>CBDUPB010000002.1:0-850675 GCA_965369025.1 uncultured Phycisphaeraceae bacterium | reverse complement strand
GCATCGCTCTCTGGGTCGTGTTTGAAAAGCGGTTTCTGCTTCTCTCGATGACCCACCCCGCGACCATCCCCGAGAAGGCCTTTCTCCGCGAATGCGAGATCGCGGGCGGCGGTCTCACGCACGGGCCGACGGGCGCATCGAGAAGCATTCACGCGCACGCGACCGAGCGGGAGCGCAGGCGAGTCGTCTGGCGGCTTCGGCTGCTGCTGGCCGCCACGGTTCGCACACCGTTTGACGGTGACGGACTCGCGACCGCATGGTGGCGCGATCCGAATGATCCAACCCGCCTTCGTCCCGATCTCTCGAAGCACCGCGACTTTCCCGCCTTCGCGGCTCTCGCGCTCGACGCGCTGGCACATCGTGATTGGCGGTTGAAGGGCGCTGCGGGCGTGCTGGGCGTCCGCCCGTGGTGTCTGCACCGAGCCGTCAGTTGCCGCGTGTTGCTCCGCGAGTTCAACGCGAGGCGGGCGGAGCGAGGGTTGCGTGCACTCTCCGGCGCGCGTTCGATCTGAGTCTCACGAGTTTCTGTGCCGCGACAACAACTGGGATCAGTGAAAGCGCGCCCAGCACTACAAACTGGGCGATCCGTCCTCCCCACGCGTAGGCGGAATCGATGGGCTCGCGGCCGAAGTCGGAGGCATCGGGGAGCGGGGCGATGAGAATCTGAAAGAGTTCGTAGAGCGCCCATCCCGTGAACGGAATCGCAAGGACGAGGAGGGGTGTCCAGATCAGGAGGATCGATCGTGTCGACAGGCCCGGGCGGATGGCCTGTTCGTACGGACCGCCTAGAGCGCGATCCCGATCAAGGGAATATGCAGCGCCCAGCGCATTGAGGTCCAAGTCAGCCACACAGCAAGTATAACGACCGGGCCCCCTCAACAGCCCGTCAAATTGGGGGTTGAGGGGATGAGAACGCGGCGGCGTCCTGTCTGGAAACTGGAGTTTCCCCCCGGGGGCATCTAGCGTGGGTCTCGCACGCCGATCCGCGGCCAGCCGCGGGATGGAGACTTTCCTTCGATGACGATTCGCATCGGGATTAACGGGTTCGGCCGCATCGGCCGACTGGTCTACCGCATCGCCCACCAGCAGGGCCTCGAGATCGTCGCGATCAACGACCTCGTCCCCTCCGACAACCTCGCGTACCTCCTCAAATACGACACCGTCCACGGCCGCTTCGGGGCGGATGTCTCCGAGGACGGATCGAGTTTCACCGTCGACGGCAAGAAGACCAAGTGCCTCAGCGAGCGCGACCCGGCGAACCTCGGCTGGGGCAAACTCGGCGTTGACTATGTCCTCGAGTCCACCGGCTTCTTCACCGACTTCGACGGCGCCAGCAAGCACCTCGAGGCCGGCGCCAAGCGCGTCATCATTTCGGCGCCCACCAAGAGCACCGACAAGGTCAACACCTACGCCTACAAGGTCAACCACGAGCAGTACGACCCCTCCAAAGAGAAGATCATCAGCAACGCGAGTTGCACCACCAACTGCCTCGCCCCCGTCGCCAAGGTGCTCCACGATCTGTGCGGCATCGAGAGCGGCCTGATGAGCACCATCCACGCCGTCACCGCCACCCAGCCCACCCAGGACGGGCCTTCGAAGAAGGACCTGCGCGGCGGGCGCAACGGGTACATGAACATCATCCCCGCGAGCACCGGCGCCGCCAAGGCCGTCGGGCTCTGCCTGCCCGATCTGAAGGGCAAACTCACGGGCATGTCGTTCCGCGTGCCGACGGCCGATGTGTCGTGCGTCGATCTCACCTTCCGCCCGACCCGCGCGACGAGTCTTGCCGAGGTGAAGAAGGCGATGAAGGCCGCCGCCGACGGCCCGATGAAGGGCGTCCTGGCGTACACCGAGGAGCCGGTGGTCAGCAGCGACTTCATCGGCGACTCGCACAGCAGCATCTTCGACGCCGACGCGTGCATCGAACTCAACGACCGCTTCCTGAAGGTCGTGTCGTGGTACGACAACGAGTACGGCTACGCCTCGCGATGCGTGGACATGCTCAAGTACCTCGCCCAGCGCGACGGCTGATCGAGCGTTGTCCGAAGAAACAAGAACGCCGGGCTGCGCGTGGTGCGCGGCCCGGCGTTTGTCCCAGGGGAGAGACGGGGATCGGTTCAGGCGCTGCGGCGGCGACGAGCGCCGACGAACAGCAGGCCCGCGAGGCCCATCGCGCCGCCCGTTGGCAGCGGGATGGCGTTGAGGGACACAAGGTCGCCCAGCGCGACGGCGTAGAGCGGATCGGGGTCGAAGGCGCTGCCGCTGTAGGTCCCGGTCGTCGTGCCGTTGTCCCAGAGCGCGGCGATGCCGGTGCCGTCAAAGGACACGAAGCCGGCGGTGCCGTCCGAGCCGGCGATGCGGTCGCTGGTGCGCATATTGGCGAGTTGCACGGAGTCGATGAGCGCGCCGTCGGCGAACCCGAGGTCGGACATGTCGAAGCCGTACGAGTGGGCGCCCTCGGAGGTGGTGCCCGTGTACAGCTCGAAGGCGTCGGCGGCCTGGTAGTACCAGTCCGACCACGCGCCGGTGTTGGCGTCGCGGCCGCGGATCATGAACGCCTCGTATCCGCCGGCCGACGAGGCCGACTCGTAGACGAGGAAGTCGGCGCCGGCGCCGTTGGACATCGCGCGGTTGCCCGACCACGACATCTCAAGACCGTGGCGGCGTGAGCCGCCGTCGTTGTTGTTGGGCAGGTTGATCGCGGAGGCGTAGAGCGAGTTGTTCGTGCCGTCGGGCGCGTTGCCGTCCTGGGTGATCGAGTGCTGCGCGTAGGCCTGACGACCGAGCGAGCGCGCGGGATCGAAGCCCGCCTGGCCGACGATGCCCGAATTCGCGTTGCCGCTGATCGCGACGAAGCCGACAGAGCGGGTGATCCGTCGGGCGTAGTCGGCCGAGAAGGTCGCGCCGCCGAGGGTGTCGCCGTTGCCCAGGAGGCCCAGGGTGTCGGTGGCGTTGTCCTGATCGAAGCTGAATCCCGCGAACGAATAGGTCGCGGCGGACGCGGCTCCGGCGGCGAGCGAGAGCGTCGCGATCGCCGCAAGAACGGTTCTGGTGGTCATGTGTTCTTCCCTCTTTCCAAAGACCTTGAGAGCGTGCCTTCGGGACTGTTCCCCCGCGGCACAGATGTGAGTTGCCACACCGTAAAGAAGATTGCCGGAGAATGGAAGAAATTACGCCCGACTTGCCGCAGATCCGGGAATCTCACGGGGTGAACCTGCGCAAGGAGCGATGGCGGGCCACGGCAGGAATGTTTGTGTTGTGTAAGGATTGGTCGATCGTATGCCCCGCGCGGAGTTGGGGGGATCCGCCGGTTTCGGGGTGCGTATCGGTTCGGTCAGAGTGTTGAGTCGAAGCCGCAAAAAGCGGTCATGCGAGGCGAGCCGTGCGTGAATCGGCCTCACCCGCAAGCCGCGAGAGCAGACAGCCGATGAATCCCAAGTCTCCGGTTCGTGATCCGCAGCAGCAGGCGACGCCTCCCGCAGGGGGGGACCGGGCACGCGACGCGTTGACCCCTCGGGGGCCTGTCGATAGTGTCCCCGCCTCACACAACCCCGCTTCTTCCCAACCCGGGTTGAGGCTCGTGCGCGACGATCATCGCGAGGGATCGACAGGCGGGCTTGCACAAGCCGGCGCTCCGAATCAAACTCCAGCACAGATGGCGCAGCGTCCCGAACAGCCCGACGATCAACCGATGCGCCTCGCGGGCGACAAGCCCGCGGCCTCCGCCGGACCGAGCCAGCCCAAGACCGGCTCGTTCAGCGCGCAGCCCAGCGCCAGCCGCGCGGGGTCGAGCAAGGCCGGCTCCGGGTCGAGCGTCGCCGGCGGTTCGGACAGCATCCTCGCGCGGCTCGTGATCGAGCAGAACTTCGCGACCAGCGACGAGGTGATCCTCGCGCAGAAGGAAGTCAAAGCCCTCGCGCTGCAGCGCGCCGCCGATGGCGAGCCCGCGCCGGCGCGCACGCCGCTGGGCGAGTTCCTCGTCAGCAAGCAGATCATCACCGCGCGCCAACTCGAGCGGCTCCGCGCGCAGGCCGACGCCGAGCGCAAGGGCCAGACCATCCCCGGGTTCACCGTGCTCGGGAAACTCGGCGCCGGCGCGATGGCGACCGTGTTCAAGGCGCGCCAACTCTCGCTTGACCGCCTGGTCGCGATCAAGGTGCTGCCGCGCAAGTTCTCGAACAACTCGGACTTCATCGACCGCTTCTACGCCGAGGGCCGCGCCGCCGCGCAGCTGAACCACCCCAACATCGTGCAGGCGTACGACGTCGGCAAGGCCGGCGAATTCCACTACTTCGTGATGGAGTATGTCGAGGGCTCGACGGTCTACGACCAGATCGTGCAGAAGAAGCGGTTCACGGAGCAGGAAGCGCTCGACATCATCATCCAGGTCGGCGAGGCGCTCGAGCACGCGCACGCCAAGGGCCTGATCCACCGCGATGTGAAGCCCAAGAACATCATGATCTCCAAGTCGGGGGTCGTGAAACTCGCCGACATGGGCCTGGCCCGCGCGATCTCCGACCGCGAGGCCGCCGAGGCCGAGGCGGGCAAGGCGTTCGGCACGCCGTACTACATCTCCCCCGAGCAGGTGCGCGGCGAGGTGAATGTCGATCAGCGCGCGGACATCTACTCGCTCGGCGCAACGCTCTACCACATGCTCACAGGCCGCGTCCCGTTCGAGGGCAAGGACCCGAACGATGTGATGCGCGCCCACCTGAAGAACGCCGTCGTCTCGCCCGACCATGTGAACCCCAAACTGAGCGCCGGGGTGAGCGAGGTCATCGAGATGATGATGGCCAAGCGGCCCGAGGAGCGTCACCAGAACACGAGCGACCTGCTCGAAGACCTGAAGGCCGTGCGCACGGGCGAGAAGCCCGTTCACGCGCAGAAGTCGTTCGCCGGGCCCAAGACCGCGTCCCTGACCGATGTCCTCCAGCAGGTCCAGCAGGCCGAGGCGGAGATCCAGCAGGACAAGACCCGCGCCCCGTCGCCCTTCAGCCACCCGATCGTCCAGGTGATTCTGGTCGGGGCGATCCTGAGCGTCGCGCTCAACATCGTGCTCCTGCTCCAGTAGGCGCCGAGCGTCGCGGCCCCCTCCTTGCGAGGGGTGGCGCCTCCCCGTTCCACAGCGCATAGGATCCGCACCGTCGCGATTGTCGCGCGGGTTCTTTCGCCGCATCATCGGAGCGCGCCGCCGTGGAGATCTACATCGACACCGCCAATCTCGACGAGATCAAGGAAGCCAACGATCTCGGCGTGCTGGACGGCGTGACGACCAACCCGTCGCTCATCGCGAAAGAGAAAGTGGACTACGGCAAGCGGCTCGCGGAGATCTGCAAGGTCGTGGACGGCCCGGTCTCGGCCGAGGTGATCGCGACCGAGTTCAAGGCGATGGTCAAGGAGGGCCTGGAGCGCTCCAAGATCGCCGAGAACATCGTGGTGAAACTGCCCAGCACCGTGGACGGGCTCAAGGCGTGCAAGGCGCTGACGGACGACGGGATCATGACCAACATGACCCTGTGCTTCCAGCCCATGCAGGCGATGCTCGTCGCCAAGGCCGGCGCGTTCCTCGTCTCGCCCTTCCTCGGGCGCCTCGACGACATCAGCGAGGACGGCATGGACCTGATCCACCGCATCCGCGCGATCTACGACAACTACGGCTACGAGACGAAGATCCTCGCGGCCTCCATCCGCCACCCCAAGCACATGGTCGATTGCGCCCTCGCCGGCGCCGATGTCGCCACGCTGCCCATGAGCGTCATCAAGCAGCTGATGAACCACCCGCTCACGGACATCGGGCTCGAGAAGTTCCTCTCCGATTACAAGAAGGCGTTCGGCGGGTGAATACCAAGACTCCAGAGCAACAGAAGAAGGACGACTTCCTGTTCATGCTCGGCTGGATGGTCGTGCAGACGGGCATGCTCATCGACGATGTCGAGGCGGACCTGCTCGACATCGACCGCGACGGCGAGCACATCGCCGCCATGATGGGCCTGATCCAGGAGAAGCTGAACTACGCGTGGCACATCCGATGCCACGCCGACCGCCTCCAGCCCGATCACCCCGCCTACGACGACCTCGGGCGCCAGATCCCCCAGTGGGACCCGGACCACCGACTGGTCGAGCCGTTCAAGAAGGCGTGAGCGCGGCGTTGTCCTGATCCGCTCCCTCCCTGATCGAGCGAAGCGAGATGGGGGAAGGCCGGGGAAGGGGTGGTTTGCTCCGATCAGAGCCGCGGGCGGAAGCACGCGGCCCGAACCGTTGAAGTTCATTGATCGCTCAGAGCGGAACCATCGAACATCGTCGCCTGCGTGATCGTGTCGAATGGTCCTGATGCGTCGCCGGCCGCGTGCTCGGGGGCCGCCCGCGGCTCTGTTCCGACCACCGCTGTGCGCACAGGGGGTGAAGATGTTCAAGGCGCTCATGTTCTGCGCGTGAGCGCCTTCGGTCATCTTCGACGCCCGGATCACGGCTGGTACAGCGCGCAGACGGCGCCGGCGGGGTCCTTGATGATCGCGTAGCGCGCGGCGCCCATGGTCTTGACGGGGGAGATGGCCGCGCCGCCGAGCGATTCGACCTCGCGCAGACTCGCGTCGAGGTCGGCGACGATGAAGTAGACGATCCAGACGGGGGGGAGGTCGGCGTTGCCGCCGCGCGCGTGACAGACGCCGGCGGTCGGCATGTCGCCTTCCTTCGCGCCGGGCGGCATCATGCAGAAGTCGCTGTAGCCGCCCATGTCGACGGGGACATTGGTCCAGCCGACGACCTTCTCGTAGAACGCGCGGACCTCGTCGGCGTTGGGGACGGTGAGATCGAGCCAGCCCTGCGTGCCGATTTGTGGTGTGTCGCTCATGTGCTACGCCTGACCTTTCGGGGTTCTGATCTGGAAGACGAACTCGATCTCGACGGTCGCGTTGAGCGGCAGCGAGATGGCGCCCACCGCGGCGCGGACATGGCGGCCCGACTCGCCGAAGATGTCGATGAGCAGTTCGCTGGCGCCGTTGGCGATGCGCGGCTGCTCGGCGAACCCGGGCTCGCAGGCGACCCAGCATCCCACGCGGATCACGCGTTCGATGTCGTCCACGCCAGCGAGGCCCGACCCGCGCAGGGCGGCGTTGGCGGCGGCGAGGCCGTTGATCGTGCACTGGCGGGCGCACTCGATGGCGGTCTCGACCGACACCTGCCCGGGGACGGCCCCGTGGGCGAGGAGTTCGCCGTCGCGCATGGGGATCTGGCCGCTGATGAAGAGCAGGTCCCCGTGGATGACGGCGGGGACATAGGCGGCCACGGGCCTGGCGGGGGTGTCGAGCGAGATCCCGAGTTCCTCGAGCCGTTTGGAGGCCCGAGAGGCCGATTGGTTCTGCATATTCTGCTCCGACAGTGACTTATGTTCGGTTGACTGGGGAAATCGGGCGAACAGAGAATTCTTGAACCTCCGGGCCTCGGCCCGCGTACTATTCCCTTGTAGGCCCATGCTACGACATCCTGAATGGTGCGTCTGTTGCCCCACATACGGTTCTCCATGCCCTGATTGACGACGGCGTTCGCCGTTGAGTGATTTCAGGGGCCTTCCGCACCACCCACAATTTGAAGCTCGCTCTTGTGTTCGGCGAGCGTTCCCGGCTCGGAGTTGAGCGGCAGCCCTGTTGGCGCAGCTCGGTTCTTGTCGGCGGTGCATGCGAGGATGTTGCTCGGATGTCGCGGTGTCGCGTATCCGGTCAGGATCCACGAACAGGCCCTTGGTTGTTCCCCGTGATTCGGGTTTTTAAATCAGGACGAGCCGATTGTCGGCGTCCGGCGCGTGCCGGAGCCAGCCAGGCGGATCGCCCTCAAGTCAGTCAGGAGAATGTCCCATGAATGTTTCTGCCCAGAACAAGCGGGCGGGCTTTACGCTGATCGAGCTGCTGGTGGTCGTTTCGATCATCGCGCTCCTCATCGGCATCCTGCTCCCGGCCCTCGGTCGCGCTCGCAGGCAGGCCCAGCAGCTCACCGACGGCACGCAGGTCCGTGAAATGCAGCGTGCGCTCCTCAACTTCGCTCAGGACAACGGGGACTTCTACCCCCGTCCCAGCGTCTTCGATCGCTTCGACTACACCGAAGGCAACGAGGAAGGCGAGTCCAACACCACCGACGACGACATCGAGAACAAGAACCGCTCCGGCGCCGCCTTCGCGATCCTGATCGCCGACGGTCAGGTCGTCCCCGAGCAGTGCGTCAGCCCCGCAGAGGCCGACGGCTCGATCCGTCCCGACCCCAACTTCGAGACCAGCGCTCCCGCGATCGCCAACAACCCCCAGCGCGCGCTGTGGGACCCGGCGTTCATCGGCACCCGTGACACCAACGACGGCAGCTGGAACGCTCCGAACATCGGTCAGGTCGGCGCCGGCAACCGCAAGGACGACATCGTCAACGCGGGCGACGGCTCCAACTTCTCCTACGCGCACACCCCGATCGCCGGCCCCCGCCTCTCGCGCTACTGGGCCGCGTCGTACAGCGCCACCCAGCCCGTCATCGCCAACCGCGGCCCCGTCTATCAGGAAGATGTCGGCGGCCAGGGCAACCGCATCAACCAGACCTGGAAGCTCCTCGGCACCCCCGAGGGCTCCGGCGGCGGCGGCGGCAGCACCCTCACCCAGCAGGGCTACCAGTCGATCACCCTCCTGATCCACGGCAGCAAGCGCAGCTGGTCGGGCAACATCGGCTTCAACGACAACCATGTCGAGTTCGCCAGCACCCCCGCGCCCTCCAACATCCGCTTCTCCTACTCCGGCGGCGGCGCCGGCGATGCCGAGGAGCAGGTTCCCGACAACATCTTCTTCGACGAGGATTGGGAGGAAGCCGAGGGCTTCAACGACGAGCCCGGCAACCGCGGGAACGTCTACCTCCGTCAGTGGGCCACCGGCATCTCTGATCTCTCCGCGGTCGGCACTGACAGCAATGCCTCCGGCGACTGGGATATGGGCGCCACCTGGGACGGCAAGACCACCTGGGGCATGAACGGCAACTAAGCCGATTCCCCTCGTCTCAGCATCTCTGTGATACTTCGACGGGCCGCTCGAGCGATCGGGCGGCCCGTTCTTGTTTTTCCGCACCGCCGCCCCGTCCCTACACTCCACGGTCATGAGCGCGCAGAAGTCCGTCTTCCTCGAAACCTTCGGCTGTCAGATGAACGAACTCGACTCCGAGTTGGTGTCGGGCGCGCTCCGCGCGCTGGGCTACCGGTTCGTTGACTCGCCCGACCACGCCGATGTCGTGCTCTACAACACCTGCTCCGTGCGCGAGCACGCCGAGCAGAAGGTCTGGAGCCGCCTGGGCGAGGTCAGACTCCGCAAGATCGACGAGCCCCATGTCGTCGTCGGCGTGCTCGGGTGCATGGCCGAACGCGACGGCGTGGACCTGCTCCACCGCATGCCCCAGGTGGACATCCTGTGCGGCCCCGCCGAACTCGACAAACTCCCGTCCCTCCTCGACAACGCCGTGCGCACCCGCGAGGCGATGGGCGCCGATCCCGACCGGCCGAAGAACCTCCGCTCCGCGAAGCAGGTCGCCCTCCAGGGCGCCGCCTCGCGCCGATCGGGCACGCTCGCCGCGGCCGGGGACACCCTCGAACTCCTCGACCTCTCGCGCGCCGTCTCGCCGACGGACGGCGCGGGCAGCGCGTATGTCCGCATCACGCGAGGGTGCAACAAGTTCTGCACCTACTGCGTCGTGCCCCACACGCGCGGCGCCGAGATGCACCGCCCGCCCGAGCACATCATCGACGAGTGCAAGCGACTCGCCGACGCGGGCGTCCTCGAGGTCACGCTCCTCGGGCAGACCGTGAACCACTACCGGTTCGAGCACGGCGCCGCCGTCTCCGTGGGCGGGATCGTCCAGCCCCAGAAGGGGCGCACCTACAAGGGCTCGCACAACCGCGACGCCTTCGCGGGCGATCGCGTGACAACCTTCGCCGACCTGCTCGCGCGCATCCACGACGAGGTCCCCGCGATCCAGCGGCTGCGCTTCGTGACGAGTTACCCGCGCGACTTCGGCGACGATGTGCTCGAGGTCATCCGCGACCACCCGCGCATCTGCCGCTACCTGCATGTCCCCGCCCAGAGCGGCTCGGACCGCATGCTCAAGCAGATGAACCGTGGGTACACCGTCGCCGAGTACGACGAGTTCCTCCACCGCGCCCGCTCGATCCTCCACCAGCCCGAGACCGGCCGCCCGCTCATGGTCAGCGGCGACATGATCGTCGGGTTCTGCACCGAGACCGAGGAAGACCACGAGGCGTCCATGCGCCTGATCGAGCGCGCGAACTACAAGAGCGCGTTCATCTTCAAGTACTCGCCCAGGCCCGGCACGGTCGCGTACGACAAGATGACCGACGACATCCCCGACGAGGTGAAGCGCCGGCGCAACAACGCGATGCTCGCGCTCCAGTCCACTGTCAGCGAACGGGTGATGGCCGAACTCGTGGGCATGACCTTCGACGCGATGGTCGAGGGCGTGAGCATCCGCCAGGCCAAGCGCGAGAAGCGCGCCGCCGAGAGAAGCGGGGGGGTCTCGCTCACGGTGCGCGGACGCGATCCCAACGCCGCTGCGATCATCGAAGAAGCGCCCTCGCTTGAAACGACCCAACTCTCGGCGCGCACAGACGGCGACGCGATCGTGCACTTCGATTGCCCCGCCGGGCGCTCCGCCGCCGATTTCGTCGGACGCATCGTGAAGGTGAAGGTCACGGGGAGCAACGCGATTTCGCTCACGGGCGAGTTGGCGTAGGTTTCAGTCCCCGCCGAGGGCGCGGCTGGTGCGCTCGGTCATCGCCTCGTCGATCAGCAGCACGATCTGGTCCTGCGTCTGACGGATCGTCCCGAGCGAGACCCGCGAGGGGAAGTCGTTCACGATGATCGAGAAGGTCAGCCGATCGCCCGTCGCCGCGTCGGTGACATAGCCCGAGAGCGACGACACATTGCGGATGTACCCCGTCTTGGCGCGGATCTCGTGCGCCGGGCTCATCCCCTTGAAGCGGTTGCGCAGGGTGCCTTCCAGTCCCGCGATCGGCAGACTCTCGACGAACACGCGATCGGTCTCGTCCCGGGCGTCGAACGACGCCAGCCAGCGCGCCAGCACGCCTGCTGAAACGAGGTTGTCGCGGCTCATGCCCGACCCGTCGGCGATCTGCACGCTCGACGCGTCGCTCGGCCCGAGCCGGCGCTGGATGGCCATGCGCACCACGGCGGCGCCGCCCGTCCACGACCCCGGCCGCCCGGTGGCCTCGTTGCTCATCCGCTTGAGCAGCGCCTCAGCGTACAGGTTGTGCGACGAGACATTGCATCGGCGGAGCACGACATCGATCGGCGTCCGCACCACGGCGATGGTCTTCGCGCCGTCGAAGTCCTCTTCGCCCTCAGCCAGCCGCACGCTCGGCCTGCCCAGCCCGGCCTTGGTGAGCCGGTCGGCCAGCAGATCGCCGACATATCTGGCCGGGTCGTGCAGCGCGACCTCCACCGGCTCGGCCAGCGGGAAGCGCACAGCGCCGTACACGGTGAAGTCGTTGGCGAGTTTGGGGCGCGCGATCCACATCGTGTTGGCGCCTTCGCTCCGCGTCTCGCCCCGGTTGTTCAGCGTGATCCACGGTGAGACGGGATCAACGGTCAGACTCGGCGGCGCCCCGGGCGTGGAGGGCCGCGCATAGACGGAAAGGACATTCGTGTGGAAGTTCAGCCCGCTGACCTGCGCGCAGTACCAGCGGTTCAACTGGTCCGTGGGCCACGACGGGTGGAAGAGTTCGCGATCGAACGCGCGGTCGTCGATGACCACCTCGCGGATCGTGGCGCCGCTGTTCTTCGCGGCGTCGACCCACACGCGCACGAGGTCCTCGACATCGAGGTCCATCTCCTTGAGCAGTTCGTGGTCGGCGAGCGCGGGATCGCCCGAGCCGCGAAGGATCAGGCGGTCGCCGTCGAGCAGGAGCTCCGTGCGGAACGCGTAGTCGCCGCCCAGCACGCTGACGGCGGCGCCGCTGGTCAGCAGCTTCATGTTCGACGCTGGGATCAGGAGATCGTCCGCGTTGATGGCGACGATGTCGTGGCCGATCTGGGGGTCGTGGACGGCGACGCCGACGCGTCCCTTGGTGAGCCCGGCGGAGTGCAGCGCCAGTTCGATCTGGCGCTGGAGGGGCTGGCCGAAGGCCGCCGGCGCGAACATCGCCGCGCACGCGAGCATCGAGAGGACCATCGCTGCTGGACGGAATTGACGGCGGGCGGCGCTGGTCGGCAAGGTTCTCTCCTCGATGGGCACGGCTGGATGTTGTTCTAGGGGGGCGCCGAGCGTCGGGTCTCCCCTCGCGCCGGGCCGTTCTCCGCGAACCATGCATCGGCGAACCGGGCGCCCCGGCTACACTTGCCGCCCGTCAAGAAAGCACAGCACTGCCGGTTCTTCCGGCGATCGCCGAGAGGAGCACCCCGTGGCCGAATCCAAGCCCATGATCGCGTTCGAGGACTTCGCGAAGGTCGACCTCCGCGTCGCCAAAGTCGTCCACGCCGAGGCCCACCCGAACGCCGACCGCCTCCTCAAGATCCAGCTCGACGACGGCAGCGGCACGCCCCGCCAGATCTGTGCGGGCATCAAGGGCTATTACACGCCCGAGCAACTCGTCGGCAGGCACATCGTCATCGTCGCCAACCTCGAACCGCGCACGATCCGCGGCGAAGAGTCGCGCGGCATGCTCCTCGCGGCCAGCGACGCCCCCAAGGACCCCGCCGCTCCACAATCCGAGCGGAATGTCGTCGTGCTCATGCCCATGAGCGATATCGCGCCCGGCTCGGTCGTTTCCTGAAATCTCCGCTCGCCCGTCCCCAACCCTCTGGTAGTCTGCACGCGCGGGGTGTGTGCCCGCGCGCGGTATAACCCAAGGGTAACAAGGGGACTCGTCATGAAGATCAACGCAATCGGCCTGTTCGCCGGGCTCGCCGTCGGCGCGCTGTCCGCGTCGCTGGTGTCCACGGTTATCGCGGACCAGCCCGCGCAGCAGCAGGCCGAGTCTCCGACACGGACCAACGGCGGCGCGCAGGGCTTCCCGGATCTCGTGTCCGGTCTCAAGGAGATCGAAGGCGTGATGGGCGTGGAGGCCGCGCAAACGGCCAGCGGGAAGAATGTCATCTTCGCGTGGTTCGAGAACAAGGCCGCGGCCAAGCGGTGGTACTACTCCGACATGCACCGGGGCGTGATGGAGAATTTCGCCGGGATGGCGCCCGAGGCGATGACGCCCATGGAGGGCATCGCCGACGACATCCCCATCCTGTGCATCGCGACGGTGACGCCCGCAACCAAGGACAAGCCGGGTCAGGACGGCGCGCCGTTCAGCCAGATCTCCATCGAGCTGTACACCACGCTCCCGGGAGGGATCTCGCTCGGCGGGTCGTTCTCGCCCGAGACGCTCAAGGTGAAGGGGATGGAGCGGTACTGAGTCCGTCGGGGAGTTCCACCCTCGCGAAACTCATCGCCCACTCCGGCGCCGCGAGGGTCAGCCCATCGACCTTCGCTTTTGTCAGCCGCATGCTGTACTTCCCGCGCGCCGGGCCGAGGTCCGTCACGCTCGACCACGGGATGCTGATGACCTTCGCGCCCGCGAGGCGCATCACCGCGAACGGGATCAGGTGCAGGTGGTCCTCATCGGCGGCCAGCGAGATCGCGTTGTTGAACCGCGCGAGCCGCCCGAGTTGGAGCGACTGCCCGAGTTTCACGATCGCGTCGCGTGATTGCGGCGCCGCGGGGAAACGCCGCTCGTACGGCTTCCACAGGAAGAAGGTCATCCCCGCGAAGATCGCGAAGGGCAGCCCGAGCATCAGCGGCGCGATCCAGAGCGTCTGCGACGGCGAGAGCGACGCCACGATCGCCGTCACGACGATGAAGTCCACGACGAAAATGACCGTCAGCAAGAGGTCAACATTCAGCCCGCCCTTGTTGTTGGCGAGCCGTTCCTTGATGTCGGTGACGCGGTCGTCCATCGCGGATGTTGTACCGGATTTCGTCGCCGCGATTACTTCCCGGCGGTGAGCATCGGCTTCAGGTACTGGCCCGTGTAACTGCCCTTGGCCTTCGCGACTTGCTCGGGCGTGCCGATCGCGACGATGTTCCCGCCCTTGTCGCCGCCCTCGGGGCCCAGGTCCACGATCCAGTCAGCGCGTTTGATGACATCGAGGTTGTGCTCGATGACCACCAGCGTGGCGCCCGCGTCGGCGAGGCGGTCGAGCACGCCGCAGAGCTTGCGGACATCCTCGAAGTGCAGGCCCGTGGTGGGCTCGTCGAGGATGTACAGCGTGTTGCCGGCCGAGCCGCCCCCGAGTTCGGCCGCGAGTTTGATTCGCTGCGCCTCGCCGCCGCTGAGCGTGGTGCTGGGCTGCCCGAGGGTGATGTACCCGAGCCCGACATCGTTGAGGCACTGCGCGTAGCGCAGGATTTTGGGCATGTTCTCGAAGAACGAGCACGCGTCTTCGACGGTCAGGCCGAGCACCTGCGAGATGTTCTTGCCCTTGTAGTGCACCTCGAGCGTCTCGCGGTTGTACCGGGCGCCCTTGCAGACCTCGCATGGCACGAAGACATCGGGCAGGAAGTGCATCTCGATCTTCTTGAGGCCGTGGCCGGCGCAGGCCTCGCATCGCCCGCCCTTGACATTGAACGAGAAGCGGCCCGGCTGGTAGCCGCGGATGCGCGCCTCCTTCGTCTGCGCGAAGATCTTGCGGATGTCGTCGAACATGCCCGTGTAGGTCGCCGGATTGCTGCGCGGGGTGCGGCCAATCGGCGTCTGATCGACCTCGATCACGCGGTCGATCTTCGTGAGCCCGGTCACGCTCTTGTGCTCGCCCGGGCGCGCGCGGCCCTGCCCGAGTTTCGCCTTCGCCGCCTGCAAGAGGATGTCGTTCACGAGCGTCGATTTGCCCGAGCCGGAGACGCCCGTCACGCAGACCACGCCGCCCAGGGGGAAGGTCGCGTCGATGGTCTTGAGGTTGTTCTGCTTCGCGCCCTTGACGACGATCGCCTTCTTCTCGTTCATCGTGCGGCGTTGCTCGGGGGTCTCGATGCGCATCTCGCCCGAGAGGTACTTGCCCGTGAGCGTGCCGCTGGTGGCGATGTCTTCGAGCGTGCCCTGCGCGACGATGCGCCCGCCGTGCACGCCCGGTCCGGGACCGACATCCAGGATGTGGTCGGCCGAGCGGATCATGTCCTCGTCGTGCTCGACGACGATGACGGTGTTGCCGATGTCCGCGAGGTGGCGGAGCGTGGCGATGAGTCGGTCGTTGTCGCGCTGGTGGAGCCCGATGGTGGGCTCGTCGAGCACATAGCACGCGCCGACGAGGCCCGAACCGACCTGCGTCGCGAGGCGGATGCGCTGGGCCTCGCCGCCCGAGAGCGTGGCGGTCTTGCGGTCGAGTGAGAGGTATTCGAGCCCGACGCCCTGCATGAACCCGAGCCGGTTGCGGATCTCCTTGACGATCGGCTCGGCGATCGTCATCTGTTCCTCGGAGAGTTGCATCGCGCTGACGATGCGCATGGCGTCGTCGATGGTCAGCGAGGTGAAGTCGGAGACATTGAAGAGATGCTCGTCGCGCGTGAGGCCGTGCGCCGCGCGGCGGGCCATGGCGGACGCGGGGAGCGCTTCGCTCGCGCGGATGAGCACGCTGAGCGCCTCGACCTTCAGGCGGTCGCCCAGGCAGGTCGCGCAGGGGGAACTGCTCATGAAGCGGCTGAGCCACTCCTTGATGTTCGCGCTGTCGGTTCGCTTCCACCAATCCGCGGTGATGGGGATCACGCCGTCGAATTTCTTGGAGGCGCCGTGCTTCTTCGCGTCGGCCGCGGTGGCGCCGTGGAGCAGGATGCGCCGCTTGTCGGCGTCCATCGCGCTCACCGGCGCGGTGTACGACACGCCGAACGCCTTGCAGAACTTCTTGAGTTTGCGGCTGAACCAGACGCGCACGGGACCGACCTTCGCCCAGACCTCGATCGCGCCCTCCGACAGACTCAGGGAGTCGTCGGGCAGGACAGTCGACTCGTCGAACTCGAGCACCGTGCCCAGCCCGTCGCACGAGGGGCAGGCGCCGAACGGCGAGTTGAACGAGAAGAGCCGCGGTTCGAGTTCTTCAAGAGCGCAGTGGGGGTGGATCGAGCAGGCGTGCTTCTCGGAGTAGACGGTGTCGGTCCAGGTGGACTCGTCCTTCTCGCTCTTCTCTTCGCGCGAGACGATGACCGCGCCCTCGCCGATGCGCAGGGCGGTCTCGATCGAGTCGGCGATGCGCTGGCGGCTCTCGGCGTTGACCACGACGCGATCGACGACGGCCTCGACGGTGTGCTTCTCGTAGCGTCCGAGGTTGAGCGGGTTGTCGCCCGCCTCTTTGAGCGCTTCGCGCAGGTCGACGACCGCGCCGTTCACGCGGGCGCGGACGAAGCCCTGGGATTGCAGGGATTCGAGTACCTCGCGGTGGAACCCTTTCTTCGCGCGCACGGCGGGGGCGAGCAGCATGAGCCGCGAGCCCTCGGGGAGGGACGCGACCGAATCGACGATCTGGGACGCGCTGGTGGCGCGGATCGGGTTGCCGCATCGTTCGAGGACTTCGCCGTTCTTGCCGAGTTTGGTGGGCTCCCAGCAGGTGGCCTTGCCGACGCGCGCGAAGAGGAGGCGGAGGTAGTCGTAGATCTCGGTGGAGGTGGCGACGGTGGAGCGCGGGTTGTGGCCGCTGGTGCGCTGCTCGATGGCGATGGTGGGGGGGAGGCCCTCGATGTCGTCGATCGCGGGCTTCTGCATGCGGTCGAGGAACTGGCGCGCGTAGGCGGAGAGCGACTCCATGTACTTGCGCTGGCCCTCGGCGTAGATGGTGTCGAACGCGAGGGAGGACTTGCCGCTGCCCGAGAGCCCGGTGACGACGACGAGGCGGTCGCGCGGGATGTCGACATCGATGTTCTTGAGGTTGTGCTCGCGGGCGCCGCGGACTCGGATCGCGCGGAGCGGGTCGAGGCGGTCGCCCCCGACTTTGGGCGCGTTGGCGAAGGAGACGGGGGAGGGGCCCGGGACCTTGCGCTCGAACCTGGGCATGGCGGCGCGCGAGGGTTCGGCCTTGGGCGCCTCGCCGTTGGCGTGGTTTTCCGGCGCGGTCACCTCAACGGGTTTCCGCTTGGGAGACGACTTCGCCTTGGTCTTCTTCTTCGTGGACGGCTGCCGTGCGGGCAAGGGGATGGTCACTCCGGGTCATTCGCGTGGGTGGCGAATGGTAGGAGGCGGGCGCATCCACGATGCATGGTCTATTTCGGCGAGATTCCGCCGATTTCGGGCGCAGCCGATGTCGGAGGGACGCCTGCGGGCTTGCCCGACCTGCTCGACAGCAGCACCACTCCCGCGATGATCAGGAGCAGCCCGAGGACCTTCTTCGCCGTCAACGCCTCGTGGAAGATCGGCACGGCCAGCATGAACGCGATCGCGGGCGCCATCGCGAAGGCAATCGGCTTCACGACCGACACCTCTCCGAAGTTCAACGCGGCGTAGAAGAAGATCAGCGCGAGCGAACCGGCGATCAGCCCAGTCCCGAAGATGAGTTTGAGCATCGTGCCGGTCCCCGCATGGCGCCATTCCGCCGGTTCGATCTTCGCGATGTGCACGGCCCAGTAGTACGCCATCCACAGCACGGGCAGGGCGACCGCCGAGCGGACGGCGGCGACGGTGATCGGCCCGACCTTCCCGGTGTGGAGGACGGACTTGCTGAAGAGTTCGCCCACGCCCCAGCACACGCCGGCGAGGACCGCGAAGAGGATGGCTTTCATGGGCGGAGAATACAGGGGGATGGCAAGAGAGGCAGCAGGCAGCGGGCAGCAGGAGAGAGAAGAGAAGACCCTCTCCCTGGCCCTCCCCCATCTCACTTCCTTCGGTTGGGGAGGGAGCGGAACCGCCCTCACCCGGCCCTTCGGGCCACCCTCTCCCAGCGGGAGAGGGTGCGGAGGGATCAATCCGTGCGCTTGAGCCGTTTGCGTTTGCGTTTGACGGCGCCGGGCTTGCCGGGCGTCGCTTTGGCGCCCTCGTCGCCGTAGAGCTCGCGTTCGAGTTCGCTCATGCGGACCTGCGTGCGCGCCGGGTCGCTCTTGAGGAGTTTCTTGAGGGCCTCGATCTTGTCGCGCAGGGCGCCGGCCTTCTCGAACTCGAGTTTCTCGGCGGCGGCGAGCATGTCGCCCTCCAACTCCTTGCGGAGTTCGACGATCTCGAAGAGCGGCTCGTCGGCCTTCATGTTCTGCTTGGCGACCTTGCGGCCGCGGAGCTCGTCCTCGATGCCCCGGCGGATCGCCTTGCGGATCGTCTCGGGCGTGATGCCGTGCTCGGCGTTGTACTCGACCTGCTTGGCGCGGCGTCGATCGGTTTCCTCGATCGCGGCCTGCATCGCGGGGGTCATCTTGTCGGCGTACATGATGGCGGCGCCGTTGACATTGCGCGCGGCGCGGCCGACTAGCTGGATGAGACTCGTGGGCGAGCGCAGGAAGCCCTCCTTGTCGGCGTCGAGGATCGCGACGAGCGAGACTTCGGGGAGGTCGAGCCCTTCGCGCAGGAGATTGACGCCCACCAGCACATCGAACTCGCCCGTGCGCAGGTCGCGGAGGATTTCGAGGCGGTCGAGGGTCTCGATGTCCGAGTGGAGGTAGCGGACCTTGAGTCCCTGTTCGTCGAGGTAGCCGGCGAGTTGTTCGCAGAGCCGCTTGGTGACGGCGGTGACGAGGACGCGCTCGCCGCGCGCGATGCGTTCCTTGCACTGGACGAGGAGGTCGGGCACCTGGCCGCGCGCGGGCTTGATCTCGATGGTCGGATCGAGGAGGCCGGTGGGTCGGATGACCTGCTCGGCGATGTCGCCGTGCGTGCGTTTGAGTTCGTACGGGCCTGGTGTGGCGCTGACATACAGGCACTGGGGGACGATCTGTTCGAACTCGTCGAACTTGAGCGGGCGGTTGTCGAGCGCGCTGGGGAGCCGGAACCCGTGCTCGACGAGGGTGGTCTTGCGCGCGCGGTCGCCGTTGTACATGGCGGAGATCTGGGGGATGGTGACATGGCTTTCGTCGATGACGAGGAGCCAGTCGCTGGGCGTGCCGCCGTCGAGTTCGGCGGACTTGCGCAGGTAGTCCATGAGGGTGTACGGGCGTTCGCCCGGGAGACGGCCGTCGAAGTAGCGCGAGTAGTTCTCGACGCCCGGGCAGGTGTGGACCTCTTCGAGGAGTTCGAGGTCGTACTTCGTGCGCGCGAGGAGGCGCTGGGCTTCGAGGAGTTTGCCCTCGTGGCGGAGCTGCATCACGCGCTCGTCGAGTTCCGCGCGGATCGAGGCGAGCGTGGACTGGAGCGTGTCGGCGGGCGTGACATAGTGGACGGCGGGGAAGATGAAGAAGCGTTTCTCGTCGGCGAGGATCTCGCCCGTGAGCGGGTTGATGAACTGGATGGCCTCGACCTCGTCGCCGAAGAGTTCGAAGCGCACGGCGAACTGCTCGTAGGCGGGGAAGAGTTCGATGACATCGCCGATGACGCGGTATGTGCCGCGCTTGAAGTCGATGTCGGAGCGCTGGTACTGCATGTCCGCGAGGCCGAGCAGGAATTCGCGGCGGTTGATGGTCTGCCCGATCTGCACGGGCATGACCTTGTCCCGGTAGGCGTCGGGCGAGCCGAGCCCGAAGATGCACGAGACGGACGCGACGACGATGGTGTCCCGGCGCGAGAGCAGGTTGCTGGTCGCGGCGAGACGGAGTCGGTCGAGGTCGTCGTTGCGCGATGAGTCTTTCTCGATGTAGATGTCGCGCTGGGGGATGTAGGCCTCGGGCTGGTAGTAGTCGTAGTAGGAGACGAAGTAGGAGACGGCGTTGTTGGGGAAGAGGTCGCGCATCTCTTCGTAGAGCTGGGCGGCGAGGGTCTTGTTGTGGCTGATGATGAGCGTGGGGCGCTGGAGCGCCTGAATGGTGTGCGCCATCGTGAAGGTCTTGCCCGTGCCGGTGGCGCCGAGCAGGACGACGGCGGGCTCGTCGCGCTTGAAGCGATCGACAATCCCGGCGATGGCCGAGGGCTGATCGCCCGTGGGCTTGAACGGGGACACGATCTCGAAGGGGCGCGACTCGAAACCCATGGTCGGATCGTAGGGTTCGTCAGCCCCGGACCACGGCGAGCAGATCGCGCGGCGAGCGTTTCGCGAGGGAACGGAGCGGGACGGCGGCGGCGATCAGCGAGAGTGTGATCAGCGCCGCGCACCCGATGAGCATGGGCACGATCGGCGGGCTGAGGTGGAGGTCGAGCCCGGCGAGCAGGCGGTTCATCCGGGCGGCGCCCCAGGCGTGCTGGAGCCCGAGGGCGCAGCCGAGCACGCAGGCGGCGAGCGCGATGAGCAGGACCTCGGCGAGGATGAGGCGCGTGACGAGCCCCTTGTCGGCGCCGATGGCGCGCAGCACGCCGAACTCGAAGCGGCGGGCGTCGATCCCGGCGACCACGATGTTGCCCACGCCCAGGCACGCGATGCCCATGGCGCCGATGGCGACGAATGACATCACGCGCAGCGTGCCGCCGCCGACATTGTTGATGAGGTCCTTGATCTCGCGCCCCGAGCCGACGACGAGGAGCGAGGAGCCGAGCGCCTTGCGGATTTCCTTCATCGCCTCGCGGTCGGCGACGGAGTCGTCGAGGTCGATCTGGATGAGGTTGACGGTGTCAACGCCGAAGAGGCGCTCCATGTCGGCGCGCGTGCCGAAGACGGCGTGGATGGCCTGCGAGTAATACTCCTGCCCGATGTCGAAGTACTTGCTGGCGATATCGAGCCCTGGGGAGGAGATGACGCCCGCGATCTCGAAGGTGTGGTCCTCGCCGTTGTGGTTGACGGTGTAGGTGTCGCCCACGCCGTATCCGCGCGCGATCTTGAATTCGCGGGCGACGAGGATGGCGTTGCCGGCCTGAAGTTTGGGGAGCGCGGTTTCGGGTGATCCTTCGTCCCAGGTGAGGCGGGTCATCTCGAAGAAGGGCTCGGGCTCGAAGGCGATGAAGGAGGTCTTCATCGGGCTGAGCGCGCGAACGCCGAACTCGGAGTCGATGCGCAGGAGCGCGATGGCGCAGGTCTGCTCGACGAAGGGGAGGTCGTCAACGCGGGCGCGGGCTTCGTCGTCGATGCCCAGCCAGCCGTGCGCGAAGGCGTCGGGGAACTGGATGCGGTCGGCCCAGCCCAGGAAGGCGCGTCCCTCGGTCCACAGCGCGGTCATCATCGCGAGCCCGACCATGAGGGCGGCGGCGGTGAAGCCGTTGCGGAAGGGCGTCGAGAGCACGCTCGAGCGGACGAGGTTGCGCGGCAGGTTGAACGCGCGTTCGATCAGCGGCGAGAGCGCGACGGCGATGATCGCGATCACCGGCGGGCCGATGAGGAAGTACCCGACCATCATGAGGGGGAGCGCGGTGGTGGTGTAGAGCCAGAAGAGCGTCTGCCCATCGGGCGCCAGCGCGACGATGAGGCCCTGCGCGGAGAGAAAGACGAGCGCGACGATGAACGCGAGCACGAGCGTACGCGTGCGCGGCTTGACCGCGCGCGAGGCGAGCGCCTGGAGGGGGCGCACGCGCGAGGCGCTCCACGCGGGCCACGAGGCGCCGAGCAGCCCGGCGAAGAGCGCGCCGAAGACGGCGAGCGCGAGCCCGAACCACGAGAGGACGAATCCCCCGGGGAGGCGGTCCTGGAAGATGGTGGCGAGGCAGAACGCGAGGAAGGCGCCGAAGGGGGCGCCGAGCACGCCGCCCGCCAGCCCGACGATGGCGCCGACGATGAACTGGGAGCGGCCGAGCTGGCCGCGCGCGGCGCCGATGCAGCGCAGCATCGCGAGTTCGCGCGTGCGCTCGGAGAGGTTGGTGGTCATCCCGGTCAGGATGATGAACGCGGCGCAGATGAAGGTGAGGACGGCGGCGATGAGCAGCCCGAAGCGCGAGGATTGGACGGAGCGGTCGAGGCCGCTGGTGAGCCGCTCGGTGGGCTGGATAATGAGGTTGTCGGGGAAGCCCTCGGGGGGCGTCGGATCCATCGCGTCGTGCGGGTAGCGCATCGCGATGTCGATCTGGTCGATGCGGTTCGGCTCGGAGGTGATGGCGCCGAGGTCGTCGATGGTGACATAGGCCTCGAATCGGTGCGCGGCGGAGAGCGTGCCGATGGGCTGGCGTTCGAGGATGCCGACGACGACGAGGGTGATGGGCTCGCCGAAGCGCTCGACATCGAGCGTGTCGCCGACCTGCGCGTCGAGTTCCTCGGCGAGGGCCTGATCGATGACGATCTCGCCGCCGGCATCGACGCGTCGGCCTTCGCCGACGGCGAGGGCGCGGAGCGCGTATTCGGAGGGCGGGTCGATGCCGTGGCCGATGGCGACGGCGCGGAGGTTTGTGTCGGGGTTGAAGAGGGGGATGGGCCCGCGTCCGCGGGGGGCGGCGATCTTCGCTTCGGGCCAGGCGCGGACGATGTCGAGCGCAGCGGCGTCGAAGGGTTTGTCGTTGACCGCGCGAACGCGGACATCGGCGGCGCCGACGGTTGCCTCGACGCGGTGCGCGAGGGTCGCGGTCACGGTGCTGCTGGCGCAGGCGACAGCGGCGATGAGCGCCGAGGCGAGGGCGACCGCGAGGGAGAGCAGCGCGGTGCGCTTACGCCGTCCGTCCAAACTGTTGAGCGCGAGTCGCCAGGCGGGCGGCATCGAGGTTCTCGCCTTGGATGTTGAGGCGGCCTGCGACCCGGCCGTCGTGGAGGATGAACGCCTCGCGGCAATGCGCTGCTGCGGCGGGCTCGTGCGTGACCATCACGATGGTGATGTCGTTCTCGCTCGCGAGGGAGGCGAGGAGCGACCAGAGGATCTCGGAGTTCTTCGAGTCGAGCGCGCCGGTGGGTTCATCGGCGAGGATGACTTTCGGCGCGAAGAGCAGCGCGCGGGCGATGGCGACGCGCTGCTGCTCGCCGCCCGAGAGCGCGTCGGGGCGGTGGTCGGCGCGCTTCCAGACCCCGAGGGTCTCCATGAGTTCACGCGAGCGGTCGGCGAGGAACTTGGGCGATTCGCGCGCGAGCAGGCCCGGGAGTTCGACATTCTGCCGCGCGGTCATGGTGGGGATGAGGTTGAACTGCTGGAAGACGACGCCGATCTCGCGGCGGCGGAAGAGCGTGAGTTCTTTCTCGGAGAGCGTGTCGATGCGCCGGCCGGCGACATGGACCTCGCCCGAGTCGGGCGTGTCGAGGGCGGCCAGGAGGTGGAGCAGCGTGGATTTGCCCGAGCCGGAGGGGCCCATGATGGCGTAGAAGCCGGGCTCGTCGATGCTCAGCGAGGCGCCCCGGAGCGCGTCGATGGAGCGGTCGCCCAGGCGGTAGGACTTGTGGACATCAACGGCGTGGATGAGTGGGGGCACGGCAAGGAGGGTAGGGGACGCGGCTACGGATCGTTCGGTGGGTTGTTGGGAGAAGCGGGGGAAGGGTTGCGGTGGAAGGCCGCGAAGCAGCACCAGCCGAGGGCGATCAGCCCCACGAACGCGGCGAGGCCGGCCACGATCGGGGCGGCGAAACCGGCGTTGGGGATGCGGAGGAAGAAGATGCTCGGTCGATCGTTCACGATGAGCGCGAGCCACACCATCGCGCCGAGCGTGACCGCGATGACTGCGACGCCGAGCGCGAACGCACGCCGTGATCGAGTCCGTCGAGCTGAAAGAATTTGGCCGGCGCCGAGCGCGATGTTCAGCGCGGCGATCATGGGGAACCAGAGTTGGATGTCGGCGGTGGTGACCTTGTGGCGCCACGAGCCGTACTGCTGGCCCCAACTCCATGACGGAGTGAGCAGGATGAAGGGGAGCGGGAGGAGCGCGATGGCCATGGCGATGGGGGGCCAGGCGATCCAGCGCGCGGGGTTGAAGGGCGACGCGCGGAAGGGGAGTGCGCGGGTTTCGCTTTCGGGGACGAGGTCGTCGGATTCGCCGCATTCCGGGCAGCGTGAGGATGAGGCAGGGACGCCGCGCATGTCGTAGCCGCACGTGGCGCAGGCGGGGCCGGTGGTCTTGGGGACGAACAGGCAGGCGATGGCGCGGATCGTGGCGCGCTGCGCGCGGAGCGCGAATTCGAGCGTGACGAACGCGAGGAGCGCGACCATCGACGCGACGACGAGCCGTGCGACGCCGATCGGCGCTCCGAGCGCGGCGATGAGGTTCGCGCCGCCGTGCACGACGGCTTCGCCCATGGAGGGGAGGTTCTTCGCTATACGGAATCCGAGGTACTGCTTCTGGTATGTGAAGTCGCCGGTGAGTGTGACCACGCGGCCCGGGCGGTCGAAGCGCAGGGTTCCGGAGGGCAGGTGGAAAGTGCGCTGGATCGCGTCGTTCTCGAGATCTGTGATCACTGTTGATTCGATTTCAACCCACTGTCCCGCTTTGGCGTACGCCATGCCGATAACGCCCCGTCGCATGTCGTTGGCCAGAATCCCGGCGTACTGCTCCATGGCTGCGATAGTGAACACATCTAGGTAGTTGTACAGTTCAGCGGGTCGCGCAGCGCCCCACGAATACACTCTACCCTGTTCGGGAGAGTGGTAGTATGCGATGCGCCTCGTGCTGCGGGGGTGTAAGTATCCATCCCAGCCGGTTTCTCGGACATCGGGTGATCTGAACTCGCTCAGAAAGCCGTGTGTGCCGTCAGTGTCGTTCACCCAGAAGTACGAGCCGCTGACGAGGGAATCGTCACCCATGCCCGTGCCGGTGCTTCCGGAGTCCTCGACGGGCCGCGTTGTGCCCATCGAAATGCCCGCCGCGCAGGCGACGACCGCGAACGCGGCGACGCACGCTTCAACAACCGACGCGCGACGCGGGGAGAAACTCACGGACGACACTCGCGCGTGCGCCCACGGGAACGCGACGAGCGCGCCGGTCGTGACGACGAGCACAATGGTCGGGAGCATCGGCGGCACGCCGGCGGGTTTGCGCACGAACATCGGGGCGACGAGGTCGAGCGTGAATCGCTCGGTTCCAGCTCGCGCGCCGGTGTCGTCGAAGATCGGGTGCGCGACGCCGCGGAAGACGGCGAAGGGGAAGCCGATCGCGCAGACGATGAGCACGACCACTGTCAGCGCCGTCGCAATTCGGGAGAGGGGGAGCGATGTGAACCGCGCGGGCGTGAACGAGACGACAGCCGCGAGGAGGATTGCGCCGGCGGGGAGCATCCACGCGCTGATCGGCGAGGAGTAGTCGGTCAGCGAGGAGAAGAGGAACGCGCGGACGGTTTCGCCGCAGACCAGCGCGGCGACGGGCGCGAGGATCAGGAGGGCGGCGCACTGGGTGAACAGCGCGATCGCGTGCGGCCGCTGGGGGGCATCGTCCTTCGCGGCCTGTCGGCGCGCGAGAGAGCCGATCGCGAGTGCGACAGAGGTTGCGATGGCCGCCGGGAGCCAGCCCCAGTACATCGCGACGGCGGGGCCGAGGAGGATGAGGAGCAGGAAGGGGTTGGCGGGCCTCACGGTGGGGTGAGGATATCAGAACTTCGCGAGTTTCTGAGGTGCGGCCCTCACCCGGCCGCTGCGCGGCCACCCTCTCCCGCGGGAGAGGGTGCGAAAACGAAGCCCCTCCCACGGGTGGGAGGGGTTCAGAGATCAGCTGATCTTGGTGTAGGCGGCGGAGTCCATGAGGTTGGACATCGGGCCTTTGTCGGCGGGCTTGATGCGCACGAGCCAGCCGTCGCCGTAGGGATCGGAGTTGAGGAGCGAGGGGTCGTCGGCGAGTTTGGGGTTGTGCTCGACGATCTCGCCCGGGACGGGGGAGTAGATGTCGCTGGTGGCCTTGACGGACTCGACCTCGCCCACGGATTCGCCGGGCTTGATCGAGGTCCCGGTGGCGCGCATCTCGACATAGGTGATGTCGGTGAGTTCGTCGACGGCGTGCTGGGTGATGCCGAGGGTGATGACCTCGCCGTCGTCGCGGAGCCACTCGTGGGTTTCGGTGTACTTGCGGTCGGCGGGGATGGACATGGTGCTGGCTCGCGGGTCGGGGGACGGGGGTGGTCGTGGTCGGGCCCGGGCGTCGTGGGCGCGGGCGAGGGGGACATGCTATCGGGCGGGCGGGAAAGGGCAACGGCGCGGGCGGTCGCGAGATTTTTTCGGCGGCGGCGAACCCGGGGCCGAGGGGCAAAGTACGAATGGTGCTCTTCTCCTGACAGCGTCCCGTTGCCGGTCAGCGACGGGGCCACTGAGACTCGATTCTCGATTCCTCCGCGACTTCGGCCGGCCCCTACGGGTCGGCCGCGGTCGCTTTTGGTGTTGCCCTCACCCGGCTCGCGTCGCTCGCCACCCTCTCCCAGCGAGAGAGAGAGGGGGTGCGCTTGCCCCTCGTGCCCGGGGCGGTACAGTGGCGCCGCGTCGGGCCCGACAGGCGGGTTGCCGGCGCGTCTGCCATGCTTCTCATCCTCAGCGCTAACTCGTTTCGTGGCAAGATCCTCGCGAAGAAGGACCCGCTGCCGCTTTTGGACCTGCCCAGGTTCACGCGCGAGCACACGGAATTGCACGGCCTGATGATGCCCACGGCGTTCCTGGCCGGGGCGGATGCGAAGAAAATCGACCGCTTCCGGGACGAGGCGGATAAAGCCGAGTGCCCGTGCCTCGTGCTTGTTGAGGACGAGCCCCAGGACATCGGGGGGAGCGAGGCCAAGTTCGAGGCCGCGCTGGACCGGGTGTCGCGCGTGCTCAAGGCGGGTCAGCGGCTGGGGTGCAACGCGGTGGGCGCGCCGATCGTGGCCAGCGAGAACGAAGACAAGTATGAACTGATCGCGGCGCGGACGCGCCGTTTGCTCGATCGCGCGGATCGCATGCAGATCAACCTGCTGCTCGTTCCCGCGAAGGGGCTGACCAGCACGCCCGAGGGGATGACGGGGCTGATCAAGAAGGTTGGCGGGTTCCGGATCGGCTCGCTCCCGGACTTCGAGCACGCGTCGACGCTGGGACCTGACATCACCGACACCCTGCGCAAGATCGTGCCCTACGCGAGCGCCGTGACGGCGTCGGCGGGTGATCTGGACAAGAAGGGCAAGCACGAGCCCTACGACCTGAGCAAGTGCATGGACGCGTTGATCGCCGTCGGGTACGACGCGCTGGTCGCGGTCGAATATCGCGGTTCGGGCGAACCGGCCGAGGGCGTTCGGGCGATCAAGGGGGCGTTGGAAGCGGCGCTCGAGGAAGCGGCCAACAAGTGATGACGAGCGAGACCCACAACGCGCGGGGCGAGCGACGGGCCGCCGGCCCGCGTGAGGCGATCGTGACGATCGACGGCCCCGGGGGCGCGGGCAAGAGCAGCGTGGCGCGCGAGGCGGCGCGGCGGCTGGGCCTCGACTTTCTCGACACGGGCGCGATGTACCGGGCGGCGACGGCGCTGGCGATCGACCACAAGATCGCGCTGGATGACGAGAACGCCGTCGAGAAACTGGCGCGCGAGGCGCACCTGCGCTTCGACTGGACGGGCGATCCGCCGAGTCTGATGGCGTTCGGCCGGTCTATGACCTCGCGCCTGCGCGACGCGGATGTGGACGCGAAGGTGTCGGGCGTCGCGGGCCTGCCGAAAGTGCGTGCGCTCATGGTCGATCTGCAGCAGCGCATCGGGCGGGAGCATCCCCGGCTGCTCACCGAGGGGCGCGATCAGGGTTCGGTCGTGTTCCCCGGGGCGCTCATCAAGATCTACCTGACGGCGAGCGTGGAAGCGCGGGCAACGCGGCGCGCGGCGCAGATCCGCAAGGGGGACGCGCAGCGCGGGGTCGATGAGGCGGCGATCGCGCGCGAACTCGAGGCGCGGGATGTGTCCGACAAACGCCGCGCGGTCGGGCCGCTGGCGTGCCCGGTGGACGCGGTGGTGCTGGACACCTCGGACCTGAGTTTCGATCAGGCGGTGGCGCGGGTGGTGAATCTGGTGCGCGAAGCGCTGGAGGGGGCGGCGCAGTGAGCGCTCCCGAAGACCCACCCGTTCAAACTTCTTCAACGACCCGACGAGAGCCGGGGAAGATCGACACCGAGGCGATCCTGCGCGATCGGTGGTGGCAGCCGGCGTTCTTCAACCTCGCGAAGTACACCGTCAAGGCGCTGTTCAAGGTGTGGCTGCGCACGAAGGTTGTCGGCAAGGGCAATGTGCCGATGCGCGGCGGGCTGCTGGTGGTGTCGAACCACGCGAGTTACCTCGATCCGCCGCTGATCGGCGTGAGTCTGCCGCGCCGCTGCTGGTTCATGGCGCGCTCGACGCTGTTCAAGAACAAGTTTTTCGGCGCGCTGATCGCAGGGCTGGGCTCGTTCCCGGTGGAGCGTGCGGCGGATCGCGGGAGTTCGGGCGGGGGGGACATCAAGGCGATCCGCACGGTGCTCGAGCAGTTGGAGCGCGGGCACCCGGTGCTGCTCTTCCCGGAAGGGTCGCGCTCGGCGACGGGGGAGATGGAGGCCTTCCAGCGCGGCGTGGCGGTGCTGCTCAAGCGGTCGAAGTGCCCGGTGCTCCCGGTGGCGGTGAGCGGCGTGTACGACGCGTGGCCGCGGGGGAAGAAGCCGCGTGTGTTTGTCTCGAAGCGCGTGGTGGTGCGCTTCGGCGAAGCGATCGACCACGACGACCTGCTCAAGGACGGGGGCGAGGCGGCGGTGAAGCGGCTGGAGGGGGTGATCGGGGGGATGCTGGGGGAGATTGAGCGGGGTCGGTAGGGGGCCTCGCGCGATGCGCATAGATACCCCGTGCTTGCGCACGGGGCTCTGATCAGATTGGTATGTGGGCGATTACGCCACGCCGACGGCAAGGGCGTCGCGGTCGGAAAGCATGCCGCCGTCGGAGCGCTGTTTGACGGTGCCGTCGCGTTTCCAGGAGCGCTCGCAGCGCGGCTCTTCGCGGAGATCGACGACCTTGATGTCGGCGGCGGCGCCGTCAATGGTGATGCGCGAGACGCCCAGCAGGTCGGCGAGATCGACGGGGTCGAAGTTGGCGAGGTCGCCGCTCTGATCGGGGAGGACGAGCGCGGCGTCGAGCGGGTTCTCGACGGAGTTTGACTTCTTCGCGGCCTCGAGCGCGAGGAGCGCCTTGTCGCGGAGGATGAAGACCTTGCCCCACGCCGGGTCGGCATTCACGGGGAAGACCTCGTTCTTGGGGTCGGCGCCGAGGAAGGTGTGCAGGTGGATGCACGCGCCGGCGTTGGAGTCGGCGGTGGCCTTGTCGTCGATCTTGTGGAGGGCGCGGAAGGCCTCATCGGCGGTGTGAGGGAGGATCGGCGCGAGCAGGCGGCAGAGCAGGTCGGCGATGTCCCACAGCGCGGATTGCGTGCGACGACGGCGCTCGGAGTTCGGCGCGTCGCAATACAAGCGGTCCTTCACGGCGGCGAGGTAGACGGCGCTCAGCGTGTCGTTGCAGAAGTCGTAGATCGCGCTGGAGGCGGCGCGGAAGTCGCACGCGTCGTAGGCGGCGCGGACTTCCTTCGAGAGTTCATTGGCCTGCCCGAGCGCCCATGCGTCGATCGACGCGGGCGTGAAGGCGGTCCAGGGGACGCAATCGCCGTCGCGGTTGGAATGGCCTTCGCCGGGTTTGCAGGGCGTGAAGTCGTCGAGGTTGGAGAGGAGGAAGCGGATGGTGTTGCGCACCTTGCGGTAGGCCTCTCCCGCGGTGTCGAAGAAGGAGGGATCGACCTTGATGTCGTTCTCGTACGCGAGGGTGGCGACCCACCAGCGGCAGACATCGGCGCCGAGGTTCTTGAGGAGTTCCTCGACATTCAGCGCGTTGCCGAGCGACTTGGACATCTTCTTGCCGTCCTTGTCGACCATGAACCCGTGGGTGAGCAACGCGTTGTAGGGCGGGCGGCCGGTGGCGCCGAGCCCGATGAGGAGTGAGGACTGGAACCAGCCCCGGTGCTGGTCGGAGCCCTCGAGGTAGAGGTCAACGGGGAACGCGTCGGCGCCGAAGCGGTCGCGCAGGGCGGAGTGCCACGACGAGCCGGACTCGAACCAGACATCGAGGATGTCGCGCGACTTCTCGAGCGCGTCGAGGTCGATGCCCTTGGGCGCGTCGGGATCAGAGCTCAGGTCGTAGTGCGCGAGGAGTTCGCGCGGCGACATCTGGAACCACGAGTCGCTGCCTTTCTCGCGGAACAACTTCGCGACGGCGCGCACGGACGCGGCGGTGAGGAGGGTTACGGTGTCGCCGTTAGCGTCCTTTTGGAAGAACGCGGGGATGGGGAGCCCCCACGCGCGCTGGCGGGAGACGCACCAGTCGGGGCGTGACTCGAGCATGCCGCGCAGGCGGTTGCGCCCCCACTCGGGGATGAAGTTGATCTGCGACTCGATGAATCCCTGCGCGAGATCGCGGAGCGATTTCTTGTCGCGCGCGGTGGGTTTGTCGACGCCGACGAACCATTGCTCGGTGGCGCGGAAGATGACGGGCGTTTTGCTGCGCCAGTCGTGGGGGTAGGAGTGCATGAAGTTGAAGGAGTGGAAGAGGTGCCCCGACTTGTTCAGGTGCTCGGTGATGAGCGGGTTGGCGTCCCAGACGGTTTTGCCCTGGACGAAGCCGGGCGCGGTGTGGTCGTATGTGCCGTCGTCGCGCACGGGGCAATAGATCGGGAGGTTCTCGCGGAGGCCGGTCTGGTAGTCCTCGACGCCGTGGCCCGGCGCTGTGTGGACGAGGCCCGTGCCGTCTTCGAGGGTGACATAGTCGGCGGCGACGATGCGGTGGAGGCCCCCGAAAGGAAGACCCTCCCCCTGCCCCCTCCCACGGGTGGGAGGGGAGGAAGAAGGCCCCTCACCCTGCCCTCTCCCCTGAGGGGAGAGGGTCTGAGAAAGAGCGTTCGTGTCGATGAGCGGATGCCGGTAGCGGAGGCCGACGAGTCTGTCGCCTGTGGTGGTCGCGATGACGGTGACATCCTCGGCCTTGCCGATCTTGGCGACGGACTCAAGGAGTTCCTTGGCGACGACGGTGATGTTGCCGTCGACGCGCGCGAGGGCGTACTCGAACTTCGGGTGGACGGCGATCGCGAGGTTGGCGGGGAGCGTCCACGGCGTGGTCGTCCAGATCATGAACGACGGGCGCGCGGATGGGCGCTTGCCCACAATGTCATCCTCGTCCTCGTCATCATCCTCGGAGGCGGGCGGGAGGTTGAACGCGTCGTAGACGGCGTCGGCGTCGTCGGCCTCGAAGTCGACATAGATCGAGGGGTCTTCGCGGTCCTGGTATTCGAGTTCGGCCTCGGCGAGGGCGGTCTGGTTGGCGATGGACCAGTGCACGGGCTTGAGTTGGCGGAAGACGATGCCCTGCTCGACGAGATCGGCGAAGAGGTCGATGGTCGCGCCTTCAAAGGAGGGCGCCATGGTGAGGTAGGGGTGGTCGTAGTCGGCGAGGGTGAGGAGGCGCTCCATCTGGCCGCGCTGGAGTTTCACATACTTCTCGGCGTACGCCTGGCACGCTCTGCGCACGGCGATGCGTCGGGTGTCTTCGGGGAGTTCGGCGAGTTTGGCGATCTTGCCCGAGGCGATGAGGTCGGACATGACCTTGGCCTCGATGGGCAGGCCGTGGCAATCCCAGCCGGGGACATAGGGGGTGTCGAATCCCTCCATGGTGCGCGAGCGGACGACGAAATCCTTGAGGCACTTGTTGAGAAGGTGTCCGAGGTGGATGTCGCCGTTGGCGTAGGGGGGGCCGTCGTGGAAGACGAAGGTCTTGGCGCCTTTGCGCGCTTCGCGTGTGCGGTTGTAGAGGTCCATGGCGGCCCAGCGCTTGAGGGAGGCGGGCTCGTTCTGGACGAGGTTGGCCTTCATGGCGAAGGGCGTCTTGGGCAGATTGAGGGTGCCGCGATAGTTGCGCTTTGTTTCGGCGGAGGAGGCGTCGTTGGACATGTGGTGGGCCGGTTCTCTCGCGGGGGTTCGTGGGTGGAGCGTGATGGTAGGGCGTGGGGGCAAAAAAGAAGCCGCCCGCTCGGGTGGTGAGCGGGCGGCGGAGTGCGGGGCAGGATCTGGGGAGAATCAGGCGCGGCGTCGGCGGGGGAGCGCGAGGAACGCGGCGACGCCGAAGAGGGTGGTGGTTCCGGGGGGCGGAACGAAGGCGAGGTAGTCGAGACCGGAAGATCCGGTGATGGAGGTCGCGTCAAGCTCGTTGCCGGCGGCGTCGCGGACGATGATGTCGGCGATCCGCATGGTGTTGAAGGCGTCCACCGAGAGCGACGCGTCCGATCCTTCCGCGAAACCGTCGTCGCTGAGATCCATCGTGAGCCAGGTCTGCAGGCCCATCCCGACGCTCACCACGCCGTTCTCGAGCGCAAAGGTGGGCGTTTCGACGAGTTGATCGATCGAGTTCGGACCGGATCCTTCGAAATGGTTGTAGCGCGCGAAGGTGGTCGTTGCTCCGGAGGGGAGTTCGCGCCACAGGGCGAGCTGTCCGAACGAGCCGAGCGGCACGGCGGAAACATCCGCGGTGATGCGCATCACGAACGACACGGACGCGGCGTCGCCTGCGGCGGCCACGGTGATGTCGTCGCTGAATCTGGCGAAGGATTGCCCGGAGAAGTAGGACGGCACGCCGTTGGTCTGGTCGTCGATCCAGCGGGTGTTGGCCGGGTTGTAGAACATGTTGGTGAGTGAGTGACTGAAGCGGGCCCGGAGGACGCCGTGGTCCGACTGTGCGGCCGCGTCGTAGGAGTACATCATGGTCTGCTGAGCGCCGGCGCCGTTCATGCCGGTGAACTGGAACTGATCCGCTTCGGCGAGGACCGAGTTGTCAGTGGCCTGGAAGAAGCCGCCCCCGAGGTAGCCGATCGAGATGCTGCCGCCGGGATTGCGATTTCCAGCGCTGGGGCCGATAGTCGAGTTGAGACTGACCCCTGCGTTCCCTGCGGCGGTGATGCCGAGGAGCGAGAGAGTGGCTACGGCGCCGCGGACGCGCTGCGAGCGAGTAAACATGTCGTTCTCCGTGCTGAGTTGCTGACTCCAGTCGCTATTCGGTGCGTGAATAACGACTCTCCGACTCCGTTGTACAGGGTCGGTGGGCACGGATCAACCCTTTCTTGATGAGGAAAGGGAAAAGTAACACTGCGCAAACTTTTGATTTGGCGGGGGTTCGCTCAGGCGTGCTCGAAGATGGTCTGGGAGCGAATCACGATGCCGCCAACCGCGAGCAGATGGTAGGACTGGATGTGGATCTCTTTGCGGTAGCGCTGGACATCGAGGATGGAGGCGGATTTGCCGCCCTCTTCGTTGGTCCAGAGGTGGGAGGCGGCGTCGTTCTCGCGGGCGAAATCGACGAGTTCGCGGTAGGTGGCCTGGTAGAGGTTCTCGGAGAGGGTCTCGGTCTGGACGGTGTAGACCGCGCGGACCCCGTCGTCGAACGACTGGTCGTGGTCGCGCTCGCCCATGGCGGGGAAGCCGGCGGCGACGCCGCGATCCGGGAGGCCGCCGTCCTGGTTGGTCAGGAGTTCGACGGCGGTCACGGGGCCGTGCTGGAAGCGCAGCATGTGGGCGCCGGCGAGGACCCAGCCCTCGAACTCGTAGTCGCGGTGCGAAATGAAGATCCGGTTCGCGACCTTGAAGAGTTCGGGATGGAGCGCACGGCGGTAGAACAGCACGCGGTACGCCTGGAGCAGCGATTGGACTTTGGGAGGGGCGTTCATCAAGCGGCCTGTGGAGGAGTGCGGTTCGAGGGGAGGGACTCGAAGTTTGCAGTCGCTTGCTTGCGAGGCTCCAGTGTACGGGGCGGCATGAAATCAACAAGAACAATCTCGCGGAAAACGCAAAAAAGCACGCTTTCGTCGCAAGGGGTAGCGGCAGAAGTTGCGCCGCGGACAACCCGTAGTGGGTGCGTCCTGTGAAAGTGAAGGCCCATGATTTGCTCTACGGATGGGTGTGCGCCGGGGTTCGGCGCCGTCGAGCAAGGGAAGGGAACGGATGCCCACCCGAGGGATCGCACTGGCCGATCGATTGAGCGTGCTTCGCAAGGCCAAGCGGCGCAGCAGGTTGGCTGCGCTGATCGAGGCCCTGCGCGTCTGCGGCCCGGCGGAGGCCGACGCGATCACACGCGCCCTGCTCGGCGAAGTGCGGTCCGGGGACCGCGCAATTGATGCGCTGGCGGTCGCCGCCCTGCGCTGGGAGCGGCTGAAAGAGCCGACCCGGGCGATGTGGCTGACGGCGGCGGGGGACAGGCTGTCGGTCATGGTGGACAACCTGGCGAAATCGGATTCGGCCGAGCAGCGGCTGGCCGCGGCCGAACTCGTCGCCCACATGCCCAGCGCCACCGGGGTGGCCCGGCTTCCCGGGCTGCTGGCGGATGACGAAGGCGCGGTGAGTCAGGCGGCCGAATCGGCCCTGCGCCGGGCGCTCACGGCGTCCCGATCGGACCCCGCGATGCTGGCCGTGCTCGATGCGGCGCTCGCCGAGGCGGCGACGAACTACCCGGAACACCGGCGGCGCGGCGTGCTGGAGGCGATCGTCCCGATGCTGGACGGCGCCTCGCCGCGCTTGCGCGAATGGTTGAACGACTCGAGCCAGCCCGCGTTGCTCGCGCTGCGCGCTGTGGTGCGCGGCGACCGCGAGGAGGGTTCGAGGGCGCGCGCGATCCGCCTGCTGGCGATCCCCACGCTTGCGCCCGCGGCGGCGGCGCGGCTGAGCAAACGCGCCGGCCCGCGCGAACATCAGCGCGCGTTCGAGAGCGCCCACCTGCTGGTCAGGGAATCGCGCGGCGAGGAATACAAGCGCGTGCGCATCGAACCGACGCCCGACGCGCTCCCGAACGCGAAGGAGCTCGCGGCGATGCCCGAGCGGTCCCGCGCGGGGTACATGCGCATGGTGGCGCGCTCGGTGATGCCCGCGAACCGGCGCATCGCGCTCCTCGCGCCGGCGCTGACGGACCCGAGCGATCTGGTGCGCATGATCGCGGTGCGTGAAATGACGCGTGAGCGCGCCCGAGAAGCGGCGGACGCGATCGCGACGGCGGGGCTGCTCTCGGACCTGTGTTTCGTGGGGGGAACCGCGCAGGCGTCGTCGGCGGCGACGGCGCTGCTGAACGATCGAGGGCTGCGCCGCGCGACCTCGGCCGAGACGCGTGAGGCGATGAGGCGGAGCGCGAACGCGCGGGTGCGCGTGCCGCGCGAGATCGCGGACCGGCACGAGGACCCGTGGTCGAACCCGGCTGCGGCGCGGATCGCGGTGGACACGGCGCGCGGCCAGTTCGTGCGCGAGTTGATCCGGCGCATCGCGAAGGGCGAGGTCGAGAGCAAGGTCGCGGCGCTGCGCATCGCGAAGCGGCTGTCGCTCGTGCGCGAGGCGGAGCTGGAGATCCTCGCGGCGGCGGCCGATCGTGATCCGCGCGTCGCGGCGACGGCGGCCACGGCCCTGGCGGACATCGAGGGCAACTCTGCGGCCCAGGCGCTCGAGCGGCTGGGCGAGCATTCCGACGGGCGGGTCCGGGCGAACGCCATCGAGGCGCTCGGCGACCGGGCGCCCTCTCACCCGCTCATCGAGGTGAAACTCGGCGCCGGTTCGGCGCGTGAGCGGGCCAACGCGGCGAGGTCAGCGCTGCTGGCGTCTCCCGGGCACGGGAAGGCCGCCGAGACGGTCGAAGCGATGCTGGCGGGCGAGTCCGGGGCGCAGCGGTCCGGGCTCTGGGCGATTGAGCGGTCGCGGGCGATCGCGCTGGCCCCCAGCGTGGCGCGGATGGTCCGCGAGACCAAGGACGAGCACACGCTGAGGCGTGCGAAGGCGGCGGCGAGGATGCTGCTCGCGGTGATGCGGCCGATGGCCGAAAGTGACGCGGCGAAGCGGCCGATAGCGCAGGCGGAGGCCGCCTGATGACGCTGACGATTGCATCGTGGATTCTGCCCGGGTTCTTCGCGATCGGCGCACTCGCGCTGGCGAGCGCGGCGGTGTACCTCGCGCATCGCGCGGCGAAGCACGCCCAGACCAGCGACGAGGCGTTCGAGGTGATGGCCAAGCACCTCGGCGCGACGCGATCTGAACGCAAGGCGGTGCGCGATCTGGCGGCCAACGACGCGCAGGCGACGCCTGCGGCGCTGCTCGTCAGCGAGCACGCGTTCAAGAAAGCGTACGACGGCCAGCGCGAACGCTTCGCGGGCGATCCGAAGAAGGCGAAGCAGGCGGCGGACATGCGCGCGTTCGCGCAGCGCGTGTTCAAAGACGCGGCGTAAAGAACTTCTCGTGTTCCGATCCGAGCCCCGGGCGCGAGCACGGGGCGCGGACGCGCGATCTTCCGCACTACCCCGGGCTCGCGCCCGGGGCTCGGATCGGAGGAGGATGAGGGAGAAGAAAGAGCACTGGCGGGCGAGCCGCCAGTGGCACCCCAGGCAGGAGAGGGTGCACAAAAACAAACACGGGCCGAGCGATGCTCGACCCGCGGAATACGCATGCTGTTGTTTCGCCCTCACCAGGTCGCTGCGCGACCACCCTCTCCAGCGGGAGAGGGTGAAGAATCACGCGCTGAAGGATGAGCCGCAGCCGCAGGACGAGGTCGCGTTCGGGTTGCTGAACACGAAGCCGCGTCCCATTACCTCATCGCGGAAGTCGATCGTTGTGCCGGCGAGGTAGAGCAGCGACTTGGGGTCGCAGATCACCTTCACGCCGTGCTGCTCGAAGGTCTCGTCCGTGTCCTTCTGGGATTCGGTCAGGTCGAGCAGATAGGAGAAGCCCGAGCAGCCGCCGCCCTTGACGCCCACGCGGAGGCGCACGGTGTCGGCGTCGAGTTCCTGCTGCTTGATGATGCTCTTGATCTCGCGGGCGGCCGTCTCCGAAAGGATGATGCCGGGCGTCGAGGGGGCTTCGGGGGTCGTGGTCTGGGTGCTCATCGGTCTCAAATCTCCCGTCCGTGGAGGCGGAGTGTTCGGCGGCCGGGCCGCATGCACTGGATAGTACGCGCGCCCGGCCCGGGATGTTCACCCCACCCATATCGGCACGATCGCGGGGCTTGACGCGAACAACCGGGGCGGCGACTGTCTCCCCACATGCGGATCGTGCGCACAGAGCGGGAACTCTCGGACCTTCACGGATGCGTGCTCGTTCCAACGATGGGCGGCCTCCACGAGGGCCACGCCTCGCTCGTGCGGCAGGCGGGCGCGATCGCCGACGCCCGGGCCGCGAAAGCCCCAGACGGGAAGCGTCCGCTGGTCGTCGCGTCGGTGTTCGTCAACCCGACCCAGTTCAATGTGCGCGCCGACTTCGACCGCTACCCCCGCTCGCTCGACGCCGACGCGGCGATGTGCGAACAGGCGGGCGCCGACGCGGTGTTCGCGCCCGACGAGACCCTCGTCTACCCGTCCGACGCGCCGCCCGTGGTTCCTCACCTGCCCGACGCCGCGGTGCACAAGGGCCTTGAGGATGCGCACAGGCCTCGTCACTTCGAGGGCGTGTGCCAGGTCGTGCGCCGGCTGTTCGAACTGTGCCGGCCGGTCGAGGCGGTGTTTGGAGAGAAGGACTGGCAGCAACTCCAGGTCGTGCGCGCGATGACGCTCGCCGACCACGATCCTGTGATCCGACGCGTGGCGATCGCGCAGGGCGCGACGGTGCGCGAACCGGACGGGCTGGCGATGAGCAGTCGCAATCGATTTCTCTCGAAGGACGCGCGGGAGAAGGCCTGCGCGATCTCGCAGGCCTTGTGCGACGCCGCCGGAGCGGGCACGGTGGGCATGGCCGAGACGCTGATGCGCTACCGGCTGGAGTCCGTCGGGGCGACGATCGATTACGCGGAGGTGCGTCACGCGGCCACGCTGGTCCGGCTGGCGAAGGACCTCCACCCGGCGGACCTGACGATTCCCGCGCGGGCGATCATCGCGGCCCGGTTCGGCGAGGGCGCCGCGGAGGTCCGCCTGCTCGATAACGCCCCTTGGCCGGGCTGAAACTGGCCCTTTCGCGATTCCAATGCAATACTTGGAAGTCCCCATGGCCGACCTGACCCCTCAGCCCGACCGCCCCGCCCGTCCTCCAGTGGACCCGGAGGCCATCGCCGCGCTCTTCGCGGCCCACGGGCTGCGCTGCACCCGGCAGCGGCAGGAGGTCTTTGCGGCCCTCGCGAGCACCACGGCCCACCCCAACGCCGAAGAACTCCACGGGCTGGTCCTGGCCGGGGCGGGGGACGCCACCGACGAGGCCGCCTCGCTGGCGACCGTCTACAACACGCTCGAAGCCCTTGATCAGGCCGGACTTGTGCGCAAGATCCCCACGCCCGAGGGCGGCGCCCGCTACGACGCCGACACCTCCGACCACATGCACCTCATGCTGGGCGACGGCGCCGTTCGCGATGTGCCGGGCGATCTGGGCAAGCGGTTTCTCGAGCACATCCCGCCCTCGCTGGTTGAGGAACTGGAGAAGCGGATGGGCGTTCGCGTCCGCCGCCTGAGCGTCAATGTCGTCGCCGAATCCGAGGGTTGATCGCGCTTCAGTGCGCCCTCGGCATGTCCGATACACCGGGGTACAGGGGGTTTATGGCGCGTCGCCACGCGTCGATTGACCGCCGACCCCGCGCTCGGAGCCAGACGATGGACTGCCGCGACCGCCGAATCCAGCCCCGCTACACCCTCCCGGCGATGTACACCGCCATCGCCCTCCGACCGGGCGACAGCGACAAGTTCCTCCACGAGGGCCACGCCTACGACCTCTCCCTGAGCGGCGTCCGCTTCGAACTCGATCATCCCATCGCGCCGGGAACCGCGGTCGGCATCCGCATCGACCTCCCCGGACACTCGAACTTCGGGGGGCAGGCCGACGCCCGCCCCGTCTACGCCCTCGCCAATGTCGTGTGGATCGAGGACGAGGATCAGCCCCCGCCGTTCCGCATGGCCGCCGTGTTCACGCGGTTCGCGATGGACGGCGACGGCCAGCGCCTCGAGCGCGCCCTCGGCGGCGGACGCTACCGCCTCGTCGCCTGATCGATCGCTCCGCGCACGCGCAGCGCGACCTCCTCAACATCGCCCGAATCGGCATCGACCTCCGCGTCGCACAGCGCGCGGTAGATCGGATCGCGCACGCGCAGCAACTCGCCGAGTTCGCGCACCGGATCGCCGCCGGTCACGCTCGGCCGGTTCGCGTCCTCCGCGATCGTCGCGCGCAGTCGCGTTTCGAGCGTCTGCAGCGAACAGCGCAGGTAGACCGCGAACGCGCGGCCATCGTTCTTCGCCGCTTCGATGACCTCCGCGGCGCCGGGCGCCGTCGGCGCGCCCCCTCCGAGGGCGATCACGAGCGACCCCTCCGTTTCGTCATGGAGCAACGCGGCCAGCGCCCGCGTCTCCGCCTCCCGGAACGCCGCCTGGCCCGCCGATTCCCACATCGACGCGACGGTGCTGTACCCTTCCCGCGCCAGGACCTCGGCGTCGAGGTCCACGAACCGCGCGCCGCGATCCCGCGCCACCGCCGCGCCCACGCTGGACTTCCCGCACCCCCGCATGCCGATGAGCAGGATCGCCTTCATCGCGGCAGGATACTCGCACGGAATCAATGCCGCGCCCGGCCCAACCATCACTCGATGAGCCCCCCGCCCAATCGCATCCCGCTCGCCCGACGACTCGGGCTCCTCGTCGAGCACGCGCAGCGCCCATTTGCGCGGCGGATTGAGAACCCCTCCTTCTCGATCGACACCGCGACGCTCAACGCCGAACTGCGCCGCATGCGCGATGAGCCCGTCGCGCTCGATCGCCCGGTGGTTGTTGTTTCCGGTTGGCGCGCGCCGGCCACCGCGCCGCGGCTCACCTCCGCGCGGCTCGCGGGATTGACGAGCCACCGCAAGAGCGACTTCATCCCTGTTGCGCTCATGACCGCGCCATCGCTCGTCGGCGCCGCCAACATGCTCATCGACGCCGTCGCCGGCGCCACCGGCGCGGATCACGCGTCGCTCCCCGAGGTCGATGTCGTCGCGGTCTCGATGGGGGGGCTCGCGTCTCGTCTCGCCGCGGCCCCGCGCGACTCACTCGGTCCGTGCGGCGAAGGGCTCCGCCCCGAACCCCTGCGCATCGCGCGGCTGTTCACGCTCGCGACTCCCCATCAAGGCGCGTCGCTCGCGGAGATCGTCGCTCTCGACACCTGCGCCAAGGAGATGCGCCCCGGAGGCCCGGTGTTCCGCGCCATCGACGAATCGCTGGCCGCCCACCCCGTCGACATCATCCCCTACACGCGGCTGCGCGACGGCATGGTCGGCGCGCAGAACACCGCGCCGCCCGGGATGAACCCGATATGGATCGACGCGCCGCCCGTGCTCGCGCACCTCGCGATCACGACCGACAAGCGCATCATGCTCGACATCGCGCTGCGCCTCCGCGGCGAGACGCCGATCGCTTCGCCCGGCGAGCCGCCGCCGAGGCATTGACCCTCGGCGCCCTCTCCTGCAGGAGAGGGTGGTCGCGCATTGCGGAAGATCGCGCGTCCGCGCCCCGGGGGTCTTCGCCGCGTTCGGCACGGCGTGCGAGTGATTTCATTCGTGGATCGCGCGATCTGGTCAGAGCCCGGGGCGCGAGCACCGGGCGCGGCGACGCCGTCATTTCTGAATCGTGGGAACTGAGCACGCGACCGCGCCCTCCGCGTGCGCGAAGGGCTTTGATCGGAACAGGTCCGGGTGGCATGGTCAACCGCAGGTTGACCGTGCTGGTTTGCGCTGAAGACCACGGACATCGCTACGCGATGTCCATGCCACGCGACGCTGTGCCGAGTTCAGCGCGCGCCAGAGTCGTCGATGTTGAGCCCGCTGTGGCGGATCACGCGGCCCGTATCAATGTAGATGATGTCCTCGCACACCGTGCCCAGCAGGTCGCTGATGCGTTCGAGTTCGCGGCTGGCGCGGAACGCGAGCATGGCGGCGCGGGCGGAGATGCGGCCGTTCTCGTCGTCCGCTTCGATCTCCTCGAAGGCCTTCTTGGCGAGGGCGTCGAGGGTCTCGTCGCCGCGGATCAGCGCGATGGCGGCGGCGGCGTCGAGGCGCTGGAGCGCGCGGAGCGCCTCGTGCGCGCGGGGCATGACGCGGTCGGCCATCTCAAGGAGCGAGGGCTGCCAGGCGACGGGCTCGGGGACATCGCCCTCGCGGTCGAGGTAGAGGACGGCCTTGCACAGGCCGCTGGCGTGGTCGGCGATGCGCTCGAGCTCGGTGTTGATCTTGAGCATGGCCATGAGGCGGCGCAGGTCGCGCGCCACCGGCTGGTGGGTGGCGATGAGGCGCATGGCCTCTTCCTCGATGCGCAGTTCCTCGGCATCCACCTCGTCGTCGCCCCGGCGGACGGCCTTGGCGGCCTCGCGGTCGAGGTTCTTGAACGCTTCGATGGCGTTCTCGACCTGACGGACCGCCAGCGCGCCCTCGTTGAGGAGGCGGCGATACAGCGCGTCGAGCGCGTCGTCGAAGTCGGTGTGCTTGCCCGGCATCGGGTGATGGACGGGCGGCGGGACCTTGTTGGCCATCTTCAACTTGTCCTTCCGGCCCGCGAAGGGCACGACCAATGAGAGCAGCATGCCCCCCATATCGGCGAGTCCGCCCGAGAACATGACCGTCATCGGGACCTGATAGGGAGTGTACGCAGATCTTCACAAACCGAGCCTCGCTCGGGTCATCTCCATGGAATCTTCACAGGACGGCGCCGAGATTGACAGGGGTGCATTTGTTCGTAGTATGTCAGGCATGGGAGGCGAGGACCACACCTATCGCGATGCGCTCCCGAACGGGCCGGCTCACCGTCGGGGCGCGGGCCTGAACCCCGGGAACCGCTTCGAGGCCGTGCGGCTTCATGTGCTGGGCGAGGAACTCGACCGCCAGTGGGTCGAGCGGGAAGACGAGGGGGGCAAGCCAGGCAAGGTCGAGCGGACGGTCTACCACGACCGCACGAAGACCATCATCAACCGTGTCGAGCGCACCAGCGATGTGCCGTTCGACTGGACGCTCAACCCGTACCGGGGCTGCGAGCACGGGTGCATTTACTGCTTCGCGCGGCCGTACCACGAATACCTCGGGTTCAGTTCCGGGCTCGACTTCGAGACCAAGATCGTCGCCAAGCCCGACGCGCCAGAACTGCTCCGGCGCGAACTGGCCAATCTGAAGTGGCGCCCCGAGCCGATCGTCATGTCGGCCATCACCGACATCTACCAGCCGCTCGAACACCAGATGCGCATCGCCCGCGCGTGCCTGGAAGTCCTCGCGGAGTGCGGCCAGCCGGTCACCACCATGACCAAGAGCGCGATGGTCCTGCGCGACACCGACCTGTGGTCGAAACTCGCGGAGATGAACGCCGGCCGCGTCACCGTGACACTTGTGACGCTCGACGCCGACCTCGCGCGCACGCTCGAGCCCCGCGCGTCGTCGCCCGCCGCGCGCCTGCGCATCATCAGGGAACTCTCCGCCGCGGGCATCCCCGTGAGCGTGAATGTCGCGCCGATCATCCCGGGGCTCACCGATGTCGAACTGCCGAGCATCCTCGAAGCGGTGTCCGAAGCCGGCGCGAAACGCGCCGCATGGGTGCTCCTGCGCCTCCCGCACCAACTGAAAGAACTCTTCCTCGACTGGCTCCGCCGCTCGGTCCACCCGGATCGTGCGCGCAAAGTCGAGTCGTTCCTCCGCGACGCGCACCACGGCAAGCTCTACAACGCAGGCCCGCGTAGAGGTCGCGGCGGCAGCCCCATGACCCTCCAGATCGCGCAGAACTTCGATGTCTTCACCCGGCGCTACGGCCTCAACCGCGACATCCGGCCACTTTCTTCAGCACACTTCAAGCGTCCCGAAACCGGCGGCCAGATGGGGTTGTTCTGATAGCCATTCTGGTCAGAGCCGCGGGCGGAAGCACGCGGCCGGAGATTCGGCATACCGGTGATCTCGCGCTCGCAAGCGACTTCGAAGACGCGTACGAAACGGTCGATCAACGAACTGCAGCGGTTCGGGCCGCGTGCTTCCGCCCGCGGCGCTGATCCCCATTGCCCATTCACGATTGCCTATTGCCCACTACCGCCCACCGTCACCTGCTGCACCTTCCTCTCCGCGATCCGCTCGAACCCCGAGCCCAGCTCGCCGATCGGATCGGGCGGCACGATGTCCACCTTCTTCTCGCCCAGCTTCGCCTCGCCGCGCTCGACCTTCGCCTGAAACTCGCGGCACTCCTTGAGCAGCCGCTCGAGGATCTCCGGCTCGGGCACATTCGCCACGCGCTCGCCCTGCACATAGATGATGCCGCGACGGTCGCCCGCGAAGACCGCGACATCCGCGCCCTCCGCCTCGCCCGGACCGTTCACGATGCACCCCATCACCGCCACCTTGAGCGGCAGGCGGATCTCGCTCGCCAACTGCTTGCGCACATCCTGCACGAGCGTGAACAGATCCACCTGGATGCGGCCGCAAGTCGGGCACGCGATCAGGTCGATCCCCTTGCGCGGCTTGAGACCGAGCGAGTAGCAGAGTTCCAGACCGTCCTCGACCTCGAACACCGGGTCGCTCGCGTACGAGATGCGGATCGTGTCGCCCACGCCGCGCGTGAGCAGCCCCGACAACGCGGCGATGCTCCGGATCGCGCCCGTCTCGCGCGTCCCCGCGTGCGTCACGCCTAAGTGGAGGGGGTAGTCGAAGCGCTCGCTGATCTCCGCGTAGACATCGATCACGAAGGCGGCGTCCATCGACTTCGCGCTGATCGCGATGTCGTCAAAGTCGCGCTCCGCGAAGATGTCGAGGTACTCTTCGAGTTTGGCGATCATGACGGCCATAAGGTGGCCCTGGCGCCGGTCGGCGAAGAACGCGCCGAGTTCCTTGGCGCGCTTCTGCTTGTCCTTGCGCTCGATGATCGAGCCCTCGTTCACGCCCACGCGGATCGGGATGCCCCGCTCCTTGCACGCGTCGATGACCTCGGCCACCTGCGCACGGTCACTGATGTTCCCCGGGTTCAGCCGGATCTTGTGCACGCCCGCCTCGACGGCCTCGAGGGCGCGCTGGAAGTGGAAGTGCACATCCGCCACGATCGGCACGCGCACCTGGGGGATGATCTCGCGCAGGGCGTCGGTGTCCTTCTTCTCGGGCACCGCCACGCGCACCACCTCGGCGCCCGCGGCCGCCATGCGGTGGATCTCCGCGACGCACCGGTCGATCTCGTGGGTCTTGCCCGCCGTCATCGTCTGGACGACGACCGGCGCCGGGCCGCCCTCCTCGGGAGGGGAGGCGAGGGTGGCGTTGGGATGGCGTTTCGTGGGCGCCCCGCCGCCGATGCGGACAAGGCCGACGCGCTCGTCGCCCAGGATGATCTGCCGGGTTGGTCTGCGTGGGAACATCACGGTGACTCTAGGTTCGAGGGAGGGGGGCGTTTGGAGGCGGGGGGATCGAGGAGCGCGGGGGGGATGTCGCGTTTGCCCCGGAAATAGAACATCGCGCGGAACGCGGTGATCGCGCCGAGGAGCGGGCAGGCGGCCACCCAGGCGAACACCAGCGCCGTGAGTGCATCCGCGCCTTTGGCCGGGAAGAGCGTGGAGAGCGCGAGCGGCACGGGCACGATGAGAGGCCAAAGCACGAGCCACGCGGTTCCGATATCGAGCGCGCCCCAGACCCGGTTCAGCGTCGGCCGCCAGCCCATGAGCCAGCAGGCGACCGTCAGAAAGACACTGAACACGAGCATGAGCATGAACACCGCGATGGCGACCACGACCCAGGCGAGCGGCGAGACCAGCGCGACGAGCGGCGCGGTCGAAAGGTTGCCGTTGACGATGTCCCACGCCAGCGCGGTGAGGAACGCGATGAGTACATAGAACAGGCCGACGAAGGCGCAGTTGACCATCGCCGTGCGGCCGGTGGTGACGACGCTCAGCGCCATCGATTCCGCCGTTCGCCGCGGGTGGACGATCGAGTCGTACAGGAACCGCGCGTGGCCTCTCACCGACCAGGAGTGTTGGATAGCCAATCCGGCCCGAGCGGAGAGCGTGCGACGCAGATCGTCGCCGCACTCCGGGCACACTCCGGGGTTGACGCGCCCGCGCGTCTCGACGAGCGAGGCGATGTCGTAGCCGCACGACAGGCATCGGAGTGTGGGGGAGGGGGTGGTCATGCCTCCAATCCGATCCGTTCACCGACGGGCAGCAGGGTCAACAATCCGACGACCAAGGCGGCCAAGGGGACGAGCATCCACGCGAGCAGCATATAGAGATATGGCTCATTCGCTGTGTTGTACATCCAGCTGCTGCCGTAGATGATCCAGAGGCCGATCCACAAGACAGGGAGCAAGATCGGCCACGGGACGAGCCACGCTGTGCTGATGTCCAGCGCCGCGTACACATGCCGGCCGAGCGGCGGGAGGCCGATGAACAGGCACGCCCCGGCGAGCGCGACGGCGAGGATCATCGCCGTGAGGCACACAACCAGCCAGATCATCACGGCCACAACGAAGGCGATGGCCGACAAGTACGCGAACCCCATTACACCGGTTGTGAGCGAACCGATCGCGATGGCTGCGAGCATCAGTCCGAGCACGCCCGCGGCCCCAACCGCGTTCAGTTTCACGAGGCGGCCCGCGGGAGGGAGATCCATCCTGCGCGCAACCGTCATGGGGCGAGCGATGCACTCGAACACCCAGCGCGCATGGGCGCGAAGACTCCACCCGTGTTGGATGTCGTAGTGGCGCCCAAGGCCGAGGATGGACTCGCGGAGCGTCTTGCCGCACTCGGGGCATACTCCGGGGTTGACGCGCCCGCGCTGCTCGACGAGCGAGGCGATGTCGTAGCCGCACGACAGGCAACGGAGAGTGGGGGAGGGGGAGGTCATCGTTGAAAGGCCGCCATCGCTCGGACTGCCGTGCTGACCATGAGCAGCGACGGGACGCCGAACGCCAGCGGGATGGCATTCTTCGCGAGTTCGAGGCTGAAGAGCCCAATTACGAGAGAAATCACCATCAGCGCCGGGCAGGCGAGCAGCCAAGACGACCCGATCGCGGTGGCCATGTGGTTCATGCGGCTCGGATTTCGCGACCACAGCACCGGGCCAAGAACTCGGAGAAGCAGCGTGACGCAGTATGCCAGCACCATAAAGCCCAACAGAAGGCCGGCGGGCATGTGGACCAGAATCGCAAGAACTTCATCGATGCGAATGCGCACGCCCGGTGAGTTGGCATCTATCGCAATCATTATCAGCGGCGTGCAAGCGAGCGAGCTGACGGCGCAGTTGAGGATCGTATACCGATCCGCCCGGGGATCCGTTCGCCAGACGGCGGCGAAGACAGTCCACGGGCGCAGCGTTGACTCTGCCACGAACTGGAAGTAGGCCCGGCGTGTGATCCGGTGCTGCACCGGGTGTCCGGGCCGCCGTCTTTTCTCGTGGCGTAGGTCCTCGCCGCACTCAGGGCAAAGGCCGGGACTGTCCAGCCCGCGCTGGGCGACAATCGAGGCGATGTCGTAGTCGCATGAATCACAGCGGAGGTGGTGGGCTTCCCGCAAATCTTCCCCGCACTCCGGACACACGCCCGGGTCATCGCGCCCGCGCGTCTCGACGAGCGAGGCGATGTCGTAGCCGCACGACAGGCATTGGAGTGTTGGGGCGGGGGAGGTCATGCTTCACCCAGTGTGGGCGCCGTGGTACGAGCGCAGCCGTGCCACGCCGCGAGTGGCGCATCGTGGCGCCCGCTGCGCGTGCACCACGGCACCCGAAGTAGTAGCGAGATCGCCCTCATACCCCCTCTATCGGAATCCGGGGCGTGCGGTTCGCGAACTTCATCCTCCGCCAGCCCAGCCACGCGAGGACCTCGAACCCCAGCAGCCCGGCCAGCGGGGCCGCGGCCCACACCAGTGCTTGCCACCACCAGTCCGCGAACGCCCAGCCGAGTGCGCCCATCGGGTCCATCGTGCGGAAGTACACGACCTCCGCGACCAGCACCGGAACGCCCAGCAGCCACCCGATCGAGGCGTGCGCGATGATCGCGCCGGAGACTTCCTTCGTCGTTCGCCACTTGTTCCGCGCGCCGAGCATGCGCAGGCCGAGTCCCTCGATGAGCGACAAAATGTTCACGGCGGGCCACAGCAGAACACCGAGAAGTAAGCACCAAAGGGCGAACTCTGTTGCGTTTGTGGTATCTCCACTGGTCTTGACGAGGGCATAGGCGGCAACCATCGCGACCGATCCGGTGTTGCACAACAGCAACCCGTAAGCGGTCTCGCCGCGCACCTCGTCCCAGCGTGTCCACGGGTGGCGGATCGTCGTCCAGTTCGTCGCGACCCACGCCACGAACCCCGGCCTGCGCTGCCACGCCGAGCCAACGCGGCGGGAGGGAAGCGACTCGCCGATCGGCGTGCCGCATTCGGGACACGGGAGTGAGGAGTCGAGCCCGTCGAGCCGGTAGCCGCAGCGCTCGCAGAGGAGAAGATCGGGGTGGAGTGTCTCGCGGCGAGGCATGGGAATCAGCGTAGCGAGCACGGTTCGCCCTCACCCGGCGGCTCCCCCGTGGTCGCCGCCACCCTCTCCCAGCGGGAGAGGGTGCGGAGAGAGCCGAGCGCCCATCGCGTACCATCCCCCTTCCCCGTTCCGTCCCCTTGTTGGAGTTCCCAGTGCAGCGCACGCCCCTCTATCAGTTCCATGTCGATCGCGGCGCCAAGATGGTCGATTTCGCCGGCTGGGAAATGCCCATCATGTACAAGGGCGTCGTCGCCGAGCATCACCAGGTGCGCAAGAGCGGCGGCGTGTTCGATGTCTCCCACATGGGGCGCGTCGAGGTCAAGGGCCGCCACGCGCGGCGGTTCCTCGAGAAGTTGTGCTCCCGACGCATCACCGACATGCAGCAGGGCCAGTGCCGCTACTCGCTCGTGTGCAACGAGCGGGGCGGCGTGCGCGACGACATCATCGTCTCCCGCTTCGACGAGGACGAGTTCCTGCTGGTCGTGAACGCGAGCAACCGCGAAAAGCTCATGGGGCACTTCGAGCAGGTGAAGGGCGACATGGTCGTGTCGATTGAGGACAAGACCATGAAGACGGCGATGGTCGCGCTCCAGGGACCGAAGGTCATGGACCTGATCGCGGGCGTCTCGCGCGAGATCCCGACGCTGAAGAAGTATCGCTTCACCGTCAAGAACCTGATGGTGATGAAACTCACCGTCAGCCGCACGGGCTACACGGGCGAGGACGGCGTCGAGGTGATCCTCCCGGCGATGGCGATCGGGATGGCGATGAAACTGCTTCTGAAGGATGTCGATCTGAACGACCCGAACGCGGTGCTCCAGCCGGCCGGGCTGGCCGCGCGTGACACGCTGCGGCTCGAGGCGGGCATGCCTCTGTACGGCCACGAGCTGGGCGAGGACTACGACGCGCTGTCGAGCCAGCTCAACTTCGCGATCGCGCTCGACAAGGGCGAGAACGACGGCGAGGAGAAGTTCGTCGGGCAGGACGCGCTCCTCAAGATCCGCGACGAGGGCGGCCCCAAGCGGCTGCTCGTCGGTCTGGAACTCGAAGGAAAGCGCAGCGCGCGCCAGGGCATGAAGGTCATGCAGGGCGGCAAGGAGGTCGGGGAAGTCACCAGCGCGTGCCTGAGCCCGACGCTTGAGAAGCCGATCGCGCTGGCGTATGTCGATGCGGGCGCGAGCGAGATGGGCCAGGCGCTGGAGGTCGACACGGGCAAGGGTTCGGCCTTCGCGGCGCATGTGACGAACACCCCGTTCTACAAGGCGCCGAAGAAGTGATCGTGTCCTGCACCCTCTCCCGTTGGGAGAGGGTGGCCCGATGGGCCGGGTGAGGGCCGAACGGATGGACGCGCCCAAACGACAGTTCAGAGCGCCGAATTCCGTCGCGACGACGCGCGCTCGCCGTCTCCGCGCAGACTCCACGATGCCCGAGAAAGTGCTCTGGAACGCGATCAGGGCGGGTCGACTCGGCGGCCACAAGTTCCGCAGACAGCATCCGCTCGGTCGATTTGTTCTCGATTCCTTCTGTGAAGCGTCGCGGCTCGCGGTCGAGGTCGATGGGGCGCATCATGGACCACGGAAGGCGCAGGATCATGCTCGGGACGAGGTCTTGACGCGTCGCGGCATTCTGACCTTGAGGTTCACGGCGGCGCAGGTGTCCACCGAACTCGATGTGGTGCGAGAGACCATTTTCCGACATGCGAACGAACGATTGCGCGGCCCTCACCCGGTTGTTGCGCGACCACCCTCTCCCAGCGGGAGAGGGTGCGGAGAGGCATGACGGTTGATGCGCGGCTGGCTGCGCTCGCCACCCTCTGCCCACGGGGTGAGGGTGGGAAATCGTCCGTCCGGCGACCCGCTTGCCTTTATTCCGTGGCCGCGCTTCACTTGACGCGCGACTTCTGGCATGATTCCATGCATGCAGGCACTCGCACTGATGCTCCTCGCGGGCATCGCACTCATCCTGGCGTATCTCACCTACGGCCGGTGGTTGGCACGACTCTTCTCGCTCCGGGAAGACTCGACAACCCCGGCCGTTCTTCTGCGCGACGGGCGTGACTTCATCCCGACGGCGAAGTCGATCGTCTTCGGGCACCACTTCACGAGCATCGCGGGCACGGGACCGATCGTGGGTCCGGCGATCGCGGTGATGTGGGGCTGGCTGCCCGCGCTGCTCTGGGTGATCTTCGGATCGATCTTCATCGGGGCCGTGCACGACCTCGGGTCGATCGTGGTGTCGCTTCGGAACAAGGGGCGCTCGATCGGTGACATCGCGGGCGATCTGCTCGGCCCGCGCGTGCGGCTGATCTTCCTGGGCACGCTCATCATCGGGCTGTGGATCGTGCTGGCCGTCTTCGGGCTGGTCATCGCGGCCGTGCTCAAGCAGTTCCCGCGGGCGATATTCCCGTTCATGTTCCAGATCCCGCTGGCGGTGGTGATCGGCATCTTCGTGCATCGCAAGGGCAGGTCGATCGTGGCGCCGTCGATCGCCGCGCTGGCGCTCATGTATGTGAGCGTGTTCTTCGGGGATGTCGGGCCGCTGCACACGGTGAACCAGTGGCTGGCGGCCCAGCCGACCTGGGCGTGGACGGTCGGGCTGCTCGCGTACGCGTATGTGGCGAGCGTGCTGCCCGTGTGGGTGTTGTTGCAGCCGCGCGACTACATCAACGCGCTCCAGTTGCTGACGGCGCTGGGGCTGCTGGTCGCGGGCGTCGTCGTGGCGGGCCTGTTCGGGGGAGTGCTGGAGCCGATCACCGCCGCGTCGGGCGAGGTGATCCGCGCGGCGGAGCGGGCGCCCTTGGAGATCGTCGCGCCCACGGTGGACTGGAATCCGCCCGGCGCGCCGCCGCTGATCCCGATCCTGTTCATCACCGTGGCGTGCGGCGCCATCTCAGGTTTCCACTGTCTGGTGGGGAGTGGCACGACCAGCAAGCAGATCGAGAAGGAGACCCACGCGCGGGCGATCGGGTATGGCTCGATGCTGACCGAGGGGTTCCTCGCGGTGCTCGTCATCATCGCCTGCGCCGCCGGGCTGGGGCTGGGAGTGACGAAGAACATCGGGTGGGTCTCTCACGGCAGGGCGACAACATCGACCGGCGCGGAGTTCCTGAGCGCGACCGCGCACGCGACCATCCCCCGCGCGGGCGGCGAAGTCGACAACCTGGTCACGATGCGCGTATGGACCGGAGAAGCCGGCGAACGAACCGATGAATACCTCATCCATTCCGGCGCGCGGCTCTTTCCCGAATCCATGGGCGAGTTCGGCGGCGGCGGGACGATGGGGACCGACGACACCCGCGACATGGCGTTTGTCTTCCTCGGCGAACAGAAAGAGCCCCGCGAGTTCATCAATCTCGACTGGCCGGGCGACCTGCTGGGCGGCGACGATCAAGAGGCCTTCGGCGACGGGACGCTGCTCGCCGAACCGAGCCGCGAGGCGCTCCACCTGACCGGCCAACTCGCGTTCCTCAAGCAGTATCAGTCGTGGTCGGCGGCGGGATCGCTGTCGTCGATGGTCGGCGCGTTCGTGGACGGGGCGGCGAACCTGATCGCTTCGCTGGGCGTCCCGCGCGGGATGGGCGTGGCGCTGATGGGCGTGCTGGTCGCGAGTTTCGCGGGAACGACGATGGACACCGCGTGCCGCCTCCAGCGCTATGTCGTGCAGGAGGTCGCGGGCGGGATGCTCCCCAAGGCGATCGGCCCGGCCTGCGCGGTGTGCGGCTACGACCTGCGCGGCGCCCCCGGAAGCACATCACCGTCCGAACGGCGCTGCCCCGAATGCGGCAACACGGAGAAGTTCGTCGCCGAGGGCGACAAGGCGGTCATCCCGTCGAAAGCCAGCCCGTTCAACCCGTTCAAGTGGCTCGCGACGGTGCACGGCGCCACGCTGTTCGCCGTCGTGACCGCCGCGTTGCTCGCCGGACTGCCCGCGCCGGGTCAGGCGTGGTCGCTGGCGACGGCCGGGAGCGGGGGGCTGACGCTCTGGCCGCTGTTCGGCGCGACGAACCAGTTGCTCGCCGGGCTGGCGTTCGTGGTGATCGTCGCGTGGCTTCGCGCGACGAAGCGGCCCGCGTGGTTCGCGCTGCCTCCGATGACGCTCATGCTGGTCATCCCCGCGTGGGCGATGATCTGGCAGGCGTTCGTGGGCGACGACAACACCGCGAGTTGGCTCGCGCAGGACAACTGGCTGCTCGTGAGCGTGGCGTCGATCGCGCTCGTGCTTCAGGCGTGGCTGGTGATCGAAGCGCTGGTGATGTTGAGGAGGGGGAGAGAGGCAATAGGCAATAGGCAATAGGCAATGTGTATCGTGGCGCCCGCTGCGCGTGCACCACGGCGCCCAGGTCTGCTGCCTGATCGGCCCTCACCCGGCCGCTGCCCCGGGGTCGCGGCCACCCTCTCCCAACGGGAGAGGGTGCGGAACTAGGCGGCGAGATTGCGCGGGGCGTGGGCGCCCTTGCCGTCGGCGTCGCACACACGGATGCACCGTCGTCCGGCGCTCTTGGCGGTGTACATCGCGGTGTCGGCGTGGTGGATCAGTTCCTCGCCCGAGACGGGGTGGCTCGTGCGCAGGGAGGCGACGCCGACCGACATGCCGCACGCGGTTGGGGCGTGATCGCTGGCGGGATCGATCGGGCACACCGAGGCGAACTGGCGCATGATCCGGTCGGCCAGATTCACGGCGGTGTCGCAGGTCGTGTGGGGCATGAGGATGACGAACTCGTCGCCGCCGAAGCGGGCCGCGAGGTCCGACGAGCGGACCTGTTCGCGGATGATCGCCCCGACATTGGCGAGCAGTTCATCGCCGGCCTGATGTCCGAGCGTGTCGTTGATGGACTTGAAGCCGTCGAGGTCGAAGAGGATGCAGGCGAGGTCCGTGCCGTAGCGGGCGGCCTCGGCGTGCATCTGTTCGAGGCGGTCGGATAGTCGGCGGCGGTTGGCGAGCGCGGTGAGGGGGTCGGTGGTGGCCGCCTCCTCGAGGCGCTGGACCAGCTGCTGGAGTTCGTCGTTCTTGTGGGTGATCTCGTCGATCGACTCGGCGAGGGCGTCGCGGAGCCGCTCATTCTCGCGCTGCATGCGCGCGAGGGTGAGGTTCTTCTCGACGACGATGGGGATGGTGGCGAAGACCTCGGAGGTCTTGAGCAGGTAGTCGGCGGCGCCGATGCGGATGGTTTCGAGGAGCGTCTCGATGTCCGACTCGGCCGTCACCACGATCACGGGGAGGCCCGGCCTGCGCGACTTGATGGACGCGATCACATCGAGGGCGTTGCCGTCGGGCAGGTTGTAGTCGCACAGCGCGAGGTCGTAGCCCGAGAGGTCGAGGGGCTCAAGGTCGTGGATGGACGCGACATGGTCGACGCAACGCCCGCCGAAGTGCTCGGCGAGGATGTCGGCGATCAGCGAGGCCGTATCGCCGTCGTCCTCGATGACGAGGATGCTCGGGATGGAAGTGTTGCTGTTGGGCATATGCGCTGTGCGCAGGACGGTCGCGCGTTCAGCACCATCGGTTGAGAATATTCACGGCTGAACCGGGTTGCGGGGGTTCTCGGATGGAGCGCGAGATCGCGCCGTTCCAGACCGCCGTCTCCGGGTTCTCGGACGAGCGGTCGTGGCTCGTCGGCGGTTATTGGGCGTCGCCGACGCGGGCGCGCCAGGCGCGGTCGAGCGAGGCGTCGAAGATCGTGACCCGGGCGTTCTCGAGGAGTTCCCGCGCGAGTTCGCCCATGAGGATGCGCTCCTGGCGCATGCGCGCCTCGCGCGTCAGTTCGGATCGGGCTTCTTCGAGGGTTGGGCGCGCCGCGCTGGAAGCGGGGGCGTGTTCCCGGAGGACGATCGCGATGCCGTTGTCCAGCGCGAGGGGCGTGCTGTACGCGCCGGGCGCGAGTTCGCGCATGGCGTCGCGCAGCGCCTGGGAATAGGACGGGTCGGACGGGCTGACGGGCTCGATGAGCCCGCCGCGCGACGCGCTCTGGTCGGTGGAGAAGCGTGCGGCGACTTCGGGGAAGGGCTCTCCCGCGTCGAGGCGCTCCACGATCCGGGTGGCGTCGTCGATGGAATCCACCACGATGATGCGCGCGGGCATCCGCTCGCCGTAGCGCAGGTCGTAGGCCTGGCGTATGACGCTCTCGTTGAGGGCGACCTGATCGCTGACGAGGAGGCGCAGGGCGGCGTTGCGGCGGAGCATGCCCTCGAAACGATTGTTCCCGAGGCCGCGCGCGGCGCGGAGCTGGCTGAGGAGCCGCTCGCCGCGGTCGGCGGGGGATTCGCCGCGGACGGCGGTCCGCGAGGGCGACGCCTCGGCGAGTTGCGCGACCAGGATCGCCCGTTCGGCGGCGGTGTCGAGGTCGCTCCAGCGCACGCCGCGTTCAGCGAGGGCGTTCTGGAGGATCGCGTCGAGGGCGGCTTCTTCGAGTGCGACGGCGCCGGCGGCCTCGACCATCGAGGGGCGGAGGGCTTCCCAGGAGATCGAATCGCCGTTGACGACCACCGGGGGCCTGCCGCGTTCTGCGGGCGCCTGTCCTGCCGCTGTCGCGGTGGTGGAGGCGGTTCTGGAAGCGTTGAGGGACGGGCCGCGTTCGGGAGCAGAGGGTGCGCATCCTGAAACCGGGCAAACCGCCGCCGCGCCCGCTGCGAACAGCATGATCGAGAACGCCCTGAAGAGCGTTGAACCGGCGTGCTGATCGGCCCGAGAATATCTCATATGGGCGCATGACAGGACGGTCGGAGGGCAGAGTCAACCGAGGGGCACGCTCCTCGACAGCAGCGCACGCACAGGCGACGATGAGACCATGACGAATGCGACCACGCTCGAGATGATCCGCAAGCAGGCCGAGGACGCGATCGACGGTCCGGCGCCCGCCCGTCCGGCGGCGCCGCCGGACACCTCGTCCGTGTGCCCGTACTGCGGCCACCGCGAGCAGGCCCATGCCGAGCAATGCTCGGAGTGCCGGGGTTTGTTCGAGCCGCTCTCGCGCATCGCGACGCAGAACGCGATGGGGCCCTGGCACCTCCGCGACGACGCCAACCCGTTCCGACCCGGATGCTCGATCGAGACGCTCCGTGCGCTGATCTCGCGTGGCAAACTCACACGCGACACCGTGCTCCGCGGGCCGACCACCAAGCAATTCTGGAGGCGCGCGGGAGAGATCCGCGGCGTCGCCCATTTCCTCGGTTTGTGCCACTCCTGCAAGGGTTCTGCGACCGCGAAGGATCACTTCTGCCGTTCGTGCGGCGCCTCGTTCGTCGCTGAGAACGACCGCAACTGGCTCGGGCTCGACGCCGTGCGTTCGCTCCCGACCCCGATGCTCGGCGCGGACACCGAAACCGAGCCGAAGGCCCGACCCGAGCGCGCCGCCGAGCAGAGCGCTCCGGGAAGCGCCGCGCCGGTGGGGGGTGGCTTCGTTGACCTCTTTGGCGATGCGCCCTCGTCGCCGTCGTCGGCCCAGCCGCTCCGTCGAGCGGGCAGGGAACGACGACAGCGGGCCGGCGCCGTGCGACAGGCGGTCGCGGCGGCCACGATCGCGCTGTGCGCGGCGGCTCTCAGCGTCGCGGTCTGGGCCGCGAGCGCGGCCCATGCGGTCAACAGTCAGAAGGCCGACGCCGACACGACCCCCGGCGCCGCCGGGCAGATCGAGAGCCACGACACGACTCCGATGGGTCAGACGGCGACTGACGAGACTGCCTCACAGCAGCCCGTCACCCAGCCCGACGCGGCCCTATCAACACCCGAATCGTGGAAGGTGCGGTTGGCGGCTGGTCTCGCCCTCAGCGAAAGCGACGAGATCGCCTCCCTGGAAGAAGCGGTGGCCATCCTCCGCCAACTGGCCAAGGAGGCCCCCCAGGCCGCCGCGAGCGAGGGTCTGGCCGACCGGATCGAGGCGATCGAGCGCAGGGTCGATGACCTGACTATCAGGAAATTCTTGCGCAAGGGCCTGTGAGCCCCGGCCATCCCCCCAGAATTGGCGACTCTGAATCCGGCGGCATGCCCGATTTCGGTTGCTTATTCTAAGTTCTTATGAAATAATGTCTTATAACTTTCCTCTGAGGTTCACGAGCCCCTCTCGTTGACCCTCAAGGCGGGGTCGCTACGCTACCCAGCGACCCGGATCGGCCTGACGGTCGAGACGCTTGGTCTTCCGCGGCCTTCGCCGTGGCACGCCGCCGGATGGGGATCGGAGCCCTCATCCGGCGGTTTCCTTTTTGCATCATCGCGACCGTCGTGCGCCAGGTTGTACACCGGCGCGCACCGCGTTCCACCCCGCGCGCAGATACGCTCAACGCATGGCCAAGGGCAACAAGAAGAAGTCGCCCACACCTCTGATCGAGAACCGCAGGGCGCGCCACGAGTACGCCATCGAGGACACCCTCGAGGTCGGCGTGGCGCTCTATGGCTCCGAGGTGAAGTCCATCCGCGAGGGCAAGTGCTCGATCGCTGAGGGGTATGTCCGCGCACAACTCGAGCCCCTGCGCCTCGAACTCCACGGGATGCACATCCACGAGTATCCGCCGGCCGCGGGCGCCAACCACATCCCGACCCGGACGCGCAAACTCCTCGCCCACAAACGCGAGATCGAGAAACTCGCCCGCGCGTCGATCCAGAAGGGCGTGACGATCGTCCCCCTCAAACTCTACTTCAAGGAGGGGTGGGTGAAACTGCTTATCGGGACGGCGAGGGGCAAGTCGAGCGTCGACAAGCGCCACACGCTCAAGGAGCGCGAGGCCCAGCGCGACATCCAGCGCGCCATGAGCAAGCGGGTCTGAGCGCTCACTCCGCCAGCAGGCGGAGTTCGTCGCGCAGGATCGCCGCCAATTCGTAGTTTTCCTTGCGCAGGGCCTCCTGGAGCCGCTTGCGGAGTTCGTCCTTCTGGCTGACCGGGAGCTTGGGGGCAAGCTGATCACGCATGCCGCGCAGCACCATGGCCTCGTGGCTCTGCTCGAATTCCTCGATGGCGCCGGCCTGCTCGAAGACGATGCGCATCTGTTCCAGCCCGTCCTCGATGTGGAACAGCGCAACCTTGGGCTCGCTCGCCGCCACCGCCGCGCTGGCGAGCGCTCGCGTGCGCATCATGACCAGGTAGGGGCGGAACTGTTCGAGGATCGCGCGGTCGTCGTCCTCCTTGCCGTAGTCCCGGCACAGGTCGAGCACGCGCAGGTTGTGGCCGCAATCGCGGATCACGGCCTCGAAGTCTTCGAGGACGAGCAGGGAGATGTACCGGTGGTAGAACTGCACGCTCTCCTCGCGGAGCATGCGGCAGGCCTCCTCGTCGACGACGAACCCGTCATCGCTCGCGTGCTCGGCGAGGTGCTCTTCGAGCCGCGTCTCGTGGTAGTCGAGGAGGGTGTCGTAGCCCATCGGACGGCTGGCGTCCGGACGGCCCTCGGTCTCCATCTGGAGGATCCCGAGGTCGACGCGCATCTGGACCTTGGGCGTCCCGTCGTCGCCCTGGATCAGCCGGACATTGATCTGCCCGGGCTCGAAGGGCCAGTCCTGCAACGCTTTGGTGAGGTCGAACGACATCGTGAAAGAAAATCTTGCTCCGGTCCTGTCCGAGAACCGCGCTTCACTCCATGGGGAAGGCAGGAGCGAGTCTATGCGAATCCAGCGCACACCCGCGAGCCAAGGCCCGGTATCTTTCCGAGGGTGGCCCCCGGATCCGCTCAGAGCGGGCCTCGGCGGGTCGCAGATACCGTCTGGGAAAGCCCATCCGCAAGCACCGGCTCTCCGAAGGGATAGAACAGCCCGTCTCCAACGAGGGTCTCAAGCGCAGACCCTGCACGGTCGATGGAACCGCGACCGTCGGGGAACGAATGGAACCACGGGTGGCCCCGGAATAGGCGGCCACCACAGCACAGGACATGCGGGGCCTTCACCTTCGATGGGCAAAGCCGAACTCCAAACCGACCTTCAGCTCTACATGAGGCAGATCAACGAGATCGGCCTCCTGACGGCTGTCGAAGAGAAGGTGCTCGGCTGGGCGATCATCAACGACGATTGCCCCGAAGCGCGCGACCGACTCGTTCGCGCCAACCTGCGCCTCGTCGTCTCCATCGCGAAGAACTACTCGAACCGCGGCCTCTCGCTCGCCGACCTCATCGAGGAAGGCAACCTCGGGCTCATCCGCGCCGTCGAGGGATTCGATCCCGCGCAGGGCGCACGCTTCTCGACCTACGCCAGTTGGTGGATCAAGCAGTCCATCAAGCGCGCGCTCATCAACGCCGTCCAGCCGATCCATGTGCCCGCGTACATGGTCGAACTCGTCGCGAAGTGGAAGCAGACCATCCGCGCCCTCGAAGAGGACCTCGGCCGCCCGCCGACGACGGTGGAAGTCGCCGAGTCCATGGCGCTTCCCGTGAAGAAGGTCCGCGTCATCCGCCGCGCGGTGAAGGCGCTCAGAGCGCCGAGCCAGGCGCCATCCGGCGCTGAAGGCCAGGTGCTCTCGGTCAGCGACATCGTGCCCGACACGCGCCATCGCACGCCGGCCGATCAGGTCACGCGCAACGACGAGGTTGACACCGTCTTCAAACTGCTCGACGCGATCGACGACCGCGAAGCAACCGTGCTCCGGCTCCGCTTCGGGCTCGACGGCCAGCCGCCCCTCACGCTGAAAGAAATCGGCGTCGAGATCGGGCTGACCCGCGAACGCGTGCGGCAGATCGAGTGCGAGGCCCTGAAGAAACTCGGCCAGCGCCTCGAAGACGACAAGCCGCTCTCATTCGTCGATCCCCCGAAGCGCAAGCGGAAGTCGTCCAAGAGCACACGCGCGTCGAAGCCGATCAGCAACGGCACATCCAACGGCCACGCGCACGACCCCGACGACACCACGGCGGGCGAGGTCGAAGCCATCAGCGACGACGATTCGGGCGACAAGAAAGACGGCTTCCGCCGCGCGAGCTGAACGCGGCCTTACCGCAGGCCGTATTCCTTCAACTTGCGATAGAGCGTCCGCTCGCCGATGCCGAGCAGTTTTGCCGTCTGTTCCCGGTTGCCGCCCGTGAGTCGGAGCGTTTCGCGGATCGCCCGCTTCTCGAGTTGCTCGAGCGGCGTGCCCGCGAGCGAGCCCATCGCGCCGGGGTTGGGCGACGCCGAGTCGTCGGGCTCGTGCTCGTCCCCGATGCGAATCTCATCGGGGATGTGGCGCACATCGACGACGCTGTCCCCGCCGCCCAGCGCCATGACGGTCATGTTCTGGACGACATTCAGCAACTGGCGCACATTGCCCGGCCACGGGTAGGCGGTGAGCCGGAGCATGGCGGCGTCCGTGACATCGGGGGGCGGCTCGTTCGGGCGCAACTGCCCGGCGAACTTCGCGATCGCGTGGCGCACGATGCGCGGGATGTCCTCGCGCCGCTCGCGCAGGGGGGGCAGGTGCACATGGGCCGCGTTGATGCGGAAGAACAGGTCCTCGCGGAACCCGCCGTCCTTGATCGCCGAGCGGAGGTCCTTGTTGGTCGCGCTCACGAAGCGCACATCGACGATCTTCGGGGTGTTCGAGCCCAGCCGCACGACCTCGCCGCTCTCCAGCACGCGGAGCAATTTGGCCTGCATGGTCATGGGCATGTCGCCGATCTCGTCGAGGAAGAGCGTCCCCTTGTCGGCGTACTCGAAGACGCCCTCGCGCTCCTTGTCGGCGCCGGTGAACGCGCCGCGCACATGCCCGAACAGCGCGTCTTCCAGCAGACTCTCACTCTGGCCCGCGCAGTTGAAGGTCACATACTTCTTGTCCTTGCGCGGCGAGTTCTTGTGGATCGCCGCCGCGATCAGCTCCTTGCCCGTGCCGCTCTCGCCCGTGATCAGCACGGGGATGTTCGCCTGCGCGACGGTCTTCACCGTCTGGAGGATGCGGCGCATGGGCTCGCTGCCCGCGATGATCCCCTCGAAGCCGGCGTGCTGGACAAGGTCGCTCAGTTCACCGGACTGGTGGCGGAGCAGCACGGTCTCGGCCGCGCGGTTGACGAGCGAGCGGAACAGTTCCAGGTCGAGCGGCTTCTCGATGAAGTCGAACACGCCCTCCTTGAACGCGGCCCGCGCGGTCGCGACATCGCCGTGCGCCGTGACCATGATCGCCTCGGCCTCGGGCTGGAGTTCGCGCGCCCCCTTGAGCACGATCATCCCCGCGTTCCCGCCGTCGGAGACCACGCCGTCCTTTCCTGCGCTGTTGGGCATGCGCAGGTCGGTGACGATGACATCGAACACGCCGCCGCGCAGTTCCTCGAGGGCGGAGGGGACATCGTTCACGATCGTGCACACATGCCCCGGCTTGCGGAGCGCCTCGGCCATCACCTCGGCGTGGTCGGGCTCGTCCTCGACGATCAGGACCTGGGCGCGCGAGATCTCGTTCTGGTTAGCGGTCATCGTCGTGAGTGTAGGGACTTCTCCCACCCTCTCCGGCGGGAGAGGGTGGCGGCGCAGCCGCCGGGTGAGGGAATACTCAAGTATCGATGCGATCGCTGGCCGCTCGAAGGATCCACTCGAGGGCCTGCTCGATGTCGCGGGAAACCTCCGACGCGGGGATCCGAACCGTGACGACGCCGTGCTCGGCTAGCCGCGCGTCTCGGACTCTGTCTCGCTCCCGACGATGGGCGTGGGATTCTCCATCGATCTCGATAGCCAGCCGTGCGGCATGGCAATAGAAGTCCAGCGTGTAGCCCAACAAGGGTTGCTGTCGTCGGAACTTCAGCCCCTTGAGCCGGCCCGCCCGAATGCGGTTCCAAAGCACGCGTTCGGGCATCGACGAATCGGCGCGAAGCGAGCGTGCTCGATCGGTGGCCTCCCCATCGGGGATCTCTCGCACGAGTCTTGGTCTTGGTTCTTCGGTCGTCATTCCCTCACCCGGCTCGACTTCGTCGAGCCACCCTCTCCCGCGGGAGAGGGTGGGGCGAAGGCGCGGCGCCTCGCCGCGCACAGCGCGATCGCGATCGCGTCCGCCACATCCGAGGGCTCGGGCATCGCCGCGAGTTTCAGTTGTCCCTGCACGGCCCGCTGGACCTGCTCCTTGCCGGCGCGGCCCGATCCCGTCAGCGACTTCTTCACCGTCGCCGGCTCGAGTTCGTGGAGCGGCAGCCCCGCGCGGGCGACCGCGAGCAGGATCACACCCCGGGCGTGGCCCATCACCACCGCCGTCGTGGGCCGCTTGTAATGGGAGAACAGTTTCTCGACCGCCGCAGCGTCGGGCCGCAGGCGTTCGATGGCCTCCGCGAGGTCGCGGTCGAGTTCGACGAGCCGATCGGCGATGCTCTCGCCCCGGGTCAGCCGGAAGACGCCCGCTTCGATGACTTCGGGGCATTCGACCGACGCCGCGCAATCGAGCACCGCGTAGCCCGTGCGCTGGAGTCCGGGATCGACGCCGAGGATCCTCATGGGGACGAGGATACCCGGTTCCTTACGCGGGGTTCTGCGCCCGGCGCACGCTGGAGTTGCACCCGCCCTTGATGTCGTACTCGAGCAGTCCGTCCTTGAGCCGGACGATCCGCTGGCAACGGTCGGCGATGTTGTCGTCGTGCGTCACCATGACCACGGTCATGCCCTGGTCGTGGAGCGTCTCGATGATGTTGAGGATGGCTTCGCCCGTCTTGCTGTCGAGGTTGCCCGTCGGCTCGTCGGCCATGAGGATCACCGGCTCGGTGACGAGCGCCCTGGCGATAGCCGCCCGCTGCTGCTGGCCGCCCGAGAGTTCGCTCGGCCTGTGCCCGACACGGTCGCCCAGCCCGACGAGTTCGAGTTTCTCGAGCGCGCGCTGCCGGCGCTCCTGCTTGGGCACGCCCTGATAGAACAGCGGGACTTCGACATTCTCCGCGATCGAGAGTTGGCTGATCAGGTTGAACGCCTGGAAGACGAACCCGATGGTCTTGCCGCGAAACTCCGAGAGGTGCTCGTCGTCCATCTGCTCGACGGGGGTTCCCGAGAGCAGGTATTCGCCCGTCGTGGGACGGTCGAGGCAGCCGAGAAGGTTCATGAGCGTGCTCTTGCCCGAGCCCGAGGCGCCCATGATCGCGACATACTGGCCGCGATAGATCGTGACATCGACGCCCTTGAGGGCCTCGACGAGCACGGAGCCGTCGGGCTTGTAATAGACCTTCTTGATCTGCCGCAACTCGGCGACCGGCGTCGCGTTGGCGGGGATCGGGCAGGGCTCGTGGCGTTCCGCTTGGGTGGCTTCCATCATCGTCATCGTCCCGAGTCTACCGCTCCGGCCCGCGTCAGATGCTCAGCCGCCAGGTCTCGAGCGCGCTTCGGCGGCCTCTGAGGCCTGGCGGAGGCGTTCGTCGCGCCCATACACGATGAGTTTGTCGCCCGGTTCGATCACGGTGTCCTTGTTCGGCGCGCCGATCCACTCCCCGTGGGTGCGCTCAAGACCCAGGATCAGCAACCCTGTGTCCGCCGGCCTGGACTCGCTCAGGGGCTTGTTCGCGATCGGGTGATCGGGTTCCACGATCAATTCGCCGACGCTGTAGCCCGTGTGCACGCGGAGCATCTCCGCGTAGTCGACCGGGTTGATGTCGCCCACTTTCCTCAGCGATGCCCGGATGCCCCAGTCGATCAGCCGCTCGACTGGTCTGGAGTGGAGCGCGAACCAGATCAGCGCCAGCCCGAGCGCGGCGATGGGCACCGAGAGCGCCGAGGTCAGGAATCGCTCTTCCTCGCGGACGATGGAGAGAACAAGGACCATCATCGTGGCGATGACCGAAGGGATGCCGAGGCACCCCACGAGCATCATGTGCCGGGTGATCCGCCTGCGCAGGGGATGGTTGATGACCAGTTCGGATTCGGCGGTCGTGAAGCCGCAGCCCGTGAACGCAGACTGGCTCTGAAAGAGCGCGACCTCGTCGTCGAGCCCCGTGAAGCGCAGCGCGCGGGCGCCGATCTGGATCATCAGGAGCGACACGAACACGACAAGCAGCAGCGAGATGACCGGCGCGAAGATCATGAGGACCCTTTTGTGCCCGAAGACCCCGGCGGCGTCAACTCTCGTTGACGGACTCGTCCTCGATCTGGAGCGACGCGATCGCGCTCGCAGGGTCCGGCGCAAACACGAAAACCTTGTCCAGCCCGGTCACCAGGAACAACTGCCACACCGAGTCGGCGACGCTGCACACGCGGAGCGAACGCTCCCGCTCGCGGAGCGCGCGGCGGACATTCAGCAACTGCGCGATGTTCGACGAGTTCAGGTAGGTGACATCGCGGAGGTTCAGCACCACATTCGGCGCGGCGCCGTCGCTCTGTTCAAGGCGGGTCAGCACGGAGGTCAGCTCTTCCGAGAGCGTGGGCTCGTCGGAGAGATCCGCGATCACGATGTCGTCAGACCAATCGGTTGCCATGCGTGAATTCCAACTCCGCCGACGGCGGAAGGCCGAGGGTCAACCAGCGTACCGCGCCAATCCGGTATGCGGGGAAGCCGCGGGCCCAAAAATCGATGTGTCTCAGCGACAAGCCCTTAGGTCAGGATCAGGCCGATTCCTCGCCCGAGGCGGGTGAGGGTTCGGGATCGCCTTCCTCGCCCGGCACGCGGGCGGCGGCCACGACGCGGTCGCCTGCTTTGAGCCGAACCACCCTCACGCCCTTCGTGCCGCGCCCGGTCTCGCGGACGGTGTCGGCGGCCGTGCGGACGAGCATGCCGTGCTCGGAGACGACGACAAGGTCGTCGCCCGGCTTGACCCACATGGCGACGGCGGCCTTGCCCGAATCGCCGCCCGTGCGGATGTCGGCGCGTCCCTTGCCGCCGCGCGACTGCGCCCGCGCGGGGCCTTCCTCGGGCTGAACGAGGTACTCGTCCACCAGCGTGCGCTTGCCGTAGCCAGACTCGGTGATCGTGAGCAGGTAGAAGTGGGGGCTGAGTGTGGCGCGTGCGCCCTCGGCGGTCGTGTGCATGCGCACCGGCGTGACGCCGATGACCTCGTCGCCCGAGCGCAGGTCGATTCCCTTCACGCCGGCGGCCGAGCGGCCCATGAGCCGCGCGTCCTGCTCGTTGAAGCGGATCGCCATGCCGCCGCTCGTCGCGAGCAGCAGGTCGTCGTCGCCCTTGGTCAGCACGACATTGAGCAGGCGGTCGCCGTCCTTCAGCCCGACGGCGATGATGCCCGTCCGGTTCACATTCCGGTATTCCTTGAGCGCCGTCCGCTTCACGATGCCGTGCGCCGAGACGAACGCGAGGTAATCGCTGCTCTTCTCGAAGTCGCTGATCGTCAGGAACGCGCGGCCCTTCTCGCCCGGTCGCAGTTCGACCAGGTTCACCAGCGCGCGACCCTTGCTCTGCCTCGACATCTCCGGCAGTTCGTACACCTTCATCTTGAAGACGCGGCCGGTGTCGGTGAACGCCAGAAGGTCGTCGTGCGTGCTGGCCACGAACACATGCTCGATGAAGTCCTCGTCCTTGCTGTCCGAGGCCATGATCCCCACGCCGCCGCGGCCCTGCTGGCGGTAGGTCTCGAGCGGGACGCGCTTCACATACCCCTCGTGGGAGATGGTGACGACGACATCCTTCTGCTCGATGAGGTCGGCGATGTCGATGTCGCCGTCGTATTCCTCGATCAGCGTGCGGCGGGGCGTCGCGAACCGCGCCTTCATGTCGGCGCAGTCGTCCTTGATGATCGCGAAGACGCGCGACTGGTTCGCGAGGATGTCCTCGTAGTCCTCGATCTGCTCGACGAGTTTCGTGTAGTCGTTCACGAGGCGCTCGATCTCGAGCCCGACGAGCTGGATCAGGCGCATGGCGCCGATCGCCTCGGCCTGCACGCGCGTCAGCGACATGCCGCCGCCGGCCTTCTCCAGCGCGCGCATGAGGCGCGGCGGGATCTTCGGCGCGAACGGGTGGCCGGGCGGGATCTGGAACCGCTTGGCCATCAGCGACTGGATCGCGTCCTCGCGCGTCGCCGACGCGCGGATGATGCGGATCACCTCGTCGATGTCGCACACCGCGAAGATCAGGCCTTCGAGGATGTGGGCCTTCTTCTGCGCCTCGCGGAGCAGGAAGGCCGTGCGCCGGCGGATCACCTCGACGCGGTGGTCGAGGTAGTGCTGGAGCATCTCGCGGAGCGACATCGTCATCGGGCGCCGGCCGGCCAGCGCGATGTTGATGATCGAGAAGGTCTGCTTGAGCGGCGTGTACTGGTAGATCTGCTGCTCGACGACGGCCGGGTCCGTGCCCTTCTTGAGTTCGCACACGATGCGCACCGGGTTGCGCATGTCGGCCTCGTTGCGCGCCTCGGAGACGCCCTTGATCCGCTCGTCGTTGACGGCGTCGGCGATCTTCTCCATCAGCGACCCGCCCGTGAGCTGGTAGGGCAGCGAGGTGATGACGAGTTGCTGGCGGTCACGCGAGCCGGGGATGTCCTCGACCACAACCTCGCCGCGCACGGTCACGCGGCCGCGGCCCGTCGCGTACGACTCGACGATTCCCCGGCGACCGAGGATCACGCCTCCGGTGGGGAAGTCGGGCCCGGGGATGATCTCGAGGAGTTCCTGGAGGGACATCTCCGGGTTGTCGATCAGCGCGACGGCGGCGTCGAGGACTTCGCCCAGGTTGTGGGGCGGGATCGAGCAGGCCATGCCGACGGCGATGCCCGTCGAACCGTTCACAAGCAGGTTGGGGAAGCGCCCGGGGAGCACCATGGGCTCTGACATCGTGCCGTCGTAGTTCTCCTGGAACTCGACGGTGCCCAGTTCGAGGTCGGCGAGCATTTCCGCCGCGGCCTCGCTCATGCGCGCCTCGGTGTAACGCATGGCGGCCGGGGGGTCGCCGTCGATCGAACCGAAGTTGCCCTGCTTGTTGACAAGCGGGACGCGCATCGTCCAGTCCTGCCCGAAGCGAACGAGGGTGGGGTAGATCACGCTCTCGCCGTGCGGGTGGTAGTTGCCCGACACATCGCCGCAGATCTTGGCGCATTTACGATGCTTGCTGCGCGGCCCGAGGTTGAGGTCGTGCATGGCGACGAGGATGCGTCGCTGGGAGGGCTTGAGCCCGTCGCGGACATCGGGCAGCGCCCGGTCCATGATGGTGCTCATCGCGTAGGTGAGATAGGAGTCCTTGAGTTCGCGCTCGATGTTGAGGTCGACGACGATGCCCTGGAAGGGGCCGTCGGACTCGGGCGTGATGTCAGGGCTTCCGGGGGTCTGCTCGGGCATAGCGAAGCGGCGTCTCCGAAAGGACGCGCCGAGAGGGCGAGTGAGGCCGGTCGGCACGGGGGAGGGACGGGCGGAAGCGGGCGTCGGTAGGCCGGAAAAATCCGGCGAGGGACGGGGCCGAAATCACGCCGAATCCGGGCGTGTTCCGCGGGCCGGTATCCTAGGCGTTCGGCCCGGGTTTTGCCCGTTCAGACGCCGCTTTCGGCGACGAAAAACGCGTCGCCAGAGGCCCCGCCACGAGCACGATCAGCAGCCCCGCGGGCAGGTAGAGCCAGCGGCCCTCGAAGAACCCAAGCCAGAAGAACGGAAGGGCCAGCCCGATCGCCACGAGCGCCGTCAGCGTGGCGGCTCGGCCGTCGCGTTGGGAGGTCGTCCACACCCAGAGCAGGGCGGGGAAGACGAGCCCGTAGAACGCCATGAACCCGCGGTAGATCCCGTCGAACGAGAGCAGGCTCTGGATGGGCGTGCCGCCCGCGATGCTCGCGAGCAATGCGGACGAGGGCGCCAGCCCGAGGGCCATCCCGATGAGCAGGGGCGTGGAAGACCGCTCCCTCGGGGACCGCGCGGTGTCGCGCAGGGAGCGAAGGTGCATCGCGATGGTGAACCATGATTGCGCGGCGATGTGCGCGATCACATAGAAACTCAGGGAGCGGGAGTCGATCCAGCCCTGCGCGTAGAGCAGGGTTCCGGCGATCATCACCGGAAAGAGCAGGCCGTACCCCAGCACGAACGCGCGCGTGCCGGGAGGGCCGGGTGTTTCCTGGCGCGCCCGGTGGATGGTGAGGTCGAGGTACGGGCACAGCGCGAATCCGAACACCAGCACCGGCGCAAGGAAGAGCAGGTCGATCTCGCGCGCATCACCCGCGAGTTGGGGAAGCGCGCGAAACCCGGGGGTGGTCATGACGCTCATCGCGAGGAAGAACACGCTGCACACCCAGACGATCGCGGCGACGACGCCCGCCGCGCGGAACGAGCGGCTCCCGAACCACGCGGCGGCTACCCAGAGTCCGACAAGCGTGCCCAGCGCGAGGAGGGCCGCGATCGGGATCGGCGTCGGGCCGAGGGTTGCGGGCAGGCCGAGCATGCTCACGATGGCGGTGAAGAGCCAGAGCAGCGCCCAGGTCAGCACGAATGCGTGGAGCGCAAGCGTCACTTTGCTGAACGCGCGCATGGTCGGCAGCCGCCGGGCCACGAACTCCGCGGATTGCGCGCGCGTGCGATAGACGAGTCCGACGCTCATCGCGCCCGCGATATTCGGTATCGCGAACGCGACCCACCCGGGCCACCCGAAGTGGCGCACGAGGATGACCGGGAGCCACATCCCCACCACCCATGTCCACGACGACGCGAGGAAGAACGCGGCGAGGACGGATGACTTGTTCGTTGAGGGGGACTCGGTCACGCGGTCAGGTTACCGATCCGCCTTCGCCCGCGCCTTGCGCGCCTTCGCATCGATCTTCGGCGTGCAGTGGAAGGTCGCCTCGCATCGCCCGACGCGGACCTCGCGACGCTTGGCGCCGTCGGGCCGCTTGATGGGCAACTGCTGGACGATCTCGATGTCGATATCGATGTTGAACTCGCCGCCCGGCTTGACGAGTTCGGCGACATCCTGCCGGGGCTTGATCTTGTACATCGCCGGGCCGAAGCACGGGCGCAGGAAGCGGTAGGACAGTTTCTTGCAGACCACCGTGAAGTCGCCGCCCGCGACGCCGAAGACATACATCCCGCCGCTGATCTCGCTGTTGGCGAGCAGCGCGGCGCCGGCCATCGCGTTGTACCAGTTGCGGTTGAAGCGCTTGAACGGGAGCACGGCGGTGAAGGTGTTGCTGTCCACGCGCTTCACCTTGATGCCCGAGCGGAACGCGTAAGGCAGCCAGATCAGCGAGGTGACCCGGTGCCAGAAGTTGTTCTTGCTCGCGAGGCGGCTGATCCACGCCTCGATGCCGTCCATCCACGACTTCTTGACCCGCGGCGCGGTGCGCAGGACCTCTTTGCCGTTGGTCTTGGGCTCCCCGCCCGATCCCGGGACGGCGCACGAATCATCGGCGGCCTTCGATCGCTCGTCGAAGGTCGCGGGCTTGGCGCCTGGGGTTTCTGAGGCGGTTCTGCTCATCGGCGGGTGAAGTGTAGCGGCTTCGGCGGTTTCACCCCGCCGGAGTCAGGCGGTGGCGTCCGGGTTTGTCGGGATCGTTCTCGACCTCGAACACCGCGTTCTCGCCCGGCTCGTGGCCCAGGCACAGCAGCCAGCGCTCCCTGGCCGCCAGCTTGAGGAGAGCCCCACGCTGGAGCATCGAGATGTACGGGTCCATGTCGTAGGCCATGTTCGAGGTCGGGGAGGCATGCCACGCCGTGGGCATGACATCGGGCACGAACACCAGCGTGCGGCCGTCGGCCGTGGCGATCTTCACCGCCTGCTGGCCCGGAGTGTGCCCCGGGATCTGGAAGACCTCGATCCCGGGCGCCACCTCGACGAACCCGAACCACTCGTTCATGCCCGGCAGCCCGTTCCGATCGTCCAGCGGCGGGGGTGGGCCGTCGATCAGGTGCATCCGTTCGGCCACCTCGGGCGTGAGGTGCTCGGGCAGATAGGTCGCGTGCATCGTCGAGCGGTTGGCTTTCGCGTCGTCCCACTCCAGCCGCTGGGACACGATCCTCGCGTTGGGAAAGGTGAGCGGGGGAGTCTTGGGGTCGCTCGATTCCCCTGTTCCGGGGACCGGCTTGCGGGTCAGGCCGCCCGCGTGGTCGAAGTGCAGGTGGGTAACGATCACATCGTTCACATCCGCGGGGTCGCAATCCGCGTCGTGGAGGGCGTCGAGGATCGAGCGGTGCTCGAGCGCGTAGATATCGCGGAGTTTGTCGGACATCTTGTCGCCGATGCCCGTCTCCACGACCACGATCCTGCCGTCGCGTTCGAGCAGCAACGAATTGCACTGGAGGGGGATGCGATTCCGCTCGTCGGGCTCGACCAGGCGGGTCCAGAGCGGTTTGGGCAGGATGCCGAACATCGCGCCCCCGTCGAGCCGGAACGCCCCGCATTGCATCAGCCGCCAATTCCATCCGCCCATGCGCCTCTCCTTCGTGTGGGCCAACCCTAGCGAGCCCGGCCCCGGGATGAAACTGGCCCGCGCGTTGGCGGAACAATCCCCGGCGGCCCCGGTGTGCGTGGGCGGCGTCTCGGAACGGAAGAAGGAAGGCGGACGATGAGCATCACCCTGAAGACATTCTCGACCCTCGGCGGCCTCGCACGGATCGCCGGGGCCTGCGGCCTGATCGCGCTCGCCGCCGGCGTCCTGCCCGGCTGCATCATCGTCGCCGACGGCACCAAGACGGTCGTCGTCTCCGAGCCGGCCATCAAGCAGACCACCCTTGATCAGATCGCGCTCGGCAAGACCACGGAAGCCGAACTTCGCTCGCTGCTCGGATCGCCCGATTCGCGGGTCATGGCCGACGGCGACAAGCAGGTCTGGACCTTCAAGGGCGCCCCCTCCAAGTCGGGGAAGACCGTCGTGTACATCGACGATGACGACGACGAGATCCGCACCGAGAGCATCTACCGCGGCAAGGTCACCGTCGAACTGACCGACGGCGTGGTCACCGCCGTGCGCCGGGAGTGATCAGACTCGGCGGCTCCCGCTACACTGCACGCGATGGCGACGGAGCGCATCATCGCGGCCACGGCGGAGTCGCCGAACGACGAACAGCACAATTGGTCGCTGCGCCCGACGCGCCTTGACGAGTACATCGGCCAGCGCGACCTCGTCGAGCGCATCGCGATCGCCGTCGAAGCGTGCAAGCAGCGCGGCGAGCCGATGGAGCATGTGCTCCTCCACGGGCCTCCCGGGCTCGGGAAGACCACGCTCGCGCATGTCATCGCCGCCGAGATGGGCGCCAAGGCGTTCGTCACCAGCGGGCCCGCCCTCACCAAAGCGGCCGACCTCGTCGGCGCGCTGACGCGTCTCGAAGCGGGCGATGTGCTGTTCATCGACGAGATCCACCGGCTCCCGCCGGCCGTCGAAGAGTTCATCTATCCCGCGATGGAGGACTTCCGCGTGGACATCACCGTCGAGGGCGGGATGCACGCGCGGACGGTGTCGATCAACCTCAAGCCCTTCACGATGATCGGCGCCACCACGCGCACGGGCATGGTTTCGTCGCCCCTGCGCAGCCGTTTCGGGATCAGCCACCACCTCAAGCACTATTCGAGCGACGACATCCTCCTGATCCTTGAACGCTCGGCCTCGCTGCTCGGGCTGTCGGGCGTGGGTGAGGGGACGCTCGAGCAGATCTCGCTGCGCAGCCGCGGCACGCCGCGCGTCGCGAATCGGTTGCTCCGCCGCGTGCGTGACTACGCGCAGGTGCGTTCCAACGGGAAGATCACGCGCGCGTGCATCGACGAATCCCTCGCGCTCGAGGGCGTGGACCACGCCGGGCTCGACGAACTCGACCGCGCGTACATGCGCGTGATCGCGACCACCTACAAGGGCGGGCCCGTCGGGCTCGAGGCCGTGGCGGCGACCATGAGCGAGGACGCGGGCACGCTCGAGGATGTGATCGAGCCGTTCCTCCTCCAACTCGCGTTCGTCGCCCGCACGCGTCGCGGCCGCCAGCTCACGAAGGCCGGCGCAACGCACATCGGTATGCCCAACGCGGCGCCCGGCTCGGGTGAACTCTTCGATGAGTAGCGCGAACTGATGCCGCGCGTCCTTACGCCGGAACTGATGGACGCGCCCGACGCGTCCCGTGCGGAGCTGGACGGCGCGCTGCGCTTCATCCGCGCGATCAACCGCCGGCTCGGCGGGATCAGCGCGCTGCTCTCCTCGCTCTCCGCCTGGTCGCACAACTGGCCCAAGGACAGGCCGATCACGCTCCTCGATGTCGGCACCGGCTCGGCCGACATCCCCGTCGCCGCGCGGCGGTGGGCCATCACCCGCGGCTACGACCTGCGCATCCTCGGCGTCGATTCGCATTTCACCACGCTCGAACTGGCCAACGAGTATGTCGCGTCGCAGCCGCCCGAGATCCGCGAGGGCATCCGGCTCAGGCAGGAAGACGCGCTGTGCCTGACCGAGTCGATCGATCCGGGGACCTACGACTACGCCCACGCGGGGATGTTCCTCCATCACCTGAGCGACATCGAGATCCTCACCGTCCTCGCGATGATGGACCGCATCGCCGTACGCGGGCTGGTGTGGAACGACCTCTCTCGCTCGTCGTTCGCGCGGCTGGGCGTGAAAGTCCTCACCGTCGGCGCCGTCCCCATGGTGAAGCACGACGCGCGGGTCAGCGTCGAGGCCGGATTCACGAAGGAAGAAGCCGTCGACATCGCCCACCGTGTCGGGCTGAACTACTGCAAGTACCGATCGATGTTCCTCGCCCAGCGATTCGTTGTCGCGGGCGAGAAGAAGGGCGCGTGGAGTTTGCCGTGAGCCCGACGCGCGACGCCTTCGTGATCGGCGCAGGGCCCGCGGGGTGCGCGGCCGCGATCACGCTCGCGCGGCGCGGCCTCCGAGTGGCCCTCGCGGAAACCAAACCGTTCCCCCGCGTGAAGGTCTGCGGCGAATACATCTCGCCCGCGGCCACGGATGTGCTCGAAGGGCTTATTCCTTCTGAAGAACTCCATGCGGCGGGGGCGAAGCGCGTCGATCTGTTCGCGATCGAACTCGACGAACGCGCGATCGAATGGCGCACGCCGCGCCAGGCGTGGTCGATCAGCCGCGCGGCGCTCGATGATCTCCTGGTTTCGAAAGCGCATGGAGCTGGTGTCGAGATCTTCCAGCCCGCCGCCGTGCGGAGCGTGGAGTACGGCGATCATGAGGCGACGATCGCTTTGTCCAACGGAGATCGCGTTTCTGCAAGGACGGTGATCCACGCCGACGGCGTGGGCCGGTTCGACCAGGGCGGGCGGGCCACCCCGAACCGTCCGGGCGTGCTCGGTGTGAAGTGTCACTTCACGCCGCCGCCCGGCGAACCGATCGTCGGCGTGCGGATGCGTGCGTGCGCCGGAGCGTACCTCGGGGTGGTGGGTGTGGAACGCGGGCTGGCCACCTGCGCGATGACGGTTCGCGAAGGGATCGTCTCGCGGTTCGTGCGTGACCCGCGGTTCGCGACGAGGGACAATGCGTTCGACGCCATGACGCGCGTGATGTGGCCGCGCTTCGGCGTGTGCGAGCGACGGTCTCCGTGGCTGACCTGCGGCGTCGCGGGATCGGCGTACATCGCGCCGGGCCATCCGAGGTCCTTCCGTATCGGCAACGCGGCTGGCGCCGTCGAACCGGTAGGGGGGGAGGGCATCGGGCTGGCGTTGTGGGCGGGGGCGACGCTCGGCGGAATGCTGGACATCGGCGATCTCGCAAGCGCGCAGCGCGGATTCGCTCGGGCGTATCGCACGCAGCTGCGCGTGCGCCGCCCGGCGTGCCGAGTGGTTGCCGAAGCGCTGACGCGTCCGGCATTCCTGCGCGCCGCGTGGCCGCTGCTGGAAACGCAGGGCGGCGCCGACGCGATCGTTCACGCGTTCTGGACGCTCTCGGGCAAGCCCGCGTGAGCAAAAATGAAACGCCCGCGATGGCTCGCGGGCGCTTCGTGGTGAATCGGTCGGGGAAGGAGCCCCTTCCTCTCACCCCTCCCACGAGTGGGAGGGGAATGCAATCAGTTGCTGTCCTTCTCGTGGGTCACGAGCGCGTCGGCCAGGCCGCGCACGCCGGTCGCGCCCTCGGGCACCTGGATCGAAGACCCTTCGAAGTCCTCTGCGGTGATCGGCTGGGAGCGTCCGCCCAGGTGCATCGCGAGGAAGTTCTCGGTGACCGAGTTGAACGCCTGACTGTTCTCGGGACGCGCGAAGCCGTGGCCCTCGTCGGGGAAGAGCACATAGGTCACCGGGATGTTGTGGTTCTTCATCGCGGTCACGATCTGATCGCTCTCGGCCTGCTTCACGCGCGGGTCGTTCGCGCCCTGCCCGATGAGCAGGGGCTTGCGGATCTTGTCGGCGTGGTTGACGGGCGAACGCTCCTCGAGCAGCGCGAGGCCCTCGGGAGTGTTCGGGTCGCCCATGCGCGTGTAGAACATCTGGCGCATCGGGCCCCAGTACGCGGGAATCGTGTCGAGCAGCGTCTTGAGGTTCGACGGGCCGACGATGTCAACACCGGCGGCAAAGACATCGGGGGTGAAAGTCAGGCCGGCCAGCGTGGCGTATCCGCCGTACGAGCCGCCCATGATCGCGACCTTGTCCTTCTTCGCGACGCCGTTCTCGACGGCCCAGTCGACGGCGTCGAGCAGGTCGTCGTGCATCTTGGTTCCCCACTCAAGGTTCGCGGCGTTGAGGAAGTCCTTGCCGAACCCGGTCGAGCCGCGGAAGTTGACGCTGAGCACGGCGTAGCCGCGGTTGGCGAGCCACTGGTGGTAGGGGTTGAAGCCCCACTGGTCGCGCGCCCACGGACCGCCGTGGACCAGCAGAACCATCGGCAGTGCGCCTGCATCCGGGACCATGTCCTCGTTGGTGTCGAGCCAAGTGGGAAGCGTGAGGTACGAAACCAGATCGAGGCCGTCACGCGAGGGGATGACGACGGGGTGCATCGGCGCAAGCGTGAGGTCTTCGAGGGCTGGGCGATTGGTGAAGAGGAAGGTGGGGGTGTCGGTCTTGCGGTCGTAGAGGTAATACCGCACCGGGCCGTTGTCGTCGGTCAGCGCGATGGTCCAGGTCTGATCGTCGAGCGATCGGCTGGTGAGGTTGATCTCGCCCTGGCCGACCTTCTTGCGGATCGCGTCGAACTCCGCGCCGATGGCTCCGTCGAGGAATTCCCACTCGTTCTTCGTGTAGTTGAACGCGACCGCCTCGACCTCCTTGGTGATCGGGTTGATCATCGCGCTGCTGACATCCGCCTTGTCGTTGGCGGCGATGGGAGTGATCTCGCCCGACTTGAGGTCGTAGGCGACGAAGCGCCCGGTGTTCGAGCCGCGGCTGTCGATCATGTACACCGTCTGCCCGTCCTTGCTGAACCCGACCGGGCTCGTGCTCAGCGTGTCCTCCATCGGGACGGAGAGGAGCGGCTCCCATTCGCCGCCTGTTCCCTTCTGGAAAATGTCGATGCCGCCCGCGGGGTTCATCCGCGAGGCCAGCCGGGCCTTGAAGTTGTCGTCGGTCACATACCCCGCGAAGCCCTGATCGTTCTGCTCGAGCACGGAGCGTTCACCGGTGACGAGGTTCACTCGGTGGAGATCGAAGAGCGCAGGATTGCGGTTGTTGACCGAGAGGAGCACCTCGTCGGGGAACTCGCGGCTGAGTTCGCTGATGCTGCCGCGCGCGCCGTCGAACGGTGTGAGGTCGGTTTCCTCGCCCGTCTTCAGATTGACGGAGTAGACATGGAAGTTCTCGTCGCCGCCCTTGTCCTGGAGGAAGAGGATGTAGTCGCCGTTGATGGCCCATCCGTACTGGCGGATGCCGCGCGACTTGTCGTTGGTGACGGGCTTGGCGGCCTCGGGCCGGTCGGCCGGGCCGACCCAGACATTCAGCACGCCGCCCCACGGCGCGATGAACGCGATGCGCTCCCCGTCCGGGCTGACCTGCACGCTCGCACGCTCGGGGTTGCCGAAGAGCACATCCCGGGGGATGAGCGGCGTCGGGGTGGAAGAGGCGGCGTTGGACCGCGAGTTGGTCTTCGTCTGCTGCGCGACCCCGCTCGAAGCGCAGAGCGAAGCGGCGGCGAGGGCGAGAAGTGTGGGTGTAGCGACGGTTCGTTTCATCTGCGGCGAACTCCTGCTGCGCGGGCGTCGGTGAGCGCTGCGTTCGTCTGCAACCACTCGCCCGCGCGCGTGACTCATCGAATGAGAGGGCATACGGAGAGACACCGACACCGGCGACCTCCCCTCCATCATTATTGTTCCGCCCGACGGCCCGCGGGTTTCGCGGACCTTTGGCGAGCGGGCGGTTGCCATTCCGGCAGCGGGGCAGGCGGGGCGTGACAGACCGGCGGCTCCAGACCCGCTCCAGAGCGTCGAACGGGGCTTTCAGGGGGTGTTCCCGGGTTTGGCACGGCGGTTGTTTCAGTGCTCACCGTCGCCGCGTGTCGGCAAGCACGCGACGGCCATGACCGAACGAACGCACCAGAAACACCCCAGGAGAGAACCGAACATGAACGCACGAACCCTGTTTGCTCGCCCGACCACCGGCGACTTCGCACGCATGTCCCGCGAGATGGACCGACTCTTTGAGACGCTGGCGCCCGCCCTGAACGGCGCGACCGGCGAGCGGCGCAAGGGGCTCGGCGTCCCGCCCGTCAACATGTGGCAGGACGAGCAGAACCTGTACGCCGAGGCCGAACTCCCGGGCGTGTCGCTCGAGAACCTCGAGATCCTCGCGCAGGGCGACTCGCTCACCATCAGCGGCTCGCGACCGTCTTCGAGCACCGACAACGGAAAGCCGCTCATCCGCGCCGAGCGCCTCAACGGCTCGTTCGAGCGCACGCTCACGCTCCCCGTCGAGATCGACGCGGACAAGGTCAGCGCCACGCTCCGCGACGGCGTGCTGACGATCACACTCCCCAAGGCCCAGGCGGTCCTGCCGCGCAAGATCACGGTCAACGCCGGCTGAGCCGCCCTCACGAAGGGGCACGATGCACGACACGAATCCGAATCCATCTGTACCGAACGAGATACACACCCCGCGCGGCGAGAGGCCCGAAGTCTCCTCACCTGATTGGCCCGCCGCGCTCATGATCTGGAGTTTCAACCATGGCAAACAACGCTTCCATGACCTGCTGCTCGGGCAGCGAATGCGCAACGAGCACGAACGGCGCGACGCGCGTCGAGCGCACGCCGAAGACCACTTTCCGTCCCGCCGTCGATGTGCTCGACGCGGAGGACGCATACCGCATCGTCGCCGATCTCCCGGGCGCCTCGGCTGATTCGGTCAACATCACCTACGAGGACGGCGAACTCACGCTCGACGCGCAGGTTACTCACCGCACCCCCGACGGCGCGGAGTTGCTTCGCAAGGAGTACGGCATCGGCGCGTTCCAGCGACGGTTCCGCGTGCACGGCGAGATCGAGCCGGACGCGATCACCGCTTCGTTCGCCGACGGCGTGCTCACCCTCACCCTCCCCAAGGCGTCGAAAAGCCAGCGGCGTCGCGTCCCTGTGAACGCCAACTAATGGAATCGCAGAGGCTTACGAAGGGTCAAAAAAATCCGCAGAACACGCGAACGAAAGCGCGAACCGGCGGGTCAGATTCCCAGTAAGCATGTTGAGACACCACCCGGGAATGCACACCCCCGGGGCCGCAGAGTGATACGGAAGCACACACCGACGCCTGCGGCAGTATGGACCCCTGTTTTCCTCTTCCTCCCGCTCCCCGGTCGTGGACACGCGACTGGGGAGCGTTGTTTTTCGCCCGTCAGCGCATCGCCGTCTTCGTGCGCTTCCCGGTGAGGTACGACTCCATCACGGCGGCGCCGAGGTCGCCTGCGGCGCAGTAGAACGCCACGCCGCGCGTCAGCCGCGTGAGTTGATCGATGAAGCCGATCCAGTCCATCGAGTGGTACTCCTCGATGAGCGCGAACGACGAGAAACGCACGCCCGATTGCGCGAGCATGAACGCCTCGCGCAGGGTCGCCTCGGCGGTCTGCCGGCTCGGGGGGTAGATCAGGTTGAGGATCTCGCTGCCCGGCCCGGCCGGGGTGTCCGTGAGGTGCGCTGTGGGCTGGCCGTCGGTGATGACGAACACATGCTTGTTGGCGGCGCCCCGGCGCATGAGCGTCGAACGCGCGAGCCGCAGGGCATGATGCAGGTTCGTCATGTGGGGGTGGGTTTTCTTCGCCTCGCTCAGCGGCACGCGCACGCGGACTTCCCACTCGTGGGTGGTGATCGGCTCGGGCATGACCAGGGGGATGTCGGTTTCGCGGAGCATCCTCGCGGTGGACGCGAACCCGATGAAGTCCACCGTGTCGAGCGGGAATTTCTTTCGGATCATCCCGCGCAGGCCCAGCGCGACCTGCTTCGCGCTGATGTGCCGGCCGTAGCGCGCCATCGACCCTGATAGATCGAGCAGCACGCACACGGCGGAGTCGGTGCGCGACTCGTTCTGGAAGACCTCGATGTCGTCGAGCGAGAGCCGGAGCGGGAAGGGGTTGGCCGCCCGCTCGTCGGGGTCGCGCGCGTCGAGCGATGGCTGCGTCAGCGTGCGCCGCAGCGCGTTGCGCACCGTGGTGTTGGCGTCGATTTCCGAGAGCGGATCGCCGAACTGGTAGGGGCGGGTTCCCTCGACGCGATCGCCCGAGCGGCCGGGTTCTGGCGAGTCGTGGCCGTCGCGCACGCCCGGCTTGAGCTGGCGGAAGATCTCGAGGAACGCGCCGTGCTCCATGCCCTTGAGCATGCGCGGCGTGATGCGGAGCTGGCCGGTCTTGTCGTCGCGTTCAAGGAGCCCGGCGGCGAGCATCTCGTTGATGAGATGCTGGACCTGCTCGTCCATCGACGGCAGCGCGTCGAGGGCCTGCTGGCCGAACTCGAGGAAGAGCTCGATGAGGCCCTGGGGCGGGAAGAGCTCGTCGGGCGAGAAGAACTTGCCCTGCGATTCGTCGAACTCGCCGTAGGTGTACCGCACGGGGGAAGCGTAGGGGGCGTGCGGGAGGCGACCCCAGGCGTCCGGTGGATCGGCGCGATCGCCAAAAAAGAAAAAGACCGTGGTCGCCTGTGAGCGGCCACGGTCTCTGCCACACTCCGCCTCTCGGCGTCGTGCGTGGTTCGGTGCGACCCTTTCACCGGGTTGCTGAAAGCGTTCCCCAACGCTGCCAGCGGGTGACATGTTTCGTCCGAACGGGAGGTCTGCCCGTCCGTTCCCTCAACTCCGGACACTGTCCGGGTTTGCTTCTGCCGGCTTTCACCGACTTCGGCGTGACGTGTTGGTCTTTCGCGTTTCCGCTCAGACCTTCCTTCCGAGGACCATCCGCATGGATGGTTGCTTCCCTCTTAGCCAGAATGTACCGCGAGGAGGTCAAGGCCGCAAGCGCAACCTTGCCCGATTCTGCAGATTCCTCCCACCGGAGCGCGGGGGTTTTTCCCGGGTGAGGGGCAAAAATCGCGTTCGAAATTGCCCAGATTCACCCTCCGCCGGGGGGGACGGCCCAGTGCATCTTGCGGATCAGGGTCTGCCAGTAGTTGGCCGAGCTGTTCGTGACGACCGTCAGGGGCTCCGATCGGCGGGAAACGACCACCGTGTCGCCCTCGGAGAGCGGGGCCATGGTCTGGCCATCCAGGACGAGGGTCGTCCCCGAGCCGTGGTTCAGGGCATGGTGGTTGGCCCGGCGAACCGTCAGGCGGATCTCACTCGTCACCGGCACCACGATCGACCGGAAACTCAGCGAATGGGCGGCCACCGGGGTCAGCACGAGGCACTGCGCCGTGGGGGCCAGGATCGGACCCCCGGCGGCGATGTTGTACGCGGTCGAGCCGGTGGGGGTCGCAACCAGCACGCCGTCGCCTTGCAGCAGCGGCCCGGGCTGGCCGTCGATCGAGATGTCGAGGGCGATCATGCGGTACGGCGGCCCGGCGGTGATCGAGCACTCGTTGAGCGCGATCCCGATCTCGTCGGCCGAGCCGTCGGCGCGCTCGATGGTCGCGTTGAGCAGCGGGGCGTCGCGCGTCGGGAGGGGCTGTGAACCGTCGAAAATCCGGGCCGCGTCGCGTTCGAAGGCGTGGGGCTCGTATTCGGCGAGGAACCCCACCTTCCCGAAGTTCACGCCCAGCATGGGGATGCCCAGCGGCGCCAGCGTCCGCGCGGCGGACAGGATCGTGCCGTCGCCCCCGAGCACCACGGCAAGATCGGTCTCAGCCGACGGCGCCGGGCAATCGTTGGCCTCGCACTCGCCCAGCAGTTCGCCGTGCTTCGCGATGAGCGCACGGACCGAGGGCAGCGCGTCGCGCGCGTCGGTCTTGTCGTTGTTGACGAGCAGGTATGCGCGGCGACGGGAGGTCATGGCAGGGATGGTAGCGAACCCCGCTCAGCCCTTCGCGCGGGTGGTTGGAGCGCGATGAGCCTCGGCGCCTTTGAGATCCGTGGGGATGTCGCTCAGCAGCGCGCGCACGGCGCGGGCGATGCCGCTCGCGTCCAGGCCCGCCTCGGCCAGTTGGGAACGGCGGTCGTTCTGGTAGATCCACGAATCCGGCAAGCCCAGCACGCGCACGCGCGAGGTGTCGAGGCCCATCTCGCTCGCGGCTTCGAGGACCGCGCTCCCGAACCCGCCGACGACGCTGTGGTCTTCGACCGTGACGATCGGGATGCGCTTCTCGAGCAGGTCGCGGAGCAGCGCCCGATCAACCGGTTTGGCGAAGCGCGCGTCGTACACGGACAGACGGATCTCGGGCGACAGGTTGCTCGCGGCCTCCATCGCCTCCATCGCCAGCGTGCCGAACGCGAGGATCGCGGCGTCGGGACGCTCCACGCTGTTGAGCGGGCGGGCCTTGCCCAGTTCGAACGGGGGGCATGCCTCGTCCGCGAAGCGGTTCGACACGGCGTCGCGCGGGTAGCGCACCGACGACAGCGACGAATCCCAGGTGCGCATGAACTCGAGCGCGGCCTTGAGGGACGGCTCGTCGATCGCCGCGGTGATCACCGCGTTCGGAAGCGTGCGCAGGAGCGAGGTGTCGCAGAACCCGTGGTGGACGGCGCCGTCGCCGCCGACGAGGCCCGCGCGGTCGAGGCACAAACGCACGGGAAGGCCCTGGAGCGCGACTTCCTGGAACGCCTGATCGAACGCGCGCTGGAGGAAGGTGCAGTACACCGCGAAGAAGGGCTTGAGCCCGGTCTTGGCCATGCCCGCCATCATGTCCATCGCGTGGCTCTCGCAGATGCCCGTGTCCCACGCGCGGTCCGGGAACTTCGCGAGCGCCTTGGCGATCCCCGTGCCGTCGGGCATCGCGGCCGTGCACGCCACGACCTTCTGGTCGCGCTCCATCAGGTCGGTCATCGCGTCGGCGAACGCGCTGGTGAACGAGCGCCCGGACTTCTTGAGTTCGACGCGGCACCCGTTGGTGATGAGATCGCGCGCGGCCTCGGGCGAGTCCGGATCTGCCTGCACGGAGAACGCGCTGGGCGAGTGGAACTTCGTCGCGTCGCGCTCGGCGACCTCGAACCCCTTGCCCTTGATTGTCTTGACATGCAGGACCATCGGGCGGTCGAAGTCGCGGGCTTCCGCGAGGAACTCGATGAGCGTGGGGAGGTCGTGCCCATCGATCGGGCCGACGGTGAGCAGCCCGAAGTGCTCGAACCAGTTGACCTCGGCGCCGCTGTCCTCTTCGCGCGCGACGAGCCACGCTTTGGTGGCCTCGCCGAAGCGGTGGTAGGCGTCGCCGACCATGCGGCCGCCGGGAACGCGGTCGAGCACGCGCTTGGCGGAGCGCTTGAAGTCCGAGTAGATCGGGTTGATGCGCAGACGGTCGAAGTACTGCGCCATCGCGCCCTGGGGATGGCTGATCGACATCCCGTTGTCGTTGAGCACGACGAGGAACTGGCGCTTGAGGGTGCCCGCGTTGTTCAGGCCTTCCATCGCGACGCCGTTGACGATCGAGGCGTCGCCGATGAGCGAGACCACGCGTCGGCCCTCGGGATTGATCGTGGGATCGAAGGCGTCCTTGTTCAGCGTGTCGCCGCGCGCCATGCCCACGGCGGTGGAGATCGCGGTGCCCGCGTGCCCGACGGAGAACAGGTCGTACGAGGATTCGCGCGGCTCGGGGAAGCCCGACATGCCGTCGCCCGTGCGCAGGCCAGAAAGCATGTCGGCGCGACCGGTCAGCAGTTTGTGGGGATAGCACTGGTGGCCGACATCGAAGAGCAGCCGATCGTGCGCGAAGTCGAAGACATAGTGCAGCGCGATGGTGAGTTCGACGACCCCGAGGTTCGGGGCCAGGTGCCCGCCAGACTTGCTGACCTGCCCGATGATCCGTGCGCGGATGTCCGCCGCAACCGCGGGGAGTTCAGCCACCGAGAGCCGCTTGAGGTCGGCGGGCGTGCGGATCGAGTCGAGCGGGGTGGTCATCGGTCGTGTCGGCCTTCCTTGGAGCGACGGGGAAGTCACCTCAGTGTAGGGATTTCGCCCTCAGGAAGTTCGCACGGCGAGGAAGTCGCAGATTCGCGAAAGTTCCGTCCCGGCGGGCCCGAAGGGGCGGATCGCGTCCTGCGCAAGCCCGCGGAGCCGTTCGACTTCGGCTCTGGAGCGCTCCACGCCCAGCACGCCCGGGAAAGTGAGTTTCCCCGCATCGGCGTCCTTGCCGGTGCGCTTGCCGGTTTTCTCGGTCGTTTGCTCGACATCGAGCAGGTCGTCCACGATCTGGTACATCAGCCCCAACGCCGTCCCGTACGAAGTGAGGGCGACGAGCGCACCCTCTCCCAGTGGGAGAGGGTGGCCGACGGAGTCGGCCGGGTGAGGGCCGCGCCATCCCAAATTCCACATTCCCATCAAGGCCCCCATGCGGCACGAGGCCAGCAGGAGGGCGCCGGTCTTGCATCGGTGGATGAGCGCAACCCGCTCGCTCTCGCTCAGCGTCTCGGGCATCCCGCCCAGCGTGTCGTAGACCTGCCCGACGATCATCGCCGCCGAGGCGTCGGCCAGTTCCCGGCACATGCGCCCGGCCAAGGCCGGGTCGATCGTGTTCTCGCACAGCGCCCGAAACGCGAGGACGGTCATCGCGTCGCCCGCGAGGATCGCCATGGCTTCGTCGAACGCCTTGTGCAGGGTCGGGCGGCCGCGTCGCAAATCGTCGTCGTCCATCGCCGGCAGGTCGTCGTGCGCGAGCGAGAACGCGTGGATCAGTTCGACCGCGGCGGCGGCGGGCAGCGCGGCGCGCCGGTCGGCGCCGACGGCGGCGCAGCATTCCATCGCCAGCGCGGGGCGAAGCCGCTTCCCGCCACCGAGCAGCGCGTAGCGGATCGCGTTGCGCAGGTTCTCCGCGAGTTCGAGACTGCCGATGAATTGTTCGAGGTGCGCGTCGGTGAGCGCGGCGTTGGTCGCGAGCGATTCAGGCGATGCCGCGTGGTGCGAAGCCATCGTGCTCACGACGCGACATGCTGCTCTTGGGCGGCGAGCAACGCGTAGAGCTCGTCCGACGAATCGGCGTTGAAGAGCTTCTCGCGGAACGACGCGTCGGTCATCAGGCGGCTGATCTTCGCGAGCGCCTGGATGTGATCGCTCGTGCGATCGGGCGGGCTCGCGAGGAGCACGATGAGCCGGACGGGGCGCTGGTCGATCGCGGCGAACTCGAGGGGCTCGGCAGGGCGGCCGATGGCCATCGCGAGACCGGTGACGGAATCACACTTCCCGTGGGGGATCGCCAGCCCGTGACCGATCCCGGTCGTGCGCGTCTGCTCGCGCGTCCAGACCGCCGCCTTCAGCGACTCGGCGTCGTTGACGAGGTCGGCGCTCTCCATGAGGTCGACGAGTTCGAAGATCGCCGACTTCTTGTCCGTCGCTTCGAGCGGGACCTTCACGCACGAGGATTTCAGGATCTCGGTGAGGATCATCGAAGCAACTCACGCGCCGGGCGGCAGGGGGGACAATCGTGAACGCGGGGCCGCCGAACGGGCGACGGCGGTTCAGAGAGTGTAGCCGAGCCGCCGTTGAACATCAGGAGAGCAGCACGGCGAAAGCGCCGTCTGTGTAGGCCTCCGGGTCTTTGCCCGGCCCGCCCTCGGGGGATCGGCGGTGCACGCGCGAGGGTTTCATCGCGTGCCAGCGTTCCATCCAGGCGACCTGGTCCTCGTTCTCCGCGTTCTCGAGCGAGCAGGTCGAGTACAGGATCTGGCCCCGCTCGCCGCCGGCCGAGCCGTCGCTGAGCAGCCGGATCGAATCCGCGAGGATCTGGCGCTGGGTGTTCACGAGCCCGGTGAGGGACTCGTCGTTGAATCGGTATCTGGCTTCGACACGCCGCGCGAGCACGCCCGTGTTCGAGCAGGGGACATCGAGAAAAACCAGATCGGCCTTGCCCGAGTAATCGATGAGCCGCTTGTGGAGCACGACCTCGACCTGCTCGCTTCCGGCGAAGGTCTTCTTCAGGATCTCACGGCGCTGATCGTGGATGTCGGTCGCGATGATCTTCGCGTCCGGGAACGCCGCCGCGAGTTGGCGCGTCTTCGTGCCCTGCCCCGCGCAGGCGTCGATGACGAGCGACGGCTTGAGGTCGAGCACGCTCTGGACGGCCAGCGACGAGGCGGGGTCCTGCACCCAGATGTCGTCGCGGCTCGCGAGCAGCGCGACGAGTTCGTCGCGCGTGCCGAGGTACAGGTGATGCCCGGGCGCCGCGTGGGGCTTGGCGAGGTCGCTCGGGACCGGATCGCGCGCGTGCTGGGTGTTCAGGATGATCGGGGGCTGGGCGAGGCCGTGGGTCGCGATCGCGCGGACCTCGCGGATGCTCATGTTCTTGAGCCACGAGCGGAGCAGGGAGATCGGGTGGCTCGTCGCGACCGCGAGGCGCGACACCGGGTCATCGGGAAGCCGCGAGACAGCGAGCGCGAGGGCGCGCCCGTCGGCCAGCGGGATCTCGTCGGTGCGGTCGGTCCACGAATCGCGGAACCGCGCGTCGGGATCGGTCGGGATCTCTTCCGAGATGCGACGGAGCACCGCGTTCACCATCGCGCCGGCGCCCGGGCGCACGCGCCGCTTTGTCCACTCGACGGTCGAGTGCACCGCCGCGCGGGGCGGGACCTTCGACAGGAACAGGATCTGGGCGGCGCCGCCCATCAGCGCGCCGCGGACGCGGGCCTCAACGAGGTCCCACTCCTGGCGCATGTGCTGCTTGAGCAGGTACTCGATGGTGATCCACCGGCGGATGGTCGCGTCGTAGACGGCGTGCGCGAAGGCGGCGTCGAGCGGGCCGAGCCGGTCGGCATTCAGCCCGTCGATGTCGAGGTTCGGGTACGCGCGGACCTGCTTGCTCAGCGCGTGGTAGATCGACTCACGCGCCTGATCGACGGCGGCCCCGAGGTCGGAGGCCTTGATCAGCGGCGAATCGATCCGGTCGCGGCGGAAGCGGCGGGCGTCCTCACCGGCCGAGGGCGGGGTGAACTCGACCGCGCGCAGGGCTGCGTCCGGCGTGCGAGGGGCGGGCTTGTCGTTGTGCTGGTCGTTCAAGTCGCCGACTGTACGCGCGCCGGGACGCCCCGGGGGTCAGTCGTGGCGCAACGCGACGATCGGGTCCTGGCGGGCGGCCATTTTCGCCGGGTAGATGCCGAAGATCAGGCCCGTTGCCGTCGCCACCGCGAACGAGACGAAGATCGACCATGAGGTCACCTGGGTGGGGAGCGTGACATCGGTCGGGAAGAACTGCCCGATCACGGGCGCCTTGGGCAGGATCGGCACGCCGTACCCGATGCCCACCGAGAGCCCGATGCCCAGCCCCACGCCGATCAGTCCGCCGATCGCCGACAGCACCGAGGTCTCGACGAGGAACTGCCAGATGATGTGCTTGCGCGTGGCGCCCAGGGCGCGGCGGATGCCGATCTCGCGCGTCCGCTCGGTGACGCTCGCCAGCATGATGTTCATGATGCCGATGCCGCCCACAAGCAGCGCGATGCCCGCGATGGCGCCCAGCACCAGCGACCAGGTCAGCGCGGTCTTCTTCGCGGACTCGAGCAGTTCGTACGGGACGATCAGCGTGATGTCCGTCAGCCCCGGGTGCCTGACCTGCATGATGCGCCGGAGCCGATCCGCGTCGTAGAGCACCGTTTCGCGCTCGCGAGACGCGAGGTAGATCTCCTCGACCTGCACCTCGTTGGCCTGGAACGATCCCGAGGTCCGCCGCACGACCTGGTCGCCGAACATGGTGCGAGCCGTGGTGATCGGGATATGGATATCGAGGTTCAGGTCGCGGCCCACGAGGGCGGCGCCCGCCCCGCCCGACAGGCCCACCGGCTCGAGCACGCCGATGACCGTGAACACCTTCTCGTCGATGCGCACGCTGTCGCCCAGCGGGTCGGTGAAGGGGAAGAGTTTCTTCGCGACTTCTTCGCCGATGACCGCGACGGTCGCGTTGTCATCGACATCGCCTTGCTTGAGGTAGCGGCCCCGGCCGACGCGCAGGTTCATGATCTGCGCGAGGTCCGGGGTCACGCCGAACGCCTGGCTGACCATGCGACGCTCGTCCTTGAGCATCTGCCCGCCCACGGCCTTGAGCGGGACGATGTGCTCGGCGGACGGGAAATTGGCCTCCACCACATCAAAGTCTTCGCGGGTGATGCCGAACTTCGAGACAAAGGAGCGACCGCCGCCACCGCTCTGCTGGCTCTCGGGGGGCTTCTGCGATCGCACGATGATGTTGCGCGCGCCGAGCCGCTCGAGTTGCTCGAGCGCTTCCTGCTTCGAGCCCTCGCCGATGCTCACCATCGTGATCACGGCGGACACGCCGAGGATGATGCCCAGCGCGGTCAGGATCGAGCGGAGGATGTGCAGGCGGAGATTGCTGAGGCCGAGCTTGATCGTCTCGAGGAGAAAGGTCATCGGTCGGCTTCCGTGTGCGGCCCGCGTGGCTACCAGAGTGAAGGCACGAAGCGTGCGTGCGGGGTGTTCTACCGGCCCGGTCCCGCGAAGGTGCGTCTCAGGACCCCGGCGAATCGCTCGTCAGGCGGGAGCGGACTCAGACCGCTTCGGCATCGGATTCGCTCTCGGAGTTGATGTCCTCGCCCTCGTCGTCGGTGTCGGCCTTCCGCGGCCGCCCGATCTCACGGTGGCCGAGGCGCTCCTTCATCCGCTCGAACGAGAAGGGGTTGGCTTCCTGGCCCTGACCCGCGATCAGTTCGTCCTGCATCGCCGCGGAGACGATCTGGCTCTGGAGCTGCTCGTATTCCTCGCGGGTCAGCGGGTCGCGCGCCGTGAGCCGCACGAACGCCACGGCCAACGCGTCGCGGACCGGAGTGATGAGCGAGCGGGCTTCCAGCGACTGGACATCGATGGGCTGGAGCGGGTCGAGTTCGCGGGCCGCGGCCATCACGGGTTCGCGGAATTCCTCGGAGCCCAGCACACGCGTGAGCAGTTCGCCGGCGAAGGGGTTGCCGATGGGCGCCGCACGCTCGTCCGACACATTCACGAGCGTCTCGCCCGCGGAAGGATCGATGGTGTTGGCGGCGGCCTTGGGGCCTCGCGCGACCAGCGCGTCGCGGGCGGATTCCGCCCGATCGACGAGCAGGTCGTAAGCCTTGACGCGGCGCAGATCGCGTGCGACCTGATCGCGCACTTCGTCGATGGTGGGGGCGGGCCCGGCGGGGCGAGCCGCGAGGAACCGGAAGTAGTGCTGCTGCTCGGCCGAATCGAACGAGGGGCGATCGAGCACGCCGACCTGGAAGCGCGCGACGCCGTCGGCGTCGGGGGGCATGCCCTCGCGGATCTGCTCGAGCATGGTCGAGAGCGGGGTCACGCGCAGGCCGTCACGCACGAACGAGCGTCCGATGCCCGGGAGCTGCTGGAAATCGGTCGGGGAGAGCCAGCCCTGATTCTGCACGCCGACGAACGGGTGAGGGATGACAACGCCGTACTTGTCCTTGATGCGCACCACGACGGCCTCGGCGACCTCTTCGAGCGGCGTCCGGCTGGCGCTCCAGTCGGAGGGCAGTTCGCGAAGGCCCGTGGTCGGGTTGGCGGGCGAGCCGTTGATGTCGTCGAGACCGTACGCGCGGATCGCCTGCTCGGCGTCGGTCAGGATCGACTGCACGCGCTCGGAGACGAGTTCGGCGCGGACAATCGCGCGCTCACTCGCGAAGTCGCCGGGATAACGATCGCGGTTGGCCTCGAAGCGCTTGCGCACATCGATCGGGTCGAGGGTGACGGCGTCGGCGATGGCGCGAGGATCGAGCGTGATCCACTCGACCCGGACGCCCACGGGCTGGCGGTAGCCGAAGCCGAGTTCGCCCTCGCCCGGATTGATATCGCGGAACTGCTCGAACTGCGCGTCGAGTTCCGCGCTCGAAGGCGTGGGGACCTCGGCGAGCAGCGCGTCGGCGGGAACGGTCGAGAGCTGCGCGCGGGCCGTGTCGAGGACGGTGTCCGCGAACCGGATGGCGCGCGCGGTGCTCATCTTGGGGGCGGCGAAGTAGCTGGACCGGAGCCGCTGAACGGCGAACAGGTCGGCGAGGGCCTCGTCGATCCCCGCGGTGTTCTGGCCGCCGATCTGCACGCGGCGCTGGAGGAGCGAGTATCGCGCCTGCGTGTACGCCTCGTCGGGGGTGACTTCTCCGCCGCTGCGCGCCGAGAGTTGCTGCGCGGCGCCGGCGGCGAGTTGGTTGATGAAGACTTCGGCGTCGCTCTGCCCGCCGCGGAAGCCGGCGCGACGCGCCTCGGAGACGAGCAGGAGCCAGTGGTCCTCGTTCTCGATCCCGAGACTCTCGCTGTCGATGCCGATCAGGTTCTCGATCCCGTTGATCTCGGCGGCCGCGCGCTGGCGATCGAGTTCTGAGTACGACCCGCCGTCAAACTTGGCGATCGTCCGGCCCGCGGCGGCCTTCCCGAGCTGCTGGAGGGCCTGCGGGATGAGGAACGCGACCATCAGCAGCGAGCCGCCGACGACCAGGATGATCTTGTTGTACTTGCGGAAGAATTTCAGCATGGCGTTCGCTTGAGCAAATCGGAGGGCGGGAGACAGCCCGGAAGAGCGAAGAGGATACGCGCGGAGGTGTCGGCGTGTCGGCGAAGGAAAAACGCCCCGGCGGTGGCGCCGGGGCGTGTTGGTGAGTCTCTGAGCGCTGAAAGCGGGTTTAGCGGTAGAACTCGACGATCAGGTTGGTGTTCACATCGAAGGGGATCTGGTCGGGCGTGGGCAACGCGGTGACCGCGCAGGTGAGCTCCGACGGATTCACATCGATCCAGCCCGGGGTCACATGGCCCACGAGCGACTCCATGTGCTCGCGGACGAGCTTCTGGGTCTTGTCCTTGATCGTGATCTTGTCGTTCAGCGAGATCTGGAACGAGGGGCGATCGACCTTGCGGCCGTTCACCTTCACATGCCCGTGGACGACCAGCTGGCGGGCGGCCCAGATCGAGCGGGCGAAGCCGGCGCGACGGACCACATTGTCCAGACGACGCTCGAGGAGCTGCAGCAGCACCTCGCCGGTGTTGCCCGGACGACGCGATGCCTCGTCCATGTAGCGCTCGAACTGGCGCTCGAGCACATTGTAGTGGTAGCGAAGCTTCTGCTTCTCGTTCTTGCGGATGCCGTAGTCGCGCAGACGACGGCCGCGATAGCCGTGCATGCCCGGCGGGTTGAGCTGGCGCTTCGAGGTGTGCTTGGGGAGGTCAGCAATCGGCACGCCGACTCGGCGGGAAAGCTTGACCTTGGGGCCTGTGTAGTTGGCCATATTCGTTCGCTCCGTCGCCCTTCGCGAGAATCTGCGAAGGGGTGCTTCAGGGGTGATGGAAGCGACCTGCGGGTGGCCGCGGCTGCGGTCCGGCGAGGTCCGGTCCAGGTTGACGACCCTCGGGCGTGTCCGCCCGTGGGAGGGCAATAGAAGGTCAGCGGGGGCCGGAAATCAACCGATCGACGGCCAGGGTCGAAGCGTAGAGTCGGCCATGCGAATCCTGCTCGTCAATCCCAGGGGTTTCTGCGCCGGCGTCGAGATGGCCATCGAGGTCGTCGAGCAGATCCTTGAAGCCCTGGCCGAGGTCGGGGCGAGCGAGACCGTCTATGTCTACCACGAGATCGTCCACAACAAGCATGTGGTGGGCCGGTTCCGCCACCGGGGGGTGGCGTTCGTCGAGTCCATCGAGGCCATCCCCGAGGGCTCGCTGGTGGTCTTCTCGGCGCACGGCATCTCTCCCGAGGTCCGGGAGGCCGCCCGGTCGAGGAACCTGACCGCCATCGACGCGACCTGCCCGCTGGTCACGAAGGTCCACGCCGAGGCCATCCGGTACTCCAGGCAGGGATTTCAGATCCTCCTCGTCGGCCACCGGGACCACCAGGAAGTCGTCGGCACGCGCGGCGAAGCCCCGGACGCCATTCAGGTCGTCGAATCGCCCGACGACATCCCGGGCCTCACCATCGACGACCCCGACAAACTGGTCTACCTGACCCAGACCACCCTCAGCACCGACGACGCGGGCGTCATCATCGACGCGCTCAAGGCGGCGTTCCCGAACATCAAAGAACCGCCCAGCAGCGACATCTGCTACGCCACGACCAACCGCCAGCACGCCGTGCGCACCTTTGCGCCGCGCGCCGATCTCGTGCTCGTCGTCGGCTCCCAGAACAGCAGCAACTCCGTGCGACTCACCGAGATCGCGCAGAATGTCGGCACGCCGGGGAAGCGAGTGGACGACGCCAGCGAACTGCGCGACGAGTGGTTCGAGGGCGTCGAGACCGTGCTCGTCACCGCGGGCGCCTCGGCGCCCGAAGACCTCGTCGCCGGCGTGTGCAAGACGCTGCTCAACACCTTCGGCGGCGAGATCGAGATCGTCTCGACCGTGGACGAGGATCAGGAGTTCAACCTGCCCGCCTCGCTCCGCCGCTGGAAGAGCGACCGGGGCGTCGAGGGCGCCAACGAGCGCATGCGCATCGGGCACTACGACTATTCCGTCGAGATGTACGGCGCCGTCCCGCTGACCATCAGCGCCAAACGCTGATTCCGGTTTTCTTTCTGCCCCATTGCCGACTATTGCCTACTGCCCATCGCCCTCCCCGAGCGGCAGCGGCTTACCCGCGAGTTCCATCGCGGGCGTGCCCCAGGGCAAGTCGAACCGTTCGCGCGTCGTGCAATACCCCAGCCCGGCCATGCGCCCGATCGCCGCGAGTTTCGCCGGGTCGAGGCGATACCGCTCGTCGATCGCGCCGTCGTCCGCGTGCACGCGCACCACGCGGCCGAACACCACATTCCCGCCCGCCTTGCCTCCCGGGTTCGTGCGCACGACCTGCGTCGTCTCGCACTCGAACGACACCAGCGACTCCTTCACGCGCTGCGGCTTCACGATTTTGCTCGGCTCGGGCGTGAGTTTCGCGAGGTCGAACTCGCTCTCGCCGTAGGGAAGTTCCTCCGCGCAGGCGGCCATCTGGGCCGCGATCGACTCGTTCACGATGTTGACGACAAACTCGCCCGTCCCGCCCTCGTCGCGCGGCTTCGCGTTGCGCAGGGAGTCTTTCTCGCTGCCGTCGACGTTGTTGGCCGGGCAGAACATGAGCGTCATCGGGTTCGAGCCCACGGCGGTGAAGAACGAGAACGGCGCGAGGTTGGTGTGCTTCCCGTCGGGAGAGATCGTCGAGACGAACGCGATGGGCCGGGGAACGATCGCGCCGATGAGCAGCTTGTACCGCTCGGCGACCTCGAGTTTCGATGGGTCGATGTCCATGTTGGGAGGGTAGCGAACTCTCGCACCCTCACCCGGTGGGAGAGGGTGGCGACGGAGTCGCCGGGTGAGGGCAGAGCGCCCTTTCGCGTATTCACGACCTGATCCGAGCCCCGGGCGCGAGCACAGGGCGCGGCGACGACCGAAGTTCCGGAATCATCAGTTCCGAACGCGCGTCTGCGCCCTCCGCTTGCGCGAAGGGCTCTGATCAGATCATGCGATCCATCACGGCCCGACGAAGGCGTCGGCGTCGTGGTCGGGCTGCTCGGTGCCCGTGAGCGACGGGCGATCGAGTTGCGTCAGGCGGTGGGGCAGCCAGATGTTGTCGCCGTTGGGAAGGACGGGCGAGTCGAGGAACGCGACCGATCCGTCGTTGAAGAGCACATTCTGGCCGCGGCCGGAGTGGTTCCGGGAGTGCGCGTTGGGATCGAAACGCTCGCCGAAGCGGGCGCGCTCGATGATCGGGCTCTTGTCGGCCATCACGACCATGCGCGTCGAGCCGGTCCACGAGGGGCGGGGACGCGTGGGCAACTGGTAGGAGTACGACACTTCGTCGAAGTCGCGCCAGTCGGTCTGGTCGGGGTCGTGCATGTGCACCGGCGCGCCGGGGCGGCCCGAGCACGCGAGGTCCGCGAGTTTCGCGTGGCCCGTGCGCGCGAGTTCGAACAGGTTGGCGCTGTTGGATTGCTTGGGGGTGCCCACATTCCACCACGTGCCGTTGAACCCGGCCGTCGCGAGCGGGAGGCGCCCGCCGTAGTCCTGCGCATAAAGCCCGAAGCCGACGCCCGCGTTCTGCATCGTGTTCTGACAGGCCATCATCTGCATGTCTTCGCGGGCGCTCGACGCGATGGGCCAAAGCACGGCGAAGCCGAGCAGGATGGCCGCGGCCACGGACACGGCGTCGCGGAACGAGAAGCGGGCGAGTGGAGTCTCATAGCGATCGGCGACGGCGAAGCGGCGCGATCGGTCCTCGGCGTCGATGCGCGACTGGATCAGTTCGAGCGTGCGCTCGACCCGTTCGGCGCGTTCCTGGGCGGTGAAGACGGCGGCGCCGTCGATCGAGCCGACGAGATTGGCCGCCCGAGCGGCGCGGGGGGCGAGCGGGGCCGAGACCCGAGAGACATCCCAGCCGGCTTCGACGAGCGCGTCGAGCGAGGCTGAGTCTTCGAGGGAGAGATCGGAATCGACGGTGGTTGGCGTGCGGGAGATGCGCGCGAGGGTGACGGTCTTGAGCAGTTCCCGGCGGCCGGGCTCTGCGATGTCCGAGAGCCCCGCGTCGAGTTGGCCCAGCAGGTCGAGGGCTTTCCCGGCTCGCGACCGGAGTTCGGCGGGCGTCGCTTCGGGGCGCCAGCCGGCGTCGATCAGCGCGTCAATCGCGGATGCGTCAAGACTCGAGAGCGACGGGGGGTTGTCCGATGCTTCTGTCACGCGGACCTCGCAAGGTGGTGTGTCTCGATGCTCCCGGGGGTTCGGGGATCGGGACGCGCGGGTGGGGACGAGTCGGTGCTACGCCCGCCGGATCGGCCGGGTTCATCCGTTCCCGGCGCGTTTTCGTTTCGGTTTCCGATCTTCGTCCGAATCCTCGTTCGTGTCGTGATTCCCGGACCCGCCGCCCGGACCTCGGTCGGGATCGTACTTGATCGCCCAGGCCCGCCCGAACGCCGCCACCGCCGCGTGAAGGCGGCTCTTGACGGTCCCGAGCGGGACTTCGAGCGACTCCGAGATGTTCGCGTAGCTCATCCGCTGGAAGTACGCGAGCAGCAGGATCTCGCGGAGGTGGGGGGGCAGGGAGTCGACGCATTCCTGCACGAGCCGATCGCGGTCGCGGTCGTCGGAGGCCGCCCCGGGCGGGGGGACATCGATTTCCATGAGGTCCATGAAGGTGCGCCCGCCCTCGGCGCCCGCGCCCCCGATGGGCGCCGAGAGGTCGTAGGTGCGGCTGCGACGGCTCTTGCGCAGGGAATCCCGGGCCTTGTTGGCCGCGATCGTGAACAGCCACGGCTTGAACCGGCGGCTCACATCGAAGGAATCCGCCGAGAGGTGGACCTGCAGAAACGCGTCCTGGAAGACATCCTCGGCGGCCTGACGATCGCCGAGGAACCTCGTGAGGAACCGCATGAGCGCGTCATGGTGACGGTCGATGATGGTGCGCAGCGCAGCCGCGTCGCCGTTGCGGTAGTCCTCAAGCAGTTGTTCGTCGGTCCGTTCGTCCGCCACGCGTCCTCGCTACTTCCATCCGTCGGCTCAGACACGACGCCGCCAGAGCATTCCCTATCGGCCCGGCGCATCGCGATGATACAACACCGCTGATTCGGAGGGTGTTCGCCCGGATCCCGACCCGAATGAAAAACCCCCCGCAGGTCGCGAGGGGTTCGGGGGATCTTGGGGTATCGAGGTGCTCAGGCCTTCGCGGCGGCGTGCGGGACCGCCTTCGACGCCTTCACGGCCTTCTCGACGATCGTGTCGAACGCCGCGGGGTCGTGGATCGCGATCTCGGAGAGCATCTTGCGGTTGAGCATGATGCCCGAGTGCTTCAGGCCGTTGATGAACAGCGAGTAGCGCGTGCCGCGCATCCGGCACGCCGCGGTGATGCGGGTGATCCAGAGGGCGCGCATGTTGCGCTTGAGGGCGCGGCGGTCACGCCAGGCGAAGCGGCCGGCGCGCATGAGCGCGACCTTGGCCTGCTGGTAGTGACGCGACTTCGTGCCGAAGTAGCCGCGGGCTTCACGGAGCACGCGGTTGTGCTGACGCTTACGGGCTGAGCCCTTGCGAACGCGAGGCATGGGAGAACTCCTCGAACAGTGCCGGACGGGGCGGCCGAACAGTCAGGCCGGTCTTGGTGACCCGGACAGCGGTGATTGAATCGGTGAGACGATCAGGCGACGGCGGCGGCCTTGCGCTCGGCCTGCATGGCCTTGCGCTCGGCGGGCGACGGGCTGCGCTTGATCGACAGACGCGGCTGGTTGGCGCCGCGCGTGCGGGTGTGGAGCAGCAGTTCAACACGCTTCGCTTCGCCGCGAGACATCGTCTTGCTCTTGCGGAAGTCGCGGATCTGCTCGCCCGACTTGTTGCTCTTGAGGTGGCTGCCGCCGCAGGTCTTGTGCTTGACCTTGCCGGTCTTGGTCAACCGGATGCGCTTGAGCAGGCCTTTGTGCGTCTTGTTCTTCGGCATGGGATCGGCTCCGCGGCGGTGCGCGGCTCGGGGCGGCAGGGGGGTGAATCGGGTCGTAGGTCCATCGGCTCGATCCGGCCGGGCCGGGAGCGACGGTCGGGAGCATAGCCCGCACGCCCCGGCAAGGTCGAGCGCCCGAACATCCACGATCCGCGCCGTTCGACGATTCTTCCGCCCCGCCGACCCTCTATGATGCTCGTAATGCCCGACCGCCGCCTCCCCGGTCCCGCCCAGCCCGCCGCCGATCCCGAACACCGTCCTTCCGGCGCTCCGCTGCCCGAAGGTGTGCTCGCGCGTCTGCCGGTCCTCCACCCCGACCGCCGCCTCCGGGCCGAGCGGGCGATGCTCGACGATTCCGACAAGAAGGAAAAGTGCGGCGTCTTCGGCGTCTGGGGAGAGCCCGATCCGGGCAACCTTGTCTATGTGGGGCTCTACGCCCTCCAGCACCGGGGCCAGGAATCCGCGGGCATCGCCGTCGCCGACGACGACGGGCTGCGCGCTCACACAGGGATGGGCCTAGTTCCCGAGGTCTTCACGCCGCGCACGCTCCGCGAGATGGCCGGGCCGGGCGTTCGAGGGGGCATCGGCCACAACCGCTATTCCACGGCGGGCGGCTCGCTCGCGTGCAACGCGCAGCCCATCCTCGAGAACTTCGTGGGCGGGCAGGTCGCCCTCGCCCACAACGGCAACCTCACGAATGCCTCCGCCATGCGCCGTTTCTACGAGGAGGCCGGGCACATCTTCCATACGCAGAGCGACACCGAGGTGCTGGTGCACCTGCTCGCGTCGCCCCGCCAGCAGAAGACCGCCGATCCCGTCGCTGCCACGCTCCGGCGCGTGCAGGGCGCATTCAGCGTGCTGTTCCTTTTCAACGATCGCATCGAGGCCGCGCGGGACCCGCACGGCTGGCGCCCGCTCGTGCTGGGCGAGACCGCGAACGGCAAGCCGGTCGTCGCGAGCGAGACCGTCGCCCTCGACGCCATCGGCGCGAAGTTCATCCGCGAGGTCGAGCCGGGCGAGATCGTGACCCTGACCGACGAGGGCGTCTCGTCGCGCAGGTTCTCCGAACCCGCCGAACGCCTCGCGCATTGCGTTTTCGAGCATGTCTATTTCGCGAGCACCGCCAGCGTCGTCTTCGGGCAGACCGTGCAGCTCGTCCGCGAGCGCTTCGGTGAGCAGCTCGCCCGCGAGGCGCCCGCGCCGGGCAAGCCCGATTACATCATGCCCATGCCCGACTCGGGACGCTCCGCCGCCAACGGGTACTCCCGCGCGTCGGGCATCCCGTACCGCGAAGGCATCGTCCCCAACCGGTATGTCGGGCGCACCTTCATCAAACCGACCCAGCGCGAGCGCACCGCCGCCGTCCGGCTCAAACTGAATGTCATCGCCGAGATCGTGCGCGGCAAGTCGCTGGTCGTCGTCGATGACTCCATCGTGCGCGGCACGACGACGCGCGCCAAAATGGAGCAACTCCGGCAGGCCGGCGCCCGCGAGATCCACCTGCGCATCTCGTGCCCGCCCATCCGCCACCCGTGCTTCTTCGGCGTCGACTTCCCTTCCCGCGAGCAGCTCGTCGCCCACGAGCGGACCGTCGAGGACATCCGCGCCATGCTGGGCGTCGACTCCCTCGCGTTCCTCTCGATCGAGGGCATGCTCGAGGTCGCGGGGACCGCGGAGGTGCCCGCCTCGCAATATTGCACGGCGTGCTGGTCGGGCGAGTACCGCATCGACATCGAGCACCCGCATGTGCTCGACGCCATCGAACCCGGGCAGCTCAGTCTGCTCTGACGCGCACGAATCCCGCCGGGTACAGTGGGCGAAGCAAGGGACACCGTGGCCGCCGACCCGTCATCCATCACGCTCGAAGCCCCGCCGCGTGCCAACCGTGCGCTCGCGCGGGACCACTATGAGAACTTCCATGTGCTCTCGCGGTTCGTGCCAGAAGCGCTGCGCGACGACTTCGCCGCGGTCTACGCGTTCTGCCGCGGCGCCGATGACATCGCGGATGAGCACGACGGTTCGGACGCGAGCCGCCAGCGGGCGCTCGACGAACTCGCGGAATGGCGTGCGCTCGTCGATGAGGCCGCATTCTTCGCGCGCGGCGAGCGCGATGCGCCGCCCGAACACGCGGTGTTCGGCCCGCTCGCCGAGACCATGCGTCGCCGCTCGCTAGGCGCGCGACCGTTCCACGATCTGCTGAGCGCCTTCGAGCAGGACCAGCGCGTCACACGCTACGAGACATGGGATGAGTTGCTCGACTACTGCGCGCGCAGCGCGAACCCCGTGGGCCGCATCGTGCTGGCGATGATTCACTCCCCACCCTCTCCCGCCGAGAGAGCGTGGACGGGCGAAGCCCGGCCGGGTGAGGGCGGCGCCCTCAGCGATTACTCCGCGATGCTCCTGATGTCCGACGCGGTCTGCGCCGGGCTCCAACTCGCGAACTTCTGGCAGGATGTCCGCCGCGACCTGCTCGATCGGGATCGTGTCTATCTGCCGCGCGAAGAAACCGGCATCGACGCGGACACGCTGCGCCGATGGGCGGACACGCCCGACGATCCGAAGGCGCGCGTCGCGTACATCCGCGCGATGCGGCCGCTGGTCCGACGCACGCGCGATCTCTTCGCGCAGGCGCGAGCGCTTCCCGCGATGATCGCCGATCGTGATCTATCCCGTGTGGTGAACCTCTTCATCCTCGGCGGCGAGCGCACGCTCGACAAGATCGAGTCCATCGGCTGCGCCACGCTCTGGGCGCGGCCCGCGCTGACGAAGCGAGACAAAGCGGCATTGCTCATCCGGGCCCGGCTCGCTCCGCACCCTCTCCCCGTGGGAGAGGGTGGCCCGAAGGGCCGGGTGAGGGCCGCGTCGCCCTTCGTGGAACTCGCGCTGCGCCGCTGCGCACGAACGACTCGCCGCGAGGCGCGCAACTTCTACTTCGGCCTCCGCCTCACACCGGAGCCGAAGCGGTCGGCGCTCTACGCCGTCTACGCCTGGATGCGCGACGCCGACGACGACGCGGACGGCGACGACCGCGCGCTCCCGTCCAAAGAAGTTGCGATGGCGCACATCGAGCGTCGCCGCGAACGCCTCCGCGCGTTGACCGAACAAGGCACGCTCGATACCGCGCATCACGCGTGGGCCGGGCTCGCGTGGGCTCTCCATGCATACGGCATCGACCCCGCCGACCTGTTCTCCCTGCTCGAGGGCCTCGAGAACGACGCGAACCACGCGGGATTTGAGACGCGCGACGATCTGCGTGCCTATTGCGAGCGGGTCGCCAGCACGGTCGGAAGGGTGTGCGTCGCGATTTGGGGCGTGCGCGACGGCGTGGATCGGGCCGTCGTTCGTGAGAAGGCCACCGCGCGCGGCGTGGCGTTCCAGCTCGTGAACATCCTGCGCGATGTCCGTCGGGACTTTGCCGCCGGGCGGGTGTATCTCCCGAGGGAAGTCTTGCAGCAGTTCGGCGTCGAAGCGCGGGATGTCGCCGAATGGCGTACGCCCGACGCGAACGCGGCGCTTGTGGGCGCGATGTGCGCGTGGGCGCGGCGGGAGTTCGCGGTCTCGGACGGGCTTGAAGCGATGATCGATCCCTCGTGTGCGCCGTCGATGGCCGCCATGACGGAGATCTACTCGGGCGTGCTCACGCTGATCGAACGCGATCCGATCCTCGTCGCGTGCGATCCGCGCGCGTCGCTGTCGATCACGACCAAACTCGCGATCATGGGCCGGGCGGCTTCCACGCGCTGGGGCCGGGCATCGCGATGACATCGCCCGAGGTCATCGTTGTCGGGGGCGGACTCGCAGGACTCTCCTGCGCGCTGCGATTGGCGGTGGAAGGAACGCGCGTGCTCGTGCTCGAGACGCGCAAACGGCTGGGCGGCCGCGCCACCTCCTTCACCGACCCGCGCACCGGCGAGACGCTCGACAATTGCCAGCATGTCGCGATGGGGTGCTGCGCGAGTTATCTGGAATTCTGCGCACGCCTCGGCGTGGACGACAAACTCCGATGGACCGACACGCTTCACTTTGTGGAAGAGAGCGGGCGGGAGAGCGTCATCCGGCCGGGAATGCTGCCGGCGCCGTTGCACACTGGCGGGTCGTTCCTCGCGGCGCATTTCCTCACACCGACTGAGAAGCGTGCGATCGGATCGGCGATGCTGGCCGCACTGCGAACGGACCGGAACGCGTGGCGCGATCGGGCCTTCGGTGAATGGCTCACGGCGCAAGGGCAATCAGCGGGCGCAGTGGAGAAGTTCTGGGCGCCGGTCGTTGTGAGCGCGTGCAATCTGCGCGTTGGGCGGGTCGCGGCGAGTTCCGCCTTGCAGGTCTTTCAGGAGGGATTCCTGGTCAACTCAGGGGCTTCGCGTGTCGCGCTCGCGGCGGTTCCGCTCGTCGAGTTGTACGACCCGGCGCAGTGCGCGATCGAGGCGGCGGGGGGAGAGGTCAGACTGGGGGCGAGCGTGTCGTGCGTCGAAGAGCGTCGGGTCTTTCTTGCGTCTGGCGAGGTCATCGACGCGCAGCGCGTGGCGCTCGCCGTCCCGCCCGAGCGAGCGGCGACGCTGGCGTCGGAACCGCTCGTTGCGCGTGATGCGCGATTTGAAGCGATCCGAAGCGTCGCGCACAGCCCGATCCTCGGCGTGCATATCACGCTCGATCGCGAAGTCATGGCTCAGCCCCACGCGGTGCTCGTTTCACGCGGCACGCAATGGCTCTTCAACAAAGGGGCGTCACCCGAGGGCGGCCAGCGCCTCCACGCGGTGATCAGTGCGGCGGAAGCGTGGATAGACCTCGATGAGGCCGGGATCGTGCAGCGGGTCATGGACGATGTGGCCGCGTGTTTCCCGAAGGCGCGCGATGCACGCGTGGTGCGCGCGAGGGCGGTCAAGGAGAAGCGTGCCACTTTCGCGGCGACGCCCGAGTTTGAGCGATCCCGTCCGAAAGCGACATGCGACGCCTCATCGCTCGTTCTTGCGGGCGATTACACCGACACCGGCTGGCCGGCGACGATGGAGGGCGCCGTGCGCAGCGGGAACCTCGCGGCGGCGGCGATCCTGGGCAAGCCCCGATCGTGGGCGCTGGCCGAGCCGGAGCGCCCGTCGTGGCTCGCGAACGCGATCGGCGGCGCCGGACTGCGCGCGTCGCTCGCGCTCACGAGGTGAGCACGCCTTTGCGCTGCTCGAACATCTTCTCGAGCCGGTCGCGGATGGGTTCGCTCGCCTCGAGCCCGGTGGCGCACGCGACGAGCATGTCCACGAGGTTCAGGTAGTCGTCCTTCGCGATGCGCTCGGGCGCGATGATCGCCTTGCTCGTCTCGCCCTTCTCGACCAGATCGAGGTCGCCCATGTTGTGGTAGTTGCCCAGCGGCAGGCAGACGCAGGTCGCGTCGTAGCCGTACGCGCAATAGCAGGTGGCCTCGCACGCCCCGCCCGGCATGAGTTTGCGTTGCCAGCCGAACGGGCGTTCGCGCTCGGCGTGCTCTTTGGCCAGCGTCTCGCAGACTTTGGCGACGGCGGCGGTGAGCGTGGGGCTGAAGGTGCTCAGGCGATCGCCGACGCGCACGATCGGGCCTGCGCCGATAGGCGAATCGTGCGCGAAACTCCGGGAGTTCTCGAGCGCGAGCAGTTTGGCGTTGGTGGGGATGAAGCCGTCACGACACGCGCCGATGGCGCCGACGAAACCGGTTTCCTCCGCGCGGGTCATCAGGATGCCGAACGGCGCGTCGGCGGGCGACTCGTCGAGCGCGCACAACGCGGCGGCCAGCGCGGCCAGATCGTCGCACGCGGGCGCGCTGACGATGCCCTCGTCGTCGATCGAGGCGGCGGGGAGCGTCCACACGCCGACATCACCCGCGCGCACGCCGTCAGGACTCTCGCACGATGCGACGCATGCCCGCTGGCCTGTCGTTTCGTCCGCCTTCGCGGCGGAGACAATCCGCGCGGGCACGGGACCTTGTGCCGTGTGAATGGTCAGCGGCGGGTGGTTGTCAAAATACTCCTGACGCACGCCTCCGCGGAACGAGAGTTCGATCTGGTTCGGTTCGAGGCCGTCGCCCGAGACGCGCTCAACGACAAACGCGGGATGATCGAGGTGCGCCGTCAGCAGCACGCTGGGCGTGGCGGCGGTGTCGAGGGAGGCGGGGCGGAGGAGCAGGTTGCCGTGCGTGTCGCGATCGAGGGCGAATCTCGGGGCGCGGTCGCTGACCCAGGATTCGATGAACGCGACGACGCGGTGCTCTTTGCCCGTGGCCGTGGGGATGCTCGCGAGGGTGAGCAGGGTGTCGAGCCGTTTCTGGTCGTTCGATTGCATGACGGATCAAAGGCGTGAGGCGGCGACCGGGCGACCTACGATGCCTGCCCATGGACGACCGCTCTCCCTTCTCGCCGATCCCCGACATCCTCGAAGACCTCCGCGCGGGGAGGATGGTCGTGCTCACCGACGATGAGAACCGCGAGAACGAGGGCGATCTCGTGCTCCCGGCGCAGTTCGTCACTCCCGAGTCGGTGAACTTCGCGCTGCGCGTCGCGCGGGGCTATCTGTGCCTCTCGCTCACCGACGCGGATTGCGACCGGCTCGACCTCCATCCGCAGAGCGTCGTCAACACCTCGGTGCGCGGCACGCCGTTCACGGTGAGCGTGGACGGCCATCCTCGTCACGGGTTCACCACGGGCGTGAGCGCGGCCGAGCGGGCGAAGACGATCCGCATGATGATCGACGGGAAGTACGGGCCGGAAGACTTCGTGCGCCCTGGGCACATCAACCCGCTCCGTGCGCGTGAGGGCGGCGTGCTGGTGCGCACGGGCCAGACCGAGGGCTCGCTGGACCTGTGCCGCCTCGCCGGGCTCCACCCCAGCGCGATCATTATCGAGATCATGCGCGATGACGGCGAGATGGCCCGCGTGCCCGACCTCATCACGCTGTGCAAGGAGCACGGCCTGAAGATGTGCACGGTCGCCCAGATCATCGAGTGGCGCCTGGCGCGCGAGAGTCTCGTGAAGCGCATCGAACCCCGCGCGGGCGTGCCGATCCAGACCGAGTTCGGCGAGTTCAACCTCATCGCGTACGACAGCGTCGTGGACGCGCTGCCGCACATCGCGCTGACGCTCGGGGGCGTCGGCGCGCTGGACGGCAAGGGCAGCCCGATCGAGTCAGATGACCCGACGCTCGTGCGCATGCACCGGCGCGATCTGCTGGGCGACATCTTTGGTCTCTTGAGCGGCGCCGGGGAATCGACGAGCGCGACGCTCCGCGAGTCGATGCGCATGATCCAGAAGGAAGGACGCGGCGCGATCGTGTATCTGCGTCCCGAGGGGGCGCCGGACGAACTGCCGGGCGATGGATCGCTCAGCCAGCGGCTCCAGCGCATCCGCCGGGGCGCGTACGACCCCGACAGCGCGGACCTGACCCATCCGGATTCGCCCGCGGGCGCCGCCATGCCCATGCACAACCGCGAGTACGGCGTAGGGAGCCAGATCCTGCGCGATCTCGGCCTGCGCAAACTGCGTCTGCTGACGAATCACCCCAAGGCGATGCCCGGCCTCGACGCGTTCGGGCTCGAGGTCGTCGAGCAGGTCCACATCAAGGCCTGAGGGTTGTTCAGACGGGGCGCCAGACGAGCTGGTCGGCCTTGCTCACGCGCGCGTCCACGCCTGGGAGCGCCTGATTCAGCAGTTCGGCGAGGCGGGGCATGAACCCGCGCTCGGTGTTGGTGTGGCCCGCGAGGATGACCGAGCAGCCGCGCGAGAGCGTGGAGAGCAGGTCGTGGTGCTTCATTTCGCCCGTGACGAACAGTTGGCAACCCTCGGCGATGGCGGCGTCCACAAGTTCGGCGCCCGAGCCCGGGCACACGCCGACGCGGCTGATCTTCTCGTTGGCGCCGGCGTTGGCCGGCGCTTCGGCCAGGCGCACGGAGGTCACGCCGAGGTAGTCGCGGATGCTGGCGGCGATGTCCTCCGCCGTGCGCGGCTGGTCGAGCGTGATGCGCCGCCCGGCGCCGACGCTGCGGTCCGGCCGGCCCGCGAGTTCGTAGATGTCGAACGCGGGGTCTTCGTAGGGGTGGAACGCGCGGAGCGTCTCGACGAGCAGGGGCGCGGCGCGGCCTGGGCAGACCATTTCGAGCCGCACTTCGCTCACGCGTTCGAGGCGGCCGCGCTTGCCGACGGCGGGGTTGGAGTTCTCGCTTCCCTGGAATGTTCCGAAGCCCTCGGACTCGAAGGAACAGAGTTCGTACTCCCCGATGTTCCCGGCGCCAGCGCTGGCGAGGGCCATCCGGATGCGCTCGACGGCGTCGCGCGGAACGAAGGTTACGAACTTGTGGGTCTGCCCGGGCGCCTTGATGGTCGCGGGGATGAGCGCGCGGCGGTCGCCGCTGGTCCCGAGACCGTCGGCGAGCCAGTCGGTCACGCCCCCCTCGACGGCGTCGAGGGCGGTGTGGGGGGAGTGGATGGCGATGCCGGCCTCGAGGCAGCGCAGGATGGTGCGGCCCAGCGAGGTGTCGGGGGTGATCCGTTTGATCGACGCGAAGAGGGCCGGGTGGTAGGCGACGATGGCCGACGCCTCCACTGAGAGCGCCTCGGCCATGACCGAGGGGGTCAGGTCGATGGTGACCAGCGTCGGGCCATCGAGGTCCCGCTCGGGATCCCCGACGAGCAGGCCGACATTGTCCCACGGCTCGGCCAGCGATGGGGGGGCGATCGTGTCGAGCGCGGCGGTCAGGTCCCCGACTTTCATCCGAACCTCCTTTGGTGCGCGTGACTCTAGCGGATTCTTCACGGGCGGCGAACGCGCGGGCAAGGGTTTCTGTAGACTCGGGCCATATGTCGAAGCGCACCACCGGAAAGGAATCCGTTCGCACTGCCGGCGCCGCGAAGGAGAAGCGAGAGACGCCGAAGAAGACGGCCCGCACGGACGGGCAGCGGCTGAGGAAGTCAACGCCCCGGGCCGATGAGGGCACGGGCATCAAGACTTACATCCTTGACACCAATGTGCTCTTGCACAATCCGACGGCGCTCTTCGTGTTCGAGGAGAACACGGTGGTCGTGCCGTTCGCCGTGCTCGAGGAACTCGACACCTTCAAGGGCGAGAACAACGACCTGGGGCGCAACGCGCGCCAGTGCATCCGCCACCTCGACGCGCTGCGCCAGAACGGGCGCCTGACCTCGGGCGTGCCCTGGGACAGCGTGTATCCGAGCGTCGGGCAGACCGGCATGGTGCGCGTCGAGACGGCGCCGCTTGACCGGCCAGCGCCCCTGCGCACCGAATCGGCGGACAACCGGATCATCGCCGTCGCCTACGCGTGCAAGGAGCGCGGCGAGCGGGCGGTGTTCGTGAGCAAGGACATCAACGCGCGCCTCAAGGCCGACGCGCTGGACATCGGCGCCGAGGACTTCGAAAACCAGAAGGTCGACGCCGACCGGCTGTACACGGGGTACATCTCGCTGGATGTCCCGGCGAACATCATCGACGAGTTGTACCGCGAGCGGATGCTCCCGATCACCAAACTCGAAGGGGTCGCGACGCTCAGCGACGACTCGGGCGCGTTCGCGTTTTCCGATCCGGACGACGACGACGACAACCCCGCGTGGAAGGAGCGGCTCGCGAGCAACCAGTTCGTGATCATGGTGGCGGGCGAGGATGAATCGCACACCGGGCTGGGCCGCCGGCTCGCGGACACGGACCACATCGTGCCCGTGTCGGCGCCGCGCAAGCCGGTGTTCGGGATCATGGCGCGCAATGTCCAGCAGACGATGGGGCTGGATCTCTTGCTCGACGACGATGTGAAACTCATCACGCTGCTCGGCTCGGCGGGCACGGGCAAGACGCTCCTCGCGCTGGCGGCGGGCATGACCAAGGTGTTCCAGGAAGAGCGGTACGAGCGGCTGCTCGTCGCGCGGCCGATCATGCCCCTGGGCAAGGACATCGGCTACCTGCCCGGTGACAAGGACGAGAAACTCTTCGCGTGGATGCAGCCGATCTTCGACAACCTCGAGTACCTGCTCAGCACGCGCGGCTCGCACATGCAACTCCCCGAGAGTTACTCGGCGGATATGCGCATCAAGAAGCTCATCGCCGACGGGCGCCTGGTGCTCGAACCGCTGACCTACATCCGCGGCCGGTCGATCCCTCACCAGTTCATGATCGTGGACGAGGCGCAGAACCTCACGCCCCACGAGGTGAAGACGATCATCTCGCGCGTGGGCGAGGGGACGCGTTTGATTCTCACGGGGGATGTCGGGCAGATCGACAACCCGTACCTGGACGCGAGCAGCAACGGGCTGAGTTACGCCGTGGAACGGATGAAGGGCCTGGGCGTGGTCGGTCATGTGACGCTGGCGAAGAGCGAGCGTTCGGACCTTGCGTCGCTGGCGACGGAGCGGTTGTGATCAGCGATCGACGATCATCTTCTTGATGTGCTCGGGGAGTGAGTCGTACGGATCGGGCACCGGCTTGTCGTTGATGAGCGCCTCGGCAACACGCATGAGGCCTTCGCCGGCGTTTGGTTTCTGGTACTGCGGATCAGGTGGCAATTTCGCAGTACCAGAGAGGATGGCGCGAGCAGTTTCATTGTCGAGGCGCTTCATCTCCTCTCGGATCTCAGCCTCTGTGAAGAGTTCACGCACGCCCTCGACTGGAAGCGAAGTTGACAGCACCACCCACCTGAGATCGGACGGGAGCGAGCGAACCTCGTTACGGAGCGCAACTTTGGTCTTTCCGTCGGCCCGGACGGCAAGTTCGATGCGTCTTGTCCACGGGTGCGCATAGCGGGACGCCGGAACATCAGGCGGAAAAAGGGCGGATTGCCGCTCTGAGGTGCTGCCCGATGTTCCGAACCAGAACTGGATCGAGTCGAGGTAGCGAGCCTGAACTGTCTTGGGTACTTGTGCGGGCGGGAGTTCTCTATGCGGTGTGCAGATCAGATTCGGGATAGATGGCCGTCGGTCGTCGGCGAGTTGTGGATGTTGAAGTAAAAGATCGAAATACTGTCGATCTGATGCGACAAAAATAGCTACCCCTCGTGCGTGAGCATCGGGGCTGTCAAGCAGTATCTTTATATCATCCAAATCAAGAGCGGCTGTGATCATGGAGGTGCGGTCCACAATGGCGGGGTCACAGCGAGAAGTCGATGGGGCGAACTCAACAAGGCTCGCAAGTCGCATGGCGCTTGCAGCTTTTGCATCGATCTCACCCTGCTGCTCTGCGAGCGGCAAGATCGAAAGCACCATCAGAATATTAACCAGTGTGATATTGATCATGGGTTGTTCTGCGGCAAGAGTGGGGTAAAAATTACCTCGGTTGTATTCGGTGTTCTTGTGCGAGCGCCGTATTGATAAGGATTCAGTTCCCCTGGTGGTAACGCTGGATTGATTCGTTGCGCGAAGCCGGCGAAGCCCGCGAGCGACGCCGCAGACCATCCGAGCGGAGTTGCGAATCCACTCGTTCCATACGATGGATCAAAGTAGACCAATATCGAAGGGTGGGGCGGTGCAATTAGTGTGGTGGCTACCAGATAATGAACATCAAATCGACTGGGAGGGTTTGGTGAATCTTGACCGGGAACCCCGCTGCCAAGTGTACAGTCCGTCGAAGGCCAGTCCAGCGCGTCATCGCACACATTGAGCCGGTGTGGAAAGTTGGGGCACGCAGCTGGTGATGAAGGAGTGGAGAAAGAGTAGTTATTAACAAGCAGCTGAAGACTGGCGCCGCATGGTAGTGGAATCGAAACTGGATCGGGCGCTATTTCGACAATCTGTGCCGGGAGTCCTTGGCATCGCAACACGCGAGCAAAGAGGTCTGCCCACGCCCCGCACTGGCCGTTGGTGATGGCAAGAAGCCGTTTGGCAGTAACAACGGCCATCGGTATATCGCCGCCGGGAGTGTATGCCGGATCCAGCGCAAAATCACAGCGACCGCCACGGTAATATCCGAGTTGAGCGCCTCGTCGCGTGGTAACGCTTCGGCTTGCGAATGGTTTCCATGCTAAATACAACATCGATAGCTCGTCAATCGCTCCATCCGCCGCTCCGCAGGTCATGTAGTAGATAGAGTGTTGCTGCGGATCCAAGGGATCGTTCAGTGTGACATACACCTCGTGGTTGGTGCTCCCGATGGGGAACCATGTGACACCGCCTGTGAATGACACCTCCCAATCGAGCGTGTACATGGGGTTGTAGTCGATGTGGTCGGGTAGCGAGGCACTTCCGACGGCGGGCGCAGCGTTTGGGTAATCGCCTTCGAACACGGTCTCGTCTGCGCCGCCGAGGTGGTGGGTGGCGCGATACATGAACGCGGCCGGTCCCGGCTTTGGGCCGCCGGTGATGGCCTCGCCCGCATCGACCCAGGGCTCGAATTCTGCGATGGCCATCGGCGTGTTGCGCGTATAGGCGACGGGGAGGCGGCGATCGATCGTGTAGCCGTCATGATCGCCGGGGTTCGGGATGTTGTCGTTGGTGGCGCCATTCCCGTCGTGGTCGTACCACTGGTCGCTGTCGTACGCCTCGTTGTATGGCGCCGGATCATTTGGGTTGTCGGGATAGATGATGTGGTTCCCGCCGCCGAAGGTGACGGCTTTGGGTTTCATGTCGTAGAGGTAGACATCGAGAACGCGGTCCTCGCAATCGCCGTCGGGCGTGGATCGCGTGAAGCAGACGGTGTAGACGCCCGGGTCGCCTGAAACGACGACATACTGACCCGAGCCCGACGAGAGCGTTTGGCCGCCCTGGTCTTTGATTTCCCAATCGGTCGATACTGGTGAGTCTTCGTCGCGGATGGTCCAGATGGTGACGGCGCCGACGGCTTGAATTGGGTAGGGGATGTCTTCGCCGATGGCCCGGAACTCGGGGACTTCATCCTTGATAGCAAAATAGAAGTCGCACGGGCCGCGGTCGTCGTCGTCGTCAGGTGGATCGGGGTCGTTCGGGCCTCCGGGAGGGTCTCCGGGGCCGCCGCCGCCGCCGCCGCCCCCACCACCGATATAACCGGGGCCTCCTTCTCCGGTGCCGCCCGGACCGGGGCCGTCGGGTGGTGGTTCGGTCGGGGCGTTGCAGAATCCTGGAATCTGGGAGTTTGGGATGCAACACCCGAGCGGTCACTCGAAGCGGCAGCAGTTTGTGGTGTTAGGACAAGCACCTCTACCGCCCCCGAGCATCTCAAGCAGGGGAAGAAGGTCGTTGTGATCGACCCGGCCGTCGGCGTTGAAGTCGGCTCGGGCGTTCACGATGGGATCGCGATTCGTGCCGGACAGAATGTCGATCAGGACAGCCAAGTCGGCGCCGTCGATGTAGCCGTCGCTGTTGAGGTCGGCGCGTGAGCCCGTGTTGACGGGCGCCGGCGACACCGGTTGCGCCAGCGCGCTGGCGGTGAGTGCGAGCGCGAGAGCTAGAACGCTGCGATTCATTATCATGCGTGCCTCCGAATGACTGCGGGAGCCGGGTCGCAGCTACTGTGATTCATCGGGCGGCAGGTGTCAAGAACTTTCTTGCAGTCAGAGCGTTGTATGTGCATGCAAACTCTGGCGAACATGCCGAAGCGTCACGCAATGGCACACAATTGTGTCAATATCACAATGGTCGTCGCGATTGTGTGTCTGATCGGTGTAGGTCTTCTTGCGCAGTTCAGGAAGGCGCCGTCGCCGGGGTGGGCGCGGTTCGTTGACGGCTCGATGTCGTGGGCGATCACGCCCGAGCGGGTCGGGCCGGCGCGGTATGTGCGATTCTCGATCACGCCCGCGGGCGGGGACGGTTCGCCCCGGTACGCGATGATCGAGAACGGCGGCGCGCACCAGTGGAAGACCGACGGGCGGTTCGCCGCCTCGTTTGGTCGCGGGCGGGTGATGGTGTTCACGGAGCGCAGCGCGGGGCGGGGGCTGGTCGCGAGCGTTCCCGCGTGGACGGCGTGGGGCGCTGGGCTGGCGTTGTGCGCGCTGCCGGTGATGTCATGGGCGGTCCGTCGCCGCGCATCGAAGCGGGGGCTGTGTGCGGAGTGCGGCTACGACCTGCGCGGGACGGCGAGTGATATGCCGTGCCCGGAGTGCGGGTCGGCGCGCAGCGACAGCGCAACGGTGTCAGGCGGCGCGTCGATGTGAACGGATCACATGGGGCTGGCGGGCTTGAAGGACTCGGAGGTCGAGGTCGTGGGCGCGCCGGAGGGCATCTCGGGGACGGGTCGGAAGGTGACATCGACGCGACGGGCCGCGCGAGGCGGGACGCGCATCTTGTTGGTCAACTGACCCGAGCGGGTGGGGTAGGGGAAGACTTCCCAGAGGGCCTCGTCGGGGAGCCATTCGGTGTTGTCGGCATCCTTGGGTGTGTTGAAGTCGATCACGAGTTCCTTGCCAACGGGGACATCGAGGGTCCAGAGGGTCTCCCCGGTGCGCGTGTCGATAAGGGTGATGGTCTTGGGTTCCCAGGTGTTGCTGGCGTAGGTGAAGCGGTCGGCGGACTTGAGCGGGCCGCCCTGGTAGTAGCAGCCGGTGGAGAGGGCGCTGGCGCCGACGAGGGCGGCGAGAGCGAGCGAACTGGCGTTGCGTCGGAAGAAGGCCGGCATGACTGACTCCAATGGGATCGGGACGGATAGGGCGCGTGCCCGAGCGTGCATCGGCCGAATCGGGCCGAGTCCGTAAGATACCGCCCCCGACGGGGTCTTCCAACCCGCTCGGGAGGGCTGGCGTCTGATCGGACGAGGATTCCGAGCGGATTGTTCGGCGGACTTTCGGACCTTTGGCGATCGGAGACGGCCTTGGAGACGCGGATCGGGCACGGATACGACCTTCATCGGCTCGAGCCGATCGCTCCCGCGGGCCACGGGCGGCCCATGATTCTGGGGGGCGTGCGGCTGGAGCACGACCGGGGGCCGGTGGGCCATTCGGACGGCGACGCGCTGCTCCATGCCGTCACCGACGCGATCCTGGGGGCGCTGGCGCTCCCGGACATCGGGCAACTCTTCCCGGACAACGACCCGAGGTGGGAGGGCGCCGAGTCGCGGGTGTTTCTCGAGCGGGCGGCGGAAGAGATGACTTCGCGCGGGTGGCGGGTGGTGAACCTGGACGCGACGGTGGTGCTGGAGCGGCCGAAGGTTTCGCCTCACAAGGAGAAGATGCGCGAGACCATCGCGGGGTTGCTGGGCGTTGGCATCGAGCGCGTGAATGTGAAGGGCAAGACCCACGAGAAGGTTGACGCGGTCGGCGAGGGCTGGGCCGTCGAAGTGCATTGTGTGGTCTTGCTGGAACGGTAAGAAAGACCCTCCCCCAGCCCCTCCCACGAGTGGGAGGGGTTCAGAAGGAAAAGGCGTAATGAAACCGCAGGGAGAAGTCTGGATGCGTGCGGCGATGTTCGCGTCTCGTGCGCACAAGGGGCATGTTCGCAAGGACAATGCGACGCCGTATTTCTCGCATGTCGCGCGGGTGTCGCTGATCGTGTCGAGCGTGTTCGGCGTGAGCGATGAGATGACGCTGGCGATCGCGCTGCTCCATGACACAATCGAGGACACGACGGTGGACTTCGATGAGATCGCGGATGAGTTCGGCGCGGAGATCGCGCGGGCGGTCGGTCTGCTGAGCAAGGACATGCGGCTTCAGGAGGATGATCGCGAACGCGAGTACGACGCGCGGCTGGAGGGCGCCGACTGGCGGGTGCACCTCGTGAAACTCGCGGATCAGTACGACAACCTCGCGGACACGCTGGCCGAGGGGAAGGGCCCGAAGAAGGTGCACAAGCGCGTCGAAGGCTGCCGCCGGGCGATCGGTGTGGCGGAAGCGTCGAAGGGGCGCCCGGATGTGGCGCGGGCGATCGAGATCGTGGCGGCGTTCGCGGACCGGGCGGAGCGAGATCTGCCCTCCTGAGGCGTGAGAGCGTGCATGGTCGGCGCCGACGACCCCGAATTGGAGGGGGCGAGCGGGTCGTGCCGATGGGACGCACATGGACATCATCGGCTCGCATCTTGCGCAGTCGGCCGCGGGCGCCCCGGGGGCGTCGCGGGCTGTCGCGCGCGACAAGCGGAAGGAAGTCGCGGCGCAGGAGAACGCGCGGGCCCGGGACGAGGATGTCGTGGATGTCCCCGTGACCGAAGTCGATCCGACGGATGCGGTTCGGCATGTGGGCGCGAACGGGGAAGAGGACTCGCGCGAGGATCGGCAGGAGAGCGGGTATTACTCGCCGCTCCCGAAGAAGAAGCCGCACAAGGGCGAGAACCTCGACCTGAACGCGTAGGTCAGCGCGCCAGGAACTCCAACCCGAAAGCGATGAGACCCACGAGCGCGAAGCGGGCGTCGACGATGTCGCGCACGCGCGCGGGTTTGAACGCGTAGAGGACGAGCGTCGTGAGCGGGGGGGCGACGGCCCAGCACGCGACGGCGCCGGGCAGGTTCGATCCGCTCAGGGCCGCGGCCCAGAACGCGAAGGGCGCCGCGATGATCTGCATCACCAGCGCGAGGAACCACACCCGTCCGGCGGGGAGCGTGTTGGCGAAGGTGCGCGTGCCGAAGGCGGCGTCGGAGGGCGCGTCGTCGAGATCGCACAGCGCGGCGTCGGCGAAGACGACGAGCACGATCCAGACCAGGAAGCACGCGACGGCGGGGGCGAGCGTCGGGAGAGGTGAAGGCGACACATGGAGCGATGGCGCCAGCGCGATCATCAGCGCGAAGCACGCGAGCGCCAGCGCGACGGTCAGGTTCTTGCGCACGGGGCGGTCTTTGACGCGCACGCCGCCGGGAGGGCGCAGCGTGCCGTAGACCAGCACGCCGACGGGCGCGAGCAGGGCGAGGATCGCGGCTATGGGCCGGTGCGCGAGGAGCATGCACCCGGCGCCCGTGAGGACGGAGATCGCCATGAACGCGCGGAGCGTGTTCGCGTGAGCGCGGTGGTAGGCGTACCGGCCGGGGTTGGCGGCCTCGTCAGCAGGGTCGAGGAGGTCGTCGCGCGGTTTCACGCGATCGAGCAAAAAGACGCCCAGCGCGAGAAAGAACGCGCCGGCGAGCGCGAGGGGTTCGTGCGCGAGGTTGAGGAGTTGCCCGGCCGCGAGGAGCAGAGCGGCGGCGTAGAGCGCGTTCCATACCGCGAGGTAGCCCAGCATGGTGAAGGCGCGGCGGAGCATGCTCACATCGCGCCGGCCGCTCCGGCCATGCGGAGCATCGCGTCGGGTGATTCGGGCGCGCCCGTGCGCGCGCTGAGCAGCGCGGTCTCGGCCATCGCGAGGATCGTCGAGACCTTGCGCGGCGCGTGAACGACGGCGCGCGGATCGAACAGCGAGTTCAAACGCTCGGCGCATGCGCCGGCGGCAAGATCATGGGCCGCGCCCGGGTTCTTGCGCCCGCGTCGGTCCTTGGCGGAGCTGGAGTCGAGGGTCTTGCCGCTGGGGTCGATGAACTCGTAGGAGGTGTCGTCGAAGCGGAGGCATCCCCCGTGTCCGACGACGGTGACGCCCCGGAACCAGCGGCCGGCGTTGTCGGAGAGCGAGAGGGACGCGGCGCAGGCGCCGGCGTAGCGGAGGTTGGCGGTGAGGTCGCCGCGCAGGTCGCGGAGCGAGTCGCCCGGCGCGAGGTGAACGCGTCCGGGGACGACGGGGCCGCAGACGGCGGCGTCGATGGTCTCGGGCTCGCCGAGCAGGGTGAGGACGATGTCCATGGCGTCGAAGAGTCGTGCGAAGAGCGTGCCGTGACCCTTGGCGCCGCGCATCGAGACCGAGAGCGTGCGCACGGGGGCGAGCTGTTCGAGGAGTTCGAGCGCGTGGGTGAAGACGGGCGCGCGGGTGAGCGCGGGGATGATGCGCAGGGCGTCGGGCTGGCCGAGCGAGCGCTCGAAGCGTGTGAAGTCGAGCGCCGACGCGGGGGCCGGCTCGATCGTCGCGAGTTTCATTCCCCGTTCGAGGGCGATCGCCAGCGCGGTGGGATCGTCGAGGGTGTCGCGCGCGCCGACGGCCGAGAGGAAGAGCGCGAGGTCGGCGTCGGCGGTGGTCAGCGCGAGGCGCAGGTCGGTGGCGTTTTGGGCGTCCGGATACGCGGCGGCGAGGGCGTCGGCCCGGCCGCGCGAAGACGCGTCGGCGACGCCTATCGCGGAGGGGATCATCCCGGTGGCTTCGAGCAGCGCGAGGGCGAAGTCTTCCTGAGCGCGCTCGAGCCACAGGACCGCGCGCTTCCCGGCGGCGGCGCCCGCGGGGGACTGCGTCTCGGTGGCGTCGGTCTTGGACGGCTTGGCTTTGGACATGCTCACGCCGATGGTACCGGGCGCGTAGAATCTGTGCAGTGCGTGGCCGAGCGGCCGCCGACGCACGCCCGAGGGAGACCGACGGCGGCGCGTCGGAGGAAAGTCCGAACACGGCAGGACACGGTGGTGGGTAACGCCCACCCGCCCGACGGAATCCGGGCGAGGGACAGTGCAACAGAGAGCAGACCGCCGATGGCCCGCGCAAGCGGGATCAGGCAAGGGTGAAAGGGTGCGGTAAGAGCGCACCGCCCGGCTGGTGACAGACGGGGCACGGTAAACCCCACCGCGTGCAAGACCGCGCAGCTCCCGCGATGGCTCCGGCCATCGACGATCGGTCCGGTCGGCAGGGGGCGGGTAGGTCGCTCGCACGAGAGTGCGGACCGCGTCGGCAACGGCGCGGCGAGAGAAACGGCCGCAAGGTCGGGCGCGTCCACGGATACGGCCCGATCGACAGCATTCGGCTTACAGGCCACGCCGATTCCATGAACGCCGGCCTCGTCCAGACAGATGGGCGGGGCCGGCGGCCTTTTTGCGCCGCACCCTCTCTACTCCGATCAGAGCCCTTCGCGCAAGCGGAGGGCGCGGACGCGTGTTTGGCGCGGATGATTTTGGAAGTTCGTGCGTTGCCGCGCCCGGTGCTCGCGCCCCGGGCTCTGAAAAGAGGGCAGCAGGGAACGGGCAGCGGGCAGCAGTGGAGGATTGTTCGGCTCTGATCAGAGCCCTTCGCGCAAGCGGAGGGCGCGGACGCGTGTTTGGCGCGGATGATTTTGGAAGTTCGTGCGTCGCCGCGCCCGGTGCGCGCGCCCCGGGCTCTGATCTGAGAAGAGAAACAAACCCCCACCCCAACCCTCCCCCATCTTCGATAGGGGAGGGAGCAGAGGGCTCTGAAAAGATGATGTCAGTCCTGCGGCTTCGCGTCCGTCGCTGCGTCGCGGAACCCCATCGCGACGATGAACATTTCCCGCGACATGTCGCGCGTCGACTTGGGCTTGAAACCCTTGCAATTCGCGAAGCGGCGGGTCGTCACTTTGAGCAGGTCGGGGTAGGTCTCGCCCTCGAACACCTTCATCACGAGGTTGCCGCCCGGGCGGAGCACATTGGTGGCGAGTTCGAGGGCGCGCTCGCAGAGGCGCACGGAGCGGAAGTGGTCGCCGTGGCCCGAGGTGTTGGGCGCCATGTCGGAGATGATGACATCGAAGCGCTCGCCCTGGGTGTGCCCGAGGAGGATCTCGGGGGTGACCTCGTTCACATCGGCGAGGAATGTCGCGGCGTTGGCGAGCGAGACGCGGATGTCGAGGATGTCGAGCGCGACGATCCGCCCGGCCGGGCCGACGCGATCGGAGGCGACCTGCGTCCACGATCCCGGCGCGGCGCCGAGGTCGAGCACCAGGTTCCCCTTGCGCAGGATGCGGTACTTCTGGTCGATCTCGAGCAGTTTGTACGCCGACCGCGCGAGGTAGCCCTCGGTCTTCGCCTTCTTGAAATACTCGTCGTGGAGGACGCGCTTGGCCATGCGTCCATCGTAGGGCGGGGAACGCGGCTCAATCGTGCACGAAGTTGGCCCACGGGTGGTCGATCATGGCGTTCGAGATCGGGCCTGCGTTGTTGCCCGCCGCGAGATCGAACGCGGTCTTCGCGCCGGAAACCGCGTTGCGCACGACGAGGTTCCCGCCCGCGACGGCCTTGACGCCGGTGGCGCCGCCCGTGACATCGTTGCCGTCGATGCGGCTGCCCTCGCCGTTGACGAGGATGCCCGTCGGGTTGTCGACGAAGGAATTCCCGACGAGCACGCCGGGACCGTTGAGAACGATGCCGTTGGTCGAGTTGTTGCTCAGAACGCACCGCTCGATGCGCGACCCGGCGAAGGCGAGGACGCCGTTGGGGATGTTGTTGCTCGCGGTCGAATCAACGACGAGGCCCTTCCCGTTCACCGCGATGCCGATGTTGCCGTTGTTGTTGGAGGTGACGCGCGTGACGGTGGACTGGGTCTCGACGCGCACGCCGACGGCGGTGTTGCCCGTTGAGGTCACATTCTCGACGACCGAGCGTTCGCCCGCGCGCACGCCGATGCGCCCGTTGGTGAAGGCGGCGGAGTTTGACACCACCGACTCCTCGCCCACGCCGATCCCGTCCTGCCCGTTGTTGGCGGCGATGCAGTTCTCAACGATCGAGGAGAGCCCGAATTCGATGCCCGACCCGCCGCTGGTGCGCACGGTGCAGTGGCGCGCGATCGCGAAGTCGCTGGCGATGAGGCCGCCCCCGGCGTTGTTCTCGAGCCGGAGATTTTCGAAGACCGCGCCCGGCGCACAGGACGCGTTGATCCCGTCGCGTCCCCAGCCGTGGATCGAACCGTTGCGCACAACAAGGTCGGTGCACGGGGCGATGCCCGGGAGGACCTGGATGGCGTCGAGGGTTCCGGCGGCGCCGCGGAGTTCGAACCCGTTGAGGTCGATGGTGACATGGCGCGCGCGCACGAGGATGCCGACCTCGCCCGCGACCCCGATGAGCGACTCGGCGAGGTAGTACGACCCGCTGAGCGAGATGGTGTAGGGAAGGTGGTCGATCGCGATGCGCGGCTCGACGAGCGCGAGCGGCTTCATCGTGGGAGCGACCGGTCCGGGAGGGGGCTCGAGCGGCCCGGCGAGCGCGGCGGCGCCGAGGGTGAGCAGGCAGAGCAGGGGGGTGATCTGGCGGAAGTGGGGCATCTCTCTCTCCATCGGCGCTTTCGCGCACCCAGTGCGCTTCGTTCGGGCGGCGAGTCCGGTTGCCGGGTTCGGTCGGGCCTGGCCCACGGTTTGCGGACTTGTCCCCCGATGTTCATCCGCGAATTGGCCACTTCTGACGCGATGCCCGCCCTCGAGGCGACGATCCGCTTTGCGGCCCAGCGGCAGAAGTTCATCAGCCAGAACATCGCGAACATCGATACGCCGTATTACAAGCCCATCGATGTCCGCCCTCGTGACTTTCAGGCGGCCCTCGGCGCCGCCATCGACGATCGGCGCACCCAGTGGGGCGGGCACAGAGGCGATCTCAACTTCAGATCTACCAATACGATACGCGCCGGTGTCGACACGATGGGACGGCCGTCGTTCCATCTCGATCCCAGGCCCGTCCACGACAACATCCTGTTCCACGACCAGAACGACCGCAATGTCGAGCGGCTGATGCAGGGCCTCGTCGAGAACAACGCGACCTTCCAGCTCGCCGTCGAGCTTCAGAAGAGCCGGTCGGACATGCTGAACACCGCCATCGCCGAACGGATCTGATAGTCCCCGCAACGCGCAATCGCTGCGCTTTGCGCAAAAAGCACCACCAGAGAGCACCTTTCCCGCATGTTTGGCGCACTCGACATCTCGGTCAGCGGCCTGATCGCTCAGCGGACCCGCATGACGGCCATCGCCGCCAACATCGCGAACGCCGACGCCATCATCGATCCCGTCACCGGCGAGCTGAGCCCGTACCGGGCCCGGCATGTGCATTTCGCTCCCGTCGGCGGCGCCGACGGGTTCGGCGACGAGCGTCTGGGTGGGGTGGAGGTCGCCTCGATCACCGAGGACGAAGGCGATTTCCGGCTCGTCTGGGACCCCGATCACCCGTATTCCTACCCGGACGGCCACCCGAAGGCCGGTTTCGTCCCGTATCCGAATGTGGACCCCGTGACCGAGCAGATCAATGCCTTGTCCGCGTCCCGGTCGTACGAAGCAAATCTTGCCGCCGCCGACGCCACCAAGTCGATGATGGCAGCGGCCCTCCGTTTGCTGGCATAATCATTCACCATGAGCGACCCACTCGGACTCATCTCGGGATCAGGAGGAGCAAGCCCGCTCCAGCCGCGCAAGCTCCCCGGAGGGGGGCAGCCGACCGATCCCGACGCGCCGTCGTTCAAGGACTTCCTGCTGGAGAACCTGCAGGAAGTGAACAAACTCCAGCAGGACGCCACCCAGGCGACCGAGGACCTGCTCGCGGGCCGCCGCGACGATCCCGAGAGCGTGATCATCGCCACCCAGAAGGCCGACACCGCGTTCCGCATGCTCCTCCAGGTGCGCAACAAGGTGATGGACGCCTACGACGAGGTCCGCCAGATCCGCGTCTGATCCGCCCGTCCGATCTCCGGAAGTTGGTTTCCCCTCAAGGCCTGGCACGCATCGTGCCGACGACCTAAGACTGTCGTTGCGCGGAGGTTTCCGCGCGACCGGCGCACGGATTGCGCCGGCAGACACGCCCCCGATGGTCCGTCGGCGGGTGAACAAGGCAGGAGGCCGCACCCATGGATCGCCTGAACGGCATCCTCGAACAGATCAAGCGCGCGCTGGGCGAACTCACCGGCACGCAGAAGCTCCTCGCGGGCTCCCTTGTCGTCATCCTCGCGATGACGCTGTTCCTCGTCGTCCTCTACACCTCTTCGCCCGCGATGCAGCCGATGCTCCCCGGGGCGTCCGCCGCCGACCAGAACGAGGCCGCCCGCTTCCTGCGCAGCCAGGGCATCGACTTCCGCCGTGACGCGAACCAGGTTGTCCTGGTCAAGCCCGATTCGGTCGATCTCCTCGTCGCGCAGATGTACGAGAACGGCTACTCGCCCTCGGACACGACGCTCTACTTCAACGGGCTCGTCGAGAAGCAGAACTGGACGATGTCCTCGGCCCAGGTCGAGCAGCAGCAGGTCATCGCGCTTCAGAACGAGGTCGCGCGCGCCATCGGTCGCTTCAAGGGCGTCGCGATGGCCACCGTGGTCATCGACGCGCCCGAGCCGAGGTCCCTGGGCATGGCCGTCCGTCAGCCCACGGCGTCGGTGAGCATCAAGATGCAGGGCAACCGGTCGCTTCCCCAGCACATGATCGACGGCGCCGCGGCCCTCGTCGCGTCCTCCAAGGCCGGCCTGCGCATCGAGAATGTCCGCGTGATCGACGGCAACACCGGCCGTCGCCACCGCGTGAGTTCCGACGACGACATGATCGCCACCGGGTACCTCGAGCACCAGATGAAGGTCGAGCAGACGGTGCAGGATCGGCTCTCGACGATGCTCTCGTACATCCCGGGCGTCATCATCGCCGTCAACGCGCAGGTGGACATCCGCAAGAGCGTGGTCGAGACCAACACCGTGCTCGATTCGGGCAAGGGGACCGTGACCGCGCCGCTCCGCGAGACATCGCAGGAGCGCGTCCAGCAGTCCGCGAGCCGCGGCGCCGAGCCGGGCGTGCGGCCCAACACGGGGCTCGACATCAACAGCGCGAGCGCGCCGGGCAACGCGCTGAGCGACATCCAGACCACCAGCGACTTCGAAACCGAGTTCGGCCGACGCGTCGAGCGCATCACCGACCCGCGCGGCGCCCCGCTCAAAATCGCCGCGACCATCAACATCCCCCGGTCGTTCTTTGTGGCGCAGTGGCGATCGGCCAACGACTCGACCGAGAAACCCGCCGACGACGATCTGGCGCCCGTGATCGCGCAGGAAGTCGCGCGCATCAAGAGCGATATTCAGCCCCAGGTCGATTCCGCCTCGGCGGGCGGCGCCGAGGGCGAGGTCGTCGTCTCCGTGATCCCGGACATCGAGGACCTGCGCAACGCGATGCCCGAGCGGTTCGCCGCGGGCATGGGCGTCGGCGGGAGCGCAACGGGCGGAGTGGGCGGCGTGCTCGCGGCCGCGGGCGGCGTGAAGACCATCGTGCTGAGCATCCTCGCGCTCGCGGCCCTCGGGCTGATGGCGCTGACCGTCCGCCGCGCGACGAAGGCCGAGAAACTCCCGACCGCCGAAGAACTCATCGGGCTCCCGCCCGCGCTCTCGGGCGAGGCGGACCTCGTGGGCGAAGCCGGCGAGGCCGACGCCGCCCTCGCGGGCATCGAACTCACCGATGAATCGATCCAGAGCCAGAAGGTTCTGGAGCAGGTGCTCGACATGGTCAAGCAGCGTCCGGACGAGGCGGCCGGCGTGCTCAACCGCTGGATCCAGTCCGAATAGTCACCGTTCACCACGCAGAGCCACACGCGCATGCCACGCAAGCCAGGCGACAAACTCCCCGAAAGCGCCGAGTACCTCGACGGCGTCACCAAGGCGGCCATCCTGCTGCTGTCGCTCGACGCGCAGACCGCGGGCGTGATGCTCAAGAACCTCCCGCCCGACGCGATCGAATCGGTGACACGCGAACTCGCGTCGCTCGGGCAGGTCCCCGCGCCGATGCGTTCGGCGGTGGTCGAAGAGTTCTACCAGATCACGATCGCTTCTCAATACGCCGCCGAGGGCGGGCTCGATTACGCGAAGATCCTGCTGAAGGAATCGCTGGACAGCAAGACCGCCGACATGGTGCTCTCGCAGATCCAGACGCAGGTGCAGAAAACGCCGTTCTCGTTCCTCCAGAAGGCCGAGAGCGAGAACCTGCTCACCTTCATCCAGGATGAGCACCCTCAGACGATCGCGCTGATCGTGTGCCACCTCCCGTTCCACAAGGCGTCGGAGATCGTGGTCGGGCTCCAGCAAGAGAAGCAGATCGAGGTCATCAAGCGCATCGCGAACATGGAGCAGACCAACCCGGAGGTCATCCGCGAGGTTGAGAAGGGTCTTGAGTCGCGGCTCGCGAACATGCTGAGTCAGTCCACGGAGAAGACGGGCGGCATCGACGCCGTCGCCGAGATCCTCAACCTCGCCGACCGCACCACCGAGAAGCAGATTATGGAGGGGCTGGAGGTCGAGGAGCCCGAACTCGTCGAGCAGATCCGCCGCCTGATGTTCGTCTTCGAGGACATCCGCATGGTCGACGACCGCGGCATCCAGGGCGTGCTCAAGGAGGTCGACAACGACGAACTCGCCCTCGCGCTCAAAACCGCGAGCGAGGAACTCAAACAGAAGATCTTCAACAACATGTCCGAGCGCGCCGCGCAGCTCATCAAGGAGGACATGGAGTACATGGGCCCGGTGCGCATCAGCGATGTCGAGGGCGCGCAGCAGCGCATCGTGGACATCGTGCGACGGCTCGAGGACTCGGGCGAGATCGTCATCGCGGGCCGCGGCGGCGACGAGGACCTCATCGTCTGATGCGCGCGGCATCGATCCATCCCGGGAGGGCGCGCTGAATGGCCGTCATCCGCTCCGCCGACGCGCAGACCATGGCGCGCGACGCCATCGTGCTCGATCTGGGCGAACTGTCGCGGCAGGGGGATGTCATCCTCGCGCAGGCGAAGTTTCAGGCCCAGCGTGTGATCGAGGAGGCGCAGGCCGAGCGCGCCCGGCTGATCGGCGACGCCGAGAAGGTCGGCCGCGAGCGCGGCGAGAAGGCGGGATACGCCGACGGGATCGCGAAGGGCCAGAAGCAGGGCGCCGAAGAAGCCCGCGAACAGATCGGGCAGGACCTCCAGCGCCTCGCCGTCGCGTGGGGCGATGCGCTCGAACACTTCGAGACCGTGCGTGTCGCGTTGTTCCGCGAAGCGCGGCTGGATGTGCTGAAACTCGCGGTCGAGATCGCCGAGAAGGTCGCCCGGAAGGCGATCGACGCGGACGAGAACGCCGCGGCGGCGCAGCTCGAAGCGGCGCTCGAGATGATCTCGCGTCCCACTCGCCTGCGCATCGCGTGCAGCCCGGCGGACAAACAACTGCTCATTGATCTCATGCCCGCGCTCAACGCGCGGTTCGGCAAAGTCGCCAGCGCCGAGGTCGTCGAGGACGCCAAACTCGGCCGGGGGTCGGTGGTGGTGTGCACGGAGAAGGGCGAGATCGACGCGACCATCGACACCCAGATCGCGCGCGTGATCGACGCGATCCTGCCTGACCGCAACGCGACCGCGATGCCAAGCACCCCGGCGCCGCCCGTCGAGGACGACGATGCTCCGGAAGCGAGCGACGGGTGACGCTCTTTGCGCCCCAGCGCGCCACGCTCGATCGTGTGCAGCCGATGCGCATCTCCGGCGCCGTTCGCGCGGTGCGCGGCCTGTCCATCCTCGTTGACGACCTCCCGCTCCCTATCGGCTCGCTTGTCTTGCTCCGCACGCTCGAAGGCATCAAACTCGGCGAGGTCGTGGGCTTCGACGCCGACGCGTCGATCGTCATGCTGCTCTCGACGACTTCGGGCGTGCGTCCCGGCGACCGCGTGTCGGGCGAGCAGCCCGCGCCCGTTGCGCTCGCGGGCGATGCGCTGCTCGGGCGATGCGTCGACGCGCTCGGGCGTCCGCTGGACAACCGACCGGCGCCCGTGGACCTCTGCGCCACGCCGCTCTGCCCGGCCCCGCTCGGGCCGCTCTCGCGCACGCCGATCAGAAAGCCGATGCCCACCGGCGTGCGCGCCATCGACCTGATGACGACCGTCGGACGGGGCCAGCGCATGGGCATCTTCGCCGGGCCGGGCGTGGGCAAATCCACGCTGATGGGCTCGATCGCGCGCCGAACCGCCGCCGATGTGTCGGTCATCGCGCTGATCGGCGAGCGCGGCCGCGAGGTCCGCGACTTCCTGGAGCACGCGTTGGGGACAGACGGGCTGGCGCGCTCCGTGGTCGTGTGCGCGACCAGCGACGAATCCCCGCTCATGCGCATCCGCGCGGCGCTGGCGGCGACATCGATCGCCGAGTGGTTCCGCGATCAGGGCGCCGATGTCATGCTCATGATGGACTCGGTCACGCGTTTCGCGCAGGCGCAGCGCCAGGTTGGGCTCGCCGTCGGCGAGCCGCCCGCGACCAAGGGCTACACGCCGAGCGTGTTCGCTTCGCTTCCCCTCCTGCTCGAACGCGCGGGCGCGGTCGATGGCGCGGGATCCATCACCGCCTTCTACGCCATCCTCGTCGAGGGCGACGACATGACCGAGCCGATCGCCGACGCGGCGCGCGGCATCCTCGACGGGCACATCATCCTCTCGCGCCGCCTCGCGCAGAAGGGGCACTATCCCGCCGTCGATGTGCTCGACTCCATCTCGCGTGTCGCCAACGAAGTCTGCGACAAGCAGCACATCGCCGCGCGCCAGCAACTCCAGAAACTCCTCGCGGCCTACGCGGAGGTCGAGGACCTCATCAACATCGGCGCCTACGCGAAGGGGAGCAACCCCACCGTTGACGCCGCGATCCAACTCAAGCCCAAGATGGACGCGATCCTCCAGCAGGCGAGCCACGACGGCGACAACTTCGACGCGGCCAAGAAACGGCTCCTCCAACTCGCCGTCGAATCCGGCGCGCTCATCCAGCAACTCTCCAGCCGCAGGTAACGATCCACGATCCTCATGGCAAAGTTCCGCTTCAATCTCGAGACTCTGCTCGCACAGCGCGTGCGCGAGGAAGAAGCCAAGCAGCGCGACCTCGCGGCCATCGAGCGCGAACGGTTGGATATCGAGCACCAGATCCTCGACGCCCAACGCGCCATCGCGGACCAGAAGAACGATCTCCGCACCGCGCTCGCTCCGAACCAGGCCGGCGCCGCCGTCGATCTGCGGAGCGTGCGGCTCCAGAGCCACGCGTCTCTCCACTCGCTCGGGTCGCTCCAGCGCCTGGCCGTCAAGCTCGCGGGCGTCCACCAGCGGATCGAGCGGGCCCGGAACGAGCTGCTCAAGGCCACGGCGGACCGGAAGGCCGTCGATTTGCTCCGCCAGCGCCGGTACGACGCCTGGTTGCGTGAAGAAAGCAAGAAAGAGGCCTCGGCGGTCGATGACATGGTCAATGCCCGCGCCGCCCGGCGATCACGAACGGGCGAGGAGGCCGCCTGATGCGCAGTCTGTGGATCATCATCACGACGCTCGCCCTGGCGAACTTTCTCGCGGTGGTTGGCGTCGTCGCGTGGCTGGGCGGCACGGGGCGGCTCTCCAACGAGCGCCTGCACACGGTGCGGGAACTGTTCAAGACCACCGTGGACGAAGACAAGGCGGCCGCGAAGACGCTCGAAGCCGAGGAGGCGCGCAAGGCGGCCGAGGCGGCGCAGGAGGCGTTCTTCGGCGAGCCCCCGACGCCCGCCGAGGGCGAAGTCGCCGCGCAACAGGAAGTCTCCAACGCCGCGCAGCAGGACCTGTCCCGCCTCACGCGCGAGGCCGAGGATCTGCGCAGGACCTTCGCCCGAGAACTCGCGCAGATCGAGCGGGCCCGCGAGGAACTCCGGCAGGAGCGGGCGGACTTCGAGGCGCTCCGGGCGCGCATCGCGGAGTTGGAAGGCAGCGAGCAGTTCGAGAAGGCCGTGGCGCTCTACCAGCAGCTCAAGCCCAAGCAGGCCAAGGAACTCATGCAGACGCTGATCGATCAGGGGGAGATCGAGCAGGCGGTCTCGTACCTCAACGCGCTGCAGGTGCGCACGGCGAGCAAGATCATCGCCGAGTTCGAGGATCCGTATCTGGCAGCCACTTTGCTCGAACGCGTCAGGACGCGCGGCCTGGAGGTCGCGGCGCAGTCGACGCCTTCGAGCCAGTGAATGCCTCCTCAAGCGATCGCAAGCCCCATCCCGACGACGCCCGCCGCGCCCAAGCCCGCCGCGAGCGACGCGCGGACCTCCCCGCGGCCGCGCACGACCGACGGCCGACGCGCAGGCGACGCGCCGGCACAGCGCAACGACCGCGCGACGACGCCGAAGGAGCGATCCTCGTTCGATCAGGCACTCGATCGCGCACGCCAGACCGACGAGCCCGCTGGGGCGCCCGCGAGCGGCGGGGAGACGGCGCCCGAACCGGCCGCCGACACGCCCGTGCACGATCCGGCGGATCGCCCCGTCGAGACGAATGACAAGGCGCCGGCGTCCGACGGCGAGCACAGCACGCACGACGACAAAGAAGCCGTCGATGCCGAAACGGCGACGGATGACGCTTCGGACACGGACGGCGAAGGAGTGCCGCGGATCGCGGGGGCTGTGGCTGCGACGAACGAGCCGCGTGAGGAGTCCGAAACGGGCTCCGTCGAGGTGAAAGGGCGGCGTTCCGAACGGACCGTGCATGCCGAACCGGCGGCGCTGCGGAACCCCGAACGGACAGCGCAGCCCGAGAACGGCAAGACGCAGACCAACGCGGCGCCCGCAACGACGACCGACTCTGCGCCGGACGCGGATTCGGCCGATGCTCCGGTGAAGGCCGATCTGGCGCGCGGCGCGGCGAAGGTGGACACATCCGAACCCAAGACGCAGGCCACGGACTCCACCGAACGAACGACAGCCGACCGCACCGAGCGGGCGGAACGGGCCGTGCGCCTGAGCGAGCGCATCGTTCCGGAGACCGACGAACCGGCGCCACGAACGGATGCGCGGCCCGCGAATGGCGAACGCGTGCGGCGTCCCGAGAGCGCGACCGTCTTCACGGACGCCGATGGCGTTGCCGAGTCGTCGGACATCGACCCACGCCCGATCCCCGAGAACCAGCCGATCCGCGTCGATCGTCCGGTCATTTCGCGCGAGCGAGCGCCGACCGACGCATCCCAGCCGCCACCCACGGACGGGGAGGGGGACGCCCCGGCGCCAGCCCCCGGCGCGGTCCAGGCGGTGAACGCAGGCGCGCGCCTCTCGTCGGACGGCGACTCGGCGCAGGATCGACCGAACCGCCGATCGCAGCAGAATGCGGGCGTCGAGCGTGTCGATTCGGCGGGCCGGACGGCCGAGCCCACGACGAACGCGGGCACGACAAACACCGCGCACGAACCGCGCGGCGTCAGCGAGTTACGCGCACCGGCGGCGAATTCCGCGCAGGCAAGGCCCGAACCGCCCGCGCAGGATCAGGCGACGGTCATGGCCGCCAATCGTGGACTGGATGTGGCGCTGAAGCAGCAGGGGGGGAGCGTGCAGATGCGGCTCTCGCCCGAATCCATGGGCGCGCTGAAGGTGGAGATGACGATCTCGCGGGGCGTCGTGGCCGCGACCCTGCAGGCGTCCACGCCCGAGGCACGCGACTTGCTTACTCGGAACATCGACACGCTCCGTTCCTCGCTGGAGGCGAAGGGGCTGAGCGTGGAACGCCTTTCGATCACACTCGCGCCCGCGAGCCAGGGAGGGTCAAGCGGGCAGTCCTTCAACACGAACTCCGGCCCTCAAAGCCAGCACCAGCCGGCGCAGGGCAACGGGGCGCAGCACTCCTCCGACCATGACGCCGGGGGCGAGCGGAGCAAGGGCTTCTTCGAGCACCACGAGCGTCACCGACAGGACCAGCGCGGCGCGAAGGACCACGAGACCGACGAACGCCTCTTCAAGTACCGCATGGGCCTGCACACGATCGCCTGAGCGTGAACGAACGAACACCACGGAACTGAACTATGTCCGCCATCAATAACAACGGTTCCACGAGCGCGCCCCAGTCTTCCGGGAACGCGTTCAGCGCGCTCTCGAGCGGCGAGTTCCTCGACATCATGTTCTCCGAACTGGCGAACCAGGACCCGCTCTCCCCGACCGACACCCAGGCGCTGCTCGACCAGATCGGCACGATCCGTTCGATCGAGAGCGATCTCTCGCTGAAGACCTCGATCGAGACCCTCGTGAAGCAGAACGGGCTCTCCGCTGCGGGCGGGCTTGTGGGCAAGTATGTCACGGGCCTGACGACCAGCGGCATCCGCGTGGACGGCATCGTGATCTCCGTGAAATCCACACGCACCGGCCCGGTGCTGAATCTGGGCAACAACTACACGCTGCCGTTCGACCGCGTCGAGGACATCGTCGATCCGGCGTTCTTTGACTCGCTCCGTGAAGAGGGCGCGCTGTGAGCCCGGTGCGCACCTCGGGCAATCCGCTCGATCTTCTCCGGCAGCTCGGCGGCGGGGTTCGCCCCGACGGGATCGGTCCATCGACCAACAAGGCCGCTTCCGGGCTGGAGAGCGCGTCGTTCGACGACCTGCTTGCGCTGGCGAAGGAAGGCAATGTCGAGCCCGGCGCGCCGCTGACGCTTGCTGAAGATGTCCGGCCCGACCTGTCCGACGACGCCCTGGCCGCGCTCGCGATCGCCACCGACGCGGCCGAGGCGCAGGGCGCCGCCCGCCTGGCCGCGCAGATCGACGGGAACATCGTGACGATCGATGTGCACCGCCGGGAGATCGTGGAGGTCAAGCCCGCGCAGGGGAACGCGGTGTTTACCGGTGTGGACGCATTCGTTGCGCTCGACAACGCCCCGCCTGGAGGAACGCGCGATTCAGGGAGTGGCGCACCGCTTGCGTTGCCCGGTTCCCTGTCCGCGAACCAGACGCTGATCCGTCTGATGGAGAACCGCGCCGGCTGAGCCAGCGCAAGAGAGATGCGCCGAGCGGCTGACGCCGCCGCGCACGACACGCCAACCTCGGCGGAGCCGAGGAGCGACACACAACGCACGATCCGACGCGGCGCACCGCTGGCCGCGTCGTGTTCTCAGGAGTGACGCCGGTATGGCTTCTACGACTTCGCTGCTCACCGGACTGTCGGGCCTCGTCGCGAACTCGCGCCGCCTCGATGTCATCGGCAACAACATCTCCAATGTGAACACCACGGCGTTCAAGTCCAACCGGATGCACTTCGCGCCGGCCTTCTCGCGCAACATCTCGCTCGGGACCGCGCCCGGCTCGACGACGGGCGGCACGAACCCCGCGCAGGTCGGCCTGGGCGTCACCGTCGCGGGCACCCAGCGAAACTTCGCCACCGGGCCCATCAGCCCCACGGGCATTCCGACCGACCTCGCGATCGACGGCGACGGGTTCTTCGTCGTCCAGCGCGCCGGCCGCGAGTACTACACCCGCGCCGGGGCGTTCCAGCTCAACTCCGCCAACGAGATGGTCACCATCTCTGGCGAGCGCGTGCGCGGGTACGCGATCGATGACAACTTCACCCTTGTCACGGGGCAGGCGCAGGACATCTCGATCCCCGTCGGCTCGCTGACCATCGCGGAGGCCACCGAGAATGTGAACTTCGCGGGCAACCTCAACGCCAGCGGCCCGCTGCCCACGACCGGTTCGAGCACGGTGATCAACGAGGTCTGGCAGACGATCGGCGCCGTCCCGCTCACCCCCGCGAGCACGATGGGCACGCTCGAAGATCCCGCCAACCCGGGCAACCCGCTGTTCCCGGGCGCCGGCGCGCCGTTCACCTTCACGCTCTCGGGCGCGCAGAAGGGCGACAAGACCCTTCCCGACACCTCACTCACGATCGACCCAGCGGTCACCACGGTGCAGGATGTCCTCGACTTCATCAACGACTCGTTCGGCATCAACCCGGGCGTGCTGAACCCGGACGGTTCGACCTCCGGCGCCCAGATCGACGCTGCGGGCATGGTCTCCATCGTCAGCAACACGGGCTCGTTCAACACGATCCAGCTCGACGCCGGCGACATCAGCTTCACGGACAACGCGGGCGCGATCGCGACCAACCCGTTCTCGATCACCACCGCGGTCGAGGCCGACGGCGAGAGCATCCGCACGACATTCATCGCGTACGACTCGCTCGGCACGCCGGTCGAGGTGGATCTGACGCTGGCGCTTGAGTCCACCAGCGACGCGGGCACCGTCTGGCGCTACTACGCCGAGTCGCCCGATCACATCGACCCGCTGCTGCCCAGCCGCCTGGTCACGACGGGCACGCTCCAGTTCGACAACTTCGGCCGCCTCCAGACCACCGCGCCGATCAGCATCTCGCTGGGCCGCGATCAGACCGGCGCCGTCGATCCGCTCGACTTCACCCTCACGCTCAACAGCGGCAGTGACTCGGTCACCGCGCTGACGGACACTTCCGACCAGTCCGCGATCGCGGCGGTGAACCAGGACGGCTCGCCGCTGGGTGTGCTCGACTCGTTCAGCGTGGGTGAGGACGGCGTCATCACGGGCGGGTTCAGCAACGGGCTGACGCGCACGATCGGGCAGATCATCATCGCGACCTTCACGAACCCCGAGGGCCTGATCGACGCGGGCAACAACCTGTTCGCCGTCGGGCCCAACTCGGGGACCGCGCTGATCACCACCCCGGGCAACTTCGGCACGGGTCGGATGATCGGCGGCGCGCTCGAGCAGTCGAATGTCGATCTGGGCCAGGAGTTCATCAATCTGGTGCTGACCCAGACGGGCTACTCGGCCGCGACGCGCGTGATCCAGACCACCGATGAACTGATCCAGCAACTCCTGGTTCTGGGCCGATAAGCGCCGGCTGAAGGCGGCTCCGGGTGAACGGGCGGCATAACCCGCACACTTCGCCGCCGCGACCCCGCACGCGCAGGCCTTGCCGTCAACCGACCTTCCGACGCGTCCGATGATCCGCGTGTCCGCGCGCGGCCTGTGATGCGCCGCGCGCTCCCGTCACGACTCCGCGGAGCGATCCCACGATGGCCAAGGAACAGGCGCCGGCCAAACCCAGCGAACAACCCGCGCCCGAGGCGAAGAAGAAAGGCCTCCCGATCAAGACGATCGGGATCGTCGTCGGTCTTCTGGTCGTGGAGGCGGCGGGCATGTACTTCGTGCTCGGCGCGACCGGGGCGCCCAAGGAGACCGCGGCCGCCGAGGTCGATGGCTCGTCCGGGCACGGCGCGCCCGCGAAATCCGACGGCCACGGCGGCGGTCACGGCGAGAAGGGCTCGGGCCCGATCCCCGCGATCATGGAGATCGGCGTCCTCAAGGAACGCCTCCCCAACAGCAGCACCGGGCGCCCGTGGATCTGGGACACCGAGGTCATCGTGCAGACCAAGGGCGTGGACGGCGAACATGTGAAGATGATCCTCGAGTCGCGCTCCGCCGAGATCCGCACGGGCATCGGGCGCATCTGGCGCACCGCCCAGCACGCGCACTTCAACGAGCCGGGCCTCGAGACCCTGACCCGCCTGGTGACGGCGTTCCTCGACGACCTGCTCGGCCCCGACCCCGAAGGCCACTCGTACATCAAGCGCGTGCTCTTGCCGCGCTGCGTCGGGTACCCGACCGATTATTGATCGCGCATTTCGCGTGAAACCGACCGCGAGCCATTGACACAACGCCCCCGGCGCGGCAAAGTGGGGGAGAACGCGCAGGAAACTGCGGGTCGCCATGGATGGCGGCCGATGGTTGCTGGAGCCGACGCGCTCAGAGCGCGCGCCCAATGAGGTCACGGATGGCCGAGCAGGATCCCCAGAACATCCCCGAGCAGCCCGAGGACGCCGCGCCTGAGTCGCCGGACGCTTCCGGTGCGCCCCGGCCCGATGACATCGCCGAGGCGATCGACCGCTCGCAGCGCGCCGCGGAATCGCTCGACGCCGACACCGAGGCCGACGCCCCGCCCGCCGATGTGAGCGAGGCCGCCGACGGCGCGCTCAAGACGGCCGAGGCGGCGGTCGCCGCCGCAAAGGGCGAGCAGGGCGGGGTTTCCAGCAAGAACGGCGCTCCGAACCAGGCGCCCAGGCAGGTGAACGGCGACCCCGAGGCGGTGGCCCTGCCCGATTTCAACGGCGCAGGGGGCGCAACGGCCACCAGCGCGCGCGACATCGACCTGCTCGCGGATGTGAACCTCAATGTCACGATCGAACTCGGGCGGACGCGCATGCTCGTCGAGGATGTCCTCCGGCTGGGCGAGGGCTCGGTCGTCGAACTCGACAAACTCGCGGGCGACCCGGTGGATGTGTTCGTGAACGGGCGCCATGTGGCGCGCGGCGAAGTGCTCGTCGTGAACGACAACTTCTGCGTCCGCGTTTCCGAAATCTTGAGCCGAACCCCCGGCTCTGACGACTGATACACAACGCCGACGCGGCGGGATGGTCCGTCCCGCCCCGCCTCGGCGCCAATTCGTGGTGGATTCATCAACCGTCGGGCGGAGCCCGACGCGCCCAGCCAAGGACGGCGACATGGCGGCTCGAACAGACATCTCACCGCGCACGCAGAGGCCGCGCGCGCTCCTTGCGGGCGCACTTCTTGCGCTCTGCCTCGGTCAAGCCGGGGCGCACGCGCAGACCGTCGGTCCCGTCGCAAACTTCGGGCCAGCCCCGATCGACCTCCAATCGAACCCCGGTGCGCAGGCGGCCGCGTCTGCCGCGCAGGAATCGCGCACCGCGACGCAATCGGCGATCGAAGCGCGCCCCTTGCTCGCGCCATCCCCCAAGGCGGCCCCGGCCAGCGTCGACGGCTCGGCGGCGCCGGAGCGGTCCGAACCGGCCTCCTGGCCGCGCGTCCTCGGCGCACTCGCCGTCGTGATCGGGCTGATCTTCGTCGTGCGCTTCGTGCTCAAGAAGGTCTCCGCGACGGGCGGGCTGCGCGGCCAACTCGGCGCCGGCGGCCGCGCCCCCTCGGGCGTGCTCGAGGTGCTCGGACGCTACCCGATCTCACGCGGCCACTCGCTCGTGCTCTTGCGCGTTGACCAGCGGGTGCTCCTGCTCAGCCAGTCGTCGAGCGGGTTCAGCGCCCTCGCCAACTTCGATGAGCCGTCCGATGTCGCCTCGCTCCTGATGAAGACGCGCGACGAGGAGAGCGAGTCTCTCTCCGGTCGCTTCAGGCAGATGCTGAGCGCGTTCGAGCGCGACCCTTCCATGGGCAACGCCTCCGATCAGATCGACCTGACGCGCCGCGCGCCGCTCGTTTCGCGCAGGTCGGCGCCCTCGCCGCAGGCGGCGACGGGCGTGCAACGCGTTGCCACGCCGCGCGAAGCGCAGGACGCGATCCGCAAACGGTTGGCGACACTCCGGGGGTCCGTCGCGTGACCGCCCGGCGCTCCATCATGGTCTCGCTCTTCGCCGCGATCGTCGCGGTTCTGTTCGTTTCGCCGGCCTTTGCGCAGATGGGCCCGCCCACCCCGGAAGACTTCGCCCGCCAGCGGATCTCGTCGGGGCTGCCCGTGGATCCGCTCCAGCCCATCACGCCGGTGAGCGTGCTCGACAGCGCGGGCGATCTGCTCTCGGTCATCGGGGGGATGACCGGCGCCCAGCCGGGCGAGTCGGCCGAACCCGTCATGCCCGGCGCGCCGGGAGGGCTGTCGACCACGCTGAATGTCGTGCTCCTGCTCACGGTGCTGACGCTGGCGCCGGCGATCATGATCATGACCACCTGCTTCGTGCGCATCATCGTGGTCCTGGGCCTGCTCAAGCAGGCGCTGGGCGCGCAGGGGCTTCCCCCGAGCCAGGTCATCACCGGGCTCGCGCTGTTCATGACTTTCCTCGTCATGGCCCCGACCTTCGAGCGTGTCTACGAGGACGCGATCGCCCCGTACCAGCGCGGCGAGATCACCAGCCAGCTCGACATGTGGAACCGCGCCAAGCAGCCCATGCGCGACTTCATGTTCGACCAGATCGAGGCCAGCGGGAACATGTCGAGCGTCTTCATGATGCTCAACTACCGCGGCATCGACACCTCGGAGCCCGAGAAACTCACCCGCGCGGATGTCGATGTCGTCACCCTCGTCCCGGCGTTCATGCTGAGCGAACTCAAGGTGGCGTTCACGATGGGGTTCAGGGTCTACCTCCCGTTCCTCGTGATCGATATGGTGATCAGCAGTCTGCTCATCTCCATGAGCATGATGATGCTCCCGCCGGTGCTCATCTCGCTCCCGTTCAAGTTGTTGCTCTTCGTGCTCGTGGACGGGTGGAACCTGATCGTCGGTTCGCTCATGACGAGCTTTGTCCAGCCCGGCGAACTCGAGCGGCTGTCAAACTTCGCGGCGAGCGTCGCGGGCGGGGGAGGGTAGCCCATGGTCTTCGACGAATCGGCCATCGATGTCGTGCGCACTGCGCTCATCGTGGTGATCAAGATCAGCGGGCCCATCCTCGCCGCCGGCGTGGTGATCGGCCTGCTCGTCAGCATCATCCAGTCGGTCACGCAGATCCAGGAGCAGACGCTCGTCTTCGTGCCCAAGATTTTCTCGATGCTGTTTGTTGCGATCCTGCTGATGCACTGGGTGGTCCAGCGCGTCGCGGACTTCACCGTCCAGATGTTCATGCTCCATTAGCCGCGCGTCATGATGCCCGCCATCGAGCACATCCTGCCGCACGCCCCCGTGTTCCTCGCGGCGATGTTCCGCATCCTCGGGCTGTTCATCGTTTCGCCCGGGCTGGGCGGCGGGACGATCCCCACGCCCGTGAAGATCATGCTCGGGCTCGCGCTCACGCTGGTGATCTACCCGACGATCAACCTCGACGCCAATGTGCCGTTCCGGTTCGACCTCGTCGCGCTCGCGCCGATCTGCGCGACCGAGATTCTGATCGGATACACGATCGGGATGATCGCGAGCATGCCCATGATGGCCGTCCAGATGGGCGGTCTGGTGATGGGCCAGCAGATGGGCCTGGGGCTCGCGAACTTCTACAACCCGGCGATCGACACCGAGGGCGACATCATCGGGCAGATCCTGTTCTATGTCGCGCTCGGGGTGTTCCTTACGCTCGGGGGCTTCGACATCCTGATCTACTCGGTGGTCTCGTCGTTCGACCGCGTCGCGATCGGTGGGTTCCTGCTCTCCCAGACGCCGCTCGACACCATGGTCGCCGTCGTGCACAGCGGGTTCGAACTCGCCATCCGCGTCGCGATGCCCGTGATGTGCGTGCTGTTCATCGAGACCGTGGCCGTCGGCTTCATCATGAAGACGGTCCCCCAACTCAATGTGCTCTCGTTCGGGTTCCCGATCCGCATCCTCGCGGGGATCTCCGCCGTGTACTTCTCGCTCACCTTCCTGAGCGAGACGATCGCGACCGATGTGCACCACGCGATGGACCGTGTGCTCGGCTGGGTTTCCACGCTCGGACCGCCCGGTGGCGCGTCGATCGACACGCCACCGCTCGCCGATCCGTCCACTCTTCACCAGGTCGGGAGCTGAGCCATGGCCGAAGACCTGGGCGAGAAAACCGAGGCCCCAACTAGCAAGCGCCTGAGCGACGCGCGCCAGCGCGGGCAGATCGCCAAGAGCACCGACCTGACCTCGGCCATGCTCCTGCTCGCGATCCTCATCATGCTGCTCGCGATCGGGTCGTCCTTCATCGAGCAGTCGGCGGGGATCATCCGGACCACGCTCAGCGGCGAACTCATCGCGAAGAACGCGGTCGATGGCGTCCCGGGCGGCGTCGACCTCGTCCGCGGGCTCCTCATGTCGGTCGTGAGGATCGCGTGGCCCGCGCTCGTGATCGCGTTCGTGATCGCCTACCTCGTCCATTTCGTGCAGGTCGGCTGGCTCGTCTCGACGAAAGCCCTCGAACCCAAGTTCAAGCAGTTCGACATCGTGAAGGGCTTCGGCAAACTGTTCGCGAAGAAGAACCTCGTGAAGGGCGTCGTGAATGTCGCGAAGCTCGCGCTGGTCGGGTCGGTCGGGGTGCTGTTCATCCGCGCGAACATGCGCGAGGTCGCGTCGCTGCCGCTCCTGCACATCACCGGAGGCGTCGCGGTCGTGTCGCGGCTGATCGTCGAACTCGCGCTGTGGTGCCTCCTGCTCCTGCTGATTCTGGGCGTGATCGACTACCTCTACCAGCGTTGGCAGCACACGGAAGACCTCAAGATGACCAAGCAGGAGGTCAAGGACGAACGCAAGAACATGGACGGCGACCCGTACATGAAGCGGCGTCAGCTCGAGTTCGGTCGCGACATCCTGAACCAGCAGATCCGCAAGAAGGTTCCCGAGGCGGATGTCGTCGTCACCAACCCCACGCACTACGCGGTCGCGCTCCAGTACGAGCACGGGCAGATGCACGCCCCGCGCGTGGTGGCCAAGGGCGCCGACTTCATGGCCATGCAGATCCGGTACATCGCCGCGGCCAACGGCGTGCCGATCGTGGAGCGGCCTCCGCTCGCCCGCGCGCTGTACAACAAGTGCGATGTCGGGCAGGAGATCCCCGTCGACCAGTACGAAGCGGTCGCCGAACTGCTCGCGTATGTCTACCGGCTTGAAGGGAGGATGGCCTCGTGAGCGCCGTCTCCACCGGATCCCTCATCGCCGCAGCGAGCCAGCCCGGGTGGGTCAACGCGCTCGTGAAGTACAAGTCGCTCATCGTGCCCATCGCGATGGTGTCGATGATCGCGGTGATCGTCGTCCCGCTGCCGCCGTTCATGATGGACATCCTGCTGTCCATCAACATCACCATCGCGGCGGTCGTGCTCCTCACGGTGATCTATGTCGAAGAGCCCCTCCAGCTCTCGGTCTTCCCGTCGCTGCTCCTGTTTGTCACGCTCTTCCGGTTGACGCTGAACATCGCGACGACGCGCCTGATCCTCTCGGCCAAGGCGTCGAGCGCGGAAGAGGCGTCGGGCGTCGCCGGGCATGTCGTGCAGGCGTTCGGGGACTTCGTCGCCGGCTCGTCGGTCATCGTGGGCGTGATCCTGTTCATCATCATCGTCATCGTGCAGTTCGTGGTCATCACGAAGGGCTCGACGCGCATCGGCGAGGTCGCCGCACGGTTCACCCTCGACGCCATGCCCGGCAAGCAACTGGCGATCGACGCCGACCTGAACGCGGGCATGATCGACGAGCGGGAGGCCAAGAACCGCCGCGAGCGCCTGGGCCGCGAAGCGGACTTCTTCGGCGCGATGGACGGCGCCGGCAAGTTCGTGCGCGGCGACGCCGTCGCGGGCATCATCATCACGATCATCAACATCGGCGGCGGCTTCGCCATCGGCGTGTTCGTGAACGGGTGGCCCGCGGCCGAAACGGCGCAGGTCTTCACGCGGCTCACGATCGGCGACGGGCTGGCCTCCCAGCTCCCGGCGCTCATCATCTCGATCGCCGCGGGTCTGCTGGTGACGCGATCGGGCTCGACGAAGTCCTCGCTGGGCGACGATCTCGTCCAGCAGGTCACGGCGCGGCCGACGGCGCTGTTCATCACCACGGGATTCCTCAGCGCGCTGGCCCTCACGCCGCTCCCCGCGTTCCCGCTGCTCATCGCCGCCGGCACGCTCGGGACGATCGGGTGGAAGTTGCGCAAGAGCCAGAGCAGAGAGACCGCCCGCGAGGCGCAGCAGACGGCCGCCGACTCCGCGCCGCCCGCCGCCGAGCCCGCGAGCGTCGAATCGCTCCTCAAGGTCGACGCGATGGAACTGGAAGTCGGCTACGGGCTCGTCCCGCTCGTCGACGCGAAGCAGGGGGGCGACCTTCTCGAGCGGATCTCCGCCACGCGCAGGCAGGTCGCGATCGAGATGGGCCTGGTCATGCCCCCGGTGCGCATCCGCGACAACATGTCGCTCGACGGCAGCGCATACCGCATCAAGATCCGCGGCGCGGTTGTCGCCGAGGGGCGCACCGAGCCCAACAAACTGCTCGCGATCGACTCGGGCCTCACGAGCGGCGTGATCGAGGGCGTGCCGACGCGCGAACCGGCCTTCGGGCTCGACGCGTGGTGGATCGAGCCCTCGACCAAGGCCCGCGCGGAGACCCTCAACTACACCGTGGTCGATGCGACCAGCGTGCTCTCGACGCACCTGACCGAGGTGGTGAAGGCCCACGCCGAGGAACTCCTCACGCGTGAGGAAGTCACGAACCTGCTGACCCAGCTCAAAGAGAAGTCGCCGAAACTCGTCGAAGAGGTCGTGCCGGGCGTCATCAAGACGGGCGACCTCCAGACCGTGCTCCAGGCGCTCCTGCGCGAGCGGGTGCCGATCCGCGACATGGAGACGATCCTCGAAACGCTGGGCGACTGGGGAAGCAAGACCAAGGACGCGGATGTGCTGGTCGAGTATGTGCGCCACGGCCTGCGCCGGGTGATCTGCCAGCAGCACATCGCGCCCGCAAGCCAGCCGGGCGAGAAACCCCGACTGGTCTGCGTGACGCTCGATCCGTCGCTGGAAGACCTCATCAGCGCCCATGTGGACCGGTCGGGCGGCGCGACGAGCATCAACATGCCGGCGCGCACGGCCAACGCGGTCGCGCGGGCGGTGATCGACGCCATCACCCCGGTGGTGAACGCTGGGCACGGGCCGGTGGTGATCGCTTCGCCGCAGGTCCGGGCGATCGTCAGGCAGATCGTCCAGCCCCACCTGCCCAATGTGATCGTGCTCGGGTACAACGAGATCGTCCCGGAGATCGAGGTCGAGTCGATGGGGCTCGTCGGGCCTCCGGAAGAAGGCGCCGGGCAGAGTCGTCAATCATCCGCGGCGTGATGCTGCACAAGTCCGTGAATTGTCGATACACTCGGCGAGATGACAGGCATTGGCGGCGATGAAGCCGCTCGGGACGGTCGGAGACCTCCCGCGAACCCAACGCTCACGGCGGTCGAGAGCGGGAACGGATGCAAGGAGCCAGGATGGCTGACATGTCCCTCAGGACATACCGCGCTCGAACCGTCGGGGACGCCCTCGTCGAGATCAAACGCGATCTCGGCTCGGACGCCGTGATCCTGCACACCCGGCACACCCGCGCGAGCGGCCTGCTGGGCTGGCTGTCCAAACCGGTCGTCGAGATCACCGCGACCTCGGCCGCGAACCTCACCCCGAAACACGATCGCGCCGCGCGCACGGGAACTTCCGGCGCGCCGATGTCCCCGCGTGTGGCGATGCACGGATCGCCTGCCGCGCAGCCGAACTCCGGCGCGGCCCTCGCCGACCGCCTGCGCAACGCGTACGGCCAGACGGATCGCCCGGCCGCCGGCGCGGCCGTCGCCGAGCCCGAGCCGAAGCCGGAACGGGTCGATCCTGTGGCCAACGGGCGGGCGCTCGCCGCAGCCATGACCACCCGCGCGCCGTTTGCGCCGACGGACACGAACGCCGTCCACGCATTGGAAGGCGAACTGGCGTCGATCAAGTCGTTGATGAATCAGGTCCTGGCAAGAACGACGGGGTCGGCCGCGCCGTCGGCGCCCGAACTGCTCCATCGCCGGTATATGAAGATGCTCGACGCGGATGTCGCCTCGGACATCGCGGACGAAGTCGTCGCCCTTGTGCGCGATGATCTCACCCGCGATGAACTGACCCAGGACCCGGTCGTGCACACCGCCGCGTTACGACGGCTGGCATCCTTTGTTCGTGTCGCCGACGATTCCGCGTTGCTCAAGCCGCGCAAGCCGAGTGAAGCCCCCAGGCGCATCGCGCTGGTCGGACCGACGGGCGTGGGCAAGACGACCACCATCGCCAAACTGGCCGCAACCCACAAACTCAGGCACGGGCTGAAGGTCGGGCTGGTGACGGCGGACACCTACCGCATCGCCGCCGTCGATCAGTTGCGCACCTACGCGAACATCATCGGGCTGCCCCTCAAAGTCGCGGTCACTCCGACCGAGATGGCCGCCGCCTGCGATTCCTTCCACGATTGCGATCTGATCCTGCTCGACACGGCGGGCCGCGCCCCGACCGACGCCGACCGGCTGGACGAGCTGCGCGCGATGCTCGACGCGGCCAAACCCCACGAGACGCACCTCGTTCTGAGCAGCACGACGAGCGAAAAGGTGATGCTCCATGTCGCCGAGCGGTTCGCGCTCGTCGAGCCCAATCGCGTCATCTTCACCAAACTCGACGAGGCCTCCCACTTCGGCGCGCTGGTGAATGTGGCGCGCGCCATCGACGCGAACATTAGTTATCTCACGACCGGGCAAGAGGTTCCAGATCGAATCGAGCATTGCCGCGCCGACCGCATCGCGCGGCTGATCCTCGAAGGGCAGGCGGTCCGGTGACCGCGACGCCCCGAGTGAACGGCGTCGATGACCAGGCCGCGGCGCTCCGGCGCTTGATGGCCTCGCTCGAAGCCACCGCAGCGCGCATCGACCCCGCCGTGCGCACGGTCGAAGTCCATGCGTCCGAGCACGAAGCGCCGCGCGAGGCGCACGCGATCGCCATCGCCTCGGGCAAGGGCGGCGTGGGCAAGACCAACATCTGTGTAAACCTCGCCGTCGCGATGGCCGCCCGCGGCGCGCGGGTCGTGCTGCTCGACGCCGACCTCGGCCTCGCCAACGCGGATGTCCTGTGCGGCGCGCGAGTGCACGGCCACCTGGGACATGTGCTGGCCGGCTCACGCTCCATCGACGACATCACCGTTGAAACCCCCGGGGGCTTCCGGCTGATCCCCGGCGCGGCCGGCATCGCCTCGCTCGCGGACGCCTCCGAGCACTCCGTCGACGCGCTCATGGAGCGCGTGGGAGGGATCGACCAGGGCGCCGATGTCCTGCTGATCGATTGCGGCGCCGGCATCGGGCGCACCGTGCTCTCGTTCCTCGCTGCCGCTGATCGCTGTCTGGTCGTGACGACACCCGAGCCGACGGCGATCACCGACGCCTACGCGCTCATCAAGGTCGCGGTTGGTTCCGGGTCGGCGACGGGCGAGCGCCTCCCGATGATCGACGCCGCGCGACTGGGCATCGTGGTGAACATGGCCGACGACGCGCGCGAAGCGATGGCCGCCCAGGAACGCATCGCCGGCGTGTGTGAGCGTTTCCTCGGTGTGCGGCCGCTGCTCGCCGGCTGGACGCCCAGAGATGAAGCCGTCCACCGCGCCGTCCGAGCCCGCGCGCCGTTCATGCTGGAGCGGTCAAAATCGGCGGTCGCTCAGCGCATCGACTTGCTGGCCCGCGACTTGCTGGCAGGAATCCCGATCGAGGCCCGCCCGTCCGGGAATGCCCGCGGTGGGTTCATCCGGCGGCTCTTGAGTCTCCCGTCGCGCAATCGCGGCGCGGAGAAGGCAAATTCCGCAAGGCCGGCTTAAGCCGCGTCGTCGATCGTCCGATTCCTATCAGGCCGGCGGCGTGCCCGCGGCGGAGAGGGATCGAGAGTGAATCCAACCATCAAGGGAATCCCCGCCCGACTTGTCGCGTGCTGCATGGCGTCATCCGCCTTTGCGGTCGCGATTCTCACCGGGATGTTCGTGGGGAGCGACCTGAACTCGGCGATCTCGAAGGCGCTCGCCGCCATGGTCGTCTGCTATGTCGTGGGACGCCTGGTGGGCTCCGCCATCGAAGCGATCATCGCCGAACGGATCGAGGCCGAGCATGCCATCGACCGTCCCGAGCGCGCCGCGCCGGACATCGCCGGAAAGATCGAGCCCGGCGCCGCGCCGAGCGCCAACCGAACGCGAGCCGCCTGAGTTCAAAAAAAAGCAAAAGTTATGAGACTTCTACCCCATTCTCATCTTGTGCATTGTGAAGCGCTTTGTATACTGCGGGCCGTATCGGCGGCCCACGGATGGGCGCGCGCACTCCTCGCCACCGCGAACACACCAATCGCGGACCCGGCGACGGACCTCATTCCCCTGCGGTCCTGATGGTCAAGGAGAGGACCATGCCGACGAGCGTCAAAGCACCAAGCCCCAAATCCTCCGCTTCTTCGTCCGCGAAGAAGGCCCCGAGCGCCACGGTTGTGCAGCCCGCTGCGGCAGCCACGGCGCCCAAGCCCAAGTCGGGAAAGCCGAAGAAGGGGATCTCGTTCCCTCCCGAGGCTGAGATCACCCGCGAGGCGCTCGACTCCATCGAGCCACGCGAGATCTGGGTCCACTTCCAGAAGACCAAGTCACTCGCGATCCGCAACTACTTCCTCGAGCGGTTCATGCACCTCGTGCGCTACAACGCCGAGCGCATCCACACCCGCCTCCCGGACGAAGTCGATGTCGATGACCTCGTGCAGGCCGGACTCTTCGGTCTCAAGGACGCCATCGAGTCCTTCGAGCTCGACCGCGGCGTGAAGTTCGAGACCTACTGCGCCTCGCGCATCCGCGGCGCCATCCTCGACGAACTCCGCTCGATGGACTGGGTCCCGCGCCTCGTCCGCCAGCGATCCTCCAAGGTCTCCAAGGCGCGCAACGAGTTCCTCCTCGAGCACGGCCGCGCGCCGACCGAGAACGAACTCGCCGAGATGCTCGGCGCCGACAACGAGGAGTATAAGAAACTCAACCGCGACTCACGCGCCGTCGGCGTCTTCTCGCTGTCGCGCAAGGTCGTCGGCGGCGACAGCAGCCGCGAACTCCACGAGATCGATGTCATCCGCGATGACACCCAGAGCAACCCCCTGACCGAGGCCCAGCGCAACGACCTGCGCAACCTCATCACCAAGGGGCTCTCCCGCGCTGAGCGCCTGATCATCGTCCTCTACTACTTCGAGGAGATGACGATGAAGGAGATCGGGGCCACCCTCGACCTCTCCGAGTCGCGCGTCTCCCAGATGCACTCCTCGATCCTCGCCCGCCTCAAGGCGCAGATGCAGCACCGCGAGCGTGAGTTCGAACCCGTCGAGGCCTGATACGGCCCGGCGCCAACCATCGACTTTCCCCCGCCCGCGTCGAACGATGCGGGCGGCTTTCTTTTTCCCCGCACCCTCTCCCCGTGGGAGGGGCAAGGGGAGGGTCTCGTTCATGCCCCCTGCCACCTGTGGGAGGGGTAGGGGAGGGTCTTCGTCTGAACGACAATGCACAATCCCGGATCCCCGTTCTCGCCGCCGTCGGTCTCGGTGCGAATCTGGGTGATCGCGCGGCAACCATCGGTCGAGCGATCGAACTCCTCGACGCCGAGCCGCGCGTGGTCGTCCGGGCCATTTCTTCCCTCGTTGAAACCCCCGCGCTGACGCTCCCGGGTTCGCCCGACCAGCCCGAGTACCTCAACGGCGCCGTCGCGATCGAGACCGACCTCCCGCCGCGCGACCTGCTCGACGCGCTCCTGCGCACCGAACGCGCTCTGGGCCGCGAGCGATCCAGCGGCGAGCGCTGGACGCCGCGCACCATCGACCTCGACCTCTTGCTCTACGGCGACCTGATCATCAACGAGGACGGCCTGGTCGTGCCCCACCCGCGCATGCACGAGCGCGACTTTGTGCTCGGACCCCTCGCCGAGGTGGCCGCCGAAGCGAGCCACCCCGTGCTCGGGCGGACCGTGCGCGAACTGCTCGATGAACTGCGCGGCCGGCCGGGTGAATCGGCTACTCCACGCTGAGATTCCGCAGATAGGCGCGGTAGGCGGCTTCCGCGGCCTCGAGTTCCGTCCGCAGCTCCCACAGTTCGGCATCGATCGCGTTGAGGCGGTCTTCCTGCTCGTTAAGGGTTCTCATGTACCGCGCATAGAGGTCGGAATTGCGGTCGATCGGGCCCATGTTCGAACGGATGCGCGACTGATCGCGAGTGATCCCGTCGCGCTCGCCCTGGAGGCGCTCGATCGCCGACTGGATGCGCGTGGAGATCGCCCGCAGACGCTGGGCCTCGCGCACGGCGTCGACGACCGCTTTCGACGCCACGCCGTTCGTCGAGTATCCGACGAGATCGCTCAGGTTCATCCCGGTGAGCGCGATCGTTGTGCGGTTCACGCGCTCGTGGACCACCGGGAACTCGACGCGCTCCCCGGGGTCGAGTTCGAGCCGGAACCGCAGCAGTGTCTCTGACTCGCTGTCGGGCTTCTCGGGGGTCTTCAGCGTCCAGCCGGCGCCCATGCGAGGCTCTTCCATGAGCACCGTTCGCCCATTGCCGTGATCGCGGTTGATGAAGGTCGTCGTGATCGTCGAAGTGCTGATCTCGGTCCGTTCGAGCACGCCGTCGACGACGCGGATCCGCGAGACCCGCGAGCGCTCGGTCGCGTCGCGCAGCGCCCGAACATCCTGATCGACGGCGTAACTCAGCAGGCGGTCCTGACCTCGGCTCGTGAAGCCGACCTGCGCGTCGCCCGTGTATGAATCTCCGTCGTAGACCACCACCGGGCCGGCCGCGAGGTCGGCTCCGCTGGTGTTCGTGAACTCCACGCCGCGCATCGGGTGCTCGGCCAGATCGCTCGAGTTGTAGATCGAAACCCGCGAGCCCTCGATGTCGCCCGCAAGAATGGGGAGCATCGCGTTGGACTTCGCGCCGATGTCCACGGTCTCCGCGATCTGGTAGCGGAATTGCTCGCCCGAGGTTGCGCCGCTCGCGGTGCTCTGTCCGGCCAGCGTGCCGCCCATAACGACCTTGCTCGACGGGGGAGCCGCTGCGGCGTCATTCCACCTGTTGTCCAGTGACTGGCCCCTCTTGGCAGCCTCCGCTGCGCGCATGTTGCTCACGAGCTGCTGCATTTCGGGAGTGTCCTGGGTGGAGTCGCGTAACATCCTTAAGCGCCCCGTGTCCGCGTACTCCCTCGTCATCACCGTTCCCGGGATCGGCGGGGCGATCTCCGGCCGCGCAATGAACAACGGCGTGCGCAGGTCCATCGTGAACGCGACCGGTCTGCCCGACACGAGCGACAAGTGCACATCGTCCCAGTCCTCGTCGGTCTGGTTCTCGACGATCGCCCATCCCTGGAGGAACGGCTTGCCGCCCGTTTCCTCGGGCAGCACGAGCCGGTAACTCGTCTTCCACACGGGGGATTCGTGGATGTACCCGAGCGTCGCGTTCCGCGCGTCGCCGCTGCCGAACGAAACGGTCAGGTCCGCGCGGTCCTCAGCCCGGCGCTGCGCCAGCGTGCGCAGCGCGTCGCGCAGGTCCTTCGCCACGCGGTCGTCGAGCAAACCGAAGGACGAGACCCGCGCGAGGTCGAGCGACTTCACGCCGGTGTCGGTGAGCACCGTCACGAACTGGGACGGCCCCTCGCGATGGTTCCGGCTCTCAACGCTCATCATCAGCCCGCGCACAGGCCCCTCAACCGTCATCAGTTCGAGGTTCACACCCCTCAACTGCCCGAGCAACTCGGCCAGCGTGTTGATCCGCCGCACATCGATCTGGTATCCCGCCAGCAGACGCGAGAGCGGTTCGCTCGAGGTGTACGACACCATCGGGGGCGACTTGCCTCCCGGATCGAGCACCACCAGCGAACGCAAGACATCGTTCAGGTGGCTCAGGTCGAGCGGCATCGTCACCGAGTCCCCGCCGTCGATGCGGCCGGTTCGTTCGAAGTACCCAACGCCCGATCGGTACAAGGTCACCGATCGCAATGGCAGGCCGTCGGCCGCGACCGCCGCGCCTCCGGTCAGCGCGAAGGCCGCGAGAAGCAAGCGGGCGGTGATCGGTGAATTCCGGGTCTGGCTGCGCACCGATAGCGCGGCCGTGGCGATCGAGGTCGTCATGGTGATGCTCCCATCCGTTGGCGGCCGTCAACGAGCGGCCCGTCCGAAACCGGAGTCTCCGACGCCGCAGACCCGTCACGGTTCCGGCGGAAATGTGCGAAGGGCACGGGGTTGTCTAGAGTGAGCGGCCCCCAGCCCGATGTAGCAAGGCACGCATGGCCCAACTTCACATCATCGAAACAACGAACTCACCCGCCGACAGGGACCGCCTCGCGCGCGAACTCGCGAACGCCGTCGAGGGCGAGGTCCGGTTCGGGCTGCAGGACCGCATGCTCTACGCGACCGATGCGTCGCTCTATCAGGTCGAGCCCATGGGCGTGGTGATCCCGACAGACGCCGCCGACGCCGTCCGCGCGATCCGGTTCTGCAACGAGCGCGGCGTGGCCATGCTCCCGCGCGGCGGCGGCACTTCTCTCGCGGGCCAATGCACGAACCGCGCCGTCGTGATGGATCTGTCGCCCAACTTGCGCGCGCTCGGCGAGATCGATCCCGACACCCGGACTTGCGAGGCCGAGCCAGGCCTGACCATCGAGGAACTGAATCAGCGCATCGTGCGCGCCGGGCATCAACTCTTCTTCGCTCCGGATCCGGCAACAGTGCGCCAGGCAACGGTGGGGGGGTGTATCGGCAACAACGCCGCGGGCGCCCGCTCGATCCTCTACGGACGCACGAGCGAGAACATCGACGCGCTGACGGTGGCCCTCGCGAGCGGTGAAGTATCGCGGCTGGAAGCGGGCGCAGCGCAAGGCGACCAGCGCGTGCGCGAACTCACCTCGCGCGTGATCGACATCGTCTCGCGCAACGCCGCCCTCATCCGCGAGCGGTTCCCCAAGACCGTGCGGCGAAACGCGGGGTACCAGCTCGACCTCGTGCTGAATCAACTCGACGCCGGACGCACGATCGACGACCTGAACCTCGCGACGATGCTGTGCGGCAGCGAGGGAACCCTCGCGACGACGCTCTCCGCGCGCTTGAAACTCCATCCGATCCCGCGCGCGAAGGGCCTCGCGGTCCTCTCGTTCGAGTCGGTGGACGCCGCCATCGCCGCCAATCTGGCGATCCTCGAGACGCGCCCCAGCGCGGTCGAACTGCTCGACGACCTCGTGATCGACCTGGCGCTCCAGAACCAGGAGTGCCGCCGATATGTCGAACTGCTGCCGAAGCGGGGCGCCGAGGTCCCGCGCGCGGTCCTCTATGTCGAGTACTTCGCCAACGGCGGCGTCGAGGAGATCGAGGAGCGGTTCGAGACGCTGAAGCGCGCCGTCCCTCATGCGGGCATCGCGACCTACACCGATCAGAAGGCGATGCTCAGCGCCTGGCGCCTGCGCCAGAGCGGCGAGCCGCTGCTCCACGGCCTTCCCGGCGAGCGCAAGCCGATCACCTTTGTCGAGGACAACGCGATCCCCCCCGAGAACCTCTCGGAGTTCGTCACCCGGCTCCGCGCGATCGTCGAAAAGCATGGCACGAAGGCGGCGTTCTACGCCCACGCGAGCGTTGGCGTGCTGCATGTGCGCCCGCTGCTCTCGACGAAATCGCCCGAAGACCTCGAACGGCTCCGCGCCATCGCCGTCGAAGCGGCGGACCTCGCCCGCGAACTGGGCGGCGTGATGAGCGGCGAGCACGGCGACGGCCGCGTCCGGTCGCCGTTGCTCGAACGGTTCTACGGCCCGGAACTGATGCGCGCCTTGCGCGAGATCAAGGCCGTCTTCGACCCGAAGAACCTCCTCAACCCGGGAAACATCGTGACGCCCGGGCCGATCGAGTCGATCACCGCTCGCCTGCGCGTGTCGCCGAACGACCTCGGCGGCGACGGCAATCCCGCCGTGCGCGTGCCCAAGGTCGAGACCTATTACGAGTACGACGATCAGGAGGGGTTCGACCACGCCGTGGAGATGTGCAACGGCGCGGGCGTGTGCAGGAAGCGCAGCGGCGGGACCATGTGCCCGTCCTATATGGCCTTGCAGGACGAGCGCCACGCGACGCGCGGGCGCGGCAACGCGCTGCGCCTCGCGATCACCGGTCAACTCGGCCGCGACGGTCAGTCGCGATCGGAAGCCGGCGATCGCGCATCGAGCGAGCCGAACTGGAACGATCCGGGCACGCTCGAGACGCTGAATCTGTGCCTGTCGTGCAAGGCGTGCAAGGCCGAGTGCCCAAGCAATGTCGATATCGCCCGGCTGAAATCGGAATACCACGCCCAGCGCAACCGAACCGTGGGCGCCCCGTGGAAGTACCGGATCCTCGCGCGCGTGCGTGAACTCAACGCGTTGGCTGCGATCGCGCCGCGGCTGCACACGGCGATGTCGCGATCGAAACCGTTCCGCGCGGTGATGAACGGGATCTTCGGGTTCGATGCGCGGCGGAGTCTCCCGCCGTTCACCACGAGTCTGTTCCGCTGGTTCGACAAACGCGGCGGATCGAAGCCGGCGACGAAGAAAGTCGTGCTCTTCGGCGACTGCTTCAGCGCGTACAACGAGGCGCAGATCGGCCGCGCCGCGGTGCGCGTCCTGGAAACGCTGGGCTACGAGGTGATCCTGCCGCGCACCGGGTGCTGCGCGCGGCCCGCGATCTCGATGGGCCTGCTCCCCCAGGCGATCGCGACCGCGGACCGGACGCTCGAACAACTCCGCCCGTTCATCGACGATGACGCGGTTGAGGCGATCCTTGTCATCGAGCCGTCGTGCCTCAGCGCGATGCGCGACGATTGGCAGATGCTGAAACTCCGTGCGCCGAAGAAACTCCGCCGCGCCCTCGCGCAGAAATCGATGCTTGTCGAGGACTTCGTGGAGAAGCGCTGGGACATGCACCCGGTCGCTCCCGCGCTCACCAACAGCGCGTCACGCGTGGTGCTCCACGGGCATTGCCATCAGAAGGCGCTCGAAGGCGTCGAGAGCAGCGCGGCGTTGATGCGCCGCATCGCGGGCGAGCGGCTGGAGGTGCTCGACTCCACCTGCTGCGGCATGGCCGGGATGTTCGGCTACACGAAGGACCGGTTCGATCTGTCGATGAAGATCGGGGAGCTGGGCGTGCTCCCCGCCGCGCGGTCGCTGGGCGAAGGGGAGGTCATGGTCGCGCCGGGAACCTCGTGCCGTCACCAGATTCACGACGGCGCCCACGCGCGGGCGGTGCATCCCATTGAATTCGCGGCAAAGGCGATGGGTCTGACGCCGGACGGGGATGATCGTGGGCAAAAATGAGAACACCCCGACCGAGGGGACGGGGTGTTCGGGGATTGCAAGGGCGACCGACGGGATTTGAACCCGCGACCCCCTGGATCACAACCAGGTGCTCTAACCGAGCTGAGCTACGGCCGCCATCAACGCCGACTGTATTCCCCGCGGGGGGCGTCGGCAACGGATCGGCGGTTGTGGGTATCTTGTGAGGATGCCAACCGCGTTCACACTCCAAGAGGCGATCATCCGTCTGCTCGCCGCGGGGGTCCTCGCTGGCCTGCTGGGCTGGAACCGCGAGCGGGCGGGAAAGCCGGCCGGGCTGCGGACTTTCGTGCTCGTGGGTGTTGGCTCGTGCCTGTTCACGCTGCTGGCTCTCGAAATCATCGAAATGCACGACGAGAGCGGGGGCGGCGGGGGATTGGACCCGCTTAGGGTGGTCAGCGGGCTGATCGGGGGCATCGGGTTCCTGGGGGCGGGCACGATCATCCAGTCCCGGGGCCATGTCCAGGGGATCACGACCGCGGCCGGGCTGTGGCTCACGGCCTCCATCGGGCTTGCGTGCGGGATCGGCCAGTACGCGCTGGCGGCGATCGCCGGCGCCTTTGGCGTGATTCTGCTAGTTTCTGCTCTGGTCCTGGAACGGCGGACCTCGCTCAAAGACTCGTCGAGCGAGGACAGTTCGGTTTCCTGAAGAAGGCCGCGACGGCGCGAACCGCCAGCGGCCGGAAAGGATCTGCCATGCCTCCTCTTCTCATGTGGGCGTTGATTTTCCTCGTCGTGGCCCTCATTGCGGGAGCGATGGGCTTCCGCGGTGCGGCCGGGACCGCGGCCTCGATCGCGAAGCTGCTCGCGGTCATTTTCCTGATCGTGTTCCTGGTGATGCTCATCGTCAGCTTCCTCTAAGGAAGGGCTCTGGCCGGTCTGGCTACTGGAGTCTCCGGCTGGAGGGCCTACAGTCTGCGATTGCTGCGAGCCGCCTCCCTCTTCGCGGGGGGAAGCGGGGCCGCTATGTTTCACTAACCCCTTGTTGCGACCAGACATCCCGCCATGACCACGATGACTTCGTCCGGCGTTGAACTTGCCCTTTCCAGCACCCTGGCCAACCTCAGTGTGGCCGAGCTTGTCGAGAGGTCGCTTCAGCGCGGCGAGGGCGTGCTCGCGGCCAACGGCGCCCTGAATGTGCGCACCGGAGAGCGGACCGGCCGCAGCCCGACCGACAAGTTCCTCGAGGACACCGCCGAGGTCCACGACAAGATCTGGTGGGGCAAGGTCAACCAGCCCATCGCGTCGGACAAGTTCGACATGGCGCTCGAGATGGCCCGCAAGCACCTCGAAGCCGCCGACACGGTCTTCGTCAACGACGGCTTCGTCGGCGCCGACCCGAAGCGCCGCCTCTCGGTCCGCACCTACACCGAGCACGCGTGGCACGCGCTGTTCGTCAAGACCCTGTTCCTGCGTCCGACCGAGTCCGAACTCAAGGGCTTCTCCCCCGACTGGACCATCCTGAACTGCGGCAAGCGCAAACTCACCTCCGCCGAGGCCAAGGCGCTGGGCGTGAACGACACGGGCGTGCTCATCGCGCAGTCGCTCAGCCGGCGCATCGTGGTGATCTTCGGCACCGAGTACGCGGGCGAGATGAAGAAGGGCGTGTTCTACGCCATGAACTACGACATGCCCGATGTCAATGTCTTCCCGATGCACTGCTCGGCGAATGTGAACCCTAAAGACCCCAACGATGTCGCGCTCTTCTTCGGACTTTCGGGCACGGGCAAGACGACGCTCTCGGCCGATCCCTCTCGCGGGTTGATCGGCGACGACGAGCACGGCTGGTCCGATGAGGGTGTGTTCAACTTCGAGGGCGGCTGCTACGCCAAGTGCATCAAACTGACCAAGGAAGGCGAGCCCATGATCTGGGACGCCATCCGCTTCGGCTCCGTGCTCGAGAATGTCACGCTCGACAAGAAGTCGCGCGTCCCCGATTACGACAAGGCGGAGTTCACCGAGAACACGCGCGTCACCTACCCGGTCGAGTTCATCGACAACGCCGTGATCCCGTCGATGGCCGGCCACCCGAAGAATGTGGTCTTCCTGACCGCCGACGCCTTCGGCGTGCTGCCCCCCGTCGCGCGGCTCACCCCCGAGCAGGCGATGTACTACTTCATCAACGGGTACACCAGCAAACTCGCCGGCACCGAGGCGGGCGTCACCGAGCCCCAGCCCAACTTCTCGCCCTGCTTCGGCGGGCCGTTCCTCCCGCGTCAGCCCCGCGTGTACGCCGACCAGTTGGCCGAGCGCATCAAGAAGCACGGCGCGAATGTGTGGCTCGTGAACACGGGCTGGACCGGCGGTCCGTACGGCTCCGGTTCGCGCATGAAACTCGCGCACACCCGCGCGATGATCACGGCCGCGCTCTCGGGCGACCTGAACGACGCGGAGTTCGAGATCGATCCCATCTTCGGGCTCCACATCCCCAAGAGTGTTGACGGCGTGCCCGACGGCGTGCTGAACCCGCGCGCGACCTGGAAAGATGCGGCCGAGTACGACGCGAAAGCGAAGGAACTGGCCGCGAAGTTCCGCGCGAACGACGCGAAGTTCGAGATGCCCGACGCCGTGCGCAACGCCGGACCCAAGGGCTGATTCTCACGAGGGTCTCGGCAACCTCAACGCTTTGTTCGGTTGACATTCCGCGCAAAATATGTAGGGTCGGGCGCTGTCGTTGCGCGCGTGGATCCGCTCCGCGCCGCGTGTGACTCACTTTCCGCGTACGCAGGTTTCGAGCGAGAGGACAACGATGACCACGGCCCCGAGCGAGCCGGCGTCGGCGATTCGCCGCGCCCAGGACGCGTTCCAGATCGAGTTCCCTTCCCGCGACACGCTCGCGCAGGACGAAGAATGGTGCGAAGCAACCGTGCGCGGCGAGAGGCGGCGCTTCCGCTTCCACGACTACGACGCGATCTACGCGGTCCCCGGGCTCTATGAGGCGCTCTTCTATCGCAAACTGAAGTGCGCGTCGCCTCGGCGCGTCGCGGGCTTGCTGGGCACGGTCCTGCAGGACAACGCCCTCGACGCGTCCGACATCACCGCGCTCGATGTCGGCGCGGGCAACGGGATCATGGGCGAACGACTGCGCGAGATCGGGGTCGATCGTGTCGTCGGCGTGGACATCATCCCCGAGGCGCGCGAGGCGGCGCTGCGCGATCGGGCCCGGGTGTACGACGAGTACCTCGTCGCGGACCTGACCGAGTTGTCCCCGCAGCAGCGGTCGGAACTCGGAGGCGAGTCCTTCAACGCGATGACGATCGTCGCGGCGCTCGGGTTCAACGACATCCCTCCCGCGGCGTTCGCGTCGGCGTACAACTTGGTGAGTGTCGGCGGCTGGCTCGCGTTCAATGTCAAAGAGGACTTCCTCGAAGGCGGCGATGACACGGGGTTCGCTCGCCTGATCCGCGCGATGGACGACAAGAACCTGATCCAGATCCACGCCTATCAGCGGTACCCTCACCGGCTCAACATCGCGGGCGATTGGCTCCACTATGTCGCGATCGTGGCGCGGAAGCGCGGCGACCTTCCCGACGGATTCATCGACGGCTGATAGCGACAGATCGGGCAGAACAATGAGAAAGGGCGCGGCGGTTCAACCCGTCGCGCCCTTTGGTGTTTCATTCAGGTGTTGCCGTGCGGATCAGATCGCGCGGCGACGGCGGGCGCCGAGGGCGAGCACGCCCGCAAAGCCCATCGCGCCGGCGCCGGGAAGGGGAACGATCGGGGTATCGTTCTCGGGGAGCCAGCCGGAGTAAGTGAAGCGGCGGATCTCGGCATTGAGAGCGCTCACCGAGTTCACGGCGACCGAACCGTTGATCCCGCCGCCGAGGAGCTGCAGGTTGGCGTTGGCGGCGAGGAGGGCGCCGTTGAAGTTGTTGTTGACGATGACCGAGGTCGCGTCGGTGAGGTTCCAGATGATCTTGCTGGAGTTGTTCTGGTTTCCGAGCCCTCCGACGAAGTTCGGGGGAGCGTTGAAGCTCACCACGCCGTTGGCGTCGGCGGCGACATTGATCACAACCGCGTCGGCGGAGCCGAAGTTCAGGTTGAGTTGGCCCAGCCCGTTCAACTGGGTGGCGCTGATCGAGTAGACCGCGACATTCGCCCCGTTGATGCTCGTCGGCGACGCGTTCATGTTGCCGGCGCCGTCGAGCGATCCGTTCGTTGTGAGCGAGCCGAGCGCCGACTGGAGCGCGACGATCTCGTTGAACGCGCTGGACACCATCGAAGAGACGCCGGCGTTGATGAGCGAGCCGCCCCCGTTGAGGTTGGTCGCGCCGAAGGCCGTGCCGCCGAGACGGAGGTTGCCGCCGTTGTTGACCTGGACATTGCTCTGGATGTTGCCGCCGACGGCGAGGCCGTCGCCGTTCGACGAGGTCACGCCCTGCACGGAAAAGTTCATCGTGCCGAAGGTGTTGCCGCCGATCAGCGCGCTGCCATCGACTTCCGACGAACCCGAGAGGTTGTTGCGGACGATCAGGTTCCAGTCGTTCAGCACGCTCGCGCCGAAGGCGGACGAGGCGGCGGCGGAAACGGCGAGCATCGCAGCGACGGTCGAACGCATGGGTCTCTGTCTCCTCAGGGGGCGGCCAACGCCTAAGTCGGCGTGAGCACAAAGGATACCCCCGGGTTGTGCGCGGGAGAAATCGTATGGCGCAAAGAATTGCGCGGGTGTCAATATGGGTTGCCGCCCCGGTGCGGCTGCGCAGTGTTTGGATTGAGAACCACAAAAAGGGCCCGGCGCGGTATGCGCGACGGGCCCTGGGGTGTTGGCGTTATCGGTTCGGGATCAGTTGCAGCTGAGGCCGAAGTTGGCGAGGACGGTGTTGAGGTCGGTGAAGTTCACGACGCCGTCGCCGTTGACATCGCCCGCGATGCCTGCGCCGGCCTGGCCGAAGGTGGCGAGGACGGTGTTGAGGTCGGTGAAGTTGACGAGGTTGTCGCCGTTGGTGTCGCCGTCGCAGTTGGCGACATCTTCGCAGTTGAGCGCCTCGACGAGGAGCGCGTCGACGCCCGCTTCGATGAGCGAAGCGTCGCCGCCGTCGGTGGCGATGAAGCGCACGCGGATCGTGCTGCTGGGTGCGGCGTCGCCGATAGCGTTGATGACGACGGAGTCTGTGCGCCAGTTATCGCTCTCGGTGGTGTAGTTGCGAACCGTGGCCCAGTTCGTGCCGCCGGCGTCGGTGGCCACCTGAACCGCGAGGGAGTCGGAGATCAGATCGCCGGGGCCGGAGTTGACCCAGTAGGCGTAGGAGATCACGCCGCCCTGTTCGAGGTCGAACACGGGGGATGTGAGGATGGTCGAACCGCCGTCAACATCGGAGTTGCCGGGTGCGTTGTCGGTGACCCAGCACTGGCCGGAGCCGTCGAAGTCGGAGACGGGGTCGCCGCGATCGTCGTTGACGGGGACGCCGCGCGTCCATTGGCCGTCGGTGGCGTTGCCGCTGACGGTCCAGCCCATGTCGGTCTCGAAGTCATCATCGACGGTGACGGCGAGTTCACCGACGATGAAGGAGTAGGGGGCGCCCGCGCCCTCGGGGGGATCGAGGAGTGTGCCGCCGCCGCTGGTCTCGGCGCTGATGTAGAACTCGGGCATGTCGGCGCACGCGACGGAGGGCAGATTGGCCGCGAAAGTGTTGGGACCGGAGGCCGACATCACGATTGTCTGGAAGGCGCCGGCGTCGTAGCGGTAGTTGAGGATGACGGAGCCCGCGACGATGGGATCGGCGCTGCTGGAGAAGGCGTCGGCGATGACCTCGACGGAAGTCCCGGCGGGAACGAACTCATCGACATCGCTCGCGAGTTGGATGATCGAAGGGGCGTTCTCGACGCGCAGCGCGTAGCGCTGGATGTTGTTGGCGCCCGAACCGCGGACGCGAATGAAGTAGGTCCCGGGCGCATCGATGATGCCCAGCGCGGTCTCGGTTTCACCGATGCCGTTGGCGTCGGCGGAATCGAGCACGGTGACGCCGTCCGCATCGAGGATGTCGATCTTGAGGTCCTGGATCAGGCGGGGATCGAAGAGCGAGCCGCCCGTGCATCCCGAATTCTGCGGGCCCTGCAGGTACGGCGCGCGCTGCGCGGGGGTGACGGTCGCGATGAACGCGGTAGGCGCGGCGATGGTGACGGAGAAGTAGTCAACATCGGAGTTGTCGTCGATGCTGAGCAGGTTGCTGGTGATGGGCGATCCGGTGAACGCGCCGAGATCGGCGGCCTCGCCCGAGTTATCGTTGGGTTCGGAGTTGTCGCCGTAGTGGCGCTGCGAGGCCAACTGGTCGTCGAACTGCGGGCCGTTGAACATCACGCTGATGAAGGGCTCCATCAGTTTGGTCTCTTCGCGCGGGCAGACATGGAGCAGGCCCTGGCCGTGCCCGTGCTCGTGCGCGAGGATGTTGAACAGACGGAGCGAGTTGTCGGAGGTGTTGTTGTAGTACGAGTCGAAGGCATCGAGGACCATGTCGCCGTCGTTCGGGAAGTTGTTGTACGCGAGGGTACCGCTGTTGCCGTCGATGGGAATCGCGGCCATGCGGAGGTCGCCGCGGACGCCGACAATGCCGTCGTTGTTGTTCAGCGCGACGCCGTCGTCGTTGGGTTCGAGGACATACTCGAGACCGGAGATCGAGGCCCAGCGATCCCAGACATCGGCGTAGATGGCCTGCCATGTGGCGGTGTTGCCGTAGATGCCGTCGAGGAACGCGAAGAGTTGGCTGTTCCCGCTCGCGCCGATGAGATCGGGAACGAAGGTGCCGTCCGGAACGAACGAGTAGGTAAGGCGGACGGGCTCGCCCTGCGCGTACGAGGGCTCCCCGAGCGCGGAGATGGTCCAGCGGCCGGTGAGCTGGAAGCGGTCGCCCTCGACGACATCGCCGAAGACGGCGTCTTCGAAGGCCTGGACGACGGCGTCAGGGGTTCCGGGCGTGAAGCACAAACTCACGATGGGGCCGTGCTCGCGCGTGGTTTCCATGAGGCGCTTGAGCATGTGGCGGTGCATCGGGCGCATGATGTCGTAGGTTTCGCGCGAGATGATCGACGCGAGGTCCTCGTACGGGGTCTCGCCGTTCTCGGCGACGACGCGCGTGTCGAACTCGTTGCGCTCATAGAGCTCGGGGGCCGCGCCGGCGTCCATGACCATGCGCTTGGCGCTGAGCGGGAGGGCGAGGAAGGTCTGGAGTTCGATGAGTTTGTGGGCGCGCGTCTGGGCGGCCTCGAGCGGGGTGATCTCGGCGCGCTGGCCGAACGCGGCGGGCCTGGTGGGGGCTTCGTTCGGCGTCAGCCAGTTGGCGGCATGGGCGGCGCCGGCGCAGAGGGTGAGTGTGGCCAAAGCGCCGAGGAAGACACTTGCCTTCCGGGGCGCAACAACAGAATCGCACTTCGACATCGAGGCCTCCGCTATAGCCCGCGCGGCGCCTCAGGGGGGCAAGCACGCACACGCGTTGTCGGGGACAAAACACCGCTCGACGCCAAGGGGGACGCCAGCCTTCACGGTGTCTTCACCAGAACAAGGTACAGCAAATACCCCGGGGTTCCAACCGGGGTGTGGAAGAAAGTCTGGAGATTGCAGGAGTTATCGGTCTGGAATCGGCGGCTTGGGCGGAACTGAAGAACGCCGAGATCCGCAAGGACCCCGGCGTTCGCGGGAATTGTTCTGGGCTTCCTGCGGTTCAGCGGCGGCGACGGCCGGTGACGAGCGCGCCGAGGCCGAGGAGGGCGGCGGCGCCCGGGGCGGGAACGATGTACGAGCCGGGGTTGCCGATGTCGGCGCCGGTGGACATGTACGAGCCCTGAAGATCGCCAACATTCGAGAACATCCACGCGGCGGCGTTGTCGGTCCCGAGGTTGTCGAGGGTGGTCCAGCCCGAGATGTTCTGCGTGCGGATCGAGCCGACGGTCTCATCGCCGTAGGTCAGGCGATCGACGAGCAGGCCGTTGTTGTCGAAGATGTTGATCTGGTCGTTGCGGCCGAGGTTGTTGCTGACATCGCCGAGCACGACGACCGAGGCGTCCAGGCCCCAGGCGTTGCGGAAGAAGGTGGCGGACTCTTCGGTAAAGACGATCGACTGACCGGCGGCGACGATGCCGGCGGCGCTGAGGTCGAACACGCCGGGGGTCTCGCTGTCGTCGTCGTAGGACCAGCCGGTGAGGTCAACGGCCATGTCGCCGATGTTGGTGAGCTCGACGAATTCGCCGTCGGAGCCGGAGTACATCCACTCGGTGATGACGATCTGGCCGGCGGCCATGGAGACGGACGAGAGCGCGAGCGCGGCGAGCAGGGCGGTGGTGTTCTTCATCGGAGTTGTTCCTCTCTTCTCAACTGCCCTTCGTGGGGCGCGCGAGAGCGAGACGGAACGCCCGTGCGGCGGTCTCGCGTCCACGAAGGATTGCAGGGAAGGGGCGCACCCTCGCGCTTATCAAGCGTGTGATCTTTACGGTTGTGTGAAGACGCCGCGGTGCGCATCTCGCGGCTGCGGGCGGATGCATCTTTGCGCATTCTTGATCGTTCCGCGCGGGTGTCCTGCGCGGCCGATTCGTATCCTGCGGCCCTCGCGTGAAGGCGGTGTTCGCATTCGCGCGTGCCTCCACGGACATCGAATCAACGCCGATGAACTCAGCCGCCCGCACTCGCGCGTTCACACTTATTGAACTCCTTGTTGTCGTGAGCGTGGTCGCGCTCCTGATCGGGATACTGCTTCCGACGCTGGGCGGTGCGCGCGATCGTGCGCAGACGGTGGTGTGCCAGGCGAACCTGCGCGGCATGGGGCAGGCCGCCGTCACGCACACGGGGGATCACAAGGGCGTCTTCTCGACGGGGCCTTCCGACAACCGGCGTGACCGAGGCTACGGCGCGATCGACACGAAGGGGTGGATGGCCGACTTCATCCTCGGCGAATACGCGATCCCGGGCGACATGCTGTGCCCCACGCACCCCGCGCAGCACAATCAGAACCTCGGTATCGCGCGTCTGAACGACGACCCGTGGAAGCCGTTCGACGAGGCGGGTCAACGGCGCTTGTTGACGGCTGGCTACAACTCGAACTACGCGCAGTCGTGGCACATGGCGCTGACAGGTCTCAGGGATCACTTCGACAACTCGATCGACGATCCGAAGGATCCCGCGAACTGCGTGGGCCCGCTCTCGACGAAGTACACGGACAGGGTCAACGCCTCGCGCGTGGTGCTGTTCGGGGACGCGCGCACGAAGGTCGATGACTACGGCGAGTTTCTCGGTGAACGCTTCCGGGTGGTGAAGGCGATGGGCGACGGCCCCGAGGTGGGCGCCGACGGGAACTGGGGCCTCCAGAACATGACCGACTTCGGCGCGGCGCACGGCAAGGCGTCGCCCAGAAGCACCGACGCGAAGTCCGAGCGTGTGCTTGGGAACATCGTGTTCGCCGACGGGCATGTCGAGGGGTTCAGAGACGAGCCGAACCCGGTCAGCGGGACGCGCGACGGGTTCTTCGACACCTTTTTCGATCGCACGGCGAGCCCGCCGCGGCTGAGGTATCGGGAGCTCGATCGCAAGGTCTTCGGCGGGTGGCTGAACCAGCCGGGCACATTCGATTGATATCGCGTTGTCCCCTCGCCGCGCGGCGGCGGAGGCGATGCGTGTGATGAGTGAGAGGAGTGAGGATTATGGATCGCAAGGATTCGACGCTGTTCGCCCGCACGCTGGTGTGCGTCGCCGGCCTGTGTCTCGGCTTCGGCGCCTCGGCGCAGGTCGTGATCAACGAGGTGCTCGAGAACCCTCCCGGCTCGGGCTCGGTTGAGGACTCGGGCGAGTTCATCGAATTGCACGGCAAGCCCGGGATGGACCTGACCGGCTACGCGATCGCGCTCATCAAGGGCGGGCGTGACGCCAACAACGACAACACCCCCGAGATCATGCCCGAGATGGACGAGGCGTTCTCGCTCGACGGGATCACGATGCCCGAGAGCGGGTTCCTGCTGCTCGTGAGCACGAACGCGGCCGAGTTCTCGTACTTCGGGACCAACTTCGCGACGCCGAACCCTTCGTACAACCCGGCGTTCGCCGACTCGGTGACCAACCGTCGCTGGCTCGACGCGATCAGTTTCTTCGCGATCCACATCCCCGCGCCGGACACCTCGGGCAACCTGGCGAACGACGACTCGTCGAGCTATGTGCTCGTGCGCAAGCGTCCGTTTCACGCCATCAACGAGGGCGGCCAGAGCGTCTACGCGCCGGGCTACGCGTGGCGCAAGGAGACGCTGCCCGATGTGAACTTCGACGGGGATCTCGACTACGACCTTCCGTTCGAAGGCGCGGCCGCGCGGCGAATGCAGCCCTACCAGATGGTTGACGATGTCGCGTGGTCCAACGGCGGCGGCAAGGAGTATGTGCGCAGCAGCCAGCAGGAGATTTCCGACACCCCCGGGTTCAACCCCGACGCGATCAGCCGCCTGAACTACTTCGTCGAGAACCCGATGCGCGGGCATCGCACGAAGGACTCGGGTTCGGGTTTCGAGATCCTCCCCACGCGCACGGCGGACGAATCGTGGGTCTACGGCGAACTGACCACGCTTGCGTCGCTGGCCTATGACGCGACGCTCGACGCCGAGGGCTTCATCTCCGTCAAGGCGCCGACCGATGTGAACGCGACGCCGTTCGACGGCTCGTGCGACCCCGAGCCCGACGATGTCGCGCCCGACGGTTCGTGCACGCCGAATCCCGCGGGCGAGTACTACTTCACCGACCTGAATGTCGCTGGCTTCAAACTCACGCCGCTCGCGTACAACGACCACCCGACGGACTCGGGCATCGCGCAGTTCCGCTTCGTGCGCGGCGACTTCGACTTCAACGGCGTCGTCGATCAGGCGGACCTGGCGCTGATCCAGTCGCGCCTGGGCGCGACGCTCGACGACACGACCACGCGCCTGGTTGATCCGGGCACGCCCGGCGATCCCAACGACGATGTCGAGATCACCGACTGGACCTGGCAGGGCGGCGAGTTCCAGCAGATGCTCATGATGCGCGACATGGACGAGGCCGACGGCGACGAGGGCGAGAACGCCGACGAAGTCACCCAGTCGGATGTAGACGCGGTGGCCGCGCTCGTGCCCGTGCTTTGCGAGGGCGACACGAACGGCGACAATGTCGTGAACTTCACCGACCTGAACGCGGTGCTCTCGGCGTTTGGTCAGTCCGGCGCGCCCGGCTCGGTCCCGGGGGATGTGAACGGCGACGGCGTCGTGAACTTCACCGACCTGAACACCGTGCTTTCGAACTTCGGGACGACCTGCGAGTAATCTGACCTGCTGGAACAGCTCGCGCAACCTCAGAAACGCAAAGAGCCCGTCGGCACACGCCGGCGGGCTCCTTTTTGTTCTTGCTGGTCGAAGACTCAGCGGCGGCGGCGGCCGGTGATCAGTGCGCCAAACGCGAGGATCGCGGCGGCGCTCGGCGCGGGCACGAGCGTGAAATCATCAAAGAAGGCAGACTGCGGATTCATTTTCGACTGTTGGCCGTTGGTCATCTCGGCCGAAACGCGGAGAAACGCTGTGCCGGCAACGCCGACGGCGTTCACCGAGAACTCACGCCACACGCTGTCGCGCGGGCTGAGCGCGTTGAGATCGATAGTTGTTGACGAGAGTTCCATCATCGCGGCGTCAAGGAATTGGATTCCGAGCGTCGTCGTCTGGCTCGTGTAGTTGGCCTCTGCGCGAAACCAGGCGGAGAGCGTGTACTCGGCGCCGGCGATAGCGGCGACATCCTGATAGAGCGTGGCGTTGACCGGCGCGCCGGCTACATCACCTTCGAAAGAACGGAGCCACAAGCCGCGATCGCCTCCCGGGGTGTGATTGCCGAAGCTTGCGAATGTCGCCGAGTTCACCGGGCCGAATGCTTCGCTGGTCTCAAGCAAGGTCCACCCGACGATGTCGTCTGGCGTGGCCGGATTGAACGGGAGTTCGAGATCGCCATTGACGAGCATCGGTCCAGCAAAGGCTGATGCAGACGCAATCGTGAGCGCGAGAACGGTGTTGAAGTGCCGCATGAGATACTCTCCCTGTGTGCCTGACTGCGGGCCGCTTGAGACCGCGACAGCGATCTGGCGAGCACGCGACGACCCGGTAGGGCCGTGTGGCCCAATCAAACGCACGGGAAGGGGACGGAACAAGAAGAAAAAAGCGACCCCAACGGGATTCGAACCCGTGTCTTCACCTTGAAAGGGTGACGTCCTGGACCAGACTAGACGATGGGGTCGTCGGCCTTACCGGAAAGGCGCCCGTGAGGGCAGGCCGCCCGAGCGGGGCGACCTTGGGTCCAAGGCGGCGGAGTATATCGGGCTGAGGGCCGGTCTCCACGGTCTGGGTATGAAGGAATCCCTCGGGATCGCACGAGGGGGGCTGAGAACTCGCCGATGAGAGTCGTGCAGCCTTTCCGCCCAGGAGTTCCGATGTCCCAGACGCCCGAATATCACACGCCCCAGTTCGACGAGACCCCGCACCGCTCGCGGGCCAGAACCGCGATTCTTCGCGCAGGGATCGCGGGCGGGATGGCCCTCGCGTTCGTGCTGGCGGCCTCACTGATCGAGCCGGGGGCCTCGCGTGCCAGCGAGGCGGGGGGGACCATCGTGCTGCCCAACGGCGTCTCGCGGGATCTGCCCGAGATCTTCTACAAGGTGGACTCCTCGTCCGATCTCGGCCGCTCGCTCGGGGAACTCGACGGCCGCAAGTTCCGCATCGAGATCGTGTCGGGCCGGGGCGGGGGGCCCGCGACCTACCGGGTGCTCGACGCCAACGGGAGCATCGTGGCCGATGGTCTTCGCGATAATGAGGTGTATTCCGTCGATCCCGACCTCACGATCGACCGGATGGGCGATTTCCCGGAGTTGGACGCTCCGATGACAGGCGGCCCGTTGATGCTCCTCGATTCGCCCCACGACTGAGTCCGGGGACCGGGGAATGCCCGTGCGCCTAGGGTTCCGTGTACCAGTCGGGACGCGGCCGGGACGCTCTTTGGAGGCCGTCCGGGGTCCGCGAGGAGTCAGGAGCCCCGAGTGACCCACGCCGCCGCTGATGTGCTTGCGATCCCTGTCGGGCCTCTGCCCGTGCCGCCGCGTGCGCGCACCGTGCTGGTTTTCGGCGGGACATTCGATCCGCCTCATCGGGGGCATGTCGAACTGCCGAGCATGGTCCGCCAGAAGGTTGGCGCGGATTGGATCCTGTATGTGCCCGCGGCTCTCTCGCCCCTGAAGAAGGACAACCCGCTCGCGAGCGACGCCGACCGCGTGGAGATGCTCCGCCTGGCGCTGCTCGATCGCGGCGAGACGAACGCGGCGGTGGCGACTCTCGAGCTCGATCGGGCCCGCGAGAGCGACGCGACCGACGAACTCCACCCGCGCAAGCCGAGTTACACCCTCGACACGCTCCGGTACATGCGCCGGGAACTGGGCGAGCGTGCGACGCTCCGGCTGCTCATCGGCGCCGATCAGGCGGCCCAGTTCCATAAGTGGCGCGAGCCGCGTGAGATCATCCGCATCGCGGAGCCGCTGGTGATGCTGCGCACGCCGATGGAGACGGTGGACCGCCTGATGGAGGCGCTCGGCCCGCACTGGACAGAGCCCGAACTGGCCGAATGGCGTTCGCGGGTCGTTGAGGTGCCCGTCGTGGACGCCGAGGCGACGAAGATCCGCGCGGCGCTGCTCAAGGACGGGCCGGAATCGCCGCTGCTTGACCGTGTGCTGCCGCCCGCCGTGCTCCGGGAGATCCGTGGGCGTGGGATCTACGCGAACGCGAATGGTTCCGGGCGGGAGTGAGGCAACCCTCGGCCTCCGGCGTCCGTATTCTGTGAAAGGTCGGCCGTGGGGCCGATGATGAATCCGGGGACACTGACTCTGAGGAAGGAGCGGGCGTATGCGGGGCACGACACGAACGATGACGACGGGCCTGATCGTCGCGGCGGCATTCGGCGCCGGGCTGGCTTCCAGCGCGATGGCGCAGAATGCTTCGACCACGACCGCCGCGCCGGCGCGACGCACGGCGATGGTCAATCCCGATCCGCGCGTGCAGTCTCTGCGCGACATGCAGAAGCGTGTCACCGTCGATCTCGACGAGGCGCGGCTCGAAGATGTGATGATGTTCATCGAGCAGGCGGGCAACCTCCAGTTCGACATCGCGTGGCTCGACCGGGACAATCCTGTCGGGCTCGACAAGGACGCGCTCGTGACGGTCAACGCGCGGAACATGACCATCCAGAACCTGCTCGAGTTCTCGCTCGATCGAACGGGCGATGAGTTCAACGAGGCGACCTGGCAATTGACCGTGGACGGGATCATCGAGGTCGGCCCCAAGGAGTGGCTGAACTCGAAGAAGACCGTCAGGCTCTACGACATCCACGACATGCTGTTCGTGATCCCGAATTTCACCGATGTCCCTGAGCTCGACCTCGATGCGGTGCTCCAGCAGAGCAGCGGCGGGGGAGGCGGGCGCGGCGTGTTCCGCGTCGATGATCCGGACGACATCGAGGTGGACGAAGCGACGCGGGTCCAGGAGATCGTGGACATCGTGACCTCGACCATCGACCCCGAGCAGTGGCAGATCAACGGCGGGACGGGCGCGAGCATCCGGTTCTACCGCGGTTCGCTGCTGGTCTCGGCGCCCGGGTACATCCACAGGCAACTGGGCGGGTACGACTTTCGGCGGTGAGAGAGAGCTGCCGCACTCGAACGCGCCTCACGGGTCGGATCGCTTGATCCGGCCCGTGTTCGTTTAGCGCACGACGGGAAGCGACATGCGCTTCTCGAGGTCGGTTGAAGGGCGCGCGACGAGGTCGTAGCCGTCGGCGCCGACGACCGTGCAGCGCACGAGTTCGCCCGGACTGAGCTTCTCGCGCGAGGCGACGAAGGTGACCGAATCGATCTGCGGCGCCTGGAAGTAGGTGCGCCCTCGATAGACATGGGCTTTGCCGACGCCGCCCGCGATCTCGATGTCGGGCGCCGCCTCGTCGATGAGCACATCGAAGCGCACGCCGGTGTTCTCGGGATCGGCGGGGTCGAACTGCTCGGCGAGATACGCGGCCTGCTCGAACGCGATCTCGCGCTGGAGCGACATGATCTCGTCCTTGCGTCGCGCCTTGACTTCCGCGGGGACCGCGAGCGCTGGATCGTCCTCCATCGTGCCCGCGACGGTGCCTTCCTCGTGCGAGTATTCGAAGACGCCCAGCATGTCGAAGCGCGTCTCGTCGATGAACTCGAGGAGTCGCTGATGGTCTTCCTCGGTCTCGCCCGGGAAGCCGGAGATGAAGGTCGTGCGCACGGCCATGCCCGGGATGCGCTCGCGGAGCTTCTCGATGAGCTCACGCTGGTGCTTCGCGGTGACATTGCGGCGCATGGCGGTGAGCATGTTGTCGCTCGCGTGCTGGAGCGGGATATCGATGTACTTGAGAATGTTGGGGAGCGACGCGATGGCGTCGATCATCTCGTCGGAGAAGGTGGTCGGATAGGCGTACATCAGGCGCACCCACGCGTTGCCGGCGCGCTGGGTGACGACTTCGTCGATCTTCGCGAGGAGCATGGGCAGGCCGCCCATACCGACGAAGTCTTTGTCGTGCTTCGCGTTGGCGCGGTTGAAGCCCGCGCCGATGTCGTCGCCGTAGGAAGTGGTGTCCTGCCCGATGAGGGAGATCTCGAAGGCGCCGTCGGCGAGGAGTTCCTTGACCTCTTCGAGGATGTGCTCGATGGGTTTGGAGCGCAGCTTGCCGCGGATCGACGGGATGGTGCAGAACGCGCAGCGCTGGTTGCAGCCCTCGGACATGCGCAGGTAGGCGTAATGGCGGGGCGTGAGGCGGAGTCGCGCGGAGTCTGACTCGAAGTAGCCAATGCCCTTGCCGTCCTTGCCCTGCACGGTGAGGCCGGTGGTGTTGAGGCCGCGCGTCTTGGCGGCGGTGAGGGCGTTGGCTTCGATCCAGTATGTGGGCTTGGGCGCCGAGTCGAGCGTTTCGCGTGCGGACTTCGCGCCGCGCACGGCCTCGACGATCTTGTCGCGATCAAAGACGCCGATCATCGCGTCGACGCCGGGCGCCCAGTCGAGGATCTTCGCGCGGTGACGCTGGACGAGGCATCCGGCGACGATGACGCGCTTTACCTCGCCCGCGGCTTTCTTCTCGAGGGCCTCGTGGATGACCGCGAGGGATTCCTCCTTGGACGCTTCGAGGAAGCCGCAGGTGTTCACGACGATGGCGTCGGCGGTCTCGCCCGCTTCGTACGAGATGGGAATGAGGCCGTCCTCGGCGAGGAGGCCGAGCATCTTCTCGGAGTCAACGAGGTTCTTGGGGCAGCCCAGCGAGACGAAGGAGACGGTGCGCACATCGCCTTCGGTGGAGGTTGGAGCGGGGGAGGTGGGGGTCATCAGGGAATCGTAGGGGGGTGAGCGAGGGGGAAGATCACCGCATTTGGGCGGCGCCGTCGAGGGTCTCGACGAGGGTAAGGAGCGCCATGGCGGAGGCGTCGAGGGTCAGGGTCTGGTCCCAGGGGGAGTTGCGGATGCCCCATCGTGAGAGTTGATCGTCCTGCATCATGTGGAGGAGGGCGTCGTCAACGGCGAGTTGGCGCAGGAAACGCAACGAGGACATCAGCCGCGCGAGTTCGGCGGGGACCTGATCGCGGGGGGTGAAGCGCGTGTCGAAGGTCATGCGCGCGAGGGCGGCCATCGGCCGCGCGCTCTGGGCTGTTGGGAGCGGGTTGCGCCCGGCGGTGAAGACGATCCCGCCGATGAGGTCGGCGTTCTCGGGGCCGGCGTCGGCGAGGGTGAGCTGGTGGCGCCACACGAGGTCGCGGAATTCGAGCAGCGCAGGGAGCGAGGCGATGTCCGATGTGCCGGCGAGCGCGAGTTCGGCGTCGAGGAGCCAGGGCATGTAGGCGACGAGCGTCCCGGGCGTCGCTTCGCGGAAGAGCGAACGGACGGCGGCGTCGGCGCGGGCGCGGAGTTTGGCGTCGTCGGGCTTGGTGCGCGAGGCGTCGGCGAGGGCGAACGCGATCGCGGCGCGCTCGCTCGGGCGGAGCGATTCCTTCCAGCCCTTCTCCGGATCGAACGCGCCGCGCACGGCAAGGAGGGCGGCGACGGTCGGGTCGTTCACATTGGTGGGGGGGCGGGGCATCCCGGGCGGGCGCTCGGGCGACGCGCGCAGAGCGAGGGTGATGAACGCCGCGGCCACGGGGTCTTCGAGCGGGTTGGTCTCGCTGGGATCGACCTTGATGAAGTCGGCGAAGACCGTCCAGAAAGTGCGGGCGGCGCGGGCGCTGTTGGCGGCGTCGATCGCGGGCGAGGTCGCGTACCGGCCCAGGGCGTAGAGCGCGAGGGCCTGATCGCGCGCCGGAGCGACGATCGGCTGGTGCTTTCCGTTCCACGGCTGGTAATCGCCCAGCAGCCCGAGCGGGCGATCCCCCGGGAATCGGAGCGCGTTCATGCGGTTCGCCAGCCCGTTCGCAAACGCGGTGAGTTGGGCGAGGGAGACCTCGGTGGGCGTGATGACGCGGCCGCCGCGGAAAAGAAAGACGGGCTCGCGTCCGGCGAGGGGCTGGGCGAGTTGCTGTGCGCGGAAGGAGTAGACGATCGCGTTGTGATCTTTGCGCAGGGAGGCGAGGTCGACGGGGGGGAGTTCGAGGAGCCCCGCGCACGCGCTGAGCGCTTCGGCGGTGGTTGAGTTGGTGGAGAGCATCGTCCCGGGGAAGACGAGCGCGAGTCTGTCGCCGACGCGCATCGCGACGCCGTCGACGCCCGGGTTGAGGCGCTGGGCGGCGTCAACGAACGACTCGCCCATGAGCGGGGTGAGTTGCCCGGCGAACTGGATGTCGAGGGTGGCTCTTCTGGCGATGTCCCGGAGTTGTTCGTCGCGCGTCGCGTCGCGCTGGGTGGGCGCGCTCTCGATGGCCTGGAGCGCAGCGCCTCGCGCGGCGGCCCAGACCAGCGTTCCTTCAGGCGATGAGACGGTCGAGCGGCCGAGAACCTTCCCGTTGAGGCGGACGGTCACGCACGCTGCGGTCGTGCCGGGCGGGTCGATGGGCTGGCTCTCCGACGGGACCGAAAACCCGGCGCGGATCCACGAATCGACGCGCTGGAACGCCTCGAGGCACGCGCCGGCGGCCGGGAGGGCGGGCGTTCTGGTTTCCACGACCTGCGTGGGCGCCCGCTCGGGCTGCGAGGGGGCGGCGTCCTGGGCTGCGGCCCGGGGCGCGAGCAACGCGAGGCCTGCGAGGATCGCGGGTGTTGCCTTGGCGAGACGCGTGGCGTTGCGGATGCGCATCGTGGGGTTCTCGGGCCGTAAGAGGAATCGGGGGTCCGTGTACAGGTTATTCGCTTGGAAGCGCGGAAAGTCGCGGTATTCTCGGGACGGCGTTCTCGCCGGGCGTTTGGCGCCGGTCTTGAAGGTATCAAGGCGTGGACGGATGAGCCGCCCGCGACAACGCAAGACAAGAGGAAACGGATATGCGGACCTTCGCCGAAATCGTGAAAATGAACGACCATCGCAGGCAGATCGCGATCATCGCGGTGCTGACCTTCATCGCGATGTGCTGAGCGGCGAACGGTCGCCGCATGCGTGCGTGTGACTGAGACGGCAAGCGGAGCCAGTGCAACATCCAGATTGAACGACGCGCCCGTGAGGGGATCCCTCGCGGGCGTTGTTGTTGGGGCGATCCGGGTGGCATGGTCAACCGCGGGTTGACCGTGCTGGTGACGGTGAAGCGCACGGACATCGCTGCGCGATGTCCACGCCACCCATGAAGTACGAGCGCGTCCGCGGCCTGTGCTTGCGCCCGGGGCTCTGATAGGAAGCATCGCGCCCTCACCCGGCCCTTTGGGCCACCCTCTCCCACGGGGAGAGGGTGCGGAGAAGAGGTAGCAAAAATGAAAAACCCGCGAGGGGTTCCTCGCGGGTTGGGTGGTCTCAGGTTGTGGCGATCAGATCAGGAGAACTTGATCTTGTCGGTGCCCATGGCGCCGTGATCGTCCATGCCGCCGCGGGTCGGGTGATCGACGCCGCGGTCGGGACGCTCGCGCTTGGCGCCGCCCTCGCCCTCGGTCTCGTCGCCGCCCGTCGAGTCGCCCCACTGGGCGCGCTTGAGCGAGAGGCCGATCTTGCGGTCGCTCATGTCGACGCGCAGGATCTTGACATCGATCTCCTGTCCGGGCTTGACGACATCCAGGGGGTTCTCGACCTTGTGATCGGCGAGTTCCGAGATGTGGAGCAGGCCTTCCAGATCGTCCTCGAGTTCGACGAAGACACCGAAGTTGGTGATCTTCGTGACCTTGCCGCGAACGACCATGCCGGGCTGGTAGGCGCCGGGGATGGCTTCGTTCCAGGGGTCCTCGTGGAGCTGCTTGTGGCCGAGCGAGATGCGCTGGCGTTCCTGGTCGACTTCCAGGATGACGCACTGGATCTTGTCGCCCTTCTTGAGCATCTCGTTGGGGTGCGCGACCTTCTTGGTCCACGAGAGGTCGGAGACATGGAGGAGGCCGTCGATGCCGGGCTCGATTTCCACGAAGGCGCCGTAGTTCGCGAGGTTGCGGACAGCGCCCTCGATCATGGTGCCGACGGGGTACTTCTCGGCGACGAGTTCCCAAGGGTTGACCTCGGTCTGCTTCATGCCGAGCGAGATCTCCTGCTTGTCCTTGTTGATGTCGAGGACAACCACTTCGACCTCATCCTCGGGCTTGACGAGTTCGGACGGGTGGTTGATGCGACGGGTCCAGGACATCTCGGAGATGTGGACGAGGCCTTCGATGCCGTCCTCGAGGCGGACGAACGCGCCGTAGGAGACGATGTTGACCACGGTCCCCTTGACGCGAGCGCCGACGGGGTACTTGGCCTCGATCTCCTCCCAGGGGGACGCTTCCTTCTGCTTGAGGCCGAGGGCGATCTTCTCGCGCTCGTGGTCGATGTTGAGGACCTTGACCTCGATCTTGTCGTTGATGCGCACGATCTCGGACGGGTGGTTGACGCGGCCCCAGGACATATCGGTGATATGGAGGAGGCCGTCGATGCCGCCCAGGTCGACGAACGCGCCGAAGTCGGCGATGTTCTTGACCGTGCCGGTGACGATGTCGCCCTCGGTGAGGGTGCCGAGCAGGCGGGTCTTGGCGGTCTCACGCTCGGTCTCGATGAGCTTGCGGCGAGACACGACGATGTTGCGCCGCTCTTCGTCGATCTTGAGGATCTCGGCGCGGATGTCGCGGCCGATGTAGTCCGCGATGTCGTGGGGGCGACGGATGTCGACCTGCGACGCCGGGAGGAAGGCGGGCACGCCGATATCGACGAGCAGGCCGCCCTTGATCTTGCGCATCACGCGGCCTTCGACGACATCACCCTCTTTGGTGGTCTCGAGGAGGCGCTGCCAGTTGATGATGCGGTCGGCCTTGCGCTTGGAAATCTGGACGAGGCCGCCGTCGCCTTCGAGCGACTCGAGCAGCACCTTGACGGTGTCGCCGGGGCGGACTTCGGAGAGGTCGTTGAACTCGTCCTTGGGGATGAGCCCCTCGGACTTGAGCCCGAGGTCAACGACGACATCGTCGCCCGCGAATCCGATGATCTTCGCGTCGAGGATGTTGCCGGTGGTGAGGTCCTGCATGCTGTCGGCAAGCAGCGAGTCCATGTCACCATCGGCCATGTCCTTCCCGAATGCGGATTCGAGCAGGGCAAGGGCTTCGTCGTCGGCGATGCCGAGCGACTTGATCAGCGTTTCATCGATCATGTTGTGCGTGGGTCCTTTCGCCGGCGGCGGCCTCTCCTCGATGCCGTGCCGCTGGCCCCGTTTTGTTCCGGCCGGGACGCCGTACCCCTGAGGGGCGGTTGAGGCCATCCGCGTGGGGCGGCGCGACGATCGCGGCGCCTGATATCCAGCGGGCCGGAATGGTAGCGGGGCTCGCGGGCCGGACAATCGGGGGAGTCGCCGATTTGGGGCGGTCGGGGCGGGTTTCGCGGGTTCTTTACGCGTCCGGGCCGAGGAGAATCCGCCGGTGGGGGACGGCGAGGGGCGGGTCGCCCGCGAGCAGGGCGGCGCGGGTGGCGGTCCGGAGGGTCTGGGAAGGGGGCGCGTGGCCCGCGTACTCGAAGACGGCGAACTTCACGATCCGGCTGCTGGTGACGCGCGTGAACGGCTCGCGCGGCGAGAGGTCGCGCGCTCGGATCGAGCGCTGCGCGACGCCCAGGCGACCCGCGAGGAACGCGCGGACTTCAGCGCCGGTCGCGGGTTCGCCGGTCTCGAGCGTCGGCGCCTGCCAGAGTTTCGCCCATAAGCCCTTCGACGCGCGCTGCTCGACGAGGAACATGCCGTTGCTCGTGCGCACGATCACGGCGGTGTGGTGGACGGCGGGCTTCTCGGCCTTCGTCGCGCGCACGGGGATGCTGTTCTGGAGGCCGCGCTCGAAGGCAGCACATCGAGACCTGAGAGGGCAGACTTCGCACTTCGGGTTGCGCGGCGCGCAGACCAGCGCGCCGAGCTCCATCAGCCCCTCGTTGAAGTTCCCGGGTGAACGCGCGGCGTTGACGAGCGACTCCGCGCGCTCCCACGCGAACTTCTGCGCCTTCGGGTCGGTGATCGCGAGTTTCTTTCCGCCGACGCGCAGGAGCACGCGCGCGACATTCGCGTCCACGATCGGCGCACGCACGCCGAAGCAGACGCTGGCGATGGCGCCTGCGGTGTAGCGGCCTACGCCCGGCAGCGCGCGCAGGGCGTCGACATCCCGCGGGGCCTTTCCCTTGTGGGATTCCATGACTTCGCGCGCCGCCGCATGCAGACTGCGCGCCCGGCGGTAGTACCCCAGCCCCGTCCACTCGGCGAGCACCTCGTCCTCGGACGCGCTCGCGAGCGCATCAAAGCCCGGGAACCGGTCGATGAACCGCTCGAACCGCTCGGCCACGCGCGACGCCTGGGTCTGCTGGAGCATCACCTCGCTCACCAGCGCGAAGTAGGGGGAGCGAGTTTCCTTCACCTCAACGCGCCACGGCAGGTCGCGCCGGTGCCTGGCGAACCACGACTCGACCGCGCGCGCCAGCGACTTGTCGTCGCTCACGGCGCCTTCCTCAGCGCCCGCTTCACCGCGCGCTTGATCTCCGGCCACTGCGCGTCGGGCGCCTTCCCGACGGTCACGAAATCGTGGAGCATCAGCAGGTTCGTCACGCCCTCAATGGCGAAGAGCGATCGCGCGATCTCGTCGTCGGCCGCCTCGCTCGCCGCCCGGTACGCGCGCGGCAAGGCGGCGATCGGGTGATCGAGCACGCACTTGATCGCGTTGGGATTGGGCGTGGTCTCGAACGCCACGACGGTCCAGGGCATGGGGGGATGCTACGGCGCCGCCTCCACTGCGTTCCCAACATCCTCACCCACCTCTCTCTCCAGCGGGATATCGAACACCGCCGCCGCGAGGAGCGTGAACAGCGTGACGAGCACGACGCCCACGATGTTTAGCACGAACCCGCCGCGGACCATTTGGCCGATGCGCACATGCCCGCTGCCGTAGACGATCGCGTTGGGCGGCGTCGCGACGGGCATCATGAACGCGCAACTGGCGGCCATGGCGGCGGGGATGCAGAGCAGCATGGGGTCGATGCCGATGCCCACGGCCACGCCGCCGAGGATCGGGAGGAAGGTGGCCGCGGTCGCGGTGTTGCTCGTGAGTTCGGTGAGGAAGATCACCATCGCGCAGACCGCGAGGATGAGCACCCAGGTGGGCACGCCGGCCAGGGCGTGCATCTGTCCGCCCAGATAGGCGTCGAGGCCGCTGGCCTTGACGGCGGCCGCGAGGGAAAGCCCCCCGCCGAAGAGGAGAAGCACGCTCCACGGCAAGCGGACGGCGGTGTCCCAGTCGAGGGCGAAGACGCCGCGCTTGATGTCGACGGGGATCGCGAAGAGCGCGATGCCGGCGGCGATGGCGATGACCTCGTCGGTGATGAACTTGATGGGGGGGAAGACGCCGACGAACCAGTCCCACTCGGCGAGGAAGGAGCGGCTGATCCACGCGATGGCCGCGCACATGAACACGGCGAACACGAGGCGCTCGGCGCCTGAGACCTTGCCCAGTTTGCCGAGTTCCTCGCGGATCAGCGCGCGGCCGCCGGGGATCTCCTTGAGGCGGATCGGGAAGATGACATAGGTCAGGAGGAACCAGGCGATGGCGCTGAAGACCGCGGCGAAGGGGACGCCCACGAGCATCCACCGGCCGAAACCGATCGTCTCGCCATAGGAGTCGGCGACGAACTGGGCGAGGAAGGCGTTGGGCGGTGTGCCGATGAGCGTGCCGATGCCCCCGATGCTGGCGCCGTACGCGAGGCCGAGCATGAGGCAGGTCGCGAAGTTGCCGATGCCTGACCGTGCGGCGAACTCGGTGACCGATTCGCCATCTTGCAGCGTTTCCTTCGGATCGCCGGCGCCGCGCACGCGCTCGATGGCCAGGGTGATGACCGTGACTCCGATGGGGAGCATCATGACGGCGGTGGCGGTGTTGCTGATCCACATGCTCAGCGTGCCGGACGCGATCATGAATCCCGCGACCAGTGCGCGGGGGCGCGTGCCGACGAGGAGGAGGGTGAGCAGCGCGATTCGCCGGTGGAGGTTCCAGCGTTCCATCGTCAGGGCGAGGAGGAACCCGCCCATGAAGAGGAAGATGACGGGGGAGGCGAACGGCCCGGCCGCCTGCCCGATGGGCATGATTTGGAGCGTCGGGAACAGGACGAGGGGGATGAGGGCGGTGGCGGCGAGGGGGAGCGCCTCGGTCATCCACAGGAAAGCCATGAGTACGCCGACGGCGGCGACGCGTCGGCCGGTTTCGGAGAGGTCTCCGGTCTCGGCGCCGGGCGTTGGTGTGAGGAGGAGATAGACGGCGATCGCGAGGACCGGGCCGCCGATGCGCCCGATCCAGGCGATCGTGCCGGCGCCGAAGCGAGCCCGTATCGGTTCCTTGTCGCCTGATCGCGCCATGGGCCAGTTGTACCGCGCACGCCGCGAAGTCGCCGCTGTTGGCGTTCTTGGTCGGGGGACGCTGTCTTTGCCGATATACTCGGTCCGGCGCGGATCTTGCGCCGACGCGGCGCCGTCCCCGCGTTCCCTCCACCCGCTCACCCCAGCCCCCGAGGTCCCCCGTGGCCGTCTTTGAGTGGCTCAACCAGTTGTGGAGTCGCGCCCAGGGCTATCCGCTCTGGCAGATCGCGATCGAGCTGCTGATCATCGGCGCGGTGGTCTACTTCGTGTGGTCGTTTGTCCGAGGCACCCGGGCCGCCGGCGCCTTGCGGGCGCTGATCATCCTTGTGGTCATCACGACCGTTGTGGTCCGGCTCGCGACAAGGAACGACGCGTTCCCTCGGCTCGCGCTGCTCTACGACCAGTTCCTCGGTTTCTCCGCGATCGCCCTTGTCGTGATCTTTGCGCCCGAGCTCCGACGGGCGCTGATGCGCATCGGCGAACTCCCCGCCGCCCGTTCCCTGTTCGGGAATGTGCAATCGCAGAAGGATGTCGACGAGATGATCGCCGCGGTCTGCGGCGCCGCGAAACTGCTTAGCAAGAGCAAGTTCGGCGCGATCATCGCGATCGAGCGGCAGACCGGTTTGCGCGACTTCATCGAGGGAGGCCGCGCGCTGAACGCGGATGTTTCTCAGGACCTCCTGCTCTCGATCTTCTGGCCCAACAACCCGCTCCATGACATGGGCGTGGTGATGCGCGGGAAGAAGATCGTGGCCGCCGGCGTTCAGTTCCCGCTCGCCGATCCCAACGAGATCAACGACTCGAACCTGGGCACGAGGCACCGCGCCGCCGTCGGGCTGAGCCGCGTTTCCGACGCGCTGGTGGTTGTGGTCAGCGAAGAGACCGGCGCGATCAGCATCGGTGAGGCCGGGCGTCTCCGCCGCTGGCTTTCGGTCGAGACGCTGGAAGAAGAGCTGCGCAAGGGGCTCAAGGCGATGGTCACGGTCGATGCGGGCGAACTGCATTACGACGACGAGGCGCCCCCGGACGCGCCCACGATCATCGAACAGCAACGCGACGCCGAGGCGCCCAAGACTTCGACCGGGCAGGGGAGCCGCTGACCGATGCTGGACCGCATTCGCAATGTCTTCCTCATCGCGCTCGTGACCGCCCTGGTGTGGATCTACGCCGAGGCTGAGTCGCTGACCCAGTCCCAGCAGGAGGTGCGCGTCTCGTTCGTCAGCGGGGCCGATGACCTCGCGACGCGCGTGATCAGCGACGATTGGCGCGGCGTGATCCGCGTCCGCATGGAAGGGTCGGCCGCGTCGCTCCAGCAGACCCCGCCGCGCATCGAACTCAGGCCCGGCTCCCCGGGTGTTCCCGATCAGGAAGGCGAGTTCACCATCGACATCGGGGCTGCTCTGCGCGGCGATCCGGAACTCCAGCAAGCCGGCGTGAATGTCATCGCCGTTGAGCCGCCTACGGTCCGCTTGCGCATCGATGTCCTGCGCAGGTTGGACGACGCGCCGATCCGTGTCGCGCTCGCGGGGGTCGATCTCGAACAGCCCGCCAGGCTCGATCCGACAACCGCGGATCTTGTGCTCTCGCGGCCGATCGCCGAACAACTCGAAGCGATGGACGGCGGCCCGTTTGTGCTGGCGCGCATCGATCCGTCCCAGATCGACATGTCGCGCCGAGGGCTTCCCCAGCGGGTGCGCGCGACGCTGAGTCTTCCCAACGGCGTCACCGCCAACGGGGGGACCGCGCGGATCTCGCCTCCCGAGTCCATCGTGGAGATCGTCATCCGCCGCGACAGCGCGACCATCACCGTCCCGTCGGCCCCCGTGCAGGTGCTGCTCCCGCCGACCGAGGCCGGGCGCTGGGAGGTGCGCATCCTTCCCGAAGACCTGTTCCTTCGCGAGATCGAGATCGTCGGGCCGTCTGAGTTCGTCAATCAGGTCCGCGCGAACGATGTGCGGCTGGTTGCGGTGCTCTCGCTGTCGAGCGACGAACTCGAGCGCGGCATCACCGAGAAGCGTGCGTCGCTCGCCACCCTCCGCGACGGGATGATCGGCCAGCCGCCGCCCGGCGCGCGCATCGAGGCGAAAGACCCGGTCGTGCGGTTCGAGGTGATCCGACGCGCTGACGGCGCGGTCTCAGACGCGGGCGTCGATCCGGCCTCGGCGTTCTTGGCCGACGCGCCGCTCGAGGCGACCGAGACCATCGCGGGCTCTGAGCCGGCCACGAACTAGCGTCAGGCGATCGGCGGGGCGGGCGGGCCGTCGCTCACGCGCACCGCGTGCAGGATGGCGCGGCTGGTCGCGATCGGGTCGCCTGCGTGGATCACCGGATCGGTCCGAGTGCCGGAGCCCGAGGCGGTGACGCTGGACTCTGTCGGCCGCGCTTCCTCGGACCCCATCTGCACGAACACCTCGTTGACGAAGCCGGGGATCGGGTCGCATTCGCGCAGCACGAGCCGGTCGCGGCGCGTGATGCGCAGGATCTTGACGGCCTTGGCGAACTTGGACGAATCGTCGGGAAGGACGCCGCGCACCGAGTAGCCCGCGACATCGAGCAGCCCGATGACATACCCCGCCTGGGGCGCCGCCACGCGATCGTTGGGAGGCGGCACGAACCGCACGAGCGTGATCGGCGCTTCGTTCGTCGCGGTCAATTGTTCATGCCCGAGGGCGACTCGCGCTGGATCTCGTGCTTGTAGAACACACGCGCGATCTCGAGCCCGAGGCGCTCCGCGAGCATGCGCTCCGCTTCGGCCCGCTCGCTCGCGCCGCCCGGCGTCTCGCCCGCCTGCTGCGTTCCCTGGTAGATCACCGGGTAGTCCGTCCCGGCCTCGGGCCACAGGCGCATGTTGTTTGCGGCGTCGAGCACCCGGACCTGCGCGACGGCGTAGGGCTTGAGCGACACGCCGTCGGCCGACAGCCCGAAGCCGTCGAGCCGCGCGTAGATCACGACATCGGCCCCGAGCGTGCGCCCGACATCGACGATGCTGAACTTGTCGGTCACGCTCTCGCGCGAGGTGAGCTGGAGGGCGGTCTGCGCCGGGATCATCATGTTCGCGGGCATCACGCCGCGCGCGATGAGGTTCTGCTCTGCGGTCTGGCCCATGATCAGGCGCAGCGATCTGCGCGGCGCCTTGTTCTGCGGGTCGTCGATGAAGATCACCGTCACCAGCGTCTTGTCGAGCTTGTACTGCGCTTCCTTGCTCGGGGGAGGGGAGAGCAGCACGACGGCCGGGGCAAGGTAGTTGCACCCCGCGCTGATCGTTGTCGCAACGATCGCCAGGGCGAGCGTCATTCTCTTTGCCGCGTTCATTGGGCTCATGACACTCCGCTCAATAATCGGGGTAGTACGGTTCCTGGTGGTTGTAGAACACCCAGGTGATCCGATCGGTGAGGCGGTTCATCAGACGGCTCTTGACGACATCAGGGCCGAAGTCGTTGGAGTTGAAACCCTTCCCGTCGGGGAAGCCGACGCGGATCTCGCGCCGGTACGAGTACTCGTCGGGTGCGAACGATTCCATCTCGGCCACACCCAGCGTCGCCGCGGCCACGCCTTCCCAGACATACTGGTTGCCCGGCTCGTTGAGGCGGAACTCCATCAGGTCAACGAAGACGATCCGGTCGACGCCCAGATCTTCGGCCAGTTCGCTGTGGGTGAGCGCGACCCAGCGCGGCCTCTGGTTCATGTAGCTGACCATGACACCCGGGGGCACATACCCGCTCGCGCCGGACTCGGCGCGGAGGCGCTCGCTCACGCGCGCAACCAATTGAGGGACCAGATCGGGGAACTGCGCTTGGATCGCGCGATCGGCGGCGACGACGACCGCGAACGACTTGCCCTGCAGCCCGAGATAGTCGGCCGGCACCTCGTGGGTGCTGCTCTCTTTGTACGACTCCATCATGCCGCCGACGGCGAGCGGCACCCAGCACCCGGGCATCGCCGCGAGCGAAGCCAGCGCGACGGCCGAGGCGGCGAGACAGAGTTGGGCTCGGCGGATATGTCTCATGGATTCCACACGATGATCTTGTACACCCAGGAGGCCAAGAGCAACCCCGCGAGAACGAGCATCGGTCTCGTCCGGAGAAGCGGGGTGGCCGCTTTCCAAACTCGTGAGCCCGAGACGGCTGAATACAGACTGATCCAGAAGGCCGAAGCCGCCGCGAGAGCGATCCCGGCGCCGAAGGGCTGTACGGCCAGGGCGCTGGTCAGGTTCCCCGAGGCGGCGGTCGAAACGGCCGTCGTCATGCCGCAGGTCGCGCAGGGCTTCCCGAGGGCCACGGCGAAGGCGCAGGGGGGGAGTCCGAGCTGGGTGTGTGTCCCGTGGCCGGCCGAATCGGGAGCCAGCGCGGCGCCCACGGCGAGCAGCGTCAGGCACGCAAGCGCCACAAGCGCAGCGTATACCCGGGGATGGAGATCACCCCAGCGGCCGCTGGATGTCCGTGCGTTCGATCGCATACCGCTGATAGGGTAGCAGGGGCGGCCCGTTTCATGGGCATCCGGCCTTCACCTCTGTCCCGCCTCAATCGAAGCGGAAAACACCCTTGCGGAACGCGTACACATACGCGATCAGCGTGGTGAACAGAAAGAAGAGGGCCCGCCCGAGGAAGGCGAAGGTTTCGTCCGTCCCGGGGCCGATCTGCCCGAAGGTCGTCGCCCAAGGGTAGAGGAAGATCACCTCGACATCGAAGACGAGGAAGGTCATCGCGAGGATGTAGAAGCGGACATTGAACCGCTTGCGAGCCCCGCCGAGCGGGTCCATGCCCGACTCGTAGGGCAGTTCCTTCACCGGGCCCGATCGGCGCGGCCCGATGAGCATGGTCCCGACGATGTTGATGACGCCGAAGGCGATCGCCATCAGCACGATGACGCCCACGGGCAGGTAGGCCTCAAGGTTCCCGGGAGGGGGTGTCTGGGGGATCGTGCTGAGCGTGGTCATCGGCAGAACGGGCATCGTCGGCTCCGGGGCGTCGGTTTCCGGCGGGCAGTGTAGCGGCCGACGACGGGCCTTTCCGAGGATTCCACTCCGTGCGCGCTCAGGGCAGTTTCAGGCCGAGGATCGCGTCTTCCGCTGCGGTCGGGAAATCGGGCGGCGGCGAGTGGGTCGGATCGATGGGCGCCCAGTCGATCCGGGCGGCGCCGAGCGTGGTGCCCGTCGCGAACGCGAGATCGACCAGGGAGATCTGGTAATCGGTGAGCGCCTGGATCTCCGTCAGCCGCGCGTTGGCCAGATCCGTCGACGCGTTCAGGACATCCGTGCTGGTGCGCGCGCCGACATCGAACTGCCGCCGCTCGCCGTCGAGCGTGCGGGTCGCGGTGATGACCGAGAGCCGGGACGCCAGAATCCGACCCCAGGACGAACGGACCCGGTCGGCGGCGTTGAAGGTCTCTTCCTGGATCGACTGCTCGCGCGCGTCGCGCGTCGAGAGTCGCTGCACGCGCAGGAGGATCGCTTCGCGCAGGTTCGCGGTGGCGGTCTGGTTCCCCAGGGGCATCTCGAACTGGGCGCGCAGGAAATGGTCGATGTAGTCGAAATCACCCGATTGGCCCCCCGCGCTGGACCACGAGTCGCCAAGGCCGTTCGTGACGGCCGTGTAATCGAGCGTGAAGAGCGGGAGCGTGGAGTTCTTGCGCAGGGCGATGGTGCTCTCGTCGATCGCGAGCTGGAGTTCGAGTTCGAGGAGCTCCATGCGGTGCGCGACCGCCTGGTCGCCGAGTTCCTTGTAATCGAACTCGTACCTGACGAGATCCGGCTCGGTCTGTGGGAGCAGGTAGGTCTGGGTCCCGATGTCCAGGCCCGGCGCGTTCATCACGCGTTTGAGTTCGCGCTCGCGTTCGGAAATGAAGTTCTGGGCCGCGATGATCTGGTCCAGTGTTGACGCGAGGCCGCTCTCGGCGCGTGTCACATCGACCTCGGGAGCGTCGCCCGCCTGCACGCGTCGCCTGGCGCTCTCGAGCTGCTCGTACGCGAGTTCGTGCTGGAGCAGACGGACATCGAGCGCCTTCTGGGCCGCGTAGAGGCGCCAGTACGCCCGATCGGCGTCGGCGAGTTGCCGGATGATCTCGAGTTTGGTCCGCGCCTCGCTGATCTGCGCGTTGAGCGCTGCGACGCGGATGCCGTAGGTGTTCACGCGGCGCCCCGCGTTGCGCAGGAGGGGCTGGCTGATCGAGAACCGCCCGTCGATCTCGAAGGCGGGGTTCAGGGTCGAGAACTGGTTGTTGGTGTCGACGCGGTCCATGGGGAGGTCGAACGAGATCGTGCCGCCGCTGCGCAGGGGGATGCGCACCCCGGGTGTGAACGCGGACTGCTCGATCTGCGAGCCCTCGAGCTGGGAGGCCGTCGGCTGGTCGGTGTTGTTGTAGCTCGCGTTGGCGAAGACCACGGCGTCGAACGCGCCCTCCTCGGCGGTGACGCGCTGGTTGGCGATCGCGGGATCGACCAGCGTCGCGCGCAGGCTCAGGTTGTTGGCCAGCGTCCACGCCCGCGCCTCCTCGATGGTCACCTCGACGCGGTCCTTGGAAACGAACGGGTCGGGGATCTCGGTCGTGGGAGTGACCAGCGGGTCCTGCATGTCGGCGGGCGCGACATACTGCGCGGCGTTGAAGGTGTTGATCTCCCGCAGCCGCGCGATGCTCACGCGCGGGCCGAGGTCGCTCTCGTAGGTGACGAACGGGCTCTTCGCGCACCCGGCGAACAGGGAGAGACTCACCGCGCTGAGCGCCAGCGCGCAGCCACAGCCGAAAGAAGAGCGGGACCGAGAGGTGTCATTCATGCCGGAGGGCCTCGATGGGGTCGAGCCGTGCGGCCTTGATGGCCGGGAACATGCCGAAGATCACGCCGACGGCGGCGCTGAAGAGGAACGCGAGGGTGACCGCCCAGCCGGGGATATAGGCGTTCTCGAGACTCGCCCCCGGGAGGTTCTGGAGCGCGAGCGTGAGCGCCTGGCCCAGCGCGAGCCCGATGATGCCGCCCGCGACGCAGAGCACGACGGCCTCGACGAGGAACTGCAGGAGGATGATCGCCGACTTGGCGCCGACCGCCTTGCGCAGGCCGATCTCACGCGTCCGCTCGCTGACGGAGACGAGCATGATGTTCATGATGCCCACGCCGCCCACGAGCAACGAAATGCTCACCACGCCGCCCGCGATGGCCGTGATGCCCGCCGCGAGTCCGTTGAACTGGTCGATGAACTGCTGGAGCACTTCCACCTGGAAGGTGTCGGGCCAGTCGGGAGGGAGTTTGCGCAGGTTGCGCAGGACGAACCCGACCTCGGCCCGCGCGTCCTCGGCGGCCTCGGGGGTCGTCAGTTCGGCGATCGCGTACGAGATGGTGCGCAGGGGGGCCATGCGTTTGGCGGTCGAGAAGGGGATAAAGACCTCGACCTGGGAATCCCCGCCGCCGAACATCGCGCCGAGTTCCTTGGTCTCGACGACGCCCACGATGAGGAAGCGCCGCCCGTTGAGTAGGACGAAATCGCCCGTAGGATCGCGGTCGAGGTTGAGTTCCTCGATGGCCTTGTCGTTGACGAGGCACACATACCGCGCCTCGGTCTCGTCGATGGAGTTGAAGGGACGCCCGAAGGTCACGGTCCGCGCTTCGATCGTGTGCCAGTCGGGCCAGATTCCCTGCACCGGCGCGCCGGCGGCGACATACTCGCCGTTGCGCACCTCGAAGGAGTTCCACATCACGGGGGTGATGAGCGCGATCGAGGGGCAGTTCTCGCGGATGTCGGTGATCTCGTCGAGCGTGAGCGCGACCTCGTCCCAGCCGATCTTGTTGCGCAGTTCGCGCGGGACGCGGCCGTCGAGGAAGACCTTCTTGGCGCCGAAGGTCTCGAACTCGCTGAGGACATAGCCCTTCATGCCGGTCAGGCCCGCGATGACGGCGGTCACCGAGCCGACGCCGATGATGATGCCCAGCGAGGTGAGCAGCGCGCGGGCGTAGTTGGCGCGGATCTGCCCGAGCGCGAGCGCGACGGTCTGCATGAGGACGCGGATGATGAACATCAGGCCTCCTCCCCGTCGCCGTTGTTGTTGGATTCTTCGGCCGCGAGCGCGTGGTTGGCCTTGAGACTCTTGGCCGCCGACTCGAGCCATTCGCGGTGGATCGGGTCGAGGTGGGAGGGCATGTCGGAGAAGATCTGGCCGTCACGGAGGCGGATGATGCGCTCGGCGCGTCCGGCGACATCCTCCTCGTGCGTCACGATGACGATGGTCTGGCCCTCGTCGTGGAGCGCGCGGAGCAGGCCGATGATTTCTTCCGTGGTCTTGCTGTCGAGGTTGCCGGTGGGCTCGTCGGCGAGGATGATGCTCGGCTGGTTCACGAGGGCCCGGGCGATCGCGACGCGCTGGCGCTGGCCGCCCGAGAGCTGGTTGGGCCGGTGGTGGATGCGATCCGCGAGCCCGACGCGTTCGAGCGCTTCCTTGGCGAGCGATCGCGCTTTCCACCAGCGACGGGTGGAGTAGACGAGCGGCAGCATGACATTCTTGAGCGCGCTCGAGCGGTTGAGGAGTTCGAACGACTGGAAGACGAACCCGATCTCCCGGTTGCGCGCGACGGCGAGTTCGGAGGGGCTCATCTTGTGGGTGGGCTTGCCGTTGAGGATGTACTGGCCTGCGGTGGGGCGGTCGAGGCACCCGAGCACATTCATCAGGGTGGACTTGCCCGAGCCCGACGAGCCCATGATGGCCACGAACTCGTTGCGGCGGATCACCATGTCCACGCCGCGCAGGGCGTGGACCTTCTCCACGCCGACCTTATAGATCTTGCGCAGCGCGCGGACCTCGATGCACGCGTCTGCGATCGGCGGCCGGTTCGGCGCCTTGGCGCGCTTCTTGGATGGGGGCGCGAGCGCGGTCATCGCGAGGCCCGCTCCGTGGCCTCGGCCTTCGTGTCGGACTCTGTCTGCGTCTCGGCCTCGGCGGCGGCGGGCTCCTCGGGAGCGGTCTCGTCGGGCTTGGCGCTCTTGTCGGCGGCCAGGCGCACGGCGTCGCCGTGCTTCAGGTTGCCCAGCGCCTTGTACGGCCCGGTGATGATCTGCGCGCCCTCTTCGACGCCCGCGACCAGCGCGGTGGTCCTCAGGTCGCTCGGCCCGATGCGCACGGGGACGGCGTGCGCCTTCCCGTCGCGGATCTCATAGACGATGCGCGCGAAGGTCTTCTGATTGTCGACCGCCGGGTTGTCCTTGGTGATCTCCTCGGGCAGTTCGTCGATGCGCTTGTCGAGCACCGCCTGACTCGGGGCGAGCATCACTTCCTGAAGCGTCTCGACCTCGATGTCGACGCTCGCGTTCAGGCCCGAGTAGAGCGTGCGGCCCTCGGTGTCCACGAGCACTTCGACGAGGAAGACATCGCTGCCGTTGCGCGCCCGCGTGCTCTTGAGGGCGATGTGGCGCACCGTGCCCGTGAAGTCCTCGTCGGGGTAGGCGGTGAGGAAGATCCTGGCCTTCTGACCGACGCGCACATCCGCGACATCGGTCTCGTCGCATTCCACCTTGACGATCATCTCCGAGAGGTCCGCGATCTCCATGATCACGGTGCCGGCGTTGTTCATCGTGCCGGTGATGACGATCTCGCCCGCCTCCGCGTTGAGTTGCGTGACCACACCCGTGATGGGCGTCACGATCTCGGCGTACCGGAGATCCTCTCGAATGCGCTGGATGCCCGCCTTGGCCATCTCGATGCCCGCCTCGGCCGCGCGGAGGTTGGACTCCATGCGCAGTTTCTCGGCCTCGGCCTGCTCGAGCATCGACTTGGCGACATCGTTCGACGCGTAGAGCTGCTGCCTGCGCTCCCACTCCGAGACCGCGCTGATGTAGCTGGCGCGGGCGCCGTCGAGGCGCGCCTGCTCGGCGAGGAGCGAGGCCTCGCTGCTCATCAGTTGCGCCAGCAGGTCGGCGTTGTCGAGGCGCACGACCACATCGCCCTTGTTGACCGGGTCGCCTTCCTCGAAGGGCAGCTCGGTGATCTGGGCGCTGATGCGCGCGCTGAGCGAGACTTTGGTGACGGGTTCGAGGAAGCCGGGCGCGCTGACGGTGCGCACGAGTTGACCGGTCGTGACCGGATCGGTGCGCACTTCCACGCCCACGCCGCCGCCCTTGGCGAGGTCGAGCTGGGCCTTGATCTTGGGAGCGAGCAGCATGGCCCCCACGCCGCCCACGACGCCGAGAACCACAACGCTGCCGACAGTCCACTTGATCGCTGTCGCGACTGCTCCCATGTCTTCCTCACGAGTTGGGGCCGATGGCGCATCGCGCCGGCCGGGGGCTTCCGCTGTTTCGTTTCCATGCGCGGCGGTGGGGGGAGAGTCCCGCCTGCGCGGCAGGCCTGTCGTCGGCCGGGAAACCTTCTCTTGGTGAATGGTCGGCCTCAAGCGAGGTTGCGATCCACACCGAGTCGGCGTCCGAGCGGGCGACGGCTACCATCTTCCTTCCAGTCGAAGCATTGTTGGCATGCCGACCGGGCCGATTTCGGGTCCTTCCGAATCTCGGCGAGATTCTGGTCCGATTCTCAGGGTGTAGCTCAGCTTGGTAGAGCGCCGCGTTTGGGTCGTGGAGGCCGCTGGTTCGAATCCAGTCACCCTGACTTTCCGCTCCGGTCGTGGGGCGCCGCCCGCGCGGTCTATCATCGCCGCCCATGGCCAAACGACGCCCGCCCCAACTTCCTGACTCGTTCAAGGTCCTTCTGATCGGCGGCGGCGGCCGCGAGCACGCGATCGCGTGGAAATTGCGCCAGTCGCCCCGCGTGAAGGCCCTGTTCGCCACCGATCACTCGAACGCGGGGATCGCTGCGCTCGCGAAGCCGATCGATCACGCCCATTCGATGCGCGAGGTCTACCGGCTTCAGATGTTCTGCGATCGCGAGGACATCAACCTGGTGATCGTCGGGCCCGAGGCGCCGCTGGCCGAGGGCATCGCCGAGAAACTGAGCAAGCCGGGCCGCGCGATCTTCGGCCCCGGGCAGGCGGCGGCGCAGCTCGAAGCGGATAAGTGGTGGGCCAAGGACATGATGCGCGCCGCGTCGATCCCGACGGCCGAGGCGCGGGTGTTCCGCAGGGCCGACGAGGCCAAGCGGTATCTGGAGTCGCGCAACGACGCGCCCGTCATCAAGGCCGCCGGGCTCGCGGGCGGCAAAGGCGTGTACCTGCCCGAGTCGCGCGAGGACGCCGCGCGGGCGATCGACGAGATCATGGTCGCCAAGCGATTCGGCGACGCGGGCTCGCGCGTGATTATTGAGGAACGGCTGACCGGGCCCGAGACCTCGGTGCTTGCGCTCATCGACGGGCGGAACATCCTCGCGCTCGATCAGGCCCAGGACCACAAGCGCATCGGCGAAGGCGACACCGGACCCAACACCGGGGGCATGGGCGCGTACTGCCCGGCGCCCGTGCTCAGCGGCGAGCAGATGGCCCGGGTCGAGCGCGAGATCCTTGTGCCGATCGTGGACACCCTTCGGCGCGACGATATCGAGTACCGCGGCGTGCTCTACGCCGGGCTGATGCTGACGCCCGCCGGGCCCAAGGTGCTCGAGTTCAATGTCCGCTTCGGCGATCCCGAGTGTCAGGCCGTGCTGCCGCGCATGAAGTGCGACTTCGCGGAGCTCTGCTGGCGGACGGCGACGGGCTCGCTCGATGAGGCCGCCCTCGAATGGGACACGCGCCACTCGTGCTGCGTTGTCCTGGCCCAGGACGGCTACCCCGGGGAGAGCAAGAAGGGCGCGGTCATCGAGGGAATCGACGAGGTCGAGCGCGACGGCGCGCTGGTCTTCCACGCGAGCAGCAGACGGAACGACGCCGGCAAGGTGGTCAGCGGCGGCGGACGCGTGATGAGCGTGGTGGCGCTGGGCGACACCCTCGACGAAGCGCGTGAGCGCGCGAACGCCGCGGCGGCGAAGATCCGTTTCGAGGGCAAGGTGTTCCGGCGCGACATCGGCGCGAAGGCCGGCACGAAACTCTGATCAGTGAGCGGGGCGCGTTTCGGCGGCGTCTACCAGGCGGGAGGTGTTCTCCGCGATGCGGAAGATCACCGCGATGATCTCCAGATAGACGCGCAGGATGAGCACGCTCAGCAGGAACACGAGCGGCGACATGATCAGCGCGAACATGCCGTAGACCGCGCCCATCTGGAACGCGCCGATCACGCCGGCGAAGATGTACAGCGCGGTCACCGCGATCCCGACCAGGTAGAGCACCTGGATGATCTTCACGGTGATGAACTTCGTGAAGCGGAAATCGAGCAGGGGGGCGAACGCGTACGCGGGGTTGTTGGTGGCTGGCTCGCTCATGGTGGCTCCTTGATGCGAGAAGCGTACAGCGCGGCGATCCCGGGCGCAACCACGAAAAAACCCGCGGACCCCGAGGGGTCCACGGGCTTGAGTTGTCATTGCAGAGCGCGGGTTCAGCGACGACGGCGCGCGGCCGCGAAGCCCATCCCGAGGGCGGCGAGCACGCCGGTGCCCGTCGAGGGGATGATCGTGCCGGAGAACGAGCCGGTCGCCTGCGCCACCGGGTCGCCGGCCGAACCGGCGTTGTCCAGGTTGACGAAGTTCGTCAGGGTGAAGGCCGCGTCGCCCATCGCCCCGCCGCCCGGGAATCCGAGCGCGGAGCCGTTCACGGGGTCATTCAGAAAGTAGCTGGTGTCGGGCCCGACGAGCGAACCTGCGATGAAGCCGGGTCCGACGGTCCCGCCGGCGGGTACACCGGCGAGCGCGAAGAACCCGAAGCCGTCGCCGACGAAGCCGACGAGGAGGGTGTCGCTGGGGTTGTTGGGATCGAAGAACCGGAACGAGCCGTTGAACTCGCCGCCGAAGGAGCCGGCGCCGCCGTTGTTGGCGCCCGTGTCCATATAGAACAGGGCTTCGAAGCCGGCGCGCTGGGTGACCAGGCCGACTTCGCCGCCCATGTTGACGACGAGGTCAAGCTCCACGCCATCGACAGTCCCGATGGTGAGGACCGAGGCGGACGCGCCGCCGAAGGGCGGGGCCGACTGGGTGATCTCGAAGATCCGCTCGACATTCGCGGTTCCCGCCGCGAACGAAACGGAGATGGCTGCCTGCGAACCAGCAGCCAACGCGAGCGCACCAGCGCCCGCAAGTATGCGGTTGATCATGATCTCTGACTCCTCTATTCCTGTGCGGCCGGCGTGTGCGCGCCGGCTCAGACTCTGTGCGACGGGAGGGTACCAGATCGGCCGCGGTTCATCCAGACTGAATCCCCGGAATAAGGCAACTTTTCGCGTTCTGCACACGACTTGCGCAATCCCGGCGCGGGGCCGCCACCGTCTCGCCCCGAAACTTCAGCCTTGACAGCGTGTTGGACGCCCCCTCATCGGAGTGGATGGCGCGTGGACATGACGGATGCCCGGGCCGGATTCATCGAAATCGATGGCGTTCCGCCCACGAAAAAACCCGCGTTCCCGGAGAGGAACGCGGGCTGCGTGGAGTGTTGAACGGGAGGGGGAAACGCGTCCAGGAAGGGGACGAACGAACTCCCGTCAACCACACTTCAGCGGCGGCGGCGGAAACCGGCGAGGCCGGCGGCTCCGAGGACGGCGATCGCGCCGGGGGCCGGGACGGCCTGACCAACGGTCAGGTTGTCCATGGTGGCCCAGTACGGCGTGCCGCTCAGGTCATCGGGGGCATCGATCTGGATGCTGGTGATGGCGACATCGCTGATGAAGCCGCGGAAATCGCTCGGACCGGTGCTGGTGTACGACACATTCGTGCCGTCGCTCAGGGCGATGTTGATGCCCGTGCCGGTGGGGAAGACCGAGATGTCGGTCGCCCAGAAGTTGCCGCCGACGGCGAAGACATTGCCGCTGGTGAAGGAGACGAAGATCGAGTCGGTGGCGTTGTCGGTCGAGATAAGACCGGTGTCGTTGTAGAGACCGCTGAGAGCGCCGGGCTGCGTGTTCACATCGTACGAGAACCCGTTCTGGGAGTACGAGAGGGGAAGCGAGGGGCCGGGGACGGCGTCATCGAAGCCGTTGGTGTAGTACCCGGCGGCGAGGTTCGCGATGAACGAGGCCGAGTCGGTGTACACGGTGGCCGAACCGGCGACGGCGGCGCCGGCGCAAGCAACCACGGAGAGCGCAACAGCGCTGCGAGTGAACAGATTCATGATTTCCCTCCTAACAGGAATGGGGACAGCGATCGGAGTGACGTGCTCCGAGCCCAGCAACAAACCGAGCTTCGATCGCTGAGACCTGATGCTCTCAATCGAGCAGGTGTACGGGCAACCGTACCCCATGGTTTCACCGGGGTCGAACATAACCCCAGATTTTCACCGGGCTTCACGAGATAAACACGAATCGGACCGCTCACACCTTGCGCAGGTTCGCATACCGGAGCACGAGCGTCTTCGTCCCGACATCCCGGAAGGCCACCGTCGCTTTGGCGTCCACGCCGCCCGTGACGGCCGTCACCTTCCCCACGCCGAAACGCGGGTGCCTGACCATCGACCCCACCGGGAACTCCGCGTTCATCTTCGGCTCGCCCCACGCCCGCGCGTTGCGCCCGCCGATGTCCTCATCTTCATCCTCGTAACTCAGCAGGTCGGCCTGGTCCGAGAACGAGACGCCGTCTTCGGGCAGTTCGCGCAGGAACTGACTCGGAACCGTGCGGTCGCGCATGCCGCGCACCGTGCGATACTTCGCGCTGGTCATCAGCAGGCGCTCCATCGCGCGGGTGATGCCCACGAACGCGAGCCGCCGCTCCTCTTCCAGTTCCGAGTTGCTCTCGCGTGCGCGCGAGTGGGGGAGCAATCCTTCCTCGAGCCCGATCATCGCGACCGCGCGGAACTCCAGCCCCTTGGCCGCGTGCAGGGTCATCAGCGTGATTGCGCCGCGCGCCGGGTCCACCTTGTCCGCGTCGGCGACCAGCGAGACCGATTCCAGATACCCGCGCAGCATCGTGAGCAGGGGGGGAGTCTCCTCCGCGTTCGGCGAGGCGGCCGCGTCCGCGCCCGGGTCGTACTCCAGTTCGAACTCGCGAGCCGACGAGATGACTTCCGCGAGGTTCGCCAGCCGCTCCTCGCGCTGCTCCTCGGTGTCGCCCGACTTCTTGCCGTAGTGCTCTTCGAGGCCCGACTCTTTCACCACGCGCTCGACCAATTCCGCCAGCGACGCGCTGATCTCGGCGCCCATGAACGAGCCGCCCCCGCTCCACCCTTCCACCAGATCCACGAACCCGCGCATCGAATTGCTCGCGCGCGGCGAGACCCCGTCCACGCCCTCGCTCATCGCCAGCGCGCGCATCATCGGGACCTCGCGCTCCTCCGCCAGCATCTGCACCCGCGCCAGCGAGGTCGCCCCGATGCCGCGCGTCGGCTTGTTCACGATGCGCAGCAGCGACACATCGTCGTTCTGATTCGCCAGCAGGCGCAGGTACGCCAGCGCGTCCTTCACTTCCTCGCGCTCGTAGAACGCCGTCCCCCGCGCGATGACATACGGCACGCCCGCCGCGCGGCACCCGTCCTCCATTACGCGCGACAGCGCGTTCGTGCGGTAGAAAATCGCGCAGTCCTTCCACAGGAGCGGATTGTCGCTCCCCTCGGTGGACTCCTTGATCTCCTTGAGCCAGTCGATCACCAGCGTCGCCTCGTGGTGCTCGTCCCGGCAGATCACGATCTCCGGCTTCACCCCGCCCTTGCGATCGGTGAACAGGTCCTTGTCCTTGCGCACCGTGTTGCGCTTGATGAGCGTGTCCGCCACACGCAGGATCGTCGGCGTGCTGCGGAAGTTCTGCCCCAGCGCGATCACCGCGCACCCCGGGAACTGCTGCTCGAACTCAAGGATGTTCGCGATGTCGGCGCCGCGCCACCCGTAGATCGACTGGTCGGGATCGCCGACAACGCAGATGTTCGGCGTCGAGCCGTCGTCGCGCTTCGCGATGAGCGTCGCCAGCACGAACTGCGCGTGGTTCGTGTCCTGGTACTCGTCGACCATCAGGTATTGCCACCGCGCGCGCACCTCGCTGGCGATGCGCTGGTTCGTGCTCAGCATGCGCACCGTCAGCATGAGCAGATCGTCGAAGTCCACCGCGTTCGCGGCGCGCAGCGCCTTCTCGTACCCGGTGAACAGTTTCGCGATCGTCTTCGCGTGGAAGTCGTTGGCGCCCTTCGCGAACGCCGCCGCGTCCTGCAGTTTGTTCTTGGCGTCGCTGATGCGGTTGATCACCGCGCCGGGCGGCCAGTTGGTCGTGCTCAGCCCCGCGTTCGCGATCACGCGCTTCATCAGCGCCTGCTGATCGCCAGAGTCGTAGATGGAATAGGTGCCGGTGAGCCCGGGGATCTCCGCCTCGTCGGCGTACCTGCGCAGCAAGCGCGCGCAGAGCGAGTGGAAGGTCGTGACCGTGAGGCCGCGCGTCTGGCGCTCGTCGCCGCCCAGGAGGTGCAGCGCGCGTTGGCGCATCTCGCCGGCGGCCTTGTTGGTGAAGGTCAGCGCCATCACCGACCACGACGGGATCCCCATGCGCACCAGGTGCGCGATGCGTCGCGTGATCACGCGCGTCTTGCCCGAGCCGGGCCCGGCGATGATGAGGACGGGCCCCTCGGTCTGCTCGACGGCACGCCTTTGAGGCGCCGTCAGACCCTCCAGCAGCGTGTCCTGGGGGTCACTGGGGTCGTGGTGGGGGAGTTCCATCTCCACAAGGCGGTCCGATCCTTCGGCGTGGCGGGTCATCCACCCAGCGTAGGGCCTGAAGAACGGCAGCGGGCAAGAGGCAGCAGGCAGCGGTTCTCTTCCTCCCTCCCCTGTCGAAGACGGGGGAGGGCAGGGGAGGGGGCTTCTTCTGAATCCCCTCCTGCGCGGCGGGAGGGGGCAGGGTGAGGGTCTTCTCTTCGTTTCCCGTTTGCCCCTTCCGGTCTCTCCCGCCACCCCGCGCCAGGTCGCGCCACCTTTTCCACATTCCCGCCATCTCCCCGCGCCACAACATCTTGGGCCGCGCGACCCCTCCGGGCCCTCTCGACCCCACCCGTCGTTGCGCAATTTCGATCCCCCGACCCCAAAAGGCGCAAGCGCCAGCGAACCAGTTACTTATCGGCCACCGACAGGATTTTCACCAACAATCCTCAACACTTTGTGTTTATGACCCCTTGCGACCACCATCGGTTGTGGTACCATCCGCCGGGTGAAAGAGGGAAGCAGCCTTCGGACGGGCCTCGATGCCCCTCCCACGGCTTTCAGACAGTCCATCCTCCTCCTTGATGGCCGGCTCACACCGGCCCGCACGGAAGCTTGATTCTGGCCGCCGAAGGCGAGGGCACGACGCCCGGACCCCGGCACTCGCGAAACCGTCGCTCCTTGTCCCTCTCCCCTCCCATCTCCCCCTGGGGAGCGGCAACCTCGCGATCAGCCCAACGCTCGCGGATCATGCCCACGACCCGCGAGCGCTTCTCTCCCTCGACTCCCTCGCCGTGTGTCCCCGGCAAGGCAGCCACCCCAACCCATCCGTTCCGTTCACGCGGCCGACCCGAAAGGCCCGCCGTGTGCGCGATCCTCACGCCTTCAGACCCTCAGAGCGCTCCGCACCGTCGCAACCCATGACCACCCTCGCGACACACCACGACGCTCTCAACGAAAGCACCACCATGGGCGTGCTCTGCGATACACAGATCCGCGAACTCGTCGGCATCGAGCCCTTCGAGGACAACCAGAAACGACCCGGACGAATCTCCTGGGGAGTCTCGTCCTACGGCTACGACGTCCGCGTCGGCGCACGCTTCAAGATCTTCACCCCCACGCCCCGCTCCGGTGAAGTCACCATCGTCGACCCCAAGAAGTTCACCGACGACCTCTTCGTCGAAGTCGACGCCAGCGTCAACGCCAACAAGCCCGGCTGGGGGCCCGACGGCGGCGTCGTCATCCCGCCCAACTCCTTCGCCCTGTGCGAGACCATCGAAACCATCGCCGTCCCGCGCGATTGCCTCGTCATCTGCGTCGGCAAATCCACCTACGCCCGTTGCGGCCTCATCGTGAATGTCACCCCCCTCGAACCCGAGTGGCGCGGCAAAGTCACGCTCGAGATCTCCAACACCACGCCCCTCCCCGCCAAGGTCTACGCCAACGAGGGCATCGCCCAGTTCATCTTCCTCAAGGGCGACCGCGTCTGCGCCGTCTCCTACGCCGACAAGGGCGGGAAGTACCAGGATCAGGCTGGACTCACACTTCCGAGGGTGGACTGATGCTGGCAATGGGCAATCGGCAATGGGCAATGGGGGGGGAGGTCGCCGCTATGGACGACTCCGGCACACCACGCGAATCAATCCGCTCGTACCGCGACCTGTCCGCATGGCAGCGAGCCCGCCAACTCGCGTTGAATGTCTATCGCGTAACGCAGTCTTTCCCGAGCGATGAACGATTCGGCATGACATCGCAGGTTCGCCGTTCCGCGGTGAGCGTGCCGAGCAACATCGCCGAGGGCTACGGCCGCGGGCGTGCCGCTGATTACGCGCGTTTCCTTCGCGTCGCGCGTGGCTCGCTCTTCGAACTCGAAACGCAATTGCTCCTTTCGCTCGATCTCGGGTACATGACGCCTGAGTCGCACGACGAACTTCAATCGTTGATCAACGACTGCGCGCGTCCACTTTCCGGCTTGATTCGCAGTATCGAACACACTTTGTAATTCCTCGGCTCTGGCCCCATTGCCGATTGCCCATTGCCTATTGCCCAGGTGCATCATGAAGATCTCCCGTAAATTCACCGTCGCCGGCAAAGATCCCTTCGCATCCGTCGAATGGGTCAAGCGGTCCTCGCGCATCGGCAACCCCGACGGCTCCGTCGTCTTCGAGATGAACGACGCCGAGGTGCCCGCCACCTGGTCGCAACTCGCCACCGACATCATGGTGAGCAAGTACTTCCGCAAGGCCGGCGTGCCCCAGTTCGACGCCAAGGGCAAGGCGATCAAGAACGACGACGGCAGCGCCATGACCGGCCCGGAGAAGTCCGCGCGGCAGGTCATCCACCGCCTCGCCGGATGCTGGCGCCACTGGGGTGAGACCCACGGCTACTTCGACTCCGCCGACGACGCGCAGGCGTTCTACGACGAACTCTCGTACATGATGGTCCACCAGATGGCCGCCCCCAACAGCCCCCAGTGGTTCAACACCGGGCTCAACTGGGCGTACGGCATCAGCGGCCCCGCGCAGGGCCACTATTTCGTCGATCCCAAGACCGGCAAGGTCGGCCTCTCCGACGACGCCTACACCCACCCCCAGCCCCACGCCTGCTTCATCCAGAGCGTCAGCGATGACCTCGTGAACGAGGGTGGCATCATGGACCTCTGGGTTCGTGAGGCGCGCCTCTTCAAGTACGGCAGCGGCACGGGCACCAACTTCAGCAAGATCCGCGGCGAGAACGAGCCCCTCGGGGGCGGCGGCAAGTCGTCCGGCCTCATGTCGTGGCTGCGCATCGGCGACCGCGCCGCCGGCGCCATCAAGTCGGGCGGCACCACCCGCCGCGCCGCCAAGATGGTCTGCCTCGACATGGACCACCCCGACATCGAGAGCTTCGTGAACTGGAAGGTCCGCGAAGAGCTCAAGGTCGCCGCCATGGTCGAAGGCCTCAAGCAGCTCGGCTCGGGCGACAAGGCCACCGCCGACCGCCTCGGCCTGAAACTCGATTACGACTTCAACGGCGAGGCCTACGGCACCGTCAGCGGCCAGAACAGCAACAACTCCGTGCGCATCCCCGACGCCTTCTTCGAGGCCGTGGACGCCGACGCCGACTGGAAACTCTTCAACCGCGTGAGCGGCGATGTCGCCAAGGTCGTCAAGGCCCGCGGCCTGTGGCACGAGATCGGCTACGCCGCCTGGCGCTGCGCCGATCCCGGCGTCCAGTACGACTCCACCATCAACGCGTGGCACACCTGCCCCGAGTCCGGGCGCATCAACGCGAGCAACCCCTGCTCCGAGTACATGTTCCTCGACAACACGGCGTGCAACCTCGCGTCGATCAACCTGCTCAAGTTCTACGACTCCAAGGCCCGCGCCTTCGACATCGAGCGCTACGAGCACGCCATCGACCTCTGGACCGTCGTCCTCGAGATCAGCGTCCTTATGGCCGCGTTCCCGAGCAAGGAAATCGCCGAACTCTCCTACGAGTTCCGCACGCTCGGTCTGGGCTACGCGAACCTCGGCGCCATGCTCATGCAGGCCGGCGTCCCGTACGACTCCGAGGAAGGCCGCGCGATCTGCGCCTCGCTGACCTCGATCATGTGCGGCCGCTCGTACCGCCAGTCCGCCCAGATGGCCAAGCAGCTCGGCGCCTTCCCCGGCTACGAGAAGAACAAGGACCACATGCTCCGCGTGATGCGCAACCACCGCCGCGCAGCCCACGGCGTGGCGCGCAACGCCACCGGCAAGGACGCCTACGAAGCGCTGAAGATCACGCCCGTCCCCCTCGACCACTCGGTCATGGGCGCCAGCAAGGCGATCAGCAACGCCAAGGGCATCCTCGCGCACGCCACCAAGGCGTGGGACGACGCCCTCGCGCTGGGCGAGAAGGCCGGGTACCGCAACGCGCAGGTCACGGTCATCGCGCCCACCGGCACCATCGGCCTCCTGATGGATTGTGATACGACCGGCGTCGAGCCCGACTTCGCCCTCGTGAAGTTCAAGAAGCTCGCGGGCGGCGGCTACTTCAAGATCGCCAACGCCTCGCTCCGCCCCGCGCTTATCGCGCTCGGGTACACCGACGCGCAGGTCCGTGACATCATCACCTCCGTCATGGGCACGCTCCGCCTCGACTCGCCCCTCCCGGGCAAGGACGGCGAGCCGGCGAAGGGCAGCGGCACGCTCGCCGACTTCCTCGTCGCCAAGGGTCTGACCCGCGACGAACTCAAGAAGGCCGAAGACACCCTCGCCGGCGTCTTCGAACTGGGCCACGCTCTCAACGCCTGGTCGCTCGGCGACGACGCGCTCAAGCGCCTCGACATCGACCCCACCAAGGCCAAGACCGACCCCTCCTTCAACCTCCTGCGCACCCTCGGACTCACCAGGGCGCAGATCGACACTCTCAACGAAATCGTGTGCGGCACGCAGACCATCGAGGGCGCGCCCCACATCAAGGACGAGCACCTCCCCGTCTTCGACTGCGCCAACCGATGCGGCAAGAAGGGCCAGCGCTTCATCGCCCCCGAAGGCCACATCCGCATGATGTCCGCAAGCCAGCCCTTCATCTCGGGCGCCATCAGCAAGACCATCAACCTCCCCAACGAGGCCAGCGTTGATGACATCATGGCCGCGTATCGCCTGTCGTGGGAACTCGGCCTCAAGGCCAACGCGCTCTACCGCGACGGCTGCAAGCTGAGCCAGCCGCTCTCTTCCAAAAGCGACTCTGACAAAGGGGACGAGGACGGAGACAAATCCGACTCTGCCAACGAAGCCGGGCGACGACTGGACGACGCCAAGGTGCGAATGCTGACCGACGACGACGACGAGCAGGAGGGGATTGAATCCGCCCGCGAGGAAGTCGCCGAGCGTGTCGCCGAAGTGGCGCGCACCGTCGCCAAGGGATCGAGCACCGATGTCGAGAGCAAGCTCGAGCAGATCTGGCGCCCCATCCGTCGCCGCCTGCCCGACACCCGCCGCTCGTTCACGCACAAGTTCAATGTCGCCGGCCACGAGGGCTACCTCACCGTCGGCGTCTACGACGACGGCCGCCCGGGCGAACTCTTCATCACCATGGCCAAGGAAGGTTCGACCATCGGCGGCCTCATGGACTCACTGGGAACCGCGACCTCCGTCGCGCTCCAGTACGGCGTGCCCATCGAGTCGCTGGTCAACAAGTTCACCCACCAGCGCTTCGAGCCGGCGGGCATGACCATGAACCCCGACATCCCCTTCGCCAAGTCGCTGGTTGACTACATCTTCCGCTGGATGGGCATGCAGTTCGTGCCCGGATACCGCGAGGCCGTCGCGCCCAAGCGCCCGTCGAAGGAGGCCGCCCCCGCGCACGACCGACTGAGCGATGCGCCCAGCGCGCTGCCGCGCTTCCGCACGGATGACAACAACGACGACGCGCCGAAGTCCAAGCCCGCGGCGGCGCCGGTCGCCAAGAAGCGCCCGACGCACGACGACCTGAAACTGGAAGTCTCGTCGTCGACCAGCGCCGATGTCCTCAGTGTCGCGATGCGCGACATGCAGGGCGACGCGCCGGCGTGCGAAGTCTGCGGCACCATCACCGTGCGCAACGGCGCCTGTTACAAGTGTCTGAACTGCGGCCACTCCATGGGCTGCAGCTGATCCACCCGTCACCATCGCGGCCAGCACGCCCGCCGCTCCGACGGGCGCGAGCACCCCGCGAGTTTCAAGCGATCGAGGAGGCGTCGACGCTCGCACAACGCGTCGGGCGCAGCGGTTGGCGAGTGGAAGGATCCCCGTCTCACGCCGGGGGACACGGACCTCGCCCGGCGTGAATGACCCTCCGAGGCAGGCCTTCGGGCCACGGACACCCTCGGGCGATCGACGCGAAGGCGTGTCGCGCGGCGCCTCCTCGGTTTTGAGCATTTCACCGCGTTAACGCGCGGCACATCACGACCCCACCAAGGAGACGCGGGCCACGCCGTGCAATGCGGTAGACAAGGCCTGCGCTCCAACGCCCAGCCCCCGAGCGATGCCCACCGCCGCTCGGGGGCGTTTTTTTCAGAGGGCGATGGGCAATGGGCAATGGGCAATGGGCGATGGGCGATGGGCGATGGGCAAACAACAACCCCACCTGCGCAGCGGGAGGGGTAGGGGAGGGTCTGATCCAAAAACAAAGCGGGCCGAGCATCGCTCGACCCGTGTGTTCTCAGTTGAGATCTCGGCTGCCTGCTGCCTGCTGCCTGCTGCCTCAGACCTCCAGGATCTCTTTCGACTTCGCCGCCACCGCGGTGTCGACCTCCGCCTCGTGCTTTTTCAGCATGGTCTGGATGTCTTCCTTCAGCCCCTCGATGACATCCTCGGAGTAGTTCGTCGACTTGTCGTTCTTCAGGCCGTCGGCGTGCTTGTTCGCGTCGCGGCGGACATTGCGCATCGAGACCTTCGACTCCTCGCCGATCTTCTTCGCGTGGCCGACGAGTTGCTGGCGCCGCTCGCCCGTGAGCGAGGGGAGACTCAGGCGGATCGCCTTGCCATCCACGCGCGGGTTCAGCCCCAGGTCGCTGGCTTCGATCGCCTTCTTGATGTCCCCGACCGACTGAGGATCGAAGGGCTGGATGAGGATCTGCGTCGCCTCGGGAACGCTGATGATCGCGAGCGACTTCAGGTCCGTTTGCGAGCCGTAGTAATCGACCTTGATGTACTCGACCAGCGCGGGCGAGGCGCGGCCGGTGCGCAGGCCCTTCAGCTCGTTCTTGAGGTATTCCATCGCCTTGGTCATCGAGGACTCGGCGTCGCGTTTGATCGTGTTGGGGTCCATAACTCGTGTCTGCTCCATGACCTTCGCAAAAAAGCGACCCCCGGCGGTGTGAAGCGGGGGAAGGTGTGCGGCGATGGTACGGCCCGCCTCCCGCCGTGTCATCTTCCAGGGGCCGTTCCTCTCGGACCTGCCTCCACGGGGCGTTTCAAGCCACGATTTTGCCGTGCTTTGGGCCTGGCCGGAGGTACCTTCATTGGTGAGCGGGGCGGTCGTTGGAACCCGGCCCCGCCCGACACGAACAAGAGAGAGAGAAGAAGCCATGCCCAAGACCAGCACCATCAGCACGATGATCGCCCGCACCGTCGCCTACACCGCGGCGCTCGTGATGCTGGGCTGGGCGACGACCGCCGCGAGCGGCGTGGCTTCCGCCAACGCGAGCACCGACATGCAGGCCGGCCCCGCCGCCGTCCAGACCGCCAACCTGCTCGTTCCCCGGCGCACCCGTCTCGTGATCAAGTTCGAGCGCACCGCCGTCTGCTAAGCAGCACGCGGATCAGTCGTCGCGGAGCGAACGCTCGAAGATCACGAGGTTCGTTCCCATGTCCGGGTCCCACCGAATGCCGGTGATATCGAAATCGTTGGCGATGCCGAAGTGCAGGAACGGCCTGTGCTGGTTGTGGCACTCGAAGCGGATCCAGCGGTACCCGTCGGTGCGCGCCCAGTCCATCGCGGCGAGCATCAGCTGGGTCGCGACGCCCATGCGGCGCATCTCGGGGACCACGCCGCAGAGCCACCCGAAGTGGACGCTCGGCTTGAGCTCGAACCCCACATAGAAACCCACGGCGTCCTTGTCGACGCGCGCGGCCATCGCGAGGATCTTCGCGCGGCCCGCGAACCGTCGCTCGAACGAGTCGGCGTCGCGCGGCGGGCGGAACATCTGATTGAACAGGTGCGCAAGGAGTTCGGTGTCTTTCGGATCGATCCTGTCGATGACGACATCAGCCATGGCCGGACTCCAACACCTTACCCAGACTCACGCGCGAGACTGATACGAGCCGTCGGCGGTCGCGACGCGCACGGTCTCGCCCACGCTGATGAAGGGGGGCACGCGTGTCTTCAGGCCGGTCTCGAGGGTGGCTTCCTTGAGCTGGTTCGTCGCGGTCGCGCCCTTGATCCCCGGGGGGGTGTCGGTGACCTGCAGTTCGACGCTCGAGGGCAACTCGATCGTCACGGGCGAGCCCTCGTGGAGGAGCATGCTCACCTCGGAGTTCGCGCGGACGAACAGCATCGTGTCCCCAAGGAACTCGTCGCTGAGGGTGAGCTGCTCGAAGTCCTCCTGATCCATGAAGGTGTGGCCGGTCGCGTCGGAGTAGAGGTACTCAAACTGGCGGCGATCGAGCGTCGTGCTCTCGATTTCGTCCGACGACGCGAGACGCTTGTCGATCAACTGGCCCGTGAGGACATCGCGGATCTTCACCTGGATGAAGGCGCGGAGGTTGCCCGGCGTGCGGTGCTCGAACTTGGTGACGACGAAGAGTTTGCCGTCCATACGGATGGCGGCGCCGGGACGAAGTTCGGTCGCTTTCACAGAGAGGGCTCCTGCGGGGGGCTCGGATCGAGCAAAGAAGGCGTCTGTTCGCTGTCGCGCGGCAGCCGGGATGGATGCCGTCACGCGTGGGCCGCGATTGTAGGCCTCGCGATCCGGCGGTCCCGGCGTGCGGGATCGGCTCGCGTGCGGCACAATGGGTCGTGGATCGCCCCACCGGGGGCGTCCGACATCCCGGCGACGACGAACAGCATCCCGCCCGGCCGCGATCGGCCGCCTACCAAGGAGCATGAGCATGTCAGACCCCAGCCCCACCCTCTCCCGCCGCCAGTTCGCGGCGTTGTCCTTTTTCGCCGCCGCCGGAGCCGCCGTCGGGTTCACGCCCAGCCCCGCGCTGGCCCGGGCCGTTCATCAGAGCGAACCCGACTCGCCGTTCAGGTGGAAGGAACTGCCCGGCCGCGAGGGCGCGAAGATCGCGACCGAGCAGGGGGGCAACGCCCTGGTGATCGTGAGCACCGGGCAGGCGATGCTCGTCGATTGCAAGAACCCTCCCTTCGGCTTCGCGCTCCGGCGCGATGCCTCGGCCCAGGGCGGGACGCTCACGACCGTCGTGAACACCCATCACCACGGCGACCACACCGGGGGCAACGGCGCCTTCACCAACAACCTCACCCTCATCGCCCAGAAAAACGCCGAAGCGCGGATCCGCGCGCAGATCATCCGCTTCGGCGAGGTCCTCGCCTCCGTCCCGCGCGACAACCCCCTCCATTACGACGCGCGCCGGCTGCTCGGGCTGGTTGAGCGCAACGGCGCTGACGCGTGGGCGCCCACGCGCACCATCGACAAGATCGAGGCGATGCAGATCGGCGCCGAGCGCGTGGTGCTCGAGCACCTCGGCCCCGCGCACACCGACAACGACCTCGCCGTTCACATCTCCGGGAAGAACATCCTGCACACGGGGGATCTCGTCTTTCACCGGCTCTACCCCTTTGTCGACGCCAACGGCGGGTCGGATGTCGACGGCTGGATCGCCGCCTGCGACCGCCTGATGAAGATCGCCAACAACGACACCGTCGTCGTCCCGGGACACGGCGAGATCACCAACCGCGACGGCATCGCGGAGCAGAAGAAGTTCCTGGTGGACCTCCGCGAGTTCGTGATGAAGCAGATCAAGGACGGGAAGACCGTCGAGGAAGTCACCGAGATGGCGGTCCCGGGCTACGAGGACTACGGTTTCGGCCAGATCCGCCCGCGCACCATGAGCGGCGCCTACACCGTGCTGAAGAGGAAGATGTGAGCGCAGAAGGAACACGCGAACTCGACACGCTCCAACACCTCGCGGCCGCGAAGATGTCGCTCCGCGCGATGTGGCGCCAGTATTCCTCGTACGAAGGCGCCGTCCCCCAGAACTTCGCGAAGTTCATCGAGACCTGGTCGTCGCGCTCGTACATCCGCGCGTCGGAGTTCGGCGCGGAGTTGCCGCTCTGGCGCCTGCGCGAACTGCTCATGCGCCCCGACACCGACGAGGCCGACGCGGTGATCATGCAGATGACGGCGGCCGGGAGGCGTGAGTTCCCGGGGTAGCGTCGATGTCTTCACCCGTTTCTAGACAACGGAGAAGTTCTCTCGGGGTCTTCGTGCCGCACTCGGGGCAGACCGTGGTCGTGATGCCGCGCAGGTCGTACTTGCACTCGTAGCAGATGTTCCGTTCCGCGCAGGATCTGAGCAGCGTCTCGGGGTCATTGCCGCACACCCATTGGCATACCGCGACGATCAGCCAAGTGATGACTACCAGGATCGCGCCGCTGGTTGAGAGAGTGAACCAGTCGATCCCTGACGGACGGCAGGCGAACACATGCGGAAGAGAATCGCCCATCGGAAGCCCCTGTCGGAATACTCCGATATACGCAGCGTGCAAAGCACGGTTGCTCAATCAGAGCCGCGGGCGGAAGCACGCGGCAGGAAACCCTGCACACCTGGATCGCAATTTCAAAAGCGATCCTGAGCGACGCTTGCGAGGTCGACCATCAACGGACTGCTATGGTGCTGGCCGCGTGCTCCCGCCCGCGGCTCTGACCGAAGGGCTCAGTCCTTCTTCGCGCTGACGGTTATCTCCACGCCGCCCGCCGGGGGCACGGGATCTTCCGCCTTGCTCTCGATGTGGAGCCGCCGCGCGCGGTGCTTCGACCAGTCCGTGACCCGAAGATCGGGCGCGTTCGCCCCGTCCTTCACCGACAGGATGTCGTACACATTGTCGCGCTGCGCGGGCGTGAACCCCGCGTCGCGGATCAGGCGGCACAGCACCGTCTCGTCCAGGCAGTAGGTCGTGCCCGCCGAGGAGACCACATTCTCCTCCATCATCACGCTGCCCATGTCGTTCGCGCCGAACTGCAGCGCCGTCTGCCCGATGTGCGGCCCCATCGTGACCCACGACGCGCCGATCGAATACACATTGTCCAGCACCAGACGCGACAACGCCTGCGTGCGCAGGTACTCCGTCGCGCCCGCCATGCGTAAACGACGCCCAAACTCGGGGTGGGCCTTCGGGTCGCCGTCGCCCGTGATGTTCGCCACCACATCGCCCGGGTACGGCTGACCCAGTTCGTTCGGGTCGCGCTGGCCCCATTCCTTCAGGCGGCCCAGCGGCGTGTTCTCGCGCTGGAAGGGCCACGAGATGAACGCCTTGTAGTGCCCGCCCGGCTGGACGCGGCCCATCTCGTCCTCCACGCCCGCGCCGAAGTCGCGCTTCGCCCGGTCCTGCCACTCGCGCACGAGCAGCATGTGATGCACGCGGTCGGCGAGCCCGTCGATGTGCCCGAACATCATCGTCGCGCTGGTGAACATGCCCAGCGACTGCGCGACATACATCACCGTCAGCCAGGATTCCGCGTCGCACTTGCCCAGCCCGATCTTGCGGCGAACGGGCTCGGCGAAAATCTCCCCGCCACCGCCCGGGAGCGAGTCGAGCCCTGCTTCCTTCAGGCGCACCATGACCCAGCGGACCTTCTCCTCGAAGTTGGCGCCGGGCGGGTTGAAGAAGTGGACGAACTCGGTGAACTCGGGCGGCGAGAACCCGTGCACATGGATGTGGGGGAACCGCTCCTTGATGCCGCGCAACAGCGTGAGGTACCAGTCGAGCGGCAGGTCGGGGTTCATCCCGCCCTGCATGAGGATCTGCGTGCCGCCGATCTCCGAGAGTTCCGCGATCTTCGCGTAGAGCGTCTCGTAGTCGAGCGTGTACGAATCGTGGTCGTCGGCGTCGCGCCTGAACGCGCAGAAGGTGCACTTCGCGCTGCACACATTGGTGTAGTTGATGTTGCGGTCGATGACATAGGTGCGCAACTGGTCGCCGTGGAGGTGGCGCGCCCGTGCGTCGGCCCAGCGGCCCAGCGTGAAGAGGGGGGCGGCGGTCAGCAACTCCAGCGACTGCTCGCCGGTCAGGCGGGCTTCGCCCCTCGAAACCGCGGCCAGAAGGCCCGGATCGAGCGCGGGGAGGTTGGCGTGTTCCTGCGGCGGTGAATAGGTCGCTGGCATCGCACAAGTGTACGACAGCAGGACGGCTTCGGGGTCATCTCCGCCTTCTCCCTGTGGGAGAAGGTGGCTCGCGCAGCGAGCCGGATGAGGGCGGTCCGGAGCGTGCGCGTGCCTCCCGCCTTCCATCACCCCCTCGGGTGGTACTTCTGATGCACGGATTTCAGGCGGCTCTTATCCACATGGGTGTAGATCTGGGTCGTCCCGATATCCGCATGGCCCAGCAGTTCCTGCACGACACGCAGGTCGGCGCCGCCGATCAGCAGGTGGGTGGCGAACGAGTGGCGGAGCGTGTGTGGGTGCGCGTCCTTGAGGCCGGCGGCCACCGCGTGCTTCTTGACGATCTGCCAGACCGCCACGCGTTCGAGCGGGCGGCCCGTGCGTGAGAGAAGCAACCGTCCCTTGTCCCGCCCGTCGGGCTTCACCACCATCGGGCGGCACTGCTCCAGATACGCCTCGACGGCCGCGCTCGCGGGCTTGCCCATGGGGACGAGGCGCTGCTTGCCGCCCTTGCCGTTGACGAGCACCGTGCCGAGCCGCGCGTGGATGTCGGTCGTGCAGATCGCGCCGACCTCCGACGCGCGAAGGCCGCAGGCGTACATGAGTTCGAGCATCGCGCGGTCTCGGAGCCAGAGCGGCGGGCCGGGCTTGGCCTGCTTTCCGGCGTCGGACGCCTCGGTGGGTTCCGGGGGCCGGGGCGCTTCGATGATCTGTCGGACCTGCTTTGGTGAGAGGACGCCCGGGAGGCGCTTCCAGCGCGTGGGCTGGTCGAGCCAGTCGGCCGGGTTCTTCTCGACCTTGCCGTTGGCGTGGAGCCAGCGGAAGAGGACCTTGATGGTCGCCAGATGGCGCGCGACGGACGAGGTCTGCATCGCCTCGTCGTTCTTGAGCCGCGCCAGGTGGTCTGCCAGATGGTGGGGACGGACCTCGGCGGGGGTCTTCACCCCGGCGGCGTCGAGGTCCTCAAAGAGCGTGCGCACATCCCGGCGGTAGGCGTCGATGGTGTTGGCGCTCATGCCGCACTCCACGCGGACGAAGAGCATGAACGCGTCGAGCGTCGGCTGGAGCGTCGGGCTGGAGACCAATGCCGTCATGAGGTTCCTGCTCAGGAACAGATCGGCCCGGTCCGGGGGAGGCCCGCAGTTTCCGCGCGTCGGGGTGCGCGGCGGGCGCAGGTTCGGCGTCCTCGGCGTCGATGAGGGCGCTCCTCACCCCTCACGGGGTTGGCACGCGGGTTGTGAAGTGCCCTGTCCAACGCGCGGCAAGGAGGCCGGACTATGCGCGAGGCACGGATGCCTAGCAACACAACCGCGACGCTCGGCGAGGATCGCCGGTTCGTCGTCGACAGGATCGTGGAGATCCACGCCAGCGAGCCGGTTCATCGGTGCGCGGGGATCGAGTTGGCGCGCGTCAGCCGCGCCCTCGCCGCCCTGCACACGATCCGCGCCGTGATGCGTGCCATGTGGACCAACGACGCCGCGAGGGAATGCGGGCGTGTGGAGCCGTTCGGTGGGGCGGCTCCGCACGCCGGCGTCGTGCGCTCCATTGTCCTCTCGCCACGATCGGAGCGGTAAGCATGGACTACGGAATGTATCTGTCGGCGGCGGGCGTGCTCACCAACATGCACCGCACCGATGTCTTCGCCAACAACCTCGCGAACATCAACACCGCCGCCTTCAAGCCGGACTTCGCCATCGTCCGCCAGCGCCTCCCCGAGCGTCTTGAAGACAACATCGCGGATGTTCCCCCTCAGGAACTCCTCGAACGGCTCGGCGGCGGGGTGCTCATGGACCCGACGCGCGTCAACCTCGCGCAGGGCAACCTCGAACTCACCGAAGACCCGCTCGACCTGGGCATCCAGGGCGAGGGATTCTTCGTTGTGGATTCCGGCAGGGGGGACGGCGACGAGCGGCTCCGTCTCTCGCGTGACGGCCGCCTTTCCGTGGATTCGCGCGGCACGCTGGTCCGCGTGACCGACGGCCTCCCCGTGCTCGACCACAACAACCGGGCGATCCGCGTCCGTCGCGACGCCCCGGTGGATATCGACGACACGGGCACGGTCCGCCAGGACGACAAGGTCGTCGCACGCCTGCGACTCGTGAATGTCGCGGATGATCGCCTCGTCGCCAAGGACGGCGCGAACCTGCTCAGCGTCCGCGGCGGGATGACCAATCTCCCCAAGTCCACAGCGATGATCCGTCAGGGCATGGTCGAAGGATCGGGCGTCGATCCCATCAAGGCCATGATCGCGATCAACCGCTCGACCGGCGCAATGAACCGCAACACGAAGATGATCGAGGTGCAGGATCAGACGATCCGGGGCGCGATCAACAACCTCGGGCGCATCGCCTGACCTGACCTACCGGAGAGAGACTCATGGCGTTGACCACGCTCCAATCCGCCGCGACCGGGCTCTCGGCGCTCAACACGCGCCTCGATGTCATCGCGAACAATCTTGCCAACGTCAACACCGAAGGGTTCAAGGGCAGCCGCGCCAACTTCGAAGACCTGCTCTACATGCAGAAGCGCCAGCCGGGCGTCGAGAACTCGCTCGGCGCCGTCAAGCCCACGGGGCTCTATGTCGGTCTGGGCGTGAAAGTAAGCGGCACGCAGGTGAGTTTCGCGCAGGGCTCGCTCATCAACACCGAGCGCGAACTCGATGTCGCGATCGAGGGCAACGGCTTCTTCCGCGTGCAGGTGCCCCCGGATTACGCGCCCAACGGGATCGCGTTCACCCGCGCAGGAAACTTCGCGATCAACCGCGACGGCGAGATCGTCCTCGCCAACTCGTCCGGGTACCGGCTCGAGCCCAGCATCTCGATCCCCGACGACACGGTCTCGGTCGAGATCACCGAGGACGGCCGCGTCCTCGCGTTCCAGCCGGGCGTGGTGGATCCGACCGAGGTCGGCCAGTTCGAACTCGCGTCGTTCATCAACCCGGCGGGTCTTTCCCAGCTCGGGCAGAACATGTTCGGCGAGACCGAATCCTCCGGGCCGCCCATCACGGGCAACCCGACCGACGAGAACTTCGGCCGCCTCCAGCAGCGTTTCCTCGAAGGGTCGAATGTCGATCCGACGCAGGAGTTGATCTCGCTGATCCGCACCCAGCGCGCGTACGAGATGAACAGCCAGTCGATCCGCGCCGCCGACGAGGCGCTGCGCACGATCTCGCAACTCGGCCGGTGATTGAAGGGTCCTGACCTCATGAACACGCTCGCACGACTCGTCCTGACCATCCTTCTCGCCGCTGCCGCGACGCTCTGCTCGCAGGCGTTCGCCGGTTCGATCACCCTGCGCTCCAGCGTGACGATCGACGCCGCGCGTGAGGTCACGCTCGGCGACATCGCGATCATCGAGGGCCAGGACGCGCAGGATCTCGCTTCCGTCGCGCTCGGCACGGTCGAAGGCGCCCGGGAATTCACTCTCGACGAGGTCCGCGCCGCGATCGACACCCGCAAGGTGAACTGGGGGCGCATCGCGCTGCGCGGCGCCGGTTGCTCCGTGCGAGTCGCGGCCCCGAAGGTCGAGAAAGCCGCTCCGAACGCGTCAGTCGTCCCGTCTGACTTCACGCCCTCCACCCCTGGTGTGGAAACGATCCGCGACCGCATCGTCGCGACCTTGCGCGAACTCTTCGGCGCCCAGCCGGAGACCATGCGCGTGGCGCTTGACGACGGGGGGAAGGGGCTCCTGGATCGCGCGGTCTTCGGCCGCAGGGTGGATATCGAGACCAGCAGCGCGAGTTCGTCGCGGCTCACGATCCGCGTGTGGATGTACGAGGGCGATCATCTGGCCGCCGACGGGCAGGTCCGCGCCGATGTCTCGCTTCAGGTCGATGTCTTCACGCTGAACACGCCGGTCGGCCGGGGCGACAAGATCGACGCGTCGATGCTCACGCGGAACACGGTCTGGATGCCCCCCTCGGGCGCGCCGCCCATCCGCGAGGAATCGCAGGCGGTCGGCGCTGTGGCACGAACCCGGCTCGATACAGGCACGATCGTGCGCACCGACCATGTCGAAGCCCCGATCGTCGTGAAGCGCGGCGATCTGGTCACCGTCCACGCGCTCGCCGGCTCGATGCTGCTCAAGACCAAGGCCCGAGCGCTCGCCGACGGTCGCGAAGGTGAACTCGTCGAACTCAGCCGCTCGCGCGACCGCAAATCGTTCCTCGCCCGCGTCGCGGGCCCGGGACTTGTCATTCTCGATGCCGGAGCCGACCGCGATGAATAACCAACGACTGCTCGTTCTCTTCGTGGTTTCGGGCTCGACGCTCGCGTTCACCGCGGGGAGCGCCAGCGCGCAGAGTCTGTTCCGCAAGCCCACGGGAGTTCAGGAGGACAGGTTGCCCCTCGCGGCGCCGCCCCCGCCGATCGTCGCGGGCCAGCCGCTGCCCCCCAACCCGGTCGCGGACCTCGACGGCGTGAGTCTGTACGCCATCCAGCCGCTCCCGCCGCGTCAGATCAAGACCAACGACCTGATCACGATCATCGTGAACCAGTCGAGCAAGATCGAGCGCGACCAGGAACTCAAGACCGACAAGGAGACCTCGACCACCGTCGATGTCACCGAGTTCATCGACCTCGCGAAGATCTTCACCGACGGCCAGTTCGTCGCGGCGGACACGAGCAACCTGCCTTCGATCGATGTGAATTCCGGGCGCACCTTCGACGGCGACGGCGAGATGGGTCGCGAGGACCGGATCACCGCGCGGATCACCGCCAAAGTCATCGATGTGAAGCCCAACGGGCTGGTCGTGCTCGAGGCCAGGGCATCGCTCTTCACCGACGACGAGGAGCAGCTCATGCTGATCTCGGGCATCTGCCGCGTTGAGGATGTCACCCAGTCCAACACGGTCCAGTCGAGCCAGCTCGCCGATCTGCGTCTTGAAGTCATCAACGGCGGCGAGATCCGCGACGCCGCCAAGAAGGGCTTCATCACCAAGGCGCTCGACGCGATCTTCGCCTTCTGAATTCGTGGCGGCCGCGCGTTGGCGCCCGGCTTGCGTCCAACACCGCATGACCCAAGGAGGATCCTTGATGAACGCCGATCGGACCGTCAGGCAATGCGCCTTTCGCGCGGCTCTTGCGCTGATCATCACGATGCTCGGCGCCCTTTGCCCGATCGCCAACGCGGCGAGCGTGAAGGAGATCGCGCGGCTCGAAGGCCAGGGCAAGAGCGTCCTGCGCGGCTTCGGGCTCGTCATCGGCCTCCCCGGGACGGGAGACAGCGCCGAGGACCTCGTCGTGGCGCGGCCGCTGGCCAAACTCCTCGAGAACGAGGGCAACCCGATCGCCAACTTCGACGAGTTGGCCAACTCGCGGAGCGTCGCGCTGGTGATGGTCACCTGCGAGGTCCCCGCGACGGGCGCACGCGCCGACGATCAACTGGATGTCTTCGTCTCGACCCTCAACAGCGCACCGAACCTCGCGGGCGGGCGGCTCTTCCTCGCCCCGCTGCGCGGGCCGCTTCCCGGCCAGGGCGTGTTCGCCTTCGCCGAAGGCCCGGTGATCATCGAGGGCACGAACCCGGCCTCGGGCCGCGTCCGGGGCGGCGCCACGGTCGTGCGCAGCATCGACATGCAGACGATCTCGCCCGACGGCATGATCCAGCTCGTCATCGATCCGGCCTACGCCGGGTGGTCGACGACACAACTCTTCGCGAGCATCATCAACCAGCACCGCCTCGGCCTCGAAGAAACGGGCGAAGAACTCGCCCGTGCGATCACCGAGCGCGTCGTGCGTGTGCGCATCCCCGATGTCGAGAGGCCCGATCCCGCGAACTTTATCGCGGACATCATGGGCATCCGCTTCGACGCGTCCCTGCTCGACCTCCCCGCGCGCATCATCATCAACGAGCGCGAAGGGGCCATCGTCGCGACCGGGAATGTCGAGATCGGCCCGACGCTGATCACCTACAGGGACCTGGTCATCAACACCGCCGCGCCCACGCCGCAGGGCGCTGCGCAGGTCGCCGCGCCGAGCAGGTGGGCGACGGTGCACACCAACGCGCGGCCCAGCGAGGCCGCTCGCCTGCAGGACCTGCTGACCGCGTTCCGCCAGATCGATCTGACCGTTGACGATCAGATCGCGATCATCAACATGCTCCGGCGCAGCGGGAACCTCCACGCGGAGATCGTGGTGGACTGATGATCACCGCCACCCCCGTCACCTCCGGTATGCACGGCCTGACCCTCGCGCGTGAGCGCGCGGCGGAACGGACCGTCAACGCGCCCGCCCGGCGCACGCAGGCCTACGACCGATCGCCCGAGGGCAAGGCGCGCAAGGCCGCCGAGGACATGGTCTCGGTCGCGTTGATCGAACCAACCCTCAAGATCCTCCGCGAGAGCAACAACGCCGCCGCGCCGTTCGGACCTGGAGACATGGAAAAGGCGTTCGGCCCGCTGCTCGATCAGGCGATCTCTGAGCGGATCGTTCGCGCGAGCGGCTTCGGCATCGTGGACCGGCTGTCATCCGACTTGCTCAAGCACGGCGCGGCGGTGCGCCCGTCAGGGACCGGACTCTATGCGTAACGACAAGACCGTCACGAGCCCGTCGCCCGCCAGCGTGGAAACACTCGCGGGTGAGATGTGCGCGCTGCTCGAAGCGATGCTGACCGAGCACAGGGCCATGCTCGGCGTCGTCGAGCGCCGGAAGGAAGCCCTCAAGCGGGCGCGGATCAACGACCTCAATGCGTGCATCGCCGAGGAGAGCGTGATCGCGCAGCGCATCGCGACGCTCGATCAGCGCCGCGACAGCGTCGTGCGTCAACTCGTCCCGTTGCTTGGCGGCGCTCCGATCGGCTCGCCGCGCGGCTGGCGGCCCAACGCCGAGTGGCTCGTTCCTCGTATCGGCGGCGCGCTCGGAGAGCGTGTGAACACGGTCGCGATGAACCTTCGGGGTGTGATCGAATCGCTCCGCGCCGCGAACGCGTCCACGCGTGACGCCGCCGAAACAGTCGCGCGGCATATCCAGGGGATCGTGCGCAGCGTCGAGCAGCGCCTCAGCGGTTCGGGCGCCTACACACACCGGGGCGTGGTCAGCGCGGCGCCGTCGGCGTTGTGCGGAGTGGATCTCACGAGCTAACCATGTCACTCACCAACGCCTTCAACATCGGGCAGTCCGGCCTCACGACGGCGCAGACCGCGATCCAGGTCGCGGGTCACAACCTCGCGAACATCGCGACGCCCGGATACACGCGTCAGGTCGCGCGGATCCAGCCCGTCGCGGGTTCGGCCGAGGCCGCGGGTGTGTACATCGGCCGCGGCGTTCGCGTCGTCGAGGTGATCCGCCAGATCGACGAGGCATTGCAGGGCCGCTTGCAGGACGGCGTCGCGCGAGAATCCTTCGCGTCGACATCCGAAGAGGTGCTCTCCAGCATCGAGGGACTGCTGAACGAACTCACCGGGGTGGATCTCTCGACCGAGATCAACAACTTCTTCGCGGCCTTCTCGGAGTTCTCGAACAATCCGGCCGCCACCGAGACGCGGGCGACCGCCGTCGAGGCGGGCGTGACGCTCGCGTCCTTCGTGCGTGCGCTCAGCCAGGACCTCAAGCGGATCCAGCAGGGCGTCGATCAGCAGCTGGGATCGGGCATCACCCGCGCTGACGAGATCCTCTCGGAGATCGCCTCGATCAATCGCGCGGTCACCACGAGCGAGGGCGGGCGGACGCAGTTCAACGACCTGCGTGATCGCCGCGACCAGCTGCTCGTCGAACTGAGCCAACTCATCGAGATCAACACCGTCGAGCAGCCCAACGGCTCGGTGGATGTCTTCGTCGGATCGGCGCCCGTCGTGCTTGCCGGGGAATCTCGCGGCGTGTACTTCGATCAGGAAGTGGTCGATGGCGAACTGGCCGTTGCGCTGCGGATCCGCGCGAACGACGAGAAACTGAACCTGACCTCGGGTCGGCTGGGCGGGCTGCTCTCGGTCCGCGACGGCGCCCTGGCCCAGACCTCCGAGGAACTTGACACGCTCGCCAGCGCCTTGATCTTCGAGGTCAACAACCTGCACAGCTCCGGGCGCGCCGCGACGCCGCTGACCGATCTGACCGGGTCGCTGCGCCTTCCCATCGCCGATCAGACTCTCGCGCTCAACGATCCGACGAACGAGACGCTGAGCGAACTTCCGTACGGACCGAAGAACGGGACCTTCACGGTTGTCGTTCGCGATTCGAGCGGCGCAGAGGTGCGCACCGTCATCGAGGTCGATCTCGACGGGATCGACAACACGGGCGTCGCCGGCTTCGCGGACGACACTTCGCTCGCGTCGCTGGTGGCTTCGATCAACGCGGTCCCGAACATCAACGCCGAGATCACGCCCGCGGGCGAACTCCGTGTGTATTCCGATTCGGGCTTCGATGTGAACTTCGAGAGCGACTCGTCGGGCGTGCTCGCGACGCTCGGCGTGAACGGCTACTTCACCGGCACAGACGCGGGCGACATCCGCGTGCGGCAGGAGCTCATCGACGAGCCGCTCCGACTCGTCGGCGGGCTGGGCGAGGGAACGAACGAGACCGCGCTGGCCATCGCGCTGCTGCGCGAGCAGGGGGTCCGATCGCTGAACGGCCTGACCATCGAGAACGCGTGGCTCAAGACGGTCGAGCGCATCGGCGTTTCCACCGCGGGCGCACGGACGCGCTCGGAGGCCACTCGGCTGGTTCGCGAGAATCTCGAGGCCCAGCGCGCGAGCACCAGCGGCGTTGACGCCGACGAGGAAACGCTGAATCTGATCCAGTTCCAGCGCCAGTATCAGGCCGCGGCGCGATTCATCAATGTCGTCGACGAGATGCTCCAGACCCTCATCGCGATCATCTGACCATGACCAACATCGGCGCCAGTTTCGCTCGTGCTCCCAACCTGCTCACCCAGGGCATTATCCAATCCGGCGTGACCCGGACGAGCGTGGAACTCCTGCGTCTGCAGGAGAAGATCAGCTCGGGCCGCGAGATCAACCGCCCCAGCGACGACCCTATCTACACCTCGGTGATCGCGGTGCTCGACGGGCGCATCGAGCGGACCGACCAGCGGCTGAGAAATATTCAGCATGCCGGCGCGACGCTCGGGACGCTGGACAACGCCCTGAGCAACGCAACCGAACTGGCCCGCGAGTCGGTGGCGATCGCGAGCGATCAGCTCAACACCACCTCGGACGCCGTGACCCGGCGGAACCAGGCGGTGGTGATCCAGTCACTGCTCACGGAACTGCAATCGACCGCGAACACCAACTACCTCGATATCCATGTGTTCGGCGGAGCGACGACCTCGCGGGCGCCCATCCAGGAGTTCCGCGGCGGGTATCGCTATGTCGGGCAGGGCGACGGCCTGCGCACCGACATCGGCGATGAACTCGACCTGCCCATCACCATCGGCGCAGATCTGGCCTTCGGGTCCCTCTCGACGCGCGTCGAGGGCGATGTCGATCTCAACCCCGCGCTCACCCGTCAGACCCCGCTCACGGAAGTTCGGGGCGCGCGCCAGCGCGGCGTCACCCTCGGGCAACTGAATGTCACCGTCAACGCGGCGACCTTCGCCGTCGATCTTTCCGGCGCGACGACGATCGGCGATGTGCTCGACACGCTCGAGTCCGCGATCAACGCGCAGGCCCCCGGCGCCCTTGCCGGCCCGTATCCTTCGAGCGGCGTGAGCGGCGCGAACCCCGAGCGGCTGTCGTTCGATGTCGCCGGCGGCAACACGATCTCCTTCGCCGACATCGGCGCGGGGACCATCGCGAAGGACCTCGGCATCGAGGGTTACGCCTACACGCTTCCGAACGATGTCAACACCAACCCGAATCAGGACCTCGATCCGGTCATCAGCGACCGCACTCTGCTGGGCGATCTCGATCCCGCGGTCGCGCTGGCCTTCGGGGACATTCTGTTCCGAAACGGCGACGCGATCGGGACGGTGACGACGGACCCGACGCAGACGATCGGGCAGTTCCGAGCGGCGGTTGCGGCGCTCGACCTGGGCATCCGGGTCGAGATCAACGAGGACGGCCGCGCGATCGATGTCATCAACGAGGTGTCGGGCCTGACGATGTCGGTCGGCGAGAGCGGCGGGACGGCGGCCACCACCCTGGGCATCCGCTCGCTGAGCGATCGAACCCCGACCAGCGACTTCAACTTCGGCAAGGGCGTGACCATCGCGGACGGTCAGGTCGATCCGGTGACCGGGCTGCCCGATCCGAACCGCAATGTCGATTTCCGCGTGACTCTCACCGACGGCTCGACCTTCACCGTGGACCTTGTCCAGGCGGATTTGGTCGATGCGGGAACGATCCTCGCGAAGATCAACGCCGAGGCCGCGACGGCGGGGTTCGGCGCCGTGTTCAACGCGACGCTGGCGACCACCGGGAACGGGATCGTGTTCGAGGATTCCTCGGGCGGCGCGGGCCAGACCTCGGTCAGCAGTCTCAACGGGTATGCGGCCTCGGACCTGGGGCTGCTCAACGCGAGCTTCACGGCGGGCGCTCCGGCAACTTTTGCCGCTGAGGATCGCGCAGGAGTGCGCGTTGACAGCATTTTCAGCACCCTGGTGGAGTTGCGCAACGGCCTTGACGCGGACAGCAGGATTGGCATCCAGCTTGCTGGTGAGCGATTGGAAGAAGACATCGATCGGATCGTGCGGGCGCGTGCCCTTGTGGGTGTTCGAGCGTCGCGCGTGGACAAGGGCGAGGATCGCGTGATCGAAGCGCGGCTCCTCGATGAAGAGATTCGCAGCGGTCTGAGGGACCTCGACTACACGCAGGCCTCGACGAGGTTCAACCTCCTCGAACTGCAGCGCCAGGCGGGCCTGGCGACGGCGGCGAGGGTGACGGGCCTCTCCCTGCTGGACTTCCTGGGCTAAGCGGCCCCGGAGGGAATTGAACGGAGTTTCGGCCGGTGCGCGGGACGCGCGCCGGTCCCGCCCTTATGGCCTGGGCGGGTGAACGACAGGATGTCAGCCGGCGCGGGAGTCGCGCCGGGACGAGCATGGAACAACAGGCCAGTGCGGAGCGCGGCGATGCAGGTGCGGACCACGCGATTCGGAATCGTGGACATTGACGACAGCAGGGTGATCACCTTCGCCAAGGGGTTGCTCGGGTTTTCCGCGTACACGCGGTACTGTCTTCTGCAGCCCAACGACGACGCGGCGTTCTTCTGGCTGCAGAGCGTCGAGGAGCCGAGTCTGGCGTTCGTGATCACGGACCCGGGCCTGTTCTTCCCCGACTACTCGGCGCCCATCCGCCCCGAGCAGATGGAAGAGCTTGCGCTCGAGTCGCTCGACGACGCCCAGGTCTTCGTGATCGTGAATAAAGTGAGCGAGACACTGACGGCGAACCTGCAGGGTCCGCTGGTCGTGAACTCGGCGCGCATGAGCGGCGAGCAGCTCGTGCTGGCGGATCGCCGCTGGACGACGCGCCACCATGTGATGACGCTTCCCGAGACCCAGCGCGCGGTATCCGCGTGAGGGGCTGAGGCAGGCACGGTGCGTCGCGCGGTGTAGCGTGCGACGCGGATGATTCTGTTCGGGAGCGTCGCCGTCATGGAAGACGGCGGCCAATGCCCGGCGCGCGTGCGCCGAGGCCGCCAGGAAGGAGCCGAGTGATGCTGGTCCTCTCCCGTCAGCGCGATGAAACGATCATGATCGGTGATGACATCGAGATCACGGTCGTGGACATCCGCGGCGATAAGGTCCGGCTGGGCATCAACGCGCCGGCGCGAATCGCGGTGCACCGCAAAGAGGTGTACGAGGCGATCCGCGCGGAGAACGAGCGCGCCGCAGGCCTTGCCGGGAATGAATTGAGCACATTGAACGCGATCTCAACAGGACCCCAGCGCAACGGGGGCCGCGCACCGCGCGGCATCGCCGGCGCGACTGTGGGCCATGTGAAAGAAGCAAACGCAACGGGGCCGAACGCTGCGCAATCCGCGCAGGCCGCGGCCGGGTCGTCCGCCTCGCAGTCCAAGGGACTGCGCACCGCCTGAACCACTAGGGACTGAGCGCCCGAGCTCGGGGTCGATACCCCACGGGCGAGCCCGACGCAATCACGGAGGATTGCCATGGCCCGCATACAGACGAACATCTCGAGTCTCATCGCGCAACGAAACCTCGCGCGATCACAAGGCGACCTTCAGACCCGGCTCACGCGGCTCTCGACGGGCTTGCGGCTCAACCGCGGCGCCGACGACCCCGCCGGCCTGATCGTCAGCGAACGCCTGCGCACTGAGATCGCAGGCATCGAGCAGGGCATCAAGAACTCGGAACGAGCCAGCGGCGTCATCGCGACGGCCGAGGGCGCGATGGCCGAGGCCTCGGACCTGCTCAACTCGATCAAGGCCCTCGTGGTCGAAGCGGCCAACTCCGGCGCCATCTCCCAGGAGGAGAAGGAAGCCAACCAGCTGCAGATCGACTCGGCCATCGAATCGATCACGCGTATCGCCAACAGCACATCGTTCGCGGGGCTCAAACTCCTCGACGGCTCGCTGAGCTACCTGACCAGCGGCATCGACGGGAGCGCCATCGCGTTCCAGAAGATCAACGCGGTCAGCTTCGGCACGCGTGACACCATCGATGTCGATGTGCAGGTCATCGCCTCGGCGCAGCAGGCGAGTCTCTACGCCTCGACCTCGCTCATCCCGGGCATCCTGCCCGGCGGCGGCACGACCCCGTCGGCCGTCTCGCTCGAGATCGCCGGCCCCGAGGGCGTTCAGGTCCTCGAGTTCGCCTCAGGCGTCTCGCTGCAGGCGATCCTCGACGGCATCAACGGCGTCAGCGACAACACCGGCATCCGCGCCGAGTTCGTCGACCCCGCGAACGCCACCTCGGGCATGCGGTTCTACTCGACGGAGCACGGCAACTCCGCGTTCGTGAGCGTGCAGCGCCTCGGGAACCCGGGCGCGTTCTTCTCGACCGTGCGCCTCGCGAACACCGACCCCGAGCCGATCGACTGGACCACGGCGACCCTCATCGACGCGCAGCGCGATCAGGGACGCGATGTGACGGCGATCGTCAACGGCGCCGTCGCGTCGGGCGATGGATTGCAGATCACGGTCAGGACCAGATCGCTCGACCTCGAACTCTTCCTGACGGAGACCTTCGCGAAGACGGTCCCGAGCACGCCGACAACATTCACCGTGACCGGCGGCGGCGCGCTGTACCAGCTCGGCCCGCAGGTGAAGAGCAGTTTGCAGACCAACATCGGCATCCAGTCACTGGCGGATTCGCGCCTGGGCGGAACGCTGATCGCGCTGCAAGGCGGCGGGACGGAGCTCCAGTTCCTGAACACGCTCAAGTCGGGCGGGAAGAACGCGCTCCTCTCGGGCAACTTCATCGAGGCCAGCAAGGTGCTGGAGACCGCGATCGACGAGGTCGCGGTGCTCCGAGGGCGGCTCGGCGCCTTCGAGCGGAACACGCTCCAGACCAATGTCCGATCGCTCGGGGCGACGCTCGAGAATGTGACGGCGGCGTCCTCGCAGATCCGCGACGCGGACTTCGCGAAGGAAACCAGCGAGCTGACCCGTGCTCAGGTGCTGACCCAGGCGGGAACCTCGGTGCTGGCGACCGCCAACGCCCAGCTCCAGAATGTCCTGACCCTGCTCGGCTAAGCCCGGATACGAACCACCATCTCTCTCGTCGAGCCCCCCTGACTTGAACGGTCCGGGGGGCTCTTTTCATTTTTCGGGAGGTCTGTGAGGGCGGTGGTCCGCAAAAAATCTTGGAACGCGGTTATGTGGGCCTTGGGCAGGGCCGATAGCCAAGGAGCCCCGGCCAGCGTGGTCCGGCGGAGCGCCCCCGCGAAGCACGGGGCGCGACAGGCAAGAACCATGGAAAGCGCCGCGCATCGGCGCGTCCGGAACTCGCAGGGCGCGTGTCCGGCGCTATCGGTGCGGGCTCGTCTCGCGGAGACGGCAGTCATGAGTCGCATCAACACGAATGTCCAGTCGCTCATCGCTCAGCGCAACCTGGGCGTCAACAACAAGCAACTCTCCCAGACGCTCGAGCGACTCAGCACTGGCCTGCGGATCACGCGAGGCAAGGACGACCCAGCGGGTCTGATCGCTTCGGAGAACCTGCGGTCGGAAGCGGCCGGCACCAAGCAGGCGATCGACAACGCCGAGCGCGCCGATCAGGTGGCCAACATCGCCGAGGGCGGGCTCCAGGAGATCCAGGGCCTGCTGATCGAGGTCCAGTCGCTCGTGACGCAGGCGGCCAACGACGGCGGCATCTCCGATGCCGAGAAGCAGGCCAACCAGCTCCAGATCGACTCCATTATTCAAACCATCGACCGCGTCGCCGCGGCCACTTCGTTCCAGGGCATCAAGCTGCTGAACGGCAACTTCGACTACACGGTCGACGCCGTCGATCCCGATATCGCCGCGTACGCCGTGAACGGCGCGAAGCTGACTTTCGAAGGCACACGCGATGTCGTTGTGCAGGTGACCCAGTCGGCGCAGGTCGGTTCGCTGTTTCTTTCGTTCGGCGCAGGAACGCTCGATCTGGGCGGCGGCGCCGAAGCGCCGGGCAATCGCTTCGTGATCGAAGTCGGCGGCGCCGAGGGCTCCCGCGAGCTCTCGTTCTCGTCGGGCACCGATCTTCAGGTCATCGCCGACACCATCAACACTTTCAGCGATGTGACGGGCGTCTCCGCGACGGTCTCGGCGACCGGCGTCCGCCTGGACAGTCTGGCGTTCGGCTCCAACGAGTTCGTGGGTGTGCGCATCCTCGATGACGCCGGCGCGGTCGGCGACGGGCTCTACCGCCTCGACGGCCAGGACAACAATGTGGCCGATGTCGGCGGCGGTGCGACGACCTTCGTCGCGGCGTCCAATCGGATCATCGATTACGGGCAGGACCTTGGCGCGACGATCAACGGCATCAATTCAACGACGATCGGCAAGGTCGCGCGGATCAACACCGACTTCCTCGATGTCGAACTTGAACTGACCACGGCGGCCGCACAGGCGCTGGGCAACATCGACGCGTTCACCATCACGGGCGGCGGGGCGGACTTCCAACTCGCCGGCGAGGTGAACATCGGCAACAAGGTGTCGATCGGCATCTCGAATGTCGCCAGCCGCGAGGTGGGTCGTTATCAGGACTCATCGGGCAACGAGTTCCAGTTGTCGAACCTCGCCGCGGGCCGCGAGCTCAACCTCGTGGACGGCGACCTGACCAAGGCGCAGCGTGTCATCAAGGCGGCTATTAAGGAAGTCAGCGAGCTTCGCGGGCGTCTGGGCGCGTTCCAGAAGAACACGGTCGGGGCGACGATCCGCTCGCTCGGCGTGTCGCTCGAGAACACGCTGGCGGCCGAATCGGTGATCCGCGACGCGGACTTCGCGAAGGAAACCAGCGAGCTGACGCGGAGCCAGATCCTGACGCAGTCGGCGACGCAGGTGCTGAGCATCGCGAACAGCCAGCCCCAGAACGCGCTGACGCTTCTTGGCTAACCCGCGGTCCACGCCGCGCTGACGCGGTGAACCGAGATCAAGACCTCCTCTCTTCTGTACAGACGCCCACGCGCGACGGACCGCGCGTGGGCGTCTGTTGTTATCGGGGCGTTGTGGTTCTCGGTCGTTCCGTCTGTGCGGCCTGTGCGGTTTGCGCCGCGTGCGCGGCGCAGTGTTCGAGCCCCCGGGGGCCTCCCGGTGAAAAGACGAGCAAGGACCGCCGATCCGCTTGCTGGCCCTCGGGAAGGAACCCGGGGCCGAAGCGCCGGGGCAGTTGCGCCCCGCCGAGTTGAAGCCGCGTGCGTACGCGGCCGGCTCGACCTCGCCGCGGTGGAGCGGTTCGGATGGCGCAGCTGCACGGATACTCCCTCGCGTCGTCGAGGGGTTTCACGGAGGAACGGATTCACCATGAGTCGCATCAACACCAACGTTCAGTCGCTCATTGCTCAGCGCGTCCTGGGCCAGAACAACAACTCGCTGACCACCTCGCTCGAGCGGTTGAGCACCGGTCTGCGCGTGAACCGTGGTAAGGACGACCCGTCGGGTCTGATCGCGTCCGAGGCGCTGCGCGCCGAGGCACGCGGCACCGGCCAGGCCGTCAGCAACGCCGAGCGCGCCGATCAGGTCGCCAACATCGCCGAGGGTGGTCTCCAGGAAATCTCCGGTCTTCTGACCGAGCTCCAGGGCCTCGTCACCCAGACGGCCAACGACGCCGGCCTCTCCGGCGCTGAAAAGCAGGCCAACCAGCTGCAGGTCGACTCGATCCTGCAGACCATCGACCGCGTCGCCGCGGCCACTTCGTTCCAGGGCATCAAGCTTCTGAACGGCAACTTCGACTACACCGTCAACACCGTCGATTCGAGCGTCGCCAGCTACAAGGTCAACGGCGCCAAGCTGACCTACGAGGGCACCCGCGATGTCAACATCCAGGTGACCCAGTCCGCGCAGGTCGGCGCCCTCGCGCTCTCCTTCGGCGCCGCCGCCCTTGACCTGGGCTCGGCCACCGAGAACTTCGTCATCGAGATCGGTGGCGTGGGCGGCTCCCGCGAACTCTCGTTCGCCTCGGGCACCTCGCTCGCCGACATCGCCGACAACATCAACACCTTCACCGACGTGACGGGTGTTGAGGCGACCGTCTCGGGCACCGCGATCCGTCTGGCGAGCACCGAGTTCGGCTCCAACGAGTTCGTCTCGGTCCGCATCCTCGACGACGGCGCCGCCGTCGGCGCGACCGCGGGCGTCTACAACTACCAGACCCAGGACAACGGCGCCGCCGACACCGCGTCGGGCGTCACCTTCGCCGCCGCGAACAGCCGCGTCACCGACGAAGGCCAGGACCTGGGCGCGACGATCAACGGCATCAACGCCACGACCGTCGGCAAGGTCGCTCGGATCAACACCGACTTCCTCGATGTTGAGATCGAGCTCGACACGGCCGCCTCGCAGTCGCTCGCGAATGTCTCGGCGTTCACGATCACCGGCGGCGGCGCTGACTTCCAGCTCGCCGGCGAGGTCAACATCGGCAACAAGGTGTCGATCGGTATCTCCAACGTGGCCGCACGCGAAGTCGGCCGCTTCGAGGACTCGGCCGGCAGCGTGTTCAACCTGTCGGACCTCGGCGCCGGCGCCTCGCTCAACCTGGTCGACGGCGACCTGAGCAAGGCCCAGAAGGTCATCTCCAACTCCATCAGCGAGATCTCCTCGCTCCGTGGCCGCCTCGGCGCGTTCCAGAAGAACACCGTCGGCGCGACCATCCGTTCGCTGGGCGTCTCTCTCGAGAACACCCTCGCGGCCGAGTCTGCCATCCGCGACACCGACTTCGCGGCCCAGACCGCTGAGCTGACCCGCTCGCAGATCCTCGTGTCGTCCGCGACGCAGGTCCTGTCGATCGCCAACAGCCAGCCCCAGAACGCGCTCTCGCTCCTCGGCTAATACCGAGTCGCCTGAAAGCAACCTGATCTGACCCCACGCCCCGGTCGTTCGCGACCGGGGCTTTCTTTTTTTAGATCACAAAGTCGGTGGCGCCGAGACGATCATCGACCTTCTTTTTCCACTCGTCGTACCCCGCGCGGCCCATGAGCCCGAAGGTGGCGACCTTGCCCGTCTCGACGGCGGGCTGGTCGTAGGCGTCGATGTTCAGCATCAGCCCCGCGTAGGCGGTCGCGACTTCCCACAGCGCGATGAACTCGCCCACATGGCGAGCGTCGATGCGCGGCATGGTGATCGTCATGTTCGGGCGCTGTGATTCGACCAGGGCGTACTCGGTGGCGCGTTTCTCGGCGTTGAGGAGCGTGCCGAAGGTGGAGCCCTCGAGGTATTTGGTGGCTTCAACGCCCAGTCCGGTGGGGATGGAGACATCGTTGTCGCCGAAGTCCTCGACCTCGACGAAGCAGAACGCCTTGTCGTTGGGGCCTTCGCGATAGAGCTGGACCTGGGAGTGCTGGTCGGTCGTGCCCAGCGCCTTGATCGGCGTGAAACCCGCGTTGATGGGCTTGCCGTCGAGCGTTTTGTCCTTGCCCAGCGACTCGGCCCACAACTGGCGGAACCAGTCCGCGAGCAGATACAGCCGGTTGGAGTAGGGCATCATCACATGGTTGACCTTGCTCTTCTCGAGCCCGAGGCGCACGAGGATCGTCGCGAGCATCGCGGCGGGGTTCTTCGTGAGGTCCGCGTTCGAGCAGCGTTCGTCCATGGCGGCGGCGCCGTCGAGGAGTTCGTCGATGTCGATGCCGCACATCGCGGCGGAGAAGAGGCCGACGGGGGAGAGGACGGAGAAGCGTCCGCCGACGCCGTCGGGGACGGGGAGGGTGGTGTAGCCGTTGGCGTCGCAGATCTGGCGCATCGTGCCCTTGGCGGGGTCGGTGATGGCGACGATGTGCTTCGCGTGGTCCTTCTCGCCGTGCGCGTCGATGAGCATGCGGCGGATGGTCATGAACTGGGTCGCGGTCTCGGCGGTTTCGCCCGACTTGCTGACCACATTGAAGCAGGTGTGGTTGAGGCCCGGGTCGCTGGCGCGGATGAAGTCCATGACAGCGCCGAAGTAGTCGGGATCGACATTGTCCACGACGAACAGCCGCGGGCCGTTGCGGCGCTTGGCGTCGAGGAGGTTGTGGGTCGCGGGGTTCAGCGCGCCCTGGAGGGCGATGTTGCCCAGCGCCGAACCGCCGATGCCGAGGACGACGAGGTTCTCGCAGCCGCGGCGGCGTTGCTCGACGAGTTGCTTGACGGCGGAGGCGTGCTCGGAGCGCTGGGGGTCGAAGGGGAGGGTGCGCCAGCGTTCCCAGCCTGCGCCTCGGGTTTTGGCGAGGCGGGCGGTCAGATCCGCGGCGTCTTTGGCGGAGGGGGCGCCTTGGGCGAGGGAGGCGGCGTCGAGGCCGTGCGCGCCGACGCGATCGGAGAGGGCGTTTGCGTAGTGCAGGGTCAGCATGCGCGTAGAGTATCGCCCCCGCGCGGCGGAGTGGATCTTCGGTTGATGAAAGGACGGTGTGAGCGTTGGCCCATCCCTGGCACGATGTGTCTCCCGCGACGGAGAAGCACCCGCTCCCGGCCCACTTCCGGGCGGTGATCGAGATCCCCAAGGGGTCGTCGAACAAGTACGAGTTGGACAAGCCGACGGGGCTGCTGAAACTCGATCGCGTGCTGAGCAGCGCGGTGTACTACCCGGCGAACTACGGGTTCATTCCGAGGACCTACGCCGAGGACGACGATCCGCTGGATGTGCTGGTGTTCAGCGAGGAGGAGATCCCGCCGCTCTGCCTGTGCGAGGCGCGGGCCGTGGGCCTGATGACGATGATCGACGACGGGCAGCCCGACCACAAGATCGTGGCGGTGCTGGTGAACGACCCGTCGTACGCGTCGCTGACGATGGCGAGCCATTTCCCCCAGCACACCTTCCGGATGCTCAAGCGGTTCTTCGAGGACTACAAGACGCTCGAGGGGAAGGATGTCGAGGTGGACGAGATCCTGCCCGCCGAGGCGGCCCATTCGATCATCGAGGACTCGATCCGGCGCTACGAGGACGCGGTTCGCGTCGGAAAGTTGCCCACGAGCGGGGCGGCGTCGCCGATTACACTTACACCATGAGCGAACCCCGAGGCAGGGTGCTGATCGACAAGGAGCGCATCGCGCAGCGCGTGCGCGCTGTCGGTGAGGCGCTCTCGGCCGACCTCGAGCGCGAGCGCGTCGAGATGGGCCTGCCCGAGAGCGACTCGGTCCAACTGATCCTGGTGATGACCGGCGCGCTGGTGTTCGCGGCCGACCTGATCCGCGCGATGCCCGTGCGCATGCAGATCCGCCCGGTCACCTTCAGCAGTTACCCGGGGACCTCGACGAGTTCTCAGGGGTTGAATGTCGTGCAGGATGTCCCGGACGACCTGCGCGGCAAACGCGTGGTGATCGTGGATGACATTCTTGACAGCGGCCGCACGCTCGCGGAGATCAAGCGCCGGGTGATGAAGCAATCGCCCGCGTCGGCGCGCGTCGTGGTGCTCCTGCGCAAGGTGAAGGACCGGGACGATCCCGTCGAGTCGGATGTCGCCTGCTTCGATATCCCCGACGCGTTCGTGGTGGGGTGCGGCCTCGATTACGACGGGCTGCATCGCAACCTGCCCGATGTGCGCGAACTGGCCGAGAGCGAGTGGAAGCAATGACCGAGCGGCTCCAGGCCAACGCGCCGAGTGTTGCGCCGGTAGCCGGCTCGGGGGCGGCGCGCGATCCGGTCGCGCTGGCGGCGGCTGACCTTGAGGACGGCGAGGTGGTGATCCTGGCGCTGCGCCCTCACCCGCTGTTCATTCTCTTCGCGAGCGCGGGGAGTCTGCTCGCGCTGGCGGTCGCGCTCGCGCTGGTCGTGTTCATCGCGCGCAACGGGTGGCTGCCCATCGACGCGGGCGTGGTCACGACCTACGGCGTGCTGCTCGGCGCGGTCCGTGTGTTCTGGCAAGCGCTCGTGTGGTTCAACGAGGGATACATCCTCACCAACCGACGCGTCGTGCGCACGGGGGGCGTGTTTCGCCGCTTCCGCTTCGAGTGTCAGTTGCGCAGGATCCAGAACCTCGTCATGGTGAAGTCGATCCCCGAGCGGATTTTCGGGCTGGGGACGATCGGCTTCGCGACGGCGGGGACGGGGGGTATCGAGGCGGTGTGGCTGATGGTGGCCAAGGCCGACGAGGTGCTGGACACGGCGCAGGACGCCGTGCGCAAGGCGGGCGGCTCGGGCGTGTGATCGGGGGACGCGTGCTGTCTCTGGGTGGTATAGACATCGCGCAGCGATGTCCGTGCGGTTCTGGGGTGCATCAGCACGGTCAACCTGCGGTTGACCATGCCACCCAGATCGCGCTTGCGTGTGCCACCGGTTGAACTTGTTTGCCTGTGCTGTTGGTGTTCGCACTGGCAAGCAGACTTGCCAGTGGCGCCCGGAGCCTCACGCGTACCGTGCGCGGACGGCGGGGAGCAGGTAGTCGTCGAACGCGGCGCGGAGGTCGTGTTTCGGCGCGTAGTTCCAGTCGCGGCGCGCGGCGGAGTCGTCCACATCCTCGGGCCACGAATCCACGATCGCCTGGCGCGACGGTGTGACCTCGAACGAGACCTTGGCGCCGGGGAAGTTCTGCGCGACGATGTCGCGCACCTCGCCCGCGCTGGGGGCGAAGGCGCCGATGTTGTACACGCGCGTGGTGAGTTTGTCCTGCGGCGCCGCGTCGAGCGCGAGCAGGGCGGCGATGGCGTCGGGCATCGTCATGAACGGGATGCGCGAGTCCTCGCGAACGAAGCACGCGTAGGGCTTGCCTTGCGCGGCGGCGTGGAGCATCTCGGGCGCAAAGTCGCTCGTGCCTCCCGAAGGGATCGTGTCGGCGCTGATGATGCCCGGGAAGCGGATCGCGCGGAAGTCCACGGTCTGCGGATCGTTGCGCAGGCGCTGGTCGCGTGAGGAGAAGTAACGGCCGAGCTGCTCGCACGCGAGTTTGTTGCAGCCGTACATCGTCGCGGGCGTGTTGTGCTGATCCTCGCGGACTTTGCCTGCGCGCTGTTTGGTGGCGATGTCGGGCATGCCGTAGACGGCGATGGACGATGGAAAGAGGAACTTCGTCGGCGTTCCGGTTCGGGCGGCGGACTCGGCGGCGAGTTTGAGCAGGTGTGCGGTGCCCAGCACATTCACCTTGAGGGCGAGGTCGGGGACCTTCTCGCTCGTCGACGAGAGCAGGGCGGCGAGGTGGAAGACGGCGTCGAAGTCGTACTGCTTGCCGAGCGTGGCGACGGCGTCGGCGTCGGTGATGTCGGCCTGGAGGGTCGCGGCGCAGCGTTTGGCGATGTGCGCGTCGAGGGGGTTCTTGTCGAGCGCGACGATGGGGGTGGAGGAACGCTCGGCGAGGGCGCTGATGAGGCCGTGGCCGATCTCGCCGCCGGCGCCGGTGATGAGGATCGCGCGCGTGGTGGTCATGGGGGAGTGGACTTCGACGGGGCGTGTGGCTGTGGTGGTGGGCATGGGCGGGGAGTGTATGAGGGAGGGTGGAAGAATTGGCCCCTCACCCGGTCGCGAACACGGGAAGGAAGCCCTCCCCTAGCCCCTCCCACAAGTGGGAGGGGGACAATTACGCGTAGACCTCCATGAGGACGCGCTTGGTGGGCTTGATCTGCTGGTGGATCATGCGGCGGTTCCAGTTGGGGATATCGCCCATGGCCTCGGGATCGACGAGGAGGTACTGCTCGAGTTGGGAGCGGTTGAGGTGCTTGGCGAGTTCCTGGAAGACGCCGAGCTCCATGCCCGCGACGCCGCAGATGTAGATCAGGGTGTTGTCGGCGGTGAGGACGGGGAGGAGGTGGTCGAGTTCGGTGGTGACCCGGTTGTGGCAATACATGGGGTCGTGGTTGTCGTGCTGACGCTCGCGCGAGAGGGCGGTGGTGTAGTGGAAGTTGTCGTGCTTGTTGGCGAGGTCGAGCCAGAAGGGGTGGTAGAGGAGGTCGGAGGCGTAGGGCGCGCCCATGAAGAGGTGGACATGGGAGGAGACGCCCGCGCGCATGAGGTCGATGGCCATGCCTCGGAACGGGGCGATGCCCGTGCCCGTCGCGAAGAAGAGGTAGTTGTAGTTCTCGGGGTTCTCGGGGAGGAGGAAGCGCTTGCCGTTGGGCCCGGAGAGGCGGACCTCGTCGCCCGGCTGGAGGTTGCAGAGGTAGTTGGAGCACACGCCGTGGTAGAGGGCGTGGTTCTCCCAGTGCTCGTCGATGAGGCGCTTGACGGTGGTGGCGATAACCTTGCCCTCGCCGTCCTCGCCCATCGAGGGGGAGGCGACGGAGAAGAGGCGCGGCTTATGGGGCTTGCCCCGCTCGTCGTCGCCCGGGGTGAGGACCCCGAAGGCCTGTCCGGGGCGGAGGTTGCCCTCCAGTTCGGTGCCGCTGACATCGATGGTGATGTGGCGGACGAATCCGGCGGCCTTGCGCTGGGTGCAGAGCTCGCTGGCGACGATGCGGCCCACGCAGGGGTTGTTGGGCATCCGCATATTCACGCGGACTTCCGGGAAGGCGATTTCGGGGGACTGGCCGGCGTTCGGGGTGGTGTGGGCGGTCATGGCTGGGGACTGTAGGGAAGCGGGCCGGAAGGTCTCGCCCGCGCAGGCGTTGCAGTCGTTTCAGGGGGAACAAAGTCCTCCCACGCTCGTATTGCTTAGGAGGGACCGCCGCGCATTCTTGGAGTGTGCGGCGTCGAGCCGCGTCGGCAGCACGGGAAAGATCCAAGCGAAGAGGTGACCATGAGCCGCGTTGGCTGGGCGACTGTAATCGGCTGTGTCTTTGGCGTGATGCTGTTCGGCATCCTGCAGCGCGGCTGTGACGCCGAGGGCACGAGCGGGGTGCAGGTCCTCTCGACGCAGGCGGACACCGAGGGCGACGCGTCGGCGCGTAGCCGCACTACCGGCGGACTCTCGATCGCGCCCGGCCCTGCGCCGGAGCGTGCGATCAGCGGGCCGACCTCGCCGCCCCAGGGCACGCCCAGGCGTCTGCAGATCGGCGCGCGGAACAACGCCGCGGCCAGAGCCTCGGGCAACGCCGGGGGCGTGCTGGATGAAGACGAACTCAGCAACCCGCAGCTCGACTGGCTGCGCGAGAACCGCGAGAAGGCGTTGGAGAATCGGCGCAGGGCGCAGGAGCTTGCGCGTCAGACCGCCGACCAGCTGCGCGGGAATCGACCGGCGACCAGCGTGGGGACAGCCGCGGTTGCGCCGCGGCCGCTCGGGCAGAACCAGACCATCGACCAGCCGTTCGTCGAGGAGACTTTCTTCGCCGAGCCGAACTTCGGCGGCGTTGGTTTCGCCACGGCGACGCCTTCGTTCGGCCGCAATGAATTGCCGGTCGATGAGACTGTTGACAGCGAGTTTGGCGGCGTGAGCGCGAGCGACTCAAGCAGTTCGGGCGGCGGCGCGATGAGTTCGGGCGGCGGATCAACCACTGTCACGGGCAACGGCGGAAACACGAACAACAACGGCGGCAACGGCGATGGCGACGGCGACGGCGACGGCGATGGCGATGGTGACGGCGGGGGCGACGGCGATGGCGATGGTGACGGCGGGGGCACGCCCGTGCAGTTGCCCGTCCTGCCCGCGCTGAGCCAGCCGATCGACGCCGCGCAGGATCTCCTGCCCACGCTCAGTTTCTCGTGGGCGACGGCGAACCGTGCGACTTCGTACACCGTCCAGGTGTCGAGGGTGGCGGACTTCTCCACGATCACCCACACCCAGACGGGCCTGACGACGACCTCGCACGCGGTTCCCACGGGCCGGTTGGCGGCCGGAACAACCTATTTCTGGCGTGTGCTCGCGGTGAACTCCGCCGGGCAGACAGCCAGCGCCACACGGACTTTCACGACGATGGCCGCGCCGGGCGCGTTCAGCGTCACGGCCCCCGCGAACAACGCGTCGGGCGTGCGCACGCCGCTGACCCTGTCGTGGAGCGCCTCGGCGGGCGCGACCGCGTACAGCGTGATCGTCGCGAGCGATCAGGCGTTCGGGAATATTGTCGCGACCGAAACGGGCCTCACGGAAACCCAGTTCGTTTTGCCCGAGGGCGCGATCGAGCAAGGGCGCGAGTACTGGTGGCGCGTGATCGCTTCGAACCCCGCGGGCTCGGCGCTGATCCAGCCCACACTCGCGAAGTTCACGACGCTGGGCGCACCGGGCGCGTTTACGCTCGCCAGCCCGGCCAACAACGCGACGGAGGTGCTCGTCCCGACCCCGCTCACATGGACGCCGTCGCAGTTCGCGTCGTCGTACCAGGTGGAGGTCGCGACGGACGCGAGTTTCAACAACCGCGTGGTGAACCGCACGGGCGTGCTGACGCCGGTGCTGGTGCTCACCGCCGAGGAAGTCGAGCCGGGCAACACCTACTGGTGGCGCGTGTCGGCCGAGAACGAGTTGGACATCACGGCGTCCTCGCAGGTGTTCACCTTCACGACGGCGCCTCTGCCGGGCGAGTTCTCGCTGACGACCCCCGCGAACAACGCGAATGTGGGCGCCCCGGTGACGCTCCGCTGGACCGAGAGCGAGCGGGCGCTGCTGTATGTGGTGCAGGTCTCGACCAACGAGGCGTTCACGAATCTTGTGGTCGATGAGTTCGTGATCCCGCTGCTCACGGGCGAGACGGCGTACTCCATCGCCGACGGCGTGCTGCAGACCGGGCAGACCTACTTCTGGCGCATCGAGGCGCAGAACGAGGTCGGCGCGCGCAACGCGGCGACCCCGGTGCACCGCTTCACCATCAGGACGACCGACTTCGACCTCACGGGCGACGGGCGCGTCGATGTCCGCGACCTCTACGCGTATCACGCCGCCAGCCCGACCCCCGATGTGAACCTCGACGGACAGGCGAACAACGACGACCGGCTCGCGCTGCGCAACCGCGTGCGCACGGGTGAGGGGACCGAGGTCTCGACCGGGCGGTCGAACTGATCGCGGGGTTGTGGCGCCCGACCGCTATGATCGTGGCCCATGACCCAAACACTGGGATTCTCCCAACTCCCGATCAACGACTTTCTCACTGAACTGGCGGCGAAGACCCCTGCACCGGGCGGGGGGGCGGCGGCGCCGGTCTGCGCGGCGGTGGGCGCGGCCCTCGCGAACATGGTGATCGCGTACTCGGTGGGGAAGAAATCGCTCGCCGAGCACCGGCCAGCACTCGAGGCGGCCGCCGAGAAACTGATGTCGGCCACCCGGCGGTTCCAGGCGCTGGCGGAGGAAGACGCCGTCGCGTACACGCGGCTGAATGAATTGCAGCGGCTGCCCGAGGAAGATCCCCGTCTCGCGGAACTACCCCAGGTGAAGCAGGAGGCGATCGACATCCCGACTCAGGCCGTGGCTCTGTGCGCGGAAATGCTGGCGGTGTGTGAGTCGCTTGCGCCGATCTCGAACAAGTTCCTGCTGAGCGATCTCGCGATCGCCGCGGTGCTCATCGAGGCCAGCGGTCGGGCGTCGCGGTGGAATGTGCTCGTGAATGCGGGGGATGACCCGGCGCCGCTGGTCGAGGTGGACGCGATGCTCGAGCGGGCGGCCCTTTCCCGCGAGCGGGTGGAAAGCGCCTGCGTCCCGGCGTGAAGTCGGGCCCGCCGACCGGTCGATAGATCAGCGTGGCCGATCCCCGCGACATCGTGGACATCCCCGGTCTGGCGCCGCAGACGCGGTCGGGCGTTCCCGCGCAGGGCGGGGGCACGAGCGGGCGGGCGCCGAAGGCGTGGCTGGGGATCTGGTTCCGGTGCTGTCACACCTACGGCCGACTGTACAAGAACGCGTCGGGCCGGATGTACATGGGCCGGTGCCCGAAGTGCGGGTCGGAGGCCTCGGTCCGCGTTGGGACGGGAGGGTCGAACCGGCGCCTCTTCGAGGCCCGCTGATCCGATACACTCCTGTCGTATGACACGGATGTCCTCAGGATTTGAGATCTCACGCACCACCGGGCGATGCCTCATCCAGGATCGCGAACTCGTCCCCGGGGAAGCGATCGTCGTGGCCCTTGCCGAGCGCGAGGACGCGGAAGGGTTCGAGCGCATCGACCTCTGCGAGGAGGGGTGGGCTTCGCTCCCGGATGACCCGCGCGGCGCCGGCCGAAAGACGATCCCGAACCGCCGGCTCTTCGCGTGGTGGCGCACCGAGCAGCCCGAGCCGGGCGCCAAGCCCATGATCGCGATGGACGACGACAGTCTGCTCGATCTGTTCGAGGAACTGGGCGAAGACACCCCCAACGAGACCGACGCCCAGCGAGCCAGCCGACTCGCGTTCCGCTTCGTGCTCACGCTGATCCTGTCGCGCAAGCGGCTGGTGAAGGTGGAGCGTTCGAGCGAACTCGGGATGTTCGTGCGGCCGCGCGGCGCGCCGGCAGAGGCGCCCTCGGTGTTCGTTGAGGACCCGGGCCTGACCACCGATCGTCTGCGCGAGGTGATGGACCGCCTGGGCGGGCTGCTCCGGGGTGATGAATGAACCGGCGACACAGCGTCGCGGCGGCGGCGGCGCTCCTCGGCGCATCGGCCTTGCTGGCCGGGTGCGCGGGGTCGAGCCCGAAGGACGCAATTGATGTCCGTTCCGACGCCGCGCTTCCTTCGTACGAATCGCTCGCGGCGAGGTACAACGAGCGGGCGGAACTGCTCGGGCGTGTGTGGGCCCGGGCGGTCGTCGAGATGCGGTTCGTTGACGCCGACGGGCGGAACAAACGCGAACAGGGTGAGGGGCATTTCCAGTTCGTCGCGCCGTCGCGGCTCGCGCTGAGCGTGGGCAAACTCGGCGAGGTCATCGTGTACCTGGGGTGCGACGACGAGCGATTCTGGTGGTTCGAGCGCGGCGACGCGGACCGCGTGAGCGTGTGCCGTCACGAGAACGCGGGGACCGCGTGCTCGGAGAGCATCGGGCTGCCCGCTCGGCCGCTGGAGATCATCGACCTTGTGGGCGTGCTGGAACTGCCTGCGCGGGGCGGGACGGTTCAGCGTTCGACGCGCGGCGAGATCGTCGTTGACATCCCGACCAGCGGGGGCGGCGGTGGGTTCACCCGATTGGCGATGGACGAATCGCGTCTCGAGCCGTCGATGATCGGCATCTACCCCGTGGGGGCGACGCAGCCCGTGCTGCTCGCGCGGCTGGACGAATACGCGAATGTGCAGATCGCGGGCCGGGGCGGCATCCCGCCGCGCATGGCGTCGCGGATCGTCATCACGCACGACGAGAGCGACACGGAGATCCGCCTGTGGCTCGCCGCGCTGACCGACGGCGTGCGTGAGCGACGGCTCCCGCCCGAGGCGTTCAACTTTGACGCACTGCGCAACGCGTTCAACCCGCGAGAGGTCAGGGTGCTCGACGCGGCGTGCCCGGACCCGGCGATCCCGAGCGGCCGATGATCCGCGCGATTGCACTATCACCGACGCGATGGTTGCTGCTCGCCGCGCTGGTGTGCGCGACGACGCTGCGCGCGAACGCGCAGGAGATCGAGCGCGCGGAACCCGCGCCACGGTCTGCGCCCGAGGCGGTGAGTTCCTCGCCTCAGCCGCTCCCTGCGTCTGGAAGCGGCGCGCACGGCTGGTTCGCGCTCCCGGGCGAATCAGGCCTGACTTTCCCGACGCTCTATCACCTGCCTCCCGGCGCCGACCCGGGCACGGTGCGCGGCGGGCCGCGGCTCGTGACCTTCCCCGAGGCGATCGCGTCGAGCGGGGATCGCGTGGTGCTCATCATGCCCCGCGAGCGGGTCGATCCTGCCCGACGAGCGGGCGACGCCAATCCCCAGGAAGCCCAAGCGTCGGCGTCCAGGCCGGCGCGACTCATCCGCCGCGTGCAGTCGATCCGCGTGGTGAAAACGGGCGCGGGGACATGGGACTATCTGCCGCGCGGCCGCGAACCGATCGCGCTGCCCTCGCTCCCGGGGCGCGGGGAATTGCGCGGCGTGGTGCGGGCGGACGATGCGCTGTTCGCGATGATCCAGGGCGCGCCTCTGGATGAGGGTGACTACGCGGCGGACGCGGCGCGGGAGGACATCCTGCTCATCCTGCGAGACGGCGAGGTGGAGTGGGCGCCGCTCCCGCTCCCGTCGAACTGGGCTGTCGGATCCCCGGGGGCGATCGTCGCGAGCGCGAGCCGCGTGGTGCTGCTGCAAGACAACGCGGCGTGGCAGTTGTCGTCGCGCATCGCCGCGCACGGGGCCGACGGGGCGTGGGCGCCGGTCGAGTTTGACACGGACATGGCGGATGCGTCGTTCGCGAGCGCGGGCGCGTCGATCGTCGTGGCGCACGCTACGCCGGAGTACATATCGCTTGATCTGCTCCGTGAGGGCACCGCCACGCCGCTGGGCGTCATCGACCACGCGGCCGAGCAATACGCGATTGTCGGCGGGGGCGACCTGGTGACGGTGATCTGGCGGGGCGAGGGCGATCGCACGCGGCTGCGCGCCACGGTGATCTCGGCCATCACGGGCGAGGTGCTCTTCGACGACTTCGCCCAGACCAATGCGGTCGTCACGGGGCGCGAGATCCAGTCGCTCGGGCTGCTGGTCGGGGCGCTGATGCTCACCATTCTGGTGTTCGTGCTGAGGCCCGAAGAGGCGCTGGGCGGCGTGGTCCTGATGCCGGACGGCTTCGCGCTGGCGAGCCCGCTTCGGCGCCTGCTCGCGGTGGTGCTCGACCTCGCGCCTGCGCTGATCGCGTCGGCCCTGATCTTCCAGGTTTCGGGCAGCCAATTGCTCGACGCCGCCGTGCTCTCGGACAGTTCGACGACGCGCGGCGCCCTGGCGCTGGCGACGGCGTTCCTGATCACGGGCATCCACAGCACGCTCGGGGAATGGCTCTTCGGGCGGACGATCGGGAAGGCGATCTGCCGATGCCGGACGATCAGCGTGCGCGGCGAACGCCCGAAACTGTGGCAGGCCGCGCTGCGCACCTTCGTGAAACTGCTGTTCCCGCCGTTCGTGCTCTTCCTGTTTCTGGATGTGCGTCGCAGGCACCCCGGCGATCTTGTCGCGGGGACCGCGGTGATCCAGCGGCGAAGGGCGGGCGCGGGTGAGGACGAAGAGACGCCGCCGGTCGAGTGAGCCAACTCGCGTGATGGGTCGTCAGTCGAGCGCGCGATTGAGTTGATCGCTGTCGATCTTGACCATGGTCATCATCGCCTGCATGGCCTTGGCGGCCTTGGTTTCGTCGGGGTCGGTGATCATCTCGATAAGCATCTTGGGGTCGATCTGCCACGAGACACCGAAGTGGTCCGTGATCCAGCCGCAGGCGACGGGCGTGCCGCCGGCGGCGACGAACTTGTCCCAGTACTCATCGACCTGCTGCTGGGTGTCGCAGAGCACGGCGATGGAGACGCCCTGGCTGAAGGAGAACTGGGGGCCGCCGTTGAGGGCGGTGAACTCGCGGCCGTCGAGCGTGAACTCGACGGTCATGACGCTCCCGGCCTTGAAGGGCGATTGAGGACCGAGGTCGGGGTACCGCGCGATCCGCGTGATCTTCGAGTTCGGGAAGATCGAGGTGTAGAAGCGGGCGGCTTCCTCGGCCTGATCGTTGAATGTCAGAAAGGTGGTGATCTGAGGCATGTCGCAATCGTATGAGCACGGGGCCGTGGCGGGACCGACATCGCGTGCACGCTCCCTAACGCGTGCCTACAGCGGGGAGCGGTCCGAGGGGCTATCCCGCGATTCGGGCCGTGACGCGAGTGGTGTCGGGGCCTCGGCTTGACGATGAACCTCTGTTCGGGCGAACGCGGCGCAGTCGCTCCAGCGCCCGGCGGCCCACGCCCGATAAGAAGGGCGGCATGGTTCTCGTTCGTGCATCGTCAGGTGAGCGTGGATATTCCCCGTGAGTGATTCCCCGAAGAAACCCGCAGCGAGCGACAAGAGCGGCGCCGCCGATGCACCCTCGGCTGCGCCCGCCGGCGGAACGGATATCGATGCGCTGCTGTCGCAGGCCGACAAGCAGCGTGCGGACGCGAAGTCGAAGGTCAAGGCCCGTCCGAAGGGCGGCTCGCGAGTGCGCGAGTTGTGGCAGGGCCCGGCGCTGGTGCTCGGGGCCGCGCTCCTTGTGGGCGGGGTGATCACGGCGTTCTCGACCAAGCCCCCGTTTGATGTCGAGGGATCGCTCGCGAAGGCCGAGGCGTTCGTTGAGGAGGGGGAGGGCGGTCCGGCGCTGGCGGAACTGAACGGCGAACTGCTCGACATCCTGGGTGTTTCCGAGGCGCCCGAGGAACTGCGGAAGCGCTTCCATCGGTCGCGCGCCGGGGCGATGTATCTGGAGATGCGCGGCAAGGGGCTCCAGAGTCCCGAGAACTACCGGCGGATCCTTGAGGAACTTGCGACGCTGGTATCGCTCGGGGTCGAACTGGACGCGGCCGAGATCGCGAGGTCGATCGAGGCCCACCTCGCGTTGGGCGAGAACGACGAAGCGATTCGCCTCGTCAACACGATCGATCCCTCGGACGGCGAGCGGCGCCAGCGCATGCTGAAACTGGTCATCCGGGCGGCGATGAACGATCTGGAAACGGCCAAGGTGAATGGCGGTTCGCCCGAGCGGTTCGATCAGGCGCTGGGTCTGCTCACGCGGCTCGCGTCGGCGCCTTCGCTCGACGAGCGCGATCGGATCTGGACGATCGCGCGGCAGGCGGAGCTCCGGCTCGCGGCGGGGTACAACGCCGAGGCGGTGGCGCACCTGCTCCGGGAGATGCAGCGCGTGGACGCGCTGCGCAGCGAGGAGGCGGGCGAGCTGTATGTGCTGCTCGGCCGCGCGTACTTCAACCTTGGGCAGTACACCGAGGCGGCGCAGCGGCTGAGCCAGGCGGACATGACGCTCTCGCCGACGGATGAGAACCGATCGACGACGAATGTGCTGCTCGGGCGTATCGCGATGGTCCAGGGCGATGCCGAACTCGCGCGGGACCGTTTCGCGTTCGTGACGACGACCTTCGGGGGCGCGAAGGATGTGAACGAGGCGTGGCTCGGTCTGGCGGAGGCGGAGGCGACGCTCGGGAACTACCACGAAGCGGCCGAGGCGTACAAGGTGCTGGTGGAGAACCTGCGCCGATCGCCCGAGGTGGACGACGGGCACGGCGGCGCGACGGTTGGATCCCACGCGCCGGCCGTTGCGCACGGCGCGGCCCCGGCGAACGACCAGACGGCCGATCCGCACGGGGCGCCCCCCGACGACGGGCACGCCGCGACCATGCCGGCGATGCCGGAGGGCCCGCCGGCGACGGTTGCGCTGACCCCTCGGCTGATGTCGAGCCTCCGCACGCTCGCCGGCGATCGATTGAACGCGGAGGATCCGGCGTCCACGCTGCGCTTCGCGCAGATCGCCGAGTCGCTTCATGGTCCGGACGAGTCTCCCGAGTGGACCTCGTTGCTTCAGGCCCGCGCGTACCGCACGCAGGCCGATGACCTCGCGAGCGGCTCAGCGCCTTCGGGCGATCTGACGCGTCTGCACGAGGCCGATCCGATCACGCTCCGTGACATCAAGGCGAAGTATCTGGCCGCGGCCACGGAGTACCGGCGCCATTCGCGCGCTGTGATCGGTTCGGACGATGTCGCGTTCGGCGAGTCGCTCTGGAACGCGGCGGACAGCGCGGATCTGGCGGGCGATCACGAGCATTCGGTGAAGTGGTTCAGCGAATTCGTCAACGGTCGTCCGAGCGATCCGCGCCGTGACAGCGCGCGGTTCCGCATCGCGAAGGCGCACCAGGCGACGGCGGATCTGGCGCCGGCGATCGACATGTACCGGGAACTGATCGCTTCGAACCCGTCGTCGGGCGAAGGATTCCGGAGTTATGTGCCGCTCGCGCAGTGCCTGATGATCGACGCCGACCCGGGGAACGATCTGGAAGCCGAGAACCTCATCAGGCAGGTGCTGGCGGGATCGGTCCTGCCCCCCGAAGCGCCGGAGTTCCGGCTTGCGCTCGACGAGTACGGCCGGTTCCTGGTGCGCGCCAAGCGGTATCCCGAGGCGATCGCCCGGCTGACGGAATCGCTCGAGAGGTACCCGGAGTCGCCCGACGCGATGCTCGTGCGGTTCAAACTGGCCGAGGCGCTGCGGCTCTCGGCCGGAGAGATATCCGGGCAACTCCGCGAAGCGATGCCCGAGAGCCAGCGCCGCGAGTTGGAACGGCTCCGGCGTGATCGGCTCCGCCTGGCGATGGGGGAGTACGAGCGCGTGGCGCTGAGAACCAACGAGTCGTTCGACCCCCATGTCTCGGGGGTGGAGCGCAACGCGATCCGCAACGCGTTCTTCTTCCGCGCCGATTGCGCGTACGACCTTGGCGAGTTCGATCGGGCCATCGAGTTTTACGACGCCGCGGCTCAGCGATTCAGCGCCGACCCGGCCTCGCTGGTGGCGATGGTGCAGATTGTGAACGCATACGCGGCCACTGACCGATGGACCGAGGCAAGAACTGCGCATGAACGCGCACGCCAGCGGTTCCGCGAACTCCCCCCCGAGGCGTTCGACCGCCCTGACCTGCCGATGGATCGGCGGCACTGGGAGCGGTGGCTCGACTCGGTGGCCGAACTCGCGATCCGCAGCGAGGACTGACGGACTTTCTCACTCGGCCCGGAGCGGCCGAGCACATGCCCCGACCGAAAGGATGGTCACGGATGACCGCCCGGCCCAACGGACGCCCATCGGGCGTCGAGCACGACCCGCACACCGACCCGTCGCGAATCGCGGCGCGGCTCACTACGGTGCTTGAGGAGCATGAGGCGCTGTATAAGCGGCTCACCGCGCTCAGCGAAAAGCAGTCCGGGTTGATCGACGAGGACAAGACCGACGAACTGCTGGGCGTGCTCGCCGAGCGGCAGCGGGTGGTCGATCGTCTGCTGTCGGTGGGCGAGGAACTCAAGCCGTTTCAGGCCCGGTGGGACGATCTGCTCGCGCAGCTCGACACCGACCGCCGTGAGGTCCTTCGCACGAAGGTGCAGGCGATCCAGCAGGCGGCCAAACTCGTCAACGAGCGCGATGATCATGACCGGGCGCGGCTCGCGGCGCAGCGGAAGCAACTCGCGGAAGAGATCGCGGGCGTGGGCAAGAAGCGTGGCGCGGTCAACGCGTACGGGGGCAAGCAGGGCCCGACGCCGCGCTACCAGGATCGGCAGGGCTGATGCCGACCACCGCTCGGTCCATCCCGGTTGAGGTCGAACCGCGCACGGCGAAGGCCGTGTCAGGGCCGTCGCTCTCGGAGCACGACCTCGCGGAGTTGCTGACCTCGTTCAACGATGTCACCTCCAAACTCCAGGCGACGCACGAAACGCTCCGCGCCGAGGTTGCGCGGCTGCAGCGGGAACTCCTCGACGCGAACGAGGCGCTGCGCCGGAGCGAGCGGCTGGCGGCGCTGGGCGAGATGGCCGCGGGCATCGCGCACGAGATCCGCAACCCGCTCGCGGGGATCGGCCTGTACGCGCGGATGCTGGTCGCGGATCTTGAGGATCGAGTCGAGTGCCGTCAGGTTGCGGAGAAGATCGCGCTGGGCGTGCGGGGGCTCGACGCGATCGTGGGCGATGTGCTGACCTTCGCGCGGCGGATCGAGCCGCGATCCGAGCCGTGTGAGGCGTGCGCGCTGTTCGAGCATGCGCTGGAGGTTTGCGGGCCGCAGATCGAGGAAGCGGGCGCCTCGGTCGAGCGTCGCGACGCGTCGCGCGAGGGCATCGTGTTCGCGTGCGATCAGGGGTTGATGCAGCAGGCGCTGGTGAACCTCGTGCGCAACGCGGCGGAGGCGATCGCCGAGATGCCGGGCGACCGCAGGCCTGCGTCGCCGCAGATTTCGCTGGACGCGCAGCGTGTGAAAGTTCGCGAGCCGGGGGGCGCGCGGGCGATGGTCTCGCTGATCATCGAGGACAACGGCCCGGGCGTTCCCGAGGAGGTTCGGGCGCGGATGTTCAACCCGTTCTTCACCACAAGACACACGGGCACAGGCCTCGGGCTCGCGATCGTCCACCGCATCGTTGATGCGCACGGCGGACGAGTCCGGGTCGCGGGGGCCAAGCGGTCGTCAGGCGGGACGACCGTGGAGATTCTTCTTCCCGACACCAGCGCCGTGGGGCGTGATCAGCAGGAAACGGAGCGGACCGAATGAGCACGGTGCTTGTCGTTGATGACAAAGAAATGATGCGCGACAGCGTCGGGACGACGCTCCAGCGGGCGGGGTTCACGATCCTCTCGGCGCCGGGAGGCCAGCAGGCGCTCGACACGATCGCGCGGCGGAGGCCGGATTGCGTCGTGACCGACCTGAAGATGCCCGGGCTGACCGGCATGGAACTGCTCGAGAGCATCCGGGACATCGACGACGATCTTCCGGTCGTGCTGATGACCGCGTACGGCGATGTCGGGACGGCGGTGAAGGCCATCAAACTCGGCGCGTTCGACTTCATTACCAAACCCTTCGAGGGCGACGAGCTGGTGATCGCGGTGAAGCGCGGCATCGAGCATGCGCGGCTGAAGCGTGAGAACGCGGTGCTGCGCCTGGGCGGGAGCGCGAGCGGGGAGGCCGCGAATCCTGCGGCGCAGCAGGCAGGGCCGCGCGGCGCGCAGCGCATCGTGGGCGACTCACCGATCATGCAGGAGGTGAAGGATCAGGTTCGCGCGATCGCCGGATCGCACGGGACGGTGCTGATCACGGGCGAGTCTGGGGTGGGCAAGGAGGTCGTGGCGCGAGCGATCCACGAGTTGTCGCCGCGCGCTCACGAGTCGTTCCTCGCGATGAACTGTCCGGCGCTTGCGGAGAGTCTGCTCGAGAGCGAATTGTTCGGGCACGAGAAGGGCGCGTTCACCGGCGCCGATCGCCTGCGCAAGGGTCGCTTCGAGTTGTCGGACCGCGGCACGCTCCTGCTCGACGAGATCAGCGAGGTCTCGCCGCAGATTCAGGCGAAACTGCTGCGCGTGCTGCAGGAGCGGAGTTTCGAGCGCGTGGGTTCATCGACGACCATCGGGGTCGATGTGCGGGTGATTGCGACGACGAACCGCGACCTGCCGCGTGAGGTCGCCAAGGGATCGTTCAGGCAGGACCTGTTTTACCGGTTGAATGTGCTCCCCCTGCGGGTGCCGCCGCTCCGTGAGCGCAGGGACGACATCCCGGCGCTGGCGCGGCACTTTGTGGCGCAGGTCGCGTCGCGTGAGGGCATCGAGGCGCCTCGCGTGAACGACGACGCGATCGACCGGCTGTGCGCGTACCGCTGGCCGGGCAATGTGCGCGAACTGCAGAACCTCATCGAGCGTGCCGTGGTGCTTTCGCGCGGCAAGGCGATCGATGCGCGGCTGCTCGCGCCGTGGCTCGACGACACCTCTTCGGGTCCGATCGCGCACCACGAGCCGGCGATTGAATTGAAGCCCAGCGCGGCCACGGGCGATCTGGTGACCACGATGAACGGCGACGGGCCGTCCCTGGGGCCGATCATCCCGCGCGAGCGCATCCCGCTGCTCGAAGAGATCGAACGACAGGCGATCGTCGAGACGCTCGAGCGGTTCCGCGGCCATCGTCAGAAGACGGCCGAGGCGCTGGGCATCGGCGTGCGCACGCTGGGCCTGAAACTGAAGAAGTGGAAGGAAGACCAGCTGGTCGCGGTGGATCTCTGAAAAACGAAAGACGCACGGGGCGATCCCGTGCGTCGTGAGGTCATCGCGTGATGGGCGGTGTGCCGATCAGTGATCGGGAATGCCGTCGCCGTCGTGGTCGTGGCTCATGTCGCCCGAGTTTCCGGTGTTGCTGGCGGGGACTTGCTGCTGCGCGGCGGCTGGGTCGTTGATGGCGATGAGTTCGACATCGAAGACGAGCCATGAGTTGGGGGGGATGACGCCGCCGGCGCCGCGCTCGCCGTAGCCGAGCGAGGGCGGGATGAAGAGGCGTCGGGTTTCGCCGACCTTCATGCCGACGAGGCCTTCGTTCCAGCCGGCGATGACTCCGCCGGGGATCTGGATGGTGAAGGGCTGGCGGCCGGGCTGCTTGCTGGTGTCGAAGACCTGGCCGCTGGGGAGCCATCCGGTGTAGTGGACGGTGAAGGTGTCGCCTTCCTTGCTGACCTGCGCGGACTCGGGGGCTTCCTTGACGGTCATCATGCGGAGGCCGGAGTCGGTCTTCTTGGCGGTCGGCGCGGCGCCGGTGCGGTTGAGCGTGGTCTTGCCGCCCTCGGGGAATGTCCAGACGGAGGCGCCGTCGGCGTCGAGTCCGACTTCTTCGATCGTCATGCCGCTGGGCGAGTAGGTGAAGGAGGAGCGCATCATGGTTGCGCCGCCCGCGTAGGTGGGGAAGTACCCGTTGGTGTCGAGGGTGAGCGTGTCGGTCGATTCGTCGTAGTGGGGGGTGAGGTCGCCCGTGACATCGAGCTGGCCGAGGGAGACGGGTCCGATGGCGTCCATGGCGGCGTAGAGGCCCGGCGCTGCGGCCACGCCTCCGGGGATGCGCACCATGCGGACAAGGGGCTTGCCCTCGAAGCGGAAGACCTGGAAGAAGACCTGGCCCATGGTTTCGCCTTCGCCGGTCTCGGCGGCGACGAAGAGGACGCGGTCGGCGTCGGTCGTTGGCATCGGGAGGGCGATGATGCGGAGTTCATCGGAGATGAACGAGCCGCTCATGGCGCGCACGATGTCATCGAGGAGCGCGTCGGGCGCGGGCGCCGGACGGGCTTCGGCTGGCGCGGCCGGCTGATCCTGCGCAGCGGCATAAGGAGCGGCGAGGCCGGCCATGGCGGCGAGGGCGATGGCCAGACGAGAAACGCGGCGGGGGGTCTTGGTCATGCGGAAAGTGTACGCCCCGGGACGCTTTTCGTTCCCGGGGCGCGAGGAGACTTCCGTATGGAGTTCTGGGGAGGGGGGCGCTGGGCTCAGCTGGCCTCGGCCCGGGGGTGGGCGTCGTCGTAGGCCTTGCGCAGCCGTTGCGCGGTCAGGTGGGTGTACACCTGGGTGGTGCTGAGCGACTGGTGGCCGAGGAGCTCCTGCACGCTGCGCAGGTCGGCGCCGTTGTCCAGGAGGTGGGTCGCGAAGGAGTGGCGGAGGGTGTGGGGGCTGATGGAGGGATCCATCCCGACCTCCTTGAGATACTTGTCGAGCTTGCGGCGGACCGAGCGGGACGAGAGGCGCCCGCCGTGCTTGTTCACGAAGAGGGGGCGGACCGAGCGGTCCTCGTGCCAGACCGCCGAGAACCGGGGGTCGTTGCGCAGAAGGCGTGCGTAGCCGCGGATGGCGTTGAGGGCGTGGGCGCCGAGGGGCACGATGCGCTCCTTCTTGCCCTTGCCTCGGACATGGAGGGCTTCGCCGGTCTCATCGAGGTCCTCGATGCCGAGGTCGACGAGTTCGGAGATTCGGATACCCGTCGAATAGAGCGTCTCGAGGATCGCGCGATCGCGTGAGCCGAGCACTTCCTTGTCGTCGGGGGCCGAGAGGAGCAGTTCGATCTGTTCGATCGTGATGGCTTTGGGGAGGCGCTTGTTCTGCTTGGGCGTGCGGATGAGGGTCATCGGGTTGCGGACGGCGAAGCCGCGGCGCTCGGCCCACTTGAAGAACGAGCGGAGGGTGGCGATCTTGCGCGCCATGGTGGCGGGCGAGTACTGCTGATCGCTGAGGTGCGCGAGGTACTTGCGGACCAGGTCGGGGTCCATGTCGGCGAGCGCGGCGGTCACGGTCTTGGCCGGGCCGATGGAGCCGGCGACGGGGGCCGCGTTGCCCTGGCTGCGCGCGGCTTCTGCCTCGCGGAGGTCGAAGGCCTTGCGCTCGGCGGCCTCGTCGAGCGTGACATTGAGGTCGTCGGTCAGGAAACCGACAAACTGGCGGAGGTCCGCGCCGTAGCACCGCGCCGTGTAGGGGCTGAAGTGGCGTTCGTCGGTCAGGTAGGCCAGGAACGCGTTGACGAGGGGCAGTGGGGAGGTTGCGCTCATGTGCGGGGTCTCTTTCAAGGTTTCGCGGCGAGCGGTGTCGTCGCGTGTGGTGGGCGGTGTGTCGTTCAGGCGGCGCGGCGGGTGTCTGCGGGGCGTGCGATGGCGCGGAGTTCGCGGAGCAGTTCCCGCTCGGAGCGGCCGTCGGCGCGGATGCGGTAGGTGTGCTCGCCGCGCTGGAGCGTGAAATCGCGCGGCCGAGGGTGCGCGGCGTGGTCGGTGTTCGTGTTGGCGTGTCGTTCGAGGCGATCCATCGCCGGGCTTTCCTTGCTGGGCCGCCTCGGCGTGGATGCCAGAGGGCGGCTAACGGTCCGTCGTTCGTGCCTCGCTGACGAGCGTTCTGACGAGTCGGATGCGTTCCGATTCGACGAGGCGCTCGGCGAGGCAATAGCTCGCGAATTCCGCGAACAGCGGCATGCTCACGAGATATCGGCGCCATCCGAGGGCCGATACAGTGTCGTTTCGTCCTGCGGCGTAACTCTCCACGGCCATCAGCACCTCGTGGTTGCGGCCGTCGAAGAACTCGGCGGCGAACGACACGGGCGCGAGTGATTCGCGGGAGACATCGATGGCCGAGTCGGTCGCGGCCGCGTTCAGGAGCGAGGGGTCGTTCGAGAGTGGGTCGTGTGAGCCGGGGCCCGGCGTGCCCATGGCGCCCGGTCGGGCGAAGAGGGCGAGGGCGAGGCCGTACTTTGGCGGGTCGTACGGGTCGTAGCCCGTGATGGAGCCGACGATGATGCCGTCGAGCCCGAGGGCGTCGATGACGGCCTGGGCCTGCTGCGGCGAGTCGATCGAATAGAGCCCGAGGGCCTGCATCATGCCGAGGGTGCGGTTGAGGGGGACGGTCGTGACGCCGCGGATCTGCTCGACCTGCTGGGTGAGCGTGTCGGTCATCGCGAGGGTGTCGACGAGCGTGGTGCCCGACTCGTTGCGCAGGGGGGCGACTGCCCAGAGGATCTCGGCCTGTCCGCCCCGGCCCTCGTGGTAGGGGGCAACGAGCACGCGGGGCGGGATGAGTTGTTCGCGGGGCACCTTGGAGGTGCAGCCGGCGATCACCATCCCGGCGACCAGCGTCGCGGACAGAGCCGTTCGGGTCGCGACGCTGGTGAGCGACGCGAGCATGCGCTGTGCGGTTGTCATGGCGTCCGTGCCTTTCAAGCGGGGCTCCGCCCGCGTTGGTGAGATCAGGAGAATCTTCTTCTTTGCTCGGCACATCGGCGTGCGCCGGATGAGCGAGAGTCTGCGCGGTCGGGCGTCGTGGCCCCGGGCGGGCGGCGGAGTATCAGTCTTCGGGTTCGGTGTCGTCACGCGCGGGCGCGAAGACGAAGTTGCCGGGGAGGGACGGCTTGGTCTGTGGTTCGTGCGCGGCCGGGGCGCGGACGCCCGGCGGGAGCGGGGTCGGGATGCCCTGGACGATGGCCTCGGGGGTGCCGGGCTGCATGGAGATCTCGCCGTCGTTCTCGTGGTAGTAGGCGTCGGCGTGCGCGTCGGTGTTCGGCCTGTTCTGCGTCGGCGCGGTGTGGTTCATGTTGGACATGGTGGAGCGGCGCGGCGAAGCGTCGCCGGTGCGCTGGGCCGGGGTGCGCAGGGAGTAGGCGCCGGGGGCGTCGCCGCGGGCGGCGATCATGGCGCGGTCGGGGCGGAGCGACCAGACATTGTCCTTGCCGCCGCGGTCGGAGACGAAGTACAGGCGCCAGTCGGGGGCCCAGACGGGCATGAGGTTCACGAACTGGCCTCCGGTGAGCCGGGCGCGGCCTGAGCCGTTCATCTCGACCATCCAGATGTCAGCGTTGGTGGGGCGTGCGCCGAGTTCGGAGCCCACGCCGCCTTCGGGGTTGGGGATCGACGCGAACGCGAGGCGCGAACCGTCGGGCGACCAGGTCGGGTTGATGAACGCGGCGACCGGGGAAGAGGCGATCTCGGTGGGGTTGATGGCTTCGCCCTGGACGAAGTCGATCGTCCAGATGGCGAAGAAGCGGTCGTCGCGATCGCGGGACTTCTGGAACGCGATGGTGTCGCCCGTAGGGCTCCAGCGCGGGAAGAGGCCGTGACCGAGGTACCGCGCGACACCTGTGTGCATGGCGTCGATGACCCAGATCTCCCACTTGTTGCTCGCGGGGTTCAGACGGCAGAAGGCGAGGTGCTTGCCGTCGGGCGACCAGGTGGGGTGCAGTTCGTGGCTCTCGCCTTCGGTGAGCTGGATGGGCTGTCCGCCGCCGACGCTCATGACGAAGATGTCCCACGAGCCGTCGCGGTTCGAAGAGAACGCGATGCGGCGGCCGTCGGGCGAGAAGGTGGGCATGATGTCCTGCCCGGGGTCGTTGGTCAGGCGGGTGACGGCGTGGCTGCCGATGGTCTTGATGTAGAGGTCCGCGCTCGAACTGTGCTGTGTGGACGCGAAAGTGATCCACTGACCGTCACGCGAGATGTCGGGCTGGAAATCGGCGCCGACCTGAGAGAAGGTGATCTGGCGAAGGTTCTCGGCGAAGTCGTCGCCCGAGGTGGAAGGGCCGCCGTGCGCGCCGCCCTCGGCGAGTTCGCCGAAGACATTTGGCGTGTTGCCGTGCGTGTTATTCCACGGAGCGAACGGATCGGTGGCGGAGTCGGTGTGCCCGGCCGGCGCTGAGGAAAGCGCGAACGGATCGGTGGGATCGGCCTGGCCGTTCGAGGCGTGGGCGGCGTGGTTCTGGGGTGCGGTGCGCGGCGAGTGGGGCGCGTGCCCGCTGGAGGCCGTGTGCAGGGGCTGCGCGTTGATCGAGCATCCCGCGAGCGCGGCGAGCGCGGCCGGGGTCATAGCCAGACCAAGGGTGCGAAGAGCGGAGAGGGTGGCTGCGTGGGTGAGCGGCATGAGGCGACTCCTCGGCCCCGGTCCAGATGACCGCGGGCCGCGATTTGATCGGCGTGTCGTTCCGGCTCCGCCGGAGTCCACCTCGCCGGGGCGTCGCGAGCCCTGGCGGGGGATCCCATCGTTGCGCCCGGCGCTCCGCGCTCAGGCCCTTATCGGACCCCGGCAGCCCGTCTCTTGAGCGGGCGGCTCAGGTCCGAAAGCGTGATCGGACGGATAACGGGGGAAGATAAGTGCCGTCCGAAAAATGCCGCAGGTTCTCGGGGCACGACGGCGCGGCGTTGGGGCCTCGCGCAAAAAGCGAAGCAGCCCGGCACGAGGGTAAGCGTCTCCTCCAAGACGCTCACACCACGCGACCGGGCCGCGTTCGCTTCAGATGCTCGCCATCGACCGATCTCACAAAGGCAACCGCGAGCGAGGTGTCAGACTACCGAAGTTGCGCCGCGAAGAAAGGCCCTTTGCGCGAATTCACGGCGTCTTGATGTTCATGGATGCGAAAGACCGGGCCCGGGCGCGAAGATAGGCAAGATGCCACAAGTCCTTAGCTGGCCGGAACTCGCACGACGGAAGCGGGATCGTCGGCCTCGATGACCTGTTGGGCGATGTCGATGAGCGGCTTGCGGGCGGTGCGCGCGGCGCGCTGGAGGGCGAGGTGCGCGTCGGGCTCGCTGAGCCCGCCGATTTCCACCAGCCGCCACTTCGCGCGCTCGGTCATTTTGCGATGCTCGAGCGTGCGGCGGAGGTCGGCCGCGGCCGATTCGGATTCGATCCGTTTTTGCGCGTTGGCCCAGCCAACGCACATCGCCGAGCGGAGGTTTTCTGCGGTCGGGGGCTTGAGGACATATCCGAAGACGGGCGCGTTGGCGGCCCGGCGGACGAATTCCTCGGCGCCGTAGGCGGTGAGCAGGATGGAGGGGATGCCCAGATCGACCCATAGCCGCTCTGCCGCTTCGATCCCGTCCATTTCCGGCATGCGGATGTCGACGAGGGCGGCGCTGGGTCTCATTTCTGTGGCAAGTTCGAGGGCTTTGACACCATTTTGTGCCATGCCCACGACTTTCACACCGAGGCTCACGACGAGGTCGCGGACGCTGCGCGCGATGAGAAGGTCGTCCTCAGCAATGAGAACCGAGTCGGGGAGCCATGAGGTTCGCCCGTTCTCGCTCGTACCCGGATTGGTCATGGCTTCCGGCATTATTCCTCGCCATCGATCACACGGAGCATACCGAAACGAATGCCTGCGGCGTCATGGCCGGCCCACGCCGACACGCGTGGAGAGCGGGGAAGAATAGCCATCGTTCTGCATATCCGAAATCGGCGTTCGGGAAGTTTTCGTATGAACGGCCATTATTCGGGTTTTCCCGGGGCCCCAGACTTACGAGCGGCCCCGCGGGGGCTCAGTCGAGCCAGTCTTTCTGCTTAAGCCGTTCTGGCACATACACCTCGGTGACATACGAGATGTCCTTGGTGATGAGCGACTCGACTTCCATCTTGAAGCCGTTCTTGAGCATCTTGTCGATCTCGCGCTGCCACGGCTTGTTGCTCGCGAACCACGGGTAGGCCGCGATTTGCCTCGCCCGCGAGATGTCCCGATCGTTCAGTTCGATCTGCACATCGTCGCTGAGATCGCACCGGTCGTAGTCGATGGCGCGGATGCCCAGGAACTTGGCGTTGGGGATCGCCATTCGCTCGCTCTCGTAGGCCAGGGCGATCGAGCCCTGCTTGATGACGCTGTAGATGTAGTGCCCCCACGGGTCGCAATCGAGCAGGCAATAGACGGGCAGGCCCAGTTCGTGGTGGAGGCGGTGGAGGAGCCGTCGCACGCCGCGCGGCGGCTGGCCGCTGCCCTCGGTGAGAATGCAGTTGTGCTTCTCCCAGAACCGGTCCTCATTGAAGCGTGACCAGACGGTGTCCTTCTCGACATGGAGGACGAACTTGGCGTCGCACTTCCCGAACTTGATGACATCCGGCTCGCAGATGCTCGGGATGGCGTACCCGCCCGAGCCCATGCGCCGGCAGTTGATCTCGTCGCCGTTGTCGGTGATCGTGATGTTCCCGACCATCGTGCCACGCTTCTTCGCGAAGACATGCAGTTCCTCGCGCATGGCGCCGAGCGAGACCTCCAGGTCTTCGAGCACGGCGTCGCTCTCGGTCTGGTCGTCGAAGGTCTTCTCCTTCGTGCCCGGGATCGAGTGGAGCGAACGGTAGTACATACCGCGCAGGCTGAGGGTCTTGCCCTCGCCGATCAGGTCCTTGCAGCCGTTGGCGAGGAGCAGAGACTGCATGAACTTCCGCGCCTGGCTGGCGTTGAAGAAGTTGCGCCGCTGTGTTGCGGCGCCCATTTCGAGGCGGCGCTTCTTCTCGTTGAATCGCGTGTTGGACAGCGCGCGGGTGGGCACATCGAAGTAGGGATCGCCGTCGGCGGCGGGGTCCGTCTGCCCGAGCGATGTTTCGATCACGCGCTCGGCCATCTTGACGATCCGGGCCGCTGCCTCGCGGCCGCCGGCCGTCGTGCCGCTCCGCCTTCCCGAGGGCGCGGAGGCGGCGGCGGTTTTCTTCGAGACCTTCTTGCTGACTTTCTTGGCCATCGTTCGGCGCATCCGTTCGCGTGCAATCGCGGGAGTGGGGGAGTGGAGCGTGTGTCAGGAGAACAGGCCGGCCGCCTGTGCGCCCGTGCCTTTCTTCTTCTTGACCTTCTTCACGATCACCTTCTTCTTTTTCTTGGCGGGCTTGGCTTCGGCGTCGGCGTGCATCACGCTCGGCTCGACCTCGCCTTGAGAATCCTCGGCGTCGTCATCGTTCTGCGGGGCGGCCTTGCGGCGAGCGGGCTGATTGCCGAGCCCGAAGTTCTCCGCCTCTTCGGGCGATTCGCGCATGTAGACGGTTTCGTCGTTGAGGAGTTCGTCCCTGCGCTTCTTCGTCGGCGCCTTGATGAGGTTGCCCTCTTCGTCCATCTCGATGTCGGCGCGCTCGGTCTTCTTCGCGGCCGTCGCGGTGAGGGCTTCGTAGAGGGGCGCGGGGTCGAGCCCGGTGATGGCGCCGCACGCCTTGGCAACCTCGCCGATGTAGCGCTCGAAAAGCGAGCGGCGTTCGCCCTCGCGGCGCATCTGCTGGCGCCGGCGCAGGTAGATGCCGAGTTTGCGGCCGCACTCCTGGAGCGCGAGGCGCATCTCCTTCTCGATCTCTTCGTAGCCCGCGATGGCCTCTTTGCTCTCGCTCGTGAAGGGCACCCACACGCTGGCCATGTGAATCGTGACCACGAGGGAACCGACGGGGAGCGCGCCGCGCGGCTGCTGGAGCCCGTAGCGCTTCCAGTCCATGTCGAGCACGGACTTGAAGGTCGCGCACGCGCTCTGCTGGTATTGCAGGGGCACGCGGTTCGCGAATCGGTGCACGCTCGCGGAGTCATCGCCCGGGAGGTTCCCGCCGTACGCGACGCCGGCTTCGATGAGGAACGGTCGGCCGCGGTAGACGGCGGGGGGGCGCGAACTCACGGCGATGAAGTCGGGCTTCAGGCCCTTCTGCAGGCCCTTGATGAGCGTGCGCGGGCCGATCGGGCTGAGGCAGTCCGTCGGCGGCGCCATGATTCGTACTTCCTGGATCGCCTTGAAGAGGCGCTCCGCCTCGGCGTGCCCGATCTGCTTGACCCAGCTCCGCTCGGTCAGCCCCGCGTGGGCGCAGATCTCCTTGGCGACCTTGGGCGAAACGCGCGAGAACTCGCTCTTGAAGAACGCGCCGAGTTGTGTGCTCGCCGTCCGCTCGAGCATCTGGATGAGCGTGCCGAGTTCGATCCCGTGCGGGTGTGGGAGGATCTCGACCGCCTCGGGCGGGAGTTCCTCGACGCCGCGCGGATAGTCGTAGGTGCGCGGGCCGTCGTCGCCGCTCTGCGCCGGCGCGATGTAGGTGAACGACGCGTGCGGGTTCGCGATGGCGGTGAGTTCGATGTACTCGTCGACGCTCGCGCGGCCCTTGAGGTACTTGCCTTCGAGTTCGATCTCGACGCGTGTGCCGTGCCCCTCGGGGAAGAGTTCGTCGAGGTCGGCGCGTTCCTTGTCGTCGACGACATCGGCGCGGTTCTTCGAGGTGTCCATTTTGAGGATCACCTCGTGAGAGGCCTTTTTCCGGCCCGGCTTGCTCACGATGCGCACCGGCTTGCCGGTGGTCATCAGCCCGTACATGCCGGCGGCGGAGATGCCGATGCCCTGCTGGCCGCGGCTCATCTTGAGGCGGTGGAACTTCGAGCCGTAGAGGAGCGAGCCGAAGATGCGCTCGATCTGCGCGCGGACGATGCCCGGCCCGTTGTCCTGCACGCAGACGCGGTAGCGCGTGTCGGCGGTTTCCTTGAGGTGCTCGATCTCGACGATGATGTGCGGGAGGATGCCCGCTTCCTCGCAGGCGTCGAGTGAGTTGTCGACCGCTTCCTTGACGGTGGTGAGCAGCGCCTTGCGCGGGTTGTCGAAGCCGAGGAGGTGTCGGTTCTTGGCGAAGAACTCCGACACGGAGATCTCGCGCTGCATCGTCGCCATGGATTCGGCGGTTGCCTTGCCCCGCGCCCCCGCGCCTGCCCCGGCTCGCTTGGTTTTCGCCATCGTCGTGGACGCTCCGTCGTCGTCAGAGAGGTCGCCCGGGATCCTCCCGAGCGTGCCGAACGCGGTTGTGCGCAGGGGTTGCGCGGCGTCCGGCGGGGCCGAGGATAGCGACCGTCGGGCCGCCCGTCAGGGACTCTACCCGGCCATTCCGTGAACTTGGGGAAAGTTGCGCCGGGCGATCCTGAACCGTATCTTCACGGCCGGGCACTTCTTGCGCTCAGGTTCGGTGAAGTCAACTGCCGGGCCGGAACGGGCTTGCGGCGTCGGGCCTAGCGTCACCCGGCATGTTGCGCGGCGGGCGCGTTCCCCCTGAGATGACTCCCAGACACCGCTCCCGCCACGCTACCCTCATCCGGCCCGGCCACCGTACGGCCGACCGGGAACCGTTTCATTCGTGGATTGTGGAGGAATTGAGATGAAGAACAGCATCATCGGCGCCGCGCTCATCGCGATCGCCGCCGGCGCGTCCGCCGGCGCCCCCGAGATCATCGCCTACTGGAACCAGAACGACAACGCCCTCCCCGGCGGCGGCTTCGGTTTCGAGGTCGGCGACTTCCCCCAGGGCGCTGACAACGGCACGCAGGCCGGCACGGCCACCCTGACGGTCGGCGGCGGCGACTCCCTCGCCAACGACGGCTCGACCTACACCTGGCTCCAGTCGTTCTCCGGCACCGGCATCAACGCCCAGTTCGGCGACGCCTCCGGCGGCTCCATCGCCCTCCAGAACGGCGACGCCGGCGCGAACAACGGCGCCTACTTCGAGTTCAACTTCAACGCCGCCAACTACGAGAACATCCAGTTCTCGATGGCCCGTCAGGCCACCTCGACCGGCTTCACCAATGTCGCCATCGACGCGTACAGCAACGGCGCCCTCCTCGGCAACTTCGGCTCGATCGCCACCTCGGGCTCGAGCAGCTTCGCCCTCTACTCCTTCGACACCAACCTCCTCGACGGCGTCGCCGACGCGACCATCCGCCTGACCTTCACCGGCGGCAGCGACACCTCGACGACCGGCAACAACCGCATGGACAACCTGGTCATCCAGGGCACCCTGATCCCGACCCCCGGCGCCGCGGCGCTCATGGGTCTCGGCGGCCTCGTCGCTGCCCGTCGCCGTCGCGCCTAATCCCCCGGGATAGCGACCGACCGACATCTTCATGACCGAAACGCGGGCGGGTTCCTTTCGGAGCCCGCCCGCTTCGTTTTGCTCTCTCCTCGTCGGTTGTCGATCAGCGACGACGGCGCAGCGCGAACACGCCGCCCATCGCGAACAACGCGCCCGCGGCCGGCGCGGGGACATCGGGCCCGATGATCTCCCAGCGCGAGTTGTCGCTGAATGTTCCGCTGTAGATGGGCGGGTCGCCGTCGAGACCGTACAACTCGAAACCCCACAGCGCGGGGGCCGTCACGCCGTTGAGGTCGTCGAAGGTCATGTCCACGCTGAAGGTTCCCTCGCCGAACCAGCCGAGGTCGGCGCCCGTGAGGAAGATGAACCCTTCGCCGACAGGCGCGACGAGCAGCATCACCATGTTCTCGGCCTGGAACTCGTTGGCCGTCGTGAATTCGGCCACGAGCCGGGTCTGTTCGATCGTCACCCCGGTGGGGCCGAGGAAACGGAACATGATGATGTTGTTGATCTGTTCTCCCTCGGGGAAGAAGTCGATCGCGTGAACCGCGGCGTGGGCGCCGCTCGCGCCGGCCAACGAAACAGCACCGGCGACGAGCGCCGACGCAACACATCCGGATTTGAACATCGCTTCACTCCACACGCCCGGGGGTCAAATCCCGGGCGGGCATTCCTCCGCCGGCCGCCCTTGCCTGGGCCGTCGGTCCCCGTTCTACGGCGCCGGGCGAAATCGGTTTCACGACCTCCGAAGAGTGATATCTTGCGATGATGCCGGACACGCACCCCCTCGCCTGCCTGACCTGCGGCTACGACCTGACCGGGATCGAGTCGCCGCGCTGTCCGGAGTGCGGCCGCTCGTTCACCGATCAGGACCGACCGTCGATGGCCAGACTGCGCGCCATTCTCGACAGGGGCGACGCGATCCCGTGGAAGTATCTCGGCGTGTGGCTGCTCGTCGCGATGGTGTACGCCGCGGGCGCCGAGTTCATGCGGGGCAACGACGACATGCCCGCGCTGATCATCGGGGCCATCGTGCTCCCGATCGCGTGCTTCGGATCGTTCGCGCTGGGGAGCGTCGTGCTGCTCGGATGCGAGCGCCCGAAACGGCTGGCGGCACAGGACGCGTGGCGCCGCGAACTCTGGGTGCTTCATTTCCCGTGGCTCGTGATCGCGCCGGTGTCGGTGGTGTTCCTCGCGTCGTTCTTCGCGCTGAAGGCGGCGGGGCTCGATCTCGTGGCCACGATCTGGGTGGGTCTGACCGTGCTTGTTGTGTGGCTCGTGTGTTCGCTCGCGGCGCCGTTCGTCTTTATGCGCCGCGCGCGCCGTCGCCTGGCCGGGACCGGCGCCGACGCGCGACTGATCCGACTCCGCCTCTGGATCGCGGCCCTGATCGTGCTGGGCGGCGCGATGTTCCTCGGGCTGGGCGGGGGTATGCTGGCGAGGTACGGCGCCGCCAAGATGGCCGGCTACGTCGACCCCGCGCCCGACGGCATATGAGCGAGCGGGCCGCCTATCCTCTCGGCCTTCCAGCTTCCCATTTGAGACCAGCCAGAGAGAGGATCGCCGCATGGAGACCACGCTCATCATCCTGAAGCCCGACGCCGTCCAGCGCGGGCTCATGGGCCGCATCGTCAGCCGCTTCGAGGACAAGGGCCTGCAGGTCGTCGGCTGCAAGCTGATGCAGATCAGCCAGGACCTGGCCGCCACGCACTACGAGGCCCACAAGGCCCGCCCGTTCTACGCCGGGCTCGTGCAGTTCATGACCTCGTCGCCCGTGCTGGTCCTCGCGATCCGCGGCAAGGGCGCCATCGCCATCTCCCGCAAGATGATGGGCGCGACCTTCGGCAGCAACGCCGAGGCGGGCACCATCCGCGGCGACTTCGGCGTGTCCAACTCGTTCAACCTGATCCACGGCAGCGACAGCCCCGAGGCCGCCGAGCGCGAGCTGGGCCTGTTCTTCGCCAATGGCGAGGTTCTTGAGTACAACCGCCCGAACGACGCCTGGGTCTACGACATGTCCGGCGGCAAGGCGGAGTAAGAAGAAGGCAATAGGCAGTCGGCAATAGGAAACGGGCGACTCGGTCGCCCGTTTTTTGTTTGTGTGCCACGGATTGAGCCTGCTCATCCCTTGTACGCCGTCAAAGAGCAGTCGAAGAGCACTGGTTGACCAAGTTCAACCAGTGGCTCACGGATCACGATCCGGGTGGCATGGTCAACTGAAGGTTGACCGTGCTGATGGTCGTTGAAGCGCACGGACATCGCTGCGCGATGTCCATGCCGCCCGCGCGCACTCGCTGTTCATCATGCGATCGCGTCCGCGCCCCGTTATTCCGAACGGGGCTCTGACACGACCACAGAGCAGAACTTACCGCTCCAGATCAATCTTGAAGACGAGTTGGAGTCGGCCGTCGGGCATGTTCTTGATCTTGCTCAGTTCCTTGCCCGCGGCGCGCCAGTTGTACGCGGCGTCGAGGATCGGGCGGTCGACATCGTCGCGGCCGCTGCTCTGGATGATGACCGCTTTCGTCACGCGGCCGGTCCAGTCGAACCAGATGCGCACGGCGACATCGTTGGGGTTCGCGGTCGCCAGCGCGTAGGTGGACCACTTGGGGCGCACGGTCTGGATGCGCAGGCCCTTCGCGGCGAGGGGCTTTCCGGGGTTGACCGAGATGGCCTGTTCCATCGCGGCCGCGTCGGAGTCGCGGTCGGAGAGGAAGCCGTGCGCGTTCTCGTCGCCGCCCGCGCCGCTCGTCTCGAGTGGTTCGGCGTCGGCGGCGGGTTTGGCGGTCTCGTCGATGGGCTTCCCGCCGCCGGGGAGCGCCACGGCGATGCCCTCGTCGCCGCGCTTGCGGAGTTCCTCGAGCGCGGCCTGGGCCTGTTCGATCGACGCCGCGGCGTTGGCGGCGAGACCACCGACGCCGGGAGCGTTCACGCCGGTCGCGTCGTCGGGGTTGGTTTGCTCAGCGGTTTCGGGCTGAGGCGCCTGGGTGATGGTGGGGAGGGCGCTGGCCGAGACGAAGGCGGCGGGTTCGGTCGCTCCTTCGCGTGTCTCGTCGTCCGCGCCGTCGTCACCCTGTTCGATGTCCGTGCCGCGTGTTGTTTGTTCGGCTCGCGCATCGTTCGGCTCGCTTGCGCCCAGCCCGGCCTCGAGATCGAGCGTCGCGCTGCGCTCGCCCGGCGCGCGTGTGAGCGCGGCCTGTTCGTATCCCCACGCGGGCCCGCCGTGGGAGGGAGTTGCTTCCGCGAAGCCGAGCCATGTGTCGGTGTCGGTGGCGGTGGATTCGTCGATGCCGAGCGTGACCTCGGGGACTTCGAGTTCTTCGGGCGGCGTCTCCGGCTCGGGCGGCTTGGGCTCGGGCACGCGGACTTCGACGGGCTTGGGTTTCGGCGGCGGGGGCTTGGGTTCGGGGGGGGGCGGCGGAGCGGCTTCGATGCCCTTTTTCTTGGGCGGCTCTTCCGGCTTCGGTTGCTCGTCGGGCGCTTTGTTGCTCTTGAGCGTGGAGGCGAGCGCGTCGAGACCGGCGCCGATGGGGATGATGCCGAGAGTGGAAAAAATCACAACGCTGTGGAGGGTCATGGAGCCCAACCATCCGACGCTCCCGGCCAGTCTCGTCGCGCGGCTGCCCATTCGGTCAGCATCGTACGACGCCTGAACGCTCTCCGGGGTTCGTGAACGCGGGTTTGGGGCGGGGAATCGCGATGTTTGCGACGGCTTTCACCGGTCTCGGCGCCCCGTTCCCGGGAATGATTTGCCGCCGCAGGCCGTTTGGTCGGTAGGATGGTCAGGGCAGCCCTTCGGCTGTGGCCCGACGCCTTGTTGACCCGCAACCGCCCGCGACGCGCACCGCGCCGTGCGCACTCTCGCGATAACCGCCTCTTCGAAGGAACCCGCGCATGCGTTATTCAGCCCCCATCGCCATCGTCGCCGCCCTTGTCTCGACGGCGTCCGCGCAATCGCTGTCCATCGGCGACACCGCGCCGAACCTCGCCAACACCACCTGGGTCCAGGGCGACCCTGTCAGCCATTGGGAAGCCGGCAAGGTCTATGTGCTGGACTTCTGGGCGCCCTGGTGCGGCCCGTGCATCGCTTCGATGCCCCATGTGAACGAACTTCACAAGAAGTACAAGGACGACGGGGTTGTCATCGTGGGCGTGTCGATCTGGCCCAACGACGGCATGACCCCCACGACCGAGTTCGTCGCCGAGCACATCGTGGACCCCGAGACCGGAGAGAAGATGCTCTACCGCGTCGCGGAAGACATCGAGGGCGCGACGGCCAAGGCGTTCATGCAGGCGACGGGCTCGAACGGCATCCCGACGGTGATGATCGTCGATCAGCAGGGCCGCCTCGCGTGGCTCGGCCACCCGATGGACAAGGACTTCGACAAGTCGCTCGAAGAGGTTGTCGAGGGCCGCTACGACATCAACGCGAAGGCCGAGCAGGTCCGCGCGGCCAAGGCCGCCGAGGCCGAGGCGCAGCCGATTCTGGCCGCCGCCCGCACGGCGCAGAGCAACGGCGACTGGGACACGCTGCTCGCGAAACTCGATGAGTTGATTGCTCTGGGCTACCAGACCGAGAGCATGACGCTCGCCAAGATCCAGCACCTCGCGCTGCGCATGGACCGGCCGAAGGAGGCGTGGGCCACCGGTTGGGAGTTCGTCCGCGGTCCGGCCGCCGAGAGCCCCCAGCGCCTTAACGCCCTCGCGTGGTTCATTGTCGATAACCAGGCGCTGACCAACCGCGACCTCGACCTCGCCTACACGGCCGCGAAGAAGGCGAACGAGATGACCGGCGGCGAGGACTGGGGCATCCTCGACACGCTGGCGCATGTCGAATTCGCGAAGGGCAACCGCGAGAAGGCGATCGCGCTGCAGAAGAAGGCCATCGAGGCGGCGCCGGCCGCGAACAAGGACGACCTCCGCCAGGCGCTCGAGCGCTTCGAGAAGGGCGACGCCGTCAGCGGCTGATCCCGGCGGTCCATCCCGAGACACAGACCGCGCCGCGGCCGTCACTGGTCGCGGCGCGGCTTTTTTCGGACCTTCACCATTCCGCCGGGTTGCGCGCATAGCATGACGCGATGAGTTCCACTGCGCTCGAATCGCGTCCATCTTCCGACACCCGCCCCAAGCAGCCGTGCCCGTGGAATGTCGTCCTGCTGGACGATGACGACCACTCGTACGACTATGTCATCCGCATCGCGAAGACCCTGTTCGCCATGCCCGACGAGCGTGCGTTCCAAGTCGCCAAGCGCGTCGACGACGACGGGCGGGTCGTTCTGCTGACGACCCACAAGGAACTCGCGGAACTGAAACGCGAGCAAGTGCTTTCCTTCGGGAAAGATCCGCTCATCGCGCGGTGCAAGGGCCCGATGTCGTGCGTCATCGAGCCGGCGGAATTTGAGGGCGACGACCTCGACCACGCCGCCGGTCGGGATCACTCGTCCGCCCACTGAGCGCGCATGCGCACCCTCGCCATCCAGACCGAGGAACTCGACGAGGCCGCTGCGGCGTGGCTCGCCGAGCGTGTGGATCTGCGCCGTTGCGCTTCCGACGAACCGGAGTTTCCCGCGCTTCTCGCCGAGGCGCAGGCGCTCGTGGTGCGCACCTACACGATCGTGAACGACGCGATGCTCGACCGGGCGCCGAAGCTCCGCGTCGTGGGCCGCGCGGGCGTGGGGCTCGACAACATCGACCTCGACGCGTGCGAGCGACGCGGCGTGCGCGTGGTGAACACGCCCGACGCGAACACGCAGGCCGTGGTGGAACTCGTCGCCGCATTCGCGCTCGACGCGCTGCGCCCCCGTGTCTTTCTTGATCGCGCGCTGCCGCTCGCCGAGTGGAAGCGTGTGCGCAACGAACTGATCGCGCCGCGTCAACTCGGCGATCTGACGGTGGGCGTGCTGGGGTTCGGACGCGTGGGCAAGGGAACGGCGCGCGTGTTCGAGGCGTTCGGATGCCGCGTGCTGTACCACGACATCGAGGATGTCTCGCCCGTCGGGCGGCTGGGCGCAGAGCCGGTGGACTTCGACACGCTCCTGCGCTCAAGCGATATTCTGTCGATCCATGTCGATGATCGCGCGGAGAACCGCGATCTCATCGCCGCGCGGCAGCTGGAGTTGCTGAACTCCGACGCGATCCTCATCAACACCTCGCGCGGGTTCGTGGTGAACACGGCGGACCTCGCGGCATGGCTCCGCGCGCATCCGGGCGCCCAGGCGATCCTCGATGTGCACCATCCCGAGCCGTTCCCGGGCGAGTCGCCGCTGCTCGGGCTGCCCAACGCGCACCTCGCGCCCCACATCGGAGCGGCCACGGCCCGGGCGAAGCGGAACATGTCGTGGGTCGTGAAGGATGTCTGGCGGGTGCTCAGCGGCGAGGAGCCCGAGCATCCCGCGTTCTGACGGCGAGCAATCACGCGTGACTCAAAGCCACAGCCCCCGGCGCCATCACCGACAGGAACTCCTGCCGTTCATCGGCGAGCGGGGACAGCGCCGCCTGCGCGAATCGCACGCGGTGCTCGTCGGGATGGGCGCATTGGGGTGTGTGGTGGCGGACCATCTGGCTCGCGCGGGGGTGGGCACGCTGACGCTGGTCGATCGTGATGTTGTGGAACTCACGAACCTCCAGCGGCAATCGCTGTACACCGCGCGCGACGCCGAGGAAGGGCTGCCCAAGGTCGAGGCGGCGCGGGCGCGGTTGCTGGCGATCGACGACTCGCTGACGGTTCACGCGAGGGCGATGGATTGCTCGCCGCGCACGGCGCGGTCGTTGCTCGACGCGAAGCCGACGGTGATCCTCGACGGGACGGACAACTACGAGACGCGGTATTTGCTGAACGATCTGGCGGTTGAGTCGGGCACGGCGGTGGTCTACGGCGGCGCGGTCTCGACGCGCGCGATGCAGATGACGGTTCTCCCGGGCGAGACCGCGTGCGTGCGATGCGTCTTCGAGGAACCCCCGGCGCCCGAATCGCGCGAGACCTGCGACACGGTCGGCGTGCTTGGTCCGGCGGTAGGAATCGCGGGCTCGCTGATGGGCGCCGAGGCGATGAAGGTGTTGCTGGGTCGGAACGATCTGGTCCGCCGGTCGCTGGCGCGCGTGGATGTTCTCTCGGGCGAGATGTCGATGACCGATCTGGGCGATGCGCGCGACCCAGAATGCCCGTGCTGCGCGCACCGGCGGTTCGAATGGCTCGAGGGTGAGCGCGGGGATGCGGCCGTCACGCTCTGCGGGCGGTCGAGCGTGCAGATCACGCCCGCGAAGGGCGAGTGCGCGGGGCTGGAGACGATCAGCGCGCGGCTGGCGCCCCACGGCGACTTCCGCGCCACGCCGTTCCTCGTGAAAGGCATCCTGCGCGACGACGAGATCGAGTTGTCCGTCTTCGCTGATGGCCGCGCGATTATTTCGACGCCTGACCCGGCGCGGGCCCGCGCGATCTACGCGAAGTATCTGGGCGCGTGACGCTCAGTCCACGCGATCGAATCCGAAGAACCGCTCGGTGTTCCGGTTGATCTGCGCGTGGAAGTCGTCCCACGGTTCGCCGCGGAGTTCGGCGAGGAATTCGGCCGTCACTCGCGCGAACTTGGGCTGGTTCGGGCGCACGCCTCGATGGGGCATGGGTGAGAGGAACGGCGCGTCGGTCTCGACCATGAAGCGGTCGCGCGGGACGATCTTGGCCGCCTCCTGCACTTCTGCGGCGTTCTTGTAGGTCACGACGCCCGTGAAGGAGACCATGGCGCCGAAGTCGAGGAGCATGCGCATCTCGCGCGGCCCGGCGGTGAAGCAGTGAAACACGAACCGGGCGGGGTCGAGGCCGCTGCTCTGCAGGATCGGGATGAGTTCATCGAACGCTTCGCGGCAATGGATGACGATGGGCTTGTCGATGCCGTGTTCGCGCTTCGCGGCGCTGATGAACGCGAGTTGTTCTTCGAGGACGCCGTGCTGTGTGGCGCGGTGGGGGCCGTCGTAGTGGTAGTCGAGGCCCATCTCGCCCCAGGCGACGCAACGCGGCGAGCGGGCGACCTTCAGCAGATTCTCCCACGCGCGGGGTTCGACATGCGAATAGAGCGGGTGGATGCCCGCGCTGCAATACAGGTTTGCCTTCGCGTGGTGCTCGGCGAGGGCGAGGGCCTGGAGGCAGTCCTGGGTGGTTGTCGAGATCGTGATGGCGCCGGTCACGCCCACGGCGCGGGCGTCGGCGAGCGACTCGGCCACCTTGTCCCGGTAGTCCGGGAAGGTGAGATGGAGGTGGGTGTCGAACATCGCCCAAGCGTATGCGGGGTCTGGCGGCCGACGCGACTTCACGCGGCCGGGACGGTACAACAGGGCGATGATCCGACACGCCATTCGTTTGCTTGTTGTCGTCTTGCTGGCCGCCCGCGCGTTCGCCGCGCCTGAAGTGGTCGAGGAACGCTGGTTCCTCGTCGAACTCGCGGGGAGCAAGGCGGGGCACATGGTGGAGCGCATCGAGCGGCTGGACGGCGGCGATCTTCGGGTCACGAGCGTGATGGCGCTGGCGATCGCGCGCGGGCCGGCGCGGGTCGAGGTGACGGTCGAAGCGCAGAGCATCGAGGGCGAGGAGGGCGATCCGATCTCGATGCGTGTTGAGCAGCGGCTGGGCGCCGCGCTGCTGAGCACGGAGGTGACTTACGATGGTCGGACGGCGACGGTGGTGGAATCGCAGTTCGGGCAGGAGACCCCGCCCAGGACCATCGAGATCGATGACGGCGCGCTGATGCCGGCCGCGCTCGCGCGGGAGTTGGAGCGGCGGATCGCGTCGGGCGAGGATCGGATCGTGATGTCGGCGCTGGACCCGATGTCGGCGAGCGTGGTCGAGAGCGTGTACACGCGTGGCGAGCGCGAGGTCGTCAACGCCGCGGGCCGCGCTGCGCCGGCGACGAAATGGACGGTGACGCAGTCGGCGATGCCGGGCGTGGAGACGGTGTACTACCTGAACGATGAGGGCGAGATGGTGCGCGGCGAGGTCGCGCTGGGCGGTATCACGCTGACGATGGCGCTCACGGAGAAGGAGCTCGCGCTGGCGGAGAACGCGCCGGCGGAGTTGCTGGTCTCGACGCTGGTGACGCCCGACAAACCGATCGAGAACCCGCGGGACCTGCGGGGCGCGTCGTATGTCCTGCGGACAAAGGCGGCGAACATGCCGGAACTGCCCGCGTGGGGAACGCAATCGGTGGAACCGATCGACGCGTCCACCCAGCGCGTGCGTGTCTCGCTGGATGCGCCGGGCGCGACGGCCACGGCGCAGGAGCGCGCGGAGGCGCTGGCGCCCTCGGCGATGATCGACGGAACCGACGCGGAGGTTGTTGCGCTCGGCGAATCGGCGATGAGCGAGCTGCGCGGGGACGATCCCGCCGAGGAGGCGCGGGCGTGCCGGCGGTTCGTGTATTCGTACATCAACGAGAAGTCGCTCGATGTCGGTTTCGCGACCGCGAGTGAGGTCGCGCGGACCCAGCAGGGCGATTGCACGGAGCACGCGGTGCTGCTCGCGGCGATCCTTCGTGCGCGGGGCATCCCGTCGCGCGTCGTGTCCGGGCTAATCTATGTCGACGAGTTCGTCGGGCAGAAGGGCATCTTCGGGTTCCACATGTGGACCCAGGCGCTGCTGCCTGACAGCGAGGGCGTCGAGCGGTGGGTGGACCTCGACGCCACGCTCCCTGGGAACGACTACGACGCGGCGCACATCGGGGTTGCGGTGAGCGACCTGAGCGGGGCGGGGCGCATCAACACGATGGCCGCCGTGGCGCCGCTGCTGGGCACGCTGAGAATCGAGGTTGAGGACGCCTCGGCGGATACGATGCCCGAGTGAGCACACCGCACAATGACATCCCGATGCCGCCGCTGCCTCACCGCGACCCCGCGGGTCACAAGGGGACCTTCGGGACGGTTGCGGTGGTTGGCGGGTGTGCGCCTGACGATTCGCGGATGGTGGGCGGGCCGGCGTTGTCGGCGCTCGCGGCGTTTCGCGCGGGGGCGGGGCTGGTGAAACTCGCGATGCCGGCGCCGATCCTGACGGCGGGCCTCACGATCACGCCGAGCGCGACGGGCGTTCCGATTCCCGTTGACGGCGGCGGCATGGTCGTCCCCCATGAAGCGGCGCGGGTGCTCGACGAGTTGTGCGGCGGGAGCGAGTGTCTGGCGATCGGTCCGGGGCTGGGGCGCGGCGAAGGGCCGCGGGCGGCGGCGTTCCGCGCGATCAATCAGGAGGAATGCCCGGTGGTTATTGACGCCGACGCGATCAACGCGCTGGCGGAACTCCCCGAGTTTCATCGTGACTTTCGCGCGATGGCCGTGCTCACGCCTCATCCGGGGGAGTATCGGCGGCTGGCGAAGTCGATGGGGTTGTCGGAGGATGTGTCGAACGAGAGCGCGCGTACGAGCGCGGCCGAATCGCTCGCGCGGACGCTGGGGTGCATCGTGGTGCTGAAGGGCGCGCGGACGGTGGTGACCGACGGCCAGCGGACCTGGGTGAACACGACGGGCAACGCGTCGCTGGCGACGGCGGGCTCGGGGGATGTGTTGACGGGCGTGATCGCGGGGATCGTGGCGCAGTTCCATCGGCGGCCGCTGGTGGCCGGCGCGAGGACGGTTTCGAGCGAGGCGCGGGGCGGGCTGTCGGTCTTCGATTGCGCCCGGCTTGCGGTGACGGCCCACGGGATGGCCGCCGAGCGGTGGACGGGCGAGACCGACGCGGACTTCGGGCTGCTGGCGCACGAGTTGGCGGATCGGATTCCGCCCGCGCTGGTCCGGCTTCGCGGCGTGTGAGGCGCGTCGGCGATACGCTTTGGCGCCATGCCACTTCTCAGCGTCAATGTTGATCATGTCGCCACCGTCCGCCAGGCGCGGCGGGGCGACGAGCCTGACCCGATCACCGCGGCCCGCGAGGCGGAGGCGGGCGGCGCCGATGGCGTCACGGTGCACCTGCGCGAGGATCGGCGTCACATTCAGGACGCGGATGTTGCGTCGCTGAAGGCGTCGGTGACGACGAAACTGAACTTCGAGATGGCGGCGACGGACGAGATGGTGGCGATCGCGCTGCGCGTCAAGCCGGACATGGCGATGCTCGTGCCCGAGGGGCGCGCGGAGATTACGACAGAGGGCGGCCTCCAGATCGTGGGCGCGGAGAAGCGTTTGAAGCAAGTTGTCGAACGGCTGCGCGGCGGGGGGGTGCCTGTGTCGGCGTTCGTCGATCCCGAGCCGGAGCAGATCGAGGCGGCGGCGGCGTGCGGGTTCAGCGTGTGCGAGGTGCACACGGGGCCGTACGCGTACGCGCACCGCGCGGGCCAAGGCGATCTCACGAACGCAGCATTCGTGAGTGAACTCGCGCGGGTGCGCGACGCGGGCGCGCAGATCGAGCGGCTCGGCATGCGCTTCAACGCGGGGCACGCGCTGAATGCGGCGAATGTGGGACCGATCGCCGCACTTCCCGGTGTGTGGGAATTGCACATCGGGCACTCGATCGTGAGCCGGGCGATCTATGTGGGGATGCGCGAGGCGGTGCGCGAGATGAAGGCGGCGATGGCCGCCAATCGTTGAGCGATCAGCGTTCCTGACCGAAGTTCGCGAGCACGATGTTGAGGTCGGTGAAGTTGACGACGCCGTCGTCGTTCACATCGCCCGAAAGGCCGGGTCCGGTCTGACCGAACTGGCCGAGCACGGTGTTGAGGTCGGCGAAGTTGACGATGCCGTCGCCGTTGGTGTCGCCCGGGAGTTTCGCGGACTCCGCGTAGACGACGAAGATTCCGGAGCCGTACTCGACGCCGGGGTTTCCGGGCGGGATGAGGGCGGCGGCGAAGACGACATCGCCGTTGGCGTTGATCGAGGGCGCGCCGCCGAAGCAGGGATCGCCCGGGTTGTTCTCGCTGATCTGGGCCTCGCCGAGATCGATCTCGACGATGTCGTCCTGGGTGGCGACCTCGACGAGGTCGACGCCATCGCCGACAAAGATCGCGCGCTTGCCCTCGGCGTTGAACGAGCGGAACGCGACGAGCCCGTCGTCGTTCACATCGGGCCTGAAGAACTCGATGTTGGTGGCGTGGCCGTCGGTGGTGAGGGCGATGGTGGTGGTTGTGGTTCCGTCGGAGAGGAAGACGCCGCGGCCACCGGCGACGAGGTTGGCGATGAACGCGACGCGGCCGTCGCTGGTCAGAGCGCAGGAGTTGTCGAACGAGGAGTAGGGCGAAGCGGGGTTGGAGTCGCGGTCTTCGGCGACGAGGATCGATGTGCCGTCGCTGTTGAAGATGCGGATCTGGTCCGGGCGATCGTTGCCCAGCCCGGGCGCAAGGCGAACCTTGGAGGCGATCTGTCGCGCGTTGTTGAATCCGGGCGTGAAGAGGAAGGAGTAGGGGGATGCGGGATCGACGCCGATCTCGGCGGCGTGCGCGATCTGCACGCCGTTGTCCCACGAGACGAAGATATTGCCGAGGAAGCCGACGCGGCCGCGGAATCCGATCTGGCCGCTGTTGTTCACCTGCACGGAGGAGAAGGATTCGACGCCGAAGGGGAAGCCGGGGTTGATGACGACGGTGGCCTGTCCGGAGGCGGGCCCAATGCGGATCACGCCGCTGGGCGAAGCGAAGGATTGATCGGTGATGAGTTCGTTGAAGTCGCTGACGGAGGGGTCGCTCAGGCGCGAGTCTTCGACATTCGGGGAGAAGTAGAGGATCGATCCCGATCCGCTCGAGCCGAACCAGATGCCGTCGGACTCCGTGCCGGCGATCACGCCCAGGCGGAACGCGACGGTTCCGAGCGCGTTGATGTCGGGGGTGGAGTTGGTGAAGAAGGCGCCGTTGGGGAGGTTGTGCGCGCCGGTGAAGTTCGCGCGGGCCTGGAGTTCGGGCGCGGTGAACGAGGGGAGCGCGACGGCGGCGCCCGAGAGCGCGGCGAACGCGGCGACGACTGACAGTGAACGCATCGGCATGTCTTGGGACTCTCTTCTCTCGCGGGATCCACGCGAGCGCCGGCGCCGGGGCTCGCACAGGAAGTGTACACGCCCGGGCAAGGGGCCAGAAATGCGGCGTGACGAGGGCCGTTCGATGCGGATTATCGCCCCCGGGCCGCGCTACGCTTTGCCCCGCCTGCGTGTGATCCGAGCCGGCGGCCGCACGCCCCAGACACGGAGATTCGAGCCCACCATGACGACGACCCACGCCGAGCAGCGGACCGAGAAAGACACCATGGGCGAGATGCGCGTGCCCCAGGACGCGCTGTACGGCGCCTCGACTCAGCGCGCGGTGCTCAACTTCCCGGTGTCGGGGCGTCCTGTGCCCGAGGCGGTGGTGCTGGCGTATGCGGCGCTCAAGGCCGCCTGCGCGAAGGTGAACCGGGATCTGGGTCTGCTCGACGCCGAGCGTGCGCGGGCGATCATCGACGCCGCCGAGCGCATCGAGCGCCGCGATGTGCCGGGCGGGCTGATGATGCACTTCCCGGTTGATGTGTTCCAGACCGGGTCGGGCACCTCGACCAACATGAACGCGAACGAGGTGATCGCGAACCTTGTGTGTGTTGCCAAGGGCGAGCCGATCGGGTCGAGCAAGAACCCCGAGTACATCGCGAAGGGCGGCGTGCACCCCAACGACCATGTGAACATGGGCCAGTCGAGCAACGACACCTTCCCGACGGCGATGCACCTCGCGGCGGCGGTGCGCATCAAGACGGGGCTGATCCCGGCGATCGAGCGGCTGGCCGACGCGCTGGACGCCAAGGCGAGCGCGTTCAACGACATCATCAAGATCGGGCGCACGCACCTGCAGGACGCGACGCCGATCCGTCTTGGTCAGGAGTTCAGCGGGTACGCCGCGCAGATGCGCATCGGCGTGGAGCGCCTGCACGGCGCGCTCGACGGGCTGTGCGAGCTCGCGCTGGGCGGCACGGCCGTGGGAACGGGCATCAACACCCATCCCGAGTTCGGCGCGCGGGTGGCGGCGGAACTGGCGAAGCGAACGGGCGTGCCCTTCAAGGAAGCGCGCAACCACTTCGAGGCCCAGCACGCCAAGGACGCGGTGGTTGACGCGAGCGGGCGCATCCGCACGGTGGCGATCTCGCTCTCGAAGATCGCCAACGACATCCGGCTCATGGGCTGCGGCCCGCGGTGCGGCATCGGCGAGCTGAAGGTGCCCGCCGTCCAGCCCGGATCATCGATCATGCCCGGCAAGGTGAACCCCGTGATCTGCGAGAGCGCGATCATGGTCTCGTGTCAGGTGATCGGCAACGACGCGGCGATCGCGGCGGGGAACATGGGCGGCGTGGGCAGCGTGCTGGACCTGAATGTGGCCATGCCCATGATGGCCGACAACCTGATGTCGTCGATCCACCTGATGGAGCGCGCTGCGCACATGTTCGTGGACAACCTGCTGGAGGGGTTGCAGGCGGACGAGGCACGCTGCGCGGAGCTGATCGAGGGCTCGCTGGCGATGTGCACCTCGCTGGTGCCCGTGATCGGGTACGACAGGTCTGCCGCGCTGGCGAAGCAGGCGTACGCGGAGGGCAAGACGGTGCGCGAACTGGCGCTGGAGCAGAAGGTGCTGCCGGCGGAGGAACTCAACCGTTTGCTGGACCCGACGAGCATGACCCGCTCGGGGGAGTGAGGCGGTTAGCGATCGCGGCCATTGACGCCTTGCTTTGTGTGTAACACTGGCACGCCGGGCGTCGTTGGGAGTGATGCCGTAGGGTAATATGTTGGCGGCACGAAATTGGCAATAGCGCGGCTTTCTGTGCTTCCGTCTACAAACACAACATGCGCCTGGTCGTTCGCGCCGGGTATTTGCTTGTTAATCAACAAGCCCTTTCCGGCTGGGCTCCTGATCTGGCTCATTCGTGTCGTCTTGAAGAAGGGCATCAGGTCTGTGGTTCGGTTGAAACGGAAGTCGCCTTCCCACGCGAGGGGATCCGTAATGAAGCACGGTGAATAGAGAAATCGCGTGATGCTCACCGCATACTGAATCGTGCCTCGTTCTGCGGCGGGCGGCCCGCCAACGGGCGAACCTGTGCCTTCATGCGTTGGAAGCGTCTCTGGGCCGTATGCGCTTTGCCAGTGCTCGTGCGCGTTCTTCGTCAATGTGTGGAGGATGCCGTTCCATGATGCCTGCTGCCCCCAATAGAACGACACGAAGCTGTCTGGTGATAACGGCGCGATCTCGGGGCCGAGAATGGCATCCCAGAGGCCCGGGTACTCTGGGCCAAGGTTGAGAAACTTCTCGTCGTTGTCAGCGCTCCAGAGGAGCATGTCCTGGCCTGAGAGGCGGAGGTTGTGGAGGTCCTTCATCGCGAGGGTCTGGCCGCGCACGGAGCGCATGCCAACGATGACGATGAGGGTGAGTATCACGGCCACTGCGACGGTGACGAGCACCTCGATCAGCGTGACGGCGCGGCGGGATCGGGTCGCTGATCGGCTATTCACGGCGGCCTCCGAGTCTTCCCGGGTGGGGCGGGATCGCTTCCAGAATACCGCCTGACCGGGCCGTCGCCAAGACAGGAATCAGGCCAGGGATTTTGGCTACACTCCCTGCCATGACCACCACTCGGCTGTCCAAACTGAAGTTCCGGGCGTGGGCCTCGATGCTCGGGGTGCCCATCGCGACGGCGGGGGTGCTGTCGCTTCTGCCCGGGTGGTTTACGCTCCCGATGATCGGAGTTGCGGCGTGGGCGCTGATCGCGCTGCTGGGCGGATCGACGCGGGCGATGGCCGAGCCGGTGTGCTGGACCTGCTCGACGGACCTTCGCGATCACCCGACGACGGCGTACGGGGTGGTATGCCCGCATTGCGGCACGGTGAACTGCTTCGACGCGGGGACGGAGGCGTTCGAGCCGGGGGAGTTTGTGTTGCCGGAGTTTGAGGAAGAGGGGGAGAAGACGGCGGAGTGAAGACTTCGCCGCGCTGGTCGCGCGATGGGGGTGCGGGTCAGTGGGCGCTGATCCCGATTGTGTGTGTCATGGCGGCGTGCGTGTACGGCGTGTTGCATGATCTGGTCACGGCGCATGTGTGCATTGAATATTTAACGGTCTTTCATCCCCGTTTGAGCGGGAGTGAATCGCCGGTCGTGCAGGCATTGACATGGGGTGTTGTGGCGACTTGGTGGGTCGGGCTGCTGCTCGGCATTCCGATGGCGTTTGCCGCGAGACTGGGGCGCGGCGCAAGGCTGCCAGCGAGCAGACTCGTGTGGCCGCTGGTGGTTGTGCTCGTGATCTGTGGCGTGATCGCTGGTATCGCCGGGTTTGTCGCGATGCAGATTGAAGCGTTCAACGCGTACTACTTTCCCGATCAAACGGGCGGATGGCGCGATTGCATTGATCACGAGCTATGGCCTGAGTTCTTCGGCGTGTGGGTTGCGCACAACGCCTCGTATGCCAGCGGGGCTGTACTCGGGTTGTGCCTGATCGTGTGGGTGTGGAAAGAGCGGCAGGTCGAAACACTGCGGCGAATCCGCAGTCAAGGTAGAGAGATGAAGGAGGAGTAGCCCTCACCCTGCCCTCTCCCATTCACCTCACTTCGTTCGGAGAACAGGAGAGGGGGCGGAGAGAGCGCCATATGCGTCGTGACGCCGAAGGAAGACGAAGGATGAAGAGCACTGGCGGGCAAGCCGCCAGTGGCGCCCGGCGCCCGGAAAGAAGATGACCCCCACCCCGGCCCTCCCCCGTCTTCGATAGGGGAGGGAGCGGATCGTGGCGCCCGGCGGGAGAGTGTGGAAGAGTCTCAGATGTCGAGCATTTTGACTTCGAGGGCGTGGTCTTCGATGAACTTGCGGCGGTTCTCGACATTCTCGCCCATGAGGAGCGAGAACATGCGGTCGGCCTCGCCCGCTTCGTCCCAGGTCACGCGGACGAGCGTGCGGCGGTCGAGGCGCATGGTGGTGTCGGCGAGCTGATCGGCGTCCATCTCGCCCAGCCCCTTGAAGCGTTTGACCTCGATGCCCTTGCGGCCGAGGTCGAGGAGCGCGTCGAGGATCGACGGGACATTGGGCGCCTCGTGGAACTTGAAGCCCGCGGTGTCCTGCGCGTCGGTGGTCTCGGCCTGTTCGTCGCCGTCGGAGTCGCCGCTGAGCGCGGCCTTGCGTGCGGCGGCGGAGATGCGCGTGGGGGCGCGCCAGACATACTTCGTGGGGAGGAGTTCGCCCGTGACGGATTCCTCGCGGACGAGGCCGTAGTCCTCGATGTCGATGCCGACCGCGCCGAGGTTCTTGATGAGGACGGCGATCTCGCGGTTCTCGTGGAGTTCTCGGAGCGTCGCGGGCGCACGATGGTCGGCGGGTTGCTCGCCTTCGGCGCCGGTTGTCGGGGCGACTTCCTCTTCGATGCCCGCGACATCGGCGATGCGCAGGTCGTGCTGCTTGGCGAGTTGGCGGGCGTGGTCTTCGCCCCAGGCGAACATCTCGCCGCCGATGGTTTCGCCGACATCGGATGTGGCCGCGGCGCCGCGCCACGAGAGGCGGTGGGAGGGGAGTCGGCGGTCGTTGGTGGGGTCGTTCTCGCGGGCCTCGAGGAGTTCGGTGAAGCGGATGCCCCGGCGCTCGACGATGTCGGCGAGTTCGCGGAGGCGGCGGAGGTCTTTCACGAGGCGGCGCGCGTCGTCGCCCTCGATGGTGCGCTCGACCTTCGGCGCGCCGGAGGCGTCGGTGTTGGCGATGTCGCGCACGAGGAGCGACGCGCCGGTGAGCCCGAGATCGATGAGCACATCGGCCATCTTGGACTCGTTGAGCACATACTGGACCTGCTTGCCCTTGGCGATCTGGTAGAGCGGGGGTTGTGCGATGAAGATCTTGCCGCGCTTGATGAGGTCGGGCATCTGGCGGAAGAAGAAGGTGAGGAGCAGCGTGCGGATGTGCGATCCGTCGACATCGGCGTCGGTCATGATGATGACCTTGCCGTAGCGGAGTTTGCTGATGTCAAAATCTTCGCCGATGCCGCACTTCAGCGCCTGGATGAGCGTGCGGATTTCCTCGAAGCCGAGGACCTTGTCGAGGCGTGCGCGTTCGACATTGAGGAGCTTGCCGCGCAGGGGGAGGATGGCCTGGGTGACGACATCGCGTCCCTGCTTGGCCGACCCGCCTGCGGAGTCACCCTCGACGATGAACATCTCGGAGATCTCGACATCCTTGGTCTTGCAATCCGCGAGTTTCGTCGGGAGCGAGCCGGAGTCGAGCCCGCTCTTGCGCCGCGTGAGTTCGCGCGCACGGCGGGCGGCCTCGCGCGCCTGGGCGGCGAGCATTCCCTTCTGACAGATGCGCTTGGCGTCGGCGGGGTGCTCTTCGAGCCAGGTCTGGAGTTTCTCGCCCACGATGGAGGAGACGAAGCCCTCGACCTCGGTGTTGCGCAGTTTGCCCTTGGTCTGGCCTTCGAACTGCGGGTCGGGGAGTTTGACGGAGATGACGGCGGTGAGGCCTTCGCGCAGGTCGTCGCCGCTGGGCACGGGGTCTTTCTCTTTGACGATCCCGGTTGATTTGGCGTAGTTGTTGAGCACGCGTGTGAGGGCGGTCTTGAAGCCCGAGAGGTGCGTGCCGCCGTCGACGGTCTTGATGTTGTTGGCGAAGGTGAGGAGGAGTTCGTTGTAGCCGTCGTGGTATTGGAGGGCGACCTCGCAGACGAGGCTGGACGCTTCGTTCTCGCCGCGCAGGAAGATCGCGGGCGTGTAGGTGTTCTTGGCTTCGTTGAGGTGCTCGACGAACTCGAGGACGCCCTTGTCGAACTTGAAGGTCTCGTCGCGCGGCTTGCCGTCGGCGCCGACGCGCTCGTCGATGAAGCGGATGACGACGCCCGGGTTGAGGTAGGCGAGTTCGCGGAGGCGGGTGGCGAGGACCGAGGAGTCGAAGGTGGTGTCGGGGAAGATCTGGTGGTCGGGCCTGAAGGTGACGGCGGTGCCCGTCTTGCGCACGGCGTCGGCGTCGATGTCGGCGACGATGTGGAGGGGCTTGTCGACCTTGCCGCGCTCGAAGGTGATGAGGTGGATCTTGCCGGCGCGGCGGACCTCGACCTCGACCCATTCGGAGAGGGCGTTGACGCAGGAGATGCCGACGCCGTGGAGGCCGCCCGAGACTTTGTAGGCCGAGCCCTCTTCGCCGAACTTGCCGCCCGCGTGGAGGATGGTCATGACGATCTCGACGGCGGGCTTGCCGTTGAGGGCGGGGTTCTCGTGGCGCATGGGCCCGACGGGGATGCCGGAGCCGTCGTCGATGACGCAGCACGAGCCGTCGGCCTGGATCTTGACGGTGATGGACGACGCGCGACCGGCCATGCACTCGTCGATGGAGTTGTCGACGGCCTCGTAGACGAGGTGGTGGAGCCCGGCCAGCCCGGTGTCGCCGATGTACATGCCCGGTCGCTTGCGGACGGCCTCAAGCCCCTCGAGGACCTTGATCTGGTCCTCGGTGTAGTTGTCGTTGGCGGGCTTCCCGGAGGTTTTGATGGCGTTGTCGGTGTCGGGCATGGGGTCTCTTGGGAGGGGTTGAAGAGGCCGTGCTGGGGCCGCCGGAAAGGCCCTGAAAGTGACGGTGAATCATAGGCAAAAACCCGGCTGTTCGCCGGGTTTTGAGGGGGTCTGGGAGGGGGTATTTTGAGGGTGTTTTCAGCGGCTGGGAAGCCGGGTCACTCGCACGCCGTCCCGAACGCGGCGAGGACCTCGTTGAGGTCCGCGAAGTCCGCGACGCCGTCACCGTTGACATCGCCCGCGAGTTGTTCGCCCGATTGTCCGAAGTCCGCGAGCACGGCGTTGAGGTCGGCGAAGTTGACGAGGTTGTCGCCGTTGGCGTCGGCGCAGGGAACCCCGGTCGCGACGCGGAATGTGTATAGGGAGAACTCAGGGATGCGGTTACGCAGGTAGCCGATCTCGTCCCATTGGTCACTGAAGTTGCCGCCACTACTTGTTTCGCTACCCACAACCGGGCGAATGTCGTCGACGGTGTTCCAGTTCGGGTGCGTGCGCGCGTAGTCTTCGAGCCACTCTGACTCGCCGCCCGAGGCGTCGAGCAGGCCCCACGGCGTCTCGACGCCGTAGGCGCCCACCGGGGGCGGCGCATCCAGCCCGCCGTCGTCGCGATAGGCCCATCCGCCGCTGGTCTCACCCTCGCCCGGCGCGCCGGGGACGGGCGGCGTGTCGCTCTGGTTGGGGTAGGTCCAGTAGCCCCCCTGACCCTCGCCGTAGCGGTCCGGGTCGTAGTAGACGGCCTTGGTCCACTCGTCGTAGTTGGGCATGAAGTAGCGCGCGCCCTCTTGCCGGACAACCGCCTGATCCGTCCCGAAGGCGTCCATGTTGTACGCGCCGGTGTTGAAGTCCTCGAAGGTGGCCTCGTGGATGGGGTTCGCGCCGTTGTGCATCCAGTTCATGTACCGCGCGATGTATTCCCACGAGGGCGTCACCGGGCGATCGAGCGTCTCGGGAGAAAGAACCTGGTATCCGGGCAGGCCGTCAGGACCAATGCCAGCGTAAGTTGCGGCTCGTCCCGAGAACTGTGGGTCGCCATAGTCCTCAGGACCGAGATACGGTCGGTAGGCGTCGATGAATCCCAGCCACTGTTGTTTCGTGACCTCGGTGCGCGTCACGCGGAACGAGTAGTTCACCTGGCCCATCTCGATGGGCGGGCCGTTGCCGTTCTGCTGAGGGAGGACCACCGGCGCGTTGCCCGGCGCTCCCACGGTGACGAAATCGAGGGGGAAGTCGGGCAGGCCGCGCTGCGCGAGCGCCGGCGCGCAGCACGCGGCGAGGATCGTCAGCGAAAACAGCAAGCGGCTCGGCATCTGCGGCTCCGGAAGCCCGCGAAGGGCCAGTGACTTCGTACCTGTGCAAGTTCAAGGTACCGCAGAGGGAGCCGATCTCCAACATCCGAGAACCGGAATGTGCGGGGAAATTCGCAATATCAGAGCCCTTCGCGGCCCCCGAGCGGAGGGCGCGGACGCACTTGCGGAACGGGTGATTCGGGAATTTCGGGCGTCGCCGCGCCCCGTGCTCGCGCCCGGGGCTCTGATCGGAGGAGAGGGTGGAGAAGAAGGAGCACTGGCGGACGAGCCGCCAGTGGCGCCCGGAGAATCGGAAAGTGCGGAGGAATCTGATCTGAGCCCCGGTCGCGAGACCGGGGGATCTGTGCGTGAACACGCCGAGGTCCCCTCGGCTTGCGCCTCGGGCTCGGATCGGAGTGAGGAGGAGCACTGGCGGGCAAGCCGCCAGTGGCGCCCGGCGCGTGGCGCCTGCTTCGCATGCACCACGGCACCCACGAAGATCGTTTGATCGCCCCTCCCCCGGTCGCTCCCCCGGGGTCGCGACCACCCTCTCCCAGCGGGAGAGGGTGGGGAAAAGAAAACGCCGCGTGAAGCGGCGTTGGAAGTGCAGGTCAGATTGTGCGTCCCCTCACCCGGCGTGCTTCCCCGGAGTCGCACGCCACCCTCTCCCGCGGGAGAGGGTGAAGAGGTTTACCACGCGAAGTGGGCGAAGGCCTTGTTGGCGTCGGCCATGCGGTGGGTCTGCTCGCGGATGTTCATGGCTTTGCCTTCGCGCTTGGCGGCGGCGTAGAGCTCGTCGCCCATGCGCTGGTGCATGGGGCGGCCGCCTTCGGAACGGGCGGCGTCGCGGAGCCAGCGCATCGCGAGGGACATCTGGCGCTTGTTGTTGACGGGCATGGGCACCTGGTAGTTGGCGCCGCCGACGCGCTTGGAGCGCACCTCGACATTGGGCTTCACATTTTCGATGGCCATGTGGAAGACCTCGATGGCGGAGGCGGGCTTGTTGGGGTCAGTCTCTTTCTCGAGCTTCTTGTCGATGTGGTCGAGCGCGTCGTACATGACGCGGAGCGCGGCAGTCTTCTTGCCGTCGTACATGAGCACATTGACGAACTTCGCCAGCGTCTTGTCGTTGAAACGCGGGTCGGGGCGGAGCTGGGATTCTGACGAGGTGATGCGACCGGCCATGGTGAACTCCTGTGGCTCAGCGCCGACTGTGTTGAGTCGGCCGAATGTTCACCGCGCGGCGGGAAGTGACGGAGGTCATGCCGCGCGATTACTTGCCTGATGCGTGCGCCGACCATCGGCGCATGCGTGGGTTGTTGCTTACTTCTTGCCCTTGGCGCCGGCCTTCTTGCGCTTGGCGCCGTACTTGGAGCGGCTCTGGTTGCGGCCGTCCACGCCGAGGCAGTCGAGTGCGCCGCGGACGACATGGTAGCGGACACCGGGGAGGTCGCGGACGCGGCCGCCTCTGACGAGCACGATGGAGTGCTCCTGGAGGTTGTGTCCCTCGCCGCCAATGTACGCGGAGATCTCCTTGTTATTGGAGAGTCGCACGCGGGCGATCTTGCGCAGCGCGGAGTTGGGCTTCTTGGGAGTCATGGTGCGCACGATGGTGCACACGCCGCGCTTCTGTGGCGAAGCGTCGAGGTCGCGGACCTTGGACTTCGCGTGCTGCGGCACTCGGGGGTTGCGGATGAGCTGGTTGATCGTGGGCATGTACGGCGTACTTCCGCGGGCAAAAGAATGACAGACCACCGGGCGGCGAAGGGCCGCGTCGGGTAAAGCCGGGAAGTGTAGCGGTGGGTCTTGGCCCGGCAAGGGTTGGGGCGTGGGGATTCACCCACCCGAGGCGAGCGGGGGGGCAGGGGGCGCGACGCGGAGGCCGATTTTCCAGCCGAACCACGCGAGAACAAGGCCAAGCAGCACGCTGGCAAGGACATAGAGGGCGGCCTTGCCGGGCTGGTTGAGGCGGAAAAAGTCGGCGGTTTCGACGCCGAAGGCGGAGAAGGTGGTGAAACCGCCGAGGAGGCCCGTGACAAGGAGGAGCCGCGCGGCGGGATCGAGCCCGGCGAAGGGGGCGACGGTGAGGCCCTCGGCGTGGCGGTAAGCGGTGAAACCGGCGATCAGCCCGATGACGAGGCACCCGGCGAGATTGACGGACAGCGTTCCCCATGGGAAGCCCGGACCTGCGGCTCTGAAGGCGAGGAGCGCGATGAGAAAGCGCAGGACGCTCCCGAGACCTCCGCCGACGAAGACCAGAGCGGCGTCTTTGAGCACGGGTGACTCCGGGTGGTGAAGCGCGGAACGCGGGGTTCGGGGGAACCACGCGGGTGGTGAGAGGGTACCGAAGGGGTGGAAATCCCGCTTGCTTCGCGTGGAGCGATCGGGGACAGTGGGGCGGAACAGAACCATGGCCCCTCCCGGGAGGAACGGCATGATCAGCAGAACTTTGTTTGTGGCCGCGCTCGCGGGCGTGATGACGGTCGGTTTGGCGGCGGCGCAGGACGCGACCGAGGTGGATCGCCGCTGGCTGGACGCGTCAGTGGGGGTGGCGGAGCGGGATCGTGCTTCGACGATGATCGGGCTGGCGCCCCCGGATTTCACGCCGGGCGTGCGGTTCGTGGGCGAGGAACTTTCGCTCGACGAGTACCACGGGAAGGTTGTGGTGATTCAGTTCTGGTCGAGGGGAGATCGGCGCGGGACGCTGCGGCTGGAGCAACTCGCGGAACTGCAGGGCAAACTGGGCGACGACTTCGTGGTCATCGGCGTGCATGTGCAGCAGCAGGCCGAGGGCGTCGAGCAATTCCTCGAGCGGCGGCCGGTTGGCGTGCCCGTGGTGATCGACGCGGACGGCTCATACGCGGCGGCGCTGGGGATGAAGTCGAACCTCTCGAATCTGATGATCGATCGCGCGGGGACGACGCGCTTCGTGCTCCTGAACCCGAGCGGGATCGAGGGTGCGGGCATGGCGTTGCTGCGCGAGGACGAGCCCTCGGCGGACGCGGACGCGCCGGCTCGGACCGGCGCAACGCCCCCGACTGGGCGGCTGCCCTCGAAGAAGCGGGGGAGCGGCGGGTTCTGGAACGAGCGGATTCCTGACGAGAACTTCCCGCCCGAGGCGGCGGATGTCGGTCAGGCGGTCAACCTGCAAGGCAGGAAGGGGCCGCCGATCGCGGTGGAGGAGTGGCTGACGAAGGCGCCGAACGCGTCCGATAAGGTTGTGGTGGCGGACTTCTGGGCGACCTGGTGCGGCCCGTGCATCGCGGGGATTCCGCACATGAACAAGCTGCAGGAAGAGTTCGCGGATTCGGTGGTGGTGATCGGGATCAGCAACGAGCCGGCCGAGAAAGTCCGCGGCTGGCTGCCTGGGAAAGGGATGGAGTACTCGATCGGGGTTGACCCGTCGGGTCGGATCGCGCGTGTGGTGCAGAACCGGACGATCCCGTACGCGGTGGTGTACAGCCCTGACGGGGTGATCCGCTGGCAGGGCCACCCGGCGCGTCTGACTGGGGAAACCTTGGGGGCGATCGTGGACGCAAGTCTGGCTCAGTAAAGAGACAAAGATTTTGTTCGCAGGGGTTTTTCTCCTTGGAAGGTTTCGGATCTTCGGGTATTCTGATGATGTAAGCGGCCGAGGGTCGCTTCAGGAAACGCGTCGCCGAGCTGGCGTAGGAACCGGCTCGGCAGTGACAACCTTGTCGCCTTGGAGGGATAGATCATGATGATTCGCTCTGCTGCCGTTCTGGCTGCGCTGTCCGCCGCCGGTTTTGCCGCCGCTGGCACCTCGACCGTCTACACCGACCTCGCGTCGTTCATGGCGAATGTCGCTCCCGGTTCGTACAGCGAGAACTTCGCCGGCGTGCCCACGGGCGCGGTTCCCTCGCTGAACTTCGGCCCGGTCAACGGCTTCGCCTACACCGTCGGCACCCAGCCCGGCGCGGTCAGCGGCCTCTTCAACGACCCCGGCATCGTCTCGACGGACAACGCGACCGACTCGCTCTTCATCACCTTCACCGGTGCTGCCGTCACGGCCGTCGGCGGCAACTTCTGGGCTTCGGACATCAGCTTCTTCCCGACCGGCACCGACATCACCATCAACCTGAGCGATGGCACCAACGTGTCGTACACCTCGACCGGCCCCTCGGACTTCCGCGGCTTCATCGCGAATGTCGCGATCACCAGCATCCAGATCGATGCTCCCGATGTCCCCGGCAACGCCTGGGCCACCATGGACAACCTCGTCGTCGGCAACGCGATCCCCGCGCCCGGCGCCGCCGCGGTCCTCGGTCTTGCCGGCATCGCCGGTCTCCGTCGCCGTCGCTAATTCGTCACCCGACGAATCGCGTCTGAATCAAAGAGGCCCGTCTCCTTCGCGGAGGCGGGCCTTCTTCATTGGGTCGTGTGTTGTGCGCGACGCGCGTGTTGTTTACTCGACCGTCACGCTCTTGGCGAGGTTGCGCGGTTTGTCGACATCGTGCCCGCGCAGGACGGCGGCGTGGTACGCGACGAGTTGCAGGGGGATGACCGTCAGGAGCGGCGAGAGCGGCTCGGGGATGTCGGGGACATAGAAGACTTCGTCGGCGTGCGTGCGGATCTCGTTGTCGCCCTCGGTGGCGACGGCGATGACTCGTCCGCCGCGCGACTTCACTTCCTGGATGTTGCTGAGGACCTTCTCGTACTGCGCGCCCTTGTTGGCGATGAAGACGCAGGGCATGCCGTCGCTGATGAGTGCGATGGGGCCGTGCTTCATCTCGGCGGCGGGCATTCCTTCGGCGTGGATGTAGGAGATTTCCTTGAGCTTGAGCGCGCCTTCGAGCGCGACGGGGTAGTTGTACCCGCGGCCGAGGAAGAGCCAGTTTTCCTGGTCGATGTAGCGGCTGGTGACCTCGCGGATCTCGTCGCTCTGGACGAGGATGCGGTCGATGAGGTCGGGGACGGTCTCGAGGGCGCGGATCGTCTGGGCGGTCTGGTCGGTGGACATGAAGCGCCGGCGCGCGAGGAAGAGCGACAGCATGGTGAGCACGGCGACCTGGCCCGTGAAGGCCTTGGTCGAGGCGACGCCGATCTCGGGTCCGACGCGCAGGTAGACGCCCGCGTCGGTCTCGCGCGAGATGGTGGAACCGACGACATTCACGACGCCGAGCGTCATGGCGCCGCGTTCTTTCGCTTCGATGAGGGCGGCGAGGGTGTCGGCGGTTTCGCCCGACTGGCTGACGGCGATGGCGACGGTGCCGTCCTCGATGATGGGGTTGCGATAGCGGAACTCGCTGGCGTACTCGCACTCTGCGGGGACTTTGGCGAGGTCCTCGATGAGGTACTCGCCGATCATGGCGGCGTGGAGCGCGGTGCCCTGGGCCATGAGGATGTAGCGTCGGGATTTGACGAGTTCGCGGGCGAGTTCGCCGACGCCGCCGAGGACGACTCGTCCCTCGCGCTGGTCGAGTCGGCCGCGCATGGTCTGGCGGAGCGAGCGGGGCTGCTCGAAGATCTCCTTGAGCATGTAGTGGGGATAGCCGCCCAGTTCGATCTGCTCGAGTTCGACCTCGAGCTGGTGGACCTTGTGGCTCACCGGGGTGTTGTCGATGGTGGTGGTGCGGAAGGAGTCGCGCGTGAGTTTGCAGACCTGGTAGTCGTCGAGGGTGATCGCCTGCGCGGTGTGGGAGACGATGGCGCTGGCGTCGGAGGCGACGATGTACTCGCTGGCGCCGACGCCGACGATGAGGGGCGAGCCCTTGCGCGCCACGACGAGCGTGTCGGGCTCGTCCTTGCACATGACGGCGATGGCGTAGGCGCCGGTGACTTCGCGCAGAGAGGCCTGCACGGCCTTCTCGAGGTCGCCGTCGTACAACTCGGCGATGAGGTTGACGAGGACCTCGGTGTCGGTCTCGCTCTTGAAGGTGTGGCCCTTCTCTTCGAGGAGGGTGCGCAGGGCGGAGTAGTTCTCGATGATCCCGTTGTGGATGATGGCGAACTTGCCGGTGTCGTCGATGTGGGGGTGGGCGTTGGCGTCGGTGACGCCGCCGTGGGTCGCCCAGCGGGTGTGAGCCATGCCCAGTGAGCCGGAGAGCTCGCGGGCGTGGCGTTCGGACTTGGCTTCGAGGTTGGCGACCCTGCCGACGGCCTTGACGACATTGAGTCCTTGCTCGTTCAGGACCGCGACTCCGGCGGAGTCATACCCGCGGTATTCGAGTCGCTTGAGGCCCTCGATGAGGAAGGGGAGAGCCGGCTTGGCCCCGATGTAGGCGACGATTCCGCACATGTTCCGAACCTTTCGAGTCAGCCCTGCCGCGCGGGTCCATCCGCGTCGTGCTCAGAGGGTATCGGCAGGATGGGCGGCGAGCCCATCGCGCTGGCGCACCGAATTGCTACGAGGGGCCCGCTTGCGGGTTCGGTCGGGTTCAGACCCCGGTGTTATCAGCCGCTGGGGCTGGTGGGGGTGGTTCGTGGAGCCCGGCGAGGGCTTCGGGGACATCGGGGGCGAAGCCCGACTCGCCGAGTTCGCCCAGAAGGCCCGCGCCGAGGAGGGCGCGGCGGATGTCCGGCTGGGCGCCGGCGAGGACGACCTTGGCGCCGCGCGACGCGGTCCGGCGGATGATGTCGCTGAGCGCGTGGAGGCCGGTGGCGTCGATGGCGGGGACATCCTCGAGGTTGAGCACCAGGGCGCGCGGGGGCTTGGAGAGTTCGTCCATGGTGTCGCGGAGTTTGAACGCGGCGCCGAAGAAGAACGGTCCCTGGATGTCGTAGACCTCGACGCCCGGCGGGATGTTCGTGTGGGCGGCGGCCTCGTCGTTGCCGTTGGCGGTCACGGAGCGCACGCCGGAGACATCGGCCATGCGCTTGATGAAGAGCATGGCGGCGAGGACGAGCCCGGCTTGCACGGCGACGGTGAGATCGACGAGCACGGTGAGCGCGAAGGTGGTGATGAGCACGGCGGCGTCGCTCCGCGGCCCGTTGAGCAGCCAGCGGAAGCGGTGGATCTCGGCCATGCGGTAGGCGACGACGACGAGCACGGCGGCGAGCGCGCTGAGAGGGACGAGCGAGGCGTACCTGCCCAGCGCGAGGACGATCCCGAGCAGGGTGAACGCGTGGACGATTCCGGCGATGGGCGTGCGGCCGCCGGCCTGGATGTTGGTCGCGGTGCGCGCGATGGCGCCGGTCGCGGGGATTCCTCCGAAGAGGGGCGAGGCGATGTTGGCGACGCCCTGCGCGATGAGTTCGGTGTTGGAGCGGTGCTTCGTTCCCGTCATGCCGTCGGCGACGACGGCGCAGAGGAGGGACTCGATCGCGGCGAGGATGGCGATGGTGAAGGCGGGGGCGATGAGGTCGGGCAGGCGCTCGCGGACCTCGGCGAAGGAGGTCTCGGGCAGGTGGGGCATGGGAAGCCCGGAAGGGATGGCGCCGAAGCGGTCGCCGATGGTCTCGATGTGGATCCCAGCGAAGCGCTGGAGCATCCATGCGGCGAGGGTTGAAGCGACGAGGACGACGATGGGCGAGGGGATCTTCTTGAGACCGAGGCGCGGCCAGAGCACGAGGAGCGCAACGCATGACGCCGCGAGGATGGTGGTGGCGGGGTCGATGCTCGGCGCGTTGGCGAAGAGCCAGCCGACTTTGCCGAGGAAATCCGGGGGCATGGCGGCGGCGCTGGCGGGGGGGACGATGCCGAGGAAGTCCTTGATCTGGCCGCTGAAGATGACGACCGCGATGCCCGCGGTGAAGCCGGTGGTGACGGGGTAGGGGATGAACTTGATCATCTTCCCGAGCCCGATGGCGCCCAGGATGATGAGAATGAATCCCGCGAGGATCGTGGCGAGGACGAGCCCGAGGTAGCCGTGGGCGGCGGCGATCGAGTAGACGATCACCACGAAGGCGCCGGTGGGCCCGCCGATGCTGGTGCGCGTGCCGCCCAGCGCGGAGATGATGAATCCGGCGATGATGGCGGTGAACAGGCCCATCACCGGGGGGGAGAGGCCGACTTCGGCGGCGACATTCTCGGGGATCGAGGCGATGCCGAACGCGAGGGCGAGGGGCAGGGCGACGACGCCGACGGTCACGCCTGCGGAGAGGTCGCGCAGGAACCTGGGGCCGGAGTAGTCCTTGAGGGAAGACAGGATCTTCGGGGCGAAGATGGGTTCGCGGGTAGCGATGGGGTGTGTTCCGCCGCCGGGGAAGGTGTGAGCGAGTCAGATGATTGCATCGGTTCGCGGAAAGTCAGCGCTCAGCGGGAATTTCGCGCGGGAACGCGTGGGCGGCGGCATCCGTACGATTGCCGTATGAGCGATCTGTGGTCGGGGCGACGGGCGGAGGCGAGGGGGCGGGCGGCGCCGTTGGCGTGGCGGATGCGCCCGCGCACGCTGGATGAGTACGAGGGGCAGGGCCACATCGTGGGCGAGGGGAAACTGCTCCGGCGCATGATCGAGTCGGGCGCGATGACCTCGATCATTCTGCACGGGCCTCCCGGGACGGGGAAGACGACGCTCGCGGAAGTGATCGCGAACGCGACGGACCGGGCGTTCGAGCGCGAGAACGCGGCGAGCGTGGGCGTGAAGCGGATCCGGGAACTGATCGACGAGGCGACGGCGCGGCTGGAGACAAGCGGCAAGCGGACGATTTTGTTCCTGGATGAGATCCACCGCTTCAGCAAGAGCCAGCAGGATGTGCTGCTGGGCGATGTCGAGCGGGGGATGGTGACGCTGATCGGCGCGACGACGGAGAACCCGCTGTTCACGGTGAACTCGGCGCTGGTGAGCCGCAGCACGCTGTTCCGGCTGGAGGCGCTGAGCGAGGGGGCGATCATTGAGATCGTGAAGCGGGCGGCGGCGGATGTCGATCGCGGGTACGGGCGGCTGGACCTGACCATCGACGAGGATGCGCTGCGCGTGTGGGCGATCAAGAGCGACGGCGACGCGCGGCGTGCGCTGACGGCGCTGGAAGTCGCGGTGATGAGCAAACAGAAAGATGGGGCCGCGCTTCACATCACGAAGGACGACGCCGAGCAGTCGATCCAGCAAAAGGCGGTGGTGTACGCGCCGGGGGGCGACGAGCATTACGACTCGATCAGCGCGATGATCAAGAGCGTGCGCGGGAGTGACCCGGACGCGGCCGTGTACTGGATCGCGCGGATGCTCGAGGGCGGCGAGGACCCGAACTTCATCGCGCGGCGGCTGGCGATCCTCGCGAGCGAGGACATCGGGAACGCCGACCCGCGAGGGATTCAGGTCGCGGCGGCGGCATGGGAATTGGTGGAGCGCATCGGCATGCCCGAGGCGCGGATCACGCTGAGCCAGTGCGCGATCTACCTCGCGCTGGCGCCCAAGAGCAACGCGAGCTATGTGGCGATCAACGAGGCGATGGCGGATGTGAAGGAGGGGCGCACGCTTCCGGTGCCGATCCACCTGCAGAGCGGGAAGAAGGCCGAGAGCGAGGGCGATCCGCGGTTCGCGCAGGGCCGCGAGCGGTACAAGTACAGCCACGATGTGGAGGCGAACACATCGATCGGCGGCGTGAGCGCGCAGGACTATCTGGGCGTGGAGAAGGAGTACTACCGGCCGACGGACCGGGGGCTGGAGCAGAAGTTGAAGGAGCGGCTGGAGGAAGTGCGGAGGGCGAGGAGGGGGGAGGGGTGAAGAAGAAACACATCCGTGATGCAGTGATCGCCGTTGCGACCTTCGGACTGATCTTGGTGGTCATGACTTCGCAGCCCTTCGACAACCTCATGGGATGGCTCGGTCCGAGAGTCGGGTGGTTTGGGGTGGGAGTTCTTAACTCCATTTACGCGGCCTTTGGTGGTGTCGGGTTTGCGGTGGTGTGCGGGTCTCTGTTGCTTTCGCCTTTCGCTGCGATGATTTTCTTCGCAGGGCGACGGCGCTTGCGGGAACGCAGGCAAATCGCTGGGCACTGTGACGCCTGCGGCTACTCGCTCAAGGGATTGACCAGCGAGCGCTGCCCGGAGTGCGGTGAGGCAATCTCCCGTGCGACGGCGAGGAGGGGGGAGGGGTGAAGAAGCGGCGCGGTTGGACAACCGGCGATGTTGTCTTTGCCACTTTCATCGGTGTTGTGCTGATGCCGTTTGGAGCGGTTCTTGGTGTCTTTGCGTCGAAGGCGATCTTGGTCATCGCTGGACGCGGGCTCATCACACGATTCGGCGACATCGACATCGCGGTGGGAATTGCTGTGAGCTGGATGCTCGGGTTTGTCATTTGCATGGCGATCACGCGTGATGAGCTTCCAGATCGAGACAACTCGCGTTCAGACGCCAACACTTCGCCGTGATCGTCAAGGCGTCGTTCATCCTGTTCGCGATCGTGCTGCCGCTGGTGGTGCTGGGGTTGTTGTCGGTTGGGGCGTTCTGGGCGTGGGGCGGGCAGGGGGCGTGTTTTTTGCCGCCGCTGTTCGGGGTGTACTTCTTTGCGCTGCTGGTGCTGTTCGAGGTGCAGAAGCGGCGGGGGATGGGGGAGCGTGAAGAGGGCAATGGGGAAGAGGCAATGGGCAATGGGGAAGAGTGAGCGGACCCCCTCCCCGGCCCTCCCCCATCTCGCGTTGCTCGATAGGGGAGGGAGCGGAAAGGCACCACACGACGCTGCGCTTGTGTGGTGGCGCCGGAGCGAGAATTCTGACATCGTCCACGGATCGGCCCTCACCCGGCGCCTTGCGGCGCCACCCTCTCCCCGCGGGAGAGGGTGGGGAGATGACCCTCACCCCGCTACACTGGCGGCATGACGATGATGAACGCCTCGGAACGGATCTACATTCGCGATCTTCGCCCCTCTGAGCGGTTTCAGGGCGTGTTCGCGCTCATGAATGCGCAGCGCGGGACGACCAAGACGGGCAAGGCCTATCTGAAGGCGCTCCTGCGCGACAAGACGGGCGAACTGCCGGCGCGGATGTGGAGCGTGCCCGAGCAGTTGTTCGCGCGGCTGGGGACCGAGGGGTTCGTGTGGGTCGAGGGCGAGACCCAGCCCTATCAGGGCGAACTGCAGTTGATCGTGCACACGATCGATCCGGTCGATCCGAGCCCTGAGCAGTTGCGCGAGTTGCTGCCGTGCACGGAGAAGAATGTCGACGAGATGTTCGCCGAGTTGAAGGAAATGCTCGGGTCGCTCAAGCACCCGGCGGCCAAGGCGCTGGCGCAGGCGTACCTCGACGACGAGATGCTGATGGACCAGTTCAAGGCGGCGCCGGCGGCGCGGTCGCTCCATCACGCGTACCTGGGCGGGCTGCTCGAGCACACGCTGCAGTTGATGAAGGTGGCGGACGCGGTTCTGCCGCTGTACCCGCGCATGAGCCAGGACATCGTGCTGCTCGGTCTGTTCCTGCACGACCTGGGCAAGACGCGCGAACTGCGCTGGGAGACGGGGTTCCACTACACGGATCGCGGGGAACTGGTGGGGCACATTGTCGAGGGGGCGATCATGCTCCACGACAAGGCCCAGCAGGCGATGACGACGAGCGGCGTGCGGATGCCCGGCGCGTTCATCACGGTGCTCCAGCACATCATTCTGTCGCACCACGGGGTGCCCGAGTACGGCGCCGCGAGGATCCCGGCGACGCCCGAGGCGATCTTCGTCTCGATGCTCGACAACCTCGACGCGAAGACGACGATGGCGCTGGCGACGGCGCGGCCCGAGGTGGAGCGCGATTTCGATATGGGCGGCAACTTCACCGAGCGCCACTGGGGGCTGGGGACGAAGCTGTACCGGCCCGATCCGCTGGGGTGAGTGAAGATCTGAGTCTGGTCCCAGCCCCGGTCGCGAGACCGGGGGATCGCCGCGCGAACATGTCGAGGTCCCCTCGGCTTGCGCCTCGGGCTCGGATTGGAGGAGAAGAGCACCCGGAGGCCGAGCCGCCAGTGGCGCCCGGAGGAAGTCGGCATGGCCCTCACCCGGCCCTTCGGGCCACCCTCTCCCAGTGGGAGAGGGCGGGGAGCGTTACTCGCCGAGGAGCGCGGCGGTGGCGTCGTGGTAGAGGGGTTTGAGGATGTCGGGGGGGAGCGACTTGCCGGTGAGGCGGGGCGCGGACATGGCGTCGTAGGCGTCGGGTTCCACGAGCATGAGGTCGGGGTCGGCGATGGGTGACTCGCCCGTGTAATCGCTTTCCCAGAGTTTGCGCAGGGCCCAGTAGCGGCTGGCGTAGAGGTCGAAGGCCTGCTCGGGGCCGCTGGAGAGTTCGCCCATGCCCTTGTAGCCCTCGTCGGCGGTGAGGTGGGCGTCCATGGTGACGATGTCGGAGCCGAAGAGGATGCGGCCCTTCCACTTGTCGAGGAAGGCGAGGACCTTCGAGCGCGGGTGCCTGGAGATCTCGCGCACGATCCACTTGGTGGCGGACGAATCGAGGTAGAAGTTGTCGCGCCGGGTGAGGAGGCCGTCGAGGAAGTTGAGGTCTTCGGGCCATCCGCCCATGTGGGCGATGATCCAAGGCTGGGTGTACTCGGCGCCGAGTTTCTCGAGCGCGGTGTATTGCTCGGCCTTGCTGCCGTACTTCTGCGCGTCCTTGTACTTGGTCTTGAACCAGGTGTCGGGATCGGCGATGTGGGCCATGAAGATCATGCCCAGGTCGGTGGCGAGCTCCATCTGCTTGCGTCGCCAGGGGCCGTCGAGGCGGAGGATGGTGGGGTCGCCGATTTCTTCGGCGTAGTCGATGCCGCGCGGCGCGCACCAGAACTTGACGATCTTGGCGCCGAACTCGCCGTGCCAGCGTTTAATGTCTTCGAGGTAGCCGTCGGTGTGTGCGTGCTTGCGGTCGTCGCTCATGAAGTTGGGGACGGCGATGAAGTGGACGGTGTCGCCGAGGTTCTTGACGACGACGGGGGCGTCTTCGAGTCGGCTCATGGACCAGGTGGTGGTGACGCCGTAGAGGTCGCGGGCTTCGCGGTAGATGGCGGAGGCGCGGTCGCCGTTGATGTGGGAGTGGGCGTCGAGGATGGTCGCGGGCGGCGGGCCCATGCGGCGGGCTTCCTCGCGGTAATCGAGCCGGAAGCGGTTTGCGGCGGTGGGCTTGGGGGGGCGGCCGGGCGAAGTGGTGATGGGGAGGGCGGGGGCGCGCTCCGTCGCGTCGTGGCTGCTCATGCGTGATGGTACGCGCGGGGTCGCTAGCATCGTGCGACGAGATCGGAGGATGCATGTTCGGGAATCGCAAAGACGACGCGGGAGTGAGTGAGTCCGGGGACGAGGCGCATCAGGCGCCGATCGGGGAGCATCTGCGGCCGTACACGGAGGCGGTGGATCAACTCGGCGCGACTTTCGAGGCGACGCTGTGGGCGAGCCGGGACCACCAGACGACGCGGTTCGAGGTGCTGATGGGCATGTGCCCGTTCGGTGGTTTGAGCGTGCTGGACGCGGGTTGCGCGCGCGGCGATCTGGGGGTGTTCCTCGTGGAACGCTCGGAGGCGCCTTCGCGGTACATCGGGGTGGAGGGCGTGCCGGAACTGGTGGCGGCGGCGCAGGAGCACGCGCCGGCGGGTTCGTTCGTGGGGGTCGGGGACTTTGTCTCGGACCCGGAATCGCTGTCGAGGGTGGCGGCGGAGGCGGGGGAGCGCGACGGCCGCGCGGATGTGGTGGTGTTCTCGGGGTCGCTGAACACGCTGCGAACGGACGCGGCGCTGGCGGTGCTGGCGCGGTCGTGGCCGATGTGCCGCGTAGGGATGGCGTTCAACTTCCTGTCCGATCGCTGCGCGATGGAGTTGCGTGGGCGGGATACGGGGCCGGCGCATCGGTTCGATACGGTGCGGGTGCTGACCTGGGCGCTGACGATGACGCCGCGGGTGCTGTTCCGGCAGGACTACTTCCCGGGCGGGCATGACGCGACGGTGGTGATGCTCCGCGAGGACGCCTGATCGGGGGCTTCGGGGTTCGGGTCCGGGAATGTGGGGACGATTGTGGTTCTCCGGGGACTTTTCGCGGAACTCGGGGGCGATTCCCCCGATAATCCCGGAGTGGCTTTGCGCATGGCTTTGAGACGGCGGCGACGGCGTTCGCGGCGTGGTCAGAAGGATGACCGCGTGCCGCTGCTTCGCCGCGCGCTGCCCAGCATGTACCACAGGCGGCTGGCGCTGCTTTCGCTGGCGTTCCTGGCGCCGCTGGTGGTGGTTTTCACTCGGGTGGGGTATCTGACGACGGCCGGGGCGGCCGAGCTTTCCGAACGGGCCGAGCGGGCGCTGCTGCGTCAGCAGTGGACGCCGACGGTGCGGGGTCGGATTCTCGATCGGAAGGGTCGGGTGCTGGCGCAGGACCGCCCGGCGTTCGAGATTCGGGTTGATTACGCCGCGATCTCGGGCGAGTGGGCGTACACCCAGGCGCACCGGGAAGCGAGCGCCAAGAACCGCGCGGCGTGGTCGACACTCGACCCGGGCGAGCGTGAGGGGCTAATCGCGCGAGAGCGCCCGGTGTTCGACGCGGAACTCGAGCAGGTCTGGTCGTTGCTGGCGCAGATCACGGGCGTTGACCGGGACGAGATCGAGCGTCGGCGCAACAGCGTGATGGGCGATGTTCAGCGGATCGCGGCCAGCGTGAGCGCGGGCGCGAAGGCGAGGCGCGAGAGGGAGATCTTCGAGCGCACTGGTCGCGTGGTGAGCGTTCCGCTGGCCGAGGTGGCGCGCCCGATTGCCGAGCAGCGCAGGGCGCACACGCTGTTCACGAATGTCTCGGACTCGGTCGCGCTCGAGGTGCGTCGAGTGGCGGACGATCTTCCGGGCGTGCGCGTGATCGACGCCGGCTCGCGGGAGTATCCGCTGGAGACGGTGACGGTTGATGTGGCGCTCGGCACGCTGCCACTGCCTCTCCGTGAGGAGGGAACGCGGTCGATCGAGGCGCGGGGCGTGGACACGCACATCCTTGGGTGGATGCGCCGCGAGGTGTACGCGGAAGACACGGCCAAGCGGCCGAAGAAGAACCCTGAGACGGGGGAGACCGATCCGGGGTTTTATGATCCGGAGAACGATCGCATCGGGCACACGGGCATCGAGGCGTCGCACGAGCGGCGGCTGCGCGGGCTGCGCGGCATGCGCGTGCGTCACCTGGATACGGGCGAGGTCGAGCAATCCGACCCGGAGGCGGGCGAGGATGTGCGGCTGACGATCGACGCCGCGCTGCAGGCGCGGGTGCTTGCGGCGATGTCGCCCGAACTGGGACTGACGGTTGCGCAGGAATGGCACGAGAACGAGGATGTTCCGCTCGGCGCGAGTCTGAACGGCGCGGCGGTGGTGCTCGACATCCCGACGGGCGAGATCCTTGCGATGGTGTCGACGCCGACCTTCACGCGTGACGATCTGCGGAACCACCCCGAGCAGGTCTTCAACAACCGTATCGATTCGCCCTGGGTGAACCGCGCGATCGATGCGATCTACCCGCCCGGCTCGATCGTGAAGGCATTGATGTTCGTGGACGCGATCAAGCAGGGCGAGCACTCCATGGGCAAGCACATCGAGTGCACGGGGCATTTTCTCCCGGGCCGGCCGACGCTGTATCGGTGCTGGATTTACAAGTCGCATCAGATGACACACCAGCAAACGATCGGGCATGCGCTCTCGGGCGAGGAGGCGCTGGCGGTGTCGTGCAACATCTACTTCTACACGCTGGGGCGGGCGCTGGGGCCTGACGGTGTGACGGAGGTGTATCGCGACTTCGGGGTGGGCGAATCGTGGGGTCTGGGGATCGGGAACGAGCAGGCGGGCGTTATCGGGGTGATGACGAGCAACGCTGCGCTGACGCAGAGCGACGCGATCCTGATGGGGATCGGGCAGGGCCCGGTGGCGTGGACGCCGCTTCACGCGGCCGACGCGCTGGCCACGCTGGCGCGCGGCGGACTGCGGATGAAGCCGCGCATCGACGCTGACGATCCGGTGGATGCGCGTGATCTGCGGCTTGATCCCAGCGCCGTGCAGGAAGCGATGAAGGGGCTCTGGCGATCGACGAATGACATGACCATCGGGACGGGCGCGCGGCTGACCTTCGACAGTCGGCGCGATCCGATCTTCAACGCGCCGGGCGTCGATGTGTGGGGGAAGACGGGCACGGCGGACGCGCCCGCGCTGCTGGTTGATCTTGACGGCGACGGGCCGGGAGAGCCGGTGGTCGTGCGCGACGGGGACCACTCGTGGTTTGTCGTGCTTGCCGGGCCGAAGGGCGGGCGCCCGAAGTACGCGATCGCGGTGATGATGGAATACGGCGGGAGCGGCGGCAGGGTGAGCGGTCCGATCACGAACCAGATCGTGCACGCGCTGGTGGCGGAGGGGTATCTGCCTTCGGAGAGCGCGACGCGGGGTGGCCGATGACGCGGGCGGTGTCGGTGGGATCGCACCGCGCGACCACGCCGCGCGCGCTGTACACGACTGCGCGGGCGGGGGCGGTGCCGCGCATCATGCTGGGGCGGCCGGAGACCTGGACGCTGCTGGCGGCGACGGGGCTGCTGCTGGCGCTGGGTCTGGCGGCGATCAACATCACGAGTGGGGTTGAGGCGGTGGCGATCTCTTCGTTGGCGAAGAAGCAGTTGCTGCTCATCTCGATGGGCGCGATAGCGGGCGCGTGCCTGGTCGTGCCGAACTACCGGATCTACGCGGGGCTGTCGTGGCTGGCGGCTCTGCTGGCGATGGGATTGCTGTTGTTCCTGTTGATCCCCGTGGTGCCGAGCAGCATTGTGCGGCCGATCAACGGCGCGCGGGCGTGGATCAACCTGGGATCGTTCGGTCTTCAGCCCGCGGAGTTCGCGAAAATCGCGTTCGTGCTGCTGATGGCGAATTACCTGCGGCACCGCAAGACCTACCGGAAGTTCACGGGGCTGATCCCGCCGGCGGTGATCACCTTCGTTCCGGTGGTGCTGATTCTGCTTCAGCCCGACATGGGGACTGCGATGCTGTTTCTTCCTGCGCTGGTGGCGATGCTGATCGCGGCGGGGGCGAAACTGAAGCACTTCGTGATCATCGGGGTGATCGGGATCGCGCTGGCGCCGCTGTCGTACCCGTTCCTGCTGCCTCACCAGAAAGAGCGGATCACGGCGCTGGTGCACCAGTTCCAGGGCGACACGACGACGGCGGATTCGACCCAGTACCAGACGCGCAAGGCGATGGAACTGATCGGCGCGGGCGGGGTCGCGGGCGTTCCCGAGGCGAAATCGCGGGCGCTGATCCGGTACAACGCGCTGCCCGAGGCGCACAACGACATGATCTTCTCGGTGATCGTGAACCGGTTCGGGCTCGCGGGGGCCAGCGGGGTGCTGTTCCTGTATTTCGTGTGGATCGCGTCGGCGCTGGCCATAGCGGCGAGGTGTCGGGAGCCGTTCGGGCGGATCGTGGCGGTGGGGGTGGCGACCTTTGTGCCGGTGCAGGCGGCGATCAACATGGGCGTGTGCACCGGGATTCTTCCGGTTGTGGGGATTACCCTTCCGTTCCTGTCCTACGGCGGGTCGTCCGTGATCGCCCTGCTGATGGGCGTGGGATTGCTCGTCAATATCTCCGTCCGCCCGCCGAGGCAGATGCAGCGCGCGTCCTTTGAGTTTGACGACGATGACGAAAGCTAAGCAGCCCGTTCCGCCCGCCCCGCCGCGTGAGTTCTTCGCGGCCGATGTCGCGCCGCTCACCCCGCCCGAATCGTTCCTGGATGCGGCCAAAGAACTCGGTGTCACCTTTGAGCCGGGAGAACTGGAGCGGCTGGGGTTGTTCCTCGGGATCCTGCTGGACGCGAACACCCGGTTCAACCTGACGGCGATCAAGAGCGTCGAGGACGCTTGGCAGAGGCACATCCTGGATTCGCTGACGCTGCTTCCGGTGCTGGCGGATCTGCCTGCGGACGCGAAGATCGCGGATGTGGGTTCGGGGGGCGGCGCGCCGGCGTTTCCGCTGGCGGTGGTGATGCCCGGCGCGCGGTTCACGCTGATCGAGGCGACCAAGAAGAAGGCGGACTTCCTGCGCGCGGCGGCGGCACGGATGGGGCTGAAGAATGTCGAGGTGGTGAACGATCGGGCGGAGGCGATGGGGGCGCACCCGTCGCTGCATCGCGCGGCGTTCGACGCGGTGACGGCCCGCGCGGTCGGTCGGCTGGTGATTCTCAGCGAGTTGACGGTCCCGCTCGCGAAGGTGGGGGGGCTGATTGCGCTGATCAAGGGCCAGAAGGCGGACGACGAACTCGAGGAGGCGAAGCAGGCGCTGCACATGCTGCACGCGAGCCACGCGGGGACGATCGACACGCCGACGGGGCGGATCGTGGTGCTGGAGAAGCGGCGGACGACGCCGATCGACTTCCCGCGCAAGCCGGGCGAGCCGGAGCGTGCGCCGCTGGGTGTTGCGCGGGAGAAGCCGTCGCGTGAGGACCGCGCGAAGGCGCCGCCGAGGGTGAAGAGGTCCGGCCCTCGTCGCGGGAGGGAATGACGCGCGTGGCCATCACCCCGCGTGAGTTTCTGGGCGATGAGGGTGCGCTGGCGCGTGCGCTGGGGGAGGCGCACGAGCCGCGCGAGCAGCAGACGCTGATGGCCGAGGCCGTCGCGAAGGCGATGGACGGGAAGCGGACGCTGCTGGTCGAGGCGGGCACGGGCGTGGGCAAGTCGTTCGGGTATCTGGTCCCGGCGCTGGAACGGATCGTGACCTACGGCGAGCGGGTGGTGGTGGCGACAAACACCATCGCGCTGCAGGAACAGTTGATCGCGAAGGACATCCCGATCCTGCAGCGGGCGGCGGAGGGGCTCGGGCATTCGTTCAAGGCGGTGCTGGTGAAGGGGCGGGGGAACTACCTGTCGATTCGCCGGCTGAAACTCGCGAGTGAGCGGCAGGATCGGCTGCTCGCGGATGCGGCGTCGCGCCGCTCGCTGCATGTCATCGAGGATTGGGCGTATTCGACGACGGACGGTTCGCTGAGCACGCTGCCGGCGCTGGAGAGGCCGGCGGTGTGGGACCGGGCGCAATCGGACAGCGGCAACTGCATGGGGCGCAAGTGCCCGACCTACGAGAAGTGTTTCTTCCAGAACGCGCGGCGGGAGATGGAGTCTGCGGACCTGCTGATCTGCAATCACGCGCTGTATTTCAGCGATCTCGCGCTGCGCCAGCGGTCGGTGGGCTTTCTTCCCGTGCATGACCATGTGATTCTGGACGAGGCGCACGGCGTGGAGGACACGGCGAGCGAGCACTTCGGGATCTCGCTCAACGAGGGGCGCGTGTATCGGTTGCTCGGGCAGTTGCATCACACGAGGACGGGCAAGGGCTTTCTGCCGCTGCTCCAGCTGAAGGACGGCGTGGACCTGCGCAATGTGGAGGACGCGATCGCGGCGGTGGGGCGGTGCGACGACGCGACGCGTGCGCTGTTTGAGAATGCGCTGCGCTTGGTGGGCGGGGTGATCAACGCCAACACTCGGATCCCTGCGCCGGGCGCGCTCGAGAACCGTGTGACGGAAGTGTTCCGGTCGCTGTCGCTGAAACTCAAGGCGCTCAAGGACGACGCGGCTCGGGAGGACGATCGGTTTGAACTGAACTCGTACGCGGAGCGTGCGGAGGCGCTGGCGGTTGAGTCGGAGGCGCTGCTGGAGCAGTTGCTGCCCGGGTGTGTGTACTGGGTGGACACGGCGCAGCCGGCGACCTCGTCGAGCGTGCGGGTGACGCTGGCGTGCGCGCCGGTGGAGGTCGGGCCGCTGCTGGGCGACACGCTGTTCAACGGGAAGCGGTCGGTGGTGCTGACCTCGGCGACGCTGGCGGCGGGCGGGGACTTCTCGCACATCCGCGGGCGGCTGGGGTTGGGCGCGGGCGACGAGGCGGACACACTCTCGCTGGGGAGCCCGTTCGATTACGCGCGGCAGGTGCGCGTGATCGTGGACGCGGGGATGCCCGACCCGCGGGCGCCTTCGTATGTGGCGCAGCTCGCGGACGCGATCGTGCATCACGCGGCGTCGACGAAGGGGGGCGCGTTCGCGCTGTTCACCTCGCTCAGCACGATGCGCGCGGTGGCGAAACTGGCGCGGGACGGGCTTGGTTCGGCGGGCATGTCGCTGCTGGTGCAGGAGCAGGACGGCTCGCGGGCGGCGATCCTCCAGCGGTTCCGCGAGGAGCCCAACGCGGTGCTGTTCGGGGTGTCGTCGTTCTGGCAGGGCGTGGATGTGCGGGGCGATGCGCTGCGGAATGTGATCATCACGCGGCTGCCGTTCGAGCCGCCCGACCGGCCGCTGACGCAGGCGCGGCTGGACCTGCTGAAGCGGCGGGGGGGGGACCCGTTCTTTGATGACTCGCTGCCTCGCGCGGTGATCCGGTTCAAGCAGGGGTTCGGGCGGCTGATCCGGTCGGGTTCGGACACGGGACGGGTGATCGTGCTCGATCCCCGGATCGTGTCGAAGGGGTACGGGCGGGCGTTCCTGGCGTCGCTCCCGGAGGGCGTTGAGGTCGAGCAGGCGTACCGGGAAGTGGACGATTTCGTGGACGACTTCGGGTCGGATGCCTGACAATCCCCGCACGGGGGAATAGAACCCCTCCCGACGCTCTTTGCGCCGCCCGGTATTCTGGCAAGGCCTCGGCCCGCCGCGTATGGGCGTCGCCGCTGCACTTCGACCGAAGGATCGTTCACTCATGCTCGGACGCGTGTTCAAGGCCTACGACATTCGCGGCGTGTACCCCGACCCTCTTTCCGACAAGCTCGCGTGGCAGATCGGGTTCGGTTCGGGGAGGTATCTGCTGGAGTCTGCGCGCAACGAGGGGCATCGTGCGCCGATGATGACCTATGTGGTTGTCGGGCGCGATATGCGCAAGAGCAGCCCGACGCTGGTGAAGCAGTTGCTTGACGGGATGACCTTGTCGGGCGCGAATGTCATCGATGTCGGGCTGGTGGATACGCCGTTCATCTACTTCGCGATCAACCATCTTGACTGCGCGGGCGGGGTGCAGACGACGGCGTCGCACAATCCTCCTCAGTACAACGGGTTCAAGGTGTCGCGCAGGAAGGCGAAGCCGGTGGGCGAGGCGACGGGTCTTGCGGAGGTGCGCAAGTTCGCCGCGCTGGCCGATCCGTCGAGCGCGCTGAAGGACAAGAACCTCGCGGAGAAGGGGCGCGTGGAACAGCGCGACCTGTGGGAGGCGTACACGGCGCATGTGCTGAAGTTCCTCGACATGGGCGGCCAGAAGATGAAGGTGGCCGTGGATGCCTCGAACGGCATGGCGGGGACGACGCTCCCGAAGGTGTTCGGGAAGAAGGGCGCGTCGGTCGAGGGTCTCGAGATCGTCGAGATCAACTTCGACAACTCGAAGGGTGAGTTTGTCCACGAGCCCAACCCGCTGGTTGCGTCGAATCTTCAGCAGGTCCGCGACGCGGTGCTGAAGGAGAAGTGCGACCTTGGTTTGTGCTTCGACGGCGACGCGGACCGGTGCGTTGTCGTGGATGAGAAGGGGGAGATCGTCGCGTGCGATCACCTGGCCGCGTGGCTGGCGAAGTGGTTCCTCTCGAAGAACCCCGGCGCGGGGATCGTGTACGACCTGCGTTCGAGCAAGACGCTGCAGGAAGAGGTGGAGGCGGCGGGGGGCGTGCCGATCCGCAGCCGCGTGGGCCATGTGTTCATGAAGCAGATCATGGCCGAGCGGAACTGCGTGTTCGGCGGCGAGCTGTCGGGGCATTTCTACTTCAGGGACAACTTCAACGCGGATTCGGGGGTGATCGCGATGTGCACGGTGCTCTCGGCGCTGGCGCAGTCGAAGAAGTCGCTCTCGAAACTGATCAAGCCGGTGATCCGGTATCCCCAGTCGGGCGAGATCAACTTCGAGGTCGAGGACAAGGATGGCGCGCTGGAGGAGCTGAAGGGCCACTTCGCGCGGCGTGGCAAGATGGACGAACTGGACGGCGTGACGATCGATTGTTTCGATTCCGAGGGGTGGTGGTGCAATGTTCGCAAAAGCAACACCGAGCCGCTGCTGCGCCTGAATCTGGAGGCGCGCGACGAGCGGACCCTCCGGGAGATGGTCGATCACATTTCCCCTATGCTGGGCAAGCAGGTCGATCACTGACACGCGATTCGTACGAGTACGCAAGGAACCGCGAGCGCACACCATGAACTACACCCGGTTCTTCGAGCACTGGAACATCGCGGAGAATCCGTTCCGCGCGGAAGAGGCGCGGCACGACTCGGTTTTCGCGAAGGTTGAGGGCGTCACGCTCCACCCGGATTTTGAGAAAATCCTGGGCGACCTGGGGCGCCCGTCGACTTCGATCGTGTTCGGCGAGAAGGGGAGCGGGAAGACGGCGATCCGGCTGCAACTGGAGAAGGCGATCGCGGCGCACAATGCGAACCGCTCGGACGAGCGTGTGCTGCTCGTGCCTTACGACGATTGGAACCCGATCCTGGATCGTTTGCACGCGCGGCTGGGGAATGCGGAGGCGCTGCAGTCGCTCAAGAAGATGCGGCTGATCGACCACATGGACGGGGTGCTGTCGGCGGCGACGACGCGGGTGGTGGATGATCTGCTGGGCGACTCGCCGCGCGGGCAGCATGATCTTGCGAAGGGCGCGGCGAAGCGGCTGCGTCAGATGGACAACCAGACGAAGGGCGACCTGCTGGCGCTGCAGGCGATCTACGACGCGAGCCCGTCGGCGGTTGTGCGGACCTCGCGGCTGCGTTCGATGGTGCGTCCGCCGCTGGACGGGATGAGCGCGCTGTGGACGGCGCTGGCGTGGATGGGATGGCTCCTTCCTGCGGCGGTGGTCGGCGTGTTCTTCGCGGTCGAGGGGGACCGGACCGATCGCGCGTGGCTGTACGCGTTCCTGATCGCGTTGGGCGTGTGGGCGCTGCTGCTGGCGAAGAAGTATGTGTGGGACCGGCTGGCGATGAAGCGGCTGGCGTTCCGTCTGCGCAAGCACATGCGTGTGGTGGGCGGGTCGGCGGATTCGCTGTCGCGCTCGCTGGCGCTCGTGCCGCGGACCGCGCGTGATCCGGCGACGCTGCCGCTGGGGACTGCGGACGACGCGCGGTACGCGATGTTCACGCGGCTGCGCCGGGTGCTTTCGCCGCTGGGCGTTGCGAGCATGATCGTGGTTGTGGATCGCGTGGACGAGCCGACGCTGGTGAACGGCGACGCGGACCGGATGCGCGCGATCGTGTGGCCGATGCTGAACAACAAGTTCCTGCAGATGGACCGCACGGGGTTCAAACTGCTTATGCCGATCGAGCTGCGGCACGCGATCTTCCGTGAGTCGTCGGCGTTCTTCCAGGAGGCGCGTCTGGACAAGTCGAACATGATCGAGCGTCTCCAGTGGACGGGCTCGATGCTGTACGACCTGTGCAACTCGCGATTGCAGGCGTGCCTGCGCGAGGGCGCGAAGCCGATCACGCTGCGCGATCTGTTCGATGACGATGTTGGCAGGCAGGACATCGTGGATGCGCTGGATCAGATGCGGCAGCCGCGCGACGGGTTCAAGATGCTGTACCAGTGCGTGCAGGAGCATTGCAGTAATGTCACGGAGGATGAGCCGGCATGGCGCATCCCGCGATTGACGCTGGATCAGGTCCGCAAACAGCAGGCCGAGCGCGTTCAGCAGTTGTGGCACGGCGTGCGTCCGGCGTAACGCGCGTCCGAGAACGGCGAAATCTCGATTTTCCTTGGTGATTGACGCATGGCCCGCTACCTTCGCGGGCCCCGCGGTGAAGTTGCGCGTTCCTGTGGCCGATCAGGTCCGAGAGCGCACACACACCCAAGAACTGAGGATGAGATGAGCAACAAGACCCTGATTCGTGCGGCGTTTGCCGCGGCTGTTCTCGCGGCGATGCCCTCGGCGGCTTCGGCGGTGGTTGTTTTCGGCGGCGTGGGGATGGACGCGCCGATGAACGGCTTCGTCGGTTCGTGGAACGGCTCGACGGCGGTCGCGGTCGGTGATCAGTGGATCCTGACCGCTGCGCATGTGGGCGGGCGCGAGCGCGGCCGCTTCGAGATGAACGGCGAGCGGTATCGCGGCGTTGAGCGCTTCGTGAATGAGGCGGCTGATCTGGCGCTGATCCGCGTGAACGATCTGCTGACCGGCTGGCACGCGATCACGGAGGATGCGCGGCGCGGCCAGGATGTGCTCATCGCTGGGGCCGGGCGCGTCGCGGGCGATGCGGTCGGCGAGGGGTACGAGTGGTCGCGCGATCGTGAACTGGTGTGGGGCGCGAACGAGATCGAGTCGACGCGGTACGGGCGCATCTCGATGGAGTTCGACGCGGACCGGCGCGGGAGCGTGGAGTTCGAGGCGGGCTTCGCGATGAACGATTCGGGCGGCGGCGTGTTCACGGTGTCTGATGACGGTGAACTGCTGCTCGCGGGGATCGCGCGGGGCGTGTCGGAACTCGGCGTGACCCGGCGTGGCTCGATGAGCTACGCGGTGCTGCTCGAGGACCACATGGAGTGGATCACTTCGGTGATGGGTGAGCAAACCGACTGGTACGCCGGCTGGCTCGAGGAGCAGGCGCTGAGCGCTGCGCTCAGTGAAGTCGCGGTTGAGACACCGGCGCCCGGCGTTGGCGTGGCGCTGCTGGGCGGCGTGGCGCTCTTCGCGCGCCGTCGGCGCTGAGTCCGGTTTATTCGCCCGGGATGTAGGAAATCACGCCTTCCCAGGGGGAGCTTGCGGTCGCGTACTTCTTCATGGGGATGCGCCCGGACCGGTATGACATGCGCCCGGCGAGGATGGCGTGGCGCATGGCGTGGGCCATGGTGACGGCGTCTTTGGCGTGGGCGATGCCGGTGTTGAGGAGGACGCCGTCGGCGCCGAGTTCCATGGCGCGGGAGACATCGCTCGCGCAGCCGACTCCGGCGTCGACGATGACGGGGTAGTTGGCGTCGCCTTCTTTCAGGAGTTCGAGGCAGAGCGCGATGTTGGCGGGGTTGAGCACGCCCTGGCCGCTGCCGATGGGCGAGCCGGCGGGCATGACGCTGGTGGCGCCGGCCTCTTTGAGGCGGACGGCGGCGATGGGGTCGTCGCTGGAATAGCAGAGGACTTCGAAGCCGTCCTTCACGAGTTCCCTGCACGCTTCGAGCGTGCCGACGGGATCGGGGAGGAGGGTCTTCTTGTCGCCGAGCACTTCGAGTTTGACCCAGGATGCGCCGGGGTTGTGGAGTTGTTCGAGGATGTCGCGGCCGAGGCGCGAGACGCGGACGGCGTCTTCGGCGCTGAAGCACCCGGCGGTGTTGGGGAGGATGGTGTACCGGTTGAGGTCGATGAAGTCGAGGAGGTTGCGGCCTTCGGCGTCGACGAGTCGTTCGCGGCGGACGGCGACGGTGACGGCTTCGGCGCCGCTGGCGTCGAGTGCGGCCTGCATGGTGGGGAAGTCGCGGTACTTGCCGGTGCCGACGATGAGTCGGCTCTCGAAGGTGCGCGAACCGATGGTGAGGGTGTTGTCGGTGGTTGTGTTGGTTGCGGTTGTGGTCACGCGGTTGCGCCCTTTGTCGTAGTTCTGGTGTTCAGCCGCCGCCGACGAGGGTGACGATCTCGACGGTGTCGCCGTCCTGGAGTTCGCGGGTTTCGCGATCGCGGCGGGGGACGAGGGATTTGTTGACCTCGACGGCGCAGGCGGCGCCGCGCATGCCACGGAGGGCGACGAGGTCCTCGACGGTGAGGCGTTCGTGGTCGAGTCGGATTTCTTCGCCGTTGACGGTGAGGGTCATTCCGTGGGACTATAGATCCGTATGCGGTGGATCCTCGCGGGAACCCTGAGCGGATTGGCGGCGTTGCTCGTCGGGCTGGCGCTGTTTTTGACGATCGAGCGCACGCCGGCGGACCCGCTGCGGGACTACCCCCGGGACACGCCCGAGGCGACGCTGGCGTCGATCTTTGCGGCGTTGGAGGACGGACAGGCGGGGCTGATTCCCCGGTTCGTGTACGCGGAATCGCCCGAGCAGGAACTGGTGCTTTCGGAACTGGGGCGGCTGCTGGGGAGCGTTCAGCGGTTGGCGGAGACGCTTCAGGAGCGGTTCCCGGCGGAGGTGGCGCGGGTCCGTGCGGAATCGGCCAGCGGGGGCGGGGGCTTCGTCAACGCGGTGCGTGAGGCGGGACGGAGCGCGCAGAACAGCGGGGCGCCTTCGCGGAACGATCCGCGGTTCTCGGCGACGCTGGGGACGGTGCTGGCCGATCCGCTCGGCTGGCTTCGCGCGGCGAAGGAACGCGTGGCGGCGGTTCCGATCGCGGATGACATGGCGGCGGTGACGGTGGACGGACAGCCCGCGTTCGGCATCGGTATGACGATGCGGCGCGAGGATTCGGGGTGGTTTGTGGAGTTGCCGCTGAAGGCGCCGGGCGTGGCGCAGTTCGCGCCGCGGACGGTGGAGGAGCATCAGGTGCTGGCGTCGATGCTGCGCGTGATCGACAACACGATCGTGGAACTCGACAAGGATGTGCGCAGCGGGAAGGCGGGCTCGCTGGATGAGACGGCTGCGCTGGCGGGGCAGAAGGCGTTCGCGCCGATCGCGCTGGTGTTCATCGCGTACCAGCGCGCGATGGAAGCGCGGGACGGGGCGACGAACTGACCGCGAGCGCGATCATTCTTGCGCGCGCTTGTTGGACGCGAGCAGCGCGCGGGCGATGCGCTTGGCGCGCTTGGCGGGTTCGGGCGAATCGGTGACGACGGCGAGCGTGACGGCGCCCTGCGCGAGGAGGAGGAGGTCTTCGGCGAGGGTGTCGGCCGCGGGGTGCCTGGCGTCGAGGAGGGCGCGCTCGAAGAAGGCGTAGAGACGGTCGGCGTGGTCTTCGCATGCTTCGCGCGCGGGGTGGCCGGCGTCGGCGAGTTCGGCCTGGGTATTGATGAACGGGCAGCCGCGGAACTCGGGCGTGGAGAACCATTCCTCGAGCGCGTCGAAGACGGCGAGGGGGCGGCCCCTGGTCGAGGGTGAGAGGCGGTTGACGGCGGCGCGGAGCCAGGCGAACCACTGCTCGTCGGTCCGTTCGAGGAACGCGGCGACGAGGTCGTCCTTAGATTCGAAGTGGTGGTAGAGGGTCATCTTGGCGACGCCGGCGTGCTGGATGATGGTGTCGATGCCGACGGAGTTGACGCCGTGCGCGATGAAGAGTTCGGTCGCGGCGTCGAGGATGCGCTGGCGCGGCGGCGTCTTCTTTGTGCTCGGCGTGGGATCGTCGGTCATGGGTGACAGTGTACCTGTGCGCGCGCACGAACGGCCGGGCGCTGGGTGCGCCGGCCGCCCGTGCTTCGCAGGGGAGAAAGGAGAAGGGTGATCAGACGGCGGCGCAGGCGGCGGGCTGGACGACGGGGAAGTCGACCTCGACGGCGAAGGTCTTGTTGATGAGGTTGGTGTAGATGTTGAGGGAGACATTGGCGACGATCTCGGCGATCTGCGCGTCGTCCCATCCTGCGTCGCGGACGGCGACGACATCGGCGGCGTCGACGGAGCCCTGGGTGGTCAGCACCTTGCTGGCGAAGCGCAGCGCGGCGGCGGTCTTGGGGTCGGACGAGGCGGCGTCGCGTGCCGCGGCGAGTTCGGACTCGGGGAGGCCGACCATCTTGCCGATCGCGGTGTGGGCCGAGAGGCAGTAGGTGCATGAGTTGCCCTCGGCGACGAGGATCGCGATCTGCTCGCGGACCTTCGCCGGGAGCGAGCCCTTCCCGAGGGCGCCGGAAAACCCGAGGTAGCCCTCAAGCACCGGCGCGCTGTTGGCCATCACCTTGGTCATGTTCGGGACCAGCCCGAGCTTCGACTTCACCGCGGCGAGCAGCTCGGCGGCGGGGGCGGGGGCGTTCTCGGGTTCGATGGTGGGGATCCGTGCCATGGTTCTCATTCCTTCCGTTCAGGGGGTGATTCGTGTCGCCTGACTAGACAGACAGGTCTGTCTACCAAATGACGATTCTGGTCGCCCTATTCCAGATCGATGAAAAAAGATGTCCGACGACGCCGGAACATCTTGCGGGAAGGAAAAAGTTTCAGAAACAAGGTTGTAAACAGAGAATGAAACGATAGTGTGGGGGTATGCCGCCCGCCGCGTCATCCCGCCCCGCCGCCGGATTCGAGGCCGACGCCGTCCGCGCCGTCGCCCGCGTCCGCGACGCCTTCGCGCGGATCATCGAGACCAAGTGCGCGGGGTCGAAATCCGTGACCTCGCTTTGCGAAGCGTTCGGCGTGCACCGCAAGCTCGCGTGGCAGATCGCGAAAGTCGCCTACGAGTCCGACCCGTTCGTCGCCGCGCGCCACATGCCCAACGCGAAGGGCGTGGAATCATGGCTCGACGCCGCCGCCACCAAAGGCGTGCCCGTCGATCTTGTCGGCGCAGCGCGCAGCGCGACCGCCGCGTTCGACGCGATCGTCGAGACCCACACGCGCAGCCGCACCGAACTCGAGATGCTCCTCGAATCCTGCGCGCCGACGGGTGACGAGGAATCGCAGGCGAAGTGGCGCCAGCAGGCGTTCGTCGGCAACAGCTACACATGGGGCGCGCACTGCCGCGCGCTGCTCGCCATCAGCGTGCTCACGCCGTCCGAAGACCGCGAGCGCCACTTCCACGCCGCGCAGGTGCGCGGCATGCTGGGTTTCCGCCAGACGCGCCCCGGCGTGCGCTGGATGGTGAACCAGTCGGTCGTCGCCGACGACGAATCCAAAACACAAACCTCGCTCGTGCGCACGCCGCTCGACCCCGAAGCCGCCGCAGCGCATCAGGGCGTGCCCGTGCTCCCCGCGTTCTGCTCGACACCCGTCCCCGCGCTCGCGCGCCGGGTCGCGCACGACGGCATGGTCAACGACGAGTTCCTCGCCGGGCCCGTCGGCCAGGCGGGGGAGCGCACGCTCGTGACGGGCGAACTCATGCGCAACATCGGGCCGGATCACGCGACGGATCAGGACAAGGTCGCGCACTTCGGCGCCGCCGTCCGCACGCCGGCGGAACTCCTGCACTTCGACCTCTTCGTGCACAAGGATCTCTTCGGCCCCGTCACGCGCGAACTCCGCGTCTTCAGCGATCTCGCGACGCCCATCGCCTTCGACGACGCCGACGCGCTCAGCGTCTCCGACAAGGTCACGCGGCTCGGGCGCGGCGTGTCGCTCGCGCAGACGCCCGACATCCCGGCCTACGGCGACCTCGCCGCGTCCGTCTTCCGCACCCTCGGCGCACACGCCGACGATTACGACCTCTACCGCGTTCGCATGCAGTATCCGCCCATGCCCACCACGGTCATGGTGCGCCACGAACTGCTCCCGCTCCGGTCATAAACGCCTATCCCGCGCCGGCCCCGTTCGCCGGCGTTGACTGTTTGTTCGAGAATCTGTTCAGGAGATAGAGACATGCGTCCCACCCTTTCCGCACTTACCGTCGTGATCGCCAGCGGCGCCGCGTTCGCCGGCTCGCCCGTCGTCAGCAACTACGACGACCTCACCGAGGGCTTCCTCGGCACATCGTTCTCCTACAACGGCGTCACCTACACCAACGCCAACGGCGTCGGCGGCGTCTTCCCCGGCGGCGACACCTTCGTCCCGGCCGACATCGGCGACAACTTCATCATCGAGCGCGCCACGCTCCTCTACAACGACTTCCCCGGCTGGGGCAGCGCCAACAACGCGCTCACCTTCGGCACCTCGTTCATCCCGGGCGACAACCTCTCGCTCGGCGCCTTCGCGCAGGCTACCCTCACCCTCGACGAGGTCGCCACCGCCGCCGACATGCAGATGGTCTTCTTCGAGGAAGGGCCCTGGACCGGCATCGAGTTCCACATGGACGCCCTGCGCAACGGGCAGACCGTCGCGTCCGACTCGTTCGTCATCTTCGGGACCGACCTCATGGAGCGCGACCGCATCGCGTTCGACACCCTCGGCGTCAGCGGCGTCGAGTTCGACACCATCCACATCTCCGCCACCTTCGACGGCCAGTTCTCCGCGCCGCGTCTCATGATCGACGACCTGTCGATCACCTATGTCCCCGCGCCCGCCGCCGCCGCGCCGCTCCTCGCGTTCGGCGCGTTCGCCGGCCGCCGTCGCCGCTGACTCGACACGATCCTTTCTCCAAACGAAGCACGGCGCGCGAGCGCCGTTCGCCGACCCGCACCCGCGACGGTGTGGGTCGGCGTGTTTTTTCTCCGCGCAGCGCAAAGGCCGACAACCGCTTCCGCGGTCGCCGGCCCAAGGGGGGTTCACACACACATGAGCCATTCGGTTGTGCGAGCGGCGCGGTGGGGGAGTCGCGCCGGGCTCGCGATCAGTACTGCTGCTGGTCCTCGCTGCCCTCGTGGCCCTTGCGGCCGTTCTGGAGGATCTTGCGGAGGTAGGTGTTCTCGCGGCGGGTGGCTTCGAGGTCGAAGACGAGGTACTTCACGCTGAGGCGCAGGTAATCGAGCGACTCCTGAAGCTGCGCAACGGTCTTGCGCATCCGCTCGTGACGCGACTTGGTCTCGTCCGCGAGTTCACGGAGCCGGTTCCGCTCCGCTTCCGGCGCGGTCTCGATCATGGCCATCAGTTCACCGATCTTGGACTGGAAATCGCGGTCGTTCATCGCTCGTCTCTCCCACCTCTGTGATTGTTCGGTCGCATGGCTTGCGACACGATGAGAGAGATGCAACACGGCGGCCAGCCGGCGCGGCGTCGTCGTGCCAATCTCCGAGGCCCGGAAACATTGCCGCTCGCAACACCCTGCGGACGGTCTTGATGAGAAGGTGTTACTCGGACGCGATCAGGGCCCGGGCCGCGTGTGACGGATGATGCCCGGACGCATCATCGGGCGCTCTCGCGGCGCAGCACGCGCTGGGCGGCGGGGGGGGCGTCCTTCACCAGGATCGGCAGTTCGCGCGGCTCCTTGCGCCGCATCTCGGCGGCCAGCGTCGCGAGGTGCTTGTCCCGATTGATCTCGAAGCGGCGGAAGAACGCCTCGAGTTCGTGGCGGTTGAACTTCGAGAGCGGGTCCTTCAGCCCCGACTGGGCCGCCGCCCAGTCAATGAGCGATCCCGCCTGATCCGAGAACCGGAACAGCCCCAGCGTCGCCTTGAGCCGGCCCGTGAGGGACGCGAACGGATCGGTCGCCGGGTCGGGCAGCGCCGTCATGATCTCCTCGACACGCTTGTCGCCCGAGGCCCCGAGAATCTCGTTCTCGGACTCGGCCAGCGCCCGATCGATCTCGGGGGCCTGTTCCGCGGGCCTGAGTGTCGCGAACGCCGTGGAGAGCGTCTTGATCCCCGCGCGCTCGAAGCGCACGGTCAGCCGCTGGCACGGCTTGCCGTCCTGAACGGCGGCCACGGCGGCGGAAACCACCCCCGAACCCCATTCCGGCTTGCCCGTGTGGATGACCTTGTCCCCGAACTTGAACTCGTGCTGCAAGGGCATGGCTCGCGTCGGGCCGGGGCGTGAACGCGCCGGCCGAGGTGCAGATATCTCGTCACATGTCCACAGGCCCGCCCGAAAGGCAACCCGGGTTGTCCGGGCAGGCACGGGAAGCATAGAGTGGTGTTCGCCCGCGGGCGACTCCCCCCCGGCGCCCCAGCCCTTCCCCGCGGCCCGCGACTTCTCCAACCCCCATTCGGAGGCGACTCCTCATGATCGAAGCGCTCAAGAGCGACACGATCGTCGACAAGGTCGGCGGCAAGTTCAAGCTCTGCACGCTCATCCAGAAGCGTGTCGTTCAACTCATGGACGGCGCACGCCCCCTCGTCGAGCGCAACGGCCGCTCCGACATCGAGGTCGCGATCGAAGAGATCCTCCAGGAGAAGATCACCCTCTATCAGCCCTCCCCGCGCGAAATGGCCGCAGCCACCACCGGCGCCAACGGCGAACTCGAGGGCGCGCTCCTCTAAGCGACTCCCCGGAGCGCACCCGTGGCGTCCACGCCCGAACCACAGAACAACAACGGCGACCGCGCCGCGCTCAACGGCGCGAGTGTGGTTGTGGCCGTCACCGGCGGCATCGCCGCCTACAAGACATGCTGGCTCGTCTCGCGCCTCGCACAGGCCGGCGCACAGGTCACCGTGCTGATGACCACCGACGCCACCCGCTTCGTCACGCCCCTCACCTTCCAGGCCCTCTCGGGCAACCCCGTCTACACGAACCAGTGGGAGCATGTCGAGAACAAGGACCCCCAGCACATCGGGCTCGCCCGACGCGCCGACATCGCCATCGTCGCGCCCTGCACGATGAACACGATGGCCAAACTCGCGATCGGCCTCACCGACGACATCGTCACCGTCGTGCTCAGCGCCATCGACCGCGCGAGAACGCCCGTCCTCCTCGCCCCCGCGATGAACGAAGCCATGTGGGGCCAGGCCAGCACCAAGCGCAACGCGAAGCAACTCGTCGAAGACGGCTTCGAGCTCATCGGCCCGGCCGAAGGGTGGCAGGCCTGCCGCACCGTCGGCGCCGGCCGCATGGTCGAGCCGGAACAACTCCTCGACGAAGTCGCGAAACGACTGGCGCAGAAGCGCTGAACGCCACCTGATCAGAGCCCGGGGCGCAAGCACCGGGCGCGGCGACCCGGGTGGATCCCTGATCGAACGACTCTCGAACGCGTCCGCGCCCTCCGCTCGCGCGGAGGGCTCTGATCAGAGAAGATGCCCACGAAAAAACACCGCGACGGTAGGGGATTCCGTCGCGGTGTGGCTCGAAGCGTGCTCCGGTTCGTCTCGGGCCTGTCGTCGGGCCGAGTTCGACGCGTCCTTGCGCCGAGGGTGGTTCGAAGTGGTCGCCCCTCGAGAGGGGCCGGCCCGAGCGGCGCCGCGTCCTTGCGACGAGCCGGGTTCCGAACCGGGAACACGCTCTGATTGTCGAGCGAGGGGTGGCCCACGCACACCCGTCGCTCAGCGGGAGGGGATGCTCGCGATCCGTGCGAGCGCTGCCGACGCGTCCTTGCGTCGGCCGAAGTCTTCCGTGAAGGCCTGTCGTCGCATCTTTCAGCGGCGACGGGCTATGTGGAGATATCTGCTGCTCAGCCGCGGCCCCCGTGGTCGGGCTGCTTCTTCGCGTTGATGCGCCGGATCAGTTCCGGCATCTGGTTCAGGCGGTCGGCCTGCGTGGCTTTCCACGAGGCGCGGTCGCGGATCTCAAGGCGGTCCCCGGCGCCGACGAGCACCACTTCCTTTTCGAGGCCCGTCATCGCGAGCAGGTCCTCGTGGAGTCGGATGCGTCCGGCCTTGTCCATCTCGACCCTTCGGGAGAGCCCGAAGAGCGTCGCCTGGAGTTCGGCCTCGTCCTCGTCAGGGGTCAGCGTCAAAGAGCGGGTAGAAGCGAGCGCCTGAAAGTGACGCTCGGCGTAGAGGCGGATCAGATTCCCTGGCCAGGGGACAGCGAAGAACGCGCTTCCGTGCTCGTCCTCACGCCACTGACCTCGAATCTCTGCGGGCACCGCCAGCCGCTGCTTCTCGTCGATCGTGTGCTCGTAGGTTCCGGTGAAGAGCACTCGGCGGGCCTTTCTGGTGAACGCGAGCACATTACCCCACGATGCCCCACAACGCAACACTGTTTGCCACGAAAGTCCGAAAATTTGCGTGTTTTGGGGCTTGTCCGGGGTCCACCGGGGGCCGAATGAAGCCGCCCCCCGAACGCGTCGATGCATTCCCGGTCCGGCCCCTCCCCGAAGCGGGTCGTCGGCACCCATGGAGCACCCTCCCAGCGTGACCCGGCCACCCCAGGACATCCTGCGCGATTGGGACCGCCGAGCCCCCGAGCCCGCCCCTCCCTCCCCCGAGCGCGACGCCGCACTCGCCGCCATCGCGGACGGGTCGTGGCTCATCACCTCGTGCTACGACGGCGAGCGCGTCGGCCTTCCCGTCCGCTGGGTCCAGCGCGCCGGCGGCGAGCCCGCCCTCGTCAGCGTCGTCGTCCGCAAGGGCAACAAGATCGCGCCCGTCATCCGCGACAGCCGCGCCTTCGCCCTCAACCTCCTCCCACCCGAACAACCCCTCCTCGCGCGCCGTTTCACCAACGGCGTCGCCGAGCGCCTCGGCGATCCCTTCCAGACGCTCGCGATGGACCGCATGGTCACATGCTCGCCTTGCCTGCGCAACGCGATCGCCGTCATCGATTGCGAACTCTTCCGCCACCTCGACCTCGAGGCCGAGTGCGAGATGTACATCGGGCTCGTGCTCGCCGCGCGGGCAGCGTGAGGATCAGTGCAAGGTGTGCAGGTTACGCTTCGCGCGCTCCTCGTTCACCAGCACGAACGCCGTCGGCTCATCCTTCAGCAGTTTCACCAACTGGCTCGGCGTGACATCCAGCCGGATCGCCGCGTCGCGCGGCTCCCACCCGCTCGCCGCCAGCACATCCAGCGCCTCCGCGAGCATCGCCGGGAAGTCGTGGTGCTCGTGGCTCAGCGCGATCTTGCCCTTGCGCACGCGGCTCTTCCACAGCGCCGAGCGCGGGTCGCCCACCGGCGCCGCCGTGCGGAACTCGACCGCAAGCCGCACGCGCAAACGGAACAGCGCCACGCCCTTGTTCTCGACCTGACTCCGCCGCTCGCCCGCCTTCCCATGAATCCCCGTCGGGCGGTGCGTCAGGATCACCGTCGTCTCGACCTTGTTCCGATGCTGACCGCCCGGCCCGCCCGACTTCTGCCTCCCGAACTCGCACTGCGCCAGCAACGCCTCGTCGCTCAGCGACGCCGGATGCGGGCCCGCCGCCGCCTCCAGCGACTCGCGCGGCCCGAACACCTTCTCAACCCAGTCGTTCTCGCCCGTGCTCATGAGATGGTCATCGCCTGCAACATCATCGACCCGTTCAGCACGCGGTTGTAGGGATCGCCGCCAGAGAAAGATCGTCAACCATCCCCGCCAGCAAACGATGCGTCCCCAGCCCCGCGATCATGGCGGCGTTATCAACGCAATACTCCATCGCCGGGAGGTGAACCGGCAACCCGCGCTTCGCGCCCAGCGCGGCGACCTCCGCGCGCAGCCGCGAGTTCGCAGAAACCCCGCCACCGATCACGATCGACCCGAAGGGGCCCGCCGCCTCGATCGCGCGATCGAGTTTCAGGATCACCGCGCGCACCGCCGCCCGCTGGAAACTCGCCGCGATGTCCGCGCGTGCTTTCTCGCTCAGATCACGATGGTCGCGCGGGAACACCGTCCTGCCCTGTTCGTTCTTCGTCGGCTGCCCGCGGATCGTGTACAGCACCGAGGTCTTCAGCCCGCTGAACGAGAAGTCCAGCGACTCCGGCGCGATGCGGCTCACCGGGAAGTCGTGCGCGCGATCGTCGCCGCCCTGCGCCAGCGCATCGACCTGCGGCCCGCCGGGATGCCCGATCCCCAGCATCGCCGCGCACTTGTCGTACGCCTCGCCCACGGCGTCGTCGATCGTCGAACCCAGGCGCACGAAGGAAGTGGGGGAATCCACCCGGTACATCGTCGTGTGCCCGCCCGAAGCCACCAGCCCCAGCGCGGGATGCTTCACCGGCTCGGGCGGGTTTCCAAGCCGCACCGCGTACAGGTGCGCGTGCACATGATCCACGCCGATCAGCGGCTTGCCCAGCGACCACGCCAGCGCCTTCGCCGCCGCAACGCCGACGACGAGTGACCCGATCAACCCCGGTCGATTGCCCACCGCGATCGCGTCGAGGTCTTCGAGCGAAACGCCCGCCTCGCCGATTGCGGCCCGCACGACCGGCGTGATCCGTTCGAGATGCGCGCGGCTCGCGAGTTCGGGAACCACGCCCCCGTATTCCTCGTGCAGGTCGTGCTGAGTCGCCACGACATTCGACAGCACTTCAGCGCCGTCGCGCACGACGGACGCGGCCGTTTCGTCGCAGCTCGTCTCGATCCCCAGGACCAGCGTCACGCGAGCGCTCGGCGCATCAGTTGGGCTTCTCGGCTTCCTCCGCCGGCTTCACGGGGGCGTCAAACAACCAGCGGTTGAGGTCCGGACCGGTGATGCGCAGGGTGGCGACCTTCTTGCCGTTCGCGTCGAACACATCAACGCTGCCGCCCTCGAGTTCCGCGTCATCCGGCAGCGGGCCTTTCTCCGCGAGCGCCGCCTCGGCCTGATCCCCCGCGCCCTTCTCAAGCGTGGTGAGTTGGCTGTCGACGCGCGCCAGTTCGCGCAGCAACCGGTCGCGGTACTCCGCCGTGCGACCGAGTTCGGCGGCCGCGAGCGTCTCGGGCGAAGATTCCAGCCCCGACTTCTTCCACTCGCCCGTGCGCACCTTCGCTTCGAGCGCCTCGACCGCCGCGGCGAGTTGCTTGTCTTCGAGATGCTCGAGGATCCACGCCGGGCTCGACCAGTCCTGCTCGTCGGCCTGACCGTCCGCGCGGATGATCTCGCTCTCGCGACGCAGACGCGTCATCTCGCGCCATTCCTCGTCCGTCATCGGCACATAGAAACCCTCGGTCGGGTCCACGCCCCAGGTCGTCTCGCCGTCGCGGCGATGCAGGGACCGCCCGCTCGGGAGGTAGTAGTACTTCTCGGTGAGTTTCAACTGCCCCGCGCCGCTGGGCAGCGGGATCACTTCCTGCACGCTTCCCTTGCCGAACGAGCGCTCGCCAAGGATGATCGCGCGGCCGTTGTCCGACAGGGCGCCCGCGACGATCTCGCTCGCCGACGCGCTGTTGCGGTTCACCAGCACCACCATCGGGAAATCGGGCAGCGTCCCGGCGCGTCGCGCCGTCGCGCGCTGCTCGGGATAGTTGCGCCCCTTCGTCGAAACGATCGTGCCCTCATCAAGGAACAGGTCCGCGATCTCGACGGCCGCGCCAAGCAAGCCGCCCGGGTTGAACCGCAGGTCGAGCACCAGCCCGCGCATGCCGCGCTCGCTCAGCGAGCGAAGCGTGTCCGTCAGGTCACGCGCCGAAGCGACCGTGAACTGGGTCAGGCGCACATACGCGATCTTCTCGTTCGGATCGATCCAGAAGTCCCACCCCTCGCCCGTGTAATGCACGCCCTTCACGGTCGGGGTCTCGATCTTCTGACGAACGATCGTGATGTCCTGCGTCTGCCCGTCGCGGTCGATCGTGATCGTCACCGGCGTGTTCGGTTCGCCGGTCAATCGTGAGATGCACTCGTTGAGCGACATGTCGCAGGTGGTCTCGCCGTTGATCGCCGTCACGCGGTCCTCGGCCATCACGCCCGCCTTGAACGCCGGAGAATCCTCCAGCGGGCTCGCGATGATCAGCCAGCAGTTCTCCATCCGCACCTCGGCGCCGATGCCCACATACGACCCGCGCGTGTTCTTGTCGAACTCCGCGATGTCCGCCGCAGGGATGAACTCGCTGTACCGATCGCCCAGCGCCTCGACCATCGCGTCGATCGCGGCCTTCTGGATCTCGTCGAAGTCAGGGTCCTCCACGAACCGCTGCTCGATGAGCGCCCGGACATCCACGATCGGATCGAAGAAGCGGTACCGGTCGTCCGCGGGCTTGGCGGGGGCGTCGGCCGCCCCGGCGATCCCCGAAAGCGACGCGATCAGCGTCGCCGCCGCGATCCCCAGAAACCCGCCGACTGCTCCGGCCGCGATGTGCTTTGCGCTCATTCGATGCGATCTCCTCGCGGGCGGCTGCTTGACCGCCCGTCATGCCATCGTACAGACGCGGGACCGACCGGATCGTTCGCCCGCGATAAACAGAATGTGAAAGTGGATCGCGGGCGTCTTACGGCAGGATCTCGACCGTCGATTTGTTCTCGACCAGCATCCCGTAGAGCAACTCGATATCCGCGCCGGCCAGCCGCACGCACCCCATCGACTTCTCCGTGCCGATCGATTGGGGATCGATCGTCCCGTGGAGCCCGTACTGGGTGTACTCGGAGGTCGCCTCGTCTGCCGGGTCCAGGCCGATCCAGTGCTCCCCGATCGGGTTGGCCGGGTTGTCGGCGCCGAAGTACTCGCCCGTGCGAGGGTTCGTCCAGACCGGGTTCACCAGTTTGCTGCTCGGCCGGACCACGAACGACCCCGTCGGAGTGCTCCCGAACTCGCCCAGCCCCACCGGGAACGAGCGGATGTACAGCCGGTTGCCCGCCGAGTCCGTCGCGTTCGCGAACAGGTCCAGCCGGAACGCGCCCTTGTACACGACGGCGTGGTAGGGGCCCTTCACCAGTTTCAGCGACTGCCCGACCCGGATGCGCCGCGGATCACTGATCCCGTTGATCTGCGCGATCAGGCGCCAGTCCGTGTCGAGTTTCTCGTTCGACGCAATCTTCGCCAGCGAGTCTCCCGGCGCGATCTTGTAATTCATCACCAGCGCATCGCCCGGGACCACCGTGCGCGAGAACACCAGCGTCTCGTTCAGCCGCGTCAGCCGGTCGCGGATCGCCGCCCGGTCCGCCTCGGTTGTTCCCCGGCTGAACAGGGCGCCGTTCAGGATGTTCCTTGCTTCGATGGGCTTGTTCTGCGCTTCGAGCGCCGCCGCCCGCGCGATCAGGTCGCCCACCGCCGAGCCCGTCGACACAGGCAGCACGCCCGTCGGCGACGACCGCGCCGGAGCGTTGCTCGTCGGCGCTGTCGTCTGGGGCTCGTCGCGCACCGGCGCGTTGGTGTTCGTGACCGGCGTGTTCGTGCGGCCCATCTCGACCACGACCGCGCCCTCGGGCTCGGCCTTCCGCGGATTGCTCGCCACGATCGGCTCCGGGTCGGGCAGCGCCGCTGAAGTGCGCGGCGCCTCCACCGGCGTTGTCGCCGCGCTCGCCGTCGATGGCCCGAGCAGACTCCCGCCGCCGCGCTGGGGCTGCGCGGGCGGAGGATTCGTCGCGGTCGTGTCAGTGTTGCTCGCGACCGGACCGTTGATCGGCGGCGCCGCTTCCTTGCCCGGACCCGAGAGCGCGTACACGCCCAGCGCGATCAGCGAGCCCGCGACGATGATCGCGATCGCGACATTCCGCCGCTGCGTGCGACGACGCCTGCGGGACACATTGGACATCATGTACGAGCGGTTGCTCGTCATACGCGAGGTCTGCGACGCAAGAGCCATAGGGACGCGATCCTCCGTGAGTCGCGGATGGTGAGATCAGGCCGAGCAGATCGACTGACGAACCCGAAGGTACCTCAGTTCGACCGCAGACGGCGACGCGGGCACGGCTCAAGAAGGCGACGATCCGTGGCCACCGCATCGAGTCTGATGTCATTCTCATCGGTCGGGACGCGATCGACCACTTGGAAATCGAAACAGACTCCGCAGGTGAACCAGTTCCGCGACCGCAGGCGGTCGTTGGCCGTCCCCGGCTCGAGGAATCGGTCGTAGAACCCGCCACCGCGGCCCAGACGCCCGCCCTGCGCGTCGAACGCCAGCCCGGGGGCCAGCACCAGCCCGATCTGCTCCAGAGGGATAGGACGCCCGTCAGAGGGCTCACGCACGCCGTGCCGCGTCTCACGCAGGTTGGCGTCGATGTCCCGGATCTCCACCGCCCGCATGCGTTTACGCTCCCAGTCCACACGCGGCACGCACACGGTGCGGCCGGTCTGGAAGCAGCGCAGCGCGATCGGGCAGATGTCCACCTCTCCGGGAAGCGGCAGGAAGAGCATCACCGTGTCAGCGGTCGTGAACGCTTCGAGCGCCATCACCCGCCGGCACACCTGGGCCGAGAGGGCCGCCCGCTCGGCCGGCGCAAGCGCGCCCAGCGGGCCACGCATGGCTTCACGAAGTTCGGGCTTGGTCGGGATGAGCGGCTCGCTCATGATGGTCCCTCTGCCGGCGCGAATGTGGTCCTTGCCGCCGTCAGGTATCGGATCGACAGATAGTCGATCCTAACTTTTGCTCACTCTTCGATACGCTTCCTCGGCCTCTGCGGTTTCGGAGTGCTCAGAATGCCTCCCGCTATCCCCCGGATCAACAAGTATTTCGCGGAAAGACACCGCCCCGATGCACCCCATCTTCCACATCGTGCTCGTCGAGCCCGAAATCCCCAACAACACTGGCAACATAGGAAGGACCTGCGTGGCCACGGGTTGCGCGCTCCACCTCATCAGGCCCCTCGGGTTCGACACCTCCGAGCACGCCCTTCGCCGCGCCGGGCTCGACTACTGGCGCCGGCTCGCCCCCCTCGAGCACGAGCGATGGACCGATTGGGTCCATTATCGCGACGCCCTCCCCGTCCCCTCAGCCCCCGCCCGTCCCCGCGCCTCATGGGTGCTCTCCACAAAGGCCGCCCGCCCGTGCTGGGACGCCGACCTTCTCCCGGGCGACGCACTCGTCTTCGGCAAGGAGACCGCCGGACTCCCCGACACCATGATCGACGAAGCCGGCGACCGCGCGATCTGCCTGCCCATGCTCGACGGCGAGCGATCCCTCAACCTCGCCACCGCAGTCTGCGCCGTCGTGATGGAAGGCCTCCGCCAATGCGCGGCGCGCGGCGACATCGCCCTCGACGCGCACGGCCGCTACCGACTCGAACAGAACCGCTAGTTCAGGAAACGCCCTCGCCGCGCTTCGGAAGATCGTTCTCGCCCAGCAGGCGGAAACCCTTCTTGCGCAGGATCTGCCCCGCGAGCACATTGTCGTCAACGCAGATCGCGATCGTCGGCTTGCCCGTCGTGCGCAGCAGCACCGGGTAGCAGAACGAGATGTTCAACTCGGCCGCCAGCAGGCACAGGCACAGCCCGGGGAGCGAGTGCCCCTCGCCGAACTCAACAACGAGGATGTCCAACTCCGAGAACGCCAGCCGCCGCTCGCGCAGAATCTCCTTCGCGCTCCGCGACGAATTCGGGATGATGCGCACCACCGCATGATCCGACGCCTCGTGCACGCTCATCGCGCAGATCTGGCAATCCTGCGCGAGGTCGAACGCCTCGACCAGTTCGTGCAGTTTCCCGACCTTGTTGTCGAGGAACACGCTGAACTGACGGACGCTCGGGGGTGAGTAGCCGCGTGCGGTTTCGATGGGGGTGGAAGCTTGGCTCATCCGTCAATACACGCCTATGCCCGCGGGTCAGGTGGTTCGTGATTCGGCGTCGAGTCTAAGGGAGGCAACGCGGCGACCTCGGCCGTCTATCGGACCTCGAACCCCCAGTGTACGGCCCCGCCGAGTCTTCTCAACGGCTATTTCGGCCCGTCAGGGCGACTTCTGAACCATCCGACCCCCGATTCAGAGCGGTCGGACGACATCCACCGCGCCCGGATCAGGGCAAAGCCCCGCACGGAACCCCTCCCCCAGGAACCGACGCACCGCGTCCGCGCCCCGCTCGCCCATATCGACCGTCAGGTCGTTCACATACATGTTCACGAAGCGGTCCGTCCGCTCGCGCGAGATTCCGCGGCCGTACCCCATCGCCACCGTCAGGCCCTGCTCGCGCTGCGCCATCGCGTGCGACACACAATCCCGAAGCACGCCCGCGAGCACGCGCAAGCCGTCGGGTCCCATCGAAGGCGCCAGCCGCTCTTCCAGATCGCGCCGCGCAACATTCAGCCCCAGCGGCAGCGCCAGACCCGTGCGCTCCATCCACCACGCGCCCAGATCCGCGATCTCCACCAGCCCGTCGTCGCCGTAGGTGATCTGCCCCTCGTGGATCACCAGCCCCGCATCCGCCTTGCCCGCGGCCACCTCCTCGATGATCCGCTCGAACGGCACAACGGTCGTGTTCAGCGATTCCCCCAGCATCAGTCGCAGCCCGAGATACGCGCTCGTCCGCGTCCCGGGAATCGCGATCGTCGCGCGGCCCGCACGCAGTTCATCCAGCGCGATCAACTCCCTCGCCACGAGTTTCGGCCCGTACCCGTCGCCCATGCTCGCGCCGCACGCCGTGATCGCGTACTTCCCCTTCGCGTGCGCATACGCGTGGGCGCTCATCGCCGTGATGTCCAGGTCAGCCACCTCGATCGCGCGGCGATTCAGCGACTCGATGTCCTCCGCCACCGTCGTGAAGCGCAGCCCGCGCGTGTCGATCTCCGCCGCGCGGCCCTCACGGGCGTCGCCCAGCGGCCACCACATGAACGCGTCATCGGGATCGGGCGAGTGCGCGAGCGTCAGCAGGGGGGAGTCAGCCATAGCCGACACAGTAGCCCGCCACGGGGTCGCTTACCCCTTCGCGGCCGGTTCCGGTCGCTCGGGAGCGGCCGCCGACTCGTCGGACGCCGAAGCGCCTCCCGCGCGCTCCGGGTCGTTGATCCAGTGGAAACTCGTGTTCAGCCCGAACACCTTGTACCACAGGTCCGCCTTGCGCTCTGCGCCCCACACATCCACCGCGGGATCGCTCTCCGCCTCCAGATCGAAGTGCGCGAACTCGTCCTCGATCCGCAGCTTGATCGACTTCACCAGGCGCATGTGCGTCCGGTCCAGCCCGTCCGCGACGCGCAGGATCGCGCTGAGCGTGCGCACCAGATCGCGGTCCTCGAGGCCGAGTTTCGCGAACGCCTTGTGCTTGAGTTTGGGCAGACCCTTGCGGTGATACCTCGCCACCTGCCCGATGATCTCGATCTCCCGGCGCGAGAACCCGCGCAGCGCGCTGTGCAGGATCAGGTGATAACTGTGCAGGTGGTGCTTCTTGTAATCGATGTGGTAGCCGATGTCGTGGAGCAGCGCCGCCGCGTGGAACAGCACCCTCGCGCGCGTCGCCTCCCAGCCGTCGAAGGTCAGCCCGTGATCGCGCACCAACTGGTCGAACAGCTGAAGCCCCAGCCGCGACACATGCGAGCAGTGCCGCCGCTCGTAGTTGCACACCTGGGAGAACCGCCGCACCGAGCGCATCGGGTCCTTCGGGTCCTCCGCCGCGCTCGACGCGCCGTCCTGGGGGAACATCTCGTGGACCATCGTGAGCAGCAGCCCGTCGCGGATCCCCCCGTCGTGCACGCGCAGGCGGTCGATCGTCATCCGCTTCATCAGCGCGAGCACCAGCGCCGCCCCGGCGACGATGATCTCCGCGCGGTTCGGGCTGATCCCCGGGAGTTTCGCGCGGTCCTTCACCGACATCGCGCGGATCCGCTCCAGCAGGCGCCGCACCTCCGAACGCTCCATGTCGTACCCGCGGATCAGCGGGCCGGGAGTCGGGCCGAACCGGCCCATGCTCAGTTTCGCCAGCGCCTCGAAGGTCCCGCCCGCGCCGATCAGCAACTCCGGGTCGATCACCGCGTCGCTGAAATACTCGTTCACCTGCTCGCGGATGTGCCGCGTCATCTCCTCGTACCGCACCCCCGCGCACGCCTCCGGACCCCCGAACTTCTCCGTCAGGCGGACCGCGCCGAGCGGCACAGGGAACACCTGCTCGATCAGCCCGCCCGAGCACAGCACAACCTCCGCGCTCCCGCCCCCGATGTCCGCGATCACGCACGGGAACGAGGTCAGGTCGAACGCCGCCGACACCGACTTGAAGGTCAGCTGCGCCTCTTCCTCGGGCGCGATCACCTCAATCCTCACGCCCGTGCGCTCAAACACCTTGTCCACGAGTTCCTGCCCGTTCGCCGCGTCGCGCACCGCCGCCGTGCCCACCGCCCGGATGTACGACGCGCCGTACCCCTCCGCGATCCGCTTCTGCCGATCGATCGCCATCACCGCCCGCTCGATCGCCGCGTCGTCAAGACAGTTGCTCGCCGTCAGACCCGAACCGAGCCGCGCGATCTCCTTCTCGTCGTCCAGCACGCGGTACTGCCCGTCCGCAAACGCCTCGGCCACGATCACGCGGATCGAGTTGGTCCCCACATCGATCGCCGCCAGCCGCCGCGACCCGAATCGGGCCGGCGCCCGCGACTCCATCTCGAGTTCCTCCGCCGGGTCTTCGTGACTCAGATGCTCGCCGTTCTCGATCACCGCGTCCGGCCTGGGCTGCCCGCCCTGGCTCAACCGTTGCGCGGGCGCGGGCAGCAGCCGCTCGAACGGCGCGAGGAAATCCTCCCCGTGCACGCTCTCCCACCAGCGCAGGAACTCCACACGCGAACGCTCTTCCTGGTCCGCATACCGCCCGATCAGCGAGCGAAGCCCGCGCTCGACGGCCATCGTGTCGTCCGCGTCCTCGCCCTCCGTCGCCGCATCCCCGTCGGTGACATCCAGCAGGATCCGCTCAAGACGAAGCCGCGCCATGTGCGCGTCGTTGATCTCGCCCAGATGGTCCTGCGTGTCCTTGAGCCGGGGGTACAGGTCCTTCGCGAAGTCTTCGCCCAGACACGGCGTGAACACCTCGGTCGCGTACCGCAACTGCTTGCACGCGATGCGCAACTGGTGCAGTTTCGCCATCTCCCCGCCGTGCGATTCCGCGCAGTCCCGCACTTCCTTGATCAGCGCGGGCAGCGTGTCCTGCGCCGCATGCATGAGCGACGCCTCCTCGGGCAGCGCGGCCTTCCGCGCCTTCTTCACGATCTTCTCGCGCCGCTCCCGCACCTTGGCCGGAGAGATCTGCTTGCACACCTCGTCAAGGTTCTCACCCGCGAGTTCGCGCTCCGCCTCGAGCATCACCAGCGTCGCGTCCCGCGCGATCCGCTCGTCCTCGCTCAACGCATCGTCTTCGATCGCCGCGAACAACGCCGAGTGCACATCGCAGTCCCGCGCGGCGCCCGCCGCCCGCCGCAGCGACTTCAGCATCTTGCTCGACTTCTTCAGCCCCTTGTCCGGGATCACATCCCCGAAGATCACCAGCGCCGACGCCGCGCGACGCGTGCTCACACGCAACTGATGGACCGCGCGCACCGGATCTTCGTACCCGCCGTCCGTCACCCGCTTCAGCCAGTGCTCCACCGACTCAAAACGGTGGTCGAGCACCTCCGCGGCGGCGTCCGGCAGGGGGGTGGCCGGCTTCAGCGTCTCCATCCACTTGCTCACATCGGGCATCGAGCGTCACACCTCGCGGTTGGTCGATTCGGCGGGGAATCCGTGCCCTTCATGGTACGCGATGCGGCCGCTCCCTCGAACAACGAATCCCCACATTCACATTCGGGAATCGCCGCGCACACACAAGCGTCGTCCGAACAGACGCCCGCGATCACCCGCATTCCGGGGTTGCCGCCGCTCAGGCGCCCGCGTGGACCGCCGAGGTCGCGTGACCGGGAAGGGGGAAGGCCGCGCACAGCGAGCGGACCTCTTCCCGGACCTGCGCGATCGCGTTCTCGTCCGCGCGGTGCTTCAGCACCCGCGCCACCAGGTCGGCGATCTTCCGCATCTCCTCCGTCCCGAACCCGCGCGTCGTCACCGCAGGCGTGCCCAGACGCAGCCCCGAGGTCACGCGCGGCGAGCGAGTGTCGCCCGGAAGACCGTTCTTGTTCGTGATGATCCCGCCACGCTCCAGCGCCTTCTCGGCGTCCGCCCCCGTCAGGTCCGCGTCGAACGGTCGCAGGTCAACGAGCATCAGGTGGTTGTCCGTGCCCCCCGAGGTGATGCGGAACCCGCGCTCCTGCATCGCGCTCGCCAGCGCCTTCGCGTTCGACACCACATCCTTCGCGTAGGTCTTGAACGACGGCTGCAACGCCTCGCCGAACGCCACCGCCTTCGCGCTCACGATGTGCATCAGCGGCCCGCCCTGCAACCCCGGGAACAGCGCGCGGTCGATCTTCTTCGCGATCTCCTCGTCGTTGGTCAGGATCAGCCCGCCGCGCGGCCCGCGCAGCGTCTTGTGCGTCGTCGTCGTCACCACATGCGCGTGAGGGAACGGCGACGGATGCGCGCCGCCCGCGATCAGCCCCGCGATGTGCGCCACATCCGCCATCAGCAACGCGCCCGACTCGTCCGCGATCTCGCGGAACTTCGCGAAGTCGATCGTGCGCGGGTACGCCGAGTAGCCGCAGAGCAGCAGTTTGGGACGGTGCTCGCGCACCACCTTCCGCACCGCGTCGTAGTCGATGCGCTCAAAGTCCTCGTGGCTCACGTCGTCGTGGAGCGGGTAGAACACCGGGTTGTAGAACACGCCCGAGAAGTTGATCGACAGCCCGTGCGAGAGGTGCCCGCCGTCCTTGAGTTGCAGCGCGGCGAAGGTGTCCCCCGGGCTCATCAGCGCCATGAACGCCGCCGTGTTCGCCTGCGCGCCCGAGTGGGGCTGCACATTCGCGAACTTGCACCCGAACATCGCCTTGGCCCGCTCGCGCGCCAGCGTCTCGATCTCGTCGTGGTGGACGCACCCGCCGTAGTACCGCGCCCCCGGGTACCCCTCGGCGTACTTGTTGGTCATCCACGACCCCGCCGCGTGCTGGACCGCCGGGGAGACATGGTTCTCCGACGCGATGAGTTCGATCGTTGTCGCCTGCCGCTCGTGCTCGGCGTTCAGGATCCGCGCGGCGTCGGGGTCGGCGGAACGGAGAAGATCGAGCAGGGCGTCGTTCATCGAGGACATCGCGGGCTCCAAAGACCAGTGGGGGAGGCCCGATTGTAGAGCGACACTCCCTAGGCGATGAACTCGTAGTAGCCCAGGAACCCCAGAAACAGCGCCCAGGGCGTGAGCAGCACCGCGAGGACGATCAGGAACGGCCGCTTCGTACTCGGGAGCGAGTAGCCCCACCGGATCGCGCAGAACCAATAGAGCGGCGCCCATACGAGCAGCAGCGCGCCGAGAGCGAGCGGCGCCAGCCCGTCCGGGGCGTGGATATCCCACGGTCTGATCCATCTCGCCTGTCTCGGAGGCGATTGCAACACGAAGATCAGCCGATAGGACCCAAGCGCCAGCAACCACACGGCGGCGACAATCGAGCACAGTCCGAGCGGTACCGCGGCGTACCCGAGCAGACGGAAGAGGTGCTTCCGCGTCAGCCGGCTCCCGGACCATTCGCTCGGCACGGCGAGGAATGCCCCGGCTACGGGCAACCAGAAGATCGCCAACAGAAACAAAGAGACATCGAGCGACAAGTGCTCCACCAGCCCGCGAAGCATCGATCCATCGAGCAGCGACTCACCGAGTGAACGCACTCCCCGTGAGATCGAGAGCGTCCACGGCTGCCGTGTTCGGCCCCACATCTGCACCCGACCCGCAGTGATGTGCTCGGCAAAGAACAACGCAAGGAAGCTCAGCGCGAGCAGGGCGTACGGCCAAACAAGAAGCCCCACGATCCGCCCGATCCGCACCTCATGCTCCGGCCGCACACGCTTCCAGAACGCCGGCGGCCAGAGCAGCATGAGCGCTGTCCTCAACCACGAACGCACGCTCCACCATCGCTTCGCATGCTCGTACAGCCACGGCAGTCGCCTGCGCGTCGGATAGATCGCATCGGCGGGGTCGAACCCGTAGCCGCACTCCGCGCAGGTCGCGACGAGCGGGCACGATTCCTTCCACGAATCGATCAGCCCCGTCTGGTCGTACCCGCACCTCGGGCAGTGCGGCCGCTCTGATGTGCTCGATACCCCGGTAGGCATCCGCCCAATATACCGCGCGGCGAGCCCCTAGAACTCCAGCCCGTCGCTCAGGGGCAGGATCTCCCACCCGTTCACCTGACCGGGGGGCATCGCGGGCAGGTCGTCCAGCGGCAGGCGAACCACCACGCCCTCGCTGTGGTCGCTGTTGAGCACAACCGCGTTCTCGGGCACGAACCGGATCCCGTCCTGCGCGTGCTCATGGCCCAGCACGAACATCTTCACGCCCCAGCGCTGCGCCAGTTCTTCGAGTTGCTCGGGCGTGTGCCGGCGGCCCCACACCATCAGGTGCGCGCTGCCGCGCCGCGGCTCCAGATCGTCCTCCGTCAGCGCACGGTCGAGGATGTCCGGATCGAACCGCGACATCAGCGCCGGCTCGGGGACCGAGTGCGCGAACAGCGCGCCGTTCTCCGTGCCGCGACCCGTCACAAACGCGAGCGGCATCGACCGGATGAACGCCTCGATCGCGTCGTTCACCATCGTCGCGTCGCCGCCGAAGACATACTCCACGCCGTGGATGAACGCCTCCTTCATCCGCACGCCGTCCTTCACCACGCCCAGCCCCACGATCTGCGAGAGTTCGTGGTTCGCGAGCAAGGTGTGCACCTGCTCCGGATAGAACGATTTGAGCGCGGCCACCCGCGCCAGCGCGCGATGCGAAAGGTCCACGCCCGACATCAGCGACCCGCCGTGGATGATCTCGTGGAGCGTCACATGCCGGGGATCGTCGTTCGAGTGCAGATGCAGGTGCGCGAGTTCGAGGACGCGCGCGAAGTGCACCGGGTTGTCGTGCAGGTCGCCCGTCGCGAGCACCGAACCCTTCGCCTCGGCGACATCGATCGAACCGGCGCGACAACTCGCTTCCAGATTCGCGGTGGCGCCGTCGCGGAAGATCGCGCAGATCGACTCGGGGGAACGCAGATCAAGGTCGGCGATCCGAGCGGACGCCTGGGGAAACGGAGACGCGCTCGGCGTCTCCTCGCTCAACTCGCGTTCTCGTTCGTGTCCGAGGTCTTGGCCGCTTCACGCGACAGGGCCTGCATCGCCACGCCGGAGCCGCCCTTGAGGCGCTGCTTCTCGGCGCGCAGCCGCACGAGCATGAACTCGAGTTTGTCCGCGACCTCTTCCATGCTCTGGGGCCGATTCGCCGGGTTCACCTCGACGCACTGCATGATGAGGTCGGCCAGTTGCTCGGGCACCTGCGGCGCGATCTCGCGGATCGGCGCCGGCTTCTCGATCAGGTTGTCGTCGAGCGAGCCCACCAGCGAATCGCCCTTCGCGATCGCCGTCGGGATGTTCCGGCTCGTCAGCGCCCAGTAGAGCGTCGCGCCGAGGTTGTACACATCCGTCCGCTCGGTCAGTTCGCGGCGATGCACCTGCTCCGGCGCGATGTAGTCGGGCGTGCCCTGGATGCGTTCCTTGATCACACCGATCGCGCACGCCTGACCGAGGTCGATGATCTTGATCGCGCCCGAGTCGCAGATGACCACATTCTGGGGCTTCATGTCCGCGTGGACGAACCCCGCCCGGTGCATCGCGGCCAGGCCGCGCGCCACCTGCGAGAAGATCGCCAGCGTCGACTCGATCGACTTGGGCGGGTGCTTGTCGATCGCCACGCCGTCCACATACTCCATCACCAGGAACAACTCCTTCACCTGAAGGAGCGCGCGGGTCTTGATAATGTCGTGCATGCGGCGGACGACGGGGTGCTTCACCTTCGAAGCGATCGTGTACTCGCCCTCGGCCTGGTCGAGGAACCGCTGATCCTTCGGCGAGTTCTTCACGACCTGCTTCAGGGCGTAGATCTGCTTCGATTTGGGGTCCTGGACCAGATACACGACGGACGCGGCGCCACGGCCGAGTTCGGCGATGACGCTGAATCCGGCGAGCTTTGTCCCGGGCTTTGCGGGCTCGAATGCTGTCACTGAATAATCCGGTCGGCGAAGGAACGATGCGGGTCAAATAACGATACGAACAATCACACAATCTTCGCACGCCAGCCGACAAGGACCCACTTGTTCGGGGCGGTGCGAGGCCCACTGTACGCCGATTGATCGGCGCCGGTGGCATCGAAGACGGACAGAGTAGGCAGTTTTCTGTGTTTCGTGAGGGGCCAGGACCCCGTCGCCGGAAGATTCCCGCCGAACGCCCGGCCTCAGTGCGCCGACGCCAGCCGCGCGCGGAGCGCCGCCTCGGGGAACAGCCGTCCCGGGCTCGAGGTCGGGGCCAGGTCGCGGTGCAGCACGATCTGGCTCTCCGAGATCTCCAGCTCAGCGCCCAGCGCCGTGACCAGTTCGGTCAGGCGGGCCAGTTGCGCAGGCGTGAAGGCGCGGCGATCGCCGTCGCCCACCAGGCAGATCCCGATGGCGTGCTCGTTGTTCCACGGGGCCTGAGGGCCGGCCACATGCGCGCCGGGCAACTGCTCAAGCCAGCGGCGGCCGACGAACAACTCGCCGTCCTCCGAGCCCTGCCCGTTGCCGATCACGAAGTGGTACCCCAGACCCTGCAGCCCGCGAGCCGTGTGCTCGGCGGCGATGGTTTCGGCCGAGCCGAACGGCGCCGCCGAGTGGTGGATCACGATGCGCTGCCACCGCTCGTCAGCGAGCGGCGTGTCCAGACGCTGGAAGATCGATTCGATCCCCGGCGCGTTCGCGCCGCCCGTCGAGGCCGCCAGCGCGATGCTCCGCGTCGATCCCGCCCGGGGGGCGTCGATCGCGAGGAGCAGCCCGCCGAACCCGGTCATCGCGACCAGGAGCGACAGCCAGACCACCTGAGGGCGCGTCAGCCCGCGGATGAACGACAGCGCCCCGTTGGCGGGTGAGGTCGTGTGAATGGAAGTGGCCTGATCGGTCTCGTGCATCGCGGGCTCGCGTCCTGAAGCGTGCGATGGGGAAGGAAGACAGGTGAAGATACCCGCCTACGCCCGCAGGATCGGCCGGACAGACGCTGAATCTTGGGATTTCTTGCAAAGTCGGCGCGGAACGGGCGCAACCGGCGCATCGGGGAAGGTTTCGGGAATCTGGGGCAAACCACCATCGGTAGTGGAAAGGTTCTCGGCCCTGTTGATAACCGGTGGATTCTCTCCCTCGGGCGCGCCCGAACCCGCGAACAGCCCGCGCAAGACTCGCCGATCGGCGCGGATCAGTCGCGCGGCGTCAGCCGTCCCTCGATGTTCGGCCGCCGCCTGCCGTACGCGTCGAAGGTGTACTGCTCCGCGTACTCGCCCCGGGCCGCGTCGAACCGGTCGTACTGGGACCGATACTCGTCGGGCGAGAACAGCGGCTTGGCGCACCCGCCCATCGCGATGATCGCGCACCCCCCGACGAGCGGGGCGGCCAGAACCAGAGCCAGTCGAACGCGTCGAGCCATATCGGCGGGAGTGTAGCGGAGAGGCCCACTCCGCACCCTCTCCCGCGGGAGAGGCTGGCGGCGAAGACGCCGGGTGAGGGAGTCTCGCTCCCTCCCCTATCGAAGATGGGGGAGGGCCGGGGAGGGGGACTGTTTCGTCGTTTCTCAATCCGAGCCCGAGGCGCAAGCCGAGGGGACCTCGGCGTGTTCGCGCACAGATACCCCGGTCTTGCGCCCGGGGCTCTGATCAGAAGATTCTCTTCGAATTTCCGGTTCTCGGATCTTGGTGATCGCGCCCTCTGGCGGTACATTGAACCCGCACAGGTTCAATTCCCGAGGGTCTCCGGGGGCCGGGGCCGAGGAGTCCGTGATGTCGAAGCGTTGTGTTCTTGCTCTGCTCGCGTGCGCGGCGTCTTCCGTTGCCATCGCCGGCGGCGGCTTCACCGACGCGCCGATCCCGCCGCACCGCAACCCGTCGGCGACGGACCTGGCGGTGATCGACTCGGTCTCCCAGCGCCTGGGCATGTCGTTCGTCACCATCGGGCACACGGGCAACCGGGGAATGACCGAGGCGGAGCTCGGAAGACCGTACAACTTCGTCAACCCGTACCACAGCCCCAACCGGGGGCGCGTGGACTACTCGTACCGCATGATGCACGGCGCCGTGGCGGTCGAGCAGTACGCCGAGTTCCTCAATCTCTTCACGCCCTTCTGGGTGCAGTTCCAGAACACGCCGGGCGCCGTCGAGAACGGCCAGCTCTTCGCGCTGGGTTCTTCGGGCATCAGTCTCGGCGCAAGTTCATGGGAGGTGACCAAGGGCTGGGAGAACACGGCCGCACGGTCGACCTTCCGCAACGCCATGCGCTACGCCAACTGGCTGCACAACGGGGCTCCTACCGACAACCTCACCTGGGATACCTTCCACACCGGCGCATACCTCTTCCCGGAGACCTTCCTCACGGATTCATTCTTCGGGCAGCCGATCACGCGCGAGGAGGGCGCACGCTTCTTCATCCCGAGCATCGACGAGTGGTTCAAGGCGTTGTACTACGACCCAGACCGCTACGGCGAGGGGGAGGAGGGCTACTGGCGATTCGCCAACGGCTCCGACACCGTTCCTGTTGCGGGTCAAGAGTTCCCCGATGGGACCGGTCCGGACGGGCGCCGTCTTGGCCAGTTCCCCGGCGAAGAGACACCTCTGGGACTCAAGGACTCGATGATGTTCGACAGATCGTGGACTGAGACGCCGACTCTGGCTTTCGCTGGCGCAGAGTACTACGAACAGTGGATGCGGCTGACCAGCGGCACGCCGACGAACATGCCCGGGTTCTTCGGAGAGAATCAATGGAATAGCTCGGGGCTGATTCGCATCGGAGCGGCGATCCCCTCGCCCGCGAGCGGCGGTGCGCTGGCGTTGGGGCTCCTCCTCGCCGCGCGGCGAAGACGGTGAGTTCTCTATCTGGGGCGCCACTGGCAAGTCTGCTTGCCAGTGCGAACACCAATCGCACAGGCAAACGAGTTTGCCGGCGGCGCCCGGAAGCGAGATCCGGGTGGCATGGTCAACCGAAGGTTGACCGTGCTGATGGGCGATGAAGCGCACGGACATCGCTGCGCGATGTCCATGCCACCCCATGAGGTATCGAACCCCCTCCCCAACCCTCCGCCATCTTCGAGAGGGGAGAGAGCAGAATAAAAAAACCGGTCGAGCTGTCTCGACCGGTCGTTCGGTGTGTTCAGGTTTGTCACTCAGCCCCGGGCCGGGCCGCTCAGTCGGCGTCCTTGTCGTGGGCCATCTTCGGCATGCTGGTCAGCACCTCATCGATGAGCCCGTACTCGATCATTTCCTTGTCGTCGAGCCACTTGTTGCGGTCGCAATCGCGCTCGATCTCGTCGGTCGGGCGCCCGGTCGCGTCCGAGTAGAGCAGATACAGGCGGTCGCGCAGCCGAAGCATCTCGCGGGCCTCGATCTCGAGGTCCGTCGCCTGCCCCTCCATCACGCCCGAGATGAGCGGCTGGTGCATCAGGTTCCGCGAGTTGGGCAGCGCGTAGCGCTTCCCCTTCGCGCCCTGGCACGCCAGCACCGAGCCCATGCTCGCCGCCTGCCCGATGATGTAGGTCGCGACCTGCGGCTGGATGAAGTGCATCGTGTCCGCGATGCCCAGACCCGCCGTCACCGACCCGCCGGGCGAGTTGATGTAGAAGTGGATGTCGCTCTTGGGATCTTCGTTCGCGAGGAAGAGCAACTGCGCAACGATCAGGTTCGCGGAGTCGTCGTGCACCGGCCCGCCCAGGAACACGATGCGATCGCGCAGCAAACGCGAGTAGATGTCGTACGCGCGCTCGCCGCGGCCGGACTGCTCGATAACGATCGGAACAAGCGTGGACATGGTCGCTGGTCTTTCAGATCACGCGCCGTTCAGCGCGAATGGTGTGTGCGTTCACTCGGGAGGCCGCCCTCCCCCTCACCCCTCCCTCAGGCGGGAGGGGACTCATCAGGCCTTCTGGCCGGCGCCGGGCTCGGCGAGCACCTCGTCGACGAGGCCGTAGTCCTTGGCTTCCTGCGCCGTGAAGTAGCGGTCGCGCTCGGAATCCTTGCGAACCGTCGCCGGGTCCTGCCCGGTGTGGCCCGCGATGATCCCGATGAGTTGCGTCTTGGACTTGATGATCTGCTCGGCCTGGATGCGGATGTCCTCGGTCTGGCCATACACGCCGCCGTAGGGCTGGTGGATCATCACCTTCGCGTGCGGCAGGATGAACCGCTTGCCCTTGACGCCCGCCGTGAGAAGCACGGCGCCGCCCGAATACGCGCGGCCGATGCAGTAGGTCGCCACATGCGACGACAGGAAGCGCATCGTGTCGTACAGCGCGAGCGTGTCGTCCACCGCGCCGCCCGGCGAGTTGATGTAGAAATTGATATCCTGACCCCGCTTCTGATTCTCGAGGTAGAGCATCTGCATCATCACTCGAGCGGCCGAGGCGTGGTTGATCTCCCCGATGAGGAAGACCACCCGGTTCTCGAGCAGCAACTCGTCGATGGTCATCTCGCGCGTGCGCTGGTACTGGACCGCGACATTCGAGATGGGGTGCGGGAGTCGGTCGATATCGGCGGCGCTCGACCGGGCCGCGTGGGCGACGAGGTCGATCGCGCGGGGGTCGGCGGGGGGGGGATTGTCGAGAGCGGGCGGGAAGGGCATCGTTCGGCTCGTTTCCTTCTCTATTGACACATCTTCGTGGCGCGGCAGGTCCGAGAAGCCCGTGAAGGCGGCGATTCTAGGCGGCGCAAGGCCTCCGTCCGCCTCGTGAGACCGCGTTCGCCCGATCATCGGACTATTCGCTTCCGGAGATTGCAGGAACTTGCGCTCATGAAGCATGGCGGCCGCCGCCGTTGCTCATTCGCGCCCGGGGTTGTAGCATCCCCGCCTTCGTCCACCCGACCCCGATCGTCCGCGGGATATGTGCCCCGCAAGGTGTCGAAGGGTGTCGGGCCATGATTGCTCGGAAGGAATCGCGCCGTTGCGGACCGCCATCATCAGCGACATTCACGGCAACGCCGAGGCCCTCCGAGCCGTCCTCCGCGATATCGACGAGCGCTCAGTCGACCGCATCATCTGCCTGGGCGACATCATCGGCTACGGGCCCGAACCCCTCGAATGCGTGGACATCGTCGCTGAGCGCTGCGCGTGGTCCCTCATGGGCAACCACGACTTCGGGGTGCTCTACGAGCCCACCAACTTCAACCCCGCCGCCGCCGCCGCCGCCTACTGGACCCGCGAGCAGTTCGACGCCGAGCCCGACGAGGCCAAACGCAAGGCGCGCTTCGGGTTCCTCGGCTCGCTCCGCGTGCGCGTCTCCGAGCAGATCGGAGGCGAGGGGTTCTCCGTCCTGGCCGTCCACGGCTCGCCCCGGCGCCCGATCAACGAGTACATCTTCCCCGACGACGCCATGACCGCGCCGGACAAGATGAAATCCGTCTTCGACCGCGTCGAGCGCCTCGCCGTCGTCGGGCACACCCATGTCCCGGGCGTCTTCACCGACGAGCCGGACTTCTACTCGCCCGGCGAACTGGGCCGCAGCGTCTACACCGTCAGCGAGGACGAGAAGGCCGTCGTGAATGTCGGCTCTGTCGGCCAGCCGCGCGACCACGACCCCCGCGCGAGTTATGTCATCATGGAAGACGAGGGCGAGAACCTGAACCTCGAGTTCTTCCGCGTCGAATACGATGTCGCCAAGACCGCCGAGAAGATCAAGTCCATCGGCCAACTCGCGGACTGGCTGGGCGATCGGCTCTACGAGGGCCGGTGAACAGTGGGGGGGCGGTGCAAAGCAAGACTCCAGAAAGCCCTCCGCCGCCGCTCCGTGCGCGTGTTCGGCGCCGCGTGACCTCGCTGCTCATCGCGCTCGTGGTCTGTTACATCGCGTGGCTGGGTGTTGCACTCGTGATTCAGGGGCGGATGATTTACCCCGGCGCATGGATGCTGGACGCGGGACCGCAACCGTCTCTCGCGTCGGGCGCGGTCGTGCTCACTCGTGACATAGGGGACGAACTCGCCGTGGAAGCGTTCTTCGTCCTGTCTTCACGCGATCAACAAGGCCCGGCGCCGCTGGTGGTGATCTTCCACGGCAACGGCGAACTCATCGACCATTACCTGCCCGAAGCGCAGGCCCTTGCCAGCGAGGGCTTCGCGGTGCTCCTCCCCGAGTATCGGGGTTACGGCCGCAGCCGGGGAACTCCGGGCAAGGCAGCGATTACCGAAGACGCGGCGCACTTCGTGGAGCTCGCCGCCGCCGATGCGCGGGTTGATCCGGCCCGCACGATCTACATCGGCCGTTCGCTCGGGGGCGCGGTCGCCGCCGATCTCGCCCGCACCCGCCCGCCGAACGCGCTCGTCCTCGAATCGACCTTCACGAACATGGCGTCGATGTTCCGTCGCGCGTTCCTGCCGCCCGTCGTGGTCCGACACCCGTACAACGCCGCAGAGACGCTGCGCGGGTACGACGGCCCGTTGCTGATCATCCACGGGAGCGACGACAAGGTCGTCCCCGCGAGCCACAGCAGGGCGCTCGCACGCATCCGACCGGACGCGCGGCATTTCGAGCCCGAGAGCGGCCACTACCCCTCGATTTCGTGGCCCCAATACGACGAGACCCTCCGCCAATTCCTCCGCGACGCGGGCCTCATGCCGAAAGCCACGGCGAGCCCGGCGGAAGAAACGGCGGAGTAACGCCCCGCGACGCGCTATCTTTCCGCCCCGGCGGCGGCTCTCCTCCGCCCCCGCTTTCGTTGAAACCCGACCCCCACGCCCGCCGCTCCCCTCGGCCGGCTTTGCGCATCCCATCCTCCATGGCGACCAAACCCAACAAGGCCAAACGCGCCCTTTTCACCGTCATCGTGCTCGTGGCCGCCGCCACGATCGTCGCGATGATCGCGATCGGGCAGATCAACCGCTCCAAGCCCGCCCAGGTCGTCAACCCGCCCGAGACGACCTCCGAGGTCGCCCACGAGGTCGTCGAGGACATCGCCCCCGACCTCGCCGATCCCGCGGCCACGCCGGAGGAGATCGCGCAGTCCGCCGCCGAGCAGACCCCTCCCCAGACAACCCCGCCCGCGCCCGCCGCATCGACCAGCGCCGAACTGCCCTCCGGCCTCCGCGCCCGCGCATTCGACGCACAGGGCGACTTCACCCGCCTCGGCTCCCTCGATCCCGACGGCCCGTGGCGCCTCGAAGTTGCGTTCACGCCCTACGGCGCCGGCGTCGAGTCCGTCGTCTTCGCTGACTTCTTCGAGGACATCGAGAAGAAGAACCATTACGCCGTCCAGGAGCGCAAGAGCGCCGCCGTCCTCGTCTACGCGCAGGACGGCTCGATCCGCGAGGTCCAGCAGGCCGTCGTCTCGCTCGCGTCCGTCGGGATGGGCTTCATCGGTCTCGAAGACCCCAACGAGTACGCCGACCTCCGCCTCGCGCCCCCGGGCAAGACCTTTTGGCGCGAACTCGCGCCCGGCCAGTTCGAGGCCATCGTCGAGGACGCCGAGGGCAACGCCGTCGCGCGCATCCTCAAGACCTACACCATGCGCGAGGGCTCCTACGAGATCCTCGTCGAACAACGCCTCGACAACCTCAGCGGCGTGCCCCTCCGCTTCACCTGGTACCAGTACGGCCCCGTCGACCTGCCGCACGAGACATCCGGCATCCCGATGGACACGCGCCGCTTCCGCTACGGCTACCTGCTCCCGCCCCAGCGCGACCCCTCACGCTATGTCTACGCCGACAACGATCTGCTCTCGCTCGCGAGCATGGTGAAGCGCGAGAAACTGAACACCCAGCCCATCTGGCCGCGCGAGAGCGACATCAAGGCGCAACGCACGCTGTCGTGGATCGCCATGACCTCGCGCTACTTCGCGTTCGTCGTGCACCCGCCCATCACCTCGGCGGAACTCACTGCGCCGGGCGCCGTCGTCAACAAGCAGCTTGACCTCGCGCGAAGCGTGAACCGCGTCGTCATCGGGCAGAACGGCGACCCCAACCAGTCCGTCGTCCTGCAGATGACCAGCGCGCCCATCGAGGTCGCTCCGGGAGGCGCCGTCGATCTCTCCTTCGGCGCCTACGCCGGCCCCGAGAGCAAGCCCCTGCTCCGCGAGGAGCCAGTCTCCAACGCGCTGAACCTCCAGCAGATCGTCGTCTACAACATCGGCGGCATGTGCGCGCCGTGCACCTTCCAGTGGCTCGCAGCGCCCCTCCTCTGGTTCCTCCGCTTCGCGCACGGGTACCTCGTCTTCGACTGGGCCCTCGCGATCATCCTGCTCGTGCTCGTGGTGCGCACCATCCTGCACCCCATCACCCGCAAGTCGCAGATCGCCATGGCGCGCTTCGGCAAGCAGATGCAGGCCCTGGGCCCCAAGCAGAAGAAACTCCAGGAGAAGTACAAGGACGACCAGAAGCGCCTCCAGACCGAGATGGCCAAACTCATGAAGGAGGAGGGCGTCAACTTCACCGGCGCGCTCGGCTGCCTCCCCATGTTCCTCCAGACGCCCGTCTGGATCGCGCTCTACGCCATGCTCTACTTCGCCTTCGAACTGCGCCACCAGCCCGCGTTCTTCGGCGTCTTCCAGACAATCACCAACGGCAACTGGGCCTTCCTCGCTGACCTCTCCGCGCCCGATCATTTCGTCGAGTTCGGACGCGGCTACATGGTCCCGCTCGTCTCCAACATGCTCGGGCCCATCACCGGCATCAACATCCTGCCCCTCGCCCTGGGCGTCGTCTTCTACATCCAGCAGAAGTACCTCACCCCGCCCACCGCGGCCACGCTCACGCCCGAGCAGCAGACCCAGCAGAAGATCATCAAGGTCATGATGGTCCTCATGTTCCCGCTCTTCGTCTTCAACGCGCCCAGCGGCCTCACGCTCTACTTCGTCACCAACTCCACCCTCGGCATCCTCGAGAGCCGCTGGATCCGCTCGCACATCAACCAACTCGACCTCGAGCCCAAGAAGCCGACCCCCGGCGCCCCGGGCGGCCCCGGACGCAAGCGCGTGAAGAACACCGCCGGAAACCCGTTCGGACGCAAAGACGAGCCCAAGACACCCTCGTTCAAGGACCGTCGCAACCGCGGCAGCCGCTGACCGCGCCGAGGCCCCGCCGATGCACACGGGCGACACCATCGTGGCCGTCGCCTCACCCCGCGGCGTCGCCGCTCGCGCCATCGTGCGCCTCTCCGGCCCGCAGACACGCGACGCCATCGCGGCGCTCGCGCCCGAGACGCTGTTCTATCGCGGCGCCCATCCGACGCGCCTGACGCTCGGCGCGCACACGCTCCCCGCGCTGCTCGCGATCTACGAAGCGCCGCGCTCCTACACGGGCGAAGACGCCGTGGAATTGCTCGTCGTGGGCAACCCCATCGTCATCGAGCGCGTGATCGACGCGCTGTGCCGCGCAGAAGGCGTGCGACCGGCGGAAGCGGGGGAGTTCACCGCCCGCGCCTTCCTCAACGGCCGTGTCACGCTCGACGAGGCCGAGGGCGTCGCCGCCGTGATCGCCGCAACCAGTGAGGCCGACCGCCGCGCCGCCGACCTGCTCCTGCGCGGCGTCACCGGTTCCGATTTGCGCGAATGGGCCGACACCGTCGCCTCCCTCCTCGCGCTCGTCGAAGCCGGCATCGACTTCACCGATCAGGAAGATGTCGTGCCACTCAGCGCGGCGGAACTCGCCGCCCGGCTCGAGACGATCATCCCCGCCATGCGCGCACGAGCCGGGGACGCATCCCCGCGTGAATCGAACACCACGCTCCCGCGCGTCGTCCTCGTCGGCCCGCCCAACGCCGGGAAGAGCACGCTCTTCAACGCCTTGCTCGGCCGCCCGCGCGCCATCGTCAGCGAACAGGCGGGCACAACCCGCGACGCCATCGCCGAGCCGTGCGACCTGACCCGCTTCGCCGGACCGTTGCCGGGCGGCGCCTCGCCGCGTGTTGAACTCGTCGATCTCGCGGGCCTCGACGCCGCGCTCGCCGAGCGATCTCCGGTCGATGCGCTCAGCCAGCGCGCCGCGATGAACGCCGTAGCACGCGCCGACGCGCTGGTGCTGTGCGATCCGTCGGGACGATTCGAGCGCGACGAGTGGGGGGCGTCACTCCCGGATGGAACGCCGCGCATCCGGACGCGCACCAAGGCCGACCTCCCGGGAGCCGGGGATCACGGCGACGGCCCGCTGGCCGTGTGCGCGCTCGACGGCGCCAACCTCGGCGCGCTCGCCCGAGCCATCGTTGACGCCGCGTTCGCAAACGCATCGCCGACCGGCGATCTCGTTCCCCGTCACGCGCTGGCCGTGGCAAAGGCGATCGACGCACTCTCGCTCGCGCGCAGCGCCGCCGCCAGCGCACCCGACGCCAGGCGACTCGACAACGCCGAACTCATCGCCGACGCACTCCGCGCAGCGCTCGACGCGCTCGGCGAGGTCGTCGGCGATATCTCGCCCGACGATGTGCTCGGGCGCATCTTCAGTTCGTTCTGTGTCGGCAAGTAGCCGCTCAGCCGGTCGTCGCGCCGAACCTTGCGCACGCCGATTCCATGAATCGATCGAGGTACGCCTCAAGAAAGCGATCGACCGCCGCCGTGGTCGTCGAGTCATCGACGCCCCAGCACGCGGCCAGCAGGTCCACGCCGTCCAGATCCATCTGCACGAGCACGCGGCCGTCCATCGTGAACACGCTGGGCAGTTTGTCCGCAAGGTACGCCGTCAGCGCGTTCTGCTCCGGGCCGCCCACGGCGATCGTCGGGCACGCGCGCAACTCCGCGCTGTTCAGCCACCACACATCCGTGCACACGATCGGGTCGAACCCGGGCGTCGAGTCGTCTTCGTCGCGTTCCAGATCGAGCCACGCGCCGACATGCTCGCGGATGTTCGACGCCAGCGGCCGCGCGAGACGCTCTGCCTCAAGCGTCATGCCCGTCACGATGAGCAGGGGGGGCGCCTGCACCAGGCGCAACGAATCGGTCGGCTGATCTTCGGTCGGTCCCTGCTTCACGCGGCGTCCTTGCCTTTCTCGTGTTCGATCTCATCCCGCAGCGCTTCGTACCCACGCGTGCGCAGCAGTTCGAGCTGGCGCTCGTTCTCCGCGATCTTGCGACGAGTCTTGCGGTCGCTCCGAGCCCCGACGAACACGCAGAGCAGGATCACGAACCCGCAGAACAGGATCGCCCCGCGCATCGAGGGGCCGATGTCCCCCCACATCCACAGGGCGCCCATCGCCGCGATCGCCGCCGGCGGGCCGTAGATCCTGATCAGACTGCGTCGCTGGGGCCTCACCCCGGGGTTATCGGCGATTTTGCCCCCCGAGGTTGGGCTGGCTTTCTGCATTCCGCCTGCGCACCATTCACCGATGGCTCAGCGTCCAGTCGATTTCGATCCGGCGGCCTCGTCCAGCGAGCGGACGAGCCGGCTCCGCACGCTCATCGGCAGCATGCGGATCCGCAAGAAAATGATCCTCCTGCACACCACCTTCTCGCTGGCGCTGGCGGTGGTGCTCCTCGCCGCCCTCCGACCCGCGATCCACGAGGTGGTCGCGTCCGCCGAGCGGCAATCGTGCCTGGTCGCCATCGACATGCTCACGCGCGATCCGTCGCTGGCCACCTTCGCGTCGCCCGAGGGTGTCGAACTCCGGGTCGGCTCGGCCGACGAGGTCGGGCTCACCGATCGACAGGCGCGCCTCGCGCGCGAGGCCGCCGGCTCGGTGGTCTTCCTGTTCGGCGGGACGGGCGCCCACCAGAAGGCCGTGCGCTACAACCCCGCCTCGGGCGTCTTCCTCTACACCAGCGCCAACGCCGTGGACGCACGCCGCGCCGTCACGAGGATGTACCTCTTCCTCACCGCCGTGCTCCTCGGGTTCTACCTGCTCATCGCGCTCGCCCTTGAGATCGTGGTGCTGCCCAAGCAGGTCTACCTCCCGATCAAGGCGCTGCTCCGCGCTGATCTCGCCGTCCAGGAAGGCAGGCGCGACGAGGAACTCATCGACGCGCTCGAGATGCCCCGCGACGAACTCGGCGAGATCATGCGCTCGCGCAACGAATCCATCGTCCGCCTCCGCCAGCAGGAGGCGATGCTCAACGACGCGCTCGACCGGCTCGAGACCGTCGCTGGCGAACTCAAACGCAAGAACCACCTCCTCGAGACCGCACGCCGCAACCTCGCCGATCAGGACCGCCTCGTCTCGCTGGGCATGATGTCCGCGGGCATCGCGCACGAACTCAACACACCGCTCGCCGTGCTCAAGGGCCAGGTCGAGCGCATCGCCGGCGAGCCAGGGCACGAGATCTCGACCAGCGAAGCCCAACTCATGCTCCGCGTTGTTCAACGCCTCGAGCGGCTCAGCGAGAGTCTCCTCGACTTCGCCCGCGTGCGCCCGGCCACCCGCGAACGCTCGCCACTCGCGCGCATCGTCGAGGAAGCGTGGACCCTCGTGCGCATCGACCGCGAAGCCCGCGATGTCGAACTGACCACCTCCATCCCCGAAGACCTCACCGTCGCGGGCGATCCCGACCGGCTCGGGCAGGTCTTCGTCAACCTCCTCCGCAACGCCGCCGACGCGATGGACGGCGAGGGCGTCATCGCCGTCCTCGCCGAGCGAGTCGAACGCGACGGCCGCGAGTGGGTCTCCATCCGCGTGCAGGACCAAGGCCCCGGGATCGCCCCCGATGTCCTCTCCCGCCTCTTCGAGCCCTTCGTCACCACCCGGCTCGACGCGCGCGGCACGGGGCTCGGGCTCGCCGTCTCCGAGGGCATCGTCCGCGAGCACGGGGGCGTGATCCTCGCGCGCAACCTGCCGACCGGCGACCCCCACGAGCAGGGCGCTCCTCCCCGCCGCGCCGGGGCCGAGTTCGAGATCACCCTCCCCGACGACGAGCGCGAGCTTGCCGCTGAGCGAGATTCCGGTGATGATGCGCCCAACGGGGCGATGCGCCATCGCCGAACCGACGACGCAAGCGAGCAGATCCGACCTTGATGAGCACCCAACGGCATTCCGACGACGCGGACCACGCGCGGCCCACGCCGCCGCTCTCGATCCTCGCCCTCGACGACGACGCCGACTTCCGGGAGTACATCAGCGCGACCCTCGAAACCGAGGGCCACGAGGTCCGCGTTGCCTCGACGCCCGAGCAATGCTTCGGCCTGATCGAGGCGAGCATGCCCGACATCCTGCTCCTCGACATCAAGATGGGCCGCTATTCGGGCGAGACCGTGCTGCTCGAGGTCCGCAAGCGCTGGCCGAAACTCTGCGTGATCGTCGTGACGGGGTACCCCTCGCTCGAAACGATGCGCCAGACATTCAAGCAGGATGTCTACGACTATCTCGAGAAACCTTTCTCCCTCGACGAACTCCGCGCCACGCTCGCCAGCGCAGCAAGAGAGTTCGATCTCGGCGGACGACCCCAGGACCGGCTTCGTCAGGAACTCGGACGCCAGATCCGCCTCGCGCGCACCGATCGCGGCTGGACGCTGAAAGACCTCTCCGAAGAATCGACGGTGAGCGTCAGCCAGTTGTCGAGCATCGAGCGCGGCGCCCACCTCCCCAGTCTCGAATCCCTCCTCGCCATCGCCGCCGCCCTGGGCTTCGAGCCCTCCGCCTGGCTGGCCGAGGCGGGATTCTGACCCATCAGGTGGCCGAACACGCCCCAAGGCGATAGACATTGGGCGGCATTTGACTATCCTTGCCGGCTCTTCGCTGCGGCTGTGGCGGAATTGGCAGACGCGCTAGATTCAGGTTCTAGTGGGGTAAAACCCGTGGAGGTTCGATTCCTCTCAGCCGCATTTCGATGGAAGTCCTGACCTGACCCGGCCTTGCGCCGGGTCGCGTCGTTTTTCCGCCCCCGTGCATGGCCCGCGACTACCCCGAGACAGGGGATTGCTACGGCCGAAGCCCGCAATTCGCGACAAAAACCGCCGCCAGTCCCTGCAACAGCCCGTCGCCCTCTCGCGTACCGATCCTTTGTGAAGGTCTCTTTACGCAGGAGCGATCATTGTGTACGCTCCCGCCCCATATGCGCGGACGGGCTCGGCTCGCCCGCACCCAGTTATGTCTGAAGGAGAATCGAGCATGGCCCACCCCTTGAACAGGCCGACGGGCGCGACATCGCGTCGAGCAGCGTTCACTCTGATCGAACTGCTCGTCGTCGTGAGCATCATCGCGCTGCTGATCGGCATCCTCTTGCCCACCCTCGGCGAAGCACGCCGTCAGGCAGGCATCGTGTCCTGCATCGCGACCATCCGCGGCAACGGCCAGGGTGTCGCGTCCTACACCGCCGACAATCAGGATCGCCTGCCGTCCGCGCCTCCCGGCAACGGTCAGCAGCCCGGCACCGGCCCCTCGGGCCAGCCCGCGATCGCGTTCGCCAACATCTTCGACGGCTACATCAACGGCTGGAAGTTCAACACCGCTGAACGCGGCAACACCGGCGTCCTCTACAACACCCAGCAGAACGCGTCGGGCCCGACCCGCGTCGGCATCGAAGCGTTCTGGTTCATCGCCTTCGGCAACTACATGTCCGAGACCCGCGGCGACGCGATGCTCCAGGAGCCCTTCGTCTCCCCGACCGATCGCGAGTCCAAGTCCGCGTGGAACGCGTACCGCACCGTTCCCTTCGCGGAGCGCAACTCCTCCGAGCCCGGCCGCTTCCTTCAGGTCCCCACCTACTGGTACATCCTCCCCGCGCTGTACCGCAAGGACCTCTTCTCCCTCACCGGCCCGCTGAACCCCTCGGGCGGCGGCACCGGCTCCATCCCCGGCGGTCTCGACCAGTTCCGCTCGTTCCACCGCGCTAACTCGATCCAGTTCACCTCGAACAAGGTCGCGTTCTACCAGTATGTCACCACCCACGATCGCGGCATCCGCACCTGGTGGAACAACCGCGCCGTGAACGACGGCAAGGGCCCCTCCATCAGCATCACCATGTTCGACGGCAGCGCCAAGAATGTGAAGGTCGCTGACGAGAATCAGGTCTTCCAGCCGCGCACCGACCTCGAGCAGGACACCGGCCCGACCAGCGGCGCTCTCCCCGGCCCGCTCGCCAATCAGTACAACGGCGCCGGCCCGACCTACTTCAAGTTCACCTTCGGCGGTCTCGCCGGTCGTGACATCCCGTAAGCCACCATCTGGCTACACCTTCATCGAATTGATACACTGCACGCCGTCGGCCCAGAAGCCGGCGGCGTGTCACTTTCAGCCCCGACACTCCCAGGAGCGCACTCATATGAACAATAAGGTCAAGATCATCATCGCGGTCGTGCTCTTTGTCGTCGCGATCGGCGCCATCGGCTATTACCTCAAGAGCTCGCAGACGAAGACCACGCCGGAGATGGAGCAGCTCCAGAACACGCCTCCCGGCCCGCCGCCCGATGTCACCGGCGCCGGCGGCTACTAAGCCGACCCTTCGCGCACGAACACATGCCGCCGCGTTCACGTACCGCGCTGTTGCTCGGCCTCGACGAGGCCGGGTACGGCCCATTCCTGGGCCCGCTCTGCGTGGGCGCGGCGGTCTTTCGTGCGCCCCTCGATGACGCCGACAAACCCCCGTGCCTCTGGCAGGCCCTCAGCGACGCCGTCTGCCGCTCCCCCAAGGAATCCGTGCCCAGACGCCCCCGGCTCTGCGTGAACGATTCCAAGGCCCTCAAGCGGCCCGCAAAGCACGGCCCCGACGGCCACGCCGCAGCGCTCGCCGAGATCGAACTCTCCCTCCTCGCCTTCCTTCAGCACCGAGAGGGTGACCCCGTCGCGAACGACTCGGACCTCTTCGCACGCATGGCCTGCGCAACCCTTCGCGAAGACGCGCGGCGTGACCCGCGAGCCCTTCCGCTCAACCACGACGCCGGACTCGTCGCGCTGAGAGCCGCAACCCTCGCGCGAGCCATGAGCGCCGCGCGCGTGGAACTCCACACCCTGCGCGTCGGCGCGCTCGACCCCGACCGCTTCAACGAACAGTGCGCGAAGCACGGCTCCAAGGCCGCCGTCACCGCCTGCATGGCCCTCGCCCGCCTGCGCGACCTGTGGGGACAACTCGCCAGCGACGAGGAAGATGGCGACTCGGAAACGCCGCGCATGGGCTACGCCTTTCTCGATCGTCAGGGCGGACGCACCGACTACGCGGCCTTTCTCGCCAGCATCGATCCCGAAGCGACGCTCGAGACCGTCCGCCGGGGAGACGACCGCTCCGCCTACGCCCTGCGCGACGGCCGACGCGAACTCCGCGTGCTCGTCGAGGTCGAGGCCGATTCCAAACGCTTCCCGGTCGCGCTCGCCTCGATGGCCGCCAAGTTCGCACGCGACCTCGCGATGCTCCGATTCAACGCCCGCTTCGCGCAGGACTTCCCCGAGATCAAGCCGACCCAGGGCTACGGCGTCGACGGCCGCCGCTGGATCAGCGACGCCTCCCGCGTCTTGACCGCGGAGCAACTCCGAACAATCGTGCGCCAACGGTGAACGATCCCGCACTCCAACACGCCCGCGATCACGCGATGCTGGACATCGCGGCCCGCGCCGCCCGCCGCGCGCAGGGTCGCGTCGAACCAAACCCGCTCGTGGGCTGCGTGCTGGCCGACGCGCACGGCCGCGTGCTCGCCATCGGTCATCACGAACGCTTCGGCGAACCGCACGCCGAGGTGAACGCGCTCCGCGCGGCTGAACGCGAAGGCATCGACCCGCGCGGCGCCACGGCCTTCGTCACGCTCGAACCGTGCAACCATCAGGGCAAGACGCCGCCCTGCGCACGCGCCCTGATCGACGCCGGCGTTGCCGAGGTCGTGATCGCTCGCGCAGATCCGAACCCCCTCGCCCGGGGAGGCGCAGACGCGCTCCGCGCCGCGGGGATCCGCGTGCGTTTCACCGACGCGAGCGCCAACGCGATCCGCCTCACCGACCCTTTCGCGAAGCGCATCGAGACCGGACTCCCCTGGGTCATCGCGAAGTGGGCCCAGTCCATCGACGGCCGCATCGCCACACGCACGGGCGATTCGAAATGGATCAGCGGCGAGCGATCCCGCGCGTGCGTGCACCGCTGGCGATCGCGTGTTGATGTTGTGCTCACCGGAATCGGGACAGTACTTGCCGACGATCCTCGCCTCGACGCGCGCACAGGGCGCACGCCGCGCCGCATCGCGATCCGCGCGGTCGTTGACCCCGCCGTGCGCACGCCGCCCGCGTCGCAACTGGCGCGCACCGCGAGGGAGATCCCCGTCGCGCTGTTCTGTGCGGAAGACCACGCCAGCGCCCCCCGCGCGCAGACGCTCCGCGGCATGGGCGTCGAGGTGATCCCGGTCCCGCAACTCGCCGAATCCCCGCGCGGCCGCGCACCTCGGCTCGACCTCGCCCACGCCGTGCGATGGCTCGCGGTCGAGCGCAACGCGTCGAATGTACTCGTCGAAGCCGGACCGGGCGTCGTCGGCTCGCTCGCGCGACAAGGCCTGATCGACGAGTGCCGCGTGTTCGTCGCGCCCATACTGCTCGGCGACGCCGCCGCGATGCAGCCCGCGCACATCGGGGAAGTCGCGCGCATCAGCGACGCGCAGCGCTTCATCCCCGAGCGATCCCGACGCAGCGGCGACGACACCCTGCTCGTGTTCCGCACCAGACGCTGAGCGCTAGCGCAGTTCGAGCCACGCGCGGAGCAGCGGGGGGATCTGCGCCGCGCTGTACGACTTGACCACGCCCGGCTGAGACTCGTCGAGCAGCACCAGCCCGCCCATCATGGCGGACCCTGCTTCGATGGTCGCGATCGGTTCATCGCCGAGCCCGAAGATCTGAATGAACCGCTCGCCGGGCTCGCCTTCCGCAGCGGCCGGATCGAGCGTCACCGATTCCGCCTGCGCGTTCGCCAGGAACGCCAGCAGACGCTCGACGCCGCCCGATTCTTCCATCGGGTCGGCGAGTCTCTCCGCCGCGGCGCCCAGCGCTTCCCACGAAGACACCTTGCGCCGGAACGCGACCTGGTCCTCCGGGCCGCGCAGGACGATCATCCCGATGTCCGCCGGCGCCGCCGCGATCGCCGTGCGCGACACGAACTGGCTCGGATCGATGTCCAGCGCGCGAATCCGGTCGGTGCGCAGCGCCAGCCGCACGCCGTCGGAAACCACCGCTGTCTCGGAGCCATCCCCGTTCGCCGTGCCGAGCACTCGCAGTTCGGCGCGCTCGACGCTCGTCTCCATCGTTCCGTCGGCGCGGGGCGATCGCTCGTCCTTCTCGACGATGATCGCGGTGATCCCGCCCGCGACCGGCTCGATCAACTCGCCGCCGAAACGCACAGCGCGCAGGTCGATCAGATCGCCGAGCAGCGCGGCCACGGCGCGATCGTCCGCCTTCGCACGCGCCGGCTCGCGCAGGAACCATGTCCCGCGCACCCGTGCGAGCGAGATCGGCGCCTCGCCCGCTCGCTCCAGCGTGACGCGCGACGATTCGATGTCCACCGTCGGCATCGCCGCAAGACTGCGCCAGGTATCGGCCTTGGCGGTTTCGAACGCGCGGGCGAGGTCAATCGGCGCACGCCCCTGCCGACCCATCGCGTCGCGCACCGCTGCGCCGCCCCCGACGGCCCGCGCCGCCGGTTCGACCCAGAACTCGGCGCGCTCACCGTCGTTGAACTCCAGCGTGACGCGCGTCTCGCGGTCGCTCGCTCGTGCGCCGCCCGACGAGATCGGGATCTCGCTCAGCAGGCGCAACGCCGCACGAACCGTTGTTTCGTTCGCGGGCCATCCGTCCCCCGCGATGACCCATCGCTCCCCGGCGCGTTCGATGCGCAGGGTTCCCCCGTCGCCCTCCGGTTCGATCTCCAGCGCGGTCGTGGCAAAGACCGGACGGTCGAGCAGGGGAGCGCCGATATCGACGCGCGAGCCGCCGCCCGAGACAAGCACGACCGCGAACGCGACCGCCGCCGCCGTCAGAATCGCCAGAAAGAGCAGGGAACGCTGGGGCACGGCAACACTCTACACGGGCTCGCTCACCCGCGGAACATGCGGACCGCCAGCCCCAGCAGCAGGGTCGCCGTCGCCGGGCCCAGGATGCACAGCGCCCAGAGCGCTCGGAGCGTGCCCGGTTCGATCGCCCCGACGCGCGACCCGCCCAGCGCAGCCGCCGATCGCGCCATCACCTCGTCGTGTCCAGCGAGCCAGAGCAGCGAGGCGTCGAAGAGTTCGAGGTTCCCCGGGTTGCTGATCGCCATGCGGCCCTCGACCGTCGCGCTGCGCAGCGCGATGGCGTCGAAGAACCACCCGTTGCTCCCGACCACCACCACACGCTGGGGCGTGTCATCGCCTTCGAGGAACCGCTCGCCCGCGGCCACGACTGTCCACGGGCCATCTCGCACATCAACGCGGTCGTCGAAACTCGCCGAGGCGTTCATCGTCCCCGCCTGCACGAGCGTCGGCCATTGCGATTCGCCCCAGATCTCCTCCCGTGACGCAATCTCAACCAGTTCCGTCCATTCCATCTCGCCGTCATCCGAGATCGTCATCGGCAGCGGCCAGATCAGCGCCACCGCAAGGCCGTCGATCGCGGCGCCGACGGCGTGCTCCCCGTTCGCGCGCAAAACACGGAAGTCCGACTTGGTGCGCGGCCCGGCGGGCGTGCGCACCGTTTCCACGAGCGGCCGTCCCGAATCGATCGAAAGCCCCAACTCGCGCAGTCGCGCCACCAGCGGATCGCCCTCGCCCACGCGCGGCAACAGCGAAGGGCCGACATTCATCAGCATCGACTCGCCGTCGTCGAGCAGCCCCTCCACCGCCTTCGCCAGCGTGCCCATACGGGTTGCGCCGTCGGTCGTGGACGCGGCCCCAGGCAGGATCACCCAGACGACCGGCTGTCCGTTCGCGCGCATCTCGCTCAGCGCGGGCCGCTGTGTATCCACGGAAGTCGCCCACTCGCGGATCACGAATCCCTGAGCCGCGATGTGATCCAGCAGCCCGCGCAGGGGCGCGAGCGCGTCTCCCTGACCGGGCTTGGGCGCCACGAGGATCGTTTCCGGCTGACTGTGCGTCAGAACAACGACCGGCGGGCCTCCGCCCTCGGTCGTGCTCGCCGCAGCAAGCGCCGAAGTGATCGCACGCTCCGCCTCGAAGCGCAATTGCGCGGCCTGCGACGCGCCCTGCGCCGCCGCGTTCTCCGCGAGCATCGACTCGATACGGATCGCGATGACATCGTTCTCTGACAGCAGCACCGCGGCGTCGCGGCCCTGCAGCAGCCGCAGCGTGTCGAGCAGTTTCACCCGAGGGGCGCGCCCGATCTCGTCCGCCGCACGCAGCGCCTCATCGCGCGTCGCCTGCGCAAGTTCGTTCACGCCGCCCGCGCGATCGTTCAACGGAGCGTACAGATCCGCGACAGCGATCTGCGCCGCAGCCCGGGAGATCGTGTCGAGGCTCTCGGCGGCGCGACGCAGGACCACGCCCAGCGAACCCTGCGCCGCGGGCACATCCGGGAGTTCGATCCCACCGGCCCGGGCGATCCCCGCGAGCGGGAACGCTTCCGCAACACTCGTGACCTCGTCCCTGCGCACGCGCGCGAGCGCGGCGAGTTCGCCCAGCGCGTCGATGACTTCGGGGGACGCGCCCGTGTCGCGCATTGCGCCGGGCCACTCGCCAAGGGTCGACGCCATCCGGTCGAACGACTGCGCGACCCGCTCGGCAGCGACGCGGGTGTTCTCGATCGCCGCCTTCCCTGCTTCGACCTCCACAGCGCGAAGCTCGAGCATTCGACCGGGGAGGCTCTCGAACTCCGCACGGTCCGCCGGGTTGCTCGTGTCGATCCAGATCGCCGTCAGGTTCGGGGACGACCGGCGCAGAAGATCGAGGAAATCGGTCAGCCGCCGCGCCGCGGCCGTGTCGAGCCGCGCCGAGTCCGCGACGACCACCAACTCGTGCGGCGCATCAAGTCCGTCGAGCAGGGCCTCGATCCGCGGCGAGAGCGAGTGCGAACGCGTGGCAGTCACATCGATCCGCACCCTCCGCGTCTCTCCGATGAAGACCATCGCCGCGCACAGCACGGTGGTCAGCGCGATCAGCGCGAGCGTCAGCAGCGTGTACCGGACACGCCGCGCCGTGGCGCCGCGCGCAGCGCGGATGAATTCCGGATCGTGCGGCGTATGGCTCATCGCCACCTCCTCATCATGAGAAGGGCGCCCGCGAGCACGAGGAACCACGCGGACGCCGCGACGAAGAACACGATGTGGGCCGTGTCGAGCACGCCCCTCGCGAAATCGCTGATCCGCAGGTCCACCGAGAGCGGGTAGAGGTACGCCGCCCACGGATCGCCCAGCGCCGGCGCGAGCGCAACGGTCGCCAGGCGGAGGAGCAGGAAGAAGAACAGCGTCCCGAGGAACGCGACCACCTGGCTGTCGCTGAGCGTCGAGAACACCAGCCCGACCGCGAGGTACAACGCGCCGAGCATCGCGAGGCCGAGGTATCCCGCGGCGATCGGGCCATAATCGGGGTCGGAGAAGACCTCCAGCACGCCCACGAAGAACAGCGTCGGCGCGATCATGACCAGCAGAAACCCGGCGGCGCCGATGTACTTCCCGAGCACGATCGCCAGATCACTCGCCGGAGAGGTCATCAGCGGCTCGATGGTCCCGAGGCGCAGTTCATCCGAGAACAGGCGCATCGACACGGCCGGCGCAATGAACATCAAGAGCCAGGTCGAGAGTTGGAAGAACCCGTGCATCGAGGCGGGTTCGCCCGGGCGCAGGCTGCCGAGCGCGAACACGGCCCCGCTCAGCGCGAGATACAGCGCGATCACGGCCCAGCCCATCGGCTGGCGGAAGTACCCCGCGAACTCGCGGGTCGCGATGGCGAGGGTCGCTCTCACGCCGCCGCCCCTTCCGAATCGGACATCGCGATGGCGCGCGAGAAGACCTCTTCGAGCGTCGCGCCCTCGGCGCGGATCTCGCGGACAAGCGCCGAGACGGAGCGCAACGCCGTTGCCACCGGCTCGCGCAGATCCCCCGCGCCGTCGGTCGGCTCGATGCGCAGGCGCACCCAGCCGTCGAGCATCCGCTCTCCGGCGGCCATGCCGACGCCCGGGCACGAGTGCGCTGCGCCGGTCAGGCGTTCGATCGTGTTGTCCCCGTCCAGTTTCGCTTCAACGGTCAGCGGCCGCCCCTGCGCCACCGTCCGCGTGAGTTCCTCAGGCGATCCGTCGGCGCGGATGCGTCCCCGCGCGATGATGATGATCCGGTCGCAGGTCCGCTCGACCTCGGGCAGGATGTGCGAACTGAGCAGCAGCGTCCGGTCGCCGGCGAGCGACCGCATCAGTTTGCGCGTCTCGACGATCTGCGTCGGATCGAGCCCGCTCGTGGGCTCATCGAGGATCAGCACCTCGGGGTCATGGAGCATCGCGGCCGCGAGCCCCACGCGCTGGCGGTAGCCCTTGCTCAGTTTCCCGATCCGCGAGCGCGCGACTTCCTTCAGCCAGCACCTGTCGAGCGCTCGAGCGATGGCGGTCCGGCGCTCCGGACGGTCCATCCCGAAGAGCCGCCCGCGGTACTCGAGGTAGTCGGTGACGCGCATCTCGCGGTACAGCGGCGCCGACTCGGGGAGGTACCCGAGCCGCTTGCGGACCTCGTGGCTCTGGTCCACGCAATCGAAGCCGGCGACGCGCGCCGATCCCGCGCTCGGGGCCAGGAAGCCCGTCAGCATCCGGATGGTGGTCGTCTTGCCCGCGCCGTTGGGGCCGAGGAACCCGACGATCTGCCCTTTGGGCACGGCGAGGCTCACCCCGCGGACCGCCGCAAAGTCGCCGTACACCTTCCACAGTCCGTCGGTTTCGATCATGCTTCGCAACAGTGACGCGTCCCGCGCGTCCGATGTTCTGGAGATCCTCGCATCGGTCGTACGCAGCGGAACGATGCAGGTTTCCGGCGCGCCGCCCAGCGTACACTTGCCTCCGGACAAACTCCAAGTGCCCGACTCACCGAAAAATCCCGGCCAGACTCCCGGCGCGGACCATCCCGAGCCCGGGGATCGCTCGTCCCGGAAGCGGCTGTTCATCCTCGACACCGCCGAACTGGGCGATCGCACGCTCGGGATGCTCAAGGGCGAGTTCGACGCCTCCGTCCTCCCGATCAACGACTTCCGCGCCGCCGACTTCGATGTCGCGATGGTCCCGGCGTCGATCCGGGCCTCCGACCTCACCGGTCTCACCATCGGCGCCCGGGCCGTGCTCGACTCCCTGGGCGAGGGCGCCTGCCTCTGCGAGCCCGACGGCTCGCTCGCGTGGTCCACGGCCCGCTTCGACGAGTTCGACGAGTCGACCCGGACCCGGATCATCACGGCCTGCAAAGAGGTCGGCGAGCGCTTCAAGGCCATGCTCGCCGAGCGCGTCGAGTACGACCGGACGCGCCCGATGCCCACGCGCAAGATCCTCGTCTCCACCGACGACGGGCGCAGTTTCGAGGTCGTGATCTCCGCCGTGCTCGATTCCGAGGAGGCGATGCAGGGCCGCGCGAGACTGCGCCGGGTCGCGGGCGTCGCGTTCGATGTCACCACCTCGCGGCGGACGATGCAGAAGAACCAGGCGATCGAGCGCGCCGCGGAAGAACTCGTGCGCATCGAGCCCGAGAATGTCCGCAAGATGCACATCGCCGAGCGCCTCGACCTGCTCCGCCAGCGCATCGTGAAACTCGCGCACGACCTGCTCCAGTTCGACCACTTCGTCATCTGGCTCGTCGATCAGGACACCAAACGCCTCGAACTCGTGATGACCACCGGGCTGTCGTCGGAAGTGCAGACCATCGACCTCTACGCCACCCCCGAGGGAAACGGCATCTCGGGGTATGTGGCCGCCACCGGACGCTCGTACATCTGCCACGATGTCGCCAAGGACCCGCGCTACATCAAGGGCATGGACCAGCCGGGAAGCTCGCTCACGCTCCCGCTCCTCCTGAACGACAAAGTCATCGGCGTCTTCAACATCGAGAGCAACAGCGTCGGATCGTTCACCGAGGACGACCGCCAGTTCGCGGAGAACTTCGCGCGCTACGTCGCGCTGGCGCTGAACATGCTCAACCTCATGGTCGCCGAGCGCGTCGCCACCAGCGCGACGCTCTCCGAGCGCGTCGAGGGTTCGATCTCCGAGCCGCTCAACGACCTCATGCTCGAGGTCGACTGGCTCCGCGAGCAGGCGCTCGTGGCCGACCCGCGCATCGGGGAGCACATCGCGCGGATCTCGAAGGATGTCGAGGCCATCCGCTCGCGCGTCAAGCAGGCCGCCAGCGGGCCATCCACAATCCTCGGCGTGGACAAGGAACTCGAGTCGAAGCACCACGACCCGCTCGTCGCAGGCAAGACCATCCTCCTCGCCGACGACGACGGCCAGATCCGCGACCTCGCCCAGGCGGTGCTCGAGCATCGCGGCGCCAAGGTCCTCGTGTGCGTCAACGGCCGCCAAGCCCTCGACCACCTCCTCGACGCCGACGGCAACCCCGTGCTCGAATCGCCCGCCGACCTCGTCGTGTCGGACATCCGCATGCCCGACCACAACGGCTACGAACTCTTCGCCGCGACCCAGAAACTCCGCAACCCGCCGCCCGTGATCCTCATGACCGGCTTCGGGTACGACCCGCACCACTCGATCGTGCGCGCCTCGCAGGAAGGGCTGCAATGCGTGCTCTTCAAGCCGTTTCAGGTCGAGCAGCTCGTCACCGAGGTCCACAAGGCCTTCGGCGCCAAGGCCTGATCACCGTTTCGTCGCGGCGACCACGCGGTCGAACCCCTCGAAATCCCTGAGCACTCGCACATCCGCGTACGCGGCGCGGGCGAGATCCGCCGCCGCGCTCGCGTTCGACGCCGCCGTCTCGATCAGCATCTCACCGTTTGTCCGGAGCAGCCCGTTCGCGCCAGCGATCAGCGGCCGCACGAGGTCCAGCCCGTCGGTCCCGCCGCGCAGCGCGAGCGTGGGCTCGAAGCTCTTCACATTGGTCTCGACCGCTTCCCACTCGTGATCCGGGATGTACGGCGGGTTGCTCACCACGAACTGGAAGCCGTCGGGCGCGTGTTCGCTCTTCGAAGCGGTGATCGGTTCGAGCAGATCGCCTTGGACGATCGTCAGCCGGTCGAGCACGCCGTGGCGCTCTGCGTTGAGCCGCGCGACCTCCAGCGCATCGGCGGAGACATCGCTCGCGACGCCGCGCGCCATCGGAAGGTTCTTGAGCAACGCGACCGCGACGCACCCGCTGCCCGTGCACACATCGGCGATGGTGAGCCCCTCGCCGTCCGGGCCGCACGCGAGCGAGGCGCAGTCCTGACGGACACGCTGGAGCACATGCTCGACGATGGTCTCGGTCGCGGGCCGGGGCACGAGCACACGCGGATCGACGAGGAACGGCAGCGAGAAGAACCACCCTTCGCCCACGAGGTATTGGACGGGCTCGTGCTTGAGCGCGCGGCCGACGAGCGCTCGGAGCCGCTCCCGTTCATCATCGCTCGCCGGGCGGTCGGCGTGGGTGTACAGCGCGAGACGCTCGCACCCCGCGACATGGGCCAGCAGCATCTCGGCAAGCAGACGCGGCGAATCCAGTTCACGCTCACGAAACGCCCTGGTCATCCAGTCCAGCAGGCGCCGCGTCGTCCACGGCTCGGAAGGGGTGTTGGGCGGGCGCGCTGTCTGGACGGGCTCGGTGGTCATTCGCGGCCAGTGTAGTGCGCAACGCCCGACCTAGAGTTGCCGGATGGACCGCGTTCCCGTCTTTGAGGTCGTTGATCTGGGCCGCATGGCGTACGCGCCGGCGCTGGAGAAGCAACTCGAGTGCGTCGAGCGCGTGCTGGCCGATCGCGAAGCGATGGGGGAGAGCCGCGAATCCGCCGGATTCCTCCTGCTCGTTGAGCACGACCCGCCCGTGATCACGGTCAGCCGAAGGGCCGCCGCCGCGCAGCACCTGCTGGCGTCAACGGAGCACCTCGAACGGCTGGGCGTCGAGGTCGCGCCCACCGACCGGGGGGGCGACATCACCTACCACGGGCCGGGCCAACTCGTCGCGTATCCGATTCTCGACCTGAACCTCCTCGGGCTTCGCCTGCACGAGTACATGCGCACACTCGAAGAGGCCGTGATCGGCGTGTGCGGTGACTTCGGCGTCAGCGCGATGCGCGACCCCGAAGCGACCGGCGTATGGCTCCCGAACGATCGCGGCGATCCGACGAGGAAAATCGCCGCATTCGGCGTGCGCGTGAAGCGATGGGTCTCGATGCACGGGCTCGCGCTGAATGTCAGCACCGACCTGACTCACTTTGACCTGATCGTCCCGTGCGGCCTGCCCGGAAGGCCCGTCACCTCACTGACGCACGAACTTGGCGACGCCGCCCCGAGCATGGCGCAGGCGAAAGCGACGCTCGTCGGGCGGCTGGATCGTCTGTTTCGCGCGCGGCTCAGTCGAGGATCGTCTGCGCCCGATCCGGCCCGACGCTGATCACATCGATCGGCAGGCCGACCTGCTCTTCCACGAACGCGAGGTACCGCGCCGCGTTGGCCGAGAAGTCGCCGCGCGAGCGACACGCGGTCACATCCTCGCCGAACCCCGGGAGCGTCTCGTAGATCGGCTCGGCCTGCGCGAGATCGAACGCGTCGGGGGTGAACCGGTCGGTGACCTCGCCGCGGATGCGGTATTTCGTGCACACCTTGAGTTCATCGAAACCCGAAAGAATGTCGAAGAGCATGAGGGAGAGCCCGGTCGCGCCGTTGATCATCGCGCTGTAGCGCACGGCGACGAGGTCGAGCCAGCCGCACCGGCGCGGGCGCCCGGTCGTCGTGCCGTATTCGCGGCCGCGCTCGCGGATGCGGTCGCCCGTCGCGTCCTTGAGTTCGGTGGGGAAGGGGCCCGCGCCCACGCGCGTGCTGTACGCCTTCATCACGCCCAGAATGCGCCCGATGCGCTGAGGGGGAACGCCCGTCCCCGCGCCGATGCCCAGCGCGCAGGTCGTCGAACTCGTGACATACGGATAGGTGCCGTGGTCAACATCCAGGAGCGTCGCGTTGGCGCCTTCAAAGAGCGGCTTCTTGCCTTCCGCGAGCATGTCGTGCAGCAGGTACACCGTGTCGCGGATGTGCGGCCGCAGACGCCCGCCCCATTCGATCGCCTGCGCGTGGAGGCGGTCGGCGTTCCACGCGGAATCGAGGCCCTCGCCCAGGTCGAGCGATCCGAGCGTGCGCGCCTTGAGCGAGCAGATCATCTCAAGTTTGGCGCGCAGCGCCTCGGGGTGGAGCAGGTCGCCGATGCGGATGGCGGTCGCGCGCTGCACCTTCTCGGCGTACGCGGGCCCGATGCCGCGCTTCGTGGTGCCGATGGAGCGGTCGGAGCCGGCGCTGAGCAGTTGCTCGCGCAGCGCGTCCTCGGCCTTGTGGTAGGGCATCACGACATGGGCGCGATCGCTGACGACCAGTCCCGAGGTGTCGACGCCGCGCGTCCGCAGGCCGTCGATCTCTTTGAGCAGTGTTTCGGGGCAGACGACGACGCCGTTGCCGATGATGGCGGGCTTGCCCGGGAACAGGATGCCCGAGGGCATGAGGTGGAGGGCGTAGCGTTCGCCCTTGACGACGACGCTGTGCCCGGCGTTCGCGCCGCCGTTGTACCGGACGACCGCATCGTGCTCGCGGGCGAGCAGATCGACGACCTTGCCCTTGCCCTCGTCGCCCCACTGGAGGCCGATAACCGCGGTGCACGGCGAGGCGGCCACGCCGGCGTGATCGACGGGGGACGCTGAAATCGAGGCGTGCGGCACGGTGAATCGCCCTACGCGAGAGAGCAAGGCGCTCCGAGAACGCGAACTCCCGCGTTAGCGAAGTGTCTTGGGGATTAAGCCGGGGTCGTCATTCGCCGATGCAGGCCGTGCAAAGGCGGAGTAGTGCCCCATGCCGAACGATGTTATCCGAATCATGTGCCCGCGGCTGACCTGTCGAAAGGTTCTGGCCGTCCCCACGACCGCACGGGGCAAGACCGTGCGTTGCCGCTCCTGCGGCGCCACGCTCCGCGTCCCGGACGGGACCGGCGCCTCCGTGCCCGCCGGCAAGCCGGCAGACGCGACCAGGCCCGAGCAGGCCGACGCCGCGTGATCGTCGGCGGCACGCCCGCCTGACCGATCAGTGGTCGTCGTCTTCGTCCTCGTCGTCATCGAAGAAATCGAAGTCGAAATCGTCGTCGTCGTCCTGGCGCTCGATCATCTTGGACAACGGGTCGTCGAACGCGGCGCCGGTGCCGTCGCTGTCGTCGTCCTCGTCGTCCGCCGCTCTCTCCCGCGACTTCGCCTTGCCAGGCGCCTTGGCCGGGGGAGGGGGCGCCATCAGGTCGTCGTCGTCTTCGTCGTCCGCGAGCGGTTCGGGCCGCTTCGAAGGAGCGGGCGGCGCCGGCCTGGGCGGGGAGTCCATCATCGACGAGCCCTCGGGATGATCCGCGTCGTCAGAGGGCGGCGTGACCACATCCGGGATGCCGTCGATCACCACCGTGAATGTGGTCGGGCCCACCCGAAGGAGATCGCCCGCGTCGATGACCGATTCGGTCACGCGCTTGCCGTTGAGGAATGTCCCGTTGCTTGATCCGAGGTCGCGCACCCGCGGCTCATCGTCGTCGATGCGGACCTCGCAATGCTGACGAGACACGGTCCCGACAGGGATGCGCAGGTCAGCCTCGGTGTCGCGGCCGATGACGCATCGCTCGTTGCGCACGCGGAAGTCGATCCGGGCGCCGTCCGGCTTGAAGGCCACTAGCATCACTTTCACGGGCAACGCATCCTTCTGCTCTCAGGTCGAACCAACCGCGTCGGCGGGCGAAGAGTCGGCGAGGCCCGGCCGGGCGAATAGACTCCTGCCCAAACGCACGCCGAATGCCCTATGCCGAGGCGAGGCAACACTATCGACCTGCCACTCTATGAGCAAGACCGCGCCGCCCGCCGCCTGACCGCGGCCGGGGCGTTCTCGTCTTCACACGAGCCCGCCCGGTCGCTCTACATCCATGTCCCGTTCTGCTTCCACAAGTGCCACTACTGCGATTTCTACTCCTTCGTGGACTCGCAGGACCGCCAGGGGCCCTTCCTGGACGCGCTGGCGCTGGAACTGGCGAACCTGGCGCCCCACGCCGGACCGCTCGAGACGATCTTTGTGGGCGGCGGCACGCCCTCGCTCCTCCGCGTCGAACTCTGGGAACGCCTCCTCGCCGATCTGCCCCGGCTGTTCGATCTCTCCGCGCTCGCCGAATTCACCGTCGAGTGCAATCCCGAGACCGTCACGCCCGAACTGATGGCGACCTTCCGCAAGGGCGGAGTGACCCGGGTCTCGATGGGCGCGCAGTCGTTCGACGAGCGCCACCTCAAGACGCTCGAGCGATGGCACGACCCCGCGAGCGTGCAGCGCGCGCTGGCGATGGCCGCCGACGCCGGCATCGCGCGGCGGTCGATCGATCTCATCCACGCGATCCCCGGCCAGACGCTCGATGACTGGCGGCGCGATCTCGACACCGCGCTCGCGCTCGATCCAGGCGTCGAGCACCTCTCGTGCTACGCGCTCACCTACGAGCCGAACACCGCGATGACCAAGCGGCTCTCGCTCGGCCAGTTCGAGCGCGCCGACGAGGACCTCGAAGCGGACATGTTCGAGGCAACAGTGACCACGCTGCGCAACGCGGGCTTCGATCGCTACGAGGTGAGCAACTTCGCGAAGCCCGGCGCCGAGTGCGCGCACAACATGGCGTACTGGCGGCAGGGGAGTTGGCTGGCCGCCGGCCCGTCGGCGTCGGGGCACCTCCGCGCCTCTGACGCGCGGCAGGGCGGCTGGCGTTGGAAGAACCTGCCGAGGTTGACCGACTGGATGGAGGGGATCGCCTCGACGAGAGGGCTTCCTCCGGTCGTGGATCTGGAATCGCCCGAGCCGCCGCGAGCGATTGCTGAACGCGTGATGACGGGATTGCGTCTGCGCGAGGGGATCGACGCGGACTCGCTCCGCGCGGATCTTCTCGCGACGGCGTCTCAGCGGACGGCCGCGCTCAACGCGGCGATCCAAGCGGAACAAACAGCCGGCGTGCTCGAAGAGCGCGACGGGCGTCTGTGGCTGAACGATCGAGGGTTCCTGTTCGCGGACGGGATCGCGTCGCGGTTGATGCGCGCGATACTCGACGACTGAGCGTCACTTCTTGCCCGTGAAGAACTTCTTGATCCGGTACACGGTGACCGCGCGGCCGATGGCGGCGATCGACTCCGTCAGCGGGATCTCCTTCGGGCAGACCTTCACGCAGTTCTGCGCGTTGCCGCATTCGGACACTCCGCCCTCACCCGACATCACCTCGAGCCGGTCGTCGGCGAGCGTCGAGCCGGTGCCGTGCATGTTGAAGAGCCGCGCAAGGGAGATCGAGTGGGCGCCGATGAAGGAGGTGTCCCACTTGGAGGGGTCCTCGACCTTCTCGAACTGGGGGCAGGCGTCGAGGCAGCAGCCGCAGGTCATGCACTCGGAGAGGCGGTAGCGCGTCTCCTGCTTCTCAGGCGTTTCCTTGGGGCCGGCGCCCAGGTCGTAGGTGCCGTCGATGGGCACCCAGCCCTTGATGCGCTTCTGATTGTGGAACATGCGCTCGCGGTCGACCATGAGGTCGCGGACCACGGGGAACTTGCTCATGGGCTGGAGCGTGATGGTCTCGCCGTCGCCGGACACATACTGGTTGACGAGCGCGGTGCACGACTGGCGCACCTTGCCGTTCACGCGCATCGTGCAGGCGCCGCAGACCTGCTCGAGGCATCCGGAGTCCCACACGACGGGGGTGGTGCGTTTGCCCTCGGTGGTCTTGGGATCGCCCGCGATGAGTTGGAGGCACGAGAGCACATTGCCCGTCGGGTCGGCGTCGACCTGAAAGGTTTGCCAGTACGAGGGCTTGCCCGGGCCGTCGCACCGTTCAATGCGGAGGTTCACCTTGACGGTGCGCGTCTTGCCGCGTGTGGCGTCGGCGGTCTCGGGCTTGATCGTGGCGGTGCTCATCGTTGTCCTGCCGCGCAGCGCGGCGAGTGGAGTGCTGATTCGTTCGGGGGAGAGGTAGAGCGTGAGTAGGTCAGGCGGGCGTGCTGGCCTTGGCCGACTCGCGTGATTTCGCGGGATCGCCCGCGGTCGCGGGCTTCTTGGCGGCGCCGCCGTCGGTCTTGCCGTAGGTCCGCTTGCGAGGTTTCACGAGCGGTGTGGGAAGGTCTTCGAGATCGATCGAGACCGTCTTGCCGTCGTACTTGGCGACGGAGGTCTTCAAGAATCGCGCGTCGTCGCGCTCGGTGAAGTCGGTTCGGAAGTGCGACCCACGCGATTCCTCGCGGAGCAGACCGGCGCGGAGGTTGGCCTCGGCGATGAGGAACATGTCGTCGAGCGCACGGGCGAACGAGACGCTCTGGTTCGTCCACATGCCGGAATCGTCGAGCGAGATGCGCGAGAAGCGATCCTTCAACTCGGCGATCTTCTCGATTGCCTGCTCGAGGCGCGGCGCGCTCTTGATCACGGTCGAGGCCTCGGTCATCTCGGCGCCGAGTTCGCGGTGGAGCAGGTAGGGATTCTCATCGCCCTTGGATTCGAGCAGCCGCTTGATGCGGTCCTCTTCCTGCCTCACGACGGCGTCGTAGACCGACTGGTCGCGGCTCACGGCGCTGGTGCGCTCGGTGTCGCGGACATAGTTCACGACGCCCATGCCGGAGAACAGGCCGTCGAAGATGCACGAGAGCAGGGCGTTCGCGCCGAGACGGTTGCCGCCGTGGTACTGGTAGTTGACCTCGCCGAAGGCGTAGAGCCCGGGGATGTTGGTCATCATGGAGTTCTTGGCGCCGTACTCCAAGCCGCGCGCGTCTTCCTTGGGCGTGAAGGTCGTGTAGAGCCCGCCCATCGAGTAGTGCACGCCCGGGAAGATCTTCATGGGCACATCGACGGGGTCCTCGCCAACGAACTTGCGGTAGATGTCGATGATGCCGCCGAGTTTGCGCTCGAGGTATTCGCGGCCGAGGTGGGTGAGATCGAGGTAGACGGAGTTCTCGCCGCCCACGCCGAAGCCGTTCACGCAGATCTCGAAGATCTCGCGGGTCGCGATGTCGCGCGGCACGATGTTGCCGTACGCGGGGTACTTCTCCTCGAGGAAATACCATCGCTCGTTGTCGGGGATCTGCCGCGGGTCGCGTCCGCTGTCGGGGTGGGGCTGCCAGTTGCCCGAGGCGTCCTTCTTGGCGGGCACCCAGATGCGCCCGCCCTCGCCGCGCGCCGATTCGGACATCAGGCGGAGTTTGTCGGCGCCGGGGATGGCGGTGGGATGGACCTGGATGAACTCGGGGTTGCCGAACCACGCGCCGGCGCGGAAGCACCGGGCCGCGGCCCCGCCGTTGCACATGACGGAGTTGGTCGACTTGCCCCACACCAGTCCCGGCCCGCCCGTGGCCATGACGACGGCGTCCGCGCGGAACGCGCGGACCTGCATCGTGCGGAGGTCCTGCGCGACGATGCCCACGCACGCGCCGTCCTTGTCGATCACCGGGTAGAGGAACTCCCAGTGCTCGTACTTCGTGACGAGTCCTTCGACCTCCCAGCGGCGAACCTGCTCGTCGAGCGCGTAGATCAACTGCTGGCCGGTGGTCGCGCCCGCGAAGTGGGTCCGCTTGTAGAGCGAGCCGCCGAAGAGGCGCAGGTCGCGCTGGCCCTCGCGGGTGCGGTTGAACGGGACGCCCATGCGGTCGAGCAGGTCGATGATGCGCGGCGCCCAGTGGGCCATCTCGTAGACGGGCGATTGGTGTGCGAGGAAGTCGCCGCCGTAGATCGACTCGTCGAAGTGCTCGTGCTCGCTGTATCCCTGCTGACGCGCGATCTCGTTGCACGCGTTGATGCCGCCCTGCGCGCAGACGCTGTGGGAGCGTTTGACGGGGACGATCGAGAACAGATCGACGGGGACGCCCGCCTCAGCGATGCGAAGCGTCGCGGCGAGGCCGGCGAGGCCGCCTCCCACGACGATCACTCGCTGCTTCGTGCCGCCTGTTGCCGGGCTGACCATGACGAACTCCTTGACAGGTCTATCGCGGCGGGCGGCCGCGTGGATGCGTTTTTATCGCGAGTGCTGGGTGGGAGCGGCGTTGGCGCGAACGGCGTCGCCGCTCTGCGAATTGACGGTCTCGTGGATCGGTGGGGCGGCCTCGGTGTGGGCGCGCATCTGCTCCTCGACCTCGCGAGCCTTCTCGGGGTTCAGCGTCGCGAAGCCGATGACGGCGGCCCACGCGGCGAACATGAGGCCCGTGCCGAGCGCGGCGCACACATATCCCCAGCGCTTCTGCGCCGCCGTCGAGACGGTCAGCCCCCAGGTGATCGCGGAGGTCCACAGTCCGTTCGCGAAGTGGAAGACGAGCAGGGAGACGCCGACGAAGTAGAACAGCGAGACGGCGAGTCCCGCGGCGGTGAAGTCCTCTCCGCCGCGCAAAGCCAGGGCGAGCGTGGACGCGGAGTACTCGTAACTCCACTTCGTGCCCCCCGGGACGAGGAATGTCCATCCCCAGCGCAGGGTGGCGACATGGTAGAAAATAAAGAGGATGCCGAAGTATCCGGAAAGGCGCTGGAGGGTGTAGCGCCAGTTGCCCTGGTAGGTGTAGGCGCCGGTGTTCGACCGGCCCTGAGTCGCGTAGACGAAGCCGAGGATCGAGTGGAACGCGATCGAAACCCAGAGGGTGATCTCGATCAGGATCAGCATGGGGATGCCCGTGTTGATCCAGGTGACCTCGTGCTGGAAGGCGGCGACGCCTTCGTGGGCGTAGCGCGTCTCGCCGCGCGTGAGGAAACTGCCCCAGACGACGGACGAGTTCGTCGTGAGGTGGGCGATGAGGAAGACGCCGATGGGGACGATGCCCGTCAGCGAGTGCAGCCGCCTCAAGAGGAAATGATGCCGTTCGAGGAAGTTCTGCTTCCTGCCGCCGGTCGTAGCCGAGTCCGACACGCGATGCGCTCCTTCCATGACGCCGACCTTGCGGGGAACCCCCGCGTCGCCTCGACGCCGTGTGGTCGATATACCGACTCTAGAGAATTTCCGGTCTATCGGCAACGAGCGGGCGTGTTCAGCACCCGCCTTTGCGTTGCTGAAGGCACAACGCGCCGAGATCCGTCGGACTTCCCCACGCCTCGAACTTTGGCGTCGAGATTCAGGTGGAGCCCGGGAATTCGAACTGGCCTGCGCCGGCCGGGCCGCCGGCAGCGCCGGGCGTGCCGCCTTCCGCGGCCTGCTTCTTGCGGGCCTCGGCGACCATCCCGGTGAGCTGGACGAACCGGGCGCGCAGTTCGCGGACGACCTCGGTCAGTTCCTCGTCCTCTTCCTTGGACAGATTGCCCTTGGTCTTCGACGAGAGCATCTCCAGCATGTCGGTGTAGTGGGCGGCGACATCGAGCGCGACCATGGCGCGGCCCTGCTCGTCGGGGATCGCGCCCATGTACATCAACGCCTGGGTGGCGAGCATCCCGATCAGCGTGCGGAAATCGGGCGGCGGCATGCCCTCCGCGTCGCCGCCGCGCTCGCCCGCCTTGGCGGAGCGCTCCTGCTCCTGCTGGGAGAGTTTTTCCTTCTCGGCCTGGGCCTGGGCCTTCCAGTCGGAGTCGATGATGAGTTTGGGCTTCTCGCTCTCGGACATGGCGCCTCTCGCTCGTTTCTCGGGTCATGGTTGCCGCCCGCGCCGTGACGGAGACGGACGAAGGCGGGTGGGAGGCCGTTTTCGGCCCTGGGGGTGAATCCCGCGCGGGGACTCGGTACTCTAGACCCGGATGCTCACCAACCTCCGGATAACTCGCCGCGGATACGCCCTGCTCGGGATCTCGCTCTTGACGCTCGGCCCGGCCCTCGCGGGGTGCGCGGCGTCACGCTCGCGAGAGAACGAGAACCAGATCCTCCGCAAGGCGGGGCTCGCGCCGGGCGAGCAGGCGCCGGGTTCGCGCGATCCGGAGACGGGCGTCGTGACGCGGCCGCAGGCCGACGAAGCGCCGGCGGACATCCGCGTGCTGGTCGGACCCCCTCAGGCGCAGGACGCCGAGATCTACGCCGAAGGGGTGGTCGTCGAAGGCGAGGAGTATTCCGAGACGCGGCCCGTGGCCATGCCGACACGCGACGCGGTCGGTCTCGCGGAGACCGGCTTCGTGGACGCCGTGGTGGGGCAGATCAACGGACGGCCGGTGTACGCGAGCGGATTCCTCGCGCCGATGGACGCACGCCTGCGCGCGGACGCGGCGCGGCTCACGCCCAATCAGTGGCGCCAGCAGACCGCGACGACGATCCGCGACGCGATCGTCGAGCGGATGCGCGAAGAACTGGTGCTCGCCGAGTTTCAGGCGACGCTGACGCCCGAGGGCAAGCAGGGCCTGTTCGCGTTCGTCGAGCGCATGCGGCAGGAGATCGTCGCGCAGAACCTGGGCAGCGAGTCGCTCGCGGGCCGGCGCATCCAGGAGAGCGAGGGGCTGACGCTCAACCAGAAGGTGAACCAGCAGCGCGATCTGGAGATCATCCGCGCGCAGCTGAACCGCGCGATCGGCGACAGGACCTATGTGTCGTGGCGCGAGGTCGAGCTGGCGTACGCGCGCGACTACGACCTCTACAACCCGACGCCCGTCGCCCGGCTTCGCATGATCCAGGTGTCCGGCGAGGACAAGGTCGTCGCGGTGACCGAGGCGCTCGCCGCGGGTGAGTCGTTCGAGGATGTCGCGAAATCGCTCAGTTCGTTCCGCGCCGAGGAGGGCGGCCTGTGGACGATCGAGGTCGATCGCGAGGGCTACGAGTCCACCCGGATCTTTGCCCCGGATGAACTCAACGAGGTCGCGGTCGGGCTCGAGGTGGGCGAGATCAGCGAGTCGTTCGAATGGTCGGGCTCCACGATCTGGCTGACGCTCGAAGAGATTGTCACGCCGCCCGGACGGACGCTCTACGAGGCGCAGCTCGAGATCATGGATCGCCTGCGCGGCGAGCGGTACGGCGAGGAACAGCAGAGGTACCTCATCCGGCTGTTCGGCCGCGCGAGCGTGACCGATGTGGCGGAGATGACCGAGCGGCTGTTCATCATCGCCGAGGAGCGATACCTCGACACGCCCAGCGCGCCGGCCGCGGGCGGCCGGTGATCGCGATGGGGCGCCTCGCGGGACTGCTCGCGCGGCTCCGGGGCGCGCCTCGCTCGCGGCGCGATCCGCTCGGCCCGGCGGGCGAGCGCGAAGCCATGAAGCACCTCCGCGCGAAGGGCTACCGGAAACTCGGGGCGAATGTGCGCACAAGCGCGGGGGAGATCGACCTCATCGCGCTCGCGCCCGACGGGCGGACCATCGTGTTTGTGGAGGTGAAGGCGAAACGCATCCGCGAGCGTGAGGCGCCTCCCCCCGAGGCGAGCGTGCATTTCAAGAAGCGCGAGAAACTGCGGTTGCTGGCGCGGCAGGTCGCACGCGCGAAGCGGTGGGAAGACCGGCCCTTGCGGATCGATGTGGTCGCCGTGGACATGCCGGAGGAAGGCCGCGCAATCGTGCGCCACTTTGAGAACGCCGTCGGCGGTTGAGCGGGTTCAGTCGGGAAGGTTCTCGTCGCCGCGCAGGGCGGGGAGCGACCCGCTCTCGTCGGGCTGCATGCTGGCGATCCGCGACGAGGCCTTGCGGCTGGCGTCCTGGGCCGCGCCGAGGTCGATCTCGATCGGGACGATGAGACTGAACATCGAGCCGCTGCCCGGCGCGCTCACGAGTTGGATCTCGCCCTGAAGGATGGACGCGAGTTCCTTGGCGATGGCGAGCCCGAGCCCGGTGCCGCCGTGGCTCTTGGTGTGCCCCGAGTCGAGCTGTCGGAACTTCTCGAAGATGGATTCCTGATGCTCTTCGGGGATGCCCGGCCCGGTGTCGAGCACGCTGACGCGGATGCGCGGGCTGCCCGACCCGTTGCGGATGTTCTCGGCGCGGATGGTGACCTCGCCGCCCTCGGGGGTGAACTTGACGGCGTTGCTCAGGAAGTTGAAGACGATCTGCTGGAACTTGCGCGGGTCGGTCTTGATGAGCGGGAGGAGGTTGTCGGCGGTGGGGCCTTCGAGCGAGAGGCGGACGCCGAGGCGGTCGGCCTGGGGTCGGATGAGCCCGATCAGCCCGTCGCAGGTCTCGAGGACATTGACCTGCTCGACATTGACATCGATCTTGCCCGCCTCGATCTTGGCCATCTCAAGGAGTTCGTTGATCATCTCGAGCAGCGTGCGTCCGGCGTTGACGATGTTGTCGAGGTAGCGGGCGCGTTTCATGACGCTCGCGAGATCGTCGGCGGATTGATCCTTCCGCGTGGATTCGGAAACGGCGATGGTCTGGAGGAGTTCCGCGAAGCCGATGATCGAGTTGAGCGGCGTGCGGAGTTCGTGGCTGACATTGGCGAGAAAGTCGCCCTTGAGTTTGGCCGTCTCGTAGAGCGCGCTGTTGCTCCGCGCGAGTTCGCCGATGCGCAGGTCGAGCGAGCGGTTGGTGGTGCGCAGGCGCTCGGCGGTCTCGGTGAGACTCTCGAGCATGGCGTTGAAGGTCTCGCCCAGTTCCTCGTACTCGTCGCCCGTGGGGATGGCGGCGCGAGCGGTGAGGTCGCCCGCGCGGACCCGGTCGGCGACATCGCGGAGCGTGCGCACCGGCTTGAGGATGATGCGCGTGGTGATGAGGTAGAACACGAGCGACGCCAGGCCCATCGCGAACGCGCCCGCGACGAGCAGGTACACGCGGTTGACGAGGAGCTGGCTCGCGGCCTGGGGGGAGCGGCGTTCGAGCAGGAGCACGCCCGTCAGCGCACCCGTCTCGTCGTCGCGATCAGCCAGCGCGTAGCGGTAGACGCGCTGGGAGCCGTCCCAGAGTGATTCCGCGTGTTCGTTGATGGGCGTCTTGCGCTCCTTGCGGAAGCGCTCGAGCGACACCCGGAGGAAGTCGGACTGCGCGGACAGCGTCTGGAAGGTCGCGGCGGAGACATACTCGATGCGCGGCTCGTCGGGGCGCTTCTCGGCGTTGGGCGCGGGCGAGGTGGCGAGCGGGAACGGGCCCAGACGCGGCCCGTCCCGGGTGGTGCGCTCCCACAGCCGCGCGATCTGGCGGGAGGTCTCCAGCTGGCTGGCGTCCACGACGATGGGCGTGCGCAGCCACGGGACGAGGAGCGCAGCGGCGATGATGAGCACGATCGCCGCCCCGAAGAGCAACTGGCATTTGGTCGCGAGACTGACCCCGCGGATCATCGACTGGATGGTTGAGGATGGCCGCTCCATCGCGTGCTCCGATGCGCCGGCGGTCGGCCGGCGGCGGCGCAGTCTACTCGATGGGCTCGTAGTGCATCAGGCGCTCGATGGAGTTGTCCTCGCGCATGATGGCGATCTTGGGGCGGTGCTCGCGGTGCTCGTCGTCGGTCATCAGGGCGAAGTGCATGATGATGACGCGGTCGCCCGGCTCGACGAGGTGGGCGGCGGCGCCGTTGACCTCGATCTTGCCCGACCCGGGCTCACCCCAGAAGACATAGGTCTCGAAGCGGGCGCCGTTGCGGCAGTTGGCGATGAGCACCGCGTCGTTCACGCGCAGGCCGATGGCGCGGAGGATGTCGGCGTCGATGGTGATCGATCCGACATAGTCGGGGAGCGCCTTGGTGACGGCGGCGCGGTGGATCTTCGAGTGGAGGACCTTGCGGAGCATCGCGGCTCAGCCCTTTGTCTCGCTTCGCGGTTCGTTGGGTGAGGCCCAGCCCTTGGGCTGCTCGCGGTGGAGCCCGGCGCGGTCGAGCCCGGTTGGCGCGTCGTGGCCCGGGATCTGGAGCCGGGTCGCGTCGCCCCAGAGCATCTCGAGGTCGTAGTGCGTGCGTGTGTTGGGCTCGAAGAGGTGCGCGACGACATCGACGAAGTCGAGGACGATCCAGGTGGGATTGGGCTCGTGCGCGTTGGAGCGGAACAGTTTCATGCGCTGCTCGGCGCCGAGCCGTTCCAGATCGCGCGCGACGCTCTTCATCTGGACATCGGAGGTGCCCGAGCCGACGACGAAGAAGTCGGTGATCTGGCTCTTGCCGCGCAGGTCGAGGACGAGCACATCGGTGCACTTGTCGTCGAGCATCTCGCGAGCGACGAGGAGGGCGAACTCCCTGGCGCGCTCGTGGTCGGCGCTGGGCTGAGGCCTGGGCGCCAGCGGGAGGTTGTCGGGGTTGCCGAACGATTCGTTGTTGGTGTTTTCGGGCATGCGTTACGGGAAGGGTAGGGGGCGGCGCTGCGCCTGTTCCACGACGAAAAGCAAAGCGGGGCGACGCTCTCGCATCGCCCCGCGGGGTTTTCAGGGTGTGTGCGGGCTGATTAGCCCAGGCCGATCATGCCGGCGAAGATGGGGCCGAACTTGACCGTCAGGCCGGCGAACACGACGGAGACGATCGAGATGAGCTTGATGAGGATGTTGAGGGACGGGCCTGAGGTGTCCTTGAAGGGATCGCCGACGGTGTCGCCGACGACGGTGGCCTTGTGGTCCTCGGAGCCCTTGCCGTAGGCGTAGCCGGCGCCGTCGCCCTTGCGGACCATTTCCTCGGCGCGGGCGACGATGGCGTCGCGGACCTCGACGGGGATCTTCTCACGGGTGGCGGCGTCGTTGACGACGGAGTCGGCCGTGATGCGGCCGTAGGACTCGAGGAGCTTCTTGGCGTTGTCCCACGCGCCGCCGGCGTTGGCCATGAAGATGGCGACGGCGAAGCCGGAGGTGAGGCCGCCCGCGAGCATGCCGACCACGCCCGGGACGCCGAGCGTGAGCCCGATGATCACGGGGATGGCGATGGCAAGGAGCGAGGGCACGACCATCTCGCGCTGAGCGCCCGCGGTCGAGATCGACACGCAGCTCGCGTAGTCGGGGTAGGAGACACCCTCGTAGGTGACCTGCTTGGGCCACTTCTCGGGGTCGGAGATGTCGGCCTCGCTCATGCCCTGCGAGCGGAACGCGGCGCGCATCTTGGCGAACTGGCGGCGGCACTCGATCATCATCGCGTTGGCCGCGCGGCCGACGGCGTTCATGGTGAGTGCGCAGAAGAGAAACGCGAGGAGCACGCCCAGGAAGAGCCCGCCGAGCACGCGGGGGTTCAGCAGGGTGACATCGTAGAAGCCGAGGATGTCGCTGACGGACGCGTTCTTGGCGGTGACAACCTCGAAGTCATACGAGGTGTCCCGGTGCGTGCCGGTGAGACGCAGGAGGCGTGCGGAGTCGAGATCGACCTCGCCCGAGTGGGCGGGGACGATGGCGAACTGATCGCCGATTTTGACATCGTCGAGGTTGCCGTGCGCGCCGTGCTGGGAGTGATCGACGAGCAGGCCCGCGTCCTTGGTCTCGTCGTTGAAGACGATCGCGAAGCGGCCGTAGCCCTGGTACATGGCCTCACCGGCGAACGATTCATCGAGCTGCACGGTGCGCTGCTCGGCGAACGCGGTGGCCTGCGTGGTGAGCTGGATCTGGACGACCTGGATGTAGGCGGCGAAGAGGGCGAGGGCGGTGAGCGCAGCGGAGCCGATCGCGAAGCCCTTGCCGGTGGCGGCGGTGGTGTTGCCCAGCGAGTCGAGCATGTCGGTGCGCTGACGGACATGGGGGGGCTGGCCGGTCATCTCGGCGTTGCCGCCCGCGTTGTCGGCGATGGGGCCGTACGCGTCGGTGGCGAGCGTGATGCCGAGGGTGGCGAGCATGCCGACGGCGGCGATGCCGACGCCGTAGAGGCCCATGAGGAACGACTCGCCGCCGCCCGCGAAGGTGAACGCGGCGATGATGGCGATGACGACGGTGATGAGGGCGGCCCAGGTGGACTTCATGCCCTCGGCGATACCCGCGATGATGACGGTCGCCGGGCCGGTGATGGCCTGCGCGGCGATGCGGCGCGTCGGCTTGTGCTCGTACGAGGTGTAGTACTCGGTGGCCACGGCGATCACATTGCCCGCGATAAGACCCGAGACGATCGCGAGGGCGAGGCGCCACCACGAGGTGCCGAGTTGCGCGAGGGCTTCCTGCTGAACACCGGAGCCGAGGAGGAGCCAGAGCACGCCGAAGCAGCCCAGGCCGATGAGGGCCGAGGCGACATAGACGCCGGTGTGGAGGCCCTTGAGGAGCTGCGCGAAGTTCGCGTTCTCCTTGGCGCGCACGGTGAAGACGCCGACGATCGAGCAGAGGATGCCCAGACCCGCGAGCGCGATGGGCGCAAGGGCGAGGCTCATGCCGAGTTGCAGCGACTGCTCGTAGACGAGGCCCGCGCCGGTGACGGCGGCGGCGCCGAGCGCCATGGTGGCGAGCATCGAGCCGTAGTACGACTCGTACAGGTCGGCGCCCATGCCCGCGACATCGCCGACATTGTCGCCGACATTGTCAGCGATGGTGGCGGGGTTGCGCGCGTCGTCTTCGGGGATGCCGGCCTCGACCTTGCCGACGAGGTCGGCGCCGACATCGGCGGCCTTGGTGTAGATGCCGCCGCCGACTCGGGCGAAGAGCGCCTGGGTGGAGGCGCCCATGCCGAAGGAGAGCATGACGGTGGTGAGCGCGACGAGACCCTGGGGCGTGCCGGCGTCAATGCCGAACTTCTCGCCGAAGGTGTTGAACACGAAGAACCAGATGGAAACATCGAGCAGCGCGAAGCCGACGACGACCATGCCCATGACGGCGCCCGAGCGGAACGCGACGGTGAGGCCCTCGTTGAGCGACGACTTGGCGGCGTTGGCGGTGCGGGCGGAGGCGTTGGTCGCCATCTTCATGCCGAACCAGCCGCAGATGCCCGAGAAGAGGCCGGCGAGCGGGACGCCGAGCATGGACATCGCGGACTGGAGCTTGAGCTGCCAGAGGATCGCGAGGCAGACGATGAGGATGACGAAGACGAACGCGACGACCTTGTACTGGCGCTTGAGGTAGGCCATAGCGCCGTCGCGGACGGCCTGCGCGATGCGCACCATCTCGGCGTCGCCCTCGGACTTGGTCATCACGGACTTGGCGAAGAGGAAGGCCATGATGAGCGCCGCGATGGCGCCGATGGGGCCGAGCAGGTACGGCGAGACCGGGTTGAAGGGGCCGGCGTTGTCGTCCAATGCTGGGGCGACAACGGAGGCGAGATTCAACGATTGAAACGCGATGTCAATCACCGTGAGAGCTCCTCACGAAAGCCAGGGGGTGCGAGCGGCGTACGCGGGGAGCGGGGTGCTCGCCGCGGGTCGGCTGGACTGATCGCCGAGGCGTGATCCGTGCCATGCCGCAGTTACGAGTGATAGCGATCACAAACCTATCGAGCGAACGGGCCTTCGGAGTGCACACAAGGCGGCCGGTCGCGATGGAAGCGAAACCGCCCGACTTCTCAGCCGGGCGGTCGCGAATAGTTCGTTGGTGGCCTAGGCGCCGCGTTCGGCGCGGGTGGCGGCGATGCGGTTGGCGCTCTTGCGCTGGGCGCGGCGGTTGCGCTCCGAGGGCTTCTCGAAGTACTGCTTGCGCTTGACATCTTTGGTCAAGCCCTCTTTCTCGCAGAGCTTCTTGAAGCGGCGCTGGAGCTGCTCAACTGATTCGCCGCTTCGCGCACGGACACGGATCGCCATAGCCGTCTTATCCTTCCGTCGCCTCGCCGATAGGGAGCGAGGACGAGAATGCTTCTCTCGAATCTTGGCCTGAGCGGTGCGCAGGCCGACAATGACGCCCGGCGCTGCCGTCGGGCGGTGAGGGGCAAGTATCCCGCCCCAACCGGCCCCGGACAAGCGAGGGCGGGTGTAAATCGACGGGAATGAGGGAGGCGCGGGGCTGGCGGAACCTGACAGTGGCCGCGGCGGCGTTCGATCTTGCGGCCCGGGGTATCCATCGGTACGGTGGTCGGACGGGGTGGTATTCGGCAGGTATGGGTCCGGCACAGGCCCGTGGACTCAAGGAGTCGAGCATGAGGAACGCTGTTCTGTTGTCGCTGGCGATCGCGTCATCGCTTGCCTCACTCGCCTCGGCGCGCGATCTTCGGATCACCGTCGAGCACGGGTTCGAGTTCGTCACCATCGGCGCGGCGGGCAACCGCGCGTACGAGGGGTACCCGTTGGGGCCGAACCTCGTGGGCGCAGGGCAGGGGAGGGTGGATTACGAGTACAGGATCTCGCGCACCGAGGTCAGCACCGGCGATTGGCTGGAGTTCCGGAACACCAACTCGCACCTGGCCGACAGCCCGCAGTTCTTCGCCACCACCTCCGGCTGGGCCGCGCAATCCACCCCCGTCACCGGACAGTGGCGCCTGAACCCCGATGTGGCTAACGCCGAACGCGCGCCGCTCGGCATCAATTCGTGGATCAGCGCGGCGATGTATTGCAACTGGCTCCACAACGATAAGGCGGTGTCGGCGGACGCGCTGCTCACGGGCGCCTACGACCTCGCGGGCGCCGGCTACACCGTCGATTCGCGGCGCGTGGTCGGTTCGCCCGTCCCGCGCGAGCAGGGCGCAAAGTTCTTCATCCCGACGCGCGACGAGTGGAAGAAGGCGGTGTACTTCGATCCCGACGCCGAAGACCCGGACTTCCCGGGTGAGGGACGGTGGTGGCTCTTCCCGGATCAGGGCGACGACCTGCTGGTTCCCGGGTATCCGGGGGAGAAGGGCGCTCAAACCACCGCGTACAACACTCAGCCACCGCCGGAGGGCTCCCCCACGGTCAACTACATCCCGCTGGGCTCGTACCCCGACACGATCACGCCGTGGGGCCTGCTCGACGCCTCCGGCGGGGCCAGTGAGTACTTGGAATATTGGGGCGGCACTTTGTACTGGGCGGCGGGCTCCAATTACAACATGCTTAGCACCGAGCAGGAGCAGGATCAGGCCTGGAACACCGGGGGCGCGGGCATAACCGGATTCCGTATCGCCGCCGCGGTCCCAACGCCGGGCGCGTTCGCGATGTTCTCATTGTCCACCATCACCATGACACGAAGGAGACGATGAAGAAGGTCGCGCATGAGTACGCTGGTGCATCGTGCTCCTGGTCGACGCCTACAACGCGCTGCATGTGACCGGGGTGCTGCCTCCTCATCTGGCGGGGCTGGACGGCCCCGGATTGGCGGAACTGATCGCGCGATCCCGGTGGGGGAGCGGGGCGGTGCTGGTCTGCGACGGCGTGAAGCCGCGCGGCTGGCCGAGGGCTGTGGAGGGCGTGGAACTGCGGTTCGCGGGCCCGGGGCGGGACGCGGACACCCTCCTTGAGCGCATGATCGGGGATTCTCCGGACCCCAGGCGGCTGACGGTGGTGTCGAGCGACCACCGGGTTCGGCGCGCCGGGAAGCGGTCGGGGTGCAAGGTGCTGAGCAGCGAGGGGTTCCTGACCCAACTGGCGGCGAGGATCGATTCGCCGCGCGTCCGGGCGGGCTCGCCGGCGAGCGGGAAGCCCGAGGTCCCGCTGGACGCCTTCGCGATCCGGCGCTGGCTGGAGGAGTTCGGGGTGACTCCCGAGGAACTGCGCCGGATGGCGGGGAACGCGTCTCGTGCGCACCGACCCAAGCCGGAGCGACCGGTTCAGGAATCGCCCGCCCTCACCCGGCCCGAGGCCGTCGGGCCACCCTCTCCCCACGGGAGAGGGCGGAAGAAGGGCGAACTCAGCGACGCGGAAATGCGGTCGATGCTCGCCGACGCGTTCAAGATGTGGTCCGCGGCGGAACTTCCGGCCGATCTCGATGTCACCGCATGGCTCGACACGCTCATCAATCCGCCTTCGTCCGGAACCGACGGCTCCTCGCCGCGCTCGCGCTAACGCTGGCCGCGGCCGGGTGCTCCAGCAAGCCGGTCACCGGCGGGCGCTATGTCGAATACCCGGCCCGACTCGAACTCCAGACCGTGCTGACCGCCGCGGAGATGTCTCTGCGCTCGCGCGGGTATGTCATCGAGAGCCGCGCGGCGACAGACGACCGGGGAGAGGTCATCGCCCGCCCGCCCACCGAGCAGGACAAGGGCTGGTTCAGCACCGCGCTGTATGTGCGCGCGAGCAGGGACCTCGACGGGCAGATCAAACTCACTGTCGCGCGCTGGCCCGCGCAGCAGGGCGACCACGAGGCCAACACCGCGCTGCACGCGATCGTCGAGACGCTGGGCGTGCAGCCGCTCACGCTCAATGACGAGGGCGCTCCCGAGGGCGACGCCGGCGCGCAAACGAACGCGGCGGAGCGCTGAACGCCCCGCCGCGGGTGTGATTCACAGGTTGTTGCCGCTTCGGATTAGCCGCGATCCTTGAGCGCGATGTACTCGACGCCGTGGGGCCCGACATACGCGGCCTTGGGGCGGATGAGTCGGTTGTCCGACAACTGCTCGAGGTTGTGGGCGGCCCATCCGGAGATGCGGCTCATCGCGAACATCGGGGTGAACAGGTCGAGCTTGAGCCCGATCGAGTGGTAGGTGGTGGCCGAGTAGAAATCGACATTGGGGTAGATGCCCTTGGCCGCGACGGCGTCGTGCATGACATCCTCGATCTTCTTGCTCATGGCGTAGAGATCGGTGTTGCCCGTGTCCTTGGCGAGTTGCTCGGCGAGCGTCTTGAGGTAGACGGCGCGCGGGTCGTAGGCCTTGTACACGCGGTGGCCGAAGCCCATGATCTTCTTCTTGTTGGCGAGCGCGTCCTTCATGAACGCGTCGACCTTGTCGATGCTGCCGATCTCGCGGAGCATGATCATGACGCCCTCGTTGGCGCCGCCGTGGAGCGGGCCGCGCAGCGCGCCGATGGCGCCGGCCATCGAGGAGTAGAAGTCAGAGAGCGTCGAGGTGATGACGAGCGACGCGAAGGTGCTGGCGTTGAGGCCGTGGTCCGCGTGGAGGATCATGCACGCGTCGAAGGCGCGCTCCATGGTGGGGGTGGGCTTCTCGCCGCTGAGCATGTAGAGGAAGTTGGCGGCGAAGGAGAGCGACTTGTCCGGCGCGACGGGCTCGTGGCCGTTGCGCAGGCGGTCGAATGCCGCGATGATGGTGGGGGTCTGCGCGAGCAGCGCGGTGGCCTTGCGCTGATAGGCCTTCAGTTCGATGGTGTTGGGGTCTTTGTCGACCATGCCCATCGCGGAGACCATGGTGCGCAGCATGTGCATGGGCTGCGCGCCCTTGGGCATCTGACGCAGGAGGGTCATGATCTCGGCGGGCAGGTCGTAGTGCTCGCGCAGGTCCTTGGTGAAGGCGTCGAGTTCGGCCTTCTTCGGGAGCCGCTTGTTCCAGAGCAGATAGACGGTTTCTTCGAATGTGCTGTGCCGCGCGAGGGAGTCGATGTCGATGCCGACATATTCGAGGACGCCCTTCTCGCCGTCGATGAACGACAGCTCGGTCTCGGCGGCGACAACTCCTTCAAGGCCCTTGGACGCGACGGTGGACATGTTCGGCAACCCTGCGTGCTGGAAGCGTTTGTGATCGTGATGAGGTGGACGCCACCCGGTTTGGCGTGCCCGGAGGCCGCCCGGCTGGGTGAAGCGGACTCTACGCCCGCAGACGGGGCCGGGTCTGCCTGGCGCCCTCAAGAAGGGCGATTCTGAGGATGAACCCGACCTCACCGAGACTTTGCCGCCAGTTCACGCCGCTCCCGGATAGTGGGGTCCTGCCACACCAGCACCTTTAGATCACGAACGGAGCGCCCCAATGCCCCCACGCGCCTGGACAGACAAGGACGAACGCCAGTACGAGCACATCCGCGACAGCGAGCGGGATCGGGGCCGGTCGGAGGACCGGGCCGAGGAGATCGCCGCCCGGACGGTGAATAAGCATCGAAGAGAGGAGGGCCGCACGGAGAACGCCTCCAGCAAGGGAACCGGCAATCCCAGCGGCGCCCTGGAGGACCGGACCCGCCGCGAGTTGTACAACCGCGCGAAGGAACTGAACATCGACGGCCGGAGCGGGATGAGCAAGTCCCAATTGATCCGGGCTATCCGACAGCGGCAGTAAGACCGTGGCGGCGCGGGTCGCTACCCTCGCACCGTGCTGATCCAGGGACGCCTCATCATCGATCCTGCCCGCCCGCCCGCGCCGGGGTGGCTCCGTATTGAGGGCGGCCGCATCATTGAGGTGGGTGAGGGCGGGCTGCCCTCGACGGCGCGTCCGGACGCGGGAGGTCCGAACCACATCGTCTCCCCGGCGTTCATCGACGCCCATCTGCATATTCCTCAGTTCGGCGTTGAGGGGTGCGACGGCCTGCCGCTCCTCGAATGGCTGAAGAAGGTTGTCTTCCCGGCGGAGGCGTGGTTCGGCGCCGGGGCGGCCAGAGAGGTCACACGCAAAGCGCTGCGCTCGCTGGCCCGCGAGGGCACTCTGGGCTTCGCGGGGTACCTGTCGAGCCACGCCGAGGCGGCGCGCGAGTCGATGACGATCATCGAGCGATCAGGGTTCCGCGCGATTGTCGGCCGCGTCCAGATGGACCGCGAAGCGCCGGCATCCCTCACCGCCGAGGACCGCGAGCGCGTGGCGATCTCGCCCACCCCGACGCCCTGGCTCAACCCGAGCGGCGAGCGCAACTCACGCGTGCAGGCGTCGCTCAATCCGCGCTTCGCCATCGCGTGCACGGAGGAACTGCTCGCCGAGTGCGGCTGGCGCGCGAAGGAAAACCCGACGCTGTTCATTCAGACGCACCTCGCGGAATCGCATGCGGAACTCCGCCGCGTCGCGGAGTTGTTCCCCAACGACGCGACCTACACCGAGGTGTACGAGCGGCTCGGGCTGCTCGGCCCGCGGACACTGCTGGCGCACGCGCTGCACCTGAGCGAGCGTGAGTGGGTCATCATCAAACAACGCGGCGCCGTGATCGTGCATTGCCCGACCGCCAACACATTCCTCGGTTCGGGATTCTTCAACCTCACCGCCGCGCACCGGCACGGCGTGCGGCTCGCGCTGGGGACCGATGTCGCGGGCGGCCCCGAGCACGCCATGCCGCGCGTCGCGCGGGCGATGATCGAGGTGGCCAAGTCGCGCTCGTTCGTCGCGGATGATCCTTCGAGCATTTTCGTGCCGACCCCGGCCGACGCGTGGCGGATGATGACCGTCGACAACGCTCGTGCGCTGGGCTGGGACGACGCGGGCGAGTTGCGTGTCGGGGCGGCGGCGGATCTTCTCGTCATGCGCGTTCCCGATGACTGGCACGACGAATTTCTGATCGGACGAATCCTCCACCGGTGGTCGAGCGACCTTATCGAAACCCGGATCCTCGGCGGGGTGCGCCTCGATCCCTCTACGATCTGACGCGTGATCCTCCCCTTCGCCACAGACCGGCCGCTCCACCGCCCGACGCTGACGACCTACGCGCTCGTCGCGGTCACGACGGTGGTGTTCATCATCCAGGTGCTGTTCGCGGGCGAGCGGGCGGGAGTCTCGAAAGCTATCGAGCCCTTCGTGCTCGGCCCCGGCTCGGGGATCTGGACCTACATCACCTACCAGTTCCTCCACGGAGACATCTGGCACTTCGCGGGGAACATGCTGATCCTGTATGTCTTCGGCCCCAATGTGGAGGACCGCTTCGGGCGCATCGGTTTCCTGCTGTTCTATCTGGTGGGCGGGATCATCGCGGGCGTCGTCCACATGATGGTGGACAACACGCCCGTGATCGGCGCCAGCGGCTCCATCGCCGCCGTCACCGGCGCGTACCTGATCCTGTTCCCCAAGACGCGCATCAAAGCGATCCTGTTTTTCTTGATCATCATGCCGGTGATGATCCCGGCGCCGTGGCTGATCGGGTTCTCGATCTTCAAGGATGTCGCGCTGCGCAGTCTGGGTTCGAACAGCGGCGTGGCGACCGCGGCGCATCTGGGCGGGTACGCGTTCGGGATCGGTCTCTCGTTCGGTCTGCTCGCGACGGGACGCCTCTCGCGCGAGCCGTACGACCTGTTCACGCTGATCAAGCAGGCGCGTCGGCGCAGGGCCTACCGGGATCTGTCGAGCAAGCACGATTTCTACGAGCCCAAGGCGCCCGTCGAGAAGAAGCCGCCGCGCAGGCCCGTGACCGAGAAGAGTGTTGCGCCCGACGACGCCGAACGCGACGACAGGCGGATGCGCCTCCGCGCGAATGTCGCTCGGGCGGTGGGCAAGGGCGACGCAGACGCGGCCGAACGGGCCTTCCGGGCGCTGCTCGACGCGCATGCGCAGGACTCGCTCCCGCGCGCGATGCAACTCTCGCTGGGCAACCTGCTGTTCTCGTCGGGCAAGCGCGAGCCGGCGGCCGCCGCGTACGACGGCTTCCTGCGCTCGAACCCGGACGACCCCGAGACGCCGCGCGTGCGGCTGATGCTCGCGCTGATCTGCGCCCGGGACATGAACGACCCGACGCGCGCGAAGTCGCTGCTCGCGCTGAGCGAGAACCGCCTGCGCACCGACGACGAACGCGAGTTGTGGAAGACGCTCAAGGCCGAACTGGGCTGAGCGCTTCGATCAGGAAGTCACGCGGCTGAAGGTCGCGCCCGCGGCGATGTCGAAGGCCACGAACTGCCCGATCTTGAAATCGGCCGCGTGCTGCGCTCCGTTGGTCTTGCACACGATCGGGAGCGATTCGTGGGCCTGCACGGTGACGGTGTCGGCGGCGGGGTCGGTCGCGACGATGACGCCCTGAACGCGGCGCGGCCGGCCGTAGATGGGCTCGATGAACCGTCCGCCCGTCTTGACGACATCGATGCGCCGCGCCTGGGCGCGGATCACGCCCCGGACCTTGCGGTTCAGCAGGTCGTTCTCGGCCGCGTTGATCGGCGTTCCGACGAGCAGCGAGACGCGGTAGTCCGTGCCCGGGACGGCCAGCACGATAGAGCCGTCGCGTTCTTCGGCGAGTTCGCCCCGCGCGATGTTGGCGGGCTCGACGGGCTTGCGGCTCTGCGTGGCGGTCTGTGTGTCGGCCAAGGATCGGCTCCTGCGAATCGGTGGGAACGGCGGTCAGCGGGTCGCGATGGTATCCGACGACGCGGCCAGCGGGGAAGCCCCGATCCCTCGGAGGAAGTTCGCCAGCAGCGCGACGCCGTGCTCGGTGAGGTAACTCTCGGGATGGAACTGCACGCCCTCGACGGGGGCGCGGCCTGATTTGCTCCAGACGCGGCGGAGGCCCATGACCACGCCCGACTCGGTCCGCGCGGACACCTCCCACATTCCTGCATCGTCGCGCGCGGCGATGACGGCGTCCTCGGGAACGACCAGACTGTGATAGCGCGCGGCGCGAAGGGGGGTCGGGAGGCCCGCGAAGATCGTCCGACCGTCGTGGCTCACCGACCACGGTTTGCCATGCACGGGCTCGGCCGACCGCTCGACGCGCATGCCGAATGCTGCGGCGATCGCCTGATGCCCGAGACAGACGCCCAGGATGGGGAGCGTACCGGCGAAGGCGCGGACGAGATCGACGCAGGCGCCGGCCTCGTGGGGGCCGCACGGGCCGGGCGAGAGCACGACGCAGGCCGGCATCCGATCGCGCACGGCATCGACATCGACGGCGTCGTTGCGCACGACGACCACTTCGTGGTTCGCGCCGATCTCGCGGGCGGCGAGGCGCAGCGCGTGGTCGAGGTTCCACACGAAACTGTCGTAGTTGTCGACGAGGAGGATCAAGGCGCCGCATCGTACGCGGGGCGCGCCGGGATCACGCGGCCTTGCTGTCGCCCTGCTGCTCGGACTCCGTGCCCGCCACGCCGTCGCGGGTCACATAGAACCAGCGGTCGGAGATGGGATAGGGCATGCGGCGGAAGTCCCGCGCGACCTTCTCCTGCACCTTGCGGACGAGTTCGTCGGGCTCCACCGAGACGGCCACAAGGACATCGCGCGCCGGGGTGGCGACGAGGAAGTCCCCGCCCAACTGGGGCGCGAGCGACTTGTGCAGGCCTCCGAGGAGGAGGCGTGCGGCGTCGTAGCCGTCCTGCTCGGCGATGATCGCGGCCTTGCCGCCGCTGTCGTGCTCGATGAGCCGGTAGGGGAGTTTGGGCGTGAACTCGGCGAGGTTCTGCCGCGCGATGTCCTCGAGGTCGTCGACGGCAACGCCCCAGCGGACCATCTGCTCGGTCGTCACGCTGACGGTGACATGGGGCAGGTCAATAACAAACACAAGCACGGTGTCGTTCACCCACGGGACATGGGCGACCTGCTCGCGCGAGAGGCGCTGGAAGATTGATTCGGGCTGGATGCGCGGCATGATGCGCTGGCGGGCCATCTCGAGCGGCATGGCGGAGGCGGAGATCGCCTCGCCCGCGAAGAGATGATCGAGGTATTGCTCGACGATTTCAACGCCGCGGTCGGGGTCCTGCGAGACCATGCGGAAGAGGTTCTCGAGGTCGAGCCGCCGGCCGTCCACGAGCAATTCGTGGACACCGCCGAGGTCGATTTCGAGATCCGGGCGCATGCGCTCGAGCATAACGCGGACCTGTTCGCTGAAGGCCTCTGGATGTTGGGGCATTGCGGCCATGTGTGCGACTCCGTGCACCTGATCTGCGAGTGTCCATACGCACGCGCGGGCCGGGGGGGTTCTGAAAACCCTCGGGCTATATCCGCGCGGGGGTTCATCGACCTGCGTTCCGGACGCGTGCAAACGCTGTGGTGATCCCCGGGCGGGAAGGGTCGGATCGTGCCGCCTCGGGAGACAGTCCGGGTCGGGGAGAGGGGCGAGAACCTTGTGTCGCGCTACTGTTGCGCCTCACGAAAGGATGAACGATGCCCAGGGAGTGCAAGGTCGCGGCGGCGCAGGGATCGGGCGTGCAGAGCGTGGTTATCGGCGGCGGGAATCCGCTGACGATCATCGCCGGCCCGTGCGTGCTCGAATCGGTGGAGTTGTGCGTCGAGATCGGCGCGGCCATGCGCGACGCGTGCCGGAGCGCCGGGGCGCAGTTCATCTCGAAGGCGAGTTTCGACAAGGCGAACCGGACGAGCATCGGCTCCTCGCGCGGGCCGGGCATCGACGCGGGCCTCGAAGCGCTGGCGGAGATCCGCGAGACGCTGGGCGTTCCCGTGACGACGGACATCCACGAGGCCGCCCACGCGCACGCCGCCGCGGAAGTTGTTGATGTGCTGCAGATCCCGGCGTTCCTGTGCCGGCAGACCGACCTGCTGCTGGCGGCGGGCGAGGCGGCGGTGAAGCGCGGCCGCGCGGTCAATGTCAAGAAGGGTCAGTTCCTCTCCCCCAAGGAGATGGGCGGCCCGCTCAAGAAACTCTCGCAGACCGGGTGCAGGGACATCGTGTTCACCGAGCGCGGCACCTTCTTCGGGTACCACCGGCTGGTGAACGACTTCATCGGCGTGGCGGACATGATGGAAGTCGCGGGCGACGACTCGCCGCCCGTGTGCTTCGACGCGACGCATTCGACGCAACTTCCCGGCGCGACCGACACGAGCGGGGGACGGCCCGAGCGCGCCGGCATGCTGGCGAAGGCGGCGGTCGCGGCGGGCGTCCCGGCGGTGTTCATCGAGTGCCACCCCCGGCCGCGCGAAGCGCTGTCCGACGCCAGCACGATGATGGGTCTGCAGGAAGCGGTCGAACTGGTGTCGGCCCTGGTGCGGATCAGAGCGGCGGCCGGGCACTGCTGAACGCCCCTCGGCGCGCTGAAACGGGGTTCCTCGCCCGTCGCCTCCGAGACGACTAGCGTTCACGCATGAAGTGCGAGGCGACTGGCTGCCAGAACGAAGCGACCGTGCACGAGGTTGTCATCAAGAGCGGCAAGAAGGTCGAACGCCATCTCTGCGAGCAGCACGCGCAGACCGAGGGTGTCGTGAACGCGCAGCACACGCCCCTCAATGAACTTCTGACGAAATTCGTGATGACGCAGGCGGGGGGAGAGCCCGCCCCCGAGGCGCCGCCCGCGTGCCCGACCTGCGGCATGACCTGGGCGAACTTCCGCGACAAGGGGTTGCTGGGGTGCCCGGACTGCTACGACACCTTCGAGGAGCAACTCACGCCTTTGCTCTCCCGCGCGCACGAGGGCGGCGTGCACCACACGGGCAAGTCGCCCAGCCGGGCGGGACTGTCGGCGGGGCTGCACCGCGAACTCAGCACGCTCCGGCGTGAACTCGACGACGCGATCCTGGCCGAGGACTACGAGCGGGCCGCGTCACTGCGCGACAGGATCCGGGAACTCCACGGCGACTCGGGTCAGGAGGCGGCCGCATCGGAACGCGCGGCATCCCCGAAGAAGAAGTCTTCGCCCGACGCGGGTATGAAGCGCGCCAAGCGCATCCCCAAGGACCCCGAAGCATGAGCGGCCCCGAGCGCATCGAGGGCGGCGCGGAATGGCTGCGATCGACGGGCCGCGATTGCGATGTCGTGATGTCGTCGCGCATCCGGTACGCGAGGAACATCGCGGGCTTCCCGTTCCCTCATCGCGCGAAGCGCGAGGAGCGCAGGGAGATCCTGTCGCTCGTGCAGGACCGCGCGCTGAACGCCGGGATCGCTAAGGAACTGCTGTGGGTTGATCTGGAAGAGTCCCCGACGCTCGAGCGCCAGGTGTTGCACGAGCGGCACCTGATCTCCAAGCAGCACGCGAAGGGTTCCGAGCCCCGCGCGGTGATGGTGTCTTCGCCCGATGAATGGCTCTCGGTGATGGTGAACGAGGAGGACCACCTCCGCATCCAGGTGATCCGCGGCGGGTTCGCTTTGCCCGAGGCGCTCGACGCTATCGACGCCGTTGATGACAAGCTCGATTCGTCGCTGGATTTCGCGTTTTCAAGCCGCTTCGGGTATCTGACTGCGTGCCCGACGAATGTGGGCACGGGCCTGCGCGTCTCGACGATGCTCCATCTTCCGGCGCTGAAACTGTCGGGCGAGATCGAGAAGGTCCGGCGCGCGGCCAAGGCGCTGAACATCGCCGTGCGCGGGTTCTACGGCGAGGGCTCCGAGGCCGTCGGCGATGTGTTCCAACTCTCGAACCAGACGACGCTCGGGAAGTCCGAACGCGACCTGCTCGACGAACTCGCCGAGCGGGTGATCCCCGAGGTCATCCAGTACGAGCGGCAGGCCCGCGGCGCCCTGCTGGAGAAGAAGGCGCTGTTCCTCGAAGACCGCGTGAATCGTGCGTATGGCACGCTGCTCCACGCGAGGACCATCGACGCGGAAGAAGCGCTCGGCCTGCTCAGTCTGACCCGGCTTGGCGTGCAGATGGGGATGCTCAAGGGCGTTCCTATCGAGGCGGTGAACAGTCTGCTGCTGCTCAGCCAGCCGGCCCATGTGCAACGGATCGCCGGCCGCGATCTGGATCAGAACGAGCGCCGGCGCGAGCGGGCGACCCTGATCCGTGAGCGCCTCCAGCGCTGACGCCGCTGGCGTTTTTTCCCTGAGTTTGCGACACTGGCGCGATGGACGGGCCATCGATGCGTCCGGTGGATGCTGACGCGCTGAAGCGCGACGGGGGGTTCGTCTGGCCGCCGATTCCGTCGGCGCCGCTGGACGCTCCGGCGACGCCGATCGAAGGCGAGAGTGCGGGTGCGCCGCATTTCCCGCCGCGCCGGGTAGGTCGTGTTCGTCGGTTCTTCGAGGAGGCGGAAGAGTACTGGCTCGCGCCGACCGCGGTTCCGCTCGCGAGGCGGTTGCAGGCGACGGGGTGGACGCCCGACGGGTTCGGCGCGTTCTGCAACCGCTGCGCGCAGGGTGTGGGACTGGGGGAGGACGACGAGTTCGGGTGCGCGGGGTGCCGCAGCAAGCGGCTGGCGTGGTCGCGGGCTGTGCGTCTGGGGGCGTACGAGGGTGATCTGGCGTCGTGGGTCCGCGAGGTGAAGTTCGCGAGGAACGCGGCGCTCGGGGTTGAAATGGGGCGGCTGCTCGCCGGGAGGTTGCTCGAGGCGGGAGTGGGGGGCGGCCGGGTGTGCGTCATCCCGATCCCGATGAGTCGCCGGGAGCGGTTCCTGAAGGGGCTCGACCATGCGCGGTGCATCGCTGAGGGAGTCGCAAAGGGGCTCAGGGCGCCCCTGGTGAGCGGTCTGACGCGGCGACACCGCCCGAGCCAGCGATCGATGCCCAGCGCGGCGGCCCGTGAACGGAACGCGGAGGGGGCGTTTTTGGCGGCTGGAGGGGTGGATCTTCGCGGCTGGACGGCGGTGCTGGTCGATGATGTGATCACCACCGGCGCGACTATGCGTGCCGCAGGAAAGGCCCTCCTGCCGAGACGGCGTTGGGGTCACCCTGCCTCCCTCTGGGCGGCGGCTGTCGCCGTCACCCCTGATCCCGAGAGAAGGGCGGGGGAGCCGAATCTTCAGGAAGCGTTCTAAGCCGTGTTTTTGCCGTGATTTGCGGTCGAAACGAACCTTTCGGGGGTGGCGGTCGTAAGGGTTCTGCGAAGAAATGCGACCCCCCATGCTTGACACCTTGGGGGCCCCGGCTATCTTTCTCCGCTCGCCAGCCAACTGGCGGCGAGTCACCCCGACAACCCGGCGAGACGCTGGAATCGGGCTGTTCTTTGGCAAGTGAGCAGTTGGGAAGGCCGCGAGAATGTGGCGCGGCGGAACGATCGCACGATCGGCCCTTGGCTGGGCATCCGCCGCGTACAGATCCTGCTGGTCGAAGTGGTCTCACAGCCCCTTCGGCCGTCAGTCAATCTCGTGCAGGCCTTCAAACTCATCGAAAGATGAGCGCCCTTAAGATTGATTGACTTTGAGACCCGCAGGTTGTTTGAGACCTGCGGGGACCGGCCGGCGACTTCGGTCGTCGGTGCCGGACAAACCTTCATGTCGCAGTGACGCCGATCTTCGGATCGGATAGCAACGATATTCAATTGAAGAGTTTGATCCTGGCTCAGAATGAACGCTGGCGGCATGGTTAAAGCATGCAAGTCGCACGAGAACCACTTCGGTGGGGACAGTGGCGGACGGGCGAGTAATGCATTCCTACGTGCCTCGAGGTGGGGGATAGCCAAGGGAAACTTTGGGTAATACCCCATGTCCTCTCTGGAGAAAAGCTCAGGCGCCTTGAGATCGGGGAATGTCCTATCAGGTAGTTGGCGGGGTAACGGCCCACCAAGCCGAAGACGGGTAGCCGGTGTGAGAGCACGACCGGCCGCATCGGGACTGAGACACTGCCCGGACTCCTACGGGAGGCTGCAGCAACGAATCTTCCGCAATGCACGAAAGTGTGACGGAGCAATGCCGCGTGCGGGATGAAGCGGCTTCGCCGTGTAAACCGCTGTCAGGACCAAGGAATACTGACCTGGTCCAAAGGAAGGGCCGGCTAATCTCGTGCCAGCAGCCGCGGTAATACGAGAGGCCCGAGCGTTATTCGGAATCACTGGGCTTAAAGGGTGCGTAGGCGGCTATGTAGGCGTCCTGTGAAATCCCACGGCTCAACCGTGGAATTGCGGGGCGAACCACATAGCTTGAACCTGGTAGGGGCTGTCGGAACGATCGGTGGAGCGGTGAAATGCGTAGATATCGATCGGAACGCCGAAGGTGAAGACGGGCAGCTGGGCCAGAGTTGACGCTGAGGCACGAAAGCGTGGGGATCAAACAGGATTAGATACCCTGGTAGTCCACGCCGTAAACGATGTGCACTAGACCGGGGCGGTTTTGACGCCGTCCTGGTCGTAGGAAAACCATTAAGTGCACCGCCTGGGGAGTACGGTCGCAAGATTAAAACTCAAAGGAATTGACGGGGGCTCACACAAGCGGTGGAGCATGTTGCTTAATTCGAAGCAACGCGAAGAACCTTATCCTGGGCTTGACATGCACGGATTAGTTCATGGAAACATGAATGACGCTCTTCGGAGTGGAACGTGCACAGGTGCTGCATGGCTGTCGTCAGCTCGTGCTGTGAAGTGTCGGGTTAAGTCCCTTAACGAGCGCAACCCCTATCGCTAGTTGCCAGCGCGTCATGGCGGGGACTCTAGCGAGACTGCCGGTGTCAAACCGGAGGAAGGTGGGGATGACGTCAAGTCCTCATGGCCTTTATGCCCAGGGCTGCAAACGTGCTACAATGGTATGGACAGAGCGAAGCGAGGCCGCGAGGCGGAGCAAATCGCAAAAACCATGCCCCAGTTCAGATTACAGTCTGCAACTCGACTGTATGAAGTTGGAATCGCTAGTAATCGGGGATCAGCTACGCCCCGGTGAATATGTTCCTGAGCCTTGTACACACCGCCCGTCAAGTCATGGAAGCCGGGAGTGCCCGAAGTCGCTATATTTCAATAGTGCCCACGGCAAGTTCGGTGACTGGGACTAAGTCGTAACAAGGTAGCCGTAGGGGAACCTGCGGCTGGATCACCTCCTTTCTAAGGGATCTCCTTAGACCGACTCGATCTCGAAAGAGACGGAGAGAGATCTCCGGTCGGACATGTCAATGCACTCTCGTCCGCGAAAGCGGGCAGCCCGTCGGCGACGACGGGTCAACGACTTCCCAACTGCTTCACAATATAAACACGACGCCCGGTCCCTCAAAGGCCGGGCGTTGTGCTTTTTTGGCCGATCGCGGCCTTGGCGCGCACCCTTCAGCGGCGCATGCTGAGAGAGCGCAATGACGCGCGGGGAGTCTCTCACGATGACCAACACTCTTCGCACCGTCCTTGTTCTCCTCCCCACCGTGCTCGCCTCGGTAGCTCCTGCCGCCGCGGAGCCTGCAACGAACAGATTGCCGACTGGATGGGAGTGGGTCATTGAGCCCATGCCTTTCCGGGAAGGGATAGAGCGTGGGCGGCATGCGAGTGGCAACGGCGACGTGCAGGTCGTCTGGTCGTTTAGCCCCGAAAGTCTACTTCTGACCGCGGTTATCACCGCGCCTCGAGAACTTGGACTGACCGAATCCCACGCGACGATGCACCGGGCGTTCGTGCTCACATCGGACGGCGAATTGCTCGCCGCCAAGCAGCGGTCAATGGATGGTACGACGACGCTTGTTCGTCGGACCCTCTCGATCCGGCTCGAACCCGACGCGGTTGATCCCGCGGCTTGCTTCCTGGGCGTCGCACGCCTCACGCTCGACGGCCGCATCGAGGCCTCGCTCGAAGCGCTCGATGAGGCCCGCGCCGTCGGCGCGAAGGCGCTCCCGCTGCCCATCGTCGGTCGGCCCTACGAGTTCGACTTGCCCACAATCGCGGGCGGCATGGTCCGCTCCGATGACCTCCGGGGCAAAGTCGTCGTCGTCGACTGCTGGGCAACATGGTGCATGCCCTGCATGGAGAAGATGCCGGCGCTCAAGTCGCTCGCCGAGAAGCATCTCGACGACCTTGTTGTGATCGGCGTGAACTTCGACGACAACCTCGACGACGCCATGGCTGAAATCGCGAAGGGAACCGTCCCTGGAGTTCAGGTCCACGCCGCGTCGCTGGCGAAGGGCTCGGAGGATCTCTGGGAGCGCGCCACCGGGATCCGAACCATCCCTCGCATCTTCATCATCGACCGAGAAGGGGTCCTCGTCGACGACGTCGCGCCGAGTGCGATGGTGCAGCGTGTCGAGGAATCGCTGGCAGGACGGCTCGAATAAAGTCAGGCCTCACGGTGTGACTCGATCGTGATCGCCTCATGCAGGTGCTCCGCATCGATCCGCTCGGGCAGGGGGTCGAACGACATCGCGTCTTCCACCCGGTACTTCCCGACACGCGTGCGGCGGAGTGAGCGCAGCATGCCGCCCACGCCGAGCGCATCGCCCAGGTCGCGCGCCAGCGAGCGGATGTACACGCCCTTTCCCGACTGGATGTCGAGCGTGAGCATCGGCCACTCGTACTTCACGATCGCGATCGAATCGATGCGCACCCGCTTGGCGGCGGGGCGCTCCTCGAGTTTCCCCGCGCGCACCAGGTCGTACGCGCGTTTGCCGTCGATGTGCACGGCCGAGTAGGTGGGGGGGCGCTGCTCGATCTCGCCGAGGAAGCGGTCGCACGCCGCGCGGATGTCGTCGAAGGTGGGGATTGTTGTGACGGCGACGGGAACGGGTTCGGTCTCGAGGTCGTCGCTGGGGGAAAGCACCGAGAGGTCGATCTCGGCGAGGTATTCCTTCTCGGTGGCCATGAGCGCGTCGATCTGCTTGGTCGCCTTTCCGAGACAGAGCACCAGCACCCCGGTCGCGAGCGGGTCGAGCGTGCCTGCGTGGCCGACCTTGGCGCCGCCCGTCCGGTGGCGCACCCGTGCGACGGCCTGCGCGGAACTCATGCGCAGGGGTTTGTCAACGACGAGCACGCCGTTCATATCCGGCCTCAGGTTTCTGCGTCCGCGACCCATGGGTTCATTCTTCGCAAGCGGCGGGTGCGGGGCGCAGAAATAGCGCGTGCAATCTGGGGAAAGAGCGGGGGATTTTGCCGGGCTGCGCGGCGTTTCGCGCTCGTATAGACACACGGTCAAGGTATCACACTTCGGAGGTCACATGCACAGCATCGACTGGCTCTCGATCACGCTCGGCGTCGCGCTGCTCGCGACCGGGCTTTGGCTTGCGGTGAAGTTTGCGCGGGACGACAAAGACGCCAATATCCATTACATCTACACCTTCGCGATCGGCCTGGGCGCCGGCTTTCTGGCCGCGTCCGTGCCGGGCATGCTCGAGGTCGATGCGACGGTGCAGGGCATCGTCATCCGGGCGGCGAGCGGGTTCGCGGTCTTCGTTCTCGCGCTGGTCTTCTACTACATGCTCCGCACGCGCCACTCCATCGCGCGTGTGCGGGAGTACGCCGCCCTGCGCACACGGAGGAGCGCGGGGGTCATGTCGAGTTGCACATCGATCCCGCATTGCAACGACGAGCCGATCACGATCTGCACGAGTCTCCCGAACACCATGGGCAGTTCGTTCGATCTGGGCTGCCGCGACCTGACCGAGATCCTGTGCCTCGCGGTCGTGCGGTACATGGAGGAGTACAACCGCACGAAGAACGCGGCGGGAAGCCCGTCGGTCCCGGCGTCGCTCGACGCCTGGAAGGCCTGGGCGAAGGGCCTTTCGGGCAAGCCCGGTCTCCCGAGTTGTCTCGACCGCACCGTCGTCACTCGCACGCTGGGCGACAGCATGTGGGTCGATATCGCGGGCGTTTCGCCGCCGACCTCCGCGAACATTACCGCGGCGCATTACACCAACCGCATCTCGACCGCGGTCGAGTCGTTCGGCAGCGATGTCATGAGCTTCAATGTCGACGACTGGCACGATGAATGAGTTGGCGGGCCGGGGTCGATGGTTGCGCGACCGTCCGGTTGATCACTCTGTGAACCTGCATCAAAGGAGCGTCCCATGTCGCACTGCAACGACAAACCGATTCGGCTCGACACGAGTCTCCCCACGAACGGCTCCTTGCCCGCGCCGAGCGGAGGGCTGACGGCGTTCGATATCAACTGCCGCGAACTCGCCGAGTGCATGTGCAAGGCGGTGGTGCGTTCGATCGAGCAGTACCGAGTCGAAATGATCGAGAAGTACAGTTCGAAGGCGGACGACCCGGAGCTGCCGACGCTGCTGGCGGCGTGGAAGAACTGGGCGAAGACCACCATGGTCGGTCTTCCGGACTGCCTCGATCCCGATGCGGTTTCGGTCGTGTTCACGGAGAGCATGCAGGTGGATGTCGCGGGCCTCAACGGCGCGACGCTGCTGAACGCGAAGTACGCCAACCGGACATATGACGCCGTGCAGGCGTTCGGTTCGCATCTGATTTCGTTCAACATCGACGACTGGCACGACGAGTAGTCGGATTCCCCGGCCGCTTGATTGTGTGCGCCGCCGCGTCGGCCATTCGGTATCGTGAGGCGACGCGCGGGCCGTGGCTCGCGCTCTCTCTCCCGCTCTCGATACGAAAGGTATGCTCCATGGCCGAATGCACCGGCGCGAATTGCAATCAGGATCCGTTCAAGATCTGCACGAGCCTGCCGAATGTGCCGATCGCGGATGCCCCGGGCGATTTCGACCAGGCCTGTCGCCAACTCGCGCAGATGATGTGCATGTCCGTCGTGCGCACGATGGAGGAGTACAACCGTAAGCACCGCGTCAACGCGAACGCGCAGGTCCCCACCGCGCTGCAGGAATGGGTCAATTGGGCCAAGAGCACGCAGGCGACGCGACCGGGCATCCCCGACTGCCTTGATCGCACGACCAAGCCGATCCCTCAGAAACTCGGGGAGGCGATGCTCGTCGACAAGGCGACGATCCCGGCCGGCAACCCTGACCAGGTGAAGTCAGCCGAGTATCTCGCGCGGGTCTATCGAGCGGTGATGGGTTTCGGGTCTGACCTGATCGGCTTCGATGTGGACGACTGGCACGACGAATGACCTGTTATTGCGCGGCGGAAGCGGCGGCGCGGTTCTGTTCGACGAGCGCGTGAGACTCGCGGAGCGTGCGGACGCTCGCGGCGCCGACGCGATCCTCGCCGTGGAGAGTCAGCAGGCGATCGGCGCGCTGAAGGTCCTGGTCGACCGCCTCCGTGCTTTCTGATCCGGAAAAGCACCGCGCGCGGACGGCGAGGAGGCGGACGAGCGTCGGTTCGTCTTCGCCGTAGGCCGACTCGACGGCGGCGATGGACTCGTTGAGGGTGGTGATGGCGCGCGCCGGTTCGCCGAGCGCGAGCAGGGCGAGCGCGCTGTTCGCGGCCACGATGGTCGCGCGGGGGTGATCGAGGCCCATGTACTCGGTCGCGAGTTGCAGGGCCTCGGCGTGCCAGCCGGCGGCGAGCACTGTGTCGCCGGCCGCCTCGGCGGCCTGGGCGGAGTTGTGCAGGAGGCGGATGCGCTGCTCGGGCGCCATCTCGACATCCTTGGAACGGGCGCGCCGCTGAGCGTCTTTCGCGATGGAGACGGCTTCTGCCGGTTTCCCGTTGTCGATCAGGAGCGAGATCAGGTCGCTCTGGATCTGGATGGCGACTGGATCGTTGGAGCCGAGGAGGGTGGTTGCGCGGCTGAGGAGGATGGTGTACAGCGTTTCGGCCTGCTGGGTGTTGCCGATGCGCCGTTCGAGGATCGCGATGCCCCGGTCGAGTTCGAGGAGCCGCTTCTCGTCGTCCGGGTAGGCCTGGGCGGTCCGTTCGCGGACATCGAGGGCGATCCGTTTGGCTTCGTCGAAGCGCCGGAGATCGACGAGGAGCACCATCCGGAGATCATCCACCTCGATCAGGAGCAGTTGTTCCTCGGGGTTGGGATCGACGCTGAGATCGGCGCGGTTCCGGTCGGAGATCTCAAGGGCGCGCTCGAACTGCCCGTTGTCTTCCATGGCGGTGGCGATGGTGTGACGCACCTGGTTGACGAAGTACCGATCGCCCGTGTCGGTGGGCACGAGTCGGAGCGCGTGCTCGAGGACTTCCTGCTGGGTGGCGTTGCGTCCGAGTTGCGTGGGAGTTCGGAGGAGGAGGACTTCGTTGAAGTACTCGAGCGCGCGGTTTCGGGTGGTGGCGATCCTCGCCGCGCGGGCGGATTCCGCCTCGGCGAGTTTCGATTGCTCCAGCGCGATGTAGAGCCCGGCGGAGGTGCCGATCATCCCGAGCATGAAGACGAGGGCGAGGGCGGAGGCCGCGATCACTGCGCCGCGGTTTCGTCGCGTGAACTTGCGAAGGCGGTAGATTCGTGATTCGGGCGCCGCTTCGAGCGGATCACCGTTCAGGTATCGGCGGATATCGCGTGAGAGTTCGGAGGCGGTGGTGTATCGATCGGCGCGATCGGGGCGCAGCGCCTTGAGCGGGATCCATTCGAGTTCCTTGGCGAGTTGTCGGAGCAGGTCGGCGCGCGCTTCGCGTCGTTGCTGGGCGATGGCGGCGCAGACATCGGCGTCGGCGGTGGAGAGGCGTGTGCTGGGCTTGGGCGCGTCCTGCTCGCGCGTTGTTCGTCGGTGGGGGGCGTGCCGCGCGGCGCGGAAACTCTGCTTCTCGAAGGGGAGCATCCCCGCGAGGATCTCGTAGAGGACGATGCCCAGCGAGTAGACATCGGAGCGTGTGTCGATGTCCGGGGACATCTCGGCCTGTTCGGGGCTCATGTAGTTGAGCGTGCCGATGATCTGCCCGACCTCGGTGAGCGCGTGCTGGTTTCCGACGAGGGGGCTGAGCGCCTTGGCGACGCCGAAGTCGATGATCTTGGGAACGGGGCCCGTGTCGGAGTCGGCGACGAGGATGTTCGCGGGCTTGAGGTCTCGGTGGATCACGCCTTTCTGGTGGGCGTGCTGGATGGCTTCGCACACGAGGGTGAAGAGTTGGAGGCGTTCGCGGATGGTGAGTCGGTTGCGATCGCAATAGGTGGTGATGGGGTCGCCGCTGACATAATCGGTGACGAAGTAGGGGCGGCCGCTGGGCGAGGTTCCGGCGTCTTTGACCTGCGCGATGTGGGGGTGGTCCATGAGCGCGAGCGCCTGGCGCTCCTGCTCGAAGCGTGCGACGACGGACTCTGACTCCATGCCCGGCTTGATGATCTTGATGGCGACGCGCTGGACGATGGGCTCGCGGCGTTCGGCGAGCCAGACGACGCCGAAACTGCCCTCTCCGACGATCTTGAGGAGGATGTAGGGGCCGACACGGTCGCCCGGGACTTCGCGGAGGCCGCCGAAGCCCTTGGGAGCTGCGCCCTGAGTGGGGGCCTCGGATCCATCGCCGTCGGGGTCGGGTTTCCAGTCTGCATCGCTCATGCGGTACCCCGAGCCCTTCCTCTGTCAAGTGCGTGGCGATCGCTCGAATCCGGGCTTGCTGCGCCAGAGACGGCCCCGAATGAGTGATCTTGTGGGACCGAGGGGCATGGTACACGCTCGGCGACGGGCGCCGGGGCGGCCGCCCACCGGGCGAATCCCCAGAACCGCAAGATCTTGACGCCCGGCTGACAATTCGCGCCCCCATGCGTACCCTCTGCCTCGCTCGACGCCCGCCACAGGCTTGCCTGTGGCTGTCGTTGAAAACACCCCGGAGAGGTGTCCGAGCGGCTGAAGGAGCAGCACTGGAAATGCTGTATACGGGTAACCGTATCGGGGGTTCGAATCCCCCCCTCTCCGCTTCCAACGAACAACGGCCCCCGGATGACCGGGGGCTGTTTTCGTAGCGGCCCAAGGATTCCCCGGGAATTCATGATCTGGGACGCGTGCACGACGATTTTCACGGACCTGTCGCGCAAAAATGTTGCCCTCTCGGCCCGGTTTCATCTATTCTGGGGGCGGCGACCCGCCGTCCATGGTTGATGGGGGTACGCCGAGACTCTTAGCAGAGAGGAAGACCATGTCTCAGAATCTGTTTGCTGCCGCTTGCGCTGTTGCGTGCCTCGCCGGGACCGCCTCCGCGGACATCGTCCGTGTCGAGGTCACCGGTGAGTGGGACTTCGGGATGGTTCGCTCCGGCGTGCTGAACGGCGTCAACTCCGGGCCCGCGTCGATGAGCTTCAATGTTGACTCCAATGTCTTCACTGACAGCACCAACTTCCCGACCCGCGGGTACCACATCATCGAGGATTCGTTCGACCTCACGCTCGACGGCATCAGCGTCGGCATGCCCGACCCGTACTGGCCCAACGGCGAGATCCCGCTCTTCATCTTGCGCAACAACGATCCCGCGGTTGACGGGTTCTTCCTCGGCTCGCATGTCGACGGTTTCCAGGACGGCGTGACCATCGACAACGCCGGCCTGATCGACCCCTTCCTCGGCGTCCTCTTCTCGGCCACCTACCTCAACGACCCGATCTCTTCGCTCGACATCGTTGACGCGGTCGGCACCTACACCTTCGCCGGCCTGTCCTCCTTCAACTGGGGTCTGGACGACGCGGGCAACCAGTTCGCCGGGATGATCTTCGACCAGTTCACGATCAGCGTCGTTCCGGCCCCGGCCGGCGCGATGGTCCTGGCGCCCGCCGGGCTCCTGGCCTTCCGCCGCCGCCGCTGAGCAGCGCAACGGTTCGGATAGACACTGATTCCTGATCCATCGGCCATCCGATGATCTCCGACAGGAGGTCATCGGATGTGTCGTTTTGTCCTCTATCTTGGCAAGCCCGTCACGCTCTCGTCCCTGCTGGTTGAGCCGTCCCACTCGCTCATCCGCCAGAGCGTGCACTCGGACGAGCGCGAAGAACCGCTGAACGGCGACGGCTTCGGGGTGGCGTTCTATGCGCCGCAGTTCTCGCCCGAGCCGGCGCTGTTCCGTTCGATCAGCCCGGCGTGGAACAACCGCAACCTGCTCGAACTCTCGCGCATCACCCAGTCGGGGTGCATCCTCGCGCATGTCCGGGCGGCGACGCAGGCGCTCGAGATCTCCGAGCCGAACTGCCACCCGTTCACCTTCGGTCGTTACGCGTTCATGCACAACGGCGACCTGGGCGGGTTCTTGCGCGGGCGCCGGCGGATCATCGGGCGGATGCCGGACAGGATCTTCGAGACCATCCGGGGGACGACCGATTCCGAGCACCTCTTCGGGCTTGTGCTTTCGAGGATTCCTGAGGCGGATCACGAGAACGCGCAGACGCTGGCCGATGCGCTGGTCGGGGGCGTGCGCGAGGCCATCTCGATATTGCGCGAGGACAGCGGCGCGGAAGAGCACTGCTATCTGAACATCGTGCTGGCGAACGGGCGGTCCGCGGTGGCGTGCCGGTACACGACGGATCTTCCGGACGGGGCGGACTCGCTGTATCTGAACTGGGGGAAGCGGTACGCGTGCGAGGGGGGGCTTTGCCGCATGCTCGACGCGGACGAGGCGAGCGGCTCGGTGATCGTCGCCAGCGAACCCCTGAGCCAGGAGCCGGGGTGGCATCCCGTCCCGACAAATCACCTCGTGCTGATCGACGGGACGGCGCAGCCGCGCGTGATGGCGTGGCCTGATTGACCGCGCGGTTCGGGGGCCGACCGCCGTTGCCTGTATACTCGGGATGTTCGCAGTTTCGCGAGAGATCCACCGCGGCCGACGCCGCTCGTACGGTCATGGAGCCGCTTCGTGCAGACCCTGAATCTGATCGCCGGCGACTGGGTGAGCGCCGATTCCGGCGCGACCTTTGATGTCCTGAACCCCGCGACCGACGAGGTCGTGGCGAGCGTGCCGGAGTGCGGCGCCGCCGAGACCGGAAGGGCCATCGACGCGGCGCACGAGGCCTTCCTGTCGTGGAGGGATGTCCCGGCCCACGAGCGGGCCGGCAAACTCCGGACGCTGTTCGACCTGATGCGCCGGGACGCCGACCGGCTCGCGAGTCTCATGACCGCCGAGCAGGGCAAGCCCATCGCCGAGTCCAAGGGTGAGATCGGGTACGCGGCGTCGTTCATCGAGTGGGCCGCCGAGGAGGCGAAGCGGATCTACGGCGAGACCATCGCGGCGAACTCGAAGGACAAACGGATCCTCGCCATCCGCCAGCCCGTGGGGGTGTGCGCGATCATCACGCCGTGGAACTTCCCCTCGGCGATGATCACGCGGAAGATCGGCCCCGCGCTGGCGGCGGGGTGCACGGTGGTCATCAAGCCGGCGGAGGAGACGCCCCTCTCGGCGCTGGCGATCGGCGAACTGGCGATCGAGGCGGGCATCCCGGCTGGCGTCGTCAACATCGTGACGGGTGAGGCCCGGGACATCGGGGGCGAACTGCTCTCCGACAAGAAGGTCCGCAAGTTGTCGTTCACCGGGTCAACGGAGATCGGGCAACTCCTGATGAAGCAGGCGTCGCAGAACCTGCTACGGCTCTCGATGGAGTTGGGCGGGCACGCGCCGTTCCTGGTCTTCGAGGACGCGGATGTTGACAAGGCCGTGGCCGCGGCGATGGCCGCGAAGTTCCGCAACGGGGGGCAGACCTGCGTGTGCCCCAACCGGTTCGCGGTTCACGAGCGGGTCCACGACGAGTTCTGCGCGAAGTTCGCGAAGCAGATCGAGGGGCTCCGGGTGGGCGAGGGGACCAGCGAAGGCGTGACCATCGGCCCCATGATCAACGACGACGCGATGGCGAAGATCGAGTCCCATGTCGAGGACGCCCGCTCGAAAGGCGCGACGATCCCGGTCGGGGGTGGCCGCGAGAAGATCGGCGGTCTGGCCGACCGGTTCTACCGCCCGACGCTGATCCAGGGGCTGACCGATTCGATGCTCTGCGCCCGGGAGGAGACCTTCGGGCCGGTGGCGCCTGTCCGGAAGTTCACCCGGGACGAGGAGGCGATCGAGTGGGCCAACGACTCGGACTTCGGGCTGGCGTCGTACTTCTTTACGAGGGACGCCTCCCGGCTGATGCGTGTGGCCGAGCGTCTGGAGTTCGGTATCGTTGGCGCGAACGACGGCGCCCCGTCCACGGCGCAGGCGCCCTTCGGGGGGGTGAAGCACTCGGGGTTCGGCCGCGAGGGCGGCAAGTATGTGATGGACGAGTACACTTCCATCAAGTACATCTCGTGGGGCCTGTGAGCCGTTGCTGAGCGTGAAGTCAGGAGGACTGCTCGGATGAGTCGTTCAGAAGAACTGGTGCGTCGCCGCGATGCGGTTGTCTGTCCGGGCGTGAGCCGGGGCTCGGGGCTGACCGCCGCGAGCGCGAAGGGCGCGATCATCACCGACCTTGATGGTCGGGAGTACATCGACTTCGCGGGCGGTATCGGCGTGATGAACATCGGCCATTCCGATCCGGCCGTCGTCGCGGCGATCGCCGAGCAGGCGGGCAAACTTCAGCACACCTGCATCCATGTCGCGACCTACGAGCCGTATGTCGCGCTGTGCGAGGAACTGGCCTCGCTGTTCTCTCACGGGCGCAGCGGCGAGGCGACGAAGGTCGTGCTGGTGAACACGGGCGCCGAGGCGGTCGAGAACTCGATCAAGATCGCGCGGCAGGCGACGGGGCGCGACGGGGTGATCTGCTTCACCGGCGCGTTCCACGGGCGCACGCTGCTGTGCTCGACGCTGACCTCGAAGGTCGCGTACAAGCAGGGGTGCGGCCCGTTCGCTCCGGAGATCTATCGCGTGCCGTTCCCCCGCGCGCTGGCGGGCGAGCGCTCGCTGAGCGAGGCGGAACTGGTGGAGCGTGAACTCGGACGCCTCCGCGCCGCCTTCAAGGACACCGTCGCGGCGAGCGATGTGGCGGCGATCATCATCGAGCCGGTGCAGGGCGAGGGCGGTTTCTGCGTCGCGCCGCGCGGGTACCTGCAGGGCCTTCGCGCGCTATGCGATGAGCACGGCATCGTGCTGATCTTCGACGAGGTGCAGTCGGGCTTCTGCCGCACGGGCAAGTGGTCGGCGTACGAGCACTCGGGCGTGATCCCGGATCTCTCGACCTGGGCGAAGTCGATGGGCGGCGGGATGGTCATCTCGGCGGTGATCGGCAGCGCGACAATCATGGACAAGGTGACGCCCGGCACGCTGGGCGGGACCTACGGGGGCAACCCGGTGTCGTGCGCGGCGGCGCTGGCGGCGATCGAGTCGATGAAGCGACTGGACCTCAACGCGCGCGGCGCCGCGATCGGCAGGACGATCCGTGCGCGCTTCGAGGCGCTGCGCAAGACGACGAAGGCCGTCACCGAGGTGCGCGGTCTTGGCGCGATGGTCGCGCTGGAATTGTGCGAAGACGGCGACGAACTCCGCCCGGCGACCTCGCTTGTGAAGGGCGTCGTGGACGCGTGCCGCGAGCGGGGCGTGATCGTGATCGCGGCGGGCGTGCACAGCAATGTGATCCGCGTGCTCTCGCCGCTGGTCATCACGGACGAGCAACTCACCCGCGGGATCGACATCCTGTGCGAAGAGATCGAACGCCACGCGGGGTCGGCGTCGCGCCGGGTCGCGACGGCATCTGCCTGAAGGAAGGGAATCCGTTCGTTATGCGTCCATTCGCCATCGCAGGAATGCAACTCCATGTATCGGGCCGCCAGTCGAACCTGGCGCACCTGACGGATCGTCTCGAGATGCTCATGCTGCTGTACCCGTGGGTGCAGATGGTGGTGATGAGCGAATTGGCCACCTTCGGCGGGTGGACGGGCAACGCGCTGCCGTTCCCGAACGAGGTCGAGGACACCTACCGCCGGCTCGCGGAGAAGCACAAGATCTGGCTGCTCCCCGGATCGCTCTACGAGAAGACCGAGGCGGGGATCTACAACACCACGCCGGTGATCGACCCGGGTGGGAAAGTCGTCGCGCGGTATCGCAAGATGTTCCCCTTCATGCCGTACGAGTCGGGCGTGGAGCAGGGGACGGAGTTCTGCGTGTTCGATGTGCCGGATGTCGGGCGTTTCGGCGTGAGCATCTGCTACGACATGTGGTTCCCGGAGACCTCGCGCTCGCTCGCCGCGCTCGGCGCGGATGTGATCCTGCACCCGACGCTGACGCCGAGCATCGACCGCGATGTGGAGTTGGCGATCGCGAAGGCGACGGCCGCCACCAACCAGTGCTTCGTGATCGACATCAACGGCGTCGGCGACGGCGGCAACGGGCGATCGATCCTGGTCGCGCCCTCCGGCGATGTGCTGTACGAGGCGGGGAGCGGCGAGGAGTTGCTGCCCATCGAGATCGATCTTGACCGCGTTCGGCGCTCGCGGGAGGTGGGGCTCAAGGGGCTGGGCCAGCCGCTCAAGAGTTTCCGCGACCGCAAGGTCGAGTTTGAGGTGTACAAGCGCGGGACGGCGGCGACGGCCTACCTCGACACGCTCGGGCCGCTCGAGAAAATGACACGCGGCTCGCGTGCGGGGCTCGGCGTGAACGCGCCGTCTGCGGCTTCGACGCCTGCGCCGATCGCCGCGCCTCCGGCTGCGCCGCTCGACCCTGCGCCGGTGCAGCCGTATCAGGCGCCGGTCCCGCCGCACGGGGGGCTGGGATGAGTCCTTCTCCCAATCGAGATGACGGCGGGGGGGTTCGCCAGTACAACGCGCCGCAGTTGCGGATGGACACCTGGAACGAGCTGCAGGTGCGCGCGTCGTGGTTGAAGGAGTACGCGCGGAGCGGGAAGGATCCCGCGGAGCCGCGCGCGCTGGTCGCGGAATCGCTCGCGGTGCTGAAGCAACTGGAGCGGTACTGGGCCTTCCCGGGCCACCTTCGGATGGACGAACTCCAGCGCCTGCTCGACCGGAACGACTACGGCGAACTGGCGGCGGAAGTGGGCGATGTGGCGCGTCTTTTGGTGGGCGACGCGTACCGCGAGCGCGGCGGGGCGACGCAGGAGACTTCCGGTTCTTCCTTGCGGCGGGACACACGCTCGACGGGGGGCCGCGAGCGGGAAGAGAAGCGTGGGCGCGGCAAGCCGTACTTCGAGGCGCTGTTCGTGGACGGGATGGACGCGTACGACGCGGAGGATCTGCGCGAGGGATTCGCGGACTGCCGGCGCGAGTCGGACGAGTTCATTTACGATGTGGTGACGGCGCCGAGTCTTGAGGACGCGCTCATCGCCGTGCTGTTCAACCCGACGATCCAGGCCGTGTTCCTGCGGTACAACTACTCGTTCAAGAGCGAGATCACCCACCCGGCGCTGCGGCGGTACCTCGAGGTGCTGGAGCACGAGAAGTTCCCGGTGTGCTTCGGGCTGGACCGCAGCGTCGAGTTGTCCAAACTGCTCAGGCGGCTGCGTCCCGAACTCGATCTGTACCTGGTGACGGACACGCCGCTGGACAAGGTGGCTGGGAATCTGGGGAGCGAGTTCCGCCGCGCGTTCTACCGGCTCGAGCAGTACATGGAGCAGCACCTCACGATCCTGAAGGGCGTGCGTGCGCGGTTCGAGGCGCCGTTTTTTGAGGCGTTGAAGCGGTACAGCGCCAAGCCGACCGGGGTGTTCCACGCGCTGCCGATCGCGCGCGGGAAGTCGATGACCAGTTCGCACTGGGCGCGGGACCTGCTGGACTTCTACGGGCCGAACATCTTCCTCGCGGAGACCTCGGCGACGAGCGGCGGGCTTGATTCGCTGCTGCAGCCGCGCGGGCCGATCAAGCGCGCGCAAGACATGGCGGCGCGTGCGTTCGGCGCGCGGGAGACCTTCTTCGTCACGAACGGGACCTCGACGGCGAACAAGATCGTGCTGCAGGCGCTCGTGCAGCCGGGCGACATCGTGCTGATCGACCGCGACTGCCACAAGTCGCATCACTACGGGATCGTGCTGGCCGGGGCGCACCCGGTGTATCTGGACTCGTACCCGCTCCAGCAGTACACGATGTACGGCGCGGTGCCGATCACGGAGATCGAGGAGAAACTCCTCCAGCTCAAGGACGCGGGCAAACTCGACAAGGTCCGGATGCTCCTGCTGACGAATTGCACCTTCGACGGGGTGACCTACGACCCGGAGATGGTCATGCGTCGCGTGCTGGCCATCAAGCCGGACATGATCTTCCTGTGGGACGAGGCGTGGTTCGCGTTCGCGCGGTTCAACCCGACGCTGCGCCGGCGCACCGCGATGGACTCGGCGAACCGGCTCCGCGGGATGTTCAGGAGCGCCGAGTACCGCGAGGCGTACGCGAGGGCGCAGACCGACAAGTCGATCGATTCCGCGGCGATGCCCGATCCGGAACTGGCGCGGGTGCGCGTGTACGCGACGCAGTCCACGCACAAGACGCTGACCTCGCTGCGTCAGGGCTCGATGATCCATGTGTACGACGAGGACTTTGAGCAGAAGGTGAGCGACTCGTTCCACGAGGCGTTCATGACGCACACCTCGACCTCGCCGAACTACCAGATCCTGGCGTCGCTCGATGTCGGGCGCCGGCAGGTGGAGATGGAGGGGTACGAACTGGTCGAGGCGACGATCGGTCTGTCGATGATCCTGCGCGAGCGCGTGCGGGAGCACCCGGCCATTCAGCGGTTCTTCTCGGTGCTGCGCCCGGCGGACATGATCCCCGCGGAGCACCGCGCTTCGGGGCTGGAGTTCTACTACGACTCCGAGCAGGGGTGGGGGAAGATGGACCGCGCGTGGCGGATGGACGAGTTCACGCTCGACCCGACGCGCGTCACGCTGCATGTCGCGGCCACGGGTCTGGACGGCGACCAGTTCCGCCATCACCTGATGGACCGCTTCGATATCCAGATCAACAAGACCTCGCGGAACACGGCGCTGTTCCTGCCCAACATCGGGACGACGCGCGGCGATATCGCGTACCTCATCGAGGTGCTGGCGAACATCTCGCGCGAGGTGGAGGACCGGCTCTCGACGGAGAGCGCCTCGGGGCTGTCGATGCACACGGCGCGCGTGGATTCGCTGCTCGACGGCCCGCCGCTGCCGAACTTCAGCCGGTTCCACCCGGCGTTCCAGCCCGACGGGGGCGGCACGCCCGAGGGCGACCTGCGCAAGGCGTACTTCCTTGCGTACGACGATGTGAACATCGACTGGGTGCGCATCACGCCGGACACGCTGCGCGCTATCGAGAACGGGCGGCAGTTTGTCTCGGCCGGGTTCATCATCCCGTACCCGCCCGGGTTCCCGGTGCTGGTGCCGGGCCAGGTGGTGAGCGAAGAGATCATCAGTTACCTGCTCGCGCTGGATGTGAAAGAGATCCACGGGTACCACCCGAATTACGGCATGCGCGTGTTCACCGAACGGGCGCTCGCGCGGGCCGAATCGCAGCGCGTTCGCGCGATAACGCTTTGAGAAAGAGAGTGAGTCATGGGAGTGGGCAGAATCGCAGACGCGGCCGCACAGATGCAGGGAGGGACGGTTTCGGGCTCGAAGAAGCTCGGGAAGCCGCTGGTTTCGGACCTGGCGCCGACGAAGCGCGCGAAGAAACTCCGGGGCATCTCGGATGTGCGGCGGTTTTTCTACCGCAATGACGAGCCGATCTATTTCATCAGCGCGACGCCGTTCAACCTGCTGGGCATGGACGAGTGGGTGCGCAACTTCACCTTCATCAACGCGATCGACTGCTTCGACGGGGAGCATCCCAATGTCTTTGTCCCCCCCGAGATCGAGCACGAGCCGTTCACCTCGATCGAGGACATCGTCAACTACCTGCTGAGCCACCCGGCTGTGCGGGAGTTCATTCGCGAGCGAGGCCCGGGCGGCAAGGCCGCGTTCCTGATGTTCGACGAGCGCACGGAGGAACTGTGCGCGGAGCTGGGGCTGAAGGTCTGCTTCCCGGCGGCGGCGCTGCGCAACGAGGTGGACGACAAGGTCGAGACCACGCGCATCGCGGAGCGGGCCAAGGTGAAGTGCGTGCCGAATGTGCTGGCGAAGGTTGATTCGTACGAAACGCTCCGCCGCGCGGCCAAGAAGCTCGGCGACGATCTGGTGATCCAGACCGCGTACGGCGATTCGGGCCACACCACCTTCTTCGTCTCGAACGAGGCGGACTTCAAGAAGCACGAGGAGGAGATCGTCGAGGCGCCCGAGGTGAAGATCATGAAGCGCATCCGTTGCCGCGGCTCGGCGATCGAGGCGTGCGTGACGAAGCACGGCACGATCTGCGGGCCGCTGATGACGGAACTGGTGGGGTTCAAGGAACTGACGCCGTACCGTGGAGGGTGGTGCGGCAACGAGGTGTTCGCGGGGGCGTTCGACGCGAAGACTCGGCGCAACGCGCGGAAGGCGACGATCGCGTTCGGCGACGAGCTGCGCGAGATGGGCTACCGCGGGTACTTCGAGCTGGACTTCCTGACCGACCTCGACAGCGGCAAGGTGTACCTGGGCGAGTGCAACCCGCGCATCACGGGCGCGAGTTCGATGACGAATCTTGCGTCGTTCGCGCACGCCGATGCGCCGCTGTTCGTGTTCCACCTGCTGGAATGGATGCGCGTCAACCACGAGTACGACATCGAGGCGCTGAACGCCCGGTGGGCGGACCGGCGCAACATCGACACATGGAGCCAGCTGGTGGTCAAGCACACGGCGGACTCGGTGGATCGGATCACCAAGGCGCCTCGGTCGGGCATCTGGGAACTCGACGAAGAGGGCGGGGGCATCAAGTTCCTGCGCGCGCAGATGCACCGCCGCACTGTCCATCACGAGAACCGCGCGTTCTGGCTGCGCATCGCGGGGAAGGGCGATTACCGCTACGAGGGCGCCGATCTGGGCATACTTGTGAGCCCGGGCCGCTTCATGGACGACGACTTCGAACTCACCCCCCGCGCGAAACTGTGGATCGAGGGGATCCGCTCTGAATACGGCGGCGAGGTCGTGGCGGGCGCGCAGGTCCCGGTGAACGATCCGGACTTCGGCGGGTTCAAGCTGCTTTGAGTGCGCCGGCGATCGATCTGCGTCTGACCTTCCGCGCGATGGCGGAGCACGCACCGGGGGATCGCCTCGGCGAGCTGCTTTCCGCGTACTGGCCTTCGTACCGGCGGTGGATCGGGCGTTCGATCGAGGACACGCACGCGGACGCCGCGCGCGCGGAGGCGATGCTCCGCGCGCATATGCCCGAGATGGTCCCGCTCTTCGATCAACTGCGGGCGATGGTCGGGCCGGACCCGTACGCGACGAAGTTCTTCAGTTTGTGGAAGCCGCCTCCCGTGGTGCGCGGGTGCTCGCAGGCGGTGTGGACGGACGGCGTGGATTCGGCGCTGGTGAGGAACTACGACCACGCGCCGCACCTGTGCGACGGGATCGTGCTGCGGAGCGAGTGGGGGGGCGTGCCGACGGTGTCGGTGACGGATTGCCTGTGGGGCGCGCTGGACGGCGTGAACGAGTCGGGCCTTTGCGTGGCGCTGGCGTTCGGCGGTCGGCCCGTGGTCGGTGACGGCTTCGCGGCGTCGCTGGTGGCGCGGTACATCCTGCAGACCTGCACGACGGTGCGCGAGGCGGCGCGGGTTCTCGCGCGGGTGCCGGTGTTCATGGCGTACACCTTCGTGCTGCTCGACGCGCACGGGGAGTTCGTGACGGCGTACGCGGCTCCGGATCGGCCGACGGTCTTCGAGCCGTCGCGCGCGAGCGCGAACCATCAGCAGCGGATCGAATGGCCGGCGTACGCGAAGTTCGTGCATTCGTCGGAGCGTGAGACGCGGATCCGCGCGGCGCTGTCCGAGCCGGGCGTGGCGCTGGAGAGCGTGGTCGAGAAGTTCATGCGTGCGCCGATCTTCCGGACGGATTACGAGCGGGGTTCGGGGACGATCTACACCTCGGTGTACGAGCCGGCGACGCGATCGCTGGGGCTGCGCTGGCGGGGGAAACAGGCGTCGTTCGGGATCGAGTCGTTCGAGGAGCAGACCATCGAGGTCGCGTACAACGGTTGACGAGCGTCAGTCGGCGTCGGATTCGGTCTGCTGCTCGATCCTGAGGGGCTGCTTGAAGGTGAGCGTGCGGTAGGGGAAGGGGATCTCGATCCCGGCCTCGTCGAGCGCGGTCTTGATGGCTTCGACGACTTCGTCGCGCGAACGGCGCTGGTCGATGGGTCGCGAGCCGGCCCACCATGTGACCTCGAAGTTGATGGAGCTGTCGGCGAACTCCTTGGCGAAGATATCGATGGGGCGGTCGTCGGAGACGGCCTCGCACGCGGTGACGGCCTTGCGGATGACCTCGCGCGCGGGTGCGACGCGCTCGCCGTAGGCGATGCCGCACACGAGCGACATGCGTCGGAGGTTCTGCGAGGTGAGGACATCGACGGGGTTCTTGTAGATGGTGGCGTTGGGGACGATGACGAGGACGCCCTCGACGGTGCGGAGGAGGGTGTTGCGCACGGTGATGTCTTCGACCTTCCCGACGAGGCCTTCGCACTCGATGAAGTCGTCGACCTCGAAGGGGAATCGCCAGAGGATGAGGATGCCCGCGAAGAAGTTCTCGAAAATGTCCTTGAAGGCGAGGCCGATGGCGAGCGAACCGATGCCGAGGGCGGCGAGTGCGTCGCGCGGAGAGAGGTCGGGAAAGACGACCATGGCGGCGAGCATGAGCCCGGCGGTCCAGACGGCGATGGAGGCGAAGCGTGAGGCGAGGTCTTTGAGGGATCGGCGGACTGACACGCGGCCCATGGCCTTGCGGGCGGAACGCTTGACCATCCACGCGACGAGGCCGGTCGCGAGCACGATGAAGATGCCGACGACGATGAAGGGGAGGTGGCCGAGGAATCCGAGCCAGACATCGTGGAGGGTGTCGAGCAGCACGCTCGATGCCTCCTCGAAGGAGACATCGGAGAGATCGTCGACCCGTGCGTCGGTTTCTTGCTCCGCCGCGGAGGCGGTCGGGGCGGGCGTGGTCGTGGGCGGCGTCATTTACTCCAGCTTACCCCAAGCGGCCCGGGGCTGATAGAATGTCCGCCGCGAAGGTAGAGAATCGCGGTTTACACCAGCCCAGTGGAGAGTTGACGATGCGCTCGAGCCAGTCCCCGTGTATGTCCATCGGCGCCGCACGCTTCGGCGTGGCGGCGATGCTGATCGCCGGAACCGTGTTCGTGGCGCTCGTCGGTCCGGGCCGCACGATCGCGCAGGACTCGAAGGATGTCGGCAGCGCGGCGGACCAGGGTTATGCGATCGGGTTTGATCTTGGCCGTGATATCGCGGCGCAGCTTGAGGACGACGGTGTGAGCGCGGACCGCGCGGCGGTGATCAAGGGCTTCTCCGACGCGATGAACGGCAAGAAGAGCGCGATGGACCACGCGAAGATGGAGGCCGTGCTGACCGGGATCCACCGGCAGGTCGCGGAGGTGGCCGCCCGCGAGCGGTACAACAACGACCCGGTGTTCCGCGCGCTGGCCGACAAGAACAAGGCGGAGGGCGACGCGTTCCGCCAGGCGTTCGCGCGTCGCGATGGGGCGATGACGCTCCCGAGCGGCGTGGTCACGAGCGTGATCCGCGAGGGCACGGGTGAGCGCGTGGGCGACGCGGACATGGTTGTCGCGAACTTTGTGGCGATGCTGACCGACGGGACCGAGTTCACACGCGGGCGTGGCAAGGAGTTCAAGGTCGCGACGCTGCTTCCCGGCGCGCAGGACTTCGTGCGGAACATGCGGGTTGGTGAGCGCGCGTATGTCGCGATTCCGCCCGAGCGTGCGCACGCGCTGGCGGGTAAGGCGGGCGAGGTCGGTCCGAACGAGACGATCGTGCTCGATGTCGAGATCGTGGATGTCGAGCGATGAACCCCGGGAGGACTCGATGATCTTTCGCAAAGCACACACCGCTCGTCCCCGCGCCCTTCTCGCCGCGTGCATCGTGGTCGGCGGCATGTCGATCCCCGGGGTGGCGCACGCGTTGCAGCAGCAGGTTGTCGGCGGCCACGCGCTCGACGCGAACCTTCAGGTGGACGGATCTGGCTTCAACACCGCGCGGGCGAGCAACCGCGTGGGCGGGCTGCAGAGCAACGCGTATTCGGCGCGACGGGAATACGGCGGCCGCGGCGCGGGCGGGCTGTCGGCGCAGGGGTACCGACCGGGCGGCTACCGGTCCGGCGTGTCGCGCTCGTCGTCGGTGAACTCGAGGTACAGCACCGGCGGCTACACGCTGACATCCGGCTCTGGCGCTTTCACATCCGGGAACCAGGGCCGCGGCAGCGGCCGCGTTGATCCGTTGCGGAACTCGCAGTACAGCGTGCTGCAAACCGGTTCGTATGTGGAGCGCGGCGCGATCCCCGGCGGCGGGCGCTCGTCGGCGACGGCGTACGGCATGACCACGCCCAAACCGAACCGTCAGGCGTATCAGATGACGGGCGGGCGGGCGCCTTCGTCGGGGCTGACCTCGACGCGGTACAGCGTCTCTCACCGGCGCTGAGCGAACTCGAGAATTCGCTCACTCGGCCGCGGGTTCATCGCGCACACCGATGACTTCGCCGTCGTCGTTGTAGATGTATGTTTTGGACGCGTCTTCGTCGGCGCAGCGTTTGTGCGCGCCGTCGCAGAAGGGGAACTTGCGCGAGAGGCCGCAGCCGCAGACGAAGATGGGTTTGTCCTGGGGTTCGACTTTGATGGGGCCGGCGGCGTGGTGCTTGACGAGTCTGGGCATGGTGGAGGGTAGGGGCAGGGGGGAAGGGAGAGGCAGAAGAAGCCCGTCATCGCGATCTGACGGAGCCTCGGGCGGAAGCACGAGGCAGGCGATGCGGCAGACAAGCGATCACGGAATCGCAAGCGACTTCAGCGACGCGTGCGCGATGAACGGTCAATGAACTGCAACGGTGCTGGCCGCGTGCTCCCGCCCGCGGCTCTGATCAGGTCGTGAATTCGCGAAGGAACGCTCTGCCCTCACCCGGCCCTTCGGGCCACCCTCTCCCAGCGGGAGAGGGTGGAGAGGATCAGACCGGCGCTTCGACGGTTTCGGCGATGCGCTGGATGAGCGCGGCGGAGGCGTCGGCCTTGCCGCGCAGGGTGTAGCCCTTGACGCGCACGCGGTGGGCGCAGACGGCGACGATGTTGGCGGCGATGTCTTCGGGGATGCAGTAGTCGCGTGATTCGAGGAGCGCGGTGGCGCGTGCGGCCTGGGCGAGCGCGAGGGCGCCGCGCGTGGAGACTCCGACTTCCACTTCGGGGTGCGTGCGCGTTGCGCCGGCGATCTGCACGATGTAGTCGATGAGTGAGCGGTCGAGTTCGACGCTGTCGACCTTGCGCTGGAGTTCGAGGACCTCGTCGCGCGAGGCGACGGGTTTGAGGTGGTGGATGGCGCCGAGTTGCGCTTCGCCGTTGGCGGTTGGATCGGAGATGGAGAGGCCCGGGCGCGCCTGGAGCACATGGGCTTCTTCTTCGGGGGTTGGATACCCGAGGTGGATGCGCATGAGGAAGCGGTCGAGCTGGCTTTCGGGGAGTGGGTATGCGCCCTCGAACTCCATGGGGTTCTGGGTGGCGATGACCATGAAGGGTTGTTCGAGGGGGATGACGCGGCCTTCGAGGGAGACGCTGGCCTCGTTCATGGCTTCGAGCATCGCGGCCTGGGTGCGCGGGGTTGTGCGATTGATCTCGTCGGCGAGGACGACATTGGCGAAGATGGGGCCGCGTTTGAGGTCGAACTCTCCGGTTTCGCGGTTGAAGACCGAAACGCCGAGGACATCGCTGGGGAGCATGTCGGGCGTAAACTGGATGCGCGAGAGGCGGCAATCGAGTGAACGGGCGAGCGCGGTGGCCAGGAGGGTCTTCCCGACGCCCGGGACATCCTCGATAAGGACATGGCCGCGCGCGAGCAGGCAGACCACGAGCCGGTCAACGGCCCCCGGGTTGCCGAAATACACGCTTCGGATATTCTCGCGGAGTCGATCGAGGACTCGATGCATTCCATCCCTTTGCGCTGTTCGCCGTCAGGCGGCGTTGGGGTGAGTGGAGGATGACTCACAAACGATAGTGGACGAAGACAACCGCGACGAGCAGAAGAACCCGCCGGGCCCCGGTGGAGGGATCCCCTCCGCCGAAGCACACTCCGATGCGCACGCATCGCGGGTCGGTTCCGCTCGCGCGCACAATGAAGCGCCGACGCGGTCCCAGATGGCCGAGGCGGACCCTGAACAGGCGATCGGGCTCTCGCTGTCGGGCCCGATGCCTTGCATCACCTGCGGGTATGACCTTCAGGGGTTGTCGGTGATCGGGCTGTGCCCGGAGTGCGGGTCGGCGGTGCGTGCGACGATCCTTGCGAAGATCGATCCGCAGGCCGAGGAACTCACGCCGCTGCTCACGCCGAAGTTGACGGCCTACGGCCTCGCGGGCGGCGTCATCGCGGGATGCGTCGCGACCGTGCTTTTGTGGCTGATTCGTGGCGGCGACGCGGTCTCCCACTTCCTCCCGTTCGAGGCCCCGGCGATCCTCACCGGCGCGCCGATCCGCTGGGCGGTGCTCGGCATGATGGCGCTGGCGGGCGTGTGCATCCTGACGGTGGTGCGTCCCGTGCGCACGACGCCGGTCGGTCAGGTCGTCTCGACGCTCCTCGCGCTGCCGTTCCTCGGCGTGGCGATCTGGGGGATTCATCGCATCAACTTCGTCATCGACGCCGTGCGTCCGGCGCCGTATTTCGTGGCCCAGCCGGCGGTTGACCGCATCGGCATGCACCTGCTCGTGACCGCCTCGGTGATCCTCGCGCTGCTGTTCGTGCGTCCCTCAGCGCGGCGACTGGCGCGCAGATCCATGGCGATGCGCGCCGGGCGTCTCAACCGGCAGACCGTCCTGGCGATGTGCGGCGCCCTGTTGCTCTCCGCCGCGGGCGACGCCCTCCGCCTCTGCACGCTCTCCACCTCCGCCGGGCTCGACGACCCCCTCGACATCGCCGGCTCCCTTTTCGTGCTCGTCGGATCCCTCCTCTTCACCCTCGGCGCCGTCCTCAGCGCGATCGATTCCGTCCGCGTCGCGAAGGTCCTCCTCCGCCCGAGGCAGACGCTCCGCGATTTCGTCTCGAGCACGCCGCGGCCGGGTTCGCGCGCGTCGCGGTAGACAGACCTGTCTACTTTCCCGCCGCCTGCCACCTTGGCAGCCCGCGACGCCCTCACCCGCACAATCCCGACGCACCGATCGCCCGCTCATGCCCCCAGCGCGTCCGGAACCGCTCTCCAACCCTCGTATCACCCGTTCCGTGCGCCGCTTGTCTGGCCCGCGAGTTGCCCATTGCATACCCAAGCAATGTCCCCGCGGCGCCGACGCCTCTCGCGCTCGCCGCGTCCTTTCGAACCACCCAGATTCACCCTGCTCGAGTCCCCGGAGACCCAACGCCCATGGCCGTCAAGGAACTCGCTTTCGATGTCGACGCCCGTCAGTCCCTCCTCGCCGGTGTCGAGAAGGTCGCCAAGGCCGTCAAATCCACCCTCGGCCCCCGCGGCCGCAACGCCGTCATCGACAAATCCTGGGGCGGCCCGACCGTCACCAAGGACGGCGTGACCGTCGCCGAGGAGATCGAACTCCGCGACAAGGCCGAAAACATGGGCGCCATGCTCGTGAAGCAGGCAGCTTCCAAAACCTCCGACGACGCGGGCGACGGCACCACCACCGCCACCGTCCTCGCCGAGGCCCTCTTCCGCGAAGGCCTCCGCTTCTCCGCCGCAGGCGTGAATGTGAACCTCCTCGTCAAGGGCATGAAGGCCGCCGTCGGCCTCGTCTCCGACGACATCCGACGCCAGTCCACGCCCGTCAAGGGCAAGGCCGACATCCAGGCCGTCGCCTCCATCTCCGCAAACAACGACCCCGAGATCGGCAAGATCATGGCCGACGCCTTCGACAAGGTCGGCAAGGACGGCGTGATCACCGTCGAAGAGGGCAAGTCCCTCGATACCACCGTCGATGTCGTCGAGGGCATGCAGTTCGATCGCGGCTACCTCAGCCCCAACTTCATCACCAATGTCGACGAGATGTCCGTCGATTTCGACAAGTGCCTCGTCCTCATCCACGAGGACAAGATCGACAACATCCAGAAGCTCGTCCCCCTCCTCGAGAAGGTCATGGGCGCCAAGAAGCCCCTCCTCATCATCGCCGAGGACATCACGGGCGAAGCCCTCTCCACCCTCGTCATTAACAAACTCCGCGGCACGCTCCAGGTCTGCGCCGTCAAGGCGCCCGGCTACGGCGACCGCCGCAAGGCCATGCTCGAAGACCTCGCCGTCCTCACCGGCGCCGAGCCGATCATGAAGGACCTCGGCGTCGAACTCGACAAGGTCTCCCTCTCCCAACTCGGCATGGCCAAGAAGGTCGAGATCACCGCCGACAACACCACCATCGTGGAAGGCGCCGGCGACTCCAAGAAGATCCAGGCCCGCGTCGTCCAGATCCGCCGCGAGATCGACGAAGCAACCTCCGACTACGACAAGGAGAAGTTGCAGGAGCGCCTCGCCAAACTCTCCGGAGGCGTCGCCCAGGTCAATGTCGGCGCAGCCTCCGAAGCCGAACTGAAAGAGAAGAAGGCGCGCGTCGAAGACGCCCTCCACGCCACACGCGCTGCCGTCGCCGAAGGCATCGTCGCGGGCGGCGGGACCTCCTTCGTCCGCGCCCGCGCGTCCATCGAGTCCAGCAAAGAGTGGAAGTCGGTCTACGGCAAGAAGAACGATGTCACCGCCGACGAGATCGGCCACGCCAAGTTCGACTACGCCGCCGGCATGGAAGTCGTCCGCCGCGCACTCAGCGTGCCCCTCCAGACCATCGCCGACAACGCGGGCGAGAAGGGCACCGTCGTCGTCGCCAAGGTCAGCGAGTCCAACTCCACCAACTTCGGCTTCAACGCCCTCACCCTCAAGTACGGCGACCTCCTCAAGGACGGCGTCATCACCCCCGCCAAGGTCGACCGCTCGGCGCTCCAGAACGCCGCATCCGTCGCCACACTCCTCCTCACCGCCGATTGCGTCATCACCGACAAGCCCGGCGAAGCCGAGCCCGGCCCGGGGGCCGGCGGCCCCGACATGGGCGGCATGGGTGGAATGGGCGGCGGCATGGGAGGCATGGGCATGCCCGGCATGGGCGGAATGGGGTTCTAAGACCCTCGCGCACCGGCACACGCACAACACATTCACGATTCCTGGAGACGCACCACAATGCTCGTCAAACCCCTTGAAGACCGCGTGCTCGTCAAACCCGCCGAGCAGGACACCAAGACCGAGTCCGGCATTTACCTGCCCGAGAACTCGAAGGAACGACCCATCAAGGGTTCCGTCGTCGCCGTCGGACCCGGCAAGCGCCTCGACAACGGCACGGTCATCGCGCCGTCCGTCAAGAAGGGCGACACCGTGGTCTTCGGCAAGTACTCCGGCTCCGAAGTCGAGATCAAAGGCGTCGCGCACCTCATCATGCGCGAGTCCGAACTCTTCGGCGTCATCGACTGATTCCCCACCCTCTCCCGCGGGAGAGGGTGGCGACAAGCGAAGCGAAGTCGCCGGGTGAGGGCCGCCTTCCCAGCGACGCAGACATACGAGAGACAGAGATTCTCTCCCACCCTCTCCCACTGGGAGAGGGTGGCGACAAGCGAAGCGAAGTCGCCGGGTGAGGGCCGCCCTCCCGGCGACACAGACATACGAGAGACAGAGATCACCCTGCCGCGCCCTCACCGACGCGCGCAGGACTTCACCAACCGCATCACCACTCGCCTTCCACGGCAACCCATAGGACAGAGCACACATGGCCACCAAGCAGATGATGTTCGACAACGCCGCACTCGTCGAAATGAAAGAGGGCGTCGAGCGCCTCGCCAGGGCCGTCAAGGTCACCATGGGCCCCACCGGCCGCAATGTCATGCTCCAGAAGTCCTACGGCGGCCCGCAGGTCACCAAGGACGGCGTGACCGTCGCCAAGGAAGTCTCCCTCCCCGAGACCTTCCAGAACATGGGCGCCAAGATGGTCCACGAGGTCGCCAAGAAGACCAACGACAAGGCCGGCGACGGCACAACCACCGCCACCGTCCTCGCCGAAGCCATCTTCCTCGAGGGCATGAAGGTCGTCGCCTCCGGCGCCAACCCCGTGCAGGTGCAGCGCGGCGTCAACGCCGCCGCACAGGCCGCCTCCGACGCCATCGACGCCATGGCCGTCAAGTGCAAGGGCAAGGAAGACTACAAGAAGGTCGCCACCGTCTCCGCCAACCACGACTCCTCCATCGGCGAGATCATCGCCGAGGCCATCTCCAAGGTCGGCCCTGAGGGCGTCGTCGAAGTCGAAGAGGGCAAGACCGCCGACAACACCCTCGACTATGTCGAGGGCATGCAGTTCGATAAGGGCTACCTCTCGCCCTACTTCATGACCGACCCCAAGACCGCCGAGTGCGTGCTCGAAGACGCGCTGGTCCTCATCCACGAGAAGAAGATCGGCAACCTCGCCGACCTGCTCCCGCTCCTCAACAAGGTCGCCGCCAGCGGCAAGCCCCTCCTCATCATCGCTGAGGAAGTCGAGAACGAAGCGCTCGCCGCGCTCGTCGTCAACCGCCTCCGCGGCGTGCTGAAGATCTGCGCCGTCAAGGCGCCCGGCTTCGGCGATCGCCGCAAGGCCATGATGGGCGACATCGCCGTCCTCACGGGCGGAACCTTCTTCGCCGAAGACCTCGGCCGCTCGCTCGAGTCGATCGAACTCAACGAACTCGGCCGCGCCAAGAAGATCGCCGTCACCAAGGACGACACCACCGTCATCGAAGGCGCCGGCAAGAAGACCGACATCAAGTCCCGCGCCGAGCAGATCAAGGCCCAGCACGAGAAGTCCACCAGCGAGTACGACCGCGAGAAGCTCCAGGAGCGCCTCGCCAAGCTCACCGGCGGCGTCGCCATCATCCATGTCGGCGGTTCGACCGAGATGGAAGTCAAGGAGCGCAAGGACCGCGTCGAAGACGCGCTCAACTCCACCCGCGCCGCGGCCAAGGACGGCTATGTCCCCGGCGGCGGCGTCGCGCTGCTCCGCACACAGCCCGCCATCGACGCCGCACGCGCCAAGGCCAAGGGCGACGAGAAGTTCGGCTTCGACATCGTCCGCAAGGCCGTCGAGGCCTGCGTGAAGCAGATCGCCGACAACGGCGGCTTCGACGGCGACCTCGTCGTCGAGAAGGTCAAGGAGTCCGCGAAGAACACCGGCTTCAACGCCGCCACCGGCGAGTATGTTGACCTCGTCAAGACCGGCATCATCGACGCCGCGCTCGTCCCCAAGACCGCGCTCATCAACGCCGCCTCCGTCTCAGGCCTGATGCTCACCACCGAGGTGCTCATCAGCGACCTCAAGGACGACAAGAAGCCCGAAACCTCCGCGGTGTCCTAAGCGGCACGCATCGGGAACCCCTCCCACCTGTGGGAGGGGTAGGGGAGGGTCTTCAAGGCCGCTCTTCTCTGTTCCGAACTTTCCAGGCCTGCGGGGGAACACCCCGTGGGCCTGATTCACTGACGAGACCTCCAGCGCACGGACGCAGGCGAATCTATGGGCAGCACCACGCGCGACTATTACGAGATCCTCTCCGTCGAACGCGCAGCGAACGGCGAAGAGATCAAGCGCTCGTACCGGCGCCTCGCGATGAAGTATCACCCGGACCGCAACCCGGGCGATAAGGAAGCCGAGACCAAGTTCAAGGAATGCGCCGAGGCCTACGAGGTCCTTTCCGACGAGCAGAAACGGCAGATCTACGACAAGTACGGCCACGAAGGCCTCCGCGGTCGCGGCGGCGGCGGGCCCGGCGCCGCCCACGACTTCTCGCGCATGAACGCCGAAGACATCTTCTCGATGTTCAACGACATCTTCGACGGCTTCGGCGGCCAGCGACGAGGACCCGGCGCGCAACGCAGAGGCGTCCCGCGCGGCTACGACCTCGAAACCGAAATCCAACTCACCCTCAAGGATGTCCTCAACGGCGCAACCCGCGAGGTCGAGTTCACCCGCCTCGATGTCTGCAAGGAGTGCACAGGCTCCGGCGCAGAGCCCGGCAGCGACCCCGTCGAGTGCAAGACCTGCGGCGGACAGGGACAGGTCATCCAGACCGGGCTCGGCGGCATGTTCCGCATGCAGACCGTCTGCCCCACATGCCGGGGTCGCGGCAAGATCGTCGTCGACACCTGCACCGGGTGCCGCGGCAAAGGCCGCATCCGCGCCAAGCGCCGCCTCTCCGTCAAAATCCCCAAGGGCATCCACGAAGGCCAGGCCGTCCGCGTCAGCGGCGAGGGCGAACCGCCCCCGCAGGAGATGTCTCCCGACGGAACCGGCATGCGCGGCGACCTCCATGTCGTCGTCCGCGTCGAGACCGACGAGATCTTCGAACGCGACGGCGACAACCTCATCATCGAACTGCCCATGACCTACACACAGGCCGTCCTCGGCGCGCAGGTCAAAGTCCCTTCCATCGACGCCGAGCACACCGTCAACATCACGAAGGGCACGCAGCACGGCGCCGTCTTCACCGTCCACAACGCCGGGCTCCCCAACCTGCGCAGCGGCAAACGCGGCGACCTCGTGATTGTCACGGACCTCCAGGTCCCCAAGAAACTCTCCGACAAGCAGGAGACACTCCTCCGCGAACTCGCCGAGGAAGAAGACGCGCCCGTCGCCCCGCGAAAGAGCGGCATGTGGACAAAGATCAGAGACGCCATCGGCGGCTGACACACCGCAGACGGAGAGGTGAACGATGGCGTTCGGACGCAAGCACGAGCAGAACCCGATGAACCAGGGCGAAACCGAAAAACACGACCAGGCCGGCCGCGAAGAGGTCGAACCCAAGACCTCCGCCGCGCACAGCGACGACCCCGTCGCAACGCTCGAGGAGCGCATCGACGAACTCCAGCGCGAGCTCGACGAAGCGAAGTCCCTGCGCCTCCGCGCCCTCGCCGACTTCCAGAACTACCAGCGCCGATCCCTCCAGAACGAGGACGAGGCCAAGCGCCAGGGCGCCGCCGGCGTCCTGCGCACCGTCATCAACGCGCTCGACCACTTCGATCAGGCCCTCGCGCAGGGCGACAAACTCTCGCCCGAACAGGCCGTCGCCGGGCTCAAACTCATCCGCGACGAGATCGTCCGCGCCGTCGAGCAGGGACACGGCGTCACCGTCATCCGCCCCAATCCCAACGACGAGTTCACACCCGGCCGCCACGAGGCTCTCGCGCAACTCCCGCGCGAAGGCGTCGAGCCCGGCCGCATCGTTGAGGTCTACCAGCCCGGCTACGCGCTCGGCGATCGCGTCCTGCGCGCCGCGAAGGTCATCGTCGCGCCGGGCGCCGAGTCACAGGAATAACCATGCCCACCTACGACTACCGCTGCGCCGAGTGCGGCCACCAGTTCGAACTCTTTCACTCGATGAAAGACGCGCCCAAGAAGAAGTGCCCCAAGTGCGCGAAGAACGCGCTCGAACGCCTCATCGGAACCGGCGGCGGCGTGCTCTTCAAGGGCGGCGGCTTCTACGAGACCGACTACCGCTCCGATTCGTACAAGAAGGCCGCTGCCGCCGACAAACCCGCATCCCCCGCAGCGCCTTCGACCACGCCCGGTTCCTGCGCCTGCGGCAAGAAGCCCGCCTCCGACTGCGCATCGTCCTGACCCGCACCCTCTTTCTCTCTGATCAGAGCCCCGTGCGCGAGCACGGGGCCTTCTTCCGCACCCTCTCCCCGTGGGAGAGGGTGGCCCGAAGGGCCGGGTGAGGGCCGTACACACTCGTGCGGCTTCATAACAGAGCCGCGGGCGGGAGCACGCGGCCCAAACCGCCGAAGTGCATGGATGGTCCATTCCGCCCTCGTCGTCAAAATCGCTTGCGAAACCGTGATTCCTGGTGTGCCGCATCGCCTGCCTAGTGCTTCCGCCCGAGGCTCCGTCAGATCGCGGTGACGGGCTTCTCCCGCCGCTTTCCCGGCCGCCATTTCCGTCTCCCCCTACACTCTCCCTCACACCTTCCCGCGACTGAGAGACCCCCTTCATGCCCACCGCCATCCATCAGCCCACCACCGAGTTCGAGAAGCTGGACCGCTGCGCCGACCTGCCGCACCGCCCGCGCGTCCTCCTGGGCAAGATGGGTCTCGACGGCCACGACCGCGGCGTGAAGGTCATCGCCCGCGCCCTGCGCGACAGCGGCGCCCATGTCATCTACTCCGGACTCTGGCAGACGCCGCGCTCCCTCGCCATCTCCGCACGCGACGAGGATTGCGATGTCATCGCCGCCTCCATGATGAGCAACTCCCACCTCGTGCTCGGCCCGCGCCTCCTCGACTCGCTCAAGGAACTCGGCCGCCCCGACATCCCCGTCTACATGGGCGGGATCCTCCCCCCCGAAGATGTCGAGAAACTCCTCGAGCGCGGCATCACCAAGTGCTTCACCACCGGCGTCGGCCTCCTCGATATCGCCAACGCCGTGCGCGACTCCGTCGTCCCCCGCAAAGAGATCATCTCCGAGCACCCGACCGCTCAACTCTCGCGCGACATCTCGATGCTCCACGATCAGGGCAAATTGCGCAACGGCGCGAAGCTCCGCCGCCCGAAGCGCGTCATCGGCGTGACCGGTTCGCCCGGCGCCGGCAAGTCCACGCTCGTCGCGCAACTCGTCAACGAGTATTGCCGCCGCGCGAAGACCGACGCCTCGCTCGGCCGCGTCGGTGTTGTCGCGTTCGACCCCATGTCGCCCATCACGCACGGCGCGCTCCTCGGCGACCGCCTGCGCATCGACTTCAACACCATGAGCGAGTCCGCCTTCTACCGCTCGCTCGCCATCAGCGGCGAGGACTACCACCACCTCGACCAGATCGTCCAGCTCATCGGCGGCGCCACGCCCCCCGAGTCCGAAGGTATGACCGGCCCCTTCGACACAGTATTCATCGAGACCGTCGGCGCAGGCCAGAACGAAACCAAGATCCGCGAGCATGTCGACAAGACCGCGCTCGTCCTCGTCCCGGGCATGGGCGACGCCGTCCAGATGGACAAGGCCGGCATCCTCGAGATCGCCGATGTCTTCGTGTGCAACAAGGCCGATCACCCGGGCCAGAACGAACTGATGCGCGACCTCGGCGAGATCGCCGGCCGCCGCCCGGCAATCGAAACCGTCGCCACCCGCTCCAAGGGCATTCCCGAACTGCTCGACGCCCTTCTTGCCGACTGAGTCCGGCTCTTCGACCCCCGGGGTTCACCGGGGTTCGGGTCCGATACCGGAATCGCCATCTTTACAATCCCACTCCCATGGTACATTGGGCTCGCGTCCCGGCGACCGGTGCTGTGTTGCGCCCCGGGCCGAGGCCACACGCATGTACAGGAGATGAGGCAAATGAAACTTTCCATGCTCGCGCTCGGAGCGGCTCTGTCGTTCACCATCAGCGCCCAGTCCGCGTCCGCGCAATACGGCGAGAAAGACGCCAAGAAGCCCGACGCCAAGGCGATGCAGGACGATCCCGCCGCGATGATGGAGCAGTACGCCGAACTCAGCAAGCCCGGCGCTGAGCACAAACTCCTCGATCCCTTCGTTGGCGAGTGGGAGGTCAAGGCGACCTTCTGGATGGACCCCGCCGCCACAGAGCCCATGCACTCCACGGGCAAGGCCAAGACCGAGTGGATCCTCGACGGCCACTACCAGCGCCAGACCTACCACGGCGAGTTCATGGGCGAGAAGTTCACGGGCGAGAGCATTCTCGGCTACAACAAAGTCACCGGCGAGTACTTCTCGACCTGGATCGACAGCATGAGCACCGCCATGGCCACCGGCACGGGCAAGGTCGACAGCACCGGCAAGACCTTCACCTTCAACGGTTCCTACGACGACCCCATGAGCGGCGGCAAGACCAAGACGCGCGATGTCATGCAGGTCAAGAACAAGAACGAGTACACCATGATCTCGTACATGCAGATGCCCGACGGCAGCGAGTTCAAGCACATGGTGCTTGAGTACAAGCGCACCTGGTAATCGAATCGTTCAGACGACACTCACGCGGCCCGTCGAGCAACCCTCGGCGGGCCGTTCTCGTTCCAAGCCGTCCGCAATCCCGGGGAATACGACGAACGCCACGCCCGTTGTCCCCGCGAACAATCATGCCCAACAACGCACCCACGATGACCCCGCCGACCGCCCTCGCCTGCCTAGAAATCTTCGGCGGCAACGGCGAGGTCAACACCGCAGTCGCGGTCCCCGACATCGACGCCTGGGTCTACTCAGCACCGCACGAAGGATCACGCGGCGGGGATGTCCATTACATCACCGCGTGCGGCTCGGGAAACATCGCGCGAATCCTCCTCGCCGATGTCGCCGGGCACGGCGGCGATGTCGACCCGCTGGCCCGCGCGCTCCGCAACGCCGTCAGGAAGAACATCGAGACCGTCGACATGCGCCGACTCGCGCGCACCCTCAACGAAACCCTCGCCCAGTGGGAAACCAACGGCCGCTTCGCCACCGCCATCGTCGCGACCTACTTCGCCCCCTCCAACCAGATGCTGCTCCTCAACGCCGGCCACCCGCGGCCCGTCGTGAGAGACGCACACACCTCGGAGTGGCGCTTCGTCGACGCCGACTCACCCGTCGCCAACGACGCCGTCGGCCCGCGCAACATTCCGCTGGGCATCATCGAAGGCGTCGAGTACGAACAGGTCGCGATCGGCTTCCTACCGGGCGACGCGCTCCTGTTGGCCACCGACGCCGTGATCGAAACCAAGGACGCATCCGGCCGCATGCTCGGCGAAAGCGGCCTCATCGAGTTGCTCAACAGCATGCGCGACATCCCCGACGCGCGCATGATCCCCGAACTCGTCGGAGTCCTCGAATCACGCCGCGCCGGCACGCCCGCCGACGACGACCTCTCCCTCGTCCTCCTCCGACGAAACGAAGCCAGCACCCGACCGCTCCGCATCGACGAGCACGCACGCGTCTGGCTCAAACGCTTCGGGCTCGTCGACACCGCGCCCAGCATGATCGATCCCGCCCACCTCGAATCCCTCAGGCCGTGACCCGCGACCCACGATTCCGCTCCACGCGCTCAATGCCGACGAACACCCCGACTGCGACAACCGCCAACGCCACAATGAACCACCACGGCGACAGGCCGGTCTCGCTCGGCATCGTCGCCTTGCCGAGATCGTAGAGTTTGTTCAGGTGCGTGTTGAGCCACGCGTGCGCCTCCGCGTACACCGCCGCGCCCGCGATCATCCCAAGCACGCCGAAGATCGCGTGACGGGATCCATCCCCGATCGCCGCGACGCCCGTCCCCGGGCAATACCCGAGCACCGCCATCCCCACGCCGAAGATCAGCCCGCCCACGCCGTTGCCCAGCAACGCCGCGTTCTTCACATGCAGCGATTCGATCATCCCCATCTGGAGCATCCCCCAGATCCCGATCGCGCCCACGAGGATCGCCGTCAGCATCACCTTCAGCACCGTGAAGTCACGGAACAGGAACTGGTTCAGGATCACATCCGCGCGGCTCACGCGGCCCTTCTGCAACAAGAAACCAAAGACCAATCCGGTCGACGCGCCCAGCGCGAGATCAGACCACGAAGCAAACAGGTTCAGTGTGTTCGGTTCCATCGATCAGGCCTCCTTTCGCGGCGAACCAACGCGGTACAGCAGGAACGCCGTCGCAACGCCCGACGCAAACATGGTCAGAAAGAAAGTCCACGACGACAGCGCGAGTTGCAGACTCCCCGAGATCCCGTGCCCGCTCGTGCACCCGCCCGCCAGCCGCGCGCCGAACAGCAGCACCGTGCCGCCGAGGAACGCGAACGCGTACCGCTTCACGCGGCCCGCGCCGAACCGCGCCGCCCACACGCCCGGCACATGCTCGACAAACCGCTGACGCGACAGCCGCGCCGACACGAACGCGCCGATCGCAAGAAACACCACCAGCGCGAACTGCCAGTCGATCGCCGGGGACGCGATCACATATTTCGCCAGGTACGCGTTCTCGCGCACATGCTCCGGCGCGATCGGGTACTCGAGCATCCCCGCCACATTCACCATCGTCGTCGAGGTGCCCAGCGCCTTGTCCATGAACAGGAATGTCGCCCACGAGAGCACGCCGATACCGGCGCCCACCGCGTACGGCGACCACCGCGCCATCGTCAGAGGGTTCTTCATCTGTTGTCTCCTTCAACCGCCCGGGCGAACCGCCCGAGCCAATCGCCGCGCGACGCGATCAGGCGTCGCCAGCATGATTCCGGATGCAGTTCAGGATCACGATCGCCCGCGGATCAGCGACCCGGTACAACGACTCGCGCCCGTCTTTGATCCGCTCAACCAGACCGTGTACCCGCATCAGGTTCAGGTGCTGGCTGCACGCCGCATGCGCCAGCCCGAGTTCGTCCGCCAACTCGCCCACGCCGCGCGGCTCGCGCAGGTCCAACCGCTCGACGATCTGCAGCCGCGCCGGGTGCGCCAGCACGCGGAACACCTCGGCGGCACGCTCGAACGCGGCGGGCGGAATCGGAGTGGCGGTCGTTCGTGTCATAATCTCAATATATCACAATGTTATGATATGTCAAGCATGTCCGCGCCCCAAAATGCCCTCACGGGGCGTCGCGGCGGCCCGGCACCTACCCTTTCAACCTATGAACGCAGCCGTCATCAGCCGTCAGGGAAACCCCGTTTCGCCCAACATCGACGCCGTCACCGACTGGCCCGAGCCTAAGGAGCCAGCCAGCGGCGAGGTCCGCCTGAAAGTCGAGGCCACGGCCCTCAACCACATGGACCTCTGGGTCGGTCGAGGCCTCCCCGGAATCCCACTCACCTGGCCTCGCATTTCCGGATGCGATGTTTGCGGCACAGTTGAGGCCGTTGGCGAGGGCGTCGATCCCTCGTGGAAAGGCCGACGCGTCATCCTGGACGCCGCCGTTCGCCAACCCGAGCGAGTCCTCCCCGACGACCCGCCGGGCTCCTCGCTCGCTCCCGAATACGAACTTCTCGGCGAGCACCACAACGGCGGGCACTGCTCGTTCTTCAACGCGCCGGCCAATCAACTCGCCGCCATCGGCGACGCCGACCCCGTTGAAGCGGCCGCCTTCGGCCTCACCTTCCTCACCGCGTGGGGCATGCTGCGCAAGGCGGAGCTCAAGCCGGGCCAGACCGTCCTTGTCACCGGTATTGGAGGCGGCGTCGCCACCGCCGCGCTCAAGATCGCCAAGCACATGGGCTGCGAAGTCGCCGTCACCTCGCGCCACGCGTGGAAACTCGAGAAGGCCCAGCAACTCGGCGCCGATCACACCATCCTCGACAAGGGCGAAGACTGGTCGCGCGATTCGCGACGCATCACCAACAAGCGCGGCTTCGATGTCGCCGTCGATTCCATCGGCAAGGCCACGCACCTCATGTGCATAAAGTCCCTCGCGCGCGGCGGCTGCTATGTCACCTGCGGCGCCACGACCGGCCCCGACGCCACCACCGACCTCGCGCGCGTCTTCTGGAACCAGCTCCGCATCCTCGGCTCAACGATGGGCTCCATCGACGAGTTCAAGGAGATCGTCTCCCTCTTCCGCGCCGGACAACTCAAGCCCGTCGTCGACAGTGCCCACCCCTGGACCGACGCCCGCAAGGCGTGGCAACGCCTCGAAGCGGGCGAACAGTTTGGCAACATCGTCCTGACCTGGGAGTGAACCAAGGCAGCAGGAATTAGGCAGCGGGCAGCAGGGGAGAGGTGGCCAATCCGGCTCCCTCTCCTGTTGGCCGACCACCGGGAGGACAATGGGAGAGGGCGGGGTGAGGGCTACCCTATCTTCCACTCCTACTTCCTCCTCCTCTTCTCTCCTCTCCTCTCATCACCTCAGCGCCCTCTGCGGTAAAAGGTCTCTCTCATGGCACTCCTCACCGGCAAAGTCGGCCTCGTCTTCGGCGTCGCCAACGATCGCTCCTACGCAACACACATCGCCGACGCCATCATCAAGAACGGCGGCGTCTGCGCCTTCGCCCACCTCCCGGGCGAGAAGAACGAACGACGCACCGCAAAGGCCGTCGAGAAACTCGGCGTCTCCGACCCCTGGCTCTTCCCGTGCGACGCCTCCAGCGACGCCGAGATCGAAGCCATCTTCAAGGCCTACGCCACCAAGCACGAGCGCCTCGACTTCGTGATCCACTCCATCGCCTTCGCCGATCGCGAGTGGCTCCGCCCGGGCGTCTTCAATGAAACGCCCCGCGCCGCATACCTCTCCGCGATCGACATCTCGTCGTACACCCTTGCCGCGTTCGCCAAGTGCGCCCACGCGCAGATGAAGGCCAGCGGTGGCGGCTCCATCCTCGCCATGTCGTACTACGGCAGCGAGAAAGTCGTCCCGGGGTACAATGTCATGGGCGTCGCCAAGGCCGCGCTCGAGTGCACCTCGCGCTACCTCGCCGCCGAACTCGGCGCCGACAACATCCGCGTCAACACCATCTCGGGCGGCCCGCTCCGCACGCTCGCCAGCAGCGCGGTGGGGGGGATCGACACCATGCTCGAATCCACCCCGCTCCGCGCGCCCCTCAAGCGCAATGTCGAGGGCTCCGAAGTCGGCGGCGCCGCCGCCTTCCTCGTGAGCGACCTCTCGTCAGGCATCACCGGCGAGAACATCTATGTCGATTGCGGCGTGAGCACCATCGGGGTCTGAGCGTGCACTGCTTCAGCACCTCTCCCCTCCAGGGGAGAGGTCGATCGGCGCAGCCGCTCGGGTGAGGGGTCATTTCTTCCACCCTTCCCACCTGTGGGAGGGGTAGGGGAGGGTCTTCTCTACTTCGCCACCACCGGCGTGAGCCGCTCGATCACCTTCAGCGCCCCCTCGAGGTACTTCGGGTTCCCGTCCGTGCGCAGGAACGCCGGCGCGCTCGCCGCGACCAGCACCCTCCGGATGTTCGCCAACTCGCCGTAGTCCTCGCCGTTGTCCAGCCCGACCGCCCTACGCGCCCGCGCGAGGATCGACACGGGCTTCACGCCGTTGAGCAGTTCCATGTGCGCCCAGTGGAGCCGCTCCATGTACACCGCGTCCTCCACCCAGTGACCGGGCGCAACCTCCGCGAAGTCAAGCAGCACGCAGCACGGCGCGCCCCAGGGCGACCCCTCGGGCCGGCGCATCGCGTTGCCCGCGTGCAGGTCGCCGTGCTTCCAGGTCATGATCGGCCGCGCATCCCACCGCGCGAGCAGCCCGGGCAGCGCCTTGTCCACCTTCTTAAGCGCATCGACCCAGGTCGATTCGTGCCCGATGTGCGACACCTTCACCGCGTCGCGCGCCTGCTCGATCAGCCGCGCCCAGTCGATGCGCTGGATGCGCGACTCGTCGATCGTCCAGACCTCTTCCGCGCGCTTGTAGTACACCGCCGCCGCCGCCGCCAACTCCTCGAAGTTCGATTTCAGCCGCTCGTGCGCCGGCGCATCCGACGGAACGCCCGAGGTCGCCATGCTCAGCGGCGCCCCGGGGAAACGCTCCATCACCACCCAGCCGACATCGTACGAACCCAGTTCCCACCCGTCGGCGGCCACGCGCGGCGTCGGCGCATCGGTACGCGCAAGGTCAACCAGCGTGCGGTGCTCGGTCGGGCCGATCGGCAGTTTCACCACCACATCGCGCGGCCTGTCCTCGCCGTCGTACCTGAATGTCGAGAATCCCGTGGCCGCGCCCCCGCGCTGCCAGTCGGTCCGGAACCATCGGATGGGGGAGGCAAGCCGGCCGGCGCACGCTTCAAGCAGCGCCGGCTCAAGGGCGTGGGCGAGTTCGCTCGCGTCGGTGAGCCCGAGCATCATGCCCGGCGTGTCCTCTCATCAAGCATCGCGTGTCCTCCGTGCGAATGGCCTGAAAGTCGATACTCGCGTCCGACACCACAGGTTCGCGTTCGGCGCCGTTTCCTCCGTGAATGCACAACATACCGCGCGGCGAAGGTCCGGGAAAGTCGAGACCCCGCGCCCGCGAGGGCTACCCTTGGCCGTCACCATCCCTGCCCATGCGGAAACCGAACTACGACATCCTGGCCGTCGACCTCGACGGAACCCTCCTCGGGCCCACGGGCAAGGTCTCCGAAGCCAACCTCGCCGCCGTGGACGCCGCGCGCAAGGCCGGCGTTGAGGTCATCATCTGCACCGGACGCGGGTTGGTGGAAAGCAAAGTCGCCATGGCCGCCATCCGCGCCCACACCCGGATGCCCGGGCACGACGACGCCCCCCTCGTTGTCGCAGGCGGCTCCATGATCGCCGACGCCTCCACGAACCGCACAATGCAGCGCTGGCCGATGAACGGCGACCTCGTCCGCCGCGTCGTCGAACGCTTCCGCGACGCCAACAGCGCGTCCATGGTCCTCAAAGACCCCGACGCCGCCGGCTTCGATTACCTGATCGTGGACACCGGACCCCTCGACCCGGTGAACGAGTGGTGGTTCGAGAAGATGGGCGTCCGCCGCAGGCACATACCTCAACTCGCCGACGACGAGCACCCCGAGCACACCGTGCGCGTCGGCCTCGCCGCAACCACCGACCGCATGTTCCACCTCGGGCAGGAGATCATCAGCGAGTTCGAGAGCGAAGCCACGCTCCACCACTTCGCCGCCGTCTCCAGCCAGAACACCGGCAACGGCCTCATCGGCAAAAGCACCACCGTGCACATCCTCGAGGTCTTCGACAAGGCCGTCACGAAGTGGACCGCCATCGATTGGATCGCGCAGAAACGCGGCGTCCCCCGCGAGCGCGTCGCCGCCATCGGCGACGAGATCAACGATGTCGCCATGCTCGCCGGCGCAGGGCTCGGCATCGCCATGGGCAACGCCATCACCCGCGTGAAAGATGTCGCCGACAAACATGTCGCCACACACGACGATGACGGCGTCGCCGAAGCCATCGACCACATCCTGCGCGGCGAGTGGTGAGCCACCTATGCACACCCTCGGCGAACTCCGCGCGATGCTCGACGCCCACGGCCTGGCGCCGCGCAAAGCGCTCGGCCAGAACTTCCTGATCGACCGCAACCTCGGCAAAAAACTCGTCGAGGAAGCGGGCGTGCGCGCAGGCGACCTCGTCCTCGAAGTCGGACCCGGCGCAGGCGCGCTCACCGAACTCCTCCTCGAACGCGGCTGCGAGGTCATCGCCTGCGAGATGGACGCGGGCCTCGCCGCACTCGTCCGCGAGCGTTTCAGCGAGAAGTACGCGGAACGCTTCACGCTTATCGAAGGCGATTGCCTCGCGTCCAAGCGCACGCTGAACCCTGACATCGTCGAGGCACTGCGCGGCCGCGAGTTCACGCTCGTCGCGAATTTGCCCTACAACGCCGCCAGTCCGCTCATGGCCGTCCTGCTCACCGACTTCCCGAACTGCCGCGCGCAGTATGTGACCATCCAGAAAGAAGTGGGGGAGCGGCTCGCCGCCAAACCGGGAGGCAAGGAGTACGGCCCGCTCACCGTCATCGCGCAGGCGCTCGCTTCCGTGCGCCGCGTGGCCGTGCTCCCGCCCGAATGTTTCTGGCCCCGCCCGGGGGTCACCAGCGCCATGCTCGAACTCAAGCGCCGCCCGGACCCCCAGACCGACGACCCCCGCGCGCTCGGCGCACTCTGTCACACATTGTTCAGCCAGCGACGCAAACAGATCGGGTCAACTCTCGGACGCGATCACACACTGCCGCCCGGCGTGACGCACGAAATGCGTCCCGAGCAGATGACCGTGTCGCAATTGTGCGAGTTGTCGAGGATCCGAAAGGGCTGAGCGAATTCAGCGCGGCGCCGTGGTGCCGGTCGCGAGTTCGATCTTGCCGATGACCGCAGAGCGCTCCTCGGCGATCTGGTCCGCGACCTCGCGGCGGTGGACCTCGATCTCGCGCGGGAACTCGAACGCGACGCGCACTCGGTCGCCCTTGATACCCACGATGCGGACGATGCCGGTCGGATGGCGCGGGTCGCCGATCACGATCTCTTCGCCCTCTCTCCGGGTGATGACAAGCATTCCATGCAACTCCTGCCGGGGCGAAACACAATGCCCGGCGGCCGACCTGGCCAGAGCGCCGACACGGCGCAGGGGTCTCCCACCAACAACAGACTAGCAGCTTCCGGGCGGTATGGAACCCCCTTTGTCGGAGGAACTTCTCATCCCCCTTCATCGCCGGGAATCTGGGTAATCTGCCGCAAGTCTCGGTCAGTCAATGGCTTGGACGCCGGTGATCTCCGGGATGTGCTCCCGCAGATTCCGCTCGATGCCCTGTTTCAGCGTGATGCTGCTCGACGGGCACCCCACGCACGCCCCGTGCATCCGCACCCGGACCACCCCCGCCGGGGTGACCTCGAGCAGTTCGATGTCCCCGCCGTCGCTCTGCACCGCCGGGCGGATGAGATCGAGGATCGACTGCACGCGATCGCGGAGCGGGATCGCCCCGTTCATCGTCGGCTTCCCTGCCGCAGGTGGTGTGGTTGGCGCTTGCCTGTCCGTCAAAGCGATCGGCTCCGTCTGAGGACGCATCATAGGAGGCCGGGCGACGCGCAGGCGCCGGTATAGACTGGCGCGATGGAACGAACGCGAAACTTTCGGCTCTCGGAAACGCTCGGTCTGCTCGCCATCGCGGCGACACTCCTCTCTGGCTGCTCGGGCGGCGCCGGGTCGGGAACCACCGATCCGGGCATGGTCGCCGCCGACCGCGAGGCCAACCCCAGCGCACGCGAGAAGGCCCTCCGCGCCGGCTACGAGCAGGCCCAATCGGGCGAGATCGACCGCAAGGACTGGCGCGAACGCACCAAGAGCGTCGCGTGGCTCGCGAGCAACCCCGCGCGCACGCGCCTCGTCGCCCTCGACATGCTCCTACTGGACGACCCCGAGGACACCGAGAACATGGTCGGCCTGATGCTCCCGCGCGAGCCCGCGTGGCCCATCATCGACTGGATGTGCCAGACCGCCGCCTCGCGGGAATGGATCTCGATCACGCCGTCGCTCGTCCGTTCCTGGGCGCGTCCGGTGCTCGAACCGCCCGACGACGAGCGCCCCGAACGCGCCGCCATCGTCGCGCTCTACCCCAACCGGCAGGTCATCGATGTCGTCTTCGATGTCTTCGCCACACCCGCCGACGACACCCTGCTCGAGCAACGCCGCAGGACCGACGCATGGGCCCTGCTCGCCCGCATCGACCCCAGCCTCACCCGCACGCGCGCACTCCTCGCGACGCTCGCCCCGCGCGACGACGACCAGCTCGTCGCCGCGCTCACCGCCGGGGCTGATCAACTCCGCGCCGTCCCCCAGACCACCGAGCAACTCGACTGGCTCACCGCCATGCGCGAGCAGCCGTCGTTCTGGGAAGAGAGCGCCGCGGCCATCGCGATGCTCGACCCCGAACAACTCGACCGCTTCGAACTCCGCCACGCCAGCGCCGTGCGCTGGGCGGCGGCGAATCGCCCGCAATGGCTGGTCGCCTCCCGCGCCGAACTCCTCAGCGAACTCAGCGATCGACTCGGCACGCGCCGCATATTCCAGCGCTACTCCGGCTACGCCGACGGCCAGGCGCCCGAGGAACGCTTCGTGCGCAACGAGTCCAAACTCTCATGGGGCGACGCGCTCCTCCTCCTCATCGCCGACGAGGCCATCGCCAGCGACGCCATCCGCGAAGAACTCTTCGAACAGGCCGCAGCCGATCAGCGCGACACCTCCACCGAGTACGGCGGCGTGATCGATGCCGACGGCGCCGCGTTCAAGGCGATCTCCTACCCGCCCAGGCCCAGCCAGCGCCTGGGCGACAACCGCTTCGTCGCGTCGCAGGATCTCCTGAACGCCTCCGTCGGCTCGCTCTTCCACTACCACTTCCACGCGAGCCACACCTCCATGCGCGAGTACGCCGGACCGGGCCAGGGCGACGACGCCTACGCGCGCGTGCTCGGCCGCTCGTGCATCGTCTTCACCACGCTCGGCAAAGACTCCATGAACGCTGACTACTACCAGCCCGACGGCGTCGTCATCGATCTCGGCGAGATCCGTCGCCCCTGATCGCCCGCGCCGCATGACCCACCTGCTCATCATCGCGCTGGCCGTCGCGCTTTTTGCCGACGAGATCGTCGGCGGGGAACTCCGCATTCCCGGCGTCGATGCTCGCGCCGCCATCGCGATCACCCTCAGCGCCCAGAGCCTTCTCTCCATCGCGGTGCTCGCGTGGGGTTCGCGATGCGCCCGTGGATTGCGATCGACCGGCCGGCCCCTCTGGATCGACCGCGCCCAGCGCGGCGCCGCGATCGCCCGAACCTCCGCCGTCGTCGTGCAGATCGCCGCGGTCTTCACGCTCGGCTGGCTCGACGCCGTCCGCGCCATCGTCGGCGACTGGATACTCCTCGACGAAGCCCTCGCCGTTGCGCCCGCCCTCGTGACCTTCTTCGCCTCGTGGATGTCCTTCGCCGCGATCGACCGAATCCTCTGGGAATCCAGCCTCGTCCGTTCCCTCGATGACGGGCTCCCCCTGCGCCCGGCGCGCGGCCGCTTCGCGTACGCAGGCGATCAGTTCCGCCACGGCGCGATGATCATCCTCGTACCGCTCGCCATCATCTGGACCTGGAACGAAGCCGTGGCCGTCTTCGCCGAGCGCGCCGGGCTCGCGCTCGACACCGATCTCCAACGCGCCGCGCTCGCCGCCGCGCAGTTCGCCGGGGTGATCGTCGCATTCGTCGTCACCCCGCCCCTCATGGTCCGCATCTGGCGCACCGTTTCGCTCGGACCCGGCTCGCTCCGTGACGGGCTCGAAGCCATGTGCGCCCGCCATAAGGTGCGCTGCCGCGACATCCGCGTCTGGCAGACCGACGGCGCCATGCTCAACGGCGCCGTCATGGGCCTCTTCGCGCCCGTCCGCTACATCCTCCTCACCGACGCGCTCCTCGAATCCCTCCCCGAATCAGAAGTCCAGGCCGTCGCCGCGCACGAGATCGCGCACATCAAGCGCCGCCATCTTTTCTGGCTCCTCGCCGCGCTGCTCGCCGCGATCTGGCTCGGCGGCGTGATCGTCATGGCGCCCTTCGACGCGATCAACCACGCACTCGACCTCAACCTCCTCGACACGCCAATCGACTGGGCCGCCCAGAGCGCCGCCGCGATCCTCTCCATCGTCGCCGCGCTGCTCGTCTTCGGCGTCGTCAGCCGAACATTCGAACGCCAGGCCGACGCCTTCGCCGCGCAGTCGCTGAGCGGTTTCGAGAGCCCGGGCGACCGCTCCACGACCATCACTCCCGAGGCGACCCGCGCGATGGCCGGCGCCCTCGGCGCCGTTGCGCGCCTCAATGCCATCCCCGCCCAGCGGTTCTTCTGGCGACACGGCAGCATCGACGGCAGGCGTCGCAGAATCCTCTCCCTCGAGGGGACGCCCGCCGCCCGCACACCCGCCGACCGCGCGGCCCGAACCATCAAGATCGCCACCGTCGCGGCCCTCGCCCTTATGGCGTGCGTTGAGGGCTGGGCTCTGGTACAGTCAATGCTCGGCAAGGGCTGATCAGGCGACAACGCGAGGGGGCCGGGATGGCAGCGATTCGATTCACCAAGGCGCACGGGCTGGGCAACGACTTCGTCATCGTTGACGGATTTAACGATCCTGCGCTGATGACCCTGCCGCTCGGCGCGCTCGCCAAAGCCATGTGCGACCGAAGGCAGGGGGTCGGCGCCGATCAGTTCCTCACCCTCGAACCCCCGACCGATGACGCACGCGCCGCCGGCGCCTCGGCCCGAATGCGCATCTTCAACGCCGACGGCGGCGAGGCCGAGATGTGCGGCAACGGCATCCGGTGCGTCGCTCGACTCGCGTCGCAACGATCGCCCAATCACGAAGTGATCATCGAGACGCTCGCCGGGCTTCGCCGTTGCGAGCCGCTCGCAAGCGGCGCCGTCCGCGTCTCGATGGGGGCCCCTTCGTTCGACGCCGCAAGCGTCGGCCTCAACGAGAGCGCCGTCGGAAGAATCGAACGCCGCGGCCCGATGATGATGTTCGAACTCGAAGGGGTGCGCGGGGGCGCGGTCAGCGTCGGAACGCCACACTTTGTCGCCTTCGCCGACGCGCCCGTCTCTATCGCGTTCGCCTCGCTGCGCGGTCCGCTCATCGAATCCCACGCCGCCTTCCCCAAGAGGGTCAACGCGCAGTTCGCCGCCCGCGTCTCGGGCGATCGCGTCACCGCACGGACCTGGGAGCGCGGCGCCGGGCTCACCGAGGCATGCGGCACGGGCGCGTGCGCGGTGTTCGCCGCCGGCCGCGCCGCCGGGCTTCTCGACACATCCGCGATCATCGCCCTCCCCGGAGGCGAACTGCGCATCGAAGAAGGCAAAGGCGGCGATCTGCTCATGACAGGCCCCGCATCCATAGTCTTTCAGGGCGAATGGCCCGCCTGAACACGGGCGCGGCCACCGCGCCCGTCGGCTAGGATTGGTGGATGCCTCCCTCGCAAGCCGTGCCATCGTCTGTCGGCGCCCTCTCGAAGTCCGAGCGGGCCATCTGCGACCGCATCGCCAAGCGCAGATCCGAACTCGTCGAGCAGCTCCGCCGACTCGTCGACATCCCGACAGGTCACAACCACACCCCCGGGCTGAACGAGGTTCGCGGCATCCTCATCGAGCGGCTCCGCGCCATCGGCGCGACCGTCACCCTCGTCCCGGGCGAGCACAAGCCCGCCTGGCTCCTCGGCGGGAGTTCGGGCGAGATACCACCCAGCGCCGTCTGCGCGAAACTCATCCCCGACCTGCCGCGCATCCTCTTCGCCGGGCACATCGACACCGTCTTCGATCCCGACGGCCCGTTCCGGTCTTTCGCCATCGGGAAGGATGAGCAGTCCGCGAAAGGCCCGGGCGTCGTGGACATGAAGGGCGGGCTGATCACCACCATCACTGCCCTCGAAGCGCTCCACGCCGAAGGCGTCGCAGCCTCGTGGACCTTCGTCCTCACCAGCGACGAAGAAACCGGCAGTTACAGCAGCGAACGCACGCTCCGCGAGCAGGCCCGCAAGCACGACATCGGGCTCGTCATGGAGCCCGCTCTCCCGGGAGGCGAACTCGTCGTCGAGCGGCTCGGCTCTGGCCAGTTTGTCATCGAGACCCACGGCCGGTCAGCCCATGTCGGGCGCGCGTTCGAGACCGGCGTCAGCGCCGTCCTCAAACTCGCCCAGGCGCTCGTCGAGGTCGGCAAGATGCCCGACAGCGAGAAGGGCCGGATCATCAATATCGGGCCTGTCCACGGCGGCGAGGCCACCAACGCCGTGCCCCATCACGCCCGCGCGTGGGGGAATGTCCGCTTCCCGAGCAAGGAAGTGGCCGATGAACTGGAGTCCATGCTCCAGGCCCTCACCACACCGAAAGACGCGATGCCCTCGCTCGCGATCGAGACGAGTTTCAACCGGCCAGCCAAGCCCATGACCCCCGAGGTCGAACGGCTCGCCCTCGCCGCACGCGCCGCCGCCGAGTCCCTCGGACAGAAACTCCCCTTCGCCAAGACCGGCGGCGTCTGCGACGGCAACATCCTGCAGAGCGTCGGGCTCCCGTGCATCGACACCCTCGGCGTGCGCGGCGGCGGCCTCCACACGCCTGACGAGTGGATCGAACTCGACAGTCTCGTCGAACGAGCCCAACTCATGGCCGTGCTCGTCAGCCGACTGAGCGCGCAAGCCAACGACTGATTCACACGACACACCTTCACCCGCGCGGACCAATCACCATGCCCACCGCAGAGTCCACAACCCGCCCGACTTCCACATCCGCGTCCGACACGCAGACCGTCGCCGAGCGAATGCGCTCCAGCGAGCGCATGACCCAGGCGCTCGACCTCATCGAGCAGGAAGTCCGCGAGGCCAACAGCCACATCACCGCCGTGCGCGGGCCGGTGGACGACGCCCACAAACTCGACTTCGAATCCTTCCTCAAAATGGCCGGCGAAGACCGCGGACGCGAGTTCATGGCCGCCTACATGGGCAGCGGCGCAGGCAACGGTCCCTATGTCGAGATGATGGACGGCTCCGTCAAACTCGACATGCTCGGCGGCATCGGCGTCCACTTCTTCGGCCACAGCGACCCCGACCTGACCCGGCACGCCGCACGCGCCGCCGCCACCAACGACATCTGGATGCAGGGCCACTTCCAGGCCAACGCCGAGCCCTACGAGTTCGCGCACATCCTCCTCGAGCAGGCGAAGAAGTCGAGCAACCTCGCGCATGTCTTCCTCAGCAACTCCGGCGCGATGGCCAACGAGAACGCCATCAAGATCTGCCACCAGAAGCGCAACGGCGCCCCGCGAGTGATCGCCTTCCAGGACTGCTTCCTCGGCCGCACCGTCACGATGGCGCAGATCGGCGACTCCGCCGCAGGCCGCGACGGCATCCCCCTGAGCACGCAGATCGACTACATGCCGTTCTACGACGCCGTCGCCGCACGCCGCATGGGCGCCGGCGATGTTTCCGGCCAGACGCGCTATATCGACATGTGCGTGTGGCACCTCGAGCAGTACATCAAGCGCTACCCCAACCAGCACGCCGTCTTCGAGATGGAGCTCATCCAGGGCGAGGGCGGGTTCAACACCGCGCCGCGCGAGTTCTTCAAGGCGCTCATGGAAGTCTGCAAGGCCAACTCCATCCCCGTGTGGGACGACGAGATCCAGACCTTCGGCCGCACCACCACCATGTTCGCCTACGAGGCGCTCGAACTCGGCGAGTACATCGATGTCGTCACCGTCGGCAAGATGAGCCAGATCTGCGCCACGCTCTACACCAAGGACATGAACCCCAAGCCCGGCCTGATCGCAGGCACCTTCCTCGGGTCGGCCGTCAGCGCCGCCGTCGGCAAGCGTGTTCTCGAACGCCTCCTCGCCAGCGACGCCTACGGCCCCAACGGCAAGCACGCGCGACACCACGCCCTCTTCGTCGAGCAGGTGCGCAACCTCGCCGCCAAGCACCCCAACTGGTTCCCGCCCGTCCCGGGCGCGGCCGACATCGTCGGCGGCGCGGGCGGCATGATGCGCTTCACACCCTTCGCGGGCGACAAGGCCAAGATCATGAAAACCACCAAGGCGTGCTTCGACGAGGGGCTCATCACCCTGTATTGCGGCCACGGCCCGTTCCATGTCCGTATGCTCCCGCCGCTGGGCGTGCTCGACGAGAAGGTCTGGCCCGAAGCGTTCCGCATCGTCGAGCGCGCGCTCGAGAAGGTCGCCAACGGTTGAGTTGAGTGTGGTTCGGCGCAAGGAAGCGCGAAAGGACTCGCGATGTTCGTCATCAGGCCCGCGAAACCCGACGATCTCGACACGCTGCTCAAGCTGGCGAAGATGGTCTATTTCATCAACCTCCCCCCGGACCGCGACATCATCGCGGAGAAGACCCGGCGCAGCCGCAGGTCGTTCGAGGGCGAGACGCTCCACGGCGCCAAGCGCGGCAGACCGGGGCTCGGCAAAGGGCTCGCGACCGAGTCGCCGCTCTTCATGTTCGTGCTCGAAGACCCAGACACCAACAACACGCTGGGCACCAGCCAGGTCGTCGCGCGGATGGGCAGCCCGGGCAACCCGAACCTGTCGATGCAGCTGCGCAAGCGCGAGTTCTTCAGCAAGGACCTCCAGAACGGCGCGACGCATGTCACCGCGCAGCTCGTCCTTGACGAGAGCGGGCCTACCGAGATCGGAGGGCTCATCCTCCAGCCGAGTTATCGCGGCCACAAGGCCAAACTCGGCAAGCAACTCGCCCTCGTCCGCTTCCATTTCATCGCCCTCCACCGCGAACTCTTCGGCGACCGCGTCCTCGCCGAGATGATGGCGCCCATCACCGACGACGGGCGCAACGAGTTCTGGGAGGCCTTCGGCCGCCGCTTCATCAACCTGAGTTACGCCGAGGCCGACCGCTTCTGCCAGAACTCCCGTGAGTTCATGACCTCGCTCCTCCCACGCGAAGAGATCTACCTCTCGCTGCTCCCCGCCGAAGCGCGGCGGAGCGTGGGGGAGGTCAACACCGAGACAGTCCCCGCCCGGCGCATGCTCGAAGCCATCGGCTTCCAGTACCGCGACAGGATCGACCCGTTCGACGGCGGCCCGCACCTCGATTGCCCGACCGACGAGATCACCGTCGTCAAGGCGACCGACCGGCGCACGCTCGTCGGCGTCGCCGACGAGAAGTCGCCCGACTTCGGCGGCGAAGCGATCGTCAGCGTCGAGGGCAAGCACTCCGCCAGCGAAGAATTCCGCGCCGTCTGCTGCGGGTTCTCTCTCGACGGCGCAGGAGTCCGCCTCCCCGCGCGGGCGCTGGAACTGCTCGGCGCAAAGGAGGGCGCGACCGTCGGGTTCACGCTCCTGCGCTCGAACACCGAGCGCAAGGGCGATCAGAGCAAGCGCGCCGCCCACGCGTCCGCGTGAGCACAACGATTCAGGAGATCAGATGAGCGGCTACGGCCTTTCGACGCACCCATCCCTCGCCAACCCCCCGTGCGATGTCATCGGCGGGCGGATCACCGCGCTCACCGGCGAGTCGCTGCAATCGACCAACCCCGCGCGCCCGCAGGAGGTGATCTGGCGGGGTTCGCCGCGGCTCGAGCATGTCGATCACGCCGTCCGTGAGGCCAAGCAGGCGCTCAAGGACTGGTCGCGCACTGAGCGAGAGGACCGCTACGCCGCGCTGCGCCGTTTCGCGCGGATCGCGCACGACCGCAAGGCCGACCTCGCCGCGCTCATCCGCGACGAAACCGGCAAGCCACAGTGGGACGCGGAGGGCGAGGCGGGCGTCATCGGCGCCAAGGTCGATATCACGCTCGACGCGTCCGAGCACGGCGCGCTCCGTCGCGTGACCGACTACGCCGTCCGACTCAGCGACTCGCGCACCGGCGCCTGCCGCTTCCGCCCGCACGGCGTGATGGCGGTCATCGGGCCCTACAACTTCCCGGCGCACCTGCCCAACGGGCACATCGTCCCCGCCCTCGCGATGGGCAACACCATCGTCTTCAAGCCGAGCGACAAGACCCCCGCCAGCGGCCAGATGCTCATGGAGATGCTGCTCGAAGCCGAATTCCCCGACGGCGTGCTCAACATGGTCCAGGGCGGCGCCGACATCGCCTCGGCTCTCGTCAGCCACAGCGATGTCGACGGCGTGCTCTTCACAGGCAGCTGGCCCGTCGGCCGCAAGATCATCGAGGCGAACCTCGATCAACCCCACAAGATCGTTGCGCTCGAGATGGGGGGCAACAACCCCGCGATCATCATGCCCGATTGCGACCTCAAGCAGGCCGTCATCGAGTGCGTGCGCAGTTCGTTCGTCTCCACCGGCCAGCGCTGCACCTGCACGCGGCGCATCATCGTCCACAAAGAGATCGCCGACCGATTCATCGCCGCGTTCTGCAAGGCCGCGAGCAACCTGATCGTCGGCGACCCGCGCGGCGTCGGGCTCGACGGCTCGCGCCAGCAGGTCTTCATGGGCCCGCTCATCACCGACCACGCGCGCCAGCAGGTCGGCGAGTTCTTCCAGCGCATCGTCAACGCCGGAGGCCGTGCGCTCGTCCAGCCCACGCTGATCGACGACCCCTCGGGCGGTCACTACATCTCGCCGGGGGTCGTGCTCGTCGACCGCTTCACCATGTCCGAAGACCCCGAGCGCGACCCGGGCTGCGATGTCGAGGTCTTCGGCCCGCTCGTGCGCATCCTCGTGACCGGCACGCTCGACGACGCCATCGAACAGGCGAACACCACGCGCTACGGGCTGGCCGCTTCGATCTTCACGAAGGACGAGGACGCCGTCGAACGGTTCCTGAGCGAAGCCAAGGCGGGCTGCGTCAATGTCAATACAGGGACCGCCGGCGCCAGCAGCAAACTCCCGTTCGGCGGGCTCGACCACTCGGGCAACCACCGCCCGGCCGGGTCGTTCAGTCTCGACTACTGCGCCACGCCCATCGCGAGCATGATCGAACGCGGCGATGTTTCGACCACCCACCCCGGGATGCGCTTCGACGACGACTGGGCGGGCTGAACGCCGCGCGGTACTCTGGGCGCCATGACTCCTAGCCGACTCTTCATCGTGCTGATCCGTGTGCTGGGGGTGTATCTCGTTGCCGTGCAGGGTTCATTGGCGATCATGTACATCGCCGGGGTAATGAACATCGCCGGAATCCCAGATGCCGAGTACGAAAGTATGGCGCCGTTCGCGCGTCGTCAGTTGATCGGGCATTCACTCATGACCGCTGCCGGTCTGTACCTTCTGTTCGGGGGAAAGGCGTTGCTCGCGCTCCTGCCTCGGGCGTGGCGAGATGACCGGGAGAATGCCGTCGTGCTCGACGCGAGTGCGGTGGCCTTGGTCGCTGTTCGCATGGTCGGGCTCCTGCTCATCGTCTGGTACGCCCAGACATTCGTGTCGGCGTTCCGAATACCGATCAATGCCGAGGGCAAGGTGTGGGTGCTGATCGGCGTCACGATCCCTATCGCGACTGGCGTCTACCTGCTCTTCGGCGGAGGGTGGATTGTTCGCCAGGTGGATAGCAACGCCGCTCAGGTCCGCCAGATACGCGGCGACGATCCTCCCGGGCCCGTGTCCGGGCCGTGAAACGAGCGCGGCGCAAGAGCCTCCCCCAAAGCCCGAGAACTCGCACCGCCACATGGGGGCGAGGGAACAAACCCTTGACTGCCAGCGTCTGCTAGACGATCCTCTTATGGTGCGATGGCTAACCATCATCCTGCTCATGGCCCTCTCCGCGGCGGCCCTGCCCGGCCGGCTGTCCATCGAGTGCGATGAGCCCCCAACCATCTCTCTTGCAATTGAACAGACCGCCGAGGCGCCCCCGGCGCCCGAGTCATGCTGCTCGGCCGATCAGCCCGCTGCCGTGGTCGCGGCCGACGAGATCACCGAAGACATGACCATGGAGCACTGCGCGGGCGGCGACGGCGCATGCTCGAAGTGCGCCATTGTGTGCAGCGCGTTGTGCGAGAAAGCGTCCCCTTGGGGTGTTCTGGGCATAGGCCTCGGGACCGACGGCCTCGCCCACGCGATCCCCTGCCTCGTCCTGCTTCCGGAGGCCGACTGGCTGCCCCGCGAGTCGTCTTCGCGCATCGATCCCCGCGCCATCGACAGCGACTGGCTCACCCTCGATCGATTGCGACGACAGGCGAGACTCTGCGTCTGGACAACCTGATGCGCCCGTGCCCGGCGACCGTTCGTCGGGCCGAGAAGCGCGTTGTTGTTCATTCCACCAATCACTTTCAATCAAAGAATCGTCGTGCGCCATCCGTGCGCACGGCAGGAGATACTCCAATGTCAATGAAGATCGCATCGTTTGTCGTGTTCGCCGCTCTGGCCCTCATGGCCGGCTTCGGCGCAATGTCCGGCGCAAACGCCTCCACGACCCGCGCGGCCGCTTCGTGCTGCTGCGGTTCCGCCTGCGATTGCGACGACTGCTCGTGCGACGCCGACAACGCGTGTTGCGGCACAGACGCGTGCTCGTGCGATGCCTGCAAGTGCGGCGACGCCGCCGAGGCAGCAGCGGTTCCGGGCAAGCCCGAAACCACCGCCCCCAAGGCGAACTGCGCCACCGACTGCTGCGCGAAGTAAGGCGTAGCGGTTCATGATCGCCCGTGCGCGAACGCACGGTTCGCGGCCGTGTCGTCAACGACGGCGCGGCCGCTTTTCCTGGCCCGAGTACCCAAAAAGCAAACACCCCGGCCTTCTGACCGGGGCGCTGAGAATTGGCTGGAAATGCTGCGAAATTGCTGATCAGCGGCGGCGACGCAGGGCGGCCATACCCGCGAGCCCCAGGACGCTCATCGCGCCGGGCGCCGGGATCTGGTACGCCATGAACGCCTGGCCGAGCGCGTCACCCGCGCCGTTATAGAGATTGGCCGTGAAGTAGAGGAAGCCGTCGTCGGTCAGGAAGCCGTCGTCGTTGTTGAAGACATCGATGAACGCGTCGTCATCGAACATGCCGTTGCCGTCGAGGTCCACCGCGTCGCCCTGACGGAGCAGCACGGTGGTCCCGTTGAGCACGAGGACCGCGTCGGCCTCGGGGTCGGCGTTGCTCGTGGTGCCGCCGACGACATAATCGCCGTTGTTGTTGGAGGCCATCCAGAAGAAGGTGGACGAGAAAACGGCGTCGCTCCAGGTTTCGGAAGCGCCGGAGGTGATGGCGCCGCCGCTCTCGGCGACCACCCCGCCGTTGAACACGACCCAATCCTGGCCGTCGTCGTTGCTGCCGCGCGACATCCAGTTGCCCGCGGAGTCCATGTACGACTCGGTGATCGTCGACACGGCAGACGCGAACGACCCGACGGTCGAGTCTTCCTGGATGACCACATTGCCGTTGACCACGACGACATCGTCGCCCGTGGTGGCGCCGTTGAGGTCGCCCTGCGCGAGCCAGTTGGACCCGTCGGCGGAAAGGCGGAAATCCTGGAAATCAAAGATGTCCCAGGTCTCCATCGCGCCGCCCGCCTGCATCCCTGGGGCGTCGTAATCGGCCTGCTGGATCGCCGTACGGCCGATGATGAGGCCCGAGGTGCCGCCCGCGGTGGGATTGACGAGAGAGCCGCCGTACGCGATGCGGCCGTCCGACAGAATATCGCCGAGCCAGACGCTCGAACCAAGGGTCGCTGAGCCACCCGCGTCGAGCACGATGCCGTCGCTCTCCTGGATGGCGATCGAGAGACCGCCACCGCCGACGATGCTGCCCTGAATGATGGCTTCGTCGGAACCGGTGTCGCCGCTGGTGTTGGTGGCGAACACGAAGTCGCCGGCGTTGTTGATGCTGAGGCGCTGATCGATGAGCCCGATGAGATCGGCGCTGGCGTCGATCGCGCCGCCTTCACGCGCCACGACGGCGCCGGTCAGGCCGAAGCCGGCGATGACGACTTCGTCCTCGCTGGTGGCCGCGTCGGTGTCGGCGGTAAGGATCCAGTAGTTGCCGTTGGGCGAGCGATAGGGGCGGTCAAACGAGGTGAACGAGACGCCGCCGAGGCCCGGGACCATCGAGGACGCCTGGCCGACGATGTCCGAATAGATCACGACGGGGCCTGCAGCAGGGCCGGCGGTTGCCAGACCGGCGCAAGCGACGAGTGTCGCAGCAGCGACGAACGGACGGATGATGCGCATGACGAGTTCCTCCTGGGTTCTCACCGAAAGAACGCGGCGACGAAGTCGACGCGGATACGAACCGATTTGAGTGCTCTGCAGCGCAGCGCGGCGGGGCGCGGGGGAACAGGGCCGCACTCCCCCGAGCGCAGCCCGAACTGCTGAACGCTCCCAAGGTACTGCAATCCACGCGTGTGAGCACCCCCATTACAGATCTTTATTTTCTGAACCGGGATAAACCCGGGACGGCAGACCATCTGCGCTGCCTTCCGCTAGCATCCGGACGCATGGAACAGCACCGGACATCGCTCCCCAACGCCCGTGTCACGCCCCGCTTCGCGGGAATCGCCACCTTCTGCCGCTTCCCGCGGCTCGAGGATGTCCTCCGAGAGGGCCGGGGGGCAGACTGGGCGATCTACGGCGCCCCGTTCGATTCGGGAGTGACTTACCGCCCCGGCGCTCGCTTCGGCCCCCGCGCGATCCGAGAGGCCTCCCAGTACGCCAAGCCCTACCACATCGAGCACGATGTCGACATCGCCGAAGTGATGAGCATGGCCGACGCGGGCGATGCCCCCGTACAGCCCTACAACTGCGAAGACAACGCCCGCGTGATGGCGGAGTTCGCCTCAGCGCTCGGCGACCCGGCACGCACGAAACTCTTCGCGATCGGCGGCGACCATTCCATCGCGCTCGCGAACATCCGCGCGACCTGGCTGCGCCGGGGCAAACCCGCGAAGGGGCTGGCGCTCCTGCACTTTGATTCGCATGTTGACACCGTCGATGTCACGCTCGGCGAGCGCTACAGCCACGCCTCGCCATTCATCCGCGCCATCGAGGAAGGCCTGATCGACCCGAAGCGCATGCTCACCGTCGGCGTGAAGGGACCGCTCAACACACGCAAAGACCTCGACTACGCGAAAGACAAGGGCGTCACGCTCGTCACCTACGACCGCTGGAAACGCGAGGGTGAGGCCCCGATCCGTGAGTTCGTGAAGCGGCTCGGCGACGACGAGGCCTACCTGAGTTATGACATCGACGCCGTTGACCCGGCGTTCGCGCCCGGGACGGGCACCCCGAGCATCGGAGGATTCACTTCCGCCGAGGCCCTCGGTCTGCTCCGGGTTCTGCGCGGGGCCAACATCGTCGGGGCCGACCTCGTGGAGGTCCTTCCCGATCGGGATGTGGCCGGGATCACCGCGCTCCTCGCGAGCCAGATCATCGTCGAGATCCTCGCCCTGGACGCCGTGCGCCGAAAGCACTGAGAAACCGGACGGAAGGCGTGCAATCGCGCGTCCGGAGTTCCCATTGAGGGATACACGCGGCCCGGCCGCAGAACTCGAAGCGGAGGAATGACGATGCGATTTTCCCAAGTCCTTGCGGTGGGCGCGGCCATGCGGGCCGCAGCGTCCGGCGCCGCGATCCTTGCCGTCGCCGTCTCGGCCGGCTGCATGTCTTCGCACACCAACTGGAACTCCGATGTCGAACGCAAGACAGTCGATCTCGACATCGCGCATCTCGACGGCTCGGGCATCGATGTCCGGACGCACAACGGCGCGGTGACCGTCAGGGCGGATTCCTCCGCCCGAAGCGTGATGGTCAACGCCGAGGTCCGCGCCAGGACCGTCGAGCGGCTCGACGCCACCCAGATCGTCGCCGAGCGCCGGCCCGACGGCGTGCTCGCCCTCCATGTCGAATGGCCCGACGGCAAGCGCGAATCCAACGAGGGCGTCACCTTCGATATCAAACTCCCCGGGGCCCACGGCGTCGCGGTCAACACCGGCAACGGCCGCGTCTCCCTCGAGGGCCTCTCCGGAGACGCGAAAGTCGACACCTCCAACGGCAGGGTCTCCATCGAAGACCACGACGGTCCGGTGGTCGTCGGCACCAGCAACGGGCGGATCGAGATCGAAGACATCCGCGGGACTGCGAAACTGCGCACCAGCAACGGCCGCATCATCGCCGCCGATGTCCATGGGACGGTCGACGCCAACACCAGCAACGGCGCCATCGAAATCGAACTCGCACGCGATGTCCAGGGGCCGTGCACCGCCAGGACCAGCAACGGCGCGATCACCTTCAAGGCCGCCAGATCCATGAGCGCCTCGCTCGATCTATCGTCGAGCAACGGAAAGATCACGGTCAAGCGGGCCGGCGAGACGATGGAGTTCAAGAAGTCGGCCCGCGTTGAGCTCAACGGCGGCGGCCCCACCTGCACGCTCACCACGAGCAACGGGCGGATCACCGTCGAGATCGAGGACGACGACGACAACGACTGACCGGCCCGGACGCGTTCATCGCTCCGGCATTGACGGAGCGAACGGATGCGAACCGACCGACCGACATTCAACAACACCCGAACTACCTCACGCCGCCACGGAGCCCTCGCGCTCCTCGCGGCGTTTTTGCTCGGCGCATTCCCCGCCGGCTGCGCCTCGAAGAACAAGCCAGCGGCCGACCAGACCACGGCCGACGCGCCCGGGGAGACTCAGGCGCCGTCGCGCCGCCGCCGCGTCAGGTTGCAGACCAGGACCGAGCAGGTCGATATGCCGCTGCCGCGCAACGCCGCCATCGCGGTCCGCGCTTCGGGCCCGGTCTCGGTCATCGAGGGCGACCTTGAAACCGTGCTCGTTCGCGCCCAGGTCTCTGCCCTTACCGAAGAGCGCCTGCGCGAGACACAGACCAGCGTGGCGCTCGACGCCTCAGGGCGCCTCGTCATCCAGGCCATTTGGCCCGGCGGCCGCGAATCCGCCGAGGTCGCCGCGTTCGAGGTCCGCGTCCCGCGCGGCGCCCATCGCATCGAGGTCGAGACACTCGGCGCGGTCACCGTCAGCGGCGTGCGCGCGGACACCGAGATCCGCACCGAGAACGGCGCCGTCACCGTCACCGATCACCGCGCCGGCGTCCACGCATCAACAACCAACGCGCAGATGTCCTTCGAGCGCGTCTCGGGCGTCATCAAGGCCCAAACGACCAACGGCATCGTCCTCGTCCGAGAAGCCAAGGGTCCCGTCAGTGTGAAAACCAGCCGCGCGGCCATCGACATCCGCCTGGCCGCCGACGGGAAGGGCCCGGTCCGCGCCGAAACCGAACTCGGCGCCATCGCGCTGCGCATCGGACCGGCGTTCGCAGGAACGCTCACCATGCGCACCAGCGATGCGCCCATCGCGGTCGAAATGAAATCAGGCGCGGGCGAGGTGCTGAGCCGGAAGATCGACGAGACGGTCGTCCGCTTCCACAACGATTCAACGCCCTCGACGCTCACCACGAGCGGCGGGACGATCGAGTTGCATGTGCTGTCGAGGTGAGTTCCCTCACCCCCCGCGCAGGGCGAGGATGAGTTGCACTTTCCCGATGTGCTCGTCGAGTTGCTTCGCGATCGCCACCGCGTCGGCGCCCGAATCCGCGAGCGAATAGACGCTCGCGCACAACGGGTCGCTCGGCGCCGATTTCGAGGAAGCAGGGGCGACTTCAACGAGCGGCGGCTCTCGTTCGGTTCGAGCGGGTCGGCTCCGGCGCGGTGGTTCGGGGACAGGCGCCGCCTGCAACGCTTCGAGCCGCGCGATGGTTGTCTTCGCGTCGGCGAGCAGCGATTCGATGCGTTCCGCCCGTTCGTCCAGGCGAGCGCACAGCAGATCAACCAGTTCCTCGGATTCGGGAGGGAGCGACGCGCCGGGTTCGGTCGTCGTGACTCTCTGAACCCTCCCGCCGCGCAGCCGGTCAAGCACGGACGATCCCTGCATCGCGGGCGACTTCCGTGAACCCGACCACCACACCACCAGCATCACCCCTCCGGCCGCGATCAACAGCCACGGCGCCCACCCGGGCAAGCCCAACGGGGGAGGGACAGTCGTCGACAGCGTGGAGATGAGTGTCAGGCCGGTCACGCGGGGCTCCGCCTCGCGAGGGTGGTGAGAGAGCGGCGGAGCGCAAGCGACCGCCGAGGAAGACCCTATCGGTATGATCCTCCCGTGGACTCGACAACCCCCACGATGGATCAACCGGCCAACGGTTCGCGGCTCAGAGCGGCGCTCACCGCGGTCGCGCGCGACCCCATTTCCCGGGAGATCGCCCGGCGCTGGCGCGCTCTTTCCGGCGGCGACGCGACCCTCCTCGCCTGCTCGGGAGGCGCCGACTCCGCGGCCCTCGTCCTCGCGCTCGCGGCCACGGTCGATCCCGACCGCATCGTCGTCGGCCATGTCGTCCACGACCTTCGCCCGCAAGCCCAGACACACGCCGATCGGGACTTCGTCCGCGATCTGGCCGCTGGCCTGAACCTCCGTTTCGACGAGCGGGCGATCGCCGTCCCTACAAACCAGAACGCCGAGGCGGGCGCGAGGAAACTCCGCTACGCCGCCCTCGCCGACATGGCCCGTGCGCATCACTGCGCATCCGTCGCGACCGCCCACCACGCGGAGGACCAACTCGAAACCATGCTCCTCGCATTGCTCCGCGGCGCCGGACCGAAGGGGCTCTCCGGCATGCGCCCGAAACGCCGCCTCGCCGACGATCTCGCGCTGGTGCGACCGATGCTGGGCGTGTCCCGCGCCGACGCCGAGCGCGTCTGCGAGATCGCCGGAGTTCAGTGGCGCACCGACGACACCAACGCCGACCTCTCCCGCGCCCGCGCGGCGATCCGCCACCGCGTCCTCCCGGTCTTGCACGACATCCGACCCGGCGCTGCCGATCGGGCCGCGAACACCGCCGAACTCCTCCACGACGCGGCGATGGTTGTCGCCGATCGCGTCCAGACAGTCTTCGGCGACGAGGACCAGTGGCCGCGCGAAACCCTCCGCGCAGAGCGCGCGATCGTGGTGGGGGAGGGGCTCCGCCGCGCGTTCGAGCGACTCAGCGGCGGCGCAAAGAAAGACCGCCTGCCCCGACGCGTGGTCGAGCAGGCGGTCGTGTTCATCCGGTCAAACTCGGGCGAAACCAAATCGTTTCACTGGCCCGCGGGCGTGCGCATCGAGGTCGATGCGCGCACGGTCCGAGTCACTTCGCCTTGCTGAAGTTCTCGGCGACCTGCTTCCAGTTCACGACATTCCACCACGCCGTCACATAGTCGGGGCGCTTGTTTTGGTAGTTCAGGTAGTACGCGTGCTCCCAGACATCGAGACCGAGGATCGGCGTGCCCGAGCACCCCGCGACGCCCTCGCCCATGAGCGGGTTGTCCTGGTTCGCGGTCGAGCAGATCTCCAGCTTGCCGTTCTTCACGACGAGCCACGCCCAGCCCGAACCGAAGCGAGTCGCGGCCGCGTCGGCAAACTTCTTCTTGAAGTCATCGAACGAACCGAACGCGCTCGTGATCGCGTCGGCCAGCGCGCCCTCGGGAGCCCCGCCCTTGCCCGCGGGCGCCATGACGGTCCAGAACAGCGAGTGGTTCGCGTGGCCGCCCGCGTTGTTGCGCACGGCGGTCCGCTTCTCGGCGGGGACATCGTTCAGGTTCTTGATGACCTCGAGCACATCCAAGTCGGCGAACTTCGTGCCGGCCAGCGCGTCGTTGGCCTTCGACACATACGCCGCATGGTGCTTGCCGTGATGGATCTCCATCGTCTTGGCGTCGATGTGGGGCTCGAGGGCGTCCTTGGAATACGGCAGGTCGGGGAGCGTGAAAGGCATGCGGGTCTCCTTCGGGGAGCGTCGGATCGTGAGGCCGCGGCGGGAGAGCTCCGATAAACGGGCGGAGCCGCGGCATGTGGTCAGAGAATGTCCGACCGAAAAAATCCGGCCGGATCGAACCATAGACGCCGCCCCCGTCGTCGGTTATCCGGCCCCGCCGACCCGCCCTCGGAGCGTCACAATGGGTCGTCGGCCAGAAATACCGACCCCGGCCCGGCCGGCCCCGTCAAGTTTTGGGGCCAAGTCGCCGGAATGTGCAGCCAGAGGGCTTGCGTTTCCGAGAATCTTGTTTAGATTGGTTCTACCCAAGGAGGAACCCCCCCGGGGGTTTCCCCGTAAAAGATGTGCCCCCGGCATGGATGACCGGGGTGGGTCGTCTTTCGCCGCCTGTTCGGTAGGTGTCCCCAGACGACGGTTTCCTGATCCGACACCCAATATCCCGCCCGCAGGGACCACACGGAACCTGCAGCGGGATTGTGCGTCTCAATTTGTTGAAACACCCGCCCGCTGATTCGGTATGATGCAGGGGCCGGTGACTCTTCTCACCGTCCCGGCATCCGTCGCGATCCTCCACGCGAAGATTCTGATAAAGAGCACTCAATGGTCCAGCAGAACCCCATCTCGGTTTCCCCGCTCGCGCAGGCGCGACACCGTCGCGGCAGCGCGCTCACCGATGGTTCGCACGCCTCCCGTCGCCGCCTCAGCCCCGAGGACGAGCGCACGCTCCACGGCATGCTCATCAAGGAGCAGGACTTCATCGACAACGACGCCTTCTACGAGGAAGGCGCCGAGCGCAAGATCTACGACGAGGCGCCCGATATCCGCAAGCCGGATACCTCCTGGTACCACCCCGTCATGGACGACATCACGCCCACCCGCCTCCGCGAGCGTGAGCGCGAGCAGCGCTCCACCGAGCAGGTCATCCTGACCGCCGCCGAAGAGCGCGTGCTGTTCCTCCAGTACAACTACGCCCGCCACCAGATCCGCGAACTCCAGCGCGCCATTTGGGCGCGACCCGACCAGCAGCCCACCGACGAGCAGGTCAACGACATCCTCCGCTGGAAGCGCGTCGCCGACCGCCTCCGCGAGCAGATCGCCAACACCAACCTGGCGCTCGTTCTCGCGATGGCCAAGCGCACCCGCATGTCCGAGGTGGACTTCGCCGACCTCGTGTCGGAGGGCAACATGGCCCTCCTCCGCGCCGTCGACAAGTTCGACGCCGGCCGCGGCTTCAAATTCTCGACCTACGCCTGCCGCGCCATCCTCAAGGCCTTCTCCCGCCAGGCGATGAAACTGTCCAAGTATCGCCAGCGCTTCCCGACCGACTTCGATCCCAAGCTCGAGAAGTCCGACTTCCTCGAGACCAAGCGCGCCGAGTTCGAACAGGACGCCGCCAGCGAGGTCCGGCGGATCGTCACCGAGAACCGCGCGGAACTGTCCGACATCGAGCGCACCGTCATCGAGCACCGCTTCGGTCTGGAGACCGGCGACCTCGAGAAGCCCATGACGCTCGAACAGGTCGGCCAGATCATCGGCGTCACCAAGGAGCGCGTCCGCCAGATCCAGAACAAGGCGCTCGAGAAGATCCGCGGCGAACTCGAATCGGCCTTCCTCGGCGCCCAGCGCAAGGAAGATGAGAAGGCCGACGGCGACACCAGCTCCGGGGGTGACGCCACCCCCGCCAAGCGGATGGCCGAGCTCCTCGCCAACATGTGATCTGAGTCACAACCCCGAAACTCACCCACGCCCGCGTCGCAAGACGCGGGTGTTTTCGTTCCCGTCCGCACCCTCTCCCCGTGGGAGAGGGTGGCCGCGCAGCGGCCGGGTGAGGGCCGAACAACCCGCAGATGTATCGAGCTGGATCCGGGCGCCACGCGTTCTGCTCCCTCTCCTGTCGTGCGCAGCACGATGGGAGAGGGCCGGGGTGAGGGCCACACCTTCTTCGTCTTCTTCTCTGATCCCCTCCCACCCGTGGGAGGGGTAGGGGAGGGTCTGCTCTGCTCTTAAGCGCCACCACACACGCGAAGCGCCGTGTGGCGCTCTTACCTCGCCTCCGCAATCCACCCACCCCCCAAAACAACCTCCGGTTCGGCCGCGTCGTAACACACCGCTGCCTGCCCGGGCGCCACCGCCCGCTGGGCCGACTCGAACTCGATCTCCAGCCGGTCATTCGGCACAGAAACGCGACACTTCGCCGCCACCGGAGTCGCGTTGTACCGGATCTTCACCATGCACTCGCGCCACTCAGCGAACCGCGCCTCGTCCCCCAGCCAGTTCACCTCGCGCGCCACGCACGACTTCGCGTCCAGCATCTCGCCCGGGCCGACCGTCACCGTGTTCGTGCGTGCGTCCTTGTTCACCACATAGATCGGGTACCCGAGCGACACGCCCACGCCCCGGCGCTGGCCGATGGTGAACCTGTGCTGGCCGCCGTGCGCGCCGACCACATTCCCCTCGGGATCGACGATCTTCCCCTCGCGCGCCTCGCCCGGCCGACGCTTCTCCACAAGCGACGCGTAGTCGTTGTCCGGCACAAAGCAGATCTCTTGCGAGTCCGGCTTGTCAAACACCGGCAGCCCGAACTCGCGCGCCATCTCGCGCACGCGCGGCTTCTCGAACCCGCCGATCGGCAGCATCATCTCCCTCAACCGCTCGCGCGGCGCCCCGAACAGCACATACGACTGGTCCTTGTCGTGATCCACGCCGCGCAGCAGCCGAGGCCCGCCCGGCCCGTCACGCTCCACCCGCGCGTAGTGCCCCGACGCCACAAAGTCGCACCCCAGCGTCTGCGCGTACTCGTGCAGTTTGCCGAACTTCAGCCAGTCGTTGCACCGCACGCACGGGTTCGGGGTGCGCCCGCTCGCGTACTCGTCCACGAAGTAGTCGATGATCCGCCCGAAGTCCTTCTTGAAGTTGCACACATAGAACGGCGCCCCCAGTTCCGCCGCCACCAGCCGCGCGTCCGCGGCGTCCCCGACCGAGCAGCACCCCTGGTGCCCGATCTTGACCCGGCGGGGGTCGCACGCAGCCCGCTCGGCCTCATCGAAGGTCTGGATCGCCTCAAGTTCCTCCCCGGGTGAGCCGAGTCGCATGAAGCACCCGACCACCTCGTAGCCCTCGCGCACCAGCAGCGCGGCCGCGACGGAGGAGTCCACCCCGCCCGACATCGCCACCAGCGCCTTCCCCTTGGATCCCGAGGGTTTCACCGTGAAGGGTAGGGGGCCTCCGGGAGCGGGTTGCCCCCCCGATGCGCGTACTATCCAACCCTGTCGTTCGCCCGCCGATCCGCCGTTAGGAAGACGCTCCATGGCCCTGTTCTCTCGCAAGGCAAAGAAGCCCTCCACGCCCGCCCGACCTCCCGCAGGGGACGCAGGCGGCCGCATGACCCCGTTCATGTCGCCGGGCTTCACCCAGTCCCCGCCGCAGATCGCCGCCATCGAGCCGCGCATCCAGCAACTCGGCGAGGAGATGCTCTCCCACGCGAACGAGCACAAGGCGGGCATGCTCAGCCGACAGTTCTGGTCCGACAAACTCATGGACTGGTCCATGAAGGACCAGAATTTCAAGGTCCAGCTCTTCCGCTTCGTCGACGCGTTCCCCGCGCTGCGCACACCCGACATGGTGCACGAGCACCTCGTCGACTACCTCACCCAGCCGGGCGTCAGCCCGCCCCCGGGCATGGACCTCGGACTCCGCGCGGGCGGCCTCGCCAAAGGCCTGCTGACGAACACCATGTCGTCGCAGATCAAGGGCATGGCCGGCAAGTTCATCGCGGGTGTGGACGCCGCCGACGCGCTCCCCGACCTCAAGAAACTCTGGAACGACGGCATCGCCTTCTCCGTTGACCTCCTGGGCGAGGCGTGCGTCAGCGCCGCCGAGGCCGACGCCTACCGCGACAAGTACCTCGACCTCATCAACAACCTCCCCTCCGATGTCGCGACCTGGAAAGCGCAGGACCGCCTCGAGCGCGACCACCTCGGGCCCGTCCCGCGCGTCAATGTCTCCATCAAGGTCTCCTCGCTCTCGCCCATCTGCGACCCGCTCAAGGGCGAGGTCGCCGTCGAAGACCTCATGTCGCGCCTCGAGCCCATCCTGCTCGCCGCGCAGGCCAACGGCGTCTTCGTCAACTTCGACATGGAGCAGTACTCGCTCAAGGACTTCACGCTCGACCTCTTCATGCGCTGCTGCGAGAAGTACGACTTCGACGCCGGCCTCGCCATGCAGGCCTACCTGAAGTCGGGCGACGCCGACGCCCTGCGCATCTGCGAGTGGTCCACGCGCACCGGACGCGTCGTCTCCGTCCGTCTCGTCAAGGGCGCCTACTGGGACTACGAAACCATCCACGCCGAGGAAATGGGCTGGCCCTGCCCCGTGTGGAACACGAAGCGCGAAACCGACGCCTGCTTCGAGCGCATGACCACCATCTTCCTCAACAACACGCCGCGCGGCCCGGGCGAGGGCGGCGTCAAACTCGCGCTCGGCTCTCACAATGTGCGTTCCATCGCCACCGCGCTCGCCGGACTCGAAGCGCGCGGCCTGCCCAAGGAAGCCATCGAACTCCAGATGCTCCACGGCATGGCCGACCAGCTCAAGTCCGCCGCCGACGAGATGGGCTACCGGGTCCGCGAGTATGTCCCCGTCGGAGAGATGATCCCGGGCATGGCGTACCTCGTGCGCCGCCTGCTCGAGAACACCAGCAACGAATCGTGGCTCCGCGCCGGCTTCCTCGACAACGCCTCCACCGACATCCTCCTCGCCTCGCCGCACACTTCTTCCGCGCCTATCCCCGCGCATGTCAACGGCCTCTCCGTCAACGGCCACCTCCACACCGACACCGTGCAGTCGGGAGGCAAGCCCGACCTCTACCTCATCGCGCCCGAGCGCCACCAACTCGCGCCGGCCGTCCCGGGTGTCGGCGACGACCGCCCGTTCTTCACCGAACCGCCGCGCGACTTCGCCGAGATGCACTACCGCGACGCCTTCGCCAGCGCCGTGTCGCGCGCAGTCGTCCCGAAGGTCGCCAACGACAAGACGCCCGCCGACGCCAGCGCCGCCGTCGCCAAGGCCGCCGAATTCTTCCTGAAGTGGCGCGACGAAGACCCGCGAGTCCGCGCCGCCGTCCTCACCAAGGCCGCCAACATCATGCGCTCGCGCCGCGATGAACTCTCGGGCATCATGGTCCGCGAGAGCGGCAAGACCTGGCGCGAGGCCGACGCCGATGTCTGCGAAGCCATCGACTTCTGCGCCTACTACGCGCGCCTCGCCGTCCCGCTCTTCGAGCGCAAGCGCCTTGGGCGCTTCATCGGCGAACTCGACGAACTCTGGTACCAGCCGCGCGGCGTCACCGCCGTCATCTCCCCGTGGAACTTCCCCCTGGCGATCTGTTGCGGCATGACCGTCGCCGCCCTCGTGTGCGGCAACACCGTCGTCGTCAAGCCCGCCGAGCAGACGCCCGGCATCGCCAAGATCATGGTGGACATCCTCCACGAAGCAGGCGCGCCGCGCGACGCGCTCCACTTCCTCCCCGCCCCGGGCGAGACCACAGGCGCAGCGCTCGTCCGCGACCCGCGCGTCGCCATCATCGCCTTCACGGGCAGCAAGGCCGTCGGACTCGACATCATCAAGGCGGCGGGCGTCACCCCCGAGGAACAGCCCTTCGTCAAGCGCGTCGTCTGCGAGATGGGCGGCAAGAACGCGCTCATCATCGACGCCAGCGCCGACCTCGACGAGGCCGTCCTCGGCGTGCGCCAGAGCGCGTTCGGGTTCCAGGGCCAGAAGTGCTCCGCCTGCTCGCGCGTCGTCGTGCTCGACGCCCACTACGACACCTTCGTCGAGCGGATCGTCGAGGCCACCCGCGCCCTGCGCATCGGCGACCCGCGCGATCCCGCCACCGATGTCGGCCCCGTCATCGACATGGACTCCGCGAACAAGATCCGCTCCTACATCGAGCGCGGCAAGAAAGACCTGCGATGCGTGCTCGACATGCAGGCCCCCGAAGGCCTCGAGGAGAAAGTCGGCATGCCCTTCGTCGGCCCGACCATCTTCGCCGATGTCCCGCCCGATCACCCCCTCGCGCGCGAAGAGATCTTCGGCCCCGTCCTCGCGATCATCCGCGCCAAGGACTACGACGAAGCACTGCGCATCGCTAACGACAGCCAGTACAAACTGACCGGCGGCGTCTACAGCCGCAAGCCAGCCAACCTCGAACGCGCACGCAAGGACTTCCGCGTCGGCAACCTCTACCTCAACCGAGGCATCACCGGCGCGCTCGTCGGCCGCCAACCCTTCGGCGGCTTCGGCATGTCGGGCGTCGGCTCCAAGGCGGGCGGCCCCGAGTACATCTACCAGTTCGTCGAGCCCCGCGCGTGCACCGAGAACACCATGCGCCGGGGATTTGCGCCGGAGTTGTAAGTCACACCGCAATACGGTTCGTCAACCCCGCCGCTTCCAGCACGCGCACCGCGCCGTCGGCGTCTTCGCCCGTGAACGCCCCGACATCGAACGAGTCGAAATCGAGCACGCCCCAGCACTCGCCGTCGTCGGCGAAGCAGGGGACGACCAGTTCGCTCCGGTCGCGCGGATCGCAGGCGACATACCCCTCGCCAAGGTCCTTCACATCGCGCACGACGAGCGTGGTGCGCGACAGGTACGCCTGGCCGCAGGCGCCGTGCATCCCGATGGGGGAGCACGCGGGCTTGTCGCGTCGTGGACCGAGGACCATGCCCTCGCCCGACCACTGGCCGTTGGCCTCGTAGTCAGCGCGGGTCATCGGCGTGTAGAAGCCGACCCACGACACACCCCTCGCGTGGAGCGCGTCCCACAGCGCATCGACAGCGGCGCGCATCCGCTCCTCTCGCGAGGCGTTGGGGGTGCGTTCGAGGGAACGCTCGAGGGCGTCGGCGATCGCGGCGTAGTCGCGGCTCATGCCCTCATTCTCTCCCAGGTGGAAGCCCCGCGGAATCCCGTCCTGAAAGAAATTTGCCTACGCTCATGCGCTGCCCGGGCGGGTAGCTCAGTGGCTAGAGCGTCCGCTTTACACGCGGAGGGTCGTGGGTTCGAATCCCTCCCCGCCCATTCCCGGAATCCCGAGACGCATCATGCTGTGCAAACAGCCACGACGCGCTGCCGGGCGTCGTGGCCGGAGGGATTCGGTCCGTAATTCAGCGGCGTCGGCGGGCGACGCCAAACAGCGCCACGCATCCCAGCGCCACCGTCCCGGGGGTCGGGACAACAAACTGCACAATGCTCCCCGACGACATCGGGTCGGCGAACGACCCGCCCGCGAAGTCGGGCGAACCCAACGCGTGCGCCGGAAGCCCGAGCGAGTTGCTGTAATCCTGGATGATGAAGTGCCAGGTCTCGCCAACCTCAAAGATGCCGTCCGCCGTCATCGATTCGAACACCAGCGGGCGGTTCACCCCGATCGCGTCGATGCGGAACGCGAAGGTCAGGAACGAGTCCGGCGGCGGCGCCTCGTCACTGGTCGCCAGCCCGTCCACATTCGTGAAGAGGGTCTGGACATCGCCAACATAGAACAGGTCGTTCCAGGCGCGCCCGGTAAGGTTGGTCATGACCACGAGCGAGTTGGGGATGCTCGGGTTGTCCGGCTCACCGATGCACGCCGTGTCATTCGTGAAAGTCGAGATCGCCTCGATCCGTTCGTCCGTGGGGAAGACCGCGGTCGTGCCGAGTTCCTCGACGGCGATGAGTGGGCCGAAGTCATCGCACCTCGGATCCTCGAGGTACCTCCCATCGACCGGGAGCGCGAGAGCGCCGGCGCTCATGCCGAGCCCGCACAAGGCCGTGATGCGACCGATGCGAAGGTTGAGCCGTGTTGTGGTGGAGTGGCGCATGTTTCTTTCTCCTTCTTGGAGTCGCGCGATCACGGGCGCTGAGAATCGGTCGCTTTGCAAAGATCGCAACGCTCCAACAGGGCAAGCGGACTTCGTCTGCGCAAACGGAAAGGTGATTGGGTGTGTCACATCCTGCCTGGCCCCGGGGATCACACCGGCTCGCGCACGCATGTGTATGTCATGCAACCGATTCGACGGAGCCGCGCGCAAGGTAAGCGTCCATTCACTTCAGACAGAACCGGGAGTACTCCCTGCCGCGGATATCGGACAGTTCGCCGCACAGACAATGCGATGCGCACAACGCCCGAGAATACCCCGGCCCGCGAACCCCAAACTTGTGTGGGAACTTCGATGAAGTTCCGCCGTATGGTTGGAATCGGGAGCCCGGGAGGTACACTTTGCAGGAGACGAGCGGCCCGGGGCAGCTCACAGAGAAGCACGAGAGAGAGCGACACATGAACAAGATGCTGATGGTTGGTTGTGCGGCACTTTTCACCCTCGGGGGCAGCGCGTTCGCGGCGACTTATTCGTTCGCGAACATCACCGGCAACAGCGCGGCCAACGCCGCCGCAGGCGAGGCGCAGCTCTCGCTCACCACGCTCGCGGTCGCCAATCCGCAGCTCGTGCGCTTCCAACTCTCCAACGCCGCCGGCATGGCTTCCAGCGTCAAGAATGTCTTCGTCGATGACGCGTCGGGCATTCTGGCTTCCGTCAACGGATTCACCGCGACCACCGGCGTCGCGTTCGGGATCGGGACCAATGGTTCGCTGCCGGGCGGCAACAGCATCGCCACCGTATTCATCGAGAATCACCCGCTCGGGGTTGCTGCCAACAACCCGGCGCCGTCCAACGGCGTGAACCCCGGCGAGATGCTCGACTGGACCTACACCATCGCGAACGGTTACACCATCGCCGATGTCGAAGCCGCGCTCGACTCGGGCCTGCTCCGTTTCGGCGTCCATGTGATCGGTTGGGGCGACGGCGGCAGCGAGGCGTTCGTCACGCAGGGCAACATGATTCCCTCGCCGCTCGCCGGCATGATGGGCGCCGTCGGGCTGGGCGCCATCGGCGCGCGTCGCCGACGCGCCTGATCAACGAACTACCGTAAGAACACCACCCCGAGCCCTCGACAAGACCCGTCGGGGGCATTGTCATTCAGGTCAGCGGTTCCGTCGCCACCGCGATCGGACGAACGCTCTTCGGGAGGACGCCCAGCGGCTCGATCATCGACTTGTGCGTCGGTGTCGGGTTCTGCGCGCGTGTGAATCGTCGGGCAACCCGCGGCGACAAGCGGCACAGCAGTTCGTGCGTGATCGTCCCCGCCGTGTGCGCAACCGTCGGCAGGAAACTCGGCGCCGCGCGATCGTCGCCCAGCGCTTCGACCGTTGACCCGATCTGCGCTTCGTCGGGAAGGTCGGTCAGGTCAATGGTGATCTGGTCCATGCTCACACGCCCGACCACGGGCGCCGTGTGCCACTCGTTTCCGACGCGCACGCGCACCACGCCGCGGTTCGAGAGCGAGAGGGGGTAGCCGTCGGCATACCCGAGCGGGACGAGCCCGAGCCGCGACGGACGCGTCGCGCGCCACGCACCCCCGTAGCCGGCGGTCGAACCGATCGCCAGGCGTGACTCGTGGATGATCCGCGATTCCCAACGCACCGCCGGCTGAAGTTTCTGCGCCGCTTCGCGGTGCTGGAAGGCGGAAGGATCGTCGAACTCTTCGACCGCGTATCCGAGCAGCGCGAGCCCGACGCGCGCCATGCCGCGGTGATGCCGCGACGAGCGCAGCGCGCCGAAGGTGTTGGCCTGATGGATGACGCACTCGCGTGGGAGATCGGCGGCGACATCGTCCAGCCACGCGTCGAACCGGCGCGACTGGGCTTCGGTCAGCGACGCGTCGCAGTCCGCGCTGGCGAAGTGCGAGAACACGCCCGCCAGCCGAAGCCGCGGGTCGCGGACGATCGCACGGACGAGCGACGCGGCTTCGGACGGGGAAGCGCCGCCGCGCGACATCCCCGTATCGACCTCAACATGGACGCCGACCGGACCAGGCGACGCGTCCAGTGCGGCCCGCAGGTCGGTCAGTTGGGCGTCGCTGTGGATCGTGAGTCGCAGCCGCTCGGCTTCTCCCGGAGAGCGGAGCCGCTCGGCCAGGTCGGCAGCCCGGGTGGGCATCAGGACAAGGATGGGCGTTCGTGTGGTCGCTCGGAGGAGCGTGCAGGCCTCCCGAAGCGTGTAGACGGCCAGCATCTCCACGCCCGCGTGCTCGAGCGTCGGGGCCAGCCCCGCGGCCCCCAGGCCGTAGCCGTCGGCCTTCAGGACCGCGCAGACGCCCGGCTGGTTCGAGAGCCCCTCGGTTCGCAGAACGGAGCGGACAACCCGCACATTGTGGCGGAGAGCGTCGAGGTTGATCGAGAGCCACGAGGTGTCGGTCAAGGATGAGACTTCCGCGGAGGGTGTCGGGCCAAGGCGCCATGTTTGTATCGGTCGGGCGAGGAGTCTACGATCAAGGGTGAGCGCGGCGTGTTCGTCGCGCGAGAGAACATGTCGCCTGGCGCTCGTGGCGTTCCGATCGGGCCGGATGGTTGGCGTCGAGTGCTTCTCGGTTATTCGAAATCGGGAGGCCCCCGACGCCCTCATCCGGCACGGCCGGGGCTCTCAGGGCCGGGCACGAACCGCGAGGTTTGCATGCCCGAAGAATCGAAGGCCCCGGTAGGGGACCGCGCCAATTCCGAGAGTGGCCCGTCAAAGAAAAAGCGTCGTCGCAGGAAGAAGTCCGCCGGTTCGGAACGCGATCGGCAGGACGACCACTCCCGCACAGCCCAGTACGACGACTACGAGCCCAAGAAGTCAACCAAGAAGCGTGTCGCCGCCAACGCGGGCGGCAAAGCCACCGAGGTCTTCTCTGACCAGACCTTCGCCGAACTCGGCTTGCGCGACGAAGTGCTGCGCGGCGTGACCGAGCTGGGCTTCACCCAGCCCACATGGATCCAGAGCCAGCTCATCCCGCTCGCGATCGAGGGCCGCGATGTCCTCGGGCAGGCCAAGACCGGCTCGGGCAAGACCGCCGCCTTCGCGCTCCCGGTCCTCCATCACGCCAAGAAGGGCGAGCCCTTCCAGGCGATCATCCTCGCGCCGACGCGCGAACTCGCGATCCAGATCGCCGCGGAGATCGAGGAACTCGGCGAGCACACCGGGCTGCGCGTCATGCCCGTCTACGGCGGGCAGAGCATCCGCACGCAGGCCGACCGCCTCCAGAAGAAGCCCGAGATCGTCGTCGCCACCCCCGGCCGCCTCCTCGACATGATCGAACGCGGGTACATGCGCATCGACGGCGCCAAGTTCGCCGTCCTCGACGAAGTCGACCGCATGCTGGACATCGGCTTCCGCGACGACATCCGCAAGCTGCTCGGGATGATCCGCGTCGAGCACCAGACCATCTTCGTGTCGGCGACCATCAGCGACGAGATCGAGAAACTCGGTCGCCGGTACATGAACGACCCGGCGCGCGTCGAGCCCAAGAGCCAGTCGCTCACCGTCGACCTCGTCGCGCAGCATTACCTGAGTGTCGAGCCGTGGGACAAGACCCGCCTGCTCAAGCACCTGCTCACGCACGAAGAGCCCGCGCTGACCATCGTGTTCTGCAAGACCAAGCGCACCGTGGACAAAGTCGCGAAAGCGCTCACCGACGCCGGCATCGACGCGAAGGCGATCCACGGCGACATGCCCCAGGGCAAGCGCAACCGCGTGATCGATTCGCTCCGCGAGGGCAAACTCGCCGCGCTTGTCGCGAGCGACCTTGCGGCGCGCGGCCTCGATGTTGACCTCATCACGCATGTGATCAACTACGACCTGCCCGAAGACCCCGAGGTCTACATCCACCGCATCGGGCGCACGGCCCGCGCGGGCCGCGACGGCGTCGCGTGGACCTTCGTCACCAGCGAGCAGGGCGATCTGCTGACCGCCGTCGAGATGCTCTCGAACAAGATGATCCCCAAGCTCGAGTTCCCCGACTTCGTCCCGCGCGACCCGCCGGGCGATTGGAAGAAGAACGGGCCGGGATCGTCACCGCCGAAGCAGGTGCAGAACCGCCTGGCGTATGTCACCGCGGTTCCCAAGGCGGCCGAGAAGGTCGACATGGGCCGCTTCCCGGGCGGGGTGGTTCCTACCAAGATGCCGCCGCGCACCATGGGCGGCCGCGTGAAGACGCACCGCACGATGAAGTCTGCTCCCCCGGCCGACACGAGCGCACCGCCACCGGGCGACGCACCGAAGTCCTGATCAGGCCGCGACGCGCTCGGGACCGAACTCGGCCCGTGTTCGCGCGAAGCGAACGGCGACAAACTGCTGGTCATCGCCCACGGGCATCGAACGGACGATCGTCCCTTCGATAAGTGATCGTGTGCGCACCACTCCCGGCTCGGTCTTCGGCTCGACGACGATGTCGACGACATCGCCGCGCTCGAACCGACGCGCCGAGTGGAGTTTGAGCAGCGCCCCGCCTTCCGAGAGGTCCTCGCTGGTCCCGGGGGCGTACGCGAGACCCGCCCGGTGGAACATCTTGGCGGGTCGCTCCGCCCTCGACCGGGTGTAGAGACGGCGATCGAAGGGGGGGATGGCAATGGGCGTCGTCTGGTCGGAGTCCTGGCTCATCCTCGGACATATCGGCCGTTCGGGGGCGCGACTTTTGCCTCCCGCGCGGGCTTGCTGCTACCCTGCGATCGTGACCCACGACCAGGCCCTCCTCGCGCTCCGGGACCTCGATCCCGCCGCCGTCATCAGCGATGTTGACGGCGTGCTGACCGATGGCTCGATCACCTTCACGAGCGACGGGGCCAAATCGCGCACCTTCCACATCCAGGACGGGATGGGCGTGAAGCTCCTTCTCGCCGCTGGCGTAAAGATCGCCTGGATCAGCGCGAGCCGCGACGACGGCGTTATCCGGACGCGCGGCGAGATGCTCGGCGTCCAGCACATCGATGTCGGCGGGGGGGACAAGGGCGAACGGCTGTCCCGCGCGTGCGCGGCCATTGGCGTCACGCCCGAGCGTTGCGTCTACATCGGCGACGATGTGAACGACCTCCCCGCGATGAAACTGTGCGCATTCAGCGCGTGCCCCAACGACGCGCGTCCCGAGGTCCGTCAGCGTGTGAGCGTCGTCCTCGACGAACGCGGCGGTCGCGGGGCCTTCCGTGCGCTCGCCGACCTCGTGCTCAACGCGAAGCGACTCCGTGACGGCCTCGACGAAGACCAGATGGAGCGATGGGCGAAGGAAGCGCTCGCGTGAGCGAGGATCGCGTCGGCGAAGTGGCGTTCCGGGCCGGGTTCGCGAAGGTGAATCTCGCGCTCGCCGTCGGGCGCCCCGAAGGTCAGAAGGGCTACCACCCCATCTCGAGCTGGATGGCCTGCGTTGATCTTCGCGACGACCTGCACATGCTCGCCCTCGATCCGTCGCGCGCGAGCCGGTACGCGCTCCTCTGGCACGAAGACGCGCCGAAACGAAGCGACATCGATTGGCCGATCACCAAAGACCTCGCCGTGCGGGCTCAGCACGCGCTGGAGGAACGCATCGGCCGTCGGCTGACGATCCAACTGAAGATGGAGAAGCGCATCCCCGTCGGCGCTGGGATGGGCGGCGGGTCGTCGGACGCCGCCGCCATGCTGATCGCGCTGCGGGACCTGTATGAGATTGATCTCGACGACGACGCGCTGCGCGAGGTCGCCATGACGCTGGGGAGCGATATCGCGTACTTCATCGATTCGGAAGCGATGCCCAGGCCGGCGATCGTCGAGGGCCTCGGCGACCGCATCGAGCGCATCGACCAGACATCGCACGAGCGCTGGCTGACGATGCTCTTTCCGCCCTTCGGATGCGCGACCGGCGCCGTCTATCGCGCATTCGATGACCTCGCGGCCAAGGACCACGAACTGCTCGACAGCGAGGTCCGCTCGCTCGCGACCAGCGGCGACCTCGACGGCGACGCGCTGTTCAACGACCTTGCCCGTGCCGCGTGCGCTGTGCAACCGAGACTCGGGGAACTCCGCGCCGAGGCCGCCCGAGCCGCCGAATCTCCAGTGCATGTGACCGGGAGCGGCAGCGCGATGTTCATCGTGCCGCGCGACGCCGATCACGCTGAATGGCTCGCGTCCCGTCTGCGCGACGACCTCTCGATCCCGACGCGCGCGGTTCGTGTGTTCCTCTGATCATTCGATGGGCGTGGTCTCGGGACCGACGCTGAACCCGTGATCGCGCCACTGATCCGGTGCGAGTTCTTCGCCCGGCGCAAGTTCGACGCCCGGGAACTCGCCCCACACGCCGCCCGACGCGCGCAACGATGCGGGGAGCGGCACACCGGAAGACTCGAACGCCGCGCGCAGGCCCGACGACGAGTTCGGCCCCAGCAAGGAGTATCGCCCGGTGAACGCGCGGTCGCGCTGGAGTTCTTCGATGGTCTCGACCGGGAGCCAGTACACGGCCTCGAGCCGGTTGTCCATGGGGATGTCGAGGAACGGGTGCACCCGGTCGCCGCGCGCGACCTTCACGATGCGATCGGCCCGCGCGCGATCGCTCGGCGGCGCGTACCCCGTGCGCGCGAACGCGCCGGTGTACTCGACGATCGTCGACAGGTGTTCGTGCCCCGGTGGCGAAGTGATCTGCGCGTACATATGTCGCCCGCGCCCCGCGACAACCCACGAGCGGATCTCGACCAGCGCAAGCGGATCGGGATCATCCGGCGGAGTCGACGACACCGCCGCCAGCATCCCGATCGCGGCCAGGGCAAGCACAAGCACGGAAGCGGCAAACAGCCGCACGATCAGTACCCCGGTTCGCGCGCGGGCGGCGCCGCGCTGTCGGACATGTGCACATGCGCGCGGAAGAACCCGCTCTCGGTCCACACATCAACATCGCCGGTCCGCCGCCCGTCGGGCATGTTGAGCAGAAAGCGCACAACAACGGTCTTGCCCGGCAGGATGACGATCGGGTCGAAGGTGTACGCCGTGTAGGTTTCCGCGGCGTCTTCCTCGTCCTCGAACAACTCCGTCCCGTTGAACGCCGGCTCGGCGCCCACGATCTCGTCCGGCGTGACGAGTTCGTGGTAGATGTCGATCGCGTCGAGCGACTGGGGAGACTCCCCGGGGTTGCTGACGAGCACTTCCAGCGTCAGCGAGCCATCGCTTTCGGTGAGCGCGCGCGCGATAACCGCGATCTCTCCCGGCTCGTGCTCGCTCATGTAGTCGGCGAACGACTCGCTGGCGGATTCTCCCGCCGCGAAGCCGACCGCGAACCCACCCACGATCCCGCCGAAGCAGCCGAACGCGAGCGAGCTCAGGCACGCGACGAGCAAAGCCCACAGCGGAACGCCGCCGCCCCGGCGCGGCTCGCCGGTGTTCCAGTTCTCGCTCGGCGCGTACGGGTTGCCGCTCACGCGACGGTCACGCTTTCGTCGAGGTACACATCCTGGATCGCGTTGAGCAGGGCGACGCCCTCCTTCATCGGGCGCTGGAACGCCTTGCGACCCGAGATGAGCCCCACGCCGCCCGCGCGCTTGTTGATGACGGCGGTGCGCACGGCGTCGGCCATGTCGCTGGCGCCCTTGCTCTCGCCGCCCGAGTTGATCAGCGGCATGCGGCCCATGTAGCAGTTCGCGACCTGCATGCGGCACAGGTCGATGGGGTGATCACCCGGCGTGAACTTGTCGTACATCGACTTGTCGAACTTCCCGTACTTCTCGCCCTTCGTCGCCAGCGAGGCGTTGTTGTTGAGCGCCTCGTAGCCCCGGTTGTTCGTCGGGAGTTTCTGCTTGATGATGTCGGCCTGGATGGTCACGCCCAAGTGGTTGGCCTGCCCGGTGAGGTCGGCCGACGCGTGGTAGTCCTTGCCCTCCTGCTTGAACGCGTCCGAGCGGGTGTAACACCACAGCACGGTGACGAGCCCGAACTGGTGGGCCTCCTCGAACCACATCGAGACTTCGTCGATCTGCCGGCGCGACTCGGCGCTGCCGAAGTAGATCGTCGCGCCGACGGCGGTGGCGCCCATCTCGAACGCCTGACGGACCGACCCGTAGCGAGTCTGGTCGAAGGTGTTCGGGAACGACATCAGTTCGTTGTGGTTGAGCTTCACCAGGAACGGGATGCGGTGCGCGTACTGGCGCGAGACCGCGCCGAGCACACCCAGCGTCGAGGCGACGGCGTTGCACCCTCCCTCAATCGCGAGTTCGACGATCTTTGCCGGATCGAAGTACGCCGGGTTGGGCGTGAACGACGCGACGGCCGAGTGCTCGATGCCCTGATCGACGGGCAGGATCGACATGTAGCCCGTGCCCGCAAGGCGGCCGGTGTTGAGCATGGTCTGCATGTTTCGCATCACGACGGGCGAACGGTCCGTCTTGGACACGACGCGGTCCACGAAGTCCGGGCCCGGGAGGTGAAGCGTCGAGCGGGGGAACCCTTTGGCCTCGTACGAGAGCAGGGCGTTTGCGTCGGATCCAAGCAGTTCGGCGGTCGAGGGCATATTCGGGCTCGATTCAGGGTTCGTTCAAGACGGGCGCGAGCGACCTCCGAACGCTTCCCGCAAAGCGCGGGCGCGGGCGTCGGTCAGGACGGGGCGGATGATATCTGGAAGATGCCCTCGGGGGAGGGGAAGCGGCGCGTCAGTCGTTGATCAGCGATTCGTCCGAGAACGAATTGGGCCAGGTGCTCGTGACCTTGGACTCGATCAGGTTCGGATCGTCGAGCGAGTCCTGCATCATCTTGCCGACCTTGAACTTGACGGTGCGCTTCGCGGGAACCTCGACGCGCTCGAGCGTCTTGGGGTTCTGCGCGACGCGCGGCGCCCGCTCCTTCGTCTCGAAGATGCCGAAATCGCGGAACTCGAGACGATTGCCGTGCCCGAGTTCGAAGACGATCTGATCAAACAAGCACTGAACAACATCGCGAACCTGAGATCGCTTCAGCCCTGTCGCTGCAGCAACCCGGTCGACGAGATCTTTCTTTGTCACTGTCGCCATAGCAGCTTCCCTCCGCACAGGGTGCGCTCAACGCGGATCCGCGAAGCACGCTTATCGGCCTGAAAGTGGTGGCGTAAATCCACCGACTCCCTCCGCGACCGAGTGCGCCGAGTATCGCCGAAGATGGGCCGACAATCAACCCAGTTTCTCACCAGTTCCGACACTTTAGCGCCGAAACCGTAGCGTATGCCTGTGTTGCATCAAGGTTTCTGTCGCCGAGCCGCCCAGAAGCCCGGGAAAGCAACGGGTCAGTACGAGGTTCCCCAGCGCGAATAAATGACCGGGATCCGCTTGGCCTTGGGCTGGGTGGGGCCGCCCGGCCAGACGCTGGTGTCGATCATCGAAGCCAGTGACGGCGCCGTCAGCGATCCGTTCCGGCGCGACGCCAGCCACCGGTCCGATTCGCCCGGCGCGAGCGTGGCGACCCAGGAATTGTTGGTTGCCTCGGCAGGAAGGCAGCACGGAGCGTTCAGCGGCCGGATCACGCCCGGAGACCACGCGACCGCGGGCTGGGGGTGTTCGGTGGCGCAGCCCGAGAGCGTGACCGCCGCGATCAGCGCGGCCGCGCTCAGAACCGCCGTTCGGGTTGTCTTGGTCTTGGTTCTCACGATGCTGGTCTCAGGGCAACTCTCGCGCCCGAGCGATCCGTCCGAGAATCGCTCACGCGAAGAGCGGCGAGGGGTTCGCCGCTCGATGCCGCGTTGCGTCCATGCAACACCGTGTGGGGCGGACGCGACGCCGACGCGCGCCGCCGAAAGCAAAGAATGCGCCCGGGAGGACTCGAACCTCCGACCTGCGGTTTCAGCGATCCGCCGATTACTCGACGGGCTGGACCATCTCTTCGACCCCGCGAACCGCTCGGAGTTCCGATCGGAAACGCGTGGCCGCCGGGCGCTTCGGCGCGAACAGGCATGAAACGCCCGTTCGCGCCTACGCGGGGGTATCGCCGGGGCGGCTCACCCGCTGGTCTCTACACCTTCCGTCGGCCGCGTGTTCTCCGAAGATACCACGCACCCCGCCGACGGCTCGGCTCGGGATCGCCCGCACTGACGCGCGGGTTTCCCCGAATTCACCCGGTTCGCCTCGACCCGTCGCCGGGCCGGGCCCCTCTTTTGCGCACACACCGTGTCGGTGAGCACGCCCACGAAGGAAACCGCTGCTCTATCCTGCTGAGCTACGAGCGCTCGAATGTCGCCCCGCGGCCAACACCGCTGGAGCGCCCCAGTATACGACACGCCGAACCATGCCCGATCCTTCCACCGTCACCCCGTCGAAACAGAATCGCAGGAGGCGCCTCCGCTGGCTCCTCGGGGCGGTCGGTCTTCTGGTCGTGTTCGTCGCCGTTGCCGGCTTCACGCTCACCCGCTCGTCCGTGCTCATCCGCCTGGTCGAACCCCGGCTCGAAGACGCGCTCGGCGCTGAGGTGCAGGTCCGCTCGGCTTCCTTCGACGGCCCCTGGGCCCTCCTCCTTGAGAATGTCAGCGCCACGGCGCGCGGCGTCGCCGGGCCCGCCGGTGAAGTGCTCACCGTCGATCGGCTCCGCGCCCGCATCGACTGGCTCGCGCTCCTGACGGGAGGTTTCGGGATCCGCGAGGTCACTTTCGAGCAGCCCGGCCTCCGCCTGAGCCAGAGCCGCGACGACGCGTCGCTCAATCTCGCCGCGCTGACACCCAGCGCGCCTTCGGGCGGACCGATCCAGCTCCCGCGCGTCCGCCTGCGCGGCGCGACCGTCGAATTCGGAGAGCATCACGGCGCTGACTACGACCGGCTCGCCTCCATCGAGGTCGACGGCGAACTCCGCCGATCCCGAACGACTCAGGGGCGCTACGAGATATCCCTCGTCGAATCCCCCGAGAGCGCCGCAGCCCGGGCGCCGTCCAATCCTGTCCCCATCGCGCTGACAGGCGAGTACGACCCCATTGCGGTCGAGGGATCGCTCACGCTGACGAATGTCGATCTCGCCTCGTGGGGCCCGGCGGCGGCGCCGAGCGATGTCCGCGACCTCTGGACGCAGCTCGCCCTCGCCGGGCAGGTCGAGCGCACCGAGTTCATATACAGCGACGCGCGCGGCGTCGAAGCCAGGTTCACTTTCGATCATGTCGGGCTGGCCCTGCCCATCGCCGCCGATCCGCAGGCCGACATCGAGGCCAACCCCGGCCCGCGAGCAGAGCCCGCCCGATACATGCGCATCTCCGACGCGTCGGGCGAAGCGACGCTCAGCGAGAACGGCGCTCGCGCAGAGATCACCGGACTCATCGAGGACCTCCCGTACCGAGTCGTCGTCGAGAGCGAGACTCTCGCGCTCGATGCGCCTTTCGAGATGCGATTCGAAACGACCGAGCCCTTCAGCATCGCCGAGCGGCCCCAACTCCTGCCCTTCGCGCCCACGATCGTGCGAGAGCGATTCCGATCCTTCTCAGGGCCGACCGCCATGCTCGAAGCGGTCGTGCTCGTCACGCGCGGCGCGCCGACCGCCGACGGCCCCGCTCCGGTCCGCATCGCCGGAGAACTCTTCCTCACCGACGGGGAGGCCGCCTACGCCAGTTTCCCCTACACATTCCTCGACATGACCGGCCGCGTTCGCTTCGACGATCAGGCCATCCACATCGACGAGATCACCGGGGTCGCGCCGTCGGGCGCCACGCTGCTCGCCACCGGGACCATCGCCCCTCCGGTCCACGGCGCCGAAGTCGCTATCCACATCGTCATCGATCATGTCCCGCTCGACGACGCGTTCAACGACGCCATGCCCGCATCGCGGGCCGACCTGCTCGGGACGCTCTTCAACAAGGAAGCCGAACGCCGCCTGCGCGAGCAGGGCCTGCTTACCGACGAGTTCTCTCTCGGCGGCGCGGGCACGCTCGATATCCATGTCCGCCGCCCGCTCGGCGACGATTCCATCTGGGACTGGAACGCCACCCTCGATCTCCCGCTCGCCGGGTTGCTCGTCGAGCAGTTCCCGTACCCCGCGATCGCCGAGAACACCGTGGTTCGCGTCTGGGAAGATCGAGCCGAGGTCGATATCCCATCGCTCCGCGGCCTGTCAGGCGGTGGCGGCGACCTCAAGGCGTGGATCGCGCTCGAAGAGGACGGCGAGTCTGTGTTCAGTCCTGTCCTTGAGATCCGCGCGTTCGACACGCCCATCGACGAACGCTTGCTGGCCGCGCTCCCGGAGACGGGCGAGGGCGACGCCGAGGGATCGATGGCCGCCGCGCGCATCATCCGTGAACTCGGCATACAGGGAACGGTCCAGACGGTCGCACGCGTGCACCCGCGCGGCAGCGCGGAAGACATCGGCTTCGATGTCTCGATCGAGTTCGCTGGGCTCTCGGCGGCGCCGCGCGCGCAGGATGACCCCACACCGCTCGTCCGCGACCTCGCGGGCGTGATGAGAATCAGCGAGGACGGCGTCACCATCGCGCAGATGACCGGCCGCCTCTCCGACGGCGCGTTCAGTCTCGAAGGCGACCTGGGATTCAGCGACGAATCAGGTCGCGCCGCAGACCTCACCCTCCGATCGACAGGCCTGCGCCTCAACGATCCGTTCGAACGGGTGCTAGCGCCGTTCGCGCCCGAAGGCGCCGCGATCATCCGCCGCGGCATCGAGTCAGTCGACGCTGTTGGCGCGGTTGACGCCGATGTGAACATCACGCGGGCGCCCGGCGCAGAGTCCTTCGCCGCCACCGCGGACCTGCGCGCGTTCCGAGGCGTCGCGTTCAACGCGCTCGGCGCGCGCGCCGAGCTCGAGGATTCGTCCGGCGGCGTCACGGTGGTCGTCGACGCCGAAGGCGGGCGCTTCGCTCGGTTCGACGGCTTTGCCGCCGACCTCCGCTTCGACCAGTCCGAATCCGCGCGGCTGCAACTCAACGGCGACTTTGACCTCCGCGCGCTCGCGCGCGACGACGCCGGCGCGCAACCCGCCGAGAGTCCCGGGCGTGCGCTCGAGGCCAACGCGACCCTCGCGTGGCCGTCCGGCGTCACCGACGCCATAATGAAGCGTGTGGCCCCCGAGCGCGCGCAGCCGGTGCGTGAGTTCCTCGAACGGTGGGGCGCGCACCTTGAGGCGGACCTTGCCGCGGTGATCGAAACCTCTCCAAGCGGGATCGCTTTCGGCGAGGTCCACGCGGTTCCCAAAGCCCTCACGCTGAACCGCGACGGCGTCGAGAACACCTTCGTCGTCGGCTCCGGCCGGCTGGTCTACCGCGAAGACCGCGTGCGCATCGACGAACTCACCCTCACGAACGACAAAGTGTCCGCGACGATCTCCGGTGAAGCCGTCACCGGCGACACTCCGAGCATCGACCTGGCGATTGCCGGCGCGATCGAGCCATTCGACGCCCAGACCCGTGCGCTGCTCCCGGAAGGGCTCAGGCGCATCCTCCATGACTCGGGCGTGAGCGCCGATCGGATCGACATCGACCGTGCGCAGATCGCGGTCTCGCAGGAAACCATCCTCGCCGCCTCGATGCGCTACGGCGGGCTGTCGCTCGATCTCGGCGGCGCCTCCATCACGGACGCCGACGGCTCTCTCGATATCCGCATCGACACCGCCGATCCCCGCCCTCTCGACGCGACGCTCGCGTTTGAGCATGCACGCGTGCAGCGCATCGAACTCGAGCGCGGCACGGCCCGCGTTGTCGCCGTTGATGACGGCAACACCCTCATCGTGCCCTCGTTCGAAGCCAGCGCGTACGGCGGGCGCATCTTCGGCGTCGGCCGCCTCGAACGCGCGGGCAGCCCGATCATGGCGCTCGCCGCCGCCGCGTCGGGCGGCCCGCTCCGCTACGAGATCGAAGGGGCGCTCTCGGGTCTTTCCTTCGATGGCCTCCGCGCCGATCTGCGCGTCGGTGACGAATCACCCACCGATGCGCCCGACAGCGCGCAGAACCGCGGCGGCTTGGTCGATGCGACCATCTCCGTCGCTGGCGTCGTCGGCCGACCTGTCGATCGGGTGGGGCAGGGCGCCGTCCGCATCTGGGGGGGCGAACTCCTCCGCCTCCCGCTCGCCGGGCCCCTGATCGAACTGAGCAACCTCCAGTTGCCCACCGCCGAAGAGATCGACTTTGCGCAGGCCAAGTTCTACATCGAAGGGGGCGTCATCTCCTTCGAACAACTCGGCGTATCGAGCCAGTCCGTGAACCTCGACGGCGAGGGCACGCTCCTCTGGCCCTCGCTCGAACTCGACCTCCGCGTGACCAGCCGAGGCGTGCGGCGGGCGCCGATCCTCAGCGATGTCATCGAGGCGTTCCGCAACGAACTCATCGTCAGCCGCGTCACAGGCCCGCTCGCCAAGCCCGAGTTCACCGTTCAAACTCTGCCTTCCACCCAGCGGTTCCTCGACAGCATCTTCGGGTCGCGCAATGATCGCCCCGAACCCGCCCGACCCGCCGCGCGACCGATCGGAGACGCGGCGTCCCCGCCCGACGATCGCTGACAGGCGCCAAACCCCTACACGAGCCCCAACCCATGGCCGAAGACCACGGCAAATCCACCGGCCCCGAGGCCCCCGTCGAGCCCACCCCGGCAGTGCAGCCGGCCGGCTTCCCCTCCGACGACATGTTCCGCCGCATCGATGCGCTGATCGAGGAAGCCGGCGAAGACCCGTCGAGTTTCGACGGCCGCCTCCTGCGCGACCTGCTCGGCACCTCGCTCAAACTCATCCGCGACGAGCGCGAGACGGGCGAACTCAAACTCATCACCGCCGCCGTCAAGGAAATCCGCCACGCGTATCGCGTCTTCGCGCGGTACCAGGACGCGCTCAAGATCAGCATCTTCGGCTCCGCGCGCACGCCGCCGGCCCACCCGGATTACATCGCCGCGGTCGAGTTCTCGAAAATGATGGCCGCCCGCAACTGGCTGTGCATCACCGGCGCGGGCGACGGCATCATGAAGGCCGGGCACGAAGGCCCGGGCCGCGAGGCGTCGTTCGGCCTCTCCATCCGGTTGCCTTTCGAGACCACCGCCAACTCGATCATCACGGGCGACGAGAAACTCATCAACTTCCGCTACTTCTTCACCCGCAAACTGATGTTCGTCAGCCAGGCCGACGCCATCGCCTGTTTCCCGGGCGGCTTCGGCACGCAGGACGAAGCGTTCGAGATCCTCACCCTCATCCAGACCGGCAAGAGCGAGATGAAGCCCGTCGTGATGGTCGAGGGCGAGCACGGCGACTACTGGCGCCACTGGGAGAACTACATCCGTCGCTCCCTGCTCGACAAGGGGTTCATCAGCCCCGAAGACCGCAACCTCTACTATGTGGCCGAGGACCCCGCCGACGCTGTCAACCATGTCTGCCGCTTCTACCGCAACTACCACTCCTCGCGATATCTCCGCGACGACTACATCATCCGCCTCCGCGCCCCGCTCCGCGAGGAGGATGTCGAAGTCCTCAACAACGAGTTCGCGACGCTCGTGAAATCCGGGAAGATCGTCCAGCGCGACGCCCTCCCCGAAGAGAGCGGCGAGCACCCGGGCCTGCCCCGACTCGTCTTCACCCACACGAGACGCCAGTTCGGGCTCCTCAGGACCCTCATCGACCGGATCAACTCCTTCGACACCGCCGCCCGGGCCTGATCGATCCCGCCCCGTTCCCGGGGGCCGCGTGGCGTGTTCCCGCAACCCTTTGGACTCGACTTCCGTATCGGGTCGCGTTCCGGTACATTCCCACCATCGATGAACCTCCGTGCCGCCGCAGCCCGCTCGCTCGCCGCCGTCGCCCTCGCGACCGCGCTAGTCGGCTGCGCCAAACAAGGCACGCCGGTCGAGACCCTCGCGTTGGCGCCGGCCGCGCCCCAGGAGAGCGACATCCTCAGCCCGGTCGTGCGCGGCGGGACCAACGGGCTCGAAGTGCTCTGGTTCGTCTGCCGCGATGAGCAGCAGTCGCTCGCCCGCGCCCTCGCGCCGTACCTCTACCAGCCCGTCGATCTCCCCCCGGAGACCGCCGAGTCGCTGACGCGCAACGGCATGCGCATCGTCCGCGTCCCGCTCGCGGACTTCTCGTCTGTTCGATCCTCGCTCCGCCCCGTCGGACCGACGGAGCGCGCGTGGCTCGGCTGGTCGCTGCACTGGTCCGAGGCCTTCCGCGCACGCTCGATCGCCGCCCGCTCAACCGTGCTGTTCGACGGCGAGCCCGTCACGCTCGGGTCCTCGGGCTCGCGATTCATCGCCCGCGCATGGGGCACGCCCACCGTTGACGGCGAGCGCGTCCGCGTGGAACTCGCGACGCAACTCCTCGGCGGCGAGCCGCTCATCACGCCCTTCGACCCGCTCCAGCAGGTTTCCAACCCGCTCGATATCTCCGGCTACGAACTCCGTCGCGGCGAGGTGCTCGACGAACTTGCGTTCGAAGCCCTGCTCGAGCCCGGCTTCGCGTACTTCCTCGCCCCGGCGTCTCCCGACGAAGACTGGGCGGCCATCGCCGAGGGCAAGCCGCGCTCCGCGAACGACAACCCCGAGCCGCCCGCTCCCGGGTTCGAGTTCGCCGAAATCCCGTACGACACCTCCGACCTCTCGCGAGTCTTCGGCCCGCCGGCCCCGCCTCCGCTGACCATCGGCCAGGCGATCCTCACCTCGTGGGACCCGTTCGAGACGCGCGACGAGGCCCTCGAGCGCAAGGCGATGCTCAAGGCGATCGTCGCCCTCGTGCCCCGGTGCGATGTGCCTGCGCGGCTGCTCCAGCCCGTCGCGCCGGTCGCCGCCCGCTGATCACCATCCGATTCTCAGCGAGCCCGCGCGTTCCAGCGCCGCGCGAAAGCTTCGTACTGCGCCCGCGTGTCGATCCCGCCGCGGCTGCGCGTCTCGCACACCGCCATCGCGATCCGCTTGCCGTGCTCCAGCACGCGAAGTTGCTCGAGTTTCTCGGCGTTCTCCAGCGGTGTCGGCGCCCACGACAGGTACTCGTTCAGGAAGGGTCGCCGGTAGCAGTACAGCCCGATGTGGCGTAGCGGCCGCGCGTCGGCGCCCGCGTCACCGTCGCGGTCAAACGGGATCACCGATCGTGAGAAGTACAACGCCGCGCCGTCGCGTGCGCACACGACCTTCACCGACGCCGGGTCGCGGATGTCTTCGTCGCTCCCGAACGGGGCGGCAGGGGTGCTGATCACGCACGCCGGATCGCGAAGCATCGCGTCCACCGCAGCGTCGAGCACATGGGGCTCCAGTTCGGGCTCGTCCCCCTGCACATTCACCACGATGTCGTCGGCGCCCGCGCCAAGTTTGTCCGCCGCCTCGCCGACCCGCGCCGTGCCGTTCGTGTGATCCGCGGAGGTCATCACCGCCTCGGCGCCGAACGCTCGGCACGCGTCAGCGACCTGCTCGCTGTCCGTGGCGACGACCACCCGGCTCGCCGATGCCGCCGCCGCCGCGTTGTCGTACACATGCTGGACGAGCGTCTTGCCCGTCTCGGCGAGCAGCACCTTGTTGGGCAGCCGCGTGCTCCCGAGACGCGCGGGGATGACAACGATGATGTTGGGTTTCATGGTTCTTTCCGGTCCGCGCGCATCGGCGGCGGGATCGCGAAGCCGGGCGACGGTGGGGGAGAGGCGCGCGCCTTACCCGTTCTTCAGTTCCTTCATGAGCTGCTGCATCCGGTCGCGGCGGGCACGGATGTCGCGGTACGAGATCTGCTGCATCGCGATGCCCGATCCGATCTTGTACGCCTCTTCCGCCGCGGCCAGATCCCGCGCGTCCTCGGCCTGCTGCGCCAGCGCGTCCATCAGCCCGTAGCGGATCTCCAGGCCCAGCTCGTCGCCGTCCATCTCGAGCCCGTCGAGCGCGCGCTTGAAGGTGTCGGCCGCCTCCGCGTTCCACCCCATCCGGCGGAACGACTGGCCGAGGTAGTTGAGCACGCGCGTGCGGTGCTTCGCGTCGTGCTGCGCCTCCTGGAACAGCGCGATCGCCTCTTCGTCGTTGCCCAATCGGAAATGGCGAACGCCCAGCTCGTATTTCAGCCCCAGGTCCGTCGGGTAGTTGAGCGAGCGGAGTTTGTACTCCTCCATCTCCATCTCGGTGAACTTCCGCTGCGCGTCGGGGAACTTCTTCGCGGCGTCCGACTCCGGATCGGCCTGGGCCGCCTCGCGCAGTTTGGCGAGTTGGCGACGAGCGAACTTCATGCGCAGTTCTCCCGCCTGCTGGCGGAAGCGGAACTCGTCGGTTTTCTTGTACGCGTCGATCAGGACCTCGTACGAGACCTTGACATCCTCGGGCCTGCCCCGCTCCTGCAGGATGCGCGCGTACTTGCCGATCGTGTTGCGGTCGTCCGGTCTGCGCTCGTAGTCCGCCTTCGCGTCGTTCACGAGGCGGTCGATCGTCTCCTCGCTCTTGACGATGCTCGACTCTTCCTCGAGCTTGCGCTGCTCGCCCGCGCCGCGGATGTTCGCGCGGAACCCGCCCTCCGTGCCGGTCTGCCCGTAGCCGCCGCTGTTCATCGTCGCCTGGGCGGCGATGTTGCGCATCTCCTGCTCAAGCCCCGTATCCGAAGGGTCGGCCATCAGCGCCGCTTCGCCCGCCTTGACCGCGAGATCGAACGCGCCGAGTTTCACCAGCGAGTCTTTCAGCTTGACGAGGACATCCTTCTTCTTGCTGCCGAGCAGCAGGGGGAGACTCTTCTCCGCGATCCAGTAGCCGTGCTCCGAGAGGTCGAGCTTCTTGGCCGAGTCGAGCACCCGGAGCACCCGGCTCGCGTCGTCGGGGCGCGTTCCCCAGTTCAGCAGGTCGCCGAGGTAGTTCTCCAGCGCCCCCTTGCCCCCGAAGTTGCTCGCCTGCTCCTTGGTCGGCTTGTCACGCCCTTCGAGACTCGCGAAGGATCGCACCGAGTCAAAGAACCGCTCGAGCCCGAACATGCTCGACGGATCCTGGCGGATGCCCTGGAGCCAGAGCACCGTCGAGTACGCGTAGTTGGTGGTGTCGTGAACCGCCTGCGCGTGGTCGAAGAACTTCTTGGCCTTCACCGGGTCGGACTGGTATGGATCGTTCGACGCAACCTTCGCGCTGGCCGAGTCGCCGCCGTCGCCCTCCGACGCGCCTTTCTTTTTTCCGAACAACGCCAAGCGTTCACTCTCCGTGTCAGTTCGCGATCACTCTCCGCGACCGTGTATCCGTGAGCCGCGGCCCGCCGGTTGCGTGTCAATACCCATGCTAGAGACTCCCCCGATGAGCGGCAACGAGGCCCGGACGCTCAATGCGGGTCGCTCGTGCCCTCCCGCCGCCGTACAATGGTGCAGATGTCAGTCCGGCCCGAGAATCTCTCCATCCTTCAATATCCCGCCGATGCGCTCCGCAGGAAGGCCTCGCCCGTCGAATCCATCGACGACGAGGCCCGCGCGATCGCCCAACGCATGCTGGACCTCATGTTCGAGGCCGAGGGCATCGGGCTCGCCGCGCCGCAGGTCGGGCTCGGGATCCGCCTCTTCGTCGCCGAAGTCCCGCCCACCCAGGACGGAGAACGCTCCGCCGACACCGAACCGCCCACCGCCTCCTCGGGCCCGCTGGTGTTCTTCAACCCGAAGATCGAGCGGTTCATCGGGCCCATCGAACCGGGTGAGGAAGGCTGCCTCAGCCTCCCCCAGATCGCCGGCGATGTGCTCCGGCCCCCGGAAATCATCGTCCGCGCGACGGACGAGCACGGCAAAGAGTTCACCCTCCACGCCGCCGGCCTCCTCGCGCGGTGCATCCAGCACGAGATCGACCACCTCGACGGCGTCCTGATCATCGACCGGTTCATGCCCGCGTCGCGTCTGCGCAACCGCGCAGCGGTCCGCGACCTTGAACGCGAGGCGGGAAGGCGTTGACCACCCGGGACGCCCCGACACGACTCCGCGTCCTCTTTCTCGGCTCGGGCGCCTTCGGCCTTCCCACCATCGAAGCACTCGCCGCGAACCACGACCTCGTCGGCGTCGTCACCCAGCCCGACCGACCCGCGGGGCGGGGCATGAAACTCACGCCGTCGCCCATCGGTCAATGGGCCGCGCAGTCGCTCGCGCCCGAATCGGTGTTCAAGCCAGAAAACATCAACGAGCCGTCAGTCGTTGCCGCGCTCCACGCGCTGCGCGCCGACGCGTGGGTCGTCATCGCGTACGGCCAGAAACTCGGCGCGCCGTTGCTCGACGGCGTGTTCGCGATCAATCTGCACGCGTCGCTCCTCCCGCGCTGGCGCGGCGCCGCGCCGATCAACCACGCCATCTGGGCGGGCGACGCCATCACCGGCAACAGCGTGATCACGCTCGCCGACCGCATGGACGCCGGCTTCGTGCTCGCGCAGTCCGAGCGCGCCGTCGATCCGCTGCTCACCGCGGGCGAGATGCACGACCTGCTCGCGAGCGACGGCCCGGCCGTCATGCTCGGCGTGCTCGACGATCACGCGCACGATCGCGTGCGTATGGAGTCGCAGGACGAATCGCTCGTCACCCACGCGCGCAAGCTCTCGAAGGCCGACGGGGTGATCGATCCAGAGTGGCCCGCCGCGCAGATCCGGCGCACCGTCCACGGGCTGACCCCCTGGCCCGGAGTTGCAGCGATCCTGGACGGCGTGCCGATGAAGCTCCTGCGCGTGCAAGACTTGCCCTCCCATTCCGAATCAGCAGGGGCCGAGCCCGGCTCGCTCCTCGACCCGAAGGACGGCCTCATCGCGTGCGCACCCGGGACGGCCCTGCGCCTGCTCGAAGTCCAGCCGCTCGGCAAGCGCGCGATGCGATGGGACGAATTCGCGTCGGGAAGAAAGTTCTCCGACGCAGCCCGATTGGAGGGTGCGCAGTGATGACGCTCTGGGACATGCTGACACAGCGCAGCGATGACCGGCGCGAGCGCCGCGCCCGCCGCACACGCATCGAGGCGATCGAGCAGCAACCAACGGTCGTCATGCCCGCCGTGGTCGAGGCCGAGTCTGCGCCCGTTTCGCCCCCGCGCGTGCTCACGATGCGCGACCGCTACGAGTGGATGACCCGCGAGATGCTCAGCGAGCACCTCGTCCGCGTGCGCAAGTGGCGCACCAACATGTCGGGCGTCGCGTGGCAGGTCACCTACGCCGACGGCAGCATCTCTCGGCTCATCGAAGCGCCCCGCCCGCGCGGACCCGTCTCCGCCGCGGTCTTCCTCCACGAGATCGGGCACCACGCCATCGGCTTCCACCGGTACTCGCCGCGTTGCCTCGAAGAGCACATGGCCTGGATGTACTCGCTCGACGCCATGCGGCGCTTCGAACTGAACATCACCGACGGCGTCACCCGAAGGGTCCGCCGCTCGATGCGCTACGCGATCTACAAGGCCCGCCGGCGCGGGATCAAGCAGATCCCGTCGGAACTCGCGATCTACCTGACGCGCGCCGAGCGCGCCGCGCTGGGCGTGTCGCTGCCCGACGCCGCCACCCAGCCCGTGAATCATGCCGCCGCCTGAGCGTGCAGCCAGACCCGCGATTTCCGGTATCGTGAACGGTCGTCATTCACACCAGACTCAGGACAGGCAGACCCGATCATGCGCCATGCGCTTTCGTTCCCGCTCGCGGCATCGCTCGCCCTCTTCACGCTCACGGGCTGCGCCCGCTCGCAGACCATCCAACTCCGCGTCGACGCGACCGACCTCCCGCGCCACCTCGTGCGCGCCGAGGCGGTCATCCCCGTCGAACTCCTCAGCCTGAACGACGAAGGCGACACGGACATCTGGTATGTCGAGTGGGTCCCCGGGAACCATAACCCCAGCAACCCCATCCAGAACCTCGTCGAGTTCCGCGCGACCGACGAGCGCGGCCGCGCGCTGGAGTGGACCCGCGACTACGCCCACACCGTTCGCAAGACCATCGCCGTCCCGCCCGGCGCCCGTGAACTCCGCATCTCGTACGCGTACATCGCGAGCCAGCCGTGGGTGAACTCGCGATCCAGCGACACCTACGGCCGCCCCAACCTCGGCGTGCTCAGTTTCAACAATGTGCTGTTCTATCCCGACGGCGCCAGCAAGAACGCCCTGATGATCGACGCCGAAGTGCTCCTCCCCGACGGGTGGAGCGCGTCCACCTCGCTCATGGCGCCGGGCAAGCACCACACTGGCACGCGCGACGGCAGGCCCGAGCGAGTCGATCTCCCCGCCGCGCCGCTCGCGACCTATGTCGATTCGCCCATGATCGCCGGAGAGCACTACCGCGTGTGGGACATGGTCTCGCCCGGATCGGCGCCGCACACCTTCGAGGCCGTCGCGCCCAAGGCCGACGCGCTCGAACTCCCAGAGGCGCGTCGCGAGAAGTTCGATCGCATGATCGCCGAGACCCAGGCGATCTTCGGCCCCTTCCCCTGGGATCAGTTCCGTTTCCTCATCGTGCTGAGCGACGACATGCCCGGGTTCGGGCTCGAACACCGCGAGAGCACGCTGATCCGCTACGGCACGACGATGCTCGTCAACTCCGAGCGCAACAGCGCGTCGATGAACACGGTTCCCCATGAGTACATCCACGCGTGGGTGGGCAAACTCCGCGCGCAGGAGGGATTGCTCCACGAGGACTACCACACGCCCGGCGACACGCGGATGATGTGGGTGTACGAAGGGCTCACGAGTTACTACGACGAGGTGATCGCGGCGCGCTGCGGCCTGTACACCTTCGAGCAGTTCCGCGACTCCTGGATCTCGACGATCGAACGCTACCTCCTTCAGCCGGGGCGTCGCTGGAGAAGCGTCGAAGACACCGGCGCAGGCCTGCGCCACCTCCGCGAATCATCCCCGAGGTTCGAGAGTCTTCGCCGTCGGCAGGACTACTACGGCGAGGGCTCGCTCTTCTGGATGGAGGCCGACGCGATCATCCGCGGCGCAACCGACAACCGGAAGTCACTCGATGATTTCTGCCTCGCGTTCTTCGGCGTCGCGAAACCCGCCAACGCGGGCGATGTCGTCGAGCACACGCGCGAGGAGGTCGTGCGCACGCTGACCGAGGTCTACTCGGGCGTGGATTGGGACGCGATGATCCGCGAACGGATCGAGACGCCGCGCGAGTCGCTCGATTTCGACTCGCTCGCGAGGGCGCTCGGCTACACCGTCGAATACCACGACGAACCGTTCACCGCGGGCGATGTCTCAGCGGCGAAGGGCAAGTCGGCCGACCTCCGCCTCTCGCTCGGGATCACCGTGAGTGAGTCGGGTGAGGTCAAGACGCTCCTCGATTCTCCCGCCTGGCGCGCCGGGCTCGGGTACGACATGAAGATCGTCGGCGTGAAGACTCCAGAGTCCGGCGATTCGACCGTCGCGTACAGCGCGGCCGCGCTCCGCGACGCGGTCCGACGCAGCGCCGAGACGGGCGAGGTCGAGTTGCTCGTGGATTGGGATGGTCAGATCCGCCCCGTGCGCATCGCCTACGACGGCGGGCTGCGCTACCCGGCCCTCGTGCCCGCGAATGGCAGGCCCGACCTGCTCCGCGAGATCGCGGCGCCGCGAACCTGGCGTCCGGGCGACGCGGATCAGAACGGCCAGATCCAGTGAAAGACGCTCCCGACGGGTCGGAGCGCGCTGCCGACGGCCTCGCTCGCCCTTCGGAGGATGTCGAGAAGATTCCAGCCGAGGTTGTTCGGCCGGCGTGGTTGTTTCGTCAATGCCCGCTCCGGTGTATGTTCGGGGCCTGAGCGCCCGGCGGTGCGCCCGTGTGCGCCTACCCTATATCCGGCCTTCCCGCCGAACCCGCAGCACGATACCAAAGGTCAAGACAATGCCCAACGCCAACCCGTTCAACGCCCGAAAGTCGCTCAAGACCACCGCGGGCGAGTTCACCTACTACGACATTCAGGAACTCGAGAAGCAGGGGCTGGGCAAGGTCTCGCGCCTCCCGTTCTCGATCAAGGTGCTGCTCGAGGCGATGCTGCGCAACCTCGACGGCTTCGTCGTCACCGCCGACGATGTCTCCGGGCTCGCCAATTGGAACGCCGAGAGCCCGACCGAGACCGAGCTCCCGTTCATGCCCGGCCGCGTCGTCCTCCAGGACTTCACGGGCGTGCCCTGCGTTGTTGACCTCGCGGCCATGCGCGACGCCATGAAGCGCCTCGGCGGCGACGCCAACGAGATCAACCCGCTCGTCCCGTGCGATCTGGTCATCGACCACTCCGTGCAGGTCGACGAGTTCGGCAGCTCCGTCGCGCTCTCCATCAACGCGACCAAGGAGTTCGAGCGCAACCGCGAGCGCTACGAGTTCCTCAAGTGGGGCCAGCAGTCCCTGCGCAACTTCACCTGCGTGCCCCCGGCGACGGGCATCGTGCACCAGGTGAACCTCGAATACCTCGCGAGCGTCGTGCTCTCCGGCAAGGACGACGAGGGGCGCACCGTCGCCTACCCGGACTCGTGCGTCGGCACCGACTCGCACACCACCATGATCAACGGTCTCGGCGTGGTCGGGTGGGGCGTGGGCGGCATCGAGGCCGAGGCGGTCATGCTCGGCCAGCCCGTGTACATGCTGACCCCCAAGGTCGTGGGCTTCAAACTCACCGGCAAACTCCCCGAAGGCGCGACGGCGACCGACCTCGTGCTCACCGTCACGCAGATGCTCCGCGCCCACGGCGTCGTCGAGAAGTTCGTCGAGTTCTACGGTCCCGGGCTCGCCTCGCTCTCCCTTCCGGACCGCGCGACCATCGGCAACATGGCGCCCGAGTACGGCGCGACCCTCGGCCTCTTCCCCGTCGATGATGTCACGCTCGACTACATGCGCCTCACCGGCCGCACCGACGCGCAGGTCGAACTCGTCGAGAAGTACTTCAAGGCCGTCGGCATGTTCCACAGCGCGGACAGCCCCGAGCCGATCTTCACCGAGTCGATCGGGCTCGACCTCTCGACGGTCAAGCCCTCGCTCGCCGGCCCGCGCCGCCCGCAGGACCGCATCACCCTCTCGACCATGAAGGCGCAGTGGCGGAAGGACCTCGTCGACACCTTCGGCAAGCGCGATGTCGCCGAGGTCGTGCGCATCGACCGCTGGAGCGGCGAGGGCGGCGAGAGCGCGTCGGGCGTGCGCAAACTCGACAACTCCACCGGCGCCAAGGAAGAGCACGGCGACGCGCGCACCACCAACGGCATCCTCACGAGTCTCGACGGCCGAACCTTCTCGCTCCACCACGGCGATGTCGTGATCGCGGCCATCACCTCGTGCACGAACACCAGCAACCCGGATGTCATGCTCGCGGCGGGCCTCGTCGCGCGCAAGGCCCACAAGCTCGGGCTCACCCGCAAGCCGTGGGTCAAGACCTCGCTCGCGCCCGGCTCCAAGGTCGTCACCGAGTACTACGACAAGGCGGATCTCACGAAGGACCTCGAAGCGCTCGGCTTCCACACCGTGGGGTACGGCTGCACGACCTGCATCGGCAACTCCGGGCCGCTCCCCGACGAGATCGCCGGCGCGATCGAAAAGGGCGACCTGGTCGCGACCAGCGTGCTCTCGGGCAACCGCAACTTCGAGGGGCGCATCAACCCCCATGTCAAGGCGAACTACCTCGCGAGCCCGCCGCTCGTCGTCGCGTACGCGATCGCGGGGACCGTTGACATCGACCTCGCCCGCGACCCGATCGCGCACACGCCAGAAGGCAAGCCGGTCTACCTCAAGGATGTCTGGCCCACCCACGACGAGATCGAGCAGCTCAAGGCTAAGTGCATCACCTCGGAGCAGTACCGCTCCCAGTACGAGAATGTGTTCACGGGCAACGAGACCTGGAACAATGTCCCCGTCAGCAAGAGCGACCTCTACAACTGGGACGAGGCGTCCACCTACATCCAGAACCCGCCGTTCTTCGAGGGAATGACCGAAGAGGTCGCGGCCATCGCGCCGATCGAGGGCGCTCGCTGCCTCGTCTTCGTCGGCGACTCCGTCACCACCGACCACATCTCGCCCGCGGGCGCCATCCCTGTTGACAGCCCCGCCGGCAAGTACCTCATGGAGAAGGAAGTCCCCGTCTCCATGTTCAACTCATTCGGCTCGCGCCGAGGCAACGACCGCGTGATGACGCGCGGCACCTTCGGCAACATCCGCGTGAAGAACAAACTCGCCACCGAGTCGGGCAAGCCCCGCGAGGGCTGGTGGACCCGCGATACGGCCGCCGGGTCGGCCGCGCCGATCGAGCCCATCTTCGATGTCGCGATGCGCTTCAAGGAAGCGTCAACGCCCGCGGTCGTCCTCGCGGGCAAGGACTACGGCATGGGCTCTTCGCGCGACTGGGCGGCCAAGGGCACCATGCTCCTGGGCGTCCGCGCCGTAATCGCCGAATCGTTCGAGCGCATCCACCGCTCCAACCTCGTCGGCATGGGCGTGATGCCTTTGGTCTTCCCCGAGGGGCAGACCGCCGCGACGCTCGGCCTCACCGGCTTCGAGACCTTTGACATCATCGTGCCCGACCCGCTCGAGCCCCGCTCGACCGTGCATGTGAAGGCGACGACGCCCGACGGCCGCGTGATCGAGTTCGATGCGCTCTGCCGCATCGACACGCCCGTCGAGATCGAGTACTACCGCCACGGTGGCATCCTCCAGTTCGTCATCCGCAAGAAGCTCAACGAGAGCATGCAGCCCGCCTGATCGAACGATGCGCGTCGCCATCCTCGCCAACCCCGCCTCCGGTCGCGGCCGCGCGCTGAAACTCGCGAGGTCGCTGCGTGAAGCGGTCGTGTTCGCCGGTCACGAGGTCGAGGAATGCTCCGCGCGTGACCCCGCTGCCGCCGACACCATCCGCCGGGCGGAGGTCGTTGTCATCGTGGGCGGCGACGGCACGGTGCACTACCAACTCCCCGCGCTCGCGGACAGCAACGCTGCGCTCTGGCACGCGCCGACTGGCACGGAGAACCTGTTCGCCCGCGAGTTCGGCATGACAACCGGCGAGGACGATCTCCTCGCCGCGCTCGAACAGAACGACAAGGCCCCGGTCGATCTCGCGACGATGAACGGGCGCCACTTCGCGATCATGGCGGGCGTCGGCCCCGACGCCAGCATCGTCGCGCGGGTCGCCGCCGCGAGGACCGGGCCGATCAGCAAACTGAGTTATGCCTGGCCCTCGACGATCGAGGCGCTCAAACCCAGTCTTCCCACGATGTCCGTCGAGATCGACGGCGAGCGCGTTGTGCACGATCAGCCCGGCTTTATCGTGATCGCCAACAGCCACCATTACGGCGGGCGCCTCAACCCGGCCCGAGACGCTGTCGTCGACGACGGTCTGCTCGATGTCGTCTTCTTCCCGTGCCGCTCGCGCGTGCGTGCCCTCTCGTGGACGCTGGGATGCCGGCTCGGCCGCCAAGGCAAGAGCCGCTACCTCGTCTCCCGTCGCGCGAAGAGCGTGCGTCTCGAGATCGATCCCGCGCACCGCGCGATGCTTCAGCTCGACGGCGAGTTCGCCGGAAGCGCAAGCGGCGGGCTGGACATCGAGGTTCAGCCCACCGCGTTGCGCGTGCTCAAACCCGTGCGCGCACGGGTCGGTCAGGGCAGGTCGAAGATGAGCGCCTCTGCCACGGCGTCCGCCGCGCCCTGAAGCGAGAGCGAGGTCTCGCCCTCGACCGCCGCGCCGTCGCCCTCGCTCAACGACTCGCCGTTCAGGACAAGGTCGCCGCGCGCGACCTGCACCCACGCGCGACGGCCTTTCGCGAGGTCGAGCGTCGCACGCTCATCGCGTCCGAGTCTGGTCGCGAACACGCGGGCGTCGGTGTGGATCTTTACGGCGTGCGCGCCGCCTTCGGGCGACGCGATCTCGACGATCGTCCCGCGCGGGTCGGCGATGGTTTTCTGCTCGTACGAAGGCGGGATGTCGCGCTGGTCCGGCTGGATCCAGATCTGCAAGAGTCGCACCGGCTCGGTGGCCGACGCGTTCATCTCGCTGTGCTCGATGCCCGAGCCCGCGCTCATGCGCTGGATCTCGCCGGGCACGATGGTCGACCCCGTTCCGATCGAGTCGCCGTGCTTCAGCGCGCCGTCGAGCACATAGGTGATGATCTCCATGTTGTCGTGCGGGTGCTTGCCGAACCCGAACCCGGGCTTGACGATGTCGTCGTTGATCACGCGCAGCGTGCTGAACGACATGTGCGCGGGGTCGTGGTAGCGGCCGAACGAGAAGGTGTGCCAGCTGTCGAGCCAGCCGATCTGGTTGTGGCCGCGATCCTGTGCCTTGCGGATCGTGATCATGGGTGGTCCTTTCTCAATCGTGCGTGTGATTGTGAGACGCTCAGGCCAGCGCGAAGTGCGGGCGCAGCGCGGGCTTGCCGGCGAGTTGCGCGGCCAGCGAGACGATGTTCAGCCGTCCCGGGCCGGCGATGGTCAGCGCAAGGGTCATCACGCCCACGCTCAGCGCGAACTCCATCCCGTTGTTGGACGCGGCGAACGCGCTGTCGTGCACCGTGACGATCGCGACCAGCATCGCGAAGGTGAACCCCGCGCCCCAGATGCGCGTCAGCACGCCGAGCGCGATGAAGATCCCGCCGAAGAACTCCGTCACGCCCGCGGCGAGGGCGGAGAGCATCGGCGCCGGGATGTCGATCGACGCCATCCACTCGGCGGTGGGCTTCAGGCCGTACCCGCCGAACAGACCGAAGAGCTTCTGCCCGCCGTGAAAGACGCCGATGGCGCCGACCATCAGGCGGAGCAGGAGGAAAGAGACATCGGCGGGACGGACGATCGGGTTCGAGTCGGTCATGGGGGCCTCCAATGGTTGTTTCAACAGATATGTGGGTGTGGCGATGCTCGGCACGGAGCCGAGCGCGGTCAGTCGTTGGTTTCGGCGGGGGCGGGGCGGCGGGCTTTCACGAGCAATGCGTTGAGCGATTTCAACTCGCTCGCGCTCATGTGCGCGAGTTGCCGCTCGTGCGCGGCGAGCAAGGGCTTGTCGAGTCTGGCGATCAGATCGAGGCCCTTCCTGGTGATCTTCACGATGACCACGCGCCGGTCCACGCTGTCGCGCTCACGCTCGACGAGCCCGGATCTCTCAAGGCGATCGAGCAGGCGGGTGACATCCGGCACGCGGACGACCATGTGGTCGCTGATGACGCCGCACGCGCAGCCCGCCGGGTGATGCCCGCGCAGGATGCGCAGGGCGTTGTAGGACGAACCCGTGAGGCCGTGCTTCTTTATGACCGAGACGACCTCACCCTGGAGGGCCGTGCCGGTGCGCACGATGTTGAGGTACGCCTCTTCGGCGGGGCTCTCGAAGGGGCGCTTCTTGCCGATCTCGTGCTGGAGGGTGCGTTCGGGCATCTCGGTGTGCTCACAAAGGTTGTTGAAACAATAATCTCAACGGCCAGAATGTCAAGCCCGCCTCGGATATTCCGCGGCCGGGGGGTGTCTGCCAACGACCCTGATGGGATGCAACCGCTGTCAGTGCCCGGCTTTGCCCGAATCCGACTGCTCGCGGCGTTTGCGCTTCAGTTCGGCGTCGATGAACTCGTCCAGGTGCCCGTCGAGCACATACTGGGGGTTGCCCGACTCGTGCCCGGTGCGGTGGTCCTTCACGCGGTTGTCGTAGATGACATACGAGCGGATCTGCGTGCCCCAGCCGCGATCGACATCGCCGCCCTTGGCCTCGTTGATCTCGCGCTCGCGCTTCTCGCGGTCGATCTCCTCGAGCTTCGACATGAGGATCGACAGCGCCTGCGCCTTGTTCTGGGGCTGATCGCGGTAGGTGCTGGACACGACCTGCAGGCCGGTGGGCTTGTGGACCACGCGGCACGCGCTCGCCACCTTGTTCACATTCTGCCCGCCCGGTCCCGAAGACCGCGCGAAGTAGGTGATGTCGAGTTCGGTGGCCGGGATGTCGAACTTCACCTCTTCGAACTCGGGCGTGACATCGACCGTCGCGAACGAGGTCTGGCGCTTGCCCTGCGCGTTGAAGGGGCTGACGCGCGCGAGGCGGTGCGTGCCGCGCTCGCACGCGAGGTAGCCGTACGCGAACGGCCCGGACACGCGGAGCGTGACCGAGTCGATGCCGACCTCCATCGCGTGCTGCATGGAGAGTTCCTCGATCTTCCACTCGGGGTGCCAGTCGAAGAACTTGAGGTACATGCGGAACAGCATCTCGGCCCAGTCGTTGGCCTCGGTGCCGCCGTCGCCCGCGGAGATCGTGAAGAAGCAGTTGCGGTGGTCGTGCTTGCCCGACAGCAGCGACTGCTGCTCGATCTTCTGCATCGTCGTCTGGAGTTCGAACAGCGCCTTGTCGGCCTCGGCCAGCATGTCGGCGTCGCCCGCGTCCTTGGCGAGTTCGTACCCGACCTTGGCGTCGTCCAGCCGGGCGCCGGCGGCGGTGATCGGGTCGATCTGGGCCTTCACCAGTTTCAGGTCGGCGACGATCTTCTGGGCGCGCTCGGCGTTGTTCCAGAAGTCCGTGTCCCCCATCTGCTCCTCTAGCGACGCCCGGCGGGCGAGTTTGGAGTCGTAGTCAAAGAGAGTCGCGGATGGTCAAGATCCGCGCCTCAAGGTCATCGATAACGGGCTGGTGAGCGTCGAAGTGCATGGGCGGATGGTAGGGAGCCGGGCGGGGCGGGCAAGCGGGGCAAACCGGGGGCAAACCCGGGGCGAATCTGAGAGAATCCGGGCGGGACGCGCGAAACCGGGGCATCGGCGGCGTTCCAATGGGCACAGGGCCGCGCGGCCCGGCACCCCCGGAACCGCGGGAGCACCCGGAACTCGAAAGGAGCACACGATGCGCATGATGAAACTGCTGGCGATCGGGATGATCGCGCTGGGAACGATCGGGCAGGCAGGATGGGGGCAGGTGGGCCAGCCGCCCAGTGAACAGCAGCTTGAGTGGCAGCGCAAGAACGGTGAGCGTGCGATAGAGAACCGTAGGAAAGCGCAGGAGATGGCCGCGGCACAGCACGCACGGCAGCTCGTCGAGACGGCGCCGGACGAACCGTTCGAGACGGTGTCGCTTCTCGATCTCAATTTCGCGGGCGGCACGCTCGGCCAACTTGTCGATGCGCTCAAACAAGAACGGCCCAGGGCGAACATCATGCTCATCGGTGAAGCGGGCGCGATGAAGATCCCGCCGTTCGAGGTGTTCGGGGTGACCCCGGCCGGCGCGATCCTAGTTGCAAAGAACATCGCAGATGCCGGCCGGGATATCCAACTCGACACGGTCAGAGCCCGGGATGGCTCGGCGCCCACGACTCTCGTGAGCGTCAAGCGCGTATCCGCGGACGACTTCATGCCCCCGGCATGGGCAAACCCAAGCCAGGCGTGGAATCTGCGCAGATGGCTCGGCGATGACGAGCAGCGCATCGCGGCGACCTTCGCCGCCATTCAGGTCGGACTCGATACTTTCGGGACTCAGGCGGTGCTGTTGAAGTACCACGAACCGACCGGCGTGCTGATGGCGCGCGGCAGCGAAGCGCAGATCGACTTCATCGAGAGCATCATCATCGCCGCGTCCGAATCGAGCGGTCCAAACGCGCCGCCGGAAGTCCAGCAAGCACCGCTCGTGATCGCGCGATCGTCAAAGCGCCTCGCCGAGCTCGAAGGCGAGATCGCGGTCCTCGCCGCGAAAGCCGATGTCCTCGACGCGCGGACCATCAGGCTGGTTGAGGACAAAGTCGGTGAAGAAACCATCGCAGCCCAACGCGTCGAACGCGCCGAGATCCACGCGCGAATCCGGAATCTGCGCTTTGAGGAGGAGACCTTACGCGCCGCCGTGGAGAACGCGAAGCAGACCCTCGCCGACTACGAGGCGAAGAGCAAGCGCTGAGCCTCGGTGAACGCCGAACGGACAGAGATCGATCGCGACGACCTCGCCTCGCTCCATACGGGCGACGGCGAGGCGTTCGCGCGCGTGTATCGTGCGAAGTTCGGCTTCACGCTCGGCATCGCGCGGGCCGCGACGCGCCTCGACGAGCCGACCTGCCTCGACATCGTGCAGGACGCGTGGACCCGCTTTGTCCGCTCGCCGCCCAAGTGCGAGCACGAGCGGCAACTCGACGCGTGGCTCCGTTTGGCCGTGCTCTCCGCCGCGCGGGACGCGGCCCGCAAGGAGAAGCGCCGACGAACCCGCGAGCACGCCTCCACCAACGGCCACGCGACGCACCCTGCCGTGCGCAACGAAACGGAGATCGACGAGCGGCTCGCGTGGATCGCGAAGGAACTGGATTCGCTCGACAGGGAGACCCGCGCGATGGTGGGGTTGAGGTATCGAACAACGATGACGCTCGCGCAGATCGGCGCCGCGTTCGACGCTCAGCCCGGCGCGGCCCACGGCCGGATCGGCCGCGCCATCGACCGATTGAGATCCCGGGCGCAGGAGGTGTTCCGTGACTGATCCGTTCAACGACATCTCGCCCATTGCCGCGCAGCGTGCCGACGCGATGCTTCCCGCGTTGCAGGCCGAACTCGCGCGAGGTGTACAACGGAAGAAGGCCCGCACCCGCGCAGCATCCGCCTGCGCGATCGTGCTCTTGCTGGGCGGCGCCATCATCACAGCCACGCTGACCGCCCGGCGCTCGCCGCCGGTTCCTACGCCCGTTTCAATCGTTGAATCGTCGCCCGCGCCGGTGAACACAACCCCGATCATCGAGATCGTGCGCTCGCTGGACGCGCCGTCGATCGAGATAATCCATGACTCGCCGCGCGACGCCATCCTCGCGATCTACGCGTCGCCATCGGTCGATCTGGCGTCGATACTCGTCACCGACCGCGAACTGCTCGACCTGCTCAACGAGATCGGGCGCCCCAGCGGGCTGGTCCGCGCGAACGGGAAGGTCTGGCTCACCGCCGCCGTCACCGACGAGGAGATCGAGAAGCAGCGCGGCGGGTGATCACTTGCGCAGGTTGACGAGGAACTCGCCCAGGCGTTCGGCGCCCTGTTCGATCTGCGAATCCGCGCACGCGAACGAAATGCGGACGCACTGGTTGCCGCATCCCCCGAAGTCCTCTCCCGGAACGAACGCGACGCGCGCGTCTTCGAGCAGCGCCTCGCAGAAGTCGTTGGCGGAGTTGATGTCGCGTCCTGCGCGGCTGCGCTTGCCGAAGTGGGCGCTGATATCCGGGAAAATGTAGAACGCGCCGTCGGGCTCGGGGAAGTTCACACCGGGCAGTTTGCGGAACAGCGAGGTGGTCAGTTCGCCCCGGCGCTTGAACGCGAGACGCATCTTCTCGACCTCGTCGCCCGCGTCGGTGATGGCGGCACGGATCGCGGGATAGGTGAACGAGGTGATGTTGGTGGACATCTGCCCCTGGAGCGTCGTGACGGCCTTGGCGATCTTGAGCCCCAGCCCGCCGCTGCCGGCCATGTAACCGATGCGCCAGCCGGTCATCGCGTAGGCCTTGCTCATCCCGTTGATGGTGACCACATGCTCGGCGATCGCCGGGAGCGAGCCGAGCGAGAAGTGGGGGACGCGGCCGAAGGTGATCTTCTCGTAGATCTCATCGGAGACGACCACGAGGTTCGGCGCGACGGTATTAATCGCTTCCTCGATGACCAGCGCGAGGGCGCGCAGTTCGTCGGGGGTGTACATCACGCCCGTCGGGTTGCTGGGCGAGTTGAGCACGATCACGCGCGTGCGCTCGGTGATGGCGTCCCTGAGTTGCGCGGCGGACATCTTGAACCCGCTCTCGGCGGTGGTGTCCACCTCGATCACGCGGCCGCCCGCGAGTTCGATCTGGGGCTTGTACGACACCCACGCGGGAACGGGGATGATCGCCTCGAGATGTTCCTCGCCCGGGCAGGTGTTGTCGAAGAGCGAGTGGAAGAGGCAGAACAGCGAGTGCTTGCCGCCCGCGCCGATCACCACATGGTCGGGCGTGACGCCCACGATCTTGTTCTCGCGCGTGAGTTTGTCGGCAATGGCCGTGCGCGTGGCCTTGTCGCCCGCCGTGGGCATGTACTTGGTCTGCCCGGCGAGCAGCGCATCAATCGCGGCCTGCTTGACGACCTGGGGCGTGTCGAAGTCCGGTTCGCCCGCCGCGAACGAGAGCACATCGAGGCCGGCGGCCTGCATGTCCTTGGCGCGGTTCATCACCGCGACGGTGGCCGAGGGCGCGAGGGTCGATACGCGGCGAGAGATGGTCATGGCGAAGGGTAGGGACGGGGAGGCGGCAGGGAGCAGGCAACAGGCCGCAGTGCTCGTTCGGGCGCGGCTGGACTTCCTGCTGCCAGCTGCCCAACGCCTGCTGCCTTTCTCCTCACACCATCGCGGGTTCGAGGCCCATCGCGCGGGCCATGGCGGCGCCCATGTCGGCCGGGGTCTGCGCGATCTCGAAGCCGGCGTCGCGCAGCGCGGCGATCTTGGAATCGGCCCCGCCCTCGCCTCCCGAGATGATCGCGCCGGCGTGGCCCATGCGGCGCCCGGGGGGCGCGGTGCGGCCCGCGATGAACGCGGCGACGGGCTTGCTGACATTCGCCTTGGCGAAGGCGGCGGCTGCTTCCTCGTCGGTCCCGCCGATCTCGCCGATCAGCAGGATGCCGTCGGTCTCGGGGTCGGCCTCGAACGCGCGGAGACAATCGATGTGGTTCATCCCTCGGACCGGGTCGCCGCCGATGCCCACGCAGGTGGACTGCGCGAGACCGAGGCGGCTGGTCTGCCAGACGGCCTCGTAGGTCAGCGTGCCCGAGCGCGAGACGATGCCGACGGACTTGCCGAGTTTCGACTCGCTGATGTGCGTGTTGATGTAGCCCGGCATGATGCCGATCTTGCAGCCCGCGTTCGTGTAGGTCGACTTCGTCGAGTCGCCCGAGCCGGTCTTGGGGCCGGGGGTGATCACGCCCGGGCAGTTGGGCCCGATGAGCGTGATGCGGTCGTTCGCGGGGAGCGCGGCGTTCATCTCGTCGAGCAGCGCGCGGCACTTGACCATGTCCTGGACCGGCACGCCCTCGGTGATCGCACAAATGACTCGGATGCCCGCGTCGGCGGCCTCGAGGATCGCGTCGGCCGCGAAGGGCGGGGGGACGAAGATCATCGTCGCGCTGGCCCCGGTCGCGTTCACGGCGTCCTTGACGGTGTTGAAGATGGGAAGCCCGTTGTCGTCCTTGGTCCCGCCCTTGCCCGGGGTGACGCCGCCGACCATCTTGGTGCCGTAGTTGAGGCACCCCTTGGTGTGGAGGGCGCCGAACGAGCCGGTGATGCCCTGGCAGATGACCTTGGTGTTGGCGTCGACGAGGATGGCCATGGAGCGTCCTTGGGAGGGTCGTGAGCGGGATCGGGAGCGAGTGGGAGAATAGGCCCGGAGCGGGAGGAACGGCCCCCTCGCGCTGCCGATTGCCCCGAAATGGGGAGAGTTCGGCCGCGGTTTGCGGTGAATTCTCCGGCCGGCCATCCGGCGGGCGCTGCATTGTTTTTCTTGCGGAACCACCGCACGGTTTTTCCGAATCGAGTCCCGCCGCGCGGCGAGGGGATCCGAAGGCGTCGCGCGTCCATGGAGCGAAGAAAGGAAACACATCGTGATGAGAACAGTTGTTGCACTCGCGGGCGCCGTTGCGCTCGCGTCGGTGTCGCTCGCGGGCTCCGCTTCCGGGGCTGCGCCTCGTTTCACCATCCGCGCCATCGATGGCATCGGCGGCGCTGAGAACCTCGCGCTGGGCGTGAATGATCACGGGCAGGTCGTAGGACAGTTCGTTCGGGAGAACGGCTCGCTCGGCGCATACATCTGGTCGAGTTCGGGCGGGATGATCGAACTCCAGGGGCTCACCGGCACGAGCGACACCGCCGCGTTCAACCTGAACAACCGCGGGCAGGTCGTTGGCTATGGCATGCGCACCGACAACAACCGCACCGAGGCGCTGCTCTGGCAGGCCGACGGGCAGATGGTGAATGTCGGCCAGGTCTGGGACCCGACCGGCGGCACCGAGGTCTTCGACATCAACGAGCAGGGCATGATGGTCGGCTCGCGCCAACTCACGCCGACGCTTCGCCAAGGGTTGATGTACACCGTCGGCGGCGACATCGTGAATGTCGGAACCATCGAGGGCAACAACCAGTCCAAGAACACCGCGATCAACGAGAGCGGCGATGTCGCCGGCTTCTCGTACCGGCTCTTCCAGCCCGACCGCGCAGCGCTCACGCGCTACACCGGCGACACCTACGAGCCGACCGTTGACCTCGGCCCGACGGGGCGCACCTTCAGCCGCGCGTTCGACCTCAACGATGTCGGGCAGGTCGTCGGCTTCGCCAACGACGGCGCCAGCCCGGTCCGCGCCGCGCTCTTCGACACCGACCGCCCCGGCGGGTGGACGAGCCTTGGCATCGTCGAGGGCTACGGCTTCGAGGAGAGCGAGGCGCTCTCGATCAACAACAACGGCTGGATCGTCGGCCGCTCGTTCAACTTCGAGAGCAGCGCCGCCACTTTCTACTTCGGCGGCGAGGCCATCGAACTCGGCACGCTCGTGGACAACCTCAGCGCGGCGGGATTCGTCGCGCTCTACGAGGCCAACGCCGTGAACGACCTGGGCCAGATCGTCGGCTCGGGCATGCTCAAGGACGGGAGCACGAGCGGGTTCATCCTGACCGTGGTCCCCGCGCCGGGCGCGTTCGGCGTGTTGGGCCTCGCGGGCGCGCTCGCGACGCGCCGCCGTCGCTGACGAGTGAACAATTCATGACCGATCACGACAGCGCGGGCCGAAAGGTCCGCGTTGTGCGTTTCACCCCGCGGTCCACGGGAAGCGGTCGGAGAAGTGCCGGTAGAACAGGCCAATCTGGCGCGCGCAGACCACCGAGAAGTACGCGAGCAGCAACCCGGCGCCGCCGAAGATGGCGATGGCCGAAGCGCCCGGCCCCGTGGCGATGACATACACCAGTCCCGCGCTGATCAACCCCGCGATCGCCACTGTCAGCAGCACGGCCAGGTACGCGATCGGCGCAGCGATCACCGTGCGCACGATCAGGTCGAACCGCCCGAGCACCGAGACGCCGCCCAGCGCGACCGCGAGGATCGTCACCGGGAAGAGCAGCATCGACACGCCCGCAGTGATCGCCAGCGCCTTGACGATGGTGTCCTCGTGCGCACTGAGCATGAGCATCGTGATGAGCGTGACGAACGACGGGATCAGCAGCACGCCGATCGTCGCGGCCAGCGACACCACCGCCGAGAACATCTCCGCCCGGAAGTCCTCGATGTCCCAGAACGCGGGCATGTCGTCCTCGCCGCCCGCCGTGTACACGATGACCTCGTACGCGTAGAGGAACACCGCGCCGACACTCATCAGCACGAGCCCGAAGCCGTTTCGCCGTCCGGTCCTCCCGGCCGATCCCGCCAGGGCGCTGACCAGGTACGCGCCCGACGCCGCCAGCATGATCGCGAGCGAGCCGACCGAGATGAGCGAGCGGAAGGTCACCACATTGATGAACGCCAGCAACGCGTCGCTGGAGAAACCCCGCTGCCTCCTCGCCTGGCGTGCGGCCTCGAACGCCTCGCGCGACGAGGTGGTGTACTGACTCCTCGGCGGTTCGGGCACGGGCGGCATCGTGACGGCCGCCGGACCCGCGCTTGCCCCTTCCGGCTCGAGCGCAAAGTCGGGCTCTCCCGCGAAGGCGCTCTGCAGCGCCGGGCTGGGGATCGTGACCTTCTGGCCGCAAGTCGTGCAGGTGGCGCGACGGCCGGCGGTGGAGGCGGGCATTCGGATGGCGGCCCCGCAGGCGCAATGGAAATCGATCATCGGGCGTGAAGATACAAACGGTCCAGATGACTTCAAGAGCATTTCCGGCCTAGCGTTGGAAGTTCGCCCGCGGACCGGCGAATTCCACAGATTCGTGTCACTTGCCGGGCAAAAAGGGAGCGTTCACGATGCGCGCGATCGTCACAGGTCAGGTCGGTATGGACAAGACGCCGTTCCTCGCGTCGGTGCGCGACTTCGCGGGCGACCAGGGGGAATCGGTGGACCTCTTCCACATCGGGAAGATGATGTACGCCGAGGCGCCCGATGTTCGCCCAGGGCGGATCCTCGACCTGCCCCTGAGCCGGCTCCAGTCCCTCCGCCGCGCGGTCTTCCGCGATGTCATCGGCGAGAGCGCGGGCAAAGACAACGTGATCGTCAACACCCACGCCACCTTCCGTTGGCGCCACGGCCTGTTCGCGGCCATGGACTTCGACCAGATCGAGAAGTTCGCGCCCGACATCTTCGTGTGCCTCGTCGACAACATCGAGACCGTCCACTGGCGCCTGCACAGCGAGCACGAACTCGACGCGACCCTCAAGGACCTCATGGTCTGGCGCGAGGAGGAGATCCTCGCGACCGAGATGCTCGCCAACGCGATGGGCAAGCCCTTCGTCGTGTTCAGCCGAGGGCGCACCGCCGAGAATGTGCGCACCATGTTCCGGCTCATCTGCCGCCCGGAGATGAAGAAGGTCTACCCCTCGTTCCCCATGAGCCATGTGGTGGACATGCCCGCCGTGCTCGCGGAGATCGACCAGTTCCGCGCAGCGCTCGCCGAGAAGTTCACCGCGTTCGATCCGGGCGATGTGGACGAGAAACTCCTGCTCGACCGCGCCATCGCCGCGGCGAAGGACGGCAAGGACTTCATCGAAACCGTGATCTATCCCAACGCGTCGCGCGGCGGGCCCATCACCGTCCGCGTCCCCGTGCGCGGCGTGCTCGACATCGCGGGCGACATCGACGGCCAGATCTACATGCGCGACTTCAAACTCATCGACCAGAGCGACATGATCTGCTCGTACATCCCCGAACTGCCCGGCGGGGTGCCGGGCCTCTCGTCGGGCGTGGAGCGCGAACTCCAGCACGCCTGGGAGCACACCAAAGAGGTGTATGTGGTGTGGAAGCCCAAGAAGGCGCCCTCGCCGTTCATCACCGAGACCGCGACCCGCGTGTTCTCGTCGGTGGAAGAGGCGCTGGCGCACTTCGAGGAGAAGGGCATGTTCGCGCAGACGAACCTGTTCGGGCAGTGAGGAATACCGGTCACACGCTCCGACAGAGCCTCGGGCGGAAGCACGAGGCAGGAGATGCGGCACACTGTTGATCACGGAATCGCAAGCGACTCCAACGACGCGTGTGCGATCGAGGATCAATCGACTTTGACGGTGCTGGCCCCGTGCTCCCGCCTGCGGCTGTGATCAGGTCGTGAACTCACGAAAGAGCGCTTTGCCCTCACCCGGCCCTTCGGGCCACCCTCTCCCACGGGGAGAGGGTGCGGAGAGAGCCCGCGCTCTGATCGGACCAGAGGCCGCGGTTCTTACCCGTTCTGCTTCATCGCCGTCTGGTAGATCACCCAGACGGCCGCGGCGCTGAGGGCGACGATCAGGATCACCAGCGTGACGGCGACGGGCTTGCCCGGGAAGCGTCGCTCCCCGCTGGCGCCTTTGGCTTCGGCGGTTTTCAACTTTCGACCTTTCCGGGGCGGGCGGCTCGTGATCCCGCTGGGCGATCCCGGGCGCCGCTTGGGGCCGCCCTGGGCCTCGATGGGCTTGCCGTCCTTGGTGGGGACATGGATGAGGGCGCCGCAGGAATCGCAGCGCGCGACGCCTCCTCGGAAGGCGCTATCGACCCGGTGGGGCTTGCCGCAATTGGGACAGTCGAGGTTTAGCATCGCTCGGCCAAGTCTAACCACCCGGACGGGCGGGCTATCGTCGCCCCGATGTCCGCTGGTTCAGGCCACATCCCGGTGCTGCTCGAGGAGGTCCTCGCCGCGCTCGATCCACGGCCGGGGGAGACGGTCCTCGATTGCACCGCCGGGCTGGGCGGGCACGCGGCGGCGCTCTCGGAGCGGGTCGGGCCGACCGGGCGGGTGATCCTGTGCGATCTGGACGCGGGGAACCTCGCGAAGGCCGAAACGCGGCTGCGGGACATCTCCGGGGGCGCCGGGGGCGCCGGGGAGGTCATCGCCCTGCACGCCAACTTCGCCGAGGCGCCCCGGAAACTGGCGGAACTCGGCATCGCCGCCGACGGCGTGCTGGCGGATCTGGGGTTTGCCTCGACGCAGATCGCCGACCGCGAGCGGGGGTTCTCGTTCATGGGCGACGGCCCCCTCGACATGCGGATGGACGCCTCCCGGGGGCCGACCGCCGCCGATCTGGTCAACTCGATGACCGTTGAGGAACTGACCGAGATCATCCGGGATTTCGGCGAAGACCGCGGCGCATGGCGGATCGCGCAAGAGATTGCGGCGGAACGGGCGCGTGCGCCGATAACTACGACCGGACGGCTCGCCGCGATCATCCGCTCCGCGACGGGCCCGGCCACTCGAACCAAGACCGGTCAGCGGATCGACCCAGCCACGAGGACCTTCCAGGCCTTGCGCATCGCGGTGAACGACGAACTCGGTTCGGTGCGCTCGCTGGTCGAGTCGGTGTCGCGCGCCGCCGCCACGCTGGCGCTGCCCGCCGACCGCCGGGGCGCGTCGTGGCTCTCGCTCGACGCCCGGATCGCGATCATCTCGTTCCACTCCCTCGAAGACCGCATCGTGAAGCAGGGGTTCACGGAACTCTGCCAGCGTTCGCTCGCGGGCCCCGCCGCGGGGTCGTCGAGGCGCAGGCCCGACCCGGTGGAAGCGCGCGACGCGGAGGTGGAGATGAATCCTCGCGCACGATCCGCTAAACTGCGTGCGATCCGCCTCTCGGGCGGCGTCGAACGACAGCACGACCGACCGTAACGACGCGTGGGGCTGGCGCCCCGCGACGACGATTCGCCCGCCGACGGACCGGCCGGGCTACATGTGAACGACCGACGCGACTCGCCTCTCGCAAGGACGCCGAAATGATGAGCCGCGAACTCAAACTCGCGCTGATTCTGGGCTTTGCCGCCGTCATGGTGGTTGGGGTTCTCATCTCTGACCACATGAGCGGCGCGCGCCAGGCCCGCATCGAAGAGCGCACGCTCCAGACACCCTCGCTCGCGCTGAGCACGCCTTCGACGGGCGACTACGCCGTCGCGCCGCCGCAGCAGCCCGAGCAACTGGCCCACACGCTCCCCGAGGACACGCCGCCGGCCCTGTCCGCGCCGGCGGTCGAACTCGAGGAGCCGCCCGTCCTCGCGATGGGTTCGCCCGTCGATCTCGACGACTCGGCCACGCCTTCCGATGACGCCGGCCGCACGAGTTCGGGCGCCATCGGCGACTTCCTCGCGTGGAGCGAGAAGCAGGGCGTTCGCTTCGACGAGATCACGCCCACCACGCCGCTGCTCCAGACCACGCCGCGCAACGAGAACCAGGCGCCCTCGCGCACGCTGCCCGACGCGGCGACGCGGACCGCCGGCGCCGATCGCACGCACACCGTCGAGGAGGGCGAGACCCTCTGGGCGATCGCCGAGGAGTACTACGGCAACGGCGCGCTGTACACGCGCATCGAGGAGGCCAACAAAGGCCGGCTCGGCAAGGGCGACGCGCTGTATGTCGGCGCGAAACTTCGTATCCCCGGCGCCACCCATGTTCCGGCCAAGGCCGCGAGCGCGCCGACGCGCAACGCGTTCACGCCCAGGAAGCCCGCGAACGCCGATCGCTTCCATGTCGTGCAGAAGGGCGAGACCCTCGGCGACATCGCGAAGAAGACGCTCGGCTCCGCGAAGCGCTGGCCCGACATCGTGAAGGCCAACAAGGGGACGATCACCGATCCGGACAATGTCCCCGCGGGTCTGCGCATCCGAATCCCGGAGAACTGAGCCCGATGGGCGAACGGCACGCACGGCCGATGTTCGGCGGGCCCGAAGGCGGGGCCGGTGGTTCGATCGCGCTCAAACTCGCGCTGGTCGTTGTCGGCTTCGCGCTCATCGCGGGCGGTCTGCTCGCCGTGCGACAGCAGCGCGTGCAGATCGCGAGCGACCTGATGCGCACGCACCTCGAGACGGAGCAGGCGACCCAGTCGATGCTGCGTCTGCGCGCCGAGATCGCCGCGGGCGAGACGATCGACCGCATCCAGCAGATGGCCTCGTCGGGGACGGACCTCGTGCCCTTCGCGTTCGTCGGCGCCAGCCCGCCCCCCGCCGATCAGCAGCCCGCCCGGGCGGAGGCGGGCCGGGAATGAGCCGCAAACCGCACGGAAACCAGCCGAAGACCACCGTGCCGATCTCGCGGCGAGCCGACCGCGTCGGCCTGCTCGCGGGCATCGTGATCACCGTCATGTTCGTCGGACTGCTCGCGCGCGTCGTTCAGTTGCAGGTCGATCCTCCCGACCAGTTGCGTGCGCACATCGACCAGCGCGTGAGCGCCATGAAGAGTTTCGCGCCGCGCGGCGACATCGTCGATCGGCGCAACCGGCTGCTCGCGGCCACCCGCGTCGGTCACCGCCTGACCGTCGATCCCGCGGAGTTCCCCCAGCCCTATGAGGAGTCGCTGGCGCGGCTCGTGAACGCGGCCGGGCTCGACCCATCCGTCGCCGGCGAGCGCCTGTTCACACGCCTCGCGCGCAACGAGCACGCGCGGCAGACCGGTGGTTCGCTCTCGCGCTATGTCCGGCTGAGCGATCTTCTCGACGACGCGCAGGTCGAGGCCGTCCGCGCGCTGCGCATGCGCGGCGTGCACCTCGAGATGATGAGCGTCCGCGAGGGTCCGGGCGCGGAAGTCGCCGCGGCCATCCTGGGACGCGTTGACGGCGAGGACTCGGGGCAGTTCGGCGCCGAGCGCATGTTCGATCCCGCGCTGGAGTCGGCGCAGGGGCAGATCCGCTATGTGCGCGACGCCAGCGGCCGGGGGCTGTGGATCGAGCGCGGCGGGAACACGCCCCCGATGCCGGGCGAGTCGATCCGCCTGAGCATCGACGCGGCGCTGCAGGACATCGCCGAGGAGGAACTCTTCCGCTCGGTGCTCGACGCCGACGCGCAGGGCGGGCGGCTGTTGCTGCTCGATCCGCACACGGGCGAGGTGCTCGCGCTCGTGGACTTCATCCGCGACATGGACGGCAGGTTGCTCCCGTGGGGCGAGCGATCGGGCATGGCCGAGGACGCCGCGCTGGGCGGGCCGCGCAGGACGATCATCGAGCCCGACCCGATGCGACTGATCCATCCCGGGGCCGGGCGCAACCGCAACTTCACCGATCTGTACGAACCCGGCTCGACCTTCAAGGCCTTCACCTGGGCCGTGATGACCTCCGCGGGCGTCGCGAAGCCCGACGAGGTGTTCAAGACCGGCGGCCAGTACTGGCGCACGCCGTACGGGCGGCAGATCCGCGACGCGTTCGGCAAGGACCAGCAGACATGGCGCGAGGTGCTGGTGAACTCGTCGAACATCGGCATGTCGATGGTCGCCGAGCGCATGGACCGGCGCGAGATGCGCGATTCGCTCGTGCGTTTCGGCTTCGAGGAGATCACCGGGGTCGGGCTTCCGGGCGAGATTTCGGGCGGCATGACCTCGATGCGCGACTGGCGCAACTACACCCAGACCAGCGTCTCGTTCGGTCAGGAGGTCGCGCTGACCCCCGCGCAACTCGCGCGTGCGTTCTGCGCCTTCGCGCGTCTGGGCCACGACGCGGGCACGCTGCCGACTCTGACGCTCCGCGCGGTTGATACGGGCCCTGATGTCGGCGACGCCTCGGGCGTCATCGTGCAGCGCGCGATCGATCCCAACTCCGTGGTGCTCGCGCGCGAGGCGATGTCCGTCGTCGCGCAGCGCGCCGTGGACAACATGAAGCGCCAGAAACTCGATGGCGTCACGGACGACTACAGGATCTTCGGCAAGTCGGGCACGGCGCAGGTCTCACTCAAGGGTGAGCGCGGCTATCTGCCCGATCAGTACATCAGCAGTTTCATCGCGGGAGCGCCGTACGAATCGCCCCGGCTCGTGTGCCTGGTGACGATCGACGATCCCTCGCCGCTGCTCGTGCGTAAGCGCCAGCACTTCGGCTCGTGGGTGGCCGCCCCGGCCGTCAAACGCGTGATGGAGCGATCGTTGCGGTACCTCGGCGAGCGGCCGAGCCCCATGCCCGCTGAGGACGAGGCGCAGGCGTCCGCGCCCGCCCCCGTGCGCGAGTGATCATCGCTCACTCCGGCGTGTCGAGCCCGAGCGTGCGCATCTTCTTGTAGAGCGTCGTGCGGTTGATGCCCAGATCCTCCGCGGTCTTCTGGCGGTTCCAGTCGTTGGCGTCGAGCGCCTTGCGGATGATCCGGCGCTCGGGCTCCTCGAGCGCAACGGCGAGGTGCGTGGGCGTCCACGGCGTGCGCGGCGCGTCGATCGACTCGACGCCGAGGAACTCGTCGCTGCCGTGCAATCGCGCAACCAGCGGCGAGGCGCCCCCGTCCACCACCTGCGCGGGGAGATCGTCCAGCCCGATGGTCGGCCGCGTGGAGAGCACCGCGGCGCGCTCCACGATGTTCTCGAGTTCGCGCACATTGCCCGGGAACGCGTAGCGCTCCAGCGCCGCCAGCGCCTCGTCGCTGAATCCAACCAACTGCTTGCCCAGTTCCTTCGCGTGCTTCTCGAGGAAGTGTTTCGCGAGCGGGGGGATGTCGCACGAGCGATCGCGCAATGGGGGCAGGTCGATGCGCACGACATTGATTCGATAGTACAGGTCCTGCCGGAACGAGCCCTTCGCCACGAGTTCCTCGAGCGGCTGGTTGCTCGCGAGCACCACGCGCACATCGACCTCGATCGTTTCGTTGCTGCCCACGGGCTCGAACTTGCGCTCCTGCAGCACGCGGAGCAGTTTCAACTGCATCCCGGGCGAGGCAGAGTTGATCTCGTCGAGGAAGAGCGTCCCGCCGTGGGCCGCGAGGAACTTGCCCTGCTTGTCGGCGTGCGCGCCGGTGAACGCGCCCTTGGTGTGGCCGAACAGTTCCGATTCGAGCAGCGTCTCGGGGATCGACCCGCACGCGAGTTCCACGAACGGCCCGCTCTTGCGCGGCGAGTTGGTGTGGATCGACCGCGCGATCAGCGACTTGCCCACGCCGCTCTCGCCCGACATCAGCACCGTGGACTTCGTCGGCGCCACGGCCCGGATCAGGTCGTAGGTGCGCAGCATCCGGTGGTCGTGCCCGATGATGTTGTCGAGCCCGAACTTCTGGTCGAGTTGCGCGCGGAGGTTCGTGTTCTCGGCGAGGATCGCGCGCTGGCGCAGCGCGCGCTGGAGTCCGATGCGCAGTTCGTTGTCAACGACCGGCTTGGTCAGGTAGTCGGCGGCCCCGGCGCGGACCGCTTCGACGGCGGCCTCGATGGTGCCGTATGCCGTGAGCATCACGACCACAAGGTCCGGACGGTCATCGACGCACTGGCGCAGGACTTCCATGCCGTGCGTGCCGGGCATCGAGACATCGCAGATCAGTACATCCACGCGCGGGAGCGACTCGTCGGCGAGGCGCTCGAGCGCGGCGTCGCCGGTCGGCGCGGTCTCCGCGTCGTAGCCCTCTTCTTCGAGGAATGCCGCGAGCGAGCGCGAGACGATCTGGTCGTCGTCGGCGATCAGGATGCGTGCGCGGTCGTCGCCCGCGCTGCGCTGCGTCCTGCTCATGGCTCAGGAGTTCCCGAGGGGCGATGCGGCCACGCGGACGCGCAGGTGCGCGCCGCCGGGCTTGCCCGCCTCGCCGCGCGGCGTGAGCGAGATCGACCCGCCGAGTTCGTTGACGATATCGCGCGCGAGCGAGAGCCCGAGCCCGCTGCCGTGTTCTTTCGTCGTGAATCCGAGGTCGAAGACGCAGTCGCCGAACACCGCGGGGTAGGCGCATCCCTCGTCGAGGATATCGACGCCCACATCGGCGAAGGCGCGCTCGGAAGGGTAGAGCCGCGCGTGGACCTCGATGTTGCTTCCGGGAGCGCTCGCTTCGACGGCGTTGCGCAGGCCGTTGCTGATGACCGTGAACAGCGGCCCGGCCGCGACCTGCGCCAGCGCGGGATCGGCGCGCAGCGCGATGCTCACCTTGCGCTCTTCCGCGAGGGGACGCGTCACCGCGACCGAGTGTTCGACCGCTTCGAGCATCGTTCGGGGCGAACCGAACAGCGCGGCCATCTGCCCTGCGCCGGGGCGCATCAGCGCCTCGACGAGGTCCGACATCCGCGCGAGCGCCTCGGAGACATGGCCGAGTTGTTCGCCGACACCGGTCTGTGTCGTGACCGCCGGATCGCCGCCCAGACGGTTCTGCGCGAGCGTCAGCCAGCGGAGGGAGCCGTCGAGGAGGTTGGCCATCTCGTGCGCGACGACCGCGTAGCGATCCGTCGCGTGGTCGGCCGCGATCGGCGCGTTGTCCGCTGACGGCGCGCCCAAGGCCGCCGCGATGGCGCTGCCCGGCCCGCCCGTGGGGCGTGCGGCGGGTGCTCCGGAAGGACGAAGGGGCCGATCTCGGTCGGGAGGGTTCATGCATGGAGCATCGGACCGCGCGGGCCGCCGCTTTCGCGCGGATGTTGCGTTTTCGCAACGCGCCGCTGATCCGGGCCGATCTCGGGGCCGTCGGGGGCGGTCGGGGGGCCTCGCGGGGATGATCGGACCTGCCCGCGGCGCACCCTCGCCTACCATCCGCCCATATGGCGCACGGACCACTCCGCGGAAAAACTCAGGGCAAGCGCAGCGCGAGGGGGACCCCCGTCGCCCTCATCGTGAGCCGCTACCACGATTCGATCACTTCCAAACTCCTCGAGGGCGCGATCGCCGAGTATGTCTCGCGCGGCGGGACCAAGCAGGACGCCTTCGTCGTTGACGCCCCGGGCGCCTTCGAGCTCCCCACGCTGGCCGCCGAGGCGGCCATGTGCGGCGTGTTCGACGCCGTCGTGGTGCTGGGCTGCGTCGTGAGGGGCGAGACCACCCACGATCAGCACCTCGCGACCGCCGTCACCAACGAGATCGCCCGCATCGGCGTGGACACCGGCTGCCCCATCGGGTTCGGCCTGCTGACCGTCGAAAACATGGAACAGGCCCAGGCCCGCGCGGGGGGCGCGCAGGGCAACAAGGGCGAGGAGGCCATGGCCGCCGCTCTCGACACCCTCGAATCGCTCGAACGCCTCGCGGTCCACGCCGAGATGTTCGCCGACGACGAGGATGATGAGGACGAAGAAGAACTTCCCGCCCCTCGGGCGCCCGGCAAGCGGGGTCGCTGAGCAGATGGCCAGCCCGCGCGACATCCGAGTGGCCGCCCTCCAGGCCTTGTACCAGTTCGATGTGCGCGGCGAGTCCGACGCGTCGGACATCGAACTCTCGATTGACATCGAGTCGCTCACCCCGAACGAGCAGAAGAAGGCAATGGACCTCGCGACCGGCGCGTTCCGCGACCGCACCGCCGCCGACCGTGCGATCAAGATCTACGCGCCGACATGGCCCGCGCACCGCCAGCCGGCCATCGACCGCGCGATCCTGCGACTCGCGCACTACGAGATGACGAGCGGCCGGGTGAGCCCGAAAATCGCCGTCAACGAGGCGGTCGATCTCGCCAAGCGCTTCAGCACCGAGAAGTCGCCCGCGTTCGTGAACGCGATCCTCGACAAGATCCTGAAGAAGGTGCTCGCGGCCCCCGGCGACTCCACCCCCGGCGACGCGGCCCCCGAAGACGCGCCGACCACCGTCCCCGAGGGCGAGCAGTAAGCGATGGCGCTGTTCAGCAAGACGATCAACAAGTTCAAGCAGGGGCTGGGCAAGACGCGCGAGGCGCTGGCCGGCGCGGGCGGCGCGGTCAAAGAGGCCACGCTCGGTGCCTACGGCTGGCTGCGCGGGCGCACGATCGACGAGGCGACGCTCGACGAACTCGAAGCGCGGCTCATCCGCGCGGACATCGGCGTGAAGACCGCGACGCGCCTCGTCGAACAACTGCGCAAGGACTACCGCGACGGCAAGGTGAGCAAGGGCGAAGAGGTTCTCGCGTATCTCAAGCGCGAGATCAAGGCCATGTGGCCCGAGCGTGATCGCTCGATCCGCTTCGCGTCGCCCGAGAGCAAGACGCCCACCGTGATCCTCATCGCGGGCGTCAACGGCGCGGGCAAAACGACCAGCATCGCCAAACTCGCCAAGCGCCTGCGCGACGAGAACAGGACCGTCCTGCTCGCGGCGGGTGACACCTTCCGCGCCGGCGCCGTGAAACAGCTCGAGATCTGGTCCGAGCGGCTGGGCATCGACATCATCAAGGGCCAGCAGGGGGGCGACCCCGCGGCCGTCGCGTTCGACGCGTGCGACGCGGCCGTCAAGCGCGGCGTGGATGTGCTGATCGTCGACACCGCCGGGCGATTGCACACGCAGGTCCCGCTCATGCGTCAACTCAGCAAAATCCGCGATGTGGTGGCGAAGCGCATCCCCGACGCGCCCCACGAGACGCTGCTCGTGCTCGACGCGACCAGCGGCCAGAACGCCATCGGGCAGGCGCAGATCTTCCACGACGCCATCGCGCTCTCGGGCATCATCCTCGCGAAACTCGACGGGACGGCCAAGGGCGGCGTCGCGGTGGCTATCCGAGAAGCGATCGACATCCCGGTGAAGTTCGTCGGCGTGGGCGAGACCCTCGACGACCTTGAACCCTTCGACCCCGAAGCGTTCGTCGAGGCGATGTTCTCGTAAGTGTGTTTTATCAGAGCCGCGGGCGGGAGCACGCGGCCGGAACCGATGAAGTTCATTGATGGCTCATCGCGCACGCGTCTTCGAAGTCGCATGCGATCCGGTGATCGCTGGTGTGCTGAATCTCCTGCCTCGTGCTTCCGCCCGAGGCTCTGATCAGAGTCCGCTCACCGTCTCCGCCGCGCGGCGAGGAATGCGCCGAAGGCGAGCAGCGACGCTGCGCCGGGCCCGGGGCTGCCCGGTCCCCCGGCCCCGGTCCCGTAGAAATACACCTGGGTGGGCTCGAACCACCAACCTTCGGCTCCGGAGGCCGACGCTCTATCCAATTGAGCTACAGGTGCGCTTGACGGCGGGCGTTTGCCCGCTTGTGTTGTGGCGGATGGTACGGCGTCGCCGGAGCAGCGGCAACGCGAGGAACGAAGGAGTCCCCAGTGACGGTGTATGTCCCCTCGGCGGGCGAAATCACGGCGTCTCAGGCGGTGGCCGAGCGGCTGCACGAGCCCACGGCCAAGCGTCCGACGCCGGTCTGGGCCGCGCTGCTGTTCACTTTCGTGGCGAACATGACCGCCGCCGTGGTCGCGATCGGCGTGTTCTTCGTCGCCGAGACGGGCTTCGGCTTCGGCGCGCGGCGGAACCTGATCCTCGGGCTCGTGATGGGCGGGACCTACATCGCCGGCGCGCTGGGCGTGGGCCCGGCGCTGCGTGCGGCGTCTGCGAAGATCGCCTGGATCACGGCGCGCCTCGTGCTCGCTTTCCTGCTCATCGTCATGGGACTGTGCTCGGCGTCGATGGCCCTCGCCCACGAGGGCGCCCTGGGCGCGCGGGCCGCGTGGGTCATCTGGCCAGCCATCGGGATCTGCTCGACCGCCATGGGCGGGCTGTGGCCCATCGTCGAGAGTTATGTCACGGGCGGGCGGCGGGGCGACGATCTGCGCCGGGTCGTCGGCTGGTTCAATGTCACCTGGTCGGTGGGCATCGTGCTGACGGCGTGGATCATGGCTCCCGCGATGCGGACCGCCAACTCCGCGCTCATGCTCATGTTGTGGACGGGGATCATCCAGATTCTCACCTGCGGCCTGCTCGCGATCTTCTCGCCTTACCCGGCCAAGGAAGTCCACGATAGCCACCCTCATCCGCCCGTCTACGAGCGGCTGCTGACGGTTTTTCGCCTGCTGCTCCCGACCAGTTACATGCTGATGTACGCCCTGACGCCGCTGATCCCGACGCTGCTGGGGAGGCTGGGGATCGAGACCGAGCACAAGACGCTGATCTTCTCGGTGTTCCTCGGCGCCCGTGTGGTGTCGTTCGGGTTCTTCGGGTGGTGGTCCGGCTGGCACGGCCGCTGGCGGACGCCGATCTGGACGACGGCGGTGACGCTGATCGGTTTTGCGCTCACCCTGCTGGCCCCGAACCTGGCGACGGCGTGCGTCGGGCTCGCCCTCTTCGGGTTCGGGCTGGGCGGGATCTACACCGGCGCCCTGTACTATGTGATGGAGGTCGGCGCGAGCGAGGTTGAGGCTGGGGGAACCCACGAGGCGCTCATCGGGAGCGGGTACACCCTCGGCCCGCTTATCGGGCTCGTGGGACTCTGGGCGGTTCAGGGAGATGGCGGCATCGCGGGCCGCGTGACGGCCGAGCAGGCGACCGCCGTGCTGGCGGTGGTTGTGGCGCTCGTGGCCGCGGGCGTGGCGTTCCGGGCGGCGAGGCGAACCAAACCCGGGTCGGGGTCTGCAACCTCAGCGAACGACGCCCAATAAGAAACCCCAGGCACGCATTTCTGCTTGCCTGGGGCGTTGAGTAAGAGGGAAGCCATGGTTAGAGGAGGGGGGTGTCCGCGCATCGCGCACGAACAGCGTCGTAGCCCTCTGGTAGACCTCGTTGAACGCTGGGTCCGGTGACGCCCGTCACCGAAGAGTTGCGTTTCTTCCCAGCGCAAATATACCTGACGACTTACTATTCGGCAAGATGAACCCGATCGGTTGCAAGGTTTTGTCAGTCGCCTAAAGGGGGCGGGACATTTCTCTGTCGGCCGATCGGTCCGCTTCCCCCGAATTTCACCCGGGTTCCAGCCCGCGGGGAGCTTCGCCCTCGGCGATGCGGTCCCGGGAGGAGGGCGCGACCAGCCGCCCGACGAACGCCCGGAACCGCGATTCCGTCGCGTCCAGATCGTCCCCGAAATACGCCCGGAACACCGCCTCGCCCCCGAGTGAGCGGTCACGAACTGCGCGCGCGAGGAACTCTCGATCGCCCAGCCGCGCGGTGACGGCCGCCGATAACCGCCCCGCCTGCGCATCGATCAACATCGCGCGCAGCGCGTCGCTCGACTCTTGCCCGTCGTACGCGTGCAGAAAGTGAATCAGCGCCCAGCCCTGCGCGTAGAAGGTGAGCAGATCGTCGTTCACCGGGGTGAGCAGGCCCTCGGGGTTCGACGCGAGCATCATGCGGAGCGGGAGCAGGTCGCCCCGCGCGTAGGCGTTGCGCAGGTGATCGAAGCGCTCGATATTCGCCCACGGAAGGAACACCGGCGTCGCGCCCGCCCAGCGGTGGCCCTCCATGTAGGTCGCGATGGATTCCTCCGCCCACGAGGGCATGCGCTCGCGGAACACCGACTGGGTGTACTGGTGCCATCCCTCGTGCGACGCGATCGCGAGCGTGTCAAAGAGCCCGATGTCGAAGAACACGCCCTTGCCCCCGTGGGCGAACCCGCCGCGGCCGACGCGCGAGATGCCCTGACCCCGTGCGCCGAGGATCTGCAGCGTCATGCGCTGCCACTGCGCCCGCGTGTCGAGCAGGAAGGTGTCCATCCTGTCGGTGGGCCGCGGCAGCGTGACCAGCGCGCGGGTGTAGTGGTCCAGCGCGATCTCGAGGAACTCCGGCGTGCGGCGGATCAGCGTCGTGTCCGTCTCGGTCGTGTACAGCCGGAAGTTGGGCGTCGTGATGACGCGTCCCCGGGCGCCCGCGTAGTCCCAGGGCGCCTCGCTCTCCACGATCACCCGCGGCGCCACGGGCGCATCGCCCGCGTCCGTCGCGTTCCCCGTGCGCGACGACGACGATGCGCACCCAACGAGCAGACACACCATCAACGCCACGATCACACGCACTTCTCGACTCCGGTGCTTCTTCGAACCCCTCCCACTCGTGGGAGGGGTAGGGGAGGGTCTTCTACAAACCTTTCAACGCCTCCGCCGTGGCGTCGCGCTCCGCGATCTGAGCCGCCAACTGGTCGCGCGTCTGCTGGACAAGATGCGCCGGCGCACGCTCGGCGTACCCGGGGTTCGCCAGGCGGCCTTCGAGGGCCGCGATCGACTTGACGAGTTCGGCGTGCTTGGCGTCAAGCCGCGCACGCTCGGCGCCCGCGTCGGCGGCGTCGGCAAGATCGCTCAGGCGGTGCTCGTGCGCGTCCATCGTGAACACGCTCGACTGGCCGGTCGGCGCGGTTTCCTCGATGGCGCCCAGGCCGCACATCGCCTTCACGAAGACCTCGTTCATGCGCACCAGCCCCAGCAGCCCGGCGTCCTGCGGGTTCAGGTGAAGCGTCACCTGCCGCTTGGGCGGCACATTCTGAGAGGCCCGCGTCTGGCGAATCGACTCGATCAGCGTGCGCAACCGCTCGAAGTCGCGCTCGGCGGCCTCATCCCGGAGCCCGGGCGCGACCGTGGGCCACGGCGCGACACAAAGCAGATCGGCCTCGCCCGTGGCGAGTCCAAGCCCGGCGATCTCAGCGGACGGCAGTTCACGCACTCGTTCGTAGATCGTCTCGGTGATGAACGGCGCCACGGGGTGGAGCACGCGCAGGATGGTGTCGAGCGAGGCCCGCAGGATCGCGCGCTGCTCGGCGTCGTCGTTGATCGTCGGCTTCACGCCCTCGAGGTACCAGTCGCAGAAGTCGCGCCACAGCAGGTCGTAGAGCGACTGCGCGTAGCCGCTGAACTCGTACCCGCGCAGGGACTGATCGATCTGCTCCACGCTGGCAGCGATGCGCGATAGCATCCAGCGGTCCACGAGGGGGCGATGGGAGGGCTGGCTTGCCTCATCGACCGACTTCCCGTCGAGTTTGCTCAGCGCGAAGCGCGACGCGTTCCAGAGTTTGTTGCAGAAGTTGCGACCGAGATCGAACTTGGGCGAGGTGTTCTTGCCGCTTTTGGCGTCGTGCTCGACGGGCATGCGCACATCCTGCGTCTGCGTCGTCATGTGGCAGAGCGTGAAGCGCATGGCGTCGGCGCCGTGGGTCTCGATGATGTCGAGCGGGTCCACGCCGTTGCCCAGCGACTTGGACATCTTGCGACCCTCACCGTCCTGGATCATCGCGTGGATGAAGACATCCTTGAAGGGCGACGGCCCGGGCTGATACTTCCCGTTCGCGTCCTTGGTCGCGAGGAAGTAGCGGTTGAACATCACCATGCGCGAGACCCACAGGGTGATGATCTCGCGCGCGGTGGTCAGCACATTGGTCGGGTTGAACGCCTGCAGGAGACCTTCCGTATCCCCGTTCTCCCTTCCGGGGGCGGGCCAGCCCATCGTCGAGAGCGGCCACAACGCCGACGAGAACCAGGTGTCGAGCACATCGGGGTCGCGTGCGCTTTGATCAAGCGCGGACTCGACGGTTTCGCTCCGTGCGCACGAGAACGCCTTGCCGTCGAACTCCTGCGATGCGATGCCGTCGCCGTTCGCGCTCCCGCTCCACATTGGGATCCGGTGTCCCCACCACAACTGGCGCGAGATCGGCCAGTCGCGCAGGTTCTCGTGCCAGGTCTGGTAGGTCTTGGCGTACCGCTCGGGGATGAACTTCAGTTCGCCGCCGAGCAGCGCCGTTTGCGCGAGGCCCGCGAGCGAGAACACGGGGATGTCCGTGCCGTCGATCAGCGCGTTGAACTCGGCGTCGCTGCGCCCTTCCTTGAAGAGCGGGATCGGCTTCTTGATCGCGATGTACCACTGATCGCTCAGGTACGGCTCGATGGCCGCGTGCGAGCGGTACGAGTGACCGACGCTGTGGCTGTACGGCTTCTGCGCCTCGAGCAGGTCCGCGTCGCGGAACGCCGACACGATCGCCTTCCGCGCATCCTCGCGGGTCATGCCGACCCACTGGTCCGCCTCACACCCCTCGCAATCGGTCCAGCCGTGTACGCGGCTGATGGTCGCGTCGGGCGCGAAGATGTTGACGACCGGAAGGCCGTGCCGCTTGCCGATCTGCTCGTCGTTCACATCGTGCGCGGGCGTGACCTTGAGGAAGCCCGTCGCAAACTGCGCCTTGGGGTCCTTCGCGGCCGCCTCCGGATCGCTCTGCATGGCCGCGGGCAGCACCACATAGTCGTCGGCCACGATCGGGATCACGCGGCCCACAAACGGCACTTTCACAAACTTGCCCACCAGCGCCTTCGCGCGCGGGTCGCGCTGGTTCATCGCCACGCCCGTGTCGCCCAGATAGGTCTCGGGGCGCGTCGTCGCGACCGTGATGTGGTCGGCGGTGCTGCCGTCGGGCATCTTGACGCTGATCGCCTTGCCCGACTCGTCGCACAGCGGGTAGCGCAGGTAGTAGAAGAACCCGTCCACCTCGCGCATCTCGACCTCGTCGTCGGCCAGCACGGTCTGGGTCACCGGGTCCCAGTTGACCAGCCGCTTGCCGCGGTAGATCAGCCCGTCCTCGAAGAGCCGGAAGAACGCCTCGCGCACCGCCTTCGCGCAGGTCTCGTCCATCGTGAAGCGCTGGCGCTCCCAGTCGCACGAGCAGCCCATCATCTTGAGCTGGTCGGTGATGACGCGCTCGTATTCGTCCTTGAACGCCTGCACCTTGCCGACGAACTCGTCGCGCTGGTAGTCGGTCCGCCGCCTCTTCTCGGAGGCCATCAGCCGCTTCTCGACGACCGTCTGGGTCGCGATCCCGGCGTGATCGGTCCCGGGCATCCACAGCGCCTCGGCGCCCATCATCCGGTGAGCCCGGGTGAGGACATCCTGGAGGGTGTTGTTCAGCCCGTGCCCGAGGTGGAGCGCGGCCGTCACATTCGGCGGCGGGATGACGATCGAGTAGGGCTTCTTCTCGCCGCTGTTGACCGCGGCCGGGTCGGCGTGGAAGGCGCCCGAGGCGTCCCAGCGCTCGCGGATGCGCGGCTCGTGCTCGGCGGGCGCGTAGGCCTTGGGGAGGTCGTTGGTGGTGGTTTGCGGGGTCGTCATGGCTTCGTTGGGCATGGGGTTCGACGAGTGTAGGGGATGGGCGGTACGCTGACCCCGATGGACGACCGCATTCGCGAACTCCGAAAGCGACGATTCTTCGCGACGCTGGCCGCGCTGGGGCTGATCCTGCTCGCCGCGGGCGCCGGCTGGCTGCTCGTGGGGGCGGCGAACCGGGCCGGGTCGTCGCGCGCCGAGGCCATGGCCCCCGCGACGCGCGTCACCGAGATGCTCGAGGCCGCCCGCCAGCACCTGCGCAGCGACGACTTCGAGAGCGCCGAACTGCTCCTCCGCGACGCCGCCGCCCGCGCGCCGGATGACTACGAGGTCTGGTCGCTCTACGGCGAGACGCTCCTCTCACGCGGGCGCACCCGCGAGGCCTACGAGGCCTACGCCAACGCCGCCCGGGCTTCAGCGGCGCCCGTCGAACTCGAATTCAACGCCGGGACCGTCGCCAACACCGCCGGGCTCGTGAACGAAGCGCTTGTCCATTATGAGCGGGCGAGCGCGCGGCAGCCCTCGAACGCGCGGTTCGCGATCTACCTCGCCCAGATCCAGCGCAAACTCGGTGACAACACGGGCGCCAAGGCGAGTCTGCTCCGCGCCGGCAACCTGCGTCCGGACATGGCCGTCGTGTGGGGCGTGCTGGCGGACATCGCGCTCGAAGAGAACAACCTGCCAATCGCGCGCCAGCACATCGCCAAGGCGCGCGAACTCGATCCCGAAAGCGTGCAATGGCGCCTGGTCGAAGCGCGCATCCTGAGAAGGCAGAACGATCCCGAGGCCGCGGCACGCTTGCTCCTCGCGATGCCTGACGACCGGCTGCTCACCGACCCGGCCGCCGTGGACGAGGCCGCGACCGCGCTGGCCATGCTCAAGCGCACCGACGAGGCGGCGTCGCTCTACCTCCGCGCGGCGGATCGTCTTTCGACCAACGCCGAGGTGAATTACAAGGCGGCGCTGATGCTCCAGCGCGCCGGGCGCGTCGATGACGCGATCGTGCTGGCGCAGGTGGCCGCCGGTCTGGGCGATGATCGCGCGAAAGAACTGCTCTCGACGCTCAGCGCGCCGCGTTGACGAGTTCCTGCCTCTCGTCGCTCGCGGGGCGCACGCGGATCACGCCGCGCGGTTCGGGCGGGGGAGTCCCATCGGCCTCACCGATGACTTCGGCGGCAGAGTTCGTGTGCCTGCGCACGCCCCCGAGCAGGCCGTAGCGTTCGAGGAAGTCGATGCGGGTCGCCTCGATGGTTTCCAGCGCGCCGTAGCCCTCGACGGGCGTCCACGGGTCGTACGCGTTGTTCGTCGGCCCGATGTTCATCGGGACATACAGGTCGTAGAGCGCGGTCGGCGCGCCGTAGGCCATGGGCTTCGAGCGGCGCGACGCCTGCGACGGCGCGAGCGCCTCGGCGACACCGGGGGCTCGGTCTTGATGCACATTTACATAAGTCGGTCCGACGAACGCGCGCGACGCGGGCTGGACGGCGGTCTGCGCGAGCACGACGGGTCCGCCGCCGCCCGCCGTGAAGGTCGAGACCTGCGCGAGCGCGGGCACGGCGCAGGCGACACACGCGATCAGAACCGGGGCGAGCCGTCCAAACATCTCGTCTCTCCTTGTGATGGCCGGGCCACTCCCGATAACCATTCGACCCACGCTGTGCGCGCGGCCTCTCCCGAGGAGTGTGCGCCGGAACGGGCCGGAAGCAACCGCTTCGCCGCGCGATCAGCCGACTCTGGACCCGGCGGTGAACGCGATGGGAGGAGCGCCCGCGACGGTCTCGTACGCGCTCAGCGCGCCCCGAACCTGCGCGCTGGCCAGCCGGTTCTCGCGCACGAACGCCATGGCGCCCTCGAGCAATGCGGCGGCGCGGGCACGATCGGAGAGCAGCGAGAGGATGGCCCGCTCCCACTCCTCGGCGTCGCCGCGCTCGATAACGACCGCGGTTTCGCTGTCGCGCAGCGCGGTCATCGGGCAGCCCTCGCGCGCGAGCACCAGCACGCCGTGCGCCATCGCGTCGAGCAAGATCGTGCGGTGCTGCTGCAGCCGCTCGGGGACGACGACGGCGTCGACCTGGAGCGAGAGTTCGCGCCGGCTCTCGGTGTCCTCGATGACCGAAACGCAATCAAGCAGTTTGAGCTTGTCGGCGTGCTTCCAGAGCGCGTTGGACGACCGTACGAGCGCGGCGTCGAGGAAGATGAGCAGCGTGGGCGCGGCGGTGCGCAGGCGGCTCAGCCCGTCGAGCGCGACCTTGCACGAAGCGATGTCGTCCCCCGTGCCGAGCATCAGCACCGAGAACGCGCCGTTGCGCTTGGGCCACTCGGGGCGCTCGTGATGAGAATGCACGCCCCACACGGCGAGCCGGCGGTTGATCCACGGGGTGTTCGCTTCGATGCGCTGCTCGACGCCCTCGTCGGGGCAGAGGAAGATCACGCGTTTGCGCTCGTCCTCGTCGCGCGCCTTCAGCGCGCGGGCCAGCGCCAGCCCGCGCTGGACCGCGACTTCCGACCACAGCTCGTAGACGAGCGCCGCGTCGAGTTCGCGCGCGATGCGTTCGCCCGCTGCCCACGCGTTGTCGCCCATGATGTGCACGAGGTCGATCGGCTCGTTGTCCTGCACCGACAATTCGCGCATCGTCTGGATGTCCTGGAGCACCGCGCGGGCCGAGATCGGCGCGAAGAGTTTCGAGGACGGTTCGGGGAACTTGATCCAGCGCAGGTACGGGTTGTCGAGCGACTCGGCGGCGGGCTCGATCGGCGTCACGCGCACGACGCGCACGCCCTCGTCCGCCAGCCCGACCTCGAGCCGTGACAGCAGCGCCCGCTCGCGCGAGGCAAAGGAACCGTCGGCAAGGATCAGGGCGCGCATCGGCCACCAGCATACCGCGGGCGGCGTCGCCGCACAGCGGGGGGGATCGCGAGCAGGGCTGCCCACGAGGCAGAGGGCGAAGGGATGGCGGTGATCGCGATGTCGTCGAAGTACGCCGCGATCGGGCCGTCGCCCACGGGGAATCCGGCGTCCTGCCAGCCGTCGGACGCGAGCACGATCTGGTCGAGCGCGCGGGCGAAACCGGTGGAGGTCGATTCGTAGATCATCTCGCCCGCGTAGTAGTACCGCGTCGAGTCGGGCTCCCACTCGACGCGGAGTTCCTCGAACGAGCCGCGCGTGAAGAACACATTGGTGTCGATGAACGCCGGCCCCTTGTCGGTGTCGTCGACGACGAAGATCGTGCCGCCAAACTCGAAGACCACGCGGAAGGTCGTGCCGAACTTGGCGATCGACTGCCCGACGACGGTGTAGCTCGCGCCCGCGAGGTCGTCGATGCGCACATCGACGCTGACCGCGCCGCGCTCGCCCGGGTCGTAGGTCTCGGGGCTCAACGCGCCGATGAACATGCCGTTGTTGGCGATCGGGTTGTCGGAAAGACGCAGTGCGCGGCGGCCGTCGATCTCCGCGACATCGGCGCCGGCGCCCGCGGTCAGATCGAACTCGGCCCAGCCCTGCTGGCCGCCAATCGCGCCGAGCGAATAGCCCTCGCTCGGTTCGAAGCCGAAGAACGCCGGCTGGGCGCAGGCGAGGGGCGCAAGGAAGATGATGGCGGCGAGAGCGCCGAATCGTTGATACATGCAGACTCCCGCCTGTGCGAGGGGAGGAATACGAACGCAAGCCCCACCATCATGCTTCGCGTTCGGCGATCCGCAAGTTGCATCTTCGGGGGTCCGAGAATCACTCCCGGACGGGCGGGATACGCGGCGCCTCGCCCCGGGGGTGCTCGACCGCGCGGGCCGCGGGCGTTCTCCACGCGGCGACCCAGTGCTCTGGGGCCGCGAGCACCAGCGAGGAATCGGCCGCAGGCCCGCTCGCGTTCTCCGTGCCCTGCGGCGCCTTGTCCCACGGCCACCAGGGGTCGAGATCGGCGACTTCAGGCCTCGAAGGCCAGAACCGCGGACGCGCTCCGACGGTCTCCGCGATAGTCGTCAGCCGTTCGCGGCGGGCGCGGAGCGACGGGATGCACGCGAGCAGCCCGCGAGTGTACGGGTGGAGCGGGTGCGCAAAGAGTTCGCGCGTGCGCGCGTACTCCACCACGCGACCGGCGTACATCACGCACACGACATCGGCGTGCTCGGACACAACGCCCAGATCGTGCGTGATGAAGAGCACCCCCAGCCCCTTCTCGCGGCGCAGGTTGTCGATGAGCGCAAGGATCTGCTTCTGGATCGTGACATCGAGCGCGGTGGTCGGTTCGTCGGCGAGCAGCAGGCGCGGGCGGCACGCGAGGGCCATCGCGATCATCACGCGCTGGCGCATCCCGCCCGAGAACTCGTGTGGGTAGGCGCTCAGCCGTTTCGCGGCGTTGGTGATGCCTACGGCGTCGAGCGCTTCCACGGCCACGCGATCGGCGTCTTTGCCGCGCACGCCCTGATGGAGCCGGATGGCCTCGCGGAGTTGCTCGCCGATGGTGAACACGGGGTTGAGCGACGACATCGGCTCCTGAAAGATCATCGCGACCTCGCCGCCGCGAACCCGCCGCATCGCATGTTCGTCGAGCGTGCGCAGGTCTTCGGTGGCGCCGTCGGGCGTGCGGAGGAGGATCATGCCGGCGTCGTAGCGGCCGGGCGGCGTCGGCGCGAGCCCGAGCACGCTGAGCGCGGTCAGCGACTTGCCGCACCCGGATTCGCCGACCACCGCGAGGGTCTGCCCGTCGTGCACGCTCATCGACGCCCCGTCGACCGCGAGGATGCGCGGGCCTCCCGGGTTGTCGAAGGAAAGCGTCAGGTCGCGCAGTTCGAGCAGCGGCGCCGTCTCGACGGTCTGCGAAGGCAGCGGTTGGCGAAGCGTGGGAGTGTTCATCGCGCCCGTTTCGGATCGAAGGCCTCGCGGAGCCCCTCGCCCACGAAGTTGAGCGCAAGCAGCGTGATCCCCAGCATCGCGCACGGGAAGACCAGCAGCCACCAGCGCGAACGCACCGTGTTCAGTTCGTTCAGGCCCGCCGCGGCCAGGTTCCCCCAACTGGGCATCGGGGGCATGACGCCGATCCCGAGGAACGAGAGGAACGACTCCTGCAGGATCGCCTGAGGCACGGTGAGCGTGGCGTAGACGATGATCGGCCCGAGCAGGTTGGGCAGGAGATGCTTGAGGAAGATCCTGGGCGTGGGGGCGCCGACCGCGCGTGCGGCCTCCACGAAGGGCTGGTTCTTCAGACTCAGCACCTGACCGCGCACGACGCGCGCCATCGTGAGCCAGGAGACGCCGCCGATCGCCACGAGCAGGGTGACGATGTTCACCACGCTGCGCCGCGATTCGATCGCCGACGAACTGAACCGCGTCGAGGCCTCCGCCTCGATCTTTGCGATCGCGTCGTCGTCCTCGCGCTGCGCGGGCGGGAGCGCCGTGACCTCGCGCTCGACGAACGCGATCCGCGCCGCCGCCGAGTTCGCCACGCTCCGAGCGATCGCTCGATCCGCCAGCGAGTCGGCGGCCACGGCGAGGAGCACCACCAGCAGGATGTACGGAAGCCCGTACAAAATGTCCACGATGCGCATCATCACCGCGTCCACACGCCCGCCGAACCACCCCGCCGTCATGCCGTACGCCGTGCCGATCAGCACACTGATCAGCGCGGCGGAGAGGCCGATGCCCAGCGAGATCCCTCCGCCCACCAGGATGCGCGTGAACAGGTCCCGCCCGAGTTGGTCGGCCCCGAGCGGGAAACTCGGCGCGGCGGCTTCGATCTGCGCGGGAGTCGGATCGGGCGTGTCTTCTTGCGCAACCCCGAGTTGGACGGCAAGGATGGCCCGCGCGTCGGCTTCGGCGGCGCGGCCGAGTTGCTCGCGTTCTTCCTGCGTGTGCGGGATCCACGACGGGGGCAGTTTCGTCGCGTCCAGATTCCCCGCGCGATAGCGGGGGACCCCGGCCGACTGCGATTCCCCCATCGTCCACGGCAGCGAGAACAGGCACGCGCCGAGCATAACCGCGAGGACGGCGGCGCCGACCATGCCCGCGACGGAGCGGGTGAACGGATTGTCCTTTTTCCGCGGCGGCGCGAGGAGCGCCGGGACCGCTTTCGGTTCATCCATCGAGGCGAAGGATACCGGCGTGCGTGCGGACTCGCTGCGGGATCATCGCGATTGGGGGCCGCGACGCTCGCGCCTCGGCCCGCTCTCGCCCGGCGGCGGCGGCTCGGCGGCGACGCCTCGCTCGAGTTCGTCGACCTTCTCGGCCACGATCTCGTCGCGCCGGGCCAGTTCTGCGTCGAGTTCCGTGCGCATCCGCTCGATGCGTTTCTCGAACCGATCCAGCATCAGCGCACGCTCGCGGATCGTGAGATCCACGCGCTCGCGGACCAGCGCGAGCAGCGCGTCATGGCCTTCGCCCTCGCGGTTGTTGCGCGATCGGAACGCGGCCTGCCTGATCCTCCAATCGAGACGCATCGATTGCATTCGGATCTCGAACATCTCCGGGTCGCGTTCGCGCAGTTCGATCTCAGGGATCACGCGCGGGGCCAGCCGGCCGTAGATCCGGTCCGCCTGGTCGGGATTCTCGCGGAGTTCCCGCTCGACGCGCTCGGCCAGCGGCGGGGCGGTCTCTCGGAGGAACGCGAGGATCTGTTCGCGCCGCTCGGGCGTGAGTTCCGCGGGATCGAACTGGCGATCGTCGTCGCCTCGATCGGCCCGGTCGCGCATGAGGCCGCGAACGATCTGGGGCGGGGCTTCCCCCCGGTCGATCGCTTCGAGCGCGTTCTGCAACACGGCTTCTTCTCGCCGTGTCTCGGCGAGGCGGGCTTCGAGCCGCGCACGCAGGTCCCCGCCGTCGAAGCGCTGCCCTGGGCGATCCTGCTCCCCGCGGGGTGGACCCCCGCCCGGCTGCGCGAGCGTCGCCGCCCCGAGTTGCACGGCCGCCACGCACGCGACGGCCATGCAAATCAGGAGCGAACTTGTTCGATGAACGCGCGGCATGTTCACATCCACTCCTCGGCGTCGAATGCGGATTCCCCGAGGTCGTCGTACGAGATCGCATGGTCGGCGTCGTCAAGTTCGGTGCGGAACGAGGCAAGGTTCGTGCGGCCGAAGACCTCGCCGTCCATCGCCAGCCACGCGTCGAGGTCGGTGAGCACATCGCCTTCGTCGTTCGCGGAGACCACGGTGTTCGACGGCACGGGCGCCGTCGCGCCGCGGATCGCGAAGATGGACACAGCGCCAACGGTCAGCAGCAGTGCGAGGCTTGCCGCGACCTTGAGCGCGTTCGAACGCCAGAATCCGATGCTGCGGGCAACAACCACCTCGGGGGCGGGGGACGCCTCGGCGCGCAGGGCGGCGCGGAGCACGCGGGCCTCGAAGCCGGCGTCCGGCTCGGCGCGGAGGCGTGCGGCGTCGCGGTCGAGCGCGTCGGAAATGCTGCGCAGGTTGGGATCGTCGGGAGTGTTCATGTGTGTCACTCGGTTTCGCTCGGGGGCGCCGGGGGTGGGGTTGTATCAGATTCGATGGCGTCGCGGAGTTTGCGCAGCGCCCGGTGGTGCCGCGCGAGCACGGTGCCTACGGGCTGCTCGAGCATCGCGGCGATGCTCTTGAAAGACATCCCGGCGCGGTGGCGGAGTTCGACGACCTCGCGGTCGGCGTCGGGCAGGCCGTCCATCGCGCGATGGAGCGCGGCGGTCTGGCCGGGGTCCCGTTCTTCGGTGTCGTCCCGATCAGAGCGGACCGCCCGTCCCGGGGCGTCCGCCGAATCGCGGATGGCGGCCATGGCCGAGGCGCCGCGCTTCGACTTGCGGATCGCGTCACGGACGCGGTTGGCGGCGATCTGGAAGAGCCATGCCTCGAACGAGCCACGCTCGTCGTAGTCGCCCGACTGGATCTTGATGGAGACGGTGGCGAACACGGACTGGGCGATCTCCTCGGCCTCGTCGGGCCCGAGTCTCTTCGAACGCGCGAAGGCGTACAGCCGCCTCGCGTAGAGCGATACGAGCGTGGCCCAGGCGTCGCCCTCGCCCCGGCGGGCGGCGTCCAGCACCGCCGCGAGTTCGGTCGCGGGGCGCTCGTCGGCGCCTTGCGGGGCGTCTTCCGGGTTTCCGGACGAGGTTTGCTCGGCCATTCGTCGCATCGTCCTGTGGGAGGGGGAACGCCGCTCCGGGCAGGGTATTGCATCCGGGAAGGGGGTGAAGGCGGCCTTTCGACCCGCCGATCTTGACCATCGGGCGAGGGAGGTGCTACCTTCCTCCGTCCCCTGCCCCCAGTGGGGCGACATACGGGTAGTTAGCTCAGTTGGTAGAGCACCGCACTGAAAATGCGGGTGTCCCCGGTTCAAGTCCGGGACTGCCCATTTCACCATCCTTCACGGATCGTGACCAATGACGACGACGCCCCGGCCGAAAGACCGGGGCGTTGCTCGTTTTCGGCCCCGGGCCTCTCCGAGCCGCTCACTCCGGGCAGGGCTGTCCGAAGTTGCTGAGCACCTCGTTCAGGTCGGCGAAGTTCACCACAGCATCGCCCGTGGTGTCGCCCGGGCAGGTCGCGCCGGGAAGCTGCTCGCTCCGGTAGACGCGCACACGCTGGCCGCCGGTTGCCGCAGCCATGAAATCAGGGATCCCGTCGCCGTTGATATCGCCCCCGCCGCTGACGAAGTTGCCGAGCGTGTTGACTTCCCCCCGACCGTTGAAGGTGTAGAGGGTTGAACCGTCGGCGCCCGAGTAGACATAGACGGCGCCCGAATTGAAGCCCTCGGGGTCGGCGCCGCTCGCGCCGACGATGAGGTCGTCGAAGCCGTCGCTGTTGACATCGCCCGCTGCGCCGACGGCGCCGCCCAGGAAGTCGCCCAACGCAGCGCCGTTGAAGGTGTGCAAGGTTGAGCCGTCCGCGCCCGAGAAGACACGGGCGATGCCGTAGGTCAGTTCGACGACGGTCAGGGAGTGGCCGCCGGCGATGAAGTCGGCGAAGCCGTCGCCGTTGACATCGCCCGCGCCGCTGACGGACGTGCCGAACCCGCTCGCGATCTGGTCTCCGGGGATGGTGTACAGGACCGAGCCGTCGGCGCCGGAGAAGACACGCGCGGCTCCCGGTACGGTTCCCAAGACGACGTTCCCCGGCATCCCGACGATGAGGTCGTCGAAGCCGTCGTTGTTGACATCGCCCGCGCCGCTGACGGAGGAGCCGAAATGGTCTTGGGCCATATCGCCGTTGAAGGTGTGCAGGATCGAGCCGTCGGCGCCTGAGAAGACGCGGGCCTGGCCGGTGTTGGCGTTGGCGCCGGGCGCACCGAGAATGACATCGTCGAAGCCGTCGTTGTTGACATCGCCTGCGCCGCTGACGGACGAGCCGGACCCTGACAAGGTGTGGAGGACCGAGCCGTTGGCGCCGGAGAAGACCTGGGCGAGGTTGACATTCGTCCCGACGATAAGGTCGGGGACCCCGTCGTTGTTGACATCGCCCGCGCCGCTGACGGAGACGCCAAAGTCGTTGCCCGGAGCGGCGCCGTTGAAGGTGTGGATGGTGTCGCCATCGAAGCCGGAGATGACCCGTGCGATGCCGGTCTGGCTGTTGTGGAGGTTGTTTCCGATGATGATGTCATCGAACCCGTCGCCGTTGACATCGCCCGCGTTGGCGCACACTTTGGCGGCGTCGATGGGATACTGGGGAAGGTGCGTGTGCTGGGCATGAACGACGGCGGGGAGGGCCATCAGGAACGCGGCGACGATGAGACGATGAGGCATGAAGGATGCTCCTGAGCCGCTCATGCGGCGGGATGAGAGGTGGGTCAGGGCGCGAAAGTCGCTGCCGGACCGAGTGTACTTAATGACGGCCGAGAAACAACCAACTCACGGCAGATCGTGTTTGCGAACGCCGATGGCGCCTCCGATGGCGTGGCGGATGACGGCGAGAATTTTTCTCGCCGCAAGGTGCTAGATCTACCTCGCTTACGGCAAGTCCCCTTTGAGCACCCCGCGCACCCTGCGCCGGGCTCAGAAATAGGGAGACACCAATGCACCTCGCGCCCACATCGCTCTCTGGCTGGAGTCCGGTCAGAGGGATCACCGCTTGCTCACTCGCCGCCGGGTTTGCCGCCTCGCTCGCGTTCGCTGGCCCGCAACTCGTCGGACTGACCGGCGACGACCGCACGCCTCAATTCAACATGGTCGCGCTTCGCGGCGCCGCGGACTGCGGCTCGCTGGCCCTCACCCAATCGACCAACCCGGATGTCATCGGCAACGCCAGCGTCGCGTGCCTCGAGGACGATGTCAGCGCCAGCACCTCGGTGGCCCGCGCATTCGTTGCGCCAACCACCATGACGCTGAAGTGCGTGACCTTCGGCGTGCGCTTCAACCAGGGTCCCGAGTGGCCCGTCGAGATCCGAGTCCTCACCGGCAATGTGCTCGGGCCGCGCCGGCGCCTGCGTCTCGCGCACAACCACATCACCCAGTACGTCATGTCGGAGGCCGTCCGCGAGTTCTACACCGTTGAACTCCCCGACATCCCCATCCTCGCCGGTGAGACATTCATCGTCGAACTCACCAGCCCCAGCCGCCGCCTTGCGGACGGCGGCGACGGCGGGCAACTCGCGTTCGGGTTCAACGGGCAGGGCCAGTCTGCGCCGACCTACTTCCGCGCGCCGGACTGCGGCAACGAGGACTTCGTCGATCTCGCATCCCTCGGCTTCCCGAATCTGCATCTCGTGATGTCGGTCGGCTACGAAGAAGGCGCGTCGTCGTTGCTCCTCGACGGCTTCCGCCACAATGTTCTGGGCGACGCCCTCTTCACCTCCGACGGTTCCGAGGATGTCATCGTCGAGGGCGACCCGATGACCGGCCCGTTCGGCATCACCGTCCCGTTCGGTGACGACACCAGCGGCGTGCAGACCGCCGCGGTCGACTGGGACGCCGCGCCGGGCACGACGATGAGTTTCAACTACAACCTTGCGAGCGGCGAGACCGACGAAATCTCGTTCGTCGCGAACCCCGACGGCGCTCTCGTTCTCGAGACCGCGCTCGCGTCGCCCGCGGAGTCGGCCTTCGATGTCATCGTGTTCAAGGGCAACGACTATGTCGGCGAGATGCTCGGTCAGACCTCGGGCAGCGTCACGCTCTCCTCGCCCGATCGCATCCGCTTTAACTTCTGGGGCTTCTGCCACAGCACCTCGACCACAACGACCTTCCCCGACGGCTCGATGACCACGACTACCGAACGCCACTACGGGTTCGGCGGCAGCGGCTCGCTCAACGCCGTCTCGACGGGCGGCACGGCGCTCGCGGGCGACTCCTTCGAGATCCGCGTGCATGACACGCCCGGTCTCGCGGCCTCGCCGCCGCTCTCGGTGGACATCCTCGCCGACGGCATGATCTCGTTCAAGCGGCCGCGCCACGGGGCCGTCGCGCCCGGCGTCCGCTTCGGAACCGCGCCCACCTCGCCGACCACCGTCAACGGAAACTTCACCGTCGACATCGGCGTGCTCGCCACGACGATCAACGGATCGGAACCGATCGATCTCTTCGGCGAGGCCATCGTCACGGGCGGGCCGCGACTGAAGGCCTGCTGCCTGGGCTCGACCGGCAAGGACGGCGTTGAGGTTCATTACCGCGGCGTGGACAGCGGGTCCTTCGACTTCGAATTCGTCAACCCCGACGACCTCGACGCCTTCGCCACCTTCGTCGCCACGCAACTCGGCGGCGGATCGGGCGGCAGCGTCACCATCGACCCGTGCCTGGGCTGCCCGCCCCCGATCATCGATGACTGGTGGAACCTGCGCCCCGACTTCACCGCCGTCGGCTCGGGAACCTACACCCTCCAGGTCGTCCACAACGGCATGATCGTCCACGAACAGGCCGGTATGTCGGGGCTCGCGGGCATCTCCGACGGTCGCCCGTGGAAGGGCGGCAAACTGGGCGGCGCCACGCCCTGCTGGCGCATGTGCTACCCGACCGACACGCCGTTCCTGCTCGCGAGCACCGGCGTGGAAGTGCTCATGGACGAGGTGCGCATGCTGGCCGAGAACGCCCCGCCGCTCGAGTATCTCGACACCATCGACATCTACAGCGGCGGCATGGAGGCGCTACTGCTCTCTAACCCGCAGACCGTGCTCCCGCCGTTGCCCACGCCGTGCGTCGGCGACACCAACGGCGACAACATCGTGAACTTCTCCGATCTGAACACCGTGCTCGCCTCGTTCGGGCAGACCGGCGCCGGCTTGCCGGGCGATGTGAACGGCGACGGAGCGGTGAACTTCGGCGACCTCAACACGATCCTGAGCAACTTCGGGACCTCCTGCCCCTGAGCGCAGCGCACCGCGCTTTGTGACTGAGAACGACAACGCCCCGGTCGAACGCCGGGGCGTTGTTTGTATTCGGAGTCACGCGTTCTTTACGGACAGGCGTTGCCGAAGTGCGCCAGCACGGCATTGAGGTCCATGAAGTCGACATCCCCGTCGCTGTCGAGGTCAGCGGAGAGCCCGGCGCCCGTGCGTCCGAACTCGGTCAGGACCGAGGTGAGGTCGGAGAAGTTCACGAGGTTGTCGCCGTCCACATCGCCGAAGCAGACCGAAGTGGGCGCGATCTTCAGGATTGCGGCCTCGATGTCCGGCAGCGGGCCGATGTTCTGCGTCGCGGGGTTCGCGCCGTCCTGCTGGGGCAGCCCGGTGCCCATCAACAACGCGCGCATCTGGTGCGAGGTGAGCGCCTGGCCCGGATTGCGCACCTTATACACCGACTGGACGAGCGCGCACGCGCCGGCGACAACGGGCGAGGCGCTCGATGTGCCGCCAAAGCTCGATGTGTAGTGGAGGGTCGGTCCTTCGGCGCTGTACGCGCTGCCGTAGCCGGTGGTCCACACACCCTGCCCCCAGCCCTGCAGGTTCACGCGGGATCCGTAGGTCGAGAACGAGAGCCGCGAGCGCGGCGTGGTGGTGTTCCCGAACCCGCTGCTCGCCGCGCCGGCGCCGACGATGATCGCGCCCGAGTCGTTCTCGGGGAGGAACGGCCAGTGGCCGCCGTTGCCCTGGCTGAACATCGGATCGTCGAGGTTCTGGCCGCCGTTGCCCGCGGCCATAACGACGATCATCCCGTTGCCCACGGCCGTGACGATCGCGTTGTACCAGGGCGGGAACCACTCGACCGGGACAAACTGGCCGTTCGGGCCGGGGTACTGCTGCTCGATCAGGATGACATCGCCCGGCTGCATCGCGTTGGTCGCGGCGACGAGCGCAGACGCGATGTTCCACGCCTGCCCGTCGTAACTCCCGGAGAAGTAGTGCCGCGCTTCGGACGCGATGCCCGTCGTGCCCCATCCATTGTTGATGGCGGCGACAAGCCCCATGACCGCCGTCCCGTGGTCGGGCCCGAAGCCGGGATCGACGGGCGTGACCCCGACGAGTTCGATGGTTGGAATGTCGGCGTGCGCGGGATCGAAGATGTACTCGATGTCGGCGATGCCCACCCCGGCGCCGCGTGTATCAAGGTCGGTCCACGCGTGCATCGCGCCGACGCCGGTGGGGGAGTTGTCGAGGTATCCCTGGTTGGGTTCGAAGTCCGGGGGGAGCGGCGGTGCGACGGGCTTGGGCATGGGCAGCGCCGTCTCGACGATGTCGAGCGCGTTGAGCGCGTCGATGACGGCGGCGGTGTCGGCGTTGTCGTTGACGAACGCGAAGAACTCGGTGGTCATGTCGGCGAGCGAGCGTCCGAGGGTGCGCTGCGCGTCGGCGCGGAGTTCATCGAGCCGCGCTTCGGGCAGGTCGTAGACGGCGCGCCACTTCGCGACGGGGAGCGCATCGATGGCGGCGCGTGCGTGGTCGCCGAGGGGCGCCACGAGATCACCGCCGCGCATCGAGACTGGCGTCTCGTCGAGGAACTTGACATAAATCACACCCTCGGCGTGCGACGCGTCGAGGGCGGTGTGCCCGGGCTTGGCCCACGGCTGGCGAGGGGCCAAGGCCCCGGCGGAGAAGGCGGTCGGCGCGCAGAAGAGCAGCGTCGTCACAGCGATGGCGAGTTGGCGTGCGCGTCTGTGCATGGCGGTCTCCTCCGGAGCGTGGTGCGCCCTCACGGAGGATCGGTGATGCGTTGGGATGATGCAAGAACATTCCGCGCGGGAGTTGCGGAATTCTCGTGGGGTGCGGTCCGAGCCGGTTCGTCTTGCGCAGCCGTGCTGTTCCAACCCCGGGAGGATCACCGGGAGCGTCGCTGATGGGCAAGAAATCCGCGATCGCGACGAAGCCCGATAGCCCGTGCGCGGAGCAAGGGCGTCCGTTTCGCGACGGGCAGGTATCATGGCCCCGACACAGGCCCTGTGGCGGAATCGGCAGACGCAGCGGACTTAAAATCCGCAGCCCGGCAACGGGCGTGAGGGTTCGACCCCCTCCGGGGCCATTAGGGCCGCTTTTTCAGGCGCGATCGGGCCTCGTCGGCCGCAACGCCGGCGAGTCGCCCAGGTGCTGGAGTTCCTTGCCCAGTGCGAAGCCGGTGATGATGCGCAGCGCCGCCACGCCCCCGAGGATCGCGAGTTGGTCGAGCGTCGGGCGGATCATCGTTTCGATGAGGTCGGCGGCGATGAGCAGTTCGAGCGAGAAGAGCAGGTACTGCCCGACGACCTGGCGCAGGGCGGGCCATTTCTCCAGCGGGTCGGCGCCGCGCTTGAATTCCGCACGAATGAACATCGCCACGCCTGCCACGATTCCCCAGATTAACACCGCGGCGCACACAAGATTGATGCCCAGAACGACCCACGAGAGCAGGTCCATGACCGTCGCGTGCGCGCCCATTTCGAGTTGTGCGGAACGGCTCGGATGCGTGGTCATGTCGAGGGGTTCATCCAGAAGGGGAGAGGCGGGTCATTCCGGTCGGCGCGCGATGGTGTACATGCCGAAGAGGTCTTCCTCGAAGTTCATCTGCGCGGCCCAGCCAAGTTTGGCGCCCATGGCGCGGGCGGCGTCGGTGTCGTCGCGGTTGTACTCGATGACCTCGAATCCGGCGCGTTCCATCGCGTCTTTCGTGAAGGGGCTGCGGCCGTCGGCCCACGGCTTGTACGGTTCGTCGGGCCCGGCCTGCTTCGGGTAGAGGTTGTAGATCAGGAACAGGCCGCCCGGCCTGAGCGCCTCGTGGATGGCGCGAAGGAACGAGTCGTCGTCGACGCCGAGGTCGATCAGCGTGTTGGGAGAAGGGGGCTCGCGCTCGGGGTGGATGTACCCGAGTTTCAGCACATTCTTGCTGAGGATCAACGCGTGTCCGGCGCCGACGCCCTGCTTGACCGCGCGGTCTTTCGGGAACTCGCCGCGCAGCACGCTCAGCGACCCGTTCGAGCCCTCGCCCGCGGCTTTGGCGCGTGCGACGACGCCCGTGTCGGAAGCGTTCGCGCTGTAGAGCGCGTCGAGCACGGGATCGACATCAACGCCCACGACATGCGCCCCGAGCGAGGAGAGCATCCGGAGGTGGCCGATGCCGCCGTAGCCGAAGTCGAAGATCTTCTGGTCGTCGAAGCCGGTCAGCCCGTTGGCGGCAGCGAGATCGATCGCCCGCGCGTACGCGACCGGCGTGCCGTAACGCGTGTAATAGAAGAATCGCTCCGAGAGTTCGGTGCGTTCGTACCCGTCGCGGACGACCGCTTCGGTCCCGCGCTCGAAAGCCTCGTCCTCGGTGAGCGCGTCGCGTGTTGTGCGGTTGAAGTAGACGACCCTGCTCCCTGGACGGGGCAGATCGGCGGCGGCGTCGAGGAATCGCTTCGCCAGGTCGCTCTGCACCAGCGGGCGGACGGCCCGCGCTTCCCGCTGGATGGTGTCCACGGTGTCGGGGGTTGGCCCCGGCTGGGCGGCGGCGACCGATGCCCCGAACGGGATGGCGAGGATCGCGCAGAGGAGTCGGCGGGGCTGTGGGGACACGGCGCGCATGATCGAGGTACCGCCAAAGAAGGGGGGAAGGGGGGCCCTTTGCATGTGTTTCGGCCGTTCGGCGCTGGTAGGATGAAGCGGATATCGGGTTTCGCCGACGATAAGGACGGGCCTTGTGCGCCCAAGCCCTGCACATCGAGTTGGGGAGATCAGCGTGAGCCAGAACGCGAACAAGTCAGCCGGCGGGAATCCTCCGCTTCCTTACTGGGACGAATACCTGGCGACGATCCTCCGCCCGCGGGTGGAGAAGATCGCGCAGGGGCTCGCGTCGAAAGTCGAGAAGTCAGCGATGGATGCGCTCGCCCGTCGGATCGCCGACGAGCAGCCAAACTTCCCCGGCGGGCCCGACGCCATCGAGCAAGTATTGCGCGATACTTTGGGTCTGCGCTTCCAAGTCACGCTGGAGCCGATCTTTGGCGTTCACGGGGAGGGGGCCGCCGTCGATGACGGCGAAGGGTTTCCGGCCGCAGACCTGACCGACGACGACGCCGCATTGGGTGAGATCGTCGATCCCGAGACGGGTGATGTCATCGAAGATCACGAATCGGTCATCCAGCGCCGCCCGTTCGACAACCCGCTCGCCCGCGCGGTTGGTATCCGCAAGGATCGCGGCCGGTAAATATCCGTTCATGAACGGATGAAACCGGCGCTCCCGGGTGTTCCGTATATCTTGGTGTATGCGTATTCCGGCACCCGAGCGCGCAGGGTACAGCCTTCGTCTCTTCCAGACGCTTCTGTCCTGTGCGCTGACAATGGGCGGAATCGCGCACGCGCAGCGCGCACCGGGAGGTTTCCCGGAGGACGGCGCGGGCCAGGTTCCCATCGACCTGCCGCCCGGCACGCCGCCCCCCTCGTTCATCCTCGATCTCGGCGCAAGCGGATCGCCCTCGGGCCTGACGCTCTACGCGTTGCTCCCCGCCGCATCAGCGCAATCCGCCGTCGAACTTCCCCTCGCGGAAACGCCGAGCGGCCCGCGCGTCGTGACCGCGACGAACCGCGTGGTGGTGGGATTCCTGCCAGTCGTGGCCGAGTATGTCGTGCACAACCGGTTCCGCAATGTCGGCGTGACGGGAGAGATCCGCCGGCTCCGGGGCCCGAGCGGGAACGGGCCGCCGAATGTCTGGATCGCCGAAGTCGCCGGCGCGGCCGAAGCGTTCCGCGTCGCGAACGACATTCTTGCGACGCCCGGCGTGCGCTACGCGCACCCCGACCTGCGCTTTGAGCACCGCTTCTTCTCGATCGACGATGCGCTCTACCCGGAGCAGTGGCACCTCAACAACACCGGGCAGTCGAGCGGCGCCGCCGGCCTCGACTCCAATGTCGAACCCGCGTGGGACATCACGCTCGGCGACGGCGTGATCGTGGGGCTGCTCGATCAGGGCGTCGACCCGGGCCATCCCGACTACGCGCAGAATGTCGCGGGGCAGTTCCGCAACACCTTCGATCCGCTCCGCCCGGCCGAGACCGGCACGCACGGCACAGCCATGGCCGGGCTGATCAGCGCGCGCGACAACACCATCGGGGTGCGCGGCGTAGCACCGAGGTCACGACTCTTCCTCGCGTCGGTCGAAGGGCGCACCGACGCCGAGATCACCGAAGCGATGTACGAGGCCGACGCCGCGGGCGCCGATGTGCTCTGCAACGCGTGGGCGCCGCGATCGCTGGGCATCGTCTCGGGATTGCTCCTCGACGCCGTCAGCGATCTCACCGACCGCGGGCGGGGCGGCAAGGGGACGGTGTTCGTGGTGAGCGCGGGCGACGCGCAGATCCCCGTGGCGCTCCAGAGCGTGCTCTCGTATCTGCCGGGCGTCATCACGGTCGGCCGCTACTCCAACCGCGGCGCGATCGTGCAGCAGGCCTTCGGACCATGGATGGATTGCCTCGCCCCGGGCGCAGGCACGACAGCGTCGATCGTGACGACCGACCTCCCCGGGCCCGCGGGGTTCTCGGCGTCCGAGTACACGCAGGAGTTTGTGGGGACGAGCGCCGCCACCGCGCAGGCCGCGGGCGTCGCCGCGCTCGTGCTCTCGGCCAATCCGAATCTCTCCGCGTTGCAGGTCGAGCGCATCCTAAAGGAAAAGGCCCGTCGCCCGAGCCCCAATAACTCGCTGGTCTTCATCGGTTCAGTGCGACAGTTTGACAACCTGCGCGAGTTCAGCGACTCGATCGGCTTCGGGCTCATCGACGCCGGCCGCGCGGTTCAGGCTGCTTCAGACACCCTGCTGACTCCGGGCCAGAGTTGGCCCGCGTCCCCAACGAGACTGAGACTCGTCGGCAATTCCGGGACAGGCGCCACCATCTCGTGGGACAACGCCGTGACGGGGCCAGCGGGCGAGTACGACCATGCGATGGTCGTGCGATTCACCGGAACGCGCGAATGGGCGCCCTCGGACGGCGTGGTCTACGCACAAGGTGAGAAGGTCGATCAGGGAGTCTTCGTTGTCGCCGTCGGCGAGATGCGCGAGTTCACCGACACGACCATCGAGATGGGGCAGCGCGCTGTCTATGCCGTCTACACCGTCAACGCCGCCGGCCGGTACAGCACGGCCGAGACCGTGCTGAAACCCGCGATCGGCAATGTCGTCGTCTTCCGCGACGACATGGAACAGGATCGGCTGGGATGGCTGGACGAAGGGGACTGGGCGCGCGGCGAGCCCGACATCTACACCGCGCGCGGCGGGCAGAGCACTATCCCGCGGCCGCTCCCGCCCGCGATCCTGGGCTTCAACCTGCCGCGCTCCGGCGCAAACCTCCGCGCCACGCGCCTCGACGGTTTCTATTCCAGCGGCCTCGCGAGCACGCTGACCTCACCCTCGCTCGACCTGCGGAGCGCGGACTACTTCGGCGCAACGATCACCTACCACGAACTCCTCGAGGTCGAGGGCTACCGGCTCGATCAGTGCAAGGTGGAAGTGATCGACGATCCGCCGCTGGGCGGCGACGCCGTCGTGCTCGGAACGCTCACCGAAGAGCACGACAACACGGCCTACACATGGCGCACGCAATCGTTCGACCTCACCCCGTACCTGGGCCAGAAGATCCGCATCCGCTGGACGCTCGAGAGCGAGCCGGGCGACTCGCCCGAGTTCCCCGGGTTCATGGGGTGGTATCTGGATGATGTCCTCGTGACCGCCGCGTGCGCGGGCGACAACTGCATGGATGTCGAACCCCCGCCGCCGCCTCCTCCTCCGCCGCCGCCACCACCGCCTCCGCCGCCCCCGCCCATCGATGGCTACCTGCCCCGGCTCATCCGCATCGGGCTGGACCTCTTCGGATCGGCGCTGGGCGGTCCGGGCGGTTCCGCAGACGCCGCCGTAGCCCCGCTCGATCCCGAGACCCTCTCTCGATTCCTCAACACCGTTGGCGCCGTGAAAGGCGAGCCGGCGTTCGACGCGGTCTTCGATTTCGACGGCAACGGCTACATCGGCCTCCACGACCTGACCTCGCTGCTCCAGGGCGCACGCCCTGAGGCGCACGACTGGCGTCGGGCCCGCTGAGCCGGGGGGCGCAGGACACAACCCCCGCTGTCCGCTACTCTGGCGTCCATGGCGTCCACATCCCCGACCAAAGCCCCGCTCGTGGGCGTCATCATGGGTTCGCAGAGCGATTGGGAGACCATGTCCCACGCGTGCGACACCCTGCGCGACCTCGGCGTCCCGTTCGAGTCCCGCGTCGTCTCCGCCCACCGCACCCCGGACCTGCTCTTCGAGTACGCCGCCGCCGCCGAATCGCGCGGCCTGCGCGCGATCATCGCCGGCGCGGGCGGCGCCGCCCACCTCCCCGGGATGTGCGCGAGCAAGACCGCACTGCCCGTGCTGGGCGTGCCCGTTCAGTCCAAAGCGCTGAGCGGGATCGATTCACTGCTCTCTATCGCGCAGATGCCGGCGGGCATCCCCGTCGCGACGCTGGCGATCGGGAAGGCGGGCGCGATCAACGCCGCGCTCCTCGCAGCCGCCATGCTCGCGACCACGGACAGCGCCGTGCGCGACGCGCTCCACCGTTTCCGCGAGGCGCAGACCCGCAAGGTGCTCGAGAACCCGGACCCCGGTTCTGTGTCGAACGGAGGCCGCGCGTGATCCATCAGCAGATTCAGCCCCACGCCGGACTCCGCATCGGTGTCCTCGGCGGCGGGCAACTCGGTCGCATGCTCGCGCTCGCGGGGCTCCCGCTCGGCGCGCGGTTCACCTTCCTCGATCCCGCGCCCGACGCCTGCTCGCGCGATGTCGGCCCGCTGATCGTCGCCGGGTTTGACGACCGCCGCGCCCTCGGGAAACTCGCGAGTGAGTCGGACCTGATCACATACGAATTCGAGAATGTCCCGAGCGACGCCGTGCGTTGGCTCGCGCAGCGCGTCCCCGTCTTCCCCGCGCCCGAGGCGCTCGACGCCTCACAGGATCGGCTGACCGAGAAGCGGTTCTTTGAACTCCTCGGCGCCGCCGTCCCGCGCTACGCCCATGTCGATGTCCGCCAGGACCTCTCCGACGCCATCAAGCACCTTGGCCTCCCCGCCGTCATGAAGACGCGGCGGATGGGCTACGACGGTCGCGGCCAGTGGATCCTCCGCGAGAACGAAGACGCCGAAGAGGCCGTGCAGCACCTGGGCGGCTGGGGCATGATCCTCGAGGAGTTCATCGACTTCGACCGCGAGGTCTCGATCGTCGCCGCCCGTTCGCGCGACGGGAAGATCGTGTGCATGCCCCTCGTCGAGAACCACCACGACGGGGGCATCCTCCGCGAGACGATCGTGCCCGCGCCGAACACGACCCCGGCCGTGCAGGCCGAAGCCGAGCGCATCGCGTGCGGCGCCCTTGAGACCCTGAACTATGTCGGCGTGCTCGCCATCGAGTTCTTCCAGGCGGGGGATGCGCTGCTCGTCAACGAGATGGCCCCCCGCGTGCACAACACCGGGCATTGGTCCATCGACACGGCTCGCGTGAGCCAGTTCGAGCAGCACCTCCGCGCGATCATGGGCCTCCCGCTCGGCGATGGCGATCCTCGGGTCCGGAGCATCATGCTCAACTGCGTCGGGGGCATGCCCTCGGCCGCCGAACTCCTCGCGATCCCCGGCGTGCGCCTCCACGACTACGGCAAGCCGGTCCGCGCGGGCCGCAAAGTTGGCCATGTCACCGTGCTCGAACTCGAGCCGAAAGACGCAACCTTCGCCGAACGCGCGGAGCGCGTGCGCGGCATCGTCAAGCCCTCTTGGCGCCGCTGATCCGCTCAGTCGAACCGGATCGGTGAGCCGTCAGCCTCGTACACCGCCTCGCCCCCGATCACCGTGGCATGCACCCGCGTGCCGGGGATGCGATCGTCATCGACCGTCATCACATCACGATCGATCACCACGAAGTCCGCGAGTTTGCCCGCCTCGATCGAGCCCTTCCTCGATTCGGTGTACTCGGCGAACGCCGCGCCGAGCGTGAACCCGTGCAGCGCTTCCTCGCGCGTGACGCGTTCTTCCGATCGCCAACCGCCCTCAGGAAGGTTGTCCCGATTCTCGCGCGTGATCGCCGCGTGCAGGCCGAAGAACGGGCTTTCCGGCTCGACCGGGAAGTCACTCCCGAAGGCGACCGGCACGCCCGCCCTGAGAAGCGTGGCCCACGCGTATGACCCCTCCGCGCGGTCGTAGCCGATGCGGTCCTCCACCCAGCGCATGTCGCTGGTGCAATGCGTGGGCTGCATTGACGCGATCACGCCAAGCGACGCCATCAGCGGCACATCGGCGAGATCCAGCATCTGCGCGTGCTCGATGCGAAACCCGCGGAACTCTCCGCGCGCGCCTGGGGGGATGTTCTTGTTCGCCAGACGGAAGGCTTCGAGCACCTCGGCGTTCCCGCGATCGCCGATCGCGTGCACCGTCATCTGATACCCCAAAGGCCACGCGTTGTCGGCGACCTCATGCAACTTGTTCAGAGGGATCAGCGCCAGGCCCGTGTAGGGCCGTCCGCGATCATCCGTGGGCCGATCGGCGTAGGGCGCCTTGAGCCACGCGCCGCGCGAGCCCATCGCGCCGTCCAGATACACCTTCGTCCCGCGCATGGTGAAGCGATCTCCGATGATCGCCTTGTTCGCGGAGAACCACTCGATGGCATACCTGCCGCGGATCATCCCGTAGACGCGCAGTTTCAGGCGGCCATCGCTCGCGAGGCGCCTGTACACCTCGACGGCGTCCGGGGTGATCGCCATGTCGTGCACACCGGTCAGCCCCGCCGCGAGGCACATATCCTGCGCCTTGAGAATCGCGGCTTCTGCCGTGAACGAATCGTCCTCGATGACGGCCTCCACGAGCGACATCGCGTTGTCAACGAGCACGCCCGTCGGCTCACCGTCCGCGTCGCGGATGATCTCGCCCCCTGGCGGATTCGGCGTGGTGCGCGTGACGCCCGCCATGCGCAGCGCCGCCGCATTCGCGAACCCCGCATGGCCATCGACCCGACGCAGCCAAACGGGGTTGTCCGGGGTCGCCTCGCTGAGCAGGTGATGCGTCGGCAACTCGCGGTCCGGCCAGCTCTCGTGATCCCAGCGACCGCCCAGCACCCACGCGCCCGCGTCTTTCTCGATCGCGGCGTCGCGCACGGCGACAACGACCGCGTCGAAATCATCCGCGTAGGTGAAATCGAGCATGCCAAGCCCGTACTCGCCAAGACCCTGCATGTGCCCGTGCGCGTCGATCAATCCGGGAAGCACGGTCAAGCCGTGCAGGTCCACCACGCGCGATCGCTGCTTCGCTGTGTGCGCGGCGACATCCTCGGCGCCAACGGCGACGATCACCGCGCCGTCCACCGCGAACTCGCTCACGCGCGGGCGGTCCGGGTCCATCGTGTAGATGTTGCCGTTCCGATACACCGTGACCTCGGCGAAGCCGGGAATCGCGGCGGCGATCGCGATCAGCCAGGCGAGAAGAAAGGGGCGCATCAGTGAGCCACCTTCGTCGCCGACGCGCCGCTCAGCACGCGCACCGCGTGCTCGACACCCTGAACCACGAGCGTCATGCGCTGCAGATCGAGCGTCTCGAGGGTGTCGCTGGCTTTGTGGTAGTGCGGGTTGCGGAAGTTGCTGGTGTCGGTGACCATCACGGCGGGAACGCCGATGATCCAGAAAGGCGCGTGGTCGGATCGCCTGGTGTCGGGCATCGCTTCGCCGTTGCCCGGGACGAAGTCCACGGTGAAGGTCTTCAGGCGGGGAGCGCCCGATTCCAGAAGCATCACGAGTTCCCGCGCGAACGAGGACGACGCCTGATTGGCGATAATCACGATCGAGTCGCCGACGGTCGGGGGCTCGAACACGCCCGGGATAGGCGGGATGGGAGACCGCTGGCTGCCGGGCTCGTCGCTGAAATAGCCGATCATCTCGAGGTTGATTACCCCGACGATCCGCTGCTCGCTCGAGCGAAGTTCGGCGAGCCGCGCGTGCTCGAACGAACCGTCAAGGCCCTGTTCTTCGACATTGAAGAGCGCGAATCGCACGGTCCGCTGAGTCTGGGCCGCGAACGCGGGCGACGACAGCCGGCGCGCGACCTCCATCACGCCCGCGACGCCCGAGGCGTTGTCGTCAGCGCCGGGCGAACCCGCGACCGCGTCGTAATGCGCGCAGACCAGCAGCACCTCGTCGGGGCGGGTGTTGCCCGGGATCTCCACGATGATGTTGTTCCAGCCGGCCGCGTCCGATTCCTCGGGCCACGGGATCGGCTCGAGCGTCGGGGAATAGCCGTACTCCGAGAGTTTGCGGACCAGATCCCGCTCGGCGGCCTGGAGCCCGGGCGAACCCGCGCGCGCCAGCGTCGCGACCCGCTCGGTCGGGAGCGCGAGGATCTGCGCCTCGACCGAGTGCGTGGAGATCGGCGCCGCGTACACGGGCGGGCGGCGAACTGGGGCCGAAGCGGTCGTCGCGCACGCGCTGTGCACGACGGCCGTCAGGATCAATGCGGTTCCGACGATGACTGGCTTGGTGGTCATGCCGCCCATCGTACCGGGATCGGGCGTCCGCGCTCAGTCGATGTCGAGGCCGAGGTCGAGCGAGACGGCGGAACGCGTCAGCCCCCCGACGGAGATCCGGTCCACTCCCGTTTGTGCGATGCCGGCCACGGTGTCGAGCCCGACGCCGCCAGAGGCCTCAAGAAGCAGGCCCGGTCGGTTGGCGTCGCGCAGAGAAACCGCCTCGCGGAGGTGGTCGAGGGACATGTTGTCGAGCAGCGCGATGTCCACCAGCCCCTCCGGGACGCGCAAGAGTTGAGCGAACTGCTCCATGGTGTCCACTTCGACTTCGACAAAGAGCGCGTCATGGCGTTCCTTTGCCTCGCGCGCCGCGCCCGTGACCGCCTCACGGAGCCCGTCCGCGTCGAGGTGTGCGAGATGGTTGTCCTTGATGAGCACCGCGTCCGAGAGCCCGAGCCGGTGGGATCGCCCGCCGCCGCATCGCACGGCGTACTTCTCGAACGCGCGCAGCCCGGGCGTTGTCTTGCGTGTATCGAGGATCGCCGCCCGTGTGCCGCGCACCCGCTCGACGAACCGCGCCGTCATCGTGGCCACGCCCGACATCTTGCCCAGCAGGTTGAGCATGGTGCGCTCGAGCTTGACCAGCTGGGCGAGATCGCCCCGCAACTCTGCCAGCGTGTCGCCCGATGAAGCCCGATCCCCGTCGCGCAGCGCCGGCGTGATAGCGAGCGAAGTCCCGAAGACCTCGGCCAGCATCGGCAGCGCAGCCAGCCCGGACACCACGCCCCCGTCGCGCGCCCGGAGCAGGGCCGTCGCCTCGCGCGATTCCGAATGCATCACCGTCGCCGTCAGGTCGCGGCCGTCGGAGAGATCTTCCTCACGCGCGAGTTCCAGGAGACGCCGCGCGCGACCATCGCCCGAAAGGTGCGCCCAGAGCGACGGAAGATCCAGCGAGTTCGGGTCGATCATGCCGGCGATCGTAGGGGGGCATCGCGCACCGGGAGCACCTGCCACGCGTTGCCCGTGAACGGTTTGTGCGCCGGCGCTTCGGCGGTTTCGACGAAATCATCCAGCCACATCAGCGTCGCGTATCGGGCCCGGACCTTCGCGGACCAGGCCTCGTCCGGGCCGCAGACCAGATGGTTGAACCGCCTCTTGAGGTCCATCAGCGATTCGGGCGTGAGGCCTTCATAACACTCGACGCGCGTCATCGTCGCCCGGGCGCGCATCGGACCCCCGCTCTGCTTCATGTACAGCGTGTCGCCCGGGGCCGCGATCCCGAAAGGAGGGATCCGGTTGCGCGAGAGCCGAAGTTCGACGCGTTTCTCCCGGCGGAGGAGCATGTCGATGTACCGCGCGTAGATCACCGCGACATGAATCATTCGCCCGCCGCCTCGAACACACGAGCGAGCAACGCCCGCTCGCCCTCGCGGAACTCGACATCCACGCGCGGCACGATCCAGTCCACGCCTTTCCCGGTTCGACTCCCGATCACGCGACGGATCTTCACCCAGTCCTTCGCGGTCGTCACGAGCGAGCCGGCCCCGCGCCGGATCGCTTCCTCGGTGATGGCTTCTACCATGGCGCGCGTATAGGCCGCGTGGTCGGCCAGGATGCGCTCGCCCGCGATCGTGGCCCCGCTCGACGCGACCTGCGCGCGGAACGCCCCGGGGTTCCCGATCCCCGCGACGAGCATCACCCGAGTTCGCGCGAGGGCGTCGACCGGTTCACGCTCCTCGGGCGCGTTCGGATCGGAATATCGATCAAGGTGCGACCAGCGGTGCACGCAGTTCGCGAACACCGCGGACGGGCTCGCGACTTCGCGCAGCCGTTCGGTGAGGCGCTCCAGCACGCGCGCATCCACGCGATCGGCGCGTGTCACCACGATCGCGCCCGCACGCCCGAGCGATTCAACCGGCTCGCGGAGCCAGCCGCCCGGGAGACACCGATCCGCGAACGGATCGCGGGTCGCGTCCACGAGGACGATGTCCAGGTCGCGCGCCACGAAGCGGTGCTGAAAAGCGTCGTCGAGAAGGACGCAATCCGCCTTGCCGCCCGATTCGAAGAACCCGGCGATCGCCGAAGCGCGGTCGGGGTTCGCCAGCACCGTCACGCCGTCGAGCGATTCACGGTACTCGGCCTCTTCGTCGGAGAGTTCGTCGCCGCGTTTCTTGTACCCGCGCATCGCGATCACGGGCCGCCTGTGGCGCGCGAGGAGTTCCCGCGCGAGCCGCGTGACCACGGGGGTCTTGCCCGTGCCTCCGAGCGTGATGTTCCCCACGCTTATCACGGACACGGGCGCGCTCCAGACGCGGCGCCCCCGGTCAAACCCCGCGTTCCGGCGGCGCACGGCCCACGCGTACAGGGGCTCGAACACTCCGAGGGGGCGGAGCGCGAGGGGGAGCGGCGAGGATGGACGATCGCCCGGGGGCGCGTCAGTCGTCATGATCGGATTGTGGCGACTCGGGCCGGTTCCTGCCACGCGCGGCCCTTCGGGCGATGAAGATCATGCCCTTACCGCTCGCAGCCGCCCTTCGTCGCGCGTCGGACGCCAGCCGCCAGGTGTTCAGCGCGTCCACGATCGCGAGCAGCACACTCAGGATCACGAGCATTCCCACGACGGTCCAGATCAGCACGAACGCGCGGGGCGATGTCTCCGCGCTCACGAGCGAGGCCCCGGCCGCGAACAGCGGGACGCAGAGCATCATCACCCATGAGTTGGCCTGCCGGATCCGCCGACGACTCGCGGGCATCGGGCGGCGATCCAGCCCCGTCGAGTGCCACGCGATCAGGATCAGCGCTACCGCCGCAAGCGGGAGCGCGAGCCAGGGGGACACCGTGGCCGCCGCGAGCGTCACGGGCCGGCCGCCAGCGCGCCGAGTTCGCGGGACAGGATCGGCGCGAGCATCCTCATGGGAAGTCCTGTGATCGTTCCGGGATCGCCCGTGTACTCGATGGGCCACCCGTCGGCGAGGCGTTCTTCGAGGTTGTACGCCCCGGCCTTGCCGCGCCATCCTCCGGACGCGATGTACGCATCGATGCGCGCATCCCCGATGGTCCCGACGCGCACCGCTGCGCGATCGGCGAACAAGGAGCGCCGACCGCCCGGCGCGAGCAGCGCAACGCCGGTGAGAACCTCGTGCGAACCGTTCTCGATATCGCGAATGATCGCTCTCGCGTGGGCGGCGTCGTCGGGTTGGCCGATCACTCTCCCGTGCTTCACGACGACCGTATCGGAGCCGAGCACGACGGCGTTGCTCGCGAACGCGCCGAGTTGCCGGCGCCCGCCGCGCGCTTTCAGGTGCGCCAGCGCGGTGACCCACTGCGCAGGCGTCACCGAGCCGATCTCGAGATGACCGTCATCGATCCCGGGGTTTATCGCCTCGAACTCGAAGCCGTGGCGCCTGAGCAGTTCGGCCCGGCGGGGAGAGGTGCTCGCGAGGTACAGCCGCACCGTGTGTTGGGGCGGTTCGACCGTGGCGCCGGAATGGGCGGGCGAATCCATCTCGCAATAGTACGAGCGGGGGATGAGAAAGTTGCCTGCGTGACGCGTCGGGATTCAGGAGGCGGGGTATGTCGCGGAGGTTTTCTCGGTTTCCCAGACCGTGACCGAACGAAGGGTCGCGTCGGCCTTGGCGATCGGGCCGCGCAGGAGGTCGAAGCAGACGCGCGCGATATTCTCGACGGAAGGGTTGAGCGCGTCGTCCCCGAATTCGTCGGTGTCAACATTCAGGTGCTTGTGGTCGAAGCGCTCGATCACGAGTTCATCGGTGATGCGCTCCAGATCGACGAGCGAGAACGGGCGATCCGTCCCGAGCGGGATCTCGACCGCGGGCTCGACGACATAGTTATGCCCGTGCCCGGAAGGCAGCGTGCATTTGCCGAAGAGCCGCCGGTTCTCTTCTTCGGAGAGCGTCGGGACATGCAGGCGGTGTGAGGCGGCGAACTCGAAGCGCTGACGAAGGATCGCGGTGGTCATCTGATTCGGGCTCATCTCGATGCTGTAGGTCGGGCTGAGGGACCATCGCGCGCTGTGGAGGGCGCCCCCCAGGGCGTGTGCGAGGTCGGGTATGAAGTTTCGCATCACCTCGGCCGGCTGGGCGGAGGGCGTGTTTCGGCACGCGTCGGAGATCGCCGGGAGCGCCGTCGACCTCGCAGCCGCGTCTATCGCTTTGATATCAAGGAAGTAGCCGGTGTCGGGGCTTGCCACGCCCCGGCAGGCGATCTCGATCTGGTACCATCTCCCCAGACCTCGCATCGCGGGCTTCCCCGCGTAGCCGTTCGGGCTGGAGTCGATGTCGGCCGGTGAATCCGGCGCATCGTTGACCGCGAACCGGACTGTGCGCGAGAGGAAGAGCACGATCGAATCGTAGCGTTGTGGGTTCGGCGGGCCTCGGCCCGGATCAAACCGTGTGAAGGAACAGGGAGTTCGTGACCATGATGTGTCCCATGTGCAAGGCAGGCGTCGGGATGGCCCTCGCGGGCGCGTTGGCGATCGGAGCGGGCTCGTTGGCAGGAGCGCAGGCCGCGGCCCCGGAGCCGGAGCAGGGCGTCGCGAAGGAGAAGTCCTCGTATGTGCTCGGGCACACGATGTCGCGTCTGGACGGGACCGAGCAGGACCTGAAGGAGTACCGGGGCAAGGTCATCCTCATCGTGAACACCGCCAGCAAGTGCGGCCTCACGCCTCAATACGAGGAGATCCAGGCGCTCTACGAAGCGAAGCAGGATGAAGGGTTCGTTGTGCTCGGCTTCCCCGCCAACAACTTCATGGGTCAGGAGCCCGGATCCGACAAGCAGATCGCCGAGTTCTGTTCGCAGAACTACGGGGTGACCTTCCCCATGTTCTCCAAGGTCAGCGTGAAGGGCGACGACGCGTGCGACCTGTACAAGCAACTCGTTGCGCAGCCGTCGCCGATCGGCGGCGAGATCCAGTGGAACTTCGACAAGTTCCTCGTTGATCGGAACGGGAATGTGGTCGCGCGGTTCTCGCCGCGCACCAAGGTCACCGACGAGGCCGTGCAAGCCAGGTTGAACGAACTCCTCAAGCAGGGCGCCTGAGCGGAGTTCGGCATCAGCCCTTCGGATTCCAGCGGAGCAGCCGGAGTGCGTTGAGCACGACGAGGACCGTGCTGCCCTCGTGGAACACGACGGCCCAGCCGATGCTCGCGTCTCCCATGGCCGCAAGCGGCGCAAGAACGAGGATCACTCCGAGCGCGAAGACCATGTTCTGGAGCACGATCCGGCGCGCGAACTTCGCGAGCGAGATCGCCTCGGGCAGGCGGGCCAGGTCATCGTTGAGGAGCGCGACATCCGCGGTCTCGAGGGCGGCGTCGGAACCGGCGGCGCCCATCGCGATGCCGATCGTCGCCGCGGCCAGCGCGGGGGCGTCGTTCACGCCGTCGCCGACCATCGCAACGCGGCCGTACTTGTCGACCAGTTCGCCGATGAAGTCGAGTTTCTGATCGGGCATGAGTGAGGCGTGTGTTTCGTCGAGACCGACGGCCGAAGACACCGCGAGCGCGGCGCCCTCGTTGTCGCCGGTGAGCATGACCTGCCGTTCGATGCCCATGCCGCGCAACGCGTCGATGCTGGCGCGCGCGTCGGGGCGCGGGGGATCGGCGAGTCCGAGCACTCCGAGATACTCCCCGCCCTTGCGCACGATCACGGTGGTTGCGCCGAGTTCCCGCTCCATGCGTTCGACGGCCGCGAGCGCGGCGTCGGGGAGGTTCGGATCGTCCGCGAACATCTTGCGCGAGCCAACCTCGATCAGAACGCCGTCCAGTTCGCCGTGGAGCCCCTTCCCCTGGACCATGGTCACGGTGTCGGCGGCGGCGCCGTCCCATCCCTGTTCACGGGCCGATTCGAGGATCGCGCGGGCCAGCGGGTGCGCGCTGCCCGTCTCGACCGACGCCGCAGCGAAGAGCGCATCGTTCTTGTCAGCCCCGCTCAGCGGTTCGCTCCCCACGATGCGCGGCTTGCCCTCGGTCAGGGTGCCGGTCTTGTCGAACGCGATCGCGCGGAGCCGCGCGAGCGATTCGAGGTGCGCGCCGCCCTTGATGAGCACGCCGAGGCGTGCCGAACGCGCAAGGGCGGAGAGCATGGCCGCCGGTGTGCCGATCGCCAGTGCGCACGGCGACGCCGCGGTCAGGAACGCCATCGCGCGGTAAAACCAGGTCGCGAACGCGTCCCCGGTCGCCCCCGAAGCCAGGGGAGGGACGAGGCAGATCAGCACGGTCGCGCAGAGGACGATCGGCACATAGAACCGCTCGACCTTCGTCGTAAAGAGTTCCGTGGGGCTCTTGCGCGTCTGGGCCTCCTCAACCAGCCGGATCGCCTTCGCGAGCGTGGTGTCGGTGTACGCGCGATCGACGCGCGCCTCGAGCGCCCCGTCGCCGTTGATCGTCCCGGCGAACACGCGCTCTCCCGGGGCTTTCTCGACAGGGGTGGACTCTCCCGTCACGGGCGATTGATCGATCGACGAGTAGCCGGAGACGACCTCCCCGTCGGCGGGGACGCGCTCCCCCGGCTTGACGACGACAACATCGCCAACCGCGAGCTCCTCGGCGCGCACCTCTTCGGTGGACCCGTCAGGGTTCTTCCGCCACGCCGTCTCGGGCGCGAGTTCGTGCAGCGCTTCGATCGCGCGGCGGGCGCGGTCCATCGCGAGGTGCTCGCCCGCGTGTCCGAACGCGAACAGCACGAGCAGCAGCGCGCCCTCTTCCCAGTGGCCGATGATCGCTGCGCCGATGGCGGCGACGAACATCAGCACATCGATGTTGAAACGGAACCGCGCGAGGGTGAGGAAGGTGTCGCGCGCCGTGTTCCACCCAGCGAGCGGGTACGCGGCGAAGATGAGCGTGAGCCACACCCACTGGGGTGCGCCGAAGAGTTTCCACGCGAGCATGCCCGACCCGAGCGCGATCGCGCCGAGGATGGCGCCGATCAGTTCGGGCGATTCACGCGCCTCGCCCCAGAGCGCGGCGACTTTCTGCTTCCGTGTCTTGATACGGGCGCGCGCGATACGGCGTTCCGCTTCACGCTCCGAGAGCGGCTCGACCCGGAAACCGAGACTGTCGAGCCGCAGCGCGACATCGGCGAGTTGGCATTCCGCGCGGTCGAACTCGACGCGCAGGGTGCACGACGGGAACGAGGCGCTCGCGTGCACGCCCGGGAGCGTGCTCAGCGCCGCCTCGATCGCTTTCGCGCTCTGCGCCGACGCCATGCCCTCGACCGCCAGCATCACGCAACCCCAGCGCTCGCGCAGGCCGATGCCCGCGTGCTCCGCCCAGCGTGAGAGGTCCTCCAGCGAGGCGGAGCGTTCGTCCAGTTCGACGAACAGCCGCGGCTGCGCGCCGTCGCGATCGACCCTGACCGAACGCACCCCGGGGGTCTGCCGCGCGTGGCGGAGGAAGTGCTCCAGCCGACGGGAGGCCTCGGCGGCGTCGTCCGGGAGCAGCAGGGGGGTCTCGACGGAGGTGATGGAGGAGGAATGGGCCATGCGCTGGTGAGCACCGTATCGGCGACCGGGGTTCACGATGTGGCTCCGGACCCCGCTTCTGACCTCATCCTCGCTGATTGAGACTCGGTCTCAACAACTGCGTAGTATGTTCCCCAGGCGCCCGGAAGCGCCGTTTCGCTCGAATGCGGAGGTTCGGCGTTGGTCCGTCGCAAGCAGGATGTGCCCCAGAGCAGTTCGGTCCCCAAGCCCTCGGACGCTGCGCGCGGGCCGAAGCCGGATGAACGGATCCCCCTGACCCAGTTGCCGCGCGGCGCCACGGGCCGCATCGCGTGCACGAAGGGGCTCGAGCCCTGCGATCAGTTTCTGCTCGAGACCCTCGGGCTGGCCGACGACACCTGCGTCCGCGTCTGCCGCGCCTCCGGTTCATGCATCCTTGAGGTAGGCGTCGAGCACGGGCATACCAGCCGCATCGCCATCGCCAAGTCGCTCGCGGCCAAGGTTCTCGTCGGGCGCGTCGATCCCGACCCGAAGCGCGACGCCGAGGGGGCCTGATCCGTGGCCGAAGCCCCCAGCGCGAGCTCCGCTCGCGAGAAGCCCCACAGCGGCGGCGGCGATCTCAACCTCCCCGCGCGGGTGGTCCTGGTCGGCAATCCCAACGCTGGCAAGACGACGCTCTTCAATCGGCTGTGCGGCCTCCGGCACAAGGTCAGCAACTTCCCGGGCACGACCCAGGAGGCCGGCGTGGGCTCGCTCCGGGTTGCGCCCGATGTCGCCCCCGTCGAACTGCTCGACCTTCCGGGGGTGTACTCGCTCGCCCTCGACACCTCCGAGGCCGAAGTCTGCCGCGAGTCCCTCGAAGGCCGCCTTGCGCCGGGGGGATTGCGCCCGACGGTTCCTGACGCCGCGATCATCGTGGTGGACGCGTCGAACCTCCAGCGCAACCTGACCTTCGCGGGCGAGATCCTTTCGCGCGGCACGCCCAGCGTCGTCGCGCTGACGAAGACCGGAGAGGCGCGCAAGCGAGGCGTGGTGGTTGATCCCGCGCGGCTCGGCGAAGAACTCAACTGCCCGGTCATCACGCTGACTTCGCGCGCCGCGGCGGAACTCGACGAACTGAAGGACGCCCTCGCGCAGGCTTTGCGCACGCGCACGCCCTCCGGACTCGACGCGGTGGTTGTCTACGGCGAGCGGCGCGCCTGGGCCGAACGCATCGCGCACAGCGTGACCAGCCGCGTCAAAGCCGAAGAGGGCCGCCGCGCCAGCGAGCACGCGGATGTCGTGCTGACGCACCCGCTGATCGGGCTGCTCGCGTTCGCGGCCGTGATGGCGGCGGTGTTCTACATCATCTTCCGCGTCGCCGCGTTCCCGATGGACTGGATCGACAACGCGTTCGTCTTCCTCGGCGGGCTGCTCGACGGGCTCCTCCCCGCCGGCGCGCTGCGCGACCTCGCGGGGGGCGTCATCGCGGGCGTTGGTTCGACGGTGATCTTTCTCCCTCAGATCTGCCTGCTGTTCTTCCTGATCTCGCTCCTTGAGCAATCGGGATTCCTCGCAAGGGCCGCGCTGATGACCGACCGCTGGCTCCGCCCCTTCGGGCTGAGCGGCCACGCGTTCGTTCCGCTCCTGAGCGCCCACGCGTGTGCGCTTCCCGCGATCTCCGCGACGCGCGGCATCCCGGATCGACGCGACCGACTCGCAGCGATCCTCGCGGCGCCGTTCATGTCGTGCTCCGCGCGCATCCCGGTGTATGTGCTTCTCACGGTGCTGCTCTTCCCCGATAGCCCGCTCAAGCAGAGTCTCGCGTTCGGCGCCTGCTACCTCATCGGCATTGCAGCGGGGTTGCTCAGTTCGATGGTCGCGCGGCGCACGCTCCTGCCCGGCCGAAGCCGCGACATGGTGATCGAGTTGCCCTCGTACACCATGCCGTCGCTGCCGACGGCGCTGCGCCTCGCCGGTCGGCGCGGCCTCGACTTCCTGCGTAAGGCGGGCACGATCATCCTCGCCGTCTCAATCGTGCTCTGGTGGCTCGGCTCGTACCCGAAGTCGGGGCCGAGCCCCGTCGCCGAAACCATGCGCACGGAAGCGGTCACGCTTGTTGAGACAGCGCCTGAGGAGGCCGAGGCGCTGATCGTCGAGGCCGACCGCACCGACGCTTCGTACGCCGCAAGCCGTTCCGTGCTCGGCCGCGTCGGTTCGTTCATCCAGCCGGTCTTTGCGCCTCTCGGGTACGACCGCCAACTCACTGTCGCGGTCCTCGCGAGTTTCGCCGCGCGTGAGGTCTTTGTCGCCACCATGGCCGTGCAGGTCGCGGGCGTTGACGAACTCGAGAACGAGGACCTGACCACCGCGATGGCCAACGCCACACGCGACGACGGATCGCCCGTGTTCACGCCGCCCGTCGCATGGTCGCTGCTCATCTTCTATGTCCTCGCGATGCAATGCCTGCCCACGGTCGCGCTCGCGGCCCGTGAGGCCGGACACTGGAAGTGGGCCGTCCTCCAACTCGCGTGGATGTCCGGGCTGGCGTATGTGTCGGCGCTGGTCGTGTTTCAGACCCTCTCGGCGATATCGGGATGACCCTCGCCGCGCTGGCGATCGACTGGCAGTTCTGGGTCGCCACGGCGGTGGCGGCCTTGGCGCTGGCGTGGATCGTGCGCTATGTCTGGCGCATCGTGAGGCCCCGCAAGGCGATGCGAACCAAGACCACGCTCACGATCGGCGGCGAGCCGGTTTCCGAGCGCAAGTTCCGCGCATAGATCGGTTTAACCCGAGTCCGCACATTCAGGACCCACCCGCCCGTTTGGGTGTGTGATACCCTCTCCGCATGGAGAGAATTTCTCACCGGGCCCTGCGGGCATTCTTGTTCGTCGTCGCGTGTTGCGCTCCCCATGCGTTTGCCGATCCCGCCGGAATGGTCTGGATCCCCGGCGGCGAGTTCGTCATGGGCAGCAACGCCTCCGACACGCCCAACACCGAGAAGCCCGAGCACCCCGTGCGCGTAGACGGCTATTGGATCGACACCCACGAGGTCACCAACGCGCAATTCCGCGAGTTCGTCGAGGCCACCGGCTATGTCACCACCGCCGAGAAGCCCGTCGATTGGGAAGAGATCAAGAAACAGCTCCCGCCCGGAACGCCCAAGCCGGCCGACGAAGTCCTCGCGCCCGGTTCGCTCGTCTTCACGCCCCCGAACCGGCCCGTGCCGCTCGACCGTTTCGACCTCTGGTGGTCGTGGACGCACGGCGCCGACTGGAAGCATCCCTCCGGCCCGGGCAGTTCCATCGAAGGGATCGAGAACCATCCCGTGGTGCAGGTTTCTTGGGATGACGCCGTCGCCTACGCGAAGTGGGCGGGCAAGCGCCTCCCGACGGAAGCCGAGTGGGAGTTCGCCGCGCGCGGCGGGGGCGCGAAGACCCGTTTCGAATGGGGCGACGAGCGCCCCAACGACGAGATCATCCACGCCAACATCTGGCAGGGACGCTTCCCCAATGCCAACCTCACGACCGACGGCTACGCCGCGACCGCGCCCGTCGGCTCGTTCGCGCCCAACGGCTACGGCCTGACCGACATGGCCGGCAATGTCTGGGAGTGGTGCGCTGATTGGTATCGCGCCGACGCCTACGCCCGGCGCGCCGGCGGAGAAGTCGTGGACAACCCGCAAGGCCCCGACGCGCCGTGGGATCCCATGGAGCCACGAGCGCAGAAACGAGTCACGCGCGGCGGCTCGTTCCTCTGCCACGAAGATTACTGCGAGTCCTACCGCCCGACCGCCCGGCGCGGCACGGCGTACGACTCGGGAGCATCGCACATCGGATTCCGGTGCGTTTCTGACGCGCCTTCACCCTCAGGGAAAGATCAATGAACGACCGTCTGAAGCAATGCTGGGTTGCAGCGGCCCTGTTCGTCTCGCTCGTGTGCTTCGGCTGCGCGAAGACCGACCCGCTCCCCTCGTGGAACGACACCGCCGCCAAGCGCAGCATCATCGAGTTCGCCAACAACGCGGCCAACCCGACGAGCGGCGGGTACATCCCCGAGGCCGAGCGCATCGCGACATTCGACAACGACGGCACGCTCTGGCCCGAGCAGCCGATCATCCAGGTGATGTTCATACTCGAGCGACTGCACGAGATGGCGCGCACCGACCCGTCGCTCCACCAGCAGCAGCCGTTCAAGGCGGCGCTCGAAGGCGATATGGCCTACATCCACGCGCAAGGCGAGAAGGCGCTCATCGAGCTCCTCGCCAAGACGCACGCGAACATGACCGAGGACCAGTTCGTGCCGATGGCCAGGGCGTTCTTCGCAACCGGGACCTACCCCACGCTGGGCGGCCCGGCGATCGTCGACCTCGCGTACCAGCCCATGCTCGAAGTCATGAACCTCCTCCGTTCCAAGGGGTTCGAGGTCTACATCTGCTCGGGCGGCGGGGCCGATTTCATGCGCGTCGTCACCGACCGCATGTACGGCATCCCCATGGAGAAGGTCATCGGGAGCACACTTGTGTATGAGCAGCGCGACATCGACGGCCGCTCCGTCCTGTGGCGCGAGCCCAAGGTGGGCCGCATCAACGACAAGGCCGGCAAGCCCGTCGGCATCCAGCTCCATATCGGGAAGCGTCCCGCCTTCGCCGCGGGCAATGTCCGCTCGGGCGGCGACATCCAGATGCTGCAATACTCGCAGGACCGCGAAGGGCCATCGTTCCAGATCCTGGTGAACCACGACGACGCCGTCCGCGAGTTCGCGTACTCCGAGAAGGAAGGCGAATCTCTGAAAGCGGCCAAGGCGAACAACTGGACCGTCATCAGCATGAAGAACGACTGGAACCGCATTTTCTCCGTCCCCACCCATCCGACCAAAGCCGATTGGGAGCGTCATCCATGAATCGCACGAGCAAGTCACTCACCGCGTGCATCGCCATCGGGGTCAGCGCCCTGTTGGCGGCCAACGCCGTCGCGCAGCAGCGCAACAACCAATCCCGGAGTCAGCAACAGGCCAAGCCCAACATCCTCGTGATCTGGGGCGACGACATCGGCACATGGAACATCAGCCACAACAACCGCGGCATGATGGGCTACGAAACGCCCAACATCGACCGCATCGCTGAGGAAGGGATTACCTTCACCGACTACTACGGCCAGCAGTCCTGCACCGCAGGCCGCGCCGCGTTCGTCGGGGGGACCGTCCCCGTGCGCACCGGCATGACCAAGGTCGGCCTCCCCGGCGCGAAGGAGGGCTGGCAGGAGCAGGACATCACCATCGCGGGAGTGATGAAGTCGCTCGGCTACGCGACCGGGCAGTTCGGCAAGAACCACTTCGGCGACCGCGACGAGCACCTCCCGACGAACCACGGCTTCGACGAGTTCTTCGGCAACCTCTACCACCTCAACGCCGAGGAAGAGCCCGAGAACCGCGACTACCCCGGGGACATGGTCCTGCCGAGCGGCAAAACCTTCCGCGAGCAGTACGGGCCGCGCGGCGTGCTGAAGTCGAAAGCCAACGCCAACGGCAGGCAGACGATCGAGAACACCGGGCCCCTCACCAAGAAGCGCATGGAGACCATCGACGACGACACCGTCGCCGCCGCCAAGGACTTCATCATCCGCATGAACGACTCGGGCAAGCCCTGGTTCTGCTGGTGGAACGGCACGCGCATGCACTTCCGCACGCATGTCAAGGAAGAGCATCAGGGCCTCAGCGCCCCGCACGGCGATGAGTACCACGACGGCATGATGGAGCACGACATGCATGTCGGCGAACTCCTCGCCCTGCTCGACGAACTCGGCATCGCCGACAACACGATCGTGTTCTACTCGACGGACAACGGGCCGCACTACAACACTTGGCCCGACGCCGGCTACACGCCGTTCCGCAAGGAGAAGAACTCGAACTGGGAGGGCGCGTACCGCGTCCCGGCCTTCGTGCGCTGGCCCGCAAGGTACCCCGCGGGCGTCACGCTCAACGGCATCGTCGCGCACGAGGACTGGATGACGACCTTCGCGTCCGCGGCCGGCAAGCCCGACCTCAAGGAGGACATGCTCGACGGGTACAGCGCGATCGGGCGCAACTACCGCCAGCACCTCGACGGCTACGACATGAACGAGTACTTCTCGAACGCGGACGAATATGAGTCGCTCAACGAGAACATCGCCGCCTCGCCGCGCAAGGAGTTCTTCTATGTGAACGACGACGGGCAGGTCGTCGCGATCCGATTGGGCGACTGGAAAGCGGTCTTCCTCGAGAACCGCGCCGACGCGTTCCAGATCTGGCGCGAGCCCTTCACCGAACTCCGCGTCCCGCTGCTCTTCCATCTCCGCCGCGACCCGTTCGAGAAGGCGCAGATCGACGCGAACACCTACAACGACTGGTTCCTCGACCGCGCGTTCGTGCTCGTGCCGATGCAGCAGCTCGCCGGGAAGTTCCTGCAGACCATGGCCGAGTACCCCCCGAGCCAGACCCCCGGCTCGTTCAACCTCGAGAAGATCCAGAAGCAGATCGAGAACGCCGCCAGCGGCAAGTGACCACACTCTCTGACATCACGCCGCGCCCCGGGAAACCGGGGCGCGGATCTTTCGGAAATGCCGGAGGGGGGAATCGAACCCCCACTCCCGATCAAGGGAAACGGATTTTGAATCCGTCGCGTCTGCCAATTCCGCCACTCCGGCAAGCGGCCCCTTCCGGGGCGATGAGGATAGCCAGCCCCTCCACGCCTCGCCCGGGGCGAAGAACCTGCCCCCCGAGGCGCCCGATCCGGTGGTTTTACTTGTGTCCGGCCCCCTCGCGAGGTATGTTCCGAACAGCCCCGTTCGTCAGGGCGTCCACAGGAGTCTGTTATGCGTTATCGGAATGCCTTCGCTGTCGCGGCCTTCGCCGGCCTCACTCTGTCCATCGCCCCGGCCCTCGCAGGCCCGATGATCGAGGAAGAGGCCCTCCCGAGGAACATGACCGCGGCCGAGGCCCGGTTCGTCGAGCAGAACCCCCTGACCGCGCTCCGCGGGTTCACGCCCCCGAGCGACTACCCGGGCATCCGCGCGACCGCCGAATACGAGCCGATGGACGCCATCATCTTCTCCTACGGCAACGGCGCACCTAGCTGGAACTCGATCATCGTTCAGATGGTCAGCCACATCACCACGACCGGCAACGCCGACGCCGTCGTCTATGTCGATTCACCCGGCTCGATCAACAGCGTGACCAACACGCTCATCGCAGGGGGCGCCGACCCGGCGCGCGTCCGGGTCCTCGCGCGCACCCTCGACAGCATCTGGCTGCGCGACTACGGCCCGCGATACATCTACGAGGGCGATGTCCGCTCCGTCATCGACCACACCTACAACCGCCCGCGCCCCAACGACAACAACCTCAATGTCTTCCACGCCGATGTCTTCAACCACACGCGCTACGAGGTTCCGCTCGTCCACGGCGGCGGCAACTACCACCTCGACGCGCTGGGCATCGGCTTCGCCACACGCCTGATCAACAACGAGAACCCCGGACTCTCGGAAGCCGAGATCATCCAGCGTTGGCAAACCTATCAGGGCGTTACGACCTCCCTCGAGACCCCGTTCCCGACCTTCATCGACTCGACCCAGCACATCGACATGTGGATGCAGGTCGTCGCCGACGACAAGGTGATCATCAGCGACTGGCCCACGCAGTCCGGCAGCACGCAGGACCAGATCTGCGACGCCGCCGCCGCCGATCTCGCGAACCTCGGCTACACCGTGTACCGCACCCCGGCCGTCAGTTCGGGCGGCACGCACTACACCTTCACCAACATGGTGATGTGCAACGACATCGTGCTGCTCCCGACCTACACCGCCAGCGCAGTTGTGAACAACAACTTCAACCAGCAGGCGCTCGCGGTGCTCCAGTCCGCGCTGCCCGGCAAGACGATCATCCAGATCCCGTGTCAGAACATCGTTACCGCGGCCGGTGTGATGCACTGCATCGTCATGCACATGCCCGCGCACGTCGGCGGCGACAACCCCACGGCGCTCGTCCGACACCCCAACGGCGGCGAGGCCTTCGAGCCCGGCGCCGAGGTCGAGATCCGCTGGTCCACCGACGACCGCGAAGGCGTCGCGAATGTGGACATCCTGCTCTCCACCGACAACGGCGCAAACTTCAACACCGTGATCGCCAGCGCCACCAACGACGACGGTTCGCACATGTGGACCGTCCCCGATGTCGCCTCCGCCAACGCGATCATCCGCGTTGTCGCGCGCGGCGACGACAGCGACACCGGCTTCGATGACTCCGACGCCGTGTTCGCCATCCTCGGCGTCTGCCCGGGCGACACCAACGGCGACAATGTCGTGAACTTCACCGATCTGAACACCGTGCTCGGCGCCTTCGGCCAGACCGGCGCAGGAAACCCCGCCGATGTCAACGGCGACGGTCTCGTGAACTTCAGCGACCTGAACGAGGTCCTCGGCGCGTTCGGCGCCGACTGCAACTGAGCCGCATCGCTCCCTCGCGACTCATGGCCTGACCGGCTGGGATGTGCCGCATCCCGGGCCGTAGATCATCGCGTTGTGCAGCAGGCGCGTCGTGCCGAAGGTCGTCCCGCGGAACGCCGGAGGGGCCGCGAACAGGATCACCTGTCCGTTGCCGACCGAATCCCGCGTGAGGTATGCGGTGTTCATCAGCCTCTGGGCGGCCTCGGGCCACAGCAGCCCGCTCATGCGCAGACGCGCCTCGGTCCCGATCGGCGCAGGGGCGAATCCCCGCCGCGCCGTCTTCTTCTCGGCGTCCGATGATTCGTCCGTGTCAGCGCCCGTGTTCTTTGCTTCGGTTGTCGGCGCATCCGCCGCATCAACATACACGCCGAAGCGCACCGGCGCCTGTGTGGGCCGCTTGGCCATGAGCGTCGTGCTGCCCGTGTACAGCACCGGGATCATGTCGCCGAGACCCACGGTGAGCCAGTTCCGATCATCGACGCGCGCGGCCAGGATGGCGCCCTGAGGCATGAACACTCGCTGGAAACCGTCACGGCGCTTGAGTTCCTCCTCGCTCGGGAGTTCCTCGATGTTCGCCCACGGGTACTCGATCTCTTCAACCTCGTTCGTGTAGACGGCCGACGCCTTCGTCGTCGTGGTATAGCCCTCCGCCTCGCGGATGACCTCCATCGCGTGATCCTCAAGATCGCCCAGCGAGTCGGTGACGCTCCGGGCGCTCGAGAGTTTGGCGGACTCATCCGTCGCGCCGCTCGCGCTCCCGCCGATCGCGATCAGCGTGCCTCCCTGTTCGACCCACGACTTCAACGCTTCCGCGTGCCGCTTGATGAGCGATGGGCTGGCGTCGGGGAACACGATCGTGTTGTACTCGCGCAGGTCGGCGTGCCCGAGTTCGACGGCGTCGAGATACGAGGCGCGCACCCCGAGCACCTGGTCGAGCGTGTGCCACACGGAGCCGTAGTCCGTGGGGCTCACCTGGTTTCTGCCGATCACCGCGATGCGCGGCCGGCGCAGCAGGTGCAGATGCCCGCCGCCGAGATCCGGCGCATCGCCCGGCCCGAAGCCCGTCTCGATCGCGTACGCGTTGATGCCCAGCGTGCGCGCCACCTCGTCGATCGAATCCACGAGCCCGGTGTGCGACTCGTTGTCGACACGGAACGCGATCACCGTCCCGCGCTCGAACGGGCGGCCGCCGAGCGTGGTGTCCTTGTCGAGCATGCGCACCTGCACGCCGCGCTCCATCAGTTGTGCGGCCGCGGCGACGGAACGGTCGTCCGCGCCGTTGAACGCCCAGCCCACCTGCGGGTCGCGCGACTCGACGCCCGCGGCTCTTGACGCCCCCGTGACCGCCTCCGCCGTGCGCGGCAGGGTCATCGAGAGTTCGGATGCTTCGAGCCCGTAGAGCATCGGGATGTTCCACGCGGTGATGTCGTAGAGTCGCGACTCACCGAACCGGAGCAACTCGCGCCGTTCCTCGGTCAGGAACTCGTCCGGCATCGGGGTGTCGAGTTCGAGCAACGCCGCGGCGAGCCGCGCTTCGGGCTGGGTCGAGGGGATGAGCAGCGTCCCGGCGTCGAAGGACTTCGACTCGAAGGTGTCGCCGAGCCAGCCTTTGCCGTCCGCTTCGAACTCCTCCGTGGCGCGGTGCACCTTCACGCCCTGCAGGTCCATGAGATCGATGAACCGCTGGAGCCGCCCCTCGTTCTTCCCGGCGCTGACCGCGAACACGCGGCCGCTGAACTCGCCGTCGCGCGCGATGTTCTCGCGTCGTTCGCTGGCGAACTCGGACAGCATCGCGTTCTTGTTGGCGCGCAGCGTCTGCAGGTTCGTCAGCCCGCTGAGCGCCTGCTTGTGCACGGCCTCCTTGTAGGTCTCCACGCGACCCTCGGGGCGCTGAATGCCCGCGTCGGCGATGCGCGCCTGCTCGTAGAGGATCGCGACGGCGCTCTTCAACGCCGCCCACGAGTCCGTGTACCCGACATACCACCCCTCGTTCCATTCGCCCGTGTAGTACCTCCAGCCGCGGCGGTCGAACGCGTCTGCCTGGTCCTCGGCGAACTCCGCGTTCCAGTGCTTGCGGCGTTCGGGCAGGTGAGGATTGATGGGCGAACGGCTCGGCGCGAACAGGTAGGTGTCCAGCGGCCACATCTCGTGCGCATCGACGAACAGCAGCGGCATCCACTCGCTCACCGCCCGAAGTCGCCCGCGCGTCTCGGGGTGGACGCCGAAGATCGAATCGCGGTTGAGATCGAACAGGTAGTGGTTGCCGCGCCCCGCGGGCCAGTCGCCCGTGTGGAGCAGCGACTGGTAGTCCGTGTTGGGCACATTGCCGCGGTTCTCCGCGACCATCTTCAGGAAGCGGTCGCGGCCGTCGGGGTTCATCATCGGGTCGATGATGATCACCAGATCGTCGAGCAGCGCCTGCGTCTGGGGTGAGTTGTCGGAGATCAGGTGGTGCGCGAGCGCCAGCGCGCCGTCGGCGCCCGAGGTCTCGTCGCCGTGGATCGAATGCCCGAGCCAGGCGACTCCCGGAAGGCCCTGCATGATCCGGTTGGCTTCGGCGTCGGAGAGCCCGTCGGGGTCGGCGAGCGTCGCGTAACTGGCCTTGATGTCCTCCAGCGCGCCCTGCCGATCGGGCCGCGTGATGACGAGGTGGAACATCGTGCGTCCCTCGTAGGTCGTCGCGTGCTCGACGAGGGTGGCGCGGTCGCTGATGTCCGCCCAGGTCCGGAAGCACTTCTCGATCTCGGCGTGCGTCGCGGCCCGATCACCGGCGTCGAAGCCGATGAGCTGCTTGGGTGTCGGGATCGTCGTGCTGTGCCGGGCGCCCGGGAAGAACGGCTGCTGATAGGTGAGTTCGGGCCGGGGGGAGGCAGGCGTCGGGGTCGGCGCCGCCTGTCCAATCGCGAGCGTCGAGCCCGCGATCGACAGGATCGCGGCGAGGGGCAGGGCACGGCGAACGCGGTGGGGCATCGATCGACTCCGAATAGTGAATGCTGGCAGAGCGTGGAGGAGTGTCCCGCGCAGGGCCGGGCGAGGCAAGCCGTCGAGAGTGCACGCACCGCTCGCGGTTCGCCGAAGTCAGGAGGATTCGGTACCCTATGGGCCAGCGGCGCCGGTCGAGGGCGCAGAACCACTCCAGACCAGTAACAGGTGTTCCACGATGAGCGAGCGTCAACCGCCGCCCCCGAACGATGGCCGCGATCCCGAGATGCGGCAGCAATCCGAGCCCATGCCGGGCGATCAGCAGCTCGAAGGCCCGGCGATGCGGTCCCTCGCGGAGGGACCGGGCGGTCCTCTGAAGGAACGCCAGCCGGGCGGGCTCTTCCTGCTCTTCATCGTCGAGATGTGGGAGCGGTTCTCGTACTACGGCATGCGCGCCCTGCTCGTCCTGTTCATGACGGCGCAGATCGTCAAAGGCGAGGACGGCGTGCTGGGCGAGGGACTGGGCTGGGATCGCGAACAGGCCGGCGTGCTCATCGCGTGGTACACCAGCATGGTCTACCTGACCGGCATCTTCGGGGGGTACCTCGCGGACAAACTCATCGGCACGCACAGGTCGATGCTGACGGGCGGCATCATCATCTCTATAGGTCACATCGTGCTCGCGGGCATGGGGATCACCGAGCCGGGATCCGCTGCGACCATCGCGATCTTCATCAGCGGGCTGGCGCTTATCGTCATCGGCACGGGCTTCTTCAAGCCGTGCGTCAGCGTCATGGTGGGCCAGTTGTACCGGACGGGCGATCGGCGTCGCGACTCGGGCTTCACGATCTTCTACATGGGCATCAATGTGGGCGCCCTGCTCGGCGCGCTGGGCTGCGGGTACCTCGGCGAGAAAGTCGGCTGGCACTGGGGCTTCGGCGCCGCTGCTGTCGGCATGATCGCTGGCATGATCGTGTACTCGATCGGCCGCCCGAAACTGCTCAAGGGCATCGGGCTCCCGCCTGCCAAGACAGAGCGCCCGCCGGCGAGCAAGACGCTCAGCCGCCTCGCGATGATGATCGGCGCCACCGCGCTGCTCATCGGCATCGGGCAGATGCTCAGCAGCCCGGGCGCGGTGGTTCCGGGGATCAGTGTCACGCTCCCCGACTTCCCGTCGTGGGCAGCGCAGGCCTACGGCATCACCATCGTGCTCGCCGTCATCGCGTTGATCATCTTCTTCATCGCGTCGCAGAAGCCGGGTGAGAAGGGGCCCGTCGCCGCGATCTTCATCATCTCGACCTTCGTGATCTTCTTCTGGTTCGCGTTCGAGCAGGCCGTGACCTCGCTCAACCTCTTCGCGCTCCACCGCACCGACAGGGTGCTCCCGGGCATGGAGAACCAGTTCCCGGCGACCTGGTACCAGTCCGTGAACTCGTCGTTCATCCTGATCTTCGCGCCAATCCTCGCCGTGCTCTGGGCGTGGATGGGACGCCGGCGGATCGAGCCCAGCACGCCCGTGAAGATGGGCCTGGGTCTCATCCTGTTGGGCCTCGGCTTCGTCGTGATGGTCTTTGTCGCGCACAAGAGCGACGGCGGAAAGTTCCTCGAAGAGGGCTCCGATCTCATCATGAAGATCGGGCCGTACTGGCTGATCCTCGTCTACCTCCTGCACACCATCGGCGAACTCTGCCTCTCCCCGATCGGTCTGTCGCTGGTCACCAAGCTCGCGCCCGTGAAGTGGGTCTCGCTGCTCATGGGCGTGTGGTTCCTCGCTCCGGCCATCGCGCAGTTCATCGGCGGCATGACCTTCAGCAAGATCGAACTCATCGAGAAGGGCGAACTCTTCAAGCCCATCATCGGCGGGCAGGCGGACTTCTTCCTGATCTTCGTCATCACCTCGTGCGGCGCCGGCGTGGTCATGCTCGCCATCAGCCCGATCCTGAAGAAACTCATGCACGGCAAAGCGTGATCTGAGCGTCGCGTCGATATCCTGAAACAAACAGCGGCGGGTCTCTCGATGAGGCCCGCCGCTTTCTTTGTGTCACCGTAGCGAGTGGCTCAGTCCGCACGCTCCGGACCGCCGAGGTGCTCCTCGAAATAGTCCACAACCCGTGTCCAGAGCGGGATCACGACCTCAGGATTGCGCACCATGTGCGTCTGGTTCGAGAGGGGAAGGAAGTCGAAGTCCTTGCCCGCCGCGAACAGCGCATTAGCCATCTTCAGCCCGTGCACGAAGTACACATTGTCGTCCGCCGTGCCGTGGATGATGAGCAACGGGCGCTCGAGCTGATCCGCGTAAGTGAGGACATTGCTCACCCTGTACGAATCAGGGTCCGTCTCGGGATGCCCCGCGTAGCGCTCGGTGTAGTGGGTGTCGTAGTCCGCCCAGTCCGCGACGGGCGCCCCGGCGACGCCGACCGCGAACACATCGGGGCGTTGCATCACCGCCATCGCGCTGAAATAGCCGCCGTACGACCAGCCGTAGATGCCCACGCGCGACAGGTCCATCTCTCGGTACCGCTCGCCGAGCGAGACGAGTCCCTGCGCCTGATCTTCGAGGGGCTTCGTGATGAAGTCCTTGTGCACGGCGCGCTGCCACGCGGCGCTGCGCCGGGGCGTGCCCCGGCCGTCCATCGACACGACGATGAACCCGTGGTCGGCCATCCATTGCTGGAAGAGATAGCGATCACGCACCCGCTCGACCATGACCGAGGTCGGCCCGCCGTAGACATTCACGATGACGGGATACTCGAGCGCGGGGTCGAAATCGCGGGGCCTGATGATCACCGCGTCGATGTCGCGACGCGGCCCCGTGCGCGTGAACTCGAGCGACGGCGCGAAGTTCGGTTCGAGCGCCACGCTCCGCATCTCGCCGATCGGGTCGCCGAGTGATCCGGGGGCGGCGTCGCGCAGGTCATAGAGCGTCATCGTGGACTCGCCCACGAGAGGCCGCGACGAGAGCAGCGCCGTGGATCCGTCCTTCGCGACGGTGAGCGAGTGCGCGCCCGGAGCAGCGGTGAGTTTCACGGGCGGCCCGTCCTCTGGATAGAGGGGGACGCGGTACACATGGGTTTGCGTCGGGTCGTCGGAAGCCGACACGATCGCCGCGCCGCGGCCGCCGAACGCGTCCTCGTCGATGTGCCCGAGCGAGCGGAAGCCGAGCGACGGCTCGACGACGGTGTGCATCAACCGGCCGGCGCGGTCACGCATCTCGAGCGACCAGCCCGCGTCCTTCTCGGTCGCCCAGAGGAACGCGTCGCCGTCATCGATCCATTTCGGGGTCGAATCGTCGAGGTTGATCCACGCGCGATCGCGTTCGGTCAGCAGTTCGGTTGCGTATCCCGTCGCAGGATCGATCGAGAGGTACTTCTGCTCGGTCTGGGCTCGATTCTGCACGAGGACCGTCAGAGGCGCGCCCTTCTGCCACTCGACCTTCGCAACATAGGGATACGCGTCCCGGTCCCAGCGGATCTCGATCGGAGCGCCGACCGCCCGCGCGCCGTTCAGCGGCTGAACGAATAGCCGCACTTCGGCGTTCTTCGTGCCGGCACGCGGGTACGGCCAGGTTCTCGCCGCCTTCGCGGGATTCGCAGGATCGGCGATCGTGAACGACTCGAGCCCGTCCACATCGGTGCGCTGATAGACGATCGACGATGCGTCCGGCGCGATCCAGTATCCATGACGACGCCCCATCTCCTCCTGCGCCACGAATTCGGCCTCGCCGTACGAGACTGTTTGCGGCTCGCCTGACCGGTTCGTCATGCGGTGCTGCTCGCTCGTGCGTGTGTCGATGAGATACAGATCCCCGTCGCGCACGACGCCGACGAGCGAAGCGTCTTTCGTCATCCGCGCGTCGAGGGGCGAGCCGCCTTCGCCCGGCAGTTCGCGGCGATGCCCGGTCTCGCGATCGACCAGGAACAGCCGCCCCGACAGGGGCACGAGGAGCGTGGAACCGTCCTCGGAGAGCGAGTAGGACACGATGCCGCGCGCCGAGAGACGCATGCGTTCCCGTCGCGCGAGTTCCTCGGCGGTCAGCGTCTCGTCCGCGTCGCCGAGCACTTGCGCGGCGGTGAGGAGCGTTCGCTCGCGACCGTTCGCGTCGAGCACGAACAAATTGCGCACGGCCGAGCGAGGTTCGGAGCGCAGGAAGATCGCGCCCTCGCCGTCGGGCAGCAGGGTGATCGATGTCGGCTTGCCGTTCGAGTACCGCGAGGACTCGGCGTACTCGCGCAGGAAGTCCGGGTCGGGAACGGGCGCCCGAGCGGGGGCGTTATCCCGTTGCTGTGCATGGGCGCCGGAGTGGATCGCCGCGCCCGCGAGCCCGGCGGTGAGAACAAGGGCGCGGAGCAGGGTGTGTGCGTGTGGCGTGCGCATAAAAAAGTCTCCGTCGAAAGGTTCGACGGAGACTGTATATCAAGTCAGGGACGGCGGGTTGGCTTAGTTGCAGTCGAGGCCGAAGTTGGAGAGGACCGTGTTCAGGTCGGCGAAATCGACCGTGCCGCTGCCGTCGACATCGCCGGGGCCGCCATTGGTTCCGCCGAACTCCGCGAGAACGGCGTTGAGGTCTGCGAAGTTGACGATGTTGTCGCCGTTGGTGTCGCCGAGGCACACTTCCACGACTGCTTCGCCGACTTCGCCGGTGACGGCCACCGCGAAGCCCTGCTCACCGACATTGACCGACGGGGCGTCCACACGAACGGTCCATACGCCGGCCTCGGGCGAGGCGACGATGACCTGCTCAACGGAGTTGATGCCGTCCGTGGTTCCCGAGTTGGCGATGGAGAACCCGCCGCTCATCGTGTTGCCGCGGTAGATCGTGCCCGAGGGGGACTCGACGACGAGGTCGACATTGTTGACGACCACATTGAACGCGCCGGCGGCGGCCGGGGGGTCAGTGAACGCCATGGTGGCGCGGAAGTGCTCTTCCGAGCCGAAGACTTCGACCTCGAATTCAAAGGACTCGCCGGTGGCGAGCGCGTCATCCGAAGTGTTGCGCACATCGCGCACCACCATCGAGCGAGAGTCGCCGGGGAAGTGCAGCGCGTCGTCCGCGACCAGGCGGCCCCAGCCCTCGAGGTTGCTCGGGTAACCGGAGATGCCGGTCATGTCGCGCGTCGAGTTCAGGACCACGGCGCGGAGCAGTGCGGCGGTCGGGGTGACGGCGTCGTTCGCGCCGGGCTCTCCCGTCGGGTAGTAGCCGTCGGTGAAGTACTGGCGGATCAGAGAGGCGGCGCCGGAGATGGCCGGGGTGGCCATCGAGGTGCCCGACGAGGAGCGCAGCGAGCACGAAGTGCCGTTCCGCGCGGACTGGATGCCGCAGCCGGGGGCGTAGACCTCGGGTTTGCGGCGGCCGTCCTGCGTCGGGCCCACACCCGCGGTGCAGTGGCTGTTCACGCCCGAGGGGAAACTGCGATCGCTCGCGCCCACCGCGAGCACGCTCTTGGCGTTCTCGGGGGTGTAGAGCGAACCCTGATTGGTCACGGCGAAGACCACGAGCGAGTCCTCGTAGTCGTACGAGAACTCGTCGATTGCGCGGCTCCACGCGTTGTAGTCGGTGCGGAAGTCCGCGCCCCACGAGTTGGTGTGCACGCGGGCGCCGACATTGTGCGCGATCTCGAGCTGGCTGTAGAACTGAGTGCCGTTGAGGAACGACGGCGTGGGCGCGTAGGCGATCTTGGCGTCGTACGCGACGCCGTGGTAGTCGTCGTCCGGCCCGGTGCCGATGCGATTGCCGGCGATCGTGCCGCTCACATGTGTGCCGTGCGACGAGGCGCCGAAGGAGCCGACATAGTTGATGATCTTGCGGTGGCCGGGGCCGACGGGCATGGTGTCATCAACGAACATGCAGTGGTTTCGGTCGAGCTGGCCGTCCTGGACGCCGACGACCTGGCCTTCGCCAGTCAGTCCGTGGTCCCACAGGGGCTGCGAGTTGCTGACGCCGCTCTGCACGGCGTCGTGGCCCACGCTGTTGCGGTCGGTGGCCTCGAGCGCGGGCTCGACGAACTGCACGGACGGGATCATCGCGATCTGCGGGAGCGATTCAGCGGGGAGCGTCGCGGTCACGAGCAGTTCGCGGCCGTTGCGTCCGGCCGTGTGGATCTGGACATTGTCGAGCGCGTTCAGCGCGACCTTGGCGTCGGCTTCGGCCTCGTCGCCGAAGAACGAGATGTTGACATCGATGGCGCCGGCCAGACCCAGGAGGGAGGGCTCAACCTTCCACGCGGGCTGATACGGGGCAGACCAGCGGACGAACGCGAGGTTCCGGGCAGCGTCGGGGTTCGCGCCCGCCGGGATCGAGAGCACGAAGGCGTTCGGGGGCAGGAAGCTCACGACAGTCACGCCTGTGGCGTCGAGGGCGCGGCGGCGCTCCGGGGTCATCGGGCCGTCGAGCTGGACGACCAGACGGTCGTTGGGCCGGAGGTCCACGAGGGCGACCGGGACGCCGATCTCACCGGCTTCGGCGATCTGGAGGGCATTGATCGGGCGGCTGGTGTCGATCGCGCCAGCGCGGAGCTGGAGTGGGGCTGCAAGAGCGCCCGAGGCGATGGCCAGGCCGGCGGCGGCGATGAGGAAGGACGCGCGGGTCGACCGCGCCCGAGGAGCCGGGTCAGAATGCATCACGCAAGGGCCTCCGCTATGGGCACTATTTTCACAACGATCCCGGCAACAGGGGGCTGGCCGGGACGCGAACTCCGTTCACTATGACGCAAACCCGGGGATAATGCGAGGGCAATTTCCGGGTCCGGGCAAACATTTCGCCAGGATGTTCGGCCCCGACGGGTGGGGGGTTTGGGGAAATCTCACCCTTTCCGCCCGCTCGACAGTGGCCTCAGGGCCGGTATCCTCTGGATTCCTGCGCGGCGACCCCGCCCGCCTTCCTTCTAGAGCCCCGACGACTCGGACCCTTGCTCCGAGCGCGTTCCACGCCGAAAGCCCGATCGATGAGCACCATGACCACCCAGACTCCCCGGACCTCCGACGCCGGTTTCGATCCGGTTGTGACCGTTTCCGACGCCGGACCGTGCCGCAAGAAACTCCACATCGAGGCCCCCGCCGACGCCGTTCGCGCGGCGATCGGCTCGACCTTCGACACCCTCATGGGCTCGGCGGTGATCAAGGGGTTCCGTCAGGGCAAGGCGCCCCGTGCGCTCGTCGAGCGCATGTACGGGAAGGCCGCACGCGACGAAGCGCGCAACCGCATCGTCTCGGCCGCGTACAGCAAGGCCATCGAGCAGCACAAACTGCGCGTCCTGGGCGAGCCCGAGGGCGGGGATGAACTGCAGGAAGCCGACATCTCCGGCGACAAGCCGCTGAAGTTCACCGTCGAGGTCGAGGTTGCTCCCGAGTTCAAACTCCCCGAGGTCGAGGGCGTGGCCGTCAAGAAGCCGCTCTTCGAAGTCACCGACGAGATGGTGACCGAGCAGGTCGAGCGATTCCAGGTCAACGACGGCGACCTCGAGGAACTCGAGAAGGCCGAGCGCGGCGACTACTGCATGGGTCACGGCAAGATCCATGTGAAGGGCAGCGATGAATCGGCGCTCGACATCAACGGCGCCGTGATCCAGATTCCCAAGGCGGGCGACGAGAAAGGCCAGATCCTCGGCGTGCTCGTCGATGACTTCGCCAAGCAGATCGGCCTCCCGAGCAAGGGCGATACGGTCACCGTGAAAGCCAAGGGTCCGGAAGGCCACGAGACCGAGGCGGTCCGCGGCAAGGACCTGGAGATCTCCTTCGAGGTCAGCGCCGTGTACCGGATTCAGCCCGCGAGCGTCGAGTCGCTCTCCGAGCGCTACGGCTTCGGCGACGAGGCCGCCCTGCGCGAGGCGATGAAGAGCCGTCTCCAGCAGCGCGTGCTGATCCAGCAGCAGTCCGCGATGCGTCAGCAGATCGCCGACTATCTGCTCAAGAACACCGAGATGGAACTCCCCGAGCGCCTCAGCGCCCGTCAGGCCGAGCGTCGCCTCCAGCGCGCCCGCCTCGAACTGATGTACCGCGGCATGGACCCCATGGCCGTCGAGCACCGCATCGCCGAGATGCGCGGCTCGTCGCAGGAAGCGGCGCAGCGCGAACTCAAACTGTTCTTCATCCTCGACAAGGTCGCCACCGAGAACTCGGTCGGCGTCACCGAGGCCGAGGTCAACGGCCGCATCGCCCAGATGGCGCAGGAACGCGGCGAGCGTCCGGACAAATTGCGCAGCGATCTCATCGAGAACCGCCAGGTCGGGTTCGTCGTGCAGCAGGTCCGCGAGCACAAGGCGATGGACCAAATCCTCAGCAAGGCGAAGGTCGAGGACATGGCCGCCGACAAGTTCGAGGCCGAGATGAAGAAGCTCAACGCTCCTGCCTGAGGCCGGCGCGAGTTCACAACAACCCGGTTCGGAAGGAGCGGCCTTTGAGCACGCGCATGCATCGTCGGCCCCTGGTTCGTGCGACCGTTGTCGCGTTCGCCGCCATCGCGGGCTGCGGGATCGCCCCGGCCCAGAGCGCGACGCTCGTGCATTGCGGCACGCTCCTGCAGGTTCCCGGTCAGGCGCCGAAGACCAGCGCCACGCTCGTTGTCCGTGACGGCGATGTGGTCGAGGTGCGTGACGGGCTCGTCAGCGCAGCGCAGTTCGGGGAGCGTGACGCGAAGGTCATCGATCTGTCCACGCTGTTCGTCATGCCCGGCTTGATCGATTGCCATGTGCACCTGACGGGGGAGATGTCCCCCGACGCGCGGCTCCGCGCCGTGCAGAACACCGAGGCCGACGCCGCCATCAACGGCGTGGTGTACGCGAGGCGCACGCTCGACGCCGGGTTCACCACCGTGCGCGATGTCGGCGCAAGCGGCGACGCGATCTTCGCGCTCCGCGACGCCATCAACGCAGGGAAGATTGTCGGCCCGCGCATTCTCGCGGCCGGCGAGGCGATCACTCCCACGGGCGGCCACGGCGACGGCACGCACGGCTATCGCGAGGATGTCTTCGACTACCCGACCCCGTTCGTCGGCGTCGCCGACGGGCCCTACGAAGCGCGCAAGGCCGTGCGGAACCAGGTCAAACGCGGCGCCGATGTGATCAAACTCACCGCGACGGGAGGCGTGCTCTCGGCGACGGCCGCGGGCACCGAGCAGCAGTTCTTTGAGGACGAACTCGAAGCGATCGTTGAGACGGCTCATTCGCTCGGTCGCAAGGTTGCGGCCCACGCGCACGGCGCCGAGGGGATCAAGGCCGCGCTCCGCGCCGGAGTTGACTCCATCGAGCACGGTTCGTTCCTCGACGACGAGGCCATCGTGCTGTTCAAGCGGAGCGGCGCGTACCTCGTGCCCACAGTCTTCGCGGGGGAGACGGTTACGATCCTCGCCGAACGCGACGGCTACCTCGTGCCCGCCGTTCGTGAGAAAGCGCGCACGGTCGGGCCGGTGATGCTCTCGACGCTGGGGAAGGCGCACCGCGCGGGCGTGAACATCGCGTTCGGCACGGATTGCGGCGTCGGCCCCCACGGCCAGAACGCACGCGAGTTGGAGCTCATGGTGGAGGCCGGGATGCCTGTCGATGCGGTGCTCCGGGCCGCGACCGTGAACGCCGCAGAACTCTGCGGTCTGGGCGACCGGATCGGAACTCTTGAGCCGGGGAAAGCCGCGGATTTCATCGCGGTCATAGGATCGCCGCTGGATGACATCTCGGCGCTCCGCTCCGTGACGGTGGTCGCGCGGGACGGCGCGGTGGTGAAGGACACGCGGTGACGGTGACGGCGGCGCAGTCGGCCGGCGTGGGCAACGCGATGCAGATCGCGGTCTGGGCCGTGGCGCTCATGCTGATCGCCATCGTGGGCTTCTGGGCGGTCCTGTGGATCCGCAAGCGGATCCTCAGCGATGCGGAGACCAGCCGGGAAGGCCTCACGCTCGGGGCGCTGAGGACGATGCACAACCGAGGCGAGCTCACGGACGACGAATTCGAGGCCGCCCGGGCCGCGATCGTGAGCCAGGCCGGCCTTGACCCTGACAAAGCACGATCTGTGGCCCACGGGAGCGGGTTCGCGCTGAAAGCGGGGCCTGGAGTCGACCTGACGGGGGCGCCCCTTCCGGTGCGCCGGGACGAAGAATCCAAGGATTCTGACGACGGCGCGAACTAGGACCGAGAACCATGCGGATCAGTTGTGGAAGAATCTTCCGCGAATGATCAGTGATTCCAAGCATCGAGAACAGTGCCCAGCGTGCCGATAGACTTGCCTATCGACCGCGCTGTGGAGTCGCTCGCGGCGACTGACCCTGCGCAGCACACCCCGAGGACCGCATGGCCAAGAACCGAATGGATGGAGAGGGACCCACGAGCACCAACGCCCCGGAGATGACCGGCGGCTCAGGCGGAGGGTCCGGTGGCGGCGGTTCGGGAGGTTCGGGCGGCGGCGACGGCGGATTCCGCGGTCGTCGCATCACCACTTGCTCGTTCTGCGGCAAGTCGTCCCGTGAGGTCGGCCCGATGGTCGAGGGCCCGAGCGAGGTCTACATCTGCTCGAACTGCGTCGACCTGTGCCAGAACATCTTCAAGCAGGAGCGTCGCCGCGTTTCGTCGTCGCGCCCCGTGCTCGGCGCGATCCCCTCGCCCCGCCAGATCAAAGAGTTCATGGACCAGTACATCGTCGGCCAGCAGCTCGCCAAGAAGGGGCTTTCGGTCGCGGTGCACAACCACTACAAGCGTCTGACCCAGCTCGAGAACGAGCAGTCGCCCGTCGAGCTCGACAAGAGCAATGTGCTCCTCGTCGGGCCCACCGGCTCCGGCAAGACGCTGCTCGCGCGCACCATGGCGCGCATGCTGAATGTGCCCTTCGCCATCGGCGACGCCACCACGCTCACCGAGGCGGGGTATGTCGGCGAGGATGTCGAGAACCTGCTCCTCAAGCTCCTCCAGGCCGCGGACTACGACCTCGAAGCGGCGCAGCGCGGCATCATCTACATCGACGAAATCGACAAGATCGGCAAGACCTCGAACAATGTCTCCATCACCCGCGATGTGAGCGGCGAGGGCGTGCAGCAGTCGCTGCTGAAGATGCTCGAGGGCACCGTCGCGAATGTTCCCCCGCAGGGCGGCCGCAAGCACCCCGAGCAGCAGTACATCCAGATCGACACCAGCAACATCCTGTTCATCTGCGGCGGCTCATTCGTCGGGCTCGAGGACATCATCCGCCGGCGCATCGGCAAGAAGCGCATCGGCTTCACCAACCAGGCGCCCGCCGTCCACGACGAGATCGTCGAGTCGGCCGAGGTGCTGGCGAAGGTCGCGCCCGAAGATGTCATCGAGTACGGGATGATCCCCGAACTGGTCGGCCGCCTCCCGGTCATCACGCCGCTCGAGCCACTCTCGCTCGAGGCGCTGAAGAAGATCCTGCTCGAACCCAAGAACGCGATCGTCAAGCAGTACGAGCACCTGTTCTCGCTCGAGAACGCCAAGCTCACGATCACCGACGACGCGCTCGAGATCATCGCGAAGAAGGCCCGCGAGCGCAAGACCGGCGCCCGTGCCCTCCGCGCCGTGATCGAGGAGATCATGATCGATCTCATGTTCGACCTGCCCGACATGGACAACCAGGGCGCCGAGTACATCCTCGACCGCGAGGCGATCCTGAACCCGCGCGGCCTCAAGGCCCTGCGCGTCCAGCGCAAGGAATCGGCCTGAGGCGACTCCCGGGGGCGCTTCAGCGGCCGCTGAAGGGCGGACAGCCCTGTGCGGCAGCGCCCGAACGGGGTGTCAGTCAACTTGTTGACTTGGCCCGCGGCAGGGATAGCGTTGCCCATGGGAAAGTCAGGGGATGCCGTCGGCGACAATCGCACATCGGGCGCGCCCGCTCGCTGCGAGGCGGGGGCCATCGCGGCCGGTCACGGCGCATGCTGTCCTGACAGCGTGCACGACCTGCCGCTGATCATCCGCTTCTTCATCATCCACAACACAACGATGCGCATCGGCGATCGGCTGACCGCGCCGCTCGGTATGACGGGCTCGCGCTGGCTGATGCTCTGCGCGATCCATCGGCACGGGGAGAACCCGCCGCGCATCTCCGACCTCAGCGCCGACGCGATGTTGAGCGCGCAGAATGTGAGCCGGATGGTCGTCTCGCTGGAGGAAGAGGGGCTGGTCGACCGCTTCACCATCCAGGGCGGCGGCCGCGCGACCTATGTGAAACTTACGCCCAAGGGCGAGAAGATCATCGAAGAGTGTGATCGACTCGGCGAACGATTTGACGAATGGTTCCTCGCGCGGCTGACCGAGGACGATGTCGAACTCCTGAAGCAAAAGCTCGACCTGTTGATCGAGAACATCGCCGCGTTCGAGCGGTACCTGGACGAGAGCAAGGAATCGAAGTGATGCAACGGACGCTAACGCGACTGGCGGCGATGACGCTCGGACTCGTCTGCCTCGGCGCGGCGCACGCGCAGGACGGCCCGCCATCGGCGGCTGTGCGGGTCGGGCTCGTTGAGATGCGCCCCGTCGAGCAGCGCGCGAGCGTGACGGGCGAGGTCCGCGCGACCCAGCGGTCGCGTGTTGCCTCGCGCGAAGCGGGCAAAGTCGTCACGATCCGCGTGCACGAGGGCGATCGGGTGAGCAAGGGCGATGTGCTGGTGACGCTCGACGAGTCGCTCCTGCGCATCGATCTCGCGAGCGCGAAGGCCCAGCTCGTTGCGGCGGAGTCCTCCCTTGTCGAAGCCAGGTCGGTCCTCGATCGGCGCGAGCGCGATCTCCGCAAGCTTGAAGAACTCCAGCGCCGCCAGAGCGCAACCGAGACCGAGGTGCAGGACGCGCGTTCGGAAGTCGATGCCCAGGCGGCGCGTGTCGCGGCACGCGAGGCGGAGATCGAGGGCGCCAAGGCGCGGGTTGCGCGTCTGGAAGAGCAGCTCTCCGACATGACGGTGGTCGCGCCGTTCAACGGGCGGATATCGCGGAAACTCGTCGATGAGGGCGAATGGGCCGGTCAGGGCGACGCGCTCGTCGAGCTCGTCGGATCGGACACCGTCGATGTCTTCCTCGATGTGCCTCAGCGGTATGTGAACGCGATCCAATCGGCGGACGCTTCGATCACCGTGCGCTTCGACGCGGTGGGCATCGAAGCCACCCTCTCGAACGGGAGCGTCGTGCCGGTCGCGGACTCCGCCGCGCGCACCTTCCCGGTGCGTCTCGTCGCCACGAACAAGGAAGGGCTGATCCAGCCGGGCATGTCGGTGACGGCGTCGATCCCGGCGGGGTTCAGCGGCCCGGCGATGCTCGCGCCCGCCGACGCGCTGCTCCGGGATGACGCCGGCTGGTTCGTGTACACGGCCACTCCCGCCGAGCAGGGGCGCATCGCGCTGCCGGCGCGAGTCGAGCAGTTGTTCCGCACGGGCGCGTGGGTGGCGATCAGGCCGATCAGCGGGCCGATCTTCCCGGGCGCCGCGGTCGTGACCGAGGGCAACGAGCGCATCCTGTTCCCTGGGCAGCCCCTGCAGGTGACGAACCCCGAGGCGCTCGAGCAAGCGGCTTCGGCGGCCGAGCACGACGGAGCGACGCGATGAGTCTGATCCGGTTCTGCATCAACCGTCCGGTGACGGTGATCGTGGGCGCGGTGGTTCTGGTGCTCGCGGGGTTGCTGAGTTTCTCGGCGGTCCCGATCCAGCTCACGCCCAACATCGACAAGACCAACATCACCGTGCGCACCTTCTGGGAGGGCGCGAGCCCCATCGAGATCGAGCGTGAGATCATCGACGAGCAGGAGGAACGCCTGCGCGGCGTCTCGAACCTCGTCAAGATGCGTTCGGTTTCCCAGCAGGACACGGGCGTCATCACGCTCGAGTTCGCGATCGGCACGGACAAGAATGTCGCGCTGCGCGAGGTTTCCGACCGCCTGCGCGAGGTCCCCGATTACCCGGAGAATGTCGACGAACCGGTGGTGCGCACGGGCGACGACCGCGACCGTGACTACATCGCGTGGATCATCGCGGGGACCACCGACCCGAACTTTGACATGCGGCGGATGTTCGACTTCTTCGACGACCGGGTGAAGCCCTACCTGGAGCGGTCCCCGGGCGTGTCGGAAGTGAATGTGCTGGGCGGCACGGAGCGCGAGGCCCGGCTGCTCGTCGACGCGGAGAAACTCGCGCAACGCGGGGTGACTTTCCCCGAGCTGATCGCGGCGCTGCGCGGCGAGAATGTGAATGTGTCGGCGGGCCAGCTGCCCGAGGGCAAGCGGAATGTGCGCGTCCGCGTTGTCGGCGAGTACGAATCGCCCGGCCAGATCATGGACACCATCCTCGCGTACCGAGCCGGTGCGCCGGTGTACTTCCGCGATGTGGGCACGGTCGAGATCTCCTACAAGGAGGCCAGCAGCGAGGTGCGCCAGAACGGCAAGGTCACGCTCGCGATCAATGTCCAGCGTGAGCCGGGCTCGAATGTGCTGTCTGTGATGGACGGCGTGCGTTCGCGTCTCGCGGAGTTGAACGGGCCGGGCGGCCTCCTCGAGCAGGAGGCGCGGCGTATCGGCATGAACGGCACGGTCCAGATGAAGCAGGTCTACGACCAGACCATCTACATCTACACCGCGCTCGACCTGGTGCGCAACAACATCTTCCTGGGCGGCATCCTCGCCATCATCGTCCTGCTCGCGTTCCTGCGATCGTTCCGCGCGACATTGATCGTCGCGATCACCATCCCGGTGTCGATCATCGGGTCGTTCATCGTCCTGAAGGCGCTCGGGCGCAACATCAATGTGATCTCGCTCGCGGGCATGGCGTTCGCAACGGGCATGGTCGTGGACAACGCGATCGTGGTCCTTGAGAACATCTATCGGCGCCGCCAGATGGGCGATGATGCGCCCAGCGCGGCGCTGCGCGGCACGAACGAGGTCTGGGCCGCGGTCCTGGTCTCCACGCTCACCACGGTGATCGTGTTCGCGCCCGTCCTGACGATCCAAGAGGAGATCGGGCAATTGTTCCGGGACATCGCGCTGTCGATCTGCGCCGCGGTGCTCCTCTCGCTTGTCGCTTCGATCACCATCATCCCGATGTTCGCGTCGCGGCTGCTGCGGCGCGGCGTCGCGGGCGTGAACGAGCCGAAGAAAAAACACCGGAACCCGGTCACCGGCGTGTTCAGGGTTATCGACCGTGCCGCAGGAAGGATCCGCGACGGGTATGTCGCGGCGCTGGCGGCGTTGATGCGTTCGTGGGTGGCGCGCATCGCGATCGTCGGCGCGATCACGATCGGCGCGCTGGTCGGCGCGATGATCCTGCTCCCTCCGTCGAGCTACCTCCCGGCGGGCAACCGAAACCTGATCTTCGCGTTCATGATCCCTCCCCCGGGATACAACCTCGCGATGCAGAGCGAGCTCGCGAAGCGCGTGGAGTCGACGATCCGACCCTACTGGGAAGCGGCTGGCGACGAGCAGGCGATCCAGGCGCTGCCCACCGTGACCGGCCCCGACCCGATCACCGGCCAGATCGCGACGGTGCAGCCCCCGGCCATCGACAACTTCTTCTTCGTGGCCATCGACGGCGGAATGTTCATGGGCGCCATCGCGTCTGAAGAGGCGCGCGTGCGGAACCTGATCCCGCTCTTCCTGCAGGCGGCGGGGCCGAACGCTGCGCCGGGCGTGTTCGCGTTCCCGATCCAGTTGCCGCTGTTTCAGGTCGGCGGGTTCGGATCCGGCAACTCGGTCGAAGTCGAGATCGTCGGAGAGGACCTCGGGCAGGTGCGCGACGCGGCCTACGCGTTGATGGGCGCCGGTTTCGGATTCGTCGGCCAGGGCGTGTTCGAATCGATCCGTCCCGATCCCGGCAATTTCAACATCTCCGGGCAGGAGGTCCGCGTCGATGTGGACCGTGTGCGTGCGGCCGAGGTCGGGTTCAATGTGAGCCAGGTCGCCTCGGCCGTGAGCGCCGCGGGAGACGGCGGCATCATCGGCGAGTATCAGGACGGCGGCACGCGCATCGACATGCGCATTATCGAGGCCCGGCAGAACGACACCATGAACCCCGCGCTCGACTTCGGCCAGCTCGCGGGCATGCCGCTCGCGACCCCGAGCGGGCATGTGGTCACGATCGGCGACCTCGCGACGCTCAGCCGCGTGGATTCGCCCCAGCAGATCAACCGTTCGGAAGGGCAGCGAAGTGTGACGCTCAACATCTCGGCGCCCGCGGGCCGCGCACTCGAGGATGTCATGGCGGTCATCGAGAACGACCTGATCGCCCCGATGCGTGAGCAGGGAGTCATCCCGCCCACCGTGCAGACCAACCTCTCGGGTGCGGCGAGCAAGCTCACCGAGGTGCGCAACGCGATGCTGGGCGAGTGGACGGGCGGGTTCTTCGCCGCGCTGGTGAGCGTGCTCACGAGCCGCATGTTCCTCGCGATCCTCTTCTGCTACCTGCTCATGTGCGCGCTGTTCGAGAGTTTCCTGTACCCGCTGGTCATCATGGCGACCGTGCCCCTCGCCCTGATCGGCGGCGTGCTCGGCCTGCGGCTCGTGCACGAGTTCGACACGACCCAGCAACTCGACACGCTGACCATGCTCGGCTTCGTCATCCTCGTGGGCATCGTGGTGAACAATGCGGTGCTCATCGTGGCGCAGTCGCTCAACTTCATGCGCGGGTTCGGCGAGACGGCGGAAGATCCCATCGAGCCGATGTCGCCCCACGACGCGGTCGCGGAGTCGGTGCGCACGCGCATGCGTCCGATCATGATGACGACGCTCACCTCCGTCATTGGCATGGCGCCGCTGGTGCTCATGCCCGGGGCGGGTTCGGAACTCTACCGCGGGCTCGGCTCGGTCGTGCTCGCGGGATTGCTCTGTGCGGCGGTCTTCACGCTGGGCGTTGTTCCGATGCTCCTGACGCTCGTGCTCGACGCCAAGCAGGTCGTGTTCGGAACCGCCGACGCCCCGGCCAGAGCGGCGCGTGAGAAGTGGGAGCGCACGGCGGCGCGGAGCGGCAGGTCGTCGCACTCCGCAGGCTCCCAGAACGGCGCGGATGTATCGAAACAAGCCGTCGAGCGGCGCGAGGAAAGCCCGGCCAAGATCTGATTGTCTGATTTGGAGCCGCGGTCAGTTCAACTCGGCGACGCACCACGCCCGTTCCCCCGCAACATCGACGGAGCCGACGAAGTGGACGCGGATGTCGGCGTCGAGCAGATGCCGCACGCGCTTGGGGCGGTCGGTGAACAGGTGAAGCGTCGCGGGACGGTCGGGGTCGATCGCGCTGCCCAACGCCGTGGCGCAGGCGGCTGCGAGGATCTGCCGGTTCACCTTCGCCCACGCCTGAGCCGAAAGCAGCGAAGCGGTTGGGTTGGCGTCGTCTTCGTCGCGAGCGAGCAGGTGAAGGCCACCCGATGAATCTGCCGCGAGTTCGACGCCCTCGCAACGCGGGATGCTGAACGGAACGAGGGCGAGGTTGGGAAGCCGCGCGGTGAGCCCGGATCGTTCCGACTCATGCACGCGAGGCGCGGCAGCGTGCGAAGGTGGCTTGATGGCGGCCGGTTCGATCGGCGCGGGCTTGCACTCGATCTCAGGCTCGGCCGGCGTCGGAGCGGGATGGACCTTTTTCTCCGCCTGGGCATGGCGGGGGCGATTGACGGACTGGATCACGGCGTCGTTGTCGGCATCGGTCGGGCCGCGGAAGACGCAGACGCTCGGGGCGGGCTCGATGCGTTCGACATGTCCCGCGTACTCGAGCGGGGTCTCGAGGAACACACGCGCAGCGCGGGAGATTTTCTCGAACGCGCGACGGCCCTGCTCGGCGGAGGCGCCCATCGCCGCGATGCGAATCCGAGGGGGCGTCGGGCGGTTCGCCCAACGCGGGGCCAGCGATTTCAGTGTGCGATACGCCGCGATCAGCGCCGGCTCGTCGATCCCTGTCAGGATGACAACCGACGCGACCCCCTCATGAGTCGCGAGTTCCACCTCGCTGGTCTCGCCCGTGCGCAGGATGAAGCGTGCGCAGTGGGAGGTTGCGGTGTCGATCGCGAGATCGAGCGTCGACTGCCGCTCGGGGTGTTGAGCGGAGGGGGCGAGGCCCAGGATGTCAACGCTGCCTTCACCCGCGAGCGTGCGCACCAGAGCGATCGGCGCGCCGACACGCGCCGTTTCGGCGCGCACGAACTGGGTGATCCACGCGCTCGCGTAGACGGGAAGACTGCCAAGGAGCACCGCATCGACGGGCAAGGGGTCTTGCGCGGGCGCCTTCGGGGCAGGCGCGTCGTTCTCTTCGACGAGGCGCAGCGGCGTCGCCGTCGCGTGCGTCGTTGCGCCGCGTGGCTCGTCGCCTCCGAGGAACAGGTCTGCGAGCGCGTCGTATTCGCCGACGAGTTTCGGACCGGTTTCGGGCTTGCGGTCGGAGGGGAACGAACTCATGCCCGCGCTCCTTGCGGCACGGTCGCGGGCTCGAGCGGCTCAGCGGAGCGAACGGTGATGACGCTGTTCACCTCGCCGAAGGCGTTGCTCGTGGTGTCGGGGTTGTGCGGATCGGCCTGCCACCGGCCGTCGATGATGAGGCGGTATTGGCGGCGGCCGGGCGGGAGCGAGAGCAGCGCGGTGTGCGCGTTGAGTTTCGGATCGAAGGTCATCGGGGCGGCGGCGGGCGACCAGTTGTTGAAATCGCCGGCGATCACCACGCGCTGATCGGCGCGGCCGGGGTAGATGAACCGCACGCCGTCCGGCGTGTGCCGGACGCCGGCAAAGGGCGGACGCGGAGTGGCGTTGAGGGCCGCCTCGTTCTCGCGGGACGATGACTCATCGATGATCGCGTCGTCGAAGCGGCGCATGGCGGCTGCGACCTTGGGATCGGCCGTCAGCCGATCCTGGAGTTTGCGGCTCTGCTCCACGAGCTGGCGGGCACGGGCGGCGAGTTCGCCGGCACGGCTGAGCACGGGATCGGCCGAAGGGGGCGGCGGCGGCGCGGTGGCGGGTTCGCTGGCAGCCGGGGCGGGCTGTGGCTTGAGCTCCGTGATGGGCGGCGCTTCGCCCGCCCGCTTCAGCGCGGTGCTGCTGAGCAGCCAGTCGCCGAGCGCGCCGTAGTCGGTCGCGCCGTTCGAACTCGGCGCGTACTCGCTGACCGGCTGGCCGATCGACGCGGCTTCGCGCAGTTTCTCGTCGCGCCGGATGACGACGGGGACGAGCCGGTCCGCGAAGGAGTCGCGAATCTCGGCGAGCAGCGCACGCGAGAGCGACGAGTCGTCCTCGTACATGGTCGGGAGGATGAAGTACGGGGTGCTGCCGCCGAGGCGGCGAGCGAGAGACCGGATCGTGTTGGCCTGCTTGCCCGCGCCCTTCATGGCAAAGAACCCGGTCTCGACCGGGATCACCACATCGGTCGCCGCCCGGAGCGCGTTGTAGGTCAGCAGGCCGATCGACGGGGGACAGTCAATGATGCACCAGTCGTAGGGCTCGCGGCCCTCCTGCTGGGGCGCCGAGGATCGGATCGCGTCGAGGGCGAGTTCGAGTCGCTGGTCACGGTCCTCGAGTTCGGCGAGCCCGCCGCGCGACGCTTCGAGCCCCGCGAGGCGCATCGTGCTGGGCACGAGGTCGAGGTTTCGTCCGGCGCGCCACACGAGGCGCGCCCGCTCGGCGGCGATGCGTTCTGGCTGCAGCATCGCGTCGCCGATGTGGCGGTCGATGGCGGAGTCCGGGATCGCAAGACCTGCCGCGCAATGGGATTGCGGATCAAGATCGACGAGGAGGGTGCGCAGGCCTCTGCGCGCCAGAACCCCGGCAAGATTGACGGCGGTGGTGGTCTTGCCGCATCCACCCTTCTGATTAATGATCGCGACGGTGCGCACGCGGGTTCCCTCGCATGGAAGGATGCCGGGCCGGTTCCGTGGCCTCGGGCGTGTGCCTCGGGGGGGAGAGAGGCAATCTGCGGCGTCCAGGCCGCAATAACCACGCACCTAGAACATCGGAAGGTATCGGTTCGGGGCTTGATAATCTGGGGGGACACCGGGGTTGACCCCCTCGCGCACGCGGGTTCATCCCCGGACCGCATCGACGCCGGCGATGGCCGCATCGAGCGACGCGTCTGGGAGAATCGTCGCGTTCCCGGGAGTTGTCGGGATCACGAGACGCAGTTTCCCGCCCGCGGTTTTCTTGTCGTCGAGCATCCGCCGGACGACCTCGGAGGACTCGGGGAGACCTCGCACGGTTATGGGCAGCCCGGCGGCCTCGATCGCTGCACGCGCCTGTGTGGTCGTCTCGGGTGAAGTCACGCCGAGGGCCTGACCCGCGGCGCAGGCGGCGAGCAGCCCGAGCGCCACCGCCTCGCCGTGGACGAGCGGAGCGTCGTGCGGCGGCGTGCCGCTGGCGACGGTGGGCAGAGTCTCGATCGCGTGCCCGAAGGTATGCCCGAGGTTGAGGAGCATGCGTGACAATGCCTCGCCCTCCGATGTGCCGCGCTCTTCGCGCGGATCATCGTGAACCACGCGCGCCTTGAGCGCAACATTGCGTGAGACGAGTTCGATGAGCGTCTCGGTGTCGCGCGCAAGGAAGCGATCCATGTTCGCGGCCGTCCACGCGAGCAGGTCCGGGTCGCCGCAGGTCGCGCCGATCATCCCGTGCTTGATGCACTCGGCGAGGCCGGCGCGAAGGTGACGGTCGGGAAGTGTGGAGAGCGTGCGCACATCGGCGACGACGATCGTCGGCTGATGGAAGGCGCCGACGAAGTTCTTGAGGAGTCCCCGTTCGGTCGCAAGATTGACGCCGGTTTTCCCGCCGACGGATGCGTCAACCATCGAGAGCAGAGTCGTGGGGACCTGCACGAACGGCACGCCGCGCCGGTAGGTGGAGGCGACGAATCCCGCGAGATCACCGACGACGCCGCCTCCGAGCGCGATGACCGGATCGCGGCGTTCGTGCCTGGTGATCGCCAACTCCTCGAGGACGCGATGGGCTTCGTCGAGCGATTTGGCCGGCTCGGTGGCGACGGCGAACGCCGACGCGACGGCGTACCCGTGGTGCGCGAGCGACCGCGACGCTTCGGCCACATGCTCATGGGGCAGATCGCGGTCGTAGACCAGGAACGCGCGGCGTCCCGATGCGCCCGGCGCGAGCGAATCGACCGCGTTGAGAATCGGCCCCAGTTCGGACAACAGGTTCGCCCCGACGAGGACTTCGTAGGGGTGAAAGCCGGGCACGGCGACGGGGACTGAGCGGGTAGCGGTCACCATTCGTACCCCATGTCCTCAGCGAGGCGGAAGAGCGTCATCAGTGTGACGGTAGAACCGAGGTTCACCGCCTGGCGCACAGTGTCCTCTTTGCGTTGAGCTGCAACCACCTGTTTCAGTAAGTCAAGGACGACAGGAATAGCGTCCGAGGCTTCTGAGCGTGTGGCCGCAAACTCCTCAAGGCGTTTCGTCGAGGGATCAGGAAAGATCGCCTCGAAAGCCGGTGCGAATATCTCGAACCGGAGCCGTGAAAAGAACTCGCGAAGTTCAAGACTTGGTCGACCACTGGAAACGGTTTGCATCCACTCGGCGAAGCCGGCTTTGTCGATCTTGTTGGCCACTATATCGAGCACTGCCCGCTCGGCGTCGGCTTCCGACGCTTCCAGACGCCAGCCGTTCATCCACAGGAACAGCACGGCGGCGACAAACGCGGTGCGTTTGTTCCCGTCGACAAAAGGATGGTTCTTGGCGATATGGAACGCGTACGCGGACGCCATCTCGAACGGAAACGAATGCGCGAACTCGCCGCCGAAGGATTGCTCTGGCATAGCCAGGGCCGAATCGAGCGCGCCGTGATCGCGTACACCGCGGGCGCCGCGGTGGCGGGCAATGGCGGTTTCGTGCGCGTCGAGGATTTCGACGAGCGTAAGGAACCTTGGTTGGCCGATCTTGAGACGCTCGGGACTCACTCGCCGAGTTTCCGGAGCGTTTCCTCGTACTTAGAGAACACGAACTTCATGCCGGACATGAAGTCGGGCTTGTGGCCGTGCTCCTGCGCGCGTTGGAGCAACTGCAGGTACGAGGGAACATCGAGCCCGTGGGATTTTGCTTCAGTTGCAAGCCGGTCTGCCATCGCGGTAAGAAGCGAACCAACGTCTACGCCCATCGTCGCGGCTTGGCGCTCAAGGGTGTCGGCGAGGGATGCTGGAACCTGGATGGGTCGGGTAGGAGCCACCATGCTCTATTATCGCCCGGACTCGGGGGCGGGGCCAGTTATTCCCACTCGATCGTGGCCGGGGGCTTGGACGAAATGTCGTAGACCACGCGGTTCACGCCCCTGACCTCGTTGATGATCCGGTTGCTGATCGTCGCGAGCGTCTGGAAGGGGATGCGCGCCCAATCGGCGGTCATGAAGTCCTGCGTCTCGACCGCTCGGACGGCGACCGCGTTCTCGTAGGTCCGGCCGTCGCCCATCACGCCCACGCTCTGCACGGGCAGGAGGACGGCGAAGACCTGGCTCGTGCTCCGGTACAGGTTGGCCGCGATGATCTCCTCAAGCAGGATCTCGTCGCAATCACGCAGGACATCGAGTTTCGGCTTTGTCACTTCTCCGAGGACGCGCACCGCCAGCCCGGGTCCGGGGAAGGGGTGGCGCCACACGATCTGATCGGGAACGCCCAGCACCTCACCGAGTTTGCGCACCTCGTCCTTGAAGAGGTCGCGCAGCGGCTCAACGAGCGAGAACTTCATGTCCTTCGGGAGCCCGCCGACATTGTGATGAAGTTTGATGTTCGCGCTCTGCCCCGCGTGGCCGTGCCCGGACTCGATGACATCCGGGTAGAGGGTGCCCTGCGCGAGGAAGTCGAAGGTGTCCTTCATCCCCGTGACGGGGCGCGGCGTGATGGAGAGCGCGGCGGCGTCGAAGACATCAATGAAGCGCTTGCCGATGCGCTTGCGTTTTTCCTGAGGATCGGTGACGCCCGCGAGATCGCCGAGGAACTCGGCGCTGGCGTCGACGACCGTGAGGTCGATGTCGAAGTGATCGCGGAAAGTGGTTTCGACGAGGTCGCGCTCGCTCTTGCGCAGGAGGCCGTTGTCGACGAACACGCACGAGAGTTGATCGCCGATGGCCTTGTGGATCAGCGCGGCGCAGACGGAGGAATCGACGCCTCCCGACAGGCCGCAGATCACGCGTCCGTTCCCGACCTGCTCACGGATGCGCTGGGCGGCGATCTCGACGAAGTCCTTCATGCGCCAGGTGCCGGCGCACTTGCAGATCTCGTAGAGGAAGTTCTGGAGGATCGCGACGCCGTGGGGCGTGTGGGTGACCTCGGGATGGAACTGCACGCCGTAGAACGGGAGTTGGCGGTGCCGTACGACGGCGTTGGGGCAGGTGGGGGTCCCGGCGAGGTTCTCGAACGAGTCGTTGATGTCCTGAACCTGATCGCCGTGGGACATCCAGACGGCGGTCCGTTGGGGGATCGCGTGCAGGAGGTCGCCCTTGGCGCTTGCGGAAGACTTGATGTCGAGGTTGGCCCGTCCGAACTCGCGGCGGTGAGAGTGGGAGACCTTGGAGCCCATGATCTGGCAGGCGAGCTGCATCCCGTAGCAGATGCCGAGCACGGGGATGCCCAGATTGAAGATCTCGGGATCGCATCGTGGGGCGCCGTCGTCATAGACGGATGAAGGTCCCCCTGAGAGGATGATGCCCTTGGGATTGAGCGAGCGGAGTTCCGAGGCGGTGATCGCCGGGGAGACCAACATCGCGTAGGCGCCGGCTTCGCGGACGCGGCGGCAGATGAGTTGGGCGGTCTGGCCGCCGAAGTCGAGCACGGGCACGACCTCGTCGTGCGGCAGCGACTGGGGTGTCGTTTCGGGCATTGGTGCGCCTGAGAGGGAGAGGCGAGGAGCGGTGTTCGACGGGCCCGGGAGGCCTTCCGGGCCGGAAGAGGGCCTTTGCGAACCCGGGAAGGGGCCAGTGTACGCCGTTTGGGGTCTGAGGTCCGCTGAGCCGATACAGTTGGCTGTGCATCCTCGTACCCCCTCGATGATGATCGTATTGGCGGCGGCAGGCCTGACAGCGGGCTGTGGATCTCCGTCCGATCTGGCGCTCGATGGGGGGGGGCCTCTGGACCGAACCCGCGAGATCGCCGCTGCCGCCCAGTCCCCGGCCACGGATTGGAAAGAGGTCGATGTCTTGATCGTCGCCCTCGATTCCGATGACTCGGCCGAGCGGATGCTGGCGATCACGGCGCTCAACCGCCTCACCGGGCTGACCTTCGGGTACGATTTCGCTGGCTCCTGGACGGAGCGCGAGGCCGCGATCGGCCGATGGCTTGAATGGCGGCGCATGGAGCGCAACGCCGAAACCACAACGCGGCCCGGGGCCGCGGGCGCATCCGCGCCCGCACCGGGCACGACGGGCGACGGAGCATGACCCAAACCGAGAAGAGCCCGCCGGGGACGACAGACCCCAACGCGCCCCACATGGTGGTGCAGTTGCTCAGCCAGCCGCGCTATCTTGCGCCGACTCGGCGTCTGGTCCACGAGTTCTGCCGTCAGTTCGGCTTCGACGATCGCGGCGCCGGTCAGGTCGCGCTGGCCGTCGACGAGGCGCTGTGCAATGTCATCCGTCACGGGTACGGCAAGCAGGCCGACGGCCCGATCTGGATCCAGCTCTGGCCCGTCGCGTCGCTCGAACGGCGCAACGCAGGCGTGCGGATCGTGATCGAGGATGAAGCGAACCAGATCGATCCCGCCAACATCAAGGGCCGCGAACTCGACGAGATCCGCCCGGGCGGGCTCGGCGTGCACATCATCCGCGAGGTCATGGACGAGAGCATCTTCGAACGCCGCGACCGTGTCGGGATGAGACTCACCATGGTTCGGAAACTCCCCGAGGCCGGCGGTCGCGAGCCCCCGACCCTTGAGAGCGAGAAAGCAAGCACGAGCACATCCACGAAGAAGTCCGACGGCAACGGCTGCGGGCATTGCGGGAGCGGAAATGGCTGATTCCGACGCGATCGAAGTCGTCATCGAGAACCGCGACGGCGCGTCGATCGTGCGCCCGCTGGGCGATGTCGATCTTCAGCGGTCGCCCATCCTTCGTGAGCAACTCAAGGCGGTTTCCGACAAGCGCCCCAAGAAGCTCGTGGTCGATCTGTCGGAGGTTTCCTACATGGACTCCTCGGGCGTGGCCACGCTGGTCGAGGCGATGCAGCTCGCGCGGCGGGGCAACTACCCGCTCGTGCTCTGCGCGCTCCAGGATCGCGTCAAATCGATCTTCGAGATCGCCCGACTCGAAACCGTGTTCAAGATCACGCCGGACCTCGACACCGCGATGCAGTGATCAAGCCGGTCCGGTACGCTGACGCCCGATCGACATGAGCAACGACGCCCTCGCCAACGAGAAAGCCGATCAGCCCCGCGCATTCCCCGGGAGCGGGGCGATCAGCGCGCTCGGGGCGCGGGCGCTGGAAACGGTCAGCCACATCGGCGTGGTCTTCTTCCTGCTCGTTGACGCGAGCCACTGGCTCTGGCTCGGGTTGTCGGGCGGAAAGAACCGCATCGGCAAGCGCGCGATCATCTCGCAGATCGTGCGCGTCGGCGTCAGTTCGATCCTCATCGTCTCGCTCGTGTCGTCGGCCGTCGGGTTTATCCTCGCGCTGCAGATGGCGCCCCCGCTCGACCAGCTCGGCGGGAAGATGCTCGTCCCGAACATCATCGCCGTGGCCGTGCTCCGCGAACTCGGACCGCTCATCGCCGCGATCGTGATGACGGGCTTCGCCGGAGCGGCGATCGCCGCGGAGATCGGCACCATGGTCGTCGGGGAGGAGATCGAGGCCCTCGAGGCCCACGCCCTGAACCCCATCCGCTTCCTCGTCGTCCCGCGTTTGATCGCCACGACCATCTCGCTGATCGCGCTCGCCGTGCTCTCGAACCTCTCGGCGATCGGCGCCGGCATGCTGTGCGGCGCCACGGTCCTCGACATCCCCCCCAGCATTTTCTACGAGAACACGCTCGCGCAGGTTGCGCCCCGAGACTTCCTGACGGGTTTGGTGAAAGCCGGAGTGTTCGGCCTGCTGATCGGGCTCATCGCGTGCGCGAACGGCCTGAAGGTGACAGGCGGCGCAGCCGGCGTCGGCCGCGCGACCACCAGCACCGTGGTCGAATCGGTCGTCGCCGTCGTCATGGCCGACCTGGTGTTCACCGCGATCTTCTACGCGCTGAAGTGGAACTGACCGCTGCCGTTCAGAGCCGGTAGGTCAGCGGGTGCTCGACGAACGAATACAGCTCGCGCAGCATCGACACGCCCAGGATGCCGGCGCACGCCAGCCCGCCCAGGGTGAGCGCCGCGGAGACCTCGCCTGCGCCCATCAGCCACGCGGTGTTGTAGATCGTGAGCCAGAGGGCGCCGTACCTGACCAGTTTGTCGGCGGCGGCGGCTGGCGTCGAAGCGCTGCGCACCTTCAGGATGGCGTACGCGACAAAGAGCCCCGCGAGCACGAGCGGCCCGAGGAACGCCGTCACCGGAACCCAGTCGGGGAAGAGCGCCTGCCGGCGTGCCCCGACAAAGAGCAGGACTCCCGACCAGAACGCCCAGCCGGCCACGGCGAGCCCGATTGAGAAGGAGGTCAGCTGGGGGCGCTTCCCCGCGAGGCGGTGCGTGATCATCGAGATCGCGAGCGAGTGAGTCATCACCAGCCAGACCGGCCAGATGAATCGCAGATCCGGATTGGGGATGAACATGTGGAGCGCGTAGATCAGCGAGAGCAGGACGGCGCCGCCCGAGGGAATGAACTTCGCCGCGGCGTGGTAGAGCAGCATCGCGCACGCCGTGAGCAGCGTGAGCAGCACCGCGCCCGGCCCGAGCAGGAACGCGCCGAAGCCCGCGAGCACGAGCGTGAGCGCCACGACCATGACCGCGCTGTCGAGCGTGAGCCGTCCCGAAGCGAGCGGACGGGTGGGGTGGAGCAGCCGATCCCGGCGGACATCGAGGATGTCGTTGAGCGATGCGCCGAAGGCGTAGAGCGAGACCGCCGTGAGCGCGCCCGCCGGCAGCAGCACCCAGAGTGATTGCGAGGCGGCGACCGATCCCGCGACCTCGTGGGGCGCCGAGGCGCGTGTCCACAGGATCACGAACCAGACATTCCCGACCGCCGCAAAGGCGGTGGTCACGCGGGTCAGGCGGAGGACTGGCGCGAGTCTGAGCAACGCTTGCCGCATGGACCGATCCTATCGGATCAGCGGTTCAGTGGAGCGAAGCAAGATTCTCGGTGAGTTCGAGCTGCTGGAGGGCGGCGACCCGCGCTTCGGTCGGCGGGTGGGTCGCGAAGAGACTCACCAGCGACTTGCTGCCGCCCGCGAGGGGCTCGACGATGAACAGGTTGTTCTGGGCAGGGTTGGGCTGCACGAGCGGGATGCGCCGCGAGTAGGCGTCGAGCTGCTGGAGGGCCGACGCCAGCCCGCGCGACGACCCGGCGATGCGCGCGCCGTCGGCGTCGGCGACGAACTCGCGGGTGCGGCTGATCATGGCCTTGATGATCGCGGCTCCGACGGCGGCGCCGATCACGATGAGGATCATCACGATGGGGTTCGCGCCCTCCCCGCCGCGTCGCCCGCCGCCCATGAAGAAGAACCCCCACTGGGCGAGGAACGCCAGCACACCCGCGATGGTCGCCGCGATGCACGAGGTCAGCGTGTCCCGGTTCTTGACATGCGCGAGTTCGTGCGCGATCACGCCCTCGAGCTGCTCCTTGTTCATCAGTTGGAGCAGACCCTGGGTGACAGCCACCGCGGCCTTGCGCGGCGAACGACCCGTCGCGAACGCGTTCGGCGCTTCGTGAGGGCAGATGTACACGCGCGGCATGGGCAACTCGGCCCGGGCCGCGAGGCGTTCAACCATCTCGTAGAGCTCGGGCGCGGACTGCGCATCAACTTCCTTGCCGCGCATGGCCGCGATCGCGATCTTGTCGGACATGAACCACGCGAAGAAGTTCGCGATCCCGCCGAAAGCGAGGCCGAGGATCATGCCCTCCTTGCCCCAGTATGAGCCGACGAGGACAAAGAGCGCGAACATCGCGCCCAGGAGCGTGGCGGTCTTGAAGGTGTTGCCGAGGTTGCGCATCGTGCTGGAGTTCTCCGTGCCGGCGACCGGCGGGCGATTGAGACGCTGATGATGCGAGAATTGTTCGCACCGCTTTCGGCCCGGTCCTGCCGATCAGTGGAAACCCATCCGCCACACCGACACCCCGATGACCGCGATCAGCACGGTCTGGACCACCGGAAGCGGGAGTTTGTGGGTCAGCCCGGCGCCGAGCCGCCCCCCGATGACCGCCGTGGGGGCCAGCAGCGCGGCGAGGAGGAGCGCATCGGATATCGCGAATCCGTGGGAGGGGATCGTCGCGATCTTGAGGGAAGCGCCGACCATCGCCGTCAGCGTCATCACCGCGCTGCTCACGCCGATGCATTGGCGGAGCGGGAGCCGGCAGGCCGCCTGCATGATGGGGATGCCGATGATCCCGCCGCCGATGCCGAGCATCCCGGCCGCGAATCCCATGATCCCGCCCGCGGGCGCGGCGCGCGGCCAGGTGACCTTCGCGTCTTCGGCCGGGTGGTCCGGCGTCTTGCGCACCAGTTTCACGATGTTCATGAGCGCGATGTACGCGAGGAAGACCGCGAAGAGCCGACGCAGGATCAACCCGCTCACCATGTTCGAGCAGAGCACGCCGATCACGATCGCGATCGCGGCCGAGATCAGAACAATGCGGAACAGGTCGGGCCTGATCGCGCCGGCCTTCTTGTGTCTCAGCGCGGCGGGCAGCGAGACGGCGATATTCACCGCCATCGCGCTGGCCTGATAGAGGTGCTGGCTCTCGGGGTTCGCCGTCCCGTACGCGAACGCGAGGCCAGGGATCAGGATCACCGAACCGCCGATGCCGAGCAGCCCGCCCAGCGTGCCGGCGGCGAGGCCGACAGCCGCGGAAATCAAGACGACCTGCACGCTGAGTTCGATCATTCGAGGGCCATCCTAGCGGTCGCCCCTCGCGAGTTCGGCGAAGCGGTCGCCGCGCTGTTCGTAGTTCTCGAACTGATCCCAACTCGCGCACGCTGGCGAGAGCAGCACGATGTCCCCGGGGACAAGGTCACGCTCGATCTGCGCCATGGCGGCGTCGAGAGTCCCGCACCTGTGCGCACGGGAGCGGGCGCCAGCGGGGACCGAGTCATGGAGTTGGTTCGCGGTCGCCCCGATGAGATACAGCCCCGCGACACGGTCGGCGAGGGCGGCCACACGCGCAAGGTCGACCTTCTTGTCGTACCCGCCCGCGATGAGCCGCACGCGATCGGCCCCCGGTTCGGCCGCGAACGATTCGACCGCCAGCACGCACGCGTCGGGGGTGGTGCACTTGCTGTCGTCGTAGAAGCGGACGGGCGGTTCACCTGCGCGAACGGCGCGCTCGGCCACGAGGCACAAGCGGTGGGGGAGACCCGCAAAATCGCGCACGGCGTCGATCAGCGACTCGGTCGTTTCACTGAGGAACAGCCCCGCCGCGTGGAGCGCGACGGCCGCATTCCGGATGTTGTGCGCACCGGGAACGGCGAGGCCGCGTGCGGCGATGGCGGGCTCGATCGCCCGGACCTCGCCCGGCGCAACGCTTCGCACGCCCGGGTTGGTGTGGAAGTAGATCGACTCGTCTCCGAAGACCGCGGCGTCGCCCGGTCGCTGGTGCGCGACGAGTTCCTGCTTGGACTCCCGGTAGTGGTCGAGGTCGCCGTGCCAGTCGAGGTGATTCGGCGCGAGGTTGGTGAGCGCGGCCACCTTCGGCGCGAAGGCGCGAGCGCCCGTGAACGCGGCGCGCGTCCAGTGAAGCATGGCGCTGGATATCTCGAGCACGACCGCGTCGTCACTTCGGATCGAACCGAGCGACGCGAGCAGCGACCCCCCGATGTTGCCGCCCATGTGCACGCGCGATCCGCCCAGCCGAGCGCGAAGGATGTGTGCGAGCATCGCGGTGGTCGTCGATTTCCCCGCGCTCCCGGTGACGGCCAGCACGCGTTCGCGATTCGGGAGCCGCTCGATGAGCAGGGCGATCTCGGTGGTGACGGGAACGCCCGCCGCTTGTGCCGCCGCGAGGTATCGGTTCTTCCAAGGCTGGGGCGCGGCGGGGTTCGCGACGATCAGATCGGCGGTCGCGAAGTCGCGCTCGTCGTGGCCGCCCAAGCGGAGTTCCACGGCCCCGGAGTCGACGAGCGGCCCGAGTTCGCGCAGGCCGTCCTCCAATCGTTCGGGCGGCGCGAGATCGGTCACCAGCACGCGAGCGCCCTGTCCCGCGAGCCACTGCGCGGCGCCGAGCCCTCCACCGAATCGCCCGAGCCCCATCACGACGACGCGCTTGCCGGAGAGCGAGGGAGATGGGACGGGGGACTGCATAGGACGCTTGTATCGGCGTGAACGCGGCCGGAACGAAAACCGCCCGTGATTCACGGGCGGCGGGGGAGTCATATCAGTCGCGGTTGATCAGGCCTTGATCGACGAGACCTTGACACGCATGAAGCGCTGGCGGTGGCCGGTCTTGCGCTTCGAGTTCTTGCGCTTCTTGTACTTCACGATGTCGATCTTCGGGCCCTTGGCCACGCGGTCGACGATCTCGGCGGTGACCGAGGCGCCCGAGACATAGGGGGCGCCGAGGTTGACCTTGTCGCCGCCGAGCATGAGCACCTTGTCGAAGGTGACGCTGCTGGCGTCGTCGGCGAGTTCGCGCAGATCGACTTCGATCAGGTCGCCCTCGCGGACCATGAGTTGCGAGCCGGAGTCTTCGATGATGGCGTAGGCGTTGCTGGCCACAGGGCGAACCTCATGTGTGAAACGGCCGGCAGGAGCGCCGGGGTGCATGTTCGGGACGGATTCAAGGCAGACCCCCGATCCGGAAGTCGAGCGGGATGATAGCCCCGCCTTGGAGGTCGGCAAGCGGGGTCGGGGCGGCCCATCGGGCGCCCGATGTCTGGCTCGCGCTTCCCTACCCTATCCCCGTGCTGATCCGCGGCGAGCCCATCCTGCCGAGAACCGCCGACGAACTCCTCCCGGCCCGGCTCCTGGCCCAGCTGGACCGGCTGGATGTCGCCTCCCGGAACCTCTTCGCCGGGAAACTGGCCGGGGAGCGGCGGAGCAAGCGGCGGGGCCGATCCGTCGAGTTCGACGACTACCGCGACTACACCCCGGGCGACGACCCCCGGTTCATCGACTGGAACGCTCTGGCCCGCCTCGACCGGCTGGTCATCAAACTGTTCCTCGAAGAGCAGGATCTCGCGGTCCACATCCTGATCGACGCCAGCGCCAGCATGCGCGATGCGGGGCAGGGCGATGTCCCCAGCAAAGTGGTCTACGCGCAGCGCCTCGCGTTCGCGCTCTCGTACATCGCGCTCAGCAAGCAGAACCGGGTCTCGATCAGCGTCGCGACGCGCACCGGCGCCGTCCGTTCAATCGGCGAGATGCGCGGCAGGCGGAATGTCCAGCGCGCCGGGAAGTTCATCGTGGACTCTGTACGCGAGGAAGAGACCGGGGCGGCGTCCACATCACTGAGCATCAACGATTCTCTGCGCGAGTTCGCCAAAGCGCGCCGTGGCGCGGGCGTCAGCGTGGTGCTCTCCGACATGCTCTCACCGAGCGGCGTTGGTGATGGCCTGCGCGCGCTGGCGTCTGGGCAAGGCGGGTCTGCGTCGTTCGACGCGTTCGCCGTGCAGATCCTCGCGCCGGGTGAACTCGAACCCGAGCGCGACGCGGCCGCGGGGGGAGGGCTCCACGGCGACCTGCGCATGGTCGATGTCGAGACCGGCGCGGGCGTGGAGACCAGCGTGAGCGCGGCGCTCATCAAACGCTATCGCGAGAATCTGGAGAAGTACCTCGCCGAGGTGTCGTCGGAGTGCGCGAAGCGGAACATCGCGCATGTGCTCCTGCGCACGGACACGCCGCTCGAAGAAGCGCTGCTCCGCACGCTCAGACAGCGCGGATTGCTGCGGTAGAGTCAGCATTCCTTCTTATCAGAGCCCTCCGCGCGAGCGGAGGGCGCGGACGCGTGTTTATCGCGGGCACTTCTGTCAGTTCCGGCGTCGCCGCGACCGGTGCTCGCGCCCCGGGCTCTGAATGAGACGGTTACCTCTGTCCGCTCAGTCCGCGTACTCGTACACCGTGACCGGCAGGCGCTGGACGCCCCACTGGAGGGCGCGCTCGTGCGTCGGGTACAGCAGATCGAGACGGTTGCCCTTGATCGCGCCGCCGCGGTCGAGAACTGGAACGATCTCGGCGTCGTGGTACCCGGGGATGCTGATGAGCGTGTGCATCTTCAGCACCTTGGTGTCGGCGGCGACGAGTTTCATGCCGTTCGTCCACACCGAGCGGTTGCTCGCGGTGACGCCGTCCGCCCACTTGCCGCACGAACGCTCGTCGGGGCTGTAGGCGGTGGTGACCATCCAGATGACCTTGACGGGACGCACGGCGCGGCCGTCGAAGTAGCGGACCTCGGCGTCGGCCGGGTCGATGACATCGATGCGCTCGACCGTGAACTCGGGAGCGGGGCTGGCGAATGTTTCGGGAGCGGGGGGAGCGGGGGCGGTGGTCGCTTCGACGACGGGCACCGCGGTCTTCTCGACACCACCGACATGCTCAATCGCGGCGAGCGCGGGGGCTGAGAACTCGAGGCCGCCACGCTTGGCCCATACCGCGGAGGTCGCGACCGTGAACAGCGCGACGCCGAACAGCCCGGCCTGAACCGCGATCACGCGGAACCGACGGTTGGCGTGGCGACTGCGCAGACGCTCGTTCGCGTTGGTGGGGCTCGTCTTCATTTGATCGAGGCACTCGTGTTCAGAGGCGTCCGGCGATCCGTGCCGGGCGGTCTCATCAGCGTTGTCCGCGTCGTCCGCAAACCTGTCGAGGTCCGCGGGCCATCCTTGAGTGAAGGGCAGTCTACCTCGTCGAGCGAGTGGCGCCAGCCGCGAGGGCCACGCTTGTGCGGCTAATTTGCCGATTGTGACAGGGTCCGAGAAATTCGGGGCCTCGAAACGCAGATCAAGGTTCGAATCGGACCTTGCCCCGCACAACCCCACCATGGGCGGCGGGACGGAGGGAATGAGGATCCAGGTTTCCTCGGGTGGATGAGCCATCACCTCTCGGGATCGGCCGCATCGATGCAGGACTGAAGCTTCTCGGACGACTGTTTCTCGGTCGTTCCAAGCCGCTTGCTCTTCAGCGTTTAGAGAGGTTCGATCTCGACCATCTTCCGGAACTCGGGCATCTGACCGGGGTCGATATGGCCCGCTTCGCGCATGGTCGCGTTGATCGAGGAAGCCGCGATGCCCTCGGTCAGCGCGTTGCGCCAGTCGTCAGCGGTGGGGGAGGGCCCGCGCTTCTGAATCACGCTGAACACGCCGCCCAGAAAGGCGTCGCCGCAGCCCACGGTGCTGACGACCAGTCCCGGGTGGAGGGGCGCCCAGGCGCGCCAGGCGCCGACGGGCGTGATGAGCACCGTCCCGTGCTCGCCCATCGTGGCGGCCACATGCGCGATCTGCCCGCCGTAGACCTTCGCGAGCGATTTCGACGCCGCGATGACCTCGCCGACCTCGTCGGTGTCCATCCCGGTGAGGGTGCGCAGTTCGCTCTGGTTGAGTTTCGCCATCCAGAGTTCCTGGCCGCGCAGCGCTTCGAGGGGCTTTCCGCTCGTATCGACGCAGACCATCGCGCCCTGGCGGCGACACCTGCGGACGACTTCCAGATAATCGCTCGGCGTCATCCCGATCGGGCACGATCCCGAGAGCGCGATGACCGACCCCTCGCGCGAGAGCATCCCGAGTTTGCTGGTGATGCGGTGCACATCCTCGCGCTGGACGGTGAACCCGCGCTCGCGCAGGTGGGTTTCGGTGTCGTTCACCGGATCGACGATGGTGATGTTGTCGCGCGTCGGCCCGCGCACGACCATCAACTGGGTCACGATGCGCCCCTCGCCGATGCGTTCGAGGTATTCCTCGAACATCCCGAGTTCCTTGTGCCCAACGAACCCGGCGCAGATCGAGCGACGCTCCAGCGCGGCCATCACGCGCGAGACATTCACGCCCTTGCCCGCCGGGTATAGCGCCACCCGCCTGCCCTGGGAATGCTCGCCCACGGCAAAGTCGGGCGCCTCGAGCACCCTGTCCACCGCCGGGTTGAGCGTCACCGTCACGACGCGGAGATCGTTCACGCCGTCAGACTAGCCGCCCGGCCTCCGGTATGCTGGCGGGATGCACCACAGATCACGACTTGTCGTTCCCGCCGCGATCGCCCTGCTCGCGGGTTCCCACGGCGCACTGGCTCAGAACGCATCGGCGCCCGCGCTCTCCGCCGAAGCCAGAGCCCGCGTCGACGCCCTCCTCGATGAGGTCTCCGCCGAGCGGCTCTCCCGTGATGTTCAGCGGCTGGCGGACTTCGGGACCCGTCACACGCTCTCGACGGTTGACGCGATCGACCGGGGAGTCGGCGCATCGCGCCAGTTCGTGCACGACGAGTTCCTCAAGGCCTCGTTCGCCGCCCAGCGGATGGGCGACTCGCGCATGGAGGTCATCTTCGACCGTCACACCCAGGAACCTGACGGCCGGCGCATCACACGCGAGGTGGACATCGTGAATGTTGTCGCGGTCATTCCGGGCGCGATGCCCGAGGCCCGCTCGCGCATGTACTACTGCATCGCGCACCTCGACAGCCGCGCCACCGACCCCAACGACGCCGAGTCCGACGCGCCGGGCGCCAACGACAACGCGTCCGGGACCGCTGCGCTCATGGAACTCGCGCGCGTCCTCTCCAAAGAGAAACTCGATTCCACCGTCGTGCTCATGGCCACTACGGGCGAGGAGCAGGGCCTCTTCGGCGCCAAACTCCACGCTCAGCGCCTGCATGAAGTCGGCGCCGATGTCCGCGCCGTCCTCAACAACGACACCGTCGGCGATCCCTACGGCCACTACGAACCCACGAGCGAGCAGGGCGCCTGGGCGCGCACCAGAGTGCGCGTCTTCTCCGAAGGCCTGCCCGTTCACCCCCAACGCGCGACGCCCGAGGAGCTCAAACGCATCGCGCAGACCGGCGCCGAGAACGACTCCGACGCACGAGCCATCGCGCGCTACATGCTCGATGTCGCCGAGGCCCACGATCTTCCGGTCGAGCCCATGATGATCTACCGCAACGACCGCTTCCTGCGCGGAGGCGATCACACCGCCTTCCTCGAAGCCGGATTCCCCGCCGCCGTGCGCATTACGGTGCCCTACGAGGATTACTCACGCCAGCACCAGGATGTGCGCGTCGAGAACGATGTCCCCCACGGCGATGTCGCGTCGTACATCGACGGCGACTACCTCGCGGGCGTCACCAAACTGAACCTCGCCACGCTCGCCCACCTCGCCAACGCGCCCAGCGCGCCGGGCGATGTCCGCGTGATCGTCGCCGACCTCACCAACGACACCACGCTCCGCTGGAACGCGTCGCCCGAGCCGGATGTCGCGGGGTATGAGGTCGTTCGCCGCGAGACCACGAGCCCGACATGGCAGTTCGTGCACGCCGTCGACGGGGGGGCGAGCGCGACCGAGGCGACCCTGCCGTACACCAAGGACAACTTCCTCTTCGGCGTCCGCGCGTTCGACAAGGACGGATACCGCAGCCCGGTGGTCTTCCCCGTGCCTGCGCGGGAGTGATCCGCCCCGAAGGGCCCTTCTGTTGGCAATGGCCGGGACCGCCGACCCCTCACACCCGGGCATCTTGTTTCGGGTGATGCCGAGAGCGGTCGCAATTCCACGGAACAGACCCCGGCCCGGCCGCGAAGGGTTGACCCTCGGCCCGGTTCCCGGTCCCTCGCGTTGTCGCGTGTCCGGACAACTCGCCCGATTGCCACTACCATGCCCGGCTCGGCGGCCAGCGGGCCCAGCCCGTCCGCCGAACCGTCCCCGAATCTGTTGCCCCCCGGTCCCTCCAGGAGCCGATCGTGCTGAACCCGCGACGCATCGACGCCGCCCGAACGCTGGCCCTTCTTGCCGGCGTCGTCCTCGCCGCCACCCCGCTGAGCGCCTCGACGCCCGCACGCGCCCAAAGCCGTGCGCAGCAGCCCGGGGACACCACTCCCGACCAACTCCTTGCCGACTTCATCCACTATGTGAAGATCGACCAAAAGGAACTGGCCGAGGCCTACGGCGCCGCGCTGCTCGAACTGGGGATGCAGCCCGAGCAGTTCCTCGCGCTCGTCGAGGACACCCCCCAGGCGCAGGTCCGTTTCGATGAGGCCGTCCGCGACGCGCTGCGCGATCAGCGGCTCGAGCCCATCGCCGCCGAACTGGCCCGCGTCCTCGAACAGGGCCGCCTGGCGCAGGCCCGCGACCCGGCGTCGATCACCCGGAACATCGAACTGCTCTCCGGCACGCTTCGCGCTCGCACGCTTGCCCGCCAACGCCTGCTCGAAGCCAAGCAGTACGCCGTGCCCCAACTCCTGACCGCGATGACCGGCTCGAACGATCCGACCATCGCCCTTGAGGCCCGTCGCCTGCTCATCGGCCTTCAGGCCGACGCCGTCGCGCCACTTGTGGCCGCCCTGCCCAAGCTCGGCCCGGCCGCGCAGGAGCAGGTGTCGATGGTGCTGGGCGAGATCGGCTACGCCGAGGCCGCTCCGTACCTCGCGGAACTCAGCCGTTCGCCCGCGATCGACTCGGGCGTCCGCAACGCCGCGACCCAGGCCCTGGCGCGCACGGCGGGGGGCGCCGCCTCCAACACCACCGCGAGCCTGTATCAGGCCCTCGCGGAGCGGTACTACGGCGAGCCCAACGAACTCATCCGCTTCTCCAACGAAGACCACCAGCTCGTTTGGACCTACGAGCCCGCCGTCGGGCTGTACGCCACCCCCGTGCGCACGGAAGTGTTCAACGAGGCGATGACCATGCTCCTCGCCGAGCGTGCCCTGCAGCTCGATCCGTCCACCTACGGCGCGGTTCCGCTCTGGCTGGCCGCGAATTTCCGCCGCCAGATCGAGACCCCCGAGAACTACGACAACCCCATGTACAGCGCCGACCGACGCGAGGCGATGTACTACGCGGTCGCCGCCGGCGCCGACGCGACGCAGAGCGTGCTCGCCAGCGCGCTCGCCGATCAGAACACGGCCCTCGCGCTGCTCAGCATCGACGCCCTCGCGCGCACCGCGGGCGGCGCGTCGCTCTGGTCCGGGTGGGCAACCGACAAGCCCCTCCTCCAGGCGCTGACCTATCCCGACCGTCGCGTGCAGTTCGCCGCCGCGATCGTGCTCGGCCGCTCGCGCCCGAGCGAATCCTTTGAGGGTTCCGACCGCATCGTCCCCGTCCTCGCCGGCGCGGTCCGCGATTCGGGCGAGCGATTCGCGATCGTCCTCGGCCGCTCCATCGACGCCGAGCAGCGCCTGACCGACATGCTCGAATCCCGCGGGTTCACCGTCGTCGGCCGCGGCTCGAGCTTCAACGATGTGCGCACCGCCGTCGCCGAAACGCCCGGCATCGATCTGATCGCGATCGACCTCCCGCGCAGCGCCACGGAGGACAGGATCAAGGCGGCCCGCGCCGACTCCAAACTGCGCGTCACCCCGATCCTCGCCGTCCTTCCCTACGACGAGTTCAGCGCGCTGTCCGCTTCACCCATCGCGAAGATGGACCTCGTGCGTCTCGCCCGCCAGGGACTCAGCGACGACCAACTCTCCAGCGGCATCGGCGCCCTGATGACCGACGCGGGCTGGACCGAGGAATCGTCCGATTCCATCGACCAGCGCGCCGTCCTCGCGCTGGATGTGCTCCGCGATCTCGCCGCCGGCAACTCGGTGCTCAGCGTCGCCGACGCTACCTCCGCGCTGCTCTCGGCGTTGGACACAACTTCGGGCAGCGTGCGTCTGGTCGTCGCGGATGTGCTCTCGCGCATCTGCGAGCCCCGCGCACAGATCGGGCTGATGGAAGCCGCGCTCACCGCCGACGAAGGCGAGAACCTCGCGCTCATGGAGCTCGTCGCATCCTCCGCAAAGAGGTTCGGCCCCATGCTCGAAGAGCGCCAGATCGGCCGCCTGCTCGAACTCGCCGCGAACGGGAGCGATGACGAAGCCATCGCGGCGGCATCGCTCGTCGGCGCGCTCAACCTGCCCGGTCAGCGAGTGGTTCCGCTGCTCCTCGGCTCGAACTGAGCACGCGCGTCATCCAGCAACCTCCGAACGCCCGCATCACGCGGGCGTTATTTTTTCCCCGGCCCCGGCCCTCGCGATGTTCTCGGTCCCGGTGAGTTCTCCGGGAATCCGGGCTGTGCCGGATCTGACGCCCTCTCAGACCGGTGAGAGGGCTCAAACATTCATCATTCTCGTCGATGATCCGATGCTCGCTTGCAGTCGTGGGGTTGTTGCGTCGGAGGGTCTGCCTCGCGGCGCCAAGTGCGCCCCGCCCGTGACCGATACCCACCGCCCCTCCGTTTGGGAACTTTGAGGAGTATGCCGAGATGCAGCGGACTCGAAAGAACGCATTCACGCTCGTCGAAATTCTGATCGTCGTTGTGATCCTCGGGATCCTGGCCGCGATCGTCATCCCCCAGTTCACCAAGGCCAGCGAGTCGGCGGTGCGCAGCACGCTCAAGAGCCAGCTGCAGACCCTCGTTTCCCAGGTCGAGCTGTTCCGCGTCCGAAACAAGGGCTCATACCCCGCGATCGGCGACGGCCAGTCCAACAACGGCTGGGGCGACCTCATCGACGAGGGCTACCTCAAGACCGAGCCGCTCAACTCCTATGTGGGCCTCACGAACCTCGTCACCGGCGACAGCACCGCCATGGCCGTCGCCAAGGATTCAGCCACTTCCGGCTGGGTCACCGACGGCGCCGGCAACCTGTGGGCGGTCGGCTACGACCCGACCCCCGTCGCCGGCTTCGACGACGGCAAGCTCTCGCACGAGTGATCCTCGACGCGCTCCACCCGCGCGCCGCGTCTGACGCTCGCATCGCCTACCGAGGAAGAATCGCATGCACGCACTTCGTGAACAGCGCAAGGCTGACGCTCCGTCCGCCTTTCGCGACAGGGCGCTCAGCGGCCTGATCGGCGCAGCGATCGTCTTCGGAGTCGCGACACTCTCGAACTCCGGGGGCTCGACCTCCGCGCTCGCGAGCGAGCAGCAGAGCGACGAGCAACCTCGCGGCCTCGTGAGCGCCATCGAGCAACGCCGGATGATCATCCAGCGCCTCGATCGGCTCATCGCGACCCTCGAGAGGATCGAGCGCGATATGCCGGGAGACCCGCCGGCGGCCAACGCTCACACGCGATGAGTTCCGTCCCAACGCAACCGTCTGCATACACGAGGAAGATCCGTTGCGCACTGGCATGTTCCAACTCGGCGTTCTGCCCATCGGGATCGACCTGGGCGCGAGCGGCGCCAAAGTGCTGCAGCTCACCCGCGTCGGCGCTCGGCTTCGGATCCAGGCCGCGGCCCGCATCGAGGCCGAGTCCGAGCGTGCGGGGGACGAGACGCGGTTCGCCGCGTTGGGGGCCGTGCTCGAACGCAAGATCCGCGCCGGGGACTTCAAGGGGCGCAAATGCGTGATCGGTCTCGACGACCGGCTGCTGCGTGTTCGGTCGATCCGGCTTCCGACCATGACAGACAGCGAAACGGAGCAGTCGCTCCGCGTTGACGCCGCAGCCCGGCTGGGCTTCGATCGCAACGACTCCGTGGAAACCGGATGGACCCGCGCCGGGCTCATCCAGCAGGGCGACGAGCAGCGCGAGGAAATCATTCTGACGGGCATCCGCACGGAAGACGCGGAACGCATCGCCGAGATGGCCATCGCGGCTGGCCTCGAACCCATCGCACTGGAACCGAACTACTGCGCCGTCGCCAGGTGCTTCGCCCGCCGCCGCCGCCGAGCGGTCGATCAGGACATCGCGCAGATCGTCGTTGATCTCGGACGCCGCACGACCAATGTGCTGGCGATGCGCGGGGAGACCCTCTGCTTCTATAAGCAGATCGACTGGGGCAGCGAGCGGCTCGACCGAGCCGCCGCCGAGCGTCTCGACATGGACCAGACAACGGTGTCGGAGATCCGACGCCAGCGATTGGGCCAGGCCTTCGCGGAAACGGGGCGAGACAACAAGGTCGATGAGCGGGTCGATCGCGCGGTATTCGACGCCGTGCGCCCGCTCCTCAACGAACTCGCCCACGAGATCACGCTCTGTGTCCGGTATTTCCTGGTGACCTTCCGCGGCGCCAAGCCCGAGGGGATCGTGCTTGCCGGGGGCGACGCCACCGAGCCCCGCCTCGCCGAGATTATCGCGGAACTCTCAGGCCTCAACACCGAGCTCGGCCGTCCCCTCGAGGGCATCGACCTCGGTCCGACATCGCTCCCCATGAACCGCCGCGGCCCGCTCTCCGAGTGGGCGACTGCCGCGGGACTGACGCTCCGCGCGGAGCAGCGGGCCGGACACGACCTGCTCGAATCCGCCCGCAAGATCCTCGCACCGCTGAACCGGCTGAGGAAAGCGTCATGATGCGGAACATCGACCTCACACCGGCGACCGCCCGAGCGCGGGCCGCGCGGCGCGTGACAGCGCAGCGCTGGGCTGTGCTCTACGGAGTCACCATCGCGCTCTGCGTCGGCGCAGCAGGCCTCGCTCGCCTCCGAACCGCGACGATGAGGACCGAACTGTTCCGGCTCAACACCCGAGTCGAGAGCACCGCCGAGGAAATGAACGCGCTGGCGGAGATCTCGGGAGAGCTCGCCGGCATCGCCGATTCGCTCGCCCTCCAGACGACCATCGTTCCGCGCCCCGGCGTGGTCGATGCGCTGAACGAGATCACCAAAGCCATCCCTGACTCCATGACCCTCACCGCGTTGCTGCTCGATCAGCGCCGCACCGGCAGCGCCGCAGGCATCCGCGCCGCGCGCCGCGCAGGCGACGAGACACCCAACCAGATCACCATGACTGTTCAGATCGCCGGGGTCACCCCGGACGACGCCGAAGTCGTTCGGTTGATCCGCGGCCTCGATCGGAGCGGGATCTTCGAGCAGACTTCGCTCGAGTACACCCGCCCCATGACGGTCAAGGGGATCGAAGCCCGAGAGTTCCGGATCGTGTCCACGGCGCCTTCCGTGCTCACCGGGCTTCCCGAGAGCGATGCGGGAGGCAAGAAATGAGGGGCGCCGGCGCGACTCTGAAACTCGGCGCTGGTCTGCTCGCTCTCACCGCGGCCGCGGTGTGGCTCGGCGTGATGCCCGAGCTGCGCGACGCGCAGAAGATCGAAGCAGACATCCGAACCGCGGAATCCACGCTCAGCCGCACGCAGACCCGTGCGCAGGACATCCGCGGCCTCGCCGATACGCTCGGCGAAGCCAGGGTCTTCTCCGCGTCGCGCACGAAGGAGCTTGTCGAGGGCGACATCTCCCTGCTCATGCACGACATCGGTGGGTTTCTCACAACCCTGAATGTCAGCTCACATGAGATGAAGCAGGACCGCGGCGTCGAGCGCAACGGGGTGCTCGTCACCCCGGTCACGCTCACCATGACCGCCGGCTTCAACGACCTTCGTCGCCTGCTGATGCACATCGAGGAAGGCGACCGGCTCGTCAGGATCGCGCGTGTCCAGGTCGGGATGCCCCGCGGCGCGCAGCCCGGTTCGGGCGCCCTGCTGATCGAAGTCGACTTCGAGTCCATCTCGCCGCTCGACAGCCGACCGGTGTTCGCCAACGCGAACGAGGAGGCCCGCCCATGAGCGCGCTCGACAGGGTGAAGGCCGAGATCCTCGCCGACAAGAAGAAAGTCATCGTGCTGAGTTCGCTCGGCGCCGTCGCGCTCGCTCTCGGCGCGCGAGCGGTGTTCTCGGGCGGCGATCGCCGGCCCAGCGCCGCGCGCGTCACCCAGGTGTCCACGGCCACCCAAAGCAGCCAGGCGGTCGTCGTGAACACCATCGACGCCGAAACACGGTTCCGGGCCCTCGCCGACGCGTTGCCCGCGCCGGTGCAGGCGTCATCGACGGCGCGAGACCTCTTCGCGCTCAACCCGGAACACTTCCCGCACTCGGCAGAACCCGACCCTCCCAAGGACGCGAGCGCAAAGTCCGCGCCGCAATCGGACGACGATGCCGTGCGTCGCGCCGCGATCGCCCGCGACGCCGAATCGATCCGACTGAAGAGCACCGTCGTCGGCGACCGTCCGGTCGCGGTGATCAACCTCGGAGGCATCACCGGGAACCGCGAGGTGCTCGCCCGTGTCGGCGACACCGTGAGTGGATTCACGGTCGTGAGCATCGAAGCCCGGCGCGTGGTTCTGGAGCGTGACGGGGAGCGCATCGAACGAGTGGTCCGAAGCCCGATTGAAGACTGACAAACGCGAAACCCTCGCGAAAGAAACGAGCCCACGGATGGCAGACAGAACACACAAGATCGGTTTGGCCCGTGGCCTTTGCACGCTCGCGGCGATCGCGCTCTGCGCAGCGACGCCGATGGCGTCCGGGGCGTTCGCGCAGGACAGCGACACTCCGCCTCCGCCCAAGCAGGAGGTCGAGACGGACAGCAACGGCGTATTCGCGCCGAGCAACGCCAGGCCGCGCGTCCGCGTCAGCGAGCACATGACCGTCGACATGCACCTGCGCGATGAGAACCTCGGGGCAGTCCTCCAGATGCTGGGGATGCAGGCCGAGCGGAACATCGTCGCCAGCGAAGGCATCAACTCGACCGTCACCGCGGATCTGTACGGCGTCACCTTCTATCAGGCCCTCGACGCCATCCTGCATGTCAACGGGTACGGCTATGTCGAGCGCGGCGAGTTCATCTATGTCTATACGCTCGACGACATCGAGAAAATCGAGATGGCCGACCGCAAGCCCGTCGCTCGCGTCATCCAGCTCGACTACCTGAACGCCACCGACGCCGCGCAGTTCGTCACCCCGCTCCTGACGCCCTCGATCGGACAGATCAAGGCGAACGGCGACGCCGGGAACTTCCAACTGGGCGAGAACCCGACCGGCGGCGAGAAGTTCGCCCTCGCGTCCACGCTCGTCGTCTACGACTATCCCGAGAACATCAAGGAGATCGAGGAACTTGTCAAGCGGCTCGACACCCGCCCTGCGCAGGTGCTCGTCGAGGCGACGATCCTCCAGACCCAGCTCAACGAGGCCAACGCTTTCGGCGTCGACTTCTCGATCGTCGGCGATCTGAACCTCGGCGACTTCGTGAACCTCGGTGGTCCGCTCACGCCCGCGGCCGGTCTGCAGAACCCGCCGCCGAACAACCCGAACAACACCGCCCTCCAGAGCGGTTCGGCCATCGTGTCCACGCCCGGGAACACCAACGGCCCCAGCACCCTCAAGGTCGGCTTCCTCGGGAGCAATGTCAGTGTGTTCATCCGACTGCTCGACGAGGTCGGCGACACCACCATCCTGTCCAATCCCAAGGTGCTCGCGCTGAACCGCCAGCCGGCCCGCGTCCTCGTCGGCGCCCGCATCGGCTATCTCAGCACGACGACGAACGACACTTCGACGACCCAGACCGTCGAGTTCCTCGACACCGGCACGCAATTGGCCTTCCGCCCCTTCATCTCCAACGACGGGATGATCCGGATGGAGCTCAAGCCGAGCGTCTCCGAGGCCGTGCTCCGCGATGTCACCGACTCGAACGGTCAGGCCAACACGATCCCCGACGAACTCACGCAGGAGATCACGACGAATGTCCTGGTCCGCGACGGTTCGACGATCGTGCTGGGCGGACTGTTCAAAGAGAACATCCAGCTCAGCCGCCGCCAGGTCCCCGTGATCGGAGACATCCCGCTGATCGGCGTGCCGTTCCGCGGCCAGGACGACAGCACGACCCGGAACGAAGTGATCTTCCTGATCACCCCGACGATCGTCAACGACGCTGTCCTCGCCAACGCGGGCAAGAAGGGCGCGCAGGCCGCCGACGACGCGATGCTCGCCGCACGCGAAGGCCTCCTGCCGTGGAGCCGCGAGCGCCAGACGGCGAAGCTGAATGTCGAAGCGGCCAAGCTCGCTCGCGAAGGCGACACCGAGAAGGCGCTGTGGAAACTCCGCCGCTCCCTCGAACTCAATCCCGATCAGCCCGATGCCGTGCGCCTCCGTCAGGAACTCGTGGGCGGCGACGAATACACCTGGCCGAGCCGCAGTCTCCTCCGAGACATCCTGCACGAGGGATTCGACGCGGGCGTTGAGCCCCCCAAGGTGACCACCGAGCACGGCGTTCCCGACGCCGACCAGCCCTCGTCACCGGCGAGCCCGGTCGCGACGACACCCGAGGCGAAGCCCATCGACAACGGCGACGCACCAGTCCCGAGCGCGCCGGCGCCTTCAACCGCCGCAACCACACCGCCGGTGACGGAGCCCGAGCCACTCCCGCTCAAACCCGTCGTGGTGCAGAAGCGCCCGGCAGGGGGAAGGGCCGCATGGCCCTGGTTCGGCCCGCTCGCCTGGCCCGGACACACTCCCGAAGAACTCCCCTGAACTATCCGACGATCACACGGCTTCCAGATCGGCACACACACATGAATACGAAGACCAAGATCAACACATCACCTCGCGGCCTGCTCGCCATCAGCGGCTGCGCGATCGCGCTCTGCGCAGTCCTCGGCGGCTGCGGCGGCGGGCACGGGTCGTACACCCAGGCGGCCCTCGACAAGTCCACCCAGCGCCTCGGCGCCATCAAGGCCGGCGCGGAGTACGAAACCGCCCGCCAGCAGTTCCTGTCAGGCGATCTCGACAAGGGGCTGGGCACGATCGACCTGTGTATCTCGCTCGCACCCGAGGTCACCAAGAGCCATGTGCTGCGCGGCAAGATCATGCTCGAGAAGGGCAACTACGAGGAATCCATCGCCTCTCTCGACTCCGCGATCGCCCTGGACGACAACCATGTCGAAGCGCACTTCCACCGCGGCGCCGCCTACGAGCGGATCAACCGCTGGGACGACGCGCTCGCCCAGTATCGCAAGTGCTCGGAACTCGATCCCAGCGAACCGCGATTCCTGGTCGCCCAGTCCGACATCCTTCTCGAACTGCGCCGCCGCGACGACGCGAGGGCGATGCTCGAGGAGGCGATGGAGCGATTCCCCAACAGCCATCATGTCCGTCGGTCGCTCGGGTCGATCGCGCTCCTCGACGGCTTCCCGGATCTCGCGGCCCAGTTGCTGCGCGAATCCCGCCTGCTCTCGCCCGACGACTCCGGGGTGCTCGAAGACCTCGCCCGTGCCGAACTGAACGCCGGTCGGTTCGCCGAGGCCGAGATCGCGCTGAGTGATCTGCTCCGCATGGACGGGATGGACGGCCGCCGGGATCTCATGCACATGCGTGTCCTGTGCCTCGTCGAGATGAACCGCCTGGTCGATGCGCGCACCGCGTTGCTCGATCTGACGCGCGACAGGCAGGGCGAAGCCGACCGCAAGGCATGGCTGACGCTCGGGCGCGTCTCACTGAAACTCAACGACATGCCCCGCCTCCGCACCTCTGCGGCGCGGCTGATCGCCCTCGAACCGGGCAAGCCGGACGGCCGCCTGCTCATGGCCGCCTGGCAGCGCCGGCGCGGCGACCTTGAGGGCTCTCTGCGCTCCATCACGGCGGCGCTCGAGATCACGCCCAGGCAGCAGGAAGCATGGGTGATGCGCGGCGTGGTGCTTGGTGAACTCGGACGCAAGTCCGAGGCCGACGAGGCGCTGCGTGTCGCGCACGGGCTGAACGCCTCGCCGAAAGCCGCCATCGCCGGCGTTGTTGTTGATGATTCGGACCGCTGAACCATCCCTTCGGAGATTGCACTCGTGATACCAATTGTACGACAGGGTGGATGGTTGATCGGCGGGATCGCCGGCTCCGCGTGCGCTGCGGGCGCTGTCGCCGCAACCTCGCTCACCGCCGGACATCTGTCCGTGGGCGGGACCGGTCTCGGCGCGCTGGGCGGATTCATTCTCGGCGCGGCGTTCACCGGGGCATGGAGCGTGACGAGGGCCAGGGACCTCGCGCGTTTCGCCGATCGCCTGCACTCGGGCGAGGACGACTGCATCGACGCGTTGTCCGCGCCGGCGTGGCTCGCTCCGGTCGCCTCGGCGATCACCGATTCGCGTTCGAAGGCCGCGGCGCGCATCACCTCCGCCGAAGGCCGCCTCCGCGAGATCGAGATCCGTCGCCGGATCACCGAGGCCGAGCGCCGGCAGGTCGAAGCGACGCTCCACAGTCTCCGCGACGCCGTGCTCGTGACCGACACATTCGACGAGATCAAAATGGCCAACGAGGCCGCGGCCACGCTGCTCGGCTTCGATCTTGAGACGGCCGTCCACAAGCCGCTGAGCGACGCCCTCAAGGACCGCGCGCTGGTGAAGGTGATCGAGGACGCCCGCGCGGCGGCCGAGAGCCACGAGCGCCGGCATGTCGAGTACACGATGTCAACGCCCGACGAGGCGGGGAATCCCGAGCAGCGCGCATTCGACATCACGCTCACTCCGATGCCCTCGCTGGGCGCCGAGGGTGGCGCGTCGGGCGTGGTCACCATCCTCCGCGATGTCACGCGTGAGAAAGAAATCGCGCAGATGAAGTCGGACTTCGTCTCGCAGGTCAGCCACGAACTCCGCACGCCCCTGAGCAGCATCAACGCCTATGTCGAGATGCTGCTTGATGGCGAAGCGACCGACGAAGGCAGCCGGCAGGAGTTCTACGACATCATCAAGAACGAGGCCGACCGCCTGACGCGCCTCATCGACAACATGCTCAATATCAGCCGCATCGAGGCGGGCATCGTGGATGTCGACGACACGGAGGTGGACTTCGTGAAGGTGGCCCGCGAGGTCGTCGAGATCATGCAGCCGCAGGCGAAGCTGAAGAACATCACGCTGCTCCTGAAGGACGGCCCGCTGATCTACACCGCGCAGGCGAGCCAGGACATGATGCATCAGGTGCTCCTGAATCTGGTGAGCAACGCCGTGAAGTACACCCAGGAAGGCGGGCGTGTCACGGTCACAGTCGAGAACGACGACGCGTCCCGTTCTGTGATGGTGAGCATCCAGGACACGGGGCTGGGCATCCCGCCCGAGGCGATGTCGAAACTCTTCCAGAAGTTCTACCGGATCGACAACTACAAGCGCGTCGCGAAGGGCACGGGCCTGGGCCTGAATCTGGTCAAGAGCATCGTGGAGACGGTGCACGGCGGGCAGGTCGGAGTGACCAGCCAGGTCGGCCTCGGCAGCCGCTTCTGGTTCACCATCCCCTTCGATCGCGCTGGCAAGACCAACCTCAAAGCGGCCTGAACAACGGCCCGCATGGAGCAACGACGATGACCGGCAAAGTGGCACTGGTTGTTGATGATGAGCAGCACATCGTGCATGTGGTGGCGCTCAAACTGCGCAACGCGGGGCTGGAGGTCGTGACGGCCTCCGACGGCGAGCAGGCCTACGAACTGGCGATCAAGTCGCCTCCTGACATCGTGATCACCGATCTCCAGATGCCCTACATGAACGGTCTCGAGTTGTGCCAGAAGCTGCGCGAGAATCCCGCGACCTGCAACATCCCCGCGCTCATGCTGACGGCACGCGGGCACGCGCTCTCCAAGGAAGACCTCGCGGGAACCAACATCTCCGAGGTGCTCGCGAAACCATTCAGCCCGCGTGAGATCCTCTCGCGCGTCGAGGCCCTGCTCCAGGAAGGTACGGCACAAGCGGCGTGAACGACCTGCCGATCCATCCAGAATCCGCCGCCGACGAGATGGCGATGATCAACTCGCTCGACCCCATGGCGACATCGTTCATCGAACGGTTGGAAGCGATGGGTGTCCAGACGCTGGTCGCCGACGCCGGCGGCGAGATCATCAGCACGCAGGCGCCGCCCTGCGCGGCCGCGATCCCGCCGTCGGAACTCACCGAGACGATCCGCCTGGCGGCCGCGCGGTGGTCGTCCGAGGATGAGCCGGCGCCGTGGTCGCCGCGACCGGATCTCACGCTCGTTCCCACGGCCATCACCCGGCGCCGTCGCCGCAGCGGGTACTTCATCGCATGCATGGACGGCGCGGCCAACGCGGGCGAAGTCCGCCTCCTCTGGCGCATCATGCCTTCGCTCTGGCGCGACCATTCGGCCTCGGCCGACGCGCAGAACGCGGTCGAGAGTTTCAGCCGTCAGCTCTCGGGTGTGTACGAGGAACTCACCCTCGTCTACAAACTGAGCGGCTCGCTCCACTCCTTCACCAGGCCGGAGCGCTTCGTCAGCATGGCCCTCGAGGAGCTGCACGCGACGCTCCCGTTCGAGAGCATCGTCGCATGTTTCACGCAAGACCCCAAACGCTCCCGCGCCCTCAGCGGACAGACCCTGTTTGTCGGGAACGAGACATCCCGGCGCATGGACGAGAAGCGTGCGGCCGCGGCCCTGCGTTCGCTCGCCGATGACCAGGCGTCGATCTTCACTTGCGACGACAATGCAGCAATCGCCCTCGGGAGCGCGGCGAGCGGGGACTGTCTCGCCCAGCCCGTGATGCGCGACGGCGCGGTCATCGGTGCGCTCATCGCGCTGCGCAAGGGCGGCGAAGACCCCTTCGTGAGCAGCACGGACATCAAACTGGTGGCCGCCGCCACCGCGTCCATCGGGGTGCTCCTCGAGAACGCCACCCTCTACGACGATCAGCGATCGATGTTCATGGGGACGCTCCGCGCGCTCACCTCCGCCATCGACGCCAAGGACCGCTACACCCGCGGTCACAGCGAACGCGTCGCGTACATGGCCACCCGCTTGGGCGAGGCCATCGGTCTGGACACCGAAACCACCCAGCGACTGCACATCGCGGGGCTCGTGCACGATGTCGGCAAGATCGGCGTGCCCGAAGTCGTGCTCTGCAAGCCGGGCCGCCTGACCGATGAAGAGTTCGCCCTCATCAAACTCCACCCGGAGATCGGGCACCGGATCCTCCGCGATATCCCCCAGCTGGCCGATGTCCTGCCCGGCGTGCTCTCTCACCACGAACGGTGGGACGGCAAGGGCTATCCCCACGGTATCAAGGGTGAAGAGATCCCGATGTTCGGCCGCCTGATCGCCATCGCCGATTCATTCGACGCGATGAGCAGCACGCGCACCTATCGCAGCGCGCTGGATCGAGACAAGGTGCTCACCGAGATCGAGCGGTGCGGCGGCACGCAGTTCGATCCGCAACTCTCAAGGTTCTTCGTCGGGCTCGACTTCGCCGAGTACGACCGGATGGTCTCGCGTCACAAGGCGGCGGAGCAACGACCGGTGACAAGCGATCGTGTGAAAGGGGAGGCGGCGTGAAGTACAGCTATCAGAACTTTGGCCGCGTTGTCGTGTTCACCATGTCAGGCGACTTCACCATCGATGACGCCGAGCAACTCCAGAGGAGCGTGTTCGACCGACTCGACGGCGGCTCGAAGGATGTGGTGTTCGACTGCCAGCACCTCGAGTATGTGGACTCGGCCGCGATCGAGGCGATGCTTCGCGCCCGTGAGCGCGCCGCACAGTCGGACGGGAGCGTCCGGCTCGTCAAGATCGACGACATGGTCCGCAAGATCCTGGAAATGACCCGTCTGGACGGCGTCTTCCAGACCGCCGAGAGCGTCGAGGACGCGGTGAGGAGCCTGCGATGAGCGAAGTTCAGCGCAGAACAAGGGCGAGCGCCGCCAACGCGCCGAAGGTCCAACTGGGCGAACTCCTCGTTGAGCGCGGGATGATCTCGGAGACGCAGCTGCGCGACGCCCTGGAAGAGCAGAAGCGCACCGGGCACCGGAAGCTGCTGGGCGAGATCCTGATCGAACTCTCGATCGTCTCCGAGGAGCAGGTCGTCGAGGCGCTCGCCTCGGCGTACGGCGTCCCGTACGCCAAGCTCACGCCGCGCCTGGCCGACGCCCGCGTGACGGACAAGCTCCCGCGCGACTTCATCGACACGCACTCGGTGATGCCGCTCTTTCTCGTCGACGGCATGCTCACCGTCGCGGTGTCCGAGCCAGCGAACCTGTTCCTGACCGAAGAGATCGAGCGTCTCAGCGGCTGCGATGTGCAGATCGTCGCCGCGACATCGCGAGACATCCGAGCGACCCTGCAGGCGCACCTTCCTTCTGCCGGCGTGTTCGTCCTCGACGACATGTACGACAGCGAGGGCAAGTCCGACACCCTGGAACTCGTCGAGACCGGCGTTCAGGATCTTGACGACCTCGCGGAGGTCGCGGGGCAGTCTCCCGTCATCAAACTCGTGAACTTCCTGCTGTATTCAGCGGTGCAGGACCGCGCGAGCGATATCCACATCGAGCGCGAGGACCACGCGTGCCGCGTGCGTCTGCGCGTCGACGGCAAACTGATGGTCAAGCTCCAGCCGCCCCACCAGATGCACCCCGCGATAGTGTCGCGCATCAAGATCATGGCCGGGATGGACATCTCGGAGCGGCGCCTCCCGCAGGACGGCGACATCCATGTGATGCTGGACGGCCGCCCGATCGACATGCGTGTCTCGACCATGCCCGGCAAGTTCGGCGAGAAGGTCGTGATCCGCGTCATCGACAACCGAAACTCCATCGTCTCGCTCGAGAAACTCGGCATGTCCGCGGCCATGTCGAAGATCTGGCGCGAGATCATCAACTCGCCGACCGGCGCTGTCCTTGTGACGGGCCCCACCGGCTCGGGCAAGTCGACGACCCTTTACAGCGTGCTCGCTGAACTCGCGAGCGATGAGGACAACATCTGCACGGTCGAGAACCCCGTTGAGGCGAACATCCTGGGCGTGAACCAGTTCCAGGTGAACGACAAGATCGGGTTCAGTTTCGCGACCGCGTTGCGCTCCCTGCTGCGCCAGGACCCCGACATCATCATGGTCGGTGAGATCCGCGATGCGGAGACCGCGCTGGTCGCCACGCAGGCGGCGCTGACGGGCCACCTCGTGTTCTCGACGCTGCACACCAACGACGCCGCGAGCGCGGTGACCCGACTCGTCAACATGGGCGTCGAGCCCTATCTCGTGGCCGCGATGCTCCGGGGCGTGCTCGCGCAGCGTCTTGTTCGCAAGGTCTGCCCGCACTGCCGCGAGCCGTACCAGCCCGACGCCCGCGAGGCGAAGGCGCTGATGGACACCTTCGGCGAGGTCGGCGAACTCGTCAAGGGCGCCGGTTGCACCCGTTGCCGAGGCCGCGGGTATTCCGGGCGCCTCGGCGTGTTCGAGTTGATCGCCCCGAACGAGCAGATGCTCGAAGTGATCGCCGCGGGCGGCGGTCTCCCCGAGATCCGTCGGATGTCGCGCGAGGCCGGGTACCTGACGCTCCGTGAGGACGGCCTTTCGAAGGCGCTCGCCGGACAGACGACCGTTGATGAAGTGCTCCGCGTGCTGAGCCAGGATGTCGGCATCGCGCCGACACCGAGCGTGGAAACGGAGAAGGCCCCCAACGATGCCTAAGTTCCGCGCCAAACTCCGCGGGCAGAGCGGCGAGACGGTTTTCGAGGTGGTCGACGCCCCGAGCCGCGAGGAGGCGATCACGCGCCTTCGCGCGGCGGGACGCACGGTGCTCGAGGTCAAGAGCGAGCACGACAAGGTCGACATCGCGGAGATCCGGCTCCGTCGCGCCGCGAAGGGCGTGAACCGTGACGAGGTGATCGCGTTCAGCGGACAGCTCGCGATCATGCTCGATACGGGCGTCCCGCTCAGCGAGGCGCTCGACGCGTTCATCCGCCAGACCAAGTCGGGCGGGCTGAAGCGCGTGATCGAGGTCGTGCGCGAGAGCGTGACGGGCGGTTCGAGTTTCAGCGCCGCGCTCGGGTCCTTCCCGACGGTCTTCCCGACCCTCATGTCGAGTCTCGTGCGCGCGTCCGAAGCGTCGGGCACGATGGCCGTGATGCTGGGCCGCGTCTCCGAATATCTCGGGAAGGAACGGCGGGTCACGAAGCAGATCAAGGGGGCGATGACCTACCCGATTGTCATGTCCTGCATGGCGCTGGGCGTCACGGGCTTCCTGATGGTCTGGGTGCTCCCCCGGTTCGCGAAGATCTACCAGTCGCGCGACGCCGCGCTGCCCAAGCCCACCCAGGTGGTGCTCTCGATCAGCAACTTCCTCCAGGCGTACGGCATCATGCTGGGCGTCGTGCTCGGAGTGCTGGGGGTCGCGACCGCGGTGTTCGTCAAGACCAAGCGGGGGAAGTACGCCGCCGACTGGCTGCGCATCCACATGCCCATTTTCGGTCCGATGTTCACCAAGTACTACCTGACGCGCGCCACCCGCACGCTGGGAACACTCCTCGTTGCGGGCGTGCCGCTCGTCGATGCCCTGCGCATCGTGCGCGGCGTGACGAATAATGCGCTGTGGGAGGAACTCTGGCGCGACATGATCGAGAACCTCAGCGAGGGCGGGACCATGCAGGAGGTTGTTGAGAACAGCGATCTCATCCCCGCGTCCGTGGCCCAGATGATCGGGGCCGGCGAGCGTTCGGGCCGGCTTCCCGAGGTGCTGGCCCGCGTCGCGGAAAGCACTGAGCACGATCTCGACGAGGCGATCAAGGCCGGAACGCAGATGATCGAGCCGATCATGATCGTCGTCATGGGCGGCCTCATCGGCGGCATGGCGATCGCGCTGCTCCTCCCGATCTTTACGATCAGCAGCGCCGTCAGCAAGTAAGCCGGATCAGTCCGCGAACGCGATATCTTCGAGCGTGGCCTCGACGACCTGCTGGCCGCGTTGGGCGTGCCAGTCGGAGATCGACGCGCGGAACGCCGCGTGGAAGCGCCGTCCCGGTTTGAACTCTTCTGCGCGTTCGCCCCAACTCCACCCGACGAGGCGGATGGTGCTCGACCCTTGCCGCGCGGCGAGCGAGAGGTGCTGGCTCTGCTTGCCCATGACTCTCGGCGCCTGCGCGACGATCAATTCGCGGACAAGCAGCGTCGGGCGCGGGTTGTCCCGACCGAACGGCCCGATGGACGCGACCTGCTGGACGGCGCGGGGAGAGAGTTCCGACAGCGTCGATTCGCAATCGATATCGAGCAGGGGGGTCAGCCCTTCGATGTCGTGCATCGAATTCACCGTCTCGGTGAAGCGCTCGGTGAAGATGTCGAGGTTCGTGACGGCGACGCGGAGGCCCGCGGCCATGTCGTGACCGCCGAACGACACGAGCAGATCGTGGCATTCCTGCAGCGCTGCGTGGAGCGAGACGCCCGGGACGCTGCGGCCCGAGCCGTGGCACTCCTCGCCGTCGCGGCGCATGAGGATCGTGGGGCGGCGGTGTCGCTCGACCAGGCGCGAGCAGACGATGCCCACAACGCCCTGATGCCAGTCCTCGTGCGCCAGCACGATCGCTCGGCGGTCGTCCCCGCACATGCCGAGTTGCTCGGCGAGTTCGTTGGCCTGCTGGAAGATCTTCCGCTCGGTGTTCTGGCGGTCCTTGTTCAGCGCGGTGAGTTGGGCGGCGATCTCGTGGGCGCGGTCGCCCGTCGCGGTGGTGAGGAGTTCGGCCGCCTCGCGGGCGTGGCCCAGCCGGCCGCAGGCGTTGAGCCGGGGCCCGAGTTTGAACCCGACATCCTCGGCTGACACGCGCTCGTTCGCCAGCCCCGACGCGTCGATCAGCGCCTTGAGGCCCTCGTTGTTCACCGCGCGGAGCCGGGCGAGACCGAAACGCGCGATCACACGGTTCTCGTCCACAAGCGGAACGATGTCCGCGATGGTGCCGAGCGCGGCGAGGGCGAGGAGGTCGAGCAGCGTTTCGCGGAGGGCCGCGGGCACTCGTCCCGAGCCGGCGTGCATCGTCGCGATGCGCCACGCGAGTTTGAATGCGACGCCCGCTCCGGCGAGTTCGTGGAACGGGTACTCGCTGCCGGGGAGACGAGGGTGGACGACAGCAAAGCAGTCCGGGAGCGGCGCCGGCTCGTCCGGTTTCACGGCCGCGAGCATGTTGTGGTGATCGGTGATGATGAGGTCGGCGCCGCACTCACGAGCGACTCGGGCGGGCTCGAGCGCAGTGACGCCGCAATCCACGGAGATAATGAGCGAAGCGCCCTCGGCGCAGAGCGTGCGAATGGCGTCGGCGTTGAGGCCGTAGCCTTCGTCAACGCGGTGGGGGATGTAGATCGAGACCGGCGCGTCGGGGGCGATGGCGCGGATCAGGTGGTAGAGGATGGACGAGGCGGTGACGCCGTCCACATCGTAATCGCCGTAGATCACGATCGGTTGCCTGGCGCTCAGGGCGTCGAGGACGCGTTGCGCGGCGAGGGTCGCGTTGGGCAGCAGGGCGGGATCGTGGAGGTCGGTGAGCCGCGGATCGAGGAATTTGGAGGCGTGCTCGCCCGCCAGACCGCGCGCCGTGAGGATGCGGGCGGTGAGGGGCTCGACACCCGATCCGGCGGGAACTGCCGGGCCGGGCGACCCGTCCCTGAGTCGCCATCGATGGGTGATGCCTCGCATGAGGGGCCACGATATCGGTTTTTTCGGCCGTTGGCACGGCGATCGGTCGATGGATTGGCCTCGCCTGCGCCAGGGGGTACGCTCTCCTGCTTCGGCGCGCGGGCAGTACGCCCGAACGCACAGACACCGACGGAACCACGCATGACCGCATCGGAACGACTGAAGACCGTCTTGCTGTTCGGCGCCCCCGGCGCGGGCAAGGGCACGCAAGGCAAGATCATCGGGGCCATCCCCGGGTTCTACCACATGTCCAGCGGCGACATGTTCCGCTCCATGGACCCGGAGTCGCGCCTCGGCAAGACAATCCGGCATTACATGACGCGCGGCGAACTCGTCCCCGACGAGGTCACCATCGACCTGTGGAAGGACCATGTCGCCAACCTGCGCAAGAACGGGAAGTTCGACCCGGCCAAGCAGGTGCTCGTGCTCGACGGCATCCCGCGCAATGTGAACCAGGCCGCGCTGCTCGACGGTGTGATCGATGTGCTGAAGGTCGTCCACCTCGCGTTCCCGGATCAGAACGAGGCCGTCACGCGGCTCAAGAAGCGCGCGATGAAGGAGAACAGGGCCGACGACGCGAAGGAAGATGTCGTGCGGCGGCGTCTGGATGTCTATCGCGAGGAGACGCAGCCCCTGCTGGATCACTACGACAAGTCGCGCATCGCTGATGTGGACGCCGTCGGGAGTCCGGCGGAGGTGCTTTCTGAGGTGCTGAAGGTGCTCACGCCTCTCCAGGCGAAGCACTTCGGCAACGCGCTCGCGTGAACACGCGGGCCGGGGTGCTGCTCGCGATCGAGGTGAGCAACCCGTCGCTCTCGCAAGGCGACGAAGGCTCCGTCGCGTTGTGCCGTGCCGAGAATGAAGGCATCAGCGTGCTGGCGATGGAACGGCTGCGCTCGGGGAGCCGGCACGACGACGCGCTCATGCGCGGCGTGGACGAGTCGTGCAAAGTAGCCGGTATTGCGCCGAGCGAGATCGCTCGAATCGCCGTCAGCGCCGGACCGGGGGGGTACACGGGTCTGCGCATCGCGATGACGACGGCCAAGATGCTGGGGGAATCGCTGGGCGCTGAACTTGTCGCCGTTCCTACGGCACGGGTGGCCGCGTTCGGCTTCGCCGAGGACGATCCCCAACCGTCGCGCGAGGGGTTCATCGTCACGCTGGCGAGCAAGCGCGACAGCGCGTGGTGTCAGGCGTTCCGCGGCGTCGATGCGCTTGCCGAAGGCGCGCTGTGCGATGCCCCTGCGCTGGCAGCGTTGATCGAATCAAGCGGCGCGGGGACGCTGCTCGCGGACGGGCACCTTCCCACCGAGATGCTGGCCGCGGCCGAGCGGGCGGGAATGCGGATCGTCGCGCCCCGTCTTGATGCGCGGCTGTGCGCGCTGGCGTCGAATGGATTACCCACCGTCAGCGTTGACGCGTTGGCGCCGATTTATCCGCGCGAGCCGGAAGCGGTGCGCAAGTGGCGCGAGGGCTAGGCCGGGTCAGTCCCGCTTGCGCCCTCGGGCCGCGCGGCCGCCGCCGCCGATGGCGCCGAGATCGAACAGGATCGCGAGGATGAGCAGCGCGAGGTACCACCCGCTCAGACTGCCCCCGTTCTCGTTCATCGCGACGGCGTACGCGAGCGTCGTGTACGGCGCGAAGAAGAAGCCGAGCAGGGGCCATCCGAGCGTGTTGTACGCGCTGCTCATGTACTGACTGAACAGCGCGAGGATCAGGATGATGAGCCGGGGGAAGCCGAGCGCGATGATGGCAAGGAGGCAGGGCATGGTCGAAGTCTACAGGATTCCGGCGGTCCGGAGGCCGTAGAGGCCGAGTTGGAGAATGATCGCCGCGTACACGCCCGCGAGGAGGTCGTCGATCACGATTCCAAGCCCGCCCTTCAGACGCTGAAGGACGAACGCGGGCGGGGGCTTGAGGATGTCCATGATTCGAAAAAGGACGAAGCCGGCGCCGATCGTGAGCGTGGCGTGCCAGAACCCGGCGACGGCGAAGGCGGGGAGAAACATCAGGGTGAGCGCCTGGCCGCCGACCTCGTCGATGACGACCTGGCTCGGGTCTTTCTTGCCGAAGCGGCGTTCAGCGTAGCCGCCGATGAACAGACTCCCGAAGAACCCGAAGAGCGTGGTGACGGCCATCGCGAGCGTGACCCACATGACATCGGCGCCGGCGAGCAGCATGATCCACGCCAGCGCGCACGGGGGCGTGCTTCCCCATGTGCCGGGAGCGGGGCGCAGGAACCCCAGGCCGCACGCCGTGGCGATGAGCATCTTGAGCAGGTCGCCGGGTTGAGCGGGGATCGTCTCTGGGACGACATCCTCGACCAGTTCATCACCGACGATGTCCTTGAGTTCGTCGTTGGGCATGAGCGGTTCAATCGGCGGAAGCGGAGATGGCGCGCCAGCCGCGCAGGAGATAGGGGATCGCGGACCACGCGGTGATCAGCGTGACGGCCCACGCCGTGATGACCGCGACACGGTGCGCGGTGGGCGCGAGATCGGAATCGGGCGTCGCTTGCGGGATCACGCACAGGAGGATGATCGGAACCGCGACGGACTGCGCGATCATTTTGATTTTCCCGGCGCCGATGGCGGCGAACGAGATGCCGCGTGATTCGACCATCCCGCGCAGTGAGGTGATCAGCAGTTCGCGGCCGAGGATGACCACGACCATCCATGTCTCGACGCCCGAAGCCATCGTGGGCTGGCCGTGGACCGTCCACCGGGCGAAGTTCGCGCCGGCGAGCATCACGAAGGCGCCGAGGATGAGGATTTTGTCGGCGAACGGGTCCATAACCCGGCCGAAGACGGAGACCGCATTCCACTTGCGGGCGAGGTAGCCGTCGAGGGCGTCGGTCAGGGCGGCAATAACGAAGATCACCACGGCGGCGACGAGGAGGAGGTCCGGCGAGGTAGGGGGATGGAGGTCGTAGATTGCGAGCAGAGCGAAGAAGACGGCTGCCAGAACAACCCTGCCGAAGGTAAGCAGGTTTGGGATCTGTCGCTGAAGCGGCGTTGGTGCGTTCGGCATCGGGCGGATCGTACCGCCACTTGCGCCGGCGCCGCGCGTTTACGACCCGCGGCTCGACGAAGCGGCCGTCTCGCGAGGCTTCACCTCTACGGAGCGGCTTGCCCCTGAATCGGTCTCCTGCGATTGGTCGGGGCCGCCGAAATCGTCGAGCAACGCGAGCAGCGCGCAGCGTTCGCGATCGATTTCTTCCGGCGTGCGGAAACCCGCCCGGCGCAGCACCGGCAGGGGAGGACACCAGCCCTGGATCGAGTGCTGAAGAAAGAATCCCTGGACCGCCAGCGGCAGCAGGAGCCAGCGCGGTCCCCGTCGGATTGACAACCCCAGCCCGGCCAGGGTCAGCGTGGAGGACACGGCCTCAAGGGCCCGCTCGATGTCCCACTCGGCGTCCAAGGCCCGCAGGCGGGCCTGGATGCATTCGGGGTGCTCCGCGTGGAACAGGATCGAGGCCGCAGTGCGGCGTTCGATCTGCCTGTTCACGCGCGGATCGGTGTGGTCTGCGATGCGGGAGTTGTTCCGGCTCAGTGTCTGGTTCATGGGGGCGAAAGTAGGCCCCTGATCTGGCGGTCGGGTGAACCATCGCTGAATCCCGATTCATCCGTGCGCAGCGCAAGTTGAAGGTCGCTAACCTCCGCTCTATCCTGCCCGCCCATCGCTCGGGCATTTTCCTGTGGAGCGGCCGCCATCGGACGGCGGAGCCCTCCAGCCCAGTGTCGACACGCGGAGTGACTCGCTTGGACATGCTTGCGCAGCCGATTCTGCTGTATGTCGGCGTCGCTCTCGGCGCCCTGGGCGTGCTGCTCATGCTGCCGAAGCCGGGCGTCTCTCCGCGCGGCCTGGGCGGGATTATCGCGTTCATCGCGTTCGCGCTGGCCATGCTCGGGCTTTCCATCGCGGCGGGCTCGGGTAGGCCGAATGTTCTTTTCTATGTCTTCGGGCTGATCGCGCTCTTCGGCGGCACGCGGATGATCAGCCAGCCCCGGCCTGTCTACGCCGCCCTCTTCTTCATTCTGACGATCCTCGCCGGATGCGGACTCTATCTGCTGCTTGGCGCAGAATTTATGGCCTTTGCCCTCGTGATCATCTACGCGGGCGCCATCCTGATCACCTACCTGTTTGTGATCATGCTCGCGACGGAAGCCCCTTCCGAGGAAGAGGTTGAGTCGCTTTCCGCCTACGACCGCTTCGCCCGGGAGCCCGTCTCCGCCGTCATCGCCGGCTTCGTGCTGATGACGGCCATGTTCGGGCTCATCAACAAGGGCGTCGGCGAGATGGGCCCCGGCGCGGCCCAGATCAACGCTCCCGCCTACGCCGCCGTCATGCCCCAGAAGCTCGAGAAGGCTTTCCGAGCTGCCGGGCTGAACGACCAATGGGAGATCGTCGGCGTCGAAGGCGACGCCGTCCGGGTCCGCGGCACCCAGGGCCTTTCGGTCCCGACCGACCTCGAAGCCCTTGTCGTGGAGCGCGACGGCGCCGACGCCCTCCTCCGCTTGCCCGACACCTTCGTGGTCCAGGACATCGAGCAGGTCGGCTACTCGCTGGTCGGCGAGCACCCCCTCGGCCTCGAAATGGCCGGCATCATCCTGCTCATGGCCATGCTCGGCGCGGTCGTGCTGGCCCGCAAGCAGATCGAACTCGAGGACGAGAAGAAGATCCACGCCGTCGCCCGGCTCGGAGGTGAGGCGTGATCGATCTGCTGTCCGCTACGCTCGCCGCCGCTCCGAGTCCCTCGGGAATGTCTCAGGCGACGCTCCAGCACTTCCTGATCCTGTCGGCCACGCTGTTCTGTCTGGGCGTCGTCGGGTTTCTGAGCCGCCGGAACCTCATCATCATGTTCCTGTGCACGGAACTGATGTTTCAGGGCGCCGCGCTGGCGCTGATCGCGTTCGGCCGCTACCACATGGACCCGACGGGACCGGTGTTCGTGATCTTCGTCCTGACCATCGCCGCCGCCGAGGCCGCCCTCGCCTTGGCGCTCGTGGTCTACCTGTTCCGCCGTAAGGAAACACTGGACGCCTCTGCCTGGGCGGAGTTGAAGGGATGAACACGATTCTTTCGAGCATCATCCCGACGCTGTCGCTCGCCGCCGAACCGGCGCACGCCGCCGCGCACGCGAGCCCCGACGCCATCGCGCAGGGCCCGTCGATCGCGCTGCTGATCCTGGCGCTCCCGCTGCTTTCGGCCGCGCTGTGCGGCGTCTACGCGATGCTGGGCGTCAAGAGCAAACTCCCCGCGTTCAGCACCGTCGGGCTGCTGGCGATTTCGTTCCTCCTCGTCCTGATGACCTGGTCCGATGTCGGATCGACAACCGCGATCGTCCACGGCTACGACTGGATCAACTTCGCGTGGGGCGAGGGGACGGGCCAGCAACTCGTCGCGAACCTCGGGCTGTACATCGATTCGCTGACCATCCTGTGGATGTTGTTCGTCACCGGGCTGGCGACGCTTATCGCGCTCTACGCGAGCGAGTACATGAGCCACGACATCGGGCAGGGGTATAACCGGTTCTTCGCCGCGTTCTCCCTGTTCGTGTTCTCGATGTCCGCGCTGGTGATGGCGGACAACCTCCTCCTGCTCTACCTGGGCTGGGAGGGCGTCGGTCTCTGCTCGTACCTGCTGATCGGCTACTTCTATCAGAAGCCGGCGGCGGTGGCGGCGGCCAAGAAAGCGTTCATCGTCAACCGCATCGGCGACTTCGGCCTCGCGCTCGGCGTGTTCGCGGTCTTCGTGACCTACGGCACGGTCGAGTACAGCACGCTCTTCGCGAGCATCAGCAACGGCGTCGACGGCGCCGGGCACGAACTCGCCGGGACCGCGCAGGCGCGATGGATCCCGTTCCTGTTCATGCTCGCGGCCTTCGGCAAGTCGGCCCAGTTGCCGCTCTATGTGTGGCTCCCCGACGCGATGGAAGGCCCGACGCCGGTCTCCGCGCTCATCCATGCGGCGACCATGGTGACGGCGGGCGTCTTCCTCATCGCGCGACTCTTCCCCATGTTCGCCCTCGACGAAGCGCGGTACGCGCTCTCGACGGTCGCCTGGGTCGGCGGATTGACGGCGTTCTTCGCCGCGACGATCGGCATGGCGCAGTTCGACATCAAACGCATCATGGCGTACTCGACCGTCTCGCAGCTGGGCTACATGTTTATGGGCCTGGGCGTGCTGACAACCGCGGGCGCCGCGTTCCATGTGTTCACCCACGCCTTCTTCAAGGCCGTGCTCTTCCTCGCGTGCGGCGCCGTCATGCACGGCTTCGCGGGTCAGCTCGACCTGCGCAAGCTCAGCGGCGTGCGGCGCATCCCCGGATGGCAGTGGGTATCGCTCGCGATGCTCATCGGGTGCCTGAACCTCGCCGGCTTCCCGTTCACGGGCGGCTATTTCAGCAAGGACATGATCCTCGCCGAGTCGTTCGTCACGCACGGCCCGGGCTTCAAGATCCTCGGCGTTCTCGCGCTGCTCACCGCCGGGATCACCGCGTACTACACCTTCCGCGTCTTCTTCCGCGTGTTCGTCGGCCCCGTCGAGTATCACCCGGGCGAGGAACACCACGCGGACGACCACGATCATGCGCACAGCAACGGCGATCACATGCTCGCCGAGGAAGCCGCCGAAGAAGAAGCGAGCGAGCCCCACGGCCACACCGAGCAGTCCTTCCACCCGCACGCGCCGGGCTGGGCGATCAACGCTGTGTTGCTCATTATCGCTGCAGCCGCGCTGCTCTCGCCGATCCTGTATTTCATCAACAAGCCCGAGCACGGCTGGGTCGGCTCGATGGTTCACGATTCCACGGCCAACTTCGCCAACCCCGACGCGCATCACGCGGCCGAGGGCGAGCACGCGAGTTTCTGGTCCGATCCCCACGCGTGGATGTACTACGCGTCGGCGCTGGTCGGCTTCATCGGCATCGCGATCGCGTTCGTGCTCCACTACCAGGGCCGCACCACTGCGGCAACGAGCAAGGCCGACGCGCTGCTTCCCAAGCTCGGGCCGATCCCCAGGTGGGCGCAGAACAAGTGGTATGTGGACGAGTTCTACAACGCGACCATCCGCCTGCCGCTCAAAGCCATCGCCTACATCTGCCAGTTCCTCGACCAGCTCGTTGTTGACGGCCTGGTCAACCTCTTCGGCGCGCTGCCCAAACTCGCCGGCTGGGGCCTGCGCCCGAGCCAGAACGGCGTGCTCCAGTCGTACGCGGCCGGGATGGCCGGCGGCGTGGCCATCTTCCTCTTCGTGGTCTGGATGCTCCTCTAACCCTCTGACCGCGAGCGAATCGACGACCTCATGCTGATGCTGCTGATCGTCATCCCGATAGTCCTTGCACTCGCGATCGCGTTGGCGCCGTCGCGTTTCGCGAAGCCCGTCGCGTCCTTCGGATCGCTCGGGTTTTTCGCGCTGACGCTGATCGCGGGCTTCGGCTTCGACTGGTCCCGGGCCGCGGACTTCCAACTCACGAGCGCCACGACGATCACCGACGGGTTCGCGATGTCGCTGGGCGTTGACAGCGTCTCGATGATGCTGATCATGTTGACGGGCCTGCTCGCGCCGCTGTGCGTGTTCGGCTCGTTCGCGGCGATCAAGACCCGCCCCAAGACCTACTACGCGTGGCTCATCGCGCTGCAGGCGCCGATCATCGGCGCGTTCGCGGCCCGCGACATCGTCACCTTCTATGTGTCCTTCGAGTTCACGCTCGCGCCGCTCTTCGTGCTCATCATGCTGTTCGGCAGCACGAACCGGCGCAAGGCCGCCGTGAAGTTCTTCCTGTACACCTTCACGGGCTCGCTGCTCACGCTGGCCGGGCTGATCTATGTGATGTGGTTCAACGCCACGAAGATCGACCCGTCCGCCTACGACGGCGCGGGCACATGGTCGTTCATGATCTCGACGCTCCGCCAGGCCGGCGCGAGCATGAGCGGGACCGAGCAGGCGTGGGTGCTCCTCGCGCTGATGGCCGGCTTCGCGGTCAAGACCCCGATGTTCCCGGTGCACACCTGGCTGCCTCTCGCGCACACCGAGGCGCCGACCGCCGGTTCGGTCGTCCTCGCGGGCGTGCTGCTGAAACTGGGCACCTACGGCATCTACCGCTTCGTGCTGCCGTTCGTCCCCGAGGCCGTCGTCGACTATGCGCCGTTCATCTCGATCCTCGCGATCGTCGGCATCATTTACGCGGGCCTCATCTGCTGGGTGCAGCGCGATGTCAAGAAGCTCATCGCGTACTCGTCGGTGAGCCACCTCGGGTTCTGCGTGCTCGGCCTCTTCGCGCTCAACGAGATCGGGCAGGCCGGCTCGGTGCTCTACATGATCAACCACGGTCTCTCGACCGGCGCGCTGTTCTTCTGCATCGGGTTCATGTACGACCGTTTGCACACCCGCTCGATGGACGAGCTCGGCGGGCTCGCCAAGACGATGCCCGTCTGGGCGTTCTTCATGGTCTTCTTCTCGATGGCGTCCGTGGGGCTTCCCGGCCTGAACGGGTTCGTCAGCGAGATCATGTGCGTCATGGCCGCGTTCCAGAGCGGCGCGACCTGGGGCGTTGGCGGGATGATGGGCCCGCTCGGCCCGTGGTACTCCGCCCTCGCCGCGATCGGCATGATCATCGGCGCGATCTACCTGCTGTACATGCTGGGCGTGGTTGTCTGGGGGCCGCTCAAGACCCCGCACGATCACCATCACGGCGATGACGACAGTGATCTTCCCACCGATCTCAACGCGCGGGAGATCACGATCCTCGCGACGCTCGCGGTCTTGTGCCTGTGGCTCGGCCTGTACCCGAAGCCCGTGCTGAGCGCGCTCGAGGCGCCCGCGGCCGCGAACATCGCGTTTGTCGAGCCGGCGATCGCCGCCCATGACGCGCTGATCCCGATCAAGTCCGAGGAGGCGCACCCGTGACCGACAAACTCGCGCTCCTCCACCCCGAGATCGTCCTGTTCGCCGCGACCTGCGTCGTGATGATCGTCGGGCTGTCGAAGAACGCCGCCGCCCGTCGCCTGACCGCGGGCATCACCGGTCTTGCGCTCATCATCGCGTTCGCGCTCTCGCTCGGGTCTCCCCAGGCGGGCGGACTCTTCCCTTCGATCCTTCCCTACGCGAAAGCCACGATCGCCGGCGTCTCGCTCCTGCTGATGCTCTCGCTCGTGGGCGTGGTCGACCGCGATTACGAGTCGCTCGTCTCGCGCGGCGGGCGATTCGACCCGATCCGTTCAACACGCGGCGAGTTCTTCGCGTTCTTCCTGTTCAGCGTCATGGGCGTCATGCTCTGCGCCAGCGCAGACGACCTGATCTGGCTCTTCCTCGCGCTCGAACTGACATCGCTCCCGACCTACATCATGGTCGCGATGAGTTCCCCGCGCCTCCGTGCGCAGGAAGCGGGCGTCAAGTACTTCTTCCTCGGCGCGTTCGGGGCGGCGATCTTCCTCTACGGCTTCGCCATGATCTACGGCGCCACGGGGACGACGATGCTCCCCGAAATCCAGCTGGCGTTCCAGACCTCGCTCGCTTCGGGCGCCGGTCTGCCGACGCTCGCGGTGCTCGGCGTGACGCTCGCGATCATCGGCATCGGGTTCAAGGTCGCCGCCGTCCCGATGCACTTCTACACGGCGGATGTGTACCAGGGCGCCGCGTCGCCCGTCACGGGGTATCTGGCGTTCGCGCCGAAGACCGCGGGCTTCCTCGCGCTCATGCTGATCCTCTCGACGGTCGGCTGGGGCTGGACGGAGGCGCCCGGCGCGATCGCGCCCCAGGGACTTCCCGAGTCGATCCACCTAGTGCTCTGGGTCATGGCCGCGATGACCATGACCGTGGGCAATGTGCTCGCGCTGATGCAGACGAGCGCCAAGCGCGTCCTCGCGTATTCCTCGATCGCGCACAGCGGGTACATCCTCGTCGGCCTCGTCGCCGGCCCCGGTGACGGCTCGTCGCTTCTGAGCAACGGGCTCGCGGCGGTGCTGTTCTATCTGCTCGTCTACGGCGTGACGAACGCGGGCGCGTTCGCCGTGCTTTCGAGTCTCGAACGGCGCGGCACGAACGCGCGCGGCTCGACCGAGATCGATTCGATCAACGACCTCAAGGGCATGTGGACCCAGCACCCGGTGATGTGCATCGCCTGGTCGCTCTGCATCCTGTCGCTGCTCGGGTTCCCGCCGTTCCTCGGCTTCTTCCCGAAACTCCAGTTGTTCATGTCCGCGATGGGCGCCGGTGAGATCGCTCTCGCCGTGATCCTCGCGTTCAACTCGGCGATCGCCGCGTTCTACTACCTGCGCCTGCTCATCCCGGCGTACATCGACCGCGCCGACGAGACGACCGCGCCGAAGGAACTCACCGAGTACCTCTCGCGGCCGACGGCGGCGCTGGTCAGCGCGGCGCTCGTGGTTGCCCTGGTGTTCGCGTTCGGCAGCCTCATGAAGGCGAGCGACGAGGCCATCGACGGCAAGGTCATCCCGATCGAAGCGGTTGTCGATGACAGCCCGACAGACGCCAGTACCGCGGGCTGATCAGTCGTGTGCGGCAACATTGTCACTCACCGGCGTCCTCACACGGCGCTTGCGCTGCGGCGCGATCTGCAGCACCACGCCCAAGAAGGCGACGCTGATCCATATCGCCGCCCACGCGATGGGCGAGCTCGGGAATGAGCCCTCCCATTCCGGTCGGAAGTGCAACGCGAGGTTCGAGCCCGCGCCGAGGATCGCGGCGGCGCCGATGCCCGCTGTCAGCACGGCCATCGCGAGCACGGGGGCGATCGATCCGATCACCAGTCCCGCGAGCGCGCCGAGGACACCTGCGGCGATGATCGTGCGCTGCTCGCTCGGCGTCATCCCGTCCCAGATGTCCTGGCCGCCTTCGGCCGCGTCCGTCAGAAAGCCGGCCATCCATGCGCCGGCGCGCTGGAGCACGCCCCGGGATGTGACGGGTTCGTCGTTCGGCTCGGCGTCGGGTGTATCGGCGAGCGCACGGGGTGCGATGCTGTCTGATGCTGTCTCGGCTTCGTCGGCATCCGAAGTGCCGGTGGCCGCGTCGCGCACGACATCCACGAGGGCCTGCGTTTGCGCGGCGAGGTCGTAGTCCACCGCCACAGCGGTCGCGGTCGGCGCGGCCACGGCGAGAAACGCGGCGAGGAGTATGCCCGCGGCGAGCCGGAAGAGCCAGATCCCGACGAGGACGCCGGCGGCGACGCCGAGGGCCAGGCCGATCCAGGGGCCGAGCGCGGGATCGAAGTTTTCACCGAGCGTGAACCCCGCGTAGCCGCCCGCGCCGCTGGCGACCAGAACCACGCTGGGTTTGACGAAGCGTCCGCCGACGGCCCAGAGGGCCATGCCGACGACCGTGATCGCGATGAGCGCAAAGACGGGGAGCAGGGAGGCGGCCTGATCGGCGGACTCCGCGATGGCGCGCAGGTCCTGCACGGACGCGAGGGTCGCGACGGGGTCGACATCCGGGATGGACAAGGGGAGGATCATGGCTTCCAGAGCGCGTGCCGATGGCTTAATGGAATTCCGCCGGGGAGGATTCCGCCACCCTTCTTATCGGCCCGATGGACGGGCCACGCCAGACGGCCGATAGCGAGATCACAGTGCCGACACCACCCGACAGCGAAGCATCCAATCAGAGCCCGAACCCTCCTGTGGAGGGGCTCTCGCTCGACGAACTCCGCAGGAGGATCGACGAGGTCGACGCACAGTTGATCCGGCTGCTGAATGAGCGCGCGAAGGTTGTCGTGGAAGTGGGGAAGTTCAAGCGCGACACGGGCACGCCGATCTACGCGCCACACCGGGAATCGGCGGTGCTGAAGAAGGTGCTGGGGATGAACCCCGGCCCGCTCTCGCCGCGGACGGTGGAGGCGATCTACCGTGAGTTGATGTCCGGATCGTTCCTGCTCGAGCGGCCTTTGCGCATCGCGTTCCTCGGACCGGCGGGGAGTTATTCCCATCAGGCGGCGGTGTCGCACTTCGGTTCTTCCGTTGAGCACGCCGAGGCGCAGGACATCGCGGGCGTTGTGCGGGATGTCGCGCGCGGGCACGCGGACTACGGGCTGGTCCCGATCGAGAATACTGTCGGGGGCGGCATCGTCGAGACGCTCGACTCGTTCCGCGACGCCAAGCCGGGCGATGTGACGGTGTACGCCGAGGCGCTGCTCCGCGTGCGGCACAATCTCCTGACCGCGGCGCCGGCCGCGAGAGTCACGACGATCTTTTCCAAGCCCGAGGTGTTCACGCAGTGTCGGGATTGGCTGGCTCGGTCGATGCCCCACGCGGAACTCGTCTCGAGCGCGAGCAGCAGCCGGGCTGTTCAGACTGCGCGGGAGATGCTCGAAGCGGACCCCGGGTGCGGGGCGGCGGCCATCGCGTCTTCGCTCGCCGGGAAACTGCACGGGCTGCACCCGATGTTCGAGTCCATCGAGGACGATCCGAACAACATCACGCGTTTCCTTGTGCTGTCGAAGCACGGCGCATTGCCCAGCGGCGACGACAAGACGAGCGTGATGTTCCAGACCGCCGACAAACCCGGCGCGCTGGCGCATGTGCTCACGGCGTTCGAGACCGCCGGGGTGAACCTGACCCACATCGATCGGCGTCCGAGCGCGCGCGAGACCTGGACGCATGTGTTCTATGTCGAAGCGCAGGGCCACCGCGATGACGAGACACTCGCCCGCGCGCTCGAAGCGGCCGCGACGCATTGCATCGAGTTCCGCATCCTCGGGAGTTACCCGAGGGCCACGCGGCTGCTGTAATGCGAATCGAAAAAGACAGCGCGGCCGCCTGAGCGACCGCGCCGGTGTTCAATCAGGTTGGTGAACTAACTCAGCCCTGCTGAACGGGCTGGCGCTGACCCTGGCCGCGATCGAGTTCGATCGTGCCGAAGTTCTTCTCGTACTGGCCGACGATCTGCTGGAGCGACATCGCGAGGCGCTTGGCGCCGGCCCAGTTCATGACGACGCGCGAGCCGACGGCGAAGGTCATCGCGGGCTGCTCGTTCTGCGCGGGCATCGGCATGTTGAGGCCGAAGTCCATCACAACCTCGTCGGCCGTGGTCGCGGTGCGGATGGTGTTGGCGTAGGTCGTCTGCATGCGGCTCTCGTCGATCCGGAGCTGCACCTGACGGCCCTGCTGCTGCGCGGCCTGCTCTGCCATGGGAAGGGATCCTTGCTTGTGTCTGGCGTGGTTGAACTGAAGGCCGGGCACGAGCCGCGGCGGACGGCCCCGCCGCCGCCTGGTGAGGCGGGTCGGGGCGGGATTGTGCGCGCGGGGGGGGCCGGTTTCAAGGACGAATCTTCGATTTCCGCCCGCTTCGGTCGGACGGCCACTCAACCTTGCCCGCCCGGTAGCCGAACGAGGGCGAGGGGGTATACTTGCGTCTTGAAGGGCGATTGGCGCAGTTGGCTAGCGCGCCAGTATGACACACTGGAGGTCACTGGTTCGAGCCCAGTATCGCCCACTTCCGAAGGACCGCGGCCCGACACCGGCGCCGCGGTCTTTTCGTTTTCCACCATTGGTCGATGATCTCAACACCGTGACCACCGTCGCGACCAGCCCAACGAGCGTTCCAGCGACCCCACCGGCCGCGCCGCCGCCCATCGCTCACGGCTCGATCCGCGCGGGCATGATCTACGGCATCTCGGCGTACCTCGCGTGGGGCCTGTTTCCGATCTACTTCAAGATCGTCGGTTCGCTCCATACCACCGATCCGGCCCTCACGCGGCCGATCACCCCCGGGGAACTTCTGTCTCACCGCATCCTGTGGGCGATCCCGCTCCTGGTCGGGCTCATCGCCTGGAAGCGGCGGTGGGGCGAGGTGCGGTCCATCGTTCGTTCGCCCAGGACGACCGCGACGCTGACGCTGAGCGCCGCGCTCGTCGGGTTCAACTGGCTGCTGTACATCACGGCGGTCACGAGCGGGCACATCGTCGAGGCGAGTCTCGGCTACTTCATCAACCCGCTGGTCAGCGTCGCCTTCGGAGTGTGCTTCTTCAAGGACCGGCTGACGCGCCTCCAACTGATCGGGCTGGCGCTGGCGGCGGGCGGGGTGATCTTTCTGACGATCGCTCAGGGCAAGCCGCCGTGGATCTCGCTCGGGCTCGCGGTCTCGTTCGCGCTCTACGGGCTGATCCGGAAGAAAACCGTCGCGCGGCCGATCCCGGGCCTGCTCATCGAGACCATCGTGCTCATGCCCATCGCCCTGGGGTATCTGATCTTGCTCGGCGTACGCGGCGAGAGCGTCTTCCTGTCCGGGAGCTGGCGCGCCGACCTGCTGCTCATCGCGGCGGGAACGATCACCATCACGCCGCTCGTCTGGTTCGTCGAGGCGGCCAAACGGCTGACGCTGAGCACGATGGGGTTCCTCCAGTACATCGCGCCCAGCGGTCAGTTCCTGCTGGGCGTGCTGGTGTACGGCGAGGCGTTCCCTCCTGCGCGTGCCGTCGCGTTCGCGGCGATCTGGGCGGCGCTCGCGCTCTATTCGGTCAGTCTCGTGCGCACGGCGCAGCGGAACCGGTTCCGGTCCGAGAACCGCTGAGACCCGCCCAAACCGACCGGCGCCGCTCTTCATCCCGCGCGCGACCCGGAGTCGGGCCTGTTCTCGGCCGATCGCCGGGAGGTGCCTCCCACACCGACCGATCGCAGACTCCGAGACCGGCTGACAGCCGTCATCGTGCCCGCGCTGGGCGCCGTGACGCTCGCCTGCGCCATGTACTCGTTCTCGCCCCACGGCGCGGAGGCGACCGTCGCCTCATCGGCGGACCCGGCGACCGACGCGATCCCCTACGGGGTCCTGTACAGATCGGAACGATTCGTCATCCGCGGGAATATCGCGGCGAGCGACGCGCGCGACGCGGGATCGTGGCTCGATGAGGTCGCGGCCATCTTCCACACCGACGCACGCGAGATGGGGTTCTCGCCCACCGAGCCGAACGCGCCGATGCTGGTTGTGTTTATCAACGACCGCGCGGAGTTCGTCGAGTTCGCGCGCCGCTACGACGGGATCGACGCGGCCCGGATGGGCGGGTACTACGCGACCTTGTCCAACCGCGCGGTGCTCTACGACGACCGAACCACCGACTCGTTCGCTCAGGCGCTCAAATCATCGGACGAGACGGAGCGAGCGGCCGCCGCCCGAGATGTCGCGCGGGTCACGCGCCGGAAGATCGCGCACGAGGCGGCGCACCTGCTCGCGTACAACACGGGCGTGCAGACCCCGGGCGTCGAGTACCCCGCCTGGTTCACCGAGGGGTTGGCCGAACGCATCGCGACAAGGGCGATGGGGGAGCAAAGGCCCGTGGCCCACCGCGAGGCGCTCGGGCGGTACCTTGCCCTGGCGTTCGCGGGCACCGACCATGAGCGATACGCATCGGCCCATGCGGCGTTCGAGGCGATGGCGACCCGGTCCCCGGGCGCTGCCGCCCGCTTTGCGGCCGCGCTCGCCGCTCCCGATGAGGCCGCGACGGCGATCGCCAGCGGCTCCACGGAGGACTGAGGGCCGGTCCCCCGGCTATGCTGGGAGCGTCGCCGCTGTAGCTCAATTGGCAGAGCAGAGCTTTTGTAAAGCTCAGGTTGCAGGTTCGACTCCTGTCAGCGGCTTTGGGCGCCAGCGCACGCTGCCTAGGCGAGTCGCTGCCCGGGGAGCAGCGGGGGCGCCGGCACACCGAGCGATTCCGCGATCGCGCGGAGCAATTCCGCCTCGCGCGGGGTGACCACTTGGTCGTGCGCGACCACGGCCGCGCACGCCGTCAGCAGCCGCTGCATCAATTTGGGCGCGACATGGCGGAGGTCGTCGAGCGCGTCGGACAGCGCATCAAGGGTCAGTCGATCGTCATCGATGAATTTGAGTTCGCCCTGCCCGAGCGCGTGAGCGCCGGCGGCGAAGGCGGCGGACGCTGCGCCGGGAGAACTCGAGCCCGCGCGGGCGAGCGCGGAGAGCAGGATCGTGCATTCGTTGACGAGGCGCCCGAAGGCGTAGTAGTGGACCCGGCCTCGCCCGGCGCCGGAGCGCATCGCGTCGAGGTGGGACTCGACGACGCGCTGGAGGCAGAACTCGAACAGATCGACCCGTTGATCCGCGCCGATCAGAGCGCGGAGCAGCTCGCGGAATGATGCGTCCTGCCCCGGTGAGAGTTCGGCGAGCGTCGGGAGGGCGACATCGATCAGCGTCACGCGGAGTTCGCGCGGCAGATCCGCCACGCTCGCGTGGAGTTTGGCGGCGTCATTCGCAACGCTGCGATCCGAGGCATGGATCATGCCCAACTGGCTGTTGCGCAGTTCTTCAGACTGATCGAGCAGCAACGCGGCGATGACGGCCCGTGCGCCGTACGGCTCGGCCGCCGCTTCCCGGAGCGGCGCGGGGAGCGCCGCGAGCCGTTCCCGGGCGAGTTCGAGGTGCGCCGTGGTGGGGTTGCCGATCTGTTCGAGGACGGTGGTCGTGGTGGCCGCGGCGTCGAACGACGCGATCGCCGCGAGTGTGGGCGCGTCGCTTGTGCGCCGGGGCTGGCTCTCCAGCATCGATCCGTCCCACGAGGGATCAATGCGCTTGATCCGCTCCTTGAGCGGCGGGTGGGTGGAGAACATCCCCGCCATGCCGCTGGTCACGGCGCGGCCGAAGAACATGTGGCTGGCTTCGGGCGCGTGAGGAGAGGCGATGCTCGAACCGGAGGAGAAGCCGCCGATCTTGCGGAGCGCGCCAGAGATTCCCGTGGGGTCGCGCGTGAACTGGACGGCTGCGGCGTCGGCGAGAAACTCACGCTGGCGGCTGACCGCGGCCTTGATGAGGTTCCCGAAGAAGGTGCCGATCGAACCGATGACGACCAGCGCCGCTCCGACACCAAGGATCACCGCGATGCCGGCGCCCTGGTTGTCCTTCGAACTCCGCACGACCGGCCGGTACGCGACGGAGCGCAGGATGAAGTACCCGATCAGCCCGATCACCAGGATGCCGTTGAGCAGCCCGATGAGCCGGATGTTGAGGCGCATGTCTCCGGAGAGGATGTGGCTGAACTCGTGCGCGATGACGCCCTGGAGTTCATCGCGAGACAGCCGCTCGGCGGCGCCGCGTGACACGCCGATGACCGCGGCCGTGGGTTCGTATCCCGCGGCGAACGCGTTGATGCCCAGTTCCCGGTCCATGACATAGACCGGCGGGGACGGAACACCCGACGCGATCGCCATCTCGTCGATGACATTGAGGAGGCGTTTCTCGATCGGGTCGTCGGTCGATCTGCTGAGCGGTCGCCCGCCGAGTTGGACCGCGATCACCGACCCGCCGTGACGGAGTTGCGCGATCTTGCTGATCGAGCCGAGCAGGATGACCATGATCGACCCGCCGCCCGCGATGAGCAGGACTTCGGGCCTCCACAGGCGGAACGGGCCGGGCGGTGCATCGTCGATCCGGGGCGCGATCCAGTGCGCGGCGAGCAGCCCGACGAAGTACACGGACACGACGGTGAAGAGGACGGCGAGCGCGAAGAGCACCACGAGCCGTGCCGTCCTGCGACGCGCCATGTCCTGCTGTTCGAAGAAGTTCATCGATGGATGAGCCGCTTAGAACGCGACCTTGGGCGCCTCGGCGATCTGCGCGTCGTCGAAGTCCAACAGTTCGGCTTTGGTGGAGTGGCCGAAGATCCCGGCGAAAAGGACGGGCGGGAACGATTCGCGATAGGTGTTGTACGCGGTGGCCGAATCGTTGTAGGCCTGGCGCGCGAACGCGACCTTGTTCTCAGTGGAGGTGAGTTCCTCGCTGAGCTGCATCATGTTGGTGTTGGCCTTGAGGTCCGGGTAGGCCTCCATGACCGCGAACAGGCGCCCGAGCGCGCCGCCCAGCATGCCTTCGGCGTTCGAGAGTTGCGCCATGGCGCCGGGGTCGCCCGGCGACTTGGCGGCGTTGTTGAGCCCGGAGACGGCCTGGTTGCGCGCCTGGATGACGGATTCGAGCGTTTCTCGCTCGTGGCTCATGTAGCCCTTGGCGGTCTCCACGAGGTTGGGGATGAGGTCGTGGCGACGCTTGAGCTGGACCTCGATCTGCGAGAAGGCGTTCTGGAACCGGTTCTTCAGGCGGACCAGCGAGTTGTAGACGCTGATCAGCAGCCCGATGAGGCCGAAGACGACGAGCGCAACAACGATAAGGGTGATCAAGATTCCCGACATTGAGACTGCCTCCTGTTCGATCCGGGCTGAGACTGCGAGCGCAGTATACAGCCGCCCGTGCTTCCTACCACCGTTGTTCGGAAAGCGACCGGGCGGGTTTCTCAGCGTCCCGGGGCGGGCTCCGCGAGCGCCGGCTCGAGCCGGTCCAGGGCCGACTGCGCGACGGTGATCGAATGGGCGTAGTTGTCCGACTCTGCAGCGCTGAGGATGGCTTCGGCTTCCCGGTAGCTCTCGACGGCTTCCTCAAGCAGGCCCGCCCGCTCCATCACCTGGCCGTTGGTCATGAGCAGGAGTCCGAGGAAGGGGTGCGTGCTGTCGTAGGCGTCCCGCGCGTCGGCGATGAATTCCCGTGACATGTCGGGGAGCCCATCGATGCGATCGGTGCGCATGCGCGAAAGAATGACGGCCTGCACGCTCGACAGCACATACGGGTTGCCCTCTCCGAACACCTCCGCCATCCGCCTCGCGTTGTCTTCGAACAGCGCAAGCGCTTCTTCATCGTCACCGAGGTCCTGATGCACCTTCGCGAGGTTGAAGGCGGCGCTCATGGCGGCGGGGTGGTTGTCTCCGACGGTCGCGCGGTAGCGCTCGACGCAATCGGTCAGGAGATCGCGTGCTTCGTCGGGCCGTTTGGCCGCGCTCAGCATCGACCCGTAGTTTGACTGGGTCGTCAGCGTGTGGGGACTGTCAGGCCCCAGGACCTCCCGTTGTTGCGTGAGCGCATCGAGAAAGAGCGCTTCGGCTTCGGGGAATCGCTCCAGCCTCGCGTAGACGAGCGCGAGCGAGTTCATCTCGCGGAGGATCCGGGGGTGGCCGGGCGGGAATGTCCGCCGCGTCGTGGCCAGCACCTTCTCGTAGAGGGCTGCGGCGTCCTGCCCTCGGCCCGCCTCGCGGTACGCGCCCCCCAAGGTGCTCTGTGCGCTCAGGAGGAACGGTGAATCGGGCTCGAGCGAGCGTTCACCGATCTCGATGGCTTCCTCGAGAAGCGCGAACACTTCGGGCGCCCGGCCCATCGCGCGGTACAGCCCGGCGAGATTGCTCATCGCGACGACCATCAGCCCGGGTTCGGTGTCCGGGTTGCTGCGCCGCGACGCGAGCACATGTTCGTAGTACGGCGCCGCGGCGTCGAGGCGGCCCATGGAACGGTGGATGTGGCCTGCGGTGTTGTACATCCGGTGTGTTTCGTGGTGATCGGGCCCGTATGCGCTGAGGGCGATCGATGCGGCTTTCTCTGAGTTCGGCAGGGCGACCTCTGCCTGACCGAGTTCGAAATAGGTTCGCGCGATCGTGTGCCGGATCTCCGCCTCAACTTCGGGGTGCTCGAACACGCGTTCGTCAACGCTGGCGGACGCCGCATCGAGGAGGTCTGTCAGAGAGACATCCCGATCCTGCGTGTTTTCCGGGCTGACGGCCGCGATGAGGTCGTAGACGAGGAAATCGTTGATCTCTTCCGCGATGGCCGCCTGCATGGACGCCGCGTCGCGCTCCTTCGTTGCGAGTCGCTCTGCGCTCAGCGTGCGCACCAGCAGCACGCTGATAACGGTCAGCGAGATCAGCAGGACGCCGAAGGCCGCGGCGACGCCGGCGACCAACGGCTTGTTGCGTTTCGCGAACTTGCGCAGTTGGTACGAAGCGGTCGGGGGGCGGGCCCGGATCGGCTCGTTCGAGAGGAAGCGTCGGATGTCTTCCGCGAACTCGCCGGCGGTTTGGTAGCGCCGCTCCGGCTCTTTGCAGAGCGCCTTGAGGATGACTGTTTCGGCGTCGCCGCGCAGCGAGCGGTTCATGGCGCTCAGAGAAGCCGGTTCGCGCTCGCGGATCACGCGGGCCGCTTCGTGGAGGGCTTCGCGCCGCACTTCGTAGGGGAGGCCTCCCGAGAGCAGTTCGTACGCGATCACGCCCAGCGAGTACACATCGCTTCGGTGATCGATGCGCGAAGTGTCGCCCGAGGCCTGCTCGGGGCTCATGTACGCCAGCGTTCCCAGCACGAGGCCGGACTCGGTGTGGAGCGTTGTTTCGTCGCTTTCGGAGAGCGCGACGCGCGAGACCCCGAAGTCGAGGATCCGTGGACGGCCGGTCTCGTCAACGATGATGTTGGCGGGCTTGAGATCCCGGTGGATCACGCCGTGCTGGTGGGCGTGCTCGAGCGCATCGGCGATCTTCGCGATGCGTTCGAGCCGTTCGCGCAGTCCCAGGTGTTGGTCATCCGCAGACTTGCCCAGGGGCTTGCCTTTGATCAACTCCATCGCGAAGTAGGGGGTCTCGCCGTTCTCGGTCTCGGCGGCGCCGGCGTCGTAGATCCGCGCAATTCCCGGGTGGGAGAGTTGCGCGAGGGCGAGGGCCTCGCGGCGGAAGCGGTGGAGGAGCGTTGGCGTGACCAGCCCGGGGCGAATGATCTTGAGCGCGACACGGCGCTTGGGCTCGTCCTGCTCCGCCTCGTACACCGTGCCCATGCCGCCGACGCCCAGGAGCGCGATGATTCTGTAGCGTCCGATGTATTCGGGGAGGGGCGCCTCGCGCGCTTCTCGCGCGAACGCGTCGAGGTCGGCGCGGCCGAGCGGGGGTTGATCGAGCGCGCCGAGGGAACGGGCGTCTTCGTCGAGGAGTGCGATGACTTCCTCGCGGAGGGCGTGGTCGTCGCCGGCGCGTTCGGTGACGAACGCGAGGCGGTCCTCTTCGGGGAGTCGCTGGGCGGCGAGAAAGATCGCTTCGATGCGCTGGAACCGGTCGCGTCCGTCTGTCATTGCCCGCTCCGGAGTTCGCGGTGGAGCCAGGCGCGGGCCATGCGCCAGTCCTCGGCGGCTGTGCTCCGGGAGACGCCCAGCAATTCAGCAGCATCGGCCTCGTTGAGCCCGGCGAAGAAGCGGAGTTCGACGAGCCGCGCCTTGCGTTCGTCGAGTTTCGCGAGCCGTTCGAGCGCCTCGTTGAGCGCGAGCATATCGACGGGGTCATCCGCGGCGCCGAGTGAGTCTTCGACGGCGGCGAGGGTGCGCTCCTGCCAGCCGCCGCCCCCGCCGCGCTTGAGGCGACCCTTCGCGCGGGCGTGGTCGACGAGGATGTTGCGCATGGCTTTGGCGGCGACGACGAAGAACTGGTTGCGGCTCTTCCACTCGATGGAGGACTGGTCGACCAGCCGCACATACGCCTCGTGGACCAACGCGGTGGGCTGGAGGGTGTGGTCGTCGCGCTCGTTGCGGAAGAACGCCTCGGCGAGTGAACGCAGTTCGTCGTAGACCATGGGCAGGAGGTCTGCGGCGGCGGCGATCTCGCCTCCGGAAGCCAGGTTCAGCAGGCGGGTTGCGTGCTGTTGCTTCACCGTCGGGTTCCTCTCACTTCGAGCGATTGACGACCGGCCCATGGTACATGCTCCGCGGCAGGGGGGGGAAGTGCGAGTTCCTGACAATTCGGGGAGATCCACGGACTTCGGGCGTCGTTCCGGCGGCTCATGTCCGGTTCTTGCGATTTCTTTTCGTTTCTCGGGCGCGGGGCGCGCAGACGACGCCTGTTCGAGGAGGTGAGGCGGGACGGCTCCCGCGTGATGATCTCAACCACTGGAGAATCGAGATGAGCATTCGCACGATGACGGGCCTTTCGGCGCTGGCGATTTCCCTCGCATCGGGCGCGTCCGCGGCCGTGATCAATGTCCCCGGTGATATAGCGTCGCTGAGCGTGGCGGTAGCGGTCGCCGCCGACGGCGACGAGATCGTGATCGCGGGGTCGGCGTCGCCGTACCTGGTTTTCCCTGGATTGGAAGTCACGGACAAGACGCTGACCATCCGCGGCGCGACGGGCAACCCGGCGGATGTCGTGATCGACGGCGCGGGCCTGGACATCGTGCTGCGCGTCAGCGGGGCGGGATCGGACGGCACGGTGCTCGAAGCGCTGACCGTCCAGAACGGATTAGGCGGCGGCACTGCGAACTCGTCGGGGGCGGGGATCTGGCTGCACACCACCGATGTCACGATCCGTGATTGCGTGGTCCGGAACAATGTCATTCCCGGGTCCGACGGGAACGGCGCGGGGATCTACGGCACCGCGAGCGATGTGTCCATCGAGCGATGCATCATCGAAGGGAACTCCGTCGACTCGGTGACCGGCGACGGCGTCGGCGCGTACTTCAACGGCGGGGCCGTGCAGGTCGTCGATTCGGTGTTCCGCGACAACCGGCTTCCCGAGGCGGTCGCGCTCGAGACTTCGTCGTACGGCGGCGGGTTCTACATGGACTCCGGCTCGCTCACGGTGATCAGGACGGAGTTCTCCAACAACCGCGCCGGGCTCGGGGGCGGGATGTACCTCTCGGGAACGATGCTCACCGTCACGATTGATGAGACCGTGTTCGCGGACTGCGCTGCGCGGCAGGGCGGAGGGCTCTTCACGAGGGAAGGGAGCAATGGCGCCCCGACATTCGTCAGGAACTCGCTGTTTGTCGGGAACACCACGACCTCGAACGATGCCGCGCTCTACATCGGCAAGGGCGGGTTCTACACAAACCTGACGATCGTTGGGAACACCACGGCGACCAACTATGTGGTCGGCGGGCTCGCCCCGACCGGATCGGTGATCATCGACAACACCATCATCTGGGGGAACACCTACAACGAGAACAGCGGGCTGTTCCCCGCGACAACGCCCGAGGTGGTCCGTCGGTGCATCCTCCAGCAGGCGTTCACGGGCGCGGCGGGTTCGGGGTTCAATCAGGTCGTGGACCCGATGTTCGCGGATCCGTCGAACCGTGACTTCCGGCTGATGCCCAATTCTCCGGCGATCGACGCGGGCGACACCAACCTGTACTTCGGCCCGTTCGCCGATCTTGACGGCGCGGCGCGTGTGGTCGATGTTCCCGAGGTCGCCGACACCGGGTTCACGCTTTCGGGCCCGGTCATCGACATCGGGGCATTCGAGTTTCAGGTCGAAGGCCCGGTGGACACCTGCCCGACGGACACCAACGGCGACGGCGCGATCAACTTCGCCGACCTGAACGCCGTCCTGAGCGTGTTCGGGACCGACTGCGACTGATTCCCAAGCCCTGATTGTGCGAGCGTCTGGCGGCCGTGTGCCGCCGGGCGTTTTCGCGCGCATACGCTCCTGCCCATGCTGCTCGCCGCGCGGGAAATCTCGAAGGTTCACGGCCTGCGGACGCTGTTCTCGGGGGTCTCGATCAGCATCGAGGCGGGCGATCGCGTGGGCCTGATCGGTCCGAACGGGGCGGGGAAGAGCACGCTCCTGAAGATCCTCGCAGGGGACGAGGAGGCCGACGCTGGATCGATCGTGGCGGCCAAGGGCGCCCGGGCGGTGTATGTGCCCCAGCAGGATGTGTTCGGTGTGGGGCTCTCGTCGCACGAGGTCGTCGTGCGGGCCGCCGAGGAGGCGACCCACGAGCGGCACGAGGCGGAGGTGCTCGCGGACATGATCCTTGATCGGGTTGGCTTCGACGACGCGCACGGCGAGGCGCCCGCGGAGTCGCTCTCGGGCGGGTGGCGCAAGCGGCTGTCGATCGCGCGGGCGCTGGCCGAAGCGGGGGGCGAGCCCGACCTGCTCTTGCTCGACGAGCCGACGAATCACCTCGACATGGAAGGCATCGCGTGGCTCGAGGGGCTGATCACCCGTTCCTCGATGAGCGGGACGGGGTTTGCGTCGGTGTTCGTGACGCACGACCGGGCGTTCCTTGAGCGCGTGGCGACGCGCGTTGTCGAACTGAGCGCCGCCTACCCGATGGGCACGCTGAGCGTGTCCGGGAACTACACGGAATTCATCCGGCGCAAGGCCGAGTTCCTCGAAGGGCAGGCCCAGGCGGAGCAGACGCTCGCGAATCAGGTGCGCAAGGACCTGCTCTGGCTCTCGCGCGGCGCGAAGGCGCGGCGGACGAAAGCCAAGGGGCAGATCCACGCGAGCCACGGCCGAATCGACGATCTCGCGGAACTGCGCACGCGGAACACGGCAGCGACGGGGGTGGCCGCGAAAGTGGACTTCAGTTCGACCGAACGCAAGACGCGCAAACTGATCGTCGCGAAGGGTGTGTCGATATCGCTGGGGGGCCGCGCGCTGTTCAGCGGTGTGGATCTGACGCTGGGTGTGGGCGATTGTCTGGGGCTTCTCGGGCCGAACGGCAGCGGAAAGACAACGCTGATCCGCGTGCTCACCGGGGAGTTGGCGCCCGACGCGGGCAGCGTCGTGAAGAGCGAGCCGGCGCCGAAGGTGGTGGTGTTCAGCCAGCACAGGAGGGACTTTGATCCCGACACGCTTCTGAATGATGCGCTTGGTCCTCAGGGCGATCGCGTGTACTTCCGCGGTCAGCCGATGCACATCACCTCGTGGTCGCGCCGATTTCTGTTCCGCGACGAGCAGTTGGCGCAGCCGGTGAAGTCGCTCAGCGGCGGCGAACTGGCGCGCATCCACATCGCGCGGATCATGCTGGAGCAGGCGGATGTGCTCGTGCTCGACGAGCCGACGAACGACCTGGACATCCCGACGCTCGAGACGCTCGAGGAAGCGCTGGAAGACTTCCCCGGCGCGATCGTGCTGGTGACGCACGACCGGGCGATGCTCGAGCGGCTCTCGACGGAGATCTTCGCGCTCGACGGGAAGGGCGGGTCGGGGATGTACGCGACGGTCGATCAGGCGCTGGCGGCGCGGGCCGCGCGCCCGGTCGAGGCGAAGCCGAAGCCGCCCACGCCGTCGAAGCCGGCCCCCGCGCCGAAGAAGAAACTCTCGTATATGGAGCAGCGGGAGTACGAGCAGATCGAGCAGCGGATCGCGGAAGCAGAAGAAGAGGTCTCTCGCGGCGAAGCGGCGTTGGCCGACCCGAAAGTGATGGCCGACCACGCGAGGATGACCAAGGCGTGCGAGGTTCTGGGCGCGGCGCAAGAGAAAGTGGCCGCGCTGTATGCGAGGTGGGAAGAACTCGAAGCGAAGCGCGGGTGATCAGCCGCCCTTGCGCGGTCGGGGGGTGAACCCGAAGCCGACGGCGAGGCGATTCCACGAGTTCATGGCGACGATGGCCCAGGTGAGGGTGGCGATCTGCTCGTCGCTCAGGTGTTCGCGGAGCGGGTCGAAGTCTTCGTCGCGGGCGCCGCGTTCCGGGAGGAGCGTGATCGACTCCGCCCATTCGAGCGCCGCGCGGTCGAGGTCCGTGAAGAGTTCCGGGGATTCGCGCCACGCGGTCAGGACATCGAGCTGTTGCTGGGTGACGCCGTGCTCGCGGGCCTCTCGGCCGTGGATGTCGAGACAGAACGCGCAGCCGTTGATCTGGCTGATCCGGACATCGAGGAGCGAGCGGAGCCGCTGGTCGATGTCGGCGGCGTCGAGCCATTTCTTGATCTCGACGAGATGCTGGAAGGGTTCGGGGGTGACTTTGGTGTAGTTGATGCGGGCGTTGGGCACGGGCGTTCTCCTGAGTTGGTAAACCGAAGGATAAACGCGCCGGGTCGGGCGAGGATTCCAGCAAAAAGCGCGACACAACTGTGAGGTCATGCCACGCGAGGTGAGGGAAGCAAGTTCTTCGCAGGTTGGCGTGATTCGGTCTGTGGATCAGTTCAGGGCGCGGACACGGACCTCTTCCATGTCACGGGCGGTTTCGCGGCCGTCGACGCTCAGCGTCGCACTGACGGTGTAGGCGCCGATCTCGTTGAAGGTGACGCGGGCGACGCGGCCGTTCTCTTCGGTCTTGAGGTCGCCGGCGGTGGACTTCCACTGGATTTTGGCGTCGCGGCCGTAGGTGTCGTAGCTGCGGGCGATGAAGGTCACTGTCTCGCCCACAACAATGTTGTCGGAGGAGGCCTCGACATTCAGGCCGGCGTTGTTGTCGGAGATGGAGTTGTGTCGCGAGGTCTCGCAGCCCAGCATGGGAACGGCGGCAAGAGTGATGACGGCGGCGAGGGCAAGGGGGGTCTTGAGATTCACTGAATTCTCTCCTGTCATGAAGGTGGCGGGCGGAAAGGCCCGTCTCGTTGACACCCATAGCTTCCGCTCCTGCGCTTACGGCACACTGAATCGCGCATGAAGTTGGATTTATCTTGCGTTTCACGGGAGGGCGTCGAGCGGGAACGCGGGGTTGGCGATGGGTCGGAGCGCGAGCCCGAGCAGGGCGCGTTCGGAGTCGTCGCCCGCGATGCGGTTCACTTTGACCACAGCGCAGCAAACGCATCGGTGGATGACGGCCCACTCGCCGCCGTCGCGAACGGAGATGGCGATGGGCTCCATGGCGCCTTTGCAGAGCGACGCGCGGTCGCCCGGTGAGTCGTCCACATGGAGCGACCAAAGACAGAGTGGGCAATGGTTGCGGTGCTTCGTGCCGAAGCCGGTCGGCTCGATCTGCGCGCGGCAACGCGTGCAGGTGAATCCCTTGCTGGGGAGGTTCGTGTGTCTGGGCATTGGATGTCCGTGCGGACTCGCCTCACCGAGGGGCGCGGCGTGTGCGGATCGCCTGAGCGAGAGCCCGGTCCCCTCTGCGCGGAACAGCACCCTCAGGATGGGGCGGTGTTCCTTGATCGCGGGCCGACGAGACCCGTTCGGGCGTCGGCGGGGAGCGGGATATCAGGCGGTGGCGGTCATCCGTGGGATGGTATCCGGGACACAAGCGCGGGTCGCGGCTTGATAGAAGGGGCCCCCGCCGCATACCCTCGGTCCCGATTGGGGGTGTGCCAGAGTGGCCAATTGGGGCGGACTGTAAATCCGCTGGCGTAAGCCTACACAGGTTCGAATCCTGTCGCCCCCACTTTCCGAAACCGGCCCTGCGCGACGCGCGGGGCCGTGTTCGTTTTGGCGAGGCGGGTTTCACACACCACTTGTGACACGATCGGCGGGGCTCGGTAGGATCGGGCGATGCCGCACGCACGGACGCCAGCGCAGCGCCACGGGTTCACGCTCATCGAGGCGCTGGTGATCGTCGCGATTCTCGCGGCGGTGATCTCACTCCTTGTGCCCACGATCGGGCAGGCCGTCGAGCGGTCGCGGGTGGCGAAGGGCGCGTCGCAGGTCAGGCAGACGGCGACCGCGGCGACGCTCTACGCGAGGGACCATCGGGAGCGGCTTCCTCAGATGTGGGAACGCATCGGCGACCATGACTGGGTGCAGAATGTCTACGGGTTCGCGGGCTCGGCGGGGACCATCGACGAGCTGGGGCTCAACGAGTTGCACGCGGGCGCTCGGCCGCTGAACCGGTACCTCGGGGAGTACGGCGACGGGGATGTCGTGGACGCGGTGCGCGATCCGCTGGACCGGGGCGCGAGCAACGCGCTGCCGCTGGTGAGGGATGTGTGCACGGAGCGCATGTTCGAGCTGGTGGGGACGAGTTATGTGCTGAACACGCACGCGCTGGACGAGACGCCGTGTCCGTATGTGCCGACCCTGCGCACGCTGACTCCGGGGATGGATGCGCCGATGCCGCTCGTCGAGAGCCCGGCGATGACCTGGCTGGCGGGCGACCACGCGATGTACAACTACGACGGCGGCGCGGACGCGGGCTTCCGGTGGCGTCGAGGGAAGGGCGTCGTGGCGAATGTGGCGTTCGTTGACGGGCACGCGGCGCTGGATGTCGAGATCGCGCCGGGCGCGGTGAACACGACGGAGGCGTACACCTTCCTGCCGACGCCCGAGTGGGCCCGGCGGGCGGGGCGGTAGCCCGACTCACGACCGCTTGATGTTCTCGCGGCTGAGCATGAGTTCGAGGGTCTGGACGACGAAGTCCTGCTCGTGCTCGGCGAGTTTGTTGTGGAAGGGCAGCGCGATGGTGCGCTGGCTGACGGATTCGGCGATGGGGAAGTCGCCCGGGTGGTGGCCGAACATCTGGCGGTAGAAGGGCTGGAGGTGGATGCAGGGGAAGTAGTCCGCGGCGCCGACATCGTGGCGGCGGAGCCCGGCGATCACGCGGTCGCGCTCCTCGCGGGTGTAGTCGTTGCGCAGGCGCGCGACGAAGACGAACCAACTCATTTTCGCGGCGGGCTCGATGGTGGGCAGGAGGATGTCGCAATTGCCCATGAGGCGCATCATGTAGCGTTGCGCAACGGCGTCGCGTGCGGCGAGCATCTCGTCGAGGCGCTCCATCTGCGCGACGCCGATCGCCGCGTTGACCTCGGACATGCGGTAGTTGTACCCGAGCCGTTCGTGGCTGAGCCATGCTCCGGCGCTGGAGCCGGTCATGTTCACTGCGCGGCCCTGATTGCGGAGCGAGCGGCACATCTCGGCGACGCGGTCGTCGTCGGTGACGACCATGCCTCCTTCGCCCGTGGTGATCTGCTTGTTGGGGTAGAAGCCGAAGACGCCGACGCGGCCGAAGCCGCCGACGGGTCGGTCGTTCCACGCGCCGCCGAGTCCTTCGCAGCAGTCCTCGATGAGGGGGATCTCGTGGCGGGCGGCGATGGCGCGGTAGGCCTCCATGTGCGCGGGGTTGCCGAAGGCCTCGACCGCGAGGATGGCCTTGGTGCGCCGCGTGATGGCGTTCTCGACGAGCGCGGGGTCCATGTTGAGGGATCGCGGGTCGATGTCGACAAAGACGGGCTTGGCGCCGACATAGAGGATGCAGTTCGCGCTGGCGATGAAGGAGAAGGGCGTGGTGACGACCTCGTCGCCCGGGCCGATGCCCAGCGCGAGGAGCGCCATGTGAAGCCCGGCCGTCCCGGAGGAGCAGGCGACGGCGTAACGCCGGCCGGTGCGGTCGGCGATGAGTTGCTCGAACTGTTCCTGCATAGGGCCGAGGGCGAGGCGGCCGGAGCGGAGTGTGGCGACGACTCTGTCGATCTCTTGTTCGGTGATGTCGGGCCTGGAGAGGGGGATCTCTTCGAGCATGGGTCGCCTTGGTTGGGGGCGGTCGAGATGGCGCGGCCGGACAAAAATGGCCGCGGGCCACCCTTACATCGAGCGGGGGAGGAGGCCCGCTCCAGCGAGGGTAGCCCGCGACGCCGGGAGAGAGAGAAAGAGCGATGCGGAGGTCGTCGGTCAGGCTGCGCGGGCGCCCGGTCGGGCGGCGCGGTCGAGGACGGCCTCGGTGAGTCGGTCGACGAGGGAGGCGAGTGGGAGGACGCCGAGGCGGTCGCCGGCGTCGGCGTGTTCGTTGCGTTCGATCTGGGCGCCGAGGCGCTTGCAGGCGGTGACGACGCTGGAGTGGCTGGGGCGGCGGAGGTCCTTGGCGATCTCCGGGAAGCTGCGCGTGGTCATGCGGCGGGCGAGGAGGGCGACCATGGAGCGGGCGAGGACGACGCGCTTGTGGCGGCCGCCTCCCAGAACCTCGGCCTTGCTCACGCCCAGGGAATCGCAGACGGTGTCGGTGATCTCGTCGGTCGCGAGGGGTCGCTTGGCGGTCGTTGGGCGGGAGGAGCGGCCGAGGGCTCGCTCCACGCAGGCGGCGTCAACGGCGCCCTGTGGGGCGTTGGGGTCGGCGATCAGTTCACGGACGGCGACGACGCGTGTGACGGCGCCTTCGAGTTCGCGCACGGTGCCCTGACACCGGGCGGCGATGGCTTCGCCCACGCCCGGGAGCGGGACCAGGCCGCGCTTGAGCAGGAGACGGCGGGCGATCTCGGCGCGGGTGGTGGCGTCGGGCTTGTCGAGTCGGACGACCATGCCGCTGATGAATCGGGAGACGAGTTTCTCACAGAAGCGTGCGATCTTGTGGGGGTGCTCGTCGGAGGCGAGCACGACGCGGGCGCCGCACAGGTCGAGCGCGTCGAAGGTGTGGAGGAGTTCGTCCTGGGTCTTGGACTTCTGGGAGAGGAAATGGACATCGTCAACGCAGAGCAGATCAAGGCCGCGATGCTGGCGGCGGAAGTCCTCGAGTTTGTTGGTCTTGAGGGCCTGGATGAAGGCGTTGGTGAACTGCTCGCCCGTGGTGTAGCGGACCTTGGCCCCCGGGTGGGTCTCGCGGAAGCGGCTGACGATGCCCTGGAGCAGGTGCGTCTTGCCGAGCCCGGAGTGGCCGTGGAGGAAGAGACCGCCGAACTGGTCGCGGGATGCGCCGCCCGCGATGCGCCGGGCTGCCTGATAGGCGAGTCGGTTGGAATCGCCGATGACGAAGTCGTCGAGACGACGCCACGATGCGCCGGGGCCGGCGTGGCGCACCGACGCGTTCACGGGCGCCGGGGGCTGAGCGGCGGCGGCGACCGCTCGCTCGTTCTGGCTGGCGGCTTGCGCGGCGAGGGGATCGACCTCGAACCTGAGCGACGCGTCGTCCCCGAGCGCGGACTTGACCGCGGATTCGAGCGCATCGCCGAAGCGTCGGCGGAGCGTCTCGGCGATGAACGCGTTGGGAACGGTGAGCGAGACGGTTTGGCGATCGATGATGACGGCGTCGCGGTCGGCGCCGAAGTAGCGATCGAAGCGGTCGGAGCCGATCGCGTCCGCGAGCACGCCTCGGACCTCGTTGGGCGTGCTGGCGGGGCGGGAGCATGCGGTGCGCCGGCCTGGGCCGTCCTGGGAGAGCTGGTTCACGGCAATCCTTTCCGTGATGCAAGGGCTGACGCCTTCGGGGGCGTGCCGGTGCGCGTGGGAGGGTGAATGCCGAGTCCGTTCGTATGTGCGCGTCGAGCGACGCCGATTCCGAGTCCGTGCGCGACCTGACGGAACCGAGCGACAATGCGACACCGTGCTCGGGCGCCGTAATCGGAGCCAGAACCGAAGGGTGTGTTGCTGCCGTGCTTCCGCAGGTCGACGCGTCCGGGGGAGATCGTTCGGGAGCGCGTCGGCCAGTCCTTGACCGTGAAGAGACGGTAAAGCGACAAGGCGTGCGATACAAGCCCGACGGGGTCGATCCGCCCGGTGGTAAGCGACCGCAAACGCGTCCGTGAACACTGGTTAGAGCGCGATCAAAAATCTGATCCACATCCCCAGCGGTCATGGGCGTGCCGGGTGGAATTCTCGCAAACTCTTCAGTTTCAGGGGGCTACAGGCGTCGGGCTTTCGCGGAACTCCCGAGAGTTCCACAATCGCCGTTTGTCACCCCAATCCGTGGGGGTCGGGGTCGGCGGCGGTTTGACAGGGCCTGCGGTTCGGCGCAGGCCTGCACGACGCGGAAGCCCGCTCCGGCGATTTCTCGCTGAGGCGGGCTGGAGGAGGAGAGAACAACTCGTTTGTCGATACGCGCCGCCGCTCGCTGCGGTTCCGGGAAACCTTTGCGTGATCTTCACTCTTGACGGTGTGAAGGTGGGGCGAGAGCGGTGTCACTCGGTCGGAGCAGCGCGCATCACCCTCTTGATAAGCGTGTTGACCTCGCGCTCGTCGAGGCCGCTGTACAGCCCGATCACGCGCGCCTCGGGGTCGAGAAGGAGCAACTTTCCGCTGTGATCGATCCAGGGCATGTCGTCGCCCATCCGGGTCTTGATCGGCCGGGAGGGGTCGAGCGAGAGCCCGAGTTTCAGCCCGTCCTCGCTCACGCGGCGCACCTCTTCGTAGTTGTCTGCGCGGAGGAATGTCCACACCGCCGGATCGGCACCGAGTTCCTGCGCGTGCGCGCGGAGTGTTGCTTCGGTGTCGTTCGTCGGATCGACGCTGATGCTGACGAGACGGACACCCGGGCCGCCGACTGCTTCCTGGATGCGCTTCATCGAGCGCGAGAGCGCGGGGCAGATCGCGGGGCAATTCGTGAAGAAGAAATCGATCACCGTGATGTTGCCGAGCAGATCGGCGCGGGTGAACTCCTCGCCGCTCTGCGTGGTCATCGTGAACTCGGGCACGACGAGCGCGTCGAGCCCGGGGTCTTGCGCGAGGGCGGCCGCCTGCGGGTTGCGCAGGGTGTCATAGATCAGCACGCCTGCGGCCGAGAGGATGCCCACGGCGGCGAGCAGGAGCACGGGCTTGAGCGAAAGCGGTTTCGTGGGCTTGCGGCGAGCGCGGGGACGCGGTGGTGCTTGATCATTCATGACGAATTCCTTGATCCTCCCGGGCGGGACGCGCGCGACATGGCCAAAACGGCAAGGCCGATTCCTGCGCACGCGAACAGGATGGTGACTGCCCACGAAACCATATCGGCGGGGTTGCCGGCGACGGCGTCGCGCATGGCACGGGTGACATGGAAGAGCGGGTTGACCTGCGCCACGGCGCCGAGCCAGGGCGAGGCGGAACCGGCGTCGAACACCGAGCCGCTGAGTATCCACATGGGCATGAGCACGAGGTTCATCACGCCGTGGAAACCCTCGACGCTGTTGACTTTCCACGCAAGGGCCATTCCCAGCCCGGTGACGGCGAGAGTTGCGCACATGGCGGCGATCAGCGCGAGGACCAGGCCGAGTGCGCTGACCGTGTCGGCGAGGATCGGCGCCATGGCGAGCAGCGCAGCGCATTGCACGAGCGCGACCGCGGAGCCGCCGACGGCTTTGCCGAGCGCGACCGACCACGCCGGAGCGGGTGACACGATGGCTCCCTGCAGGAATCCTTCGTGTCTGTCGTTGATGAGCGAAATCGCGGAGAAGATCGCGCTGAAGGTCGCGGTGAGCGTGACCATCCCGGGCAGGAGGAAGACGGAGTACCCCTCGGCGCCCTCGCCGGTCGGGCGGAACGCGCTCGCGAATCCGGCGGAGAAGAAGACCCAGATCAGCGCGGGCGTGCCGATCGCGGCGACGATCCGAGAGGGCTGGCGCGTGACGCGGACAACCTCGCGAACGGCGATCGCGCGGAAGGCGAGGGCGGCGATCACGGTGAGGGCTCCGTGGAATCGACTGCGGAGAGCGCGCGGCCGGTGCGCGCGAGGTAGACATCGCCTAGGGTCGGCGGGCCGAACGAGAACGGCGTCCCGGCGCGCGTGAGGTCGCGAGCGACGCCCGACACCGCTTCGGCCTCACCGGATGCGACGAGGCCCGACTCAAGTTCGCGTACGGAGAGCCCGGCGGCGAGCAGGGTCTTGTGCGCGTCGCCTTCGGCGCGGAGCACGGCGCCGCCCAGCGAGGCGCGGAGGGCGGCGGGGGCGTCGTCGGCGACAACGCGTCCCTCGCTGAGCATCACGACGCGGTCGGCGCGGGCCGCCTCGTCCATCAGGTGCGTGCTGAGGACAACGGTGAGCGGCCTCTGGCGACGGACGGCGTCGAGCGTGTCGAGGAACGAGGTCCGTGTCGCGTGGTCGAGGCCGGTGGTGGGCTCGTCGAGGAAGAGGATCTCGGGCTCGGTGAGCAGGGCGCGGGCGAGATCGACGCGCCGGCGCAGGCCGCCCGAGAGCGTCGAGACACGGTCGTCGAGGCGGTCGAGCACGCCCATCGCGGTCGCGACGCGGGCGATCGCGTCGTCGGATCGAGCGCCGGACATGCCGAAGAGCCGCGCGTGGGTGCGCAGGTTCTCGCGGCCTGTGAGCAGTCCATCGAGCGCTTCATGCTGGAAGACGACACCGAGCGAGCGGCGTGCGGCTGCGAGCGATGCACGGCCGAGCAGGCGGAGCGAGCCCGAATCCTGAGCGTCGAGGGTGGCGAGAATGCGCAGGAGCGTTGACTTGCCCGAGCCGTTCGGGCCGAGCAGGGCGACGAATTCGCCCGTCTGGACACTGAGCGAAGCGTGGTTGAGCGCCGCGCGTGCGGGCGTGCCTCGCCGCGCTCGATAGGTTCGGGTGAGGTCTGCGGCCTCGATGGCGACGGTCGGCTGGTTCACTGGAAGAGTGCGGTCGCGAATGCGTCGCCCACCATCGCGATGAGCAGGAGGGGCAGGTACGCGATGGAGCCGAAGAACAGCAGGGACGCCGAGCGGTCGTCACGAAGGCGGGCGAAGCGGATCGCCGCGATGAGCATCGCGAGCCCGAGGACGAGCGCGACGATCGCGTACGGCCAACCGAGCAGGCCTTCGCCGCCCGGCCAGCGCATCGCGAGGACGGCGGCGAGCGAGACGGGGATGAGCGCGGCGGACCAGACGACGGTGGTTGTTGCGGTGCTCACGCCTGAGGGGTCTACGACAGGGAGCACGCGATGGCCGCCACGCGCGTAGTCATCGCGGTACTTCCACGCGAGGGCGAGGAAGTGGGGGATCTGCCAGACGGTCATGAGCGCGACAATGGACCACCCTCCCGGGTGATCGAGCCCGAAGGCGCCGTGCTGCCACGCGGCGGTCCAGCCGATGAGCGGGGGGAGGGCGCCCGGGGCGGCCCCGACGATGGTCGCGAGCGGCGTCACCGGCTTGAGGGGCGTGTAGATCACCACATAACTGATGATCGTCGCGAGGGCGACGAGTGCGGCGGCCCAGTTGGTGAGCACAAGGAGGATCAGGAGGCCGAGCACGCTCAGCGCGGCGCCGACGAACAGGCCGGCGCCTGCGGTCATCCTTCCGGCGGGGATGGGACGGTCTGCGGTGCGCGTCATCGCGGCGTCGCGGACACGCTCGAGCCATTCGTTCAGGGCCGAGGCGCCCGAGGAACAGAGCGCCGTGCCGATCGCTGTGGCGGCCGCGAGGACGACCATCGCCGTGACGCTCCGGCCAGCGACGCCTCCCTGGCCGTGCACCATGGCGCCCATCGCGAAACCGATCATGGTGGTGACGACGACGAGTTTGGTGATGCGGGGCTTGGTGAGTTCCGCGAAGTCCCGGAAACGGGCGACGGCGCGCGACGGCTCCGCCGGGGACGCGGCGAGCGGGGGGGCCGTGATGGTTGCGGTGTGACGCACCGAGGGAACCCCAAACGGCTGGCGGTACGCTTCTTGTTGGGCAGCATCCGATGCTGGCTCACAAGAACGGGGGAAGAAGGATAGCGCGCCCGCCTTCGCCGCGCGGGACTGGAAGTCCGCCCCGGGTCGGCGTTGGCGGATAGCGGTTCTGCGATCTACCCTGAGCGTCGGTGCCCCGGTAGCTCAGTTGGATAGAGCAACGGATTTCTAATCCGTCGGTCGCAGGTTCGAATCCTGCCCGGGGCGTTTGCTGCGATCTGCCGGTCAGGCCGTCGCCTGCGTGCGGCCCATTTTCCCTTCCGGATCGTGGGAGTGGATGATCACGCCCTCTTCGGGCGTTCCCACATTCAGCACCTGACGGCCCTTGCGGATCGAGCAGTGCACCCAGTAGTCATTCGCCATCACCTCAAGGGCCTGGATGGTGTGGTGGACCGCGACGGGGACATGCGCAGCCTCCATCTTGAGCGCGAAACTGCTCTTCAAGTGCTCCAGGATCTTGTCAATGTCGGAGTGCTTCTGAAGGGTCTCGAAGAGCGTCTTCTGCACACCGATCAATTCGAGTTTGTAGGGCCCTCGCACATACGCCTCGGCCTGATCGATGCGACCGTTTCCGTCCGGCCTGCCCACGAAGACCTTCTTGGCCCCCTGCAAGTTCAACTTGAAGACATTCTTGCCGTTGATCTTCCAGGTGGCTTCGTCTCCGGTGAGACGGACCATGACCTGCTTCACGCCGGCGACATCGAGTCCGCCGATTCCCACCTGACCGGGCACATCATCGCCCAGACCGCCTTGCGCGAGCCATCGGAACGCCTCGACGGGATTGAGTTTGAGGCCGGCTTCCTCGGCGATGGCCGCACAATTCTCACGGATGTTCTCGAACACACCGTTGGCGGAGTACCAGTACTCGGCGAAGCGCATGTGCTGCCTGACGCGGCGGCGCTGCAACTCGTCGTAACGGTCGAGCAACCATTTTCGGTCATGCTCGTTGCGCTCGAGTTCAAGGATCGTGTACGCCAGTTCGCGTGCGCCGGTCTGTGTGAGCGTCATGCCCGCCGCGAGGATCGGGTCGGCGAATCCTGCGACCTCTCCCACAAGGAACCAGTTCTCGCCGAAGCAGCGCTCGACGACATACGACCAGTCGGTGGTCGTTTCGACCTCGCCGCGTGAGGTCGCGCCGTCGAGAAGATCGCGCACGAAGGGTTCCTCGTGGAGGGCCTCCTTGTACAACTCGGCCGGCCGTTTGCCCATCTTCTTGTAGTGATCCGCCGGCGTGACGAGCCCGATGCTCGTGCGCGTGGGGCCGAGCGGGATGAACCAGATCCAACCGAAGGGAAGCGAGCGGATGTGCACGCGCGTGGCGGCCATCGACTGTTCGCCCGCCCACTTGGGGTTCTCCCAGTAGTCCCAGAACGCGACATTCTGGAGAAGCGTCGGCGCGTCGATCTTGACGCCCATTGCCTTGCGGAGGATGCCGGCGTTGCCGCTGGCGTCGACATAGTGGCGGGCCTCGACGGTCGTTCCGTCGGAGAGCGTGAGTCCGGTCACGCGGTCGCCGTCACGCTCGATCGATGTGACGCGGGTCTCCTCGCGGGCCTCACAGCCCAGCTCTCGGGCGTGATCGAGCAGGATCTTGTCGTAGATCGCGCGATCGACCTGAAAGGCGGTCTGCGCGCGCCACCCTTGGTATTGGTGTGGGCGGGGCGTGGTCTCGTCGATCTGATCGAGGGGCAGAAACTCGAAGTCCCAGGGCTTGGTGGTCTTGCCCCAGGTGTAGGTGGCGCCGATCTTCACCGGGAAGTTGGCGGCCTCGACCTTGTCCCAGCATCCCATTTCGCGGAGCACGCCGCTGATGGGAGGCAGTTGGGATTCGCCCACATGGTCGCGCGGGAACTTCTCGCGTTCGAGGACGAGAACCCGGAGGTCGGGGGCGTACTTTTTGAGCAGGCACGCGGTCGTTGAGCCGGCGGGGCCGCCGCCGATAATCGCCACATCATACGAATCGTTCATATTCGAGTGCTTCCCTCAAGAGACGCTTGGTGTCAAGGGTAAGGTAGCACGCGGCGGGGGCGGCACAAGGTTGCGGCGGGTCCGTTGAGTGAAGAAACAACAGCCCCGGCCGAGAAAGCCGGGGCTGCGTGTGGTTCTAGCAGATGTCTAGGAAGTAGTTGGTCGGAGCCGATTTAGCGGCGACGACGGATGCCGGCAACGCCCGCGAGGCCGAGGAGGGCGGCCGCGCCGGGGGTGGGAACCGGAGTCAGGGTCAGGCTCCAAGAGGAGACGCTGCCAAGGTCGCCACCGGCGGAGTCGGTGACATTGAGGGTCCAGGTCGCGGCGGAGTTGGATCCGGCGAAGGCGGCGTCGAGGCTGCCGACGGGCGAGTAGGTGCCACCGATGAGGAAGCCGCCGGCGTTGGCGGCGGTGGCGGCCGTGAAGCTGGGGGCGCCGTCCTGGAAGACATAGGTGCCGCCGAGGTCGGTGTTGTTACCGAAGCCGGTGCCGGTGAAGCCGGGGCGGGTGAAGAGCGCGAACGAGGTCGAGCCGTTCGAGAGGGTGGCGGTGAGGTCGCCGACCCAGGTGTGGCTGATGTCCATGCTGACGGACACATTCTGGATCGTGAACGAATCGGTCACGACGATGCTGGAGCCAGCGCCACCCGGGGTGTTGTCCGGGATGGTGAAAGCGGCGCCGGGGCCGTAGGTGTTGCCGGCGAGGGCGCCAGCGGCGAGGGCGAGACCAGCGGATGCAGCAAGATACTTAGACATGTTCAATCCCTTCCTTCTCTCAGTGCGCGGAGCGTTAACCGAGCGCTCGGCTATGCCGCAGCGCGCGAACTCCTGACAATTTCGTCACTGGGGGACCTGCCTTCGACCATTCCCGCGCGTTTCCCCCACGCGGGCCCCAAGTCTCTGGCAAGCAATGACGCGTTCTAATCAGCCGGCACATTGCCGACTGCTCCTGAGCACATTGTGCCAGATTGCGTCTGAAATTGCAAGGGGATATCTGCCTCATCACACAATTTTCGTGCGAGAGATCGCCGATGCGACGACGGGGTCAGCCGCAAAGAAACGAACCAGCGTTTCCACTGGGTTGAACGGCCACGCAAGGGGATTCGCACGGCCGTTTGTCGGAAAGAAGAGAGCGCGTGCCGTTGCCGACACGCGCTCTTGTGGAACAAATTCAGTCTATCGCTGAGCCGAAATTAGCGGCGGCGACGGAGACCGGCAACGCCCGCGAGGCCCATGAGGGCGGCGGCGCCGGGGGTGGGAACCGGGGTGAGGGTCAGGGACCAACCAGCGACCGAGCCGGTGTCGCCACCGGCGGCGTCGGTGATGTTGAGGGTCCAGGTCGCGGCGGAGTTCGAACCACCGAAGGCGGCGTCGAGGCTGCCGGCGGACGAGTAGGTGCCGCCGACGAGGAAGCCGCCCGCGTTGGCGGTGGTGGCGTCAACGAAGCTGGGGGCGCCGTCCTGGAAGACGTACACGCCGCCGAGGTCGGTGTTGTTGCCGAAGCCGGTGCCGGTGAAGCCGGGGCGGACGAAGAGGTCGAACGAGGTCGAGCCGTTCGAGAGGGTGGCGGTGAGGTCGCCGACCCAGGTGTGGGCCATATCGATGGAGACGGAGACGTTCTGGATCGAGAACGAATCGGTCACGACGATGCTGGAGCCAGCGCCACCGGGGGTGTTGTCCGGGATGGCGAAGCCGGCGCCGGGGCCGTAGGTGTTGCCAGCGAGGGCGCCAGCGGCGAGGGCGAGACCAGCAGAGGCGGCGAGAAACTTAGACATGTTCAATCCCTTCCTAACGAAATGAGAACCACATCGACGGCACGGTCCTAAATCCGTGTCGTTCGAAGACGAATTCGTCATGCAGAGGGTGGGTCGTGCGAACGCGCGGTCGCCCCGATGGGGCATCCACACACAGGACACAACGCGACACTGATGACGGTCTCTTCTCTAGCCGGCACAGTGCCGACTTCTCCTAAGAAGGATGATGACCGAAAGCGGGATGGATTGCAAGGGGGGTTCCAGACTTTTTTCGATCTAAATGCCGACGGATCAGATGTTTCGATGATGAAACCTGACCCAGTTTGTCGCGAGGTCCATTCCGACTTACGGCTCTGGGCGCTCGGAGGCCCGATAAAACCCCCTGGGGGCCCTCAACGCCTTTCTCCAAGCCCCTCAGGCGTGCGCCGGCCCCGCTCGCTCCTACGATGCCGGCCCATGAGCCAGACCCACGCATCCGAGATCGTTTCCCACGCCGGCCGCTCCTCCGCCGGGGCCGTCCATCGCTGGTCGAGGACCTATATCCCGACCTCCAAGGAAGCCCCCGCCGACGCCGAGGCGATCAGCCACCGCCTGCTCACCCGCGGCGGGTTCATCCGTCGGGTCGGCTCCGGCATCTACGACTACCTGCCCATCGGGTGGCGCGTCCTCCAGAAGATCAGCCAGATCGTCCGCGAGGAGATGGACGCCATCGGCTCCTCCGAGATGCTCATGCCCGCCATGGAGCCCATCGAACTCTTCGCCGGGACCAAGCGCGATGTTGACTACGGCGACAACCTCTTCCGCCTCACCGACCGCCACGGCCGCGTGAACGCCCTGGCGCCCACGCACGAAGAAATCATCACCGACGCCATGAAGGCCGGCGTGTCGTCGTACACGCAGTTGCCGCTCACGGTCTACCAGATCCAGACCAAGTTCCGCGACGAGTTCCGCCCGCGCTCCGGCCTGCTCCGGTGCAGAGAGTTCATCATGAAGGACGCATACTCCTTCCATATGACCCTCGAAGGTCCCGGCGGTCTCAACGAGATCTACGAGGACATGCGCCGCGCGTACACCAATGTCTTCACGCGTTGCGGCCTCGATTTCACCATGGTCGAAGCCGAAGCCGGCCCGATCGGCGGCAGCGCGTCCCACGAGTTCATGGTCAACGCCGAGTCGGGCGAGGACACCATCCTTATCTGCTCGCAGACCGGCTACGCCGCGAATGTCGAGAAGTGCGACATCGGCGAGCGCGCGTGGTCGTTCGACGGCGAACCCTCCGGCGCGCTCGAGAAGGTGCACACCCCCAACCTGCCCGGCATCGACGAGGTCGGCAAGTTCATGAAGGTGAAGCACCAGAACATGCTCAAGACGCTCGTGTTCAGCGTCGTCGATCCCTCGAAGGCGGGCGGCAAGGTCTGGGCGCTCGCGACCGTCCGCGCCGACCACGATGTGAACGAGGGCAAACTCAAGGCTGCGCTCGGCTCTCCCGTCGCGATGGCCGACGACAAGGCCGCGCGGGCCGCGGGCTTCGCGATCGGGTCTGTCTCGCCGCGCAGCGTCGTCGATCGCGCGGACACGGTCCTGCTCGTCGATCCCGACGCGGCGCAGGGCATGAACGCGCAGAGCGGCAAGAGCATGTTCTGGGCGACGGGCGCCGACGAGGCCGACCACCATGTGAAGCACTTCAACTGGAAGCGCGAGATGGGCGCCGCCCTCGACGACTCCTCCAAGGTGCGCGTCGCGGACATCCGCAACGCGATGCCGGGCGATCCCTCGCCGCGCGCTGAGGGCGCGGTCCTCGAAGCCAGGAAGGGCATCGAGGTCGGGCACATCTTCAAACTCGGCACGAAGTACTCCGACGCGATGGGCTTCCAGATCCTCGGCGCCGACCAGCAGCGCTCCAGCGTCATCATGGGGTGCTACGGCATCGGCGTGTCGCGCACCATGGCCGCCTGCGTCGAGGGGCGCAGCGACGAGAACGGCATCGTATGGCCCGCCGCCATCGCCCCGTACCACATCATCATCACTGTCATGAAGCCCGAGCCCGGCTCGCGCGGCATGGAGGTCGCCGACGACCTCGCCAGGCAACTTTCCCGCGCGGGGCTCGATGTCCTCATCGACGACCGCGACGAGCGCCCGGGAGTCAAGTTCAAGGACGCTGACCTCATCGGCGTGCCCGTCCGCCTCACCCTCGGGGACAAGGCCCTCGAGCAGAACGCCGCGGAATTCAAGCTCCGAACCGACGCCGGGAAGGGCGAGACCGTGCCCCTCGACGCCGTCGTCGCCCGCTGCCTGGAGGCGGTGGGGGGGTAAACCTCACCGGACTCAATCCAAAAATCCCGACCTTCATGCAAAATTGCCGAACAATTCCCTTGCGGTCTGCTACATTGACCGTGATTATGGATAGCGGCGAGCCGCTGAAAGGGCGGCCCCGAAACGGGAGGACGCGGCATGCCGAATTGGATCGTCGTGGGAACCGACATCGAAACCGGTGAGACGCAGTCCTTGGTGATCGAAGGGATCAGCAAGGCGCACGCCGAAGTTCTCGCGCTCAAGCGCGGGATGCGCGTTGAGAATGTCGAGCCAGATCAACTCTGCCCGGGCGATGACTCCCGGCTCAACTCCATCAACTTCGTCGATCCCACCGACCCGGACGATGCGCCGAAGGACACGCTCGAACTCCCCGATGAATCGTTCACACTCCCGGCGTGGTTCACCTGCCGGCGCTGCAAGCAGGCGAAGACCATCGGCCTGCTGCTCATCATCGGCGGCGTCGCCGCGTACTTCGCGCACATGCCCCACGAGTTGTACGCCCTGGCCGCCGCCATCGGCGGACTGATGTACATCGGCGCTTGGATCGCGCGGAAGTTCAACATGATCCGCCTCGTGCCGCTTCCTCAGCAGGCCTGAGCGATCACCCGCGCTCCATCTCGCCGCGTTCGCCCGTGATCAGCGCGGCGCCGCGCTTGTAGAACACGTACGACCACGCCCACTGGATCAGCACCATCAGCCGGTTCTTGAACCCGATCAGGAACAGCAGGTGCACGCCCAGCCAGAGCAGCCACGCCGGCACGCCGCTGAACCTGCGTCCGAAGACTTCGGCGACCGCCGCCGCGCGGCCGATGGTCGCCATCGTTCCCTTGTCGTGGTAGCGGAAAGGGGGGCGCAGCCCTCGCACGCCGCGCGCCTCGCGGGCGATGATCCCCGCGACAAAACGCCCGCTCTGGATCGCGCCCTGCGCCACGCCCGGAGTCTGTTCGCCCGACGATTCGTCGATCATCCGCGCGGCGTCGCCGATCACGAACACCTCGGGACGGTCCGGAATCGAGCAGTCGCGCATCACCTTCGCGCGGCCCGCCTTGTCCGTCTCCACGCCCAGCGCCTCGATCAGCGGCGAGGCGCGCACGCCCGCGGCCCAGGCGGCGAACCGCGCGTCGATCTTCACGCCGCTCTTGAGCGTCACGCCCCGCGCATCGATGTCCGTCACGAACTGACCCAGCACGACCTCGACGCCCAGCCGCTCGAGTTGCCTGAGCGCGGAGCGCGACGATTCCTCGGTCATCGCCGGGAGCACGCGATCCTCGCCCTCGACGAGCACCACCCGCGCGTCGCCCGCCTTGATGCGCCGGTAGACGCGCGGCGCCGAGTTGCGCGCGATCTCGATCATCGTCCCCGCGAGTTCCACGCCCGTCGGCCCCGCGCCCACGATCACGAAGGTCAGCAGCGCGCGGCGTTCGTCGGCGTCGCTCTCGTTCTCGGCCTGCTCAAAACGCAGGAGAAAACGCCTGCGCAGCGCGATCGCGTCTTCGAGCGTCTTGAGCGGGGGGGCGAACTCGCGCCAATCGTCGTTGCCGAAGTACGAATCGGTCGCGCCGGCGGCGACGACGAGGGAGTCGTACGAGAGTTCGCGCTTGTGGCCGCCGACTTCGTGCACGCGGACCACGCGCCGGTCGAGGTCGAAGCCGTGGGCCTCGGCCATGACGGTGGCGCAGTTGCGCTGATTCTCGAGGATGCCGCGCAGGGGCTGGGCGATCTCGGCGGGGCTGAGCCCGGCGGTGGCGACCTGGTAGAGCAGGGGCTGGAAGGTGTGGTGGTTGCGCCGATCGACGATGGTGATGTCGACGGGGGCGCGGCGGAGGGCACGGGCGGCGTAGAGCCCGCCGAACCCGCCGCCGATGATGACGACGCGTGGGCGAGTGCGCTGAACCGTGCTGGCGTCCGTGGTGGACATGGGGAACGCTAGGCGGGGAGCGGGAGGAGACGGGGAGTTTTACATATCGCGGGCGAGAGTACGAAAGCGCGTATCGCTTCTCAAATCAGTTGAGGACTCCGATGCCCTCAAGCAGAACAAGATCGATCTGCGATTGATCTCCAACGGCCCAGGAATGGAGAAGTCGTCGCCACAGTGTGGCTTGGAGTGGATCGATGTCGTGATCGATGGCATGAATCGTTCGTTCACCAGACATCACAGTCAGCGTGATTGAGATTTCTGACTCAGAGGCATTGCGTAGTACCCGTTGTAGATCCGAGTTCTCACCTCGCTCTAGCTCAAGCAAGACATGATCATTGAACCGCTCTGCGATACCCGAATCATCTGTGGGGAGCAAATCAAAATACGAGCAAGAACCGGTCGCGACTATGCAGACTTTCACACGTGCAACCAGATCAACAAGTCGCACATGTCCTTCATTTCGGACTGTCACTCGAAGGCGGCGATGTGGTCGGTAAGCATGCCATTGAACACGGGCTCGCATGCTGTTCATCAACTCGAACCGCTTGTGTTCAGCATCGATAGCGGATTGCGCCAAACGTGCGGACTTGCACGATGCAATCGCAGCGACAAGCGAGCCTATCGCGGCTAGGGCAGCGAGAGAAACACTCAATACAACCATCATCTCACTGTTCATCCCAGTCTCGATGTTGCAGCGGCATGGAGGGCAGAACGAACGGAATCAATCCGCGCCACGCCATCACGCATATGTGCGACTCAGCGGCCAGCCAATTCGGAGTGTACCATACCCGACCAAGGCCCGGACGGCGGGCCTCCCCCACCTCTGGGCCGATAGTCCGATAATGCATGTTATGTTAACCAAGACCCTGCAGATTGGGCCCTCAGCGCCGTTCAACGGCGTTCTGGCCGCGCGGACGGCGGACGGGGTGTGTTTCCTCTCGCTGGGCGGCGACGCCGAGGCGATGGAGCGCCGTCTGGCCGAGCGGTTCCCGGCGCTCGCTGAGTCGGCCGAGCGGCGCGACGACGACCCCGTGCTCATGCGGGCGGTCGACGCGGTGCGGCGATATGTCCAACTCGGCGGCGAGGACGCGGCCCGGGCGTTCGATTCGATCCCGCTCGACCTGTCGATGGGCACGGACTTCCAGACGCGCGTGTGGAACGCGCTGCGCGGCATCCCGTTCGGGCAGACGCGGACCTACGGCCACATCGCGGAGACGATCGGGATGACGAAGGCGGCCTCGCGCGCGGTGGGCGCGGCGTGCGGCGCGAACCCGATCGCGCTGGCGGTGCCTTGCCATCGGGCGATCGGCGCGAGCGGCGAGCTCGTCGGTTTCGCCTGGGGAGGCGTGGAGAACAAGCGGATGCTGCTGGATATGGAGTCGGCGCAAGGCGGGTTGTTTGCTTAGCGTGGCGCCTGCTGCGCATGCACCACGGCACCCGACGCATGCACGGCGGCGCCCAGAACTGTGTGACACCACACCACACGGCGCTGCGCTTGTGTGGTGGCACCGAGGTACCGGGCGTCAGCCTCTCCACGGGCCGGTGACGGCGAGGGTGAGGCCGAGATCTTGCATGTTGACGAAGAGGGTTGAGCCGTCGGGGCTGAAGCAGGCGCCGGCGAACTCGGAGGCGTTGATGGCGTTGCGCCCGATCTTGTAGAGGTCGCCGCGCGGCGTGAGCCCGACGAGGAAGTTCTCGCGGCCGTTGTCGGTGCAGAGGATGAGGTCGCCGTTGGGCGCGGCGGCGATGTTGTCGGGCATGTCGAGGATCGCGGAGTCGTTGGGCTCTGCGAAGAGTTCGAGGCGCCCGGGGAACTTGGCTTCGTCGGTCGTTCCCTCGAAGCGGCTGGGCACATAGCGCCAGACTTGGCCGCGCTTCACGCGTCCGCCGAGGGTGCAGACGATGTAGGCGGAGTGGCTGGCCCAGTACATGCCCTCGCCGCGCGCGAAGCATGCGGCGCCGGACTTGAACCCTCGGTAGCGCAGGTCGCCCTCGGGTGAATCGACATCTTCCAGATCGACCCAGTCGACCTCGAAGATCTCGTTGAGTTCGATGCGCCGCGCGGTGGCGCCGCTGGTGCGCGAGGCGGTCTGTTGTTCGGTCCAGTTGCGCGTGTCGAACGACGGGTTGTTGCGGATCGCGAGCGCCTGGAGTCTGCCCCCCTTGTGGAGTTTGCCGGGCACATTGGGGATGAAGCGGTACACGAGCCCGTCGTGCAGGTCCTCGGTCTGGTAGACGATGCCCGTAGACGGATCAACGCAGCACGCTTCGTGGATGAAGCGGCCCATGCCGAGCAACGGCAGCGGCTCGGCGAGGCCCGGCTCGGTCGTCGCTGGGACCTCGAAGCAGTAGCCGTGCCGCTTGGCGAACCCCTGGCCCGGGCTTTCGAGTTGCTGGGTTTCCTCGCAGGAGATCCACGAGCCCCAGGGAGTGCGGCCGCCGGCGCAGTTGATGGATGTGCCGGCGAGGGAAAGAAACTCGCGCTCGAGTTTCTGGTTCTTCGTGTCGTAGACGAAGGTCGTTGTGCCGCCGAGCGGCGGTCGGCCGTCGTTGTAGTCGTAGACGAGTTCGCGGTCGATGCGCGGGAGGAGTTCGTAGTTGGGCCCGAAGGCGCCCATGAGCGTCGGGTGGCGCGCGGTGGCGAGGTTGGCGATCTCGTGGTTGCGCACGACGATGGTTGTGCCGTCGGGCCCGGGGAAGGCGTCCATGCCGTCGGCGCGTCCGGGGACGAGGAGGCCGTCGTCCATGCGCTGACCCATGCGGGAGATGACGCGGTACTCGAAGCCGGCCGGGAGGTCGAGCAGGCCGTCGGGGTCGCGCGTGAGGGGACCGAAGCCCGGGCCGCCGATAAGCGGGAGGTCGGCGAACGCGGACGCGCGGCCAAGGAGGCCCGGAAGCCCCCCCATGCCGAGGGAGAACGCTCCGGCGGAGAGGAGGAAGTGGCGTCTGGTCAGCGGCGATGGCATCGTGTGAAGGGTATCGGCGATTCACCCCCCCGCCGGCGTCTATACGGAACCTTTGCGCACGAGCGTCGCCGCCTGTGCAAGATCCGTCGTAGTGCGTCGTTGGACGGGAGTTCCCCGTCCTGAGAAGAAGTGGAGTCGTGATGATGAATCGCTGGTTGCTCGTGTTCACGGTTGTTGGATGTGCTGTCGATGCGAGCCAGGCGTTTGCGCAGCCGACGCACGACGATGTGGTGTACGCGACGCTCGGCACGGGTGAACTGCACATGGATGTGTATCGGCCCATGAACCAGCAGGCGCCATCGCCTTGCGTGGTGTTCATCCACGGGGGTGGATGGGCGAGTGGTTCGTACAACCAATCCTCGGGCGGCGCGGCGCAGCTGAATCAGCGAGGGATCGTGGTGGCGTCGATCCAATATCGGTTGACGACCCAGGAGGGCGAGTTTGGGCCGGGCGTTCCCGTGACTTTCCCAGCGCAGATCCACGATGTGAAAGGCGCGGTGCGCTTCCTGAGAGCGCACGCGCACGAGTACGGGATCGATGCGGCGCGGATCGGCGTGTGGGGAACCTCGGCGGGCGGGCACCTGACGGCGCTGCTGGCGACCTCGGGCGGCGTGGCCGAGGCGGAAGGAACGACGGGCGGGAACCTGGCGTATTCGTCGCGCGTGCAGGCGGCGGCGGATCTGTTCGGGCCGACGGACCTGCTGATGATGAACCTCGATGTCACGACGCCCCCGGGGAGCACGATCGATCACGATGCGCCGACCTCGCCCGAGTCGCGTTTGCTCGGCTGGGACGAGCCGGGTCAGGGCGTGGGCGACATCCGCGCGAACATGAATAATCCCGCGGCGCCGTATCCCGCGCTGGTCGCGCTCGCGGAATTGTGCTCCCCCATCACGCATGTGGACGCGAACGATCCCCCGATGTTCATCGGCCACGGTCTGGACGACACCTCGGTGCCGAGCGGCCAGAGCGTGCGCCTGGCGAACGCGCTGGCCGCGGTCGGCGCGCCGCATTCGTTGACGCTGGTCGAAGGCGCGGGCCACGGGTGGCTGGGCGCGCAAACGAACGCGGCGATGATGGACTTTCTTGAGAATGCGCTCTCGCCGTGCCCCGGTGACATCACGGGCGATCGGCGTGTGTCGTTCGGGGATCTGAATGTCGTGCTGGCGCAGTTCGGGCAGGTGAGTCTGCCCGGCGCGCCGCGGCCTGCGGACACAACGGGCGACGGCGTGGTGAACTTCGAGGACCTCAACGCGGTGCTCTCTGGCTTCGGCGCCGATTGCCGCTGAGATCAAACCAAAGAAAAACCCCGGATGCCCGGGGTGAGTATGCGAACCAGTTGAACGGTGTTCAGCGGCGGCGACGGGCGGCGAGGAGTCCGAGGCCGAGGAGCGCGCCGGACGCCGGCGCGGGGACTGCGCTGAACTGGATGATGCTGAAGTTGCCCTGAAGGCCGTCGGTGGTTGCGCCAGCGCCGGCTGCCCAGAGGCCGCTGAAGAGCGTGCCGTAGCCCGGGGTGGAGGCGACGAGCGCGTCGACGGCTCGCGAGCCGGTGTCGCTGCCGGTCTGGCGGATCTCGACGAGGAGGTTGCCGCCCGTGTAGGTGTAGTTGGTTCCGAAGCCGATGGTCGGGCCGAAGGGATTGGTCGGGGAACCGCCGAAGCCGTACGAGCCGGCGGCGATGGACAGCGCGCCGTCGCGTACCTGGGTCTGAGGGCCGACGACATTGTCGGCGAAGGTCGAACTGCGTGCGGACGGATCGACGCTGTTGCTGAGGAAGATGTCGTAGTCGCCGTAGGTGGCGTCAACGCCAGGCCACGGGGTTGTGGAACCGGACGAACTGCGGAAGCTCAGGCCATTGAGTTGCAGGCCGACGAGGTCGGTCAGCAGCGACTCGTGGATGAGCATCTGGTAGGTGCGTGCGCTGCTGCTGAGCGGGCCGAGAAAGACTCCCGTGCCGGGCGTCGATGCGTAATCGCCCGGAACGACATACCCGACGCCTGCGTGGGCGGCGCCCATAGCGGCGCAGGCCAAAGCGATCGCTGTGACTCTCATGCGTTTCCCTCCTTTTGGACCGGGCGTCCGGGGGACGCTGCGGCGACATGTTTCCGAACGGCTTCCTACGGCCGCTCGTCTTCCTGACCGCCAAGGTACCCGAGCCGACCCGAGGACAGCAACAGGTTTCTGGCGAATTCCACGCGCGGCCCCCCACGGGTTGCTTCCGGGGGCGGCGGCCCGAACAATCCGGTCTATGTTCGAACGACTGAGCGATGGATTTTCGTCCGCCCTCCGCAAGCTCTCCGGCAAGGGGGCGATCTCCGAGAGCAATGTGCGGGAGGCGCTGGTCGAGGTGCGCACCGCCCTGCTCGAGGCGGATGTGCACTTCGATGTGGTCGAGCGGTTCTGCGAGCGGGTGCTCGAGGAGTCCGTCGGCCGCGAGGTCACGAAGAGTCTGCGCCCGGGCGAAGAGATGATCGGCGTCGTCAACGACGAACTGGTTCGGCTCATGCAGGCCCCCGAGGGGAGCGAGGCGGGCATCCCGCGCGTGGCGCCCTCCCCCACCGTCGTGATGCTGTGCGGCCTCCAGGGCTCGGGCAAGACGACGACCTGCGGGAAACTGGCCGCGTATCTGAAGAAGCGCGGCCGATCGTGCATGGTCGCCGCGGCTGACCTCCAGCGTCCGGCGGCGGTCGATCAGTTGCAGACGGTCGTGGAGCAGGTGGCGACCGAAGCGCCGGGCGGCGCGCGGGTGCTGTTCTACGGCGAGGCGGACAAGTGCGACGAGTACGGCAAGGCCGTGGGCGTTGCGGTGCAGGTCTCCCGGCGCGCGCTCGACGAGGCGCGCAAGCAGGGCGTGGATGTGCTCATCCTCGACACGGCCGGCCGCCTGCATGTCAACGACGACCTGATGAAGGAACTCCAGCAGGTCCGCATGGCGACCAGCCCCCACCAGATCCTGCTCATCGTTGACGCGATGACCGGCCAGGACGCGGTGAACAGCGCCAAGGCGTTCCACGAGCGGCTCGAAGTCGACGGCGTCATCCTCACGAAATTCGACAGCGACACGCGCGGCGGAGCGGCGCTCAGCGTCCGTCAGGTCACGGGCGCACCGATCAAGTTCCTGGGCGTGGGCGAGAAGATCGACGCGCTCGAGGAGTTCCACGCCGAGCGCGTCGCGAGCCGCATCCTGGGCATGGGCGATGTCGTGTCGCTCGTGGAGCGTGCGCGCGAGCAGGTGAGCGACGACGAGGCGGAGGCCATCGCGGAGAAGATGGCCGAGGGTCAGTTCACGATGGACGACTTTCTCAAGCAGCTCCGCGCGATCCGGCGCATGGGCCCGATGAAGCAATTGCTCGGGATGCTGCCCGGCGTCGGCTCGGCGCTCAAGGATGCGCAGATCGACGACAAGCAGTTCAACCGCGTCGAGGGCATGATCAACTCGATGACGCCCAGGGAGCGCACGAAGCCGACGCTGATCAACAACTCGCGTCGCAAGCGCATCGCGAAGGGCGCCGCGGTCGAGCAGAAGGACATCAGCCAGCTCACGAAGCAGTTCGACATGATCGGCAAGCTGAGCAAGCAGATGGCCGGGATGGGCCTGCTGGGCAAAGCGAAGTCGATGAAGGATATGGCGTCGATGGACCCGGCCGCGCTGATGAGCGGCATGGGCGGGATGGGCGGCATGCCGGGCTTCGGCGGGAAGGGCAACACCCAGACGGTGAGCCCGAAGGCGAAGTACAAGAAGCGGAAACGCTGAGCGCGCTCAGGCGGTGTCCTGATCCCGGTCGCCTATGGGCAGCGGGTCGTCGGCTTTCCCTTCGACCCACGACTTGTAGCGCGGGAAGATGACATCGGTGATGAGGATCTTGATGCACGCGGCGATGGGGATGGCGATCAGCACGCCGTAAACGCCCGCGAGCGCGCCGGCGCCGAGGACAGCGAACAGGATGACCGGCGTGGACAGCCCGACATTCTTGCCTTGGATCGCGGGCGTGAGCACATAGTCGTCGAGCGTCTGGAACGCAAAGTACACGATGGTCGGCCCGAGGATGATCCACCACCACGAGTACGGATCAGCGGAGCCCGACTGGTCGATCGCCATGGCGAGCATGGTCGCGGGCCAGCCGAGCAGGGGCAGGTACGGGACGGCGCTGGCGATGCCCACGATCGGTCCGAACACCAGCGGCGCCGGGACGCCGATGGCCCAGTAGGCGAGCGTGTAGCAGACCGACAGGATCATCGCGATGGTGAAGCGGCCTCGGATGAACGCGGCGATGGAGCGATCCATCTTGCGGATCACGACGAGCGACCGCTCGCGATGCCGCTCCGGGATGAGTTGCGCGCCGAACTCTTTCACCGAGCCGAGCGAGATGGACCAGAAGAAGAAAAAGAACGGCGTGAGGAACAGGTACTTGAACGCGAAGCCTCCGACGAGCAGCAGGCCGCTCCAGCCGATCTGAAAGACGCCGACACCGCCCGCGGCGAGTTTCTTGCTTAGGCCGCCAAAGTTCTCGCGCAGCATCGTGCGCAGGAACGAGGCGTACTGCTGGAGCACGGTCCCCTTCTTCGCGGTTTCGTCGGTCGATTGAGGGGCGGTTTCTTCCTGCGCTGCCTGCGCCGGCGCGCTTTCTTTCGGTTCAACGGCCTTTGCGTCGCCGTCTTCATGGACGGGCGCCGTCGGCGGAGGCGGCGATTGCGCTTGCGCAGAATCCGGCGCTTCGGTCTCGGATGCGGCCGCGCTTTCCGCGGACTTCGCGGCCTCGTTCTTGGCTTCCTCGGCGGCCTGCTCGGGGCTCGGGTCTCCGGGCTGGATCTCGATCTTGCCCCCGTCGCCGACAACGACCTTCACCTCGTCCCGCTCGAGATACGAGAGAAAGCGCTCGGCTTTCTCGACGAACTTGGGGAGATCGTCGTCAAGACTGTCGGCGAAGCGAATTCCCTGGGTGACGGCGACGCCGACGCCAGCGGCGACCGGGACCACCACGACGATCGCGACCATGGCGATGGCGGCGCCGGCGGCGAAGGCGCGGCTGGTGCGCTTCGCGAGCCACGAGATCGGGGGTTCGAGCAGGTACGCGAGCAGCAGCCCCAGGAGCAGCGGCACCGTCACGATGCTCATCTTGTAACCGAGCCCGATGATCCACAAGACGAGCAGGATCACGGCGATATCGCGCACCGGCTGGATCTGCCAGAGGTGCAGGCGCGCGAGGGGCCGCTTCGGGTCTTTCTCGGGGGGCGGGATCTGGGATGGGCCGGAGGACTCGCTCATGCGGCCGGAAGCGTACCAAACCGGGCGTGCGAATGCCCGGCGGGGGTCAGTTGGAACGCATCACGCCGAAGGCGTCGGCGAAGTCGTAGACGCCCCGGAAGTCCTCGAGGGTGTCCTCGTCGGTCTTGCGCAGGAGCCCGGCCTCGACCAGCGTGAACACGACGCGACCGAAGTCTTCGGTCGAGGCGATGCCCCATCGGGTCAGAACAAGCCGCGCAAGGCCGCCGAACTGGTGGACGGCGAGCTCGCGGAGCCCCATGCAGAGCTGGCGACCGGAGACATGGCGCGTGTCGTCGTCGAAGAGGTCGTCGTTGGTGGCGTCCTCGCCGTGGAGCATCGTGATGGTGTGCTGGAGGCCTTCCTGCACGAACATAAACGCTTCCGGCGCGAAACCGGAACGCTTGCTGATCTCACTGATGTCTATCACCGTCGACTCGAGCACGCGGATGCTCCTTCATTGTGACGCCCACGCCCGGGCGTCTTCCCTGGACCCCCAACTCTAGGCGGGTTCGGGGTCGGAAGGGTCTATCGGCGCGGAGCACGCTTCGGGTTGACAACCGGGGACGCCGAAGGATCGACCGGCGTGGGGCGGCTCAGGAAGGGGTTCCCCCCCGCGATGAACCGCAGGGGGGCGGAGACCCACGGCTCCCCCGCTGACGCGATGCCGATCCGGGGCGTCCGAATAATCCCCCGGTCGCGGGCGGTCCGGGCGACCGATTCGTCAACTTCCAGCGTGAGCGGCGAGCCGGGCGCGAGGAGATCGACGCCGTTGAGCGCACGATCGACGCCCATCGCCGCGCAGAGTTTGGCGGGCCCGGAGCACAGGTCGCGATCGCGCAGGGAATCGGCGGAGCGTTTGCCCGCGCGGTTGGCGCGCATCGTTTCGAGCCCCTCGATCGGCTCGAGCGCACGGATGAGCGCGGCGACGCCGACGCCCTCTTCGCCGCACACCACATTCATGCAGAAGTGCATGCCGTAGGTGAAGTAGACATACGCCGTGCCGGCGCGCTGGTACATGGGCTCGTTGCGCGGCGTGCGTCGCCCGCCGAAGGTGTGTGCAGCTCGGTCCTCGGCGCCGCAATACGCCTCGGTCTCGACGATGATCCCCGACAGGCGGGCGCCGCCCGGGAGCGTGCGCACGAGCGTGGCGCCTATGAGTCGATCGGCGCAGCGTTCGGCGTCGACGGCCAGCCATTTACGAGATACCGGCACGGCGCTCATGCGCCGTCGTGCGCCCACAGAAGGTCGGCCGCGTCGAGCGCACGCTTGTCCGAAAGCGCGACGAGTTCTGGCGCCGCTTCGGAGTCCATCGCCGCTTGCGCCGGGGTCCGGTCGCCCAATTCCCCCACTTCCACGGCCACTAGCCCGAGCACCGGACCTGGCCGCAGTGTGAACAACGAGTCGTTCATACCCAGCGCACGCGCCGGCGCGGTGGTGATCATCTCCAGAAGCGCCGTCGCGAGTTCGGCATCGCGATGCTGTTCCCCGCTGAACACCTCGCGCGCATCATCGAGCGGCGACATGCGCCCTTCGTGCGCGCGAGGCAGGTTGATGATCGAGTCCGTGCCAAGGCAGACCGTGACGCCCGCCGCGCGGAGGTCCCGCCAGCGGTGTTTGCCGATCTTCGGCGTGTGCCCAAAGTACCGATGCCCGCGCGCGCAGTACGCCACACTCGCCCCCGCCGTGCGCACCAGTTGGATGTCCTTGTCGCTGAGGTCATTCCCGTGCGCGAGCAACCACCGCGATGCGGTCGTGCACGACGCGAACATCGCCGTCGGTGACACGGCGGGCGGTTCGTTCCAGTCGAGCCCGATCGTTGCGAGGAAGTCGCGCATCGGGCCCTCGTTGGCGGTGAGCAGCCGCCGCTCTTCCAGAGACTCCGCGACATGCGTGCTCAGCGCCACGCCGGTCGCGCCCGCTGCCCGATACACCTCGGGACCCGCCGAATACAACGCATGGGGTTGCAGGCCGAGCCGCACACCGTCAGCGTTCGCGGGGGCACGCTCGGCGAGTTCACGCATCGCGTCGATGGTCGCCGCCTGCCGCTCGCCCGTCCCGAAGAACTCCACGAAACTCACGCCCGCCAGCGGCGAGGCGCGCAGTTCATCCACCGGCTCCGTGCGCATGATCCCGGCGATGTCCCCCACCGCCGCCACGCCCCCCGCGAGCGATTTCTCGATGCCCAGCCGCACGCTGGCCCGGATTGCCTCGGGATCGGTCGCCCGCTCACGGATCACCATCTGCACCCACGACGCGAACCCCTGGGGCTGCGCGGGGTCGTACGGACGGGGCCCGATGTGCGTCAGGTCCAGGTGCGTGTGCGCGTTCACGAACGCCGGCAGGAGCACTTTCGTGGGCATCTCGACGACTTCCGCCCCGTCCGCCTCAGCGTCGGGAACGATCGACCAGACGCCTCGATCGCAGCGGACAGCGACGGCCTTCCCGCCCGCGAATCGCACCCGGATCGCGTTCCCCTCCTTTGAGGGAAGACGGTTCCATCGCGCCCGCGCGTCCGGTCCCCAATGCCCGTCGTCTGCTTCTTTCATGCGAAAGCCAAAAATCCGCCGATCCTCGCCATGCCAACCTTAACCCCTCCGGGCCTCTCGCGACGGTTTTTGCCATCCGAGACGCACACGGCGGGCCGACACGGTATCCTCACCAGTCGATCGCGCAACTTCTGCCGATCCGGCCATCGAACCCACGACAGAAGCGTTCTTGGAGCCCCACAATCATGCGCAGGCACACCCTCGCCGTCACCCTTCTCACCGCCGCCGCCGGCCTCCCTCTCGCCGGCTGCAACAGCAAGTACAACGACCTTGAGGCCACCTACCGGGCCAGCGAGGCGCGCAACCAGGAACTCGTCAACGAGAACAACGCCCTGCGCACCAACCTCGACATGCTCACCAACCGCCTCGGCCAGTCCGACGAGGTCATGGGCGACTCCCTCGCCACCAACGCCGAACTCCGCGGCAACCTGCTCCGCCTCCAGGAGCAGTACCGCCAGCTCGAGGAGCGCATGCGCAACCTCGACTTCGGCCAGGTGAACCCCGAGACCGACGCAGCGCTCCGCGCACTCGCCGCACAGCACTCCGACCTGATCCAGTACGACTCGAAGCGCGGCATGCTCCGCTTCGCGTCCGACCTCACCTTCGGGTCCGGCTCTGCCGAGGTCCGCACCGACGCCGCCAGCACGCTCACGCAGCTCGCGCGCGTCCTCAACAACGCGACCGCCGTCGAGTACGACATCCAGATCGTCGGCCACACCGACAGCGTTCCCGTTTCCGCCGGCACCGCGCAGCGCCACCCGAGCAACACGCACCTGTCCGCGCACCGGGCGATCTCTGTCCGCGACGCGCTCGCCAACTCTGGCGTGAGCCGCAGCCGCCTGCAGGTCGCCGGCTGGGGCGAGTATCGTCCCGCCGTCCCCAACAACCCGGGCCGCTCGGGCACCGCGCAGAACCGCCGCGTCGAGATCTTCCTCGTGCCCTCCACCTCCGACATGTATCTGGCCTCGCCGACGCAGTCCGCGCCGTCGAACACCCAGCAGACCAACGCCCCCACCCAGCGCGAGATCGATCCCATCAAGTGATCAATCTTCCTCACCCTCTCCCGTGGGAGAGGGTGGCTCGCGACCCGAGGGAGCGAGTCGGGTGAGGGAACGCACAAACTGACTTGCACGATCTACGCCGCTCACGCGGCGTTTTTTCTTGCCCACTTCTCCCAATCAGGGCTCGGGGCTCCTCGGCGGCCTGCGGAGGTCCTGAGCGCATTCTGACAGAGCCTCGGGCGGAAGCACGAGGCAGTTAACGCTGCAGACAGTTGATCACAGGATCGCCAGCGACGCGTGCGTGATCGACGATCAATGAACCACATCGGTGCTGGCCGCGTGCTTCCGCCCGAGGCTCTGATGGGCGAAGCACCCGGGCGAGCAACACGACCAGCTGCGGGTCAGAGTGTTGTTACACCCGTCGATCCAGCAACCGGTATTGCACCGCCTCCGCAACATGGTGCGCTTCCACGCGCTCGGCGCCCTCGATGTCCGCGATCGTGCGCGACACACGCCGCACCTTGTCGTACGCCCGCGCTGACAAACCCAGTTCGCTGATCGCCTGACCCAGCAGAGCCTTGGCGTCCTCCGTCATCGGCGCCAGTTGATCCAGTTCGCGCCCGCTCAACCGGCTGTTGCTCTTGCCCTTCTGTCGCGTGATCTGTTTCTCCCGAGCAGCCAAGACACGATCCCGGATCTGCGCGCTGCTCGTGCCCTTGGGCGTCTCGCTCTTCTTCCCGTTCGCGCCGGCGCTCAGTTCCTTCCAAGGCACGGCCGGCGCCTCGACATGGATGTCGATCCGGTCGATCAGCGGCTGAGAGAGCCGCGACATGTACCGCTCCATATCGCGCTTGCCCGCGCTGTCCCCCGCGCCCGGCGCAGCGCCCTTGGCCGTCGGATTCATCGCCGCCACGAGCATGAACGACGCCGGGAAGGTCGACTTCCCGCTCGCGCGGCTGATGGTCACCTTGTCGTCCTCGAGCGGCTGGCGGAGCGTCTCCAGCACGCCGCGCGGGAACTCGGGCAGTTCGTCGAGGAACAGCACCCCGCGATGCGCGAGCGACACCTCGCCCGGCTTGGGCACAGGCCCGCCCCCGACCACCGCCGCGATGCTCGCCGTGTGGTGGGGCGATCGCACCGGCCGCGCCGTGACCAGGCCACGCCGCGCCTTCTCGCCCGCGCCCGTCGAGACCTCGGCGCCGACCGCCGAATAGATGCGCGTCACTTCGAGCGCCTCGTCGGGGGACATCGGGGGGAGCACGCCCGGGATCGCCTTGGCCATCATCGTTTTGCCCGTCCCCGCCGGCCCGAGCATGAGCAGGTTGTGCGACCCCGCGCACGCAACCGTAATGGCGCGCTTCACGCCCTCCTGCCCGCGCACATCCGCGAAGTCGATCGTCGCGTGGGCCTGTTCGAGCAACTCGGCGACATCGATCTGCGCGTGAGGCGTCGCGTCCAGGGCGCCGTTCAGCAAACCCACGACCTCGCTCAACGAATGAACGCCGAAGACCTCGACGCCGCGCACGACCGCCGCTTCTTCCGCATTGTCCGCTGGAAGGATCACGCCCGCCAGCCCCCGGTCCCGCGCGTGCATCGCCATCGCCAGCGCGCCCTTGATCGGCCGGAGCCGCCCGTCGAGCGCGAGTTCGCCCGCGACGAGATAGCGCCGATGGTCGAGCCCTTCGTAACTCGCCTCGACAAGGTGCACCGGTCTGGCCGGCGCATCAGCGCCCCCCGTGCGCACCATCCGCGTGTCTCTGACCTGCACGACGGGAGTGGGTGGCCGGACCGTCCCGTCCACGATCAGCGCTCCCAGCGCCATGGGCAGGTCAAACACCGGGCCTTCCTTGCGCACATCCGCCGGCGCGAGGTTGATGAGCAGTTTGCCCATCGGGAACCGGTACCCGCTGTTCAGGATCGCCGAGCGCACACGCTCGATAGACTCGCGCACGCCCGCGTCGGGCAGCCCCACGATGTGCTGCTTCTCCAGCCCCGCGTCGGAATAATCGACCTCCACCTCGCAAGGCGTCGCATCGATCCCGGTCAAGACGAAACTCTGTACACGAGCCAGCATGCCCGCGAGAATACCAGAAGCCGAACACGCCGCAAACCCCTTCATACAACACACTTTTGTGTCATGACAACACCCCCGCCGCCCGCAAACTCCACCGCCCGCTTCTCGAATCGCGCGGGCGAGTACGCCAGAGCCCGCCCCTCATACCCACCCCAGATTGTCGACGCCGTGCTCGACGGTCTCAGCGATCCTTCCTCGCTCGTCGCAGCCGATGTCGGCGCGGGAACGGGTCTGTTCGCGCGCCTCCTCGCCGACAAGGGATGCCGCGTGATCGCGATCGAGCCCAACCCCGCCATGCGCGACGCCGCGGTCCCCCACGAGCGCGTCGAATCGCGCGACGCCAGCGGCGAGGCAACCGGCCTGCCCGATCACTCCGTCGATCTCGTCACCGTCGCGCAGGCCTTCCACTGGATGCGCCCCGACGAAGCCCTCCGCGAGTTCCACCGCATCCTGAAGCCCGGCGCGCGCCTCGCCCATGTCTGGAACATCCAGGACCGCGCCGACGCCTTCACCGCCGGCTACTGCGCGGCCATGGAGCGCCACGCCGTCGATCCTCCCCGCTCCCCGTGGTCGCTCCACGATGTCTCCGAAGTGCTCGACGATCATCCGCTCTTCTCGCCGCGCAGGATCGTCCGCGTCCCGAGCGGCCAGTCGCTCGACCTCGAAGGCCTCCTCACCCGCGCGCGCAGCGCGTCGTATTGCCCGAAGGACGGCCCCGGCTGGGCCGCGCTCGAAGGCGAACTGCGCGACCTCTTTACCCGCCACGCCGAGGGTGGCGCCGTGAACCTGCGCTACTCCAGCGAGGCTCACATCGCCTCCGCCCGCTGAATCAGCGCGTCTTCACCGATTCCTCACAATCCCCCCGCGCGGAATCCGGCGCCTTCCCCCGTAGGCTGCGCCCGAAGATGCCCGGCCGTCATTCGTGCGCCATCACACTTGTTCTCGCCGCGCTCGGCGCGCCGGCGATCGCGCAGGAACTCACGCTCACACGCGTCTCGTGGGCCGAGTCGCCCGACGGCGCCGAGATCAGCGCGTTCGATCCGGCGACCTCGCGCCTCTTCACGACGGGCGACACCGGGATCAGCGTCTTCAACTTCGAGCATGACGGCTCGCTCACCCTCGCGATGCGCATCGACCTGTCGGGTGTCTTCGCCAGCACACTCGGCGTCTCAAGCATCGCGATCGACCCGGGTGAACGGGGTTTCGGACTCGCGGCCGTCATCCCGACCGACAACACCGCCCGCCGGGGACGCGCGATCGCGTTCAGCGTGCACACGGGCGCCGTCGTCGCGTCGTTCGAGACCGGCTTCCATCCCGACATGGTCTGCTTCACCAGCGACGGCGCCTACGCGCTCATCGCCGACGAGGGCGAATCCACTCCCGAGGACGATGCGCCGGGCGGGCTCACCGTCATCGACCTCTCCTCCCTGTCGTCCCTTCACGACCTCCACGACGCGCGGCCGATGACCTTCGACTTCGTCCGCGACCTCGATCCCGTCGTCTCCCTCGCGCGCATCCGCCCAACCTTCGAGGGCTCGGGCGAGTTCGTCCTCGGACTCGAGCCCGAATACATCGCGCCCGATTCCGACGGCGCGTGGATCGCGCTCCAGGAGAACAACGCCGTCGCGCGGTTTGACTTCACGACCATGCGCTTCACCGAAGTCCGCTCGCTCGGCGCCATCGAGCAGGTTATCGACGCGTCCGACCGCGACGGCGGCGCTCTGATCGACGACCGCATCCTCACGCTCCCGATGCCCGACTCCCTCGGCGCCGCCGTCATCGACGGCGTGCGATACCTGATCACCGTCAACGAGGGCGATCCACGCGGCGAGGAGATCCGCTTCGCCCGCGCCGTCGAGCGCGGGCTGTTCGATCCCGCGACCCTCTCTACCCTGAACGCCTACTACGACGGCGACGCCGCGCGCGACGAAGCCCTCGGCCGCCTCGAGATCTCCACAATCGACGGCGATGTCGATCACGACGGCGACATCGATCTCGTGCACACCATCGGCTCACGATCATGCAGCATCTGGAACGCGGCCACGGGACAAAGGGTCTTCGACTCTGGCTCGGACTTCGAACGCATCACCGCCGAGATGATCCCGCTCACCTTCAACGCCGAGTCAGATCCTGCGTCGTTCGACAGCCGCTCCGACAACCGCGGGCCCGAACCAGAGGGACTCGCCATCACTGAGATCAACGAGCGCGTCATCGCGTTCGTCGGGCTGGAACGCTCCGATGTGATCCTCGCGTACGACATCACGATCCCGGCCGAGTCTCACACGGTCGGATTCGTGACGACCCAAGGGCAGCCGGGTCATGGCGTCGCGCCTGAGGGCCTGTGCATCGTCGAGCACGAGGGCGAGCGATATCTCATCGTCTCGTCGGAAGCGTCGCGAACGGTCGAAGTCTTCCGCATCGACACGGCGCGCGCTGCGGACTGACGCCTGCCCAGAGTCCCGCGCTTGCCGCGCTCGCCGGGACCGGGCTATCCGGCGCGGCTCACCCGTTTCACACCGCAAAGTTTCCCGAAGGCGAAAGGCCCGCACGGACTCCGCCGATCTCATTGGGGTCATGGCGACACCTCTCCGAACCCCGATCGCAGCCCTGATGCTGAGCATCCTCGCCCCCTCATCGTTCTCGGACGCAGCCGGCGCGTCCTCTGAGAACCGCAGGGCCACCGCTGAGAGCGTGACCCTCACGCTCCGCGTGTCGCCGGCGACTCCCGGCACACCCCTGACCACGCCCGGCGGAACCGTCCGCCTGCTCGTCGCGGTGACCCCCGAGAACGAGACCGGGATTGCGCCGACCAAGGCACAAGGCCGCAACGCGCTCAGCGACGCCACGCTTCTCGTCGGACCCAACGGGCCGTCGCTTATCTGGACCAGCCGCGCCACAAACCCCACCGGCTTCACCGCCGCCGCGTTGCTATCGAACACGCAATCCCCTCGATCGTTCAACGACCGGGCGGCCCGCGCGATCCATTGGCCCATCAAGGGTTGGCCCGATCAGGTCGCGACGACGCTCCAGCCCGACGCCCACGCCGACGAACTGAACAACGAGGTCCGCCGGCTGGTCGAGGGCTGGCTCGGCGCGCAGACCCGCGCGGTCACGCCCTCAGTGCTTGCCAAATACCTCGCCGCGCGCACGCTCAGCCACGCGCATCCGGGCCTTGAGTCCATGCGCGTGCTCGCCGAGCCCAACGGCGATGTCCTCGGACTGCGCTCCACAGGCGTCGCCAACTTCGCGCGCACCGGCGCCGGGTCCGAACTCGACATGCTCCGCGTCTACAACGCGGCCCTGCGCGTCGCGGGCATCCCCTCGCGCCTCGTCATCGGCGTGCGCGCAGGGCCCGACTCGCAGCCCACGCTGCACGCGTGGGTCGAGTTCTACCTCTACGACGAGCGCGCCCGGCACGGCGAATGGATCACCGTCGATCTGATCGCGCAGCGCTGGCTCGACCCCGAACCCCCCGCCATCGCCGACGCGTGGAAACGATTCGGCGAGAACGACGCCCGATTGTTCGCGATGCTCGTCGGTGTGCCCCCCGTCTCGGCGAAGGATTCGACGCTGCTCACCCCCTGGCGCATCGAATGCGACCCTCCCTGCGCCCCCCTGAGGGTGACGGTGAGCGTTTCTGAGGCCGAGCCACGCATCGCGCAGCGCTAAGGCGCGGCAACCAGCATCCGGAATCTCCCGTATACTCACCGGTGCGTTCTCATGCGCGCTTACGGGAGGGGCATCGGATGATCGGCAAGCTGATTCTTACAACTCTGGCCGCAGCGCACCTGCTCGGCGCATCCGCGCTCGCGCAACAACCTGCGCCGTCCGATGCGCAGTGGACGCCGTTCATCACCGGGGACGACGAGGTCCTCTGGATGCTCCGCTCCGTGTTCACCGGCTCGCGCGAGTACGACCTCGATCCCTACGCGCTCAACCGGCCCAGACTCCGGCGTTCGTCCTGGCCCGTCCAGCCGGGCGTGCTCGGCAACCGCCGCGTCCAGCAGGGCCCGTACCAGACCATCGATGTCCGCGATGCGACCTTTGTGTCGCCCATCCAGTGGCGCACCGCATCGAGCGAGGCCTACCCCTCGCTGCTCACCGGCTGGCTCAAGTTCAACTCGTTCGAAGCCACCAGAGAGTGGATCGGCCAGCCCTCCTCGCTTCCGGACCTCATCAATGTCGAGTGGTATGTCCGGCTCGCCACCGACTCAGGCCAACCCCTCGTGCCGTTCATCGATCAGCCCGAGCAGGTGTACATCGACTTCCGCCTTCCCGTGCGCACCTTCGAAACCGTCTTCGACGAACGCCGCGCGATGGAAATGGAATGGCCCGAGTCGTTCCCCGAGTGGCTCCAGCCCTGCCTTGATCCTCAGCCGTTCATCCCGTCGAACGATCCCTTCGTCGGCGGCCTCCTGAACACATGGACGCAGAACAACCCGCGCTCCATGCGCCCGGCGCGCCTCGCGAAATTCCTCGCGGCCAAGGTCATCGACGCCGCCCAGCCCGGGACCGACCCCCGCGCGTTCTGGCCCGAGCCCGACTCGCTGCGCGGATATCCATACTCCGTCTCCATCGCGCAGGCCGGCCCCTTCATGCGCGGGTTCGATGTCCAGGACCGGCGCATCTTCTTCGGGCAGACCTTCTACCTCCCGCGCATCCGCGAGCCCATCGAGGCCGGCCGCGCCAACGCCGCCGTCATCACCAACCTCTATGTCGCGCTGCTGCGCAGCGCGGGCATCCCCGCGCGCGTCATCATCGGGGTCGTCCCCCCGGAGCAGGAACTCGCGACCGTCGGCGCACGCGATTCCGTCCCCGCATCCGACCCGGGCGTCGCCCCCATCTTCCGCTTCTGGGCGGAGTTCTACCTGCTCGACGAGGAAGCAGGTCGCGGCCAGTGGATCCCCGTCGACATCGTCCGCCAGCGCGAGGAATCCTCTCGCTCCCGCCCGCTCGATCAGTCGTGGCGCTACTTCGGCAACCACAACGAACTCGACGAGATCGTCCCCGTCTCCTCGATCTACGCCGCCGACTCCACGGCGCGGATGAACTCGGTGCCCGCCATCTGGGGCTGGCGCCCCCTGCCCGTCCCCGCCGTCGGCCTGGACGCCATCATCCGCTACGAGGTCATGGGCGCCTCCCGCCGACCGGGCGACGGCCTGGGCGAGATCGGCGTCAAGCGCGCCGGGAACTGACCCCCGACCGTCCGCCGCCCCTCACCCCCACCCTACTATCCCGCGAATGTCGTCGCGTTGGCGCGATCATTCTTTCCCTAGAGCCCTCCTGCTGCGCCGCGCAAGGTGTCCCACTCGAATGCCCGAGATCCGCAACTTCTCCATCATCGCCCACATCGACCACGGCAAGTCCACCCTCGCGGACCGCCTCCTCCAGGCCACCCACGCCGTCTCCGACCGCGAGGCACGCGAGCAGCTCCTCGACTCCATGGACCTCGAGCGCGAGCGCGGCATCACCATCAAGGCCTCCGCCGTCACGGTGTTCCACACCTTCAACGGCACGCAGTACATGCTCAACTTCATCGACACCCCCGGGCATGTCGATTTCACCTACGAGGTCTCCCGCTCCCTCACCGCGTGCGAGGGCGCCGTCCTCGTCGTCGACTCCACCCAGGGCGTGCAGGCCCAGACCGTCGCCAACGCCTACCTCGCCGTCAACAACGACCTCGAACTCATCCCCGTCGTCAACAAGATCGACCTCCCCTCCGCGCGGCCCGAAGACATCGCCATGGAGGTCGAGCAGGTCCTCGGCCTCGACGCCACCACCGCCATCTTCGTCAGCGCCAAAACCGGGCAGGGCATCACCGAACTCCTCGACGCCATCTGCGAACGCTGCCCGCCCCCGCGCAAGAGCGAGATCACCCAGACCCGCGCCCTCATCTTCGACGCCACCTACGACGACTACCGCGGCGTCATCGTCTACTTCCGTCTCTTCGACGGCGCCCTCAGCGTCGGCGACAAGATCCGCATGATGGGCATCGACCGCTCGTTCACCGTCACCGAACTGGGCAAGTTCATGCCCCGCGCCACCAAGACCCAGCGCATCGGCCCGGGCGAGACCGGCTACCTCGTCGCCGCCATCAAGGCACTCAAGGATGTCCGCGTCGGCGACACCATCACCCTCGAACACGACCCGGCGCCCAAGCCCCTCCCGGGCTACGAAGAACCACGCCAGATGGTGTTCTGCGATTTCTATCCCGCCACGGCCGACGCCGACTCCGGCGGCCGCGGCGCCGACTTCGAAACCCTCCGCGACGCCGTCGAACGCCTCTCCCTCAACGACGCCTCCTTCACCTACAGCGTCGTCCACTCCGAGGCCCTCGGCTTCGGCTTCCGATGCGGCTTCCTCGGCCTCCTCCACATGGACATCGTGCAGGAACGCCTCGAGCGCGAGGGCGATGTCAAGATCATCCAGACCGCGCCCACCGTCACCTACGAAGTGCTGATGATGAACGGCGATGTCATCGAGATCCACAACCCCGCCGACCTCCCCGACATGGGAACCATCGAGGAAGTCCGCGAGCCCATGGTCAAGGTCGACATCATGGCCCCCACCACCGCGCTGGGCGATGTCATGAAACTCTGCACCGAGCGGCGCGGCGAGTTCCTCTCCCAGCAGTATGTCTCCGACCAGCGCCAGATCGTCACCTGGAAGCTCCCCCTCGCCGAGATCATCTACGACTTCTACGACAAACTGAAGTCCATGACCTCCGGCTACGGCACCATGGACTACGACCTCATGGGCTACCACACCGACGACCTCGTCAAACTCGACATCCTCGTCAATGGGTCATCGGTCGAAGCCCTCGCCGTCATCGTCCACCGCAACAAGGCGCAGTCGCGCGGTCGCCAACTCTGCGCGAAACTCCGAGAGCAGATCCCCCGACACCAGTTCGAGATCCCCATCCAGGCCGCCATCGGCGGCAAGATCATCGCCCGCGAGACCGTCCGAGCCATGCGCAAGGATGTGACCGCCAAGTGCTACGGCGGCGATGTGAGCCGCAAGCGCAAGCTCCTCGACAAGCAGCGCGAGGGCAAGAAGCGCATGAAGACGGTGGGCAATGTCGCGATCCCGCAGGAGGCCTTCATGGCCGTGCTGGAGCAGGGGGATTGATTATTGGATTTGCAGCCGCACTCGTTCTTGGCGGAGCAAACCGACAAAGTTGACACACGGAATACCTGGCGCATCGCACACATCGGGTATTTTAGGGTGCTTCGCCGGCTTCCGAGGATCACTCCGCGCCTCTTCAGTTACGACTGTTGAATCCGAGACCAGCGCATGCGCGATCACCCAAGGATCCGCCATCGACCTCGATTTTGTAATCGCTATCAATCCCGGGAATTGTTTTAACACACCCCTGACTTCTTGCTGAACAGCTTCATCAATTGCAGCAAAGAGGTATTCGCGCTGACGACACCACTCACAAAGACCGTCATCCTGCTTCTTGATTTCGTGAAGCACTTCCTCGGGAGCTCGCAGCTGACCCTTCGCAGCCCGCTGATCGAGCCATTCCCACAAGGACCCCGCGATATCAAACGGGTAGTTTCTAACCCAAGTCTCAAGCAGCGAGCTTGTGTCTAAGCAATAAGCAACCATCAGTGCTCCCCCCACCCGTCCCTAGCCATGGATGAGAGTCGCGAGAGATGCCTAAATTTCCCTCCGATCAATGATGCCGCTTCAGACCCGGTGATCCTGCGCGAGTCGAATGCAGATTCCACTTGCAAGATATATCGCCGCCCAAGGTTGGCAACGCGATTGCGATAGTATGATCCTCCGCTTGCCTTTCTTCCGCTTCGGTCCGAGGCATACAGCTCTCGAAGGCTCTCGTAGTCACTCTGGGTGATGCTGCCAATTTCGAGCAATCGCACAGCGACCAGCTCACGGCTCGCGCCAATTGACTCGGCGATCCGAGGGATCGCAGGGATGACAAGATTGCGCTCTTGAGATGATCCAGTAAGCTCGGCAAGCTCCTCGTCGCTCACAATAACTCGGGATGCCACTCGATTACAGAACGTCTCAATTGCATCCTGGGGTGATTGGCCAGTGGCCCCTCGCTTATCTCCAGATAAGTTACTAATTCCGTCTTTTCCTACCCAGACGTGCGCCAGTTCGTGAAGTACTGAGAATACACGAGCATTCAGCGCATCACTGGGGTTGACAAATATGAATGGCGCATATCTGTCCGAGACTGCAAACCCTCGAACCTCTTCGGCGGCCAGTTTGCCCAAGAGTGAGTCCTGAACTAGGTACACGCCTCTCTGCTCAACCAGCCGCTCCCAAGTTCGGAGTGGATCGCTAGGCCTGCGCCAGCTTCGACGCACTGAGGCAAGAAAACCAAGGTCGCGGCGAATCCTGTCCGCAGCTTTGTGGACGGGAGTTTGGAGCGATAGCGAGCCGACAAACCGTAGCGGCATACTGCCCTGTGCAATAAGATCTTGACGAACCCACGCCTGCCGCTCTTGAATATCTCGAATTACGTAAGCCAACTCCGGAGATAACGTGCCCGCAAATGCGGATCCACGTCGATAATCTTGTAGAACCTTGAATTCTTTAGGGGGTGAGTCGAGGTAAAAGACACTTAGCGGCCGCTTGTAAGCGGTAGCCGCCTTTCGCGCCTGTGCCATCGTTGGCCGCGTCGTGCCGCTTTCCCAGTCTGTAATGCGACCTTCGGGAACACCGATCTTGTGAGCCGCCTCGTCCGGGCGTAGGTGGGCCGTTGTACGTGCCCAAGTCAGCATTTGAGGGGTTACTAGCGCGTCCATTGCGTCTTGCGTCGAGGATAACCCAAGATGTCATTTCAAGCGAGGGACTCCGTTTGACACCCTCCCCCCTCTCGCTATCGTGAGGGCGTCAACGGAGCCCGTCGTCCACAGGGACGCGGGTGAAACGGGAAGTGCGGTGAAAAGCCGCCGCGGACGCGCCGCCGTAAGGGGCTGCATCCTCGACCCTTGAGCGCCACTGACCCCCGTCCGGGGGTCGGGAAGGCCGGTCGCAGGAGCCCTGAGCCGGAAGACCGACCGTTGACGAGTGCCTGTCCGTCCTCGCGTATGGGGCGTCGGCGCAGAGCGGCCGCGCGCTCCCCGCGTCCCTCCCTGCGCAGACTCCAGAACCCCCGCCTGGGCCATCCGTCATCGGCGGGAGCCGCCCTGCGCGAATCTGGGCGAACATCGGAGTCCGGTCACATGACCACCCGCCTTCTTTCCTGCGCCGCCGCGCTGTGCTGCGCTACCGCGTCGCTCTCCCACGCCGGCGTGAACTACACCCTCGCCGGATCGTTCACCCTCGCCAGCGGCCTCTCCTCCGTTGACACCCTCGCCGACGGCCGACTCATCGGCGTCCGCGCCGACGGCGCCCTGCTCGCCCAGACCTCCGTCAACTCGTCGTCGTGGTCGCAGGTCGGCGCCATCGACGCCGCCCTCCTCAACTCGTTCGGCCCCTCGTTCCTCGCCGTCACGCCCGACGGCTCGCGCATCGCGATCGGCGACGGCAACTTCGGCTCCGGCGCCAGCGTGCTCCTCGTCGACACGCTCTCCCTCGACCCGATGAGCGTCAGCGGCGCCGCGAGCGTCGAACTCGCGAACTTCTCCGGGCGCTGGGCCGACAACGACACGCTCTATGTCACGGGCGCCGAGGGTTTCTCCGGAGGGATCGTCACCGAACTCATCGCGGGGTCGCTCTCGACGCGCGTCGTCATCAACGACCTCCAGGGCGGTTCGGGCGGCGTCGCCACCGACGGCACATGGCTCTACACGGGCAACGGTTTCGACTTCGACGACATGAGCGGCAGCGAGACGGGCGAGGTCCGCGCGTTCCGCCTCGCCGACCTCGCCGGCGCGCCCGTGTCGTTCGAGAACAGCGGCGTCGCCGTCGCCGACGCCCTCAGCGCCGGATCGCTCACGCTCGATTCGCTGGGCAACCTCGTCATCGGCGGCGCCGACTTCGGCGCGGGCGGCGAGAACGGCTTTTTCAGCGTCGTCGGCTCCGACCTGCTCAGCGACGCTCTCCTCGGCGCGGGCATCGTCCCCGACTCGCTCGAAACCATGCTCGACCCGTCCGGCGGCAGCGCGTTCGCCTACTCCGTGCTCTTCAACAGCGCCACGGGCGAGACCGTCGCGATCGCCGACGGCGTCGCGCACCGATTCACCATCCCCACGCCGGGCGCTGTCAGCGTGCTCGCGTTCGCGGGCGCCGTCGCTGTGCGTCGTCGCCGCCACGGGGGAAACAACCGATGAGAGATCGCCGCGCCATCTCGTCCGTGTCGCGCCGAGCCCTGACGCTCGCCGCGGCGTGCGCGGCCTTCTCGACCGCAACCGCTGGCGATCCGTTCTACTGGTTCGCGAGCGAGGTGATCGACTACACCCCCGCGCCGGGCCAGTTCGTGAACAACGCGTCGCTCAACAATCCGATCGATGCGCTCGGCGCGCCGACGGGCGGAACGCCGGGAGAGCCAACGACCACCGATGTCGTCACGCTCGGCGGGTTCGGCGGCTCGATCACGCTCAGATTCGCGGAAACCGTCTGGGACGAACCGTGCAATCCGTTCGGCGTGGACGCGATCGTCTTCGGCAACGCGTTGTATGTCGGCGATGATCCGCACCGCCGCTTCGCCGAGGCCGCGCACATCGAGATCTCCTACGACGCCAATCACAACGGCCTCGCCGACGACGCGTGGCACATCATCCGCGGCTCGTCGCTCCCGACCGTTCCGAACGATTCGCTCCGCACGCAGGCGTGGGACAACAACGCGGGCACTCCCACACCTCCGGCAAACACGCTGTGGTATCCCCATGCGGCGCCCAGCGGTTCGTTCTCAACATCCGGCTACGAACTCCCGGCAATGTTCGCCGCGAACATCGTCACGCTCCCGCCGCAGGCGACCGAGGAAGCGGTCTTCGGCTACGCCGACTTCACCCCCACGCTCGGACTCCCGAACGGCGCCGATCCCGAAGTGTTCTACTCCGCGCCCGACGACCCGATCGCCATCGGCGTCACGCCCGGCTCCGCAGGCGGCGACGCCTTCGACATCGCCTGGGCCGTCGATCCGCTCACCGGCGCGCCCGCCAACCTTCCGGGCTTCGACTTCATCCGCATCACCACCGCCGTCGATGCGGTCATCGGCCCGCTCGGCGAGATCAGTTCCGAGATCGCCGGCGTGTCGCGAGTGCGCTCGCGCATCATGCTTGAGGGCGATGCGACCGGCGACGGCGTCGTGAACTTCGCCGACCTCAACGCCGTGCTTTCCCAATTCGGAAGCACGGGCGACCTCATCGAGGGCGATGTGAACTGCGACGGCGTCGTCAACTTCGCCGACCTCAACGCCGTGCTCTCGAACTTCGGCGCGAGCGGCGAGCGCGGATCAGCCCTCGCCGTGGAGATCCTGCGGTGATCCGCCGCGCGTTCACCCTGATCGAAACGCTCGTGGCCGTGGCGGTGATCGCCGCGCTGATGGGCATTCTCGTGCCCACGCTCGGCGCGGCTCGCGACGCCTCGCGCAACGCCGTGTGCATGTCCAACGCGCGCCAGCTCAGCGTCGCGAACACCGCCTACGCCGCCGAGCACATGGGCCGGAGCGTCGCGGCCGCGGCGCGCATCCAGTCGCTCAACCTCCACCGCTGGCACGGGGCGCGCAGCGCGGCCGCCGAGCCGTTCGATCCACAACGCGGCGACCTCACCCGTTACCTCGGCAGCGCGGCATGCAGCGAGGGCGTTCGCGCGTGTCCCCAGTTCAAGCCGACGCTGACGCAACTCCGCGAATCGGGCGCGGGCTTCGAGTCCGGCGCCGGCGGCTACGGCTACAACGCCGCCTTCGTCGGCGCGCAACGAATCGAGGCCTCGCCAGGTCTCTGGACGGTCGACACCGACGAGAAGGGCGCGCGGCGCGATCGCTTTCGCCGCCCGACCGAGACGATCGAGTTCGGCGATTCCGCCTTCGCCGGCGCCGAGGGCGTCATCGAGTACTCGTTCCTCGAACCCAGCGTCTGGCCCGACTACCCCGACTACCGGCCCGATCCCTCCATGCACTTCCGCCATTCCGGAAAGGCGAACATCGCCTGGCTCGACGGCCACACCTCCGGCCACGCCATGACCAGCACCAACTGGTCCCAGCTCTACCCCACCGATCCCGAGCCCCTCGGAATCGGTTGGTTCGGCCCGGACGACTCGAACCAACTCTTCGACTACGAATAGCAGGATGTACGACCCGTTGGACCCCGAACCCGTCGACCGCTGTATCTGCTACGACATCACCTTCGCGGAGCTGAAGGCGATCGCCGATCGTGACGGGCTGGACTTCGACGAGCTTTCCCGCCGGACCGGCTGCTGCTGCGGCTGCGGCACCTGCGAGCAGTATGTCCAACTGATGCTCAAGACGGGCAAGACCCGTTTCCCCGTCCTGCCCCCCAAGGCGGCCGGGCATTGAACCGTACGCTTTTTTCGTGAGCAGACGGATGGATCTCCGGGCCCGCGCTACTGTCTTTGCCCGATGACCGACCCGTCAAGGGCCTCAGACCGGCTGGATCAGGAACCTCTCACCCGAGAGGGTCGCCTCACCGTCGCCGGGTTTCAGAACCTTATCCGAGACAAGTACTTGGCAACCGACGCCGCCCGAGGCGTGCCGGGCACTTTCTTGTGGTTCATGGAAGAGGTCGGCGAGCTGGCCACCGCCTTCCAGAACAACCTGCCGGGCAAGTCGCCCACCGCCGAGGAGCGGGCCAACCTCGAAGAGGAACTGGCTGATGTCCTCGCGTGGCTCACGACCATGGCGAACATCACCGGCGTCGATCTCGAAGCCGCGCTGAAGAAGTACACCGTCGCAGGCAAGGTCGAAGGGGTCAAGGATTGAGCCCCGCTCCGATGCCCGCGGCTTGCACACCGCGACCATCCAGCGACAATGGCGAGCGGCGGCCACTTCCCCTGTCGCTCCGATCGCCGACAACCAACCCATCAGAATCACGCGCCCACGCCGGCCGCTCCCCTCGCCGGCGACGCCCCGTTTTGCGAGAGCCCACCGCCCGATGAACCACAGCACCAGCCGCATGGACGCCGTCCGCTCGGTCATCCAGTGGAGTGAAACTCCCCACGCACGCGACACCACCGCCGAGCGCACCGAAGAGATCTTCGGCCGCGATGTGTTCAACGAGCGCACCATGCGCCAGCGCCTCCCGAAGGATGTCTTCAAGGCGTACCAACGCACCGCGCAGCACGGCGAGCCGCTCGATCCCGCCATCGCCGACACCGTCGCCAACGCGATGAAGGACTGGGCGCTCGAGCACGGCGCCACGCACTACACCCACTGGTTCCACCCGCTCACCGGCTCCACCGCCGAGAAGCACGATTCGTTCATCATGCCCGACGGCAACGGCGGCGCGATCGTCGAGTTCTCGGGCAGCGCGCTGATCTCGGGCGAGCCCGACGCGTCCTCGTTCCCTTCGGGCGGCGTTCGCGGCACCTTCGAAGCGCGCGGCTACACCGCGTGGGACCCAACCAGCCCCGTCTTCCTCATCCGCAGCGCCAACGCCGTCACCATGTGCATCCCGACGGCGTTCGTCTCGTGGACAGGCGAGGCCCTCGACTACAAGACCCCCCTGCTCCGCTCGATCGACGCGCTCTCCGAACAGGCGATGCGCATCCTCAAGATCTTCGGCACCGATCAGGGCGTCTCGCGCATCATCACCACCATCGGCGTCGAGCAGGAGTACTTCCTGATCGACCGCAACTTCTACTTCGCACGCCCCGACCTGATGACCGCCGAGCGCACCCTCTTCGGCGCCCGCCCCCCCAAGGACCAGCAGCTCGAGGACCACTACTTCGGCGCCATCCCCCCGCGCGTCCTTGCCTACATGGCCGAGGTCGATCACCAGCTCTACGCGCTGGGCGTCCCGGTGCGCACCCGACACAACGAGGTCGCGCCGAGCCAGTTCGAACTGGCGCCGCTTTTCGAGCACGCCAATGTCGCCTGCGATCATCAGATGATCATCATGGAAACGCTGAAGCGCGTCGCGCCGCGCTTCGGGCTCCAGTGCATCCTCCACGAGAAGCCCTTCGCGGGCGTCAACGGTTCGGGCAAGCACAACAACTGGGCGATGGCGACCGACACGGGAGTCAACCTGCTCGACCCCCGCGACGAAACCCACACGAACATGCAGTTCCTCACCTTCCTCTGCGCCGTCATCCGCGCCGTGGACCTGCACTCCGACCTGCTCCGCGCGTCCATCGCGCACGCGGGCAACGATCACCGCCTCGGCGCCAACGAGGCGCCCCCCGCCATCATCTCGATCTATCTCGGCGACATGCTGAGCGACATCATCAGCCAGCTCGAATCCGGCGTCTCGCGCGGCACGAAGAAGGGCGGCGACATGTCGCTCGGCGCCCGGACGCTCCCCAACATCCCCAAGCACGCGTCCGACCGCAACCGCACCTCGCCCTTCGCCTTCACGGGCAACAAGTTCGAGTTCCGCGCCGTCGGGTCATCGCAGGCCGTCGGCTGGCCCAACACGATCCTCAACACGATCGTCGCCGAATCGCTCGATGTCATCGCCACGAAACTCGAGAAGTCCCTCGGCAAGAACCCCACACCCGCCAAACTCGAATCCTCGGTCCGCGCGCTGCTCAAAGAAATTGTGCGCGACCACCAGCGCATCATCTTCGACGGCGACAACTACACCGACGCTTGGCGCGACGAGGCCGCGGCGCGAGGCCTGCCCAACAACCGCGAGACCGTTGCTGCGCTCGCGCCGCTCAAGGCGAAGAAGGCCAGCGACCTCTTCAACAAGTACGGCGTGCTCACGAAGATCGAACTCGCGTCGCGTTCGAGCATCTTCTTCGAGAAGTACAACAAGCAGATCGTGATCGAAGCGAGATCGATGATCTCGGTCGGTCGGCGTTGGATCATGCCCGCCGCGTTGAAGCACCAGACCACGCTCGCGGAGGCGCTCGACGCCGCCGAGGCCGTGAATGTCGAGTGCGCCGATCTGCGCGAGGAACTCGAACGCATCGCCGGCCTCGTCGCGGATCTCCGCCAGGCGGTAGACCGCGTCGAGGACGCGATCGCGCACGGCGACGACGATCCCTACAAGGAAGCCGTCCATCTCCGCGACAAGGCGGTGCCCGCGATGGTGAGTCTGCGCGACATCGCCGACCAGCTGGAGCAGCGCGTCGCCGACGAACTCTGGCCTATGCCGACCTATCGCGAGATGCTGTTCATCAAGTAAACCCGCGGCCCCGCGCCGCCCAGACCCCGGGCCCCGTAGCTCAGCGGTAGAGCAGCCGACTCATAATCGGTCAGGTCGCAGGTTCGAATCCTGCCGGGGCTACTTCATTGCTCGGAACTTCGTTTTCTACTTCGCGGCGGTGCGACGCAAGCCGCGCGGGATGACCGATCGGTCGAGCAGGCCGAACCCCAACTGGACGATGATCGCGAGCGCGGCGGCTGGCACGGCGCCCTCCAGGATCTTGGCGAAGTTGTTCTGGGTAATCCCGGTGAAGATCGGCTGGCCGTAGCCGCCCGCGCTGATGAATCCGCCCAGCGTTGCAGCGCCGACATTGATGACCGCCGCGGTCTTCACACCGGCCATGATCGTCGGAAGCGCGAGCGGCAACTCGACTCGCCTCAGCCGCTCCCAGGATGACAGACCTATCGCGTTCGCGGACTCGATCAAATCGGGAGAGATACCGACCAGTCCAGCGTGTGTGTTGCGCACGATCGGCAGCAACGAATACAAGATCAGCGCGATGATGGCGGTCTGCGGACCGATCCCGAAGGGTTTGATGAGCAGCACCAATAGCGCGATCGCGGGGATCGTCTGCAGGATTCCCGTGACCGCGAGAATAGGACCCGCTGCGATGCGCGAACGAGCCGCGATCACGCCCATCGGTATGGCGAGAACGATCGCCACCAGCATCGAAATCCCGACGAGGGTCAGGTGTTCCTTCGTGCGAAGCGCGATGCGCCTCCACAGGGTCTGCTGGAGCACTTCCACTGGCGCTCCGCCGAGTTCCTCGAACGCGGCCGCAGCGACCGCGGCGGGAGACTGACGAGCGCCGTCCTTGCCCGCGATCTCCGCTCGCTCGTTCCAATCGCGCATCCTCTGTTCGTCAATCTGCCCGACGAGTGATGACATCGCCTCGATCGCATCGGGATGCCGCGACTCCGCGTCCCGGCTGTAGAGGAGCACCGCGTCGTAGCGAGGGAAGTAGCCGAGATCGTCTTCCAGGACCACAAGATCCATCGCCGCGATCTGGGCGTCGGTCGCGTAGAGGTCCGTCGCGTCGATCGCCCCGTTCTTGAGGGCGGCGTACGCGAGTGAGTGCTCGATTCCTCTTGCACTTTGCGGAAGCCTGTATGTATCGCGAAGTCCGGGCCAGCCGTCGCCGCGGTTCATGAACTCGGTCGAGAACGCGAGCCGCAGCGAAGGATGATCGGCGAGATCCGAGATGCGCTCCAAGCCGAGTTCGGTTGCAAGGGCGCGGCCGACGCCGAGTGCGTAGGTGTTGTTGAACCCGAGCGGAGGCGACATGACGATGCCGCGTTCCGCGAGCGCCCGGCGGAGGTCTTCGTCCGATTCGAGTTCGAGCGTAGCGAGCAACTCACGCTTCAGGGTTCCGGTGTACTCGGGGTATGCGTCGATCTCTCCGGCGATGAGCGAGTTGAACGCCACGGCGGAGCCCGGAAAGGCGCGGAGCCGAGCGGGCGTTCCCGACTCGGTCACGAGGAGCAGCATCAGATTCCCGAGGATGCTGGACTCGGTGAAGCTCTTGGAGCCGAGGTTCAGTCGCGATGCTGACGGGGAACGACCCGCCACAAGGGCGGCCGTGATCGCGGCAAGGATGATCACACCCACGACAACACGGAGGGCTCTCGATCGCCTCACGGCGCCACCCCCACGAGCGACCGGACGCGCGCGGTCTGCGCCTCGATGAATGAACTCACAAACTCGTTGACCGGCGAGCGCCTGAGCGTATCGAACTCGCCTCGCTGTTCGATGCGTCCGTTGCGCATCAGCACAATGTCCTGGGGGGCGAGGTACGCGGCCTCTGCGAGGTCGTGCGTGACGAGGACCACGGTCTTGGTAAGGCGATCGAAGAGGTTCCGCAGCTCGCTTTGGAGTTCTCCCCGGATGACCGGGTCGAGCGCTCCGAGCGGTTCATCGAGCAGGATCGCTTCGGGGTCGAGCACGAGCGCACGCATGAGCGCGATGCGCTGTCGCTGGCCGCCAGAGAGTTCCAGCGGGAACCGGTCGAGAAGCGCCTCCTCGATGCGCATGACCGACGCGAGGTCATCGATGCGCGAGGCGCACCGCGCCGCCCGCCAGCCGGCGTGTCGTGCGGGCAGCGCAACATTCTGCCGCGCGGTCAGGTGGGGAAAGAGGCCGCCGGACTGGATCGCGTAACCGACGCGGAGCCGCACGCTCCTGCTGTTCGCTGGCGTCAGAGCTACATTATCGAATTCGACTCGGCCGGAGTCGGGCGTGACGAGTCCGAGCATGAGCCGCAGGAGCGTCGACTTGCCGCAGCCGCTGGGTCCGATCAACGCGGCGGTGCGGCCCGGCTGGAGCGCGAGCGTCACCCGGTCCACGGCGAGGTGATCTCCGAACGACTTCGAAACATCGGTCAGCGCGATCACTTCCCGACCAGTTCATCCGCGAGGGCGTGCGCGCCGTACACCTTGCGCAGTGCTTCGACAATGCCGCGCACATCGACGGACACCGCACGGCCTTGTTCGCTGGAGTAGATCGTGTCCCACGCGAACGAGTAGCGGTTGCCGTCGAAGATGAGACCGACGACCTCGGCGTCCGCGTTGAGCAGCGGGCTCCCGGAGTTGCCGCCGATGATGTCGTTGGTGGAGACGAGGTTGAATGCCGTCCTGGGATCGAGCGACGAGCGAGACGCGAGCCACTTGCGCGGCAGGCTGAACGGCTCGTTCGGCCCGCGGAGTTCGTACCGCTCGAACAGCCCGCCGAAGTCTGTCTCGTAGGGCAGGTCGACGCCTTCCTGATCGAATCCTTCCACGCGCCCCGTCGAGAGTCGCAGGGTGAAGGTCGCGTCCGGGTACACGCTGTCTCCGAAAGCCTCAAACCGTGCGGCAGCGAGGCGGCCATACGCGTCGGTCTGCGGGGCCTCGACATTCTCTTCGTAGCGTGCACGCACCGCCCGCGCTCCCCCATCGAGCGCCAGCGCGAGTTGGATCATCGGGTCATCGCTGGCCTGGACCGCGTCGACGCCTCCCGCGACGAGCGCCTTCCGATACCCGACATCGGCCAGCCGTGTGCCCGTGACGAGTTGGCGTGCCCGCTCGTTCGCGCCCAGCCCGCCGTAGAGCGTGTGCACGATGTCGTGCTCGCCGCCCAGGGTGTCGGCGGCCATGCCGAGCCCGCTCGCCACGCGGTTGATCTCCAGTTCCTCGAACACAGGCGCCGGGGAATACAGCGAGACCTCGAGCGTCGGGATGCGGCTCTCGGTGTAGGCGCTCATGCGTTCTTCGTTGGGCTTGGTGCGCTCCTCCGTCAACCGGACGATGTGCCGCGCGATCGCGAAGAGTTCGGAGCCTCCCACGGGCCATCGTTCGAGAATGTTGTGCTCGTCGGAGAACTCGTCGTACACGAGTTGCGCCTGAGCGATCTGCTCGAAGGCGTCGCCAACCTGCTCGGCGAGTTCGCGATTCGCTCTGATGGCGGACCGGAGTTCCTCCTCCTCGCGCATCTTCTTGGCGAAGTTTCGCGGATCCTGCAAAGCGACGAGTTTCCCTCCCAGGCCCTTGCGGCGGTTCTGGACGCTCGGGAGTTCGCGGTAGGCCTGGGTCGCAAAGTCTTCGCTCTCGCTCGCGAAGATGTTGAGTTCAACCTCGCGGCGACGCGTGTAGTCCATCCACTCTGGATAGTAGTTGTCGCGCAGGGTGCGGAGATGATCGACGGTGAACGCACGCTGGGTTCGCGCGGGGTGGCCCGTCACGAACACGGGCTGGCCGGCTTCCACGCCCTCGAGCGTGAAGTTCAAGTGATGCTCGGGCTTCGCCGGCTTCCCGTCCTCGTACACGCGCATGAAAGTGACATCGAGGTTGAAGCGCGGGAACTCGAAGTTGTCCACATCGCCGCCGAACGACGCGATGGCTTTCTCGGGGGCGAAGACCAGGCGGACATCGTCGTAGCGCTTGAAGCAGTAGAGATGGTACATCCCTCCGCCGTACAGCGTGACGACCTGACAGGTGAGGCCGGTCTTCTCTTTCTGCACGCGCTCGATGCTCGCGATGGCGGCTCGGCGCGCTGCGTCGGCCTGCGCATTGGTCATCCCCGGCTTGGCGGCGCCTTTCACTTTGTCGGTGACATCGATGATCTCCTGGAGGGTCAGGAGTTCGGTGTCCGGGCACTTGATCTCTTCCTCGTAGGTACGCGCGAGGAAGCCGTCAGCAATGATGTCGCGTTCGGCGGTGCTGAGCTTCGTGAGCTGACCGCGGGCGACATGGTGGTTGGTCATCACGAGCCCGTCTTCCGACACGATCGAGCCCGATCCGGACGGGAACTTCACGGAGGCTTTCTGCACGAGTTCGATCCACTCGGCGCTGGGCGTGAAGCCGTAGCGATCCTTCAGCATCCTCATCGGCAACTGGTTGAGGAGCCACATGCCCTCGTCGGCGGACGCGGGCGCGGTGAGGATCCCACCCGCGAGGAACGCGACCGAGGCGGCTGTGGCGAGAACGGAAGCGCGAAGTGTTCTGAGTCTCATGCCAGAAGCATACCGACGAATCACGCTCGGGAGGCGGCCCGTCGGGCGCATGAAAGAGGCCCGGCAACGGCTGCCGGGCCTCGGGGAGTGATCAGATTCGTGCGTCGGTTCTCAGATCACCAGTCGCTCTCGGGGATGCCCATCTTGGAGCGATCCGGATACGCCGGGCGAGCTGGGCGCTGATAGCCCTCGCGCTCGATGGCCTCGAGCATTTCCTCGACGGCGCGTTCGAGCTGCGGATCGCCGCCGTCGACCATCTTCGCGGGATCGTCGATCACCACGATGTCGGGGTCGACGCCGTGTCCCTCGATGCCCCATGTGCCGTCGGTGTTGTAGAACGCGAACGACGGCGCGGTGACGGAAGAGCCGTCAACCATGGGCGGGTAGCCGCCGATGCCGACGAGGCCGCCCCAGGTGCGCATGCCGATGATCGGCCCGACCTCGTGGTAGCGGAAGAGGAACGGGAAGGCGTCGCCGCCGGAGCCCGCGAGCCCGTTGATGAGCATGCACTTGGGCCCGTTGTGCGCACGGAACGGGCTGGTCCAGTCGGCGCCGTCACGAACCGCCCAGTAGTTGCTCGCGGGGCGCTTCAGGATGTCGATGAAGCGCGACGGCATCTGGCCGCCGCCGTTCCAACGCTCGTCGATGATGAGCGCGTCCATGTGCGCCTGGCCGTAGAACTGCCGGACGAGTTCGTTCTGGCCCTGACCGCCGGTGTTGGGCACATAGATGTAGCCGACCTTGCCGTCGGACAACTCGTACACACGCCGGCGGTTGCTCTCGACCCAGTCGCGGTAGCGGAGTTCGACCTCGTTGCTGCGCGGCTCAACGACGATCTGGCGTGCGTCGTCGTCGAGTTCGGCCTTCTCGCTCACGGTGATGGTGACGGGCCTGCCTGCCATCCCGATGAACGATGCGTAGATGTCTTTCTCCACATCGACCGGAACGCCGTTGACCGCGAGGATGTACTCGCCCTCCTTGATATCGAGTCCGGGCTGGTTGAGCGGGCCGCGTGCGTCGGTGTCCCATTCGGCGCCGCGAAGGATCCTGGTGATCTTGTACGCGCCGTCGTCGAGGGTGAAGTCGGCGCCGAGGAGGCCGACATTCCGGTTGCTCGCACGCTCGATGTCGCCGCCCTCGCGATAGTACGCGTGGCCGACATTCATCTCGCCGATCATTTCCTGAATGATGAAGGTCACATCCTCGCGCGTCACGGCGTCGGGGAGCATCGCGAGGTGATCCTCGAGGACCTGATCCCAGTCCACGCCGTGGATGGTCGGGTCGTAGAAGAAGTCGCGAATGATGCGCCACGCGTTGCGGACGATGCTCTCCCACTCTTCACGCGGCTCGGCCGTCTGGAGCATGGGACTGGTGACCACGGGCTTGCCCGATGCGCCGGCGCTGGCGTTCTGGATCTGGGCGCCGTTCCCGCGCGGGAGGAGCATCTTCTTGCCGTCGGCGGTCAGCTCGTAGCGGCCCGCGTTCTTGGCCACGCTCTTCTCTTCCTTCTTCTCGTCCTTGATGTCGAAGAGCATGATCTCCGAGCCGCCCCCCATGCCGCGGCCGGAGCGGCGGACATACATGAGCTGGTCCTTGTCGTTCACGGAGAGGTTGAAGAACAGCCCCCGATCCGGCGCGAGCTGCATCGACCGCGCCTCGAACCCTTCGATGTCGATCTCGACGGGCTTGGCTTTCTTCTTCTTGGCGTCCTTGTCGTCGCCGTCCTTCTTCTCGGCGTCATCGTCATCGGCCGCGGGGGCGCCGGTCTTGGTGGCGCTCCATGTGCCTGTGACGCCCATGCCTTCGATTTCCCATGTGCCGCTCATCGAGCCGCCGCTGACGGTGGCCTTGAGCACGACCGCGCCGACGGGCGAAGGAACCTTGCCGCTGAACTCGCCCGTGCCGGGGTCGAACCTGACATCCTCAAGGCCGATCGATTCGCCCTGAGTCGTAGTGGTTGCGCTGTACGAGCCGTCGGCGTTCCTGGTGATGCTCATGGTGAAGGGGACCGTGTCCTCCTCCATACCCATCTGCATCATGCCTTCGCTCGTGCCCTCCCACTCGCCGACGACGCCGGTGTCCTTCCCGTTCTCCTTCTTGTCGTCTTCCTTGTCGTCGCCGTCCTTCTTCTCGTCTTTCTTGGCGTCCTTGTCCCACTCCTCTTCGTCGCTCTTGGGGAGGTACGGCGACTTCACATCGTCGCGGAGCGGGACGGCGATCAGGACTTCGGTGTCCACATACACGAACGGGGACTCGAGCCCGCCGTACATGTCGTCGTAAATGGGCGAGAAGGCGCGATTGGACGCGAAGTACAGATACTCGCCGCCGCGATCGAAGGTCGGCGCGGTGTCGTTGAAGAAGCCGCTGGTGACGCGGTGCGTCTCGCCCGTCTCGGTGTCGTGGATGTAGATCGAGGTGTTCTCGCTGCCGCTCGTGTCGCTCTTGGCGTAGGTCATCCAGCGGCTGTCGGCGGACCATGACGGGAGGAACACGCCGCCGCGACCGTCAACATCGATGATCTCGCTGGACCCGGACTCGACATCGAGGACGCGCAGCGTTCCGCCCTTGTCGGCGTACGCGATCTTCTCGGAGTCGGGCGACCAGTTCATGGCCGAGTAGTAGGTCTTGCTGTCGTGAGTGAGCTGGCGGGTCTCGCCCATGCCGTCGGACTGGACGAGGTAGAGCTCCATCTCGCCGCTCTCGTCGGAGGTGTAGACGAGCCACTGGCCGTCCGGGCTCCACGCGACGCTGCGCTCCTGCGACCCGGGCGAGCGTGTGAGGTTGCGCGGAGTGCCGTTCTCGGCAGGAAGCGTCCAGACATCGCCGCGCGCAATGGTGGCGACCCGCTTCGCGCTGGGCGCGATGGACCAGTCGGTGATGTCAGAGTTCACATCGCGCGTCTGGGCGCGCAGGGTCGGGCGGTCGCCCGGGATGAACACATCGACGGCCGTGTGACGCCCGTTCGCGCAATCGAAGCGGTACAGCTTCGATCCGTTCTGGAACACGATCTCGCCGCGGCCGTTCGGGCCCGGTCCCATAGAAGGCCACTTCACATCGTAATTGGTGAACTTGGTGTGCTGCTGGCGCTGGCCCGTGCGTGTGTTGTACGACCAGAGGTTCAGACGGTGCTCGTCGCCCGCGTCGGAGAGGTAGTACAGGGTGTCGCCCGCCCACATGGGGATGGTGTCGGTGCCTTCCCAATCGGTGACCTGCTTCGACTCGTTCGTGTCGAGATTGAACAGCCAGATGTCGGTCGCCATGCCGCCGCGGTACCGCTTCCAGGTGCGTGCGTCGCGCGTGTGGGGGGTGTACGCGAGCCACTTGCCGTCGGCGCTGATGGCGCCCTGCGCTCCGTATGGAACGGGGAGTTGGTTGTACTCGCCGCCCTCGGTGTCGATGGTGAACAGCTGGGTCTGACGGGTGAGCCCGCCGAGCCCGCTCATGTAGAACAGCAGGTCGTCCTGGCTCGTCCAGTCGTTGAGGACCTCGGTGCCCGGATGGTGAGTGACGCGCCGCGCGAGGCCGCCGTCCTTCTCGATCACATAGATGTCGGTGTCGCCGTCGTAGTTGCCCACGAAGGCGATCTCGGATCCGTCGGGGCTGAACTTGGGGAACAGCTCCTGGCCGACCGGGCCGGCCAGAGGCGTGGCGCGTCCGCCCTCGCGCGGGACCGTCCAGAGATCGTTGCCGTAGACAAACACGATCTGCGACTTGCTGATGTCCGGGTAGCGGAGCATGCCGCCGTGCGGGTTGATCTCGGCGAGCGCGGCGGGTGCGAAAGCGGCTGCGGTTCCGGCGATCGCGAGCATCGCGACGGGGGCAGAGCGGAAGGCGTTCTTCGGTTGCATCGGTGAGCGGTCTCCAGGGCGCAATGGACAGCGGGCGCGATCACCGCGCCCGCTGGAATAGATGCCCTTATACCGCAAACCCGTCCGGTGATTGCAGAATCGCCCCGGGAATCACGCGTCAGCGGCGACGGCGGGCGAGCGCAAGACCCGCGCCCGCGATCACGAGGCCCGACGCCGGGGCGGGAATCGCCGCAAGACGGAAGATCAGGTACTCGTCGTGGTTTTTCCCGCCTCGGAGGGCGTCGCCGCCGTCGGTGGCGTTCCACATCCAGTTGGCGTCATCGCTGATGTCGGCGATCTTGGCCCAGGGAAGGGTCCCGCTGGCGTTGGTCTCGCCGACATACGGGGTGTCCCACCACGAGTTGGCGTCAGCGAGCGCGATCTGGAAGGCGACATCCGTCGCCAGCGGATGGGCCGCGCCGGTGTCGAGGTCGATGCCGGTGGCGAAGACCTGCCAGCGGGCGTCGCCCGAGTAGATCGTGCCGTAGTCACCCGCGTTGATCTCGGCGAGGAGGCCCTGCGCGACCGCGTCGTCGGACCACGCCGCGATGTAGATCGGGCCGGATGTGTCGAAGGTGTACGACTCGGCCATGCTCCAGTTGTAGCGGCCGGGCGCGCCGGCGGCGCCGGTCTCGTTGCCGCCGACCTTCACGAACTCGCCGCCGACGGTCGCATAGATCGAGTAGTGGTTGTCGGCGGTGGCCTTGGCCGTGATGACGCCCGCGCTGGCGGCGCCGGCGAGGGCGGCGAACGAGGCGAGAGCGAGCAAACGGCTGGTGGTGGTCTTCAGCATGTGTCTTCCTGCGTGTGGAACGGCCTTGATCGCGGCGGGTCCGATACACACGGACGGCCGCGAGGCATGCAGGAAGAACATGCAAAGCAAAGCGGCGAAGGGCGAGCATGCCACGGACCGGCGCTCGCCTCTTCGCACGCAAAGTCGGAATGGCCGTTACAGACGGAAGTCTGGAGGTCCGATCAGTCGTCGCCAGAGGCGTCGGGCTCGTCACCCTCGTCGACCGACACGGCCTCGGCCTTGACGCCGGGCTTGAGGACGCCCTTCTTGTCGAGGACCTTCTGGCGGATCTCGGCGAAGAGGTCGGCGTTGTCCTTGATGAACTGCTTGGAGTTCTCGCGGCCCTGGCCGAGGCGGACATCGCCGTAGGAGAACCATGCGCCGGACTTGTCCACGATGCCCTCGTTCACGGCGAGATCGAGCAGGTCGCCGCTGGCGGAGATGCCCTCGTTGAACATGATGTCGAACTCGGCGTCGCGGAACGGCGGGGCGACCTTGTTCTTGACGACGCGGGCGCGGACGCGGTTGCCGACATTCTGATCGCCGTCCTTGATCGCGCCGGTGCGGCGGATGTCGATGCGGACCGACGAGTAGAACTTCAGCGCGCGGCCGCCGGGCGTGGTCTCGGGGCTGCCGAACATCACGCCGATCTTCTCGCGGATCTGGTTGATGAAGATGACGGTGCAACTGCTCTTGGCGATAGCGCCCGTGAGTTTGCGCATCGCCTGGCTCATGAGGCGGGCCTGCAGGCCGACATGGGTGTCGCCCATCTCGCCCTCGATTTCCGCCCGGGGGATGAGCGCGGCCACCGAGTCAACGACGACGACATCGACCGCGTTGGAGCGCACGAGGAGTTCGCAGATGTCGAGGGCCTGCTCGCCCGTGTCGGGCTGGCTGACGAGCATCTCGTCGATGTTCACGCCCAGCCGCTTGGCCCACGACGGGTCGAGCGCGTGTTCCGCGTCGATGAACGCGGCCACGCCGCCGGCCTTCTGAGCCTGGGCCGCGACATTGAGCGCAAGGGTGGTCTTGCCCGACGATTCGGGGCCGAAGATTTCGATGATGCGGCCTTTGGGGATGCCCTTGCCGCCCAGGGCGAGGTCGAGCGAGATCGACCCGGTGGAGATGCCGGGGATGGCCAGATGCGCGTCCTCATCGAGACGCATGATCGAGCCCTTGCCGAAGGTCTTGTCGATCTGCGCCAGCGTGCGATCGAGCATCTGCCGCTTGGCTTTCTGGTCGGCGTCGGTCTTTGTGGTGGTGGCCATCTTGGCGTCCTTGGCGAGGGCTGCGAAGCGGCCCCCTGCGGTTCCGTTGAGCTTGCTTTCGGGTTTCGTTGCGACCATACCTGCGGCTCCTCTCGGCGTCAATGTTCGGTGTGCGATAGGATCACTGGTATTCTCGGCCGCGTCAAGTCTGTTCGGTCAGTTTTCGGAAATATTTTGTTAGGGAACCACCCATTCGGCCTCGACCCCTCCGTTGAGGTCGCCGAGCCGCTTCTCCACCATCGCGCGGGTCTCGGCGTCGGGCTGCTCGGCCACGAAGATCCGTACGGACGCTCCGTCGTCCAGAACCCGGTGCCCGATGATCACCGCGTTGTTCCGGGTCGCCTCGATCGCGCGGCTGATCCCCCGATCCAACGCCTCTTCCTGGTACTTCATCGCGAAGACCACGACGATCGGCGCCGCGAGCACCGCGAGCGCGATGAGCCCGAGCCAGATCGCACGCTTCGAGGCGTCCTTGCCTTTGATGACCTCGCGCCACACCGAACTGCGCACCTGCTCGATGCGGAAGACCGCGACGATGGCGACCACGACGGCCACGATGTTCGTCGCCAGCGTCAGCGCGCTGTTGGCCGCGAGCAGCCAGAATCCCGCGCCCAGGCCCACGCCCATCGCGGCGGCGGCGGGGACCAGCGACGCCGCGATCACGATGCCCACCAGCGTCGAGCGGTCGTTGCGGATCACGGAATACCCGGCCGCGATGCCCGCGGCGACGGCGATGATGGTGTTGAACAGACTCAGTTCGCTCCGCGCCTCGATCGTTGCGTTGCTCGCGATCAGCGGCGTGAGCAGGCCGAACAGCAAGCCCGCGCCGACGGCGAGCCCGTTGGCGATCCCGCCCGCCAGCAGGCCGCGCAGCGCAACCTTCCAGCGAGCGAGGGAAATCCCCACGCTGATCGCCGTCAGCGGTTTGAACACGGGAGCGATGACCATGGCGCCGACGATGGCGGGCGTGCTCCCGAGGATGATCCCCCCCGCCGCGAGGACAGCGGCGCACGACGAGAGCACCCAGAAGGTGCGATCAAGGTGGCCCCCGTCTTCCGCGAACTGTTCTATCTCCTCGAACGCGGCGCGCTTCGTTTGCTTCTTGATCGCCTCGTCGTCGCGCGGCGTGATGGTCAGCGGCTCGGAGACGACAAAGAACCCCTCGGGATCATCGCCCGAGAAACCGTACTTTTCGTCGAGCGACTCGAGGAGGTCGTCGGGCGAGCCGTTCGGCGCCGCGATGCGCAGGTGGGAGAGTTTCTCCCCGTCCGTGCGGGCGGCGAGGTACCCCTTCTCGTCGGCGAGTTGCTCGACCTCGGAGGCCTTGTCCTTGGACAGATAGATGTCGAGGATGCGCATGGGGCGAGTGTACTTCCGATGGGCTCACCTCGAACGGTGGCGCATTCCCTCAGTCCCCCCCGTTCCCGGCGTCACGATGGTGTTATCCGACGGTCGTCCGGTTGTTCTCGGTCGTGGACCGGCCCCGCGCGTAACCCGTCAAGGTCCAGATACTTCGAACTTGCCCGCGTAACGCGCGCAGCCGTCAACTCAGGCAGAGCTTCCGCCGATGGAATGGCCGGTCCCGGCTTCGCAGTCGCACTCGGAGGAGAGTGCGGCGGCCGACGACTCGTTCCGCGCTCCCATGGATGAGGTGTGCGTATGCCGTTCGGCAAGGATGTCCTGACAACCGGCGAAGTCGCGAAGGTGTGCAATGTCGCGCCGCGCACTGTGTCCAAGTGGTTCGACTCCGGTCAGCTCAAGGGCTACCGGATCCCCGGCTCCAAGGATCGCCGCATTCCGATCAACCAGCTCGTGCGCTTCATGAAAGAGCACAGCATCCCGCTCAACGGGCTCAACACGGGCCAGACGCGGCTGCTGATCGTCGATGACGACGCCGAGGTGACCAGGACGCTGAGCAAGGTCCTCACCGAGCAGGCCAACTACGAGGTCGAGGTCGCCGCGACGGCGTTCGAGGCCGGCCTCACCTGCGAGAAGTTCAAGCCCCATGTGCTGCTCCTCGATCTGCACATCGGCGAGAACAACGACGCGCGGCATGTCGCGGGCCTCGTGCGCAAGAGCGAAGAACTCCAGATGACGCGCGTCATCGCGATGAGCGGCAAACTCACCGACGGCCAGTCGGCCCAACTCAAGGGCACCGGGTTCGACGGCTTCCTCAAGAAGCCCTTCCAGATCCGGCAGGTCGTCGAGGCGATCGAACAGGCGTCGTCGATCATCCACTGATCGAACCAGCGAACAATTAGGGGAGCACGACAGCCACGGCCGATCCTCACGGGTTGGCTGTGGTCGTTTTGTGCTTCCGCAGTGTGTCTCCCGCCGGGGGAGGGCTGGGGGAGGATCGGGCGCCCTGAGACGGCATCTGATCAGAGCCCTTCGCGCGAGCGGAGGGCGCGGACGCGGTTCCGGAGCGGGTGATTCAGGAATTTCGGGCGTCGCCGCGCCCCGTGCTCGCGCCCGGGGCTCTGATACCTATCGCGAATTTTCCGCACTATCCGGTTCTCGGATCTTGGTGATTCGGCCTCTTTGCTGTACCTTGTCCTTGCACAGGTCGAGTCCATCTCCCTTCCGGAGTCACCCAGATGCCGAGCCGCCCGCTTTGTTCGTTGACGACCCTCGCCGCGTCGTGCGCGCTGAGTGCGCCGCTGTTTGCGCAGCCCGTGGTCTATCTCCCGGCCCCGCGTCCTCCGGCGCCGGTGTACGGCGGGTCGGACATCACCGCCGTCAACGCGACGATCGAACGCTTCGGCTTCGACTTCGTGACGGTGGGCGCGCCGGGCAACCGGTCGTGGAACGAGAGTGAGCGATTCTTCCCTAACGATTGGACGCCCAACCACATCGACGACCGGGGGCGCGTGGACTACGAGTACCGAATCCTGCGCACCGAGGTGATTCAGCCCCAGTATGTTGAGTTAGTGCGCGCATTCCGGCCCTTCTGGCTCTCGCTGGAGGATCGGCCCGGCGCGATCGAGACAGGCAGCCCGACGGACAGCAGTTTCACCAGCCGGGGCATCAAACTGCTCGGCGGCTTCGATGTCGACCCGCGCTACGACAACTCGGCGGTGACCGTCTCATGGCGCAACGCCGCACGCTACACGAACTGGCTCCACAACGGCGCGCCGACCGATGAAGCGGCGCTGACCTGGGACACGTTCCATACCGGCGCGTACACATTCACGGACGAGAGTTTCAGCACCGCAATCAGCGGCAACCCGATCACTCGTAACGAGGGCGCGCGCTTCTGGCTCCCCGGGCTTGATGAACTGCTTAAAGCCGCGTACCACGACCCGAACCGCTACGGCGAGGGAGAGGAAGGGTACTGGATGTATCCCCATTCCTCGAACGAGGAGCCGGTGCGCGGAACGCCGGGCAACGGCGACTACGGGACATGGGACGCGAACGGAAACGGCACATTCGAAGGTTGGGAGCGCCTCGCGACGGGGCTCTACCCGGACAGCGTCAGCTACTGGGGATTGCTGGATGTTCTGGGAACAGAGCAGGAATGGGTTGAGACGCCTTATGCGGTGCGCGATCTCAACGGTGAAATCCGGCTGACTGCCAGTGGCGAGCGAGTCCTTCTCGGGCAGGGATTCGCGGGCCTCGATGATTGGGATAACAATTCTTCGACCTTCGGCAGCTACACCTTCCGTCTCGCCACCATTGTGCCTGCGCCGGGGGTTGCTGGCTTGTTGGTCCTGTGCGGGGCTCTCGCGGCGCATCGTCGGCGCTGACATTCCGGTGTGTGTTCAACAACTAAATTGAAAAGCCCGCGTCGCTGGTGGTCAGCGCCGCGGGCGGAAATGGTCGCATTCGTTGTCACTTCACTTCGCTGAGCCACGCCGCGAGCAGGTCGCGGGCGGCGGCGAGGTCGCGCAGGTCGATCATCTCGGTGACGGTGTGGATGTAGCGCGTGCCGACCACGAGCCCGGCGGCGCGGCAGCCCTCGCCGATCTGCTGGGCGGCGGCGCCGTCCTGCCCGCCGCGCGCGAGCAGGGTGCGCTGGGTCTTGATCTTGTGCTTCTTGCCGCACGCTTCGAGTTCTTCGATGAGCCCGATGTCGCTGATGATGGAGGAGTCCATCACATGGAGCCCGGCGCCCTCGCCCTGCTTGGTGACGGACTCGTCCTCGGGGACGCCCGGGGTGTCGCACGCGAGGGAGACATCGATGCCGATGCCCAGGTGGGGCTTGACGGCGGCGGCGGCGGTCTTGGCGCCGCGCAGGCCGACTTCTTCCTGGACGGTGAACGCGACATGCACCTCGCAGGCGTGTCCTGAATCGATCGCGTCGAGGGCGCGGACCGCCTCGATGCCGAGCCAGCAGGCGACGCGGTTGTCGAGCGCCTTGCTGACGGCCTTGTTGCCCATGATGCGGAAGGGCTCTTCGAGGGTGATCATGTCGCCGATCTTGACCGACTTCTTGACCTCGTCGCCCTCGAGCCCGGTGTCGATGAAGAACTCCTTGGTGTCGGGGACCTTCTTCTTGTCTTCCTCGCTGGCGATGTGGATCGGGCGGCCGCCGGGGTTCATGACGCCCGGGATAATGCCGCCGCTGGTGTGCACATGCACGCGGCGGGCGAAGAGGTTGCGCGTGTCGAACCCGCCGACGGGGTTGACGCGGATGAAACCCTTGTCGTCGATATAGCGCACGAGGAAGCCGATCTCGTCCATATGGCACGGGATCATCACGCGGGTCGCCTCGCCGGATTTCTTCTTCGCGTTGCCGCGCGGGGAGCGCTTGCACAGCAGGTTGCCCATCGGGTCTTCGCGGACTTCGTCGAACAGGCCCTTGATCTCCTTCTTGATGAGTTCGCGCACGAGGTGCTCGCGGCCGGGGACGCCGGGAGTCTCGCAGAGGCGCTTCAGGAGGTCGGTGTTCAGGGCGGAGGACGAGGTCGATCGGGCCATGCGGGCAAACTCCTGCTGATGAATCGGTGGGCGTGTAGTATCCCGGAGAGCCGGTGATGGTATCGGCTTCAGGCCAGGGACGGAGCCCCACCGATGCCGCGCGTGAGCCCGATTCGAACAATCCACGGCCAGGCGGAGGCGTCGATGCAGACCTGGGGGCCCGAGGACTCCGGCGTCGAGATGGTCGAGACCTACGGCGAGATCGCCGCGGAATACGCGTCGCTTCGGCGGGGGTGCGCGCTGATCGACATGACGAACCGGGGCACGCTGGTGGTCTCCGGTGATGACCGGCTCGAGTTCCTGAACCGGATGATCACGCAGGAGGTGAAGGGGCTGGCCCCCTACCACTGCGCGCGATCCTTCTGGCTGAACCGCAAGGGGCGGATCGACGCGGACCTTCGCGTGTTGGTCCTCGAGGATCGCGTGATGCTCGACCTCGATGCGCTGACGACGGAGCGTGCGCGCTCGACGCTCGACGCCTTCGTGATCACCGAGGATGTGCGGATCGAGGACGCGAGCGAAGAGTGGGCGCGGTTCGAGGTCCACGGGCCGACGGCGATGCTCGCGATGCAGGCCGTGGCTGTCGGTAAGAATGACCAACCGCCCGCGGATCTTGCGCCGGGCGAGTCGTGCCGCGCGGAGATCGCCGGCGCAGAAGTCTTGCTCGACCGGCAGGACGATTGCGGCGAGATCGGGATCCACCTCTGGGTGCGCTCATCGGACGCCGAGCGCGTGTGGGTGCGACTGGTGCAGGCGTGCGTGCCGCACGAGGACGAGCACGGCCGCACCGACGAGCGTGCGGCACAGGCGCGCATCCGGATGCGCCCGGCGGGGTGGCACGCGTACAACATCGCGCGGATCGAGGCGGGCACGCCCCTGTACAACATCGACTTCGGCGAGCAGTCGCTCCCGGGAGAGACCGGGGTGCTGCGCGACCGCGTGCACTTCAAGAAGGGGTGTTATCTGGGGCAGGAAGTCGTGGCGCGGATGGACGCGCTGGGCAAGCCCAAGCAGACACTCGTTGCGCTGCGCTTCGAGCACAACCCGCGCGGCGAGATCGTTCAGCCGTTCCCGGGCGAGCATGTGATGGTCATGGAGGGCGACTCGGCCCAGACCGTGGGCGCGGTGACATCCTCGACGATCAGCCCGATGCTCGGGGGCGAGGCCGTCGCGTTCGCGCAAGTGAGGACAAAGTTCGCGGAGAATCCGGACGCGGCGCTGGAGGTGGCGGCCGAAGGGGCGCGCGTGCGCGCGACTATTCAGCCGTCGCTGCGTTTCTGGGTGAACGACGCATGAGCGACCATGCCGCGCCAATCCTGAGCGTCTCTGACCTGCGCGTGCGCTTTCCGGTGCGCGGCGGGTTGCTGCAGCGTGAGACCGACACGATCAACGCGGTCGACGGGGTTTCGTTCGAGATCGCGCCTGGGGAGACGCTCGGGCTGGTGGGCGAGTCGGGGTCGGGCAAATCGACGGTGGGTCGCGCGATCCTGCGCTTGCTCGATCGGTTCGTGACCGGGTCGATCAGCTTTGAGGGCCGCGACCTGCTCGCGATGCGCGGCAAGGGCCTGCTCGCCGCACGGCGATCGATCCAGATCGTGTTCCAGGACCCCGCCGGCGCGCTCAACCCGCGCATGCGGGTGTGGCGGATCGTCTGCGAGCCGCTCACCGTGCACGGCGTGGCGAGCGGCGCAGACGACCTGCGTGCCCGCGCAACGGCGCTGCTCGAGCGGTGCGGCATGCCCGCTTCCAGCGCGGATCGTTACCCACACGAGTTCTCCGGAGGGCAGCGACAGCGCATCGTCATCGCGCGGGCGCTCGCGCTTGACCCGAAACTGCTGATCTGCGACGAGCCGACCAGCGCGCTCGATGTCAGCGTGCAGGCGCAGATCCTGAACCTGCTGAAAGACCTTCAGCGCGACCTGAATCTTTCGTACCTGTTCATCTCGCACGACATGGCGGTGGTTGCGCACATGTGCGACCGCATCGCCGTGATGAAGAACGGGCGCATTGTGGAACTCGGCTCGCGTGATCAGGTGCTCAACGACCCGAGCGACGACTACACCAAGCGGCTGCTCGCGGCCGTGCCGGTGGCGACTTCCGTCGTCGACTAGCGGACGATGCGCGGCGCGTTGCGTTCTTCGCGCCGGGCGCGCTGGCGGCCCAGCGCGTGCCTGGCCGTCAAAAAGCCGCAGAGCAGGCACCACGCCGTGACCACGATGATCGCGGCGGCGATGGTCTGGGCGGGGAGCAGATTGATCACCGGGAGCAGCAGGATCCCGATGAAGAGGAAGGTGATCGGGCCGAAGAACACGGCCCCCAGCGCGAACCATGCGACGAGCGCGAGGCGCGAGTCGCGGAATTGCGCTTCGTCGACGCCGTCGGCGCGTTCGGCGACTTCACCGCGTGCGGAGATGGGGAAGCGCTCGCGCAGGACATAGGCGACCATCCCGAAGAAGAGCACCCAGAGCGCGCCGAACACGGTTTGTTCTGATCGGGAGAACGGCGCGTTGACGAGTGCCGAGAGCGTGACGGGGATGAACACCGTGAGCAATCCCAGCGCGAGTCCGAGGATGAACGCGGTCGAGCCAGCGAGCGGCTCGGGCTCACGGTGAACATCGAGCGGCCCGCCGCCCGATTCCGCTGCGTCTGCCTGGTGGTCCTCGAAGTCCATCATTCCCCTTCGCGCCGCGTCGGCGTTCTCGCTCAGAATCTCACGGGCCTGCTCGACATCGGCGCTTCGGACAAAGACATGATACGGGTACCCGGTCGCGGGCCCGATGTGCCAGAGTGTGCTCGCGGCCGCGGTCACGGTTCGAACTTCGATCCCGGCGGCACGGAGCGTGGACGCCCTGAGTTCGGCCTCGAACTCGTTGGCGCAACTCAGCAACAGCACCGGCTTGTTGGGATCGTCGTCCATGGTCGGGCGCACGGGGAGTGTACGCGCGTTGCCGCGCTCACCCCCACCACTTCCTTCCCCACATCGCGATGTTGATCATCGGCCATGCGAGGCGCCAGTTTCGGAGCGGGTCGAGCGAGACGACCTCGACGACGGCTTCGCTGAAGATGGACCGCGCAAAGTCTCCGCGATTGAACGCGTCGGCGTGGTCCCCCACCCATGCCTGGAATGGCAGGGGGAAACTCGCCTTGGGCCGGTCGACGATCGAGCCGGGCAGTTCGGCGCGGAACGCCTCGCGCAGCGCGATCTTCGTGCGTGCCTCGTCCGGATGCTCCGTGTCGGACGCGCCGGCAAACACGGGCGAGCGGAGCGCGAACTTCGCGGACATGGGCAAGGACTCGGCGAGTTCGGCGACCGCGGCGTCGGCGAACGGCGTGCGGCCCTCGACCGACGCGAGCATGCTCGAAGTGTCGAGCCGCTGGAGCAGCCCGGTCAGGTTTACGCGGCGATGAAACCGCAGGTGCGCATCGAGTGATGACGCGTTCTCGTCGCCGGTTGATTCCAGCGCGGCGCGGCGGAATTCGGCTTCGTACATCGCGTGGAGCGGCTCGTCACGGCCTGCGGCGTGCCAGGCGCCGGGCGTAAACAGCAACTCCTTCATCGCGGGGGGTGTCCATGCGTTGGATTCCAGTTCGAAGCGACCGCCTCCGGTGTGCACCTCGCCGCGCTGCCGTCGGGCGACGAACTCGGACGCGCTGCGCATCGGGTGCTCGTATCCCGCGAAGAGTTCGTCGGCGCCTTCGCCCGAGAGCGTGACAACGCATCCGTCTTCGCGCAGGCGTGCGGCGACGGCGTGGATCGCGACCTCGTTGGGCGTGCTGAGGGGAACGCCGACTTGGTCGATCATCCACGGCCAGCGCTCGGCGAAGAGTTCACGGGTCACAATGGCCTCGGAATGCTTCGTGCCGAGGAAGTCGGCGGCGTCCTGCGCGAACGAGAGATCATCCCCGGCGAACTGGGCGGCGGCTTCGCTCTGATCGGTTCGTGCGCCCGCGCAATAGGTCTGGAGCGCGGCGTGGTCGCGGGCGGCGAGCATGGTGGTGATCGTGCTGTCGAGCCCGCCCGAGAGCAGGCAGCAGGTCGGCACATCGGCGCGGAGGTGCGCGCGTACGGAGTCTTCCATCGCTTCGAGCGCTCGAGACGCTGCGTCTGACTCATCGAGTTCCGGGCCTGTCCGCGGCCCGTTCCACCAGGTCGCCAGACGGACGCTCGGAGCATTGGTCGAGAGGTCGCACTGCGCGAGTTGCCCGGGCGCGAGCGCGAGGATGTCCTCGAAGAGCGTGTCGTTCCCGAGCACGGTGCGGATCGTGGTGAGGTAGGCGCTGACCATCGCCATGTTGGGTCGCGGCGTGAAACCGGGCATGAGCGCGAGCGTTGTTGGCTCGCTGGCGAAGGCGATCTCGCGTTCCGTGGTCGTGAAATAGAGCGGCTTCACGCCCAGCGGATCGCGCACGAGCGTGAGGAGGCGGTCGCGGGTGTCCCACAGCGCGAAGGCGAACATGCCGCGGATGCGCGAGAGCGCGTCGAGGCCCCACATCTCGATGGACCGGAGAAGCGTCTCGGTGTCGCTTCGTGTCTTGAACGCGACGCCCATCGTGGTGAGCTCGCGGCGGAGGTCGGCGTCGTTGTAGAGTTCGCCGTTGTAGACGAGCACGAAGCGCCCGTCCTCAGAGACGAACGGTTGCGCACCGGCGGGGGTCGGGTCGATGACGGCGAGTCGTCGGTGGGTGAGGATCGCGCCCTCGCGACGCCATGCCCCGGCGCCGTCGGGCCCTCGGTGGGCGAGGGAATCGCGGAGGCGTTCGGCCTGCTCGATCGAGATGGAAGGTGTCCGATCGCGGGCCGCGACCACGCCGAAGATTCCGCACATGTCGCTTCTATCGGACGATCGGGCCCGGCGGGCCAGTGTTCAGGCGGAGGGTTCGATCTCGAGGAGCCAGGCGTCGGGCATGCCGCTGGGCCCGCAGATGGCCGAGGCGGTGAGCGTCCGCCAGCCGCCGACCGCCCAGCGGAACCGGGCGACGGTCGATCCGGGGATGTCGCGTTCGATGTCGCACAGCCCCTCGGCGACCCTGCGGACCACGCCGCGCTGACCGCCCAGGTCGCCCTCGAACCAGAGGTAGCGGCCCCGGTGGTCCGGGAGACGGGCGGCGTCGGCCACGCCTTGCTCGATATCGTCAACCCGGACATTGACCCGGAAAGTCACGAGAGCACGCTCCGCGGCCTCGACTTCCTCGCCTCGCGCGAGCAACCAGTCGAAGTGGGCGGTCCCGTCGGGACGGGAATGCTCAAGGAGGACCATTCTGGGCACGCATGAGCGTAGCGCGGTCCCCCGCCGGCGAGGAAACGCGGTACACTCCCGCCTTCACGAATCGACGCACGCAGCGCCTTTGGAGCCGACGAACGATGCGCACCTTCCGCCCCGCTCTTACCGCCCTCGCCCTCGGGCTTGCCGCTGCCCTCTCGGGCTGCAACACCGTCTCGGTTCTCTCTCTGGAGGAGCAGGCCTACCGCGCCGAGACCCGCGAGGAATACGCGACGGCGGCGACGAAGTACCAGCAGGCGCTCGATAAGTCCCCGGGCCGCGTGTACAGCCGCGTCGGCCTCGGCCGCGTCCAGCTCGACATGGACGAGCCCCGGGCGGCCCGCCGGAACCTCGAACTCGCCCTCGCCGCCCGCCCGGACGATCCCGAGATCCTCGACCTCCTCGCGCAGTCGATGGTCGAGTCGGGCGACAACGCCGCGATGTACCGCCTGCTCCGTGGCCGCGCCGAGCAGCGCAACGCCGTCGCCGACTGGATGCGCCTCGGCAAGTTCGCCGCTGAGGCGGGCGACGCCGATGTCGCCGAAAACGCGCTTCTAACGGCCGCGACGCTCGATCGCGGGCAGACCGCCGCCCCCCAGATCGCGCTCGCGGATTTCTACGAGTCAATCGGCGCCGAAGACAAGGCCCTGACACGCCTGCGGATGGCGCTGTACCTCGATCAGAGCAACCTGGAACTGCAGGACCGGATCCGGGCGATGGGCGAGACCCCCGGCCCGACCTTCGCGCTCCAGCCCGTCGAACAGAACTGAGCGGCGAGACGCACTCCCGTTCTGCCGTTTGACACCCCTCCCGGCCCCCTTCTACACTTCATCCGGATGAACGGATGAAGCGTGCCAATCAGGCCATCCCGGTGACCGAACTCCTCGCGGCCCTGAGCGAGCCGGTCCGGCTGCGCCTGTGCCGCCTTCTGGAGCGCGACGAACTCTCCGTGGGCGAGGTGGCCAGCGTCCTCCAACTCCCCCAATCGACGGTGAGCCGCCACCTGAAGGTGCTCAGCGACGGGGGCTGGCTTTCGAAGCGGGCCGACGGCACGGCCACGATGTACCGGCTCATCCTCGACGATCTGGCCATCGACGCCCGTGCTCTCTGGGTGACCGTCCGCGACCAGATGGGCGATTCCTCTGAACTCCGCGAGGACCTGCGCCGGCTCGAGTCTGTGCTCGACGATCGCAAGGCGGATTCGTCGTCGTTCTTCGGCCGCGTCGCCGGCGCGTGGGACGACCTGCGCACGGAGCTGTTCGGCTCGTCATTCACGGCGCCGGCGCTGCTCGCGCTGCTGCCGCGCGACTGGACCGTGGCTGATCTGGGTTGCGGCACCGGCAACGCTGCGGAAATGCTCTCGGGCCGCGTGAAGAAGGTCATCGCGATCGACGCGAGCGAGGTGATGATCCGGGCGGCGAAGAAGCGGCTCGCGAACCTCAAGGGCGTCGAGTTCCGGCAGGGCGCGCTCGAAGATCTGCCGCTCAAGGACAAGTCCGTCAACGCCGCGGTCTGCGTGCTGGTGCTCCATCACCTTGAGGAGCCCGAGCATGCCGTGCGTGAGATGCTGCGCATCCTCAGGCCTGGAGGACGCGTGCTCGTCGTGGACATGTTCGAGCACGATCGCCGCGAATATCGCAATCAGATGGGGCACAAGCACCTTGGTTTCAGCGAGACGCGCATCAAGGCGCTGCTCGAGCGCATCGGGTTTGTCCGCGTGCGCGTCGACGCCCTCCCCGCCTGGCCCGACAGCAAAGGCCCGAGTCTGTTCGTCGCGACGGGCGACGCGCCGGGCGCCGACGATTGATCCACACACTGTCCGACGCCGCCGCCCTACACGCGACGGCCGCCGATTCAACACGACCGATCTGACTCTGATTCACCGAAGGAGACGACCGTGACCACCGCCTCTGCAGACACCGCCGTGAAACCCTCGAAGGGCTCCGCGACTTTCATGAACACCGGGCTTCCGCTCACCAGCGACTTTCCGAACAAGGTCCGCGATCTCTCGCAGGCCGAGTTCGGTCGCAAGGAGATCGACCTGGCCGAGGACGAGATGCCAGGCCTGATCGGATGCCGCGAGGAGTTCGGCAAGAGCCAGCCCCTCAAGGGCGCCCGGATCATGGGTTCGCTCCATATGACGATCCAGACCGCGGTGCTCATCGAGACGCTGCAGGACCTCGGCGCCGACGTGCGCTGGGCGTCGTGCAACATCTTCAGCACGCAGGATCACGCGGCCGCCGCGATCGCCAAGAACAAGCACAACACCCCGGTGTTCGCCTGGAAGGGCGAGACGCTCGAGGAGTACTGGTGGTGCACGCTCCAGGCGCTGACTTTCCCGGCCGACGAGACCGGGAGCAACGGCCCGAATGTCATCGTCGATGACGGCGGCGACGCGACCCTGCTCATCCACGAGGGCTACAAGGCCGAGCAGGCGTTCAAGAAGGACGGCACGATTCCCGACCCGTCCAAAATCGAGAACCGCGAGTTCCGCGTCGTGATGACCGTGGTCCGCGAGAAGCTGCTCGAAGATCCGACCTTCTGGACGCGCATGGTCCCCCACATCCGTGGCGTGTCGGAAGAAACCACCACCGGCGTGTTGCGCCTCTACCAGTTCGCGAAGAACAAGATCCTGCTCTTCCCGGCGATCAATGTCAACGACTCGGTCACCAAGAGCAAGTTCGACAACAAGTACGGATGCCGCCACTCGCTCACCGACGGCATCATGCGCGCGACCGATGTGCTGCTCTCGGGCAAGAAGTGCGTCGTCGCCGGCTACGGTGATGTCGGCAAGGGCTGCGCCGAAGCGTTCGTGGGCCAGAAGGGCCGCGTCTTCGTGACCGAGATCGACCCGATCTGCGCGCTCCAGGCGTGCATGGACGGGTACGAAGTCGTGACGATCGAGGACATGCTCCCCCGCGCAGACATCTTCATCACGGCGACGGGCAACAAGGGCCTGCTCACCGTCGAGCACATGTCGAAGATGAAGCACAACGCGATCGTGGGCAACATCGGCCACTTCGACAACGAGATCGATATGGACGGCGTGGAGCGCTGGGTCGAAGAGGGCCGCATCGAGCGCCGGAACATCAAGCCCCAGGTGGACGAGTTCCGCTTCAAGGCCGACAAGGCCCGGGGCATCGAGGCGCACAGCGTGATCATCCTGTCCGAGGGTCGTCTCCTGAATCTGGGCAACGCGACGGGCCACCCCTCGTTCGTGATGTCCACCTCGTTCGCGAACCAGACGCTCGCGCAGATCGAGCTGTTCAAGAACTACAAGAACTACAAGAAGCAGGTCTACACGCTTCCCAAGCAGCTCGACGAGAAGGTCGCGCGGATGCACCTCACGAAGATGGGCGCACACCTCACGACGCTCTCGCAGGAGCAGGCCGACTACATCGGCGTTCCCGTCGAAGGCCCGTACAAGTCCGATCACTACCGCTATTGATCGAATCCATCCACGCGGCGGCGCGCGAGAGCGCTCCGCCGCGATTCCAATGCACTTCGACGACCTCATCAAGCAGCGCGGCGCGACCTTCTCCTTCGAGTTTTTTCCTCCCAAGGACGAAGACGCTGCTGCGTCGCTCTTCGAGGCGATGCGCGACCTCGAGTCGCTCCGCCCGTCGTTCGTGTCGGTGACCTATGGCGCGGGCGGCGGCACGCGGCGGCTGACGACGGACCTCGTCCTGCGTCTGCGACGCGAGACTTCGCTTGAGGTGCTCCCCCACCTCACCTGCGTGTGCCATACGGAAGCGGAGATCTACGATATCGTGGAGGAGTACGCGAACGCGGGGATCAGCAACATCCTCGCGCTCGGGGGTGATACGCCGCGCAACAAACCCGACCACGACCGACGGTTCGACGCGTTCCGGTACGCCGACGATCTGGTGCGCTTCATCCGAGCGTTCAACGCGCGCGCGGGCGGGAAGAACATCGCCGACCCGCGCGGCTTCGGCATCGGCGTCGCCGGGTATCCCGAGGGTCACCCGGGAACGCCGAATCGCTTGACGGAGATCGACCACCTCAAGGCGAAGGTCGACGGCGGGGCGTCGTTCATCATCACCCAACTCTTCTTCGACAACCGCGATTTCTACGATTTCCGCGACCGGTGCCGGCTCGCGGGAATCACCGTCCCGATCATCGCGGGCGTCATGCCGATCACCTCGGCGGGCGGGATGCGCCGTATGGCGGATCTCGCGGCGGGAACGAGATTCCCGGCCCCGCTGCTGCGTTCGATCCAGCGGGCGGGCGATAACCCGTCGGCCGTGCGCCGCGTGGGGGTTCACTGGGCGACGGAGCAGTGCCGCGACCTGCTGGACCATCAGGTGGACGGGATCCACTTCTACACGCTCAACCGAAGCACCGCTACCCGCGAGATCTACGCGAACCTGGGCGTGAAAGACTCGCTCTCGCTCGCGTAGTCCGAGAACGGTCCGGGCGGCGCGATCGGAATATACGGCGGCACTTCGTTGCTCGTGCTCTGTCGGTGCGCCGCCGGTTCGCCGATGGATGGCTAACGAAACCGAGGCCACCCCACATGCAGAAGAACGAGAAAGTCATCGATTCCGTCCGTCTGCACGCCCAGGAGCGTGAGGCGTTGCTCGATGCGCTCGACAAATCGACGGGTGGGGCCGCGTCGAGCTCGCGCCGCGTCACGCGTCGGTGGCGGTACCGAAACCGGATCGTGGTCGCGATCAACCAGGCGGGGTCGGTGCAGAGCTACTTCGTGACGCCGCGCAACATCTCGACGACGGGCGTCGCGTTTGTGCACGGGGGGTATGTGCACCCTGGGAGCAAGATCGCGGTGGCGCTGCGCAACCGTGACGAGAAGCTGTGCGCGCATCAGGGCCGCGTCGTGCGGTGCGTCCATGTTCAGGGGCGACTGCACGAGATTGGCGTGGAGTTCGCATCCCAGATCAACCCGAAGGACTTCGTGCCTCCGGGCGATGAACCGGCGTTCAATGTCGAGCGCGTGCAGATCGAGAGTCTGCACGGGCGCGTGCTGATCGTCGAGGATTCGCGCGCCGATCAGCGTCTGATGGCGTTCCACCTTCGCGGCTCTCAACTGGAACTGGTGTACTCGCTCGACGCTGGTTCGGCGTTCGAGACCGTGGACAACTCCATCGATCTGGTGTTTCTGGACACGACCCTTCCCGACAAGAGCGGGATGGACGCGTTGACGGAACTGCGCGCGAAGGGTTACGCGGGGCCGATCATCGCGTTGCTGCCAGCGCAGGATCGTGCGACCCGCGCTAGCTTCCTCGAGGCGGGGGCAAACGAGGTTCTGGCCAAGCCCATCGGCCCCGAACTGTTGCGCCAGGCGGCCGCGGAGTTCCTGATCGCGGGCGGGTGCGAGTCGGAGTCGTCCTCGATGCTCTACTCGTCGATCAACGACTCGCGGATGCGCGAACTGGTCGAGATGTATGTGAAAGACTGCCGGCGCATCGGCGAGGAGATCGCGGACTCGGTCGAGTCCGGGGACGCGCAGAAGGTCCGGCGCGCGATCGAACAGCTGGTCGGGAGCGCGGCCGGCCACGGCTTCGACTCGATCGACAGACTCGCGAGGGCGGCGATCACCACGCTCGACGAATCGCCGAAACTGGACCAGGCGTCGGCGGCCATCCAGGCCGTGATCAACGGGTGCCGGCGCGCCGCCGTGCGCATGCATGATGACGAGTCGGAGTCGCACGCCGCCTGAGCGTTCAAGATTGCGCGGCGGGCCGTTTCGAGACGATCATCAGGAGTGTCAGGTCGGCGGGGGTCACGCCCTCGAGCCGGCTGGCTTGTCCGAATGTGCTTGGCTTGAACCTTGAAAGCGCCTGCCGGGCCTCGTTGCGCAGCCCGCCGATGGTCTCGTAGTGCACATGCTCAGGGATGCGGCGGTGCTCGGATTCGGCGCGACGGCGGATGTCCGCTCGCTGGCGGCGCAGATAGCCGTCGTACTTGAGGTCCGTGAGCACGGTGTCGATCGAGGTCGCGGCGAACGACGCGCCGTTCGGGAGCGCATCGCGGAACATCGTCGCGTCAAACTCGGTCCGTCGCGCGGCCTGCGCGAGCGAGACCGATCCGACGAAGGTCGAGTGCGCGGCCTGACTGATGACACGAAGCTCCTCGGTGCGCCGGCTGAACAAAGCCCAACGCTTCTCATCGCACAGTCCGAGTTCGCGTGCCAGAGGCGTGAGTCGATCTGCGGCGTTGTCGGCGCGGAGCAGGAGCCGGTGTTCGGCGCGGCTGGTGAACATGCGGTACGGCTCGCGCGGTGTCTTGGTCACGAGGTCATCGAGCAGCACGCCGATATACGCCTGATCACGCCCGAGCGTGATGAGCGAGTCTGTTCGCGCGAACCGCGCTGCGTTCACGCCGGCCATGACGCCTTGGGCGGCGGCCTCTTCGTAGCCGCTGGTGCCGTTGATCTGTCCGGCGAGGAACAGCCCCCCCACCCGTTTGGTCATCGTGGTCGCGTCGATCTGATGCGGCGGGACCATGTCGTACTCGACGGCGTAGCCGTAGCGCAGGATCTGGGCGTGCGCGCAGCCCGGGAGCGAGCGCACGATGATCTCCTGCACATCGCGAGGGAGGGAGGTCGCGATGCCGTTGCAGTAGATCGAATCGTCGCGGTGGCTCTCGGGTTCGAGGAAGACTTGATGGGAGGCCTTGTCGGCGAAGCGCACCACCTTGTCTTCGATCGACGGGCAGTACCGCGGGCCGGTGGATTCGATCTGGCCGCTGAACATCGGGGCGCGGTGAAGGTTGGCGCGGATGGCGTCGTGGGCTGGCTCGGTGGTGCGCGTGATGCGGCACTCGGTCTGTGGCGCGATCGGGAAACGAGCCGGATCGGAGAGATCGCTGAACGGGAGCGGGCGGGCGTCGCCGGTCTGTCGCTCGATGGAATCCCAGTCGATGGTGGAGCGGCGGAGGCGCGGGGGTGTGCCGGTCTTGAGGCGGCCGAGTTCGAAACCGAGGTCTCGCAATGCGGCAGAAATGCCGACGGCGGGTGCTTCGTCGTCGCGGCCGCCGGCGCGTTTGTCCTCGCCGGTGTGCATCAGCCCGCGCATGAAGGTGCCGGTGGTGAGAACGACCGCGCGGGTGTGCAGCGTAAACGGCTCGCTGTAGGGCGGCGCGATCACGACGCCCGTCACGGCGTCACGCTCGATGATGAATCGTTCGGCGGCGCCGGCGAGCACGGTGATGTTCTGTGTCGTTGAGAGAAGTCGCTGGACTTCTTCGGCGTAGGCGTGCTTGTCGCACTGCGCGCGCGGGCCGCGCACGGCGGCGCCCTTGGAGAGGTTGAGCGTCGTGGACATGATGCTGGTCGCGTCGGTTGCTCGAGCCATGAGCCCGCCCAACGCGTCGATCTCGCGGACCATCTGACCCTTCGCGAGCCCGCCGATGGCCGGGTTGCACGACATGACCCCGATCTTCGTGGGATCGAGCGTGACGAGCGCGACGGAGCATCCGGAGTTGGCGGCGGCCCACGCGGCCTCGGCGCCGGCGTGCCCGCCGCCGATAACGACAACATCGAAGCGATTCGGCTCGGGTTGTGCCTGGCGGGCGGGCATCGGGAAAGCGTAGTCGCGGGTCGGGAGAGCGGGAGGTTCTCAGACGCGGGTCGGCGCCTTGTCCTTCCGACCGGCAAGACCATCACGCGTTGCGCACAGTCCGGAAGTGAGCGTGAGGGAACCGGCGGGAGAGCCGGGCGTTGTGCCGATGAAAGCGGGTCAGCCGGCACGGGCTGACGCCTGAGGATCGCGGTATGGATGGGACTGGGCGCCGGAAGGAATGCGGCTGGCTGAGGTTCGCGAGCGCGGCCGCGCTTGCGCTGATCGCGTGCGTAGCGACCGGGTGCGTGTCGTCGACCCGCGCGGACTTCCTCGCGGTCCGAGACTCGGCGCCGACACCCAAGAAGTCCGCCAGAGTGACGCTGGCCGAGGCCGATCGCTCGCCGAACGGCGACAGGCGGCCCGAGGCCGTCGCACGAGTGGCGGAAGTCCCCACCCCCTGACTCGACGCGCTACCCTCCGTCGCGGGCCAGATCGGCCGCCAGACACGGAGACCTCAGCGTGGCGCAGCGTGACCTTGAAGCCGGCATCCATCGCGACTTTCGCGACCGCATGACCTATTCGGAATATCTGCGCCTGGACATGATCCTCGGGGCGCAGCAGCCGCTGTCGAATCCGCCGCATCATGACGAGATGCTTTTCATCATCCAGCATCAGACCTCTGAGTTGTGGATGAAGCTGGTCATTCACGAGCTGACCGAGGCGATCGAATACATCAAGCGTGATGAGATGGAGTCGTGCTTCAAGATCCTCGCGCGGGTGAAGCGGATTCAGGAGCAACTGTTCAATCAGTGGGCGGTGCTCGAGACGCTCACGCCCAGCGAATATGTGCAGTTTCGTGGGGTGCTGGGCAACGCGAGCGGGTTCCAGAGCGTGCAGTACCGCGCGATCGAGTTCCTGCTTGGCAACAAGAGCCCGCGTTCGCTCGAGGTGCACAAGGACCGGCCCGAGGCGTACGAGTTCCTGAAGGGGATCCTCGAGCGCCCGAGTCTGTACGACGAGTATCTGCGGCTGCTCGCGCGGCGCGGGCTGCCCGTCCCGAAGGACCGCGTCGAGCGCGACTGGAGCCTGCCCTACGAATCGAGCGAGGGCGTCGAGGCCGTGTTCAAGACGATCTACGAGAACCCGGACAAGTGGTGGGACGCCTACGAAATGGCGGAGAAACTGCTCGATGTGGAGCAGTACTTCCAGATGTGGCGTTTCCGGCACCTCAAGACGGTGCACAGGATCATCGGCCTCAAGAAAGGCACGGGCGGTTCGAGCGGCGTGGAGTTCCTCCGGCGCGCGCTCGATCTGGTGTTCTTCCCCGAGTTGTGGGATGTCCGGACGCTTATCGAGGGTCCGCGCGCACCGGGAGCGTGATCACGAAGTCGGCGCCCTGCCCGGGGGCGGAATGGGCTTCGATGGTTCCCCCGTGTTCTTCGATGAGCCGGCGCGAGGTGGGAAGCCCCAACCCCGTGCCGCCCGACTTCGTGGTGAAGTAGGGCTCGAAGATCCTGTCGATCTTGTCCTCGGGGACGCCCGGCCCGGTGTCGATCACATGGACGACGGCCTGCACGCCCTCTGGAGTCTTGCGCTGTTCGGTGCGCAGGATGAGTTCCTTGGCTCCCGTCGTGTGGCCAGCGGCCTGGGTCGCGTTCAGCAACAGATTCAGCAGCGCCTGCTTGAAGTGGGTCGCATCGACATCGACCTGCAAGGGGCGCGGCGACAACTCGAGGCGGACACGCACGCCCGCGGCCTCGGCCTGGGGAAGAAAGAACTCGACCATCTCGTCGACGATGTCGTTCAGGTTGGCCGGGTGGAGTTCGAGGTGGACCGAGCCGGCGAAGCGGAGGAACTCCGTGAGGATGTCGCGGAGGCGCTCAGCCTCGCGGCGGAGGGCGTCGATGCGGCGCACGAGGCGGGACTTCTGCTCGTCGGGGAGCGGGGTCTCGTGGATGGCCTCGGCGAGCAACTGGGCGTTGAGGCCGATCGTGGAGAGCGGGTTCTTGATCTCGTGGGCCAGGCCCCCGGTCATGGCGCCGATCTCGGCCAGCCGTCGGGCGTCGCGGGCCCGGCGTTCGGCGCTGCGCGCCCGGCGAATGAAACGCTGGGTGACCAGCAAAACCACCGGGGCGATCATCAGGAGGGCAGCGGCCGCGCCGAAGGCGAACAAGGCGGCGGGATGGGTCTGGGCGAGCGAGGCCATCGGGGGCGAGGATATACGCCCGGGCGGATTCGATCCGAACACCCGCCTACGCTTGCTACCCGTCGGCGAATGGTCGCCTTCGGGAAGTCCCACATCACGGAGTGTGCGGCCCGGCTCCGGCTGGACCGCTCCAAACCAACAGGCCGATTGGCCGCCGGGTGAACTGCCCGGGAAGGAATCAGTATGGCATTGTCAGGCGCCCCCAAGAAGCAGCTCGTTTCCGAATACGCGGTCAAGGACGGCGACACCGGGTCTCCCGAGGTCCAGGTCGCGATCATGACCCAGCGCATCCGCGAACTCACCGAGCACCTCAAGCTGCACAAGCACGACTTCTCGAGCCGCCGCGGCCTCCTGATGCTCGCCGCCCGCCGCGCCCGCCTGCTCAAGTACCTCCAGAACACCGACCGCGAGCGCTATCTGTCGCTGATTCAGCGCCTTGGCCTTCGCAAGTAAGGTCGGAAGCCGCTCGAAATCCGAGAAACACCCCCTCAGCCCCGGCCAGCGATGTCCGGGGCTGTTATACTGATGGCGGTCGGATATTTGACCCCTCTCCCCGGCCTTGGTCGGGCTCGGCAGAGCGGCAGCAGTTCACCCGCAGTCACCGCTGACGACTGCGCCTGACCTCCTGCCCCTGGCGCGAGTCCCCTGTTCCCGCGGGAGGACACCTCGGCTGGCGGCTCCGTGCGGGACGCATCGACCGACCACGGCCCGGATTCCATTCCGCGCCGCGCGACCCGCGCACCCAGCGCCAGCCCGTTCGGAAAGCGCTCGTACAACATGGCTCAAATCTCAGTCTCCCGCGAGATCGGCGGACGCACCCTCACCCTCGAGACCGGCAAGGTCGCGAAGCTCGCCACCTCTGCGGTCATCGCCCGCTACGGCGACAGCGCGCTGCTGGCCTCGTGCATGCGCGCCAACCCGCGCGAGGGCCTCGACTTCTTCCCCCTCCAGATCGACTACCGCGAGAAGACCGCGGCGGCCGGCAAGTTCCCGGGCGGCTTCAAGAAGCGCGAAGGTCCCCCGAGCGAAAAAGAAGTCCTCACCATGCGCATGATCGATCGGCCCATCCGGCCCTTGTTCCCGGATGGCTTCATCGATGAGGTGCAGATCCAGTGCTGGGTCATGAGCCACGACGGCGAGAACGACACCGATGTGATCGCCGGCACTGCCGCCTCGGCCGCGCTCGCGATCAGCAACGCGCCGTTCGAGGGACCGACCGCCACCGTGCGCGTCGCCCGCGTGTTCACCGATGACGGCCCGCAGTTCGTGATCAACCCGACCGTGTCGCAGATGGAATTCAGCGACCTCGACCTCGTGCTCGCCGGCCACAAGGACGGCGTGAACATGATCGAAGTCGGCGCCGCCGAAGTGGCCGAGGAAGACATCCTCGAGGCGATGAAGTTCGGCTATGAGGCGATCAAGGACATCCTTGGTTTGATCGACGAGCTCGTGAAGAAGGTTGGCCAGAAGAAGGTCATGCCCGAGAAGCTCGCGCTCCCCGACGCCGACATCATCGCGCATGTCAAGAAGGTCGCCGGCACGGAGATGAAGAAGGCGCGCCTGGTCCCGGGCAAGGCCGACCGCGGCGCCGCCGTTGACACGCTCAAGAAGAAGATCCTCGACGAGCACTACGCCGAGAACACCTCGGGCACCGTCGAGGAGTGGAAGGAATCCGTCCGCCGCCGCGCCATGGCGAAGGAAGCGCTCCGCACGCTCGAGAAGAAGACCACCCGCGCTCTGATTGTTGAGCAGGGCAAGCGCGCCGACGGCCGCAAGGCCGACGAGATCCGTCCGCTCGAGATGCAGGTCGGGTACTTCGCCCGCACGCACGGCAGCGCGTTCTTCCAGCGCGGCGAGACCCAGTCGCTCGTCTCCTGCACGCTCGGCACCGGCAAGGACGAGCAGATCGTTGACGGCCTGCTCCCCGAGTACGCCAAGAAGTTCTACCTGCACTACAACTTCCCGCCCTTCTCGGTCGGTGAGGCCGGCCGCATCATGGGCCCGGGCCGCCGCGAGATCGGCCACGGCGCGCTGGCCGAGCGTTCGCTCCTCGGCGTGCTCCCCTCCCCCGCCGACTTCCCCTACACCGTGCGCCTCGTCAGCGACATCACCGAGTCCAACGGCTCGTCGTCGATGGCGTCTGTCTGCGGCGGCTGTCTCGCGCTCATGGACGCGGGCGTCCCGATCCGCAACACCGTCGCGGGCATCTCCGTCGGTCGCTTCAGCGATGAGGACGACAAGAAGGAACTCTTCGTCACCGACATCATCGGCGAGGAAGACTTCTTCGGCGACATGGACTTCAAGGTCTCCGGCAGCCGCGAAGGCATCACGGGCATCCAGCTCGACCTCAAGGCCCGCGGCCTGAGCTTCGAGCAGATCGAGACCATCTTCGAGCAGGCCCGCGTCGGCCGCCTCCAGATCATCGACGAGATGGAGAAGGTCATCGCCGAGCCCCGCCCCGAGGTCAGCCCGCTCGCTCCCCGCCTGATCACCATCCAGATCAACCCCGAGAAGATCGGCAAGCTGATCGGCCCGGGCGGCAAGACGATCCGCGCCATCCAGGAGAAGTGGGGAGTCAATGTCGATGTCGAAGACGACGGCACCGTCATGATCTCCGGCCCGAACACCGAGGTCGTAATGTCCGCCCAGTCCGAGGTCGAGGCGCTCGGCGCCGAGGTCAAGGTCGGCGCGGTCTACACGGGCAAGGTTGTCTCGGTGAAGGAGTTCGGCGCGTTCATCGAACTCGCGCCGGGCACGGACGGCATGTGCCATGTCTCCGAGCTCTCGGACGGCTATGTGAAGTCCGTCACGGATGTGGTCAAGGTCGGCGACACCATCACCGTCAAAGTGATTAATGTCGACGATCAGGGACGCATCAAGCTTTCCCGCCGCGCCCTGCTTCTCGAAGAGAAGGGCGAGAGCGGAGAGGGCAATGGCGGCGGCGACCGTCGCGATCGTGGGGACCGTGGCGGTGATCGAGGCGGAGAGCGCCGCGAGCGCTCGAACCGCGACTCGGCGCCGCGCCCCGAGCCCAAGCCCACACCCGTCAGCGATGACGATTCCGAGGACGACGACTCGGACGATGATCACGGCGGGGGCGAAGGTGAAGGCGGAGAAGAGGGCGGCGAGAAGAAGCGCAAGCGTCGTCGCCGTCGTCGCCGCAGCGGTCCCAAGTCGGATTCGGGAGAGCAGTCTTCCGAGCAGCCGGCTGGCGCGTGAGCGAGTCGATCTGACTCAAAAACGAGGCATAACCCCGGCTTAGAGCGCAATGTTCGCGCCGGGGCAACCTGAATAAGGCAGACGCCGAACGGTCATTCTCATGATCGTTCGGCGTTTGTCGTGATTGTGATTGCGTTTCACCGACAGTGGATGTAGGTTGGGCTGACGGTCGCACGGGCGGCCGGACAGAACAAGTTGTAACGGCTCGCCGCGCACTGGCAGGGATCGGAACAAGTGTGGATGTTCCGCTCGCAGACCTGGGCGCGTCGGGGGTCAGGGATGACCCCAGTGTCGAGTCGACGCCCGAACCGCAACCCGGACGAGGGTCAGGCGCATGAGCATCATCCCGCAGGCACATCCAGGCATGCAGCAACTCGCGGCCGTTGAAGGGACCGTGAAATGGTTCGATCCCAAGAAGGGGTTCGGATTTATCATCGGTCCCGAAGGTCAGGACATCTTCGCGCACTTCAGCTGCATTCACGGCGAGGGTTACCGCGTGCTGAAGGACGGCTCGCGCGTTGAGTACGACGCCGTCGAGACTCCGAAGGGGTGGCACGCCACACGCGTCAGCCGCCTCGACGAACCCGAGGTCGTCGTGCGACCCAACAGGCGGTACTCGCGAACCCCCCGCCGCTGACCGGCCGCCGCACCCTCACACCCCAACGACTTCGGTCGGTTCCTCGACGCGCACCTCGGCGCCCTCGGCCACCGTGTGCTTGAACCCCGGGCGGAGCGATGCGCTGGCCCATTCCCCGGCCGGGTTCATGGCGATGATCGCGACCTGATGTTCCTCGCCCAGGGTGTACCGCTTCTTGATGCGCTGGAGAACCTCGCGGGCCGCGTCGAGGGGCGTGCCGCCCCGGCGCATGCATTCAACCGCGAGGAACGAGCCGCACACGCCGGCGATGAGTTCCCCGGTGCCCGTCGCGCACGCCGCGCCCGCGTCTTGCTCCACATACAGCCCCTGGCCGATGATCGGCGAATCGCCGACGCGCCCGGGGGCCTTGAAGGCCATCCCGCTGGTCGTGCACACGCCGGCAAGACGGCCGTCGGCTGAGCGTGCGAGGATGCCGACCGTGTCGTGGGGCGGCTCGGGCGCCTCTCCGCTGCGCGCGAACCGGGCGGCCAGCCCCTTCGAGCGGAGTTCCTCGACATTCGCCGGGGGCAGCCAACCCTTGTAGCGGTCCCGGTCGATCGCGTTCGGGTCGTGCCTCCATGCGTCGTACACGGCCCGGGCCTCGGGCGTCAGCAGCGCGGAAGGCAGGAAGCCCTCTCTGAGCGCGAACGCCTCGGCGTCGGAACCCACGAGCAGGCAATGGATCGTGCGCTCCATGACCGCGCGGGCGATCTTTGAGGCCGTGTCGAACCGTTTGATCGCCGCCACGCCCGCGCAGCGCCCGGGATTGGTCATCACGCAGGCGTCGAGCGAGACATTCCCGTCGGCGTCGGGCAGCCCCCCCACCCCGACCGAATCGATGGCGGGGTCGAGTTCGATCGCCGTGGCCGCTTCGATCGCGGCCTCCAGCGGGTCCGCCCCGGCATTGAGGAGGGGCATCCCGGCGCGAGCCCCGACCGGACCGAACGACCATGTGAGCAGCATGCGGGCTTGATTCACGCGCGGCCTTCCAAAGAGGTGAATGAGCCCGATCTAAGCGCGCCCGGGCTCAGCCCGTCGAGCCGATCGATGCGGAAGTCTTTCCCGCGGCTGGCGAGGCCAGGGCGCTCTGCAACGGACGGGAGATCTCCACGATCAGCGTGTCGTCGGCGATCGGCCCGAATCGGTGCTGATCGACATGACGCAGGATGGACTCGCACGGCTGCGCCTGGGCCCATGTGGCGGGCGAAGCGACGAGCCGGAGCATGCCCTCGATGCGGAGCATTCGGCCGCTCTGGTCGCGAGTCTCGATCGCGCCGTCGGTGTACGCGATGACCGAATCTCCCTGCCCGAAGCGCACCGTCTGCTGGCCGGCGTCGAAGGCCTCTGTCGGCACGGCGCCGAGCACGAACGCGGTGCTGCTCAGTTCATGGACCTTGCCGTCGACCGAGCGCAGGAACGCCGGCGGGTGGCCGCCGCTCGCGAACTCGAGCGCGCGCTCCACGGGCAGATTCGGATCGATGCGCATGCACAGGGCGGTGACATACACGCTGTGCTCGGCCAGCGTCAGGTGCACATAGCGGTTCAGCGCGTCGAGGAGTTCGCCCGGATTGGTGTCGGGCTTCTCGGCGAACAAACGCTCGAGTTCGCCGTGCAGACGGTTGACGGTGAGCGCGGCGGGGATGCCGTGGCCGGTCACATCGATGATCGCGACAGAGAGGCGCGGGTCGTCGCCGTGGGGCGAGGGGCTGTAGCGCCGGAAGAGGAAGTCGCCGCCGATCTGCCGCATGGGCTCGTAGCAATAGTTGAACTGCACCGCGCCTTCGAGGTGCGACTTGGGGAAGAGCGCCTCGTGGATGCGCCGGGCGTCCACGAGCTCACGCTTCATGTCGTTGTAACGCCCGCGGATGGCGCGCGACATGAACTTGTCTTTGAACCGGCCGTGGCGCCAGACGCAGATCAGCCAGCCCGGCACGCCCACGAGCGGCATGAGCAAGAGCATCAGGAGCGCGGGCCAACCGGCGCCGAAGATAGCGAGCCCGAGAAGCACCACGCCCACCACGGACATCAGCGGGATCAGCGGGCGGATCGCTTCGCGCGGTGTCCACGGGATGAAGAGCGCGGCGAAGAAGTGGGTGAGGAAGATCGTCTGCAGGCCCTGACCGCCGATGATCCAGGCCAGATCGCTTGGGTCGAAGCGGGAACTGTCGGCATTGGCCGCGCCGACGGCCTCCTTGATCTGCTTGATGTCCTCGGGACTCGCGAACGAGAGGTGGATGATGGGATTCAAAAAGATCGTGTAGAGCGCGACCCCGACGATAAGCCAGTAGATGAACTTGACGGTCTGCTGGCGGCTCATCAACCGGCTGCGGATGTACCAGAACGCCCACACATACACCGCCACACCGACCGCCTGCCCCGCGACCGACGCGAAGAGCACACCTTTCTCACGAGGGGCGCCCAGCACAATCGCGGACAGGCCGACGATCAGGAACAGGGTCGTGATCCCGAACGAGACACCGAGATACCACAGCGCACGCTTGCGCAGCCACCGAGACCGCTCGGCCTCGAACTCTGCATGGAACTCCGTGGTGAAGGTGTTGCTCATCGCGTGCTCGGCTTACTTCTTCTCAGCATCGGCTCGCGAGGCGCCCGGAGTCCAGAGCACATCGCCCGTCCCGGATTCGTGGTTCGCCCAGCGCGCGAGGACAAAGAGCAGGTCGCTCAGCCGGTTCAGATACACGCACGCGTGCTCGTTCGTGCGCTCGGGCTCGACCTCGCGCAGGTGGGTCGCGGCCCGCTCGGCCCGGCGCGTGGTTGCCCGCGCGACATGCAAGGCCGCCGCCAGCGCCGTCCCACCCGGGAGCACGAACGAGTTCAGCGGCTTGAGTCCCGCGTTGTAGTCGTCGATCAATCCCTCGATGCGTTCGGTCTGGCTCGCCTGCACGCGGAGGCGCGCCCCCGCCTCCTCTTTGGTTTCGATCGGGGCGCAGAGATCCGCGCCGACATCGAAGAGGTCGTTCTGCACCCCTTCGAGGACCGCGGCGATCTTCGAGTACGCGTCGCCCGCGAGGCGGGCTTCGATGACGGCCACGCCGATGGTGCAATTGGCTTCATCGACCTCGCCGTAGGCCGTGACGCGCGGATGGGCCTTGGCGACGGTGGAGCCGTCGCCGAGCATGCACTGCCCTCCGTCGCCGAACTTCGTGTATATCTTGCTGAGTCGAACCATGACGCTGCCTGCGCGCGGGGAGAGGGTGGGGCCGTCGGCCGGCCCGATGACAGTGTAGCGGAGCGTGGATACACACACGCCCCGCCGGTATGAACCCGACGGGGCGTGCGATTATTCGGAATCGACGGGGCTCGGTTACGCCTTGGCGTCGACGACATCCTTGACCATGCCCGCGGGCAGCGGGCGGTAGGTCAGGGGCTCCATCGAGGCGGCTGCGCGGCCCTGGGACATGCCGCGCAGGGCGGTCGTGTACCCGAAGAGCTCCGAGAGCGGGATTTCGGCGGTGATGATGCGGGTGTTGGAACGCTCCTCGGAGTCGACGATCATGCCGCGACGCGAGGAGATATCGCCCGTCACATTGCCGAAGTAGTCCTCGGGGGTCGTGATGGTGACCTTCATGATCGGCTCAAGGAGGGTGACCTTGGCCTTGGAGCACGCCTCGCGGAGCGCGAGACGAGCGGCCTGCTCGAACGCCACCTGCGACGAGTCGACCGGGTGGTACGAGCCGTCGATCAACTCGGCCTTGATGTTGATGAGCTGGTAACCCGCGAGCACGCCCGAGAGCGCGGTCTGGCGGATGCCGTGCTCGACCGACGGGATGAACTCCTTGGGGATGCGGCCCTGAACAACGCTGTTCTTGAACGCGACGCCCTCGGTGAAGTCCAGGCCCTCGGCCTCGGCCTCTTCCTTCGTGCAGGGGTAGAGGTTGATGATGACATCGCCGAACTGGCCGCGACCGCCGGTCTGCTTCACGAACTTGCCGCGGATGTTCTCGGCCGAGCCCATGATCGTCTCGCGGTACGAGACGCGGGGCTTGCCGACCTCGACATTGACTTTCATGTCGCGGAGCAGTTTGTTCTTGATGATCTCGAGGTGGAGCTCACCCATGCCCGCGATGATGGTCTGGCCGGTCTCGTCGTCGTAGTGCGAGCGGAACGAGGGGTCTTCGCGGCGGATGGTGACGAGCGCGTCGGCCAGCTTGGGCTTGTCGGCGCTGGTCTTGGGCTCGATGGACATCGAGATGACCGGCTCGGGGAAGACCATGCGCTCGAGGATGATCGGATCGTCGACATCGCAGAGCGTGTCGCCCGTGATCGAGTCCTTCATGCCGACGACCGCGACGATGTTGCCCGCGCCGACCTCGTCGAGCGCGTTGCGCGTGTTCGCGTGCATCTCGAAGATGCGGCTGGCGATCTCGCGGCGCTTGTTGCCCGGGTTCATCACGCGGCCGCCCTTGGTGAGCTTGCCCGAGTAGACGCGGACATAGGTCAGGTCGCCGTGCTGGTCGGACACGACCTTGAACACGAGCCCGGAGAAGGGCGCGGTCGAGTCGTGGGGGCGGCTGATCTTCTCCGCGGTGTCGGGGTCGGTGCCCTGCACCTCTTCGACCTCGTTGGGCGCGGGGAGGAACTTCACCACCGCGTCGAGCAGGCGCTGGACGCCGATGTTCTTGAGCGCCGAACCGCAGAGCACGGGGAAGCACTTGCGCCCCAGGGTTCCCTTGCGGATGGCCTTCTCGATCTCGTCGGGCGTGACCGCCTCGTCGGCGAGGTACTTCTCCATGAGGGCGTCGTCGTACTCGGCGGCCTTCTCGAGCATCATGTGGCGCCACTCGTCGGCCTTGCCCTGAAGGTCGTCGGGGATTGGGACCTCGGTCACGACCGCGCCGAGTTCGTTGGCGTCGAACTCGTACGCCTTCATCGCGATGAGGTCGATGATGCCCTTGAGGTCGTTGCCCGAGCCCATCGGGTACTGGATGGGCAGCGCGTTGGCGCCCAGACGCTTGCCGATCGAGTTGAAGGAGTACTCAAAGTCCGCGCCCATCTTGTCCATCTTGTTGATGAAGCACATGCGGGGGACGCGGTAGCGCTCGGCCTGGCGCCAGACGGTCTCGGACTGCGCCTCGACGCCTTCCTTGCCGTCGAACACCGCGACCGCGCCGTCGAGCACGCGGAGCGACCGCTCGACCTCGATGGTGAAGTCCACGTGGCCGGGCGTGTCGATGAGGTTCATCTTGTACATGTTGCCCAGGTAGTTCCAAGGGCAGGTTGTGGCCGCGGACTGGATGGTGATGCCGCGCTCCTGCTCTTCCTGCAGGAAGTCCATGGTGGCGGTGCCCTCGTGGACCTCGCCCAGCTTGTAGTTCTTGCCCGTGTAGAACAGGATGCGCTCGGACACGGTGGTCTTGCCCGCGTCGATGTGGGCGCAGATACCGAAGTTGCGGGTGAATTTGAGGTCGTCACTGAACATGGACATGGCTGGGCTTTCCTGCGTTGCTCGGCCGCGTGCATCGCGGCGGCTGTCTCCGGGCGCGCCCCGGCGTGTGATGGGTCTGGAGTTCGCGGCGTCGGGCGGTCCCGATCGCCTTGTCTGCTGATCACTCCCCGTCGGTCTTTGCCTTCGCGCTTCACGCGGGGCGTTTCCCGACGGGCAGGAGGTGGTTTGGTCAACGGAACTTCCGGCTGCCGAAGCCCGTCCCCAATCGGGAACGAACAGAACCGGGGTCTTTCGGTCGCGCGACCTCAGCGAGCGGCGAGGTCGCGCACGCTCAGTCTGGGTCCGCGTCCTCTTCCTCATCCATCGAGGTCATGGGAACGCCTCCAACTGCATAGCGACACCGTGGAAACGACGGGCGCGGCGACGCCGACACCGCCTTCCACGGGCCGGGAATGCTAACCCCCTCCCCCCCTTGGTCAAGGAGGGGCCGGTCTGGACAATGCCCCCCGCGCGGGCCGATAGCAACTCCATGGCTGATACCGTCCCGGCTTCACGCTCGCGTCACTCCGACCCCCTCGCGATCTGCGGCTGGGTCCGCACGATTCCCGTCGCCTTCGTGGTCGGGCCGATGAAATCGGGCACCTCGTGGCTGAGTCGGACCATCAACGCCCATCCTCAAGCCGTCTGTCGGCACGAGAGCCACATGGCCGAGGTCCTTTGGCCCGGTCTGCGCTCCGCATTCCGCGAGCACGACGACGCGCTCGAGCGGTGGGGCCGCCAGGAAGCCGTGGGTCTCGAATCCGCTGACAAACTTTTCCTGCTTCGCACCACCATGGACCTGCAGATGGCCCGGTACGCCGAGGCCTCAGGACGGCTGGACGATTCCACCCTCCGCCTCCTGGCCGACAAGACCCCCATGCACGCCCTGCATCTGATGGAGCTCGCCGAGGCTTACCCCACCGCCAGGTTCGTGTGCTGCACGCGCGATCCGCGTGACGCCGCCGTCAGCGCGTGGAAGCACCTGCACGGGATGCTCGGCCACCGCCCACGGGCCTCGTTCGAGGAATACACGAAGCACTATGTCGCCGACTTGTGGGCGGCGCCCATCCGGGCCGCGCAGAACGCGGCTCGTGAACTCGGAGACGATCGCGTTCGCTTCGCGTCGTACGAACGGCACAAGCACGAGACGGCCGATTTCCTCCGGGATCTCTTCGGGTTCCTCGGCCTCGACACCGATCCACGGACACTCGCGCAGGTCGCCGACGCGGCGTCGTTTCAGACGCTGACGAACCGTGCGCCGGGCGTCGAGGCGCGCAGCCCGCACCGCAAGGGCATCGTCGGTGACTGGCGCAATCACATGACTCTCGAGTTTGGCGACACACTACTCGCCATCGCCGAGAGATCGCTCGCCGAAAAAAACACGCCCCCGCCGCTGTACGGCGAGGGCGCACGGAGCGTTATGCCTGAACCCGTTCGCGGGTGATCAGCGCTCGTCGCGCTTCGGGAGCAGGCCGGTCTGCTGCATGATGAACGCGTACTGATCGGCGGTCTCGCGCACGCGCAGGGCGAGTGGCTTGCCCTGGCCGTGCCCGGCGTCCATATCGACCCAGAGCATCACGGGCTCGGCGCTCGGATCGCTGGCCGTGGCCGCCTGGATGGCCGCGGCATACTTGCGGGCATGCAGCGGGTGGACGCGCGAATCGTTCTCGCCCGCCGTCACGAGCATCGCGGGGTACTTCACGCCCTTCTTGATGTTCTGGTACGGGGAGTACTTGTTGATGAATTCGAACTGGGTTGGGTCCTCGGCGGTCCCGTACTCGGGAACCCAGAATCGCGCCATGAGGAACTTCTCGAAGCGCAGCATGTCGAGGAGCGGGACCGCGACGATGGCGGCGCTGAAGAGGTCGGGACGCTGGACCGCGACCGTGCCGGTGAGCAGGCCCCCGTTCGAGCCGCCACGGATCGCGAGGTGATCCGGGTTGGTCACGCCGGACTTGATGAGGTACTCGGCGGCGCCGATGAAATCATCGAACACATTCTGCTTGCGCTCGAGCATGCCGTCGCGGTGCCATTCGTCGCCGTACTCGCCGCCGCCGCGGAGGTTCGCGACCGCGTAGACGCCGCCCGCCTCGATCCACGGGAACAGCGTCGCGCTGAACGAGGGGGTCATGGAGATGTTGAAGCCGCCGTAGCCGTAGAGCAGGGTCGGACGCTCGCCGTCGAGTTTCAGGCCCTTCTTGTGCACGAGGAACATCGAGACCTTTGTGCCGTCCTTGCTTGTGTACCAGACCTGCTTCACCTCGGCGAGGTTGGGATCGACGGGGACATCCGGACGGGCCCAGAGTTCGCGCGAGTCGCGCGTGAGGTCCACGCGGTAGATGCTCGGGGGAACATTGAAACTGCTGTACGAGAGGAACGCTTCGGAGCGGTCCTCGTTCGTCGAAAGCCCTGCGGAGCCGATGCCGGGGAGATCAACCGACCCGAGCGAAACGCCAGAGTGGTCGAACTTCTCGATGGTCGTGGAGGCGTTCTTCAGGTAGTTGACGATGAGCATGCCCTGCGCAAGCTGCACGCCCGTGAGGGTGGCGTCCTTGCGCTCGGGGATGATCGTCTTCCAGTTAGCCTTGCCGGGGTTGTTGAGATCGACCGCGATCACACGGCCGTTGGGGGCCTCGAACGGGGTCTCCATGAACAGCGTGTCGCCCACAACCGGGCCGCTGAAGTTCGCGTCGGCGCCCTCGATGATGACGCGCTTGTCGAATACTCCCGTGTCGAACCACTTCTCGAGGTCGATGACATACAGGTCGTTCGAGCGGGTGCCGGTGTAGTAGCCGAGGATCATCCACTTCGCGTTCTTGTCGATCGACGCGAACGGGCCCCAGGTGGTGGAGAACTGCTTGAAGAGGACCGGATCGGTGCTGTGATGGCGCCCGAGCTGGTGGAAGCGGATTTGGCGCGAATACGCGTCGTCGGGGTTCTCGAGCTGGCTGTAGAAGAAGCCGGTGGAGTCCGGCAGCCACTGGACGCCGCCCACCTTGTTGGGGATCTCGTCGGCGAGCCAGAACCCGCCGTTCACATCGACGATGTGGAGCGTGGAGTTCTCGCTGCCCGAGTGGCTCACGCCGAAGGCGACGAAGCGGCCGTCGTCGCTGGGCGAGTACCAGTCGAGCGAGAGCAGCCCGCGGTCGTCGAGGGCGTTGACATCGAGGAGCGTCGAGTCGTTGCCGTTATACCCGGTGCGCACATACAGGATGGGCTGGTTCTGGTCCGCCTCGCGCTTGGTGTAAAAGTACTTGGCGCCGGCCATGCGCGGCGTGCCGATGCTGGCCATCTCCATGAGTTCGCGCAGGCGGGCTTCGAGTTTGTCGCGGCCCGGGATGCTGTCGAGAACGCCGCGGGTGTAGTCGTTCTGCTGCTCGGTCCAGGAGAGCACCTCGGCGGTGCTCGTCCCGTTGTCGCCTTCGAGCCAGCGGTACTCGTCGACAACCTCAACGCCGTGGTAGTTGTCTTTCACGGGGCGGACATCGGTGGGCGGGGGCCCGGCGATCGCGAGCGTGGTGAGGGCGGCGCTGGAGGCCGCGACGAGGGCGGAGAAACGCTTCATGAGTGGGAGACCTCTTGAACGGATAGCCGGCCCGACGCGGGCCTGATCGTTCCAGTGTACCGGGAAGGCGGGGGACGGTGGCTCCGGCCCCTTTAGTGAACCAGACCCTTCGTGAGCCGCATGAACGCGGCCTCGAGGTCGATCTGCTCTTCGGTGAAGTGGGCGACCCGGAACCCCGCGTTGACGAGGCGCGCCGGGATATCGCTGGCGTCGATCGGTGCTTCCTCGTCGAGGGTGAGGTTGATCTGCACGCCCTGATCGGTGTCGGAGAGCCCGACCTTGGTCACGCCCGGCGCCTTGCGGAGCACAGTGGCCGCGTCTTCGGAGCGTTCGGTGACGCGCACATGCACGATGTGGCCGACGCGGGCGCGGCGCATGATCTCGCGGACATCGCCCGAGAAGAGCAGTTCGCCGCGCTCGATGACGCCGACGACATTGCACATCTCGGCGAGTTCTTTGAGGATGTGGCTCGAGATGATGATCGTCTTGCCCATGCGCTTGAGTTCTTTGAGGAGCTCGCGCATCTCGATGCGTGCGCGCGGGTCGAGGCCCGACGCGGGCTCGTCCATGAGCAGCACCTTGGGGTCATGGAGCAGCACGCGCGCGACGGAGAGGCGCTGCTGCATGCCGCGCGAGAGCGAATTGACCTCGGCGTCCGCCTTGTACGAGAGATCGGTGAGGTCGAGTACATCGCCCACGACGCGCTTGCGCTGCTGGCCGTGGATGTTGTAGCAGGCGGCGAAGAACTCGAGGTACTCGGTGACGACCATGTCCTCGTAGGCGCCCATGAAGTCGGGCACATACCCGATGAGCGGGCGGATCTGGCGGTTCTGATACCCGATGGTGAGCCCGTCGATCATCGCCTGACCCGAGGAGGGTTTGAGCAGCGTCGCGAGGATCTTGATGGTTGTCGTTTTGCCCGCGCCGTTGGGGCCGATGAAGCCGAAGCAGTCGCCCTGCCTGACCGTGAGGTTCAGGTTATTGAGAGCGATCAATTCGCCGTAGCGCTTGGTCAGGTTGATGGTTTCGATCATCGCCATCGTGGTGGTGCCTGCTGCTTATTCGCCCGCGTTGGCGGGGGCGATCGTTTCGGGGACGGTGGGCGGCTCGGGAGGGAGCGGGTAGACCCATCGCACGAGCGTGCGGCCGCTGCTCGGCGCTTCGCGCTCGTTGATGAAGACGGGCGCCGGGCTTGGCGAGTTCATGAGATGCCCGACGATGATGACGCAGGGCTGTGTGAGCCAGGCGCTGAGGTCGAGCCCGTGGGACTCCCACCGCTGGAGCAATCGCTGCTGGTTCCCGGCGGTGCTGGTGAAATCGGGCGGCTTGAGCGACGCGTGCCAGGAGATCGCTTCGAGCCGTGTGGCCGCGTCACGATGATCCGGGATGGCCGGCGCGCCGCCGAAGGTGTTGATGCCCCTTGAGAGCACATCCACCAGACGCTCGAAGTAGCGCTCACCGGTGTCCCACGCGTTGGAAGGGATCTGCTCAAAGTCGATCGGCGTGTCGGGCGCCCAGTCGTCGGTGAGCCGGGCGGCGGCGATGCGACCGAAGAGCGGCCCGGAACCGATGGGGCCGAGATCGCCGCGCAACGGTTTCTGCCCTCGCACGACGAGAATGGTGACATCCTCGAGCGGACCGGGGAGCGAATGGCTCACAACGCCGCGCAGTCGCGTGCTTCCCGATTCGTCCTGGACTGACAGCGGACCACCGACGGGGACGGGCACGCCGATGGTCGAGCGGCCGAGCCAGTCGCCGCGGAACTGCTTGACCGTTGAGCGGGTCGGCACGACGAACTGCGAGGGATCGCGTGCGTCGACGACATACCCGCGCGTGTCGGGGAACGGGCGGCCCCCGGTGGAGGACGCGTCGGCCCATGCCGCGAGCGCCTGGGTCCACGCGCGGCGGTCGTCGGCTGTGCCGAGCGCGATGAGCGCCTCGCCGTAGTCGGGGAGCAGCGCGCTGAACCAGAGCCGCGCGTGCTGCTCCTGCTGGCCGAAGACATGGTCCAGGAAGGTGAGGTGCTGCACCTCGGCGCGCGTGGGGCGCAGGGCGGCGGCGCCCCCCCACGCGATGGCCGCGAACGCGATGATGCACGCGACGAACGCGACCCACGCGTGCTGGGTCGCGCGCTTGAGTTTGAGCAGGCCGAAGCCGCCCGGACCGGCGACGACGAGGTAGAGCGCGAACACGGCGAGACCGAGCAAGACGCCGACGCCGGCGCGGCCTTGCTTGGCGATTTCCGGGCCGATGTCCGTGTCGAGACGCGACGGGTTGTATAGGTTGAAACTCGCCTGACCCGATTGCTGGAGTTCGCGGATCCGGTCGCGCGAGAGCGTTTCGAAGCGCTTGCCCAGCACCCGGTGCCAGAAATACTGCGCATCGACGCGGGCGCCGAGACGCCGGTCGTTCATGTCGTATCCAACGAGGGTCACCAGACCGGCGCCCAGCGCACGCCTGACGACCATCGGCTCGCCGTCGAGCGAGTTGAGGATCACATCCGCTTCGCCCGGGGCGGGGTTCTCGGCGGGGTACAGGGCGTGGATGGTCGCGTTCGTCGGGAGCGCGATGCCGTCGCCGCGCGGCTGGAGCAGCATCGCGTGCGCGGTCAGATCGACGCCGTCGATGCGGCGCACCTCGACGGCGGGGAGGATGTCCTGGATCGGGTTTGCGCGGGGGTTGGTCCATGATTGGCCCGCGCTCGGGATCGACACGATGAGGTGGCCGCCCCGGTAGACCCACTCGCGCAGGGCCTGTGCCTGCGATTCGCTCAGCGCGCTGGGCTCGCCCGCGAACCAGAAGAGCGACTCCACCATCGCCAGACCCATCCACCGATCGGGGATCGAATCGGGTGTGAGATCGACCAGCAGGCGAGGGAGTTCGTGAGAAGTAGAAGGTGTGTCCTGACCTTGCGGGCCGCTTGACTCGTACAGGCCCAGTCCTCCGGCGGGGCTGGAACCGAGCACCGCCATCACGGGCCGGCTGGCGGCGAGCATGGCGAGCGGCGTGACTCGCTCGGCGGCGAGTTGGGCGCCGACGCCGTCGTCGAGCGCTTCCCCCGAAGAGTTCACATCGAACTCGTGCACGGTCACGGTGTACGCGGTGCGGTCGATGCCCCACGGCATCAGCCCGTAGAGCCAGACTCCTTGCGCGAGTCCGGGGTTGAGCGTGACCGTGCGCTGCATGAGCGCGGTGTCGCCGTCGGGATCGGGCAGGTGAAGCCGAACCGCGACGGCGCGCGGACGGTCTCCCAGGTCGGTGAGCACCAGACGGACGGCGGCCCACTCGCCCTCCCGGATAATCCCCCCGAGTCCGAATACCTCGGCGGTGATCCCGATCTGGGGCTGGGTCTGATCTCCGGGCGACTGGGCGCGCACAGGGCCGCCCGAGGCGAAGATGCACGCCAGCACGATCGTCAGAAGCCGCCGGAGCGTCCGGGAAGTCACGGTTCCCATCATAGCGAATTGAAGCCGGGACCCCGGCGGCCCGATGCGCAAAGGCATGGGGAACCTCACCGCCGAGGCATGGATTCTGATCGCCGCCGCCGCCGCCGTCGGGGTGGTCGGCTCGCTCTACGGCGTGTCGTTCCTGCTCGATCGGGAACTGGCGAAGATCCGCCTCGCCCGCCGAGCGCGCGAGGTGGTCGAAGCCCACCGCCGCAAGGCGGAAGCCATGGCGCGAGGAGACGGCGGCATGGCCCTCCTGAGCGACGACATGGGTGAACCCATCGAAGCGTACTGACTGCGCCTTCTCAGGAGTTCTGCGCGAACTCTGCGATCAGCCGCGCATGCGCTTCTGAGCCGAGGTGGAAGCACGCGAGCTCGAACTTCTCGTTGGGCGAGTGCACGCGGTCGTCGGCGAGGCCGAAGCCCATCAGGATCGACTCGAGCGACGCTTTCTGCCTGAACAGCCCGACCACGGGGATCGAACCGCCGCTCTTGATGAGCACCGGGTCCGCCTTGGCCGCGCTCTTAAGCGCGCGTCGCGCTGCCTGGAGGTACGGCGAATCGGTCGCGACGGTGGCCGGGGGACCGCCGCCGTGATCGCGGAACTCCCAGCGGCATCCGGGAGGGGTCTGGCCTTCGAGCCACTTGAAGAACGAATCGCGGATCTCACGCTCGCGCTGGTCGGCGACGAGACGGAACGAGACCTTCGCGCTCGCCCACGCGGGGATGACGGTCTTGGCGCCGGCGCCCTGGTAGCCGCCGGTGATGCCGTTGATCTCCGCGGTCGGGCGCCCCCACTCGCGCTCGATCGACGAGAAAGTCGCCTCGCCGATGTCCGCTTCCGGAGCGAGTCCAATCTGCTTGAGCGCCGCGGCGGCGTCGAAGCCGAGGCGCTTCCACTGCTCGCGCTCTTCGGGGGTGATCTCCGCCACGCGGTCGTAGAACCCGGGGATGGTGACCTTGCGCTTGTCGTCCCAGAGCCGTCCGAGGATCCTGGTGAGCTCGTTCAGCGGATTGGGAGCGCGGCCGCCCCACAGACCGGAATGCAGGTCCTGATCCGGACCGTGCAGGACGACTTCGGTGTACGCGAGCCCGCGCATGCCGTAGGTGATCGCCGGCTGTTCGACGCTGGGCATTCCCGTGTCGCTGATGAGCACGACATCGCACTTCTTGATTTCGGGGAGGTGCTCTTCGAGGAAATTCTCGAGGTTGACGCTGCCGGACTCTTCCTCGCCCTCGATGAGCACGGTGAACTTCACCGGGACGCCGCCCGCCGAGTCCTTCCATGCGCGCACCGCTTCGAGGAAGGTCGCGACCTGCCCCTTGTCGTCGCAAGCGCCGCGCGCCACGACGCGCTCGCCCGGGCCGTTGGGCTCGGCGGGCTTGATGACGGGATCGAACGGGCCCGAGTGCCACAGGTTCAGCGGATCGGCGGGCTGGACATCGTAATGGCCGTAGAACAGCACATGCGGGCCCTTGTAGTCGGCGGCGCCCTCGTTGGTGGCCCAGACGATCGGGTTGCCCGGCTTGTCCTTCGTGCCGGTTTCCTTGAGTTCGGCCTTGAAGCCGGCGGCGATCAGTTGATCGCGGCACCACTCGGCGGCCTTGCGCGTGTCGGCGCTGAATGCCGGATCGGTGCCCACGCTGGGCATGCGCAGCCAGTCAACCAGCCGGTTCACCGACTCCTTCCGCCGTTCGCGCAGGGTTTCGATCACGGCCTCGATGGACTGGGCGACTGCGGGCATGGAATACCTCCGTGGGAGAGTGAAGTCGTGCTCAGGGTTCAGGCCGAAGGCCTTACGAGGATAGAACCGCGACCGCCGCCAGACTGACGAGCAGGAAGAACCCCACGGACGCGACCGCGAACATGGCCCCGAAGACCATCCGGCGCATGAGGTGATGCGTCCAGAACCGCCGCCGCTTCGAGGGCCGCACGGGAAGCGGGCGTTGTCCGCCGCCCGTAGCGACAAAGCGGATGATCTCCGCCCGCTCGTCGACCAGTCCTTCCATTTCAAGGTACGACCGGGCCGGACGGGTGTAAAGATCCTCGCCGCATGACGCGCAGAGGAAGACAGACACTCCCCTGGGGCCCTGGAGCTCCGGTCCGCGATACCCGCACTTCGGGCAGAATCGCTCGGCGAGCCGTCTGGACACGGGTTGTCCGACGCGGGTGGTCACTTCAGAGACTATAAACCGAATCGAGCCGGATGCGAAAGCCCCTTGGATCGGGCGTTTTGCCAAAGTTTTTTCCGGGCCGACAGCGAGCACGCATGCAGCCGAATGACTTGGAACGCTGGGCCGTTGGCCTCAGAGCGACCGCGAACCGCGGCCTGGATGGCGCCGTGTTCGCACCCCGTGAGGGAGATCGCACCACACGGACTCCCTTCCTCCGCTGGAAGGGGCTGCTCGCGGCGGGAGAGTCCTTGATCCCCGACGAGCCGGATCTCGACGCTCGGTTGTGGTGGAAGGTCGTCGCGCCGGCGGGATCGCTCAGCGCGGGCGAGATCAGCGACACGGCCGACGGTCCTCTGTTCGAGCAGGGACTGTTCAACGCGATCGAGGTTTGGACGGAATCCGAACTCAGCGCGATGCAGGCCTTGTGGTGGCTCGGGCGGCGCCAAGGCGCCATCCGCGATCGTGCGCACGCCGCGGCGCTGTGGCACATCGACAACACCCAGCCCGACAACGCGACGAACCGCCCGTGGGCGATACCTGTGTTTCTGGAACTCGCGATCGCCGACTCTTCGCACGACGCCCGGCTCTACGCCGAAACGCTGCTCCACAACGCCATCGCGGCGAACGGGAACGCGGAACCCTTCAGCGCAGCGATCCTGCTCGACGCCGCGGACGCTGTCGACGCGATGCGAGCACGCGGCTGACGGTCAGTGCGCGGTGTTGGGCTTCGCGTCGACGGGCGGGGCGGTATCGACATGGGTGCTCTGAGAGACCGTGCGGTTCTCGTCGAGCTTCTTCGGGGCGGGAGTCGGACGCGAGGACTCGGCCTCGATCTCGTCCTCGATGCCCTTGATGCCCTTCTTGAACTCGACGATCGAGCGACCGACCGAGCGGCCGACATCGGGCAGACGCTTGCCGAAGAGCAGCAGCGCGACGAGGAGGATCAGGAAGATCTCCCACCCGTGGGGCATGCTCAGGAATGCGGTTGTGGTGCTCATGGCGTCCATCGCCTCCGTGCTGGGGCCCCGCCGCGGGGCAGAAAAGATCGTTCCGGGGATTCAAGCGACGCTATCGGGGGGAGTCAAAGGGGGCGTTCCACCCTTGAAACGCTCCGCGGGCCGCCTCGTTGCACGCCTCACACGCTCTTCATCGCTCATTGCTCGGCCGCTTCCACAACATTGTGAAGCAGCATGGCCACCGTCATCGGCCCCACGCCCCCCGGGACCGGGCTGACCCACCCCGCGACGCGGCTCACTTGATCGAACGCCACATCCCCCACCGTTTTCATCTTCCCGTCCGGCCCGGGCACGCGGGACAGCCCCACATCCACCACCACCGCGCCGGGCTTCACCCAGTCGGCCTTCACCAGTTCAGGGACGCCCGCCGCCGCGATCAGCACATCGGCCTCGCGGGTCAGATCGGTGATCCCCTTCGTGAACTTGTTGCACGAGACCACCGTCGCCTCCTCGCGCATCAGCAGGACCGCGATCGGCTTGCCCACGATGTTCGAGGCCCCCACCACCACGCACCGCTTGCCCTTCAGATCGATCCCGGTGGACTGGATCATCTTGAGCGTCGCCAGCGCCGTGCAAGGCACCAGCGAGGTGTGGCCGTAGACAATGTTCCCGATGTTCGCTGGGTTCACGCCCTCGACATCCTTGTCCGGAGCGATCCGGCGCTGGACCTCGAACGCGCTCACCCCCTCGGGCAGCGGGAGGTGGACCATGATCGCTGAGATGTCCTCGTTCGTGCCCATGAGCAGCACGCGGCCGGCCACATCGTCGAAACTCGCGTTGGCCGGGAGTTCGTGAAGGTGGTAGTCGATGCCGAGCTCTTCGCAGGTCTTGCCCTGGTTGAGGGCGTAGACCCGGGCCGACGAATCCGCCTCCGACGCGATCAGGGCGTCGAGCCGCGGCGGCGTCCCCCGTGCGCGGAGCCTGGCCGCCCGCGCCGCGATGTCCTCGCGGAACTTCCGGGCCAGCGCCTTGCCGTCGATGATGTTCGCCTGCTGGGTGGATTGGGTCATGCGCCACTACGATACCCGCCGTGACGAAGAAGGACGCGAAAGCCCGCATCGAATCGCTCCGCGCGGACCTCGCGCGCGCCAACCGGGCGTATTACATCGACGCCTCCCCGTTCATGACCGATCGTGAGTTCGACGAGAAACTCGCCGATCTGGCGGCCCTCGAAGCGCAGTTCCCCGAGTTCGACGACCCCAACTCCCCCACCCGCCGTGTGGGTGAGGAAGCGTCGGGCCGCTTCCCGACCGTCCGCCACCCGGTCCCGATGCTCTCGATCGACAACACTTACTCGGCCGACGAGGTCCGGGCCTGGGTCCAGCGCGTCGAGAAACAACTCGGCGACGGCGCTTCGCCCATGTTCGTCTGCGATCCCAAGATCGACGGCGTCGCCCTCTCCCTCCGATACGAGAACGGCGCTCTGGTGCGCGCCGTCACACGCGGCGACGGCGAGAAGGGCGACGACATCACCCCCAACGCCCGCGCAATCCGCGCCGTCCCGCTCCGCCTCGAAGGCGACACGCCGGCCCCCGAGGTCCTCGAGATCCGCGGCGAGGCCTACATCCCCAACGACGAGTTCGAGCGCATCAACGACGAACGCGAGGCCAACGACCTCGAGCCCTTCATGAACCCGCGCAACTCGTGCTCGGGAACGCTCAAGCAACTCAACCCGCAGGTGGTCGCCGACCGCCGCCTCGGCTTCGTCGCGCACGGCATGGGAGAGGTGATACCCAAAGACTCATTCGCGCGCTACACCGACTTCCTTCACGCGATCCGCGAGATGGGCGTTCCCATCGCGGGCGTCGCGAAGCCCATCTCGAATGTCGATGCGATTCTGCAATGGATCACGGACTTCGACACGAATCGCGCCAGACTCGCCTACGCAGTCGATGGCGTGGTGGTGCGGGTTGACTCCTTCGCGCAGCAGGCCGCGCTGGGCACGACCGCCAAGTCGCCGCGCTGGTGCATCGCGTTCAAGTACCCCGCCGAGCGCAAGACCACCACGCTGAACGATGTCGAGTTCCAGGTGGGCAAGACAGGGAAGATCACCCCCCGCGCGATTCTGGAACCCGTGCTGATCGCCGGGACGATCGTGCGCCACGCGAGTCTGCACAACTTCGGTCTCCTCGCCGAGCGCGACCTGCGCGTCGGGGACACGGTCGTCGTCGAGAAAGCGGGCGAGATCATCCCGCAGGTGCTCGAGCCCGTGCTGACCGAGCGGCCGAATTCCGCCAAACCGCTTGTCCCCCCCACCGAATGCCCCGTGTGCGATGGCCCTCTCGAGATCGAGCATGACGGATCGGAGCGCGAGACAGCGCGGCGGTGCGTCAACCCCGAATGCCCCGCGCAGATCCGCGAGAAACTCATCCACTTCGCCGGACGGCGCCAGATGGACATCGACGGGCTGGGCGAGAAGACCATAGACCAGATCCGCGAGACCGAGAGCATCCCGCTCAACTCGTTCGCGGATGTGTTCCGGCTCCCGGAGCACGCCGCGCGACTCGTCGAACTCGACCGCATGGGCGAGAAGAAGGTCGAGAATCTGCTGAAGGGCATCGAGGAAGCGAAATCGCGCGGCATGGCCCGCGTGCTCGCCGGGCTGGGCGTCCGGCATGTCGGCGAGACAACCGCCAAGCAACTCGCGCGGATGTTCCCGAGCGTCGACGCGCTCCGGGCGGCGTCGGTCGAACAACTCGCGCCCAAGGCGATCAAGAAGAAGGATGACGCCGAGGCCCTCGGCTTCGCGCGCGACCCGAAGGACCGCCCCGAGACCGGGCTGGGCCAACTCACCGCGCAGGTGGTGCACGATTATCTCCACAGCGCGCAGGCGAAGGAGACTTTCGAGGCACTCGCCGCGCAGGGCGTCTCGCTCGAATCCGCCGACTACCGCGCGCCGGAAGAACGGGCCGCAGCAACCGGTGATTCGCCGTTCACGGGCAAGACCGTCGTGCTGACCGGCTCGCTCGATTCGTTCGAGCGCAAGGAACTCTCGGACATCCTCGAATCGCTCGGCGCCAAGGTGACCGGCTCGGTCTCGAAGAAGACCGATCTGGTCATCGCCGGAGCAGCGGCGGGCAGCAAACTCGACAAGGCCAACGAACTCGGCATTGAGATATGGGACGAGGCGACCCTCCTGCGCACGCTCCCGGCAGATGCCCGCCCGGACGCATAGTCCGCGTTTGCGTTATCCGATTCTCGGTCGTTGCTCGCACGCCTTCCCGACGCACACTCTTAGGCGATGCGCAACCTCGAATGGAAATGCGAACTGCTCGACGCCGATCTGGCGCGCTCCCTGCTCCAGCGTTGCGGCGCCGCGTGGATCGAGACCATCGACCTGCACGACACACACTACCGGCTCGCCGAGGGCCGCCTGCTCCGGCGCAACGCGGAGTTCCGGCCCGTCCAATGGTTCCGATACTCGCGGCCGACCTCGATCACCCCGGCGATCAGCGACATCGAAGTGTTCAGCGACTCGCAGGCGACGCTGCGCTTCGGCGCCGTCCCGCCCCCGGTGTTCGCGCAGGTCGAGATGCGCCGGGAGATGTGGCTCTCAGGGCGCGTGCGGATCAACATCGACCGCGTTGCCTGGCACGGCGCGTTCATCGAACTCGAAGCGCGGTTGTCACCGTCGATCACGCCGAGGATCGCCGCAGCGATGCTGCGCGGCGTTCGGCGGTGCGTGGCCCCCGCGCTCGGTGAGCCCGTTGCGCACGCCTACTCAGAACTCGCGCAACGCCGCGCGGCCATGTGCCTGAGCCCCGACGACGAGAACGCGCTCGAAGCGATGTTCGTCAACCCGACCCACGCCCGGCCCGCCTGATCACCGATCAGGGAACCACAACAACATTGTGCGCGCCATCACCGACGCCCACGCGCAGCCCGGTGTAGCGCAGCGTCGGCGCGCTGCCCGAATTGTCCACGGCCCAGACCTGCACCACGCCCTGCTCGTAATCCGTAACCAGCAGGTGCGAGCCGTTGGCGTCGAACGCGAGGCCCTGGGGCGCCGCCGGGCCCTCGACCTCCGGGCCGCTGATCAGCGTGCCCGATTCCTCGTCGATGCTGATCAACTGGAGCGATCCGCCGAGCGTGAACCGCGAGTCGTCTTCGGGGAGGAACGAGCGGCGGATGTTGCCGACCGCGAGCATGTTCCCGCGCGGCGAGATCGCGAGTCCTTCCCCGTTCTGACCCGCGGCGGACGACGCGACCTCTTGGTGCGCCGGCGCTTCGTCGTCGAGCGAGGCGACCTGGATCAGCGAGACGGTCGTGTTCGGCGCGGTGATCAGGTAATCGTCGCGCGTGCGATCCCACGCGAGGTTCGTGGTGACGAACGAGCGGCCGCTCGGTGTGAACTGCCCGGTGTACGGGAACTTGCCGACGCGCACCGGATCGCCGAACGGGCGCAGGCCCATTGCGCTGCCGCTGGAAGCGACCTCGTAGAACACAACGGTGTTCGCGCCGACAACCGTGACGGCCAGGAGAGAGCCATCGGGCGAGAACGCGATCGAGGTCGGCGTCGCGCCTTCCGTAGGCACGCCGACCAGCGCGGCTTCGCTCGACTTCGTGAGCGAACGCCCGTCGGTCTTGAAGAAACGCACGATGTCCTCGCGGCCGTCGAGCACGACGATGGTCGAGCCGTCGGGAGACACCGCGATGCTGTTGGCGCCTTCGCCCACCGTGATCGACTCAACGACCTTCGGCCCGCGTCCGAACGAGTCGGAGATATCCACCAGCGTGAGTTTCCCGCCCGCGGAAAGGTCTTCCCATGAGACCGCGTCCCGCGCGGCGTTCCCTCGCGTCGCCAGCACGACCGCGTACCGGCCGCTCGGGTCCACGCCGATCTGGCTGGGAGAACCGATCGCGGAGTTGGAAACCACGGCGCTGCCGAAGCGTGTCTTCTGTTCGCCGTCGCCCGGCTCGGCCAGCGGGAGCGCGATGACCGTCAGCAGGTCGTCGGTGCGCTGCGCGCCGCTGCCCTCGGGGCCGAAGAGGTAGCCATCACCGAACATCGTGACGGCCATGTCGCCGTCCGCGATGGCGATCAGCGCCGAGCCGGCGATCCGCTCGTCGGTAGATTGCGTGACGGTCGTCTTCCCCGCGCAGCCCGCGAGCGTGGCGACGGCAGCGAGCGAAACGGGCAGGATCAGGGGATGGCGCATTGGATCTGGGACCTTTCTCTCTCTGGGTTCATTCCGGCCGCAGGGTCGGGACCGCGGCATCAAGATCGATCATCGCCCCGGGCGCGTCAAGTCGGCCCGATCCGGGCGCAACCTCTCGGAGCAGCGCGATGAGTCGGGCCATGTCCTCCGGGACCGGCGCCGTGAACAGCATCTTCTCGTCGGTCTTGGGGTGTCGGAACCCGAGCATGCACGCGTGGAGCGCGTGCCGGGTCAGGATCGGCTCGTCGGCGCGGATCCCCCACTTCGCGGCGGCCTCGCGCGCCCCGGCCTTGCTCCGCGCGAGATCGTCGAGCGTCGAGTACTTCCCGCCGTACATGTCGTCGGCGATGATCGGGTACCCGCGATGCGAGAGGTGCACCCGGATCTGGTGCGTGCGGCCAGTCTTGAGTTCGAGTTCGACCAGTGAGCACCCGTCGAAGCGTTCCAGCACCCGATAGATGGTGATCGCGTTCTTGCCGAGTTCGTCGTGGCGGACCACCTGCTTCTCGCGGTAGCCGCGCTCGCGCGACGGGCTCGGGCCGATCGGCATCTCGATGACATCGATGAGGGGCTGGACCTCCCCGTGCACGACCGCGAGATAGCGTTTCTCCACCTGGCGATGCTCGAACTGGCGGCCGAGTTTCCAGTGGGTTTCGTCCCGCTTCGCGAAGACCATCACGCCGCTGGTGTGCCGGTCGAGCCGGTGCACGACTCCGGGACGCGCGTATTCCTCGCCCAGATTGCTGAGGGCGCCGCTCGACTTGTTCTGGAAGTGCCACGCGAGCGCGTTGATCATCGTTCCCGAGAGGTGGCTCCGCGCCGGGTGCACGATGATGTCGGGCGACTTGTTCACCACCAGCAGGTCGGCGTCCTCGTGCAAGATCTCAAGCGGGATGTTCTCCGGCTGGATCTCCTTGCTCGGGGGCGGCGGCACGATGACATCCACCACATCGCCGATGCGCAGGACGGTCGAGGCCTTCGGGTTGCGCCCGTTGACCGAGACTGCCTCGTTGTCGATAAGCCGCTGGAGCCGCGTGCGGCTCATGAACGGGATGCGATCGACAAGATACTTGTCGAGGCGCTTCTGGAGGTCGCGCGACAACTGGAAGCGCACATGCACAGGCCCGTCGTCGTCGGCGGGCTCCTCGATGGAATCGTCTTCGCGTTGCTGCGCCGCAGCGTTCGCGCTGGCCGCCCGAATCGCGTCCGGATCGACCTTCCCGCCCTTGGTCATGAGCGGATCATCGCTCGGATGAGGCACGACGCGCGCGGGCCGCTCCCCCTTCGACGGTCGCTCGCTCACGGCGTGGGCGCGCCCTCGTCCTCGGTCGATTCGTTCTGCGGCGCCTGAAGCGGACCGCTCCCGTTCGTGAACGGATCGACAGGCGAGGGGACGGGCCCCAGCGATCCACCCAGGTCGGTGTTGACGGGGAGCTGGCGGTTCACGGGCCGCGCGGACGAGCGAACATCCGTGATCTCGTAGAGGGTCGGCGGGTCGGCGACATCATCGAGCGTCGCGATGCGCGCCTCGGCGACGCGCGCAAGTTCGTGAAATCCGGTCTTGGTCGCGACCTGGATCGCGCTGGTGAGCGCGGCGCGGGCGGCGTCGATCTGCCCGAGAGACTCGAAGACGGCCGCCTGGCCGTAGAGTCCGGTGATCTCGTGGAGGGCCATGCCCGACTTGCCTCGCGTCGAATCAACGATCATGCCGTAGATCTCGCCCGCGCGGTTGAGGTTCGCGTCGACCTGCTCGTCGCTCAGGCGGTCCTCGGCGTTGGCTGGGCTACCGCCCGGGCGCAGGCCGACACGGGCCGATTCGAGGTACGCGTCGGCGGCCTCGGTGAGCGCCAACTGGTAGACCGCTCCGCGGCCCTTGTTCTGCTCGGCGACGACCACCAGGTTGTCGGGACTGCCCGCGACGGCGGCGGCGTGGAAATCGGCGTACGCCTGATCCATCGCCTGAACCTGATGGCGCTTCCACATCGTGGAGCCCGAGTACAGCGCGGCGAGAACCACCACCACCAGCAGGATCGGCGTTCCCCACTTGCGCAGGAAGTCGACGAGGTCCTGATTAAGGCGTGACTCTTCAAGGCCTGCGCCTTCAACGATTGTTCTCTGGCGGTCGTCCATAACGGGCCAATACTCCGTGGATGCGGGATCAGGGCCGAACGATAGCGGGTCCGGACCCGTCGAGCCGCCGATCGAAGATCCACGGCCCCGGGTCGTTCAATGCCTCGTCCGAGATCAGGGCGCGCCGGACCGCTCCAGCCAATTCGGCCAGCCCGTCGCCCCGCGACGCCGAGGTCGTCACGCAAGCGCCGTCAACAGGCCCGAGGTCCGAGCGAAGCCCCACGCGGATCGTCGGCGTGCCTCCGGAGTCGAGACCGAGGCGCACGGGATCCAGCCACGCCGAGCCCGGGTCCGCGCAGAGGACGAGCAGGTCTGCGCGGCGGGCGGCCGCGATCGCGACATCGCCCAGGGGGCGCCCGTTCTCCACGCCCGGGAGATCCAGCCAGCGGACGGCCAGCCCGTCGAGCACCAGCGAGGCGCCCACATGGTCGCGCGTGACCCCCGGAGCGTCGTGAACGATCGACACCTCGCGCCGGGCCAGCGCGTTGAGCAGGGACGACTTGCCGATGTTCGTCGCGCCGACCGCCGCGATGACGGGAGGCGTCAGCAGACGGCTCAGCGTAACCGAGCGAATGCGCACAGACTCGTCGATCCTCGCGTTCTTGTGCGCCCGCCACCGGCGCGGCTGATCGAGCAGCATGTCCACCGCGCGCGGGCTCTCGGTCCGCGACAACGCGCAGAGCGCGAGGGCCTCGATCTCATCGACCGCCTCGGGATACGCGTCGAGCGGCTCGGGCTCGGACGGATTGACGCCGACCTGTTCCAGCACGGCGCACAACGCTCGGACGACGGCCACCCCGCCGTGAGGCATGAGCGTGCACGACCGTTCGCTCCATCGTGCCACGACGCCGCGATCCACGCCCGCGAGATCGCGCAGACCCACTTCACCGATCGAGACGCTGGGAATATTCAGCGCAGCCAGCGCGGCGCCGACTTCGCCAACGATATCCACCGCCGCGATCGCGCCGACGCCCGGCGGCGTGCGCACGGAGCAGGACGCGTTCATCGCGCCAGATCGCGTGCTTCGGTGGGCGGGTCGCCGCCTTCGGAATCATCGAGCGTCTTGAGCCAGACATCGAACGCGTGCGCCACGCCCCGGAGGGTGAGTTCGGGCACGATGCGTTCCACGAGGTCATCGCCCTCAAAGAGCACTTTTGCGTCGCCGCCCGTCGCGATGATCGTCGGGTAAGCCTCGTACTTCTCGGCGTATCGCTCGGCGAGTTGGCGCACTAATCCGCGCGCGCCGAAGAACACACCGTTGAGCATCGCCTGGGGCGTGTTGCGCCCGAACGGCTGGAAATCGTCCCCGCTCGAATCGCCCGCGCCCTCCGGTGCGGTGAACTCGACCTCGGGGAGCGCGGCGGTCTGCCTGTGGAGCGCCCGGAGCATCATGCGCGCGCCCGGGGCGATCGCGCCGCCGTGGAATGTGCCCTCACCATCGACGAAGTCCACGGTGATCGCGGAGCCGGCGTCGACAATGACGCACGCTTGTTTCACCATGGCGTACGCGCCGATGGCGTCGCACACCCGGTCCTGACCCACGGTGCGCTCGCCCGAATCGTCCAGAGTGTGGTTCAACGGCATGGGCACATCGCGGAGCACGCGGAGGAACTCCGCGTCCGGCGCCGCCTTCTCCAGGGCTGCTTCGAGCGCGTTCGCGATCGGCTCGTTCACGGTGCACGCGATCAGGACCGGAGCAACGCCGCCCGCGCGGATCGTCGCCAGTTCGGCCGCGATCGCGTCGACCAGCGCCGGGAGCGGGTCGTTGGCCACGGCGTGGAAGACCGCGCCATCGACGGGTTTGTCGGCCACGAACCGCGCGAACTGGGTCCGCGAGTTCCCGATATTCACAGCAAGGATGGATTGAGTGCTCATGCGACGGGAGTGTAGTTCGCCCGCACGCCGCACTCTTTCCGGATATCCGCGACGAGGGCGTCGTACAGAGCCTGCGCGGCGGGTCCGGGCTTGCCCTGACCCACCGGACGCCCGTTCAGACGCGTCACAGCGGCGATCATCGTGATCGTGCCCGCCAGCATGATCTCGTCCGCCTCGAAGAGTTCATCCTCGGGGATGTCGCGGACCTCGATCTCGGGGAGCGCGCGAATCAGTTTCTCGCGGGTGATGCCGCGGAGGTTGAAGCCGCGATCCACGGGGGGCGTCGCGATGCGCCCGTTCCTCATCACAAACAAATTCGTGCTCGACGCTTCCGTCGCCAGACCGTCGCGGAGCATGATCGCGTCGTCTTCGCCGGTCTCGGCGGCCTCGATCGCGTGGAGCACATTGCCCATCAGCGAGATCGACTTGATGTTGCACCTCGTCCACCGGGTGTCCTGCACCGTCGCCGCGTGAACCTCTCTCGGAGTGCGGCAATCGGCGACGCCGGGGAGCGGCACGCAATACCCGAAGACCGTCGGGCGGGGGATCTCGCCGCCCGGGATGCGCTTGCGCAGGTCCTTGCTCGCGGCGTCGTCCGCGGGCGCGCCCCTCGTGACCTGCCAGTAGACAAACGCGTCGCGAAGGCCGTTGGCCTCGAGCAACTCGGCCGAGAGTTCGCCCAATTTCGCCGGGTCGAAGCCGTCGAGTCGCGATTCGGCGAGGGCGATGCGCATCCGTTCGGCGTGGAGGTCAAGCCCGTAGATCGTCGAATCGAACGCGCGGAGCCCCTCGTACAGGCCATCGCCGAACAGGAACCCCCGGTCGAACGGATCGATCCGGGCTTCGTTTCGTGGGACGATCCGGCCGTTGAAGTGGACGAGCATCAGCGGTCGCCCCCGCCCGCCGCTTTCTTCAGCGTGCTGACTTCGTCGCGCGACAGTTCGCGCCACTCGCCCAGAGCGACTTTCGTGAGTTTCAGCGGGCCCATGCCCACGCGTGTGAGTTTCTTCACCGGGTGTCCGACCTTCGCGAGCATGCGGCGAACCTGACGGTTGCGCCCTTCCTCGAGCGTCAGTTCGAGCATGGTGCGTGTGTCGTCGCGCTTCACGATCGACATCTTCACATGGGCCGTGCGCTTGGCGCCCTCGGTGCGCCCTTCCTTGCGCTGCGCGAGGAACACGCCCTCCTCGAGCTCCGCCAGCGCGCTCTCTTCGATCCGCCCCTTCACAACCGCGCGATAGGTCTTGTGCACGCCGTAGCGCGGATGGGTGAGCCGGTTGGCCAGCTCGCCGTCGTTGGTCATCAGCACCAGGCCCATCGTGTCGTAGTCGAGACGCCCGACCGGGAACAGCCGCACGCCCGAGGGGTGCTCGACCAGATCGATCACCGTCCGCCGCCCGTCGGGGTCGTAGACCGTCGTGACCGTGTTGCGCGGCTTGTGGAGCATCACATAGACGAGCCGCTCGCCGCCCGTTGACTTCGTGGACCGCGCCTTGGGATGCGTCGTCGGGCGGTTGGCGAAGTGGATGCGCAGAGGGTCGCCGTCAACCTCGATGCGGTCCTCGCCGGGCACAACGAAAAGGGGCAGTTCGGTGATCTTCTCGCCGTTGACGACGACGCGGCCTTCCTCGATCAACGCCTCGCAGGCCCGGCGGGAGGCGACCCCGGAGTCGGCCATGAACCGCTGGATCCGCACGGCGCCCTCGCGGGACGCGTCGCGCAGGCGGGCCACGGCGTCCTCCTTCTCGCTCCGGCCTTCCATCGGATGGACACCCCGCGCGGCCGGCTTGCGGCGGACGGCGGGCTTGGGGCCGGACTTCTTCTTTGAGGTCGGCTTCTTGGCCGAGGACGCCTTGGGAGCGGGCTTGGCGGATCGGGATGTCTTGGCGGGCTTGTTTCGCCCGGGGCGCGGCGGCATTGGTGCATCGTAGGTGGGCTCGTGGGGATGGTTTCAGCCCGGCCGCGCAGGTGGCCGATGAGTTGAGCATGACCACCCGCCGCGTCCATTCGACTGCCGTCCCCGCCCACACCGGCGCCGAGCGTTCGACGACCGAACCCAAGCCCACCCCCGGGACGCCCGCGGGGCTCTTCCTCTCGCCGAGGGTGATCGACGAGGACGCCTTCGCCCACTTCGCCGGGGCTCTCCGCGACGCCGCCGCGTCCGCCAAGGTCGAGCGTGAGGCGCTGAAAGCCGACATGGTCGAGGTCAGACGGCTCGCCAGTTCGCTCGACGCGGACTGGGGCCCGTCCGGGGCGCGCATGAAGCGGCTCGGGCAGATCAGCCAGGCGCTCCAGGGAATCGAGTCGCGTCTGGCCCGCGTGGACGACGCCCTCGCGCGGCTCGACGACGCCAACAAAGCCGTCACCCGCGCCGAAGCGGTCGAGCAGCGCCTTGAAGCCGTCATCGCCCGCGCGGAACAAACCATCGCGGATCGTCAGCGAGGGCTCGAAGCGTTCCTCGACGAGCGGCTCGCCTCGTTCTCGCGCGGCCTGCACGAGCGGATCACCGGCGCCGACACGCGCCTCGAACAGCACGCCCGGGAGACCGAGCGCAAACTCATCGAGCACGCCGCGCGCATCGAGAACATGACCGACCAGCGCGCGGAGGCCCTGCGCGTGCGGCTCGCGGCTCAATTGGAAGAAACCGCGAACGCGACCCGCGACCTCGCCGCCGTCGATGTCTCGCGCAGCGCCAAGGAACTCTCGCAGGCCATCGACCGCGCCGAGTCCATCGCGAAACTGCTCGACGGGCGGAGCAATGAGGTTGACCTGCGCACGCGCTCCGCGGAAGAACGCATCACGCTGGCGGCGGAAGTCTCGATGAACCGGCTGAGCGAGCACCTTGAGGCGCGCGGCGAGTCGCTGCGCGCGAAAGCGGACGACGCCGAACGCCGCGCGGAGCGGGCGATCGCGGAGACGAAGGCCCAGATCAAATCGCTGAACGACGCGAAGGGGACGGCTCCCGACGGGGAGTGATCCCGACCAGAGCCGCGGTCAGTCTTCGCACCCTCTCCCGCTGGGAGAGGGTGGCCCGAAGGGCCGGGTGAGGGCCGCGCAACCTCGCACACATTCCGTTCCTGATCCGAGCCCCGGTCGCAAGACCGGGGTACCGGTGCGCGAACACGACGAGGTACCCTCGGCTCGCGCCTCGGGCTCGGATCGGAGAAGATGGGATGGACGAAAGAGCACTGGCGGCCGGCGATTCTGCGATCAACAGTGTGCCGCATCTCCTGCCTCGTGCTTCCGCCCGAGGCTCTGTCAGAGCGGAATCACCGTCTCCGCCGCGTCTCACACCACATCGTCATCATCGTCGTCGTCATCGCCCGCGAACTCGTCGTCCTCGTCCCACGCCTGCGGCACGGGCGTATCGCCCTCGACCGCGCTGTTGACGGCGCGGGTGAGCAGGTCGTTCGCCGGGGCGGACATTGACTCCGCGTCGTTCACGACCTCGGGTTTCAGTTCGATGCGCACATCGCTGGGGGTCGTGTCGTCGCCCAGGGTGGTGCGCACGCTGATGACGCCGCACTTCATGAGTTCGAGGAGCGCGAGGAAGATCCCGATGATCTCGGGGCGCGTCTTGCCCTGCGCCGCTTCGCGGAGCGAGACCGAGCGCGGCGTGCGGGGGTTCTCGCGCGGGCCGCGCAGGTGCTCGAGCAGGTCCTCGGCGTGGAGTTCGATGGGCGTCTCGTCGGTCCCGATCTCGTGGGCGCCGCGCGCCACGGCCTCGAAGTTGACGGACTCCGCGATGCGCGCGAAGGCGCGCACGAGGTCCATCAGGTCGAGGTCTTCGGCGTCGAGTTCGGCTTCCTCGGCGCCCTGCGCGGCGCGCAGCGCGTCCTTGTCGATGGCCGCCTTGGCCGACGGGAAGCGCCGGTTCCATTCATCCCGTCGGGCGTCGAGCGCGTCGGCGGCGTCGCGGTAGCGCTTGTACGCGAGGAGTTGCTCGATCAGCTCGGCGCGGGGGTCGGCGGCCTCGTCCTTGGCGCGGGACCGGGCGGCGGCGGCGTCCTCGCGGGCCGCCTGCTGCTGGAGGTCCATCGGCGCCAAGAGACGCGACTTGATCTCCATCAGGGTGGCCGCCATCACGAGGAACTCGGCGGCGGTGTCCACATCGATCCGATCGAGGCCGTGAAGGTGGGCGATGTACTGGTCGGTCAGGGGTGCGAGGGGGATGTCCTCGATGTCCACCTCGTGCTTGCGGATGAGATAGAGCAGCAGGTCGAGGGGGCCCTCGAAGCGGTCGAGCGAGACGACGAAATCCTCGGCGGTGCGCACGGGCGTGCTCCCTGTCGGGGCTGAAAGGAACGGGTCAGGGCCTATCCTACAGGCAGTGAGCACCAGGCAAGCCCAGCCAGAGTCCAGATCGACCATGCCAGACAAAATCCCCGCGGACGCCGAGCCCAAACCCTCTGGGAATCGCGCCGCTGAGCGGGCGTACCTCGCGCAGGCCCTCAACGCCGAGGCCGACGCGATCCGCGGCGTGCTCGATCGGCTCGATGAACGAACCCACGAGGCCGTGGATGTGTTCGAGCGGACCGTCCGCGCCGGGGGCACAATCCTCGTCGCGGGGATGGGCAAATCCGGGCTGGTGGGCAAGAAGATCAGCGCGACCATGGCCAGTCTGGGCGCCCCGAGCCACGACATCCACCCGGCCGAGGCCGTTCACGGCGATCTGGGCCGGATCCGCCGCGCCGATTGCGTGATGGCGCTGTCGTATTCGGGAGAGACCGAGGAGGTCGTCTCGCTGGCCGCGATGCTCAGGCAGGACGGCGTGCCGATCGTCTCGATCGTGGGCGGAAAGCGCGGGCCCGAATCCTCGCTCGCGCGGTTCTCGACCGTGGCGCTGACCATCGGCGATGTCACCGAAGCCTGCTCCGAAACCCTCGCACCGACGAGCAGCACCACGGCAACCCTCGCGCTGGGCGACGCGCTGGCCCTCGCGCTCTCCCGCCGCATGGCTTTCACCGCGAACGACTTCCGCAAGCGCCACCCCGGAGGCGGGCTGGGGGGGCTGCTCCGCCCGGTCACCGAGGTCCTCCGCTTCGTCGTCGGCCAGAACCTTCCCGTCGTTCGCGACGATCTGACCGTGGAGGAAGCCCTTCAACAGGCGGCCCCGACCACCGGAGGGCTGTCGAGACGCCCCGGCGCGATCATCCTTGTGAACGCCAAGGGCGCCCTCTCGGGCCTCTTCACCGACGGCGACCTCCGCCGCCTCGTCATGAGCGAGCGGAAGCGCAAGGGCGACCCCCTCGCGCAGCCCATCGCCGAGGTGATGACCCGCACCCCCCGCACGCTGCTCGCGTCCTCGCTGGTGCGCGACGCCGTCCACATGGTGCAGGAATTCCGCTCCGACGAGATCCCCGTGGTGGACGATCAGGGCCGCCCCGTGGGCGTGCTCGATGTGCAGGACCTCATCGCGCTCAAAGTGGTCGCGGACTGACCCTCCCAGCCACGGTACCATCGGCCCTGCATGAGCGAACGACGCGAGAACACGACATCACGGTTTGACGGGCGCAAGGTCGGCATCGCGGCGGCGATCGTGCTGGCGGTCGGTGTGATCGGCATTTTCGCGCTGCTCGCGCTCCGCGCACAGACCCCCGCAGGCGGTCAGCAGCGCGCCCAGCCCGCCGACATCGAACTCCCGAAGGAAGCCCTCGCGAACGCGAACGAGGCGCCCAGCGTGATGGACTCCCCCGTCGAATCGCTCCGGGGCAGCGACGAGGGTCGCATCGAACTCTTCGATCAAACCACCGGCGCGCTCAAGCAGACGCTCGCGTACTCGCGGTTCGAACCCCTTGAGTCCGGTCGCTATTCCGTCACCGATCCTCAGGCGCGGATCATCCTCGACGACGGACGCTCGATCGAGATCACCTCGCGCACCGCCCGATTCGTGCGCCGCGGGTCCAGCAACGAGCCCCAGTCGGGTGAGTTCCGCGGCGATGTGAAGATCCGCCTGCTCGAACCAACGGGCGTCGACGAGGTCGGGCTGACCATCGCGACCGATTCGCTCCGCTTCGACTCCACGCTCGGAGAACTGCGCACCACCGATCCGGTCGTCGCGACCTCCGCCGAGACCGAGTTCAAGGGCGAGGGCCTCACCGCCGTCTACAGCGAGGCCGACCGCAAACTCCTGTACTTGCGCATCGAGAAGGGCGAGTCGCTCTCGTGGACGCCCGCCGATCCCTCGGCGGCGCCCGGGCAGGCGCAGACCTCCCGTCCGGGTTCGTCCACGACGCGCGCAGCGCAGACGGACCACTACCGCACGGTGTTCACGGGGCCGATCACGATCGAGTCCGGTTCGCGCACTGTCGAGGCCGAGCGCCTCGAAGTCTGGTCCACGCTGCTCGACGGGGGATTCTCTTCCGAGGCCATCTCGCGCATCCGCGTCGCGACGGGCGACGCCGCACGCCCGGGTGATGCGCCGCCGACCGAAGCGATCGTCTCCGCGAACGCCGACGAGCCCGTCGTCATGCGATGGAGCGGTCCGCTGGAGATCCAGCCGCTCGCGCAGAAGCCCGACGAACTCGCGAACGACGAACTCTTCGTTCGGCTGGCGTCTCCCACGCAGGGCCTGGTCCGCGTTCGCGACACCGAGGCGGGGGTGGAAGCGTCGGGCGTCGCGTTCGAGTACGGCCTGACTAGCGGGGCGTTCACCATCGCCGGCGTCGGCCAGCGCGGCGTGACGATCACCGCGACCGATCGCGGCGAAGCGCTCGGCGGGCGGTTCGAGGCGAACCTGCTCGAAGGCGTCGGCGCCTTCCCCGGGCCGGGCACGCTCCGCCTCACCGGCGCGGCGGCGGACGATTCCCCGCTCGATCAATACGGCCAGCCCCTCCCGCGGGATGTGTCGTGGCAAGGCCGCGCCGATTTCACGATGGCGAAATCGACCGACGGATCGATCTTGGGCGCGCTCACGCGGGCCGTGTTCACTGACGGTGTGCTCGCGCGTGACCAAGGGCAGGAGGCCGAGGGCATGGTCGTGCGGCTCGACTTCCTTGAGCGCGCCGGCCAGAGCGTGCTCTCGCGCGTCGCGCTCATCGATCAGGCATCGCTTCTCGCGGCCGACGGCGGCAGGATCAGCGCTAAGCGCATCGACCTCTCGTTCGACGACCGCGCGAGCGACCCGGAATCGATCCTCATACAAACCGCGTCCGCCGAGGGCGATGTGCGGGCAGCGCAAGGCGACGACTCGATCCGCGCGGAACTCGTGGAGGTCGGCTTCAGGCAGGGCGATGACGGCAAGGCCGAGGTGGAAACCTTCCGCGCCGAACTCGGCGTGGAGATCGCGCTGGGCGCCGGCGAGGAGCGCATCACCGCAGTTGCAGATTCCGTCCGCGCCAACCCGCTCGACGACACCGCCGAACTGATCGGCGAGCCCGCCGTGCTCCGTCGCGGCAGCGCCACGCTCCGCGGCCGCGCGCTGCGCCTCGATGGAGAACGCGGCGCCATCGACGCGTTCGGGCCCGGTGAAGCCGAGTATCTGCTCGCCGGCGCAAGCGAAGGCGCCCTCCCCTACGAGATGATCCGCGCCACATGGAACAGCGCGATGTCGTTCGACGATTCGACCGGCCACGCCGAGTTCGCGGGCGACGCGACGCTCCAGGGAGATCAGGGCACGCTCCTTCGCGACACGGCGCGCGCGGAGCGCATCACCGCGCGATTCGAGCGAGTGGAGGACGGGCAGGCCGTTGTCGACGAGAACGCCGCCATCCCCGGAGGAGACCGCCGGCTGGTCCGCGCAGAGTTTTTCTCCGCCCGCTACGAGGGCACGAGCCAGACCGATGTCGAGATCGAATCGCGACGCTACGAAACCAACACGGACGGGAAGGACGCCCTCGCGCAGTTGCTCTTCCTTTCGGGCGAGCGTGTCATCGTTGATGGGCCGTCGCAGGGCGTGACCGTCCCGACACCCGGACGACTTGTCATCGAGGACCGCCGTTCCGACGGGAAGCCGGACGCGCAGCGAAACGGCTCTGCGCTCGGCGGCGCGTCGTCGCGCGGCACCACGATGTTCGAATGGCAGGGCTCGCTCGCGGCGTCACGCGTGACGGGCGACGCGACCATCAGCAACGCGGTGCTCGTGCGTCATCTCCCGCTCGACGCGACGCAGACGGTCGAACTCGAAGCCGAGCGCGTGTCGGCCATCGCGCCCCCGAACAACGGCGAGGTGCTTGTGGACCGCGTCGAGGCATCGGGCGCCGTGTATGTGCGTTCGGGCCGCCGGCAGATGATCGCCGACCGGCTGATCTTCTCCCCGCCCCAGAGCACGATCGAGGCGTTCCCGGCGCTCGGGAATGTCGTCACGCTGTTCGATCCTCAGGTCGGATCACCGCTCATCGCGCGGAATCCTGTCTATTGGAACATCGCGACCGACACCTTGCGGGCCAGCGGTCTCGAGCCAATCTCGTCGCCCCGCTGAATCCGGGGAACCTTTCGGGTTCGAAGCCATACCATCATGTTGAATTGATCTCTCGTGGAGGCAGCCAGTCCACCACCCCCAGAGGCCACAGCAGTATGCGCACACTCGTCGCGATCCCCACATACAACGAAGAGAAGCATGTCGAGAGCGTCCTTACCGAGACGCTCCGGTACGCGAATCACATCCTCGTGGTCGATGACGGCTCGACCGACGCGACCCCCTGCCTTCTGCCCCGCTTCCCGGTCGAAGTGATCCGCCACGCGACAAACCGCGGCTACGGCCGCTCGCTGCAGGACGCCTTCCGCTGGGCCGAGGTCGACGGGTACGACTGGGTCATCACGATGGACTGCGACGAGCAGCACGAGCCGGCCGCCATCCCCAGGTTCATCGAGGCCATCCGCAAGGACGACGCCGATGTCATCAGCGGGTCGCGTTACCTGCAGGTCTACGAGGGCGACGACGCTCCCCCCGCTCAGCGCCGCGCGATCAACGGCGAGATCACCAAAGAACTGAACGAGCGCCTCGGGCTCACCATCACCGACGCGTTCTGCGGCTTCAAGGCCTACCGAGTGTCCACGCTCTCAAAGATCAAACTCGATGTGGACGGCTACGCGATGCCCCTCCAGCTCTGGGTCCGCGCGGTCGCAGCGGGCCTGCGTGTGCGCGAGATCCCGGTGCGCCTGATCTACAACGATCCCAACCGCACATTCGGCGGGCCGCTTGACGATCCCGCGATCCGCATCGCGCACTACCGGGAGGTGCTGCACTGCGAACTCAACAAGTTCGCGAAGAGTCTCCCGAAAGCGGCGCTCCACGGTGTGAAGGCCCACGCGGGGTGCGCGGACGCGTGACGAACCCCGCCGCGCAGCGGTTGGATTGGTCGGCCGAACCGAGCCCGGATCGCTGGGCCGGTCTGATGCGCGACCGATGGAACGCGACGCGACATGATCCCCGCGCGCTGCGTTTCAGGGCGCAACTGGGCCTTGCGGTGGATCGGCCCGTCGTGATGACCGGACATCAGCCGGTGCTCTTCCATCCGGGAGTGCTCGCGAAGTACATCGCCGCTTCTGCGCTCGCGCAACGCCATGACGCGCACGCGTCGTTTCTGGTTGTCGATCAGGACGAAGTCGATCCGGGCGCGATCGAGATACCCGAGAAACGAACCGAGAACCGACTCGCACGGGGGACCGTCCGCGTGCTCGACGCGGCGCCGGAAGGGGTGGCAGCGGGGTGTTCCCCTGCTCAGCAAACGCTTCCGCTGGGTGAAGCCGATCTTGACTGGCCGTTTGTGCGCACCGGATTGGAACAGATTCACGACGCAATCAGCGCGCGCACGAACGCCGCCTCGCTCGCCGAGCAATCCTCGCTCGCCTCGTTCGACCTCATGCGGCCGCTCGGCATCTTCGGAGATCCCGTCCTCGCGACACGGCTCTCACGCACCGACCTCTTTCGGCAGATCGTCGATCGCATGCGGGCCGACCCGCTCGCGTTCGTGGAACAGTACAACGCCGCCGTTGCCGCCTATCCCGAGGCGCGCATCACGCCCCTGCTGATGTCCCTCGCGGCCGACAGATTCGAACTCCCTCTCTGGTCGCTGGCGCCGAATACACCGCGCCGCCGCGTGTACGAGGAAGAACTCGATTGCTCGCGACTCGACACGCTTGCCCCCCGTGCTCTGCTCATGACGCTTCTCGTGCGCCTCGCGGGATGCGACCTGTTCATCCACGGCGCCGGGGGCTTGGTCTACGACCGGATCACCGAGCGGCTCGCCCGCGAATGGCTGGGCGAGGAACTCGCGCCGATGACGCTGGCCACCGCGACCGTGACGCTTCCCCTTCTCGACTCCCCGCCGCCCGACGACGCCGCGGTCGCCAGAGCGGTATGGCTCGCCCACCACGCAAGGCACGACCCGGCGATGCTCAACGATCAGCCCGCCGCCCAGAGAAAGGCCCTCGCGTTGCGCGCCATCGCGTCGCTCCCGCACGGCTCGCCCGAGCGCGCTGCGGCGTTTCGTGAGATGCACGAGGCGCTGGCGTCGTCGCGCGCGGAGCACGCGGCGCAACTCGACCGTTTTCGTACCGCCGCGCGAGAGACCCGGGCGGCCCGCGAATCGGCTGCGATAGCGAACGAACGGGCCTGGGCCTTCCCGCTCTATCCCCAATCAACGCTCGAAGCGCTCTGCCAGCGAATCAATCAGCGCTTCGCGTGATCAGCCCCGCGCCGCGATCATGATGACCGCCGCCGTCGCGACCATCACCAGCACTACGCCCACGACGGTCGCGATCGTGATCCAGCGTCGTGTGAGTTGCAGGATGCTGTGAAGTTCCTGCTCGCGCGCCATGTTCCGCTGATTCATGTCCGAGAGCGTCGTCCCGGTCTTCTCGTTGGTGTCGGCCATCTCGCGGAGCGTGCCGCGGAACTCGGCCATTGTGCCGACGAGCACGCGGTCGCTCTCGCGACCCTCTTCCAGACGATCGACGAGCAGGTCGAGCGACTCCGCCGCACGCTCGTCGCGCGCCCGCGTGTCGTCCGCGGCGTTCTTGAGCGCGACGAGGATCTCGGCGTTCTGGGTGCGCAGTTCCGGGAGCGTGTCGAGCGCCTCCGGGATGCGCTCGGCGATCTCCATGAGCCGGATGGAGCGGTCGTTCTGCTCGTCGAGGTGATTGCTCACCTTGCGGATGAGCTCCATCACCTCCGAGTAGTTCTTCTGGAGTTCCGCGAGCATCTCGCCCTTGGACTTCGGCGCCGGCGCGAGGGTCGCTGGGCCGCGCCGGGTGTCGTCGCGCACCTCATCGTCAACCGCGAACTCGTCGTCGCGCGAGATGTCGATCTCGACGGGCGTGCTCGGCGTGTGCGTGGCGGGGCGGAACGCGTTCCCGGTCGCCGGCGCGGAGGATGACCGGCCCGGCTTGGCGCCGAAAATCGTCGAGAACTTCGTCAACAGGCCCATGGCACGATTCCTTTCGTCTTGCCTCGCGAACGCTGCGTGATCGGCGACCGGGTTCGGCCGCCTCGGGCCGGCTCCGCCGACCACGGAACACCGTACGCCATCGCACCCGCAGCCGCAACGCCTTGTGATCCAATACCATCACCCCATGCACCCGCGGGTATGGCGCAAGATCTTGGGAGCCTTCGTGCTGTGCGCGTTCGCCGCCGTCCTGCCCGTGTGCGGCCGCGAGAATTCTTCACAGCCGCCCGGTGGCGTCCGGGTCGTCGCCCTCTCCCCCGGGGTTGCCGAGACCCTCCTCGCTCTCGGGCTGGGCGACACCCTCGTCGGCCGGCACGCCTTCGACGAGTTCTCCCCGAAAGACCTGCCCGCCGTGGGCGATCAGGCCGGGATCGACTACGAGGCGCTCCTGCGGCTCGCTCCGACCCATGTGCTGCTTGAGCAATCTGCGGCGGGCGTGCCGCCCCGGCTCCTCGAATTCGCGGAGAAACGCGGGTTCGAGGTCCATGAGATCCCGATGCTCACGCTGGCGGACATCCGCTCGGGGATGCTCACGCTGCCCGCGCTCCTCGATCGGCCCGATGCGGACGACGAGGCCGCCGTACTCGCCGCCCGGCTCGATGCTTCAACTCAGCCCGTTCCGGGGTTCGCCGCCCGGTGCGGCCGCGTGCTGGCGCTCTACTGGACCGACCCGATCGGCGCCGCGGGCCCCGGCTCGTACCACGCGGAGATCCTCGCCGCCCTGGGCGGTTCGCTGGCGATCGGCGACGGGCGGCCGTATCAGCAACTGGACGCCGAGGATGTGCGGCGACTCGATCCCGACTCGATCCTGCTGATTCTGCCCGGCGCTGACGCCGCGCGGATCACCGAGCTTCTTGGGCCCCTGCGTTCGCTCGACCTCCGCGCGGTCCGCGAAGGGCGTGTGGGGCTGATCAACGAAGCGAGGGCCCAGACGCCCGGGCCGTCCGCGATCAAGGTCGCCGACGACCTGCGTGAGGTCGTGCTTTCCTGGCCGCCCCTTCCCAACAACTGATACCCTTCGCGCGTGCGAGGCCCCTACCGACCCTGGCTTGCGTTCGGCGTATTCCTCGCTGTCGCGATGGCTGCGGTCGGGTTGCGGCTCTTCGCGGCCCCGGAGGGCTTCGGAACCCCCATCGACGCCATCGAGTGGCGGTTGCGCTCCGAGCGGATCCTGAGCGGGCTCGCGGTCGGCGGTTCGCTGGCCGTCGCGGGCGTGTTTCTCCAGGCGCTCCTCCGCAATCCGCTCGCTGAACCGGCGGTGCTCGGACTGACCAGCGGCGCGGGGCTTGGCGTCGTGATCTGGATCTACCTCGCGTATCTCGCGACGGGCGCCATCGTCCAGTACCACGCGCCGATCGCGCCTGCACTGCTCGGCTCGCTCGGCGCGCTCGCGGTGGTCGGTGTGCTCGGCCAGCGGCGTGGGCTGATCGACCCCATCACGCTCATCCTCGTTGGAGTTGTCGTCTCGCTGATCTGTGGCGCCGGCATCCTCTTCGTCCAGTACCTCATGCCCGATCGGGGCGTCGCGATGGCCTCCCGGTGGGTCATGGGCGCGCTGTCGGATGACATCGGGCTGGGCTGGATCTACGGCGTCGCGGCGCTGGCGGTGTTCTCTACGGCGATCGGCGTCTGGCTCGGCCCGTCGATCGACGCGGCGAGTATGAGCGAAGACGAAGCGCGCAGCGTCGGCGTGCGCCTGGGCCTGTTGCGCACCACGCTCTTTCTGCTGGCCGGCGCACTCTCGGCCGGGAGCGTTCTGCTCGCCGGCCCCATCGGCTTTGTCGGACTTGTCTGCCCGCACATCGGTCGGTTGATCGGCGGTCCGACGCACCGCTTCCTCGTCGTCAACTCGTGCATCCTGGGCGGCGCGGTCATCGTGCTGGCCGACGCCGGAGTCCGACTCATCGATCTCGGCGCGGGTCGCATGCCGCTCGGCGTGCTCACGGCGTTGATCGGCGGGCCCGTCTTCATCGCGATGCTCCGCCGGGAGATGCGACGATGACCCTTTCCGTCGAGCGACTCAGCGTGGGCTACGCGCGAAACGAGCCCGTGCTGCGCGAGGTTTCCGCGCGGTTCGAAGCGGGCCGCATCGCCGCGATCCTCGGACCCAACGGCGCCGGGAAGTCCACGCTCATGCGCACGATGCTGGGCCTGCTCAAGCCGTGGAGCGGACGCACGACGCTGGGCGGCGAGGACATCCGCGCGCTTCGACCGTCCGTGCGCGCCGCCCGGCTCGCGTTCGTGCCCCAGCGACCCGACGCCGTCGGCGGGTTCACCGTGCGGCAGGTCATCGAGATCGGCCGCCACGCCCTTCGTCGCGATGACGGCGCGTGCGCGGGGGCCATCGACACCCTGGATCTCGGGCCTCTCGCCGATCGCCAGTTCCAACGGCTGAGCGTCGGTCAGCAGCAGCGGGTCGCGCTCGCGCGTGCGCTCGCGCAACTCGACGCCACCGCCGAGCGCGACCTCACGGGGCTGGCGCTGCTCGCGGACGAGCCGTTCAGCGCTATGGACCCTCGCTTCGTCGGCCTCGCCGCTGCGACGCTCCGCGATCTCGCGTCCCGGGGATGCGCCGTGGCGCTGGTCCTGCACGACGCGACCACCGCGCTGCGCCTGGTTGACGACGCCCTCCTGCTCGGCCGCGACGGGACCGTCAATTCCATCGGCCCCGCGCGCGAGGTGCTCACCCCGTCCAGACTCGCGGGGCTGTTCGGCGCCCCGTTCGAAGCCCTCGGGCCTGACGCGGTGCTTCCCGTGCTCCACAGACGCGGCGCCGCCGTCGCCGATACACTTGACCAGGCATGAACTTCAATAGCCCCACACTCTGGATCATTCTGTTCTTCGGCGTGGTGTTGCCGGGCTTACAGTGGGCCGCGCAGGAACTCAAGAAGAAGCGAGAGAAGGCCAAGGCCGCGGAGCGAATCCGGCGCAAGCAGGAAGAATCGCTGCGCACAGGCCGTGCGCCGGTCGAGGAGCAGGCCGTCGCCAGCGAGCGTGCTCAGACGCACACCCGCCTCGACACGGCGCAGCGCGAGGCGATCCAGCGCCGGCAGGAGCAACTCCGCGAACTCCGCCGCAAACAGATGCAGGCCCAGGCCGAGGCGAGGGCCCGGGCGCGTCAGGCCACGAGCGCGGGACAGCGCCGCCCGACGCAGGCGAGAGTGCCCACCCAGCCGTCACGCCCGACAGCCGCAACGCCCGCGCCGGTTCCCCAGCGGAGTCAGCAGCCCGCGCAGGCCCAGGCCAAACCACGACCCACGCCCACCCCGTCTCAACCCCGGCTCAGCGACTTCGAGCGCATCACCCGCCAACGCCAAGTCGAGGCCGCGGAGAGGCAGGCCAAACTCGACTCCGTGTCGCGCTTGGCCAGTCAGCGCGGCGAATCCGTGGTCCGACCGATGCTGACCTCGCTCACATCCGAGCACGATGTCACCGCGGTTGACGCGACCGATGCCACCACTTCAGGGGCCGAACTGCTCTCGAATCTCAGCGCCGACGACTGGCGCCGCGGGATCGTGATGGCCGAGATCCTCGGGAAGCCCGTCAGCGATCGATCCGACGAGCGGATGTTCTGACGCGTCAAACCGCCAGGGCCACAAACCCGGCAGGCGTGCCGCCGTTGGCTTATACTCGCCCTTTCCCACCCCGCACGCACCGCGGATTTCCCGCGAACTCATAGACCAAGCGCACGATGATCAAACTCGACACGCTCAAGGAACTCGTCCGCCTGATGGTCGACAACGACCTGACGGAGATGGACCTTCAGGACGAGCAGGAAGCCGTCTCCCTCCGCAGGGGTCACCCCCCCGCGGCCAACGGACCGGTGATGTACGCCCAGGCTCCCGCGCCTCAGCAGGCGCAGGCCGCCCCTGCCGCGCCCGCGAGCGGTGCGGCGGCCGCAGCAGCCCCTGCCGATGCCGATGCAGGCCTGGTCGCCATCGAGTCTCCGATGGTCGGGACCTTCTACACCTCGCCGTCGCCCGACAGCCCGCCGTTCATCAAGCCGGGCGCCCAGGTCACCGCCGACAGCGTCGTCTGCATCATCGAGGCGATGAAGGTGTTCAACGAGATCAAGGCCGAGACCAGCGGCATCGTTGAGAAGATCCTCGTGAAGACCGGCGAGCCCGTCGAGTTCGGGCAGAAGCTGTTCCTCGTGCGCCCCGCCTGATCGCGCGGCGCGGTCCTCCCAGCCAACGCACGAGCAACTCCCCTTGGCCAAGTCACCACTGTTCTCGCGCATCCTGATCGCCAACCGCGGCGAGATCGCGCTGCGCGTCCTTCGCGCCTGCCGCGAACTCGGCATCGAGGCCGTCTGTGTCTACAGCCAGGCCGACGCCGACGCGCCGTACCTCAAACTCGCCGACCGCGCCATCTGCATCGGCGAAGGCCCCGCGAACAAGTCGTACCTGAACATCCCGCGCATCATCAGCGCGGCCGAGATCGCCGATGTCGACGCGATCCACCCGGGCTACGGCTTCCTCTCCGAGAACGCGCACTTCGCGTCGGTGTGCCGCGATTGCAAGATCGAGTTCATCGGACCCTCGCCCGAAGCGATGGCGAAACTCGGCGACAAGGTCTCGTGCCGCGCGACGGCCAAGGAGGCCAAGGTCCCGATCTTCCCGGGCTCCGAGAGCGCGATCGACGACATCGACGAGGCGGTCAAACTCGCCGACAAGATCGGGTATCCGGTCATCGTGAAGGCCGCTGCCGGCGGCGGCGGGCGCGGCATGCGTGTCGTCCACAACGAGGCCGCGCTGCGCTCGGGCGTCAAAGCCGCGTCCACCGAGGCGGAGGCCGCGTTCGGCAACGGCGCCGTCTACATCGAGAAGTTTCTCGAGTCAGCGCGCCATATCGAGGTGCAGGTGATCGGCGACAAGCACGGCAACGCCGTGCACCTCTACGAGCGCGATTGCTCCACCCAGCGCCGCCACCAGAAACTGATCGAGGAGGCGCCCGGCCCCCATATCGATCCCCGCCGGCGCGAGGACCTGTGCAAGTCGGCCGCGCGCCTCATCAAGAAGGCAAACTATTCGGGCGCCGCGACGGTCGAGTTCCTGATGGACGAGCGTCAGAACTTCTACATGCTCGAGGTGAACACGCGCCTCCAGGTCGAGCACCCGGTGTCGGAACTCATCACGGGCGTCGATCTCGTGAAAGCGCAGATCCGCGTCGCCGCGGGCGAGCCGCTCTGGTTCAAGCAGCGCGACATCAAGATCACCGGGCACGCGATCGAGTGCCGAATCAACGCCGAGGACCCGGACCGGAATTTCGCGCCCTCGCCGGGCACGATTACGCGGTTCGACACGCCGGGCGGTCCGGGCGTGCGCATGGACACGCACTGCATCAACGGCTACCGCGTGCCCCCGAACTACGATTCGATGATCGGCAAACTGATCGTCCACGCCGACACACGCGAGGCGGCCATCGCCCGCATGGAGCGCGCCCTCCGCGAGTTCACGGTCGAACCGATCAAGACGACCATCCCCCTCCACCGTGAACTGATGCGCAACAGCGCGTTCAAGGCCGGAGGCATGGACATCCACTACCTCGAGCGCCTGCTCAAGAAGTAATCTGCTCCCTCTCCTGTCGAACGGAGCGCGATGGGAGAGGGCCGGGGTGAGGGCTACTCGTTCTTCGCCTCCAACAACAACCCCAGCATCCCCCGCCACTCGCCGTAGCGGTATTCGAGCCCATGCCGATCGTGGATCGCGCGGATCTTCCCGAGCATGCGCTCGGTGAGGTCTTTCTGCCATTCCTGCGCCGTTTCATCGCAGTAGTAGGTCCGGCAACCCAGCGGCTTGATCGTGTGCACGGAGCACAACTTCTCGATCTGGAACGGGCAGCCCCCTGCCGCGCGCGCTGCGTCGAGCGCTTCACCCGTGAGTTCGTTCGGCAACCGCGCGAGCGTGTACGCCGCCTCCAGGCCCGTCACATACAGCCGGTGGCCGTACTCCTCGAAGCGGCAGCACCGCCCGCTCGACACGCACACGGGCTTCTCGCGCTCGGTCTCGCGGCGCACTTCGTCGTACACGGCCTCCAGTTCCGCGCAGAGGAATTCGTCCTGCGCGGCGAGGAGCCATTGCCGGGCGTGCTGGAGTTCGGCGGGATCGATCACGGACGCGCCGCCCTCACCCGGCGGCTTCCCATAGGTCGCCGCCACCCTCTCCCACAGGGAGAGGGTGCGGGATGGATCTCGCGCTGAATCACCGCTTCGGGCCTTGCTTCGTCACGCCGGGATCGGCGGCCTGCTCGTCGCGCTGGATGCGGATGTGCTCAATCGGCACAAAGTCGCCCCGTCCGATCCCCTCGCACGACCGGCCCAGCCGCTTCCACGCCGCTTCCGAGCGGAGGTTCTCCGGCCACCACGGGAAGGTGCGGCACTGGGTCGGCCGCGCTTTGTAGACCTTGCAGATCGCCAGCCCCTGCTCGTCGAAATCGAGGAACACGCAGTCCTGGCCTCGATGGGTCTCGTTCTCCTTGAGCGACCGGCCGTGCCCCTCTGTTCTCGTGTACTCGGCCAGGAAGTCCTCGTAGGCGATCTTCAGGACCTTCGCGATGGCCTTGCCCTCGTCCTCGCTGACGGCCACATACCCCGGGCCGCCCGTGCAGCAGTTGCCGCACTGGGTGCACTCGAAGCGGAGGCCCTCGCCGTACCACTCGCCCTTCTCTCCTGCCTGTGAAGCCATGCCTGAGTCTACTCGGGCCCGCTCCCGTACACTGGCTGCGTTGATGCGCGCTCGTCCGAAGAAACCAGTGATCGGCCTCATCGCGGGCCAGGGCCGCCTCCCGGTGCTTGTCGCGCAGGGCATGCGCGCGCGGGGATATTCCGTCGCGTGCGTCGGTCTCTCAGGCCAATGGTCGCCCGAACTCCCGGCGCTGTGCGACCGCTTCAGGACGATCTCCCCGTTCCGTCTGGGCGCGTGGGCCCGGGTGCTCCGCCGCGCGGGCGCTCACGAGGCGGTCATGGTGGGCCGGGTCGATAAGGCCGCACTCATGCACGGCCGCTTCCGCGTCTTCCGCTTCGTGCCCGACCTGACAACCGCCACGGTGTGGTATCGTCGTCTCCGACACGACCGACGCTCCCCGGCGATCCTGGCGGCCATCGCCGAGACGCTTGCCTCCAAAGGAGTTCCGCTCATCGATTCCACGACGCACATCGCCGAGCACCTCGCGTCGCCCGGCGTGATGACCAGGCGCCAACCGTCTGCGAGCGAGTGGGACGACATCCGCTTCGGGTGGCCGATCCTCCATGAACTCCTCCGCCTCGACATCGGGCAGGCGATCGCGGTCCGCGAGAAGGATGTCGTCGCCGTCGAAGCGGTCGAGGGAACCGACCGCATGATCGACCGCGCGGGCCAGATGTGCCCCCGGGGCGGGTGGACGCTCGTGAAAGGGTGCGCCTCCGACCACGACCGGCGCGCCGATGTCCCGACCGTGGGCGTCGAGACGATCCGGAACATCCACGCGGCGAGTGGTTCGTGCGTCGCGCTGGGCGTGGGGGATGTCATCCTGGTTGACCGGCCCGCGGTGATCGCTCTGGCCGACGAACTGGGGATCGCCATCGTGGGGATGGAGCGGGACGGCTAACGCCGGGCGAACGAAAAGGATTTTTCGAAGTCGCTCTTGAAAGTGATTCTCGGCCGCCGATTGAATCTGTGTCGTTGAGCGGCCGCCGCATGCCGTCGCCGAAGCGCGACGGTGACCGGAGTTGTTCTCCGGACGGGCGTGCCGTTCTCGACGGGAGGCGTCGCGAAAGCGCCGTCTGTCACCATGGCAACGAAGCCCACCGCTGGTCCGAACAAGCCCGGTCAACCCTCCAAGCCCGCCGGCCCCGGCCCGGCCAAGCCCGGCAAGCCCAAGTGAGCGAGCCGGACCACGCCGCATCGCGGCGCTGATCTGAACTGAACAACCGCCGCGCGGGAAACCACGCGGCGGTTTGCTTTTTGCACTTTCGCACGCGATGCGCCATCATCGGCGCAACGATGAGCGACGCAGACTCACAAACCAACGAGCGACCCGAACCCTCGTGGGCCAGCAGAGGCGCGCTCAAACTCGATCACGCGCTGAGCGAGTTCGACATCGATGTGCGCGGCAAGACCTGCGCCGACTTCGGATGCTCCACGGGCGGATTCGTGGATGTGCACCTGCGCCGCGGCGCCGCGCGCGTGTTTGCTGTCGACACCGCTTACGGCCAACTCGGCTACCGCCTGCGTATCGACCCGCGCGTCGTGGTCATGGAGCGCACCAACGCCCTGCACGCGGCGTTCCCCGAGAAACACGCTGGCGCCATGATCGATGTGATCTCGATCGACCTGGGCTGGACGCCCCAGAGTCAGGCCATTCCGGCCGCCCTGCGCTGGCTGAGGACCGACGATCCCGCCGCGCGGATCGTGTCGCTCATCAAACCTCAGTACGAACTCGCGCGGGAAGAGAAAGCCACGCTCCTCAAGGACGGCGTGCTCGACGAGGACGAGGCCCAGCGCATCGTTGATCGCGTCGTGGCGCAGTTGCCGGCGCTCGGGGTGCGCGTCACCGGGCTGACAAAGTCACCGATCCTTGGCGGCGAGACGCGCGGCAAGAAAAAGGGCAACGCCGAGTGGCTCGTCGCGCTCGCACGCGACTGACCCTCGCTCACTCCTTCGGAGCGTTGACGAATGCGGGGCGCGACATCATGCGGCTCTCGCCCGCGAGCTTCCAGCACTCTTCCATCAGCTCACGCACGCCCAGCCCGGTGGCGCCCGAGATGCCCATCACCACCGTGTCTGCGCCGAGGCGCAGTTCCGCGCGGAGGTCCTTCACGGCGCTCTCTCTCGCTTCATCCGGGAGAAGATCGAGTTTGTTGAGCGCGATGATCTCGGGTTTCTCCGCGAGCACCGGCGAATAGGCGCCGAGTTCGGCGCGGATCGTGCGGTAGTTGTCCGCGGCGGTCGGCTCGTTCTCGCCCGTGACGGCGTCGATCACATGCACGAGCACGCGGGTGCGTTCGATGTGCTTCAGGAAGTCGTGCCCCAGCCCGGCGCCCTCCGACGCTCCCGCGATCAGCCCGGGGATGTCGGCGATCACGAGGCGGCGATCCTGATCGAGTTCGGCGATGCCCAACTGCGGCGCGAGCGTCGTGAACGGATAGTTCGCGACCTTCGGCTTCGCGCGGGTGCTCGCCGTGAGGAAGGTGCTCTTCCCCGCGTTCGGGAGGCCTACCAGCCCGATGTCGGCGATGAGCTTGAGCGCCAGGCGACAATCGAACTCCTCGCCCGGTTCTCCCGGCTCGGACTCGCGCGGGGTCTGATGAGTCGCCGTCGCGAACGCGGTGTTTCCTTTGCCGCCGAACCCACCCTTCGCGAGCACGACGCGATCGCCGGGCTTGAGGTCGGCGATCATCTCGTTGGTGTCGTTGTTGTAGATCACCGTTCCGGGCGGGAGCAGAAGGATCGCGTCCTCGCCGTGGCCGCCGGTCTGGTTCTTGCCCTTGCCCGGCTCGCCGTTGCGCGCGGACCAGTGGTGCTTGCCGCGAAAGTCGAGGAGCGTGAGCACATTGGGGTCGCCGACGGCGATGACATCGCCGCCCTTGCCGCCGTCGCCGCCGTCGGGGCCGCCCTTGGGGATGTACTTCTCCCGCCGGAATGACATGCAGCCGTCGCCGCCCTTGCCTGACTTGATGTGGATGACGGCAGAGTCTGCGAGCATGGACAATCCTACGCGAAGGAACACGCAGTGCGCACGAAAACGCCCGCGAGCGGACGCGGGCGCGGGTGATCGAATCGAGAGTTGATCAGGCCTGGGCCGTCTTGAGATAGAACGGCTTGGCGATGGTCGTGTCGGTCGGGTCGATGTGGACCTTGCCGTTCTGGAACACGACGGTGCCTGCGCAGAGGGCGAACAGCGTGTCGTCCTTGGCGCGCTTGATCATGAAGCCGGGCTTGATCGGGGTGCCGCGCTGGCGGATCACGATCGAGCCGGCCTTCGCGGTCTCGCCGCCGTAGAGCTTGACGCCGAGATACTGGGGATTGGAGTCGCGACCGTTGCGGGTCGAGCCCTGACCCTTCTTATGTGCCATGACGAAGAACTCCCGAGGGGAGAATGCGGATCGAAGAACAAGCCCCCGGCAGGCGCCGGCGGGAGAGGCGGAGAATAGGCGTGGCTCAGCGCAGAATCCAGCGTTGCTCGACGCGGGTCAGGGGGTTGTTCCCCTGCGTTGTGAGCTCGCCGGGGGTCTCATGGACCAGCATGAGGGTCTTGCGGAGCAGGACCTCGGTCGCGACCGGCTCGTCCTCCTCCCCGACCTCGATCACGATGGCGGGCTTGACGATGCGCTTGGTCTCGCCGCTGAATCCGGCCGCGTAGACGGTCACCCGATCGACCGAGAGGTTCGGAGCGGGCCAGATGGCCACCGTCTCAATGGCGTTCTCTTCGCCCTGCTGGAGGGTGCCGATGGCCTGGATCGGCTCGACCATGAACGGGTTCCCCAGACGGTCCATCGCCTCGCGGACCGCCACGCTCGGGACATTCCGCCCGCCTCGGAGCAACTCGCCCTCGTCGGTGCCGAGCTCAAAAACGGGGGCGAAATACAGATCCTCGCCCGTGTTGTTCACAACCTTGTAGGGCATGTAAAAAAACGCCCGAGGCCCCTCGTCAGGGATATGAACGGTCAGGATTCGGAGCGACCCGGGGGTGATATCGAGTTGCCACCGCGTGGGGACCGGGTTCGGCTCGGGGGCGGCCAGAGCGGTCGATGCGGGGGTCAGCGCGGGGCCGACGGCGATCGCCGCAAGGGTGGCGGCGAGAATGCGGCTCGTCAAAGTGCGTCGGCAATTGGTCACTGGGCGGCAACTCCGGGGTGAGGGGCGGTCTAGTCTATTGAACGCGACCCGAGCGTCAATGCACGGCGGTCGCCGCGGATATCAAGCGAAGGCGGGCCGGGCGCCGATCGCCATGATACCGAGCCCGATTCGGACCGCACGCTGTAGAGGTTCCAGACAGCTCGAACCGGAATGCCTGACCAGTGACGACCGCGAACCCCATCCAACCGCTCGATCCGGGCCCGGTGACCCGGGACCTCTGGCCCGAACCGAAAGTCCCGCTCGTCGGCGCCGTCCACCTCGGCCCGAACCGACTCCTCGACGCGGCCCGGGCGCTGGTCGCCGACTCCGGCGCCCCGTCGGGCGCCAATGCGCAGCGGTTCCTCTCAGCGGCGGCCGCGCACGGGCTCGACCTGGCGAACACCTGGGGCGTATTGGACGAGAAGGGCGCCGTGAAGCATGTCGCGCTCGCGACCCCCGGCTCGGGGAAGACGCACATGCTCTTTACCTCGCGCGCGAAGACGGAGATCGACGCCGCCGCGCTCGCCATCGCGATCGACGCGTCCTGCCGCGCCGTGCCCCTTCCCGGACTGGCCCAGGCGCTGCTCGAGCCGGGCGACACATCGCAATCGCACGCCTTCCTGAGCGCGGGATTCAGGAAACTCGCGCTGCTCGGCTACCTGCGCCGCAAGAACCCGCGGACCCGCGCTCGCGACGCCGCGCCCCCACAGCTCCCCGAGGGCGTGACCATCGAGACATGGCGCCCGGGCATGGACGACGAGTTCGCACTCGCGCTCGATCGTTCCTATGTCGACACGCTCGACTGCCCCGAACTCCGCGGGCTGCGCAGCACGCGCGATGTGCTCGAGAGCCACAAGGCCGCCGGCGCGTTCGAGCCCTCGCTCTGGTGGATCATCCGCCATCGCGGCGAGGCGCAGGGCGCGATGATCTTCGCGCCGAGCCACGACCGGGGGCACATCGAACTGGTCTACCTCGGGTTCGCCCCGGTCCTGCGCGGGAAGAAACTTGGCGCAACCCTCCTTGAGTTCGGCCTGCGCACCGTCGCCGGACGACGGGAACCCGCCGTCACCTGCGCGGTCGATCAACGCAACGAGCCCGCCAAGCGGTTGTACCGCCGGGCGGGCTTCGTGCAGATCGCTGAACGGGCGGCGTACATCCGCCCGGTGTGATGCCGCTCGTTATTTTGACGACTCGCTGATCCCGAGGCTCTCGTAGAACGCGTCGTTGCTGCGCGGCCGGCCGAGGAACTCCTCGATCGACACCTCGACATCGCGCGAGCCGCCCACGGAATAGACCTCGTTGCGAAGCGCCATGCCCACACGCTTGTCCATCAGGCCGTTGGGCGCGTCGAAGAAGCGCGTCGCCATGTCCGCCGCGATCGCGTCGGCCCAGGCGTAGCCGTAGTAACCGGCGTCGTAGCCGGAGAGATGCCCCCAGTACGCCGCGAAGTTCGTGGCGTCAGGGACATCAAGGAAGACATCGGCCATGGCCTCGTTGATCGTCGCCTCGGCGTCGGGCGTGCCGCTCACCGTGTGGAGCTGCAGATCGCCCAGCGCGAGCGCCAGTTGGCGTCGGTAGAAGGTCGCGATCGTCGCGAGTTTGGCCTCCTCCATCCGCTCGAGCAGATCGGCGGGGATCTTCTTGGACGGGTCTCGGTAATCGGCGGCGAACGAGTCGAGCACGCCCTTGTCCCATGTCCAGTTCTCGAGCATCTGCGACGGGGCTTCCACGAAGTCGCGCGGCACGCTCGTTCCCGAGAACGCGACATACTTCGCGCGGGTCAGGATGGTGTGCAGCGCGTGGCCGAACTCGTGGAAGAGCGTCTCCAGGTTTGCGTGCGTCAGCAGCGAGGGCGTGTCGTCGGTCGGCGCCGGGAAGTTGCAGAGCAGCGCGACGGTCGGACGCTGGTAGTAGCCGTCGTTCATCAGTTTGCCATCGACGATGCCGAACTGGGCGAAGTGGTTGTACTTGCCCTGACGGGGGTAGAGGTCGAGGTAGAAGAGCCCCATCGGCTCGCCCGTGCGCGAATCGGACACCACATAGAGCGTCACGCCCTCGGCCCACGGCTGGGGGTTCTCGATCTGCGTGATCGAGAGCCCGAAGATCGATTCGTACACATCGAACATGCCCGCGATGCAGTTGTCGAGCGGGAAGTACGCGCGGATCGCTTCGGCGTCGACCTGATACTTCGATTTCTTGAGCTGGTTCTCGTAGTAGCGCCAGTCCCAGATCTCGATGTCGGCGTCGGTGTCGCCGCTGTCGTTGATCTTCATGGCGCGCATCTGCGACATTTCCTCGGCGAACTTGGGCTCGAGGCCCTCCTTCGCGTCGAGGCAGAACTGGGTGGCGCGCTCGGCGGTCTTGGCCATGCGCGGCTCGATCTGGTAATCGGCCCACGAGTCGTACCCGAGCAGCGAGGCGATCTCCTGACGCAGGCGGACCATCTCGTTGAGGATCGCCGCGTTCTCCTCCATCGCGACGGTGTACCGCGCGACTTTCATCGCCTTGCGGGTCTCCTCGTTCGACGCGTTGTTCATCACCGCGAGGAAGTGCGTGATGACGGTCGGCTTGAGCGAGTACCTGCCGCCGTTGCTCGGGAGACTCGAGACGAAGTTCTCGGGAACGCCCGCGAGTTCGGTTTCGGTGAACTCGATGGTGACATCGGCGTTGGTGATGTTGGTGTCGAACTCGCTGCTGACGCGCGCGAGTTGTTTGCGGAGCGCCTCGACCTTGGCGCGTGTGCCTGCGTCGAGCGCGAGGCCCGCCCTGCGGTAGTCGCGGAGCGTGTCCTCGTAGAGTTTCTTGTTCTCGCCGCGCAGGCGGGCGCCCCTGCCCGCTTCGTACGCGTCGGCGAACTGCTTCACCACGCGGTAGACATCCTCGCGGTACTGGAGCCCGACGAACCATTCCTCCAGGCGAGTCACCTGCTCGCTCGCCGCTTCGCGCACGAGCGGGTCGGTGCTGGTTTCCTTGATGAGGTAGAGGCGTGAAGTTGTGTTCACGACCGGGTACACGATGTCGTCGAGGCGGGCGATCGCGGTGTTGAAATCAGCCCGCGAGGAGTCCTGAGTCACATAGCCGGCCAGCCGGGTGTCGGCCGTCGCAAGGGCGCCGTCCACGGCGGCGACGATCTCGCCCGGGGTGTCCTCGAAGGTGGGAATCGTGACGCGCACGCGGCGCGCGTCGGCGGCGTACTGGAAGTCCTTGAGCGATTTCGTCGGGTTCGCGAGCTGGACCTCGGCCGGCGTCGTGAGCGCGGGGGCGCTCTCGGACGATGACGGACGATCCGCCTGCTTCGGTGTGCTCGTGGACCCGGCGCAGCCCGCGAGAAGTGAAACGAACGCGATCATGGACACAATGCCCGTGCGCATGAGATGGCTCCTCAAAGTCAATGCCCGCTTCGGGGCGAAGGTGTCGTGCGATGCGCAGTCTATCGGATGGTTACCCGGAGCGGGCGCCGAGGTTCCCCCCGGGTTCAGGCCAGGGCCAGCGCCGCAGCCGCCTCGATGAGCCCCAGATGCGAGAACGCCTGCGGGTGATTGCCCAGCGAACGCTTCGTCCTCGGTCCGTACTGCTCGGAGAGCAGGCCGGTTGGACCGGCGAGGGCGACCATCTGATCGAAGAGGTCCCGCGCGTCATCCACGCGGCCGATCGCGAGGTACGACCGGATCAGCCATGAGGTGCACAAGTGGAATCCGCCCTCGGGGCCGGGCAGCCCGTCGTCGTATCGGTAGCGGTACACCGAGGGGCCCAGGCGCAACGCCTTCTCGATCACCTCGACGGTGCGCACGAAGCGGTCGTCCTTGGGATCGATCATGCCGCACAACCCGACGGGGAGCACGGCGGCGTCGGGCTCGTGCAGGTCATAGGCAGCGGGGAACGCCCCGAGTTTCTCATTCCACGCGTGCTCATTGAACTCCGCGGCGATGGCGTCCCGGAGCGCGATCCAGTCGGCCCGAGGGCGCCCGAGGAACCGCTCGGCCAGTTTGGCGCCGCGGTCGGCGGCGACCCAGCATTGCAACCGCGAGTAGATGTGGTGACGGCGCGGGCCGCGCACTTCCCAGATCCCGTGGTCCGGCTCATTCCAGCGTTTGGAGACGGCGGTGAGCATCGCTTCGACCAGACGCCAGTGCTCGCTGCTGATCGGGGCGCCGCTCTCGTTGAGACGCCAGACCAGATCGACGACCGGCCCGAACACATCGAGTTGCACCTGCCCCGATGCCGCGTTCCCGATGCGCACCGGCCGCGAGCCGCGGTACCCCGCGAGTTCGGTGAGCGACGCCTCCGGGCCGAGTTCGCTCCCGACCAGCGTGTAGAGCGGATGCAGGCGCTCGGGTGAGTCGGCCCGCTCCAGCACATCAAGGATCCAGTCGACGAAACGCATGGCCTCAGATGTGCTGCCGAGATCGACCAGCGCCGACGCGGTCATCGCGCCGTCGCGGAGCCAGCAGTACCGGTAGTCCCAGTTGCGCACGCCGCCCACATGCTCCGGAAGACTTGTTGTCGCGGCGGCGAGGATCGCGCCCGTCGGGCCGTAGCACAAGCCCTTCAGTGTGAGTGCGCTGCGCCGCACCAGTTCCGGCGCGATCTCCGGAAGGCGGAGCGTCGAAGCCCACGACGACCACACCCGATGGGTCTGTGCGCGTCGATCACTCTCCGGGAGCACGGCCGTCCCGGGCCCGGCGCCGTAGCGAAGATCCAGCGTGATCGGCTTGCCCGAGGCAAGCGTGACCGTCCCGATGGCGACATCGTGGACGCCCCGACGCTCGATGTTCCACGAAACGCCCGGCGCCAGGAGTGTGATCTGATCGTGCGTGTCGACGATCTCGAGGCCGTCTTCGATCGCCCTAAGGGTTGTTCGTCCGCGCCCGAAGTCGAGGCGCGGCGCGAACTCGATCCGCGCCTCGCCCGTTCCCTCAAGAACACGGATCAGATCGACGCGGCCCGCGCGCTGCGACGGACGACCGGACGACGCGTCCATGTAATCCGTCACGGTGAAGTCGCGCCAGCGGGTCTCGAGCACGAGGGAATCGCCAAGATAGCGCTGTTCGATCGGTTCCGCCGACGGGTTGGCCGGGCGGACAGAGAACCATCCGCCCGTCTCCGCGCCCAGAAGGTAGGCGAACAGCGACGACGAATCGGCGCGGGGCGCGCAGAGCCAGACGATGTTGCCCTCGGGCGTGACCAGCGCGTTCGTGCGATTGTCCGAAAGGAACGAGAGTTGTTCGATGGGCGTTGCCTGGCATCCGCGCAGCCAGTCCTCGCGGAACTCCGAGAGCTGGGCGAGCAGCCGCGCGACCTCGGTCACATCCTTCACGCGGAATGCCGCGACACTCTCCTCGTCGCCGACTTTGATCCCGATGTCCGGTCCGGTGAGCGTCCGGAACGCGTCCTCGTCGGTGATGTCGTCCCCGATGAAGATCGCGGCGGCGGCGCCCACGCGGTGGCGGATGCGCTCGATCGCATCGCCTTTGTTCACGGGCGTCACCGCGAGTTCGATGACCATCTTGCCGCGCTTGATGACGGCGCCCTTGAGTTGGGCGGGCCCCTGCTCCACGCGCGCGACGGCATCGTCGTGGGTCGATGGGTCCGCGTTGCGGTAGTGAAAGGCGACGCTCGCCGGCTTGGACTCGATGGTGGTTCCGGGGAAATCCGCCGAGATCGCGAGGAGTTGATCACGGATCGTGTCGACCAGTTCGGTCTGGACCGGGCTGAGCCGGGCGGCGAAGTCGGGGTCGAACTCGCTCCCGTGGCTGCCGACGAGGTGGACCGACTCGGGGACGCCCGTCATCTCCGCGAGTTGGCTGAGCGAGCGTCCGGAGACGATCGCCACATGCGTCTGGGGCATCTCGGCGAGCGCCTGGAGCGCGACGATGGATTCGCGGAGCGGGCGGGCGTCTTCCGGGCGATCGACGATCGGCGACAGCGTCCCGTCGTAATCGGACGCGACGAGGAGGACCGGCGCGCTGGCCGCCTGACGGAGTCGTTCAAGGAGTTGGGAATTCACCGCTCGTTCAGCGCTTTCAAGAAGGCGTTGGCCCAGTGGAACACATCATTCTTTCGGACCGTCCGCCGCATCGACGCCATCCGGCGCTTCTGTTCTTTGTCGGGCAACGAGAGGGCCGCCTCCAGCGTTGCCGACAATCCATCGACATCGTGGGGGTTGACGAGCAGGGCCTGAGTCAGTTCGCGGGCCGCGCCGGTGAACTCGCTGAGCATCAGCGCCCCGCTGTTCTCGAGCCGGGTCGCCACCCATTCCTTGGCAACAAGGTTCATCCCGTCGCGGAGCGGGGTGACCATCATCACATCCGCGGCGAGGTAGAAGGCGATCAGTTCATCGAACGGCAGATTTCGATACAGATAATGGATGGCGGACATCCCCGCCTCGCCGTGGCGGCCGTTGATGTGCCCGACGATCTGCTCCACTTCCTCGCGCAGTTCGGCGTAGTCCTCGACGGCCTCCCGGCTGGGGACAGCGACCTGCACGAACACACACTCGTTGACGCTCTTCGCTCCCCGACTCAGAAGATCGTCGAACGCCTTGAGGCGGATCTCGATGCCCTTGGTGTAGTCGAGCCGGTCCACCCCCAGGATGACCTTGCGCCACGACCCGAGGGTCTGACGGAGTTGAACCGAACGCTCGCGGACGGCGGGCTCAGCGGCCTTGCGCTCGAACGCGTCGATGTCGATCGAGATGGGGAACGCGCCCACGCGGACGGTCCGACCGTCAAACCCGAGCGACTGCTGCCCGCCGGTCGCGTCGGTGTACCGCTGGCACGCACGGACGAAGTTCCGCAGCCCGTTCTTGGTCTGGAAGCCCACCAGGTCTGCGCCGAGAAGGCCTTCGAGGATCTGATCGCGCCACGGGAGCTGCGCGAGCAGTTCGACGGGCGGGAACGGGATATGCAGGAAGAACCCGATGCGCAGATCGGGGCGCTTCTCACGGAGCAGCGCGGGCACGAGTTGGAGCTGGTAATCGTGGACCCACACCGACGCGTTGGGCGCCGCTTCGACCGCGACCGCCTCCGCGAAGCGACGGTTCACATCCACATACGGCCACCACCATCGGCGGTGAAACTCCGGAGTGCGGACGGCGTCGTGGTAGAGAGGCCACAGCGTGCTGTTGGAAAACCCGCCGTAGAAATTCTCGATTTCGCTCCCGGAGATGGGGACGGGACGGATCTGGATCCCCTCATGGGTGAACGGCGCAGGCGCGTCGTCGGGCACGCCCGTCCACCCCACCCACGCCCCGCCGCGCTCCTTCAGGATCGGCGTGATCGCGGTGACGAGCCCCCCGGGGCTGATCTGCCAAGTCCTCTTGTCGCCCTCGCCGACCGCGCGCACGGGCAGCCGATTAGCGACGACGATGAAATGGGCCTTCTTCGCCACGCAGGCGACCTCCGCCGGGGGACCTGGTCAGGGGTGAGGAGGCAAACCCTACCACGATCGCCGCCCGCGCGCACCGGCCGGGCGACGGCGGGGTGAAACCGCGCCGGGAGCGGGATATCCTCAGGCCGAACCGCCCACCGGCGGTCGCCCTTCGGGGCGCATAGCTCAGTTGGCTAGAGCGCTGCTGTCACATAGCAGAGGTCACTGGTTCGAGTCCAGTTGCGCCCACTTCACCAAAGACCCTCGACATCCGTCGGGGGTCTCTTGCTTTGGACGCCCCTCGCGATGCGCACCATCCTCGCATTCCTCGCCTGCGTTCTGCTCACCCCGCTGCTGGCGTGCGGCCGGAACGCTCCGGAATCGCCGGATCAGATCGGCATCGCCGTCACCATCCCCCCGTTGGAATGGATCGCCGCCGGGCTCGCTCCGGATGGCGCCCGGATCAGCACGCTCCTTCCTCCCGGCGCCTCCGAGCACGGCTATGAGCCCCCTCCATCCCGACTTGCGGAGTTCGTGCGCGCCGATGTGGCCCTGTTGGTCGGCCTCGGCCTCGACGATTCTGCGGCCCGCGCTCTGCGCAACTCACCCAAGGGTGGGCGCGCCGTCGTGATCTTCGCCGAGGCCGCCGGGGCCAACGCGCACACGGAGCACGATGGTCACGATCACACCCACGCCCACGCCGAGCCCGCCGGCGACCCACATCTGTGGCTCGATCCCCCGCTGATGACCAGCATGGTGAACGCGACGCACGACGCGCTCGCTCGCCAGCTCTCCCGACGCGACGCGACCCAGGCCGAGATTGACGCGCTCGCCCGTCGGCGGGATTCCCTCGGCGAGATCATCAACCGGATCGACGACGACTATCGCGCCCGGCTGACGCCCTTCGAAGGCGCCGCCGTCGTCGCCGCTCACGACTCCATGCGCCGTCTGGCCGACCGTTACGGCTTACGCGTGGTCGGGGTCATCCACGCCCACGAGGGCGCCGAGCCCACACCTGGCGACATTCTCAGCGCTGCGCAAGCCCTGCGCGGCGCCGAGTTCCGAGCCGTGCTGATCGAGCCACAATCCGGCCGCGCCGTCGCGCAGCGGCTCTCCGAGGAGACCGGGGCGCCTATCGCGCAGTTCGACCCCCTCGGGTCGGGGGATTGGGAAGCGACCATGCGCGCCAACCTCGACGCCCTCGTCCGGGCTTTCGCCACAAGCGACACGGGTTCCCGATAGTCTGACGCATCCCTCGACCGGCTCACCGGTTCAGATTCCGTCAAGATGACCGCCTCCGGGGGCCGGGGGTGTGCGTGCGATCTCCAAAAACCCGGCCACCAGGAAGCCGATCCGATGCCCAGACACTCCCGCCCCGCTCTCGCCGCGCTCATCGCGTGCGCCGGCCTCGCGTTCGCGATGCCCGACGCGCCGACGGACACCGCGGCCCCCATCTCTTCCCTGCGCACCGCGCCGATGACCAGCGTGTCAACGCTCGGGAAGTCGCGCGAGGGTCGGGACATCCCGCTCATCACGCTCGGCGATCCCGCACGGCGCGACTCGAATCCGGCGATCCTCATCGTCGCCGGGCTCAACGGCGATCACTGGATCGGCACCGATGTAGCGCTCGGCGTCGCGAACACCATCGCCGCCGACCACGGCGACGCGCTCAGGAACACCACGGTGTACATCGTCCCGCGCGCCAACCCCGACGCCGCAGCAGCCCACACCAAGGGCCGCTCGCTCCGCGTGTCACGCCCGGGCACAACCACGCAGGTTGACAGCGACACCGACCGCCGCCTTGACGAGGACGGCCCCGAGGACCTCAACCGCGACGGCGCCATCACCCAGATGCGCGTCAAGAACCCGCCCGCCTATCTGAAGGCGACACACATCCTCGACGCCGACAACGAGGGCCTGCTCCGCGAGGCCGACGCAAGCAAGGGCGAAGTCGCCGTGTACGCGGTGCTCACCGAAGGCATCGACAACGACAACGACGGCGCGTTCAACGAGGACGGGCCCGGCGCGGTCGACCTTGACATGAACTTCCCCCACCTCTGGCCCGAGCACAGCGACGGCGCCGGCGAGTACGCGCTCTCGGAGGCCGAATCGCTCGCGCTCGCAAGGTTCGTGCTCGATCACGCGAACATCGAGGCGGTCCTTGTCTTCGGCCCACACGACACGCTGGTCGCGATCCCCCAGTCGGGAAAGAACGATGTCACCGGCCGGGCGCCGCTCGGCATCGAGAACGACGACAAGCCCCACTACGAGCGCTTGAGCAAGTCCTTCAAGGAGATCACCGGGATGTCCGGCTCGCCCGATCGCGACGACAAGGGAGCGTTCTGGGCCTGGGCCTACGCGCAGGGCGGCGCGTGGTCGTTCAGCACCCCGGTGTGGGTCCGCGCCGACCTCATCAAACGCGACGGCGAGAAGAAGGAAGGCGACGAGAAGCCCGCCGCCACCGCGTCGAGCGATGCGCCGGCGCCGGAAGGCCCGAGCGACGCCGAACTCCGCGCCATGATCGCCGACTTCGAGGCCGCCGACGACGCGGGCAAGGCCGCGATGATGGCCCAGTACAACACGATGTCCCCCGCCATGCAGGCGCGCATCATGGCCATGGCCCAGGGCCAGGAGCCCCCGGCACGCGCCGATCGCGCCGCAGGCGCCCCCGGCGGAGCGCGAAACGCGCGAGGCGGCGCAAGCGGGGGCGGCGGCAAGAAGTCCGATTCCGAGGACGCCAAGTGGCTCGAACTCGCCAACGAGCGCGGCGAGGGATTCGTCGAGTGGGCCTCGTTCGATCACCCGCAACTCGGCGCCGTCGAGATCGGCGGGTTCGTCCCCGGTTTCCAGATCAACCCGCCGGAGGGTGAACTCGACCGTCTCGTTGACGAACAGACGCGCTTCGTCGCAACCCTCGTCGACGAACTCCCCCGCGTCGCGCTCGACGCGCCGATGGTCGAACGCGTCGGCGACGGCGTCTACCGCATCACCGTCATCGCGCGCAACACGGGCAAACTCCCCACCGCCAGCGCCATCGCCACCAAGTCGCGCTCGAAGCAACCCCTCGTGCTCCGCCTCGAGGGCGACGAGAAGAACATCCTCGCGGGCCGTCGCGTCCAGCGCACCGGGAGCATTCCGGGCGGCGGAACCGAACGCTTCGAGTGGCTCGTCGCGGGCCGCGACGGCGCAACCATGACCATCACCGTCCGTTCGCCCCAGACGGGCGAGACCACGATCAACACAACGCTTCGCGCGAACAAGGAGGGCGGCCGATGAACCGTTTCACCAAGATCCTCGCCCTCTCCGTCACCCTCGCCGCGGGAATCGCCTCGCCCGCGCTCGCGCAGGCCGAAGTCCCGAGCAAGGTCGATCTCGCGTTCAACAAATACTACACGCACGGCGAACTCAACGACGCCATGCGCGACATCGCCCGCGCGTATCCCGACCTTGTCGAACTCGTCACCATCGGCAAATCCCTCGAAGGCCGCGAGATGATCGTCGCGATCGTCAACCCCAGGAAGGGCGTCCACCACAACGACAAGCCGGCGATGTGGATCGACGGGAATGTGCACGGCAACGAGATCCAGGCGGCCGAGGTCGTGCTCTACACGCTCTGGTACCTCACCAAGCACTACGGCGCGACCGAAGAACTCACGCGCATCATGGACGAGAAGGCCTTCTACCTTCTTCCCTCTCAGAACCCCGACGGCCGCGACCGCTGGTTCGCCGAGCCCCAGAGTTCCTCCTCCTCGCGCAGCAATGTCCGCCCCACCGACAGCGACAACGACGGCCTCTTCGACGAGGACGGCCCCGACGACCTCGACGGCGACGGCTCCATCACCCAGATGTGGATCGAGGAAGAGAACGGCGGATGGATCCGCTCGCGCACCGACCCGCGCGTCTTCGAGCGCGTCAAACCCGGTGAGAAGAGCAACTGGCGCCCCATCGGCTCCGAGGGCATCGACAACGACGGCGACGGGCTCATCAACGAAGACCCCGTCGGCGGCGACGACATGAACCGCAACTGGCCCTCGGACTGGCAGCCCGAGCACATCCAGCGCGGCTCCGGCCCCTACCCCTTCAGCGCGCCCGAGACCAAGGCCGTCGGTGACTTCATCCTCGCGCACCCCAACATCGCGGGCGGCCAGTCGTACCACAACTCCGGAGGCATGCTCCTGCGCGGCCCGGGCGCCAGTTACCTCAACGACCTCTACCCTCGCGAAGACCAGCGCATGTACGACGAGATCGGCAAGATCGGCGAAGACATGCTCCCCTACTACCGCTACATGATCATCTACAAAGACCTCTACACCGTGCACGGCGGGTTCGTGAACTGGCTCGCCGAGGGCCTCGGCGTCAGCGCGTTCACCAACGAACTCTGGGCCAGCGGCAAGATGTTCCAGGGCGACGGCGGGCGCCCCGACAACGACGAGAACTGGCTCTGGCGCGACAAGATGATGTTCGGCCAGACCTTCACCGACTACACCGAGTACGACCACCCCACCTGGGGCAAGGTGCTCATCGGCGGGCCCAACAAGTGGTCCAGCCGCAACACCCCCACCTTCATGCTCGAAGAGGAATGCCACCGCAATTTCGCGTTCACCACCTTCCACGCCGATCAGATGCCCGTCGTCGAGTTCGGCCGCACGAAGGTCGAGAAACTCGGCAATAACCTCTGGGCCGTCACCGTCGAGCTGCGCAACGACCGGGTCATCCCCTCGCGCCTCGCCATCGCGCGGCAGAAGGACATCGGCCAGCCCGACCTCATCGAGGTCACGAACGCCAACGGCCGAGCCCAGGTCGTGGCCGCCGGACGAATGAACGACTGGCTCTCGCGCACCACCGAGGAGATCCGCTTCGAGCCCGGACGCGTGCTCCTCGAGGGCGGCGTCCCGGGCCGGGACAACGTGGTCGTCCGCTTCATCGTCTCCGGACGAGAGGGCGAACGGCTCAACCTCGCGTACAAGGCCGAGAAGGCCGAGAACCGTGAAACGACCGTCGAACTGAGGGAGACCAAGCGGGACTGAGGATCTTCTTTCCCCACCTCTCCCGCTGGGAGAGGTAACGGAGCGCCCCCGGGGGAGCGACGCGGGTGAGGGCGGTCTTCCTCTCTTCCCCGCCCCGGCTTGTCCCGGGGCCTCCCCACGGGGTAGGATCGCCCGATTCAAACACCTATCGGGGTGTAGCGCAGCTTGGTAGCGCGTCTCGTTCGGGACGAGAAGGTCGTAGGTTCAAATCCTATCACCCCGACTTGTTTCAGATAAGAGCCCTTCGGCGGTTGCGTCGAAGGGCTTTCTCATTACTGGAACTACACTTGCGCCATCGAATGTGCAGTTCAAACACACAACTTCGAGGGTCCGCCGCGTTGAGACGCAAACCGCCTCAACCCACTACTTCTTTCAAGGCTTGCGAGAGTTAGTTGCAACCACGCCGAGGCCCGCAAGGCGGCAGTGGATGGATCAGAGTTCAGGGGAACTACATGACAATTCTCAAAGCACAGGCCTTGCAATCTGTATCCAGCGAAAACCGGATCAAGTCACTCGACATCGCGCGTGGGTTTGCGCTCTTTGGCATCCTGATGGTCAATGTGCAGCTGCTTTGCCAGCCCCTGGCGTGGCTATTTAGCGGCGGCGGCTCAAACGAAGGGCTCGCAGGACGCGTGGCGTACTACGCGACGAGGGTGTTCTTTGAATCGAAATCGTATCCGCTCTTCTCACTGCTCTTTGGCATGGGATTGATGCTGATGCGGGAGCGGGCGATCGCTGCGGGACGCAGCTTTGCGAAGCCGTACCTTCGGCGCTTGTCGATGCTGCTGGTGATGGGCGTGCTCCACGCGTTGCTGCTGTACTACGCGGATGTGTTGCTTATCTATTCCATCATCGGGTTCCTTACGATGTGGTTGATGGGGCGAAAGTCGAAGCTGCTGCTTGGTCTTTCGGTGTCCATGCTCACACTCGCTTTGCTCTTCTCTGCGTTCAGCGGCTTTATGGGCATGCGGTACTATGAATCGAAGGGTGCAGATGCCGTTGCTGACGAACCGGCACGGACGGCCATGGTTCAAGCCGCGGACGAGAACATCGGTTTCAGCGCGTTCTTTGAGCAGGTCAAGCAAGGAGAGATCGCTGAGAGAGGGCCGATGAGTCCCGAATGGCAATCGGCGGCCAAGGACGCGTTCCAGAATGGCCCGCTGTCTCACGCGATTTTGATGCGTTGTCTTGAGTGGATCGTTGAGCAGATAAACTGGACGATCGGGGGCGGCGCGGTCTTGCAGATCGCTGGGATGTTCTTCCTCGGGGCATGGCTGATGAAGATCGATGCCCCTGGGGCTGGAGCGGCGCGTTGGATGCGGCGCTTGATCTTGATCGGGCTCCTGATCGGCATGCCCTGCTCGGTCGCTTCTGTTGTTCTCACGGCGGCTGCGACCAAGTATTCGGCGTTGTATTTCTCCAGCTTTTCTCTCATGGTCCTTGCGGGACCGTGTGTCGCCCTTGGCTATATGGGGCTGTCGATGTGGCTCGCGCGACGATTTGGCGAGGGCTGGTTCGCGCGGTCGATCGCATCAACCGGGCGCATGGCATTGACGAACTACATCATGCAATCGTTCCTGGTCTGTGTCATCGTACAGCACTGGGGATTTGGGATGTACGGTGAGATCTCACAGGCGCAGATGCTTGTGATCGCGGTGTCGATCTATGTCTTTCAACTGGTTGCGAGTCCGCTGTGGCTCTCGCGATTCACCATGGGTCCATTGGAATGGCTGTGGCGATGGTGGACATACCTGCGTCGTCCAAGATTTCTTAAGACCTAGACATCGTGCCCCGCATAGATCACCTCGCTTTCGAGGCGAGGCCGCCGGGTTTGGACCATCGATCCGGTTTCAACTAGGGCCACGATCAGAGTTGCCAGAGACCGTGCTCGATGCCGCCCAGGATGTAGATCGAGAAGGTGCCCTGACCGGGGATGTTCATCGGCGGCAAAGCCACCGTTGCGCCGGCCGCCTCCGCGGCCTTGACCGCTTGCTCGATGTCATCCACCAGCACATACGGCCGCACGACCGGCGCTTCCGTCGCTCGCATCGGCGCACGCACACCGATGCGCCCCCCATCCTTGAGGTTCGCCGTGCGGGCGTTGCCGAGCGCCGCGATCGGTTCGCTGAAGACGACGCCGTGCGCCGCGGCAAGGGCCTCGCATGTTTCGTTCACCGAGGGCGTCACGATCTCGAGGTACTGGACCTTCATGGTTTGCTCCTCGGCTTGTTTCTCAGCGCGATTCCCCGGCTCGGCGTTCGCTTGCCCTCGATCCACTGCGGGCTGCTCGCTTGTGGCAGCGCCCACAAGCAACAACGGCGCGAGGCAAACGACGCTCCAACGGAGTGGTGACGACTTCATGCTTCCATGCTCCCTTGCGCGATCTGGATGAGGTTCCCGCAGGTGTCGTCGAAGACGGCCGCGCCGGGTGCCACTGGCGGCTTGTCCGCCAGTGCTCATGCCGGTCTTCCCCTCCTCGAATCCCCCGGTTGAGCTGGCCTTCGTGAGCAGGGACATGTCTACAAGACCCCGCCCTCACGCATCTCCCGCGCGTTCCCCCGCCCCACACCGAAGCTGGCCGCCGCCCTGCCGCTTCCGTGGTCGGGTTCACAACATCGAACCGTGATGAGCGGTCGGTTTGCTCGGACTCAGGCCATCACGCGACGGCGACGACCGAGCGCAACGCCCGCCATCCCGAGCAGCGCGGCGGCGCCCGGCGCGGGCACGGCGTCAATCCGGATCGCGCCGAGGTAGAAGAACCCGTTGCCGTTGTCGTTGTTCGGGCCGGGAGACACGCTCAGCGAGATCGTGCCGGCGCCGTCGGCGATGAGGCCCGCGAGCACGAGCACATTGGAATCGTTGTTGGACGCGTTGAGCACGCCCGAGGCGCTGTTGCCGCCGGTCAGCGCGTACTCCGCATCGCGGATGTCGTTCACGACAGTGCGTGACGCGAAGATCGTGAAGGTGTAGACGCCGTTCGCGGCAAGGTTCCGGAATTCAACGATGCCGAGCGGGTTGGGGTCCGCGCCGGCGAAGGGCGTGGTGTGCCCGAAGAAGTAATCGTCGGTCGCGGGGACGCCGAACTGGGCCGCGGCGCCGCCGGGCGATCCCGTGCCGAGCGACGAGGGCTCACCCGTGTTGAAGAACGGGTCGACGATCTCGATCGTCATTCCCGTGAAGTCGCCGTTCTCGTCGATCGCGTTGGCGATCATCGACACGCCCGGCACGAAGTTGTTGAACCGCAGCGGATCGGACTGCAAGTCCGTGCGGCCGAAGTCGAGGAACAGCACATCAGCGGACGCCGTGCCGCAGATGGATGCCAGACACACAGACGCAAGAACAACGCGGAAGGTGCGCATGAGACTCTCCTCGATATGTGACCGTGATCCTGTGCGCGGGAATCGCCAGCGACGATCCCTCGACTCCACGGTACAGCATGTCCCAACGGGTGCAATAGCCGTCAGTTATATTTCGGACATTGTGGCGCGGGAAGCCCTCCTAACGGCGTTCCCGACGCCCTGAGGGCGTATTCCGACAATGCTTGCCCCGTTTCAATGTGGAGCCCGAGGCCCCGAATGGGGCGTGATTGGGTCAGTCTGCCGCCTGAGAGAGCGAGTCGGTCTGCTGATTGCCGTCGCGTGGGGGTTTGTGGGCGCGCGACCACTGGAGCAGCGCGACGCCCGCGAACGCGATCGGCGCGCCGATGAAGAGCATCGCGCTCGGTGCGCTCCTGAAGACGATCGACGCGAGGATGATCCCGAAGATCGGGAGCACATAGCCGTAGAGACTCGTGAAGACCGCGCCGGCGCGGTGCACGAGCGTGATCATGAACATGCTGGGGATGGCGGCGCCGAGGATGCCGAGGGCGACCAACTGCCCCCACGCCTTGCCCGAGGGTTGGAGCGACAACGGCGCCTCGAGCGCGATCGCGAGGACCCAGAGCATCGCGGCCGCCATCAACATGGTCACACCCGCGACGGCGATCGGCGAGTGCACCTTGGTCCACGCTTCGACGAGGATGTTGGCCATCGCGAAGCCGGCGAACCCCAGCGCGATCATGAGGACCGCGGCCAGCGCCGAGGGCTCGTCGATGATCTGCGCAGGCCCGACGGCGAGCGCGAGCCCGACGGTGGCGATCGCCGCGCCGATCCACGCGGGCCACCACACGGGTCGGGGATTGGGCGGCAGAACGCTGATGAGCAGGGTGGCGATGGGGATGACGCAGATCAGCACGGTGGTCAGATCAGCATCGACATGCCTGTCTCCCAGCGAGACCATCGCCCAGAGCAGACCCACGCCGATGAGCCCGATCAGCAGCATCTGCCACCAGTCCTTGAGCAACGGCCGGACCGGGTGACGCGCAAGCACGCAGAACAGCAGGATGAGGATCGCGCCGATCGAGGCCCGGCTGGCCGCCATCGTGAGCGGCGTGAACTCGTCCTCGAGCACCTTGACCAGCACATAGCCGCAAGCCGCGCTGAACGACATCACGAGCAACATGATCAGACTTGTTCTCAAGGCACGGTCTCCGGTCGTGTGGCGCAGAGCATACCAATCTTGCGCCAAGACACATTCCTGAGGCAAATGGCTCCGAACGACGCTCCGCCAAGTCAAAGGGCGAGCCGTTACGCTTCTCGTGTTCGTGCATCAGACACTCTTCAAGGGAGCATCCATGGACGTTACTGAATTCTTCGGCGGGGGCGCGTCGGACCCGGACACTGACGAACAGCATCAGGCGATCCTGCAGCGGGTGCGTGCGGTGGCGCCCTCATGCTTCGGCGGCTTCACCTGTACACCTGCGCACGCGGCGGAATGGGACAACAGCGCGAGATGGTCGATCGCGTGTCCATGCGGCAACACCCACGGCGCTGTGCTCGGCTACCCGCTCGATGAACTCGCAGGAGACGATTCGCTCAAGGGACAGTTCGCGGGGCCTTTGGCGTTCCGGTGTGCGGCGTGCGACACGGTGACCGAGATGTTCGACAGCGCCGCCCACGGCTACAACGCGATGATCAGCCCTCCCGGCGAGTCGTTCGACGCGTCGCACCGGGGCGAAGGTCCCCGAGCCGTCGCCGCTTGCCCCGGATGCGCCGAAACGAAGTGCGCCGTCGTCGGTGAATTCAGCCACTCGCACTTTGATCACATCGAAGATGAGCCCGACCTGCTCGATGCCGCCCAGGACTACTTCGACGGCTTCGCGTGCAGGGTGACCTGCGCGAGCTGCGGCAAGGAGCGGTGGGTGGCGAGTTTCGAACTGGCGTGAACTGATCGTGATCCCGCTCGGCATCTCACGCCAGCAGCCCGATGCGGCTACGCTGGGCGAGTTCCGTTCACGCATCAACTCGAGAGAGAGAACCACGCAATGAGCACACTGAAGACCGCCGACATCAGTCTCGAACAGGCCAACGCCGCTGTGACCGCGGCGATCGCCAAGGCAAAGAGCATCGATACGAAGATGGACATCGCCGTGGTCGACGCGGGCGGGAACCTCAAGGCATTTGCGCGAATGGACGGCGCGTGGCTCGGCTCGATCGACATCGCGATCAAGAAAGCGAAGACCGCCCGCGCGTTCGACATGCCCACGGGCGAGGTCGGGAAACTCTCCCAGCCCGGGCAACCGCTCTTCAATATTGAACACTCGAACGGCGGGCTGATCACCTTTCCCGGGGGTGTTCCCATCCTCTCGGGCGGCATGGTCATCGGCGCCATCGGCGTGTCCGGCTCATCGGTCGAGAACGACCACGCCGTCGCCGAAGCGGGCAAGGCGGCCGTGAATTGAAACGCCGGCCTTGCGCATGCTGAAGACAACGCTCGCCATCCTGATCGCATCGCTCGCGTATACCGCGTTCGCCGCGGATTCGAGTTCGCGCCTCTTCAAATCCGTTGACCACGGCGCTACATGGGTTCGGGCCGGTGAAGGCCTTCCCAACGATGTCCGGATCAACGCGTTCACCGCCGCGGAAGGCCTCCTCGTCGCCGGCCTGGACACGGGCGTGTTCGTTTCTGAAGACGCGGGCGCAACTTGGCGCCGGTCCCCCACCGGTCTCGACGCCGAGCCGCGCGTTCTCACCCTCGCCAGCGAAGGCGCACGAGTCTTTGCAGGAACCCAGAAGGACGGTGTTCTTGTCTCAAGCGACAGCGGCGCCTCATGGCGCGCCGTCAATGATGGGCTGACTGACCGGTATATCCGCACGCTCGTCATCCAAGACGGCATGATCTACGCGGGCGCGAATCGTGCCGGCGTGTTCGTGTCCGAAGACAGCGGCGAATCGTGGACTCTCATGCGCAACGGCCTTCCCGAGCCATGCCAAGTCTTCGACCTCGTCTTGCATAAAGGTGAACTCTTCGCGGCGTTGTACCACAACGGCCTGTACCGATGGGATGCCGGGATCAAGCAATGGAGTCGATGCGGGGATGTTGTTCCGCTCGAGGTCGCGGCGACCGAAGAATCGCTCGTCGCTGGGCACAACCCGGGCGGGGTGTTCGTGAGCCCCGACGGTGGGGCGACATGGTCGGACGGCAACGCCGGACTCCCGCATCGAACTCCTGTGTGGACACTGGCCGCCGACGATGATCTCGTCATTGTGGGAACAACGGGAACGATCGGTGTCGAGGTGATCTGCCTGTTCGCGTCGAGTGACGGCGGCGTTTCGTGGCGCAGGAGCGATGCCGGACTGCCGCGCTCAGCGGCCCCCGTGAGCTTCCTGATGAATAGGGACTGCATCCTCGTGGGCGTGGTGTGTACCCAGTGACAGAAGGGACAAGGGAAAGCCCCGGTGCAGCGGCGCATGCTCGCCCTATATCGGATAGAGAACTACTGTTGTCGCGTGATTGAGTCGCATGCCGCGACGATGGACATCTTCCTTCAACCGAGGACTTGCGCATGGCGCTCAAGATCGTTGCTGCTCTGCCCTTCTGTGCCATCACGGCTTTGTTGACCGGCTGCTCGAGCGCGCCGCCGATGTCTCAGGGCAGACCGGCGTACGGAGCGTGGGGCGAGGCGCAGTACTTCGACGGCATGGGTTCGTACACGAAGCAGGTCACCACGAACTCTGCGGAAGCGCAACGGTACTTTGACCAGGGCCTGAACTGGCTCTACGCCTTCAACCACGACGAAGCCGTGCTCGCGTTCACCCGCGCGGCGGAACTCGATCCGGGTTGCGCGATGGCGTGGTGGGGAATCGCCCAGGCGCAGGGGCCGAACTACAACGACTGGATCATGCCCGAGAGCCGCACGATCGCGGCGTGGGAAGCGCTCCAGCGGGCGCAGGACGAGATCGACGATGAGAGCGAGGTTGAGGTCGCGCTGATCCATGCGCTCTCGCAGCGATACGCGGCAACGCACGACCCCGATCGGCGCTCGCTCGATGTCGCCTTCGCCGACGCGATGGGCGAGGCCTACGCGCGTTTCCCCAACGATCCCGACATCGGCACGCTCTACGCGGAGTCCTTGATGGTGCTCCATCCGTGGATGCTCTACCGCTCCGACGGCGAGCCGGCGCGCGAAGACACCTATGTCCTCGTCGATGTGCTCGAGCGCGTGCAGGACTCCACCCCAAACCACCCGGGCGCGAACCACCTCTACATCCACGCGATCGAGCCGGGGAACGAGAAAGCGCGAGCGATCCCCGCGGCGCAGCGTTTGAACGATCTCGTGCCCGCCAGCGGCCACATGATGCACATGCCTTCGCACATCTATGTGCAGGTCGGGATGTGGGACGAGGCGATCGAGCAGAACAACAAGGCGATGGCCGCCGACGCGGAGTATCGCCGGCGCGCCCCCGCGCAATTCATCCAGCACGGCTACATGACCCATAACGCGCACATGCGCGCGTACGCGTCGATGATGGCCGGACGCGAGCAGGAAGCGATGGCGGCGGCCCGCTCGATGTGGGAGCACTTTCCCGTCGAGATCCTTGAGCTCGCAGCGCCGTTCGTCGATCCGACCATGTGCTCCGTTTACGATGTGCAGAAGCGTTTCGGTCGTTGGGAGGAACTCCTTGCCGAGCCCGCGCCGCCCGCGTATCTGCCCATCACGACGGCGATGTGGCGCGCGCACCGGGCCATCGCGTACGCGGCCCTCCAGGAATTCGACGCGGCCGTCGAAGAGCAGCGTTTGTTCCGCGAAGCCATGCGCGCGATCCCGATCGATCCCGGCTTCGCCTCCTACGGCGATGTCATGAAGATCCTGCTCGTCAGCGAGTACTTCGTCTCAGCGGAGATCGCGCTCCAGCAGGGCGAACTCGAGATCGCGGCGGGCCTTCTCGAGCAGGCGGCGGACATCGAGGACTCGATCGGTTACGGCGAGCCCCCCATCTGGCTCCAGCCGGTGCGCCACACGCTCGGCGCGGTGTATCTGAAAGCCGGCGAGCCCGAACAAGCCGCGCGCGTCTACCGCGAAGACCTGAAGAACTGGCCGCGGAACGGCTGGTCGCTGCTCGGGTTGAGCCAGGCGTTGGAAGCGACCGGCGATATCCGGGGCGCGGAAGTCGCCCGCCGCGAGTTCGAGAAGGTCTGGGCCAACGCGGATGTCCCGCCGACGACAAGCTGCAAGTGCATCACGGAGATCGCTTCACACTGAACGATCGTTCGGATTGTCGCGCACTGATGGTCGTCCGTTAGATCAGGCCCATCACGCGCTGAAACTGGAAGGTGTCGAGGCGCTGATCGAATGCAGCCACTTTCCCGCCCGAGATGCGCCAGATGTGCACGACCTGGGCATTCAGCGATTTGCCGGTGCCTTTGTGCGCACCCGTGTACCGACAGAGCGCGACGACGGTGTCGCCCGCGTCGATGAATTCGTCAGGGGTGACCGCGAACCCGTCCCACTCGGTTGCGCAGCGCGCGAAGATGCCGTTGAGGACCGCTTCGGGCCCGATGTACGGGTTGCCGTCCGCGTACGGGTTGTTCTCGGCCTCGTTCCACACGATGTCCGGGCGCATCAGCCCGAGCACGGCCGGGACATCGCCGGCGTCGAAGCTCGAATACAGCCCCTTGATCAGTTCAATATTCGCGGAGGTCATGCGGTGATCCTGTTGATAGTGCAGGGGCGTCTCAGTGCGCGGCGGGAAGGTCGGAGTTCCACGCGTCGCGGGCGACGCGCCAGACGCCGTCGTCGCTGAGGCGATAGATGATGATGCCTTTGCCTGTGTCGCGGACGACCTCGCCGCCGGCGCGCGGCGTGTCGGTTGATTCGTAGGCGTACTGCTCGAACGCCCAGCCATCGAGCACGACGAACTCGAGGGTGGTCTTCACCCAGTGCGTGCGGTACGCCTCGAGGTAGCCCTGGGCCCAGTATTTGATCGCGGGCTTGCCGATGAGCCGGGGCGCGTTGGGCGGCATGAAGACCGCGTCATCCGTCAGCATCGCCAACACCGGTTCGAGTTGGTTTGAGTTGATCGCGGCCACGAAGTTGTCGTGCGCCTGATGCGCGGCGGCCGAAGCGCCGGAGTGTGACGAGCCGGTTGTCGCGCAACCGGCGAGCAATGTCGAAGCAACGAGGACCGCAACGGGGAAGAATCGTGCGCGCATGGGCTTTCTCCAGGGCCGGGGCGTCGGGGAGGCACACCCGCCTCCGCCCATCGGCGAGCCAAGCGTAGCGGCGCCTCCGGGAACCGCAACCTCATTCCTCCCCGGAGGCTAAGCCTCGTTCGGTTCGCCACGCTACTGTGATTCTGATGGCATCTACCGGACGCATCGTGATCGCCGGCGGCTCGGGCTATCTGGGCCTGAGTCTGGCGCGCCACCTCGCAGACTCCGGGCATGAGATCGTCATCCTCTCGCGCTCGGCGCCAGCGGATGATCCCCGCTGGTCCCACCGTTCGTGGGACGGGCGAAACGCGGGCGATTGGGCAGGCTCGCTGGATGGCGCGGCGGCGCTGGTGAACCTCGCAGGCCGCTCCGTTGATTGCGTGAAAACGCCCGATCATTGCGACGAGATCCTCCGATCGCGCGTCGAGTCAACGCGTGCGCTGGGACGCGCGATGAAGGATGTTGCCTCCCCCCCGCCCGTGTGGGTGCAGATGTCAACCGCGCACATCTACGGCGATCCGCCTTCACTGGTGTGCGACGAGGACGCCGCGTTCGGGCACGGGCTTGCGCCTGTTGTCGGGCGCGCGTGGGAGGAAGCGCTGGACGAGGCCGCGCCGCCGTCGATGCGGCGTGTGATTCTGCGTACGAGCTTTGTGCTCGGGCGCAAGGGGGGCGCGCTGCCGCGGCTCGCGTCGCTCGCGCGTTTCGGGCTGGGCGGGAAGGTCGGCCACGGGAGGCAGGGCATCAGCTGGATCCACGAACGCGACATGAACCGCCTCTTCGAACGCGCGATCTCCGACGAGTCGATGAGCGGCGCGTACATCGCCACGGCGCCGAACCCGGTCTCCAACGCGGAATTCATGCGCGCATTGCGTTCGGCGCTGCGCATGCCGATCGGTCTGCCCGCTCCGGCTCCAATGGTGCGCCTGGGGGCGCCGCTGGTGATGCGCACCGATCCGGAACTCGCGCTGTACGGGCGCTACTGCGTGCCGCGGCGATTGCGAGAGGAAGGGTTCGAGTTCGCGTTTCCCACCCTCACGGATGCGTTGCGCAACATCTACCCAGCCCGCGCATGAGCGCGAAACCGATGATGGGCAGCGTGTGGCGTTTTGCGGCACACCGAACGACTACGCCTCGACGATGGTCTTGAACCCGCCGTAGAACATCTTCGCGCAGTCGAACGGCATGTCCTCTCCCTTCATCATGTCGGCAAGTCGCTCGTCCTTCATGACCTTAGCGTTGACCTCGTCGCGCTGCGCCTTCGACTCGTACACGATGTACGAGAAGACGACCACATCGTCCGGGCCGCAGTTCGCGGCGTTGGTGAACGACAGGCCGAACTCGGGATTGATGTCGTCGCCGACACACTCGCGATAGTCGAGCGCGCCGTGCTCCTTCCAGACCTTGCTCGCCTGCTCGGCCATCGCGCGATATGCGTCGAGGTTCTTCTTCGGGACGGGGATCAGGAATCCGTCGACATAGCTCATAGTGTTCTCTCCTTGTTTCGCCCGGCCGTCACGCGGCCGAAGATGCATTCTGACGACGGAATATATGCTGGCCTCGGGAGTCCGTCCAGCCGGGGCGCTCGCGCTCTGATTCAACTCAAGGCAGTGTCGCCGCGCATACCAGCGTTGATGGGCGAATGATCCCGTCATGAGCAGCCCATCCCCGATTCGCGCAGTGGCCGTGTATTGCGGCAGTTCCCTCGGCGCCAGTCCGGAGTACGCCCGGGCCGCGCAAGACATGGGCACTGAACTCGCTTCACGAGGCCTGACCACGATTTACGGCGGGGGCGATGTCGGGCTGATGGGCGTGCTTGCCGATGCGGCGCTGGCGAAGGGAGGCCGCGTCGTCGGGGTCATCCCCAAGGCGCTAGTGGACCTGGAGGTGGCGCACGCGGGCCTGACCGAGTTGGTCGTCGTGGATTCGATGCACGCGAGGAAGGCGGTCATCGCTGAGCGGGCGGACGCGTTCGTGGCTCTCCCGGGCGGGTTGGGCACGCTCGACGAGTTCTGCGAGGCCCTGACCTGGTCCCAATTGGGCATCCACAGGAATCCGATGGGTCTGCTGAACACGGGCGAGTTCTATGACCCGTTCATCGACTTGATGGATCGCATGACCGCCGAGGGGTTCATCCGGCCCGGTCACCGCTCGAACGCGTTGGCGAAAGCGACTCCGAGCGCCCTGCTCGATGCGCTGGCAGCGTGGCGCCCGACCGGTGAGGCAAAGTGGCGGAGCGACGAGGAACGGGCGGCGCAGCGAATTCCGGCCCCGTAACGGTCGCGGGGCGCCGCCCGAACCACCCCTTCAGGATCGCTGTCCCGGCCCCCTATAATGCGGGCCTGTCCTCGATTGCTTTGCTGGGAGCTTCCACATGCCGAGAGTCGCCATCATTCTGTCCGGTTGCGGCGTGTTCGACGGCGCCGAGATCCACGAGGCCGTCAGCGTGCTGATCCACCTCACCCGACGCGGGGCGGAGTGGAAGTGCTTTGCGCCGGACCGGCCGATCCCGCAGGTCATCGACCACCTGACAGGAGAGCCGGCGGCCGGCGACTCCCGGAACATGCTCCGCGAGGCGGCCCGGATCGCCCGTGGAGGCGAGAACATCGCCGCGTTGCCCTCCCTGAAGGCGGATGAGTTCGATGCGCTGGTGATCCCGGGCGGGTTCGGGGCGGCCAAGAACCTTTCGGACTTCGCGACCAAAGGCGCCCAGTTCGCCTCGCTTCCGGAGGTTGAAACGGCGATCAGGGCGTTTCACGAGGCCGGGAAGCCGGTCGCGGCGTGCTGTATTGCCCCTCCTCTGCTGGCCAAGGCCATCGGAGGCGGCGTGAAGGTCACCGTCGGAGAACCGGGCGGCCCGGCCGACGCGATCAACGCGGTCGGGGGTCAGCATGTCGAAAGGCCGGTCACGGAGGCCTGCGTGGACGAGGCGAACCGGGTGGTCACGGCCCCCGCCTATATGTACGGCGACGCGTCGGCCTACGAGGTCTTCACCGGCATCGGGGAGATGATCGACGCAACCCTTTCGCTCTGCGATGCGGAAGTTCCAACGAGGTCCCGCTGAATGCTGATCGCCCTGTCCCGCCAGAAGAACGCTGTCGCGCTCGCCGCGTCGCTGCTCGCGACCGCGGGGGCGCTGCTCCTTGCCGGTTGCTCCTCGAACAAGGCCAAGCCCGCGCCCCGGGCGTCGGCGGCCACTATCGCTCCGCCACGCGACACGCCGTCCATCCTGCGCGGCACGATCGGCGCGGAATGCTCGCTCTCGGGCGCCGATCCCGTGATGGTTTCGGGCTACGGCGTCGTGGTCGATCTCAACGGAACGGGATCGGGCGATGCGCCGCCCACGATCCGCGCGTGGCTCGAGCGCGACCTCGCGCTCAAGGGCGTGGGCCGAGGCGGCGGCGCGCTGGGGTCGGTAAGCCCCCGGACGGTCATCGAAGACCGCAACACCGCTGTCGTCTTCGTGCAGGCCATGGTCTCTCCCGGTGCGCCGCGCAACGCGACCTTCGATGTGCTGATCACCTCCCTGCCGGGCAGCGCGACGACGAGTCTCGAGGGCGGGCGGCTGATGAGCACCGAGTTGCGCCCGGGGCTCTTCGTTCCCGGCGACCGCGAGGCACGCGTCGTCGCGGAAGCCAGCGGCGCGGTGTTCATCAACCCCTTCGCTGACCCCGCGAAGACGGGCGAGCAGTCGATCAACCGGACCACGGCGCGCGTCCTCGACGGCGGCGTGCTCACCGAACCGTTCGACATGCTGCTCTCGCTCGACTCGCCCTCGCACGCCAGAGCCCGGGCGATCCAGAACGCCATCAACGACGCCTTCCCGCGCGGGGCCATGGACCGCGAGGAAACGGCCAAGGGACGCAACGACGAGGCGATCGCGATCACGATCCCCTCCCGATTCCGCACGGACCCGGGCAAGTTCGTTCGTCTGCTGCTTTCCTCACGAATCGATCGTTCGTTCCCGAATGAATGGGCGAGCCGCTACCTCCGGGCCATGCGCGAAGAACCGGCGCTGGCCGACGATCTCAGTTGGTGTCTGGAAGCCCTCGGACCCTCGATCGTTCCGCAGCTCCGTCTCCTCTACGACTACTCCGAGCCCAAGCCGCGGCTCTCGGCCCTGCGCGCCGGCGCCGAACTGGGCGACGCGCTCGTCACCCCCCACCTCCGGGAAATCGCCGAGGGGACCGACCCCATCCAGCGCGTGCAGGCCATCCGGCTGCTGGCGGACATGCCGCCCAACCCCCAGCTGAATCTGGTGCTCCGCCAACTCGTCGATGCTGATGACATGACCGTGCGCATCTCCGCGTACGAAGCGCTCGCCGAGCGCCGCGACCCTTCGGTGGTCGTGTCTCGGCCGATGGGCGTCGAACGCACCCTCCTGACCCGCCCGACCGATCCGGGCGAGTTCCGGCTCGATGTCGTCCGCTCGAACAAACCGATGATCTACATCAGCCAGCAGGGCGAACCCCGCGTGGTGGTCTTCGGCGAGTCGCTCTCCGTCGAGCGCCCGACCCTCGTGTACGCGTGGGACGACCGCCTGCTGGTCGTGGGCGATGAGTCCGAGCGTCCCCTTCGTGTCCGGTACCAGGACTGGCGCGCCGGGACCACGGCCGTCCAGAGCGAGGCCGACGCGAATGTGGCCAAGCTCATCGAGTTCTTCGCGCACAAGCCCACCCCCGAATCTCCGGCCCCCGGGCTTGGGATGACCTACTCCGAGGTCGTGGGCGCGCTCTACGAACTCACCGACAAGGCGCAGGCGATCCCCGCAGACTTCGTGGCCGAGCAGGACCGCCTCCAGGCCGAACTCCTCGCGCTGGTCGAGACCGAGATCGGCACCGATCGCCCCGAACTCGCGGGCGAGGGCGGCGAGATCATCGACGACCTGGCCGCCCCGGTGGAGACCATCGCCGACGAGAGCGGCGAGCCGGGCGAAGAGCCGGGCGACCAACCCAAGCGGCCTTCGCCGTTCGTTGTGCCGATCGCACCCAAGGCGCCCCCCAAGTAAGCTCGCCCGTGAGTGAGCGCGATCAACACGGATGGCCGAAACAAAGAGTGCGTACACGCTGAAGGCGGTTGAATCCGCGGGGCACTCCCGCCATACTGACGCTTCGTACGCCCGGGCGGAGCCCGGCCAACTCACGATCATGCCGGCTCGACACGGAGGTCACACACGCCGCATGCGACTCTCGAAACTCACCCTCTCCGGGTTCAAATCGTTCGCCGATCGCACCGAGTTCGCGTTCGACGCGGCGGTTATCGGCATCGTCGGGCCCAACGGGTGCGGCAAGTCCAATGTCGTTGACGCCATCAAGTGGGTGCTCGGCGAGCGGTCGGCCAAGAGTCTGCGCGGCTCCTCGATGGGCGATGTGATCTTCGCGGGTTCCGCAGGTCGCAAGCCAGCTGGCCTCGCGAGCGTCACCCTCACCTTCGAGAACCCGCTCCTCGATCGCGTCATCGACCCCGTCCGTGGGGAGACGCTCGACGGCGAGCCCGACGCCGAGGCCGAAACCGCCCACGACCCCGCGGAGCCCGACGCCCGCTCTCCGCTGATGCGCGGCCCGCGCAAGCGCGCCCTCCCGATCGACGCCGAGACCGTCGATGTCGAGCGCCGCCTCCACCGCGATGGGGGGAGCGAGTACATCATCAACGGCCGCAAGGCGCGGCTGAAGGACATCCGCGACCTTTTCCTCGACACGGGCATCGGCGCCGACGCCTACTCGATCATCGAGCAGGGCAAGGTCGACGCGATGCTGCTGGCCAACCCGGTTGATCGCCGCGTGTTCTTTGAGGAGGCCGCCGGCGTCGCGAAGTTCCGCGCCCGCCGCATTGAGGCGGAGCGCAAACTCGATCGCTCCGAAACGAACCTGGTGCGCGTCCGCGAACAGCTCGAATCGACCGAGCGGCGCCTGCGCATCGTGAAGGGTCAGGCCGTCAAGGCGCGCCTGTTCAAGGAACTCGACGACAAACTTCGCACGCTCAAGACCGACCTCTCGCTGCACCAATACAGCGAACTGCGAGGTCGGCTCAGCGGTCTGACCTCGCAGATCACCCGGCTGGAGATCCAGCGTCGGGAAGCGACGGCCACGCTTGAGCGTGCCGAATCTGAGAAGCAGGACGCCGAACTCGCGAGGCAGGAAGCGTTGCAGGCACGCGAGGAGGCGGAGCGCCGTCGCATCGCCGCCCAGCACCTGATGCAGTCAACCGAACAGCGTCGTGCGATGACCGAGCGTGCGCTCGCCGAAGCGCGCCAGCAGATCGCCGCCGACGAGACCGCCGAGCGGGAACTTCTCAATCGCGTCGAGCGGCTCGAAGACCAACTCGAACAGCACACGGCGTCGCTCACCGAGATCGAACGCGACGCCGAGGCAGCCGAGACCGAAGCGCGTGAGGCGTCCGAAGCGAGGTCCGCCGCGCAGGCCACGCTCGCGGCGAAACAGGACTCGCTGCGCCGTCGCGAGACCGCCGTGCAGGACATCTCGCGCAAGCGGGAAGCGCTGCTGTCCGAGGCCGAGGCCGAACGGCGCAGGATCGAAACGCTCGTTGCGCAGCGCGAGCGCAGCGCCGCGACCGCGAAAGACCTGGAAGCCTCGCTCGCGGCCGCGACCGCATCGCTCGCGGAGCAGGAAGCGCTGGCCGCGTCGCACGCCGATTCCGCCGGCGCCGCCGAGCGTTCGCTGACCGAACTTGACGAGCAGGCCGCGTCACTCGCGGGCGATTCCCGTTCCCACGCGGAACGACTCGCCGAGGTCGAGCGCGAGATCGCGCGTGTCGAGAGCCGCCGCGCCACGCTGGCCGAACTGATCGAGTCCCGCGCCGGGCTGGGCGACGCCGCGAAGGAAACGCTCGCAAACAAGGACGCCGACGCCCCCGGGTTCGAAGCCGTCGTCGGCGCACTGGCGGAGATGATTGCCGTCGACACTGAGAACGCGCCCGCCGTCGAGGCGGCGCTCGGCGGCGCCCTGCAGGCCATCGTCGTTGAGTCCGCCGGCGCAATCGCGGAGTCCGCGCCCCTTCGAGCCGCGCGCGGGCGACTCACGCTGATGCCGTTGGTTGAGTCGCCGACGGGTCACGAGGGTTCGAACGAACGATTCGCCCGGCTCGGACTCCCCGAGGACCGCGCGGTCCGTGCCCGCGATCTGCTGACCTGCGATCCACGCGTGGCCGGTGTGCTCGACGCGCTTCTGGGCTCGACGATCGTGGTGCACGATCTTGACGCCGCCCTCATGCTGGCCGCCGGTCCCTCGCGCGGCATGCGCTTCGTCACCCGCGCGGGTGAGGTGATCGAGCCGGACGGTCGCGTCGTCGTCGGAACCGCGGGCGGCCAGGATTCCGGCGCCGGTCTCCTGCGCACGCGAGCCGAACTCGACGACCTGCGCGGCGCGCTCGCCGAGCACGCCGCCGTCGCCGATGAGTTGCGAGATCGGCTCTCGTCGCTCAACGCTCGAAGCGAAGAGATCGACGCGAATCGCGCCGAGGTCCGCAAGGCGGGCGTCGATGCTCGGCGGATGCAGGCCGCATGCGAATCGAGCGTCGAGCGGTTCCGCGCCGAAGCGGCCCGGGTCGAACGCCAGAGCCGCTCGATCGAGGAAGAACTCCGCGCCAGCGATGCGCGCATCGCGTCGCTTGCGCAGGAACGAGAGAACGCCATCGCCTCGGCGGCGAAACTCGAAGGACTGCTGGCGGATGAACGAACCGCGGCCGAGGCCGCACGCGTCGAGTCCGACTCGCTCGTCCGAGAGGTTGACGAATTGGCCGAGCGCCTTTCTGCGGCCCGTGTGGCCGCGGGCTCGCTCGGCGAGAAGGTCGGCGCATTGCGCCGCGAACGCCGGGCCACCGAACTCGCCCTGGAAGAATCCCGCGCGGGCGCCGAGCGGGTTTCGCGCAGTATCGATCACCGACGCGGCCGGATCGGCGAGCATGAGGCCGCGATCACGGAATGCGCCGACTCCATCGAGACCGCAAAGGCCGATGTCGAGGAATCCACTTCGCTCTTCAGCGAGGCCGTGTCCCGGCTCGACGAAGCGTCTCGGGACGCCAACAGGCGTGGCGAGCGTGTCATCACCGCCCGTGAGCACGCGCAGCACATCGAGCGCGACTGGACGAGCGTCGAACTCTCGAAGCGCGAGGTCGAAGTCCGCGTGGAGACACTCGAGGAGCGCACGCTCGAAGACCTCGGTCTCGATCTCGCATCCACGCTTCCTCTCTGGTCGCGTGAGGAAGAATCGCGCGAGCCGATCGACGAGGACGCGCAGCAGACCGCGATCCGCGACCTCCAATCGGAGATCAAGAAACTCGGCAACATCAACCTGGGCGCGCTCGACGAAGAACTCGATCTTGAGAGCAAGAACGAGGACCTCGCCCAGCAGGTCGCCGATCTCGACGAGGCCCGCGACCGTCTGAAGGCGCTCATCACGGAACTCGCTGATGTGAGCCGCGACCGGTTCAAGACCGCGTTCGAGGCGATCCAGGCTTCGTTCGGCGGCCCCAACGGCATGTTCCGCAAGATCTTCGGCGGCGGCCGCGCCGAGGTGCGTCTGATCCCCAACGAGGAAACCGGCGAGATCGACTGGCTCGAGAGCGGCGTGGAAGTGCTCGCCAAGCCACCGGGGAAGGAACCTCGCACCTTGTCTCAGCTCTCGGGCGGCGAGAAAACCATGACAGCCGTTGCGCTGCTCATGTCGATCTTCGAGAGCAAGCCCTCGCCGTTCTGCATCCTCGACGAAGTCGATGCCGCCCTCGACGAGGCGAATGTCGAGCGGTTCAACGGCGTGCTGCGCCAGTTCCTCGACCGCTCGCACTTCATCATCATCACGCACAACAAGCGCACGATGCGCCACGCCGACCAGCTCTACGGCGTCACGATGCAGGAGCGAGGAGTTTCGAAGCGCGTGCAGGTCCGCTTTGATGATGTCCACGCCAACGGCACGATCAGCGCCAACGCTTCGGGCGATGACGAGACGGTCAATGCGACCTCCGAACCGGATGAGCCGCCGGTCATCGATATCCCGCGCAGGCGTCGCGCGAGCGAGGCCCTCGCGTCCGAGGTCTGATCACGCCACTTCGCTGAGAAAGTCGGTGATACGCTCGGTCAGCGCAGCGAGCGCTGGCGAGGGATTGTCCGCCGCGTCGGCCGGCGCGGGGTTGGGCGTGTTCCAGACATGGTCGGCCCCGTCGATCAACGCCGGCGTCGAAACGGGTAGGGCGACCGCGATGGCCTGCCCATCGGCCGCCGGAACGGTCGCGTCGTCCGTGCCGTGCGCGACGAGCGACGGGCAGTCGATGGCGGCGCAGCGCGAGAGCAGGTCGTGCCAGCGAGGGTCGTCGAGTTGCTCCTGGAGCCACGAACGGCCCACACGCAGAGTCTGCCCTGTCCGGGCCGAAGGCATGTCGAGCCAGCCGCGTTCAAGCAAGGCGGCCTTGTCGGACTCGCGCATGCGTCCCAGCGACGCCGGCGCCGATATCGTGACAATTGCCGCAGGGCTCTGGAGACCGCGATCGAACGATTCCGCCGCCGAGAGAATCGTCGATGCCCCTCCCCTGCTGTGCCCAATGAGCACAACCCGTGGCTCGTCGAACCGTTCGCGGACGCCGCGCATCATCGCGAGGATGTCGCGCGACTGGAGGCGCCATGTGTCGCGCTCAAAGAGATCCGGCCGCTGAAAGGTGGTGGCATCGTCGCCGATGCCAGAGTGCGAGAAGTTGAAGCGGTGGACGGCCACTCCGGCGCGGCGAGCGAGCAGTTCGCTCAGCACGGGTATGAACCCGTAGTCCTTGAACCCTTTCAGCCCGTGCGCGAAGATCGCGTGGGCGCGGGGTGGATCGTCCGGGAGATGCGAAGAAACCCGGAGCGGCTCGCCCGACTCGCTCGGCATCGTCCAATCACTGTGCGTGGTGCGCATGGCGAACTGTAGTTCAGTCCGCCGTCGGCGCAGGCGGGATGACGAGCCGCATCCCGGGGCGGAGTTGCTCGGGCCGCGACAGGATGTCGCTGTTGGCTTCGAGAATGATGCGCCACTTGGACGCGGAGTTGTAGTAGGTCCGCGCGATGCCGCCGAGCGTGTCGCCCGAACGCACGACATATTCGATGGTCGTGGACTCGCTCGGCGCTGCGGGCGCTTCTGGCGTCTGCGCGAGCGCGGGATTGGGCTTGCCCTGGATATTCGTCGGGTCGATCGGAATCCGGATCGTCATGCCGGCGCGGAGTTTGAGCGGATCGACGCGCGGGTTCGCGCTGGCCACCACGGTCCAGAATGACGCGTTGCCGAACTCCGATTTCGCGATGGATTCCATAGTCTCGTTCGCGCGGACGACGCGGTCGCGGAACGCGGGCGGGATCACCGCTGGTTCGATGACGACGGGATCGCTCACCACCACCGCGGCTGCGGGCTCCTCCGCCGCGGGCTTGACCGCCTCGACGATCGGGAAGGTCCGCTCAGACCGGGCCGCTTCGCGTCCGCGCTGGCCGTCGAAGGTGATAGCCGCGACGGGCTGGGGCGCGGGCGGGGTCGCCCAGTAGACGCCGATCCACACGACCGCGAGCACGGCGACCGCCGCGAGGATTCGCCTGGACTGCACGGTCGATCGGATCGAGTCTCTGCTGGCCATCATGCCTCCGTACTGATGATCGGCGATCGGGCCGCCGGGGTCCAGCCGTGAAGCGAGTCGAGATCAGGTCAGGCCGAGGGCGCTGCCGAGAGGGCTTCTCGCTCCTCGGCGCTGCGCGAACGGCCATCGGTGGGCTTGGGAGCGGGCACACGCTTCTGCCAGACAATGGGGGTCGCGATCGCGATCGACGAGTAGGTGCCGATGGCGACGCCGCAGAAGATCGCGAAGGCGAACCCGCGCGTGCCCTGCCCGCCAAAGATGTACAGCGAGGCGGCCGAGATGAGCGTCGTGCCCGAGGTGATGAGCGTGCGGCTGAAGGTCTGGTTGACGGAGAGGTTGATGATCTCGCGCGTCGCGTGGGGCAGGCGCCCCTTGTTCTCGCGGATGCGGTCCATCGTGACGATCGTGTCGTTCAGCGAGTAGCCGATGATCGTGAGCACGGCGGCGACCATCGCAAGGTCGATCTTGAACGGCTCGATTCCGAGCGTTGCCGAGAGTCCCGGCGCCTTCTCGTAGAGGATCTCGGCGCCCGCGACGAGGCCGATCATGATGATCGTGTCGTGGAGGCCGGGAAGGATCGTTGCCAGCGAATAGCGGAAGGTGCCGAAGCGGATCCAGACATAGATCAGGATGCCCATCACCGAGAGCATGATCGCGACGATCGCCTGCGCGGCGAAGGTCTGCGCGATGGCGGGGCTGAACGACTCGATGCCCGCGAGACTGCTCGCACGCTCGAGCGCGTCGAGCACCACGCTGGCCTCGCTCTCGGCGAGTTCGGTCTGCCAGCGGCTCTGATCGTCGAAGTACGAAATCCCTCGGTCGTACGCGAGGACCGCGAACGCGGCGACCGCGTCCTGATCGCCTTCGAGGACGACGATCTTGTGCGATCGTCCGAGCGTTTCCGAGTGATCTGTGCGTGAGCGCGTGGACTGGATCCGGGCTTCGAGTTCGCTCAGCGGGACCGGGGGATTGACGCCCTCGGCGACGACGGCGACACCGCCGATGAACTCGCCGACATTGTCGCGGAACGCGGGGCGGTCGATGTTCTCGCCCAGCGCGAGTTGCAGGATCGAGAAGACCTCGATGGAATCCGCGGAGATCGGGGGACGCGCATCGAGGACATCCTCGAACGCGGTGAGAACGGTGTTCTCGACGGCGTCACGGTCAACGACAACGGTCTTGATCTTGAAGGTGTCGGAGGTGATGTTGTCGGACTGGGGGTTGAGGGCGACGATCTGGGCCGTGAGGAGTTGGCTCTCGGGGCTCCCGATCGGCGCGCTGGAGGCCTGGTCACGGATGCGCTGCTCGACCTCCTGCCGCGTGAGCATCTTCCCATCGGCGAGTTCGACGGTGACAGCGGTGCCGCCGCGGAACTCGTTGTCGAGCATGTTCTTGCCCTGCATCACGATCACGCTGAGCGAACCGGTGATGAGGAGCGCCGAGACGCAATAGAACACGAAACGCATGCCCAGCCAGTCGATCTTGGGCTCGAGGAGGCGGTGGACGGCGGGGAAGACGCTGGGGAGCATCGGGACGCGCTTCATCACGCGGGCTTCGAGGAGCACGGTGTAGATGGTGCGTGTGATGAGCAGCGCGGAGATAAGCGTGGTGACGACGCCGATGCCCAGGGTGATCGCGAAGCCGCGGATCTCGGGCGTGCCCACCGACGCGAGCACGAGACAGACGATGAGGTTGGTCACATTGCCGTCCACGATGGCGCTGAGGCCCTTCGCGAAGCCGATGCGGACCGCCGCCTTCACTTTCTGGCCTGACATGATCTCCTCGCGTATGCGCTCGAAGATGATGACATTGGCGTCGACGGCCATGCCGAAGGTCAGGATGATGCCCGCGATGCCCGGCATGGTGAACGCGGCGCGAGACAGCGACATGGCGCCCAGCAGGAGCACCGCGTTGCACGCCAGCGCGACGACCGCGATGCCGCCCGAAGTCATGTAGTAGACGATCATGAACCCGCTGACGAGCATGATCGCGTACACACCCGCGACGAGGCCCTTGTGCAGGTTGTCGGCGCCGAGTTGCGGGCCGATCACGCTCTCGCTGATGGGCACTTCGCTGAGTTTGGCGGAGAGCGAGCCGGCGGCGAGGGTGCGGATGATGTACTGGAGGTCGCGGTCGGTGAACCGGCCCGCGATCTGGCCGCTGCCTTCGATGCGGCCGCGGAGCGCGGGCGCCGTGTAGATGCGATCGTCGAGGATGACGGCCATCTGGCGGCCGAGATTGTCACCCGTCAGATCGCCCATGAGCCGAGCGCCGTTCGGGTTCATGCTGAAGGTGATGGCGGGTCGGCCGAGTTGATCAACGCCCTGGCCGGCGCCGTCGACGCGCCAGACGCCCTCGGCCTTGGTCAGGCGCAGGCCGGGGCGGTCGTACAGGAGCGCGTAGTAGATGCCGTCGCGCTCTTCGACGACGAGCGAGTACCGCGAGGCGAAATAGCCGATCGGCTCGACCTGGAGCGCGCGAAGGCTCTGGGCGTCCTCGTACCAGGATTCGAGGTCGTCGATCTGGTACCAGCGGGCCTCGCTGGACTGCACATTGCGGGCGCCGCGCTCGATGAGCTGCTGGCGGAGATCGGATTCGTTGGGGAGTTCGCCCGGCTGGACGGCGATGCGGAATGTGAGGACGCCGGCGCCCTGAAGGACTCGCTTCAGGTCGGACGGATCGTCGTAGCCGCGGCGCTGGTCTTCATAATTCGCGTAGAGCGCGACGATCTCGTCGAACTCGGGGTTGAGGTCGGGGTGCTGCTCGCGGAGGCGCTCGATCGCGCGGACGCGCGGCGACTCGATGACGACCTTTTCGTCGGTCGCCTTGTCGATGATGATGCGGTCCTCATTCGGGAGTTCGAGCGCGCGGCGGACCTCGTCGGCGGACACCGAGGAGGTGAGGGCTTCGTCGCGGATCGCCTCGTAGGCGAGTTCGGCGGCGGCGGCCTGTTCGACGAGCGAATCCACGATCGCGTCGTCGGCGCCCGATGCGCTGGCTTCCTCGTACGCGCTGCGCGCGGCTCTGGCCTCGTCGTACGCGCGGGCGGCCGAGGTCAGGACCTCAAGGCGTTCGTCCGATCCGGCCGCGATCTCGGTGAGCAGCGCCGCCCGCTCGGCCTCGTCGGCCCGGATGGCCCGTTCGAGTTCGTCGGGCTCGATGCTGACCATCGCGAGCGCGTCGAGCTTGGCCTCGAGTTCGCGGCGCAACTCCAGGACATTCTCGGTGGCGAGCGGCATCGAAACTTCGATGCGGTTGTCACCCTGCGCGACCATGGTGATGTCGAACTGTCCGTTCGGGTCGACGCGTTCCTTGAGCACCTCGATGGTGCGCGAGAGGACATCGCGCGGGCTCTCGTCGCCCTCGATGTCGACGGCGTAGACGAGCGAGACACCGCCCGCCAGGTCCTTGCCCAGACGCAGTTTCTCGGAGGGCGGGATGATCGACCAGATCGCGATGAGCACCAGCGCCACGAGGAGTGCGCCGAGTTGCAGGGCCTTACGCATGAAGGGCTCTTTCGGAGGATCGGGAGCAAACGGCCGGAGAGCGGCCGTCGCGGGAGGCGTTCATTTGGGGAGAGAGAGTCGGATCAAACGGAGGCGTGCTCGCCGTGCACATTGGTCGTGACAACCGGCGCGCCGTGCGGGCCGGAGGTCTCGCCCGAGCTCTTCTTGATGACGGCGGAGATGGCCGAGCGAGCGACGCGGATCTTGGTGTTGGTGGTCTCGTCAACCTTGAGGACGATCTCGTCGTCGCGGACTTCGGCGACCGAGCCGATGATGCCGCCCACGGTCTGGACGCGGTCGTGACGCTGGACGGAGTTGAGCATCTGCTCGCGCTGCTTCTTCTGCTTGCGCCCGGCGAAGATCTGGGTGACGATCATCAGGCCGAGGAAGGCGAAGAGGATGAGGAACATGCCGCTGCCGCCGAACAGGCCCGCCGGGGGCTGGCCCTGGACGGGCTGACCGGTGGTGGCGTTGTTGGCGCCCGGGTTGACGAGGGGCTGCCCTTCGCCGCCCGCGGTCGGCCGGCCGGCGACCGGGGGGGCGGCCTCGGCGGTCTGCGCAAAGGTCGCTGAGGCGAGGATGTCGAGCGAGAATGAGGGGAAGTTCGGGTTCATCGGTGGAGAGACGCCTCGTAAGGGGACGCGGTTTGGACTGGAGGACCGCAAACCGCGGTGCAAGATCGGGGCCGTTCGCGGCGCGACCGGTGGACGGGACAGCAGGGTCAGCCGTTGGGGTCATCGGCCGGGGTAAGGGATAGCGATGACGGCCGGGAGACGGGCCATCGGCGCGCGAGGTCGGACCAGGTATCTTCGCGGATCGCACGGCGGATGTCCAACATCAGCCGCTGGAAGTGGCGGAGGTTGTGGATGCTCACGAGGATCGGCCCGAGCATCTCCTCGGCCATGAACAGGTGGCGGATGTAGGCCCGGCTGAATGGGCGGCCATCGACGGTCTGCCACCCGTGACTGCCGGGTTGGCAGGCCAGACAATCGCAGGAAGCGTCGATCGGGCCGTCGTCCTCGGCGTACTTGGCGTTGCGGAGCCGCACTTGCCCGGTGGGAGTGAAGGCGTTGGCGTTCCGGCCGTTGCGGGTCGGCAGGACGCAATCGAACATGTCCACGCCAGCCTTCACGGCGGCCACGAGGTCCCGCTCGTAGCCAACCCCCATCAGATACCGGGGTTTGCCCTCGGGCAGGAGCGGGGTCGTGTGCTCGACCACGGACACGATCTGCTCGTACCCCTCCCCGACCGCCACCCCCCCGATCGCGTACCCGGGAAGTTCGATCTGGCAGACCCGCTCGGCCGACCACGAACGGCGTTCGAGGTCGGTTCCGCCCTGGACGATGCCGAAGAGCGACTGTTCGTCCGGGCGGGCGTGGGCGAGTTTGCATCGTTCGAGCCACCGGATGGTCCGCTCGTTGGCCTCCGCCAGCCGGTCCTGGTGGTCGATCTTCCGCGTGCGCGAGGTGGTCTTCTGGGCGGTGATCCGCTGGCGCGACTGGTTCATCGTGCTCGGGTCAACGCTCGGGGGGCAGTCGTCGAGCGCCATGATGATGTCGGCGCCGAGCGCGTTCTGAATCTCCATCGCGCGTTCGGGAGAGAGCGTGATGAGCGAGCCGTTGACGATCGACTTGAATGTGACCGCCTCGTCGTCGAGTCGCGCGATGTCGGCCATCGAGTAGGCCTGATACCCGCCCGAGTCGGTGAGGATCGGGCCGGGCCACCCGGTGAATGGGTGCAGCCCGCCGCGTCGCGCCACGAGATCGGGTCCGGGGCGGAGCAGCAGGTGATAGGTGTTCCCGAGGATGATCTGCGACCCCGTCTGCGCGACGAGGTTGGGCAGCAGCCCCTTGACCGTTCCCTTCGTGCCCACGGGCATGAACGCGGGCGTGTCGAACGAGCCGTGCACGGTCGTGACCTTGCCAACGCGAGCCCGGGTCGATGCGCACCGATGCGAGATCTCGAACGAGAGCGCGCTCATCCGCCCCGCTTGTCCCGGGAGGCCTGCTCGAGGGTGCGTTTCTCGGCCTCGCTGAGACTTTGAAGACCCTCGGTGGCGACCTTGGACAGAATTCGATCAACCTCGGCGTCGCTTGGGCCGGCCGATCGGGCCTTGCGCTTCAGCCGCTCCGATCGCTCCTGCTTCGCGCGGGCCCTCGGCGAATCGGGCGCTGGGGGGCTGCGGCCCAAGACATCGAAGAAGTCATGGAGCAGGTGCGAGCGGCGAACAAAGAAGTAGCCCGCAATCGCGCCGCCGATATGGGCCGCCTCGCCGCCCGCGTTCCGACCGCCGAACAGCACGGTGAAGAGCGCGATCAGCACATACCCGTACGCGAGCGTGCGGATCTTGAGGGGGATGGGCGGGAAGAGCAGGACGATCTGGTCGTTGGGGCGGAAGTAGGCGGCGGCCATGAGCACGCCGAAGACACCGGCCGATGCGCCGACGAGGGGCGTGCGCGGATCGCTTCCCAGAAGTCCCGGGATAGGCGGCTGCGAGGCGTTCGGGAAGAGGACGACCGCCGCGAGGTTCAGGATCAGGTACATGATCGCGCCCGCGATGCCGCACATCAGGTAGAACGCGGCGTAGCGCTTGAAGCCCATCTTGCTCTCAACAAGCGGACCGAAGATCCACAGCGCGAGCATGTTGAAGAAGATGTGGAGCCAGTTGGCGTGAAGGAACTGGAAGGTGATGAAGCGCCAGAACTGGAGACCCAGCACGGTCTGCCCGGCCGAGGTCTGGTAGAACGCGGCCTTGGCCGTCGAGAAGTGCCCGAACGCTTCGAGGAGCGTCATCTGCACGAACTGGGGCGCGCCGGGAGGGCCCCCGATGTCCACGCGGACAACCCATCGCATCGACAGGAACACGATCCCGAGGACGAAGACCGCGACATTGGTGACGATCAACCAGGTGTTGAACGACCATGTTCGGGGCGACGACGGGCCGTCGTAGGGCCGCCGCTTCGTACGGATGTAATCGCGGTCGTGGATCCCCATGCGGCGTCGTGTGCCTCGTCTGTGCGTCCGTGCTCGGTCAGCGGCTCTCTCCCGTCATTGGGCAGCCGCGAAGGGCGATATTAGCCCTGCTGACGCTTTTTTGTCGCACGCTCCAGAATCCGCCGCTCACCTTTCGACAGCGAGTCCATCCCCGTGGCCGCGATCTTCGCGAGCACGGCGTCGAGTTCCTCCTGCTCGGAGGCCTCCCGCTCGAGCTGCTTGATCTCTTTCTTGGAGGGCCCTTTGGGCTCGTCGTCCTCCTCGCGCCACTGCGCCGATTCGGCCCACGGCGAGGTGAGATCGTCGGCAGCGCGGAGCGTGCGGCGCTCGAGGAAGCAGGTCACGCCGCAGAAAAGTGCGATGCCCATGAGCAGGGTCTGGTTGGCCACCAGCCCGAAGACGCCCAGCGCGATGGCGCCGACAAATCCGACATTCAGCGCGATGTCCGTGGCCGCTCGTTTGCCGAGCCGGAACCAGAGGACCTCCTGGAGAATGCGACCGGCGTCGAGGGGGTAGATAAACAGAATCATGTTGAAACACAGGAGGGCCAGATTGGCCGCGTGCCCGAGAAAGAGCGCGGTCTGGCCCCACGAGAGGTTGTGCAACGCGGAGGAGATATCGAAGGGATTGAACAGGATGCGATCGCCCATCCCGTAAAGGAGCATCCCCGCGATGAACGGCAGCAGCAGGATCGCGTTCACGCCCGGGCCGCCGAGTGTGGTGACGAGGTTGGCCTGGGGCGTGTCGGGCGGTTGCACGAAGGCGAGCCCGCCGAGGGGCCAGATCAGGATGTCGTCGGCCTCGCCCCCGACAGCGCGGCAAGCGAAGCAGTGCCCGAACTCGTGGAGCAGCACAAGCACGAAGAGCCACGCGAGGATGATGGCCGTAAATGACAGCCCGATCGTGTCCTGAGAGATGCTCGAGAAGAGCAGTTGGGCCACGGCGAAGATGATGAAGATCACATGGATGCGCACGCGGATGCCAGCGACAGACCCGAGCGTGACCGCCCATTGCATCGGGTTCTCGGCGTCCCCGAACACGCGGGCGAACATCGCGCGGATGCGGCCGTCGCCGGCCCCCGGCTCGAATCGCTCTCGGCCGCGCTGGTTCACTCTCGCTCCCCGTGCGCACGGATCGCGCCCTGTCGCGTGGCGAGCAACAGCGCGAGCATCGACTTTGCGTCGGAAAGTCGGCCGTCGTCGAGCATGGCAAACGCTTCATCGGCCGAAACGGGCGTCACCTCGATGTCCTCGTTGTCCTCGAGCGACTGGCCGACATGCGTCAGCCCGGTGGCCGCGAACGCATGCATCAACTCGTCGGACAGCCCCGGGCTGGTGAGGAATGACCCCAGCGGACGGATCAGGGACGCCTCGTACCCGGTTTCCTCGATGAGTTCCCGATCGGCGGTCAGGGCGGGTTCCTCGTCCGCCTCGAGCGTGCCGGCGGGAAGTTCGAAGATGACCCGGTTCACCGAGGCCCGGAACGATCGGATGAGGACGATCCTGCCGTCGTCGAGGATCGGCACGATGACCACCGCCCCCGGGTGGCGGACGAACTTGCGGATATGGGTCCCCGCGCGTGAGCCCTCGTCGGGAGCGCGGACCACCGTGGCTTCGACAAAATCGAACTTCGCGGGGTCGCCGGGAGCCAGGATGCGTGTCGAGACGACGGATGGCATCGCTCGATGATATGAATGTGCGGCCCGCGCCGTTTCACGACCAGCACGCACGAAAGGGAGTTTGTGGCCCGGAAGCGATTCGATCCATCTTGCGTGAAAGGCGCCGGCCCCCTCGCAGGTCCGACGCTGCCCGGGCTGATCGACGCCCCCACTCCCCCTCCGCCGCCCGCAGAGCCGGGCGAATCGGGGGAACCGGGGGAGCGGCCCCTCACCGTCTCCCAACTCGCGAGCGTCATCGACCGCTCTCTGCGGGTGGGCGTGCCCAAGCCCGTCCGCGTGAGCGGCGAGATCTCAGGATTCCGTGACCGCACCCACTGGTGGTTCGACCTCAAGGACGAGAACGCCGTCATCTCGTGCGTGATGTTCCAATCCGGGGCGCGCAAGGCAGGATTCGTCCCGACCAACGGCCAGGAGGTCGTCGCGTCGGGCCGAGTCGAGTTCTACGAGAAACAGGGCAAGACCCAGCTCTATGTCGAATCTCTGAAGCCCGTGGGCGTTGGCGAACTCGAACTCCGCTACCGCGCCCTGTGCGAGGAACTCCGAGGGCTGGGCTGGTTCGAGATCGCCCGCAAGCGGCCGCTGCCCTGGTTCCCCCGCCGCATCGCGGTCGTCACCTCGCGAACGGGCGCCGCGTTGCAGGATGTTCTCAACACCATGAACCGCAGATGCCCCGCCGTGGGCGCGGCCATCGTGGATGTCCGTGTCCAGGGCGATCGCGCGGCTGAGGAAGTCGCGGCCGCAGTTGACTGGATCTCGCGCGAGCACGAGGCAATGGGCGTCGATGCCGTCATCGTCACGCGCGGCGGCGGTTCGATGGAGGATCTCTGGGCATTCAACGAGCGCGTCGTCGCCGAGGCCATCGTCCGATGCTCGATCCCGGTGGTCGCGGCCATCGGACACGAAACCGACACGACGATCGCCGAACTCGTCGCGGACGAACGCTGCGCCACGCCCACGCAGGCCGCGATGCGGCTCACGCCCGACCGCGCGTCGCTCGACGAGCAACTCATCCAACTCCGCAGACGCCTGGGAACTTCCCTGCGCAGCGGACTGCGCCTCGAAATCGCCCGCGTCCGCGCCATCATCGCGAATCCGGTGTTCGCGAATCCCCGGCTCACGGTCGCACGCGCCGTCGAGCGCGTTGATCGCGCCGAGTCCGAACTCCGACGCGCGCTCCGCGAGCGTATCCACGCCTCGAGTCTGCGTCTCGAACGCCTCGCGTCGCGCGTGCACGCCGGGAGGCCGGAAGCCGTGCATTCCGCGCGGCTTGTCAAGGCCGACGAACTCGAGGCCCGGCTCCGCGCGGCCATGCGTCGGACCATCGAGCGCCGCGCCGACCGGTTGGTCGGATACACCCGCGAACTCGACGCCGTCGGCCCGATGCAGGTGCTCAGCCGGGGCTTTTCCGTCACGCTGGATTCCAACGGCCGCGCTGTGCGCGATCCCGCCCAGGTCGCCGCCGGAGAATCCATCGACACCCGGGTGCTGGGCGGCGTGATCCGCTCCACCGTCGCGGGCGCCCGAGCCGAGCCGCTGACAACCAGAACGAAACGCAGACCGCGCACCGACGATCCCGCCGACCAGATGGACCTCTTCTAAGCAAGCGAGTACCTTCACCCCGTGGCCGAACAACCCAAGAAACCCGTGAAGCAACCCCCCGCCGACCCGACGCCCGGATCCAAGTCGATCGGTGTGGAGGCCGAGACGCTCACCTTCGAACAGGCCGTCGAGCGCCTCGAATCCATCATTCGGCGCATCGAGTCGGGGGAGATCGGCCTCGAGCAGTCCATCCGCGAGTACGAGCACGGCGTCTCGCTCCTGAAGCGCTGCCGCGCGATCCTCGAACAGGCCGAGCAGCGAGTCGAGGAACTCACCACGCCCAAGTCAGGCGCGGGTGACGGCGACGACGAGGCGCCATTCTGATGCCCGCGTGGTGGGGCTGGGCGCCGTCAGCCCTCGGCGCGGCCTTCTGCTTCGCGCTCGGAGCGGCCATCGGCTCGTTCCTGAATGTCGTCGCCTATCGCCTCCCCAAGGGCGAAGGGATCTTCTCTCCCCCGTCGCGATGCCCGCATTGCGAGACCCCGCTCCGCTGGCGCCAGAATCTGCCGATCTTCGGCTGGGTCATGCTCGGCGGGAAGTGCCGGTTCTGCCGCTCGCCGATCTCCGCGCAGTACCCGATCATCGAACTGGTCACCGCGATCATCTTCGCGTTCCTGTACGCCGCATGGTTCGGCGAGTCGTCGAACCAGCCGTGGTTCGGCGGCGCACTGCGTCCGGAGTGGGCCGACGCGGGCATCGCCCGGATGTGGCCGTACCTCATGCTCGTGTATGTGCTCATCGCGGGACTCATCGCGATGACGCTCATCGACGCGCGGACCTTCATGATCCCGCTGTCGATTCCGTGGGTGGTGACCGCGGCCGCGCTCATCGTTCACCCTGTCCATGCCGCGCTGCTCGGTTCGCGCTGGGCGGGCGCATGGACGATCCCCACGCCCACTTCCTCACCCGCGGCCTGGGCGTCGCTCGGCGGAATTGTCGGCGTTGTGGTTTGCGCCTTGCTGCTGAGGGCCCGGATCATCCCGCGCAGTTTCGCCGACTTAGATCAGTGGGCCACCGAAGCGCAGCGCAAGGAGTCGGAAGCGGCCGGCGCCGACACTCCCGAAATCACCGGGGGCGAGGCGGCGCTCGGCCCGCTGCTGCTCCGTGTGTTCTACTTCACAGCGCCGACAGTCTCGCTCATGGCCGCCGGCTTCGCGCTGGGCATGCGCCTGGGCAAACCGTTCGAACTCACCATCGCCGGCGCGTTGCTCGGGCTGGTCGTCGGCATGTTCCTCCGTCGGCTGGCGCCGGGCTCCGCGCAGGACGCCGCCGCCGAACCGGATTGGATCCGCTACCCCCATGCGCGGCGTGAGTCGGTCAAGGAACTCCTCTGTCTCGCGTGCATCGGCGCCTTCGCGTTCGCGGGGTGGTGGATCGGCGGCAGCCTGGTATCGAATGAGCCCCCGCTGTGGCTCCGGGCGTTGGCCGGCGCATCGCTGGGCTACCTCTCGGGCGGCGCCATCGTGTGGCTGGTGCGCATCTTCGGGACGCTGGGATTCGGCAAGGAAGCGATGGGCATGGGCGATGTCCACCTCCTTGCTGCGGTCGGCGCCGTGCTGGGCTGGCTCGACCCGATCCTCGCCTTTTTCACGGCCCCGTTCTTCGGGCTCACTTGGGTCCTGCTGGCCGCAGTCTTTGCGCGTCGGAAGGGGGTGGCGTATGCCCTGCCCTTCGGCCCCCATCTTGCCGCCGGGACGCTGGCGGTCGTTATCGCGTGGCCGATCTACGCGCGGCTCCTGGGGGCGCTTCTGCCCGCAAGTGGTCAATCCCCCTGAGCTTGCGCTCGAAACCTGCCGCGCCCTCGCTCGGGCGACGGCTTGACAAAACGCTCCGTGCGCTGTTCTATCGGGCCTCGGAGCGGCGAAGGACCGTCGCCCCTTACCCTGTCGCCTTTCGCGAGAATCCCGATGCGCACGCGCTCCGTCCGTCTGTTGTCGTTCTTACCCGCCGCCCTCGTGGTCGCGGTCACCCTCGGCGGCTGCGCCGACGACCAGGCCAAGCGTCGCGCCGCGCTCCTCGAGCAGGAAGCGAACGAACTCCGCGCACGCAACTCGCAACTCGAAGCGGCGCTCTCCGCGTCGAACGACGAGCGCGCCCGCCTCGAGCAGGAAGCGCTGCTCGCCGAGCGTGATGCGCTCCTCGCCAACCAGAACCTCAACCGCGGCGCGGGCAGCACCGGTTTCGAGGGCATCGACGGCGTTGGCTCGTCGCGCGGGCCCGGCGGCGATGTCATCGTTGACATCGTCGGCGATGTGCTCTTCGACTCGGGCAAGGTCACTCTCAAGAGCAGCGCCAAGACCACCCTCGACCGCGTCGCCGGCGTGATCAACTCCAGTTACACCGGCAAGACCATCCGCGTCGAGGGCCACACCGACTCCGATCCCATCAAGAAGAGCCAGTGGAAGTCCAACGAGCGCCTTTCGGCCGAGCGAGCGCTCGCGGTCGAGGAGTACCTTGTGACCAAGGGCGTCGACCGCAACCGCGTGTACATCGCCGGTTTCGCGGACGCCAAGCCGCGCGGCAGCAAGTCGCAGAGCCGGCGCGTTGAGATCGTGATCCTCGCGAACTGAGCGCCGACCGAAATCGCGCACAACGCCTTGCACTACGCCGTGCGTCCCCGTGACGAACGGCGTATTTTGATTCCAGTGCCCACCCCAGCCGACATCACGCTGCGCACGAGCGTCGACGCAATACCCGGCGTCGGCCCCCGCCGTGTCGTTGCGCTCCGCGAACTGGGCATCCGCAATGTCGGGCAGCTCATCGCGCACCTCCCCTTCCGTCACGAGTTCGAGGCGGGCGAGGCCAAACTCGCGGAACTCCAGCCGGGCGGCGTCGTCTCGGCGCGAGGGGAAATCTCCGCGACGCGCGTCGCGCGAGGGAAGAAGTCGCGCTTCGAGGCCGTGCTCATCGACGAGACGGGCCGCCTCGACCTCGTCTGGTTCAACGGCACGCACCTCGTGAAGTCGCTCCAGCCGGGGATGCGCATCCGCGTGCAGGGCAAGTCGCGCACGCACGGGCCGCGCGGCTACGGCGTGCAGATCGTCAACCCGAAATGGGAACGCATCCCCGACGACGACGCGGCTCAGCCGCCCGGGCGCACCGATCGCCTGCGACCGGTGTACCCCGCGAACGAAGGCGTCGATTCGCACGCTATCGAGCGCGCCATCGAGAAGGTCCTCGACCCTGCCTTGCCGCTCATCGAGGACCACTTCCCCGCCGAATTCCTGCGCGAGAAGAACATGCCATCGCTGGCCGACGCGTACCGCATGATGCACCGCCCGGCGAACGAGGAGGAAACCCTCGCCGCCCGAAGGCGCCTGGCGTACGACGAACTCTTCCTGCTCCAACTCGCCGTGCAGGTCCGCCGCGCGAAGCAGCGTCGCGAGACCCGCGCGCCAGCGCTGAAGTGGAACGAACGGATCGACAAGCACATCCGCGAACGCATCCCCTTCACGCTGACGGAGGGACAGGACAACGCTGTACGCGAGATCGCCGCCGATCTCCAGAAGACCGAGCCCGCGAACCGGCTCATCCAGGGAGATGTCGGGTCGGGCAAGACAGTCGTTGCGCTCTACGCGATGCTCGTCGCCGTGGCGTCGAACACGCAGGCGGCGCTGATGGCCCCGACCGAGCTCCTGGCGGAGCAGCATTATCTGTCGCTGACCACACTGCTCAAGGGCTCGGCGGTCCGCGTCGAACTCCTCACCGGCGCGCTCACCAGGGAGGACCGCGACGCGGTCGTCAAACGCATCGAACGCGGCGAGATCGACATCGTCATCGGCACCCACGCGCTGCTCACCGCGACGGTGCGTTTCAAGGATCTCGCGGTCGCGATCGTTGACGAGCAGCACCGCTTCGGCGTGCAACAGCGAGCAACCCTCCGGGAACGCGCCGACGACCCGACGAGCACGCCCCATACCCTCGTGATGACCGCCACACCGATCCCGCGCACGCTTGCGCTCACGATCTTCGGCGATCTCGATGTCTCCAACATCCAGGGGCTCCCGCCCGGAAGACAGCCGATCACCACCCGGATCGTCGGGGAACCCCAGCGCGACGAGGTCTACGCCTTCCTGCGCGAGCGCGTCGATCAGGGCGACCAGGCGTATGTCGTCCTCCCGGCTATCGACGATTCCGCGAACCTGCGCGGCGTCCGCTCGACGCTCCGATACCTCGAGGAGACGCATCTGGCGGGAAAGCGTGTGGCCGCGATCCACGGCCAACTCAAACGCGAGACCCGTGAGCATGTGATGGAGCGGTTTCGCGCCGGGCTCATCGACGCGCTCGTGGCCACCACGGTCATCGAGGTGGGCGTCGATGTCCCCAATGCGAACCTGATGATTGTCGAGCAGGCCGAGCGGTTCGGTCTCGCGCAGCTCCACCAGCTCCGCGGACGCGTCGGTCGCGGCGAGCGCAAGAGCGTCTGCATCCTCGTCGGCGAAGCAACGACGCCCGACGCGCAGTTGCGGCTCGACGCGATGCGAACGATCGGCGACGGCTTCCAACTCGCCGAGCGTGACTTCGAGATCCGCGGCCCGGGCGAGATGCTCGGGCTCCGACAGGCGGGCGCCCCGCCGTTCCGCGTCGCGGACCTCACGCGCGACTTCGAACTGCTCCGCATGGCCCGGCGCGACGCCGCAACTTGGATCGAGCGTTCGCCCGAACTCGATCAGGAGAGCGAAGCGAATCTCCGCCGGCGGATGCTCCGCGCCCACGGCGAGTGGCTCGGGCTCGCGGATATCGCCTGAGCGAGGACGCCCGTATCATTCCGTCATGTCCATGAATCAGGCCCTGGCCACGAGGTTCGAACAGATCGCCGCGATGCTCGAACTCCTGGGCGCAGACTCGTTCCGCGTGAGCGCGCACCGCAAGGTCGCACGCGTCATCGAGGATTCGTCCGAAGACTTCGGAGCCCTTGCCGCCGACCGTGACGCCCTCCTCGCGATCGAAGGCATCGGCGCCAAAACCGCCGACAAGATCATCGAGTTCGCGACCACGGGCGAGATCGTCGAGCACAGGGAATTGGGCGAGAAAGTCCCAGCGGGCCTGATGGATGTCCTCGCCGTCCCGGGCGTCGGGCCGAAGACCGCGAAACTGCTCTGGGAAAACCTCGGCGTCACGGACCTTGCCGGGCTCAAGAAAGTTATCGACAACGAGACGATCCTCACGCTGCCCCGCATGGGCGCCAAGAGCGTCGAGAAGATCAGGAGCGCAATCGCGTTCCACGAGAGCGCCGGCGCGCGGACCCCTATCGGGATCGCGTTGCCCATCGCGGAGCGGTTCGCCGAGCGCGTTCGAGAATTGCAGGGCGTGAAACAGTGCCAGTTCGCCGGGTCGCTCCGGCGCGGCCGCGACACCATCGGCGACATCGATCTGATCTGCGCGGCGTCCGACAAGCACGCCATCTCTGTGGGCGAAGCGTTCCGCGCGTTCCCGGAAGTCACGGAGGTCCTCGCGGCGGGCGACACGAAGTCATCGGTCCGCGCTCAAGTCGACGGCGTGCGCATCCAGATCGATCTGCGCGTGGTCGATCCCTCCCAGTTCGGGGCCGCGCTGCTCTACTTCACAGGGAGCAAGGCCCACAATGTCCGGCTTCGCGAGCGGGCGCAGAAGAAAGGGCTCACCCTCAACGAGTACGGCCTGTTCAAAGACGACGGCGAGCCAGCGCCCCAGAACCGCGGCGCAAAGTCGCTGGCGGGCAAGACCGAGGGCGATATCTACGATGCGCTCGAGACCGCGGCGCCGCCTCCGGAGATCCGCGAGGACCTGGGCGAACTCGCGCACGACCCGGGCCACGACTTCGGGCTTATCACCCTGCAGGACATCAAAGCGGAACTCCACGCGCACACGACCGCGTCGGACGGCGCGCTCTCGATCCTTGAACTCGCTGCCGAAGCGAAACGGCGCGGCTTTCACACGATCGCAATCACCGATCACAGCAAGACCCAGCAGGTTGCGCGCGGTCTGGACCGCAAACGCTTGCTGGAGCACATCGAGGCCATCCGGGCCGCCCAGGACGAGATCGAGGGCATCACCATCCTCGCCGGGAGTGAGGTGGACATCATGCCCGACGGATCACTCGACTACAAAGACGACCTGTTGGAACGGCTCGATGTTGTCGTGGCCTCGCCGCACTGGTCGCTCACCCAGAAACCCGCCGAGGCAACGAAGCGTCTGCTGAAGGCGATCGAGCATCCGCTCGTGCACATCATCGGGCACCCGACGGGCCGGCTGATCAACCGGCGCGAGGGCCTGAGCCCGGACATGGGTGAACTCTTCGCCGCCGCCGCCGAACACGATACGGCGCTGGAGATCAACTCGCACTGGCTCCGTCTGGACCTGCGCGACACGCATGTGCGCGGGGCGCTGGCCGCCGGTTGCCTGATCACCATCGACTGCGATGTCCACGGAACGACGGACTTTGATCACCTTCGCTACGGGGTGCTCACGGGGCGTCGCGGCGGCCTCACGCCCGATCGGTGTCTCAACGCGTGGAGCAGGTCCAAGCTCCACACATGGCTCGCGGCCAAGCGCGGATAGACTTCAGCCCACTCGGAACGCAATCACGAGAGCACCACATTGACCGACAGAGCCGCCCGAAACCCGCTTCAGATCGAGATCACCGAGCCGCTCTGCGCCGTTTTTCGCCGCCACCTGAAGAAGGAAGGCCAGAAGTACACGCCCGAGCGTGCGCACATCCTCGACGCGATCATCCGGCTGGATGACATCTTCGAGGCCGACCGGCTGCTCGAGCTCGTGAAGGCCGACGGATTCCGTGTGAGCAAGGCGACCATCTACAGGACCATCAAACTCCTCCAGGACGCGGGCATCATCCAGCAGGTGCTGGTCGATTCCGAGCACGCGCACTACCAGCTCGCGTACGGCAAGCGCCCGCGCGACCTGCTGGTTCGCGTGGACACCGGTCAGATCCTGCCGATCGATGTCCCCGAGTTGATCGAACTGCGCGACCGTATCTGCCGCGCGATGAACCTCGAGGCGCAGGGACACCGGCTGCAGATCTACGCGATGGCGCCCGGCGCGGTGATCCCGGAGGATTGAGCCATCAGCGCTCGGCCGCACGCGCGAGCGAAGCGCTGCGCGGCCCGGCGCCTACGCATAACTCGTAGACGCGGATCACATCCTGATACGGCGTCTCGGGAGACGGCTGCACGACGATCTCGAGCGTCGATGCCGCGCCGGACTCCCTGACCTGTTCGAGCCGCGCCGCGAAGTCCTCGATCGTCGCGTTCGTGAGGTTCATCCCCGTCAATCGCGTCTCACCAGATCCGCTGCGTGTAAGTTCAACGCGCACACGCGTCGGTGGCAGATCGAGCTGGAATGGGTCGTCGGGGGCTTGCTGCTGGTTCTGCGTGTTGCCTTGAGCCTGCGGGGTTTCCTCCTCGACCTTGGCGCCGAGGAACCACTCGGGGCCGAGCAACGACGAGCCGGCCATGAAGAAGATCAGGATGACCATGACGACATCGACCATCGGCGTCATGTTCGGGCCGAAGTCGCTGGACGCGACCGTCGCCGCGTTGCGCATGCGCAGGCCCGACTTCATGACCCGCCCCCGTCGCGCGGTCGTGCGGCCGCGAGCCGGACATCGGCGACGCCCGCACGGGCGCAGGCGTCCATCGCCCGCTCGATCCAGCGGTACGGGGCGTCGCCCGGCGCGCGGACCTCGACGGAGATGTCGGGCGTTCGCTCGGCCCGGGCGCGCAGGTCGCGCTCCATCTGCTCGAGATCAACATCCTGCCCGTCAACAACGATGCGCGGCTCGATGCCGCCTTCACGCACGAGATTGATGACAAAACTGTCCTGCGGCCGCTCGCTCTCGCCCGTTCGCGCCTCGGGAAGATCCATCACGATGCGCTGGCTCTCGGCCAACTGCCCCACGATCAGGAAGAAGACGATCATGCACAGCACGACATCGATGAGCGGCGTCGCGTTGACCGCCGCGCTCGTTTCTGTCTTGCGTTGGAGCGATCTGGCCTTCATCGGGCGTTCACGCCTTCGGGGGATTCGGCTGGGACTGGTCGAGCGCTTCGTCGGGGAGCGATTCGACGATCTGCCCGGCGATGACCATGGCGCGCGTGCAGACCCGGTCGATCACCGTGCGGAAATAGCCGTACGCCAGGAGGGCGGGGATCGCCAGCATCAGCCCGAGGAAGGTGTGGAAGAGCGCCTTGGAAATACCGAGCGAGAGTTCGCCCGGGCCGGCCTTGCCGCCGGTCTCGCCGAGCGCCGCGAACGCGATGATCATGCCGTAGACCGTTCCGACCAGCCCGAGCAGCGGCCCGAGGTGCCCGATGACATTGAGCATCTCGATGCGTCGGAACCACTTCGACGCTTCGTCGCCCGCGGTCAGTTCCGCGTTCTCCCTGGCGCCGATGCGACCGGTGGCGACCGGTTGAAGCGCGGCGTTGACAACGCGACCCACGAACGAATTGTCTTTCTGTGCATCGCGCTTGAGCCCGACCCAGTCCATCCGCTTCACCCGCCCGCGCAGCGATTCGACGCTCGACTCCGGGAGGATGACGCTCTCGCGGACTTCGATGAAACTCCGGATGATGATGGCCACCGTCGCGAGCGACCCGAGCATGATGAGCACGGTGAAGACATCGAAGGACTCCCAGAAGAGCCCCATCACGCCCGGGGGCAGGGGTTCCTCGGTCGCGTCCTGCGCGAGCGCGGCCTGGGATGTGAGCGTCAACGCCAGGAGCGCAGCGCGCTCAGCCGTGGTTCGTGAGATCATCGTCGGTCAGGGGCCTCGAGACGACATACCGACCGCCCAGCCAGCGACCGAGGTCGATCATCCGGCAGCGCGGCGAGCAGAACGGGAAGGCGTCGGACGAGGGCGCGACGGGCCGCCCACAGATCGAACACGCGTTGGCGGAATCCGCCTCCGGCGATTCGGTGTGCTTGCGGGAGTCGTTCTCGTTGCTTGGACGCGACATTGCGGAGAGTCTAGAGCGATTCGACCCGGGACGCCCAATCCGTCTTCTGAGCGGTCGCCCAGCGGAAGCGGAGCGTTCGACGATCCCCGCCCGCGTGGTCGATCTCGACGGTCAGCGCGGCCTCGCCGATCAAGTCCGCCAGCCGCGACGCCCATTCGACGACCAACGCGGCGCCGCTCTCGATCGCCCGATCGAGGCCGAGGCCGTCGAGTTCCTCAAGCGAGTGCACCCGGTAGGCGTCTATATGCACGAGGGCCGGCGCGGCGTGGTTGGTCGCGTATTCGTGGGCGAGCACATAGGTCGGGCTGGAGACGAGCCGCTCGTCGTGGCCCAGGCCGCGCACCATCCCGCGGACGAATCGCGTCTTGCCGGCGCCGAGATCGCCCTCAAGGGCGACGATGTCGCCGGGACGCAGGACCGCGCCCAACCGCTCGCCCAGCGCAATGGTCTCCGCTTCTGAGGCGGTCTCGAACTCGGCTCGTGGTTCGGCGCTCATGCTGATCCATGGTCCCAGCCGAGCGAGGCGCAGTCCAGCCGCTCGCCTTGGGGCGTGACGACCGTGCACGCGGGCATTGAACTATCGGGCTCCAGCACCGTTCCGACACGCTTCATCGGCAAGCCCGTTTCCGGGCAGACGGCGCCCGGGTCGCGAGACGAGACGAACAGCAACACATAGTCCTCGCCCTCGGCGATGGCCGCTCGCCAGTCCCGCGCGTCGTCGTGCAGCGGGATAGAGCTGGCGTCGAGTTCGATTCGAACCCCGGAGGCCTCCGCGATGCGGGCGGCGTCGCGTCCAACCCCGTCGGAAACATCGAGCATCGCGTGGAGATCGCCGCCGAGCGCGTCGCACAGCCACCGGCCCTCGATGACCTGCGGCGTGAAGGTCAGATGACGCCCGGAACCGAACGAATTGCCGATGCGCCCGGCGATGTACATGCCGTCGCCGACGCGTGCGCCCGATCTGGTCACCGGGCCGCAAACCGGGTGGGGTGTGCCGAGCACGGTGCAGGTCAGCACCGTCGGGCCCGATGTGCGTGCGATGTCGCCGCCGATGAGGGGGCAGCCAAAGTGGTTCCCCCAGCGGTGGAGCGCGTCAAAGAGTTCGTCTTCGCGATCGAAGTCGTCGCTGAGCGCGCCGGTCGCGAGGGCGACGAGAGGTGTTCCGCCCATCGCGGCGATGTCCGAGACGCTGCGCGCCACGCACTTGCGAGCGACAAGATCGAGCGGTGTGTCGGGCGTGTAATGGCGGCCTTCGACCAGCTGGTCGACGGTGATCAGGAGCGAACCATCGCGAACGCGGACCGAAGCGCAGTCGTCGCCCGGCCCGAGTTCGAGTGAATCGCCCATCGCGGCGCTCAAGGCGGCCGACCTCGCGTAGATATGGCGCAGGAGTTGTGATTCGGGCGTGGTCATGGACGCACCCCAGCGCGCGCCGGCGTGGAAGCGGCCCCCAGCAACGGCATCAGCAACTCGGCGTGGCGGGCGGCGGCGCCTTGGTGAGCGCGCACGCACGCGAGCGAGGCCTCGCTCATCTGAGTGCGCGTCGGTTCGCTGTCGAAGAGTTCGCGGAGCGTCGCGGCGAGTGAGGATCGCTCGACCACGCGCAGTGCGCCGGCGCGTTCCAGTGCGCGCACGCTCTGGGTGAAGTCGCCGAAACGCGGCCCGATCACGAGCGGCTTGCCGAGCGCGGCGGGCTCCATCGGATCCGAGCCATGGAGATCCCCGAATGAGCGCCCGATCACGACGGCATCGGCCATGGCGTAAGCCTGGCGGAGTTCACCGATCGTGTCGAGCACGAAGCGGCCCGTCTGGCTGCCCGGTTCATCGCGCGACCAGACCGCGCAGCCCGGGAGATCCGCGACGGCCTGCGCGAACCATTCCGGTCGGCGCGGTGCGCACAGCAACTGCACTCCGTCGGGCATCGCGTCGCGGAGCAGGGCATGCTCTTCGGGAGCGGTGCTCCCGGCGACCACGAGCGGGCGGAGTCGATCGACGCCGAGCCGCGCGGCCAGCGCATCGACCCCGTCCACTTCGGCGCCGATCTCCACGCTGTCCCACTTCATCGAGCCGGCGACCACGACTCGATCGGACGGCGCGCCCATCGTGATGAACCGCTCGGCGTACTCGTCATCCTGCACGACGCACAACGCGAGCGAGCGGAACGATCGCGCGAGAAGCGGCCGGGCCTTGCGGTAGCCCTTGAACGACCGTTCGCTCAGGCGCCCGTTGACGATCGCCAGCGGGATGCCGCGGCGTGCGCACTCCTGCGCAACATTGGGCCAGAGTTCGAGTTCTGCGAGGGCGACCGCGTCGGGACGAATCGCGTCGAGGAACCGGCGCACGCACCGGGAGAAGTCGAGCGGAAAGCGCACGACGGGGGCGATGCCCTGGTAGAGCGCGCGAGCCCGAGCGATGCCCGTGTCCGTTGTTGCGGACACGATGACCTCGACGCCGCGCTCCTCGACGAGCGTGCGCACGAGCGGCGCGATGAGGTTCGTCTCGCCCACAGAGACGGCGTGGATCAGCAGCCTCGGACGCTCGCCGCGTGGAATCACATCGGCATGACCGAGTCGTTCCCGGAGGCCAGCGCGGCGTTTGCGCAACAACGCCGGCGCGAAGGCGGGCAGGGCCAGGGTGTACGCGATGTCGAGCGGCAGACCCACGGATCAAGGGTACGCGGCCACGCGCTGGGGAAGCCGATCAGCCGCCCGAGACGACGATATCGTCGAATCGCTCAACCTCGGATGTCCCCGGCTGCGGTGTGGGGGGCGTGGTCGTGGTGTCGAGGATCACATACCCCACATGCTTGCCGGGGCTGTCCATGCCTTCGCTGGCGCCCGGGTCCTGTTTCTTCCCGAAGTAGATCTTGTCAGCGCCGGCGGACATCACGATCACATCGCCGCGGAACGCCTCGGGACGAGCGAAATCACTGGCGTCGCCGCCGCTGGGCAGGACATCGCCCATGTCGCCGTCGGCGGACGCGAACCCGGGGTTCCCGACGATCGACGCAAGCGAAAGGAGCACATTACTCTGGACGGCTCCGGTGCCGCCGCCCAGCAGACTCGGGTTCGTGACGCCCGTGTCCTGACGCTGATTGACGAGGGAATCACCCAGGCGGGATGCGCCCAGGTAGCCGGCGTTCGTGGCCCAGTAGAACGAGGCGTTCGGGTTGTCGTTGTAGTTCACCGCCGCGATCTGGTAATTCGCGGCAGTGTTCGTTGGCTTCGCGGTGAGGTTGCGCTTCCACACGATCATCGGCATGCCGAAAGGGTCGACCAGATCGATGTAGTTGCTCGGATTGTCGTCGGCGAATTCTGGGGATTCCGCTCCGGCCCCGCCCGGGAGATCGGATTGCCCGGCGATCGCGAAGAGCGAGTCGGAATCCATCTTCAGATACCCGCCTCCTGCTGCGCTCCGCGCGGAGTCCGGGCTGACAACCGGGCCGTCGGCGGGAATCGGACCCACCTGGTACAGCTGGAACTGCGCGGCGGCGCTCGTGCTGGACGGCTGGATCCCGCCCGCGAGTTCGAGGAGCACATTCTCGGTTTCGGTAAACCCGCGCTCGCCCGATCCCGCGCTCAGGTCCGACCAGTTGCCGACGCTGGCCATGTCTTCAGTGTTGAAATACCCGGGCAGCCGGCGCTTGTCCGCCTTGAATGCGGCCATCGCGTTCACGAATTGCGACGCCATGGCCTGTGCCTGCGTCTTCCGGGCCGCGGTGCGCACGGCGCCGAGTGTCGGGATGAGGATCCCGATGAGCAGCACGATGATGCTGACCACGACGAGCAGTTCGATGAGCGAGAAGCCGGAAGGTCGGCGAGAAACGGTTGGGCGCGTGCGGGGCATGCACGGGTCTCCGATCGGGGTGGGCGCTCGGCGGAAAAATACCCGACCGGACGCAACAAACGGCGCAATCACAACCGGGAGGCAATCCTGCCCGGCACGATCCGATTCGGCGCTGGCCACGCTGCGGTTCCCCCCCTTAGTGGGGAAAGTGGCCTTGGCGGATCTGCGGATCGAGCCCAGTGTAGCGGGCCAGAGCGCCGCATGAGGGTCAGCGCCCGGGATCGACGCCCGTCAGCAGCGGCATTTTCCCTTCCGGTGACCTCGCGGTTCTTTCCGCCCGCCCAGCGCTAGAGACAGCACCAGACCCATCGCCAGTGCCCCCCCAAGCATCATCATCGGGCGCGCAGCCACCCGGCGCCCGACCGCCCGATCAGCATCGCGCCCCCAGGCGAGAAGAGCCGCCTTGGCCTCGTCGGTCCTCAACGATTCCTGTCGGCCGTGGCCCATGCCGCGCCTCCTGAGAGCGCCATCGTCGCGAGTCCGGTGATGAACGCGGCGCCCGCCGCCCCGGTCTGGGGCTCCAGCACGAGGAACAGCCCCCCCAGTGTGAACACGACACCCAGCAGGAACACGAGCCCGAGAACAAGCAGCGTGGCGAAGCGGGAGGCAACGCGCGACGCATTGCGCCGCACGCTCCGTCCCTCGGCCTCAATCAGATTTGTGAGCGCGAGCCCGAGTGTGATGAGCCGTCCCACGCGTTACCTCCGATCGATCAGTTTGCCGATCACAACACCGACGCCAAGCGCGATCATCACCGACGCCAGAGGGTGCTCTTCGATGCGGCGCTCGACATCATGCTTCGCGGCGGCCCCGCGGTCCTTGGTCGAGTCCCACGCGTCGCCGAGTTGTTCCAGACGCTTCCGCGCCTCCGCACGGGCGGCGTCGCTCGCCGACTCGGCGGTGTGCCGGCTGGCGGCGATCGCGTCCTTGCCGAGCTTGGAGAAGTCCTCGCGCAGCGTTTTCAGGTCGGACTTGAGTTGATCGATTTCGGCTCGTTCGTTCGCGGATGATTTCAGGGCGGTGTCGGCCATGTGGCACACTTCCTTTCAGGGAGTCAAAGTCAGCGCCGGAGCGCAAAAGAGGAAAAAGCACGAACCCCGGACGACTCATGTGAATCATCCGGGGTTCGGATTGGTTAGCCGTGAACGCGTCATGAAAGACGCTTCAGAATCACTCGCAGGTCGTGCCGAAGTTGCTCAGGACCTCGTTCAGGTCAGCGAAGTTCACGATCTCGTCGCCGTTCACATCTCCGGCGATCCCCGGACCGGATTGTCCGAAGGTCGAGAGCACCGTGTTCAGATCGGTGAAATTGACGGTGTTGTCGCCGTTGGTGTCGCCCGCGCATCCGGCCGCGCCGACGACTTCGTAGTCGGCCGGGGCGTGGAGCAGAAGTCCTCCCGATGCTTCGAGCAGAGAGATCCTGGTTGTGTCGGCCTGGGTCGAGATAAACGCGGTGTTGGAGGTCCACAGCCCGGCCGTCACCGCCACTCCCGCGCGGGTCGCCGCCTGAGTGTTCGCCACCCCGTCGACGCTCCACATCAGGTGGTCGGCCATCGCGTCGGGGTTGTTGAACGCGACGGGCGGGAAGTACAGCGACAGGCCGTAGGGCGTCGAGGCGTTCAAGCCGGGCGCGAAGTTGCCGATGCTCGACGCGTTGCGCCGGAGGGGGTCGCCCATCGGCGCATCGTTGTTCAGATACACGAACAGCGAATCGCCCGGCTGCAGAGTCAGGCCGTTCAGCGCTGTGCCGGGCGTGTAGACCCGGACCTGGATCGAACTGCTGGTGCAGAACCGAAACCCGTTGAGCGGCTGCGCATCGTCACCGAAATTGTGAACCTCGAACACGCCGTTCGCGAAGTCCACCGACTGGAACTGGATATCACGCGGGGCTGCCAGCGCGGCCGAAGCCGAGCCGATCGCCGCGAGCGCGCAAACCGATGCGAATCGTCTGGTCATTGTTCTCTTCTCCCTTTGTTCGAGCCATGCGCGCGGGAACCGCGCCCTCGCGCCCCCCAGACTACGGGAAGTTCGGACAAATGCTTCCGCTCGATTTTCAGATTCGGTCAATCAGGCGTGAATCATGCGGCCTTCGCTCGCCAGCGCGGCCTCGTGCACGGCCTCGTGGAGGGTCGGGTGCGCGTGCATCGTGACGATGATTTCCTCACTGGTCGCTTCCAAACGCCTTGCGAGGTTCAGTTCCGCGATGAGTTCCGTCGCCTGAGCGCCCAGAATGTGGGCGCCGAGGATCTCACCCCGGGGCAAACCCCGGATGATCTTCACGAGACCCTTGTTCTCGGCGGCGGCGATGGCCTTGCCGTGCGCGTTCAGGTTGTACACGCCGACCTCGTAGTCCTTGCCCTTCTCCAGACCGTTGTCCTTGAGGGCGCGCTCCGTGAACCCGACGCTGGCGACCTGGGGGTGGCAATAGGTGCACCCGGGGATGACCGAGTAGTCGATCGGGATCGGGTCGTGCCCGGCGATCCGCTCGACGCAGGTCACCGCCTCTTCCATCGCGACATGCGCGAGCCACGGCGGGCCGATGACATCGCCCACGGCGTAGACGCCTTCGAGGTTCGTCTGGTAGGTGATCGCCTTCGCGGGCTCGAGCGAGTTGGCCACATAATCGGTCTTGATGTGGTCCTTCTCGATCTTGAGGCCCAGCGCGTCGTCAAAGAGGCCGTCGTACCGGCCCTTCACGCCGATCGCGAGGAGCACCTTGTCCGCTTCGAGCACTTCCTTCTTGCTCTCGTCGGCCTTGCCGTCCTTGAACGGCGCGACGGTGACCTTCACGCCGCTCCCGGTCTTCTCGATGGCCATCGTGGTCGTCGAGGTGAGCAGCTTCATGCCCGACTTCTTGTACATCTTCTCGAGGGCGTTCGAGATTTCTTCGTCCTCCACCGGGAGGATGCGCGGCAGCATCTCCACCACGGTCACTTCCGTGCCGTAGGTGTGGTAGAAGTACGCGAACTCCATGCCGATGGCGCCGGCGCCGACGACGATGAGCTTCTTGGGCTTGCTCTTGAGCGTCATGGCCTCGCGGGCGCCGATGACCTTGTCGCCGTCGATCTTCGCGAACGGCAGTTCCCGCGCGACCGAGCCGGTCGCGACGAGCACATTGGTCGCGGTGATGGTGTCGCGGGCCTTCGGATCGATCGTGGCGGGCGCGGTGGTCAGTTCTTCTTTGACCGTGGCGTCGTGGATCTCGACCTTGCACGGCTGGTTGCCCTTGCGCCCGGACACCAGCTTGGCATTGCCCACGATGTGGTCGATCTTGTTCTTCTTGAGCAGGAACTCGATGCCCTTGTTCAGCTTGCCCGCGACCTCGCGCGAGCGGCCGATGACCTTGTCCCACTTGACCTCGACGCCCTTGAAGTCGAGGCCCCAGAAGTCGGCCTCCAGAACCTTCTCGTAGAGTTCGGCGTTGGCGAGCAGCGACTTGCTGGGGATGCAGCCCCAGTTGAGGCAGACGCCGCCGAGCTTGGCGCGCTCGACGCAGGCAACCTTCATGCCGAGTTGGGCGGCGCGGATGGCGCCGACATACCCGGCGGGGCCGCCGCCGATGACGATCAGGTCGTAGTGCTTGCCGGTGTCAGCCACGCTCGGTCATCCTTCCTGGGCGCGAGGGAGAGTCAGAGAAACGCGAACACCCCCCTTCCCGGCGCGGCCCATCATGGCCGCAGAGAACGGGGGGCGGGATTGTAGCGGGCACAAACTTCGGGACCGACCCCGGCCGGGGCGGCGACTCACTTCCCCGTCGGCCCCATCACCAGCCCGGCGAACGAGTCCAGCGCGATCGGCTCGCGCGTGAAGAACGGCTCCGCCGCGGGCCGCGCGATGCGGCTGCCGAAGTAGGTCCCGGCGGCCTCGATCCAGTCCACGACATTCGCGTTGGCGCGCACGAACTGGGTCTCGTACGCGCGGATCGCCGCCGATTTGCGCTGCTCGTACCCGGTGATGTCCACGCAGAACGACGGGCTGGCGACATGGCGCAGGTGCGTGCAGTAGTAGTAGAAGACCCAGCGCGGGTAGATCCGCTCGCCCGGGAGCCCGATCTTGCTGAGCTTCGCGTCAAACCGCGCGTCCTCGGCGATACGCGTCACGGCGATGTGGTCCGGGTGGGCGTCCTCGAAGTACGGAATGAACATGATCTCGGCCTGATGCTCGCGGATGACGCCCGCGACCTTGTGGCGCGCTTCGATCGAGTGCTCGACAAAGCGGTTGGGCAGGTCGATGCACTTCCGCGCGACCTTGCCCTTCTCGCCCGCGAGGATCTTCCGGGCCGCCTCCGCTTCCTGCATGCGCGTGACCGGATCGCCCAGCGGCGTCGGCTCCCCGTTGGTCATGTCGAGTAGCAGGATGTCGTGGCCCTGATCCGCGAGTTTGCAGATCGTGCCGCCCATACCCGCCTCCTGATCGTCAGGGTGGGGTCCGATGACGAGGATGTTGGCCATGGGCGCGGGTTACTCCTGCTGGTCGGTGTCGTCGTGCGTGAACGGTACGCGTTCCCTGGGCGGCAGCGCCGGATCGAGAACCTCGGGCGGATACTCGACCCACTCCAGCCGCAGCCCCGTGGGCGAAAGCGTCGGGCCCGCGAGGCGCCGATCGCCCGTGCGCAGGGATTCGTCGAGGCGCTCGGGCGTGAACCGCCCCTTGCCCGCATCGACGAGCGTGCCCGCGACGATGCGCACCATGTTGTGCAAAAACCCGTTGCCCGAGATATCGATCGCGATGCGCCCGTCGTCCGTTCGAGTCACATCGCAAGCGTGCACCGTGCGCACCGTGGACTTGCGGCCGTGTCCCGCCTTCGCGAACGCGGCGAAGTCGTGCTCACCCACCAACCTCGACGCCACCACGCGCATCGCTTCGACATTGAGCGATTCACCCGGGCGCAGATGCACGCGGTGGACAAGCGTTCTGTCCCACAGCGGCCGCTCCGGCGCATCGTGCAACAGGTAGCGGTACCCCTTCGCGACGGCGTCGGAAATCGGCTGGAAACACGGGCGCACACGCCGGCATTCGGTCGCGAGGATGTCAGGGGGAAGCCGCGCGTTGATCGCGGCGAGCAACGAGTCCTCTTTCGCGCCGGGCGCATCGGGGTCGTCCGAGCGCGTGAACGCCGCCACCTGCCCCGCCGCATGCACGCCGGCGTCCGTGCGGCTGGCCCCGACGAGCACCGCCGGCTCGCGGATCGCTTCGCGCACCGCGCGCTGCACGATCGCCTGCACCGTGCGGATGGATTCGATCTCCACGCCCGCCTCGTGCTGCATCTGCCACCCGGAGAAGTCGGTGCCCTCGTACGCCAACCTGAGCAGATATCGAGCCATGCGTCACGAGCGTAGCCCGCTGCGCACCCGACAATCGAAAGAAAATACAGCCCCCTAACTTGGGCATGGAACCTACACACGACATCGTGCGAATCGTGCCATAGAGAGAGAGTCCCCTCTCACGGCCGGAGCCGAAACCGCCCCGAACGGGCGAACACGGCCCCCGCCACGACCAGGGGAAAATCCACACGCCCCGTCGGTCAGGTCGCTTGAGTGCGCAGCGATCTCCCGGCGGGGCTTGTTTTTTTGTTGACACCGCCCGCGCGATTGTTATATTTAGCCATATGGCTAAGTGTCAGCCCGATCACAGCGCCGCGTTCCTCGCCCTCGCCGACCCCACCCGTCGCGCGATCGTCGAGCGCCTCGCGCAGGGCGACGCCACCGTCTCACAACTCGCAGCCCCGTTCGATATGGCCCTGCCCTCCGTCAGCAAGCACCTGCGTGTGCTCGAGCGAGCGGGCCTGATGACTCAGGAACGCGTCGGCCGCACGCGGGTCTGCCGCCTCAGCCGAACGCCGCTCGACGAACTGGCCGCCTGGCTCAGCAAGTACACGAATTTCTGGAACGACAAACTCGACGCCCTCGCCGCGCACATCGAGCAAGGCGATCACACCGCCCCCACCGCCCCGGAGAAGAACCGATGACTGTTCAGCCGCTCGCCGCCGTGAATGTTTCTCGCGTCATCAAGGCGCCGCGCACCAAGGTGTTCAACGCGTGGAAGGACCCGAAGGTCTTCGCGCAGTGGTGGCTTAACGACAAGAACGAGCCCCCGATGGCGCTCGCGCTCGACGCGCGCCAAGGCGGGAAGTACTGCATCGTCCAAACCTGCGAGGCGTGCGGCGAAGACTACAGCGCCCCCGGCGACTATCGCTGGGTCATCGACGGCGAGTTCCTCGACTTCGTCGAACCCGAGCGGATCGCTTTCACATGGCGTGTGAACGATCCCGGGGCGCAGCCGACCGACCAGCGGGTGTGCGTGGAGTTCGAAGACCACGAAGACGGCACGCTCGTGACGATCACGCACACGGGCATCGTCGCCGAGCACGACCACAAGGGAACCACCGAAGGGTGGACCGGCATGCTCGCGAGTCAGGCGAAGGTTCTGGAGAACGCGTGAGGTTCAGACGCCGGCGGCGCGCGATTCGAGCGTGACCAGATCGTCGCCGATCTCGCTCATCGCGCGGAAGACATCGCGGGCGGCGGCGACCATCGCGTCGCGCTCGACCTCGCTGACCTCCAGCGCGTCGAACTCCTGCTTGTAGGAGGCCCAGAGTTCGCGCTGCTTCTCGCCGTACGGGTCGTAGTACTTCGTGCCCGCGTCGCCCTCGAAGCCGTACGCCTGACGGAGCGCCTTCGCGATGTAGACCCCGCCGTTCGTGCTGCCCTCAAGCACATAGTGCATCCCGAGCAGCGCGATGGGTTGTTCGGCGCGCGCCATCTCGATGATCGCCATCAGCCGCTTGGCGGCGGGCAGCGGCGAGACGCCCCCGATGTCCACGCCGAGCGTGCGGAGGTCGGCCTCGATGCGCGTCTCCTGGAAGCGGCCGTCGTCCACGAACCGCGCCACGGCGGGCTTCTTCTCGCGCAGATCGCGCAGGGCGCTCTCGAGCGCACGATGCACGCAGAGGAGCTGGCCGAGCCAGGTCGCGTACATCTCGCGCGACAACTCGCCCTTGAGCAGCGAGCGTTGCACACGGTGCCCCTCGGCGGCCTTGTGCAACTCCCAGGTCATCTCTTTCAGGTGCTCGGTGGTGGTCGACATTCGGATGGTCTCTCGAACGCGTCGAAGGACGCGGGGAGTGCGGTCGGTCTCAGGAACGGGTGGCGTAGGCGGCGAGCGCGGCGGGGACGATAAGCCACGCCAACCCCTTGATGAGGAAGAATAGGAATCCCGCGACGCCGAACCGCGCAACCCACCGCGCGACGCGGCCCCGTTTCGCCGCCGGCGCGGCTTCGAGCGGATGTTCGGGAGACTGGGAAGACCTGTTGTTGAGAATCATTCTCATCTGCGCCCACGATAGCACCGGGGTCTGCGCCGGGTCGAGCCGCTGCGCATGACATTCGCGGCTGCGCGGCCTTCACTGCCCTTCCGTGAACCTCTCTGTCGAGCCCAACCCGAATGTCCGACTCCGCATCGCCCACGAGAGCGACTCGTTCGTGGTCGTCGACAAGCCCTTCGGAGTTGCCACCCAACCCGGGAAGGGCAACCACCGCAGCGCCCTGCTCAACGGCCTCTTCGAGCGTTACGGCCCCCGCCTCCAGAACCTCGGCGAAGCGCGCGACTTCGGCCTGCTCCATCGGCTCGACAAGGAGGCCTCCGGACTCGTCCTCGTTGCGCTGACCAAGGACGCCTACGACCACCTCCGCGGCCAATTCGAGCAGCGATCCCTCGAGAAGCGCTACTGGGCATTGGTCGATGGCCGCCCGGCCAAACTCGCCGCGCTCATCCGCCGCCCCATCATGGAAATGCAGGGCAAGGAGAAAACCGCCCGCGTCCACTCCTTGGGGCTCCCCGCCGCGACCGCATACCGCACACTGGCGTCCTCTCGCGACGCCTCGTTGCTCGAATGCCGCATCGGGCCCGGGCGGCTCCATCAGATCCGCGTCCATCTGACCTCGATCAAGTGCCCGATCATCGGGGATTCCCGCTACGCCCCGCTCCCGGTCGCCCAGCGGTCCCGGCGCCTCGCCCTCCACGCGTTCCTGCTGGGCTTTATTGACCCGGACACAGGGGAGGCCCGGCGAGTCGTGTCCCCCTGGCCCAACGACCTGAAGGACGCCCTCCGATCAGCGCGGCTCAAAGCCCCCCGGATCCCTCCAGAATCGTCCGCGAAGGGCGAACCGACCGATGACATCATCCGAACAGAACAAGGTCAGGACGCCGGAAACGACGAATCCTGACCAGTGCCTCCCGATTCTGTTGGCTCCGGGCCGCGTCGTGGGGCACAATTCGGCCGTGGAAGACAAGGGAGACCGGCCATGATCGCGCTCGTCTGGACACTTGCCGCCGTTGCAGTCATCGCCGCTCTTTGGTCGATCGTCGCCGCCCTGCGCGCATCGAAACGCCGGAGCAGGCGTGACACCTCGCTCGCCACGGCCGAGGGCCGCATCCCCCTGCGCGATGAACTCCCCCCCGTCGGCGCCGCCCCCGATCCGACCGTCGGCCCGCGCCCCGCCAGCATCCTGTCCGATTCGCTCCACGGCCAGCCCGTCGAGCCATGGACCGTCGATCAGATGCGCACCCTCCTCACCGAAGAGGACGCCAAGGGCGCCGACTGGCCGCGCCGTGTCATGACTCCCAACGGCCCGATGGACCTCACCCCCCCGCCGTTCAAACTCCGCGGCTCGATCATGTCGTGGCGCGAACGCGCGTACGCCCGCGCCATCACCGCGCGCATGCCGTCGGGGTATGTCCTCTGCCCGCAACTCCGCCTCGACACCCTGCTCGTCCCCGTCAAGCCGGGCGAGCGTGCCGCCGACGACTGGCGCACCTGGCGCCAGCGTGTGCGAGTCCGCGCCATCGACTTTGTCGTGTGTCGCCTGCCCGACTGGGCGCCGGTCCTCGCGATCGAGGTCGATCTTGCCGACAAGACGACCGCCACCAGCGACACCAAGGACAAGATGACCGTCGAGACGCTCGCCGAAGTCGGCCTCCCGCTCGTGCGCTGCTCCGGCTCGCCCGAGAAGGACTGGCCGATGATCGAGCCCTATGTCCCCGAGTTCGACGAGGACGAGGCGTTCCCAATGAACGACCACGACCGCCCTGCCGAGAGCGCGTGAAGACCAGACAATGAGAGATCGAACGACACGGGTTGAGCCTCGCTCAGCCCGTGTTGCGTTTCACACCAACAAGGTAGCAGGCGCCTGAAGCAACTGCTTCACCGTGCTCAGGTACTCGGCGGCCATGGCCCCGTCGATCACCCGGTGATCGCTGCTCATCGTCATCTGCATCTCGTGCCCGACAACGATCTGCCCGTCGCGCACCACCGGCTTTTCGATCGCCGCGCCGACCGCGAGGATCGCGCTGTTGGGCGGGTTGATGATCGCCGTGAAATGCTCGACGCCGAACATCCCGAGGTTCGAGACCGTGAAGGTCGAGGCGTCCATCTCCTCGACGGACAATCCCTTCCCGCGCGCCTTCTCCGCGAGCCGCTTGGTCTCGGCCGAGATCTGACGCAGCCCGATCTGATTCGCGTCGCGGATCACGCCCACGACCAGCCCCCCGCCGCGCTCGGCGGGCAGCGAGATCGCCACCCCGACATTCACGCGGTCCTTGAGTTCGATCGACGCCGAATCCTTCGTCTGCTTCCAGCTCGCGTTGATGTGCGGGTGCTGATGCATCGCGATGGCGCAGGCGCGGACGATGAAGTCGTTGACGCTCAGCTTCACGCCCTGCGACTTCAGCTGGTCGTTCAACTGCGCGCGCAGGTCCAGCAGCGCGCCCATATCGACCGCGAGCGTGACCTGATAGTGCGGGATCGTGGTCTTGCTCTCGACGAGCCGGGCCGCGATGGTCCGGCGCATATTCGTGAGCGAGACCGACTTGGCCTCGAGCGAGGCGCCCACCGCGGGCATCATCGGCGCAGCCGACGGCGCCGGCGCGGCCTTGCGGCCACCGGGCTTCTCCGAAGGAGCCTTCGCCGCCGCCTCAACATCCGCGCGCACGATCCGGCCGCTCGGGCCGGTGCCCTTCACCTCTGCGAGGTCCACGCCCATCTCGTCGGCGACCTTCTTCGCCAGCGGCGACGCGAAGATGCGGCCCCCGCCCCGCGAGTCGCCGTCGTCATCCTCATCAGCAACAGCCGTGGCCGAAGACGATCCGCCGCTCGATGCCTTGCCGTTCGACGAAGCGCCCTCGGCCGCCTCCTGCTTCTGCTCTCCCCCGCCCTGCGCCGTCGAGGCCTCTGCGCCGGAAGCCTTCTTTCCGCCCGAGTTCTTCTTCACCTCGGCCGCATCCTCGCCCTTGCCCGCGAGCACGACGATCACCTCGCCGATGGCGACATTGTCGCCCTCCTTGGCGGCCAACACGGCCACGGTGCCGTCGTCGAACGACTCAAGTTCCATCGTCGCCTTGTCGGTCTCGATGTCCGCGAGGATGTCGCCCGTCTTGACGGCGTCGCCCTCTTTCACATTCCACTTCACGACCGTGCCCTGTTGCATCGTGTCGGACAGCCGCGGCATGGTGACTTCGATCGGCATGCGAACCTCGTGTGCTCTCTTGGGTGCTCGTCGTGCGGACGGCGCCAGTGTACCGAATCAGGCCTTCCCGAGCGTCTTCTTGACCGCGGCCACGATCTTGCCCTTGTGAGGCAGATACGCCTGCTCCAGCTTCTTGCTGTACGGCGCCGGGACATCCTCGGTGTTCACACGCACCGGCTGGGTGTCCAGCCAGTCGAACGCCCGCTCGATCACCTGCGTGATGACTTCACTCGCGACGCTCGAGAACGGCCACGACTGATCGACCACCACCAGGCGGTTGGTCTTCTTCACGCTCTCGATAACCGACTCGATGTCGAGCGGCCGGATCGTGCGCATGTCGAGGACATCGCACTCGATCCCCTCCTCGCGGAGTTCGGCGTCGGCCTCAAGGCAGAAGTTCACGGGACGACCGAACGAGACGATCGTGCACGCGCCGCCTTCAGCCCGCAGCGCGGCCTTCCCGAAGGGGATGTAGTACTCCTCCTCGGGGACATGGGCTTTGTCGCCCAGCATGCGCTCGGACTCGAGGAAGAAGACCGGGTCGTTGTCCACGATGGCCGTCTTGAGCAGGCCCTTGGCGTCGTACGGGTTGCTCGGGATCACGATCTTCACGCCCGGCACATTCGCGTAGAGCCCTTCGACGCACCACGAGTGGGTCGAGCCGAGCTGGCCGCCCGCGCCGTCGTTGCCCCGGAACACCATCGGACACGAGAACTGCCCGCCCGACATGTAGAGCATTTTCGGCGCGTTGTTGAGGATCTGATCCGCGGCGACGAGCGAGAACGACCACGACATGAACTCGACGATCGGGCGCAGGCCGCGCATCGCCGCGCCGATCGACATGCCCGCGAACCCGTTCTCGGAGATCGGCGTGTCGATGATGCGCTGGGCGCCGAACTCTTCGAGCATCCCCTGGCTGATCTTGTACGCGCCGTTGTACTCGGCGACTTCCTCGCCGAGCAGGAACACGCGCTCGTCGCGGCGCATCTCTTCGCTCATCGCCTCGCGCAGCGCCTCGCGGAACTGGATCACGCGATCGCCTTCGCGCGAAGGGAGCGGCTTGTCGAAGTCCGGCGCGAACGACCAGCGGTGGTAGAGACTGGCGTCGGGCTCAACGAAAGTCGTGGTCATGAGTTCGGCTCGCTGGGAGTCGCGGTGCTGGTGGTCTGGGTGCGCTGAGGGGCCTTGGGGTACTGGCGCGGCGCCTTGGCCTTGGGCATGGCGATGAACACGCCGATCGCACGCACAATCGCGATGGCAATCGCGAGAAAGATGATCGGGGCCAGCAGTTCGATACTCACGCGTTCTCGTCCTCGAGCAGCGGGTTGCGCTCGCCGATCGTGTACTCGCCCATCGGGCTCATCTGCGGGAGCGGGTTCACAAACACATCGGAGTAGAGTTCGGACTCGCCCGGTTCGGGGGCTTCCTCGGCGAACTTCACCGCCGCCAGCACCTGTTCGCGGATCTCGTCCTGCATCGCGCCCCAACCGTCTTCGGTCAGGCACTTGCGGTCGCGCATCAGATGCCCGACGAGCATCGCGATCGAGTCCTTCTCGTTCTCGTACTTCTCGACCTCGGCGCGCGTGCGGTACTTCTGGGGGTCGCTCATCGAGTGCCCCTTGTATCGGTAGGTGCGGATGTCGACGAACGCGGGCTTCTGCTCCTCCCGGCACTCGTCGGCGATCTCCTTGAACTCCGAATAGACATCGAGGATGTCCATCGAATCGATCTTCCGCGAAAGCATGCCGTACGCCTCGCCCTTGGCGGTGAGGTCGTGGGCCATGGTTGTGCCGCGGCCGATCGAGGTGCCCATCGAATAGCCGTTGTTCTCCACGATGAAGATCACCGGGAGCGAGAAGAGCCCCGCGAGGTTCTTCGATTCGTGCAGGCAGCCCTGGTTGAGCGCGCCGTCGCCGAGATAGCACAGGGAGATTCGCTTGGGCGGATTCTCCTTGCCGTAGACATCGCGCTTCAGGACCTCGCGCTCGTATTTGACGCTGAACGCCAGCCCTGCGCCCAGCGCTGTCTGGGCGCCCACGATGCCGTGCCCGCCGTACAACTCGTTCGGGCGGTCGAACATGTGCATCGACCCGCCCTTGCCCTTGGCGCAGCCGGCGGCCTTCCCGAACATCTCGGCCATGCACGCGTCGGGGGACATCCCGCGCGCCAGCGCGTGGCCGTGGTCCCGGTACGCGGTCACGACCGGGTCGTCATGGTTCACCGCGGCAAAGGTGCCCACCACAAGGGCCTCCTGCCCGGTGTAGACATGGCAGAACCCGCCGATCTTGGCCTGCTGGTAGGCCTGGGCCGTACGGTTCTCGAACTCCCGGATGAGCTGCATATCGCGCAGCCACCCGAGCACCGTCTCGTCGGGGAGTGCGTCGGTCGGTCGGGCTTTGCGCTGCGCGCGGTCGGCGGTCACAGTGGTCATGGCCTCTCCACGGCCCTCGGGGGCCGATGCTCGCATCAAAAACCGACCCCGGCGACCCTTCGTTCAGCCGCCGCGCAGGCCGGACCGGACTATAGGCAAATCGGCATCCCACGACCCCGACCACCGGGTTTCCGCCCTCTTTCGAACCCCCTTTGCGAGCGCAGCCGCCGAGGGCGCCGATAACCCGATCACGGCGCCGCTTTCGCCGTCGCGATCCGCCCGGTTCAGGGAGACCCGCCATGTCTGTTGTGTGCCCCGGAATGCCGAGACCGATCCCGAATCACTCGCGACCCCCCAGCGAGCACGCCTTGTGAGCGCCGTCAGCGGCCAGACCCGCACGATCGACACGCTCCTCGCGCTCGGCGCCGCCCCCAACGCTTCGTGGCGATTCGTCCCGGAGGCAGTGGAGCACCTCGATTCGGGCGATCGGAACCCCGAACTGCTCGCGCTCCTCGCGGCGCACGCGGTGCGCCTCGGGCTCAGGACGCTCGCGGTCGACGCGCTCGACGCCCTGCCGACCGAGTTCACCGAGGACCCTCAAGTCATTGCCCTGCGCGACGCCGCCCGGACTCTCAGGCCAAATTCGCTCGCACCCGAGCGCCGCGTCGCCATCGCGCGGGCCAACTGCGACGCCCTCGGCGACGCCGGCACTTCACTTCGGGCCTCGCTCGACGAGTGGTCGCGTCGGGTGGCCGTCGCGCAGGCGTTCACCACGCCCGACCGCAACATCGCGCTTCGCGACGACCCGTCGCGCCCTTTCGCGTTCCGGATCCTCGGCGACGCGCGTTCCTCTGCCCGCGCGGCATGGAAGCCCTCGTCGGTCGCCGCCGACGACCCGACCGGCGAACCACCCGTCTTCATTGCCGGTCTGCGCACGCCGTGCCTGCTCGAGCGGATCATCGAAGGCGCCCCCACCGGGCCGACCGGCTACTCCCCGCGCATCTGGGTGTACGAACCCGATCCGCTCACCGCCCTCGATGCGCTCTCCTTCCGCGATCTGCGCGGCCGCGTTGATGCTTCACAGGTTCGCATCTTTGTCGGGCCCGACGCACGAGCACGCCTCGAAGCATCGCTTCTGGCGAGCGCGGGCGAACACCTGCCGCGCGTCGTCACCGCCGACGCTGATGCGGACTGCGAAACCGACGCAGCCACACTCCTGCACGAGGCATCCCAGAACCAGATCCGCGAACACGAACGGCTGCAGCGAACAATCGCGCTGCGCAACCGATCCCGAGATCGCGACTACTACGCGGCGCGTCTCGAATCGCCTGGCAACGACACGCCGATCCGTGTCCTCCTCGCCACCACCCGGTACAGCACGGTCACGCTGTCGGCGGCGGAAGACCTCGCCCAAGCACTCCAGGCACGCGGATGCGACGCGGAGTTGCTCATCGAATCCGACAACCACGCGCGGTTGTCGTCGCTCGGGTATCTGGGCGCCATCGAACGATTCGATCCCGACCTGATCGTGCTCATCAACTACCCACGCTCGATGCTGGCGAGCGCGATCCCCGAGGGCGTCCCGTGCGTGACATGGGTGCAGGACGCGATGGCGCACCTCTTCGATCCATCGCTCGCCGCCAAAGCCACGCCGCTCGACTTCGCCGTCGGCGTGATCTCCTGGCGCATGATGCTGAGTCTCGGCCTGCCCCCGAGTTCGACGGCGAACTTCCCGATGGTCGCCTCGTCGACCAAGTTCCACGCGGGCGAGGTTGACCCCGGGCTCAGATCAACGCTCGCGTGCGAGATCGCCTACGCGGGTCACCAGAGTTCCACCGCTGAATCGCTGCGCGACTCCTTTCGCGCCTCGCTCAAGGCAAAGGGGCAACGCGACAACGGACTGATCGACCGGATCCTCGCAGAAGTACGGTCGCTCACCGACCAACCGGACACGGTGTGGGCGACTGCGATCCGCGATCTGACCCGTGACGCGCTCGCGGAGTGCTCCGGGGGCGCACCCAGCCCGGCCGAGGTTGAGCATGTTGTGGCGATGTACACCCGCCCGGTCGCCGACCGTCTCTTTCGGCATCAGACGCTCGAATGGGCCGCCGAGATCGCCGAACGCCGCGGCTGGCGATTCTGTATCCATGGCGCAGGATGGGACAGGCACCCGACGCTCGCGCGTTTCGCGAAGCCGGCGATCGAGCACGGCGAAACACTCCGAACCCTCTATCAGTCGGCGAGCGTTTCGCTCCACGCCTCGGTCACAACCATGTGCCACCAGCGCGTGTTCGAGTGCGCACTCTCGGGCGGATTTACCCTCTGCCGCACGATCGCCGACGAATCGATCAAGTCACTCCACGCCGCCGTCGCGTCGGCGGTTCGTCGGAAACACCCCGGCCGGCTCCCCGAGTTCGGCCTGAGCGATGTTGTCACTGCGGACGATCCGGCGCTCATGGATCTGATGGCCCTGCGCCAACGCTCCGGATCGGCCGCATCGCCCACGCTTGAGATCAGCCCGGAACTCGAGCGACGGATCCGAAACCGCTACTGCCGCTCGTACGAGCAATCGGCCGCGTGGTTGCTCGGCGATATGCCCCTGACCACATTCGCTACGAAGGCCGAATTGGAGGCCGCGCTCGCTTTGGCGATCGAGGACTCGGAGCAGCGGCGCTCGCTCGCGGACCTGGTGGCTTCGCGCGCCCGCGCGTCGGTGTCGTACACAGCCCTTGCGGACACGATGCTCGGCGCGGTCCATCGCGGCCTGACCGCGTCATCCTGACATTCACGGCGCGTGCGAAGCGCCACAGGGAACGGCGCTTCGCTCCGTCGATCCTTCGCTGTAGAGTCTGACGATGCGGACGCGCGGGTCGAGCGCCCGCTCGGCGCGTTCCCCCAGCGCCCCCTCGTAGGCGTCGCTCGAGATCACCACCGCGTCGAGATCAAGGTCGCCGGCGCGCTCGAGCGGCATGACGGGGTGCCCCCATGCGCGCGAGCCCTCCCGCTTCGTGTCGTCGTCGATAATCGCGACGACCTCGACGGGCGGATCGAACAACGCGGCCGCCGCGCGGCGCGTGTGCTCCCCTGCTCCGTACACCGCTACTCGGCGCAGGCCGTCCTCCGCGAGCCTGCGCAGCGCGGCGCCCATCCTGAGTTCGGCCTCTCTCCCGCCGTTGGCCAGAGCGTCACGATGACGCGCGAGAATGTCGGCGCGGACCCACAGCGCATCGACATGCGACAACTGTTGCTCCGGCCCCTTCATGAACATGCTGTGGATCTGGTGGAACACGAACCCCCGTTCGCGAAGGTGGATATCAATATCAGAGAGCGTCGCGCAGCCATCGTACAACTCCGCGATGAGGGCCTCCGCGTACACCGCGGCGACATTCTTCAAGACCCGCTCTGCGCCCCTCAGCACCCGGAGTTCGGCGCCCTGCACATCGATTTTCATCGCATCGATGCGTGCGACGCCGGTTTCCTCGGCCCAAGCGTCGAGGGTGCGGACACGAACGCGTTCCCGCTCCACGGTCTCGGCCGACGCCCCCCATTGCCGCACACCCTGTGCCGACATCGCGAGGAGACTGTTCAACTCGGGGTTGCGCGCGATCGAGATGACCGCCTCGCCCTCGTGATCGCTCACCGCCGCGTGGATCGGCTTGAGACCGGGCGTGATCTCCGCGGTCCCGGAGAGTTTCACGAACGATTCCCGGGAGGGTTCGAACGCGTACACCACGGAATCAGGGAACGCCGAGCGGATTGCGACGCTCTCGCTGCCCACATGCGCGCCGATGTCGAGGATCACCGGCTTCGGACGCGCGACGAGGAATCCGCGCATCATGCTGTAGGCGCTTTGCTCAAATATTCGCATGCTCAACTCCCTGCATTACGACGCTCCGCTCCGTCAATCCTTCGCTGTAGAGTCTGACGACCCGGACGCGCGGGTCGAGCGTCCGCTCGGCGCGTTCCCCCAGCGCGCCCTCGTAGGCGTCGCTCGAGATCACCACCGCGTCGAGGTCAAGATCGCCGGCGCGCTCGAGCGGTATGACGGGGTGCCCCCATGCGCGCGAGCCCTCCCGCTTCGCGTCGTCGTCGATGATCGCGACGACCTCGACGGGCGGATCGAACAACGCGGCCGCGGCTCGGCGTGTGTGCTCCCCTGCTCCGTAGACGGCTACTCGGCGCAGGCCGTCCTCCGCGAGCCTGTGCAGCGCGGCGCCCATCCTGAGTTCGGCCTCTCTCCCGCCGTTGGCCAGAGCGTCACGGTGACGCGCGAGAATGTCGGCGCGGACCCACAGCGCATCGACATCCGATGTTTGATGCTCAGGGCCTCGCGAGCGGACTTCCTGGATCTGGTGGAGCACGAAACCGCGATCCCGCAAGAACAGGTCAAGGTCCGTGAGCGTTGCGGCTCCCTCGTATTCGGCCACCACCTGCGCCTCCGAGTAGACCGCCCGTACCCCGGACGAGAGCAGCGACTCGGCGCCTTTCAAGACTTCCAGTTCTGATCCCTGCACATCGAGCTTGATGAAATCGACGCGGCCGATCCCTTGCTCTGCCGCCCAGGAGTCAAGACGAACGCACCGCACCTCAGAGCGGGCTCGCTCCCGACCGCACGGGCCGAAGTGCGAATGCCCGATCCCATTGAGCGGCAGCACGCTGGAGAGAAGGTCGCTCTCGGTTTCGATCAGCGTCGCGGCGCCGTCGTGCGACCCCACGGCGGCATGATGTGCGAACACCCTCGGCTCGTCATCCGCAAAGGACGAGAGCAACGAAAAGCATTGCGCAGCGGGTTCGAACGCGTGGACACTCGCGCCGGGGATCTGGCGGAGCATGGCCCGGACTTCCTCGCCGCGATTGGCGCCGATATCGAGCAGCGTGGGCGCCGCCAGGTCGGCGAGGAACGAACGGACGATCGTGTATACCGGAGTCTCAAGCAGTCGCATCGGACGCCTTTCGCTGTATCAGAAGACTGTTCCGGACAGCGCCCGAGGAGCACAACGCGGCCGGGGCCGGCCTGCCACTCGAACCCTCCGTGATCGCCCGGAGCGTGTCGCTCCAGCGGATCGGAACGACGCCGCCCGGTATCCGCACGCACAACGAGGCGTCTTCGAGGGGCGAGACGACCCATTGCGCGGCCTCGCTCAGATCCTCTATCGTGGCGGCGAGCCGCACTGAGTCCGTGACCCCGGCGGGACGGGTCCCATCGGTGAATCTGTCATCGAACACCGTCACCTCGAATCCCGCGCGAACGGCGGCGTCGTAGACCGCGCGGCCGTTGCGCCCGAACCCGAGCAGGGCTACTGGGCGCGCAGCGTCGAGTTGCATGACAATCGCTGACGCGATCATCTCGTGCGTCGTCATCTGTTGCATGTACGCCGGCGTTCGGTCGAGGGAATCGGAGAGCGACACCGCTACGGCGTGGCTCTCAAGATCCTCGAGCCACGCTTCAGGATCGGAGTCGCCGCGGGTCGCGGCCGATTCACGAAGGAGCCGATCGGCCATGCTCTCCGCGCTCTGAACGCCGGCGGCGAAGTACCGCTCGTCGTCGCTGTACGCGTAGTTGGACCCGCACCGCGCGAGCGCGGCGAAACGACGAGGGTCGTCGGACGGGATCCCGCCGCGAATGGCGCCCATCACCGCGGCGCGAAGGGACTCGTCGTCGATTGGTTCGAAGATCGCCCCCGAACCCGTATACGAGCGCTTCGTGAGCGAGATCGCGTCGGCGCCGCACGCCAGCGCGATCCAGCCGATCGAGCCGCTCGTGGTCGCGATGACCCAGCGCCGATCGACCGCGTCGTGGATGCTCAGCGTGTCATCGAGCATGACTCTGCGGCCATCGGCGAAGCGATCGAAACGCGTCTTGAGGGGATCATGCGGGTGCCGCTTGATCACCACGCGAGCGCTCGGGGCGACGGCGTTGACTGCGATCAACAATCGTTCGAGCGAGCGCTCGGAATCACCAAACGGAAGTCCGGCGGCGGGCCAGCGATCGGGCGTGAGGTATTCGTGCCCGAGATCGTTCGAGCCAAAGTACGCGATGACGCGCTCTTCGCCGCGGGGTTCGACGGCGGGTGTCGGCCTGTTCGGCCAGTTCTCGCGGCGTTCTTCTGCGATCGTGTTCGCGATCACGCGTCCTCGCGCGACCTCGTCATCGGCAGGCGGCTCCGCCATCATCCGCACCCAGCGCGGATCGGTCGCGGGAATCGAAGGCGCCAGCACGCCGATCGGATCGAGCACGAAGGTCATCGGCATCGCGCCGCGTTCGACATAGAGCCGGGGGACGCCGCTCGTTCTGATTGCTGATTCGAAGCCCGCGAAACCGGCCATTGGTCCGTACCAACTCAGCACAAGGCCGGGCCTGAGCGATTCGATGGCGCGACGCATGATCCAAGACGCCGCGCGCAGACCACGGAGCGCCAGATCCGTGCGGTTCTCGCCGGCTTTCCACGAGCGGCGCTCCCAGTTGAGGGCGCCCTCGACGCATTCCTCGTCGAGCGCGTCGTCCAGCGGCGCGCCGGCGGGCCACTTCTCCCCGAGCGTGGATGCGTTGAGCACGCCGCCCGCGATGCCGAACAGCGGGCAGGGGCTGTGGACATCGTGCACGACGATCCCAGCGAGGGCGCTGCCCCGTTCGCGGAGCGCTCGATCGCATGCCGCCCAGAACCGGTCCCCCCCGGGCGTCGTTGCTGCCACCATGAGGATGGGAGCGGCACGGAGCGATCGCGGCGCAGCCGCCCGATTCGTCACGACGAACGGGCTTGCCTGAGGCACGGGAGTTCGGGGGAATGAGCGTCGCATGATTGAGGTTCGTCTCCCGTGTTATCGGCAGGTATCGGGGCCCGGCTGAGATGGGTCCGAGAGTTTCTGACCCCGAGGCCCCGGCGAGCCGATCTTGTGGGAACGCGCATGGAACGCTTTCTGCTCAACCCGCAACGCCCCGTCGTGCTCACCGTCGGGGAAGTCATGCTCCGGCTCGCGTCCCCCGGCCGATCCCCCATCGAAGGGGCGGCCTCGTTCGACGCCAGTTGGGGCGGGTCCGAGGCGAATGTCGCCGTCGCGCTCGCGCGATGGGGCGCAGAATCTCGTCTCCTCACCGCCGTCCCGCGCAACGCGCTCGGAGAATCCTTGAAAGGCGACCTTCGCCGTCACGGCGTGGACACCTCCTCGGTCATCGACGCCCCCGGGCGCATGGGGCTCTACTTTGTTGAGCACGGCGCCGGGCCCCGTCCGTCAACCGTGCTCTACGACCGGGCCGACTCGGCGTTCTCGAAGCTCGATCCCGACCGCGTCGATCTCGATGCGGCGCTCGAAGGCGTCGGGTGGCTGCACTGGTCCGGGATCACGCCAGCGCTCGGCGCCGGACCGCTGAGACTCCTCCACAACTTGATCGACGCGGCCCGTAGCGCGAACGCCGTGGTGTCGTGCGATCTGAATTACCGCGCGAAGCTCTGGACCAGCGAGCAGGCGGCCGCGACCCTCACGCCGCTGATGGACGGAGTTGACCTCTGCATCGGGAACGAGGAGGACGCGCACCGCGCCCTCGGGATGCCTGCGCAGGACAAGGGAGACTTCGCACAAACCGCGAACGCGATGCGAGACCGATTCGGCTTCCTCGCCGCCGCGTTGTCCGTTCGGACCTCGCACTCTGCGACACACAACACATGGGCCGCGGTGCTCGCCACGCCGGATGAGATCGCACGCACCGAGCCGCGCGAAGTCGATGGCATCATCGACCGATTCGGCGCGGGCGACGCGTTCGCGGCTGGCTTGATACACGCGTTGCGCTCCGGGGAGGCGCCGCGCAACGCGCTCGCATTCGCGGAGGCGGCCGGCGCGCTCAAGCACACCATGCCGGGCGACTTCCTGCTCTCCTCGCACGAACAAGTGATGGCCCTCGCTGGCGGCGACGGCTCAGGCCGCGTCCAACGATGACCGCGAAAGGCGGATGTATGCCGACTCTTGAATCCACCAGCAGGATCAGCCAACTCACTCACGCGATCGAGGATTCCGCGCGCGATGGGCTGGTTGCTTCGGCGCGGAACGGCCTGCTCACCGGGCTCTCGGGAGAGATGCTCGTGGGGATGCTCCAGCGATTCGCGGCCATGCTCCCTGCCTCGGGAGCGCAATGCTACTGTGAGGTCGGCGTGTTCCAGGGCCTGACGCTGCTGTCAACCGCCCACGCGAACCCGGCCGTGCAGTGCTTCGGGATCGACAACTTCTCGCAGTTCGATTCGGACGGCACGAACGAGCGCCTCATCCGATCTCGGACGGGCTCACTCGGCATCCGGAACGCGCGGCTCGTGAACGCCGACTTCGAGGACGCCCTCGCCAATGCGAACGAGTGGCTCGACGGCCACCGGATCGGGGTCTACTTCGTCGACGGCCCGCACGATTACCGAAGCCAGATTGTCTGCCTGCTCGCCGCGAAGCGCTTGCTTGCGCCGGGAGCGGTCATCGTGGTGGACGACAGCAACTACGAGCATGTGCGGCGAGCGAACGCGGACTTCCTCGGCAGCCATGACGACTTCGCGCTGCTGTTCGAGGCGTACACGCCTTGTCACCCCGCCAACATGTCCGAGCACGACCGGGCCCGGGCGATGCGCGGCTGGTGGAACGGGGTCAATGTGATGGTGCACGATCCCGAAGGCCTCGTGCCCAGACGCCTCCCCCCGACGGGAGACTCTGCGCTGTACATCCGATCGCACGATGTCTTCCGTGCAGAATTCGCCGCCGATGCTGCCGATGCCCTGCGTTTCTGCGGCAGACTCTGCGATGCCGACGACGCCGAGATGCTTTCGCTCGCGAGCGACCTGCGCACCTCGCTTCGGAAGACACGCGCAGATCATCCCGATCGGTTTGTATGGCAGAACACCGAGAGCGGCGGGCTTCCCGAGTTCCGACTGCACAGTCGATAATTGCTACGCGTCGCCGCGTTCACGGATCGCGGCTTCCACCCGCTCGATGTCCTCGGGGATGTCCACGGCCAGCGATGCTGCCCCGACGGTGAGCATCCGGACATCGATCCCGAGTTCGAGGAATCGGAGGATCTCGATGTCCTCGATCTTCTCGAGAGGAGTCTTGGCGCCGTGCGCCGCAAAGCGGGCGAGCGCCTCACGAGGGAACGCGTACACGCACACCTGGCGCATCCCGCCGCAAAATGCGCCGTTCTTGTCGGTCGGAACCGGCGCCCTGCTCATGTAGAGCAAGCGGCCATCGGGCGCGGCGACAACCTTAGGCACATTCCGATTGAGGTAGTCACGCGCGGCGGCGATCCGGCACATCGCGTTGACGACGGCGTTCGGGTGCGCCTCCCACTCGCGGAGCACGGCGCGGATATCCGCGGGATCGACCAGCGGCTCATCACCCTGCACATTGAGGTAGACATCGGCGTCGATCTGCGCGGCCGCCTCGTGGACCCGGTCCGTGCCGGTGAGGCACGCCTCGGAGGTCATCACCACGCCCATCCCCGCACGCTCGCAATGTGCGAAGATGCGGTCGCTGTCGGTCGCGACGAACACTCGGGAAGGGTCGAGAGCGCGAACACAGCGCTCATACACGCGGTCGAGCATCGGCTTGCCCGCGATGACCGCGAGCGGTTTGCCCGGGAATCGCGAACTCTGCCAGCGTGCCGGGATGACGATCGCGGGGTTCATGCGAGAAGCGTGTCATCGTACACGGATCCCTGCTCGACCGCATACTCGGAGGGCGTGATCGCGATGAGTTCCACGCCCGGGCACTCGCGCTGGAACATCTCGATCGCGCTGTTCATCGCGCGCGTGCGTTCATCGCCGGGCCCGTGGCCGTCGAAGCCGGCGAGCAGAATGCGTTCGGCCCCGCAGGCTGCGGCGGCGGCCAGTGAGTACGGCCCCACTCCCGGATTCGGAGCAACGCATCCGGAGGATTGAACCGCGAACGAGTCCGGGGCGACCCGGAGACCGAAGTCGCAGACCTCGAACTTCGCGCCCAGGGCGCCGAGGGTCTCCTCCGTCAGACTGGCGAGCGGCGTGATGAGCCGTGGGCGGGGGCGTGGCGCTGCACCGCGATGGGGTGAGATCGATTCGGCGCCGGCGGCCTGCGCGAGGGAGTGTGTCGCGTTCGCTGGGAAGGGAATCGCCTCGGTGGCTGCGCGCCGGGCGAGGTTCACAACCCGAGTCGGGTGAGATGCGATCAGGTAGTCGATCAACTCGCTGTCGATGACGCCGCGTTCGTTGAGCGCAAACACGGTCGGTCTGAGCCGGCGAGCGAGCGATTCGACCGCTCCGGCATGGCGAGTGAGCCCCGGCGTAGACGCCAGGAGCAAAGCGGTGCGGACGCCCGCAGAATCCTTCCGCATGCGCGGCGCGCTCCACGCGCCCACTTCTTTCGTGAATCGCGAGACTACGGCCGTGTCGAGACTGCCCTTTGAATACGAGGAACCGCCAGCGTCACCAAGCGCGCGCAGCGCGTTCTCGACATCGTCCGGCGAGTAGCGATCGGCGCCGAGCATCTGCTGGACATAGGTCGGGTGGACGCCGCGCGCCGCGCCCATGAAGTACAGCAGGTTCGGCCCCCACTTGTGCTTCAGTTTGAGCTCGTCGAACCCGCCGAAGAGGACATCGAGCATGGCCTCGGGGCGGAATCGTTCGTGGCCACGACGCTCGAACTCGGCCAGGAGGTACTCGATCTGCGCGTTGCCGGCGCCGCGCCCCATCCCGAGCACGGTCCCGTCGATCCACGACGCGCCGGCCTCGTGGGCGGCCAGCGCGTTGGCCAGCGCGGCGTTGCAATTGTCGTGGGCGTGGAATCCGATCTCACCGCTCCAGCCACCTCGGAGCGCATCGATCGTCGCACGCACCGACGCGGGCGTCATCGATCCGAGCGAGTCGGCGAAGTACAGCACGCTGACGCGGCCCCACGATTCGATCTCGGCGGCGAGCGAACGGAGTTGATCCGCGGATTTCTCTCCCGCCTGCATGATGTTGAACCCGACTTCGTATCCGAGTTCATGCAACGCGACGCACATACCAGCGCATCGCGGGACTTCGTCGGCGTGGGCCGCGATCCGCACGAGCGACACGGGGGACATCGCGCGAGGGCTGAAGATCGAACGGAGCGCCGCCGCCGCACCAAAGTCGCAGCGCGACAGGATGTCCTTCGCGTTGATCATCACGCAGAGTCGCGCGTGGTGAAGCGAGGGGAGCGAACGGATGTGCTCGTCGGTGGAGAATGCGTACGGGCCATGGAACCCGTCGCCGCGCATCGCGCGGAATCCGATCTCGACGACATCGACGCCCGCGCTATCGACAGCGCGGAGGTAGCGCTCCACCAGCGGGCGCGAGAAATCCCACGCGTTGTAGTAGCCGCCGTCACGGAGCGTGCAATCGAGGAGTGTCAGCGGTGCGGTGGGCATGAGGGGTTCCGGGGCGATCAGCCGAGCGGCGCACGAGGGGATGGTGTTGCGGGACGCGCGCGGTCGGCTCCGTAGAGGCAGACAACCTCGACGCCCGCGTCCCGGAGCGGCCGGCATCGCTCGAGCAACAGGTGTTCATGGAGATCGGAAGAGAGGACGACGGCGTTGACGCCGAGTTCCACCGCCCCCTCCTGACTCACGACGGGGAATCCCCAGAGCCGCTTGCCTTGCGCTTCGAGCGCATCGTCGATCACGCACACGACCCGGGCCGGGCACTCCGCGAGGGCGTGGATCAGGCGGGTGCGGGTGTGCGTGCCGGCGCCGTAGATAGCGATGACTTTGTCGCGCTGGGCCAGCTCGGCGAAGACGGCGCCGAAGCGTGCGGCGTCGTCCGCTGCGTGCGTGCGCGGAGGGGACGCGCGGAGCGCGTGGACAACATCGCTGCGCAGCCAGATCGCGTCGCACGACGCGGTTTCGAGCAGCGGACCCTTGGGCTGGACATCCACAATCTGGAAGAGCGAGAAGCCCCGCGCGACAAGTTCGCGATCCACATCGCCGAAGGCCGACGCGCGGTCGTACTCTGGAATGAACTGCGCCTCCGAGTAGACGGCGAGCACTGAGTCGCGCAGCAGGCGATCCGCGCCGCGGAGCGCAGCGACTTCGGCGCCCTGGACATCGAGTTTGATGGCGTGCACAGGCCCGATGCGCTGCTGGATGGCCCAGTCGTCGAGCCGCACGCACTGGGCCTGGATCAATCGCTGCGCGCGGTGCGCTTCGCCGTGAAAGTGTGCGGCGTTCGCGTTCGGGGCGAGGAAACTGGAGGTTTCGTCGCCTTGATTCACGCGGAATGGCAGCGGCCCGTTCGTGTCCCCGACCGCGGCGTTCCAGGCGTGGACGCGCGGCAGTTCGCGGGAAGCGAGCCGGTTGTACGCGTTTGGAGCGGGTTCGAACGCGTGGATCGACGCCGCGGGGAACGCGTCGCCGAGACGCCGGGAGAACTCGCCGTGATGCGCGCCGGCGTCAACAAGGGTCCATGCGCCATCGGGTGGGAGCGCCCACGAGAGGATCTCGAACACGCTGGTCTGGGTCAGGCGCATGCACGCTCCGGGTGACGATCAGGCGGCGGACGACTGGGTGAGCGATGAAGGCGATCCGCCGCGAACGAGGCGTTCGTCGCGGGTTCCCTGCCACATTCCCTTGACGCCTTCATAAAGACGGACGACCGGAAGGCCGGCATTGCGGAGGGGCGCGGCGGACTCCCAGAGACGGTCCTCCATGCTGTTCGAGGAAAGCACCACGCCGTCGATGTCGAGCGACTTCGCTTCGTCGAGGGAGACGATCGGGTAGTTCCACAGCCGTGCGCCGCGCAGTTCGGGGTTCTCGTCGATGACGGCGACGACTTCGACCGGGGGCGAGAGCAGCGCGTTGCCGACGCCCCGTGTGTGGGTTCCTGCGCCGAAGATCGCGACGCGCTTCATGCCCTGCTCGGCGCAGCGCTGCAGGCCGTCGCGCATCCGCGTGGTCCACGCGTCGGAGAGCGACGAGCCGGCGTACATGTTCATCCAGTGGCGCTCGGCGAGGCGCTTGGTGTCGGCGTGCATCTCGGCGGGATCGAACGCCGGGACGGGCTTGTGCCGGCCCGCGGGGATCGGCTCGTGGCCGGGGAAATTGAGCCAGCTGCGCGCAAGGAAGAGCTGCACATCGGCGCGGTCGCGCGTTTCGACATTCTTCGACCAGTACTCCGGCTTGCCCTCGCCGGTGCGCCAGAAGTGTTCGTGGTGCTGCGCGAGGTCGGGGCGTTGCCACAGCACGCCGAGGCCTTTCGCGAGCCAGAAGAGTTCGAGGTCGGCCCAGTTGTGTCGGTAGCCGCCGAACATCGGCCCCTTGCCGCCGTACATGCGGTCGATCCAGCCGCGGCCGAACCAGGGCGAGCCGCAATAGTGCTCGGCCTCCATGTAGGTGTCGCCCTGGGGCTGCATGACGCCGAAACCGTCGGGGAAGCGCTCGTGGAACTGTCGCGCGATGGTGTGCGCCGGGACGCGCGCGTCGGGGAGCATGTCGTCGCCGCCCGAGACCACGATCGACGCGGACTTGGGCACCACCTCGCGCGTGAGGATGTTGATCGATTCGGCCCAGCCGGGGTATTCGTCGCGCCAGACGGTGATGTCGGCGGGGATCGAGCCCTGTTCGTAGTTCTGAAGCACCGCGATGCGGTAGCCCATCTCGCGCCAGACCGGGAGGGTCTTGCGGCAGAGTTCGGGGTTTGCTGAGGGGATCGCGAGCCAGACTTCGGTATTGGACGACATCAGACGCGTGCTCCGCGCGCGAGGGGTAAAGACAAGAACAGATCGGCGCCTCAAGCGCCCCGGTTGTTATCGGCCAGCCGCGGGGCTGACTGGAGCCGCTCGGCGGGCGATTTTCTCGGCCGAACCGGCGTGCGCGGCCCGCTGGGCTTCGTCGTGGCCGATCCCGTCCACCGCACGGAGCAGCCCGACACGCCAGTGCCAGCGTTTCAGGGGCAGATGGTGCTCGTACTCGGTGTTGACGGCCGGCCGCGCGGTCGCGGGCTCGGAAGCCGTGCGAGAGAATGTGGCACGGAGACGATCAACCATGGGGCGTTCACGCTCGACGAATTCTCGCGCGTACGCGATCTCGGCCGAAGCGGTGATGTCGCGGCCAAAGAGCGCTCGTGCGAACTCGGGCGAGCGCTCGGCCACGCCGAGCGCGGTTCGACCCAACACTTCCTCGCGCGCCAGGTAGCCCGAGGGTTCGTAGCGGTGGTCGTGAACTGCGACCGCGTTCGGCCGGAACAGCACGGGCATTCCCGCGGATCTGCCGAGCCGGAAGGCCAGTTCGAGATCTTCGTAATAGATGGGATCGGGGAAGACGGTGTATCCGCCCGCTTCGAGCGCAGCGTCGCGCGGGAACGACAGATTCATGTTCCACGCGTGGCGGAAGCCCCAGTCGTGCGACCGGTCGGTCGCGTGCGGCGATGCGGCCATGCGATCGTAGAAAAAGACCATCGAGGTCTCGCGGATCATGCGATCGAAAAGCCGGTCGGGCTGGTGGATGAGCCAGGGCGTTGCGCCGAGAACCATCGCGCCATGGTCGTGTGCGCAGCTTGCTTCGCGCTGCGCGAGCAGGTGGGCCTCGACGAAGGTCGGCTGGGGGAGGATGTCGTCGTTGATCGAAAGGATGAACCGGCCGCGGGCGGCGCCGAGAAGTTCGTTCTTGGCGTGGGCGATGCCTCGCCGCTCGCATTGAACGAGCCGGATGCTCGCCTGGGCGTGCGAGGCGATGTCGGCGACCACTCGCTCCGAGTGCGGGTCGAGGCCGTCGAGTGCGATCAGGATCTCAAAGCGATCGGGAGCGATGGTCTGCCCCAGAAACCCGCGCAGGCAGGCGGCCAGTTTGGCCGGTCGATCGCGGGTGGGCACGATGACCGAAATCTCGGGGGTGCGACGGTGCACGCCGGGGTTATCGACCGCGCGAAGGGGGCGCCGTGAGCGTGCGGAGGGGAAAACGAACAAGCCCCGCGTGGGGCGGGGCTTGGGGGGCGAAGTGGCGATGGGAGGATTCGAACCTCCGACCTAGGGTTTATGAATCCCTCGCTCTAACCAACTGAGCTACATCGCCGGCTGAACGCGGGCGGGGCCGGGGGCCGCCGCTGCGCCGGTTGGGACTGTAGGCCGGGGCGCCGATCGGTCAATCTGAGGCCGCTCCCGAAGGGCTACTTGCGGAGCCCCCCCATGAGCGAGCCCTGGACGCCGGCCGCCCTCCGGTCGAACCCGCCCCCGGTGGGCCGGTCCACGCGCTCGATGGTGACAAACGACTGGGGCGCGATCTCGCGGACCCGGGCCAGCAGGTCGCGGAGGGCGCGGCGTTTGATAACGCAGAACACGACCTCGACCGGCCCGTCGCGGCCGTATCCGGGGAGTTTGGTCGCGCGGTAGCCCAGTTCGCGGAGCACTCGCGCGACATCGAGAGCCGCCTCGGGGTTGATGATGCGCACGGCCCGGTAGCCGATCGCGAGCTTGTCCTCGATGGTCATGCCCACCAGCGTCCCGGCGGCGAAGCCGCCCGCGTAGGCGATGATCGCGAAGGGGTTGGGGATATACGCCAGCGCTTCGCGCACGGCGATGACCCAGATGGTGACCTCGAGGACGCCGAGCAACGCGGACGCCCACCGCTTGCCCTGGATCACAAACATCACGCGCACGGTGCCCACGGACACATCGCAGATGCGCGCGAAGAAGATCATGAACGGGATGAACCAGGGCATTGCGTCCAAGGGATCGCCGACTCGCTGAAGGTGAGCGCATCAACCATCGGCGCGGGGCGCGACCGGGGTTGAAGGGTCTGGGTTGCCGAGGTTAGGCGTGGAGCGGGGAGCGATCGCCGCGAACGACCTTGATGTCGGCGCCGCCGGCACGAATTTTGTCGTTCGTGCACGCCCAGCGCCCGACGGAGGCCTCGGGATCCTTCCGACGGATCGCGGCCGCGATGAGGCCCATGAACATCGGCTGGGGGCGGAGCGGGCGCCCGGTGAGTTCCGGGTGGAACTGGGCGCCGACGAAGTACGGATGGGCGACTCCGTCCGGGGTGCGGGCGGTGGTCGGCAGTTCGAGGAACTGCATAATCGGCTGCTGCGGGTGGCGGCCGCTGAAGATCAGGCCCGCGCCCTCGAGTTGCTCGATGTATTTGGGCTCCACCTCGTAGCGGTGGCGGAAGCGCTCGCGGACGGTGGTGGCGTCGTAGAGATGGGCGGCGATCGAGCCGGGGGTCAGGAGGACATCCTGCCCGCCGAGGCGCATCGTTCCGCCGAGTTGCTCGATGCGTTTCTGATCGGGAAGTTCGCTGATGACCGGGTGAGGGCAATCGGGGTCGAATTCGGTGCTGTTGGCGCCTTCCAGTCCGAGCACATGACGGGCGAACTCGATGACCGCGACCTGGAACCCGAGGCAGATGCCCAGATACGGGATTCCCTGCTCGCGGCAGTGCTTCACGCAGGCGACCTTGCCCTCGACGCCGCGCGCACCGAACCCGCCGGGGACGATGACCGCGTCGAGGCCTTCGAGGCGCTTCGCGGCGTTGGCGTCGTTGATCTCTTCGGACTCGATCCATTCGAGGTCGGCGCTGGCGTCGAGGTGGATCGCGCAGTGTTCGATGGCCTTGTCGATCGAGGCGTAGGCGTCGCGGAGGGCCGCGTACTTCCCCGCGAGCCCGATCTTGAGGTGATGCTTGCGCGGCTTGAGCAGCGCGCCCGTGAACGCGTTCCAGGTCACGCGGGCGTCGTCCTCGTGGACGCTGTCAGCGCGGTCGTGCAGGCCGAGGATGCTCAGGACCTCGCGATCGAGACCCGAGCGACGCATGGCGTCGGGGATCGTGTAGATGCTGGGGCGATCGTGCATGCTGAACATGCGCTTGAGGGGCACATTCGAGAACATCGCGATCTTCTGCATCACCGAGTGCGACGCGGGATTGCTCGCGCGGCAGGCGATGATGTGGGGCTGGACCCCGGCCTCGAGCAGACGCTTGACGCCGAGCTGTGCGGCCTTGGACTTCTGCTCGCCCAGCGCGGGCGGTTCGATCACATAGGTCAGGGCGACGAAACAGGTCGATCCCTCGCCCTCTTCGAAGGCGAGTTCGCGGAGCGCCTCGATGTAGACCATGTTCTCGTAGTCGCCGACGGTGCCGCCGACTTCAACGAAGACGATGTCGGCCGGGTTCTTGCCGTCGCCGTGCATCGCGAGTTCACGGAGGGTGCGTTTCACCTCGCCTGTGACATGGGGGATGAACTGGACATCGCGGCCGAGGTAGCCGCCCCGGCGTTCGCGTTCGAGGATCTCGGAGAAGACCCGCCCGGCGGTGATGAAGTTGCGCCGGGTGAGGTCCTGATCGAGCATGCGCTCGTAGGTGCCCAGGTCCATGTCGCACTCGGTGCCGTCGTCGAGAACGAAGACCTCGCCGTGGCGGAACGGGTTGAGGGTTCCCGAGTCGATGTTGAGGTAGCCCTCGACCTTGATCGGGGCGACCACGAGGCCCTTGTCCTTGAGGAGGCGGGCCAGACTGCTCGCGAAGATGCCCTTCCCGAGCCCCGACATGACGGTGCCCAGCACGACGACATACTTCGTTCTGCCCTTGCGGTACCCGTCCGGAACTGGGCTGTAGAACTCGCTGGCTGCGGCGTCCCGGGTGGCGGCGAGGAGTTCGCCCGAATCGGCTCCCCCGCCGGGGTTTCCGGGTCCGTCGTCAGCTTGGGTACGGGAGCGGGGGTGGAGTTCACCCCCTCGGCGACGCTCGGAGCCGGCGGGATTCTGATCGGGCATAGCCGATTGTACGGCATACCGCGCGGGGCGCACAAGCCCGGGCCGCAACGATGCGCGCGCATCGTGGTACATTTTGACGATCTGGCGCTCGATCCGGCGAGATCGCCAGCCAGCGGAAGTCGTGCCCCACCCTTGTCCGTTCCTTCTTTGTGGGCTTGATGCCCGGGTGTTCGCGTGGATCGCGCGTCGCCCACAGTGCGGAGTCATGAATCATGCCAAGCGTCCGTTCCACCCGCGTCCCGTCTCGGCGGCCCGCAGCCCGTCGCGTGCTCATGGCTGCCGGAGCCGCCTCGGCGCTCTGGTCGGCGGCGATGGCCGGTTCCGTATGGGACAGCCGCGAGTTCGTTCGGTCCTACGAGGACAGTCTGGGCCACACCTGCGCGCACGAGATGCACGAGGTGTCCGGCGCGGGCCTGCTCGAGTCGGCTGACCTCCGCTACAACGAGGCCACCGGCGCCGACAACCGCGTCTACCCGCCCGACCGGCTCGCTGACTACAAGCGGATGGCGCTGAAGATCGACATCCCGGACATGGACACCCCGCGCTTCGACGCCGTCCAGACCCTCACGCTGGCGCCGATCAACTCCCCCCTCTCGACCCTCACGCTCAACGCGGTCGAACTGGATATCCAGAAGGTCGAGATCGGCGGCCGCGCGGTTCCTTTCTCGTATGACGGCGAGGTGCTCTCGGTCTCGTTCGACCCCCCGCTTCCTCCGGGGCGCGACGCGACGATCGTCACCACCTACACCTGCACTTCCCCGGTGGACGGCCTGTTCTGGCTGACCAGCGACAACGGTCTCGACGGGCGTCCCGCGCAGATCCACACGCAGGGCCAGCCCGAGACCAACCGCTTCTGGTTCCCGGGCCACGACTTCCCCAACGAACGGCTCGCGACCGAACTCATCGTGACGGTTCCCGACGGGTACACGGTGAGCAGCAACGGCGAACTGCGCGACGAGACCGTGCGCAACGGCCGCCGCACATTCCACTGGGCGCTCGACAAGCCCCACGCGATGTACCTGGTGACGATGGTCGTCGGGAAGTTCGATGTCGTCGATGTCGCGCGTCCGAGCGACCGGGTGTCGATGCCCGTGTATGTGCCCCCGGGACAGGCCTCGAATGTCCGACGGACCTACGAGAACACCCCGAAGATGATCGAGGTCTACGAGCGTCTGCTGGACGAGCCGTACCCCTGGCCGCGCTACGCGCAACTCGTCGTGTGGAACTTCGGGGCGGGGGGCATGGAGAACACCTCGGCCACCACCATGTACGACACCGCGGTCTTCGACGAGATCGCGATGGAGGACGGGGACCTCGACGGGCTGATCGCGCACGAACTGGCCCACCAGTGGTTCGGCGATTACCTGACCTGCAACTCGTGGGAGCACATCTGGCTCAACGAGGGGTTCGCCACCTATCTCGAATCGCTCTGGTTCGAAGAGCGCGACGGGTACGACCAGGGGTATCTCTACGACACCTGGATCAACATGCGCGGGGCGGCGCGGCGTGACCGCGTTCCGGCGCGGGATCCGTCGGCGCGGCCGGGCATGGTCTCCAACATGTACGACCACCCGGACGATGTCTTCGGGAAGGCGTCAAACCCGTACCCCAAGGGCGCGAGCACGCTCCAGATGCTGCGCGCGAAACTCGGCGACGAGGCGTTCTTCGCCGGCCTCCGCGCGTATGTGGACGAGTACAAACTCGGGACAGTCCGCACGCACCACTTCCAGGAGGAGATGGAGAAAGCCAGCGGGCTGGACCTCCAGCGGTTCTTCGACCAGTGGACCGTGCGCCCCGGCACTCCTCAGGTGACGGCCAAGGTCGATTGGGACGAGAAGAGCAAGTCGCTCAAGATCGTCGTGGAGCAGACCCAGCCGATCTCGCCCGAGATCCCCGCGTTCGCGTTCGATCTGCCCGTGAAGATTCACGACGGCAAGGAATGGACCGAGGTGATCATCCCCATCACGGGCAAACGCCACGAGACGAGTCTCTCGCTCGCGGCCGACCCGACGATGGTGTGCATCGACCCCGATCTGCATGTGCTGATGACGCCCGAGGTCAAGCAATCACGCGGTCGGTTCATCACGCAACTCCGTGAAGGCCCGACCGTTCCGTCACGCCTCGACGCGGCGATCTTCCTGCAGGACCACCCCGGGCGCGACACCGTGAGCGCCCTTGTGGCGGCTATGGGCGACACGAGCGAGTTCTACGCGGTTCGCGCCCGCGCCGCGGAGACGCTCGGCCGCCTGAACAAGCCCGACGAACTCAAGACGGCGCTGGAGCGCGGCATCGAGAACCCTCGGGTGCGGAATGCCGCCGTTGATGCGCTCGTGGGAACGGGCGACAAGAGTTCGCTCGCGCTGCTCGAGCGACTCGCCGCCAACGATCGCTCGTACGCCGTGCGCAGTTCTGCCATTGAAGGCCTCGGGGAACTCGGCGGTCCGGCGCAGATCCCCGTCGTGATGTCGTTCATCGACACACCGAGCCAGCACGATGTGATCAGGCGGGCGGCGTTCGGCGCGCTCGCCGACCTCGACGCCGAGCCCGGACTCGACGCCGCGATCCTCTACATCGGTCCCGGCTACCTCTCACGCACGCGAACCTCGGCGCTGTCCGCCATCGCCGCGCTGTCGCACTACGACGAGGAGAAGGCCTTCGACGCGGTCTCGCCGGTGATCTACGACGGCACCGAGCGCGTGCGGAACGCCGCGGCCTTCGCGCTGATCGGCATCGAGGATGAGCGTGGGGTCGAACTCCTCGGCCGCGCGGCGAAGAACCACCCCCACCCGGGGTTCCGGGATCGCGCCGGCTCGTGGTCGGACCGGCTCGCGGGCCGCATGAGCGGCGACGATGTCGAGTCATTGCAGGACACCGTCGGCGAACTGCGCAACAAGATCGATGAACTCGAGCGCAAACTCGAACGCGAATCGCGCTGAGACCAACATCCGGGGTCGCGTGAGGAATCACGCGGCCTCGCTTTCCTTCGGTCAGACCTTGGCAGGCTCGCGTTCGCGGCGAGACTCGCGGCGACGGTCGGCCTCGTTGAGCAGCTTCTTGCGGAGCCGGATCGACTTGGGCGTGACCTCGACGAGTTCGTCGTCCTCGATGTACTCGAGCGCCTCTTCGAGCGACATGGAGCGCGGCGCCTTGAGGGTGACGGTCGCCTCTTTGTTCGCCGAGCGGATGTTGTTGAGCTGCTTCGCGCGGCTGATGTTCACGCTCAGGTCGTTCTCGCGGTTGTGCTCGCCGATGATCATGCCCGGGTAGACGGGCGCGGCGGGCTTGACGAACATGACGCCGCGATCGGAGAGCTGCTCAAGCGAGTACGCGGTCGCTTGCCCGCCCTCGGTGGAGATGAGCACGCCGTTGGCGCGTCCGGGAGGCGCGCTGCCCGCGGGGGCGTACTTCTCGAAGGTGTGGTGAAGGATGGCCTCGCCCTGGGTGGCGGTGAGCAGGCGGCCGCGGAGACCGATGAGCCCGCGCGCGGGGGCGATGAACTCCATGCGGGTCATCTCGCCGCGCTGGTCCATGTTCTTGAGTTCGGCGCGTCGTGAGCCGAGCATTTCCATGACGGCGCCGACGGCGTTGTTGGGCGCCTCGACGACGACGCGCTCGAAGGGCTCGTTGACGACGCCGTCGATCTCGCGGGTGATGACGATCGGCTTGCCCACGGAGAGTTCGAAGCCCTCGCGGCGCATGTTCTCGATGAGGATGCCCAGATGGAGCATGCCTCGACCGGAGACCATGAACTCGTCGGCGGTGCGGCCGGACTCGACGCGCAGCGCGACATTGCTCTGCAGTTCGCGCTCCAGGCGGTCTTTGATCTGGCGGCTGGTGACATAGTCGCCGTCCTGACCCGAGAAGGGCGAGTCGTTGATGCGGAACAGCATCGAGAGCGTGGGCTCGTCGATGGTCACGCTGGCGACGGCGACGGCGTTGTTGGGGTCGGCCACGGTGTCGCCGATGTCGATGTTCTCGAGCCCGACCACGGCGCAGAGGTCGCCCGCTTCGACTTCCTGCGCTTCGACGCGGCCCAGGCCGGAGAATCGGAGCAGTTTCGCGATGCGGCCGTTGCGCTTGGCGCCGCCCCGCTCGACGATGGTGACGGGCTGGTTGGCCTTGATCACGCCCGCGAAGACGCGGCCGATGCCGATGCGCCCGACATACTCGGAGTAGTCGAGCGTGGTTACGAGCATCTGCAGGGGCGCGGTCTCGTCGTTCGTGGGCTGGGGGACATGGCGGACGATGGCGTCGAAGATCGGACGCATGTCGCTGCCGCGTTCCTTGTAGTCGTTGCTGGCCCAGCCCTCGCGTGCGGAGGCGAAGACGATGGGGAAGTCCTCGGCGAGGTGCTCGGCGCCGAGGTCGATGAGCAGTCCGAAGACCTCGTCAACGGCGTACTGGGGGCGCGCGTCGGGACGGTCGCACTTGTTGACGACCACGACGGGACGCAGGCCGCGCTCAAGGGCCTTGCCCAGCACATAGCGTGTCTGGGGCATCGGGCCGTCGAAAGCGTCAACGACGAGGAGGCAGCCGTCTGCCATGAGGAGGACGCGCTCGACCTCGCCGCCGAAGTCGGCGTGGCCCGGCGTGTCGATGATGTTGATCCTGTGGCGACGGCTGTCGGTCGCGAGGTACTCGATCGCGCAGTTCTTGGAGAGGATCGTGATGCCGCGCTCGCGTTCGAGCGGGTTGGAGTCCATGATGAGGCCGTGCTGGCCGCCCGCGAGCTTGTCGAGCTCGCCGACGCGGAACATGCCGGACTGCTTCAGGAGTTGATCGACGAGGGTGGTCTTCCCGTGGTCGACGTGCGCGATGATCGCGACATTGCGGATCGAGTCGTGGCTCATGGTCTTGCTGCTGGGGAAGGTCGGTCGGTCAGGGCGTACAGAAAGCCGCTCTCGCCCCGGCTCCCCCGATCGTGAGGGAGACCGGTCCGGGCGATGCGGACGGCGGGTGGTCTGAGGAAGGCCTCGGGGGAAGTCTAGGAGCGGCACGGGGCGGGTTTCAGCGGGCGCAGAGAAAGGGCCCGGCGTGCTCCAAGAGCGGGCCGGGCCCGGAGGGCGGGAATGGGCGTGCCTGATCAGCGGCGGCGGCGGAAGGCCGCGAGCCCGCCGAGGACCGCGATCCCGGCTGCGCCGGGGGCGGGGATGACCTCGCGGGTGAAGGACTCGATCTCGAAATCGGCGCCCGGGTTCGCGGTGAGCGTGAGGGTGACGGTGTCGATATCGCTGAAGTCAACGCCGTTGAACACGGGCTCATTAAAGTTGAAGAAGTACGATCCCGAGGTGCTGACGAGCGTCTGGGCGGATGTGCCCGTACCGGCGCTGCTCTCGAATTCGACGGAGAGCAGGCCCGTGCCGGTGACCGAAGCGAAGTTCACGGCGACGGAGTCCCACATGGACGCGAAGTCGGAGTTCAGGGGAGCGCCCCCGCCGAAGTCGCCGTAGCTCAGGGTGAGCGTCGGCGAGGCGACGCCGAGCCCGTCGAAGAAAATGGTGTTGTCGCCGGCGCCGAGCTGCGCGATGGCGTCGACCGTGTCCATCGACACGAACCGTGCGCCGCCCAGGATGTTGTCGGGGCTGCCCGCGACGGTTGTCGAACTCGCGCCGTTGAGCGTGAAGGGCCCGTCGGTCATGAAGTCGATGTGGTTCGCGCTGGCTGTGCCCGCAAGCATCGTTGTCGCGGCAGCGGTCGAAAGAAAAAGGGTCTTGGTTGTCATCGGTGACTCTCTCCTTGTGCAATCCGTGTGCGTGAGTGATCCGGTCAGACGCCGCCGTCAAGCGGCTTCCGTGCATGTGATCCGCACGGAACGACCGTCACCAAGAACCTACACGGCTGCGCGGATCGGTGGCGCACAAACCCGCTTTTTGCAGCGTAAAAGAGCGTTCATCGCTGGTTCATGCGGCGAGATCTGCGCAACGCATTGTGCGAGTTGCGCATGCGCACGATCACGCATTCCGCACACAGCCGGTCGCGATTTGATGATTCTTCGCCCGCGCGGCTTGTCAACGACGCGTGGCGGGCCGAGTCGTCGACACAGCGCGCTGCGCATCGCCTGCGGCCGCACGATCAACGACGAAACGCACGGTGAGTCTCGCGTCGAGCACCTTCTCGGCCGAGGCGTCCTCGATCCATTCGAGCGATTCGATCCGCGCGAGGGCGGCGCCCGCGGCGGGTGCGGGCAGGGCGTTGCCCGCGTCGGCCAGCGCCCGGATCAGGCGCGCCGGCTGCGCCGAGACGAAGGCGCGGAGGCCGCCGGCCTTCTGGGTGAGTTCGGGGAACGCGGCGCAGTTTGCGGTGAGTCGATCGGGCTCTGTGGTGTGAATCCACCACGAGCGCGAGTCGGGGGAAGCCGGGTCGACCGGGGCGTAGGCCCATGCGAGGGAGACGCCCGCCTCGTCAACGCGACGGACTGCGAGTGGCGCCAGCCCCCCGAACCCGTGCGCGGGAGCGCCCACCATCTCGAGCATCGCGTCCATGACCTCGTCGCCGAGCTTGGACCCTTCGTCCAATCGCGCGATCTCGACACCCGAGAGCAGCGCCGGGCGTCCGTCCGAATCGGGGAGGAGGAGCACAACCTCGCGACCGGTGAGAAGTTCGTCGCAATCGAAGAGGGTGCGGATCTTCGCGGGGAGCATGCCCCCCAGGACATCGCCGACCTCGGTGAGCGCGGACGCGCCGGACTCGAACACGGCCGCGAAGGAATCCCCCACGAGGGCGCGGACTTCGGGCTCGCACCAGCCCGGGATGGCGGCGGTGTGCGGCTTGGTGTGCGAGAGCGCTCCGCGGACAGTTGCGCTCAACGAGGACTCATCGACGGCGCCCGTGAGCGCGGCCCACGCTTCCGCCCGCTCGCGGAGGCGTGCGAGCACCAGGAAGTCGCCCGCCGGCGCGCCGTGGAGAGACTTCCCCATCGGTGTATCGAGCACGGAAGGCGTGACGCCCGGCTTCGCGCGAAGGATTTCCGCGAAGAGCGGTGAACCCGAAGGCGCGAGCACGACGCGGGCTTTCCCGGTACGGCCGGCGACACGAACAACGCTCAGTTCGAGCGCGCCGCGTTCCACCGAGTAGAGGGTCTGGCCTGCGACGATGGTCCTCGGGACGACCTTGAGCCGATCGCGGAGCAGCGTTTCGGTCTTCGTGTCGACATAGGCCTGGATCGTCCAGTCGGGGAGCGAGTCGCCGTCGCGCCGAACGGCGAGGACGACGCGCTCGCCGAGGATCGCGTCGAAGGCCTGCACGGGGCTCAGCCCGATGGCTCTGGCGAGTTCGTCCCAGCCGTCGCGTACGGGATCGAGCGCGTCTGCGGCGAGTGTCTCGATGACGAAGGATGCGGCCGCGGTGGTGCGCAGGTTCGAGAGCGAGCGGCAGGCGACCACGACATCGACATCGGCGGGCAATCCCGCGAGCGTGTCGGGAGCGGGGCGGTCGCGTGTGGCTTTCGCGCGGGGCGCGGCGGCTCCGTGCGGCTGGGCGGCCGCGGGAGTCGCGATGAACAACCCGACCAGGGCCACCCCGATGATCGTCGTGATGGCACGGAAGCGGGGTTTCATTCGCTCAGCGCTGAGGGAAGGAGATCAGGGTTGCGCCGACCTCTCGTCCGGGCTCGACGCCGTCCAGACGGAGGATGACCACATCGTGCTCGCCGCGCGAGCCGTCAACGCGGAAGCGCCGCGAGCAGCGTTCTTCGACGGGCTTGAACGACACGGTGTAGGCGGCCGTCGGCTTGGGAAGGTCGGGCATGGCCGGCTTGTACGACGCGGTTGTGGCCGCGCTCTGCTGAGTGACGCCGAAGACCGTTGAATCGACGCGGAAGTTGGTGAACGCGGCCTGCGCGTTCTCGCGGGTGCGCTGGGTGGCCTCGCCGCTGGAGCGAACGAGGTCGGTGAGCGGCGCGGGGCCCGCGTTCCAGACGGGCGCGTCGGGAGTGGCGCGGCGCTGGAGCAGCACGCCGCCGAGCACGAGCAGGAGCATCGCAACGAGCCCGAGTCGGCCGAGTCGCACGCCCCAGACATCGCGATCGCGGAGCCACGGGCGCTGCGCGTGAACCGACCCAAGAATATCGGCGGTGAGGTCGGGGCCGTCGATCGGGGCGCGGAGCTCTTCGACAAACCGGCGCGTGGCCGCGAACTCGCGGGCCTTCTTCGGGTCGGAGCGCAGGCCCTTGAAGAGCGAGCCGGACTGCTCGGCGCCGAGGTCCTTGTCGAAGAACGCGTCGATGAGCGCGTCGAGGCGTGCGTCGTCGGCGCCCTTCGAAGGCTGTCCGGCCGGGTTGTTCCCGCGGGCGTCGGTCATGCCTGCCCTCGCTCGGAGAAGGTGCGCGCAACCGCCGGGTTCCGCTCCTCGAGCGCAACGCGGAGGCGCTTGCGCGAGCGGTGCAGGTGGCTCTTGATGGTGCCTTCGGGCATGTTCATATGCTGAGCGATCACAGAGATGGGCCAGTCGTGCTGGTGGAACAGGATCAGGATCTCGCGCTGCTCGTCGGTGAGGTCGGCGAGCGCCACGGAGAGCGCGTCGCGGTGGGACTGACGCTCCTCGGCGCGGAGCGACGGCGAGAACGGCTGTCCGAACACGCTGTCGTCCGGATTGAACCCGGACTTGGACGATCTGCCCGAACCCGGCGAAGGGCCCCAGCCGCCGACGGCGTCGCTGTCGTACACCGGCTTGTGCTTCTGCATCGCGTTGACATAGAGCCGTTTCGCGATGGTGAAGAGCCAGGTGCTGAAGCGGTAGGTCGGTTCGAACCGGTCGAGGTGCATCAGCACACGGACGAACGCGTCCTGCGTGATGTCCTCGGCGATGTCGGGTCGGCCCGACAGCCGCAGGAGGTACGCGTACAGCGAGGGCTGGTGCGCACGGATGAGGGCCTCGGCGGCGGACTTGTCCCCTGCCGTGGCTCGCTCGATCAACCGCCGTTCTTCGGTGCGGGTCATGCGATAAGTCTACTCGATGATGGTGGATGCGGTTGCAGAAAAAGCGTGGCCGTTCGGGTGTTCTTCGGTCCGAGAACGCCGATCCGCCCAGCGTTTCACGCCCACAGCGTGTGCTGGACCGCCCCGGCGCTCGGGACGACCTCGACCCGGGCAGGGCCTTCCAGCCGTTGGACGCCTATCCACCCCGTCGGTTCGTGCTGGTTGCTGACCGAGATGTCCCACGGGGAACTCTGCAGCCCGGCTCTCGCGCGTTCGGGGGTGTTGCATTCCTGGGAAAGATGGAGCAAGACCACCGGGGCGCCCGGCTTGGGCGCGATGCGGCGCACCGCGTCGGCGCATTCCTGGTTCGAGAGGTGCCCGCCGCCCCCCATGATCCGACGCTTCAGGAACTCCGGGCGGTCGCTCGCCAGCTGGAGTTCCGGGCAGTAGTTCGACTCGAATGCGAGCGCGTCAACCCCTCGCAGGTGCTCCACGATCGCGCCGGGCACATGCCCGAGATCCGTCGCGAAGCCCAGATCCGCGTCGTCGTCGATGCGCACGCGGAAGGCCGCGACACCGAGCGAGTCGTGCGACGCGATCGCCACCGAAATGCGCATGCGCTCGTGCGATCCGTCGCGCGACTCGTCCAATCGGACGGCGTCGTCGAACAGACGCGACCGCCTGTGGAGCAGGCCCATGCGCTCCGCCCGGCCCCGGTGCCCCCGGTGGACATGCACCAGCGCGTTCGGCGCGCCCCCGCCCCTCGCGCCCGCGCACCAACCCGTGTGGCAATGGTCGTGATCCAGGTGCGTCAGCACGATGTCCGTCACCCGCGCGAGCGACAGCCCAACATCGTGAAGCAGGCGTGCGGTGCGCCGCGGCGACAGGCCCGCGTCCAGCAGGATCACCCGCCCCCCCGCTCTCAGCACCGTGCAGTTCCCGCGCGAACCGCTCGCCAGCACGCAGAACGCCGCGTGTGACCCGCCCTCCATGGCTGGTTCAGTGCCTCGCATCGCCGCGAGAATAGCACACGCTCACCTCGGCGCCGACACCAGAGCCCAGAGCCGTTCCCAATACGCCGCAGAGCCCAAAACTTCCGGCCCAAACCGACCCCGGGGTCGTATGATGTCCTTTCCCCAAATCACCCTAAATGAGTCGGAGACCAACCGATGACGACCGCCCCCTCCCACCGCCCGATGACCCAGCCCTCGTCCCTCGACCCGACGGACCCGCTCAACCTCATCGATGTGGATCATGTGCGCTTCTTCGTCGGCAACGCCAAGCAGGCGGCCTACTTCTACGCCAACCTCTTCGGCTTCACGATCAGCCAGGTCTCCGACCTCACGACCGGCTCGCGTGATCAGGCCTCCTACCTGCTCACCCAGGGCAACATCCGCTTCCTCATCACCACCGGCCTCTCCGAGAAGCACCCCGCCCAGCAGGAAATCCTCAAGTACGGCGACGGCGTGAAGGATGTCGCCTTCACCGTGGCCGACGCCACCGCCGCCTACGAGCGCGCCATCAAGAACGGCGGCGAGTCCGCCTACGAGCCCGTCACCGTCTCCGACGAGACCGGCACGATCACCTCGGCGGGCATCAAGACCTACGGCCGCGCGATCCACTCCTTCGTCTCGCGCACCGGCGGCTACACCCTCGACCGCATCAAGATGGGCGCCCAGTTCGCGCCGGGCTTCAAGGATGTCTCGGGCGAGCACCCCATCAACGAGTTCAACAAGAAGCACCCGTGCGGCCTGATGTTCGTCGATCACCTCGTCGGCAATGTCGAAGAGGGCAAGATGAACTACTGGGTGAAGTGGTACGAGGATGTGCTCGAATTCAAAATGTTCAAGCACTTCGACGACGCCGACATCTCCACGGAGTTCTCCGCGCTCATGTCGAAGGTCATGGCCTCGGGCAACCACCTGATCAAACTGCCCATCAACGAACCGGCCGCCGGCAAGAAGAAGAGCCAGATCCTCGAGTACCTCGAGTGGCACAACATGATGCCCGGCGTCCAGCACCTCGCGCTGCGCACCGACGACGAGCTGCGCTCCGTCGCCGAACTCCGCCGACGCGGCGTCGATTTCCTGTCGCTCCCCGACACCTACTACCAGTTGGTCTGGGACCGCGTGAACAAGGTCCTCACCGAGAACGGCCACGAGGCCGTCCGCGAGGACCACGATCGCATCAAGGATCTGGGCATCCTGGTGGACGCCGACGACGAGGGCTACCTGCTCCAGCTCTTCACCAAGCCCCTGCAGGACCGCCCGACGCTGTTCTTCGAGATCATCAGCCGACGCGGCAGCCAGTCCTTCGGCAAGGGCAACTTCAAGGCCCTCTTCGAAGCCCTCGAACTCGAGCAGGAGCGGCGAGGGAACCTGTAAGAGCGGGCTTACGGCACAGGGCATTCGCACACGGCGGGAGCATTGCTCTCGCCGTTTTTCGTTGAGCCCATTGCCCATTGCCCATTGCCCACTGCCCTTCTCTACACTCTTCCCATGCTCCCCCTCTTCGACGCGCATCTCGATCTCGCATGCCTCGCCGTGAACGGGCGGGACATGCACGCCGCACCCGACAAGGCGGGCGGGCCGTGGCAGCCCGCGGCCGTCACGCTGCCGTCGCTCCGGGCGGGCAATGTCGCCTGCGCGCTGGCGACGATCTTCACCGAGGCCGTGCCCGAGGGCGAGCCGCTCACCGACGCCTGCGCGTACCCGATGGGCGACGCCGACGCCGCGTACCGCAAGGGCCGCGCTCAATTGGAGGTCTACCTGACCTGGGCCGACGACGGCCGCGCGCGGCTCGACCTGCGCAAGGCGCTGCGCGTCGATCCCCACCTCGGGACCGTGCGCGCCGGGATGGGCGTCGCCGAATCGCTCCCCGATGATCCCGTCGCACGCCTCGCGCAGACCTACCAGCGCGACAAGAACCCCGGGCCGATCACGCTGGGCATCCTCGTCGAGAACGCCGACCCCATCCGCTCCCCCGACGACCTCGCGTGGTGGGTCGAGCGCGGCGTCGTCGCGATCGGCCTCACCTGGGCGCGCCCCTCGCGCTACTCGGGCGGGAACATGAACCCCGAACTCGGGCTCACCGACCTCGGCCGCGCGATGATCGACGCCATGGACGCACAGGGCGTGACCCACGACCTCTCCCACCTCTCCCAGCGCGCAACCAACGAACTCCTTGAGCACACCGACTCGGTGGTGATCGCGTCGCACAGCAATTGCCGCGCGATCGTCGATCCCTCCGGGAAGAACGAGCGCCACCTGACCGACGAGACCATCGTCGAGATCGGCAGGCGCGGCGGCGTGATCGGGATCAACCTCTTCGGGATCTTCCTGCGCGCCAAGGAGAGCGGCCGCGCGACCATCGACGATGCCGTCGAGCACATCGAACGCATGGCCGACCTCATGGGCCGGCGCGACGGGCTCGGGCTCGGCACCGATATGGACGGCGGGCTGAGCGCGAACGACCTGCCCGAAGGCATCGCGACGCCGCGCGATTCCCACAAGATCCTCGGCGCGCTCCGCGAACGGGGATGGACGCCGCGCGAGGTCGAGGGGTTCGCCTACCGCAACTGGGCGGAGTTTTTCGGCCGCAAGCGCGTTCCCAGCGAGGCACGCCGTCGCGCAGCCGGCGCGCGCGAGGACTGAGCGCAGCCGCCCTCACCCGGTGGCTTCGCCCCCACCCTCTCCCAGCGGGAGAGGGTGGGGATCACTTGAACAACAGCACCTTCGGGCTCGCGAGGATCACCGGCTCATCGCGCAGTTGCATGAACGCGCCGAGCGACTCGCGGAGTTGGTTCCACGAGCGATCGCCCAGCAGTTCTTTCGCGGCCTGCGCGAGCGGCGACACCGTCGGCGCATTTGCCCCGAGCCCGAACTGGCCGAGCATGTCCCCGAGGATCTCGTCGAGCGAACGCGGCGCCGGGAAGTCCATCACCTCGTACCGGCCTTCAGCGAGCGAGAGCGACGCGGCCATGTCGCCGATCGCGTCGGTCAGCCCGCCGAGTTCGTCGGCCATCTTGAGGTCGATCGCGTCCTGGCCCACAAACAAACGACCCTCAGCGGTCTCCGCGATGTCGATGCCCTTGCGCCCGCGCTTCACGCGGTCCACGAACTGGTCGTAGGTCTTCGTCATCGTGTCGCGCACGAGTTTGGTCTCGGACTCGTCCCACATATCGACCGTGGACATCATCTCGGAGAGCGGGCCGCGGCCGCGGGGCACGATGTTCACATGCACCTTGTCGTACACGCCGCCGAGGACGATCTTCCCGCCCACGACGCCGATCGACCCGACGATGCTGGTCGGCTCAAGGTAGACCTTGTCGCCGCCCACGAGGCAGTAGTACCCGCCGCTGGCGGCCATATCGCCGACGCTGATCCACACGGGCTTCTTCTCGGCGACGCGGCGCAGGCCGATCCACATCGACTCGCTCGCGATCGCGCTGCCGCCCGGTGAGTCGATGCGCACGACCACGCCCTTGATGAGCGAGTCGTCCTCGATCTGCTTGAGCGCCTTGCGCACGGTCAGCGCGCCGACGCTCGAACCGCCCATGAACGACGCCGGCTTGCTCTCGCCGTCAACGATCGGGCCGTCGATGTGGAGCACCGCGATCGTGTCGCGCGTGGCCTTGGTCTTGGGCTTCGCGCTGAGCATCTCGAGCATCGCGAACGGGTTGGACGCGTTGAGGCTCATGCCCCCGTCTTCGGCGAAGTCGGTCACGCGGTAGGTGATGTCCTTCCCGTACATGCCCTGCAGCCGCGCGTTGAGGTCGAGGCGGTCGACCGACGCGTCGATGAGCCCGTACTTGATCGCGTCCTTCGGATCGCCCAGCCACGCGTGGCGCAGCGCCTCGTCGAGCCGCTCGCTCGAGAGACTGCGCCCGGCCATCAGGCGGTCGCGCATCGCCTCCCACATCGAGTCGAGCAAACGCGAGATGTTCTGGTCCCACGCCTTGCTGGGCTTGGCGTTCATGAGCTGTTCGCTGGCGCCCTTGAAGTCGCCGATCTGCACGAAGTCCGCCTTCGCGCCGACCCACGCCAGCGCGTCCGCGAGGAACATCTCCTCCATGTACAGACCGGGGAACATCACCGCCCCGCCCTCCTGCACGATCACATCGTCGCAGTACGAGGCGAGCAGCAACTCGACCGGCCCGTAGATCTCGGTGAACGAGTGGACGCTCTTCCCGTTCTCACGGGCGTCGGTGATCGCGCGGCCGATCTCGTACACCTGCGCCAGATTCGCGCTGAAATCGTTGAGCCGGACCACGATCGCCGCGACCTCCTTGTCGCGACCGGCGCGCTCGATGGAGTCCACGACGCCGCGCAGGGTCATGCCGTCGCCCGCGCCGAACACCGCCGCGAGTTCCGGCGCCCGGTCGGTGACCTCGCCCTTCATCTCGAACCACGCGATGGTGGACTGGGCCAGGGCAAGCGGCGAGAGGACGAGGGCGGCCGCGCCGACGGCGAGGGCGGTGAGCGAGCGGTTCAGCGATACGAGCATGGGAAAGACTCCAAAGTCGGGGTACGGGCGTGTCTCGGTTCTTGGGCCGAGCGGCCCGCTGGTTGCGGATGGTACGGCGCCCGCAAGCGCGATACCCTTCCCGTCGATGACGCAGGACGCGACAACCCAGACACATTCCGGCCCGCTGGCGACCGATCTGCTCGGCGTCTCGCTCCGCAATCCGATCCTCCTCGCCGCCGGGACGGCCGGCTACCTCGACGAGATGGCCGACGCCGTCGATCTGACGACCGTCGGCGGGCTCGTGACAAAGTCCATCACCGCGCGACCCCGACCGGGCAACAAGACCTGGCGGATCCTCGATTCGCGCGCCGGGATGCTCAACGCGATCGGTCTTGCGAACATGGGCGTCGAGCACTACGGCGAACACATCGCTCCCCGCGCGGGATCGCTGCCGTGCGTCGTCGTGGGTTCGGTCGCCGGGTTCTCGATCGACGACTACATCAAGGTCGCCGCGATGTTCGACGACGCCGCGAGCGTGCCGATCGTCGAACTGAATGTGTCGTGCCCGAATGTGCACGGCGGGACGGTCTTCGGCCACGACGCCGCCAAACTCGGCGAACTCCTCGCCGCCGTGCGTCCGGTGCTGGCCAACACCAAGATGCTGGCGAAACTCGCGCCCGACGCGCCGGACATCGTGGCGACCGCGCGCGCCAGCGTGGAAGCGGGCGCCGACGGGCTCACGATCAGCAACACGATGCCCGCGATGGCGATCGATGTGGATACGCGCAGGCCCCGCCTCGCCGCGACAACCGGCGGGCTTTCGGGTCCGGCGATCCATCCCATCGCCGTGCGCCTGGTGCACATGGTCTACCGCGCGGTCGCGAAGCAGGCCGGCGTGCCGATCGTCGGCGCGGGCGGCGTCTCGACCTGGGAAGACGCGGCCGAGTTCATCCTCGCGGGCGCCAGCGCCGTCGAGATGGGCACCGCGCTCTTCGCCGACCCGAAGTCCCCTCGCAAAGTCGCGCGCGGGCTCGAGAAATGGGTCGCGCGACAGGGCTGTTCCTCGATCTCTCAACTGGTGGGCGAGGTCGATCTGAATCCACCGCCCGACGGGGCGCGCTGATGGCGCGCAGGCACGAACGCTTCCGCCGGAAGCGCGAACTCGTCACCGACGCCGAGCGCGACCGCTTTGATGCGCTCATGGAAGAGGCGATCGACGCCCTCCCCGACAACATCCGCGCGCTGCTTGAGGAAACACCGGTCATCGTCGAGGACTCCCCTCCCGAGCACATCCTCAAGGAGTTGGAGATCACCGACCCCACCGAACTCTGCGGCCTGCACAGCGGCACCGCCATCACCGAACGCTCGGTCGAGCACGGGCACGACCTGCCCGAGGAGATCCGCCTGTTCCGCGCGGGCATCGTCGCCGTCGCGGGCGGGTGGGACCAGGACGACGCCGACGACGCGGTCTACGGCGAGATCTGGGTCACGCTGCTCCACGAGATCGGCCACCACTTCGGGCTCGACGAGGACGATCTGGAGCGGCTCGGGTACGCGTGATCACACGGGCTGGCGGCGGCGCGTGTCCGCCGAACGCATCAGCGCATGCCAGCGCGATTCGTTCTCGTCGATGATCCATCCGCCCTGTGCGGGCACGCCGACATCGACCGCGAGTTCGGCGAGTTGTGATTCCAGCAAGTCGAGCACGGGTGTTTCGATGGAGACTCCGCCCCGCCGCGTGTCGAGCGAAGCCAGCGTGCTGACCAGCCGGGCGCGGTCGAGCGCGAGGGCGATGCCGTCAACCTCGGCCGCGCACCACACAGGCCAGACGACGCGTTCGCACCCCTCGGCCTTGCTCACGGCGCAGGCGTCGAGCAGGCGTCGCGACTCGGCGAACGGATCGCCGTTGGTCGCGGGCAAGGGATCGATCATCCGCGCCCCCGCGAGTTCGGCCTGACGCGCGATCACCGCCAGCGCGGCGGCGTCCTTCGTCGTCGGCGCGACCACGCACAGGTCGGGGCGGCGGAGCGAGAGCAGCGTCGTGAACGACGCCAGATCGCCCGAGGAGAGCACAAGACCGTCCGGCCCGTTCTGGGATCGCGCGTTCGCCATGCTCAGGGGATCGGCGAAAAGCGCGCGAACGGATCAATCCCGGGTGAGGCCCCGCCAGCGGTCCTTCGTGAGACGGAGCAGCACGATGTCCTCGCGGCCGAAGAACGACATGTATTCGGGCTTCCCCCCCGGCCCGGCGCCCGTGAACCCGATCGCCTCGGCCGTCCGCCACGACGCCGCGTTCTCCGGGTAGAGCGTCGCGACGATCTCATCGAGCCCCAGGCCGCCGGGAGTGTCCCCGAACGCGAACGCCAGCACGCTCCGGCCCGCCTCGCGCGCCAGACCCTTGCCCCACGACCTGCGCGGCAGGTGGTAACTGATCTCCACCATCGGCGTGAACCGCGGGTCATGCCGCGCGTCGGCGTGCGGCCCCTCGTTGATCGGCCACAGCCCGATCGAGCCGAGCGGCGTGTCGGTGTCGTTGTCCCTGGCGATCATCGCCCACGAGGTGTACCCGACCTTCTCGAACATCGCCCGGCGGCGCGCCAGCCGCGCACGCACCTGCTCGGCGTCCTCGATGCCGCCCATGCCGATGTGGCGCATGACTTCGGGGTCGTTGTAGATCTCCATCGCCGCATCGAGATCGCCTGGCGAATCGCCCCACATGCGGAAGCGCAGGCGCTCGGTGTCGCGCGGGATGGGCTTGGTCGAGTTCATGCGCCCTGCTTCTCGCGCAGTTCGCTCAGCAGTTCTTCGTCGATGCCGAGATACTCGTACATGTGCTGGTCGTAGGTCTTCTCGTCCTGCTCGCGCGAGAGGTCCAGTCGCAGTTCGTTGATGACCTTCGTGCCCTGCTTGATCCACTCGTGGAAGGTCTCGGCGGAGATGTTCTCGTAGATCCACGCGCCAATCGGGCCCTTGAACGGCGGCGCGGGCATCTTCGTGCCCGGGCGCCCGGTGCGCTTGCACACGAACCCTCCCGGGACGACGGCCGCCGCCCGCTTCGCCTGCGCCTTGGCCGCCTCGTCGAGTTCGGGGACTTCCTCCCCGATCTCCGTGAGCAGTTTCTCCATCGCGTTGCGCGGCATGAGGTCGCCCAGACGCGCCGCCGTCACATACCCCTCTTTCAGCACGCGAGCCGCCTCGGTCTTGTCCCCCGCCTTGATGAGTTCGGCGCCCGCGAGCTGGTAGGCCTTGCTCATCTCCGGGTTGATCTCGACGCACTTCATGAACGAGCGGGCGGCGTCGGCGTGGCGCTCGGCCTGGGCGTAGGCCCCGCCCAGCGAGAAGTGGGCCATGTCGTTGTCGGGATCGGCCTGCGCCATGTTCTCGAAGCGTGCGATGCGTTCGTTGGTGTCCATGCCCAAGGGTAGAGGGCGCGAACGCAAAAAGAACGCGGCCGGACCCCGATGGATCCGGCCGCGGTTCAAAGGTTGATTCTCACGCCAGAGGCGTGCCGCCCTCATCCGGCTCGCTTCGCGAGCCACCTTCTCCCAGCGGGAGAAGGCGCCGATCTCAGCCGCCGCGACCGGGCAGGGTCACGGGCGTGTCGAGCATCGCGTGGGCTTCTTTCTCACCCACGATGCGCGACTTGAGGAGCAGCACGGCGGTCTCGAGCTGGGGGTCGAGGCCCTCGGTCAGGAGACGATCCGGGTCGGGGCGATCCGGGTTGGCGACGATGTTGCCTCGCGCGTCAAAGTCGACGATGTCGGCGTCCTGGCGCAGTTCGAGCGCGTCGCCCACCTGCTTGGGAAGCATGGTGATCTCGATGTCGGGCTGGATGCCCCAACCCTCGACGCCGGGGCGACGATGGATCAGGCGGCCGCCGGGCAGTTTGTAGTACTGGGTGGTCAACTTGAGCGCCGACTCGCCCTGCCCGAGGTCGTAGACATTCTGCACGCTGCCCTTGCCGTAGGAGTTCGCTCCCACGAGCAGCGCCTGCACCTTGCCGGCCTTGCCGTAGTCCTGGAGCACGCCCGAGACGATCTCGGAAGCGCTGGCCGAGCCCTCGTTGATGAGGACGGCGACCGGGACATCCGCGAGCGAGGCGAAGCCGCGACGCGCGACCTGACGGTCGGTCTGGAAGCCCTGCGCGTCGTGCTGAGACACGATCACGCCGTCATCAACAAAGCGGTTCGCGATGCCCACGGCCTGCGAGAGCAGACCGCCCGGGTTGAAGCGCAGGTCGAGCACGAGGCCCTTGAGCCCGTCGGCCTGCATCGCGCGGATGGCGGCGTCGAAGTCGCGGGTGGTGTTCTCGGTGAACTGGGTCAGGCGGACATAGCCGATGCCCGAGGCGTCATCGACGAACCAGTTCCAGTCGCTCTCGTGCGGGCCGTTGCGCTCCCAGCCCTTCACGGTGTAGATCGGGATCTGCGCGCGGGTCAGCGTGAACTCGATGAGTTCGTCGTGGCCCTCGCGCTCCACGCCCAGCACGACCTTCGATCCTGCCGGGCCGGTGATGCGGTCAACGGCCTGGAGCAGCGTGACGCCCAGCGTGGACTCGGAGTCCACCTTGCGGATCACATCGCCGCGCTTGATGCCGGCGCGCTGCGCGGGGGTGCCCTCGATCGGCGTGACGACCTTCAGGTTGCCCGCCTCGTCGAGCTGGATCTGGATGCCCACGCCCTGGAACGAGCCCTGCGTCGAGCGCATGAACTGCTCCATGTCGTAGGGCCAGATGATCGACGAGAACTCGTCGAGCGCCAGCATCGCGCCGTCGCCGAAGGCCTGAAGGACCGCCTGCTCGGGCAGGTTCACCGTCGAGTCGTTGGTCTGCAGGAGATTCGTGATCACGCGGCGCAGGTCGAACTGGCTCGCGTTGGCGCGGTTGTTGAACTTGTTCGCTTCCGCGGAGATCGCCGCGAGGAACGCCTCGCGGGACCGGGGGTTCTTGAGCGAGGGGAACACATCCACCAGCGGCTCGGTCGTCGCCAGCGTCTCGACGGCGCGCAGGCCCGACGAGATCATCTCGCCCAGCCCGATGCCATCGACATTCGCCTGCTCGGCGCGCGACATCGCGCGGAGCACCATCATCCGGTCGATCCCCTTCAGCCGGTCCTGCCACGCCTCGCCGATCGGGTTGTAGGGCGGGAGCGGCTCCTTGCCGTCACGCGCACGCGCGGCGTCGCGCATGTCGTGGAGCATCTCGGGGTCGTACAGACGCAGGAAGGTCAGTCGCTGGGTCAGACGCTTCATCTCCGCGTCGTAGCGCTTCGTGTTCTCGAAGAGCAGCGACAGACGGAAGTACAGCGACTGCGCGCGCAGCCACTCGTTGTTCGCCTCGGCGATCCGCGCCGCGTTCTCGGAACGCGCGATCAGGTCCGCGATGTCCGGCTCACGCACGAACGCGTGCTTGTCGCCCGACAGGTCCTGCATCTCCACGGCGTTGGCGAGCGCCTGATCGAACTCGTCCTTCGCGATGTGCTCGGCCAGTTCGGTGCGCAGTTCCGCCGTCCGCTCGGCGCGGGTCCGCTCGCGGTTCTCGATATGCAGGATCCGCTCATCGACCGACTTGCGCAGGTCCGCCACGCTCTGGTTGGGCGCCTCCTTGGGGAGCGCCTCCAGGAGTTTGAAGACGATCTCGCGGTTGCCCGCGCTCGCGTTCATCCAAACCAGGCGCGACCACTCATCGAGCGAGACGCGTTCGCTGGCCGCCGGGGCCGGGGCCGCCGCCGCCGCCGTCGGCGACAACGAGGTGAGGCCGATCGATCCGGCCGCGAGAATCCCAAAAGCCCCGCCGATGACCCCCGAAAGGATCCGGCCGACGCTCCGCTTCGCTCGTGTGTTGTGCATGCTGTTCATCCTACAGATCGCCCCACGCTCGGCTGCATGCCGGGCAGGACGCCGTTCCAAGCATCGGGCCGCTCGTGCCGCGGCCTGAAAGACCTCTCCGACCTCAACTCCGGCTCCCGGCTCGCTAACCCGCACAGCCCGTGCGGCGAGGCCGGATTCCGGCCTTCAGGAAAGAAGGCCCGTCCCGTACAGACCAATAAGACGGACCCGATGCCCCCCGGGTTCCTTCGACCCCCCGCACATCTTGCGGCACGCCGAGACTACCCTTCCCGTGATGCCGATCCTCGCGTCACAGCCCCCTGAGCCCGTTCAGGCGATCGAGGCACTCCACCTCTTCGCCATCCTCACGATCGTGCTCATCGTCTTCGTGGTCATGATCGGGGTTATCACCGCCCGTCGCCGCGCACGCATCCGCCGCGAACGCATCAAGGCCCAGCGCACCAACATGGCCGACGCCTGGGTCGAATCCGCCCGTCGACTCACCATCGTCCCCTCCGAGATCCGCGGCCAGGGGCCCAAACTGCCCGACGACCGCGATCCCCCTCCCCACGACGACGACGAGCCCGACGACCCGCGCGGCCGGTGGAAGCCGCGTTGAACGCGCTCGGAAACGCACAACCCGTCGCGATCGTCACCGGCGGCGCGAAACGCGTCGGACGCGCCGTCTGCGAGGAACTCGCCCGCGCCGGGTGCTCCGTCGTCCTCACCTACAACACCAGCGAGGACGAAGCGCAGCGCACCGCCGACGCCATCGGCGGCCGCGCCGTTCGGCTCGATCTCAACAACCCCGACGAAGTCGCCCGCGTCGGCGCCTCGCTCGCGTCCGAACTCCCGCGCGTCGATGTCCTCGTGCACAACGCGTCGGTCTACCGCCCCACCGCCCTCGACGCGCTGACCGCCGACGACGCCCTGCGCCACTATCGCGTGAACGCCCTCGCGCCCGCGATGCTCACCGCATCGCTCGCGTCGAATCTCCGCGCGTCCACGCTGCCGCACGGCGGCGCGGTCGTCGCGATGTGCGACATCCACGCGATGGGCCGCCCGCGCAAGGACTTCCTCGGCTACTCGATGTCCAAGGCGGCGCTGGTCGAGATGGTGCGCACGCTCGCGCGGGAATTGGCCCCCGCCGTCCGCGTGAACGGCGTGGCGCCCGGGGTCGTCGCGTGGCCCGAGGAGGGCTACGAGGCCGACCGGGCCGCGCAGGAGGCGTACCTCAAGCGTGTGCCCCTCCTGCGGGCGGGGACGCCTCAGGACGCCGCCGGCGCCGTCCGGTGGCTGGCTCTGGAGGCCGGATACATCACGGGCGAGATCGTGCGGCTCGACGGCGGCCGCTGGCTGGCCTGATCGCACACTCTCGCGGCAGACCGGGGTCAACAGTCGACTCCCCGGGGCCGATGGGTATACTCCCGCCCTCCCGCGGAACGGCCTCCCGAGGCCCCACGCGGTGTTTCATGAAGCCCAGGTGGCGGAATTGGCAGACGCGCCAGCTTGAGGTGCTGGTCCTGGTTAAACGGGGTGGAGGTTCGAGTCCTCTCCTGGGCATTCACGACCCGCCCGCGACCCACACATGTCGCGGGCGGTTGTCGTTTTGCCCCCCATCCGTGCGCACAGAATCGAAGATGCTCAAACCCTGACACACAGGTTGAGCGCCTTCGATTGCTCCCTCTCTGTTCAGGCCCTCTCCCTCATGGGGAGAGGGCGGCGAGCCCAGCGAGCCGGGTGAGGGGTCAACAACAGGCGCGCAGGAGATGGCCCCTCACCCGCGTCGCGTCTTCGACGCTCCGCGACCTCTCCCCTCGAAGGGAGAGGTGCAGAGAATCAACGCAACCGTGCGCACATCGCCCTAGAAGAACCACCGGGTCTCGCATCTTCATCTCGTGTTCGGTATTGGGAAACCCGCGCTCAAAGGTACGCTGGGATTCGCTTTCCGGCGGCGGGTCGGCTTGACGCTTGTCCTTCCATCGACGCCCGCTCCGCGCGGGCGCCCCACGCACCGGAGAACGAGAAACGACCATGAAGATGCGCACACAAGCAACCGTCGCCGCCCTCGTCGCGCTCGCGGGCCTTGCGCCCCAGCAGGCGAGCGCCAATGTCGTCGCGGCGCAGTGGGCTTCGTCCACCTCGTTCAACTACCAGGTCATCTATGTGCCCGACTTTGACCAGCGGCGCAACACCCTGCCCGTGACCGGCTCGAACTATTGCGTCCCGTCGAGTTTCATGAACTGGGCCGCGTACATCGCGCGCCGGGGCCACCCCAGCCAGCCCCCCGGACCGCCGGCGTGGAACTACAACACGATCACGCTCAACCTCCTCACGCTCGGCATCCTCCAGAACACCGATCCCAGCGGCGGCACGGGCCCCTCGGGCGGCGCGTCGGGCGGCGGCGCGTGGCTCGCCGGGCGCGCGATCGTCTTCGCCACGACGGGCAACACCTCCGCGGGATTCCCGCGCCTCTCCACGCTCGCCAATCAGGCGATCAACTCCGGCGCGCTCATCATCCCGCGCGTCGGCTGGTACGATGTCACCAACTTCCCGGTCATCGATCGCAACGGCGGACACGCCGTCTCGATGGTCAAGGCCCAGCGCTCCGGCTCGAGCCAGTTGATCGGGATCCACGACCCCGCCTGGACGCCCAACGGCGACACCTTCAACGCGCAGTCCACCTTCACGCGCAACGAGTATGTCGTGCAGGACCTCCAGGTCATCCCGCTCGGCAACGGGCTTCCCCTCCCGACCACCATGTCGCGCCTCAACGGGTACGGATCGAGCACCACCCACGGGTACATCTACGGCCACTACACCATCCTCCCCTATGTCGTGCTCACGCCCGTCCAGAACGGCATCAGTCTCCGACTCCTGCGCATCAACTTCGCCAACCCGGGGATGACCGATCAGGAGACGATCTCCAACCCGCAAGGCTGGCGCATCCGACGCGGCATGTACGGCATGGACCCCAGCCAGGTCTTCTACATGGCCGAGAGCGCCGCCTCGGCGCAGGGCGGGATGTTCCTCTACAACATGGACGACGACTCGCACACGCCCTTGGTGCAGATCAACGGCCCGTTGCACGACATGACCACCTCCCGCTTCGGTCGCGCGTATCTGCATTACGGGGACTTGCTCGTTTGCATCAACGCGGACAACCCGGGCGGCGACTATGTCGAGGCGTCGATGACGGTCGATCCCGACATCAAGGCCATGGCGTTCGATGATTCGACCGACGAAGTCGTCATGCTCGAGCCGCGCGCAAGGCAACTCCACCGCTACCGCCACGACCTCCCCGCCGGCGTCCCGCCGATCATCCAGGCGATCCCGACGAATGTCCCCGTCAGCCCCAACGGCGGCATCGATGTCCGACCGGGCGACGGCAGCGTGCTCATCGCCACGCAGGCCAGCACCGTCGCGGCGCTCCTGCTCCCCGCTGTCCAGGCGGGCGACGACGAGTTCGATGTCGAATTCATCTCCATCCCCTTCAACGATCAGCCCCTCACCGGCGGCTCGTTCACCGACATGGGCGTCCTGCTCGTCGCCGGCGGCATCGGCTACGAGATGATGAAGGACCCCGACACCCAGCGCTGGGTGCCCGTCGAGGACTCGCCCTTCACCGGTCTCGCGATGGAAGGCCCCGCCTTCTCCGCACGCTCGCGCACCGATGTCGACCGCGCTACCGAGTTCGATCCCGAGAACGCCGACACGCTCCCCGACGACTTCTCGGGCAACACCGCCGTCATCGCCTGCCCCGCCGATGTCAACGGCGACGGCCTGGTCAACTTCGCCGACCTCAACGCCGTGCTCACCTCCTTCGGCCAGACCGGCGTCGGCCTGCCCGGCGACACCGACGGCAGCGGCGTGGTCGATTTCACCGACCTCAACAATGTGCTGAACAGCATCGGCGAAGACTGCGGCTGAGCCCGCCAGTCCGATCAGAGCCCGGGGCGCGAGCACCGGGCGCGGCGATGCTCGTACTCCCAGCATCTCTTGGGATGCGCAAGCGTCCGCGCCCTCCGCTCGCGCGAAGGGCTCTGGCCAGAGTGTGCGCACAGAATCGAAGATGCTCAAACCCTGACACACAGGTTGAGCGCCTTCGATTGCTCCCTCTCTGTTCAGGCCCTCTCCCTCATGGGGAGAGGGCGGCGAGCCCAGCGAGCCGGGTGAGGGGTCAACAACAGGCGCGCAGGAGATGGCCCCTCACCCGCGTCGCGTCTTCGACGCTCCGCGACCTCTCCCCTCGAAGGGAGAGGTGCAGAGAGGCAAGGCATTCGTGCGCACAGAACCGAAGATGCTCAAACCCTGACACACAGGTTGAGCGCCTTC
>CBDUPB010000001.1:0-2061550 GCA_965369025.1 uncultured Phycisphaeraceae bacterium | reverse complement strand
ACCCGCGTCGCGTCTTCGACGCTCCGCGACCTCTCCCCTCGAAGGGAGAGGTGCAGAGAGGCAAGGCATTCGTGCGCACAGAACCGAAGATGCTCAAACCCTGACACACAGGTTGAGCGCCTTCGATCCGGCTCCGTTTACTCGTTGACCGACGCGAACGCGGGCGCCACGAACGGGCGGAGCGTTCCGGTCGGGCCCTGCCGCTCGCCCAGCGCGGTCGCGAGCGAGCGACGGGCGACATCGGCGTCCTGCTGGGTCTTGTACGACCCGACCTGGACGACATAGAGCGTGCCGTTGCCCGCCGCGCCCACGCCGCGCTTCTCGACGATGCGCGGCTCGCCCATGTTCAGCGACGCCGCGTCGTCGCGGTACTGCTTGGCCGCACGCTCGGCGTTGACGCGCGACGCGAACGCGCCGAGTTGCACGGTGAACCCGCGCTCGCCCAGCGACGCGAGGGCCGCCTGCACATTCGAGCGCAGCGCGGGCGATTCCGCCAGGCCCATCGCCACGAGGTATTGCGTGCGTGCGCGGTCGAGCCGGTTCATCGCCTCGTACGCCTGCCCGGCGAAGAGACTCGCGCGGGCCGACTCGTCGCCCTTGAGTTGCGCCGACGCCGTCGAGAGCAGCGCCGCGGCGCGGGTGTAGTCGCCCGCGTTGAGCGCGAGCAGGCCCATCCCGGCCCGTGCGCGCCCGGCGATCTCGGTGTCCGTCGAACGCTCGACCTGCCTGAACCAGAACTCCGCGTCGTCGCGCTGGCCCATCGCCTGCGCCGAGAGCCCGGCGATGAGCATCGCCCGCTCCTTCTCGCGCCCCTCGAGGTCGGACATCGCGTCCTTCGCAGCCCGGTACGCCGCGCTGTAGCGACCGGCGGAGTACTCGGCCATCATCGCCTCGGCGGCGGGGCCGGTGTAGCCCTTCCCGCCCGAGCGCTGGTCGCTCGACGCCGAGGCGTCGCCCGAGGTCGACGAGGCGCACCCGACCGGCACGGCCAGGGCGCAGCAGGCGAGGGCGAGGACGATCCGGTTCCGGCGGGGGGCGTTCATGGCGACTCTCATTCGAGGCGTGATTCGGCGATGCGCAACAGACGCGCGTGACATGCATCGTACAACGAGACGGCGGCGCTTGAGGGGGGCGGACGCAGACCCTCTCCCGCCGAGGGGCGAGGTGGGGGGCTGGACGACGCAAGCGCCCCATTCTCCGGCCCCTCCGGGTATTCTGCCCGCGATGAGTCTCCACTGGCCGATCCTCCGTCGTCTGCTCACCCACCCGCTCTCCACCGTCGCCATCGACGACTTCAGGCGTTGGAAGGGGCTGGAGATGGTCGTGGCCCCGTGCCACATCGCCGACGCCGTCGAGGACCGTTGCAAGACCGACACGCTGGGCATCATGCTTCCGACGAGCGGGCTCGCCCCGGCGGCCATGCTCGCCGGCTGGATGCTCGGCAAGACCGTCGTCCCCCTCAACTTCCTCCTCCGGCGCGAGGAACTCCAGCATGTCGTCCGCGATTGCGGCACGGACACCGTGGTCACCGTTCAACCCATGCTCGACTATGTCGCCACGGGCGGGAAGATCCCCACGGGCGTCGAGTACCTCAAGATCGAAGACCTGAACATGAAGGGCGTGCCCCGCCCGCGCTGGCCCTCCCTGCGCGGCGTGGGCGGTTCGGACATCGAGCCGGCGGTCATCCTCTACACCAGCGCCACCAGCGGGAAGCCCAAGGGCGTCGTGCTCACGCACCGCAACCTCTCGGCCAACATCGCGCAGTGCGTGCAGTGGGCGGACTTCACCGCGAAGGACACGCTGGTGGGCGTGCTGCCCCAGTGCCACTCGTTCGGGCTGACGGTGCTGACGCTGCTGCCGCTGACGGTGGGTTGCCGCGTGATCTACAGCGCGAAGTTCGTCCCGCCGCAGGTGATCCGATTGATCCGCGAGCATCGGCCGACGCTGTTCGTGGCGATCCCGACGATGTACGGCGCGCTGCTGAGCGTGAAGAGCGCGAGGCCCGACGACTTCGAGTCGATCAAGTTCCTGGTGTCGGGGGGCGAGCCGCTCCCCGAGGCGATCGCGTCGCGCTTCGAGGAGCGCTTCCACAAGCACATCGCGGAGGGGTACGGGCTGACGGAGACCGCGCCGGTGACGAACTGGCGCAGGCCGCACGAGGACCGACCGTTCAGCGTTGGCCGTCCGCTGCCCGGCGTGCGTCAGCGCATCGTGGAGACGCTTCCCGACGGTTCCGAGCGTGAACTGCCCGTCGGGATGGACGGCGAGGTGCGCATGAAGGGGCCGAACATCTTCGGTCGTTACCTGAACCTGCCCGACGAGACGGCGGCGGCGTTCGACGCCAACGGCTGGTTCCGCACGGGCGACATGGGCCGCTTCGACCAGGACGGCTACCTGTACATCACCGGGCGCATCAAGGAGATGCTGATCGTGGGCGGGGAGAATGTCTTCCCGCGCGAGATCGAGGAGGCGCTGAACCTGCACCCGAGCGTGGCGATGTCGGGCGTGATCGGCATGAAGGACGACGCGCGTGGGGAGGTCCCCGTCGCGTTCGTGCAGTTGCACGAGGGGGCGGAGGCGACCGAGAAGGAACTGCGTCAGTGGTGCCGCGAACGCATCGCGAACTACAAGGTTCCCGCGTCGGTGCGCTTCATGGACGAACTGCCCAAGGGCCCGACGGGCAAGGTGCTGCGCCGGGCGCTGAAGGATCACCTGACAGAGACGGTGTAACACAATCGAAGGCGCTCAACCTGTGTGTCAGGGTTTGAGCATCTTCGGTTCTGTGCGCACACTCTGGCCAGAGCCCTTCGCGCGAGCGGAGGGCGCGGACGCTTGCGCATCCCAAGAGATGCTGGGAGTACGAGCATCGCCGCGCCCGGTGCTCGCGCCCCGGGCTCTGATCGGACTGGCGGGCTCAGCCGCAGTCTTCGCCGATGCTGTTCAGCACATTGTTGAGGTCGGTGAAGTCGACGACGCCGCTGCCGTCGGTGTCGCCGGGCAGGCCGACGCCGGTCTGGCCGAACGAGGTGAGCACGGCGTTGAGGTCGGCGAAGTTGACCAGCCCGTCGCCGTTGACATCGGCGGGACACTCGCGCTCGTGCGTCGCGCCCGTGAACACGGTGGGCAGCAAATTGATGTTCAACGGGTCGGCGTCCTCGGCGTAGTCGACATTGGTGCGCGAACGGCCGGTGTAGACCTTGCCGTTGGTTGTGAGGTTGGCGAAGGGCGAGTTGGTGAGGAGCGTCCAGCCGCCCATGCCGTCGGGAACGAGTTCCTTCGTGCGCCCGAGCGTCACGAGCATGACGCCCTTGTCGGTGAACGAGCCGCCCGTGATGGGGAAGATGTTGCCGGGAATGGAGATGGTCTGGACGGCGAAACCAGCGGCGGCTGTGGGCGTGAGCAGGAACGCGTTCGACGAGGCCGGCGTGGCGATGAGCACGCTCCCGTCGCCGAAGCGGATGTCGATCGAGCCGCCCGGCCCGACGGGGACCTGGGTGGGGATCGACTGCATGATCGGCGTCCCGCCCGGCGTGAGAGCTCCCGGGACGCGCATGAGCTGGCGGGTGGCGCTGCGCAGCCCAACGACCTGATCGGTGTTGTCGTCGTAGGCGATGGCGTCGATCCCCGTGCCGACGATGAGCGTGGCTTCGACGGGGTTGGCGACGCCCTCCTCGGGGTTGATGCGCGTGAGCGTGCGTCCGGCGTAGGCGAAGACTCTGTTGAGGCGTGACGAGCACGCGTCGACGAAGTCGTCGCCGTAGGTGAAGAGCGTGGTGTGCGTGTTGGTGGGGATGTCGAAGCGCGCGAGCTTCCCGCCCGCGATGACTTGGTTGTCCGCGGTGTAGATGATCTGCGTGGGGTCGAGCGCGAAGAACGCGTTGGTGACCTGCCCGCCGGACGGGTTGGTGAATGTCGTGGCGTCGGGCTGAAGGATGTTGCCGAGGTTGAATTGGTGGAGTGTGAAGGACGGCCCGGCCGGCGTGAGCGCGACGAACGGCAGGATGGCGTAGAACGCGGTGATGTAGCCCTGCGAGGTCGTGCTGCCGTAGCCGTTGATGCGCGAGAGCACGCTCGGAAGGTTGTTGTTGTCGACAAAGACGGCAGTGTCACTGATGTTGTACGAGTTCATGGTGAAGACGGACTGCGCCTGCAGGGTGTCGCCGCTGGGCGACCACGCCGGGTCGTGGATGCCCATGACATACTGATCCGAGGCGCGCGCCGCGCGGACCATGCTGACGACATGCCCGCCCACGCGTGTGATGCGCGGCAGGTCGGTCTCGTCCATCCAGGAGATAGCGGGCGCGATGAGCGCGTTCGCGTTGATCGCCCAGTTGGCCATGCTGGAGACGCGCGGGTAATCGAGCGCATTGCCGGCGCTGATCCTGAAGACAAAGGCGTACTCGGAGAGCCAGTCGGTCGCCCCGTTCAGGCCGTTCGTGCCGCCCGTCCCGTCGATCGGGTCGGTGAACATCAGCCCGCCCAGCGTGGCGATGTTGAGGCTGGTGATGTTGTACGCCCACGGCGGCGCGCCGGGCGGAAGCGACGGGTTGCCGCGCCGGGCGATATAGCCGGCCCAGTTGATGATGCTGGTGGGAACGCAGTACATGGCGCCGTTGGCGGGGAGCGTCGATCGACGCTGGTCGAAGTCCGGCACGAACCTGATTCGATACACGAACGCGTTGGAATTCAGCCAGACCGACTCGGTGACATTGGCGCGAGCCGAGTCAGTGGCGCATGCAACCAGGCCGCAGCATGCTGCGATCATCAGGGGCTTCCGAACCATGGGGGATTCTCTCCAACTCCTGCGGCCGCTGAACCTTGCCGGGTTCTTCGCGGCTGACCGAGGAGAAGCGCCGAGTGTCCCTGAACGCGGAAACCGCCGCAAGTGGAATTGTCAGGCGGTCCAATTGAACCGGGATTTCCCCCGGGGCGTGCGGTTCACTCGCGTTCGGGATGTCCGATGCGTTCGCCGAGCGCTTCGAGCGCCGCGCGGTCGTCGTCGGACAGGTCTTTCGGGGGCACGATCTTCGCGACGGCGTAGAAGTCGCCGCGCTGGCCTTTGGCGGTCTCGACGCCCTTGCCCCGGATGCGCAGTTTCGCGCCGCTGGGCGTGCCGGGCGGGATCGTCAGATCGACGCTGCCGTCGCCGGGCGTGCGCACGGCGACCTTCGCGCCGAGCGTCGCCTCGACGATCGAGAGCGGGAGCGTGGCGGTGATGTCGTTGCCGCTGCGCTCGTAGCGCGGGTGGGGGGCGACGCGGATGCGCAGGAGGAGGTCTCCGGTCTCGCCCGTCCGTGAGCGTCCGCCCTTGCCGCGCAGGCGGAGGCGAGCGTTGTCGCTGACGCCCCTGGGGACGCTGACCTCGATGGTCTCGTTCGACGGGGTTGTCACATCCCACTTGCCGCCGGTGAGCATGAGGTCGAAGGGGATGACGACCTCCTGCTCGATGTCGTCGGGCGGTTCTGGGCGTTGGGCCGAGGCGCGGCGAGCGCCGGGACGCGCCCGGCCGCGCGGCGTGTCGGGACGGACGCCGAACATCTCTTCGAAGATGTCGCCGATGTCCTGCTGGTTGAAGGGGTCGCTGTGGGGCGCGCCGCCGGCGTTGGTCCAGGTGTAGGTCTGTCCCCCGCCCCGCCGGCCTCCGCTTCCCGGCCAGCCGCCGCCCCCGGGGCCGCCGGGGCCTCCGGGAGCGCCGCCGGTGGCGACGAAGGCGTCGTGGCCGACGCGGTCGTAGACCTTGCGCTTCTCCTCGTCGGAGAGGGTGTCGTAGGCCTCCTGCACCTTGGCGAACTTCTTGGCGGCGTCGGGCGCCTTGTTCATGTCGGGGTGGAGTTCGCGCGCGAGGCGCCGGTGGGCGCTGCGGATCTCGTCCTTGGTCGCGTTGCGGCTGAGGCCGAGGATGGAGTAGTAGTCTTCGCTCGCCATTCGTCAGGGAAGGGTACGCGCCAGGGCGCCCGCCGACGCGAGTGGCTCGGGAACGCCCCGCAGATCGACGACGAGACGACCGGCGCCGGTCGCGGAGGCAACGGTGGCCGCATACGCCAGGAGGTCGAGGCGGCCCGCGGACGGGTTGCTCGGCGCGACGCGCGAGACGGAGTCGGCGTCGCTCCACCGCGCCACACGGACGCGATCCCCCCACTTGCCCGCGTCGGCGACCGGATCGCCATCGCGGAGCAGGATCGCGGCGGGGTCGATGCCCACGCCCAGCGGCGAGCCGGGCTCGACCGTCCCGTGCTGCGCCTCTCCGAGCGGGAGCGCGTGATCGGCGAGCGTGACGCCCGCGCGGTCGGCGTGCTCGATCAGCCCGCGCAGGACGCCCCCGAACAGCGCGAGGCGTTCGCCTTCGAGCGCCCGGGGGAAGGAGGTCGAGACGATCGGCTGGCCGGAAGACTCTCGCGCGAGATCGGCGGCGAGGTCGATGGCGCCCGCGCACGCGCCGGCCGCACGATCGGCGTGCTCGGCGAGCGCGTAGTGCTCGGGAGGTATCCAGAGTTCGAGACCCGCGAAGGCGAGTTCCTGCCGGCGCAGCACCGACGCGAGGTCGCGCCTTGAGGAGCGGTCGAGGTCGCGCGGCCGCAGACCAGGCGCGGTGGCGTCCAGCACGACGGCGCGGAATCCGAGCCGGGCGGCGGCGTCGATCGGCTCGCGGGGCCTGGACGCCTCGGACGCACGGAATGCCTTGTCGCTCCTCAGCCCGGCCAGCGCGAGCGCGGGCGGAGCGAGGTCGTCGAGCGGATTGAGTCCGGGCGGGAAAGCCATCGCCTTGGTTGTAGGTCGCTTCCTCCCCCATCGTGAGATGGTGGAGGCCAGGAGGGGGTGAGTTCTTTCCGCGAAAGCGCTCGGATTGAACCCCCTCCCCGGCTCTCCCCCATGCTGCGCATTGGGGAGGGAGCCGGATCGAAGGCGCTCAACCTGTGTGTCAGGGTTTGAGCATCTTCGGTTCTGTGCGCACGAGCGTTCTGCTTCCTCCCCCATCGTGAGATGGTGGAGGCCAGGAGGGGGTGAGTTCTTTCCGCGAAAGCGCTCGGATTGAACCCCCTCCCCGGCCCTCCCCCATGCTGCGCATTGGGGAGGGAGCCGAACGCCGTTGATCTGCCCCGGCCCCTACCATCGCGCGTGAGCAACGCACCCCACGCGACGAACGGCCGCCTCCGCTGGGCGAATCTCCTCGACCGCGCCTCGCTGGCGCTCTTCGCGCTGCTCGTGGGCGCGCTGGGGATGACCGGCGCTGCCGCGGCCATCACCTTCCCCACGATGAGGGACCTGGGCCCGACGCTCGGCGCCTACCCGGCGTACTTCGGGACCCACTGGAATCTCGCGGCGGGCGAGGTCATGCGCCGCGTCTTCGATGTGTCTGACGGCGTGACGATCGTCGCCGGCCTGGCGGCGTCGCTCTCGCTGATGCTCGCCTTTGCCCTGCGCGCGAAGTATTTCAGGCCCACGCTCACCCAGTGGGCGCGCGTGCTGCTCGTGCTGGCGGTGCTCGGCGTGATCGCGCACCAGTCGATCTGGCTGCGTCCCGCGATGAACGATGAACTCTTCGCGTTCATCGAGGCGGCCACGATCGGCGACGCGCCGACGGCCGACTTCCACCGCGAGAACTTCGCCGCGCTCCACCCGAGGGCCAGCCGCACGCTGACCGCGCTGTTCATGCTCTGCTTCGCTTCGACGGCGCTGGGTTGCTGGAGCCGGCGCGATGGGTAAGACCTCGCTCCGAGGCGAGATCCCGTTCGACCTGCCCGCGGTCACGGCGAGCGAGAAGCGCCGCGCGAAGGCGATCCTCTCCGCCCTGCGCGAGCGTTACCCGGACGCGCACTGCGAACTCGAGTACACGACGCCGCACGAACTGCTGATCGCGACGATCCTGAGCGCACAGTGCACGGATGTCGCGGTGAACAAGGCGACGCCCGCGCTGTTCGAGCGCTTCCCGACGCCCGCCGAGTATGCCGAGGCGACGCCCGGGGAGATCGAGCCCTTCGTGAAGACGCTCGGGTTCTTCCGGAGCAAGGCGAAGTCGCTCCACGAGTCGATGCGCGACATCGTGAACAACCACGGGGGCGAGGTCCCGCGCACGATGGACGAACTGCTCGAACTGCGCGGCGTGGCGCGCAAGACGGCGAATGTCGTGCTCGGCAACGCGTTCGATATCAATGTCGGCGTGGTGGTCGACACGCATGTCTCGCGGCTGTCCCAGCGGTTCGGGCTGGCGCCGGAGGGCGCGTCCGTCCAACAGATCGAGCGACGCCTGATGGCCTTGTTCCCGCGCGATTCCTGGACCGACCTGTCGCACCTGCTGATCTTCCACGGCCGCCGCGCGTGCAAGGCGCGGGGCGGTTCGTGCGCCGAGGACGCGATCTGCCGCAGGTATTGCTCGAACGCGAAAGCGGCGCAACCAGCCAGGCGCACGGCCAGGAAGACCGCGAAGAAGACGAAGAAGAGCGCGAGGAAGGGCTGAGCATGTCGCGCGTCCAGCAGTTGATGAAACTCTACGAGGTCGATCCCGCCGACGCGGATGTTCCGTACATGCTCGCGCAGGAGCACGCGAAGCGCGACGAGCACGACGACGCCGTCGTGTGGTTCGATCGGTGCCTGGCGCTCGATGCGCTCTATTGCTATGCGTACTTCCACAAGGCGCGCTCGCTGGAAGAACTCGGGCGCCTGGGCGACGCGCGTGAGACGCTGCTCATGGGCATGAAGGCCGCCAACGACGCGCGCGACGCGAAGGCGCAGGGCGAGATCGCGGGATACCTGGAGTCGCTGGGCGCATGAGCGCGCGACGGGCCAGACCGAAGGACGCGCAGGCGGCGTACGACGCTGCCGCGAAGATCCTCGCGCGCGGGCCGTACGGCGCCGAGGGCCTGATCGCGAAACTCGTCTCGCGCGGGTTTGAAGAGCCGATCGCGCGCGAGGGCGTCTCTCGGCTCGAAGCGAGCGGCCTGCTCAAGGAACAGCAATCCGCCGAGGCGATCGTCTACGGCGCGACGCGCGATATGCCGGCGGGCGAGGCGCTGATCCGCGCGAAACTCGAGCAGCGCGGCGTCGAGGCGTTCGCCGCCGCCGACGCGCTGCGCGACGCGACCGCCTCAACCGACGAGGCCGCCGAGGCGCGTGCGCTGGCGGCGCAGGCGTTGTCCCGGATGCCCGCGCGGCTCGACGACATCTCGAAGGCGCGGCGGCTCCTTGGCCTCCTCGCTCGCCGCGGGTTCACCGAGGATCACGCCCTCGACGCCGTGCGCGAGGCGCTGCCCCGCGCGTTCGACACCGACTGACCCCCCCACCGCTCTTCCCGTTCACATCCGCTCAGGAGCGATCCATGCTCGACGCCGACAAGAACTCACTCGACAGCCGCGGCCTGCCGCCCAACTACCAGTTCCAGGACGACTGGGAGATCACGCCGCGCGATTCGCGCGACGCGCTCAACGGAGCCGACGCGCCGGTCCTGCTCGATGTCCGCCTGCCGGACGAACTCGAGACCGCTAGCGTGGAGGGCGCGGTCGTGATCCCGCTCCAGGAACTCCCGTCGCGCCTCGACGAACTCGACGACGCGCGCGACCGGCGCATCATCACGATGTGCCACCACGGGCGGCGGTCGCTCCGCGCCGCGAGCATCCTGCGCAACGCGGGGTTCACCGATGTCGTCTCGATGGCGGGCGGCATCGACCTGTGGTCGATCGACATCGACCCGACCATCGCGCGGTACTGATCGCCCCACAACGCACAACGCCCGACGATTCCTCGCCGGGCGCTGCGCGGTTCTTCACAGCGAAACGGATCAGTCCGGAAGTCGGACGAACAGCAGCACCTTGGGGCGATCCACCGGCGTGCGGACCGTCGAACGGTCGTACACGGCGAGGAACCGTGCCTCGAAGCGCGGCTGGAGTTCATCGAGATAGCCGCCGATCTGCGCGGCGTCGGGGCTGGCGACCACCTCAACGGCCTCGATGTCGCGCGGCGCGTAGCCGCGGACCTTGAAGTAGGCCGTGTACACATCGCTGCGCGCCGTGACGATGTTGGAGACGGCGCGATAGATCGCGAGCCGCTCCTCGACATCGTCGACGCCTTCGAAGGCGTTGAACGCGCCGCCGCCCATCGGTGTGGGACGGATGTCCTGGTCGGCCATGCCCATGTTCGTGCCTCGGCGGACATCGAGCGACGGGACGGTGGTGTCGGTGATGGCCACCGTGTCGGCGCCGAGCCCGAGGAACGAGAGCACGCCGTCAGGGGAGGCGGCCGGATTCGCGGGGTTCCCCGCGTCCCAGCGGCCGAGGATGGCCAGTTCGCCGGGGGTCACGAACCCGCGCGCGAGCGGCGTGGCGTTCCCCAGAGCGAACATCGCCGGCTCGACATTCTGATCGACGAAGCGCAGCGCGCTGTCGGGGAATCCGAGCAGACCGGTGATACCGGCGGGATCATCCCCGCCGACGCCCGCGATCGGGTCCGCCCAACGATCGCGATAGGTCATGATCTGCGGCACGCGCCAGTCGTTCGTGGTCGAACTCGACTGAGGCAGCAGCGTGCCGATCGTGTCCTGCGGATCGATGAGAGGGAGCATGCGCAGGGTCTTCTGCGCCGCGGTGTTGATGTTCACGCGGCCCTGGACCAGACGGCTCCCGCCGCGCCAGTCGGGCGTCCAGAGGGGCTCGACGACATCCACCACGCGCAGCGCGAGCGGGACGGCGAGGGCCTCGGGCAGACCGAAGCCGGCGGTGGCCGTGACGGGGCCGAGCGTGCCGACCGCGGTGGTGTTCATCGCGTTGTTCGACGCGAGCACGAAGCGGGTCGGGTCGAGCACACCGAGGTACGGGTTGACCAGCGTGTTGACGGGCGCATCGCGGTAGATCTCGCCGTCGGAGCCGAGTTGCTCGCTGATGGTGCGCCAGGTGCCGGGGCCGAAGCGAGTCGGATCGGCGATGTCCGCGCCCAGCGTGGCGCCGTTGGCGTCGGGGCCGGCGTGGACATACATGTGCGTGAACGCGCAGAGTTGGAGCACCTCGCTCGTGTAGCGCAGTTCGGTGTTGGGGACGAAGAGTTGGAACGAGGGGAGGTCAATCGCGCCGCCGAGCAGGAAGTCGCCCTTGTCCTCGAGCCCGAGGTCGGGCGTCGAGGCCGCCGCGATGGCGCCCTGATCGCCGGGAATCGGGGGAGGATCCATGCCGAAGCCGGACTGATTGTTGGGAACGATCCACACGGACTTCTGGGCGTCGGCGGAGATGAAGTCATCGACATTCAGCGTGGGACGCTCGATCACCCATGCCGGGAAGCCGGACGCGGTGTTCGTGCGGCGATAGACCGAGCCGGTGGCCACGGCGACGCCGGTGTAGCGCTGACCGGCGGCCACAGATCCGCCGATCACGCTCACATCGCCGCTCGCGATGCCCGGAATGCCGCTGCCGCCGGCCGCGGGATCGGCCGCGAGACGATCAACCACGAGCGTGCCCGCTCCGGGGATCCGGGCGTCGGGGATCAGGATCAGCCCCACCGCTTCGCCGCCGCCCCAGGCCTGGAACGGAACACCGGCGGTCGGCGCCGCACCGGTTTCGTCGAGCAGCATGGTTCCGGTCTCGCCGGCGTCGAGATCGAACGCCGTGAGATCGCGCCCTTCGATGTCCGCCTTCCAGAGATCGCGGTTGGCGAGCATCATGCGCTTGGCGTCGGCTTCGCGATACGCGGAGACGCCGTTCTGCCAGTGGACGATGTAGAAAACCGCGGACTCGCCCGGGGGGAGATCCGTGCTGGGAAGGTTCACGGTGAGCGCGAGGGCGTTGCCGGCGACGGTGGTCGCAATCGCGACCTGATAGCTGTCGAGATTGATGGGATCCGCCCACGGATTGCCGATCTCCCAAGCGATGATCACCCCGACCTGCTCGTCGGTGTTGTTGGGAGTGATGGTCTGATCCGAAGCGCTGAAGGTGGCCGGGTCGCTCTGGTCCTCAAAGAACGCGGCGCGATCGGCGTAGTAGGCGGCCGTCGTGACCTGGCGCAGGAAGGGCTGGCGGTCGAGGCCGACGAGCGTCACGCCGTTGAGCGGCTCGCCGACATGGCCGATCGGGAGCAGGGTCTCGCTCGATGTCGAGTTCCTGATGCGCGAGTCAATGACCTGGCCTGCGCCGGCGGCGGCGCGGAGATCGCCCCACGAGAATCCCACGCCCATGCGCACGACGCTGTCGGTGACGGGCGTCGGGGGGAAGGGAAGGGTCGGGGGCAGCGCGAGCCCGTTCGCGAAGCGGGTCGCGTCGGTCGCGGTCGGGTCGATGTTGTAGGGCTCGGGGTGGGTGATGTTGTAGAGCCGCGCGACGGTGGGCATATCGACGGTTGCGCCGCCCGGCGCAACGGGCAGGTCCGGATCGATGCGTTCGTCGTCGGTCGCGTCGAACAGGTTCACCGCGAGCGAGGCGGCGCGAAGGATCGCGTACGCCGCGCCGGGCTGCGCCTCGCCGGCGGGAAGGCCTCCCGCGATCATGTCGGCCTGGAGGGTGAACGCCGGGCCGCGAGTGATGTCCGTATCGCCGCCGTAGAAGAACTTCGCGAGGTCCGCCGCGTTGGTCGAGGCGAGCTGCGCGCCGGTGTTCTGCGTGCCGAGCGGCGACATGAGCGGCCTGTGCCCGGCGAGCGGCGCGAGCGCCCACGCGAAGGAGTCGAACGCGGCGCGGACGAGGTCATCGCGGCGCAGGCGGTCGCGCAGGAAGCGGGCCTCGTTCACCGTTCCCACATCGGTGGGATCGGGCGAATAGCGCGGGACTTCGACGAAGGAGAGCTTGGTGTTGAACGGGCGATCGAAGATGGGCCGCTCGTTCACCATCGTCGCGTTGAGCACGGGCACGGGGCTGAAATCGCCCACGCCGCTCACGGTCGTGAGGTGCCTGCGGGTGTCGGAGGCGATGGCGAGCGTCGAAGGCAGGATCTCGGCCACATTCGCGGTGTTGGTGACGAGATTCCGGGCGGTGTTGATGTTCTCTTTGGTGCGCAGGGGGCCCGAGAGCAGGCCGGAGCTGTCGTCGAGTCGGGCGTAATCGAACCGCTGCTCGATCTTGCTGATGGTCGCGCCGTTGTTGAGGCCGAAGAAACTCCGCAGTTGCGCCTCGTCGGCGATGGTGTACGGCGAGACGCGCTCGGTGGTCGGCTGGAGGGGCGACACGCCGAAGTACCGGTTCACCAGATACCGCTGGAGCCGGCTCGTGTGCTGGGGCGGCGGATCGTCGCCGTTGGGTCCGAGGATGATGTCCTGATCGGTGAAGACCTGTTCGGGCGTCGTCGCGACATCTGACGACCAGAGCAGTTCAAACGGCGCCCTCTCGGGCTCCTCGATGGTTTGCATGAACCGGTCGAGCGAGAGCTGCTCGATGAGGTGCTGGTTGATCGGATTGAGCAGCGTCGCGTCGATGCGCGCGGGGAAATAGCTCGATGCTCCGGCGCTCGGAGGGTAGATCTCGAGCGTGTACCCGGGCTCTTGAGGATCGGTCCAGGGGGATTGCGTCTGCAGGTCCGGCGCAAGGTGCGCGGTCCGCATGAGGCGGGTGAGATCGACATCGGCCGGAGTGCGGCCGTCGCCGACATTCTGGAAGTTGACGGGATCCTGGAACTCCATCGCCGTGTTGACATTCACGAGCGCGGAGTTGTCGACGATGCGGGCCGCAACGACCCAGCGGAGCCCGAGCAGCCCGTCGAGCGCGTCGAGCACCTGCCAGCGGGCGTCGGGGCGGAGGTCGCCGTCGGTGTCGGTGAAGAATCGCTCGTCTGCGCTGACGAAGTCCGGCGTGTTCGCGGGCTGGCCGCGGTGGAGTTCGTCGAGCTGGTGGATCTGGAAACCGAAGACATCGGTCGCGAACGGGATCCCGGTGACGCTGATGGCGGTCGACGAGAGGCCGACGAGCGGGCCGTTGATCACGCGAGTGAACTCATCGACGCCTCTCGGGCTCCCGTTCTCGGCGAACGAAAGATTCGCGCCGGGGTCGCCGCGCAGGTACCTGTCGGCGAAGTCGGAGACGAAGAACTGCCCGAGGTCGGCGTAGCGGCCGTCGTCGCGCACCCAGAGACCGATGCGGTCGCTGTTGCTCATCCGGAAATGCCGGTACGCGCTGCGCAGGTTCGTGAGTTGGCCCCATGTGGTCCATTGGAGGTGGGCTACGCCTCTACGAGAAGTCGGGGAACCGGGATTGACGGGCTCGGAGTTGGAGAGCCATGCGTCGTCGCGCGTGGGGGGCGACGGGAAGAACGCCCCGATGCCCGGCGTGTTGTTGAGTGCGATCACCCACGGATCGGTCTCGATGATCGTCGCGGTCTGCTGGTCATCGGGATCGCGGGTGTCGAAGGTTCCGGGCGCAGTCTGCGCGACATCGAAGAACTCGCCGTCCTCGAACATGCGCGGCCAGATACGGATGGAGTCCGGGCCGACCTGTGCCTGGAACGGGACATCGGGGGTGACGATCTTGTTGCCGAACAGGTCGGCCGTGAGGAGCGCGCCGATCTCATCGCGGACCACGCGTGCGGAGGTCTGGAGGTCAACGCCGCGCTCGTAGGCGGCAGCGCCGGCGCGGTCAGTGCGCACGACCACCGCGTACGAAACGGCGACGAGCGCGAGGACGGCGAGGACGCCTACAGCCACGATGATCGTGCTGCCTCGGCGCGCCCCCCCCTGGGTCGGCGTCGCGTGAATCGGGTGGTTTGGTGTGTTGTGGCGCATGAACAGGTCTCCTCGACATGGGCGAGGTGAGCGCGGGTGTCAGTTCGCGCGTGGGGTGATCGGGAAGATGAACTCGTAGGACTTGCCTTCGCGGTTGCGCAGTTCGCGGTCATGGAGCGTCGTGCGCACGCGGATCATGGTCGGCTTTGGCCACGGGCGGCCGTAGTGGCCGTCGGCGAGGGGCTCGCGGAAGCCCCAGATCGCGTAGGCCTCGGGGCCGGTCGATCCGTCGGCCAGCGTGCTCCCGCCGGTGATGGCGCGGTTGTACAGGAAGACCTCATTGAGGCGTCGGAGCGCGTCGGTCGCGCCTGCGATAGAGCCCGTCGCGATCAGATCATCGTTGAGAATCTCGGGGAAAGTCACGATGTTGAAGCGCGGCGGCGGCACCGGCTCGGACATCCGCGGGTCGGCGAAGCGCACCTTGCCCGAACCCGCCGCGGGCGAGTAGATCCAGTCGGCGAGCGTGTTGCGCCGAAGCAGCGAACCGTCGGGCGCGTAGATCGGCGAGATGTCGAACCAGATGACATCACCCGAGCGATAATCGGGAACTCCGTCAAAGTCGACATCGATGTCATCGATGGCGATCGTGCCGTCGGTCCAGGCGATCTCGAACCGGCTGCACCGGGCGGCGATCAGGGCGTGAGAATCGAGCAGATCCGCTTCGGGACGCTCGCGGAATTCCGGGTCGCCCGCGTCGTAGCGCCGGCTGATGACCTCGCTCGGACGGTCGTCGACGAGCGGACGCATGAACACGCCAGCGATCGCGGACTGCACGAGCGCGGCGTTGTCGCGGGGCGCGTCGATCGTGTTGAAATTGCGCAGCCAGAGCGGCGCGGACCTGACTTCCTCGGGCGCGCTGCTTCCGAAAGTCGCCAGCGAGTTGGCGAACGCGCCAGAGGAGTATGCGCCGGCGTAGTTGAGGGGCTCGCCCACCACGAACAGTTCGCCCTCGAGCCAGCGGCGGACATCGGACAGGTCCTGATTGATGATGTCAACGCGGCCGGTCTGGAGGAAGCGCGGCTCGGCGATGCCGATCTCCTCGTCCTCGAGGAGATCGCCGAAGTCGGAGGCCTCGGGATACGCGTCGCTCCACGCGTCGAACCGGGTGAGGAACTCGCGGTCGCGGATGTACGGAGCAAACCAGCGGTCGCCGATGGTCTGGGTCGTCAGCGTCACCGGGAGGGACGCGGAAGCCGCGTTGCCGCCGTAGAGCAGCGACGCCTGTCGGGCGAGCGACCACCCCGTGGCGTACTCGTTGCGCCCGGTGGCGACCAGCGCCGTCTGTTCCGCGAGCGTGCCGGTGGCGAAGTCGAAGGTGTCGCCCGCGCGCATGCCGAAATCGCCGTCGGGGATGTTCCGGCGCACCGGGCGGATCGGGAGACCCGTGAGGGAATCGATCTCGTTCACGAAGTCTTCATCGGGGATGGGCTTGAGGCCGTGACCCCAGTAGATGCGCGCGTGCGGCGCCTCGACCGCGCCTGACCCGCCCCATGTCTGCGCGGACACGAACGCGCCCTCGGCCAGGAAGATCATCTCGTCGAGGCGTGTCGTGATCGCGCGACTCACGGGGAGGTTGGTGTCAACGGCGCGCACATACGGATCCACCTCAAGGTCCAGGTCATGCTGGCGGTCATCCTCCGTCAGGAAGATGGCGCGTTCCCCGTCCGCCGGATCGACCATGAAGTTGCGATCGATGTCGCCGACCTCACGGAATCGGATCGCGAAGAAGGTCTCCTGGGCCGAGAGGTTGCTCAGCGCGTCGAAATCGTCGCGGAGCTGCTTCTCCATCACCCGGGCCGCGGCGTCGAGCTGGACGGACGCGACACCCGTGCTCGACAGATCGCCGACGCTGCGGAACAGCACGCCGACGGACGCCGTGAGGATCGCCGCTGCGCCGACGGCGACGACGAGTTCCGGGAGCGTGAACGCTCGCGCGGGACGGACTGGGCGACGGGATGGCGTGCGTGGTTGCTGCATGATTACTGCACATCCAGGGTCTGGTACAGCACGGGGCGGAGTTCCCAACGGGAGGTCACATCGTTCGCGTCGGTGACTTCAACCTCGCGACGGAGCGTGAACACCCGGAAGATGTCGACCGGCGAGCCGCCCGTCGAGCCGACGCCCATCGAACGCCCGAGGACGCGCGGGGTGTCGTTGAGATACGCGCGCTGCTCGTTGCCGATCGTGAGCACGCGCGATACGGTCACCGGATCGTCGGCGCCGTACACATTGATGTTGCTGTTGACCGGCGGGTTGAGTTGACCGCCGACGATGACGATGTCGCCTTCGACGAGCGCGAGGTCGTCGTTGTCGTTCCAGGTCATGTAGTACTCGGCGCGGGTCTCGTCGTAAACGAGCGAGTACTCGTCCTCGGAGACCCTGAGCAGCCCGTTCGTGGCTTCCTCGCCCGTGGCTGTCGGGCGCTCGGGCGGGACGAAGTCACCCTCGCGACCGAGCGGATTGACGGTGTACGCGATCGTGACGAACTGGGAACGACCGCGCGGCGTGATCCGGTACATCGCCGTCGCGCCGGCGATCGCCCGCCGGCCCGAGGGCCGCGTGTCATCGGGAACCGTGACGAGCCGCTCTCCGAGACCGAGCAGGCGGTCTCCCCGGTGCGCGTAGCGGATGCGGATCGAGGAGATCCACTCGAACCCCGGGGTGAGGACGGAAGACAGGTCGAACTGGTTGATGCCCGCGAGCGAGGAGTACGCGGATCCGGTCGGGCGCTCGGCATAGAAGAACCGAACTTGCGGCTCACCGGGCATCGCGCCTTCGGGGAGCAGATAATCGACGCCGGCCTCGGACTGGCTCGCGAGGTCGTTGTGCGACACGAGCGGGACGAGCGGGAGATCCGAGACCGCGAACGCGAGCGACTCGGCGCCCGTGAGGATGTCGGACTTCCAGAATTCGATCTCGACGGTGCCCAGCGCAGCGCGGGTGTGGGGCAGCCGCACGAGTTGGGCGCCGGCGTACAGCGTGCTCGCGGCCGGGTCGGTCGAAAAGAATGTGCCATTGCCCATCATGCCGGTGGCGGGCTGGTAGGACGCGCCGGTGAAGACGGCGGGGTTGGAGAACACCTCGGCCTCGACCTTCGGGGACACAAAGTAGCGCCCTCGGAGCAGGTTGTTCGTGGCGCGCGGGTTCAGCGAGAGCGACGGATCGGCATCGTCGTAGTACGAGAAAGTCGGATACCACACGCCGCGCACGAGCGGCTCGCCGAAGACCGGGTCGCTGAACGGAACGCCGATGCCGTCCTTCCATTCACCGATCGGGCCGACACGGCCTTCCATTGCGCCGAGCAGGCCCTGGGCCTGACCGACGGCGCGGGTGAGTTCGGCCGCGCGGGTCTGCTGGGACGCGACACCCGCGAAGAGCGCGAAGAGACCGATGGAGCCCAGACCGATGATGAATACAGCCAGGAGCACTTCGATAAGGGTGAAGGCGTTGCGCTTGTTCATTGCGACACCCTCCTCATCGCTTCACCCGTGGAGCGGTTGAAGGTGATCAGCTCCGCGTTGGCGTCGATCCAGCGGCTGATGCGATGGATGAGACTCGTGGGAGCGCTCGTCGGGGTATCGGTGTCGGAGACAAAGTTCTCGTCAACGAAGGCGCGCTTCGGATCGGTTGCGGAGAGCAGATCGGGCACCGAGTCGTTGCTCGTCGCCGTGCCGGTCGATGACTCGGGCACGACGAGCCACGGGGCCGCGATGCCGGTGTCGTCGCTGAGCTTCGTGAGGTCGACGACGGCGATGATGTCCACCGACCGGATCTGGGCCTCGCGGTTCACGGCGTACTTGACCCCGCTGGGCTGACTTTCCTGATACTCGTACTCTTCCGGGTCGAAGAGCGCGGGGCTCTCGGCGAGATTTGGCGTGATGTCGAAGAGATCCGTCGGGGCCTCGAACTCGATGTAGGCATCGAGCAGACTGGCGCCGGTGCCGAGTTCGACCGAGGGCAGGATCGCGCCCTTCTCGTCGAAGCGGATGAAGAAGGTTTCGGCGTAGCGGGCGGCCTCACGCCAGTCGGGCGGATCGGCGTCGTTCTCGAGTTCGGGCCAGAGGTCGTTGTTGATGAAGAGTCGCGCATCGTTGCGCGGGAAGATCCAGAAGCGATCGCTGACCGTGGCCGCAGACTGACGGACCGCCTCGTTGCGGTACCAGCCGAGTTCGAGGTTCTGACACGGCGGGAGGTTCGTGGTCGAGAGCGCCAGGCCGTAGACGCCGAACCCCTTGGGCAGCACGATGGGCGCCTGCCCGGGGATCGGGGTGAAGATGAAGGCGGTCTGGTTGCACACCGATTCGGCGTTGCGGGTCAGCGAGCCGGCGGTTCGCTCGCGTTCGACGATCATGAGCGTGGTGCGCTCCGACTGGACATCGAAGAGAAACGCGACGGCGGTCTGCTTGCCGTTCATGGCCTCGGACCGTGCGAGCGAGAGCGCAGCGGTCACGCGGTTGACGGCGGCCGAGTAGTTGGCGGAATCGATGATCCGGCCGAACGCGGGGACGATGGCCACGAGCGAGATCGCGATGACCGAGATGACGACGAGCACTTCAACAAGCGTGAAGGCGCGAGGTCGTCGGGGCGGGATGGAGCGTGCAAACAACATACTCACTGCTCCGAGGGGTTCTTCTGGAGGTCCGCGGTCTCGGTGATGAACGCGGGGCGGACTTCGTACGAGGTGATGTTGTCGTCGAGCGCATCGCGGAAGATCTGGACAACTCGCGCGTTGTCGTTGTACGGGGCTTCGTCGTCCTGAATGCCGCGACGGCGCGGGTACGGGAGGTCCTGGATCGAGCCGTAGATCCCGTCGGCGCCCGCGGAAAGGAAGTACGGCCGGTTGTTCTGGCAATAGCCGTACAACTGCTGGGCGCGCTGGTTGGCCGGGTGGACATACAGGACATGGCGCTCGTACGGCCGCGCGGCGTCGCCCCATGCGTCCAGCACGGCGGTGAGGTCAAACGGGTTGCCGTCGGCGTCCTCACCGAACACCTGCGCGAGTCGGGAGGGCGGCATCTGGCCGAGGGCGTTGTCGATCTCGCTCAGTCCGCGTGCCTGGTACAGGAACATCGAACTCGAGGGGCGAAGCGGGAACTTCTTGTCCGCGGCGTCCTGGAAGTACGGCGTCCAGGGACGGTCATCCTCGCCGGAGGGGGGATGTTGATCGGCGTCGCCGTAGTTCGAGCGCGTGCGCTCCAGATCCGAATTCTCGGGATCGCTCGTGGGCGCGGGGATCTCTTCCCACAGCGAGATGTACGCGTCGCTGATGTCGGGCGGGATGTTGCCCTGGCGTTCCTGGATGTAGGTCTCGAGCATGCCGTCGAGGGTGGTGACGATCTGCTCGGTGACCGCTTCCTTGCGCGAATCGAAGAGGCGCGGGCCGACGGCCAGAGTGATGGCCGCGAGGAGCACGATCACACCGATCACGATCAGGAGTTCGATGAGCGTGAACGCGGCGCGTCGGATTGTGTCGGTATTCATGCGCGTCACGGCGTTGCCCTCTGGTTGTCCTCGATGGCGCGCAGGACTGACTTGGCGTCTTCGTTGCTCAGACCACGGTAATCGCTGCCGATCAGGAGATCGTCCTGAGGGACGCTCTCCTGACGGCGTTCTCCCCAGCGGCCGTCGGGGCCGGCGGAGAGGAACGCGAAGGGCTTGCCGATGAGCCCCGAATCGATCAGGGGCTCGTTCGAGTTCGACGCCGCGGAATACTCCACGAGCGAATCGGCGGAAAGGAGTTCGAGCGGCGCGTCAACCAGCGTGGGAAGTCGGGCCGAGTCCGATGTGACGGATTCGGTGCGCTGACGCTCGGGCCAGTCCTTGTAGTAACGGATCGGCGAATCGAACCGGTCAACGATGACCGAGAACTGCATCATGTCGATGGTGTTTTGCGAGAGCGGCGGCGCGATCGTTGTGCGGTAGGTGAAGTCTTCCAGGCGGATCGTGCGCACCTGCGTCTCGCCGATTTTCGGGTCGATATAGGGGCCGTACACGCGGCCGCTGAATGTCGGCTTGTGGTTGCTCCGGCTGACCGCGCCCCCCCACGACCTGTCCGGACCCGGGTTGCGGATGCCCAGCCCGTCGGCGCCGTCGTGGCGGTTCGCGTAGTTCGGGTCCGTGTCGGTCGAGAGCCATGCGGGGACCGGCGTGAGACTCGAGTTTGCCTGCTCGGGGGCGAGCGACCCGACGCCGAGCAGGTAGACCGCGGGAGTGGTCACGCTGTGCCAGCGGATCTCCATCAGGTCGTCGTACCGGACCTGCGCGCTCCGCGCGCTGTCGGAGTGATCGGGCGTGTACATCTCCGAGCGCAGGTCAGGGTCGGGCGTCAGAAGGGGCGGGTAGTAGCGGAAGTCCTGATTGAACGACTCGGCGCCGTCGGCGAGCGTTCGGAGCAGCGCCTGATTGGACGAGGTGCGTGCGCCTCCCAGCACGAGCGAACTCGCGGGGATCAGGATCCCGAGCAGGATCACGATGATGGTCACGGCGACGAGCAACTCGACGAGCGTGAACGCGCGGGCCATGATGGACAGACGGGCGTTCGTCACTTGGAGAGGCCCTCGATCATGGAAATCATGGGCATGAACATGGCGACGACGATCGTGCCGACGATGCCGCCGAGCACGATGACCATGAGCGGCTCGAGCAGCGAGACCAGCGAGCTGACCGCGACATCGACCTCTTCGTCGTAGTTGTCGGCGATCTTCATGAGCATGGAGTCGAGGTCGCCCGTCTCCTCACCGACATCGATCATGTTGACGACGATGGCGTCGCATGTCTTGCTCTGGCGCAGGGGTTCCGCGAACGATTCGCCCTCGCGGATGGAGTCGTGGACCTTGTTGAGCGCACGCTCGTAGATCCAGTTGCCGCAGGTGTCGCGGGTGATGAGGATGGCTTCGAGGATGGGCACGCCCGCGCTGATGAGCGTCCCGAGCGTGCGGGTGAAGCGGGCGACGGTGCTCTTGCGCACCAGCTTGCCGAAGATGGGCGAATACGCCAGCGCCACATCGGTGCTCGCGCGTCCCGGCTTGGTCATGCGGATGAACTTGAAGAAGAAGAAGATCGCGAACGGCGCCACGAACACCCAGACGGCGCCCGGAACCTTCTGACCTTCCATGTTGCCCGCGATCCAGGTGGAGATGTTGATCAGCGTGCGCGTGATCTGGGGGAGTTCGACATCGAAGTCCGCGAAGATCTCCTCGAACTTCGGGATGATGAAGTACATGATGAAGGTCACGATGGCCGCGGCGACGATGATGACCGCCGCCGGGTAGATCATGGCGCCGAGGATCTTGCGCTTCAGGCGCTGCGCCTTCTCCATGAAGTCGGCGAGTCGCTGGAGGATGACATCCAGCACGCCGCCCACCTCGCCCGCGGCGACCATCTTGCAGTACAGACGGTTGAAGGCCTTGGGATTCTTGGCCATCGCGTCAGACAGCGAGGCGCCGCCCTCGACCTCCTCGACGACGCTCTGCAGGACGGACTTGAGCTTGCCCGGCTTCTGCTGGTTCTCCAGGATCTGGAGGGAGCGGAGCAGGGGCAGGCCCGCGTCCTGGAGCGTGGACAACTGGCGCGTGAAGGTGGTGAGGTGCTTGGCGTTCACCTTGCCGATGCTGATGCCGCCGCCCTTCTTCTTCTTCTTGGCTGGCTTCTTCTTGCCCTTGGCGTCGGCTCCGCCACCGGGTGCGCCGGCGGTCTTCTTGACCTTCTGCTCGCGCACGGATGTCGGGAACAATCCCTGCAGCTTGATGCGCTGGATCGCCTCTTCGCCGGTGCCGGCTTCGATCGTCCCCTTCTGGGGTTGGCCCTGCGCGTTCAGCGCTTCGTATTGGAAGGTGCCCATTGAGAGAATCCTGTTTCGGACGCGCGGCGTGGACCGTCGCGCTGGGGCTGTCGATCGGGTTTAAGCGTCGCTAAGGGTTTCGCGGACCACTTCGTCGATGGTGGTCTGCCCGTTGAGGAGTGCGGAAAGTCCTGATTCGCGGAGCGTGCGCATGCCCTTCCGGCGCGCTTCGGCGCGGACGGCGGCGGTGCTCGCCTGGTTCATCACCATCTCGCGGAGTTCGTCGTCGATCACGAGGATCTCGAAGAGACCCATGCGGCCGCGATAGCCGGAGCCGTTGCAGTTCTCGCAGCCACGACCGCGGTACAACGAGCGGCCGCGCACATCCTCCGGGCGAAGCTCCAGCTCCATGAGCTGCTCTTCGGTGGGAGTGAACTGCTCCTTGCACTTGGAGCAGATCGTGCGCACGAGGCGCTGGGCCACGATCGCCTCGAGCGTCGCGGTCAGAAGGAAGGGCTCAAGGCCGAGGTCGAGCAGACGCACGATCGACGACGGCGCGTCGTTGGTGTGCAGCGTGCTGAACACGAGGTGGCCCGTGAGCGACGCCTGCACGGCGATCTGCGCGGTTTCGAGGTCGCGGATCTCGCCGACGAGGATGACATCGGGGTCCTGACGAAGGAACGACCGGAGCGCCTTGGCGAAGGTGAGTTCCACTTCGGGATTCACCTGGACCTGGCAGAGCCCGTCGATGTCGTACTCGACGGGGTCTTCAGCGGTGAGGATCTTGACCTCGGGGCGGTTGAGCGTGGAGAGCGCGGCGTAGAGCGTGGTCGTCTTGCCCGAGCCGGTGGGCCCGGTGACGATCACGATGCCGTTGGGCTTCTCGATCAGGCGGCTGACGAGTTTGAACTCCTCGGGGGAGAAGCCGACTCGGTCGAGCGACAGTTCGACATTGCCCCGGTCGAGCACACGCATAACGACCGACTCGCCGTACATCGTCGGGAGCACGCTCACGCGAAGGTCGACGGGGTTGCCGGCGACCTGCAACTCGATGCGGCCGTCCTGGGGGAGCCGGCGCTCGGCGATGTCGAGGTTGGCCATGACCTTGATGCGGCTGGTGATCGCCGGCCCGAGGTGCTTGGGCGGCGGGACCATCTCATAGAGGACGCCGTCGATGCGGTACCGCATCTTGAACTCTTCCTCAAACGGCTCGAAGTGGATGTCCGAGGCGCGGTCCTTGATGGCCTGCATCAGCACCAGATTGAGCAGCTTGATGATCTTGTTGTCTTCGGCGGCCTCGAGGACGGCGTCGAGGTCGATCGAGGCGCCGCGCCCGGCCAGCGAGGCGAACTTCTCGTCGCCCGCCATGGCGGTGACGACATCGGTGACGGACTCGGAGCGGTTGAAGTGCTTCTTCAGGAGCCGTTCGACATCGCTCGGGTCCGAGACATACGCCGTGACATTGAAACCCATCAGCAGGCGCAAGTCGTCGACCGCGCGGAAGTTGTTCGGGTCCTTGAGGGCGATCTCGATCTTGCGGCCCTTCTCCTGGAAGGAGATGGGCACGACCTGATAGGACTGGGCGGTCTCGGCCGGGATGGAATCGACGACCGGCGCGTCGAGAGCGTCGACGCCTGACAGGTCGTAGAAGGCAATCCCCTGCTGGCCGGCAAGGGCTTCGAGGACATCCGTCTTGGAGACATACCCGAGCTCGACGAGGATCTCCCCGATCTTCGCCTTCTTGGTCTTCTGGATATCGATGGCCTCTTGAACCTGCTCGCGGGTCACTTTGCCCATCTTGGTGAGCACGCGACCGAGCTTGCGGTTCTTCAGTTCAGCCGGGTTGATCTGAGATGCTTGCTGTGACATGGCAGGCCTTGGCCCTCTGGCCAGAGTCCGAGATCTCGCCAACTCGGAGCGCGAGCGGCGACATCCCCTATTCGGGAGTCTATCCGATGCAGATGCGTCTGCAAAGGGTGTTTAGTCGCATCGGATAGATGCGACACGAGTTTTTCAACACTTTCAAACCGTCCTCGGCCGGGGCGAAGGAACGCGGTGGGTCGTGGTCCGGATCAGTCGCCGGCCTCGACATGCACCTCGTCCAGCTCTTCGCGACCCACCAGTTTGCCGGCCTTATGGACCCGCTCGGTGAGATCGCCGGGGTTCTTGGACTTGTCGATCATGTCCTCAGCCGAGATCATGCCGCGACTGAACAGCGACCAGAGGTGCTCGTCCAGGAGTTGCATGCCGAACTTCTTGCCGGTCTGGATCGACGAGTCGATGCGGAACGACTTGTTCTCGCGGATCAGGTTCTGGATGGCCGGGGTAACCACCAGGAACTCGTACGCGGCCACCATGCCCTTGGTGTCCACCCGCTTCAGGAGCTGCTGGGAAAGCACGGACACCAGCGAAGTGCTCAGCTGGATGCGGATCTGGTTCTGCTGGGAGACCGGGAAAGCGTCCACCACGCGGTCGATCGTCTTGGCGGCGCCGGTGGTGTGGAGGGTGCCGAACACCAGGTGGCCCGTTTCCGCCGCTCGGATCGCCGACTCGATGGTCTCGAGGTCTCGCATTTCGCCGACCAAGATCACATCCGGGTCCTGGCGGAGGGCTCGGCGGAGGCCCTCGGAGAAGGTCGGGACATCGTTGTGGATTTCCCGCTGGTTCACCACGGACTTCTTGTGGTAGTGGTAGTACTCGATGGGGTCTTCCAGCGTGATGATGTGCCGGTCCATCGTCTCGTTGATGTAGTCGATCATCGTCGCCAGCGAGGTGGTCTTGCCCGAACCGGTCGGCCCGGTGACCAGGAAGAGCCCGCGAGGGCGGCGGATCAGCCCGCGGCAGATCTCGGGGAGGCCGATCTGGTCGAACGAGAGGAGTTTGTTAGGGATGAGGCGGCAGACGATCGCCAGATCGCCGCGCTGACGGAAGACGGACACACGGAAGCGGGCCGCGTCGCCGTACGCGAAACCGAAGTCGGTGCCGCCGACCTCCTGGATCTCCTGCTGGTTCTTCTCCGGGGTGATCGACTTCATGAGGGCGACCATGTCGTCGCTGTCGAGCACCTTCGTCTGCAGGTTCCGCATCGCGCTATGGAGGCGGAGCGTCGGCGGCCGGCCGACGGTCAGGTGAAGGTCGCTGGCGTTGAGCTTCACGACGGTGTCGAGCAATCGGTCGATCTGTACGGTTGCCATCCTCGTCCTCGTCTCTCGCTGAATGGGTGCTCGCTGATCCGCGGGCAGCGCTACATGTGTGAATCAAGCGTGTCGGTCCCGCCGGGTCTGTTCAGACCTCGACGGGCGCGTCCATGTCCACCGATGTCTGGGCGAACTTCGCGATCTCGCCCGGGGTGGTGAAGCCCTTCAGGATCTTCTGCTTCCCGTCGTCGAGCAATGTCTTCATGCCGTTCGCGATCGCGGCGCGGCGCAGTTCCGCGACCGGCGTCTGCTTGAAGGTCATGTCGCGCAGCTGCTGGTTCATCTGCATCATCTCGAAGATCGCGCGTCGGCCGCGGAACCCCGTGCCGTTGCACTTCGGGCAGCCCACCGCCTTGTACACGCGGCCGGCGGCCTGATCGCGGTCGAGCCCCACCAGCGCGAGGAATTTCGGGTCCGGGTCGTTGTCGACCTCCTTGCAATCCTTGCACAGCACGCGGACGAGCCGCTGCGCAAGCACCGCCTGGATCGACGACGCCACGAGGAACGGCTTCACGCCCATGTCGATGAGTCGAGTCATCGCGCTGGGCGCATCGTTGGTGTGGAGCGTGCTGAACACGAGGTGGCCCGTGAGCGCCGCCTGAATAGCGACTTCCGCGACTTCCTTGTCTCGGATCTCACCCACGAGGATGATGTTCGGCGCCTGGCGGAGCATCGCGCGGAGGATGTTCTGGAAGGTCAGCCCGATGCTGTCGCGCACCTGGCACTGGTTGATGCCCGCGAACGCGTACTCGATCGGGTCTTCCGCGGTGATGATCTTCTTGTCGGGGCGGTTCAGCAGGTCGAGCGCCGTGTAGAGCGTCGTCGTCTTACCCGAGCCGGTGGGGCCGGTGACGAGGAAGATGCCGTTGGGCCGCTTGATCACCCGGTTGAAGATCTCGAGGGTTTCTTCCTCGAAACCGAGGTTCTCGAGGCCGATTCGCACGGAGTCGGGGCGGAGAATACGAAGCACGATCGACTCGCCGTGATAGATCGGGCAGGCCGACACACGGAAGTCGATGTGCGCGTCGTCCACGGGGAGTTTGATGCGCCCGTCCTGCGGGATGCGCTTCTCGGCGATGTTCACGCCCGCCATCAGTTTCAGGCGGGTGAGCACCGCGTTCTGCATGCGCTTGGGCAGGTTGTCGCGCTCGACGCAGACGCCGTCGATGCGGTACCGGATGCGCACGCGGTCCATCATCGGCTCGATGTGGATATCCGAGGCGCGGTTCTGAACCGCTTCGATGATCATGCGATTGCAAAGCTTGATGATCGGCGCGTCGGGCTGCGCGTCGCGGTCGATCGACGCGTCGATCGACTTGTCCAGAGATTTATCGATCGACGCGGTGATCAGCGAGCCGCCGGTGGCGTTCTGGAGCGCGGATGTGGCGCCGTCGCCGCCCTTGCCGGCGTCGAGGATGTCCCTGATCTGCCCTTTGGCGCCGATCACCGGATCGATCTCGGCGCTCAGGCGGAAACGGAGCATGTCCATCAACTCGAGGTTCATCGGATCGCTGATGACGAGTTTCAGGCGCCCGTTCTTCTTCTCGATCGGGAGGATCAGGTGCTTGCGCTGGAGGTCCTCGGGGACGAGTTCCTTGTCGATCTTCTCGGCGTTGCCCTTCTCCTTCAGGTCGAAGTAGGGCATGCCGAACTGGTGCGCGAGGGCCTTGGCGACCTGCTCCTCTTTCACGACGCCCTGCTCGACCAGCGCCTCGCCGATCCGCTTGTTCGCCGCCTTGGCGGTCTTGGCAACCTTCTCGACTTCCTCGGCCTGGGCCATGCCCCAACCGACCAGGATCTCACCGAGTTTCTTCCGCGATCGTGCCATCTGTTCTCTCTACGGCGTTGGCTTACAAAGAGTCGTCGTCCAATCGGACCGGGGACGAGGCCGCGGCCTCACACACGCCTACCGGCCGGGCATGTCACGGTAGCCGCTTTGCTCTCTCGCGTCGTCGGGGGGCCATCCTGAAGGGGAGCGTGTTCCGGACCCCGCGCGGCCCTATCCTCTCGCCCGCGATGAAGAACCGCGCCACCAAACTGCTCATCACCGCCGGCCCGACACACGAGCCGATCGATGCGGTTCGATTCATTGGCAATCGTTCCTCAGGACGGCTGGGCATAGCGCTGGCCGATCGGGCGGCCGCACGCGGCGTGGACACAACGATCCTGCTCGGCCCAACGCCGCTGGAGCCCTCCCATACGGGCGTTCGGGTGGTCCGGTTCCAGACCACCGCCGACCTGCAGGACGCCCTTGCGCGGCATGTCCCCGAGTGCGACACGCTCATCATGGCCGCCGCCGTCGCCGACTATCGCCCGCTGCCCAACGCGGCCGCCGGGCTGGGCGGCTCCGCGACCGGGAAGGTCCGCCGCGAGAAACGGAACATCACCATCGAACTCGAGCCCACGCCCGACCTCCTGGCCGGGGTAAGCGAGTCGGTCCGGGCCTCCGGAGGGTCTCAGCGGCTGATCGGGTTCGCGCTTGAGCCGCGCGAGGGCTTGCTCGAAGTCGCGAAGCGCAAACTCGAGCGCAAGGGATGCCACGCCATCGTCGCCAACCCGCTCGAAACGATGGATGCGGCCAGCATCGAGGCGTGGCTTGTCTGGACAGACGGCCGCATCGACGGCACGCGGGGCGTCATCGACAAGACCGCGTTCGCGGATTGGCTGCTCGACCGCGTCCTGCACTGAGTCCGGGGCTCAGCGCATCGCGCCGAAGTTGCTCAGCACGATGTTCAGATCGGTGAAGTTCACGGTCCCGTCGCCGTCAGCGTCGCCGGGCGTCATCCCCGGAACACCGCTCGATCCGAACGCGCCCAGCACAATGTTGAGGTCCGTGAAGTTCACGATCCCGTCGCCGTTGAGATCGCCGGGAAGATCGCTCGCGGGCGCCGGGAGTGTCGCGAACCACGCGTCCTGGGCGCCGCCGTTGAGGATGATGTCGCCGAAGTCGGCCGTGCCGGTGAACTCGCCGCACGCGGCGACGGCGCCCGCCTCGTTGATCGCGACGCCGTAGGCGTAGTCGGCGTTGAATCCGCCCGAGCCGGCGCGAACCGCGCAGCGCAAGGCGCCGTTAGCGTCGAAGGTCGCGACGAACGCGTCGAATGATCCGGCGGACACCAGTTGCTTCGTCATACCGAATGCGGCGTCGCCGAACACGGCCGTGCCTCCGAACCAGCCGCTGATCGCCACATCGCCGTTCGCGTTGGCGTCGAGCGCGAGGCCTTGCACGAAGTTGAGGGATGTGCCCGCGTTCTGCGCCCACACGACCCCGCCGCCGGCGTCGTACTTCGCAAAGTACATGTCATCATTGTTCTGCGCGACAAGCGTCGTGGCGCCGAAGGTGATGCTGTTGCGGAAGAACCCCGTGATGTACGCGGCGCCCGCGCTGTCAACGCCAACGCCAACACCACGATCGGTCCCGTTGCTGCCCGCGGCGCGCACCCACTCGAGCGAGCCGTCGACGGCGTCGAACTTCGCGAGGAAGACATCCGACGAGCCGTTGCTCGTCACCGTCACGCCGGGCGCGAACTCCGCGGTGTTCTGGAAGCGTCCGATGACGAACACCCCCCCGCTCGCGTCGACCGTCATCCCTTCCGCCGAATCGAAGCCAGTCCCACCCGCGCGGACAGCCCACAGAAGATCGCCGGTCGGAGAGTACTTCGCGAGGAAGATATCGGCGTTGCCCGCGCTGACCAGGTTCGTGCCTGGCGCGAAGTCAGCGGTCCCGTTGAAGTAGCCCGTCATGTACGCATTGCCGTCAGAATCCACGGCGACACCGCGCGCTTCTTCGAGGTTGGAACTCCCGGCCCGCCGCGCCCAGACAAACGCGCCGGTCGGATCGATCTTCCCGATCCACGCGTCGAGCCCGCCCGCGTACGCGAGGGAATCCGGCCCGAACTGCACCGTGCGTGCGAAGTACCCGCCCGCGATCGCGCCGCCGTCGGGCGTGAGCACGGCGTCGTTCGTGCCGTCGAAGTCCGCGCCTCCCGTCGTCGCGAGGTACACGAGCGAGCCGTCGGCCGCATACTTCGCGACATACAGGTCTTCGATGCCCGCGGAGGTGCGGGTCACGCCCGGGGCGAAGGTCGCGATGGCCGAGAACGAACCGGCCACCAGCCGCGATTCGTCCTCGCCCAGGTCTATCTCAAAGGCGAAGTCGGGATTGCCCGATCCGATCCGCTGCGCGGAGTCGAATGCGCACGGGTCACCCGCGCACAAAGCCGCGCCGTTGCACGAGACGGCGACCGCGAGAGGCAACAACAAAGAGCGATGCATGCGAAGGTTCTCTGATCAGGCGTTCTCTGTTCAGTTTGATGCGCCGAAGTTGGCAAGCACGGTGTTCAGATCGACGAAGTCCACATCGCCGTCGTTGTCGGTGTCGGCGGGATCGAAGCCCGGCGCTCCCGTCGCGCCGAAGGAACCGAGCACTCCGTTGAGGTCGGAGAAGTTCACGACGCCATCGCCGTTGATGTCTCCCGCGAGCGAGGCGCAACCGAGCAGCAGGATGCGCACATCATCGACCGCGGCCTCGGAGACCGACGGAGAACCGCCGTCCGCCGCAACGAATCGCACGCGCATCGTGCTCGTGGGCGACAGGAAGTCGGCGACGCGAATCTGACGGGGCGTCCAGACACGGGTGTCCTGGGTCACCGAATCGACGAGCGTCCATGTCGATCCGCCGTCGTTCGAGAGGAAGGTGCGCAGGTAGTCACTGCCGCCCGATCCGTTCGAGCCGAGCCATCGTGAATAGCTGAGGTACGCCTCGCCGGCGGCGCCGGACGCATCGATGATGGGCGATGTGAATGTGGTCGCCCCGCCGTCGATGTCCTGAGCGCCGTCGCTCGCGCCGGGGCTGGAGAAACCGGTGTAGTAGCACTCGCCGCCGGAACCGTTGGGATCGCCCGAGCCCGGCTGGTAGTTCGTCGCGTTCGGCACGCCGCGGACCCAGACGCCCGTGGTCGCGGCATCGCCCGTGGCGCCGACGGTCCACCCGAGATCGGAGGTGAAGTCGTCCTCAAGCGCGATGGTGGCGTCGAAGGCCGTGAGCGCTCGAGGGGATGTTGCGCCGTCAGCGGGATAGGTCTGTGTTCCGGACGCCGTGACGATCTCGAAGTAGTACTCGACATCCTGACCACAAACCGCCGGGGGGAACTGCCCGGTCGCGACATGCATGGCGCCGAACGACAGAGGCGCGCTCTGGAACGGGCCGGCGCCTCCCACTCGGTAGCGCAGCGCGCTGGAGGATTCGTCGATTGCGGCGCCGCGCGTGGGCGTCGCGCCGATCGAGACCTCGGCGCCGCTCGCCGCATCGATGTACGCGGGCTCGCGCAGACCAGCAAAATAGATATCGGCGGCGGCGAACTCGGTGACCACGAGCAGGGCGGGGAGAATCTCTTCGCCCGTCGGGATGATCTGATCGGGCGGGAGCACGAATCCGCCCTGGCCAGCGGTCGCGGGCCGCAGCTCGAATGTCCAGCCGAACGCGCCGAGTTCGCCGTACGACCAATCGGGCGCCGTGCCGCTCGCGATGTAGAGGGTCGAGCCCGCGGGCCCCGCCGTGTACACGCGGCCGTGCACGCCCGCGATGGCGTCCTGCAGGCTGGAGTTGAGACTGTCGTACGCCGCAGCGTCGGGCGTCGGGTCTTCGGTCCAGCCCCACGGGCTCAGGATGAGTTCGGAGTAGCAGTGCAGATCGACATGCGCGCGGACATTCGGGATGGCCTCGATGAAGTTCGCGAGCGCAGCCGACTCGGGCTCGCTGAACGGCGCCGTGCCGCGATACAGGTCGCTGTCGGTGTCCGTGTCCGAGCCGCCGTTGAGGCCCCAGCCGATCGAGAAATTGCGGTTGAGATCGACACCGAATGTGCCGCCGCCGTTGACTCGCCGATTCTTGCGCCACAATCGTTCGACATCCCAGGTCCAGACATACCCGTCGGGATTCACAACCGGGACGATGTAGACATCGACGGCGTCGAGCGCCGAGGTGATCTGGGCGTCCACCCCGTAGCCTTCGAGCAATTCGTTCGCGAGATAGAGCGCCGTCGTGCCGGCGGCCCATTCGCGCGCGTGCTGCATCGCGCTGAACACAACGGCCGGCTTCTGGCCCGAACCGTTCGCGCCGGTGATCTTCACGCCGAAGATCTCGCGGCCTTCGAGCGACTGGCCGACCGACACGCGTGCCGCGCGATCCGGATGCGCGAGTTGCAGATCGTTGACGAACTGGCTCATGTCCTCGTAGCGCTGATAGGACTCGAAGTAGCCGCCCAGGCCGCGCGGCGCGAGAATCGACGCGCGTTCGGCGTCCACGAGCGCCTGCACATTCTGCACCACGACATCGAACGCGATGCCGCTCTTCTCAAGAGCGTCGAGTTGGGTCGGGGTGACGCGATACTCGCGCAGACCGAGGCCGCCGCGATGCGACCACATGTCCGCGCCGAGATCGCGCATGAACTCGGTCTGCTTCTCGGTCTGGACATCGATCCGGACAACCTTGTCGTTGTCGTAGCGCACAAGGCCGAGGGCCCCCTGCGCAAATGAAACGGACGCGGCGGAGGCCGCGAGCAACAACGCAACAACTTGTGTTTGACGCACTGAGTGGGACTCCGCTAGCGATCCGGCGATCAGGGCCGGGAATGGGGACACCGTACTTACAGAATCTACAGGCAAAGAGGGGCAGGCGGAAGCGTGACCCCCAAAAAAGCCCCGGTGAGCCCTGAGGGAACGCGCCTGAGCCGGTCATGCACCGAATCTGCGGAGCGTGGCGTCAACTTGGGCGAGATACCCGCCCCCGAACAGTCGGGCGTGCACGAGCAGCGGGTAGAGGTTGTAGACCTCGCGACGGACCTCAACGAAGCCGGCCTTGATCGGCCTGATCGCGGAATACGCCTCGAAGAACGCGTCGGTGAAGGTCCCGAAGAGCGTGCCGAACGCGAGTTCGATCTCGGCATGGCCGAAGTACACCGCCGGATCGATGAACGCCGCGACGCGGCCTTCGCGAACCAGGATGTTGCCCGACCACGCGTCGCCGTGGAGCAATGACGGCGCGTCGGGTTCATCGATGAGGGTGGGCAGAGCGTCGCGTGCGAATCGCTCAAGGCGCACCACGAATTGTTCCGGCGCCATGCCCGCGCGGACTGTTTCACGCGCCATGGCGATCAGCCGTCGCTCGGCGAAGAACTCCACCCACGAGTCGCACCATTCGTTGCGCTGCTCGAGCCCTGCTATCAGCGTTTCCCGCCCGAAACCGTGGCGATGCGCACTCATGCCTGTCGGCCGCACCGCGTGCAGCGCCGCCAGCAGTTGCCCGGCATGGACTTGTTCGCTCGCCCTTGCGGCGATGGTCCCGTTGTTGGGAACGAACTCCAAGATGAGCATCGCCGGCTCGGCATGGATCACGCGCGGAACCGGCAGGGCGCTGTGTTCCGCGAGAAACCGCAGCATGTCGGCTTCGACGACCAGCGATTCACCGCCGGACTTGACCACCAGAGGTTCGCCGGTTGAGAACTCGGCGAGGCGGACATCGCCGACGCATCCACCGGCGAGTCGGGAGAGCGAACACGGGCGGCGTCCGAGGGCGCGCTCGATGCGCGCTTCGAGGTTCATCGCGGGGTGTTGCTCGCGTCGAGAATCTCGCGGACATGCACGAGGAGACCCTCGCACCCGGCCTCGACGAGATCGAGCACGAGGTCGAAGCCGTCGTCGCCGAAGTACGGGTCGGGGACCTCGCGTGTGTCCGGGGCCGGATCGGCGAAATCGAGGAGCAGGCGAACCTTGCCGCGCAGACTCGCCGGCGCGATCGCGTGCAGGTTGCGCAGGTTGTCCGCGTCCATCGCCAGGATGATGTCAAAGTGATGGAAGTCGTTCAGCGAGACCTGGCGTGCGCGCTGCGACGACAGGTCATATCCGCGGCGAGCTGCGGCGGCCTGCGAGCGGCGGTCGGGCGCCTCCCCGGAGTGCCAGCCGCCCGTGCCTGCTGAATCGACGAAGACGCGGCCTTCGAGTTTCTCGCGCGCGAGGATGGCGCGAAACACCCCTTCCGCCGTGGGAGATCGGCAGATATTCCCCATGCAGACAAAGAGGACACGAGCATCGCTTTCTGGCGGTTGAGTCACATGATGAGGATAGCAGCCGCCGTGATCATCCGATCTTCGCGAGCACCGAACTCTCTCGGGGCATGATGCGCACGACGGGGCCGGACGCCATCCCCCCCCACGCGTTGACGCGCGGTTCGACCCCGGCCGAATCCGGGAGGCGCGCGTCGGCTTCGACGCTGATCTCGCTGAGGTGGAGGCGGAGACCCGGCATGGACGCGGGTCTGTCGCCATAACCGAGCGCGGCGGCGAGTCGTTCAATCACAACATCGAGCACCTCGTCGCGGACGCACTGCCGCGCTGCGAGGGAAATAGTCAATCGGTCCGCATCGCCAAACGGCGCGCGCACGCGGGTGGATCCGGTCTTCTCGTTCATCTCTCTACTCCGAATTGGCGAGACGAACGCGTCCCCCGTGGGCGGCGTCCGTTCGTCGAGGGCAACTTCCTCCAAGCAGCCGTCGAGTCAGAGATATCGGCTCACAGGCCGCGCCGATTGAACCGAATCTGCACGAATTCGCAAACCCGTCGAAAGCCACGGCGCGGGCGCAAAAAAGCCCGCGAAAGTTCTTCGCGGGCGCGTGGTGAATCGCGTGTTGGTTGTGCGTGGATCGTTCGCGCGATCAGCCGCCGTACTTGACGGAGCAGCCGTAGGGCTTGGTCTCGGCGGTGGTGACGGTTTCGCCCGCGAGGACCTCGTTGAGGGCCTGCTCGACGAAGTTCACATCGCCCAGCGTGGTTGCGCTCGGGTTGTTGTCGATGGCGCCCTGATACTTCAGGGTCCCGTCCTTATCGATGATGTACATGTGGGGCGAGGTCTTCGCGCCGTACATCTTGCCGACCTGGCCCGACTCATCGAGAAGGATGGGGTACGAGATCTTCCATTCGGACTTCATCTTCTTGTTGAGCTCAAGGCCCGAGCCCTGCTTGCCGGGAGCGCCGGAGTTGATGGCGACCCACACGACCTCGTCGCCGACGAACTCGTTGGAGAGATCGGCCATCGTGCTGTTCTTCGCGTGATGCTTCACGACGAATGGGCACTCGGGGTTGAACCACTCGAGCACGACAACCTTGCCCTCAAAGTCGGACAGGTTGTGCGTCTTGCCGTCGGTGTCGGTGAGCGTGAAGCCGGGGGCTTTCTCTCCGACCTTGGCGACCTGCTTGCCCTCGGGGCCTGCGGTGGCGGCTGCGCCGACGAACGCGGCGCTCGAGAGTGCGGCGATGGTCATGACACCGGCGAACGATTTCAGTGACATCATCTGAGACTACCTCCGTGGGCGATAGATCGGCGGCGCTTACTCGACGCCCGATGCGCACCGCGTGTGCGCTTCTGAACCGATCTTCGCGTCCATGCCGCGTACGAGCGGCGGTTATTCGATCCTTGGTGTACCTGCGCCGGACGGGCCGGACGCAGCGAACGGTCGATTCCAGAAACGATACCCCTTACTTCGGGGCGGGGGCTTGCACCTCATAAAACGCGGGCTGGCCCGAACGGTTCCGGATTTCGAGCACCCCCCGGACAATGTCCGCCTTCCGTACGGCGTCGCGGTAGGCAAAACGCAGGGTGTCGCCCTGGGCGATCCCGTCCCGCAAGGCGTTGACGGGCCGGGTGTTCTCCCCGGCTTCGGGGAAGAAGATCATCGTTTCCGCTTCTTCTGCCTCGTTCGCTGTGAAAACGAGCGTGGCGCCGTCCCATGTCCAGCACACGGCGTCAGCCGCGGGGCCGGGGAGACGCGATGTCAAGGCAACCGCCCGCCTGTGCCAATCAGAGGAGATCCGATCCGGGAGCGTGATCCGCATCGACTGCTCACCCGGGATGCACGCCTCCTGACAGACGAGGAACTCGATGTCCGCGCGAATGCCCGCGACAGACCCCGAGATCGGCACGATGAGCGTCACTTCGTTCTCGTAGATGTAATCCAGCAGCCCGCCGGAATGCTCGTACCGAGTCGGCGTCGGCCAGAGGATCTCCCCCGCCGTCACGCCCTCGGGGAGCGTGAGGTTGAGCATGATCGGCATGCCCGTGTCGCCGTTGTTCTTCCAGTACAGATGCCATCCGGGATCGATCGTGAAGGTAAACGCGAGGCCTGCGGTGGTTCTTCCCGGGATTTCAGGCAGGTACATCCATGTGATGTCCACCACCTCATTCCCGTCCTCGGGCATGGCGGCCGAGTCGAAGGGCGAGACCGCCATGCTGTCCTTCCCCTTCTGCGCGAGGGTGTCGGTCCCGAGGAACGAAGCCGAGAGAGCCGCCGCGACGACCATGGCGCGGGGGAGGGCAAAGCGGGCGGGATTCGGCGTGGTCGGGTCTGTCATGAATCTGGATTCCAGCGTTGCCGGCGCGACAACGGCGAGGGGTTCCGGTAAGGTACCGGCATGATTCGACCGCTCTTTGACCCCGTCGTCGCCCGCGTGTTCCCCGGCCCCGCCTCAGCCCTCCGGACCCGCGCCGTGTACCCCTTCCTGGCTCTCCTGATGGCCGCTTTGATGCTCCCGGGCTGCAAGGCCTCGATCAGCGACAAGTCGATCAAGCGGATCGATGTCACCGTCGCCGCTCGGGCCGCGAACGGGAAGGCGGCGTTCGTGGATGTCCGCCCGGCGGAAGACTTCGCCGAAGGCCATATTCCCGGCGCCCTGAACATCCGGCTGGCCGATATCCCTCAGGACGGCCCGGTCCCCGCGCTCCGCTCGAAGAGCCGCATCATCGTCTACGGCCAGAACCCGGGAAGCTCCGTCGGGATGGCGTTCGTGAAGCAGCTCATGGCGTCCAGGCACTACGACAGGGTCGAATGGTTCGAGGGCGGGTTCGATGCATGGCGCGCGGCGGGCGGAACCGTCCAGCGCGGATACTGAAACACACCACGCGACGGCCGCGCAGTCTGAGGTCATCGCATCACGGCTCTCTCGAAGGGAATCGCAGGCATGGACGCCTTCGTCATCCACGGCGGAAGAACACTCGACGGACGCATCCGCGTCAACGGCAGCAAGAACGCGGCCCTGCCGCTCATGGCCGCGTCGCTGCTCACGGACAAGCCGCTGACGCTCCGCGATGTGCCCGCGCTGGCCGACATTGAGAACATGCAGCGTCTGCTCGCCGAACTCGGCGTGGAGACCTCACGCGACGCGAACGATCCGTCGCGCATGACCCTGCACGCCACCGACGAATCGGCGAGCCACGCGAGATACGAGATCGTGCGCACGATGCGCGCGAGCATCTGCTCGCTCGGGCCGATGCTGGCCCGGCGCGGCGCCGCCCGGATCTCGATGCCCGGCGGGTGCGCGATCGGCGATCGGCCCGTGGACCTCCACCTGCGCGGGATGCAGGCGCTCGGCGCGGAGATCTCCCTCGACTCTGGCGACATCGTCGCGGCCGCGCCGCGCAACTCGCGCGGCAAGCGCCGTCTGAAAGGCGCACGCGTGTTCCTCGGCGGGCCGTTCGGCTCGACCGTGCTCGGCACCGCCAATGTGATGTGCGGCGCCGTGCTCGCTGAGGGCAAGACGATCATCGAGTGCGCCGCGTGCGAGCCCGAGATCGTTGATCTTGCCACGCTCCTGACCGCGATGGGCGCGCAGATCGAGGGCGCCGGCTCGCCGCGCATCACGATCGAAGGTGTCGAGTCACTCTCGGGCGCCGATCATCGCGTGATGGCCGACCGCATCGAGGCGGGGACCTACATGATCGCCGCAGCGATCACGGGCGGACGCGTGACCCTCGAGAACTGCCCGCTCGACGCGCTGGCCGCCGCCGTGGACCGGCTCGAACAGGCCGGCGTCACGATCCTCGAGCATCCCGGGCCCGATCGCCTGCGCGCGAAGTGCGAGGTCCGCGTGAACGGCCCGCTCTCCCCGACGCAGGTCGTCACGCAGCCCCACCCGGGTTTCCCGACCGACCTTCAAGCCCAGATGATGGCGTTGCTCTGTCTCGCGAAGGGGAACAGCGTCGTCACCGAGAAGATCTATCCCGACCGGTTCCTCCATGTCGCCGAGTTTGCGCGCATGGGCGCGCAGACGATCCGTCAGGGAGCAACGGTTGTGGTCTCGGGCGTGCCCCGACTCGTCGGAGCGCCGGTGATGGCGAGCGATCTGCGCGCGTCGGCAGGACTCGTGCTCGCGGGCATGGCCGCCGAGGGGCGCACGGTGATCAACCGCGTGTACCACCTCGATCGCGGGTATGAGGAAATGGAGACGCGCCTCGCGGCGCTGGGCGCTTCGATCGAACGCGTTGATGAGAAAGACGCGATGGCGGACTCGTCCACGCCCGTGCCGACAGCGACCCCCGCGAACAACCTCGCGCTGGGCGGGTGACCTGCCCCGGCTCAGTCTTCGCCGAACTTGTCGTCAACGAGTTTCTTGAGTTCCGCGATGGCGGCTTCGCAGCCGTCGCCCTCGGCGATGATCTCGAGTTGCGTGCCCTTCGTGGCCGCGAGCATCATCATCTGCATGATTGACTTGCCGTCGACCTGCTGGTCGCCCTTCTTGACGAAGACGGTGCAGGGCATGTTGGCGGCGATCTCGACGAACGACATCGCGGGCCGGGCGTGGAGCCCGAGCCGGTTGCTGATCGTCACGATGGCGGTTGCCCGACTGGACACGCGCGTCGCCCTGCGCGGAGTGGTCACGCGAGCGCCGGGGCGCGGCCCGCGCGGCCCCGCCGTCCGGCGACACTGGTATCAGGCGGTGAACTGGCGGCCGTCCGCCTCGGCGAGCAGCGAGATGACCTCGTCCTTGCTCGTGGCCTGGCGAAGGAAGCGGCGGAAGGTGTCCATGCTCAGGTTCTTGAAGATGACTTCCATCGCGCGGAGGTGATCTTCGTGCTTGTTGGCCGGGCTGACGAGCAGAAAGACGGTGTAGACCGGCTGCTTGTCGAGCGAGTTGAAATCGACGCCGCGCTGTGACAGACCGATCGCGAGACTGACCCGCTCGGCCTGAGGGTGGCGGACATGGGGGACGGCCACGCCCTTGCCGAACCCGGTCGAGCCCCGCCGCTCGCGCTCGATGATGGCGTTGAAGACCCCATCTCGGTGCGACGCCTCGATCGCGCCGGACTCAACGAGGGAATCGACCATCTCCCCCACTACCGCGTCGCGGTCGGTGTTGGAGAGTTCGGTGATTACGGCGTCGGAGACGACGATCTCGCTCAGCTTCATGGACGAGGCAACTCCAGAGTCAATCCGAGCCGCGGCACGGGCGGCCTGAGTAGGGATGCTACGCACGGTCTCGGGGGAGGGCGGTGCGGTCAGTGGTGGGACTTGATTCGTTCCTTGAAGTCGTGGAGCTGACGGGCCAGTTTGTCACCGGCCTCATCGATGCAGGCGTAGATGTCCTGGCCCCGAGCGTTGGCGACCATGTTCTCGTGCCCGACGACGGCCGCGATGATTTCGGCGTGGAATTCGCCCCGCTCGGCCTTCTCGAGCACGACCTCGAACTCCTGGACGCCGTTGAAGAACTTCAGGAGCTTCTCACAACGCTTCTCGGTGTATTCCTGGATCGCCGGGGTCAAATCCATTCGCCGGCAGCTTACTTCAGTCCTCATTGGGTCCCTTTCGGGGCTGGGGTAGTGGCTGTCCGCCCGATCCTGGGCCGCCTGCTGGCGAATGCGACCGGGCCTCGGCAGCATCGTATTCCGGCGTGTCCAGCCGTGCCCGTTCGGGAGAGCCGTTCTTGGGGGGCTTCACGCCCCCCTCCTCTCGGGTGTCACCGATGCCCTTCTGGTGTTCAGGGACCAGCACACCGCCCGAAACGACGAACCGCAGCGCCTCGTCGATGGTGAGGGGGGCGTCGATCACATCGTCCTTGGGCACGATGATGGTGTATCCGGTGAAGGGCGTCGGGCTGCTGGGGATGAAGACCGTCACGCACTCACCGATCAGGTCTTCGATCGTTCGGATCGCGCCGCCCGTGTGCAGGCCGATCGTCCAGATCCCCTTCCGGGGGTACTGCACGAGCACGACGCGCTTGAACTGGATCTTCTGGTCCCCGCCGAAGAGGAACTCCACGATCTGCTTGATGTGCGGGTAAACCTGCTTGATGCCCGGGACGCGGACCATCCACCGCTCGACGCGGTCGTAGAGGCGTTTGCCCAGGAAGTTCCCGACGAGCACGCCCGCGAGGTAGAAGAGGATGATCGCGACGAAGAGCCCGATGAAGCGCAGGTACCAGCGCTCGTTCCACCAGACGCGGAAGTTCTCCGCTCGCGCCCGGGAGCGCAACTGTTCGGCGCTCATCGGTGGCAAGGCCTGCCGCGCCCGCTCGTCGCGGAGCACCTGAATACGGTTCTCCGGCACGGTGAACCAGTCCGGCAGGTCGTTGTGGTCCATCACCCGGGGCGCGACCTCGATGATCGCCTGACGGATCCCCGCGTTGATGGGCTCTGCGACGCGCTTGTCGACGAACCCGTACGCCGCCCAGAGCAGCCAGAAGGTCAGGACCGAGGGCAGCAGGATCGCCAGCCCACGGAAAAACCGGAAGCGGAAGTCTGCGAGAAATGTGCGGTTGGGGTTCTTCGACATACATCCGCCGAGAGATCGGCCGCTCGATCGGTCATTCGTTGTTCGGAAAGATGGCTCGCCCCGTTCGCGCCAGTGTACGGTCAGCGGAGGCGATCCGCCATGCCGCGCGACGCCCGCTCGTCGAACGGCACGACCATCACCGACACGGTGCGCTCGAGGCGCCCTCGACGGATATCGACCTCCGCCCTGGCCCCCTCGGCTCGCCCTTCCAGCATCTGGATCGCTTCGGCGACCGTTCGAACCGGCGACCCGTCGATCGCGAGGATCACATCCCGAACGCGCAGCGCGTCGGCGCCCGCGCCGCGTCCGGCAAAGACCCCGGCCACGCGCGGCCCTTCCTGATCGCTCTCCACAAGATCGACGCCCAGCGAAGGCACGCCGTCCTCGAACCGCTCGGCGACGAACTCCTGACGGACGAGCCAGTCACGCCACGCACGCTGATTGATCGCCGCGTCGTCCCCCGTCACATGCTCGAACGCCTCGATGCCGGTCGGCTCCTCGTCGAACCCGCGCTCGTACGCGGCCATCCAGTCGCGAAGGTTCCCCGTCTCGTAGAGCCACAGCGCCGCCGCATACGCCTGCGAGTACATCGCGAGCGGGCGAACGGTGACAAACTGCGTCCCGTCGAGCGTGAAGAACCGCTCCCACGGCGTCAGCCGATGGGGCTCGGCCAGCCGGCGCGCGATATTGATGCGCCAGTTCGGCGCCGTCGCCAGCGAGCCGTTCGGTCGCTCGTCCAGCCTCTCAACGAGCGACGCGATGCCCTCCTGCACCCAGAACGCGTGGCGCTGGCCCTCGCGCATCATGCGCCGATGGTGGAGCACATGCACGAACTCGTGGCGCAGACTCGGCCCGAGATCGCGCGACACGAGCCGGCGCTGATCGTGGTCATAGATTCCGCCCACGCCCTCGAACGGGATGAACACGCGGAAGTGTTGCTTGGTGGGAAGGATCACCAGCGTCCACGGGAACGGCCGGTCGGCGGGCGACTCGATGTCGAAGAGTTCGTCGTTCACAAACCGCGCGGCCTTGCGGATTTCCTCATGCGCCGCCGCGGTTGCCGCCTCGCTGAACGAGGAAAGAATGTTGATGCGCAGGTCGTCGTCGCGGATGTGGATGTAGTCCGCGCCGAGCGATTCGCGGGCGGCCTTGAGGTCCGTCTCGCCGCGGATATCGAGGACGCGTTTCCAGCCCTGCACGACGATCCGCACGGTGTTCGACTCGCGCAGACCCGCGAGGTCGGGGTCGCGGAGCATCTGGTCGAAGTCAACGAAGCCCACACCGATCGCGCTGCGCAGCGCATCCTCCGCGGCGTCGCGCTCGCCCGCGCTCAGCCGCACGCACGCGAGGTTGTACCACGACACATGGTCGGTCGGATCGAGCAGGACGATCTGCTCAAGGATCGGCCGCGCCTCATCGCGATTGTTCTGGGCCAGCAACTCTGCGGCGCGGCGGCGCGCTTCCGCGATGTCCATCGCCTCGGGCGCCGCGAACGCGGGAACACACGCGCTGAGAGCCAGGAGCAATACGACAAGATGAATGGCCGCCCGTTTCACGCGTTCTGATTCGCGGCGGATCGGGCAAGGATCCGTGTTCTCTGGCCCTCCGTCACCACGCGGCCCTCAAGGAGCGCCGTGATCGCTTCGGGATAGGCACGGGTCTCGAGTTCGAACACCCGGGCGGCGAGCGTCTCGGGCGTGTCGTCGTCGCGGACCTCGCAGGCGCGCTGAAGCACGATCGGGCCGGCGTCGTAGCGTTCATCGCACAGGTGCACAGTGCACCCGGTGACGCGGCATCCATGCTCGATGACTGCGCGATGCACGCGGTCGCCGTACATCCCCGGCCCGCCGAACGCCGGGAGCAGCGCGGGGTGGATGTTCACGATGCGCCCCTCGAAGCCATCGGGCACATGCACGAGTTTCAGATACCCCGCGAGGACGACCCACTCGACGCCGTGGGCACGGAAGAGCTCAGCGAGCCGATCGGCGGGGATCACGCCCGGCTCGATGACGACGGGCAAGCCACGATCGCGAGCGCGTTGCGCGCCCAGACATTCCTTTGACGCGATGACGAGCGTGATCTTCGCGGGGACCTCACCCGCGTCGATGCGATCGCACAGATTGACGAGTGTGCGGCCGGACCCCGAGAGCATCACCGCGATCGGACTCTGCGCGTCGGTCATGGACGCTCCAGAGGCAGGGTGACCGTCCGCATCTCGTTCTCCCGGTTGCGCAGGACGCACTCAATCGTGGTCTCGTTCCGTGATTCGAGAGCCTTCGCGATGGAATCGATGAACGACTCGTACCCGATGATGTCGCGGCCGTTGATGCTGACCACCACATCGTTCGGGGTGATGCCGACAACCGACGCGGGCGACTCCGCACGCACATCGAGCGAGATGCCCCCTCGTCGGAAATTCAGATCGCGAACGCCCGCGCGAGAGAGCGCGGCCAGGGCGTTGTTCGCTCGCTCGATGTCCGCGTTCTCGCGAGCCAGCGTCTCGCGGGGATTCTCGTCCTCCGGAACGACGATCAGCGAGCTGTCGCCCGCGACGACGGCCGCGCCGATCTCGACGGGAAGGTCGATCTCGTCCCACCCGCCCGCCTTCGGGCGCGCGATCCGCAGAGTCACGGTCATCCCGGGTCGCACGGAGCCGACCTTGGCCCGGAGCACCGCGGAGTCCGGGATCCGCTCGCCGTTGACAGCCAGGATGACATCTCCGGGGAGCAGCCCCGCGCGCGAGGCGGGCTGATCGTCCACGACATCGCGAACGAGCACGCCCGAACCCCGGAAGCCCTCGGGCAGCGCGTCGCTGGGCAGACGCGGGTCGGTCGTGTCGATGAGATTGATGCCGAGGTATCCCTTCACCACCAGACCCGTCTCGATGATCTGCCCCGCGACCGACTCGATGGTGTCGAGCGGGATCGCGAAGCCGATGCCGGCGCTCTGGCCCTGGCGTTCGACATTCGCCGTGGGATTGTCCGCCGAAACGATCGCCGTGTTCATGCCAATGACGCGGCCCTGGACATCAACGAGCGGCCCGCCCGAGTTGCCCGGGTTCACGGCGGCGTCGGTTTGAATGAAGTTCGTGTACCCGTTGACGCCCGTGACGCCGAACGCGTTGCGCCCGATCGCGGAAACGATGCCCTCGCTCATCGAGAAGCGGAAGCCGAACGGGGAGCCGAACGCGTAGACGCGCTGGCCCTGAACGACACGCGCGTCGGACGCGCGCACGAGCGGGAAGACGCCCGCGGCGGGATCGACTCTCAGCACCCCGACATCGGTCGGGTTGTCGAGCCCAACAAACTCGGCGGACACGGTGTACCCGTCGGAGAACTGCACGGTGTAGCGATCGGCCCCGCGGATCACATGGGCGTTGGTGATGATGTAGCCTCTGTCATCGAAGACCCACCCCGAGCCCGACGACATGGCGCCGCGCCGGCCGTTGAGGGAGAAGGCGTCGATGTGCACCACGCCCGGCTCGACGACCTCCGCGAGGTTGGCCACCGCTGCGCTGAACCGCTGAAGGATGTCATCGTCCGCGAGGCGTTGCTGGGCCAGCGCGACCCTTGCCTGCGTCTGCGCGACCTGCATCGACCGGATCGCCGTCGGAGCGGCGGCGATGGTCGCGACGATCACCAGAAGCACGACGATCGCCGGGGCAATGCTGACGATCCTTCGCATCGGTCTCTCCTGGTCTGGGGTCAGGCGGCTCTGAGGGGTGCGTGTCACACACCCTTTGTTTCGGACGCGGCGCGGGGCGGTTTCGTTTCCTGAGGATTCACCTTCATCTCGAAACGATGCTCGCTGACCTTGCGCTGCGCGACCTTCCGGACATACTCCTCGGCAGCGTGCAGGACCTGCGAGCCGAGGTTGGCGATCGGCTCCGCGAAGGCGGGCTGCCACGAGGTCAGCCCGAGCATGTCGTGGAGGACAAGGATCTGCCCGTCGGCCGCGGGGCCCGCGCCGATGCCGATGAGCGGCACGGTCGTCCGCTGCATGATCTTCTCGGTGACGCCCGGCGGGACGGCTTCGACGAGCAGCATGATCGCGCCCGCCTGTTCCAGCGCGACCGCGTCGTCCACGATCCGGTTCGCGTCCTCGTCGGTCTTCCCCGTCGAGGCGTACCCGCCGGTGAGGCCGACCGTCTGGGGCTTGGACCCCACATGGCCGCACACCGGGATGCCGGCGCGCGTCATCTTCCGAACGAGCGGCGCGAACGACTCGTCGGCTTCCAACTTCACGATGTCGGCGAGCCCCTCGGTGATGAACCGACCCGCGTTGCGGATCGCGTCCGCCTCGTCGGCGTGGTACGAGAGGAACGGCATGTCGCCCATGACCATCGCGGTCGGGGCGCCCCGTTTCACGGCGGCGGTCAGCGCGATCGCGACATCGAGCGGCATGTGGACCGTGCTCTCAAAGCCGAGGATGACCTCGGCGGCGGTGTCGCCCACGAGCAGCAGGTGCACGCCGGCTCGGTCGAGCCAGCGCGCCGTGGTCGCGTCGTAGCAGGTCAGGCATGAGAACGGCTCACCGCGCTCCTTCATGCGACGGAGCGTGCGGATGGTGACGGGACGCCGAGTGGGGATCGTCGCGCGTTCGGTGCTCACGGGGGAAGTCTATCCGATCGACGAGCGCAGCGAAAAGCCGGGGAGCCTCGGGGCTCTCCGGCTTGTTCATGCACTTCGTTTCGTCGCCTGACGGCTGGTTATTGGCCCTTGGGCGAGTATCAGCGGCGGCGGCGGCGGGTGGCGGCGAGACCCGCGAACGCGAGCAGGCCGGCGGCGCCGGGTGCGGGGACCGCAACCCGGATGATCGCCTCGAACTCCGCGCCTGCGAGATCGACGAGATCGACCTCGACATACACGAAGGGATTGTCGGAGAACTGGAGGCCCGGCCCAACGACATTGGACGCGTTGAAATCGAGCAATGTCGCGTCGGCGATGCCGTCGTTGTCGGTGTCGACCCCGTCACCGACCTGCAGGAGCAGGGCCGACGAGCCGAGGTTTGACGCGTCGGCTGCGTAGAAGAGGCCTTCGCCCGAACCGTCGAGGCTCCAGATGAACGCGGCTTCGTTCAGGTTATTGATGCTCGCGGCGTTCACGCTCGAGCCGAGCGTCACGCCGCCCACGGAGTCGCCCTCGCGGATCGCGATGACGCCGTTGTACGCGATGAACTCGTCGGTCCCGGTCGCGCCGTCGGTGTCACCGCTGAAGATGTAGTTGCCCGAGGTGTTGATGCTGACGGCGTCGAAGTTGTCCCAGTTCTCGCTGCCGATCGACTGCCCCTCGCGGGCGACGATCACACCGTTGACATACAGGGCGCCGTCGTTGGCCGTGGAGCCGGTGTCGAGCAGGAGGTCATGGATGTGGTTCGCGCCATCGTCAGACAGGTCGTAATCAAAGCCGACGCCCGTAGTGCCGATCGCCTGTCCCTCGATGATGTCGCCGGTCTGAAGGATCGAGGTGTAGTTGGCGCCGTCGTAGCGCCACAGGGCGCGGCCCTGGGTGCTGCCGCCGGCGCTGTCCGTCACGCCGCCGATCCAGTAGGCGACGCCGTCCGGCTGCATGTTGGACGGGCGGCTGTTGAACGACGAGAAGACGCCCGTGTTGCCGGGGACCTCGTCGTCACCGCGAAGGATGAGACCGTTCTGACCCCAGACCGAGTCTTCGCCGTCGACGCTCGGGCTGAAGATGAACTCCCCGTTGTTGCCGAACGCGCTGGTCGTCTCGGCGCCTGTGAGCACATTGCTGGTGACATCGGTGTTGAAGAACAGGATGTCCTGAAGCAGCGCTGCCGTGAACGACGCGAATCCGTTGGTCGTTCCGCCGGCGCCGTTGTCGACGCCGAATGTGAAGCCGACGCCGCCGAGCCCGTTGGTGTTCGGCGCGTTCAGGCTTGTGATGGTCATCCCGCCGAGTTGGCCGCCTTCGCGAGCAACGATGTCGATGCCAACGACGCCCGGCCCTGCGAGCGCCGCGGCGGCGCCTGCGAGCGAAACAATGGCGGCGGCCGCGATCCGTGTGCTATTCATATCTCTCTGTCCTCCTCGTGCGCGGGATAATCGCCCGCTGGTGTGTTGGGCGCAACAAGCCGTCCTCTCGCATTCCGCGATCGGACGGCAAATATCACGCTGCGCGACACGGGTTGAACCGAGTGCGCGTTTCTTCTCCTAGCCAGAGGGTACTGGCGCCGGGCATCGCTCACAAGGAATTTTCCGCTTCCGGACGGCCTACAAGTCCGATATCGCCGCGACCACGCGATCAGCCGCGAGAGACACGGATCTCCTTATCTCATGTTCCCACAGACGGATAACAACCCATCCCGCGTTCGACAGCGCGGCCGTGACCGTGCCGCCGCGTTCCCGATTCCGCGCGATCTTCCGCTCCCAGTACTCGCGATTCGTCGCCGGCATGCGGCAGTGCTCCGGACACCCGTGCCAGAAGCAGCCATCGACGAACACCGCGACCCTGGCGGAAACAAAGACGATGTCCGGCTTCCCCGGGAGATTCGTGTGGAGCCGGTATCGCAGGCCCCTCCGGTGCAGTTCGGAACGCAGGAGCACTTCGCACGAGGTGTCCTTCGAGCGCACTCGGCGCATGGTCTCGCTGCGCTGCGTCTGGGTGCGGTCGTCGGCCATGCTGCGCTCAGCTGATCAGCAACAGGCGACACGCGTCGCGCTCGTAGATGTAGTCGATGCGCCGGAACTTCAGCGGCGGATCGGCGAACCCCGGCGGCGCTTCAAGCCGGAACATGTTCCTCCCGATCGGCTTGGGAAAGAAGCCCGGCGTGTGGTCGGCCATCGGGAAGAACCGCAGCGTGCGCACGACTTCCTGCCGGTGCTTGATGATGAAGTCCGCCGCGTCGCGCGGGTTGATCCTCAGTTCTTCGTAGCGCTTCAGTGTTTCGTGCGCGATGATCTGCTCGTACAGCAACTCCGGGTCCTGATCGACGAGGGCGCGCCGGAGGTGGAAGAACAACTCGCGCGGGTTGCGCGAGACGATGAACTCCTCGCCGTGCCGGTCGGTGACGCGCAGGGTCAGAGGGTCCATGTCCTCGGGGGTCTTGTACCCCATCGGGTTGTTCATGCGTTCCTGCATCGTCGGGCCGTCGGTTCTTCCGCCCGCGCTGTCGACACGCACGCCGCCCTCGGCGCCCGGCTGACCCGACAACAGACTCCCGCTCGAGCGGACGACGCGCGTTTCGGTCTCGCACGCCGCGAGAACCGTCCCGACGAGGATCGAGAGCGGGATGGCCAGGGTGGATCGCATCATGAAGACCGTCCGTGATTGTTCGCGCGCCGGTTCCGCCGGTCAGGAGTTCTACTATCCGCCATGACCACCCCCGAGCAGCCGTCGACCGATCGTCACCTGGCCCTCCGCGTGGTCACCATGCCGCGCGAGACCAATGTGTATGGCACGATCTTCGGCGGCGTGATCCTCAGTTACATCGACCAGGCGGGGTTCGTCGAGGCCAGGCGCCACGGCGCGCACAGGTGGGTGACGGCCTCGATCGACCGCGTGGACTTCGAAGCGCCCGTGCACACGGGGGACATCGTCTCGCTCTACACCCGCGCCGAGCGGCTGGGCGCCAAGAGCGTGACCGTGTGCGTCGAGGTCGAAGCCGAGCGATACCTGTCCAAGGAGATCGCGAAGGTCACCACGGCGACGGTGACGCTCGTCGCCGTCAACGAGCAAGGCCAGCCCATCCCCTTCCGCGATCCCCCCACCATGTCGGAACTCCCCCTCGCGCGGCGCTGAGCGCACTCAGCGCATGAGGAACGGGTTCGCTCGCTGGCCTTGGCGGGGCACGAGGATCAGCGTGACGGGAGTCCCGAACTCGGGAACCGTCTCCGTGTTCGCGATCCAGCGCGGCGGGTCGATCGACGCGTCGGGACTGAACACCTCCGTCCACGCCACGACCTCGTTGCCGAAGGTCGCCAGCCCGACGATGGTGCCCGCGTAGTCGGCGTCGTACACCTCGTCGCCGCGGAAGGTCACGAAGCGCGACCCGGCGAAGGTGAACGGCGCGTCGGGCAGCGGCTCGCCCGTATCGACATCGACGACCCACTCACGCACGGGCTGCGCAATGACGAGTCCCTCGGGCGTCGTGTAGCGCAGGTAGATGTCGATCTCGTCGCCGCTCGGCGCGTTGTAGGTGATGTCGCTCCCCGGCCCGTTCCAGATCCACGAACCCGGGAACCCCGGCGTGCGGCCGAGCATCAGCAGCGCCGCGTGGATGTGTGAGGGCTTGGCCTTCGTCATCACCAGCGCCTCGTGCTCGCGCGTGTCCGGCGCGCACGCGATCACCTCCAGGAAGATGTGCGGCGTGTCGGGGTGATGACAATCGACCGGCACGATGCCCTCGATCTCGACTCGGTCGCTGAACACCCGCACGCCCGGCATGTCGGGCTCGCGCGCGGGATCGGCCGCCGGCGTAGGCTCGATGGTGGCCGCTTCCCGCTCGTGCGTTTCGACGCGCGCCGTCGATTCCTTCGCGCACGAAAACGCCGCGAGCGTGCAGCCCGCGGCGGGGATGATCACCAGCAAGGGACGCAGCGCTGTGAGGCGCCGCGCGGTCATCAGGCCTTGGCCTTCTTCTTCTCGACGGAGGTCGGCGCGTTGACGCCGGCCGAGCCCGCCTCGATGTGCTGCCAGCCGCGACGACGATCGCGGAGACGGCGGCTCTTGCCGACACGCTCGCGGAGGAAGAAGAGTTTCGCGCGGCGGGCGTCGCCCTTGCGCACGATCTCGAACTTCGCGATCTTCGGTGAGTTCAGGGGGAACATGCGCTCCACGCCCTGATCGTTCACGATGCGGCGAACGGTGATGAGTTCGTTGATGCCCCGGCCGCGGCGCGCGATGTACACGCCCTGGAACACCTGGATGCGCTCCTTGTCGCCTTCGACAATGCGGCAGTGCACATTGATCGTGTCGCCGATGTCCATGCGGGGGACATCGGTCTTGATCTGTTCCGCGACGATGCTTTCGAGGAGGGCCTGGGTGCTCATGGGTCGGCGTCCGTGGATTTCTCTCGCCGCGGCAAGAGGGCCGGGCGGAATCAGAGGGCTTGGGAGGAACGGGAGCGGCAAGGGTAGGCCCGCCGCGACGCGGAGTCTCAAAGTTCGGTGAATGTTGCCGTCAGGAATCGGCATCCGGAGAGGCGGGCGGGAGGAGGTCGGGCCGACGCTCCCGGGTCCGGGAGAGTTTCTGGTCAAGCCGCCAGCGGTCCACCTTCCCGTGGTCGCCCGACATGAGGACCTCGGGGACGGGCTTGCCGCGCCACTCGCGCGGGCGGGTGTAGTGCGGGCAGTCCAGCAGCCGCTCGCCCCCCTGCCCGACGGGCATGAACGAGTCCTCGGCGGCGGAGTCCTCGTGGCCCAGCGCTCCCGGGAGGAGCCGCACCACGGCGTCGATCAGGGCCAGCGCCGGGATCTCCCCTCCCGACAGCACGAAGTCCCCGATGCTGACCTCGATGGGCGCCAGTTCCTCAACCACACGCTCGTCGAGCCCCTCGTAGTGGCCCGCGATCAGCAGCAGCCGCTCGCGTGTCGCGAGGTCCTCCACCAGCGGCTGGGTGAGCGGCCGCCCCTGGGGCGTGAGCAGGATGCGCGTCGCGGTCCGGGGGTCCCGCGCTTCCACCGCGGCGACGGCGTCCCACACCGGCTGGCACATCATCACCATGCCCGGCCCGCCCCCGAAGGGACGGTCATCGACCTTGTTGTGCTTGTTGTCGGCGAAGTCGCGGATGTTCGTCGCGTGCCACTCGACCAGCCCCGCCGCGCGCGCACGACCGGTGATGCTCTCGCCCAGAACGGGCTCGAACAGGCCGGGGAACAGCGTGAGGATGTCGATGCGCAGCGCGGACATACGCGTCCCGCGAAGGGTTTAGCCCTCGGCGCCCTCGGCGCCCCCGGCGGCGGGAGCCTCGGCGGCCTTGGCGGCTTCCGCGGCGGCCTTCTCCTCGGCAGCGGCCTTGTCCTTGGCGGCCTTCTCGGCCTCGGCGGCTGCCTTCTCGGCGGCGGCCTTGGCGGCGGCTTCGTCCGCGATGATCTTGGCGGCGGCCTGGGCCTTCACCTTCTTGGCGATGCGGCGCTGACGCTCGGCCTTCCACGCCTCGGCGTCGATCAGGCCGTGCTTCGCGAAGAGGTCGTTGCAGGTGTCGCTGGGCTGGGCGCCCAGGTCGATCCAGTGCTTCACCCGGTCGGCCTTGATGCTGACCTGCTTGGTCTCGTCCTGCTCGATCGGGTTGTACCAACCGAGGTTCTCGATGAACTGGCCGTCGCGCTGCTTGCGCTGGTCAACCGCGTGGATGCGGTAGAAGGGGCGCTTGTGACGGCCGAGACGGGTGAGACGGATACGGACCATGGGGCGAAACTCCCGAGCCGGGACGGGGGTGATGCTCTGCACGCGCCTGGGCCCCACACGGGGCACGGCACAGCGCCGGGGCCCGGCAGGTCCCGACGAAGCGGCGGATGGTAGGCGGGAAGATCGAGGGGGCAAGACCGCGAGACTTCCTCCCCCATCGTGAGATGGGGGAGGCCAGGAGGGGGTCAATTCTTCCTCTTCAGCGGCGCACGATCAGACCCCCTCCCCAGCCCTCCCCCATGCTCCGCATAGGGGAGGGAGCAATCGAAGGCGCTCAACCTGTGTGTCAGGGTTTGAGCATCTTCGATTCCTGTGCGCACGAGCGTGGCGCCTTCTTGCACCTCTCCCTTCGAGGGGAGAGGTCGCGGAGCGTCGAAGACGCGACGCGGGTGAGGGGCCATCTCCTGCGCGCCTGTTGTTGACCCCTCACCCGGCTCGCTGGGCTCGCCGCCCTCTCCCCATGAGGGAGAGGGCCTGAACAGAGAGGGAGCAATCGAAGGCGCTCAACCTGTGTGTCAGGGGTTGAGCATCTTCGATTCTGTGCGCACACTTGCCCTCTCACTCGCACTTGACGCCGAAGTTCGCGAGCACAGCGTTCAGATCGGCGAAGTTCACCAGTCCGTCGCCGTTCACATCGCCCGCGATGCCCTCCCCGCTCTCGCCGAACGACGCGAGAACGGCGTTGAGGTCGGTGAAGTTCACGATGCCGTCGCCGTTGGTGTCGCCGGGGCAGTCCACCTGATCGGGCGTGAAGATCCAAAGGAGGGCTTCATCGCGACCGGTGTCGTTATTGAAACCCGACCCAACGACATAGGTCGTCGCGCCGTTGCTCCATACGCCCTGAGCGTAACTGGAGGACCACGAGCCGGGAAGAAACGCGGAGAGGTCAACCCACGACTCGGCCGTGCCGCTCCACACGACGGCGCGAGAGACGCCGTCGATGTGGGCGTATCCGCATTGCTTCGTATCAGAGACGCCGTGCGCCCGCGAAAACATCGCGCCGCTGGGATTGAGGTCCACCCACGAAGCGGCCGAACCGCTCCACAGACTCGCGTGAGAAACGAACTCTTCAACATTGACATACCCGACTTGCTGATCGCCGGAAATGGCGAAGACGGACGACCCAAACGCCCCCGGTGGGCTCAGATCCACCCACGACTCGGGCGTGCCGCTCCACAGACTGGCGCGCCAAACATCACCAACGCGAGCGGTCCCGACCTGCTGCATGCCGAAGACACCCGAAGCCCGCGAGCCGGACGCGGCCGCTGGATTGAGGTCGACCCACGACTCGGCCGTGCCGCTCCAAAGGCCCGCGTGTCCCATGCCAGAAATATGTGCATATCCCACTTGATGAGTATCGCTCGCGCCGCGGGCCGCCGACAGTGTGGCCCCCGCAGGGTGCAGATCCACCCACGAGGCGCCCGTACCGCTCCACAGGCTGGCATGATCGCCGGCGGCGACCCTGGCCTGACCCACCTGCTGCATAGCAGATGCGCCTGAAGCGCTCGACTGCGTCACGCCTACCGAAGGGTGCAGACTCAGCCATGAGTCGGCGGCGCCGGTCCACCGGCTGGCGCGGGTCCGGCCCCCGATGTAAACGGTGCCGGCCTGCTGGGAGTCCGTCGCTCCGGTCGCCCGCGACCACGCCGCGCCCTCGGGATGAAGGTTGGTCACCGTCCACCCGGCGTGAACGCTGGATATGGCGAACACACTTACGACGACCGAAAGTGCGCTGGAAAAACGATTCATGGAATGACTCCTCGGAAAAGGCGCCCGGAATTGCCCGGCAATTGACACTGATTTCAGCGTACAGAATTCCGAGGGCTAATGGAAGATCCGAGAACCGGAAAGTGCGGGAAATCTTCTGATCAGAGCCCCGGGCGCGAGCACGGGGCGCGGCGACGCCCTTTCCCCATGAGGGAGAGGGCCTGAACAGAGAGGGTGCGGAAGTCGAAGGCGCTCAACCTGTGTGTCAGGGGTTGAGCATCTTCGGTTCTTGCACCCTCTCCTGTCGGGCGACCCGTGGGGAGCACGATGGGAGAGGGCAGGGTGAGGGCTACCGCTCCTTCCCCATCTATATCTTTCTCTCTTCTCTTCTCTCTTCCTGAAAGATGACGCTGACGACTCGAGCATCGAGCGTCGGAGAAGAACAAGACGGAGTAGCCCTCACCCCAACCCTCTCCCATTCGACTCCGTCGAACAGGAGAGGGAGCCGGATGGAAGGTGCGCAAAGATCGAAGGCGCTCAACCTATGTGTCAGGGTTTGAGCATCTTCGATTCTGTGCGCACGATCAGACCCCCACCCCAGCCCTCCCCCATGCTGCGCATAGGGGAGGGAGCGAAATCACTTCGCCGCAACAGCGTCGCCCCGCGCCTGCTCCAGCCAGCCGAGCACCTGCGGCGAGGAGTAGGCGTTCGCGATGATCGGCGCGTCCTCGGGCAGGCCCGGGCCGTAGATCGCCAGCGTCGGGATGCCCGTCTGGCCCAGGGCGCGGAGTTTCTCCCACCCCGGCGCGCTGGTGCTGGTGAGATCGACCGTCATCGTGACGACGCCCTCCTCGCGCACGGCGGACTTCACCGGCTCGACATCCAGCACCGCCGCCTTGAGCGCCTTGCAGTTCAGGCACCACTCGGCGGTGAAGTCGAGGACCACGACCTTGCCGCTCGCGAGGGCGCTGTCGAGTTCGCTCTGGCTGAACGCGACCCACGAGGTGTCGCCGTACTTCTCTTTCGCCGTCGCGGTCTGGTTGAGGGCCCAGAGCGTGGCGGTGGCGCCGAGGAAGAGCCCGACCACGCCGAACGCGATGCGCCGGCCCGGCTTCTTCGTGATCTGGACCGTGCGCACGATGAGCCACAGCCCGGCGAACGACGCGAAGAACGCGATCGCCCACCAGTGGAGTTGCTTGGCGAGGTAGGGCCGATCGCTCACCAGCGCGATGAGCCCGGCGCCCACGAAGTATGCGGCCGCGGCGAGCATGAGGAAGCCCATCACCTGCTTGACCAGTTCGCTCGCCGGTCCGGTGCGCGGCACCTTGCTGAGCCACTTGGGATTCGCCGACAGCACGAGGTACGGCAGGGCCATCCCGGCGCCGATGCCCGCGAAGATCGCGAGCGTCACGCCCGCGGGCTGGGTGGCCACGCCCGCGAGCAGCGCGCCCGCGACGAAGCCGAAGCAGGGAAGGCCGAGCACGCCGGTCATCACGCCGAACACGAACGAGCCCCACGCGCTGTCGGCCTTGGGGTTCACCATGTAGACGCTCTTGGGCAGGTTGATGCTGAAGGCGCCCATGATGCCCACGCCCATGACGGCGATGATCGCGCCGATGCCCAGCGTGACCCACCAGATGCCGAAGATGCGGCTGGGGTCGGCGAAGGTGGTCACGGAGATCGCGAGCAGGCCGATGCCGACCCAGAACGCGACCACGCCGACGGCCATCGAAAGCCCGAGCATGAAACTCTTGCCGGGCGAGCCGCCGTGCTGGCTGATGGTCATCACCTTGATCGGAATGACGGGCAGCACGCAGGGCGTGAGGTTCAGGATGAATCCGCCCAGCGCGGCGAGGAGCACGATGACGGCGATGCCGCCCGCGCTGTCGGCGCTGGGGAGGGTGATCCCGAAGAAGTTGCGGGATGGCTGGTCGGTGGATGTGGCCGTCGATGTGCTGACCGGCTCGCGCCCCCACGCTTCTGCGTCGGCGAAGACGGCGGGGTTGAAGCCGGTGAAGAGCGAACCGGGCGACGCGAGCGTGCCGCGCTGCTCGAGCGGGACGATCTCGAGCGTCGCGGTGAGCGTCTCGCTCATCGGCATCAGGCAGACCGTGTCGTCGCACGCCTGGTAGTCAACCTTGAACGAGATCGTGCGCACGCCGGGCTCGGCGCCGTCGCCGACGAGCAGCGGGACATACGCGACGGCCTTGCCCTTGTAGAACTGGATCTCCAGCCCGCCGGCGAACGACACCCTCTCGGGCTTGGTCTCGGGCCACTGGATCGGCCCGACGGTCAGCCCCTGGGGCAGATCGACGGGGACGATCGTGGTGGCGATCGCGGGGAAGCCCTTGAGTTCCCCCGGCAGCACCGGCTTGTTGGGCCAGGTGTGCCATCCCGGCGCGATGTCGAGCACCACCGCGACCACGACCTGATCGTTCGGCGCCGCCCTGGGCGTCGAGATCGCGACCGAAAGCGTCACCTCGTCCTCGGGGGCGGCGACCTGCCCCTTGCCCGGGAGTCCGAAGTCGTCGAACTGGGCCAGCGCGGGCGTGGCGCCGAGGAACGACGCGAACAGGACTGCGAGGGTCAGCGAGAGGAACCGGGCCGTGCGCATGGAGAGGGATCCGGGGAGAGAGAGCCCGCGTCGGCGATCGGCGCCGGTCGCGGTGGGGATCGGGAGCAGAAGGATAAGTGGGCTGATGCCCGGGAATGTTCCCTCGGGGTGCGGGAATGCGCGGACTGCGCCGGCCTCTCAAGCGCCGACGCCCCGCGGCCCGATACGACGAGACGGAGGACGATGCGCCCGCGCCGGGCCGCCCCTCCCGGTTTCCCGCGTGCTCCTTATGGCCGATGTTCTGGAACAATCCGAGGTCGACACGCTGCTCGCCGCCGTCGAGACGGGCGAGGTGGAAGCGCCGAAGGACATGATCCAGGTGTTCAGCCGTCGCCCGGTGCGCGATCTTGAGAAACTCGAGGTTCGCCCGTACGACTTCAAGCGTCCCGAGCGCGTGGGCAAGGACCAGATGCGGGCGTTGCAGACGCTCCACGAGGCCTTCGGCCGCAACTTCGGCGCGCAGTTGTCGGGCTTCCTGCGGACGATCGTGGAGGTCAAGGTCGCGTCGTGCGAGCAGATGACCTACGGCGAGTTCATCTCGGGCCTGCCCAACCCGACGGCGTTCAACCTGCTGTACGCGGCGCCGCTCGACGGCGCGATGTGCCTCGAGATCAGCCCGCTCATCATCTACCCGATCATCGACCGCCTGCTGGGCGGGTCGAACCATGAGTTGTTCATCCCCCAGCGCCCGATGACGGCCATCGAGGACCGGCTGGTGCAGCGGATTCTGAGCCGCGCGATCTCGGCGCTGGACGAGTCGTGGGCGAGCATCAAGGCGCTGCAGTTCCGCCTGGGCGAGAGCGAGAGCAACCCCCAACTCGTGCAGATCGTGCCGCCCAACGAGGTCGTGGTGGTCATCGGGTTCGAACTGAAGATGACCAACCGCGCGGGCACGATGAACCTGTGCATCCCGTACAATGTGATCGAGCCGCTGATGGGCGAACTGAGCAAGCAGTCCTGGTTCAACAACGGGATGGCCAGCCACAGCAAGCAGTTCTCGAAGCGCATCGGCGGGCAGTTGTCGCACGCGACGCTGGAGGTCACGGGCGTGCTGGCCGAGACGACGATCACCCTGCGCGACCTGATGAATCTGTCGCTGGGCGACCTGATCGTCACCGAGAAGCCCGCCAAACTCCCGACGGTGGTCGCCATCGAGAAGCAGCCCAAGTTCCTCGCGAACATCGGGCAGCACAAGGGCGACCGGGCGCTCAAGGTGATCCGATCCGTCACGCACGACGACCGGATCTGACGCGGTTCACATGGCGCGTTCGATGACCACGAGCGCCTCATCGACATCGTCGGTGATCTTGAACTTCGCGAGCAGTTTCACCATGTCGAGCATGCTGCGCAGGCTCTCCGACAGGTTGGCGAGCACGAGGGGCGCCCGGACATCGTTGCAATGCTCGGAGATCTGGAGCAGGGAGGCGATCCCGATCGAGGTGATCAGTTCGACCTCGGTGCAGTCCAGCACCAGCCCGGCGTCGTCCCGGTTGGGGAGTTTGCGGCAGGCGGTGTCGGTGACGCCCTCGGCCGTGATGTGATTCAGCCGGTCCGGGAGTCGGAACACGAGGATGTTCTTGTCCTGTCCGGCAAAATGGTGATCGAGGGTCGACATTCGGTTGGGCAAGCATCCGCTCGGCGACCGCCCGGGTCAACAAACCTGCCCGCGCAAGGTTTGCCCGGTTTGACCCTCCCCCCAACATTTGGCTACTGTTCCCGCGAGCGGCCGACCGCTCCGACCGACCGGCATGGGGCCGGCGGCGATTGCATTTGAGGCGAGAATGATGCACACGGTCCGCAACGATGCGCTCTGACGCCGCCCAGGTTCGCCGCCTTGGCGTGTCCGCGCTCGCGCTCTGCGAGGCACGGAGTACCCCGATGGTCTGACCAAGCCCTTCATGCTTGGAACGGCTCTCGGCCCTCCGCCGGCGAGATTCCCTCTCGCCCGCCGCGCCGAGCCCACCGCCCGCATGGGCGATGGTCTGCGGACCACGCGCGTCACACTCGCCCGTGGTCCTTGTTCTTTCCCGGGGCCGTCCCCGTTTCAGTCCTGTCCGACATCCAGACAACCCGCTCGCCGGGGCGCACGCCCGGCCACGACACACAGAACCAAGAAGCCGCCATGAACACTCAGGAAATGCTCCGCGTCCTCGACTCCATCGCCCGCGACCGCAAGGTCGATCGCGAGGCCCTGATCACCGACCTCGAAGTCGCGATGGTGACCGCCGCGCGCAAGCACTACAACTCCCTCGACGCCGAAGAGTTCACCTGCGAGATCGACCGCCTGACGGGCGAGATGTCTATGACCCGCCACGGCGAGCCGCTGAGTCTGGCGCCCGAGGCGCTGGGCCGCATCGCCGCCCAGACCTTCAAGCAGGTCATGATCCAGCGCTTCCGCGAGGACGAGCGCAACTCGCTGTACGAGGAGTTCTCCGGCCGCGTCGGCGAGATCGCCATCGGCGCTGTGCAGCGCTACGAGGGCGGCGCGCTGGTCGTCACTATCGACCGCGCCGAGGCGTTCATGCCCCGCTCCGAGCAGATCCCGGGCGAGCAGTTCCAGGCGGGCGACCGCGTGCGCGCCCTGATCCTTGATGTCCGCGACGCGGGCAACCAGGTGAAGATCGTGCTCTCGCGCGGCCACCCGGACTTCATCAAGAAGTTGTTCGAGGTCGAGGTCCCCGAGGTCGCCGAGCGCATCATCGAGATCAAGGCCATGGCCCGCGAGGCCGGCTACCGCACGAAGATGGCCGTCGCCTCGATCGACTCCAAGGTCGATGCCGTCGGCGCCTGCGTCGGCGTGCGCGGCTCGCGCATCAAGAACATCGTGGACGAGTTGAACGGCGAGAAGATCGACATCGTGCGCTGGAACGAGTCGTCCTCGATCCTGATCCAGAACGCGCTCAAGCCCGCGCTGGTTTCCGAAGTGTCCCTGTGCTTCGAACTCGGCCGCGCGACCGTGGTCGTCCCCGATGATCAGTTGTCGCTCGCGATCGGCAAGCGTGGGCAGAATGTCCGCCTCGCCGCGCGCCTCACCGGCTGGGACATCGACATCCTCACCCCGGGCGAGTTCGACAAGGGCATCGAGACGATGGCCGAGACGCTCAGCTCCGTCGAGGGCGTCACGGAAGAGATGCTCGATCGCCTCGCGGCGTTGGGCATGGTCAGCGTCTTCGACATCGAAGAGGTCGGCATCAGCGTGCTCACCGAGGAACTCGAACTGAGCGACGACCTCGCGAACCGGATGGTCCAGGCCGCCGGCGAGCGAGCCAAGATTGTCGCCGAGCAGCAAGAGAAGGAACGCGCCGAGGCGGCCATCCGCAAGCGCGACGAGGAAGAGACCGCCCGCCGACTCTTCGGCGACATCGACGGCCCCCCTGCCCAGGTCGACGAGGCCTCCGAAGCTCGCGCCGCCGCCATCCTCGGCGACGACGGGGACGGCGACGCTTCATAACGCACACCCCGCGCACTGCGCCGCGTATCCACCCTTCACCACCGGCAGAACTGACCTCGAACGACCGAACGAACGACCGCGGAGACGACCTTGGCCAAGCGTGTGTATGAACTTGCGAAGGACCTTGAGATCCCCTCGAAAGTGATCCTGGAGAAGTGCAACGCCGAGGGTATGCCCGGCCTCCAGAATCACATGTCGAGCATCACGGCCGGCCAGGAAGCGACCATCCGTGAGTGGTTCACCTCGTCGGGCGGCAGCACCGCCGTCGAAACCGCCGCCAAGGTCGACATCGACCAGGTCCGCACGCCGGGTCGCGCCCGCCGCAAGGCCGCGAGCAAGACCGCCGACGCCGAGCAGGACGGTCACTCGGACGACGCCGGAGGCGCAACGACGGCCGTGGCCGAGCCCGCGGCGCCTTCCCCCGCGAAGCCGGCTGCGCCGAAGAAGCCCGAGGCCGCACCCGCGAAGGACTCGGACGACGCGACGAGCGATCAACCCGCGAAACCGGTCGCGGCCCCAGCGCCCAAGGCGCCGGCCGCCGCTCCCCCGCCGCCGCCCGCGCCCAAGCCGGTCGAGGTCGCCCGCCCCGCCGCTTCAGCGCCCGCCGCGACTCCGCCGCCCGCCGACACCGACGGGCCGGAAGCGCCCGATGCGGAGAGCGGCGTGGACGCTCCTGACGCGCCGTCTCCGACCGCTTCGCCGGTGATGAATGTCCCCGAGCGCCCGCGCGTCGTGAAGGCCGTCGGTCAGAAACTCGAAACAAAGACCCCGGCCAAGCTGTCCGGGCCCAAGATCGTGCGCGTCGAAGCGCCCGATGTCGTCGATGTCCCCGGCCCCCGGCGCAGTTCCGGCGGCGGCGGTCCGTCGATCCCGTCAGCACGCGGCCCGCGCAGCGGCGCCGGCGTCGGCCCCGCCCGGGGCGGCGAGGACGAGGCATCGCGGCGCAACAAGCGTCGCGGTCCCGCGGGCAAGGGCGGACGCGAGGGCGAGACCGGCGGCCGCGAATGGCGCAGCGCCGACCTCATCGAGCGCGAGGAGCGCCTCGCCCGCGCGGGCGGGTTCATCCGTCAGCGCAGACGCGACGCCGAGGGCAAGGGCGGGCGCGGCGAGCGCGCCACGACCGCCGCGCAGACCGGCGGCGCCGTCAAGATCGCCGCCCCCTTCTCGATCAAGGACCTCTCCGCCGCCACCGGCGTCAAGGCGTCCGAGATCGTCAAGAAGCTCTTCATGCAAGGCGTCATGGCGACCGTGAACTCCGGCATCGAGCCCGAGAAGGCCGCCGAGATCATGATCGATTACGACATCGAACTCGATATCGTCGAAGCGCGCACCGCCGAGGATGTCGTGACCGAGGAGTTCGGCACGCGTGAAACCCTCGACGAGCGACCCCGCTCCCCCGTCGTCACCATCCTGGGCCATGTCGACCACGGCAAGACCTCGCTGCTCGACAAGATCCGCAACGCGAATGTCGCGTCTGGCGAAGCGGGCGGCATCACGCAGGCCACCAGCGCGTTCCGCGTGCCGGTGAAGGTCGGCGACGAAGAGAAGTTTGTCACCTTCCTCGACACCCCGGGCCACGAAGCGTTCACCGCGATGCGCGCACGCGGCGCCAACATGACCGATGTGGTCGTCCTCGTCGTCGCCGCTGACGACGGAGTCATGCCCCAGACGATCGAGTCGATCAACCACGCCAAGGCCGCCGGCGTGCCGATCATCGTGGCGCTCAACAAGATCGACAAGCCCGAGGCGAACGACAAGAACATCCAGCGCATCTTCGGCCAGCTCGCCGAGCGCGGGCTCAACCCCGCCGAGTGGGGCGGCGACGCCGAAGTCGTCCGCACCTCCGCGCAGACCGGCGAGGGCATCCAGGACCTCCTCGAAGCCCTCGACTACCAGGCGCAGCTCCTCGAACTCAAGGCCGACTTCAAGGGCTCCGCGCACGGCACGGTCATCGAGTCGCGCATGGAAGAAGGCCGCGGCGCAACCGCGAGCGTCCTCGTCCAGAACGGCGAACTCTCCGTCGGCGATTTCATCGTTGCAGGCCGCGCCTACGGCAAGGTCCGCGACATCACCAGCGACCGCGGCGAACGCGTCAAGTCCGCGTCGCCCTCCGCCGCCGTGCAGATCTCCGGCCTCGACAATCTTCCCGACGCGGGCGACAAGTTCTATGTGGTCGACTCGCTCAAGAAGGCGCAGTCCGCCGCCGAGCAGCGCCACCAGCGCGAGCGCGAGCGCGAACTCGCGGCGCCCAAGGCGACCCTCGATTCGATCCTCAGCCAGCTCAAGGAAGGCGTCCGCAAGGAACTCCTCGTGGTCATCAAGGCGGATGTCCAGGGCTCGGTCGATGTGCTCAAGGAGAGCATCCAGGGCGTCAGCACGGAGAATGTCACCGTGCGCGTGCTGCACGCCGCGGTGGGCGGCATCAACGACTCCGATGTCATCCTCGCCGAGGCGTCGGGGGCGCTCATCGTCGGCTTCAATGTCATCCCGTCGGCCAAGGCGCGCCGCCTCGCCGAGGACAAGAGCGTTCGCATCCGCCCCTACCAGGTCATCTACGACATCGTCGACGACATCAAGAGCATGGCCGAAGGCCTCCTCGAGCCGGAGATCCGTCAGGAGATCGTCGGCCACGCCGAGGTCCGCAAGGTCTTCAAGGTGTCCAAGGTTGGCGCCATCGCGGGCTGCTATGTCACCGACGGCTCCATCGAACGCAACGCCTTCATCCGCGTCACCCGCGGCGACATCGTCATCGAGAACGACCGCCTCCTCGAACAGCTCAAGCGGTTCAAGGACGACGCCAAGGAAGTCCGCATGGGTCAGGAGTGCGGCATGAAGATCGTCGGCTACGACGACATCAAGGAAGGCGACATCCTCGAGTGTTACAAGAAGGTCGAGATCAAGCGCACGCTCTGATCTGACGCGAGTTCCCCATCATGTTCGTCGGCGTGCTCCAGTTCGAGCTGGTCATCAACCAGAGCCAAAGTCTCAAGGACAAACGACGGGTGGTCCGTTCCGTGAAGGACAAGCTGCACCGCGAACATCAGGTCGCCGTCGCCGAAGTCGCCGCGCTCGACTCGCTGAACCTTGCCGTCATGGGTCTCGCGTCGGTCTCCAATTCCGGGGCCTACATCAACGCCCTCTTCGATCGCATCATTGACAAGCTCGCCCGAACGCCCGGCGCACGGCTCGGCGAGTGCCAGCGCGATGTGTTCAAGGGGGATCAACTCCCGGGCGAGCCGACGACCGATGACGGCGAGCCGCTCTGGGACGAGCACGACCGAAGAGAGGACCCGGGCGCATGAGCCACCGCAAAGAACAGCTCGAATCCGCCCTGCACCGCGCGGTGCAGACGGTCATCACGCGCGGGCTGAACGACCCGCGCATCCGCGGGATGATCTCCGTCACGCGTGTGAAGGTGAGCGAGGACAAACGGGACGCAACCATCTTTATCAGCGTCATGCCCGCCGACAAAGCCGAATTGACCATGCACGGGCTGAAGGCCGCGACCACACACATCCGTCGCGGCGCTGGCGAGATCATCGACGCCTTCCGCATGCCGCAGTTCACCTTCAAGCTCGACAAGCAGTTCCAGAAGCAGGCCGTGACCCTCGCCGCCATCGCGAAGGCGCGCGACGAAGCCCCGCCCGCGGACGCGCCGCCCGCCGAGCCGGACGCGGCCGAACGCACGGACGAAACCGGAGGCGAATCGTTGTGACCGAATTCGACGCGGACCGCTTCGACAAGCTCGTGGCCCAGCACGCGCCGACCGACCCGGCGCCGCCGCTCTCCGAAAGCGGGGCGCTCGACGCGCTGCTTCTCCACTCGTTCCTGCTCTTTGACTCCACGCACGACGACGCCGATCGTGCGCAGAAGAAACTGCTCTCCACATTCGTGGACCTCAACGAGATGCGCGTCGCACGCCTGGACGACCTGATCGCGGCCATCGGGCCGAAGTATCCCAAGGCCGAAGATCGGGCCGCTGCGCTCAAGCAGTCCCTGAACGACCTCTTCGAGCGCGAGCACGCCGTGACGCTCGACCGCGTGGCCGAGAAGAACAAGCGGGACGCGAAGCAGTTCCTGAGCACGCTCGCGGGCTGCCCGCCGTTCGTTGCCGCACGCGTGCTCCTCGTCGGCTTCGGCGGCCACGCCACCCCGCTCGACGCGCTCTTGCGCACGCGCCTGGTTGACGCGAACATCTTCGACGAATCCGTCGACCTCGAACGCGCCTGCTCGATCCTGGAGAGGCATGTGCGGGCGACCGACGCGCTAGCCACGCACCTCGCGATCGAACAACTGCGCGACTCCAAGTCAAAGTCATCAGGACGAACACGCGGCGCCAAGCCGGTTGGGAAACGCTCGTGAACCGAAGCCGCGTTCATTCCGTGTCGAACGCCCTCTCGCTTCTTGCGCTGGCGGGCACGCTCGCGTCGTGCGCTCCGCGGGGATCCACGGACGCCTCCTCGCTCCGTCTCGATGCGATCGCCGCGCGAGAGGCGAAGCGGCCCGCTCAATCACCGCGTTCAACCCCGACGCCCCCGGGGATGCCTCAGTCGCTGGCCGAACCCGTCGCGCTCGGTCCGACCGCGCGAACCCCGTTCGATGAAGCGCTGCGCGCCGCGGCCGATCGCGATGTTGAACTTCCGCCGCTCGCCGCGCCCCCGCCCCTGAGCGAGGCGCTGAGGCACAGCGCCACGCGGATGTACACGCAGGCACGGGCTGCGCTGCTCGCCGGAGATCAGGCCGAGGCCGCCGACCTCTACGGACGCGTCGTCGCGATCGACCCATCCGCGGCCGAAGCGTGGTCTTCGCTCGCGATGATCGCGGCCGCGCAGGGCGATCTCCCCGCCGCCGCTGAAGCATGGCAGAGCGCGCTGGCCGCGGACCCGACGAACACCCGGGCGCTTGAACAACTCGGGCTTGCCGCGCTTCGCAGCAACGACCTCTCCCGGGCGATCACGCTCCTCGCCCGCGCACGGCTGAACGAGCCCGAGCGAGTCGACGCCGCCCTCCCCTACCTGCTCGACGCTGCGCTCGCGGACGCGCTGGAGCAGTCCGGCGCGGTCCTGGCCGCCGCCCAGGCAGCCGAACAGGCCGCGGCCGCGCCTGCGCCTTTCGGTTCACCGACGAATGAACAGCGACGCCTTCTCTCGTTGCTTCGCCAGCGTGCGTTCCTCTTGCGTGGCGCAGGGGACATGCTGTTGCGGCTGGGGGACCTGCAGGCCGCGACCGACGCGTACCTCGCCGCGCTCGAACTCGACGACACGCTCGACGCCCCCACCCTTGCGCGCGCGATCTACACGCAGCGTCGGCTCGGCGCGGACGCATCCGCCGCGGCGACCCTCGTGCACGAACTCGAACGCTCAAACGGTCGCGTCAACGCGTTGCACATCCGCCTCGTCGAGCACCTTTCCGAAGCATTGCCGCCCGACATCGCCGGCGCGTTCGCTGAATCGCTCCCGGGCATCGCGGTGCGCGGCGAGTGGGAAGATACACCCGCGGCCCGCAGCGCCGCTGCGCGACTCGACGCCGCCGGCCAGCCCAGCGTCGAACGCTCCACCCAGGTTCTGCTGTCGTACCTGACACGCGATGTCGCCGACGACGCGGCGACGGAACAACTCGCCCGAACGGCGCACGCGACTCCGGCCGCGCTCGCGAACGGTCTCGCGCGGCTCACGGCCGCGTACCCGCTCCGCGCGCCGTACTTTGCGCCGCTCTTTGCGCGAACGGCGCAGAGCCCGGAAGCGATGGCCGCCGCGCTTGCCACCATTGCCGATCGCCAGCAAACGCCGCTCACCTCCGATGAGTCGCTGACCGCCTCACAAGGCGCCTCGCTCGCCCGGGCGTGGCTCGCCCTTCGAAACGACCAGCCCGAACGGGCCCTGCGTCTGTTCGACACGCTCGCGATGACGAACTCGCTCTCGGCGTACGCACAACTCGGCCGCATCGAAGCCCTCTACGCGCTCGGCCGAATCCAGGACGCCTCGAACGAGACCGACACGCTCGCGCGCAGCGAAGACCCGACCGCGCGTCTCCTCGCCGCCGAGGCGAACTCCCACCTCCAGCGCAACGACGAGGCGTTCCAGCTTCTCCGCCCGCTGACGCAGCCCGGCGTGCTGCCTGATCGTGATCGCGCCGAAGCGCTGCTGCTTGCCGCGAGATCGGCCGCGGCTGTCGGCCAGATGGACTTCGCGCAGCGTTGGTTGCAGGAAGCCACCTTGCTGGCTCCGCTCCGCGAGGACGCGTATGCCGGCTTGCTGCAGATCGCGTTCGCCGCCGGGAATCAGCGCAACCAGGCGCAGTTGGCGGATGTCGTTCGCCGCCTTCGCGAGAACATCCCGACGAGTCGCACCCTGCGCCTCCTCCAGGCGCGCGAACTCGCCGGCCAGGGCCAGCCGCTCGCGGCCATGGAGATCCTGACGGACCTGCTCGCCCTTGATCCCCGCGACGAGTCGGCGCAGGAGCAGTACATCGCGACGCTGATCGCCGCGGGTCGGGCGGCGACCGCCGAGGCCTGGCTGCGCGACCGCATGCAGACCGGGTACGCGGAGCCGACCACGGTCGTGCTGCTCGCGCGCGTGCTCGCCGCGAGCGGGCGCGCAGAAGAAGCCGAGCAACTCCTCAGCGACAACACAGCGAGATTCCCCCGGAGCGATTCGCTGCTCCGCGAGCGTGAGAACCTGCTGCGCGGGACCCTGAACCAGCCCGTGGCCGCCGACGAACTGGCGCTGGAGCGCCTCACCGCTGCGCCGCCGACCCTCGACAACACGATTGAACTCGCGGAAGTCCAGGCGCGCCTTTCGCGCTGGTCGGACGCCGGGGCGAGTCTCGAGCGGGCGCTCTCGCAGGCCGGCGTGTCTCTGCGCCGCGATCAACGCGAGCGCGTCGGCCGAGCGATCGGGTTCTTCGCGGCGGCCGCGAACGAGATCGATGAGCCGACCGCACGCTTCGCCGCCGACGCGGCCGGCCTGCTTGTTGATGACCCAGCCGGCGCATCCGACGCGTTGCACCGTTCCCGGATCGTGCTTCTTGTGCGTGCGAACGCGCCCGTATCGGAACTGCTGTCGGCATCCGAGGTCCCCGCAAGCGCCAACCGAGACCTCGCGCTCCAGCTCCTGCTCGGGGCCGCCGAGATGCTCAAAAGCGCCGGGCAGGTGGATCGGGCGTTCGAACTGATCACCGCCGGCACGGAACTCAACGGCGCGGTTGCGCCGGAAGTGCTCGCGGCGCGGATGCTGCTCGCGACGGAGTTCGATCGTCCAGACGAGTCGATCGCCGCGATCGAGGCGAGCATCGATTCGGGGACCGTGAAGGAGTCATACGCCGCACTGAACCGGATGTTCGGAGACGCCTCCGACGACCTGCCTTCGCCAGACGCGCTCGCCTATCTCGCGGCACAACTCTTCGGCAGCCGCGGGATGGAAGAGAGCGCCAACGAACTCTACGAGTACATCCTGACGCTGAACCCCAACCACCCGTGGGCGGCGAACAACCTCGGGTACGGGCTCGCGGAAAGCGGGGAAGATGTGCTCCGCGCGTACGACCTGCTGTTGCGCGCGTACGCGCAGTTGCCTTCCGAGACCGCGATCATCGACTCGATCGGCTGGGTGAGGTACCGCGTCGGGATCTTCGACGACACCGTGAACGAGCACGGCCAGAAGGTCGAGGGCGCCGTCGCGCTCCTGCGTCGCGCCGCGGCGATGGGGAACGAGCCTCTCGATTATGTGATGCACGAACACCTCGGCGACGCGCTGTGGCGCGGCGGCAAGCCCGAGGACGCTCTTCGCGCATGGCGCCGCGCGGACCAACTCGCGCTGACGGCCATCCAGCGCCTCGAAGCGCAGCCTGATCCGACCCCGGAACTCACCGCGTTTCTCGCGACGATCAGAACGGCGCGGGAGAACATCGGCGCCCGCATCGACGCCGCAAGCGAGGGCGCCGAGCCCGACACGCCCGAGGTGTTCTTCGATCTGCGCGATGCCGCGCTGAACATCCCCAACCCCGACATCCGCCCCGCGCTTCCCGGCGCGCCGGGCGCCTGACGACACCCCGACACCGGAGAGACGAGCGATGGCCGGCCACAGCAAATGGGCAAACATCAAGCACCGCAAGGCCGCGGTCGACAAGAAGCGCGGCAAGATCTGGAGCAAGTGCTCGCGCGCGATCATCTCCGCGGCGCGCACCGCCGGCGGCGATCCCGCGACGAACCTCGCGTTGCGTTACGCGATCCTTGAGGCCAAAGCGGCCAACATGCCCAAGGACACCATCGAGCGCGCCGTCGCGAAGGGCGCGGGCGAGTCGGGCGGCGACAATTACGAGAATGTCCGCTACGAGGGGTACGGCCCCGCGGGCGTGGCGATCGTCATCGACGCGCTGACAGACAACCGCGCACGCACGGCGCCGGAACTCCGCGCGACGCTCTCGAAGTACGGCGGCAACCTCGGCGCCAACGGCTGCGTCTCGTTCATCTTCGAGCAGAAGGGCGTGATCACGCTCGAGGACACCGTCGTCACCGAGGAGCGGCTGATGGAGGTTGCGCTGGAAGCGGGCGCCGACGACATCCAGCACGAGGACGGCGCGTTCGTGGTGATGACCCCTCCTGCGGAGTTCCTCACCGTGAAGGAAGCGCTCGACGCGGCCGGGCTTGAGACGGCGTCGGCCGAACTGTCGATGGTCCCGAACACGAACGCGGAACTCGACGGCGACCAGTCGCGACGGCTGTTGAAACTGATTGATGCGCTCGAAGACCTCGACGATGTGCAGAAGGTCTACACCAACGCCGAGTTTGACGAAGCCGCGTTGGCGGAAGGCTGATCCATGGCCGCCGATTCCCTCAGCGCGCGCCAGGGCGAGTCGGTCAATCGCCGCCGGGGGATTCTGTTCCGGTTGTGGCTGGTGCTCAAGGGCACGGTGATGTCGTTCATCCATTCGCGCGCGACCATGCTGGCGGCGGCGCTGGCGTTCTACACGATGCTGTCGCTTGCGCCGGTCGTCGCGATCACGGTGGTGATCGTCGGCGTGGTGCTGGGGGAAGAGGCCGCGCGCGGCGAGATCTCCGAGCGTTTCGCCGAGATGCTCGGACCCGACGCCGCGAAACAGATCGAACTCGCGATCAACGCGGCGAACAACTCGGGGACCGGCCTCGCGACGACGCTGCTCAGTCTGGCGCTGCTCATCTTCGGCGCGACCGCCGCGTTCAACATGCTGCAGATCGCGCTCGACACCGTGTGGAACTCCACCGACCTTCGCGCGACCGGTGTCTGGGGCCTGCTCAAGAGCCGTCTCGTCGCGCTGCTGCTCGTGCTCCTCGTGGGCGCGGGCGTGCTCGCGTCGGTGATCTCGACCAGCGTCGTTCGTGCGCTGGCCGCGTACCTCCCCGACGACCTGCCCTCGTGGTTCAACGCGGTCGAATGGACCCAGTACGGGGTGTCGTTCCTGCTTCTCGCGGGGATTTTCTCGCTGCTCTTTCGCGTGCTCCCGGCCGGGCGGGGCAAGTGGAGCGATGTCTGGGTGGGCGGCCTCGTCACCGCCGCGATGTTCACCGTCGGCAAGGACTTCATCATCGGGTATGTCGGCAAGACGGGCGGCTCGTCGGCGTACGGCGCCGCCGGATCGCTCGCGGCCGTGCTGCTCTGGGTGTACTACTCGTCGCTGATTTTCCTGCTCGGCGCATCGTTCGCGCACGAATGGGCGCGCCAGTTCGGGAGTCTTGGCGATCACGCCGTCGGCGGGACGGAAGGCGTCCACGCGCACAAGGCTCAGTCGTCGTCGAAGTCGGAACCTTCGGAATCCGCGTCCGACTCGTCGACCTCGACCGCCACCAACTCGTAATTCACGCCGCCGGCGCCCGCGATACCGTAGCGACCCGCGCCGGACTTCACGCACGCGGCGTCGATCACGACGCGCGCGGGCCACGCCTCTGCCTTGTCGATGTAATCGGGCATCCACTCCCGGCCGCCCTCGACGACGATGAGCAACCCTTCCTCGTCGCCTATGGGGATGAACTCGTCGTCGCCGCCGATGTATCGTGAGAGGCCGTGGCGCCGATCGAGATCGACCATCGCGCCCGTCGCGCTGTCCACGACGATGCCCATCTCGCTGATCCAGAGGATGTCGTCGGCGATGTCCCACGGGCCTTTCGAGGCGGTGGGCAGGTCGTGCCGCGCGATGAGTTCAACGATGTTGCCCGCGGGGTCACGGAAGTAGACGGCGTGCGCGTTCCACGGCTTGAAGTGCACGGTGACCTCGCCCGACTCGCGCTCGGGGATGAGTTTGACGCCGCACTCCGTGAGCCACTTGCGGGCCTTGCCGATCTTGTTCTCGCGGATGTCGAAGGCGAAGTGGTAGACGGGTTTCTCGCCCGGTGGCGCGGGCGTGAAGCACAGGAGCGTCTCCCCCACTTCGACGGCGGCGTCCTCCGGCCCGCCGCTGCGGTCCCCCGAGGCGCCCTCGCCCTCCACGACGGCCATACCCAGCGTGTCCCGGTACCAGGCGGCGAGCGAAGCGGGGTCTCTGGCGAGGATCGTGGCGGCGAGGATGCGCATCGCTCGATCGTAGCGATTCCGGCTATCCTTGAGGCATGGTCAACAAGGTCTACGCGAACCCCACCGAAGTCATCAACCTCCTGCGCGAGCGCGGCGTGCTCAAGGACGGCATCGCCGTCATGGCGGGCGGCTTCGGGCTGTGCGGCATCCCCGAACAGATGATCATCGCGCTGCGCGACAGCGGCGTGAAGGGCATCACCGCCATCTCGAACAACGCGGGTGTGGACGACTGGGGGCTGGGCCTGCTGCTCAACACACGCCAGATCAGGAAAATGGTCTCGTCGTATGTGGGCGAGAACGACGAGTTCGAGCGCCAGTACCTCTCGGGCGAGCTGGAGATCGAGTTCAACCCCCAGGGCACGCTTGCAGAGCGCATCCGCGCGGGCGGCGCGGGCATCCCCGCGTTCTTCACGGCCACGGGCGTGGGCACGATCGTCGCCGACGGAAAAGAGACGCGCGACTTCGACGGGCGCACCTATGTGATGGAGACCGCGCTCAAGGCGGACCTGTCGCTGGTGAAGGCGTGGAAGGCCGACAAGGCGGGCAACCTGATCTACCGGGAGACGGCGCGCAACTTCAACCCGATGATGGCGCAGGCCGGCGCATTCACGGTCGCGGAGGTTGAGGAACTGGTCGAGGTCGGATCGATCGATCCCGAGCGCGTGGACACGCCCGGCGCGTATGTGGACGCGATCGTGGTGACGAAGAGCGAGAAGCGGATCGAGCAGCGCACGACGCGCTGAGGTTCGCTCACTGCATGCAGCCCTCGCCGAAGTTGGAGAGCACGGCGTTCAGGTCGGCGAAGTTGACGACGCCGTCGCTCGTGATATCGCCGGGGCAGGACGACGCGCCGGGCAGCGGCACGCTGAAGAAGAAGCGGGCGCTGCCCGAGCTCTCTCCGTGGAAGCCATTGTTGAGCGGAGCGCCGACAACGAGGTCGTCGAACCCGTCGTTGTTGATGTCCCCCGCGCCGCTGACGGAGAAGCCGAACCGGCTGAAGAGTCCGGCCCCATTGAAAGTGTAGAGGATCCCGCCGTCGGCGCCGGAGAAGACGCGGGCGCTGCCGGTCTCCGTGCCGTTGTTGTCGTCGCCCATGGCCCCGACGATGAGGTCGTCGAAGCCGTCGCCGTTGACATCGCCCGCGCCGCTCACGGAGATACCGAGCTGGTCGAGCTGTGAGTCTCCGTTGAAGGTGTAGAGGATTGAGCCGTTCGCGCCGGAGAATACGGTGGCGCTGCCGGAAGCAGGACCGTTCGCGCTGTCGGCGTTCGCGCCGACGATGAGATCGTCGAAGCCGTCGTCGTTGACATCGCCCGCCCCGCTGACGGAGGCCCCGAGCCGTGCGCCCGCCGCGGCCCCGTCGAAGGTGTAGAGGATCGAACCGTCGGCGCCGGAGAAGACGCGGGCGCTCCCCGAGTTGAAGCCGTTGTTGTCGTCGAAGAGCGCGCCGACGATCAGGTCGTCGAATCCGTCGTTATTGACATCGCCCGCGCCGCTGACCGAGGTCCCGAGGTTGTCGCCCAGCGAGTCGCCGTGGAAGGTGTACAGAATCGAGCCGTTGGCGCCGGAATAAACGCGGGCGCTTCCGGAGGTGCTGCCGTTGTTGTCGGCGAGCGGCGCGCCGACGATGAAGTCGTCGAAGCCGTCGTTGTTGACATCACCCGCGCCGCTGACCGAGGTCCCGAGGTTGTCGCCCGACGAGTCGCCGTGCAGAATGTAGATGACGGCCCCGTTGGAGCCTGAGACGACGCGGACGCTGCCGGAGGCGCTCCCGTTGATGTCGGCGAGGGGCGCGCCGATGATGAGGTCGTCGAAGCCGTCGCCGTTGACATCGCCCGCGCCGCTGACGGAGCGGCCGAACTCGTCGCGGAACGCGTCACCATTGAAGAGATAGAGGAGCTCGCCGGTTGCGCCGGAGTAGACGCGTGCGCTGCCGGAGTTCATGTCGTTGTTGTCGTCGAGGGGCACGCCGATGATGAGGTCGTCGAAGCCGTCGTTGTTGACATCGCCCGCAAAACTGACCGAGGCGCCGAGCTCGTCATTCGCGGAATCGCCGCTGTAAGCAGGGAAGGACGGGACGTGAGTGACCGCCGTCGCGAGGCCGCTCGCCCCGGGGAGGCAGGTGTCGCCGAAGTTGCTGAGGATGGAGTTCAGGTCGGCGAAGTTGACGATGCCGTCGCCCGTGGCGTCGCCCGGGCAGGGGGTGGTTGTGGCGGGAGCCGGCACGCTGAGGTAGACGCGCACGCTGCCGGAATTCATGCCGTTGTTGTCGTCGAGTCTCGCCCCGACGATGAAGTCGGCGAAGCCGTCGTCGTTGACATCGCCGGCGCCGCTGACAGCGAACCCGAACTGGTCGTCCAACGAATCGCCGTTGAAGGTGTCGAGGATCGCGCCGTTCGCGCCGGAGAAGACGCGGGCGCTGCCGGAGTTGCTGCCGTTGTTGCTGTCGAAGTACGCGCCGGCGATGAGGTCATCGAAGCCGTCGCCGTTGACATCGCCCGCGCCGCTGACGGAGACGCCGAAGTAGTCGTTGGCCGAGTCGCCGTTGAAGGTGTAGAGGATCGAGCCGTTGGCGCCGGAGAAGACGCGGGCGCTGCCGGAATTCATGCCGTTGTTGTCGTCGAGCGTCGCGCCGACGATGAGGTCGTCGAAACCATCGTTGTTCACATCCCCCGCGCCGCCGGCGGAAGATCCGAACTGGTCGTCAGCGGAGTCGCCGTTGAAGGTGTAGAGGATCGCGCCGCTTGCGCCGGAGAAGACGCGGGCGCTGCCCGACAAGGGGCCGTTGTTGTCGTCGCCGATGGCGCCGACGATGAGGTCGGCGATGCCGTCGTTGTTCACATCCCCCGCGCCGCTGACGCAACCGCCGAAGAAGTCGCTGGCGGAGTCGCCGTTGAAGGTGTAGAGGATCGCGCCGGTTGCGCCGGAGAACACGCGGGCGCTGCCGGATCCGAAGCCGTTGTTGTCGTCGCCGTCTGCGCCGACGATGAGGTCGGCGAATCCGTCGTTGTTGACATCGCCCGCGGCGCTGACCGAGACGCCGAAGAAGTCGCCGGCCGAGTCGCCGAGGAAGGTGCGGAGGATCGAGCCATCGGCGCCGGAGAGGACGCGGGCCAGGCCGGTGTTGGCGTTGGAGCCGGGCGCCCCGACGATGAGGTCGTCGAAGCCGTCGTTGTTGACATCGCCGGCGCCGCTGACGGAGATGCCGAAGTAGTCGTCGGCCGCGTCGCCGTTGAAGGTGAAGAGGATCGCGCCGTCGGCGCCGGAGAAGACGCGGGCGATGCCGGTGTTGGACCCGGTGAGGCCGTCGATCCTCGACCCGACGATGAAGTCGTCGAAGCCGTCGTTGTTGACATCACCCGCGCCGCGGACGGAAGCGCCGAACTGGTCACCGGCCCTGTCGCCCGTGATCGCGAGGGACGGGACATGGATGGCCTGCCCGAGAGCGGCGGAGGCGAGGGCCAGCAGCGCAGCCGTGGCGGTGAGACGGTGATGCATGGGGTGCTTTCGTTGGGGCCGCTCGTGGGGCCGGTCAGCGAGCCGAGGCGCAGGCGGGCCGTCCGCCTACCGGCGACTCTACTGAATCCCGAGCGGGGCACAAGACAAAGCACCGTCAAAAAGACACTTACATGGTCTGCATCGCGTCACTCTGGGGAGGTTTCGATTCCACGCCGCCCCTCTGTGAGGGGCTGACCGAACGGGAACGCACGACCGTCCTCCCCAGATGCGCAGCATAGGGGAGGGAGCGGAGAGCCCGCAAAGCGCGTGTCGTTCACTCCGGGCAGGGCTGGCCGAAGTTGGAGAGGACTCCGTTGAGGTCGGTGAAGTTGACGACGCCATCGCCGTCCACATCACCCGGGAGTCCCATCCCCGACAGTCCAAAGTCGGCAAGCACGGTGTTGAGGTCGGTGAAGTTGACGATGTTGTCGCCGTTCGTGTCCCCCGGGCAAGGCGTCTGAACTGCGGCGCATCCCGTCCATCGCGCGATGAACGAACTCGGCGCGCCGCCGGCGGTCGTGAAGAACCCTCCCGCATAGAGCGAGGGAGCGTCGCCGCCGTCGTCGAAGCGCGCGAGTGCGCGGACGGAGGCAATGAAGCCAGAGCCGCTGGCGGCGGTGACTCCCGTTCCGAGCGGGGACCACAAGGAGCCGTCCCACTTGGCAATGCGGCTCGTGGGCACGCCCCCGGCGCCGAAGAAGTCGCCGCCGGCGAAGAGCGCTGGGCCATTCCCCGAGCCGTCATCGAACACGGTCAGAGCATTGACCACGCCCCCCACCATCCCCGTTCCCAGCGTGGACCACGAGGCGCCGTCCCACTTGGCGATGCGATTGGCCTGCACATCCCCGGCGTTAGTGAAGCGGCCGCCCGCATAGAGCGCGGGGCCACTCCCCGAGCCGTCGTCGAAGACCGTCAGAGCAATGACCTCCGGACCGGGGTTGCCACCCCGCATGCCAATCCCCACACCCAGCGCGGACCACGAGGCGCCGTCCCACTTGGCGACGCGATTGGCCGGCACCACCCCGGCGTTGGTGAAGCGGCCGCCTGCATACAGCGCGGGCCCGCCGCCCGAGCCGTCGTCAAAGACCGTGAGAGACGAGACACGGGCGTTCATTCCCGCTCCCAGGGCGGACCACGAGGCGCCGTCCCATTTGGCGACGCGATTGGCCGGCACGCCACCGGCGGTGTCGAAAGTGCCGCCCGCGTAGAGCGCGGGGCCGCCCCCCGATCCGTCGTCAAGAACCGCCAGGACAACGACAGGTGGATCAGTGCTGGGGCGTCCCATTCCCGCTCCCAGCGTGGACCACGAGGCGCCGTCCCACCTCGCGATGTGGTTGGCCGCGACACCCCCGGCGGTGGTGAAGTTGCCGCCCGCGTAGAGCGCAGGGCCGTCGCCGGAACCATCATCGAAGACGCTCAGAGACAGGACGATGTCGTCCATTCCTGTTCCCAGCGGCGACCACGAGATACCGTCCCACTTCGCGATGTAGTTGGCCGCGACGCCCCCGGCGGTGGTGAAGTTGCCGCCCGCGTAGAGCGCGGGACCCCCGCCCGAGCCGTCGTCGAACACAGCCAGCGCGTGGACGGCGTCGTCCATCCCGGGCGGGGCTGGAAAGAACAGGTCGGAAGTCCAGGCGGGTTGGCAATCCGCTGCGATCGCGAGAGCTCCGAGATCGGGCCGCTGTCCTGACGCGGACTTCGTTTCAACCGTAATGGCCGGCGCGTTGGCCTCACCGGCGGCAATTGCGAGTGAAGGGACGGCCAGCACTAACACCGTCGCGGTTAAACCTTTGAACCGAACAAGCATATTTTCATCCCCGTTCATGAGCCCTGGAATGACGGCCCGCAACATGGATGGCCGCCCTGCTTTCAATCTACCCGACAGTCCCGCCCTCCACAAGCAGAATTGTGATGAAGTGAGGGCTCGGATCAGAGGGGAATGAGATCGAAGCATGAGCACTGGCGGGCGAGCCGCCAGTGGCACGCGGAACGGCATCGCACAAACAAACAACGGGCGGACCGGTGTATCCGGCCCGCCCGTCGGGTTCACTCAGGGAAGCTGTTCACTGCCCGAGCGACGGTCAGTCGTTGGTAGGAACATTGGCGAACGCGGGGCGCGAGGGGCGCGCGTTCGGGCTGGTCACGCCGGTGGGCGAGCCGGGGTTGGTCTGGAACGACTCGCTGACGGTCTGGTAGGAGACATCGGGGGTGTTGGGGGTGGGAGTCGTGCCGGGCATGGCGAGGCGGACATCCCAGTTCTGACGGGCAGCCGTCTGGAACTGGTTGCTGCGCTCCTGGAGGGTGACCATGGCCTGATGGGCCATGTGCTGGTGGGCCTCGGCGGCGGCGACGGCCTGCTCCTGGCGAGCGGCGATCTGCTGGTTGGAGAGGTAGCGCTGGGCGTAGGCCTGGTTGCGCTCCGAGACGGTCTGCACCATGCGGGTGCTGAACTGCGCGACGGTCGCGTTCTCGAGAGCGTCGGCCTCGGCGAGCCACGCGTTGATGGTCGCGTCGTTGATGCGGGTCTGCGCGAGGATCGTCGCGCGGGCGGCGGCGTCGTCGGCGCGGAACATGTCACGCTGCGCGTCGGCGGATGCCATCGCACGCTCGACATCGGCCTTGCCAGCGAGGCGCTGGGCATTCACGACATTGAGCATGTGGGAGACATCGGCCTTGGCGACAAGGCGCTGGGACTCGTTGAACGCCTCGAGCTTCTCGACCTCGGCCATGGCCTTGGTGTTGAAGGCGCCGGCGACGCTCACGGCCTCGTCGTAGGACGCGCGGGCGACCTCGATGAAGGACTGGCTGGCCTGGTCGAGGCGGGCGAGCTCGGCGCTGAGGATGCGGCGAGCGGAGGCGACTTCCTGACGCATCTGCGAGACGAGCGCCTTCTGCGACATCTCGAGGGCGTTGGCCTCGGCGACGAGGCGCTTGAACTCGGCGTCGCCGCGACGGCGGGTGGCGTCGAGCTGAACGCGGAGCGACTGGACCTCGGCGGCGCCGGCGCGGTCGTTGGCCTCGGCGCTGGCGAGGAGCTGGGTCGCGGCGGCCTTGCCCTTGTCGAGGACCTTGGTGGCCTCGCCCTTGAGGTTGGTCACGAGGGCGAAGGTGTCGTTGCGCGAGGCGTCGGCCTCGGCCTTGGAACGGGCGAGCTGGGCCTCGCCCTTGCGGACGAGCGCGTCGGCCTTGGCGTTGAGCTCGATGGCCTCGGCGTTGGCGACCTGCTGGAAGGTGTCGGCCTTCGCGAGCATCTCGGTGGCCTCGGCCTCGGTGTTGTCGAGCCAGACCTGCAGCTTGCTGGCGCGCTCCTCGTAGGAAGCGAGCGTGGACTTCTGCTGGGCGTCGGCCTGGATGCGGACCTTCACGGCCTCGCCGAGCTGGGCCTTGAACATCGCGACATGGCCGGGATCGACCACGGTCGGGATGCCGGGAGCGACGGCGAACGCGGGGGTGGCTTGCGTCGGGGTCGCGTCGGGGTTCTTGGGCTCGGTCTTGCCGGGGAACTCGACATTGCCCTGCGCGAGCTGCTGGGCAAGGGTGCGGAAGACCTGAGCGCGGATGGTCGACGCCTTGGCGTCGGCCTCGGCCTTGAGCTGCTCGTACTGCGACTCGGCGAGGACGACCTGGTGGGTGGCCTCTTCGCGGAGCGCGTTGGCGAGGGCCTCGGCCTCGGCCTTGATGAAGTTGGAGCGGGCCTCGGACTCGACGCGGTCGGCCTGGGCGCGGAGCATCTGGGCCTGGGCGACGCCGTGCTCGCGGAAGGTCTCGAGCGCGCTCATCTGGCTGTCGAAGTCGGCCTGCGAGACGCCGATGATCTTCTCGGCCTCGCTGCGCATGCGCGAGATGTCGGCCTGGGCCTCGCGGACGACGGCGTCGGCCTGACGGCGCATGGCCTCTGCCTCGGCCTTGGCCTGCTCGAACTCGGTGTCAGCGGTCTTGAGGGCGAGCTTGAAGCCGGCCTCGGCGTCGCTGCTGGTCTTCGCGCCGGCCTTGGCGTTCAGCTCGTCGAAGATCGCCTGGCTCTTGGCCTCGAGGGAGGAAGCGCGCTGGCGGAGTTCGCTGCTCTTGGCGGCGGTCTGCTGGGTGACGCTCTTGATCTGCTCGTTGAGTTCGGCGGCGCGGGCCTCGGACTGCTCGGCGACGGACTTGCTCGCGATGCGGAGCGCCTTGATCTTGCTGGTGGCGCGGGCCTCGGTCATGTCCGCGATCTTGATCATCTGCTCGATCTCGGCGGAGCCCTGACGCTCGACGGCGATGCGGGCGGCGAGCATCTTCTGATACTCGGCCTCGGACGAGCGGACCTCGGTGTCGGCGATCGAGCGCATGCGCTCGAACTCGGCCTGACGCTCCTTGAGGGTGGCGCGCACGACGGCGGCGCCTTCGCGGGCCTGCGCGTCGTAGGCCTCCTGCTTGGCGATGGCCTGCGCGGAGAGCTCCTCGAGCTTGGCCTCGTACTGACGGTCGAGTGAGGCGGCCTTCGCGATGGAGCTCTCGTGGGTGGAGACGGCGGACTGCCAGGCGGACTCGCGCTGGGCGAGCTGGTTGGCCTGCACGGCGTTGCGCTCGGTCTTGTACGCCTGCGCGGCGGCGCGACGGCCTTCGATGTCGGCGGTGGCGTTGCGCGCCTCGCTCAGCCAGATGGCGGGGAGTTCGATGGTGGCGGCCTGCTCCTCGAACCACTGCTTGTCGACGGAGCCCTTCACGCCCTGCGGGTCGATCGAGACCGTCGCCTTGCTGGCGAGCTGGTCGCGGGTCAGCGCGCCGGAGTTGGGGTTGTACGACGACTTCGAGTCGGTCGAGCAGCCGACGAGCGCGCCGGCGGCGAGCGCGGCGACGAGGCCGGTGATGAAGACGGGACGGCTCTCCAGAGCGGCGCGTGCCGCCGGAGCGCTGTGCATTTTGCGGACATGCTTGGGCGTGTTCATGGGAGACTAATCCTCGTGCGTGAGTGGAACCCTGTGGACTCGGCGGGCGTGGTTGCTTGTTCACGCCCCCCAATAGGGCGCGTTGTGCTCGCCAACTCGTCAGCCCACATCGGCCCTACCGACGGCCGTATTGACGATGCGGGGCGTGCGTGCCGGTCTTGCCCCGGCACACCCGTCGCTGCCGACACGGGCGTCACGCCCGGCACAGAGCGCACAGGTTCGCGCGGCGCAGGTCCGGTACGATCCGAGGGCGCCCCCTGAGGCAAGACGGCGCATGCGGAAAAGCCCCTACACTCCCCCGGATCGCGCGTCCCGGACGGGGCGCGCAACACGCACGGAGCACAGCGCATGGATCGGACGCCGTTCATCGGGGGCAACTGGAAGATGAACCTGTCGCGCGAGCACGCGCGAGAACTCGCGGGCGAGATCGCCGAGGGTCTGAGAACCTCGGGCGAGGGGCCGAGAACCGCGGAGGTCGCGGTGTTTCCCGCGTTTGTGCATCTCGACGCGGTTCACCGGATTTTCCGTGACCACGCCGACGCGGGGGTGCTGCTGGGCGCACAGGATTGCTACCACGAGCCCGACGGGGCGTTCACGGGCGAGGTGTCGCTTGCCATGCTCCGCGATCTGGGCGTGCACGCGGTGCTGACCGGCCATTCGGAGCGCCGGCATGTGCTGCACGAGACCGACGCGCTCGTGAACGCGAAGACGCGCGCGGCGCTGTCGAACGGCATGACCTGCGTGCTGTGCGTGGGCGAGACGCTCGCGCAGCGCGAGGACAACGCGACGGACGCGATCAACGAGCATCAACTCAGGGCCGGCCTCGAGGGCGTGTCGCACGCCCATGCCGAACGGCTGGTGATCGCGTACGAGCCTGTCTGGGCGATCGGAACCGGCAAGACGGCCAGCGCCGGGGACGCGCAGCGGGCGCACGCCGCGATCAGGCGAGTGCTGGGCTCGCTCTTCGGTGAGACCGTCGCGGCGACAACGCGGGTGATCTACGGGGGTTCGGTGAAGCCCTCCAACGCCCCCGAACTGGCCCGGGAGCCGGACATCGACGGGTTCCTGGTCGGCGGCGCCTCGCTGGACGCCAAGGGCTTCTGCGCGATCGTCGGGGCGATCGCCCGTTGAGGCCATTGGCCCGCCCCTGACCTACACTTCCGGCCCACCACCGCCCACTCTGCGAGAACCACGCCTGATGCTTTCCATTCTTCCGTTTACTCCGACCCTGGCCCTGGCGCAATGGATGCTCGCCCTGCTGGTCGTCGGGTTCCTCTTTGTGTGCGTGCTCCTGATCCTGATCATCCTGATCCAGAAGCCCCAGGGCGGCGGCCTTTCCGGCGCCTTCGGCTCCGGCGCGGCGCAGGGCTCGGGACAGACCGTGTTCGGCGCCCGCACGGGCGACGCGCTGACCATCGGCACGATCAGCGTCTTCGTGCTCTACCTGCTGGTGGCGGTCGGACTGAATTACGCGATCCGCCCCTCCGGCCCCGTGACCGTGGCGCCGAGCGCCTCGGCGACCGAGCCCGCCGGGACCGCCCCGGCGCCCGAGGAAGCGATCACCACGACCAATCCCGCTACGCCGTTCGAGCCGGTCCCGGTCCGCGAGTCGGAGCCCCAGCCCTGATCCGCTCCATGACGGGCTTCGGCGAGGCCTCACTCCACACCGAGGGGGTGCATTACCACCTCGAGGTGCGGTCGCTCAACAACCGGTACTTCAAGGCGTCGATCCGCCTGCCCGATGACCTGCAGGGTCTTGAGGCGGAACTCGAATCCGCGCTGCGTGCGCGCATTTCACGCGGCGCGCTCGTCCTCATCGGCAAGGTCTCCGACACCTCGGGCGGCGCGGCCCATGTCGTGAACGAATCCGCGCTGCGCGGCTACCTCCAGACGATCGAGCGGCTGACCAAACCCGCGAACGCGGAATTCACCGTCGACGCCGCGAACCTGCTCTCGCTTCCGGGCGTGCTCCAGCCCGGCGACGACGAGGACCGGCTGCACAAGGCGCGTTCGGCGTTCATGACGATGCTCGACACGGCGATCGAGAAACTTGTCGTGATGCGATCGCAGGAGGGCGCGAAACTCAACGAGGAACTGGTTGTCCATCAGCGTGTGATCCACGACAAGCTGGAGCGGGTGAAGGCCCGCGCGCCGCAGGTCGTGCAGGATTACGAGCGCCGGCTGAAAGAGCGCACCGAGCGGCTGCTCCAGCAGGCGGGCTTCGTGGCGGAACAGTCGGATGTGATCCGCGATGTGGCGGCGTTCTCCGAGAAGGCGGACATCGCGGAAGAGATCCAGCGCCTGGGCGCCCACATCGAACAATTCTCGGAACTGCTCGGCGCCCCGGAGGACAAGCCGGTGGGACGGACGCTCGATTTCCTCGCGCAGGAGATGCTCCGCGAGGCGAACACGATCGGGAGCAAGTGCGCCGATGCGGACATCGCCCGTGATGTGGTCGAGATCAAAGGGGCGATCGACCGGATCAAGGAGCAGGTCCAGAATGTGGAATAGGCCGCTTCTCCGGCAAACTCCGCTGGACAGAAGGCGCCTCCGGCCTCATGATTGGTGCGTAGAGAACTTCGTTCCGGGCTCTGAGGCGGCGCCCGCCGTCGGCAGCGCCCTCCGATGACTTCCCCCGACCGCTACGGAGGCATCCTGCCGATGCCGACCAAACCCGGGACCGACACCCCCCCGCCCGAGATTGATCTTGGCGCCGATCCTTCGGGGTCGTCCATCGACACGCCGTCGCTGAGCGATCCCGGCGCGTCCCAGACCTCGATGGTCGGGCCGACGGCCGATCCGGGCTCCTCGTCGGTCGGGCAGATCCAGCCGAGCAGCGCCCTGCTCTCCGTGCACACGATGTCGGGGACGGGCCTGACCCTGAACACGGGCGTCGGGCTGGTGGCGAGCAGCGCCGACCGCACGCCCGGGGCCGCCGAGTCGGCGCGCGAACAGTTCGGCGCGGAAGAACTCGCGATCGTGCTCTCGCATTTCGACATCGGGGTCATCCACGCCGTGCACGAGTTCCGGCGCGGGTCGCGGCGGGCGCCCAAGATGCTCTTCAAGGCGGACCGCGGGACCGTGCTGCTCAAGCGGCGCGCGCCTGGTCGCGACGAAGCGCACCGCGTGCAGTTCAGCCATCGTGTGCAACTCAAACTCTCCGAGCAGCACTTCCCCTTGCCCAAACTCATCAAGGATCGCTCGAGCGGCGAGACGCTGGTGAAATACAGCGGGCGCATCTACGAACTCTTCGAGTTCATCCCCGGCACGCGCTACGACGCCACGCTGCCCGCGACCTCGGACGCCGGTCACGCGCTGGCGCTGTTCCACAAACTCATCGCCTCCGTCCCCACCGAGGACCTCCAGCCGACGCTCGGCTATCACACGGTGGACGCGCTCGACCGGCAGTTCGCGCTCATCGCGCAGCGCGCCGAATCGAACGATGACAGCGCGCTCGCCGAGCTGTGCGAGGAACTCCGGACGATGTACCACGCGGCGGCCAAGCGGGTCGACAGACTGGGGATCAGGCACTGGCCGGCGCAGCTGGTCCACGGCGACTGGCACCCCGGGAACACGCTGTACCGCGGGCCGCATGTCGTGGCGGTCATCGACTTTGACTCGCTCCGTCTCGAGCCCAGGGTGCTGGATGTCGCGAACGGGGCGCTCCAGTTCTCGATCACGATGGACGGCGACGATCTGAACCGGTGGCCGGACCACCTCGACGAATCGCGGTTCAAGCGGTTCTGCCGCGGCTACGACGCGGTCGAGGAATGCATCCTCTCGACGGCCGAGATCGACGCCGTTCCCGACCTGATGATCGAGGCGCTGATCCTTGAGGCAGCGGCCCCGATCGCGGCGACCGGCTCGTTCGCGGGCCACGACGGCGGGGCGTTCCTCCGGATGGTGGAGCGCAAGTGCCGGTGGATGCTGGACAACAAGGCGCGACTCGTGCGTCTGATCTCCGACTGAACCGGCTTCAGACCGTTTTGGAGGGGGTCCGAGAACGCCCACAGAAAAGCCCGCACCCGAGGCCCCCCGGTTCGGGTACACTCTCAGGTACGCCGGCTGAGAGGAAGCCATGCATGGACGCCCCGGGACAACCCAGATGACTCGACCTGCGCTATCGGCGCTCGCGCTGGCCATCGCCGCTTCGGCGGTGTGCGCGGGCGATCCCCCGCCGTTCCTGCCGCCCTCGTTGCAGAAGGTCGTGGAGCAGGCGCGCGAGAACGCGAAGGGCCCCGAGCCGCGCACCGAACGAACGGAAGAGTCGATCGAAGCCATCCGCGCTGTCGCTTCGGGCGACCTGACGCTGGGCGAGGTGATCGATCGGCTGGGATCAGACGATCTGGCCGAGCGCGAGCGCGCGTCCGAGTTGCTCGCGAATGTCGCGATGTGGGACGAGGCGATCCTCGCGAAGGCGTGCGCCCTCCCTGATCTGTGCTGGGAACGGCGGGCCCGGCTGCGCAACGCGATCTACACGCGATTCATGAACTCGCCGCGACCCGCCATCGGAATCAGGATGGCTCCGGGCGCCGAGTCCGGCATCCTCGTTGAGCGGCTTGAGGAGGGATTTCCCGCACGCAAGACGCTCCGGGAGAAGGACGAGATCCTGGTCATCGGCGGCGTTGATCTGCGTCCGACGAAGACCGACCAGGGGCCGCTGATGGCCTCGATCGCGTCGTTCGACCCGGGAGACACGGTCGATTTGCTCGTGCTGCGCGAGGGCAGAGAGATCGAACTGCAGATCGAACTGGGCAGCTGGGACGATCTGAACCAACAGGCGCGGACGCGCCAGGACAGGGTGATGCGCGACGCGCTTGCGCTGCGCATGCATCGGATGGACTACGACCTGGACGCGGACACCGGACGCCCGGTCGCCGCGCCCGTCTCGCGGTTCGACTGGAAGCAGGCGTCGAGGCGCGTCGTGCGGCCCACCCAGAATGTCAGTCTCGTCTCAGGCGGCGAGGCGTCGCTCGTTCCCGGCCGCCCGGGCGGCGGGATGGGGACCGTGAACCCGAGCGTTGCGCTGCGCGCCGAGCGGGCACGGAACGACTTCAAACAGCCCGTGGGTCAACCGGCGATCAACCTCGAAGCGGTCGAGAAGATCAACGCGATCGATGTCCAGATCAACTCGTTGACCGAGAAGATCAACGACCCGCGCGCGACCGAGGCCGAGCGCGCCGCCTACCGCGAGGCGATGAACGAACTCGCGCGGCAGCGCCAGCGGCTCGTGCTCATCGCGACCGATCCCAATCGGTAAGCGCGAGCAGCGCCCTCAACTCGCCACGATATTGACGAGCCGTCCGGGCACGACGATCACTTTGCGGACCGTCTTCCCTTCGATCGCCGCCTGCACCTTGGGCGACGCGAGCGCGGCGGCCTCCAACTGCTTGGCGTCGGCGTCGGGCGCGATCGAGATGCGGTCCTTCGGCTTGCCCAGGACCTGCACGACGATCTCGACCGTGTCGGCGGCGAGCATCGCGGGGTCGAACGCGGGCCATTCCGCGAGTGACGCGAGTCCGGGACTCGTCCCCGCGTGCGCGTGGATGCGGGCGTACATCTCCTCGGCGATGTGCGGCGCGAACGGGCAGAGGATCAGCGCGAATCGCTCGGCCTGATCGAGCGTGACGCCCGTCTTCATCGCGGCGTTGACAAACTCGATCATCGCGGCGATGCCCGTGTTGAACGAGAGCCGGTCGATGTCCTCGCCGACCTTCTTGATCGTCTTGTGGAGCGCTCGCTCGGTGTCGTCGTTGCGCGTCTCGGCGAAACGGACCGCCCCGGTTTCTTCGTCGATGAACAGGCGCCACGCGCGCTGGAGGAAGCGGTAGAGCCCGACGATGTCGCGAGGGTTCCACGGCTTGCTGGCCTCGATGGGCCCGAGGTACATCTCGTAGAGCCGGAAGGTGTCGGCGCCGAACTCGGCGATGACATCGTCGGGGTTGACGACATTCTTCAGACTCTTGCTCATCTTCGCCACGATCTGCTTCACCGGCTTGCCGGTGGCGCGCTCGAAGAACTCACCCTCGCCGCGCTCCTCGACCTCGTCAACGGGCACGAGCCCGCCCTCGGGGCGTTCGTACGCGAAGGACTGAATCAGCCCCTGGTGGCGCAACTTGCGGATCGGCTCGGGCGTGCTGACCTCTCCGAGGTCGAAGAGCACCTTGTGCCAGAACCGCGCGTACAGCAGGTGGAGCACGGCGTGCTCGTTCCCGCCCATGTACAGGTCGATGCCCCAGTTCCCGGCCCGCTTGCCGTCGGGTGTCTCGGCGCCGATCCAGTACCGCTCGGCGTCCTTGCCCACGAAGCGGCTCTGGTTGTCGGGATCGCAATAGCGGAGGTAGTACCAGCACGAACCGGCCCAGTTGGGCATCGTGTTGGTTTCGCGCGTGAAGACCTTGCCGTCGCGCTCGACGCGCTTCCAGTCGATGGCCTTCCCGAGGGGTGGCTGGGGCGTGTCGCTCTCGACCGGCTGGAAGTCCTCCATCTCCGGGAGCAGGACGGGCAGTTCGCTCTCGGGGAGCGCGTGGGCGTCGCCGTCCTGATCGAAGATAACGGGGAAAGGCTCGCCCCAGTAGCGCTGACGGCTGAAGAGCCAGTCGCGCAGCCGATAGTTCGTGCGCGCCGCACCGTTGTCGGACTTCTCGAGCCACGCGGTGATGGTGCGTTTGGCCTCTTCCGTGGACAGCCCGTTGAGCGAGACCTCGCTGTTGCTGCTCTCGGCGGCCTCGCCCACGCCCGTGTAGCACTCGTCGCCCGCGGCGATCTTCGCCCACTGCGCGTCGTCGCCTGGGCGCACGACGGGTCTGACGGGGAGGTTGAACGCATTGGCGAACTCGAAGTCGCGCTCGTCGTGCGCCGGGACAGCCATGATGGCTCCGGTGCCATACCCCGTGAGCACATAGTCGGCGATCCAGACCTGGATGCGTTCGCCGCTCGCGGGGTTGAGCGCGTGGGCGCCGGTGAAGACGCCGGTCTTCTTCTTTGATTCCTGCCGCTCGACATCGGTCAGCCCGGCGACGCTCTCGCGGTAGGCGTTGACGGCGGCGCGCTGCGCGGCGGTGGTGATGTCTTCCACCAGGGGGTGCTCGGGCGCGAGCACCATATAGGTCGAGCCGAAGATCGTGTCGGGTCGCGTGGTGAAGACGCGGATCGTTTCGCCCGTGGCCTCTCCGTTGTCCGAGAGCACGGGGAAGTCGATCTCGGCGCCCTCGCTCTTGCCGATCCACTCGGCCTGCTGGATGCGCGTGCTGTCGGGCCAGTCAACGAGCGCGAGATCGCGCACGAGGCGGTCGGCGTACGCGGTGATGCGCAACATCCACTGGCGGAGCGGCATGCGCTTGACGGGGAACCCGCCGCGCTCGCTGCGCCCGTCGATGATCTCTTCATTCGCCAGCACGGTGCCGAGTTTGGGGCACCAGTTGACGGTCTGCTCGCCGATGTAGGCGAGGCGCTGGTTGTCCACAACCGCGCGACGTTCTTCGGCCGGGAGCGAGTTCCACTCGCGGAGCACGCCGTGCGCGATGCCCCCTTCGAGCGCGGAGAGGTCTCGTGAGGTCTTGTCGGCGACGGAGATGTCGCCGTCGAGCGTGACGAGGATCTTGCCGGCGGCGAGCGCGTCGAGGAGCGTCTTGATAGGCGCCGCGGCTCCGCGGCCTTCGTTGGCGCGCGGGTCGTACCACGCGTTGTAGCAGCGGAGCCAGATCCACTGGGTCCACTTGTAGTAGTCCGGGTCGATGGTCGCGAACTCGCGCTCCCAGTCGTACGAGAACCCGAAGCGTTTGAGCTGGCGGCGGAAAGTGTCGATCGCCTTCTTCGTCGTCTCGCGCGGATGGACATTCGTCGCGATGGCGTACTGCTCGGCCGGCAGCCCGAACGCGTCCCAGCCCATCGGGTGGAGCACATTGAAACCGGTCATTCGCTTGTAGCGAGCGAGGATGTCGGTGGCGGTGTACCCCTCGGGGTGCCCGACATGGAGGCCCGAGCCGCTGGGGTAGGGGAACATGTCGAGGGCGTAGAACTTGGGCTTGCTCGGATCGAAACCGGCGTCGCCCGGATTGAGGGCGCGGAACGCTCCGTTGGCGTCCCACTCGTCCTGCCATCGTCGTTCGATGGAGTCGGCGAGGGTGACGGTGTACCGGTGCGCAGGGGCGCGGTCGCCGTCGGCCGGGCTGCTGTGTCGATCGCTCGGGTCGTTGCTCATAGGCCGGAGTCTATCGCCCGGATCCGCCCCGACCCGTGCGATTATCGACCGGCCGGCGCCCTGTCCCGGGTCGCGAGCGCCGCGAGCAGGGCCTTGGCCTCGCCCACCAGATAGAACGAGCCGGCGATGAGGATGAGATCGGTCTTGCCCACGGCGCGATACGCGATGTTGATCGCGTCCTTGAGGGTGGGCGCGACCTGGCTCATCTTCCCGGAGACCTCGGCGAACATGCGCTGGAGGTCTTTGGGATCGGCGGCGCGGGGGTTGGTCGAGGATCGGGTGAAGATCACCTTGTCGGCGCCCAGATCGACCTTCTCGAGCATCCCGCGGATGTCCTTGTCGACGGCGCACCCGAAGATGAGCACCATCGAGTCGTACGGGATATGCGCGCCGACGGTCTTGATGAGGGCGGCCATCGAGGCGGCGTTGTGAGCGCCGTCGAGGAGGATCTTGGGCTGCTCGTAGACGAGTTCCATCCGACCCGGGATGTGTGTGCACGAGAGTCCGTGCGCGACATCCGCTTCGGGCGTCTCGATGCCGCGCGCGCGGAGCGTGTCGAGCGCCGCGAGGGCGAGGCCGCAGTTGTACGCCTGATGCTCGCCGGGGAGGGGCGAAGCGAAGTGTTCGAAGCCGCTCCGCGGGCTTGTGACGCACACGCGGTGGTGCGGCCCGAGATCGGCGCTGCTCTCGAAGCGGTAACTGAAGTCGATGTCCTTGCCCAGCACTTCGAGCTTGGCGCCCGCCTCTTCAGCGACCTCGCGCATCGCTTCGATCACGCCCGGCGGCTGCGGCACGGTGATCGCGGCGCCGCACGACTTGAAGATGCCGGCCTTCTCGCGAGCGATCTCGGGGAGCGTGTCGCCCAACACCTGGGAATGATCGAGACTGATCTCGGTGACGAGCGCGACATCCGGACGCACGATGTTGGTCGCGTCGAAGCGTCCTCCCAGACCGACCTCGATCACGGCGATGTCCACCGCCTTCTCCGCGAAGAACATGAACCCGAGCGCCGTGAGGAGTTCGAAGTAGGTCGCCTCGCCGTGCTTGCCCTCGACCGCGGTTGCGGCGACGGCGACGCGCTCCATGCAGGAGCGGAACTCGGCCTTGGTGATCATCTCGCCGTTGATCTGGATGCGCTCGCGGAGTTCGACCAAGTGAGGACTGGTGTACATGCCGACCGTGTAGCCGCAGCCCTCGAGGCAGGCGGCGAGCATGGCGCAGGCGCTCCCTTTGCCCTTGGTGCCCGCGACATGGACGATGCGCATGGCGTCCTGAGGATTCCCGAGCTGTTTGGCAAGGGCGGCCATCCGGTCGAGCTTGAAGGAACCCCGGTGATGGCGGGTGAGGCGGGCCCGCTCGAGGTCAACGCGGGCGTTCAGATAGCGCAGCGCGTCGTCGTAGGACTTGAAGAGGGGCTTGGTCCGGGCCTTGCCGCCGCTGGCGCCTGCCTGCCGCGCAGGGCGGCTGGCGGGCTTCTTGGCGGTCTTGGACGAGGATTTGGGCTTCGAATCGGATGAAACCGCGGATTTCGCGGTGGAGGACCTTGGCATGGAGCCACAGAATAGCACCCCGAGGGGGGGCTCCGGAAAGAATTTCGCTCAGGGATTGGCGGGTTTCCCCTCGACTGTCACATTCGTGTGTCGTTCCCGCCCCGGATGTCCGAACCACGAGTTCTCGCGGCTTCCGGGCGGGTATTTCTCGCCCACGACGGCCTCGGCCCCCGCCATCCCGGCCTCCTCCCGAACCCAGCCCCCGTCGATGTCGGGAAAGTCGATGACGCAGTTCTCGCACTTCTTGCCGTCGATGAACCGGATCGGGCACCAGAACGACTCGACATTGCGGAGCATCTCCGACCCCAGCGCCCAGACGCCGGTCATCCAGTCGCAGTACAGGCACCAGATCAGGTCGTGGCCGACAAGCCCGCTGAACTTGTGCCGCGAGACATTCACCCATTCGCCCTGTTTGTAGCGCGGGAAGCGCACGATCCATATCAGCGGCGGATAGACGAGCAACTCGGCCAGTCGCACCAGCCAGAACACCGGGACCGCCAGCGCCGTCCACCACACCGCCGCGTGGTTCCGGAGCGGACCGACCGTTCGGTTCAGCGCTTTCACGATGCGCGGCCCGCGCGCCGCTTCACGGTGCATCAATTCGTGCGCACGGGTCCAGACGATGAGCGCCACCACCTGCCCCGCGACGCCCGCGATCAGGCCCATCCACCACGGGATCGGGGCGAGGTCCCCGTGGAACACCCGCGCGTTCACGCCCAGAACCGGCCCGAGGAACCACGGCAGCGCGGTGAAGTACGCCACCACCCCGTCAAGCAAAGGCGCCCGGCAGAACACATCGTGTGCGCCGGGCGCGAGGTGCGCGATCAGATGGAGCAGCGCAGCGCCGATGAGCAGGACGGCGAGCGTCGCCGCAGATACGAGAAGCAGGGTCGTCATCGCGGGAATGTACCACGCGAGGAAGTCACCTTGCCGGGTTCATCACACGGAAGCCTTCTGGCCCTCGTGCACGCCCTCGGCCAACTCCTCCACCATCTTGCGGTTGAACGCGGGGAGGTCCTCGGGCGATCGGCTCGTGGTCAACCCCTGATCCACCACGACCTCACGGTCAACCCACTTCGCCCCGGCGTTCTCGAGGTCCTTGCGGATGGACGAGAACGAGGTCATCGTGCGACCATCGACGACATCCGCCTCGATGAGCATCTGCGGCCCGTGGCAGATCGCCGCAACGGGCTTGCCCTGCGCGAAGAACTCGCGCACGAACCCGACGGCCTTCTCGTCCCGGCGCAGTTTGTCGGGATTGATCACCCCGCCCGGGAGCAGCAACCCTCGGTAGTCAGCGGGAGAAACCTCCCCCACCGTCTTGTCCACGACGACCGAGTCGCCCCAGTCGCCGTCCTTCCAGCCGCGTACCTTGCCGCTGTTGAGCGAGACGATGTGCACCTCGGCGCCCGCGTCGCGCAGGGCGGCGACGGGACTGGTCAGCTCGCTCTGCTCGTAGCCGTCGGTGACAAGGCACGCGACGGTGCGGCCCGAAAGCGGCTTGCTGTTGTTGCTGGTCGTCATGGGAGTGACTCCTTGTGTGTGTCGTGAAATCACGAGACGCCGTCGCCTCGGTCCTGCACATCATCATGGAGTCATTCGAAATCCCGGTGAACGCGCGATGAATGCGCACTCATCGTGCGCGCCGATCAGGCGTTGCCGGCCGAAAGCTCTTCGTCGGCAACGAGATAGAACCGCGCGATGTCCGCGAGAAATTCCTCGCCCGACGCGACCTTGAAGGTGTAAGTCCCCTCCATCGTTCCCCACGCGGTGGGCAACGGGCAATGGCTCGAGTACTCGAACGACTGCCCCGGCTCGAGTTCGGGCTGCGCGCCGATCACGCCCTCCCCCTCGACCTCCTGACGCTCGCCGTGCGCATCGACGATCACCCAGCGCCGCCGGAGCAACTTCACCCAGCGCTCGCCCTCGTTCACGATCCGAACGCGGTACGCGAAGACATACCGGCGATCGAACGGGTCCGAATGCTCCGGGACATACGCCGGTTCGACAGCGATCTTCACCCCGTGCGTGACGGTCTCCGAGCCGAGGGGCCTCCCCGTGCGCGGTCGAGCGTTTGGTTCACGAATCGCGTTCTTTGCCACAGCAGACTCCTCTCCCGAATCAGCGCCCGGATCTCCTCCGACGAAACGATACCAACCTCCCGCCCCGCGTGCACGCCCCCATACCCCCCTCCGGCCGGTCGCCGTCCGCCCCCGGTTCCGGTACACTGGCCCCGAACCGGGGGAGGACCGCCCTCCCCCCCAGTCCACTACCTATCCGGGGGATTGGAGCGCACGCCAATGGGTCTTGTGAAGGAATTTCGTGACTTCGCGATGCGAGGCAATGTCATCGATATGGCCGTCGGCATCGTTATCGGCGGCGCCTTCGGCACCATCGTCAAGTCCATGGTCGACGATGTCCTCATGCCCCCCATCGGCATGGCCCTCGGACGCGTCGATTTCTCCGAACTCGGATTCACCCTCCAGAAGGCGGGCGTGACCGAGGCCGGCGAGGAGATCCCCGCCGTCGTCATCCGCTACGGCAACTTCATCAACGCGCTCATCGCGTTCGTCATCATCGCCTTCGCGCTCTTCGTCGTCATCAAGGCGATGAACTCGGCGCGAGACAAGTTCGAGAAGAAGGCCGAGGCCGCCCAGCCTCCCGCCGCCGTCCCCGAGGATGTCCAGGTCCTCCGCGAGATCCGCGACCTGCTGCAGAAGCAGGGCTGATCTCCGCCCCAACCTCTCCCCTGAGGGGAGAGGGACAAACAGTTCATCATCAATCCGAACGGGCCGAGCCAACGCTCGGCCTGTTTTTTTCACCGGCCGCTCACGACTTGTGCGCGTCCCTCCTCACCTCGCCGCCGATCACAAACGCCGCCCCGAGCAACATCGCGTCCTTGATCAGGTACTGACCCTCGGGCGTCGGAACGAACGGCGGCGTCACCCAGCAGACATCGTGCTTCAACACCAGCGCCGCGATCGTCCCGGGCAGACGGATCGCCAGCAGCAGAATCCCCACCCGGATCAGACGCGGCCAGAGCAGGCACACGCCGATCGCCGCCTCCCACGCGCCCAGCACGCGCACCATCTCCTCGGGCGAACCGAAATAGATCGTGTGCGCGAGCAGCGACGACCCCGTCGTGTGCCCGAACACCTTCAGCAGCCCGAACCACAGAAAGAACACCCCCAGGAACCACCGGTGCATCGGGTGGCCCCAGGCGGCCATCGCCTTCGCGATCCTCGCGTCCCAATGGTCGATCCGTGGGTGCATCGCCCCCAGCGTATCACACCGCCCGGCGTCGCCCGCCGCCTCATCGAAACAAAGACCCCCGCTACTGCCGGTTCCCCCCCTCGGCGTTCATCAGCGCGCGCATCGCGAACACCTGCCCCATGTGGTACGCGTCGTGCAACAGCATGTCGCGCAACTTCTCCGCCGCCTCGTCGCTCGACGCGATCGCCTCCGCCATCAAGCGATGACTCGCCGCGTACCGCGCCTTCGCCTCTTCCCACGCGGCATCGGTCACCGACGCGGGCTTCTCCCAGTTCTTCCGCGCGATCTCGTCCTTGTCCAACTTCCCGCCCGGCTCGAGCATCGCCACCATCACGCCCCGCCAGTACACGATGTGGTTCAGGATCTGCCAGATGGAATGCACGCGGCCGCTCCCGGCGCCGGGCACGCCCTCGGGAACCCACGCCGCCTGCGCGGCGGACAGCCCATCGAACGCGCCCTTCCACGCCGGACCCCACTCCCCGCCTTCCCAGGCAGTGGACCACTGTGCAGACAATGTCATAACGCTTTCCTCAGATGACCCGATCTTCCTTGCTGATCCCATGCGCCGGCGCCGTGTTCAGGGTCACCAGTTTCTCCCCCTGCACGCGCTTGGCCTCGTCGGCGTCCACGAAGTCCGAGTGGCACGACGCCTTCGACTCCGCGTCCCCCACGACGGCCTGCTTCGTCTTGCTCGCCAGGCGGTGGATCTCCTCGGGGCTCAGATGCCCGCGCTGCTTCAGGATCTCCTGCTGCTCCGCCGTCAGCGCGGCCGACAGTTTCGGCGCCCCGGCCACCGTGCCGTCCTTCCCGCCCATCCGCTCGAAGCCCTCGGCCTTGCCCGACGCGAACTCCTGAATCTCCTTGCTGATGCGCACCGAGCACCAGTCGTGGCCGCACATCGCGCAGAAGTCCGTGTCCACATCGAGGTCCTCGTCGTGGAACGCGCGGGCCAGATCAGGGTCGAACGACAGATCGAAGTGCTTCTGCCAGTTGAGCGCGGCCCGCGCGTCGGTCAGCGCGTCGTCACGGTCGCGCGTTCCGGGAATCCCCAGCGCGATGTCGGCGCCGTGGGCCGCGATCTTGTACGCCACGCACCCCTGCTTCACATCGTCGCGCTTCGGGAGCCCGAGGTGCTCCTTGGGCGTGACATAGCAGAGCATGCTGGCGCCGTGGTACGCGGCCATGGTCGCGCCGATGCAACTGGTGATGTGGTCGTACCCCGGGAAGATGTCCGTCACCAGCGGCCCGAGCACATAGAACGGCGCGCCGTGGCAGATGGTCCGCTGGAGTTTCATGTTGAACTCGATCTGGTCGATCGGCACATGGCCCGGCCCTTCGACCATGACCTGCACGCCGCGCCGCCACGCGCGCTCGGTCAGCCCGCCGATGGCCTCGAGTTCCGCGAGCTGCGCGTCGTCGGTCGCATCAGCGAGACCGCCCGGGCGCAGGCCGTCGCCGATGGAGAAGGTGACATCGTGCTCGCGCATGATGTCGCAGATCTCTTCCCACATGGTGAACATGAGGTTCTCGCGGCTGTGCGTGAGCATCCACTTCGCGAGCAGCGACCCGCCGCGCGACACGATGCCGATGCGCCGCTTCTTCACATACTTGAGGTGCCCGCGCAGCACGCCCGCGTGGATGGTGAAGTAGTCCACGCCCTGGCGCGCCTGGTGCTCGAGCGTCTCGCGCACGACCTCTTCGTTGAGGTCTTCGAGCTTGCGCCCGATGATCATCGAGTAGATGGGCACGGTGCCGATGGGCGCCGTCGAGTGCTGGCAGAACGCCTCGCGGCAGGCGTCGAGGTCGCCGCCCGTCGAGAGGTCCATGATCGTGTCGGCGCCCCACTTGAGCGCCCAGTTGAGTTTCTCGATCTCCTCGTCGGTGCCGCTGGAGACGGGCGAGGCGCCCATGTTCGCGTTGATCTTCGTCTTGCTCGCGCGCCCGATGGCCATCGGGTCGAGCTTGTGCTTCAGGTGGTTGCGGTTCGCGGGGATCACCATGCGACCGGCGCCGACCTCGTCGCGCACCTGCTCGGCCGTCAGGTGGGGCTCGCGCTCGGCGACGCGCTTCATCTCGGGCGTGACGATGCCCAGCCGCGCGGATTCCAACTGAGTGATGGGCGTGAAGTTCTTCGGATACACCACGCGCATCCGGTCGCCCGTCGCGAGCGTGAACTCGACCCGGCCCTCTCCCGCTTCGCGCGTATTGCCGCTCGCGTCGGCGGGCAGGCGCTGCGCCGACCAGCCCTCGGGCAGGAAGTCCCACGCGGACTTCGTCGAAGGCGCGGGCATCCCGGGGGTGTCGGGCGACGAGAACGAAAGCGGACCGCCGATGTCCGCGCGGTTCGCAAACGAGCCGGGGGTCGTCGCGTCCGGCTGGCTCCCCGGGTTGTGCGCGCCGCGCAGGGGAACCTTCCAGCGAACGGTCGGCCGCTCGTCGTTGGTCGTGGTGGATGTGTGAACGCCGTTGGTCTTGGTGGTCATGGTCGCTTTCCCTCCGCCGGTGCGAGCCGGATCAGGTTCAACGGGTGCCTCTCAGCGGTCGGCACACGAGTGGCCGCCGCGCCCCGAGCGTGTCTGGATTCGTTCGGGGGTAGTCTAGCGGCGACGCCCCATCGCCCACCACCTTTGCTCGAAACCCCCGCGCCCAGCCGAAACTCTCCCCATGCCCAGCCACCGGCAGATCCACCCGTCCAGTCAGGCCGCCTACCCGGGGCTGGCGCGTCTCGATGACCTGACGCTCCACATCCGGCGGGAGCGCACCTTCGTCATCCTCGCGGGATTGTTCATCGGGACGCTCGCGATGCTCAACATCCTGGGCATCACGCGGTTCCTCGTGCTCGCGTCGGTCGGGGAGACCGACGGCGGCTGGGGGTTCGCGTTTGGAAGGCTTGTGGGCGACAACCCGATCGTCTTCGCCGTCGCCGTCGGGGTGCTCCCCTACCCGCTCACCTTTCTGTGCACGGACTTCATCTCCGAGTTGTACGGCCGCGCGCGCGCCAACTGGGTCGTCTTCGTCGGGCTGCTCATCAACATGTGGGTGATCTTCATCCTGTGGGTCGGCACGGCGCTCCCGGGGTTCGTGCCGCTCGACCCCGCCACCGGCATGCCGCCGCCACCGGCGTTCGACGCCTCCAAGAAGGCGTATGTCGAGACCGGGTGGACGCTCTTCCAGGTGCGCAACCTCGCGATGGGCGCCACGCTGGCGTCGATGGTCGCCTACCTCGCCGCGCAGTTCACGGATGTCTACCTCTTCCACTTCTGGAAGCGGCTCACCAAGGGAAAGGCGCTGTGGCTGCGCAACAACGCGTCAACGCTCCCGAGCCAGCTTGTGGACACGACGGCGGTGATCCTCATCACGCACTTCTACGCCCACGCGCTGCCCATCGACGACTCGCGCAGTCTGTGGCTGCAACTGCTGACCTTCATCGGCGCGGGATACGCTTTCAAGGCCGTCGCGGCGATGATCGACACGGTCCCGTTCTATCTGGGCGTGAAGCACCTGAGCCGGTACCTGCGCCTTGACCATCAGGCCGAGCACCGCGAGGGCGACGAGGCGTTGTGAACTCGGTCAGTTGTTCGCGTCGAAGCCCGCCGCGCGCAGCGCGTCGCGCATCTCGGAGAACATCCGCTCGCGGGTGGTCGTCTCGGCGGCGCCGAAATCGAGGCCCTCCTCGATCACGACATACCCCGATCCACCGTTGTATCCGAGCGAGCGCAGGTCAGACGCGAGCATCTCGACCGCCTTGTTGAACGAGAAGTTGTCCGCGTCGCCGGCCATGATGTGGATCTTGTCGCGGAAGATCGGGCCGTACTGCTCGCTGCGCGAGCGGAGCATGTCGCCGATGTCGCGCTGACGCCACGCCTGCGCGACCTGCGGGTTGATGTCGCCCGTCACCGGATCGAACAGCCGTGCAGGGCCGTCGCCCGCGTCGTTGATCGGGCCGAACGCGGCCTGCCAGCCGGCGAGCTGCTTGGCCGAGGTCAGCCCCGGGCCCATGACCTCTTCCATCGCGGCCGCTTCACGGTTCGTGGCGCGCACCACCCCACCCGAGCGATAGAACGAACGGGGCTGGCCGTTGGCGTCCTGGAAGAAGTTCCGGTCCGAATAGATGTCCGTTCCGAAGAACGCGCGGAAGTCCACCGGATCGGGGCTCGACGCCCACGCGCCGCCGAAGACCTCCGGGTAGTTCATCTGGAGCCAGATCGCCGCCCAGCCGCCGGAGCCGTGGCCCATGAGCAGCCGCGTCGCGGGATCGGTCGAGACAGGGAAACGCTCCTCAAGTCCGGGGATCACATCGTTCACCAGCGCCGTGCCGATCGGGCCGTTCGCGGGCGAATCGGAGAACAGCGAGTGACCCCATGCGCCGAGCGGGCTCACGGTGACCAGGAACGCCTCGTCCCAGATCGCGTCGTGCTGTTCCGGCCTCCGAACACGCTCCGCGCCGAACAAGAACGCCTCGCGCTCGTCGCCGCCGAACTCGCGAGTCACCGCGAATCCCGGAAGGACATACACCGTGGCGTACTCGCGGTTTGGATCGTAGTTGCGCGGGTACAGCACGCTCACATTGATCGCCGTGTCTTCGCCCATGAACGCCGACATGGTCGGGCTGTCGATCCTGAAGGTCTCCACTCCGGGCACCGAGGGCAGCGGGTTGATCGCGTTATTCATGATCGGGAACTGCACGACCTGCGGCCTGTCGTCGATCTCAAACCACCGGATCGGCGTGTAGAGATTGCTGTACTCGTTGAGCCACGAGGTGTGAGACTGCTCGCGATCGAACACCACCTGGCCGCGGTACTTCCCCGCCTCGACCTCGGAGAACGGCCCGGGGAAGCCCATCGTGGGCCGGAACTCGACCACATCGCCCGAACGAGCGCCCTCGACATACATGCTGTACATCGGCTGGGGGTCGTCGAGGAAGGGCCCGTCAGCCGGGGTGAACGCCGCCGGGAGGTTCGCGTCCTGCGCCATGAGATAGAGGGTCATCCACCCGGTGAACGGCTCGCCCTCGGTCAGCGGCGGGATCGTCACGCGGATCGTCGGCGCGACGGCCGGAGCCGCGAAGGCAGGCGAAACACCTCCGACCGCAACGGCGGCGAGCGCGGCGAGGGACGAGAGCACGGTTCGAGCGGTGGGTGGCGCCATGGGGGACTCTGATCTCCTGAAATTCGGCCTGTGTTGAGAGGGCGCAGATCCGACGCGGCCACCCCCGGGGCGGTTCCGCAACGGGGGCCTCCAACCAGCATTCCATCGGTTCAACCCGAGTGGCCGATGAACCGCAAACCACCCCTCAGCCCCGTCCGGACGCGGGAAATCTCTTGCACGATCCGATTATCGGGGTAAGTTAGAGAAGCGCACCGGGAGACTCGCCATGACCGCCACGCCCCCCAGCCAGCCGATGCCCGCCGCTCCCCCTCGCCGATCCTGCGGCGGTGAGACCGCTCGCGGCTTCACGCTCATCGAACTCCTCGTGGTTGTGAGCATCATCGCGCTGCTGATCGGGTTGCTCATCCCCGGTCTCGGCTATGCACGACGATTGTCCAAGGACACCGTTTGCCAGACCAATCAGCGAGGGCTGGCCCAGGCGTGGCACACCTATGTCGCGGACAAGGGACGCTTCCCGTACCTAGCCGAAAACCCCATGCCATGGCACGACCCTCCGAGGGGCGGCCAATGGGGCGGCGCCTCTCCGAAGCTCCAGAACGCGAACGGCATGGCAGCGTCGCCGTCCGCCAAGCCGTTGAACGAGTATGTCGGACTCAACGATCGCAACCGCGTCCGTCTGGAAGCGTTTCGCTGCCCCCTCGACGATGGCGCGATCTACCCGCGTGAGCAGGTCGGACTGCGCGAGCACGGCGCCGCCGTCTACGCGGACGACGACGGCGATGACGAGTCAATGTTCTTCCTTCACGGCAACTCGTACTACGCCAACGACTGGGTGTGGGCAGATGTCGGCGCGGTCGACGGGCGTGTGTCGGCGGCCCCTCCCAGAGAGCATTGGAATCACTTCAACCGGCCCGATGTCGTGCTGCAGTATCCGGCGAAGACCATGATGCTCTCCGACGGCGGGATGCACCACAGCATTTCGATGACCGACGCGCAGATCGCCTATTGGAACATCCCGAACAGTTGGTGGCACGGCAAGGACATCTCATTCATGGCGATGTGGGACGGCTCGGTCTTCAAGGCGAATCGTCAGATCGGCGGCGCGGGTAAGGAATTCAACCGGTGGCTCATACCCGAGCGTCATCCGCCGGAAGGCACGCCGGTGGCGTTCTTCTTCGCGCTCCGCAACCCAGACCTCGCGCATAGCGACACAACGCGCTGAGCGGCAGTCGCCCTCACTCAACATCCGCATCAAAGCTGAATCGCACGAGTTGCTTCTTCGCGTCGGCGCGACCCGCCTGCGCGAGCGAGACGGCGTGCGCCTCGACCACACCGCGCACGCGCGGCCCGGCCGGGGTCTTGTCAATCCGCGCCGTCGTCGCGACGAACTCGAGGATGTATTCCTTGCCGCCGATGGTCATCGAGGGGTTCTGTCGCGCGGCCACGGGCGCGTCGCCCACCTCGAACACGACCGGCTCGGCCGACTCACCCGCGGGCCAATCGCCCGTGGGCACGAAGACGGTCGCCTCGCCTTCGACGCCCGCGATCGAGACCTTGGTCGAGACCGCGACCACCGCGAACCCGTCGTGATCGGTCGCGAGTTCCGCCGTCATGGCGTCGACTCTCCAGCGCCGGCCCGCGACGATCGCCGCAACCCGCTCGCTGCCGCCGGTGACTTCGGCCTCGTCTTCGTCCGCTTCGGCGCCCCCGCCTTCGGAAGGGTCGCCCGGCACGCTGGTCCCGGGAGCGCCCCCGCCATCAACATTCGGCTGGCTTGGGCCCTTCGGGCATTCCGGGCAGAGCAACTCTTCGACGATGTCGAGCGAGTTCTGGGTGATCGACATAGACCAGTCGCAGCCCGCCGAGAGGCCGGCCGTGGTCAGCAGCGCCCCGACGAGCAGGGTCCGTCCAACATCGCGTGTGTGTCGTTCTCGCATGGCATCCCCGATGGATGTGATTCGATCGCCCTTGCCTTCATTCCCTACGCCCGGGAGCCGATCGCGGATCCCACTCCCCGATCTTCTCGGCGTTCGGGCCGATTACACGATATCTTCCCCGAGGAGCCCCGCGAGCGGCGGGGCCGGCCAGGCGTCATCGACGCCGACGATCAATGACGAGCACACCGCCCCCGCGACGCTATGGAGAGACGACCGTGACCCTTCGACCCGCACGCATCCTCGCGGCCCTTGCGCTGCTCGCGATCCCCGCCGCCGGCCCGCTCGGTTGCGCGACCAAATCGCTCGAGCCGGTCCGCACCGAGGCGCCCGCGCTCGCCGACGCCGCCATCGCCGGCCCGGCCGTGGACATCAGCAACCTGCGAGGCAACATCACGCTCCGCGTTGATGACCGCGCCAAGGACATCACCGTCAAACCGACCGTCCGCCTCGACAAGGACGGCCCGGCCCACTTCGACCTGAACCTGGTGGTCTCGTCGGTGGATGTCGCGGTCGATGTCGAAGACCGGGGAGGGCTCCCCGCCGTGGCCATCACGACGACCTCGACCAGCGATCCGTCGGGGTTCTTCGTCGATCTCGATATCCGGGTGCCCGCCGCCGAAGGCCTGCGCATCCGCTCGGGGGGCGGCCTGATCCGCGTGCTCGGCATCGCGGGCGCCATCGACATCGAGAGCCCGAAGGGGACCATCGAGGTCAAGACCCCGGCCAAACTCGACCAGCCCGTCTCCCTCGTGACCGGCGCGGGCGACATCTACCTGGTCGTGCCCCCCGATGTCGAGGGCGACATCTCCATGCGCGCGAACGGCGGCAAGTGCCGGATTGATTCCGACACCACCGAGGCGCGCATGACCAAGCCCATGGTGGTCACGACCGACTCGCTCACCACCGCCGTCAACGACGGGTCCAACCCCATTCACATGCAGACCATCGACGGCACGATCCAGATGTGGATCCTGGAACGGCCCATGGATCGCGTCGTGATCAGTTCCTACCGCTGGTGATTCAGGCGCCGCTGGCGACCGCCGGAGCGTCCGAGCCGCGCACGCTGTCGCGCTGCACCTGCGCGACATATCGGCACAACTGGTCGATCACGAACCGCTCGTGCGACGGGTTGAAACGGAAGTCGAACGCGAAGCCGACATAGGTCCGCTGGGAACTGTCGATGTGCGTGTGCACGAGCCGCGCCGTCACCGCGAGCGGCGCGGGGATCTGCGGCGTGAGGTTGAGGCGGAGCCAGAAGAACGGCCCGTTCTCCATCCCGCGGTTCTCGGCCGGGTCAATCATCAAACCGACGCCGCCGCCCCCGATGTTCACGAGCGTCGTGAAGAACGCGGGGCCCGCCTCGGGCAGGAGGACCTCAGCGGCTTTCGAGCCGATGCGTCCGGCGATCGTGCCCGCCGCGAGATCGTTGATCTCCGCCTCATTCGCCGCTTCTGCGGCGACGACGGAACGCGGATCGAGCAGCGCGCGGGTCTCGACCTTCGGAAGGTGCAGGCCCATCGCCGACACGCGGTAGAACGAACGGCGCTGGCACCGCTCGACATCCCCCGGCGCGGTGATGCGTATGGCCGCCACGCCCGACCCGCGACGATCGCTCGTCAGCACGGGGCCGAGGTGCTTGGTCCTGAACATCCATCGGTTCTGGCCGATCGCGATGATCGCGACCAGATCGACGCCCGGGGTGAGTTCGACAGGGCGCCCCAGAACCATCGGATGCTCAAGAACGATCTCCTGATCGTCCATCTTGTAGATGCGGCACCGGAAGATCAGATCGCCGCCCGACGACTCGGGGTTGTCGAGAACGCTCGCGGCCTCTCGGCGGGGCACGCTGATCTCGAGCCCGCCCCCTCGCTCGGCGAGTTGCTCGAGACTGCGACGCCACTGCTCCGTTCGTGATCGTGTGGCTGGCACGAAACTCTCCTCAATGCGGCACAGCGGCCTTGGGTTCCCGACTTGCGGTCGGCACGGACAGCAAGAAACCCCGGGGTCCCGACGCGCAGAGCATCGGCCCGTCCGGGCGGGGCCTTCACGACGCTTCCGGGGTCGGTGATCGACCTTTCAGGTTGTTCCGAATAGGAGCAGTGCGCCGGATCGGTCCACCTCGGGTCCGCCCCAGCCGCTCGCCATCGCCAGCAGCCGCAACGAGCCGAGCGACCACAACCGGAACCGCCGATCGCGTTCCCGGACCTCCCAGTCGTCAGGGTCCACGGCTTCGCCCCGGCGCAGCGCGACGACCTCGTCGCCGATCGACCACACCATCTGCCACGCGCCGTCCTCGCTCACCCCCTCTTGCCACGCCCCCTCGGCGACATCCGCCCAGATGTCGCCCACGAAATGATCCACCACGATCGCGCCGCCTTCCGCGAGCGCAGACCGCGCGCGGGTGAACAACTCCACCGCGCGCTCGACCTCGTGGATCTCCAGCAGCGTGTTTCCCAGAAACGCCGCCGCGTCCGCACACTCCCCGTCGGCGAAGCGCAGCGTTGCGGCGTCGTCGAGGAAGTCCGCGCGGACACATTCGATCCGCTCGGCGACACCGAGTTCCTGGGCGGCGTCTTCAAGCACGCGCAGCGCAGCCGCGTCTTCGTCGATCGCCAGCACGCGGATGCCCGCCTCGGCGAGCGGGAGCGCGATCCGGCCCGACCCGCACCCGAGGTCCAGAACGCGCGTCCAGCCACGACGCGCGCAGAGGTCGAGCAACGACTCGATCTGCACCGCGCTCTCCGCCTCGTCGAGAGGCGACCAGTCGTCATGCTCCGCCACGGCGACGCTCCTGTCGCGCACGCTTGGCGGCGCGTTCGATCTCGTCCACGAGCGTGTCGGCACGCCCGATCTCAACCTCGTTCATCGCGTGCCCTCCGAACCGCGCGGCGTAGTGCATCTCGGACAACGCGTGCAGGGCCTTGCCCAGCGGGGCATCGACGCGCCCCACCGCTTCGGCGTGCGCGAGCGCGCCGCGTCCGACGGGCCGCTCAAAGCCGGCGCGGGCGATCAACTCCATGGCCCGTGCGAAGCGCCGCTCCATCGCCAGCGCCGCGCGCGACCTCGCTCGCTTGCCCTTGCCCGGCCGCAGACGGAACCCGGGCAGGCGGAAACGCACGCCCAACAGCCTGGCGATGAAGCCCGCCGCGTACAGCGCCGCCGCTGTCAACGCAAAGGCCACCAGGCCGGCGCCGGCGGCGCGGAGGAGTCGCGGCCCGATGGCGCCCGGCCTCCAGATCCGCGTGTCGGCGCGCTGCGCCTGTTCGGTGGCCTCGCGCAGGTCGATCCCCAACCGCCCGAAGAGCGCCTGCTTCATCTGCTCGTCGAAACTCACCACATACACGACCCACAGGTGCTCCACCGCCTCGTACATCTCGCGCAGTTGCCCGAAGACGCCGCCCGCGCGCCCGAGGCCCCCGATGTCGCTCTGCGCGGGCGACGGGTCGAACGATTGCCACACCCCCTCGGCCGTGCGCACCTCGACCCACGCGTGGGCGTCGCGTTGTCGGACGGTGTAATGGCCCGCGATCTCGTTGAACTCGTGCGCGCGGAATCCGGTCACGACGCGCGCCGACACGCCCAGCCCGCGGAGCATCGCGGCCATCGCGGACGCGAACTGTTCGCAATGCCCGCGCATGCGGTCGTACACGAAGTGCTCGATCGGATCGGTGCCGGAGGGCGAGGGGGTCATCTCGGTGCTGTACACGCCTTCGCGACGAAAGTAGTTCTCGAGCGTCCGCGCGATGCGGCCGTCTTCGGGCGTCAGCGCCGCATCGGGGTCTCGCTCGATATCGGCGCTCTCAAGGATCTCTCGCGCGCGCTCGGTCACACGATCAGGAACATCGATAGGCGGGAGCGGCGCGTCGTTCTTCAGCGACGGCGCCCACTCGGGGGCCGCCTCGATCGTGTATGGCATCCGCCCTTCGCGCCGATCGGCGATGAGCACCAGATCGCGCACGCCGATCATGAGCGGCGTGTCGCGGTCGAACGACGCGCGCACCGGGCGCATCGGGGCAAACAGGTAGTCGGTGTCCTTGTTGCGCAGGTTCACGCGGTATGTCGTCAGCGGCAGGCCGTCCCTCGCCGGCGAGATATCCGTGGGGATGATCGACGATCCGCGGGTGTCGGTGCGCGGCCAGGTCTCGTCGCGCACCCACGCGTGCGATTGCGGGTCGTAGCGGTCGAGCACCGCGCCCCTGAGCAGGACCGGGCGGTCCGACGAGCCGATGTTGGCGCCGCGCGCGTCCGTGACCACCACATCCATCACCGTTTCGTCCGAACTCGCGAGTTGCCCGCTGCGCTGGAGCAGCACGCGATCGGTGAACCCGGTCGTCGCGCCCTGCCCCTGCCCTTGCCACTCGCCCAGCATGTCGGCGCCGACGCCGCGCGGCATCAGCACATACACAACGAAAGAAACCACGACCGCGATCGGCGCCAGTTTGAACGCGATCGAACGCAGGCGCCGGATCGCTTCGCGCGAGACCGCCAGGAGCGGGGCACGCTCCACGCGCTCGTAGACGGATTCGTGACCCTTCGCGAGCTGATGGAGCATGATTGTCCAGGTCGCGACGGGCGCATAGGCGATCAGCAGGACGCCCACCACGAGCGAGTTGCTCGTCAGGACCGCGGCCAGCGTGCTGAAGACACTCATCAGCAGGAGCAGCCCGCGACGGCGTCCGGGGCGCGGATCGAACACGCGGATCACCAGCGACCAGGCGAGCAGATCGCCGACGGATTCCACCAACAACTCACGATCGCCCGAGACGCGCAGGATGGCGTACCCCAGCATCCCGACCGTGAGCGCGTTGAGGAGGAGCACGAAGTGCCGCGAGTTGCGGGATGGCTTGGCCTCGCTCTCCCGCCGCGTGATCGAGAGAAAGCCGATCACCACCAGCGCGGCGGCAACAATGCCCAGCGCGACCTGCGCACTCGCCACGAAGAACATGAGCGTGCTGAGCATCGAGGTCGCGAGCACCCACCGATCGAGCCGTGCGGAGAAGGTCATACACCCGCTCCTTCCGCGTCGGCTCCGAGCAGAGACGATTCGACCGTCGCGGCATCGGCGTCGACGATCACGACCGCATCCCGCGCAGCCCGCGGCTCTTCCGTGCGCTGTCGCCGCAGTTCAGGACTCGCGAGTTCGAGCGCGGCCAGCCCGTCGAGCATCGTGGCGATGTACGCGTCACCGCTGCCCGGCTCGGAATACACATCCGCCGACGGCACAGCCAGCCCGACGGCCACGCCTCGCCGGCCCGCATGGAGCACCGCGCTGGCCGCGAGACTGATCGCCCGTTCATCGGCGAGGTCACGCTCATCACCCGGCGCCCGCCGTGAGAGCCGCAGGATCACCGTGACGCGCGAGGAATCGAACGCGGCGTCCTCACGGACCACGAGTTCACCCAGCCGCGCAGTCGGGCGCCACGCGATCCGGCGCACGCTGTCGCCCGACGAGTATTCCCGGAGCCCGAAGAACTCGTCGCCCCGTCCCACGCGCGTGGACGCCCGCTCGGCGTCGCGTGTCGCGTGCGCGATCCGGTTCGACAAGCCCGGAGGCAATGCAACGATCTCCGGCCGGACGAACACATCGAGCCGACCCTCCCCGCCCGGGCCGGGTTCGAACGACACGCTCTTCTTGATCGCGCCGAACGGGAAGGTCGTCACGACGCGCACTTCGCCGAGCGTCGCCACGCCGCGTCTGACCGGGGTGACAATCGCCTCTCCGTGCGCGGCCGACCCGCGACCGACAAAGGGGATGAACGCGCGCGGCCTGCTCATGAATCGCGGCCAGGTCGCTCGCGCTTCGCGCCGCGCGACCCCTCCGGTGCGTTCCTCGATGTGCAGCGCGAACGCGGGGAGCCCCTTCCCGAGATGCTCGACCTCGTACACGATGCGCAGGGGATCGCCCACGAAGGCCTCACCGACGCTCACCCGGCGCAATCGCACGCGCATGAGCGCCGATCCGCTGATGAACCCGGAGAGCAGCAGCGCCGCCAACGCGGACCCGAAGCAGAAGAACAGCAGGTTGTTCTGGCTGTTGATCGCGCCGATCCCCAGCAGCACCGTCACGCCCGCGAAGAGCAGGAACGAGATCGTCGGGTGGTACCGGCGGCGGATCCTCATCAGAACACTCTACGAGTCTGGCCCGCCCCGCGGTTCTCTCGCTTCCTCAGCGGAATGTGTTGTACTCGTCGGTCAGGTTCTCACGGCGCCGGCGGGTGTCGGACCCCGGCGCGAGCACGATCAGGACTCGCTCGCCCTTCCTGGGCATGCGGAACGCCTCTTCGACGCCGGAGAAACCGGGCTTCACGGCGTCGACCGCGATGTCGTACTCGAGCATCCCGGCGCCGAACGCGTCGAGATCGAACGAGAACGAACCATCGGGAGACGACACGCCCGAGCCGACTTCCTTGCGATTGAGTTTGTCGGGGTCGGTCACCACGCGAACGCGCACGCCGCTCATGCCGCCCGCGGCGGTGAGTTGCGGATCGTTCGCGGGAACAATCGTCGCGTATGAGACATCGCCCTGGATGACGCGCCCCGCGAACTGGTACGACGAGCAGCCCGTCAACGCCGCCGCGAAAGTCGCCATTGCGCCAACGGCGACGATGCTCCGAGACTTGATCACTGGATGGTTTCCTGCACTTCGGTGTTGAGATCGTCCGAGACCGGCTCGGACGGAGACTGATCGGTTTCTTCCGCAGGGTCCGTGCCCGCGGTTCCTTCGGGCGAATCGGTTTCGTCGGCCAGCATCGGCTTGGCTTCGAGGAGTGCGGCGAACGCGCCGTCCTCAACGCTCGGGAGGTCCTTCAGACTCGCGAGCCCGAACAGTTCGAGGAACTGCTTCGTCGTGCCGTAGAGCATCGGACGCCCCAACTCCTCGGCCCGTCCGGTGACGGTGACCATGCGGCGCTCGATGAGCGTGCGCAGGACTTCGCCGCACGCGACGCCGCGGATCGCTTCGAGCGACGCGCGCGTCATCGGCTGGCGGTACGCGACAACGGCGAGGGTCTCGAGCGCAGGCCTGCTCAAGCGCTGGCTCTGTCTCGACTGATGGAAACTCGCGAGCGCGTCGGCGAACGCGGGGAGCGTCATGATGCGCACGCCGCCCGCGACCTTCTCGATGCGGAACGCGCGGTTCGATGACTCATACTCCGCGTTGAGCGCGTCGATGGCCTCGAGCACCGCGTTGGAGCCGCCGTCGTCCACGCTCACGCCCAGCCCCTCGGCCAGCTTGCCGGGGGAGACGGGCTTGTCGAGCGTCAGCAGGACGGCCTCGATGGACCGAGAAAGGCGCGAGGGATCGGCGTTCTCGGTCCCGGGAGAACCACTCGGTGTTAAAACGGGCTCAGTTTGCGATCTTTCTTGCATGTTCCGGTTGCGCTCCCGGGGTTTTTGGGCCGGCGACATTGAAACGGCGAATCGAGCGTGCATAGTACACCCTTGGAGAGAGAACCTCGCCGAGGCACGGCCCGTTGTGTTGGAGTCGTGGCCTTTGGGCGGTCGATGGAACGGGTTGCTGTTCCGGTGCGTACCAGCAGGTGCGCCCCCGGCACAGCGGGCGTTCAAAGATCCGCGCGGCGATCGGGATGGGAGCACCCAAGCGGGTGGCTCACCGGAGAGAAGGCAGCATTTATGGCACGCCTCAGTGACGAGCAGTACGCACAGATCCTCATGGATCGTCTTCGCCGTGACATCCTCGAAGCGCGGGCGATGAAGCTCCGCGCATCCGTGGTGTCGAACATGGCCGACGAGGTCGAACTCGCGGCCGGACAGCTCCGCATCCCGGACGACTCGCGCCGTTGCATGCGCGAACTCTCCCGCGAGGCGCGCAACGAACTCCGAGCGGCCAAGGCGGCGCTCCGCGAGCCGGCGCCCGTCGAGCGGGTCCCGGCCCCGCAGACGCCCGCGATGGCCTGACCACGGCGCCGCCGCGACAGGCAGCCCACCCAAACGAGCGACACCGACGGGCATTCCTGCGCGATCGGTGACATAGCATGGCCCGCGTTCCCCCGTTGAACCGAGGCCATGCATACTCCGTCGCTCCAACCCGACGGCGAGAAATCGCCCCTGCGCGAACTCTTCACGGTCGCAGGGCCGGCCATCGTCACGATGCTCTCGCCTGCGGCGATGCAGTTCGTGGACGCGCTGCTTGTCGCCCAGCTTGGCCCCACCGCGATCGCCGCCCAGGGCAACGGCGGCATGCTGGCCTTCGTGGTCATGGCAACGCTCATGGGATTCCTGAGCGTCATCAACACCTTTGCCGCCCAGAACTTCGGCGCCAAGCGATTCGACCGCTGCGGCCGCTACGGCTGGACAGCCGTCTGGCTGGCGCTCGCCAGCGCGATCCTCGTGCTGCCTTTCCTCGGCTTCGTCGATGATTTCTTCCGCCTCCTCGGCCACGGCAAGGGCGGTGAAGTCTCCAGCGCGCTCCTCGGTCTCGAATCGGAATACTCGACGATTCTCCTCGCGTTCGCGGTCTTCCCGACGACCGCCGCCCGGGGGCTTGGGCAGTTTTTCTACGGCATCCACAAGCCCAAGGTGGTGATGGTTTCCACCATCATCGCCAACCTCGTGAACCTCCTCACGAGTTACCTGCTGATCTTCGGAATCATGGGCCTGCCCGAGCTGGGCGTTGCGGGCGCGGCGATCGGCACGGTCATCGGGAGCTGCGTCGAGTTCGCCATCCCCATGACCCTCTTCCTGACCCCCAGGTTCGATGCGGTCTACCACACCCGCGCGGTCTGGCGGCCGTCGCTTCGCGCGATGAAGCAGGTCGCCAAACTCGGCTGGCCGGCCGGCCTCCACTTCGGGAACGAGATCGCCTGCTGGGGGCTGTTCATGGCTTGGGTCGTGCCTTCGGCAGTCACAGCCGAGGATGCCCCCGCCGCGATCGCCGCGTCGTATGTCGCACTGAACTGGATGAAACTCGGCTTCCTGCCCGTCGTCGGCCTGTCCTTCGCGGTCACGGCCGTCGTGGGGGCGCACATCGGCCGGGGCGATCTCGACGGCGCCGCCCGCCGGGCGATGCTCGGGCTGCGCGTGGGGATCCTGTACATGGGCGCCTTCGGCGTCATCCTCCTGTGCCTCCGCACGCCCATGGCCCGGGTGTTCATTCCGGGAGACACGGTGCTGGGCGATCCCGAACTGGCGGCGAAGACCCTTCCGATCGCCGCCAAGATCCTCGCCCTGATGGCCATCTTCCAGGCGCTGGACGCGGTTTCGATCGTCATGAGCGGCGCCCTCAGGGGCGCGGGAGAAACCACCTGGCCCGGGATGATCGTCGTGACCACCGCCTGGGGCATCATGATCTTCGGCGGGTTGCTGGTCGGAGAGCTCTTCCCCGGGCTGGGAGCGGTCGGCCCATGGTTCGCGGCGGGCGGGTACCTCGGTGTTTCGGGGATCGCCCTGCTCCTGCGCTTCAAGGCCGGGAAGTGGCGATCGCGCGAGATTCTTGACCGCGACGGCCCCGATACGCCCCAGACGGCGCCCGACAGCCCGGCGACACCTTGAGAGCCCCCCCCTGCCCCTCCTATCCTCCTGCTCACACGGGCGGGAGGCGTTCGCACGCGCCCGCTCCCCCTCGACCGAACCGACCCCCCGCGCGGAGTACCGGCTGGACATGAGCCAGAACCCGATGGATATGGTGATCGGCGTCGACGAAACCGTCGCACGCGATCCCGAGACCGCTTCCAAGCACCGCCGCATCGCCTCGGAGGCCAAGGCCGCCGGCGACCGTCCCGTGGCCGTCGCCGAGTACCGCAAGGCGCTCTCCGCCGACCCCCACGATCCCGAGTCGATGTTCCACCTCGGCTACCTCCTCGACCTCATGGGCGAGGAGGACGAGGCGGTCGCCCTCTACGAGCGTTCGCTCGAGGTCGGCTCGCCGCGCATCAACACGCTGATGAACCTCGCGGTTCTCTACGAGGACCGTGGCGAGCATGCCCGCGCCGAGAAGTGCCTCAAGCAGGTGCTCGACACCAACCCGAACCACGGCCGCGCCCGTTTGTTCATGAAGGATGTCCAAGCGTCGCGCGAGATGGTCATCGACGACGACGGCGAGCGGGATGTTGCCAAGCGCAACGCGCTGTTCGACATTCCCGTGACCGACTTCGACCTGTCGGTGCGTGCGCGCAACTGCCTCAAGAAGATGAACATCCGCACGCTGGGCGACCTGCTCCGCGTGAGCGAGGCCGAACTGCTCGGGTATCGCAATCTCGGGGAGGCCACCCTCATCGAGATCAAGCAGATGCTCGCCGCACGCGGCCTGCGTCTCGGCCAGCGCGTTGACGAGCGTCGCCGCCAGTCCCGCCGCGAACTCTTCCAGTCGCTTCAGGGCGGCGGCGAGGGCGCTCTCGGCAAGTCGGTCGCCGACATCGACTTCTCCGTCCGCGTCCGCAAGGCGCTCCAACTCCTGGGCGTCCAGACCCTGGGCGACCTCGCGGCACGCACCGAGGCGGAACTGATGGGCGTCAAGAACTTCGGCGCCACCTCGCTCACCGAAGTGCACCAGAAGTTGTCCGAGCACGGCGTCAAACTCCGCGAACTCGACTTCTAAGCCGCCTCGCTCAATCCCGGAACTCACCCGCCGCCGCGTTCACGACTGGACGCGGCGGTTTCTTTTTGCCATGATCTCCCCGTGATCACCAACGCAGGACGCCGAGCACGGACGCGACGCGCAGCCCTCAACGCAGGGCTCGCCGTTGCGCTCGTGGTGTTGACCGCGAGTTTCATCACCAGCGCCGTCTCGTGCGAGTCGATCTCGCCCGGCCGGCCTCAGCCCACCACCGGACCCGACGCCGGCGCCCCGGCGATGCGCGTCCGCCTCGGCGACACCCGGCACGCCGCCGAGTTCGCGAGCGCCGGCTCGATCGAACTCGCCGCCACCGGCGCAACCACAGGCGCGTTGCGCACACAGCCCGGCGATTCCGTCGAGGTGACCTACGACGGATCGGGCTGGCTCGCGACGCTTGCTTCCGGTGGCAGCCGACGCCTGGGCGGCGGCACGCTGCAAGTCCGCCAGCTCTCGCCCGAACCCATCCTGTTCATGAACGGCCAGCATGAGGGCCAGTTCACCCTGATACCGCGCGGCGATGTCTCGTCGGGCGGGTTCGATGTCGTCGAGCGCGTGGACATCGAGACCTACATCGCGGGCGTGATCTCGAAAGAGTTGTACGCGACCTGGACGCCCGCCGCGTACGAAGCGCAGGCCATCGCCGCCCGCTCGTACGCCATGCACGAACGCCAGCGGCAGGCGCTGACGAACCGCGAGTGGGACATCGAGAGCACCGACGCCGATCAGGTGTACGCCGGGGCGGCGGTGAACCCCACCGCGCTGCGCGCTGCGCAGTCAACGCGCGGCCGCGTGCTCAAATACAACGGCTATCTGCTCCGCGCGTACTACTCGTCCACCTGCGGCGGCCGCTCGGCCTCCGCGCGCGACATCTGGCCCACGGGTCCGGGCTTCGAGTTCAACCTCGCGTACCCGATCCAGGCGCACGAACGCCCCTGCGCGTGCGATGCCTCGCCGCTCTATCGCTGGGAAGTGCGACGGGCGCCCGACGATGTCTTCCTGCGTGTGGTCGGGTTCGGGAAAGCGCGGGGCTTTGCGGTCCGTTCGATGACCTCGCTCAAGGACATTAAGGTTGATCGCACGAACCCGCTCGGGCGCCCCACCCGGTACAAACTCATGGATGAGCAGGGCAAGTCATGGACGCTGACCGCCGAGGACCTGCGCATCGCGCTCAACTACACGGGCGGCGGGCTCCCGGCCGTCACGCGCGACACGCGCATCCATTCGAGCGATTTTGAGATGAAGCGCAGCGGCGACGCGTTCGTCTTCAACGGCCGCGGCTTCGGTCACGGAGTCGGCCTGTGCCAGTTCGGCGCCGAGGGCTTCAGCAAGAAGGCGAAGACCGCCGACCAGATCCTCGGAACGATGTATCCGGGCGCAACGATCGAATCCGCGTACTGATCCGCTCAGAACCTGACACGCAAGGCGTCGCGCGCCGGCGAGGCCGCGTCAAGCAGCGATCGGTTGATCTCGGCGATCGTTTCGCGTTGCCCGGGCCAATACGCCGCGTCGGCCGCTTCGCGCAGCGCGATCCAGCGGCTCCCGGTGTGTTCCTCGTTCAAGGTCGGTTCGAAGCCCGAGCGCACCAGTGCGACGAAACGCGGCCCGAGCACCACGGAATCGATTTCCCACACATAGAACGGGCGAACCTGCTCGATCGCGTACAGGCCTTCGCACACCGCCGCGTCTCGGACATCGAGCCCGATCTCCTCGCGCAGTTCGCGCACGACGCACGCGACCGAACCCTCGGCGGCCTCGCAATGCCCGAGCACGGGCTGCCATGTGCCGGCGAGCGGCGAGCGCGCCCGGCACAACTGCAGCGCCTCGGCCGACGCGCCGTCGCCCCGCACGACATGGCATTCGACCACATCGGCGCGGATCCTTGCGCCTCCCCCGCTCGCGTCGCGATGGTCGCCGTCGGGAGTCATTGCGCACCATCCTGAGACGGGTTGGCGATCGCTTCGGCTTTGACGAGCGTTTCCTCCCATTCGAGCGAGGGATCGGAATCGGCGACGATCCCCGCCCCGACGGGGTACACGATCTCGCCGCGCGCCGTGTCGATCGTGGCGGTGCGGATCGCGACGCTGAGTCGCGCGATTCCGGAATCGCTGACGAACCCGACGGCCCCGCAATACGCGCCGCGCGAGAAGGGCTCGAGTTCGTCGATGATCTGCATCGCGCGGATCTTGGGCGCTCCGGTCACGCTCCCCGGGGGGAAGGTCGCGCGGAGGAGTTGCGCGAAGCCGACCCCGGCGCGCATGCGGCCCGAGACCGTCGCCACAGCATGGAGCACGCTCCCCCCGCCGTGGCGCTCGAAACCGCGCGGCTCGTCCACCCGCACGCTGCCGACATCACACACGCGGGAAAGGTCGTTGCGCATGAGATCGACGATCATCGCCAGTTCGGCGGCGTCTTTCTCGCTCTCGCGGAGGTCCTGCGCCAGCCGCGGGTCGCCTCCTGATCGCGTTCCCTTGATGGGCCGCGTGCGCACCGTGCGCGACGCGAAGTCAGCGTCGAGGAAGAGTTCCGGGCTGATCGAGCACACGACGCGGCGATCGGCCACGCCGGGAGGAGGTTCGAGATACGCTCCGTACGCGGGCGCCCCCGATCGGACGAGCGACGCAAAGGCAGCGCGAGAGGAGCCCTCGAACGAGGCGCAGAGTTCGTGCGCGATGTTCGCCTGGAAGATATCTCCCGCGCGGATGTACTCGATGGCTCTCGCCACAGCGCCTTCATACGAGGCTTGTCCCTGGGCGCTCCTGAATGCGCCGATGCGGTACGGCGCCGAATGAACGCGAGACCGTGCGTGCGTCGCCAGCAGCCGATCAACGGCGCCGTCCGACACGCCCACTCCGAACCACTCGCCGCACGATTCATCGCGCACGAGCGCCGCGTCGCAACGCGCGAGCCATCCGCGGGAACGCGCTTCTGATTCCTTGTGCTCGCTGCGCGCCGTGGGCTCGAACTCGGTCCCCAGCCCGTAGCCGATCGAACCGATCCACCCCCCCACGAACGGCGGCGCGCCGTCACGCTCGCACGGCGCTTCGCACTTGATTTGCTCCAGCGCGGCCTCGACATCGCGCGGCGACGACAGATCGATCACCTCGCCCGACGCCGAAGCGACGATCGACCACCGCTCGCGCGGGTCTGGGCTGGGTGAGACAAGCGCCAGAACGGGCTCGTCCGCCGGCCAGGCGGCGACGACTCCGGCCGCATCGCCCAGATCGCCCAAACCCCGGATTACCCACGGGTGCGCTCGGATTGGCGAGGGTGTCTGGCTCACTCACGGTATGGTACGGAGGATCGAGGGCCGGTTTATGCACGCCGCGCCCGCTGCGGATATTCCCAACAGCCCCCAGACGCGACCGGCTGAAACCGGGACGATCGGAGGCCCAACAATCAAGGGTCTCAACCCCTCGGAGGAAGCCCATGCGATTTGCAAGCCTCGCGTCGTCCGCGCTCGCCGCGGTTCTCTTCACCGCCGCGCACGCCGAGCCCGGCGCCTCCGGCTCTGCGACCGCCGAGGTCGCGGCGTCGATGTCCGCCGAAGAACTCGCCTCGGCGTTGATCGATCGGTCGAACAGCTTCATGCCCGAAGACAAGTCCGCCGCCGAGTCGACGCTGAAGTCGGCCATGGCCGACGATGCGCACAACGCGACCTGGCCTCTCGCGCTGGGCATCTTGAAAATGCGTCAGGACGAGCCTGCCGACGCGAAGCCGTACCTCGAAAAGGCCGCTGATCTGGCGCCGAACGACCCCGACGCGCTGAACTGGTACGCGAACGCGCTCTTCTCGACGATCAACGAGGCGAGCCTCTTCGCGAAAGGCCGCATGGCCGGCCAGGCGAAGGACATGCTCATCAGAGCGGTCGAGATCGATCCGGGGTATGTCGATGCGCGCATCGCGCTTGTGGAGTTCTACCGCAACGCGCCGGGCATCGCGGGCGGGAGCATGAAGAAAGCGAAGGAAAACGCCGAGGCTTTGCTCGCGTACGAAAACGGCAAGATCCACGGCCACCGCCTGCTCGCGACGATCGCGATGCAGGAAGACGACTGGGACACCGCCAACGAGCACATCATGATCGCCGCCAAGAAAGCCGCGACCGGCGAGGACCGCGCCCGCCTGCTGATGGCCCATGCCTACGGCCTGCTCACCGAGAAGAAGGACCCCGCCGCCGCGCTGCCGATGGCGTTCGAGGCCTACGAGATTCTCGGCGACAAGGCGGACTTCTCAACGATGTATGTCTACGCCCGCGCGCTCGCCGAGACCGGAGACTGCGCGACGGCCATCCCGCTCTTTGAGCGGGTGCTCGTCCTGAACGAGGGCGCGAAGACCACGCGACTGCTGCTCGCCGAGTGCCTCGCGAACGAGGGCCAGAACGCCAAGGCGATCGCGATGTACGAGGAATTCCTCGAGCGGTTCCCCAAGGACGGCGAGGCGGGCAAGGCCAAGAAGGCGATCAGGGAACTAAAGAAGCGGCGGTAAAGCACAACGCCCGCGTTGATTCGCGGGCGTGTGGTCTGCTGCTTGGACTCGGCGTGATTACTTCAGCCGCTTCTCGATCGCTTCGAGGATGATGCGTCCGAGGTTCTCGTCGCCGCCCGAGTGGACGGTGACCTTGGTCACGGTGTTGCTGTCCTTGGCCGTGAGGACGCGGATGGTTGTGCCGCGCGCGTTCTTGGCCTTCACCTCGCCCGCGAGGGCGTCGAGGCGCTGCTCGAGCACATCGTACTTGAGGTCATCCCTCAGCGCGGCGGCGGCCTCGTTCGTGACCTTCTCGATGCTGCCCGGGAGGTACGCCTCGAGCGTGCGCAGGGGCGTGACGGTGTACGAAGTGCCCGAGTTGGTGGAGCCGGAGCAGCCGACGAGCACGCCGGATGCCGCCGCCAGAGCGAGCGTCGAGAGAGCCAGAGTCCGCGTGATCGTGCGCATGAGAGGGGTGCTCCTGTGGTAGAGGCGGGTCTTCGTGGATGATGAACACAACTGTACGCGACCCCCGACGCCCCCGACGCCCTCGCGAGGCGCGTTCACGGGTACGCTGAAGGGATGACGCCCCCTCCAGGCGACCCTGCGCCGCTCGTCACGCCCGTTTCGCTGGCGGTCCTTGCCGCAGGGCTGTGCTGCGCTCTCGCGCTCTTCGCGCTGCGCCGGCGACTGCTGGACCGGGCCGCGTTGACCGATCGGGCGCGATTGGCGGCCACGGTCCCGCCGCTCGGCTGGTTGGCGGCGGGTTTCGCCGGATGGTTCGTGTGGGTCATCGCGACCGGCCTCGCGATGTCTGCCTTGCCCGGCGGCGCCACGCCGTCATTGCCGATGACCGCGCTGGTGTCCATACCGGCGTACCTCCTCGGTCTGGCGACTGTCGCGATTGCGATCCGGGCGTACCGCCGCTCGCCCGCGACCCGTGCATTTGGGATATGCGGGTCAGACTTCCGGCATGGATTGGTCGCGCTCGGGCTGGGGCTTCCCATCGTCCTCGCGGTTTCGGTGATCAGCGTTCTCGCCGCGACGCTCGTCGCCCGGCTGAACGGCGCGGGTGGGCCCGACGAGATCGCTCACACCACACTGAACGCCATTCTTGAACTCCGGGACTCCGCCGGGCTTTCGTGGTGGCTCCTTCCCGTTGTGATCCAGGTCGTGGTCCTTGCGCCCTTGCTCGAGGAGGTCCTGTACCGCGGGTGCCTGCAATCCGCGTTCGTCAGCGCGACCGACCGCCCTTGGGCATCGATCCTCGCGGCGTCGGCGATCTTTGCGCTCGTGCACGCTCCCGCGGTCCCGTGGCACGCGCTGCTCACGCTCTTTGCCGTGGGCGTGGTTTGCGGCGCGACTTTCGAGCGCACGGGGCGACTCGGACCCGCGATCCTCTTCCACGCCGGCTTCAACGCCCTGAACCTTGGGATCGCCCTCGCGAGCGCGGCCCCGGCCCCAGCGGCGGGCGGCTGACACATCCCCCGCTCTTCCCTACCCTTGCCCCGTATGCCCACCAACCGCCCGCGCATCCTGACCGGAGACACCCCCACCGGCTCGCTTCACCTCGGGCACTATGTGGGGAGTCTCGAGAACCGCCTGCGCCTGCAGGACAAGTACGAGTGCTACTTCCTGCTCGCGAATATGCACGCGTTCACCACGCGCGCCGAGCAGCCGGCCGACATCCGCCGCGACACCATCGAGATCGCGAAGGACTGGCTCGCGGTGGGCATCGACCCCGACCGGAGCGTGATCGTGCTCCAGACCGAGATCCCGGCCATCGCCGAACTCACCTGGTTCTTCGCGATGCTCATCCCGTTCAACCGGGTGATGCGCAACCCCACGCTCAAGACCGAGATCGAGTCGAAGGATCTCGGCGACAAGTACTCGTTCGGTTTCCCGATGTACGCCGTCGGCCAGTGCGCCGACATCCTCGCCTTCCGTCCCGAACTCGTCCCCGTGGGCGAGGATCAGATCGCGCACATCGAGATGTGCCGCGAGGTCGCGCGTCGGTTCGACATTGTGTATTGCGGCGTCGATTCCCACGCGGAAGACAAGGACTTCGTCGCGCAGGGAGGCGTGTTCCCGGTCCCCGAGGCGCTCGTCGGGCGCATCGGTCGGCTGGTCGGCCTCGACGGCGTGCAGAAGATGTCCAAGTCGCTCGGCAACGCGATCTTCCTCGCCGACGACCCGAAGACCGTGCAGAAGAAGGTCAACAAGATCTTCACCGGGCGCCAGTCCCCCACCGAGCCGGGAGACACGAGCAACGCGCTCTTCCAGTTCGTGCGCGCTTTTATCCCCGACGAGGCGCGGGTCGCGGAACTCGAAGACCTCTACTCGCGCGGCGCCGACATCGGCGACGGGCACATCAAGCAGGAGGTCGGCGCGGCCATCAACGCGTTGCTCGAGCCGATCCGGGAGCGTCGGGCGGCCCTCGAAGGCCCCAAGGGCGAAGCGCGGGTCCTGGAGATCCTCAAGGCCCACACCGAGAAAGCCAACGCCGTGGCCGAGGAAACCCTGTGGAAAGCGAAGGAAGCGATGGGATTGGGCTTCTTCCGGCGCGAACTGCGGCCGATCTAAGGCGTCGAACGCGTACCACAAGCACGGAGCGTTGACCCAGCCATGCGTACCCATGTTGTTCTCGGACTGACCTGTCTCGCCCTGCTCGCACCTCACGCGACGGCGCAACCGAACCTCCCCAAGGACCTGCCCAAGACCGTTATCCGTCCGAAGCTCTTCGGCACGCAGGCGGAATTCCTGGACTGGACGCAGACCTACTACCAGGATCCGCGGCCCGACCTTCTCGACGAAGCGTTCCAGTTTTTCGTCACTTCAGATCTGATGAACGACGAGGCCAAACGCGTCGAACTCGCGGCCTTCTTCGGCGCCGCGATCGCCGAGACCCCGGGCATGGGTCAGCCCGTGCGCGATGTCATGGTGCGCAACGGCACCTACAACGCGCTCTTCGCGCTCGTCAACGCTTTGTGGCTGGGCGATTCGGACGACTGCCGCGCGCTGCTCAAGAGCATCGCCGAGAACGAGCCCGACCCGCGCGTCAAGGAATTCATCACCCGGCGCATCCAGACCGTGACGCCGATCAGCGACGGGAAACCCATCACGGCGCTGTCGCAGATCCAGCTCATCTGGGCCCAGTTCGGCGCGAACGGCGATCCGCGTCTCGCCGAACGAGTCGCCGACATCATCGTGACCCAATACGAGACCTCCCCCGAGGCCACGATCCTTCAGAACACCGCGCGAGACTCGATCCGGCTTCGGGGAGAGAGCCCGGAGGTTCGCGAGGGTCTTCGTCGCGCCATCGAGAACGCCCAGGACAGCCCGCTCAAGGAGACCGCGCAGGCGTTGCTTGCCGAGCTTTCCGCCCCCCCATCGCCGGCCTCCCCGAACGCCGGGCACGGGCCGAGCGAGCCGCCTCCCAAGCCCTGATCGCGGGGGTCGCCCAAACGCGGCGGGTGCGTAGACTCCGCTCTTCGAGTCAAGGCACTCCAACCGCCCCAAAGGGCAAGGCGCACGATGTCCAGTTATGTCCACGAAGCGCTCGCGCTGGTCGAACAGAAGAACCCCAACGAGCCCGAGTTCCTGCAGGCCGTCAAGGAAGTCTTCGAGTCTCTCGAGCCCGTCTTCGAGAAGAACGACAAGTACCGCAAGGCGCGCATCCTTGAGCGCATCTCCGAACCCGAGCGCGTGATGATGTTCCGCGTGCCGTGGATCAACGACGCCGGTGAGCCCTGCGTCAACCGCGGGTACCGCATCCAGTTCAACTCCGCCATCGGCCCCTACAAAGGCGGCCTTCGCTTCCACCCCTCCGTCACCCTCTCGGTCCTGAAGTTCCTCGCCTTCGAGCAGGTCTTCAAGAACTCCCTCACGACGCTCCCGATGGGCGGCGGCAAGGGCGGCGCCGACTTCGATCCCAAGGGCAAGTCGGACAACGAGGTCATGCGTTTCTGCCAGTCGTTCATGACCGAACTCCAGCGCTACATCGGCCCGAACACCGATGTCCCGGCGGGCGATATCGGCGTCGGCGGGCGCGAGATCGGCTTCATGTTCGGGCAGTACAAGCGTCTGCGCAACGAGTTCACGGGCGTCCTCACCGGCAAGGGGCCGAACTGGGGCGGCTCGCTCCTCCGCCCCGAGGCCACCGGCTACGGCTGTGTCTACTTCGCCGCCGAGATGCTCCAGGCCAACGGCAAGACCCTCCAGGACAAGGTCTGCATCGTCTCGGGCTCGGGCAATGTCGCGCAGTACGCGGTTGAGAAACTCCACGAACTGGGCGGCAAGGTCGTCGCGATGTCCGACTCGGGCGGCGCGATCCACGACGCGGAGGGCATCACCCGCGCGAAGCTCGACTGGATCATGGACCTCAAGAACAACCGTCGCGGCCGCATCAGCGAGTACGCCGAGAAGTTTAAGAGCGCCAAGTACTACGAAGCCAAGAACGGCCACTGCGCCGAGCTCTGGAAGATCAAGGCTGACTGTGCGTTCCCCTGCGCCACGCAGAACGAACTCAACGGAGAAGACGCCAAGCAGCTGCTCGCCAACAAGTGCATGCTGGTGGCCGAGGGCGCGAACATGCCCAGCACTCCCGATGCGGTCGACGCGTTCCGCGAGGCGGGCATCCTCTTCGGGCCGGGCAAGGCCGCCAACGCGGGCGGCGTCTCGACCTCGGGCCTTGAGATGTCCCAGAACTCGCTCCGCCTCTCGTGGACCCGCGAGGAGGTCGATCAGAAACTCCACGGGATCATGAAGAGCATCCACCAGTCGTGCGTTGACGCCTCCGAGGCCTTCGGCAAGAAGGGTGATTATGTGGTCGGGGCGAACATCGCCGGCTTCCGCAAGGTGGCCGATTCGATGATCGACCAGGGCGTCGTCTGACCGACGGCCTCCGAACACCGGAAACATTGGGGTAGCCAGCGGCGTACAAGTCCGCATGGCGAAGATCCAACCCCTCCCGTTCCCCCGCCCGATATCCCGCAGATCCACCCACACCGCCCGTGCGCTCGTCGCATCGTGCGGTGTTTTTCTTCTCGGATCGCTCGGCGCCGGCGCACTCGCGCAGGAAGCGCCTCGGGAGAAGATCGCCCTTGACTCCCTGACCCCGGACACGATCGACGAGCGCACGCTCGACAACCTCGTCGCCTGGGCGCGGCTTGAGGGATACCTCCAGCACTTCAACCCCAGCGAGTGGGCGTGGACCACGAACATGTTCGCCTACCTCCGTGATGGATTCGATCATGTTGCGCAGGCGCGAACGCCGGAAGAACTCGCGTCCGTGCTCAACCGCCTCGCGCAGGCGGTCGCGCCCGCGTCCATGGTGTGGGTCTCGACCGACGAGCGGCCCCCGCTCCCCTATCTCAAGTCCGACGCGCGCGGCGATGTGTCGGCGGTCATCGCGTGGCGCCACGAGGGCTACACCCCCACGATGTCGCAGGAAGGGCCGTTCTTCAGCCGGCGCGTGATCTACAACATGTCCGCCCGCGAGGCGCTGCGCTACGGGTTCGCGCCCGACAACGCGTACGAGACCGATCTGCCGGGCGGCGTGCGGGTGCGCGTGCCGCACACTAACTATGTGGACACCTTCGGCAACACGCTGCCCAATCCCACGCCGCGCGACCGCGTTCGCCGCGACTGGCCGAACACCTGGGACTATCGGCTGGCGTCCGAGCGGCTCGCCGCCGTGACCTTCGCGTGGGGGCTGATCCAGAACTTCCACCCGATGATCGACCGTGAGACAGCCGATCTCGACGGCATCCTGCGCAACGCCATGCTCGAGGCGCTGGCCGCGAACGACCGCGCATCAACGACCCGCGTGCTCGAACGGCTCATCGGCTCGATCGGGGACGCGCAGGGCGAGGCCTGGGACCCCGAATCCCCGGTCCCAGGCATCCCGCTCTTCGACGCGAAGGTCAATGGCGACGCGCTGGTTGTCACGGCCGTGGATCAGTCGCTGAAGGGCGCCGATATCGCGAAGGGCGACACGATCCTCGCGATCGATGGTGTGGACACCGCCGCCGCCCTCGCCGAAGCGCGGGCACGCTCGGGCGGTGCGGCCGACGAAACTCTCGATTCGTACGCCGTCCGGACTGCGCTCTCGGGGTTCCCCGCCTCGACGATCGAGTTGAAAGTCCGCAAGACGGGCGGCGCTGTCCGTACGGTCACCGTGCGACGCGATCGACCGCTCTTCATCGCGCTGGACGACGGCAAGCCGCCGATCCGCGAGATCGCGCCGGGCATCGTGTATGTCGACGGCGCCCGCGTGTCCGACGCCGATGTGTTCAGAGAAGCAACGCTGACCTTCAGCGCCCCGGGCATCATCTTCGACCTGCGCAGCCCGTACACCCAACTCGGCATGACCACGCTCGGATGGATGACAGATCGCGACGCGCGCGCCAGCGACCAGTTCATCCACTCTCCGGTCCATCCCGACTACAACCTTGTGCAGATCAAGCAGCGCGATACGCGCGTCACCCCCAACCCGTCGAAACTGATCGGCAAGGTGGCGTTCCTCGTCGGCCCCGAGACGCGCGGCGACGCGGAGTTCGCCGCGCTCACGATGCAGGACTTCGACCTGGGGATCGTCATCGGTTCGAACACCGCCGGCGCACCGGGCCGCGCCGCAGCCGCCACCCTCCCAGGCGGGCTCCAGATCATGTGGACCGGGGTCGAGTCGCGCTCGGTCAACGGCACGACGATCTTCGGCCGCGGCGTGCCCCCTGACATCGAGGTCGACAGCGCCGGGATCCAGCCCGGAAGCGACAACGACCCCGCGATCCGGCACGCGATCGAGGCGCTGAACGATTACTTCGACTCGCTCGATCAGCCGAGCGCGCCGTCGAAGCCGGCGCCCTGATCAGTCAGCGCGGGCCGCGAGTTCCAGCGCCATCAGGAGCGCCGCGATCTGATCGAAAGCCTTGTTGTATCGCCCGACGGCGACGGCAAGGGCTTCCTCGTCGCCCGCCTCGATCGCACGGCGCAGCGGGGGCAGCGGCCACGGCGCATAGCCGCTGAAGTCATCCGGGCCGATGTAGAGGTTCCGGTGCCAGCGTCCGTCGCTGTCCTTCGCCTGGGTCAGCCACGCGCGATCCATCACCAGCATGAGCCCGTTGATGCTCTGCAATTTGGTGTCGCTGATCGTCCCGGCGGCGAACGCGTCGCGCACCGCCTTGCTCGCCTGCATCCAACGCGAGGAGAGGAACTCCGCCCGGCTGTCGAGTCTCGACGGATCGAACGCCACGCCACGGTCCTGCGCCAGTTGCGTCAACTCGGTGAGGCGTTCGCGGAAATCGGCGAGCGTGCGCCCGTGGTCCATCGGAAGGATCCCCGCGTTGGCGAGCCGGGCCGCCTCGACCGCGACAACTCGCGCGAGCATCGCGGCGGGCTCGTAGTCGGGAAGCACGAAGGTCTGGTACCAATGGAGCGAGTCGTAGACCGAGTGGTAGTTCGCCACCGTCGACCCGCCGACTCCCGCGCTCGCGCTCGGGATGCCAAGGTGGAACAGGAACGCGGAATGGTCCGACCCGCCGCCCATCTCGCCGATGCGCGGCGCCATGTCCGCGCCGCCCTGGTGGCCGATCCAGTCGTCGAGCACCGTCGGCGCCGCTCCGTCGGCCGCTTCGAGCGCGGGCGCCGCGCCCGCGGCCTCGGCGATCAGCGTCTTGAGCGAGGGCCACGCGCTGGCGCCGAACTTCGCACCCGACACTGCGGCGTCGAGGTTGATGTACGCCACCGCGTTGCGCGTCAGCCGCGACGCGTGGTGCTCCACCCACTCGGTCGATCCCATCAGGCCGTATTCCTCGGCGTCCCACCCGACAAACATGATCGAACGCTTGGGGCGCTGGCCGTTCTGCGCCGCTTCACCGAAGACGCGCGCGAGTTCCATAACCACCGCCATGCCGGACGCGGGGTCCCATGCGCCGTAGACCCACGCGTCGAAATGGCACCCGATGATGACGAGTTTGTCGGGCTCCTCGCTGCCCTGGAGAAGGCCGATCGGGTTCGCGATGGTTGTTCTGGCTCGCTTCTGCGCGACCTTGATGCGCACCTGCAGATCGCTCTCGCCGCCGATGGCGTACGGCGCCTCCAGCCCGCCCTTCCACGCCTCGGGCGCCGGCGTCCCGCGCATCCTCGCGAGGATCTCCCTGGCCGAGTCCCAACCGATTGGCTGCACGGGGATCGTCGGGAGGCCAGCGTCCTCGATCGCGATCCGCGCCTGCCCGCGAATCGAAGGCCCGTTGGGTGTGAGCGGATCGCCGCGATGCTCGTTGGTGATGATTGAGCCGCGCTGGATCGTCGAACCGTTGGCCCAGCCGCCCTCGGGGTAGGCCGCGCCCTTCCCAGCGTCTGCGGGGTCGGTGTAGATGATCAAGCCCGCCGCGCCGGCCTCCTCGGCGAACTTTGCCTTGTACCCACGGAAGTTGCCGCCGTATCTTGCGATGACAATGGCGCCGTTCAGATCAACGCCCATCTCTGCGAGCCGCTCAAAGTCCTGCTTGCGGCCGTAGTTCGCGTACACCACACGCCCGGTGGCCTCTCCCGAGCCGCTGAACGCGTTCCAGCCGAACTCGCTCTGCGCGATCGCGGAGGCCGGGTCTTCCGTGAGGACGCGCTCGCGGACCGAAAGGTTCACCACCTCCGGCGCGATGATCTCAACAGACGCGTCGATGGGCTCGGCGAGGAGCACCTCGTATTCGCTGAGCGACGCCTCGAGCCCGAAACTCGCGAACTGGCTCATCATCCACTCGGCGGTCTTGCGCGATCGCACCGTGCCCGCCCGGTTCGGCTCGTCGGCGAGACGCTCGTGGAACTCCTTGATCGATCCCTTCTCGATCAGCCCTTTCAGCGTCCGCTCGTACTCGAGTTCAGCGGCCCAATCCGGGGGCGTGAACGACGCTTTCGAGAGCGGCGCGTCCGCCGCGTTCTCCGACGCCGCACAAGCGAGGGAGAGTGACGATGCGGCGAGCAGAGCGACGAGTCCACGGGAAATCAACGACGAACGCATGGGCGGAATCTCCGAAGGGCGACGGCCGGGCCGCGCCGAGGGAATGCTCGGGTGTCGAGATAGATTACCCCAGATCTCGCTCCAACCGCTCGACATCTTCGCGGGTGCACAGATTCGACCCCGGAGTCATGCAGGTCGCGGCTCCGGCGGCCACGCCCCGGCGAACCGCCTCGGGGAGCGAGCGGCCCTCCGCGAGCGCGAGCACAACGCCCGCCACGGCGCTGTCTCCCGCCCCGATCGTGCTCGCGATCTGCACCGATGGCGCATCCACTCGGAACGACCCCTCGCGCGTCACGGCGTGCATCCCCGACGCCCCGAGCGAGACGAGGACCGCCTCGGCGTCGCCGAGCGCGCGGAGCGATTCGGCCGCGGCCGAGATCTCGGCGTCGGTGTCGAGCGTTCGGCCCGCGAAGCGCTCGAGTTCGTGGCGGTTCGGCTTGAGGAACGCGACACCCGCGGACGCAACCTGATGAAGGCGATCCCCCGAGACATCGGCGAAGACGCGCCCCCCCATATCGCTGACATGGCGCAGGATCGCGTCGAGCATTCCTTCGGGCGCACCGCCGCAGATCGAACCGCTGAGCACGAGCATGGCGCCCCCGCCGCCCCCGTCGCGCAGCGCCTCGCGGACGGTGGAATCCGCCCGCTCGTACTCCTGCGCCGACAGCGTCGGCCCGGGCATGACAAACCGGTACACCTCTCCGGTGTCCTGCGCCTGAACGGCGATGTTCTCCCGGGTCTCGCCCGCGATCGGGATCGCGCGATGCGTGATGCCGCACCCGCTGACCAGCGAACAGAGCCGCTCGCCGTTCGCGCCCCCCGCGGTGAAGATCGCGGTGGCGTCTCCGCCCAGCGTGCGCACAACTCGCGCGATATTGATGCCGCCGCCCCCCGGCTCGCGCAGCGGCTGCGCGCACCGGAGTTTTTTCTGCGTGATGATCGAAGGGACCGAGGTCGAGAGGTCCACCGCGGGATTGAGCGTCAGCGTGACGATCGGGGTGTGGGCTGGCATTGCCCGGATCGTGCGCACGGAACGGGGCGTTGACAAGCCCCACGCCCAACCTCCCCCGCCGCTCCTGCTATAACAGGCCTTTACCCGCCCGCTCCTCCCCGCGATCCCAGGAATACCGCATGCCTCCTCGACGCGAATTCGCCCTGCCCGCCGCTTTGCTTGCGTCCTCGCTGGTCGTCTTCGGCTGCGCCTCCAGCCCGGCGCCGGCCCAGCCGCCCGCGACGAACGATCTGATCACGCTCGAGTGGCCCGCGAGCGGCGCCGATGCGGTCCCCGAAGGCCAGTACGACTACTTCGACGGGCTGGAACTCGACGCGGCCACGCCGCGACCCAGGGACTCGATCGGCCACGAGGTCGGCGAGCGATTCACGCGCCAGCACGCCATCCTGAACTACCTGCAGACCCTCGCGGGAGCGTCGGATCGCGTCGAGATCGAGCAGTACGGGTGGACGCACCAGCGGCGCCCGCTCACGCTCCTCACCATCTCGTCGCCCGCGAACCTCGCCCGGCTCGACGACATCCTCGCGCGCAACCAGGAGCTCACCGACCCGCGCGAGACTTCAGCCGCCCGCGCACGCGAGATCATGGAAACCAACCCGGCCGTGGTCTGGTTCTCGTTCAATGTGCACGGCAACGAGGCATCGTGCAGCGAGGTCGCGATGCAGGTCGCGTACACGCTGGCCGCCTCTCAGTGCGCCGAGGTTCGGGAGATCCTCGACAATGTCGTGCTCATCATCGACCCGATGCTCAACCCCGATGGCCGCGAGCGCTATGTCTCGTTCTTCGACAACACCTTCGGCTCATCCCCGAACCCCAGCCACGACGCCGCGGAGCACGACGAGCCGTGGCCTGGCGGGCGGACGAACCACTACCACTTCGACCTGAACCGCGACTGGCTGTGGATGGTCCACCCCGAATCCCGCGCGCGGATCGCGGCCTATGTTCAGCGCAAGCCCCAACTGCACATCGATTACCACGAGCAGGGCCACGACGCGCCCTATTTCTTCGGCGCGGGGGACGCCCCGTACAACGCGAACATCCCGGCCGAGACCCGCCGCTGGCTGAACATCTACGGTGAGGCCAACGCCGAGGTTTTCGACGAGCGCGGGCTCGAGTATTCAACGCGCGAACGCTTCGACTACCTGTATCCCGGCTACGGGAAGGTGCTCCCGGTCTATCACGGCGCCGTCGGCATGCTCTGCGAGAAAGCCGGGCACGGCATGGCCGGCGTGTCCATCGAAGTGCGCGATCGCTACGACCTGCTCCTCCGTGACCGCGTGCGCGATCATTTCCTCACGGCGATGAGTTACCTCGAAACCACCGCCGCGATGCGCCAGGAGCAGCTCGAACGGTTCTACAGATTCCATCAGGAAGCGATGAACATCGAACCGGATGAACCGGTCGGGTATGTCATCAGCGCGGCCACCGATCCGATGCTTCGCAAGAAAGTCTGGGACCTGCTCACGCCCCACGGCGTCGAGATCGAGGCGATCACCGACGAGGTGACGCTCTCGGGACTCGTGGAGTACCGGGACGGCGAACTGCTCGACGAGCAGTCGATCCCCGCCGGATCGTGGCTCGTCCGGGTCAACCAGCCGATGGGCCGCCTCGTGCGCACCGTCTTCGAGCGGATCACGCATGTCGAGGACGCCGACACCTACGACATCACCGCGTGGTCGATGCCCGTCGCGTTCGGGCTCGACGCCTTCGCGCTCGTGGAAGGGTCCGACATCGAGACGGAGCCGCTTGCTTCATGGAGCCCCGCCGCCGGGACCACGACCGGCGATGGAACCGTCGCGGTCCTCGTCGACGCTTCCCAGCACGCGCTGCCGATCGCGGCAGGCTCGGCCACCGAGCACGACCTTTTCGGGCGCGTCGCCGCGGAACAATTCAGCGTCGACGGCAAGACCTTCGGCGCCGGCACGCTCGTGTTCTTCAGTCAGCGCAATGATCCGGAATCGCTCGAAGCCTTCGTTCGGGACATCAACGCGAAGGGCGTGAACGCGCACCGCGCTTCCGCCGCGCTCCCGAGAAGCGGGCCTGCGCTCGGCGCCGACAAGAACCGCTACTTCACGCTCCCCAGGGTGCTGCTCCTCCGCGGTTCGCCTGTCGAAGGCAACTCCTACGGCCAGCACTGGCACCTGCTCGACATCGTGAGCCCGATCCCGTACACCGCCGTCAACGCCGACGCGCTGTCGTCGGTCGACTGGAGCGACTACACGGTGCTGCTGCTCCCCGAATCGCGCGGGCTGTCCCGCGTGTTCAGCGGATCGCGGCTCGACGACCTCAAGCAGTGGGTGCGCAGGGGCGGGACTGTCGTGGCGAGCGGCGACTCGGCGGTCTGGGCGAGCACCGCCCTTCTCGACCTGAAAGCAACAGACGACAAGTCAGACAGCGACGAAGCGAAGAACGAATCTGAGGAGAAGCACAACGAGATGACCTGGGAAGCCCGGCGAGACCGGGGAATCGACGAACGCGTGTCGGGCGTGCTGCTCCGCGCGGGCATTGACCGCTCCCACCCGCTCGCGGCGGGCGGTCCCGAGTGGTTCGGCATCATCAAACGAGGGGCCGACACCCTCCCCGTGGGCGACCGGGGATATGTCGTCGCTCGCTTCGACACGCCCGCGCTGCTCAGCGGGGTGGTAAACGACGCCAACGCGGCCAAACTCGACGGGAGCCCGGCCATCACCCAGCACCGGCTGGGACGCGGGTCCGTGATCTGCTTCGCGGACGACGCGACATTCCGAGGGTTCAACCACGCCGCGACGCGGATGCTCCTGAACGCGATCGTGTACGGCCCGAGCGTGGGCGAGGCCAGGTGAGCCACTGACCAGCGACCCGGCGTCCCCTACCCTTCCGTTCTGTCCGACGATCCACGCCCCAACCCGCCGCGCGACGAGCGCCCGAAGCGAAGACGCCGCCGCCCGGCGCGCCCTCGGCGCGATGACCACGCGCCTCGTCAGGACGCGAAGCCGCGCCGCGCACGCGAGGCGTCGCCCGATGCGCCCGATGTTGCGCGGATGATCGCCGACCTTCGGCGTCGGATACCAGACTGTCTCGGGTGGGAACGCGACTCACTCGCGAAACGGATTGGCGGCCTCTCGCGATCCTTCCAGGCGGGGACGCTCCAGGAGCACGCGTTCCGCGCCGTCGAGCGGTCGGTCGATCGCTCCGCGGCGGCGCACGCGCGGCGTGTGGCCGCCCGCCCCGAACGCATCATGTACCCGCTCGAACTCCCGGTCGTCGCGCGGCGCGAGGAGATCGTCGAGACGATCCGCAACAACCAGGTCGTCGTGATCTGCGGCGAGACCGGCTCGGGCAAGACCACCCAGCTCCCGAAACTCTGCATCGACGCGGGGCTCGGCGTAGACCGCCTGATCGGGCACACCCAGCCCCGCCGGATCGCGGCCCGCACCGTCGCCGCGCGCATCGCGCAGGAACTCGGCGTGCAGCTCGGCACAACGGTCGGTTTCAAGGTCCGGTTCACCGACGAGTCGCGCGACGACACGCTCGTCAAATTGATGACCGACGGCGTGCTGCTCGCCGAAACGCAGGGCGACCCGCTCCTCGAACGCTACGACTGTCTGATCATCGACGAGGCCCACGAGCGGAGTCTGAACATCGACTTCCTGCTGGGCTACCTCCGGCAGTTGCTCCCGAAGCGCCCGGATCTCAAGTTGATCATCACGAGCGCGACGATCGACCCGCACCGCTTTGCCGAACACTTCGCCGACCAACGGGGGCCGGCGCCGATCATCAATGTCTCCGGACGAACCTACCCCGTGGAGATGCGTTATCGCGCCCCGGTCGAAGACGACGCGGGCGATGTGGACGCCCAGGGATTGACCGAACTCGACATGCAGGACGAGATCCTGCACGCCGTCGAGGAACTGACGCACGAAGGCCCGGGGGACATCCTCGTGTTCCTTTCGGGCGAGCGGGAGATCCGCGAGACGGCCGACACGCTGCGCGATCGGTATGTCGCGCGCCACCCTCAGACGCAGGTGCTGCCTCTGTACGCCCGGCTGAGCGTGCAGGAACAGCAGCGCGTGTTCGAGCCTCACGGGAACCGGCGCATCGTGCTGGCGACGAATGTCGCGGAGACCTCGCTGACCGTGCCGGGCATCCGGTATGTGATCGATCCGGGCTTCGCGAGGATCAGCCGCTACTCGCCGCGCACGCGCGTGCAACGATTGCCCATCGAGAAGATCTCGCAGGCGTCGGCGAACCAGCGGGCCGGGCGTTGCGGCCGTGTGGCCGCGGGCGTGTGCATCCGGCTGTATTCCGAAGAGGATTACGACGCGCGCCCCGTGTTCACCGACCCGGAGATCCGGCGCACCGATCTGGCGAGCGTGATCCTTTCGATGAAGTCCCTGCGTCTCGGCGAGCCGGGCACTTTCCCGTTCGTCGATCCTCCCGAGGGGCGCTTCATCCGCGAGGGCGAGGAGACTCTCCGCGAACTCCACGCCTTCGACGAGAAGGGCCAGATCACCGAGACGGGGCGCAAACTCGCGCGGCTCCCGGTGCACCCGCGCATCGGCCGGATGCTCGTCGCGGGCGATGAACTCGGGTGTCTGGACGAGGCCCTTGTGATCGCGTCATTCCTCAGCGCACAGGACCCGCGCGAGCGGCCGCGCGAGAGGCAGGACGACGCCGACACGGCGCACGCGCGGTTCGCCGACCCGGACTCCGACTTCGGCGCGATCCTGAAACTCTGGAAGTTCTGGAGACACCTCTCCGAGACGCTCTCGAGCAGCCGCCTGCGCAAGGCGTGCCGAGAGTCGATGCTCTCGTTCATCCGGATGCGCGAATGGCAGGATGTGCACCGGCAACTCAAGGATCTCGCGCGCGAACTCGGGCTGCGCATCAACGAGAAGGAAGCCGACGCGGCCAGCGTGCACACCGCCCTGCTCACGGGCATCCTCACGAACATCGGGCGCAAGGCGGACGATGGCTTTGAGTTCGTGGGTGCTGGCGGGAACCGCTTTGCCATCCATCCCGGCTCGCACCTGTACCAGAACAGACCCAAGTGGGTCGTCGCGGGCGAACTGGTCCGCACAACGCGTCTGTATGCGCGAACGGCGGCCCGCGTCCAACCCGAGTGGATCGAACGCGCCGGCGCCCACCTCCTGACTCGACAGCACAGCGACCCCTACTGGGACTCAGAACGCGCCAAGGTGTTCGCGTTCGAGAAGGTGTCGCTGTTCGGCCTGGTGCTCGTCGATCGCCGACGCGTGGATTTCGGCGCCATCGACCCGCGCAACGCGCGGGACATCTTCATCCACCACGCGCTGGTCGAGGGCGAGTACGCGACCGACGCCGCGTTCTGGAAGCACAACGCGCGGCTCATCGACGCCATCCGTGACTCGGAGTCCCGCCTGCGTCGCCGCGACCTGCTGGCCGACACTTCCGCCCGGTTCGCGTTCTTCGACCGGGTGATCCCCGCGCATGTGTGCAGCGGCGAGAAGTTCGAGAGCTGGCGCCGCCAGGCCGAGCGTGACGACCCGAAGATCCTCCACATGACCCGGACTGATCTTCTGTCGAGGGTCGGCGCCGAGGCGCTGGGCGCGCTGTACCCCGATCACCTGACGATCGACGGGCACGACCTATCGCTCGAGTACCTGTTCGAACCGGGCGACGTCGCCGACGGCGTGACGCTCGTTGTTCCGATCGACACGCTTCACCGGCTGACGCCCGATGAGTTCGAGTGGCTCGTTCCGGGAGTGATCGACGAGTTGATCCAGGAACTCATCCGCACGCTCCCCAAGGGCGTGCGCAAGAGCATCGGGCCGGCCCCCGACGCGTCGGCGGCGTGCATCGGTCTTCTCCGGTATCGGGAGGGCTCGTTGCCCGAGCAGGTGGCCGCGGCGATCCGCGAGATCCGCGGCGCGCCCATCGACCCCGGGCAGTTCGATCTCTCCCAGATCCCGGCGCATCTGCGCATGCGCTACCGCGTGATCGATGCGCACGGGAAAACGCTCGACGCGGGTCGCGAATTGCACGAACTGCAACGCCGCCTGCGTTCCCAGGCGCGCGAGCGGCTCGACGCGATCGCCGACGCGGCGTGGTCGCGCGATTCGATCACGAAGTGGGACTTCGACGCGCTGCCCGAGTCCGTGCGGCTGAAACGGGGCGGAACCGATGTTGTCGGGCACCCCGCGCTGATTGAGCGCGAGGGCTCGGTGTCGCTCCGTCTGCTGGAGTCGCCCGAGGCGGCGCGGGAGGCCAGCCGGCTGGGCCTGCGCCGCCTGTTCGCGCTGGCGATCCGACGCGATTTCAAGGTTCGCGCGCGCGATGTCCCCCAGTTCTCGCGGCTCGCGACGCTGTTCGCACCGATGGGTTCGGCGGAGACGCTGCTCGACCAGATCCTGATGCTTGTGGCCGAGGCGCTGTGCCTGAAGGGTGTCGATCCGGCGTCGATCCGCGACGCGCGGGCGTTCGAGGCGCGCCTGGACTTCGCGTGGGAATCGTTCGGGAAGGTGCGTGACGATGTGTGCACGCTCGTGGGCGAGGTGCTCGGGGCGCGGCAGGTCGCGGCCATCGCGCTCGATTCGACGAAGAAACTCATCCCGCTATACGCGAAGACGGATGTCGAAGAACAACTCGCGCGGCTTGCGCCGGCGGACCTGCTCGCGTCGACGCCGATGGAACGCCTGCCTCGCCTGCCGCGCTATCTCCGCGCGATCGACCTGCGGCTTGCGAAACTGGTCCGGAAGGGCGAGCGGCAGGACCGAGAGAAGTTCGCCCAGGTGGAGGTTTTCCAGCGGGCCTATCTGCTCCGGAAGGGCCAGCACGAGGACCGCGGGCTCGTCGATCCCGAACTGGAGACCCTGCGCTGGAAGATCGAGGAGTTTCGTGTCCAGCTCTTTGCGCAGGAACTCGGTGTCCGGACGGGCGTGTCGGTCAAGAAACTCGACGAACAGTTCCGCAAGGTCCGGGCCTGACCGAACGGGAGACGAACCCCGTCCGGGGAACATGTGGCGCCCCATCGGCGTTGTTATTATGCCGATGATGCCGCTGCGCCTGGTCATCGCGATGCTTCTGAGCCTTCACGCGTTCGTCGCGTGGGGCGGCGCATCGACCGGGATCGAGGCGTTCGAGACGATCGCGGGGCTGACCGAGCCCGAGGACGCCTGCGGGGGCTCCTGCTGCTGCCCGCCGAAGGCCTGCCCGTGTGTGGCGGCGCCCGCGCCCCGGGAGCAATCGCCGACACCGCCGGCTGTGCCGCCGAAGTCGGAGCGGAACGACGGACCGAAGATCCCGCCGCGGCCGGCGTCGCTCGCCCTAGTGAGTGACACGGATATCGGCGCCGCCGGACCCTTGGCAACCACCGACGCGTGGGGCGCTTCTCTGTGGATGGCCGGGCGTCGCGTGCAGCAGATCCAGTGTGTCTGGCTGATGTAGTCGGCGACTGCGCCGACGGTGCGCGCCCAGCGCGCCGGCGTGTCATCGCTGTGTACATCCTCAAGCCATTTCACGATCCACACTGGAGTATTCCATGCGATTTTTCTCGACGATCTGCGTTGCCGTTGCTGTGTCCGTTCTTCCTGCCGTCGCGGGTTGCGCCGCGACCGACTCGTCCAGCGCGGTAGCGACCGGCGAACGCGAAGACGCCTCGTTCGCGGGCGACAGCCGCCCCATCGAGGCCGACGAGGCGACCCTCATCGTGCGCGGGCTGTCCTGCCCCAAGTGCGCGAACAATGTGAACCTGCAACTCGACAAGGTCGATGGCGTCGGCGAAACGCACATCGACATGGGCAAGGGCGAAGTGCGCGTGGTGTTTGAGCCGCTCGCGCCGATCCATCCGAGCAAGGCCCAACTCGCGCGAGCCATCACGGACGCGGGCTTCACGGTCGTTGACATCCGCACGCCCTGACGAACGAACGGAGTGAGCCATGCGGACGATTCAATTCCTGCGCCCTCTGTGCGCGCTGGCCGTGTGCTTTTCCTCTGGGATCGCGCTCGCCCAGCAGGCGATCCTGACGACAGCGCCCACGCTGCCTTCGAAAGGGCAGGTCGTGACGAGGAGTCTCCTCATCGCGACCTCCTACGACGACGGGCCCGTTCAGGGCGAGGACTTCACGATCTTCAACTCCATCTCGTATGGGCTGTCGGGGTCGCTCGCCGTGCAGTTCGACCTGCCCTACCGCTTCCAGGATGTGGAAGGGACATCGGACGGCGACATCGACAACTCAGGCCTGCTGGACGGCGAGGTGTCGTTGAAGTGGCGGGTCTGGAAGGATGACTTCGGCCCCGTGGACACCGCGCGGCTGGCGGTCGTCGCGGGGACAACGGTCCCCATCGGCGCGGACCGCTATTCGTCTGACTCGTTCAACCCGTACCTCGGGCTCGCCTACATGTACATCCATGGCCGCCACGGCCTGGGGTTGTCGGCGAACTACCTGTTCACAACGGGAAGCACGCCGGGGCCGGCGTTGCTTCCTGGCGAGACCCTGGCCGATTTCCTGGAGGTGGATGCGGCCTACCTGTTCCGCCTTGCGCCGTCCGAGTACGGGACTGACTTCACGGCGTCGTGGTACGGGGTGCTCGAAGTAAACCTGTTGTACGAGACAAACGGTGATTCGGAGGCGTTTATCGCTCCCGGGCTGCTGTATGAGGCCCCGAACTTTGCTATCGAGGCGACCGTGCAAGTGCCGGTGGCACAGGACCTTCATTCCCGACCGGAACGGGCGTTCGTCGTCACGCTGGGAATCCGCCTGCTGTTCTGACCTCGCTGGGGGGTGTATTCGGGAAAATGGCGGGTTTGGGGTTTCCCCTGCCCGTGCTTTCCCGCATAATGGTTGCATGACCGACGGACCGGCGTCAAAGAACACCTCGGCGACGGGGATGGTGCATCCCACGGATGCCGCACATCCTGAGCGTGAGGTTCGCGCAAAGAAGCCGGACGAGTTGTTCGCCTCGCTCGAACGAGAGCTGCGCGTCATCGCGTCATCGGCGATCACCTCGGAACGAGTGGACCACACGCTCCAGCCCACAGCGCTCATCAATGAGGTGTGGCTCCGTCTCGCGCAGGCGGATCGCTTGTCCTTCGAGAACCGCGAGGCCTTCCTCGCGTTTGCGGCCACGGTCGTTCGTCACATCCTTGTCGACTACGCGCGCAAACGCCTCGCGAAGAAGCGCGGCGGCGGTCGCACCGCCGTCGACATGAACCCGAACGATTGCGGCGTTGACTCGTGGGCCGAGCAGATCCTCGAACTTGAGGACGAACTCTCGCGGCTGGCCGAGTTGCACCCGCGGTCTGCGCGTGTCGTGGAACTCCGCTTCTTTGCCGGGCTCGAGATGGAAGAGATCGCGGCGCAGTTGGGCGTGACGGCGCGGACGGTGCGCAACGATTGGTCGACGGCCCGCGCATGGCTCCGCGTGCGCCTCGACCCTGAGGACTCCGCTTGACGCCGGAGCTGTTCCAGCGGGCCAGGACGGTGTTCCTGGCGGCCAAGCGCGTCGATGAAGGATCAAGGCAGGCCCTCGTCGAGGATATCTGCGACGGCGATGTCGAACTCCGTCGGCTCGTGGACCGCCTGCTCGACGCGGATTCCGAACGCACCGAGTCCGTGCTCGACGAGCCGGTATTCAACCGGCCGCTCGCGGAGGAGATCGACCGGATCTCGGCGCCCAAACGGCTCGGCCCCTACCGGGTGATCCGCTCGCTGGGCACGGGGAGCGTCGGGGATGTCTACCTCGCGGACCGTGAGGGGGACGATTCGCCTCCCGTCGCGATCAAGGTGCTCCGGCCGGGCAGTTTCTCGCGCACCGAACTCGCGGCGGCGCGATTCGAGATCGAACGGCTCGCGCTCTCGCGGCTCTCTCATCCCAACATCGCGAGGATCCATAAGTCGGGGACCACCGATCAGGACCGCGCGTTCATCGTGATGGAGTTCGTTCCCGGGCTGCGCATCGACGAGTACTGCCGCATCCACCGGCTGTCGCGACGGAGCCGGCTGACCCTGTTCCTCCAGTTGTGCGACGCGCTCCAGCACGCGCACCAGCAGGGCGTGATCCATCGCGACCTCAAGCCGGCGAATGTTCTGGTCGTCGACGAGCCGTGGCCGATGGTCAAGGTCGTCGACTTCGGCATCGCCAAGATCATCGGCGACCCCGGGCGTCGCTCCGAGACGCTCACCGAGCAGGGCCAGTTGCTGGGCACGCTCGCCTACATGAGCCCGGAGCAGCTCCACCCGTCGCGCGGCGACGCGGATGCGCGGAGCGATGTCTACTCGCTCGGGGTGATCCTGTACCAGTTGCTGACGGACCGCATGCCCTTCGACGAGGAGGACGATTTCGCGCGGCGTGCCCGAGCCGTCCTCGCGATCGCGAACATACGGCCGATGCACGAACTCCCGCGCGCGGCGCGCGGCGACCTGGAAACTATCGTCTCCAAAGCGCTCGATCCCGATCCCGACCGTCGATACGCGACCCCAACCCACCTTGCCGAGGATGTCCGGAGGCACCTCAGCGGGGATCCCGTCTTCGCGCGCGGTCCGTCCGCGTGGTATCGGATTTCCAAGATCGCCGCGCGGCATCCGATCCTGTTCACGGCGGGGATCGTGCTCCTCATCGCCCTGAATGTGATCGTCCTGTCAAACATGCTCTGGCGCGTCGAGGTCGAGCGGGAACGGCGCGTGGCCCGGGATTCTGTCCTCCACCTGATGGACAACGCGGTCGAGCAGATCAGGCATGTCAGCGGCGCCGTGGAGAGCCGGCGCCAGATGGCCGAATCGCTTATCGCGCAGACAGACCGGCTGCTCCAGTTCCGCCCCCGCGACCTCGAACTTCTCGAGTGTCGGGCTCGCCTGCTGGACGAACTGAGCGATCTCGCGCTGATCTCGGGTGGAGACGCCGCCGAAGCCGAACGGCTGCGCGTCGAAGTCCTCTCGATCCGCGAGGGGCTGTCGAACCGCGGGCCCCAGACCGTTGCGCGGAGGCGGCGTCACGCAGAAGCGATCGTGAAACTCGCGGACTTGCTGCCGACCGACGACGCCGCGATCGATCAGAAACTGGATATGTATGACCGCGCGATGGGGATTCACCTCGCGCTGCACAAGGAGTTCCCGACGCACCTTGGCGTGCTCGACGATCTCTGCTGGAGTTACGAGCGGACGAGTTACCTCCTGGAGCGTCGGGGGGACACGGCGCGTGCGGCCGAGTATCGGCAGCGTCGTCTCGCCCTGGCGATGCGATTGCTTGCGTTATCGCCCACGCGGGCGCTCAGCCACCACAACGCCTCGTGTGCGCACAGGGCGATCGCGACGAGCGCAACGGACGAAGACACGGTTCTGAGCGAGACATACCTCGCGCTGTCGCACGCTCGTGAGGCGGTGAACCGCGAGCCCGAACGATCCGCCTTTCGCGAAACGCTCATCGCGGCGCTCATCGGACGCGCAGACGCCATGTTCGATTACCACGGCATCGATGACGCTCGGCCGCTCATCTTTGAGGTGATGAACGAGACCGAGCGGGTGGCCGCTCTTGATCCTGAGCATCCGGTGGCGGCGCGCTGGCAGTTCTCGAACCGGATCTGGGCCGCCGAACTCCTGTCCGCGGGGCTGCACCCGGAGGACTCCTGGCGTTTCGCGGCCCAGGCGCTCCGACTGCTCAACCTGAGCGCGAACCCCGCAAGTCACAAGGACCACGAGTCAGACGACGATCTTCGCTGCCAGGCAGTCCGACTGATCGAACTGGCGGCCCAGCGAGGGGGCGCTCCGCCCGTCTGGCAGGGTGGGGCGCCACCGGGGACCAATGCGCCCTATTTGCAGCCCTGGCCCGTTCCCACCGAAAAGGAATTCTGGCCCGGCGATCAGGAAAGACCCGCCGACGATGGTTCGGTCGCGAAGAAATGAACTCCGGGATCCCCCCCTGCCGAAACTGCGGCCTCCTTGCCCCACTTCACTGCCCATGAAACGCGAAAAGGCCCGGCAGAACCGGGCCTTTCGGCGTACAGAGCAAGTCGGGGTGACAGGATTCGAACCTGCGACCTCTTGACCCCCAGTCAAGCGCGCTACCAAGCTGCGCTACACCCCGCTCCGAAGTTGAGGGCGAGTCTAAGCCGGTCCCCGCCCCCCGACAAGGATCAGCCCCGGACACGAGCCACGCTTCTTCGTGCTCCCGACGGGGAGCGAGCGGCCCGATCCCGCTATCCTCGCCCCGATGCCTCACGATACGACCGGTGCTCCCCGAGCAATCCTGATCAAAGCCGGCCGGGTGATCGACCCCGCTTCAGGCGGTGATCGCCGCGCCGATGTCGCCATCCGCGACGGCCGGATCGACCGGATCGACCCCGGGATCGCCGAGAGCGGGTTCGACCGGGTGATCGACGCCCGCGATCGGATCGTGGCGCCGGGGCTGATCGACCCGCATGTGCATCTCAGGGATCCGGGCCAGACCCACAAGGAAGACCTCGAGACCGGGACCGAGGCAGCCGTCTTCGGCGGGTTCACGACCGTGTGCTGCATGCCCAACACCAGCCCGGCGCTCGATACGCCCGAATCCCTCGAACTCGTCGCGGCCCGGGCGGCCGGCCGCGCGCGGTGCCGCGTCTATTCAGTGGCCGCGGCGACCAAGGCGCGACGGGGCGAAGAACTCGCCGAGATCGCCCTGCTCGCCCGCGCCGGCGCGGTCGGGTTCAGCGACGACGGGGATGTCGTCGCCAGCGCGGGCATGATGCTCCGCGTCCTGCGGGCCGTGAAAGAGACCGATCGCGCGTTCATGCAACACTGTCAGGAGCCGACGCTGACCGTCGGCGCTTCGATGCACGCGGGCGAAGTATCAACGCGACTCGGGCTCGTGGGCTGGCCGCGGGTCGCCGAGGAACTGATCGTCGCGCGCGATATACGCCTCGTGCAGGAAACGGGCTGCAAATACCATGTCCAGCACCTGAGCAGCGGCGGCACGGTGGAATTGATCCGGAGTGCGCGGGACCGCGGGCTGCCCGTGTCGGCCGAGGCCTCTCCCCATCACCTCCTGCTCACGCACGAAGCGTGCGACGGCTTCAACACCGCCGCGAAGATGAACCCGCCGCTCCGTGAACAGGCGGACATCGACGCCGTGCGCGAGGGCGTTGCGAAGGGCTGGATCACCGTGCTGGCGACCGACCACGCGCCGCACACAGACGAGGAAAAAGCCCGTCCGTTCGAGGCGGCGCCCTTCGGGATCATCGGGCTTCAGACCGCGCTCCCCCTCTACGCGAAAGCGCTCATCGACACCGGACTGATCGACTGGCCTCGCATGCTGGCGATGATGACCATCGAGCCCGCCCGGCTTTGCGGCCTCGACGCGGACGGGCTCGGCGCCCTGACCGCGGGCGGCCCCGCCGACATCACCATCATCGACCCGGACGCGGCGTGGACCATCGAACGCGACCAACTGCCCGGGCGATCAAAGAACACCCCGTTCGACGCCTGGGATGTCCGGGGTCGGGCCGAAACGACCATTGTGGGCGGCCGCGTCGCTTTCGAATCAGGGCGCTGACCCGGGTTGCGCGGGGGCTGGCGCTTCGGGCGCCACCCAGCCGCCCTCTCTCCAGATCGTGCGATCCGTCGGGACGCCCAGGCGTTCGGGAAGCCGCGCCGGGTCCACATCCACGAACGGCTCGATCCGCCCCGAAGAGAGTTGCGCGCTCCAGGACGCGTCGGTTGCGCCGAGAAGCAGCGACTCGGTGCGCAGGAGCGCGATGAAGTCGATCGGCGCCAACGCGGGGCTGGGGTCGCCGCCGCAGATGCGGCAGAGCCGGTATCGAGCGTCGGGGTTCACATCGTCGCGCACGATCCTGCGATTGCGGCACTCGCGGCAATTCGGACGCGACTCGATGTCGCGCAGCATAACCCCGAGGTTCCGGAGCAACGGCGCGTGCTGCGCGAGCAGCGCGCGTACCTCGGGCTGCACCAGCAGCGCGAGCGACTCCTGGAATCTCCCCGCACGATATTCCCCGAGCGCCGTCGCGAGCGAGAGCGCGATATCCATCCCTTCCGTGCTCGACCGCTGCACGGGCGAGGGCGTGACGAGTTCTGCCGACCCGCCGATCGCCGCGGACAGGGCGAGCACGAACTGCCGCTCGTCGTCGTCCGCCAGCAGATTCTCCTCAGCGAGCGCGAGGCACACGCTCCTCGCGAACTCGACCTGCTGGTCATCCACGCCCGCATTCGAAAGCGCGTAGGCGAGCACGAACAGGCGCCGCGCCAGCGCGCGGCCTTCCTCCGTGTCTATCTCGGACGCGACCTCCTCGGCCAGAAGAAAGTAGTCCATCGGTCGCGACGGCGTGAGCGAGGTGAGGCGGCCTTCCAGATCGGCCACGCCAGTGCCGATCCGTGGAGACGGCTGCGCGAGCGCGGACGAACCGAGCAGAATTCCCGCGATAACGATCCATGCGAGCGCCTGGTTCATGGTGAGACTCCGAGACGGCGAAACCAGATCCGGAGCGAGGCGCGCTCGGCCGCGACGATCTGTCCCGCCGCGTCACGAGAGGCGTTCACCGAATCGTGCATCATCGAGATGTCGCGATCGATCTCCGCGCGATATTCGGGGCGCTCGAAGCCGGTCAGCAGCGCGAGGGCTTCGGCGGCGTTGACGGACTCGATCGCGAAGCGCTGCAACTCGCCCGTCACCAACGCTCGCCGTGCGTCGAACCGACGCCGCAACTGCGCAATCTCGGCCTCCGACGCGATCCCCCCCGCCGCCCGGATCTCGGTGAGCAGGGACTCCACGACATCGACCGCGATTGCCGACGGCGCATCCTCGGCCGCCGACGCCGTGCCGAGTCGATCGGAATAGATCGCAACGAAACGCTCGGCGATTGAGTCCGCCGGATCGAGCGAAGCACCGCCCGTGATGATGTCGAGCAATCGGGCGACCAACGCGGCGCGGGTGACTCGCGTCCATGACGGATCATCGATCGCCGGGAGGATGCTGACAGCCACCGCTTCGTACACCTCGCGCATCGCGTTCGTGCGGGGCGCTCTGGGAAGCGACTCAATCGCCGCGTTGATCATCGCGGGGTCGTCGGACCGCAGGTCGGCGATACGCTGGGCAATACGCCGGACCTCACTCGGCGTGCCGAACATCGCCTGTTCAAAGACGACCTCGGCGTCGATGGTCCCGAGTTCGCGGCCCGATCCGAGGAGGTCTCGGAGAAGATCAATGCGATCCTGCGCGTTCTGGCTCGCGCTGAGGAACCGGAGCGCGAATCGACCGTCGTCGGGCCTGGGCGAGAGCGCATCAAGCCTGGGCGATCGGCCGCTGCGCGTCGAACTCGCGGCCCGCTGGTCGTCGATGACCACGCTCGCGGCGTCGGAATCGCCGCGCCATAGCAGCGCCGCCGCTCGAGAGTGCCGCGCGAGTTTCGCTGCCTCGCCCAGCGCGTCGACCGGATCGGTCGATGTCTCTTCGTTCGACTCCGCCAGCGCGGCGGTTGCGCCGACGATCCATCGGTCAAGCACGGACGCCGACACGAGCGACTGTCCACCCGACCAGCGGGCCGCGAGTCGCCCCCGAAGATCCGAACGCTGATACCCCGACGCGCCGCTCGAGAGTGTGTCGTTGACGCCGACGCCGCTCTCCGTTGCGCTCGACGCAAGCCACTGGGTGACCGTCGCCAATTCCCGAGTGCTGTAGCGGGTCGGATCGCTGAGCCAGTCGAGGAGCGCGGCGCGGGCGTCGCCCGCGGACGACCAATCGCATTGCGCCAGGAGCGAGGTCAGCCGGTCTCGGGCGGCCGTGTCGCCCGGTCGCGAGGAGAGCCCCTCCAGCACCGCAGCCGCGGCGCGGAGCGAGACGCGGCGCATCTCAACCGGATCGCTCAGCGTGAGGAGAGCCAGTGCGCGGTCCCACGCGATCCACGAATCGCGCGATGCCGGCCCGACAGCATCCTTCATCGACGCGAGTTTCAGCGCCGCCAGTTCGATGGCCGCGATCGCGCCGGTGTCGAATGTCGCGTTGGAAGCGTTCAGGGAAGATTCGTCGACCCCGATCGCGGCGGCGCGGGCCGCGGCCGCGTCCAGGAGGGACGGTTCTGCGCTTCGATCTCGCAGGATGCGCGTCGCGAGCCCGGCGGACCACACGCCGCGCAAGACCGACGATGGATCGAGCGTATCGCGTGTCGCGAGCGCATCAGCCCCGGCGAAGGCCGCCCGCTGTGACGCCTTCGCTGAGTCGTCTGCCGCCAGCGAAGTGCGCAGGAGGAACTCGACCGCGAGTTCGAGCGACGCGAGCCGCTGCGCACGGTCGAGATCGACCCACGACTCGCCGAGCACGCTGATCGCGCTCTGAAAGCGGCGCAGGGCCGCGTCGGGATCGTTCGCGAACTCGAACGACGCCCGCCGCATCGCGCGGACCACATTGGATGTGTCGATCGCTTCCTCGGGCGCCGCTGTGATGCGGGGCGTTCCGGACCGCTCCAGGGGACGCGCGACGTTCTCGCGCGGCGCGCGCGGATCGCTGACTGTTGAAGTCGGATCGGATTCGGGCTCGGTTTGTGCAGGCGGCTTCTCGGGAACGACCGAAAGTATCACCGCAACCACCGCGAAGACCAGCGAAAGACCGGCGAGCGTAAGCACCGCCGGAGCCGCATGGCTCTTCGCCTTTGGCGCAGGCGGCGAAGACGCGGACTCAGCGGGTCTTTCCGGCGCCGTACCGGGGGCGGCCTCCTCAGGAACTTCCGGCTGAGTGTGCGCGGGCTGCGCGTCGGGCGTCGGCTGCCGGGGTTGAACGAACTGCGCACCGCCGGCGAGCGCGGCCCGGCGCCGGGCCGCAAAGGTAAGCGGCAACCCAGGATTCGTGCTCGAACGCGGTTCGATCACGGGGCGCCCCCTGCCAGCGCAGCGCGCAGCGAGGCGAGGCGTTCGCCCCACGGGTCAGGGCCGCCCTCGGGGAAGAGCTCGTAATGCCGCGCCAATTCCTCGCGCGCCATGTCGGGATCGGATGAAGCGAGGGCGGCGATCCGCTCGCTCGTCGCCTCGAACCACGCCTGGGAAGCCATCTCGGCGCCCGCGCGGATCGTTCCCCATGTCCGCGCCGCATCCGCGTGCTCACCGGCCGCGCTCGAGAGCCGCGCCGATCGTGTGAGCAAGCCGATCGCGTTCGGCTGCGTCAGGAGCGCACGCCGGACGAGCCGTCTCGCGAGTTGCAGCGCGTCGGCGTCCCCGCGCGTCTGCCAGAGCACGGTCGCGGCATCGCTGACCATCAGAAGCGTCGAGACCGCGGCCGGATCGGGGGCCGACGGCGCGGCGCTGTCGAAAGTCGAGAGCACCCGCGCGCCGTAACGCACGACCTGCCCTGCCCGTGCGCCGTCGTTCGGCGACTCCTTCCAGAGCGTGACCGCGCGGCGGTACGCAAGCCGATCGGCGGCGTCCAGGTACGGACGAGCGACCGCCGGGTCGAGCGAAGAAAGCGCGGTGAGCGCCTCATCAACATCCGACGCGCTGTTCCCGAGCAGCGCGATCTCGAGTTGTCGATATCGGAGTTCCGCGATGACCGATTGATCGCCGACAAGCCCGGCACGAACGAGCGACTCCAGCCGATCCGCCGAGCGACGCGCCAGGCCCGCTTCAGCCACACGAGGCGCGAGCAGCAACGCCAGCGACTGGCGGGCGATGAGCGCGGCGCTGGACGCTCGCGCGGGATCGCCCGCGAGCGCGGCTTGTGCATCGGCGTCCATCAGCGGCCCGGCGACTTCGACGAAGCGGAGGGCGTCGCGCCGGGCGGAGGCGTCGGTGCTGCTCGACGCGAGTTCGAAGAGCATCGCAGCGGCGCGCCGCCTGGCCGCGTCATACGAAGGCGATCCACGGTCGATCGCGAGGAGCGCTTCGAGGGTGCGGGCGTCGGGCGCCACCTGGGCGGACGCTGCGGCCCGCTCAAGCACGAGCGCGCCGGCGCGCGAGTCAGACGGAAAGAGCTGCGTGAACTGGGACGCGGCTTCCGCGGCCGCGGCGACGACTTCTTGCGACGCGCTCGCTCCGAGCGCATCGCGCGCGCCCCGGAGGGCCCGCACCTGGAGCCACAGCGCGTCGGCCTTGCGCGCGTCGCCGTTCGCCAGATCCGCAGCGAGTGAGGCGCGCTGGGCCGCACTGCGCATGGCGTCGGGGTTCGCGTGCGCCGCCAGATAAGTCGAGAGCGCAGCGAGCATCGCCGCGTCGGCGCGAGCGGCGGGGTCTTTGTCCGCGTCCGGGGCTCGGAGCGCGGAGTCCAGCAGCCGCGCCGCGAGTTGGTATTGCTGACGGATCGCGGGGTTCGGGGTCGGCGCGTCGGCCTCGCCCGCGGCCCGTTGCTGGGCCGACGCGTCCCGATACGACTGGAGGCCCCGCACATAATCGGTGATGAACCCCGTCTCGCCGAGCGATTCAGTGCCGTACCGGCCGACGAGATCCACGACCTGCCCGATCTCGTTGCGCGCGACCAGATCGGTGAACGCGGTCTTGCGCAGCGCGAGCTGCGCCGGCGCGGCGCGACCGGCCGGGAGTTCGAACGCCAGCACCGCGAGCAGTCGCGCGGTGATCGTGTCGAGCGGCGCGGCCTTGCCGTCCACCTCCCGGAGTGCATTGACCAACTGGTTCAGTTCCGTCCAGCGCGCGGCTCGGGCCAGAAGCAGCATGCGGCGTTTCTGGGCTTGCGCAAGGACCACAGGATCGACGCCCTTCGCGTCCTCGACCATCCCGATCCACTTCTCGGCGAGACCGGAATCCCCCACGATGCTGATCGAAGCAGAAACCCCCAACGCAGCCCGCGCGACATGCTCGTAAGAAAGTATGTGCTCCGGGACGCGCTCGATCGTCGGGGCCTGGCCCGGCTCCGCGTTGAGCAGCCAGCCGTAACGCGAGAGCGATTCGAGCGCGGGCGAACGCGAGTCTTCGAGTTCCGCTTGATAGGTCAGGCACCACGCGCTGAGGTACATCGCCATCGACCGCTGCCTCCGCGAGTCGGCGAGTTGCTCGGCGATATCCTCCTCGTCCATGCTCGTCCGCGTCGCTTCCTCGAGCCGCTCAAGGTTCTCAACCCGGCGGTTCGCGATCGAGCCGAGGCGAGCGAGTTCCGACGCGAGCGCGGGGAACACACGCTTTGCCGCCTCAACCTCTTCCGGTGTCGCGAGGCGCAGCCGCCAACGCTCGGCCGTGTCTTCAGCGTTGGCGTAGGTTGCGCGGTGAAGACTCAGCCGCAGGTCGATCGAGTCACCCTCGGGAATGACATCGAGCAGCGCACGGGCGCGGCGTTCGAGGTCGGCCCGTTTCGCGGGCGCCGTCGTCGCTTCGAGTTCCTCGGCCACGAGTTTCGTGAGCCGTTCGGCCAGCGCCGCCCGTTCCGCCCCTCCCGTTCGGGCGAGGCGCCGTTCGAGGTGTTCGATCAGCAGCGTGCGCTGGTCGAGGCGTTCGAGATAGCGCTCGAGCGCGCGATCGCTCGCTTCGGGCTGCGCACCGCTCGTTCCCGCCAGCAACGAAACGCCGATCAGAATGGATGCTGCCGCGAGGGATCTCATCGGATCTCTCCCGCGCGTCGCGCAATCCAGCCGATCGCCGGGTGATCGGGCGCGAGCCGCTCCAGTTCGTGGAGCAGCGCCGCTGCGCGGGCATCATCCGCTTCCAACTGCATCGTCACCGAGGCCACGGCGAGCGCCACACCCGACAGGTAGGGCTGCGTCGACGCGAAGCGGGCCGGGATGTGAAGCAGTTCGAGCACGCCGCCCATGCGCGCGCTGGTCGTGTCCAGAGTCACATCCGAGATGCCGATCGCCCCGCGCGCCCACGCTTCACGCCAGGTGTTCGCACGAGACTTGACCACCTCTTCGAGTCTGGCGCGGGCCGGTGCACGGAGTTCGCCGTCCGCCGACTGCATGATGACCATGTCGGTCACCAGCCGCAGATCAGGATCCATGAGATCGGCCGAGTTGAATGCCGGCGGCGCAGTCTGCATGCCCGCCGCGGTCGCAGCGGCGAACCTGTAGAGCAGGAACATCGAACGGGCCGTCTGGTCTTCGAGCACCATCGGCAAGGGCTGGGTCGACGCCAGCCGCTCAACGGCGACGGACTGCACAAAGATCGGCGGCAGTTCGGCGATGAGCCACGACGCGCCCTCGGGCTTCTCGCCGCGCATCACGGCCTGGCGGAGCGCGATGGCGACGGTCCACGGTTCGACCGCCTCGGCCAGGCGGCCTGTCGCGATACGGACGCGGGCAACGCCTTCCGCCAACGCCAGCCCGGTCGGGCCGGCGAGGCGAACGCCGGCGATCGTTTGCGGATCGGCCTCGTTCGCCAGCGCTGCCGTCCAGAGCCGTTCCAGGATCGGCGCAGCGAGGGCGATATCCCCCCGGGCAAGACGCCGCCTCGCGCGCCAAAGGTCGTCTGACAGTCCGGCGAATTGGCCCGCTTCCGATTCATGCTCTCCCGCGACACGCTTCACTTCGTGCCATCCGAGAACGCGTGATCCGCCGTCCTCGCCCGCGATCGCCACGCCGGCGGGGGAGACTCCGGTGACGACATCGTCGGTGAACTCCCCGCCGCGGAGCTCGACCTGCGCGAACGCGGAGCCCGTTGTCACGAGCAACGCGACGAGGAGGAATCGCAAGCGCAGTGGGATGGTGGTTGGAGTCTTCACGGACCGGCGATATAGGTAAAGCTGCCGCCCGACGCCTGGGCGATTTCGCGCATCAAGGCCTCGGAGTCTCTCGTTCCGAAGGCGATGCAGTGGATGGGAACGATCCGTCGGTCCTGCTTGTTCCACCGTGAGACCTGCTCGGCGACGGCCGAATCGAACAGGCCGTCGGTCATGAAGTAGATCGCGTCGGGTCGGGGCTTGAGCGAGAACGCCATCTCGAAGCCCTCTTCCGGATGCGTCCCGCCGCCAGCGACGACCTTCCCGAGCATCTCGAAGATCCGCCGCTTCGCGGGCTCGCTGGCGTCGATCCACTTGACGCGTCCGCCGAGCGGCACGGAGTCGCTGTTAAAGAGCAGCACGAGGAACGAGGACGCGCTGAGCAGGCCGTCAAGCGAGTTGGTCAGTTCCTGCTTGAGTGAGACGAGTCGCTCGCCCTGCATCGATCCGGAAACATCGACGACATAAGCGAACCGCGAGCCGCGCGCTTCGACGCCGAAGAACCTCGCGCCGCCCCCGCCGCCCCCTCCCCCGCTGCCGAGTTCGCCCGTTCCGTCGCCGAACCCGTCGCCGTCGCCCGATCCGCCGGCCAGTCCGGGGAGCGCGCCGGGATCCGCGCTCGGGAGTTCGATGTTGAGTCCCGATCCTCCGGCGAGCGACGAAAGGTCAACGGCCGGCGCCTCGATGGTCGGGAGCGAGGCGAGGTCGATCGGATCCCCCGCGGCGAGTTCCTCGACCGTGAACACCTCGAGCGTTGTCTCGGCCGCGACAGCGCCGGGCGCGCTCGACGCGCTGAGATCGCCCGGGCCGCCTCCCATCGCGCCTCCCGTGCCGAACAGCGTCGACTGGAGCGCGATCAGGACATGGACCGTGATCGAGATGATCAGCGCTACGGGAAGCAGATACCGCTCGGTGATCTCCCGCGCGCGCGAGCCCCGATCGAATCGCCACGGGAACACCGCCGGGTTGGCCGGGGCAGCGTCCGCCTTGATGGTCTCCGGTTGGCTCGTCATCCGTCGGTGGGCTCCCGGGGGTGAGTTCACTCCCTATTCATACATCGACCATACAGCCCGGGGTTCCCTCTCGCGAGCAGGAAATCGCGAGACCGCCGCGTCTGTGCGCAATTCCTCTGGCATGACCCGCCTGCGTGCGCACAAAGGTGTACCATCCGCCCGACATGCCCACCGCACACGCACCGTCCGACGCTCCCCACGCCCGCAGCGCCTCCGAGCCCAAATTCGGAAGGGTCCTCCTCAAACTCAGCGGCGAGGCGTTCTCCTCTTCGGGCGAGATGGGCATCGAGCCCTCCGAACTGGAACTCATCGCCCGCGAGGTCGTCGCCGCCGCGCAGACCGGCGCCCAGGTCGCCGTCGTCGTCGGCGGGGGGAACATCATCCGAGGCGCCACGCTGGCGCAGGCGGGCCAGATCCCGCGCGCCACGGCCGACCACATGGGCATGCTCGGCACCGTCATCAACGGGCTCGCGCTCAAAGAAATGCTCGCTTCGCTCGATCAGCCCGCGCGATGCATGACCGCCGTCGAGATCAACGCCGTCGCCGAGCCGTTCATCCGCGGCCGCGCGATCCGCCACCTCGAGAAGGGAAATGTCGTGGTGCTCGCGGGCGGGACGGGCAACCCGTTCTTCACGACCGACACCTGCGCCGCGCTGCGCGCGACCGAACTCGATTGCGATGTGGTGCTCAAGGCGACCAAGGTCGATGGCGTCTACAGCGCCGACCCGAAGAAGGATCCGAGCGCGACGCGCTACGAACGCCTGTCCTTCGACGAAGCGCTCTCGAAGGGCCTGAAGATCATGGACGCGACCGCGCTGGCGATGTGCAAGGAGCAGAAGCTCCCGGTGCTCGTCTTCGACTTCAAGAAGTCGGGCAACATCCGCGGCGTGATCGAGGGCAAGTCGATCGGCACGCTGATCCACGCCTGAACGGCGCGATCAGATCCGCTTGCCGGCTCGCTCGATAAACTCGATTTCGAGGTACCGCGCGATGTAGTCGATCAGACTCGACGCGTCGGGAACATCGGGGTTGCTGGTCATCCCGAACGGCTCGAAACGCATCCCCTTGAAGCGGCGGACCGCCTCTTCGAGAGGCAGCCCGTACTGGAGCGCGAGACTGAACGCGCGGCAGTACGCCTGGCACAGCCCGCTGATCGTCGATCCCTCTTTCGAGATCTTCAGGAAGACCTCGCCCGGTCGGCCGTCTTCGTGGAGGCCGATCGTCAGGTAGCCCTCGTGGCCGCCGATCGAGAATTTGTGGGTGAGCGACTCGCGAGTCGCGGGCAATGACATCCGTGTGGCGACCATGGGGTTGTCGGCGTCCTTTCCGGTGGGCATGGCGGCAGTGTATCAACCGCCGCGACTGATCCATCGGCGCGCGCCACCGACTTCGCTTGAACGAACGCCGCCCGCGATCCAAACATACACCGGACACGGCCGCCATCCTCACGCGCCGGGGTTCAGCCGCCGACGCAGGACCGTCAGGAGCGTTGCCCCTTCGAGGAAGTTTTCCGGCGGGCGGTAGAAGACCTCGACAACCTTCGGGCCCGACGGCTCTGGCTTTGCCGGCACGCCGCGTTTGAGCTGCACATCGCGGCCGCGCACGGGGGCGTCGGGAACGATCGGCTTGAGCACGCGCACCGTGCCCTTCGCGCCCTCGAGCGCTTTCACGAGTGCGTCAGGATTCAGCGTGCGGAAGACGACATCCTTCTCCACGAGTGTCACGCTCAGGGCGGCGTGCTCGAACGCGCCGATGCGGACCTGCGCGAGTTCGAGGAGGCGCTGCGCAACCTGCGGCGGCTCGCCGTACGCGTCCTTGAGGTCGGCCTCGACGCGCGAGAGTTCCTCGATCGTTCGCGCCCGCGCCACGCGCCGGTACGACTCCATCCGCCGAGTGTCGCTCGCGATGTAGGTCTTGGGGAGCGCGCCGGTCATGCCGATCTCGACGGTCACTTCCGCCGGGTCGCGCGTCGGCTCGTTCTTCAGCTCTTTCACCGCGTTCTCGAGCAGGCGGCAGTACATGTCATACCCGACGGCGGCGATGTGCCCGGACTGTTCTGGCCCGAGGATGTTGCCGGCGCCGCGGATCTCGAGGTCGCGCATCGCGATCTTGAAGCCCGCGCCGAGCATCGAGTATTCCTCGATCGCACGCAGGCGCTTGGTGGCCTTGTCCGTGACCGGCCGATCGTCCGGGAGGAGCAGGTAGCAATACCCGCGATGCTTCGACCGACCGACGCGGCCGCGCAACTGGTGCAGTTCCGCAAGCCCGAAGCGGTCCGCGTCGTTGATGATCATCGTGTTCGCGGTCGGGATATCGATGCCGCTCTCGATGATCGTTGTCGAGACGAGGATGTCCGCCTGGCGGGTGATGAACTTCATCATCACATCCTCGAGTTCGTGGGGGAGCATCTGCCCGTGCCCGATGACGACCCGCGCGCCGGGCGCAAGTTTCTGCACATCGTCGGCCATGCGCCGGATGTTGTGCACGCGGTTGTGCACGAAGAACACCTGCCCCTCCCGGTTCAGTTCCCGCGCGATCACCTGCTTCACCCGCTTCTCGTTGAAGGGAATCACCTCCGTCACCACGGCGCGGCGATCGACGGGCGGCGTCGTGAGCGAAGAGATATCGCGAATGCCCAGCAAGGCCATGTGGAGCGTGCGCGGGATCGGCGTCGCGCTGAGCGTCATCACATCCACCGTCATGCGGAGCGACAGCAAGCGCTGCTTGTGCTCAACCCCGAACCGCTGCTCTTCGTCGATGATGACGAGCCCGAGGTCGGCGAAGCGCACATCCTTGCTGAGCAGGCGGTGCGTGCCGATGATGATGTCGACCTGGCCCTTGCGCAGGGCGGCGAGCGCCGAGTTCTGCGCCTTGGCGCCCCGCAGGCGCGACAGCACCTCGACCTTGAACGGGTAATCCGCGAACCGCTCGGAGAAGGTGCGCCCGTGCTGCTCGGCCAGCACGGTGGTCGGCACGAGCACCGCGACCTGCTTTCCGAACTCCGCGGCCTTGAACGCGGCGCGGATCGCGAGTTCCGTCTTCCCGTATCCGACATCGCCGCACAGCAGGCGGTCCATCGGCCGATCCGCGGTCATGTCTTTTTTGATCTGCGTGAGCGCGATCAACTGGTCTTCGGTCTCGTCGTAGGGGAACTCGGCCTCGAACTCGTTCTGCCATGCGGTGTCGCCCGGGAAACGGATGCCCGGCATGCTCTCGCGCGCCGCCTGCACGCGCAGCATCTCGGCGGCGAGGTCGCGCACCGCCTCGTTGGTCTTCTCTTTCTGGTTTTTCCAGCGCGTGCCGCCAACGACGGAGAGCGGCGGCGCCCCGCCGTGCCCGCCGACATACTTCTGGACCTGCTCGATCTGCGTCGCCGGGACATGGATCTTCACCTTCCCCGAGAACTCGAGCGTCAGGTACTCCTCGGGGGGCGGCGCCGGAACCTTCTTGCCCGGGATCGCGGGCGGCGCCTTGGGCTTGATCTGCTTGAGCCCGATGAACTTCGCGACGCCGTGATCGGCGTGGACGACATAGTCGCCCGGCTTGAGATCGAGGAACGCGTCCATCGCGCGGCCGCCGGCGCCCGACGCGCTGAGCCGACGCACGCGCCTGCGCGAGTGGAATCGGTGGAACAACTCGGCGTGAGGCACGAGCGCGACGCCCGACCGCTCGGGCGATTCATCGCCGAAGAGAAAGCCGCGTTGGAGGAATCCGACGCGTTCCTCGAACGACGCGTCCGACGCGAACTCGCGCGACATCTCGCGGAGCCGGTCACGCTCCGCCTCGTTCTGGCACACCGCGATCACACGGCGCTCGCGCGACATCGCCCCGAGTTCCGCGACCGCCTCGCCCGCGTCCTGCGCGAACAGGGGCAGCGGGCGAACCGGGGTCTCGATGCGCACGGCGGCCTCGTTCGATCCGGCCGAGAACTGGTTGATCTCGACGAGCGCGCCCGACTCGTCCTTGATGCGCTTGAGCGTCGCGGGCGGCCCGAAGATACCCCGCGCGTCGGTCGCGCGTTCGAAGTACCCCCGCGCCTGCTCGACGATCTCGAGCGTTTCCCCGAGCACGGCGATCGTTCCCTTGGGCAGGAGCGCAAGAATGCTGTCGAACCCGTCGTCGCTGAGCAGTTGCTCGGGGTTGGCGCCGACGAGGTCCACGCGGTCAAGGCGGCGGTCGGCGCCGAGCGTCTCCAGGTCGATCTCGTTGATGGCGTCGATCTCGTCGCCGAAGAAGTCGATGCGCACCGGCGCGGTTCCCGCGGCCTCGCCGCGCTCGTTCGCGACCGTAGCCGCTGGGGGGAAGATGTCGAGGATGCCGCCTCGGAGCGCGAACTGGCCCGGCTCCTCCACGGCGTCGGTGCGTTCGTAGCCGGTGGAATCGAGCCAGGCGAGCACCTGCGCGAGCGGCGCCGTCGCCCCCCGCTTCAGCGACAGCGCGAGCGACGGGAGTCTTGAGGGGGTCGGCGCGGCCTGCATGAGCGCGGCGATCGGCGCGACAACCGTCTGACCCGGTTGGAAGCGGCCCTCGGCGAGCATGCGCACCACCGCGAGGCGCTCCGCGAACAGGTCGACGCTCACCTGCCCGTCGCGCGCGCCGGCGGCCACTTCGAGGGCCGGGAATCGGATCGCGCGGGGCAAACCGTCTTCCCGGGGAAGCAGGTCGTTCAGTTCATCAACCGCGTCGTCGGCGTCGTCGAGGTGCGCGACGACGAAGACCACCGGGCGCGACGCGAGTTCACCCAGCAATCCGGCGAGCAGGTTGGTCGAGGAGCCCGACGCTCCGATCGCGACGGCCTGCTTGCCGCGCGCCATCGCATCGGCGAGCGCGCGCACGGACTCATCGTTCGCGAGGAACGCGAGGGTGTGATCGCTCGGGAGCGAGCCGATCGTCGAGTTCGTGGGTTCTGTGCGCATGCGTGGGCGCCGCCGACGGCAGCGCCGCCCGCGTTCGAGTGCGTTTGCTGTTCGGCAGATGGTACCCGACGGAGCCGGTCAGTCGCCCACGATCGCGAATTCCCGCAGCCCGCGGACGGTCCGCTCCCCCACGCCGGGAACCCGGGCCAGCTCGTCGATGCTCGCGTACTCGCCGCGTGACTCCCGATCGGCGACGATGCGCCCGGCGATCGCGGGGCCGATGCCCGGGAGGATTTGAAGGTCGGATCGTGTCGCGGTGTTGAGGTTCACCGCCGAGAGCGGCGCGGTGAGAGGCGCTTCGGAAAACGCGCCGGTCGCGGCGAAGGCGAGGCCCGCGAGGACGACAACGACGCCCGCGATCCGGCGCTGACTGTCAGTTCGTATCCCGTGCTTGGCCACCGCATCACCTCGCGTGCTGGGCGCTCTGGGACGCGCGGCGCACGGCCGCGAACCGTTCGAGGGATGGCTTCGCGTCGCCGTTCGAGCGGAGCAGCCCGCCGGCCGACATTTCCACTCCGGGGCCGAACGAGTCGGCGTCGATGAGTTGCCTCCATGTCACGCCCGAGACGCAGAGTTTCCCCGCGGCGACCATGGCGGCGTGCGCGACCCACTCGGCCTGTCGTTCCTCGTTCCACTGGCCGCGCCACGCGCCGGGCTCCATCACGCACGCGAGCGACTCGTCGGTGGCGCTCTGGGAACTCGGGGCGCAGAGCGAGACCGCGACGGGTTTTCCGAGCGAGCCGTACTGATCGATGAGGTCACTGAGTTGCGCGATGTCCCGCGCGCCGTGGCCCGAGGCCGCGTCGCCCATCTGCACGCACAGATCGATCGCGTCCACCTGTAGCCCTTGCTGCACGACCATTTCCGCGAAGAGCAGCGGCGGGACGGCGATCTTGTTTCGCGACACCGATTCGCCGAAGGGCTGGTCGATCTCGATATGCACCTTCGCGTGTGGGTTGAACTTGCGCACGGCCATGACGGAGAGGCGCGTGAGGTCGAGCATCTGCTCGACGGTCAACTGGAACGCGTCGTTCTGGTTCACGCCCGAAAGGGGTGTCCAGCGCGAAACCACCCGCGCGTAGCGTGCGCACACGCGCTGGAGGTGCTCGAACGCGATCTCGCGCAGGGACTCGTAGTCGTTGCGCCACACGCGCGTCCAGCCAGGCGCGCGCCCCGCGCGGAGGTCGACGATGGGCCCCGCGGTCAGCACGAGCCGTTCAAGCGGGTTGCCCGCGCCCACGGTCGCGGCCCACTGGGCCCACGCGTCGGACGGGCCGAACTCGAACGCGCCTTCCGAGGGTGAAACCGCGGACCACGCGAGCGGGAGCGAGATCGCGTCGGAGCAGGCGCGCACCGCTTCCTGCGCCGCCTGGGTCGGGAAGGTGATCGGCGCCTGCACGGCAAAGAGCGGTCGGCGCATGCGCGCTGCCTGAGGGGTCAGCCCGCGCGTCTGGTGCTCGCGGATGCGCATGCCCGTCTTCGCGGCCCACTGGGCGAGCGATTCGGTCGCGTCGATCCCACGGCACAGCGCGTCGAACGCCAGCCGTTCCTGCTCAGCGACCCTGTCGGGCTGTCTGAAGGAATCGATCGCGACGGCATCCATGAAGAGACGCTGCGCTTCCTCGAAGAGCGTCATCGGCTCCTCAGGCGGCTGCGCGCCCTCGAGCCAGTCCTCGAGCTTCACGAGAAAGTGCATCACCCGATGGCGCGCGAGTTCGAGCGCAAGCGAGTACGGCCGATCGCGCCTGGGGAGCAGACAGGTCTGGAGCATCAGGACGCCGCAGTCCCCGACATCGACCTGCAGGCACAGCCCGACCGCCTGATTCGGGTCGGCCTCGCAGACGATCTGACGCCCGTCAAGGCGGACCTTCCCGAGCACGGCGATGTTGTCCTGCCCGACGAGATAGGCGCGGCGAAGACTCTGCTCGATGACGCCGCTCGAACTGTCGGGAACCTGGAACCGAAGCACGCCGCCCTCCGTTGGCACAGGGAGACCCCTCCGACCGAGCCGCCTGGGCGGTCGGCTGGCGCCCTCGGGGGTCTCCGTATCGAGCGGCGCCGGTGCGCAGAGTGGCAGACTGACGGCTTGGTTGCAAGCGGCATCGACGGCGCGGTCGCGCACGGCTCGCAAAAGGCGACGAAGCATGCCTGAGCATTGGGGAGGGCGGATCGCGCATTTCGACCCGGAAAGGGGCCGACCACGCCGCCCGGCGGATCGGCTAGGATTCCCCCCGCCGAAGTTGTTTCGGATCTGGAAGCAAAGGACGACCGCGTATGGGCCTGGAAGCCTCAATCCCCACCGACACCATCCTGACCACCCAGCTCCGGAAAGTCGTGAACTGGGCGCGCCGGAGCAGCGTGTGGCCGATCCCCTTCGCCACCGCGTGCTGCGGCATCGAACTCATGGCGACCGCCTCCAGCCGCTACGACATCGCCCGATTCGGCATGGAACGCATGTCGTTCTCGCCCCGCCAAAGCGACCTGATCATCGTCGCGGGCCGCATCGGCATCAAAATGCTCCCCGTCCTCCAGCGCATCTACCAGCAGGTCACCGAGCCCAAGTGGGTGATCTCCATGGGCGCCTGCGCCAGCACGGGCGGCGTCTTCGACACCTACGCGACCGTCCAGGGCATCGACCAGTTCATCCCCGTCGATGTCTATATCCCGGGTTGCCCCCCCCGCCCCGAGATGCTCCTCGAGGGCTGCATGGCCATCCAGCGGATCATCGATGAAGATGGCATGCCCCCCGTCGGCCCAGACGGGCGGCGCATCCCCCTCAAGATCGCCCTCCAGCCCAGCCACCGCCCCAGCGCCCAGCCCCTGCCGCTGACCATCGGCGCGTCCTGAGCGACGGAACTTCTCCTGAACATCCCGGTTCACCCGTGCGTCGAAACCCACGGAGGTATCGCATGCGCAGACAACGCCTGCTCGTTCCCATCCTCGGCGCACTGTTCCTCGGGCCCGCTTCGCTCGCCCAGGACGCGCCCGCGTCGCCGCAAGTCGAGGAATCTCTCGAACGCTTCGACGACGCGCGAGAGCGAATCATCGCCGCAGCCCTGCGCTCGCTGGAGTCCGGCGACGCCCTCCAATCCGCAATGACGCTGATCGGCGCCATCGAACGGGTCGGCAAGGCGCCCGAACTCGTCGCCGCGCTCGACCGTGTTCGCGAGCCCGCGGCACAGGCCGCGACCGTCTTGGTCGCGCAGATGCTCACCGAGGGCAACACCGCCGCGGCGATCCAGCTCCTCGCCGACCTCGCGGGCGGGGTCCATTCCGACGAACTCGACGCGATGATCGACAAGGCCACGCTCGCGCAGCGCCTCGAAGAGTCCGCGTCGTTCGAGGCCGCCGGACAGACGGCCGACGCGATGCGCGCCGCCGTCCTCGCGTCCAACATCGCGCCGAACGACCCCCGCGTCCTCGCCGCGCTGACCCGCCTCGGTCTGCGCACGAACATCGCCCCCGCGCCCGCGACAACAACCGCACCCGTGCGCACCAACACGAACAACGGCGACGCCGACGAGCGCATCGACGCCCTCGAACGCGAACTCCAGAACCTCCGCGATTCACGCGAACTCGGCGGCGGGACCGCCGACGCCACCCTGCGCGCCGTCACGCGCATCGACGCCCTCGAACAGCAGGTCCGCGTGCTCGACGGCCTCGCCGAGCGGCTCGCGCGCTCCCTCACCGACCTCGAATCCCGCGAGCGCCTCGACGGCCGCGCGGAATACGCCACCGACGAACTCGACCGACGGCTCCGCGATGTCGAGCGAGTCATCAACGATTCCAACCGGTCGGTCTCGCGCCTCGAATCCGAGATACGCAGCCTCAACCGGCGCATCGACCGCATCCGCTGATCCCCGCACTCCAGCAGAAAGGCCCCGCCGTGCACGACGACGGAACCAACACCACGCCGACCGAATCCCCGCTCACACGGCGCAACGCGATCCTCGGCATGGGCGCCGCCGCCCTCGGCGCCAGCGCATTGTCTCCCGCCGCCCTCGCGCAGGCAGGTATGCACTCGACGCCCGGGCTCGACCTCGCGGCCCTCGGATACAACAGCGCCACCGGGGAATTCCAACTCCCGCCCCTCCCCTACGACTACGACGCGCTCGAGCCCTACATCGACGAGCAGACGATGCGCATCCATCACGACAAGCACCACCAGGGCTATGTGAACGGGCTCAACAAGGCGATGGCGGAACTCAAGAAGATCCGCGAAGGCGCCCCCGGAAGCGACGCCGGCCTCATCAAGCACTGGTCGCGCGAACTCGCGTTCCACGGCGGCGGGCATGTCAACCACACCATCTTCTGGTACACGATGGCGCCCGCCGGCTCCGAAGCCACGCGCGCGCCGTCGGGCGAACTCGCCCGCGCGATCCGCGACTCGTTCGGCTCACTCGACGCCTTCAAGGCGCAGTACACCGCCGCCGCCAATTCCGTCGAGGGCTCGGGTTGGGCGTGGCTCATGTACGAGCCGCTGTCCAAGTCGCTCATCGTGACGCAGATGGAAAAGCAGCAGAACCTCGACATGACCGGCGCGCGGCCGCTGCTCGGGCTCGATGTCTGGGAGCACGCGTACTACCTCAAGTACCAGAACCGCCGGGGCGACTACACCAAGGCGTTCTGGAATGTCGTCAACTGGCCCGCGGTCAGCGAGTTGTACGCCGCCGCCAAGGCATGACCCGCTGAGTTTCGCTATCGTCCCGCCAACACTTTCGAGGAGCACCCGGCGTGACGAGCGACACCAAGGAACTGTCTCAGGCCAGCGGCCACCCCGCCGAGCAATACACCATCCGGCGCAAGGTCTTCAAGATCTTCGGCGCCGGCTTTCACATCTACCACGCCGACGGCTCACTCGCGGGGTATTGCAAGCAGAAGGCGTTCCGCCTGCGCGAGGACATACGCGTCTTCAAGGATGAAGCGTGCACGCAGGAACTCCTGCGCATCCACACCGAGCAGATCCTCGACTTCGGCGCGACTTATCAGGTGATGCTGCCCACGGGCGAATCGATCGGCGCCTTCCGTCGCCGCGGCATGAAGAGTCTCATCCGCGACAAGTGGGACGCCATCGGCCCGGGCGGCCAGCCCATTGGGACCATTGACGAGGACTCCACCTGGAAAGCGGTCGTGCGCCGCATCCACGATGTCACCTCGGCGCTCTTTCCCCAGAAGTTCGTGCTCTCCGACCTGAGCGGTCGCCCCGTCGCGATCTACCGCACGCACTTCAACCCCTTCGTCCACCGCATCGGCGTGGCCATCCTCCTCGACGAGGACGACCAGTTCGACGACCTCTTCCTCCTCGCGGGCGGCTGCCTCCTCGCGGCCATCGAGGGACGCCAGGACGGGTGACTGAGCAAGGACGCGGAAATCTCAGCCCTTCTCCCCTCAAGGGGAGAAGGTGGCTCGCGACCCATTGGAGCGAGACGCATGAGGGGCCAAGAAAGAACCACTGAATTGGCCCCTCACCCGACGATCTGCGATCGTCGACCTCTCCCCTTGAGGGGAGAGGTTCGGAAGTGAGGCGCCGCTGACACAGCGCGATCCCCCCCGCTACCATCCTCGCCCACCCCTCTTTGGAGCCGAGACCCGCATGGTGAAGGTCGCCTTCAGCACTATTGCCTGCCCGAACTGGACCCTCGACCGCGTCGCCGACGCCGCCGAGCGCTGGGGATACCAGGGCGTGGAACTCCGCACCTTCGGCCCCGCCGACACCCGCCTCGCGTGCGAGCCGGGCCTGACGGGCGGCGAGAAGGTCCGCACGATGTTCCGCCGCGCGGGCGTGGCCGTCGCCGGGGTCGCCACGGGCGTCCACTTCGACGCGCCGGTCTTCCCCCCCGTCATGGGCTGGGCGATCACCGACACCGACAAGTCCGTCGTGCAGGCCAAGCGATGCATCGAGATCGCCCACGACATCGGCGCCCCGTTCGTCCGCATGTTCGGCTTCGAGCGCCGCTCCAACGAGCGATGGAGCTCGTTCATGCAGCGCGTGGGGGCTCGTTTGCGTCTGGCCGTCGATTCTGCGCGCCACATGGACACCACTATCGTGGTCGAGAACGGCGGGTCGTTCGCGAAGGCCGAACTGCTCGCGGAACTGCTCGACCGCGTGAACCTGCCCATCTGCCGCGCGTGCTACAACCTCGCGGCGGGGCTCGCTGCGGGCGACGACCCCATCAAGGCGGTGTCCATGCTCGGCTACCGGCTCTCGATGGCCCGCGTGAAGGACCTCGATTCCCACGGCAAGCCCGTCCCCCTCGGGGAGGGCGTCCAGCCGATCCGCGAGTTCGCGGGCGCCGTCGCCAGGATGCCCAGCGCGGAATGGCTCGTGTACGAGTGGGACAAACTGTGGATGCCCGATCTGGCCGAGCCCGAGGATGTGCTCCCCATGGCCGCCGAGGGCCTGATCCGCACAGTGGCCCGCGCACGCGGCCTGCCGGGTTCGGACCCTGCCCACGCGCCAGCGGCGTGATCGGACAGGCCCAATCCGCCGCCCCTACCATCGCCCCGTGGTGAACGCTCCCGAAAAATCCGTTGATTTCTCCCGCGCCGTCGTGCGCACCGACCTGCCTTTCCCGAATCGCCGGGAGGGCAAGGTCCGCGATGTGTACGACCTGCCGCCCGACCCGGCGCACGCCGACCGCCCCCCGGCGCTGCTCATCGTCGCGAGCGACCGACTGAGCGCGTTCGATGTTGTCCTGCCCACCCCTATCCCGGGCAAGGGCGTGATCCTCACCGACCTGAGCACCAAATGGTTCGAGTTCATCGAGCGCAAGGGCCTCGCCAAGACCCACCTGCTCTCGACCGACATCGACACCGTGAGCGGCCTCACCGACGCCCAGCGAAGCGACCTCCGTGGGCGCACCACCGTCGGACGCCGATGTGAGGTTGTCCAGATCGAGTGCGTCGCGCGAGGATACCTCGCCGGATCGGGCACGAAGGACTACCAGCGCGACGGCGCGATCTGCGGCGTCGAACTCCCCGAAGGCATGCGCGACGGCGACTCGATCCTCGAGAAACTCGGCTCGCCCATCTTCACGCCGGCGACCAAAGAAGCGCAGGGCAAACACGACGAGAACATCTCGTTCGCCCGCGCGTGCGAACTCGTCGGCGAGCCGCTCATGAATCGCCTGCGCGACATGACCCTCGCGATCTACTCCGCCGCGCACGACTACGCCCGTGCGCGCGGCGTGATTCTCGCCGACACCAAGTTCGAGTTCGGGTTCCCAGTCAACGAGGCGGGCGAGAAGATCAGCGAGGAACTTCTTCTCGTCGACGAAGCGCTCACCCCCGACTCCTCGCGCTACTGGCCGCTCGAGAACTGGACGCCCGGTTCACCCGGCGGCCAGCAGTCGTTTGACAAGCAGTTCGTGCGCGAGCACCTCGAAACGCTGGTCGCCGAGGGCAAATGGAACAAGCAGGCGCCCGGCCCGACACTCCCGGACTCTGTGATCCGTGGGACGCTCGAGAAGTACGAGGAAGCCCGCCGCCGCCTGTTCGGTTGATCCTCCCCACCCTCTCCCGCGGGAGAGGGTGGTTCGCCGCAGGCGAACCGGGTGAGGGATCACCTCATGTCTTTCAATCTTCTCCGTCGGTCAGACGCTCGACCTCGCGGAGCGTCTTCTCGAGCTGCTTCTTGAGCAAGCGAACCCGGAGCAGACTCTTCACGCGCGTGATGAGTTCGATCCGGTGGACCGGCTTGGTCAGGAAATCGTCGGCGCCGCTCTCGACGGCGCGTTCGACATCCGCGACCTCGTTCAGCGCGGTCACCATGACCACCGGGATATCCCGCAGGGTCGGGTCGCTCTTGAGGCGCGAGCACACCTGGAACCCGCTCATGCGCGGCATCATCACATCGAGCAAAATCAGATCGGGCTGCTCCTGCTCGACGCTGCGCAGCGCTTCGAGGCCGTCGCGCGCGGTGCGCACCTTGCAGCCCACTCCGTCCTCGACATACGCGTGGAGGAGTTCGAGATTCTGCTCGTTGTCGTCGACGACGAGCACCGCCGCGGCGCGGACCTGCTCCGCGTCGGGCTCGATCGATGCCGGTTGCCGCAGATCCTGAGTCATGGCGTGCTCCTGCGTCCGCGCGATAGCGGGACGCGCATGCTACGGACACCCGCCGCCCGCGTCGAGCCACGATCCAACCAACCCCCTGACGGATCGTCTCGGCGTCCATAGGATCGCGCGTGCCCGATTCGCCCCGCCAGCATGATCGCAACGACACCCCCGATCGGGGCGGTTCACCATCGCTGTCGCGCGACATCATCGCCCGAGCGAAGGCGCTCGGTTTCGCGCTCGCGGGGGTGTCCGAGGCCCGCCCCTCTGACCAGGCCGAGCACATCCGCGCCTGGCTCGCCGCCGGGAAGCACGGCGAGATGGACTACCTCGCCGACCAACTCGCGCAGCGCCTCGATCCCACCTCGATGCTCCCGGGTGTCCGCTCGATCATCGCCGTGGGAGATCTGTACACCCCGCGCGGCCAAGGCGCGTCGCGCGAAGCCATCCCTCCCGACCACGGCCGCATCGCTCGTTACGCGCGAGGGAAAGACTACCACCGCATCATCAAGAAACGCCTCCACGCGTTGTGCGACGCGCTGCGCGAAGAACACTCGCCGCACGAGTTTCGCGCGTGCGTTGACATCGAGCCCACGCTCGAACGCGAGCACGCCGCACGCGCAGGCATCGGCTGGGTCGGCAAGCACACCCTGCTCATCCATCCCGAGCACGGCTCGTACTTCCTTCTCGGCCTCATCCTCACCACCCTGCCGCTTGAATCGCCGCCCGAGCAGATCCGTTTCCCAGACCATTGCGGCGGCTGCACCCGATGCATCGACGCCTGCCCGACCGACGCCATCGCGCCAACCGACCAGCCGCGCAGCGTCGACGCCAGCCGATGCGTGTCGTACCTCACGCTCGAAACACGCAGCGTCATCCCTGAAGAACTTCACAAGCCGCTGGGCGACATGCTCGCGGGCTGCGACATCTGCCAGGAAGTCTGCCCTCACAACTCGCCCAACCGAGCAACCGACGCGCCGATTCACGAGGGATACGCCCCCCGCTTCCCCTCGCTCCCTCTCCTCGAAGTGCTCAACTGGACACCCGAGGATCGCGCGGAACGGCTCACGGGCATGGCGCTCAAACGCGCGACGCTGATGATGTGGAAGCGGAACGCTTTGCTCGCCGCAGGAAACGCGATGGCGGATGGACGGCTCGCTCCCGAAGCCCGCCGTTCGCTGCTCGCGCGTCTCCGGGAACTCACGACCGATGAAGACGCCGCGGTCCGATACACTGCGCAACAGGTGTTAGAACACGAAGCGGAGTGAAACTGGGAAGAACCACAAGGTAAAGAATCCTCGAATGACCTTGCGGTTTTTGACTCCACGCTTGTCTTTCTGACCCCCTCAGCCAGAATGACCGGCAACGGGCGCCGGAGCGTTCGTGAATCCTGGAGCAAGAGAGAGAAACGATGAACCGCCACCACTTCGCGGCCGCAGCCGCGTTCGGCCTGTCCGCCGCCGCCCTCGCCGGCTCTGTCGATTTCACCGAGTTCGGCTACATCTCCGACGCTACCTCGGTTCTTCTCGACACCGATCCCGTCGCCTACGCCTTCTCCACGATGGGCCTGTACTTCGAGGACAGCACCTACCTCAGCAGCGACCTCCGCTTCCTTCTCGCGGGCGGCGATGTCATGGGCATCACCAATCACGATCACCTGACCATCGGCGGCCGCGACATGACCGTCGGCTTCGTCGACGGCGCGACCAGCGTCACCTTTGACTGGCTCAAGCTCACCGCGGAGACCTTCGAGGCCACCGCCTACGACGCCGCCGGCAACATTGTTGATTACTTCAGCAACGACGACTTCCTGATCAACTGGGGCTCCGCCACCCTGACGGGTGACATCGCGAAGATCACCTTCAACGATCGCGGCCAGCGCATAGGCGTCGGCTCGATCGCCTGGGATCCCGCGAACACCGCGCTTGTCCCCCTGCCCACCGCGGGCGCCATGTCCTTTGCCGGCCTGACCCTCGTCGGCCTGCGTCGCCGCCGCTGACCTAAACCAACTTTCACTCAACGACACGAGGCGGTCGGATCATCACGATCCGGCCGCTTCCTTTGTTGCGCACGGCCCCCGTGGGTCGCCGAGCGTGAGGCCGCCCGGCTGCTACACTCGCCCTCTCTCACGGCCGGCGAGGAAGCCGGACGATGACCGGGATGAGCGATGAACCCCGGGGTGATTCGCAAGCGAGCGGGAAGTGCGACCGATGTCGATGCAGCGACAGATGATGCTCCTGATCGGAGGCCCCGTCCTCCTGATCTATGTGCTTATCCTCGGGCTCGGCGGTTCGTATCTCGTGCGCAGCGCCACCGAGAGCGCGGAGGTTTCAACGCGTCGGGTCGCCGCGAGTTACGCCGCCGCTTTCGAGGCCCGCCTCGTCGAAGTGTCGCGAATCGCCGAGACCACAGCGCGGTTCCTTGAAGCGGCGCCGACGATCAGCAACGACGCGCTCTACGCGCAGCTCTCGGCGAATGTCCTCCAGACGCCGCTGGTCTACGGCTCCGCCCTCGCGTTCGAGCCGGGCCTGCGCCGACCCGCCGACGAACTGTTTGCGCCGTATGTCTGCCGCGACGGTGAAGGCCTGCGCGAGATGAACATCGGCCGCGAGGTCTACGACTGGTACGCCGACCCGGAGATCACCTGGTTCTCCCACCCCAAGCGGCTCGGCCGCTCGATCTGGAGCGAGCCCTACTTCGACGAGGGCGCCGGGAACATCCTGATGAGCACCTACTCGGCCGTGATCGCCGGGCAGAACGGCTTCACGGGCGTGTGCACGATCGACATCGACCTTGCGCGGCTCAAGGGAACGGTCGGCAGCGGCATCGACCAGAACACCGACTTCGTCGTCCTCACGCGATCGGGAGAGTTCGTCTTCGACCCCGACCCATCCCGGATCATGCGTCAGACGATCTTCGAGGTGGCCGTCGAGCAGGACCGCCCCGAACTTGCCGCTTTGGCGACAGAGATGCTCAACGGGGGCGAAGGCGCAGCAACCATCGACGGTTGGGATTCGGACGAGGCGCTGCTCGTCTGCTACGAGACCATCCCCTCGGCAGACTGGGTCTTCGTGTGCCGCGTGCCCCTGCGCACGGTGCTCGCGGAGGTCCGCTCGCGCACGATCTGGGCCGGCGCCGCGCTGGGCGCAACGCTCCTGCTGATGCTCGGATCGGTGGCGTTCGTCTCGCGCACGATCACTCGGCCCATCGCGCGCCTGCGGGAAAAGGTGGGCGAGGTTGGCCAGGGCGATCTTGATGTGACGCTTGACGAAACGGCCTCGTCGGACGAGATCCGCGAACTCGCCGCGACCTTCAACCGGATGACCGGTGAACTCCGCGCGCATGTCGCGCGGCTCTCGACCGAGATCTCGGCACGGACTCGCATCGAGCGCGATCTCGATGTGGCCCGCGAGATCCAGCAGGGCCTTCTCCCCTCGACGCGTCCCGACGCCGCCGGCTTCGCGATCGCCGGGTACAGCCAGCCGGCCGACAAGACGGGCGGCGACTACTACGACTGGTGCCCGACGCCCGACGGGCGCCTATTCATGTCGCTGGCCGATGTCACCGGGCACGGCGTGGGCCCAGCGCTCGTCACCGCCGTCTGTCGCGCGTATGTCCACGCGAGTCTCGCGACAGGGCAAGGGCTGCCCGAACTGATCAGCCGGTTGAACGATCTGCTTGTCGCCGACCTGCCCGCCGGCAGATTCGTCACCTTCGTCGGGATGGTGCTCGACCCGAAGACCAACACCGCAGCGGTGCTCTCGGCAGGCCACGGCCCGACCTACCACTACATCGCCGCCGAGCGAAAGCTCGTCGAACTCAACGCCGACGGCTTCCCGCTCGGCGTTGAACCGGGCGTGGAGTTCCCTGAGCCAAGGCGCATCGACCTCGCGCCGGGCGACATCCTGATTCTCCTGACCGACGGGCTCTTCGAGTGCCCGAACGATCAGGGCGAGCGCTTCGGGCTCGAGCGACTGCGCGCGGCCATCCGCGATGCCGCAGACCTCGACGCCGATCAGGTTATCGAGCGTCTCACGAGTGAATCGCTCGCGTTCTCAGGCGAAGTCCCGCCCGAGGACGATGTGACCCTGGTTGTCGTCAAGCGCGACGCCGCTCACTGACCGCCGCGCTGCGGGGCCTTCAGCGTGACCTTGATGGGGACTTCCTTGCCGTCGCGCACAACGATGAGCATGACCTCGTCGCCCGGCTCGTGCTTGCCGAGGAATTCCATCATCTGCACAACATCGAGCAGGTCGTTGTCGCCCCACTTGATGATGCGGTCGTCCTTTTCGAGGCCCGCGTCTGCGGCGCTGGTGCCTTCCGAAACGCCGCCCACAACCACGCCGGGATCGGTGTCGCTGTAATTGCCCGGCGCGATGCCCAGGCGCACCCTCGCGCGTGCGACGCTGCCCATCTGGCGACGGCTGCTGGTCTCGCGGAACTCGAGTTTCTCGTCCATGAGCGCGAGGTCCAACGCGACATTGCCGGCGAGCTGCGCGACGGCCACGCCGCCCTCGAAGTTGATCTTCTGGCCTTCGTCGGTCGGCGTGTGGTAGTCCTCGTGCAAGCCGGTGTGGAAGAACAGCACCGGAATGCCGACCGCGTTGAAGCTCGCGTGGTCGCTCGGACCGCTCCCGCCGCCCGAGGTCTTGATCGGGAGTTTGGACGCGTCGAACAGGGGCGTCAGAATCTCCTCGAATCCGGCGGCGGTCTGCACCCCGCCGATCTCGAGCTGCTGCTCGCCGCGCAGCCGCCCGATCATGTCCATATTGATCATCGCCTGCACTTGAGACTCGCTGAACGGCATGTTCTCAACGAAGTGCCTGGATCCGTTCAGCCCCGACTCCTCGGCGCCGAAGCCCATGAAGACGATCGATCGCGCTGCCTCGCCCTTGGGGAGATTGTCGTAGAGCGTCTTCAGGCGCCGGGCCTCGATGATGACGCCCGCCGTGCCCGACGCGTTGTCGTCGGCGCCCTCGTGGATCTCGCCCATGTAGCCGCCGCGCGAGCCGAAGTAGCCGTAGCCCACATGGTCGTAGTGGCCGCCGACGATGACATACTCGTCGGCCAGCGCGCCCTTGCCGCGCAGCACGCCAGCGACATTCTCCGTGGTCAGCTGGGGCCGCTCCACGCCGCCCTCGATCGTGATCTCGACCTGAGGAACCGGCGAGACGCCGCCCGTGCTGTCCGCGAGTTTGCGCCAATCCATAAGCGAGCGGCCTGTCGCGGAGCGGAGCATGCGGTCTGCCGCCTGCTGGCTCATCAGGATCGCTGGGGTGTCCTCGAGCCCGGCGCGGAACGCCGTCCCACGCGCCGTGGGCAGTTCGGCGGCCCGGGGGTCGTCCGCCTCGGGCGGATTCACCAGAATGATTCCCGCCGCGCCTCGGTCCTTGGCCGCCTGGATCTTCCCGACCAGCCCGGACGAACCGGACCAGCCCGTCTCGGCCCACTTGCTCGTGCCGTCGGCCATCAGGGGCTCGAAGCGGAGCATCATCGCGATCTTGCCCGTGAGGTCGTCGTCCTCGCCGTACGACGAGTAGCCCTGCTGGCCATCCTCGATCGAGTACCCCACGAATACGAGCTCGCCCGTCGCCTCGCCGTTGCCCGAGAACCCGGCGACATTGAAGTCGACGCCTTCGTTGAGCGGGACATTCGCGCCGCGCACCGTCCAAGAGGCGCCCGAGCGGACGACTTCCATCGGCCCGGTGACCTTGAAGGGCTGGCGGTACGACATCTCGCCGTCCTCGGTCGTGAACAGCGGCTCCAGCCCAGCCCGCTCGAAGTTCCACTCGATGTAGTCCGCCGCGACCAGCACGCCGTTGGTTCCCGGCGCGCGGCCCTCAAAGAACGGGTCAGACAGAGTCGTCACGATCTGGTGGAAGCGCAAGACCTCGTCGTTCGAAGCGACGAGCGACTCGGAGATCGACGACACCGTGACATCGCTCGTCGCCGGCCGGGGCGACGCGCTGGAGGCAGGAGTCGCCGCCGTCCGCTGGGCCGGCGAGGTCGTTCCCGACTCGCGAGGGGCGGCGCAGGCGGCGAGACCGGCCAGCGTCAGGAGCGTCGCCGCGAACCCGGCGGTTCGGATCGCGGAGTGGGCAGTACGGACGGGAGCATCGGTCGGCATGGGCTTCTCGCAGAGGGGCGGCGGCCGCGGCCCGGCCGCAGCGCCTTTTGGGGGAGAGAATTCTCAAGCCACTGTACATCCCGAGGCCGGGCTTGGGGCGGCGGGTCGCACGCTTCGGGACGACGCTGGTACCGGACTTCCCGCGTCTGCGTTGCGTTGAAGTCCGGGCCTGTCGGGGGTCATCACCCGTCGCCTTGCCTATTCTCCAATGTCTGCTCGCCCGCGCCCCTCGAGCGCCGCGTCGCGCGCTCGCTCGCAGGCCTCTCCAAACAGGCCACCACGCCCAATGAACTACACATCGATCACCGCCGATCAGCGCGAGGAAATGCTCGCGGCGATCGGGGCCTCCTCGATTGACGACCTCTTCGCCGTCATCCCCGAGAAGTCTCGCCTCACCCGAGAACTCGACCTCCCGCCCGCGATGAGCGAGCTCGAGCTCCAGCGCGAACTCGCCAAACTCTCGTCCATGAACAAGCACATGCTCAACAGCGTGTCGTTCATGGGCGCCGGCGCGTACGACCACTTCATCCCCGCGTTCATCGACCAGATCGTGAACCGCGGCGAGATCCTCACCGCCTACACCCCCTACCAGGCCGAGGCCTCGCAAGGGTCGCTCCAGGCGTTCTTCGAGTTCCAGTCGCAGATCGCCCGGCTCACCGGGCTCGACATCGCCAACGCCTCGATGTACGAGGGCGCCAGCGCGGCCAACGAGGCGGCTCTGCTCGCGATCAACACCACCGGCAAGCGCCGCGTGCTCATCGCCGACACCGTGCACCCTGACTACCGCAAGGTCATCGAGACGGGCCTCTCCGACCTCCCCGCCGAGATGGTGGTGGTGAAGAGCGAGAACGGCCGTCTGACCGTCGACGCCGTCAAGGCCGCGGCGGACAACGACACGGCCTGCCTGATCGTCCAGTCGCCCAACTTCTTCGGGCAGATCGAAGACTGGGACGGTTTGTTCAGCGCGTTCCAGACCACGAGCACCGCAGGACACCGGCCGCTGAATGTCGCGGTCTTCAACCCCATCGCGTGCGCGCTGCTCAAGACCCCCGGCGCGTGCGGCGCCGACATCGCGTGCGGCGAGGGCCAGCCTCTCGGCGTGCCGCTCCAGTTCGGCGGGCCGTACCTCGGCCTGTTCGCCGCGAAGAAAGAGTTCATGCGCCGCATGCCCGGCCGCCTGATCGGGCAGACCGAGGACGGCGACGGCCGCCGCGCCTTCTCGCTCGTGCTCCAGACGCGCGAGCAGCACATCCGCGGCGCCAAGGCCACGAGCAACATCTGCACGAATCAGGGCCTGCTGGCGATGCGCGCCACGATGTACATGACCGCCGTCGGGCCGCAGGGCATCCGCGAGATCGCCGAGCACTGCTGGCACAAGGCGCACTACCTGGCGAAGAAGATCGCCGCGCTCCCGGGCTTCTCGCTCCGGTACGACGGCGAGTTCTTCCATGAGTTCGTGGTGAAGTGCCCGGGCCCCGTCACACCGATCGTCGAGCATTGCAAGAAGCACGGCTTCCTGCCCGGGCTTGCGCTCCACGGCCGCCGTCTCGGGCGCCCCGGCGCCCCGGACGAACTGCTCATCGCCGTCACCGAGAAACGGACGCGCGAGGAACTCGACGCGTTCGTGAAGTGCCTGTCGGAAGCGCCGAAGGCCTGATCGCCGCCTGCCTTGGTTTGTTGACCTGCCCCCGCCCGATCCCACGCCCTCGAAGGGTTCACGCTGATATGACCACCATGCAGCCCACTTCCCGCCCCGTTTCGATCGAAGCCCACGCCGAACACGACGCGGTCCGCGCCGGCTCGATCGCGCAGACGCGCGGCGAGCGCCCGACCGAGCCGCTGATCTTCGAGAAGACCTCGCCCGGGGCGCGGGCGACGGACCTTCCCAATCTCGATGTCGAGACAACGCCCATCCCCGGCGCGCTCGCGGGCGCCGCCCCCGAATGGCCCGAGCTCGGCCAGCTCCAGGTGATCAGGCACTACACCCACCTCTCTCAGCGGAACTTCGGCGTGGACGGCGAGTTCTATCCGCTCGGCTCGTGCACGATGAAATACAACCCGCGCATCAACGAGTTCGCTGCGGCGCAGCCCGGGTTCGCCCACATCCACCCGCTCCAGGACGACGCGGATGTGCAGGGCGCGCTCAAACTGCTCTATGAGACCCGGAGAATGCTCGAAGAGATCTCGGGCCTCGACGAGGCGTGCCTTCAGCCCGCCGCGGGCGCACACGGCGAGTACACCGCGCTGAAGGTCATGCGCGAGTACTTCCGCGACATCGGCCAGCCCCAACGCACCGTCGTCTTCGCCCCCGACAACGCGCACGGCACGAACCCCGCTTCGTGCGCGATGTGCGGCGCCAATGTCGTCGCCATCAAGACCGTCAACGGCTTCACCGATGTCGATGCGCTCAAGAAGGCGATCGCCGACGCCGGCCCGGAGAATGTCGCCGGTCTGATGATCACCAACCCCAACACCGCCGGTCTCTTCGACTCGTATGTCAGCGACATCGCCGACATCATCCATGAGGCGGGCGGTTTGCTGTATCTCGACGGCGCCAACATGAACGCGATTCTGGGCAAGACCCGCCCGGGCGACTTCGGCGCCGACATGATGCACTACAACACGCACAAGACCTTCAGCACGCCCCACGGCTGCGGCGGTCCCGGCGCCGGCCCCATCGCCGTCAAGAAGTTCCTCGCCCCATACCTGCCCGTTCCCCAAGTCGAGCAGAAATCCGACGGCTCGTATGCGCTCGACTACGACCGGCCCAAGAGCATCGGCAAGGTGCGCTCGTTCGTCGGGCAGGTCGGCGTGCTCGTGCGTTGCTGGACCTACATGCGCGCCTGCGGCCCGGACGGCCTGCGCGAGGTCTCCGAACTCGCCGTGCTCAACGCGAACTACCTCGCCGCGCGACTCCGCGATCGCTACGAGATGCCGTTCTTCGCGCCCGAAGAGGGCCGGTACTGTGCGCACGAGTTCGTGACCGTCCCCCAGACGCTCCTTGATCGCGGCGTCTCACTGCTCGACATCGTGAAGCGGCTCATCGACTACCGGATCCATCCGCCGACCATGCACTGGCCCGTGCGCAACTGCCTGATGGTCGAGCCGACCGAGACCGAGGGCAAGGATGTGCTCGACCGGTTCGTGGACGCGATGCTCCGCATCGCGGACGAGATCGAGAAGGATCCGAAGGAACTCGCCGAGGCCCCTCGCGACGCGATCGTGAAGCGGCTCGACATCGTGGCGGCCGACCGCAAGCCGATCCTGACCTACGGGGGTTGATCGCGGCCTGCCCGAGTGATTATCCGGACGCCTCGCGGGCGTGAACCCGCGCCGTGGTCGTGCGTCCGAATGGACGATGATGTTCCACGCCATGAAAACGCTCCGCCCGCTTCTCGCCGTCACGCTCCTCGCCGCTCAGCCCGCACTCGCGCAGGACGCGGAGAAGCAGCAAGTCATCAAAGTCGTAATGTCGCCCGAGCAACTCGCCGGGTTCGCCGAACACACGAAGGACCACCTCGGGTTGTTCGACACCTCGAACGCCGCGTTCGATCTCACGGCGTTCGTGTCTCCCGGCGCCAAGCGCGATCCGCTCCCGGCGATCACGACCCCAGAGCACGAGTTGGCGAAGGACGCGAAGTTCCCGCCGCGCACCGACCTCGTGGTCGAGGTCGAGATCGACGGCGAAGCGGTCGCGTACCCCATGAGCATCCTGACCTATCACGGGGTGATCAACGACACGATCGCGGGCGTGCCGATCGCGGTCTGGTTCGACCCCATCTCGAACGGGCTGACTGTCTTCCGCCGGGATCTGGCGCCGACGCGCTCGGGGATGACGGAGGGCGAGCCGCGCGAGTTCCGCCTCGCTGGCTTGCTCGTTCGAGGCAGCGCCGCGCTGTACGACGCGCAGAGCAAGTCGCTCTATTCCCCTCTCGACGGGATCGGCGTCACCGGCCCGTACGCTGAGGCCCCGATCGAGTTCCTTCCCTTCCGCGTGACGGTGCTGAGTGAGTTCATCGCGCTCCACCCGACCGGCATGGTCATCGAGCGACCGAAAGGATCCCCGTTCGATTACACCGTCAATCCGTTCGCCGGGTACCAGGGCGATCTCAATCTCGTGTACATGAGGGTGACGGATGATGTCCGGCTGCCGCCCAAGGTCACGGGCGTCGGAGTGACCGCGGGCGACGAGGCGTACTTCATCCCGTTCGGCGCGATGATCGACGAGGAGCGTCGCGTGATGACCATGAAAGGCCCGTTTGTGGCGGAACTCACGCCCGATCGCACGCTGCGCGTCAAGGAGTCGCCCGAGGGCGCGACCGTGGCGCAGGCGTACTTCGCCAACTGGGTCGCGGCGCACCCCGAATCGAAGATCGTGCTGCAGGTCGAGATGCACGACCTCCCAGCCGAATCCCTTCGCAACTGACCGAACCCGTCAGAGCATCGCCACGGGATCGACATCCACGGCGGTGGATTCGTCGCTCTTCACAAGCCCGAGGTTGCGCAGCGCGGTCAGCGCCGCTTGCAGATCGGTCGCGCGTTGCGATGTCAGTTCGATCGCGATGCGGTGCTTCCCGGCGATCCGGCTGAGCGGGCAGGGCATCGGCCCGCGGACAAAGACCTTCGCCGTGTGGGCCGCGAGCGCGGCCTCGAGATCCGCGGCCCTGGCGCTGGCGGCGGTGAAGTCCTCGTCGCGCACCACGATGCGCGCCATCCGCGTTGACGGAGGGAGCGCCGCCTCCCGGCGCTGGGAGAGTTCCTCCCTCGCGAATCCCTCGTAGTCGTGCCGCGCCGCGTGACGGATCGCGGGCGAGTTGGGCTCGAGTGTTTGCACCACGACGATGCCCGGCGTGCCGCTGCGCCCCGCGCGGCCCGCAACCTGGCTCACGAGTTGGAATGTCCGCTCGGCGGCGCGAAAATCGGGCAGGTTGATCGCTGTGTCCGCGTGCACGACGCCCACCAGCCGAACGCCGGGGAAGTCGAGCCCCTTTGCGACCATCTGGGTGCCGAGCAACACTCGCGCGCGGCCTTCCCGGAATCGTTCGAGGGCGGTGAAGTAGTCCCGGCCTGCGCGCATGGTGTCGCCGTCGAGTCGCAGGAGCGTGTCCCCGGAGATGAGTTCCGGGAGTTCGCGCACGAGTTCTTCCTCCACGCGCTGGGTGCCCAGCCCGAAGACGCTCGCCTTGCGTTCGCACATCGGGCACGACGACGGGAGCATCCGCTCGGCGAGGCAGTGGTGGCATCGCACGGTCCCGCCCCGTTCGAGTCGGCGGTCCTTGTGGAACACCATGGTCGCGTCGCAATCCTCGCAGGTGAGGACCCAGCCGCATCGGTGGTCGGGGCAGCAGATGTAGTTCGCGTAGCCGCGCCGATTGAGGAGGAGGATCGCCTGCGCGCCGTCCGCGAGTGTCTTGCGCAGGGCGCCCTCGAGCGTCGGGCCCAGCAACCGCACATGCCGTTCGGTCCACGGGCGTTTCCGGCGTTCCTCGATCAGATCAACGACGAGCACGCGCGGGAGTTTCATGCCGCCCGGGCGGGTCTTCATCGTCGAGAGCGTGTACCGCCCCTCGGTCGCGTTATGGAACGACTCCAGGGAAGGCGTGGCGCTCCCGAGCAGCACCGGTCTGCCCTCGATCTGGGCTCGCTTGATCGCGACATCCCGCGCGTGGTACCTCGGCAGTTGGTCCTGCTTGTACGAGGTGTCGTGCTCTTCATCGACCACGATCAACCCGACCTTGCCCGGAGTCGGCGCGAAGATCGCGCTCCGTGCTCCCACGACAACCCGCGCCGCGCCGCTCGCGACCGCCGACCATTGCTGGTTGCGCTGCGCTTGCGTGAGCCCCGAGTGGAGGACCGCGACCCCCTGTGTTCCGAAGCGCGAGAGGAATCGGCCCGCCGTCTGCGGCGTGAGCGAGATCTCGGGGACGAGCACGATCGCGGACTCGCCCCGCGCGAGGACGCGCTCGATCGCGGCGAGGTAGACCTCGGTCTTGCCCGATCCGGTCACGCCGTGAAGCAGGTGGACCGCGAAACTGTCAGGCGTGCTCTCGATCCGGTCGAGCGCGACGCGCTGTTCATCGCTGGGCGCAAAGCGCGGCGCTTCATAGACGGGCTGATCGTCCCATGCGGCGCGGACCATCTCGCGGCTGGTCTCCTCGAGCAGCCCGGCCCGGATCAACCGGTTGATCGGTCCGAGCGTGGGAGCGCCGACGGCGCGGGCGAGATCGCGCGGTTCGATGGGCCAGCGTGACGCCTCGTCCAGCAACCGCTCGACCTTGTTCCACGCCTCCTGAGCGGTCGGCGGGAGCGGTGTCGTGCTCGCGAGCCGCCGCGCGTCGGGAGCGGGTTGGAGCATCGTTCGCTTGACGACGCCGATCCCCTTGCGCACGGCGGCGGGGGTCATGCTCGCGAACACCATGCCGATCGGACAGCAGTAGTACCGCGCCATCCAGCGGGCGAGTTCAACAAGGTCAGGGGGCAGCCCGCCTCCGAGAGCCCGAGTCACCGGCTTGATGCGCGCGGGATTGATCCCTGCGCTCGCGGCGTCGCGGAGCACCTCGATCACATACCCGGCGGTCGGGGTGTTCCCTCGGCCCAGGGGCGCTTCGACCCGGGCGCCGATGAGCGGCGGCGAGCCGCCCGCGGGAACCGCGTAGACCAACCCATCGGGATGGTCGAGCCCCCGCTCAAGCGCGACGCGCACGAATGGCCCGGCGTGGGTCGCACGCGGGGGTTCATCGGGTTTGAAGAGCGATGGGCCGCGCATCCCCGGTCAGCGTATACCGGGCCGGGGATCGGCGGGGCGTCAGGGCATCGAACCCGGGGCGTTCAGACGCTCCTCCCGGCGCTTGCGGAGCATCTCGGCCTCGATGCCCGCCTGTTTCTCGGCCACAGCGCTGCGGATGATGTCCGCGATGGGGTTGACGCCCTCTGGATATTCAAGAGCGAGCGCGATGCGCATGGCGTTCATCTGCTCCTCGGTCTCGATCGTGGGATCGGCGTCGGCGTTGACGAGGCACCGCACCATGAACGCGTTGCCGGTCGCCGCGGCGAACATAAGCGGTGTCCAGTCCTGATACTGCGTCACGCCGCACCGCGCGTCCAGATCGGCGCCCATGCGGACCAGCGGATCGAGCGTGGCGATGGTGCGGGCCATGTGGATGGGCATCCACCCCTCGTTGTCGGAGATATCCGGGTTCGCGTTCCTGCGCGCGATCATCGCTGTCACAACGCCGTTCCCCATCGCGACCGAGTAATGCAACGCGACCCGGCCGGCCTGATCCTGCACATCAAGATCCGGGTTGGCGTCGAGGACCGCCTTCACCGCGTCGGGTGAGCCGTTGGATGCCGCGGCCATCAGAGGCGACAGCCCCCAGCTGTTCGTCGCGTCCACATCCGCCCCGCGCGACAAGAGTTCGATGATCTGCGGGGTGCGCCCGTTCAATGCGGCGAGGATCAGCGGTGTCGAGCCGTCGGCGGCGCGCGACTCAAGGGCCATGCCCGCTTCGAGGAGAACGGTGATCGTCTCCCCGTTCCCTTCTGCGCCCTCGGCGGCCCAGTGGATCGCGTTCAGCCCCTGCGGGCTCTTGCGTGACCGGTCGGCGCCGGCGTCGAGGAGGTATTTCGTCGCGCCCGCGTTGCCGACGCGCGCGGCGGTCATGAGCGGGGTTCGGCCGCGATCATCCGCGATGTCGATCGAGGCGCCGCCGTCGATCAGCGCCTTGACCATGTCGGGATCATGGCCAAGTCCCGCCGCCCAATGCAGCGCGGTGGCGCCGTCCTGACTCCGTGGGTCGGGCTCCGCGCCGTGCTGAAGCGTCACATTGATTTTCTCGACCGATCCCTCGGTGCTCGATGCCCACATGAGCACACTGCGCCGAGCGTCGTCACGGGCGGTCGCGTCGGCGCCTCGCTCGATGAGGTAGAGCATGGTCGCGGCGTCGGCGTCGCGCGCGGCGAGCATGAGCGGGGTGGTTCCTGCGAAGAAACCCCGCTCCACGCGGAGGTTCACATCGATGCCCTTGTCGAGTTCGTCCTGGATCGCCAGCACATCCGCCTTCATCGCGGCGACATGGATGGGCTGAAACCGGGAAGCCGATTCGGGCAGCGAAAGATCAACCTTTGTGTCAATCCGATTCGGCTGTCCCCCCAGCTGAGCGTTCGCGAGACCGGCTGCCATGAGACCCGAAAGACCGGCGAGGACGAACAGGCGGGTGAAGCGGGCGGGAATGGACATCAAGGGCTCTCCAAGAACGGCGAAAGTCAGCATCGGTGAAGCGTTCCGACGCGCAGGCGCCCGTCCGGTTCCGAGGGAACGCCGAGACCGGCGGGACGAACCGACTATCGACCAATCTCGGGGCTGCGTAGAGCCATCGCCCGAGAATCTCACCCCGGGCGGTCTACACTTTCGCTTGAGATGACCAACGCCAAGAACGCACGACTCGCTCTCTCCGACGGCTCGCTCTTTCAGGGGGCTGCGTTCGGCGCAACAGACGCCCCAAGGACGGTGGCCGCCGAGGTCGTCTTCAACACCGCCATGTCGGGATACCAGGAATCGCTGACCGACCCGTCGTACTCGGGTCAGATTCTGGTCGAGACCGCCCCGCTTATCGGGAACACGGGCGCCAACCCGGGCGATGTCGAATCGACGCGCGTCCAGGTGGCCGGATTCGTGGTCCGCGAACTGGCCAACCTCCATTCGAACTACCGGGCCGACGAAGACCTCTCCTCATACCTCGCGCGGCATGGCGTCCTGGGAATCGCGGACATCGACACCCGCGCTCTGGCGAAGCGGCTCCGCGTCGCGGGCGTCATGGCCGGAGTGTTGTCCAGCGACGATTCCATCAGCGACGCCGACCTCGTGCGGCTGGCGCGGTCCAGCCCGGACACCACCGGCCAGAACCTCGTCCCCCTCGTCGGGTGCTCCTCCCGGCAATCCTGGAGCGACACGCTCGGGGAGTGGGCCCCGATCGGCGTGCTCGGCGGCCTCCCCGGGAAGACGCTCCCCGCGGGCGACTCTCCCCGTTTCCGCGTGCTCGCGCTCGATTGCGGCGCCAAATGGAACATCCTGCGCCACCTGACCCAGCGGGGATGCGAAGTTGTGGTGGTCCCTCACGACACACCGGCCTCGGAGATCCGGGCCGCCGTCGAACGGGGGGACATCGACGGGCTCTTTGTCTCCAACGGCCCGGGCGATCCGGCGGCGGTCACGAACACCATCGACACGCTCCGCGCCCTGATTTCGGGCGATCCCAAGGCGGTCCTCCCGACCTTCGGCATCTGCCTCGGCCACCAGTTGCTCTCCCTTGCCGCCGGGGCCGAGACCTACAAACTGAAGTTCGGGCATCGCGGCGTGAACCACCCGGTGCGCAACCTGCTCACCGGACGGGTCGAGATCACCAGCCAGAACCACGGGTACGCGGTCGATACGGCCTCGCTCGAGGCGGTCGGGGGCGAAGCGACCCACATCAACCTGAACGACCAGTCGCTCGCCGGCTTCCGGCTGAGCGACCGCCCGGTCTTTGCTGTCCAGCACCACCCAGAGGCAAGCCCCGGGCCGCACGACGCGAACTACCTGTTCGACGCCTTCGTCCGGATGATGGGGACGCGCGAGCCGGTCGTCGCCGACCAGATGGCGTGGAACGGCTGATCCGAGAGCGGCGGGCATCGCAACATGTTCATTCACCCCGATCCCGCCGAAATCGGCGGGATCTGTCGTTGCCCGCGCTGACAGGTTCCGACAAAAGCAAGTCTTCCGTGCGTTTTTTCAATACGGATGCAGCACTCCCCCTGTGCTGTTCGTATCGCTGACCGGCTTGCGTCCGGGAAGACCGGGGACTATGTTCCGCGGCTCATGCTGGCGACTCCCCAAGCCAAGCGTTGAACCCGCCGCCTGTCTCTCAATCGTGTGCCTCGTTCGCGGCGGGGAGTTCATGGGTCCACCTTTCCACCGTTCCCGCCCTATCCCCGGCGGCACGGTCTCCATTTCGGGTGTTTCGTGGAGAGAAGCCGAATGCTCCATCACAAGCGTCGTTCGCCTCGCGCCCTGTTCCGCGTCATCGCGGCGGCAGCGCTCTTTGCATCCCCTATGGCCTTCGCGAACGGCGACCCCGCCGCCACGCTCGACCAGGCCGATGCGTTGCTCCAGGACGGCCGCCTCGTGCGCGCCAAGTCCCTGGTGAGCGACCTTCAGCCCGCGGCGCTCTCGAGCGCCCAGCGTGATCGCGCCGCCGACCTGCTCGCCTCCATCGACCGCCGCATGCGCTCGATGGATGTTGTCGAGATCAGTCTCCAGCGCTCCGAACTCGCCCTCGAGAACGGCGACAACCGCGAGGCCGAGAGACAGGCGTCGGCCGCCCGCCGGCATCGCGCGTCGTCCGACGAGCAGAAGGCACGCGCCGCGGCCCTCATCGAGGAAGTCGCCGCCGCCAAGGCCGATTTCGCGCCGCTGATCGACGCGACGCTGAATCAGGCCGTCACCGATTTCATGAACGGCGAGTACGCCGTCGCCAAGGCCGGCTTCGACTCGGTGTACCGCTCGGGCGTTGACCTTTCCGGCGCCCAGATCCGCACCATCGAGAAGCATCGCACGCGAATCCTTGAGATCGAGCGTGAGCGCGGCGAGGTGTTCGACCTCGACATGGTCGCGCTCGGCGCCCTTCAGCCGGGCCATGTCGATCGCACGAGCGATCCGCTCCCGTCGCGCGGCAACGCCGCGCCGCAGGACGCCCCCATCGACCTTGACGAGCCGCTCGAGATCGAAGAGATCGTCCCCGAGGCGCAGCAGAACGACGCCGTCGCGATCCAGCCGACCGACGACGACCTGTTCCAGCAGGCGTTCCGTTTCGAGGCCGAGCGCTACCTGACCGAAGCCGACGAAGCGTTCGCCGCGGGTCGCTACGCCGAATCCGAGCAGAAGTACGCGCTGGTGCTCGGCCCGTACCGCCCCTACCTGTCGGACGATCAGCTCGCCCGCGCCGAGTCACGACTCCAGGAGTCGCGCGTGCTGCTCGAGGGCCGCCCGCCGCTCGTGCAGGACGAACTCCGCACTCGTCAGTTGCAGCGTGAGCAGGCCGTCGCCGAGTTCGAGAACTTCATCCGCCAGTCGCAGGCGGCGCTCAGCCAGGGCGACTTCGCCCGTGCGAGCGAACTCGCCGGGCGCGCCCGCCTCGCCGTTGCGCAGCGCCGCGATGTGTTCTCCGAGAGCGAGTACAACGCGCGCATCGCCGATCAGGAGCGCCTGCTGACCAACATCCGCAACGCGGAAGAGGCCGCCCGCGTGTCCGAGATCCAGCGCCAGGGCGCGGAAGCAGCGTCGCAGACGCGCGACGCGGAGACGCGCCAGGCCGCCGAGAAGCAGCGCAAGATCAACGAGTCGATCGACCGCGTGCGCGAGCTCCAGAAGGAGCAGAAGTACACCGAGGCGCTGCAGGTCATCGACCAGATCCTCTTCCTCGATCCCAACAACCCCACGGGCCTGCTGCTCCGCGATGTTCTGAAGGATGTCGTGATCTACCGCGAGTGGGACTTCAGCCAGCGCGACAAGGCGTACTCCTACGCCAAGGAATCCAACCGCATCCAGCGCACGCTGATCATCCCCGACGACATCATCAGCTACCCCTCGGACTGGCCCGAGATCTCGTTCCGTCGCGGCGAGCCCGTCGTGTACGACGAGCCCGCGGAGAACCGGGAGGTCCTCGCCGCCCTCGAGAACAAGAAGATCCCCGCGTCCTTCAGCAGCGCCCCGCTCGAGGATGTCCTCGAGTTCATCGCCGCCGTCGGCAACCTCAATGTCGACATCGACTGGGACGCGCTCTCGAACATCGGTGTCAACCGCGACACCGAGGTCACGCTCAACCTCCGCCCGGTCCCGATGCGCGTGGTTCTTGATCGCGTCCTCGAGAAGATCAGCCCGGACGAGTTCAGCCGCGCGGGCTGGGCCGTCAACGACGGCGTGCTCGTGGTCGCCTCCGACGAGGCCCTGCGACGCAACACCTTCATCCGCATCTACGACATTCAGGACCTCATCTTCGAGATCCCGAACTTCACCGATGTGCCCGAACTCGACCTCGACGCCGTGCTCCAGCAATCGGGCGGCGGCGGCGGCGGCCGAGGCGTCTTCCGCGTCGATGACACCGAGGACATCGAGCTCACCGACGAGGAGCGCATCCAGCAGGTCGTCGATCTGATCCAGACCAACATCGACTTCGAGGGCTGGCAGGACAACGGCGGAACGACCGGCCGCATCCAGATCCTCAACGGCAACCTCATCATCACCAACACCGCGCGCAACCACCGCGAGGTCGCCAACCTCCTCAAGCAGCTCCGCGAGATCCGCGAGATCCAGATCAATGTCGAGGCCCGCTTCCTCGAAGTCTCTCAGGACTTCTTCGAGCAGATCGGTTTCGACCTCGATGTCTACTTCAACGCCCAGAACAACCAGTATGACAACACCGTCATGCAGGAGCAGGCGTTCGGCGGCACCGGCTTCAACAACATCACCGGCTTCGGCGATTTCTCCAGCACCGTGCCCTCCGACCTCGTCGGCGTCCGCCAGACCGACACGACCCAGTGGTACATCTCCGACATCGAAGAGACCACCGGCGAGATCACCTACGAGTTCGGCCCGCTCAACACCTCGGTCATCGCGCCCGACGGCATGTCGATCATCCCTGTCCAGCAGGGCTCGCTCAACATGGCCGAGAACCTGATCACCAGCGCGTTCGCGAGCACGATCCTCGCGGGCAACCCGGCCCTCGGCGTCGCGGGCACCTTCCTCGACGAGATCCAGGTCGACTTCCTCGTGCAGGCCACGCAGGCCGACCGGCGCAATGTATCGCTCACCGCGCCGCGGCTGACGCTCGTCAACAACCGGTACGCGAACATCGCGGTCGGCGTCCAGCGCGCGTATGTGTCCGACCTCCAGCCCGTGGTCAGCACCTCGTCCGTCGGCTTCGACCCGACCGTGTCGACCCTGAACACCGGCGTGACCCTGCTGCTCCGCGGCGTGGTCTCCTCGGACCGCCGCTATGTCACCCTGTCGATCGACACCCGCATCGCGCAGCTCATCGGCTTCCAGACCTTCACCGTGACCGCGGCCGTCGCCGGCGGCGGCGACGGAGCGGGCGGCTCGGCAACCGCCGAAGGTGAACTCGCGCTGCCCGAAATCACGATCTCCTCCATCCAGACCGCCGCGACCATCCCCGATCAGGGCACCATCCTGCTCGGCGGTCAGCGCCTCGTCACGGAGCAGGAAGTCGAGTCGGGCGTCCCGGTGCTCTCCAAGATCCCGGTTATCAACCGCTTCTTCTCCAACCGCATCGAAACCAAGGAAGAGCGAACCCTGCTCATCCTCATGAAGCCCACGATCCTGATCCAGTCCGAGGAAGAGGAGCGGAACTTCCCGGGTCTCCTCGACCGCCTCGGCGTTGGCTACTGAACGCCCCCGATTGCAGTGATTTCCGCCCGCCTCGGACTCCGGGGCGGGCGATTTTTGTCCCCCATGATTGTGCCTGACCGCAAACCTCTCCATGCGATGCGGTTGACACCTTGATCGCCGCTCGGATAGTCTGAGCCGGTCCCTCGGAGAGAACTGGATGCCCCCGGAAGAATCACGGCTTCGAATCTATAACGAAGGCGATGTTGTGCAGGTCCGCTTTGTTGATCGCAACATCCTCGATGAAGCGAACATCCAGCGCATCGGCGAAGAGATAGTGTCCGTGATCGAGCAGCGCGACAAGCCGAAGTTGCTCATCAACTTCGAGAATGTCGACCACCTGTCGTCGGCCGCGCTCGGAACCCTGATCACGATCAACAACAAGGTCCGCGCCCGATCGGGCCAGCTCCGGCTGGCGGAGATCGACCCGCAGATCTACGAAGTGTTCGTGATCACGAAGCTCAATAAGCTCTTCGACATCCACGACTCCGCCGACGACGCCCTCGCCAGCTTCTCCTGACCCCAGGCAGACGCAGGCGCGCCGGCCGAGCGGCTTCGCGCGTGCGTGTCGCCGCCCGCCCTGAATCGTCGGCGATCATGACCACCCCCCCCCGACAGCCCGGCGATCGCCAGCGAGTCGAGCTGAACGACTCCCGAGAGGAGATCGAACGCGTCGAGCATTCGCTCCTCGACGCCGTCGAACGCCACGGCTACCCCGAGGCCTCCCGCTTCGCGCTCCGCCTCGCGCTCGAGGAGGCCATCGTCAACGCTTTCCGTCACGGGCACAAGGATCTCCCCGACGAGCCCGTCGAGGTCGCGTGGTCTGTCGATGACCACGCGTGCGTCATCACGGTGCGCGATCGCGGCCCCGGGTTCACGCCCACGACGGTGCCGGACCCAACCCTCGACGAAAACCTCGACATCCCTTCGGGCCGGGGCATCATGCTCATGCGCGCGTACATGTCGTCGATCGAGTACAGCCCCGAGGGCAACGCCGTCACGATGGTCTACGAGCGCAGCAAGGCCGAACGCGTCCGCAAACGCTGAGCGGTCTCATTCGCTCCAGGCGCGGATCAGACGGACCCCCGGCTCGGTCGGCGGATCGAACGACGCCGCCAGCCCGATCGATTCCGAGAACACCTCCGGCCGAAGTCGGACCGCCTCGAGCATCTCGATGCTCTCGCGCAGGGCGTCCTCGTCCTCGGTGGGCAGCCCCTGCTCGGTCGCGACGCCCACCACCGCCATCTGCTCTGCCTGAGCCAGCGTCTCAGCGGCGAGGAGCACTTCCCATCGCCCGGCCTCCTGGTCGTCCTCGCCGAACCGCCTGACATCCACGCGCCACCCGCACAGGCCGATGGGCCGCCCGTCGTCATCGAAGTTCGCGTCCCAGTCGATGTTCAGCGAGAGCGCCCACCGCTCGCGCATCCGCTCGACGATCTCGGCATGGCTCGCGAACGGCTGGCCGTCCAGTTCCAGCGCCAGGATGGAACGGTGTTCGTGCTCGGTCGAATCCACGCCGGCGAGTTCGCTCACCGGCGGCGCCTCGAACGACGCGAGGAGCCGCTCGATGCGCTCTTTCATCGCGGTCTCGGCCCGGACGGTCACGATCTTGTGCTCGTCGATGAAGACATAGACGAATGGATCGAGACTCATGGCGCCGAAGCCGACCATGCCGTCGTCGAAGAACCAGGGCTTGAAGCGCCTGACCTCGTCGATGAACCGCTCGTAGCTCACCGACTCGTACGCGATGAACGGATCGATCTCCCGGTACGCGTCTTCGCTGAGGACATCCAGGATCGGGAAGACCCGCCCGGGGAGCATCGCAAAGAGCGACATGCAGAGCATCTCGATCCGGCGTCTGGGGAGCACGATGTCGAACATGTATCGATCCGGCCATTCCTCCCAATCGCCGGATTCGTCGCCGTCGGACTGCTCGAACTCGGTCACATAGCCCGCGGCGGGTTCGGCCTCGGCGGGAGTGACCGGATAGACCCCGAGCGGGAAGTCGAATTCCCCAACCTCGATGCGTTCAACTGTCGGATCGACGGCGGCTCGGAGCATCGCTTCCCTTCACGGTGCGGGTTCGGCTCCCGCAGGCGACCGATCGCGTCGCGGGTGGACAGACTCTATTCGACCGCCCCGACCTCCGCCGCAAACGGTGAGACCGGGCCCGGTTGCGTCAGATCGCCGATTGCGTCATTATGGACAAGCCACGGTCAGGCCGATCGAGCGCGTCCCGCCGCGGACGCTCCGTTTTCTCTCTCGGCCGACCCGCCCGCCTGACCAAGACCGGAGACCCGCATGGACTTTGTTGATCGTATGAATGATGTGCTCGGCGCCGTCAACGGCGTCATCTGGCACACCTATGTCCTCTACATCGTCCTTGCCGTCGGCGTGCTCTTCACGCTCTGGAGCGGGTTCTGCCAGTACCGGGCCCTCACGCACGGCGTCGCCGTCGTCCGCGGCAAGTACGACGACAAGAACGATCCGGGCGCGATCAACCACTTCCAGGCCCTCTCGGCAGCGCTCTCGGCCACGGTCGGGCTGGGCAACATCGCGGGCGTCTCGATCGCCATCGCGCTGGGCGGGCCCGGCGCCGTGTTCTGGATGTGGGTCGTTGCCGGCGTGGGCATGGCTCTCAAGACCACCGAAGTCACGCTCTCGATGCTCTACCGCAACACGGACGACCCGGACAACCCGCACGGCGGCCCGATGTTCGTCGCGCACAAGGGTTTCAAGAAAAAGGGCCTCGGGTGGCTCGGCTGGCTCATCGGCGCCATTTTCTGCGTCACGCTCCTGATCTCCACGATCACGGGCGGCAACATGTTCCAGTCGTGGAATGTCGGCATCGTCACCGAGACCTATTTCAATGTCCCCACGCCCGTCACGGGCATCATCCTCGCGGTCGTCACGGGAGTCGTGATCATCGGCGGCATCAAGCGCATCGGCTCGGTGACCGGCCGCCTCGTCCCGTTCATGTGCGGCCTCTACCTGCTCGCCGCGCTCTATGTCATCGGATCCGAGATCACCCGCGTCCCCGAGATGTTCGGACTCATCTTCAAGTCCGCGTTCGGGACGGCCACGGCCGAGAACGCCTTCCTGGGAGGCACGGCGGGCTACGCGTTCCTCTGGGGCATGAAGCGCGCCCTGTTCTCGAACGAAGCCGGCCAGGGCTCCTCCCCCATCGCCCACTCGGCGGCCAAGACCGACGAGCCCGTCCGCGAAGGCATCGTCGCCGGCCTCGAGCCATTCATCGACACCATCGTCGTCTGCACGCTCACGACGCTCGTGGTCCTGCTCACCGGCGCGTACAACCGCGGGCCTGAAGCGATCTTCGACACCCCGCCGCGCATCGTCGCGTTCGGCGACCACACCCCCGGCGCCGCCAACCCGTGGACCATCGAGATCGACGAACTCCCCGCCAAGAAGCCCTCATCGCGGCGGATCAACGGCGAGTGGACCGAGGGCGACACCGTCTTCGTGCTGATCGACGCCGACGAAGACCCCAACACCGGGCGCAACATCAGGCGACTGGGCGGCGAGGTCGTCGAGGAAGACGACGGGACGCTCGATGTGGTGTGGAAGCCCTACGACAGCGTCAAAGTCCCGACGGTGATCCAGCAGAGCGACCCGAACACGCCCGATGAACTCGGCCGGTACGGGCTGTACAACGACTTTGTCGGGGCCGCGCTGACCGCGCACGCGTTTGACCGCGTGCAACCCGGGCTCGGTAAGTGGCTCGTCGTGCTCGCGTCGTGGCTGTTCGCGATATCCACGCTCATCTCGTGGTCCTACTACGGCGAGCAGGGCGTTGTCTTCCTCTTCGGGATGAAGGCGGTCCTGCCGTACAAACTCATCTACTGCCTGCTCGCCGCCGTCGCGACGCTCGGGTTTATCAAGACCGACGCCGAACTGGACAACCTCACCACGCTCGGCACGGGCGTGATGCTCTGGGCGAACATCCCCATCATGCTGATCTTCGGATCGCAGGCGATGCGCGTGTACAAGAACTATGTCGGGCGTCTGCGCTCGGGCGAACTCGATGTGACCTCGCACACCCCCGCGTCCATCACCGATGTCGTGGAAGGCAAGGATGTCGAGTAACGGCTGACCATTCGCCGTGTGGCGCGATCGCGACATCACACAGGCCTGCGCCGAGGCGTTGAGATCTCGCGCGCTCGCGTCGGACGAAGAGCAATCGCCCTACGGGGTCGATTCGCTCCGGGAACTCGAGATCCAGTCGGCTCTCCGGGCCGGACTGGCGACCGAGGGTCTGGGCGTCCACGCCGAAGTGCGGCTGCCCCGTCGCGCGGCGCTTCCCAGGCGAAGCGAAGGCGAGCGGTGCGACATCGTGCTCACGCACCGGCCCGGAGTCCCGCTGATCGACCCGCTCGACGCCGACACCCTCTTCGCCGGGTCGGGGACGCCGATGGCCGAGGCGTTCTGGATCGAGGTGAAGTGCGTCCATCAGTTCGCCCTCGTGGACGGCGTGGCGCGCCCGAGCAACACGTACTCATCCCAGCTGCTCTCGGCGGCGGTGAACGACCTGCGCAAACTCGCGGCGCAGCGCCTCCCCTTCGCGGCCCTGGCGCTGGTCATGTTCGGGGCCGACGAGCAGACGCTCGCCCACGATCTCACGATGTGGGCCCACCGGTGCCTGGACCTCGGGCTGCCGATCAGCGCCCCGGTGGCCGAGGGATTCTCGATCACCGACCGCATCGGCAACACGCGGTGCACGGTCGCGCTGACGCGCGTCTCACCGATCGAGGAATGACAGCACGACTTCTGCGCCACGCTCGGCGGCGTTCGTCGACTCGAACTGCTTTGACACCGCGTCGAGTTCGTCGCGCTGCTGTTCCCACGCCGAACGGTCATCGATCAGCCGAGTGAGTTCGCGCACGACCGGAGAAGGGTCGTCGCTCAGGTGAGGCATGAGTTCGGCGACGATTCGTTTCCCGGCAACGAGGTTGGGCAGCGAAAGGAACGGCGTCTTGATCAACCACCGCGCGTAGAGGTGCCAGGCCAACGGGCTCGCGCGGAACAGGATGACCATCGGTGTGCGGCCGCGCGCGATGCGCAGGGTGTTCGTGCCGCTGACGGACAGCGCGACATCGCTCCAGCGGATCACCGCGTCGGGAGCATGGACCACCGGGTGCATGTTCGCCGGCCAACCGCCGTGCTCGGCCGCGATCCGCCGGAGGCGAACGAGCATCTCGTCGGTCGTCGCTGCGCAGACCATCGCCACACCGGGCCGGCCCGCGGCTATCTCGCGCAGCGCGGCCAGCATGATCGGGAAGTTCCTGTCCGCTTCGGCTGGACGGCTGCCCGGGAAGACGCCGATGCGCACGGCGGCGTTGGGCAACGCGTCGCCGAACTCGACAAGATGCGCGTCAACGGCTTTCTCGTCGATCTCTCTGGCCCAGAGCGGGTGCCCGACGAAGGTGGCCTCGACGCCGCGTGCGCGAAACCAGTCCGGCTCGAACGGGAGCACGCACATCACATGGTCGGTCCGTCGGCGGAGTTTGCGGACCCGCCACGGCCCCCACGCCCAGAGTTGAGGCGCGACGAGATGAACGATCGGCACGCCGTGCGCTCGGCAGAGTTTGCAGACGGGGAAGTTGGCGGCGGGCGAGTCGACCGGGATGTGAAGGATCGGCTTGTTGGCGGCGATCCAGTCGCCGATCCGACGGTTGAGCGCGATGTGCTCGCGGATCACCTTCGGGCCCGGGAGGCCCATGACGGCGTGGTCGCCCGTTCGCTCGACGACCTCGGCGCCCGCATCGGCCATCTTGCGATTCCCCCAGCCGACGATCCGAAGGCCCGGGCGGCGGCGGAGCAGTTCCTGGATCAGGACGGACGCGTGCTCGTCCCCGCTGGGTTCGAAGGCCGTCACGAGGATCGGGGGTGTTTCGGCTGGCACGGGGCAACTCCAGCCGAACCGTGGAGCGATGTCAACCAGATCCCCGGGCGGGCGGGCCGAAAGTGGCCGATATACTCCGCGCCCTCCGCCGCCCGTGCGGAGCGGACCGTTCAGCCCGTTCCCCCAACGCAGGTTCCGTAATGCCCACCGCTCAGCAGCGTGCTCCGTACTCCCGCACCCATCATTGCGGGCAGCTCCGCCCCGACCATGTCGGCCAGACCGTCACCGTGGCCGGCTGGGTCGATTCCCGGCGCGAGCACGGCGACGCCCTGGTCTTCATCGACCTCCGCGACCGGGAGGGCATCACCCAGCTCGTCTTCGACCTCGAGGACTCGAGCAAGGATGTCGTGGACGCTTCCGACAAACTGCGCAGCGAGGACATCATCGCCGTCACCGGCGAGGTCCGGAAGCGTGCCGGCGGTTCCAACCCCCGCCTCTCGACGGGCGAGATCGAGGTCGTCGTCTCGTCGCTCACCGTGCTGACCAAGGCGCGCGACATCCCCTTCCACCCCAACGACCCCGACAACCTCCCCGGCGAGGAAACCCGCCTGCGCTACCGCTTCCTCGACCTCCGCCGGCCGAGGATGCAGCGCATCCTGCGCACGCGTCACAAGGTCGCCCAGACGATGCGCCGGTACCTCGACGAGAAGGGCTTCGTCGAGGTCGAGACGCCCAACCTCTGCAAGAGCACGCCCGAGGGCGCGCGCGACTTCCTCGTGCCCTCGCGCCTCCAGCCCGGGACCTTCTACGCGCTGCCCCAGAGCCCCCAGATCTTCAAGCAGATCCTGATGGTGGCCGGGCTCGACAAGTACTTCCAGATCGCGCGCTGCTTCCGCGACGAGGACCCGCGCGCCGACCGCCAGGCCGAGTTCACCCAGCTCGACATCGAGATGTCGTTCATCACGCGCGACGACATCATCGAGATGATGTCCGGGCTCGTCTCCGACATCTGGAAGGAAGCGCTGGGCGTCGAAATCGGCGCGATCCCGCACATCACCTACGCCGAGGCGATGGAGAAGTACGGGATCGACCGCCCCGACCTGCGCTTCGGGCTCGAACTCGTGGATGTCTCGGACATCGCGAAGACCGCCGAGTTCAATGTGTTCAAGGGCGCCGTGGAATCGGGAGGCATCGTCAAGGCGATCCGCGTGCCGGGCGGCGCATCGCTCACGCGCAAGCAGCTCGACGGCTACACCGAGCATGTGAAGAGCCAGTTCCGCGTCGGCGGGCTGCCCTATTCCAAGTTCGAGAACGGCGCGTTCGCCACCGGCGTCGCGAAGTTCGTCGAGCCGATCAAGGACGCCCTCGTCGCCAAACTCGGGCTCGAGAACGGCGACCTCGTGATCTTCGGCGCCGACAAGAAGTCGCTCGTCAACAAGATGCTGGGCGACATGCGCATCAAACTCGCGAAGGACATGAACCTCGTCCCCGCGTGGGGCGCGCAGTGGAAGTTCGTCTGGGTCGTCGACTTCCCGATCGTCGAATGGAACGAGGACGAGAAGCGATGGGACTCGATGCACCACCCGTTCACGGCGCCCCGCCCCGAAGACATGCACCTGCTCGAGTCGAGCCCGGGTGAGGTGCTCACCAACGCCTACGACCTCGTCGTCAACGGCAGCGAGATCGGCGGCGGGTCGATCCGTATCCACGACCAGGAGACCCAGTCCAAGGTCTTCGCCCTGCTCGGCCTCACCGAGGCGCAGGCCCGCGTGAAGTTCGGCTTCCTGCTCGACGCCCTGCGCTTCGGCGCGCCTCCCCACGGCGGCATCGCGCTGGGCCTCGACCGCCTCATCATGCACCTGTGCGAGACCGACAACATCCGCGATGTGATCGCGTTCCCCAAGTCGCAGATCGGTTCGGACCTCATGAGCGAGGCGCCCAGCGAGGTGGACGAGAAGCAGCTCAAGGAACTGAACATCGCGAGCACCTGGACGGGCGAGAAGCAGTAAACGGGACGCTTACCCGTACGCCGCTTCCTCGCCGGGCAGGTGATCATCCGGCGCGATGCGCGAGATGATCCGTGCGCCGACGCTGTCGCCCCACACATTCACGGTCGTGCGGGCCATGTCGAGGAGGCGATCGACGCCCAGGATCAGGCCGATGGCCGTCGGGGGCAGGGGCTCGACGCCCGGCATGTCCCCGAGCGTGGTGTTGACGGCGGCGATGATGATCAGCGTCGTGGCGATCGACCCGCCCGGCACGCCGGCGGCGCCGACGGCGGCCAGCGTCGCGGTCAGCACGATCACGAGATATTGCGTGAAGTGCAGATCAACGCCGAAGGCCTGGAACAGGAAAATGACGGCCACGCCCTGATAGAGCGCTGTGCCGTCCATGTTCACCGTTGCGCCGAGAGGCAGCACGAGGCCCGCGGCGCGGCGTGAGCAGCCGCCCTTCTGCACGCTGGTCTCGATCGTCACGGGCATCGTGGCGAGCGACGACGCGCTGCCGAACGCCATGAGCAGCGCGGGCTTCATCGCCCAGAGATACTTGAACGGGTTGACCCGCGCGACGAGCCAGAGCACGGTGGTCAGCGAGACGGTCGCGTGGATCAGCAGACCCGCGAGCACGACCACGACATAGAGCCCGAGCGATTGCGAGAGTTGCCTGAACCCCATGTTGCCCACGGCCCAGGCGACGAGGAAGAAGACGCCGAGTGGGAGCACCCAAAGGATCCAGCGGACAAGGGCCATGAGCGCCTCGTGGAGCCCCTCGATCGCGGCGACGAACGGGCGCGCCTTGCTCCCGACAACGGTGATAGCGATGCCCAGCGCGATGGTCGCGGTGATGATGCTCAGCGTCTGGTTCTCGACGGCGGCGGCGAAGAAGTTGTTGGGGACGAGCATGTAGAGGATCTGGAGCCAGGCGGCGCCGAGCCCGCTCGAAGGCGTCGCGGCGGCGGCGGTTGTGGAGAGCGCTTCGGCCTGGCTGGCGGCGAAGCCCGCGGCGGCGGCGCCGGGATCGATCAGCCACGCGAGGGTCACGCCCGTTGTCACCGCGAGGATCATCGTGGTCACATAGAAAATCAGCGTTGCGCCGCCCAGCACGCCGAGTTTCTTCGGGTCGCCGATGGAGGTCACGCCCGTCAGCACGCTCGTGAAAATGAGCGGCACGATGATGAGCATGAGCGGCCTGATGAGGACCAGATCGCCCGCCGTGCGCCACGCCTGCGTGTTCTGTTTGAGCTTCTCGGGTGTCGCCGAGGCGTCGAAGAGCAGAAACTGTCCGACGAGCGCGCCGAGGACGAGGGCGATCACGATGAGGATCGTGAGGAGGTTTTCTTTGGAGATCTTCATAGGGCGGGCTGGGAGAGGCGGGCGCGGCGCCCTCGGGGTCAGAAGAGATCAGACGCGGTCGCCGTAGGACTGCACGGTCTCGGCGAACGGGCGGGGCTCGAACCCGAGCGTCGCGCGGGCCTTGTCGAGCGCACAGACATTGTCCTGGCTGCCCATCTGCGCGTCGGACACGCTGAAGGGGAGCGCCTCGCCCAGCCCGAGCACGGCGGCCACGCGGGCCTTCATGATCGCGATGGGCGCCGGCAACCCGACGGGGCGGATCGACTTCTTCGCGAGCGGGATCGCGTCGCGGAGCGTGGTCAGCATGTCGGGCCATGTCATGGCCTCGGGTCCGCCCAGCGCGACGACCTCGCCGAAGGACGCGGGCCGATCGATGGCGTCGGCGAAGGCGCGGGCGACATCGCCGACAAAGACGGGCTGCGCAAGCGGCACTTCGGGCGTGGGCGGCGGGAACGGCGGCTTGTCGATCCCGACATCGAGCCGGGTGAAGTACGGCATGACGAACCACGGGGCCTTGCGGCCGGTGGCCCAGCCCTTGACCATCTGGACGAACTCTCCGTCGTGGCCGTGGATGATCGACGGACGAAATATGGTCCAATCGAGCCCGCTGCCGCGGACGAGCCGCTCGGCGGCGAACTTGGACCGCTGGTAGCCACTTACACCGTCGGGGTCGGCCCCGAGGGCTGACATGTGGAGGAAACGGGCACAGCCGGCATTCCGTGCGGCCTCGAGGGCGCGCCGGGTGGCTTCGACATGCAGGCGCTCGAAGGTCCGGCCGCCGGTCTCGCGGCGGATGCCGACGAGGTGGATCACCGTGTCAGCGTCGGCGGCGAGGAGGGCCATGGCATCCCGGTTGAAGATGTCGCCCTCGACAATGGAGACCCCCGAGATCGGGAGCGTGTCAACCTCTCCGGGAGTCCGGACCAGCGCACGGACGCTGTGACCCCGGCGGGTCAGTTCGGCGACGAGATGCCGTCCCACGAACCCGGTTGCCCCGGTGACAGCGACCGTACGGCGGGAGGAAGGGTTGGCGGCGGCGCTGCTCATGAACGGGTGATCTCCGAAGGGTGACGAGGAGTGTAGTTTGCGAGCGGAACCCCAGCAATGCGGCCTCGCGTGCATCCGCCGGCGTTCACGGTACGATCGTCGCGATGCCCTCTCTCCTCTGCCCGCTCGCCAACATCCTCACGCTCGCGTCGGAATCGGCCCATCACGGCCCGCCGTCGCTGCTCATCGACCTGCTGACCATTCTCGCGACGGCCGGCTTGGTCGCGGTCGTGATGCAGCGCCTGAAACTCGAGACGGTGCCCGCCTACCTGATCGCGGGCGCGATCATCGGCCCCAACGCGCTCTCGTTCGTGTCTTCTCCCGAATCGACCGAGGCGATCAGCAGTCTCGCGATCATCCTGCTCATGTTCGGCATCGGGCTCCACATGGACCTGTCGACGCTGCGGCTCGGGCTCGGCGCGATCATCGGCGCCGCGGTGCTGGCGACCGTTCTCGGTACAGCCATCGCGTGGCCCATCGGGTTGGCCTTCGGTTTGTCGAGTCCGGCGGCGATCACCGTCGGCATGGCGTTCACCCTGTCGTCCACCGCCGTCGTTGTCCGGATTCTGGGCGACCGACGGCTCCTGCGCGCGCCGGTAGGGCGATTATCGTTCGGCATTCTGGTCGCCCAAGACATGCTCGTCATCGGCATGCTCGCGCTGATCCCCATCCTCGCGACCTGGGCAGGCGCTGACCCGGCGACGATCAGCCACACGACAACCGAATCGGGCGTTGACGCGAACACGCCGGCCACCATCGCGCTGGTGGAACAGGAGTCGAAGACGGTCCAGTTCGTCTTCCAGGCCGCGGTTCGCATCGGCGGCATCGCGGCGTTGATCGTGCTCGGCAAATGGCTGCTGCCGCGCCTGCTCGCCGAGGCGGCGCGCGGTCGGTCGATGGAGATCATGCTCGTGATCTCGACGGCGGCCGCGATCGCGGCGGCCGCGGTGACCTCGTGGCTCGGGTTCTCCCCTGAGATGGGCGCGTTCCTCGCGGGCCTGTTGCTTTCCTCGACGCAGTTCAGACACCAACTCTCGGGGCAGGTCGGACCGCTGCGCGACCTGTTCATCGCGGTGTTCTTCACCACCGTCGGCATGAAACTCGACCCGCACGCCCTGGCCGATGGCTGGTGGGTCGTGCTTCTCGGCACGGGCTTGCTCTTCGCGTTTAAGGCGGTGATCCTGAGTTCTTCGGCCTGGGCGTGTGGCGCGGCGGCCTCCACCGGTGTCGCCGCCGGCTTCGCCCTTGCGCACGCGGGCGAGTTCTCGCTCGTGCTTCTGGACGCCGCGAGTTCGGGCGGGATTTTCTCGAAGCAGACCGGCGCGACGCTGACGGCCATCGTCGCCGTCTCGCTGATGCTCATCCCGCTTCAGATCACGCTCGGTCAGCGGCTCTCAACGCGGTTCATGAATGTGCCCCCGCCGCCGTGGGTGAAGCGCCCGAAGTTCGTGGACCGGCTCAAGCACCGGCTCCACCTCGATAAGGCGAAGGCCGCCGACACCGCCGCGCAGGAGAAGCACGACGAGGTCGACGACACGCTCACGCACCGCCGCGTCATCCTCGCGGGGTACGGTCTCGTCGGGCGCGTCGTGGCCGAGCAGCTCGATCAGATCGGCGTGTCGTACACGATCGTGGAGATGAACCCGAGCACCGTCAAGCGGCAGACGAAGTTCAACAAGGACAGCGTCTACGGCGACATCAGCAACCCGGAAGTGCTCGAGCACGCGGGCGTGCACGACGCCGACGCGGTGATCATCACGATCCCCGACGAGGAGGCCGTGCTCCGGGCGTGCGCGATCGTGCGCAAGATGGCGCCGAAGGTCTTCATCGCCGTGCGCACGAACTTCTTCAGCAAGGCGATGCTCGCGACCGAAGCGGGCGCAGATCTGGTCACGGTCGAGGAGTGGGCGACGGCGCAGCAGATGGCGGCGGAAATCGCGAAGCACCTCGGCCGCGCAGCCCCGAAACCCGTTGCGCCCAAGGCGGAACGGATCGCGGAAGAGGCGGAGATCGAAGACGAGTCTGAAGACGAGGAGCAGGCGTAAACGCCGCGGTTGTTATTCCTGCGAGCCGAGCCAGCGCTCGGCGTCGATCGCCGCCTTGCAGCCCATGCCCGCGGCGGTGACGGCCTGCCGGTAGATCGAGTCCGACACATCGCCGGCGCCGAACACGCCCTCGATGTTCGTCTGTGTGCCCGGCTCGTCCACCTTCAGGTAGCCCTTGGCGTCGAATTCCAGCCCCGTTCCCTGCAGGAACTTGGTCGCGGGGGTGTGGCCGATCGCGACGAACAGCCCGTCGACGGCCAGCTCGCTGCGCTCGCCCGTCACGGTGTCTTCGAGGAGCACGGCGCGGATCTTGTCCTCGCCCAGCACATCGACGACGACCTTGTTCCAGACCGCCTTCGCGTTGGGCTGCTTGAGGAAACGCTCTTGCATGATCTTGCTCGCGCGGAACGAATCGCGGCGATGGATCACATACACCGTGGACGCGAACTTGGTGAGGTAGTGGGCCTCTTCCATCGCGGAGTCCCCGCCGCCGACGACCGCGAGGGGCTTGCCGCGGAACATCGGGAGTGCGCCGTCGCACACGGCGCACGCGGACACGCCCCCGCCCGCCATGGCGAGGCGCATCTCGTTGGGGAGCCCGATCCAGTTGGCGGTAGCGCCGGTGGCGATGATGACGGCCTTCGCGCGGATCGTCTTGCCCGAGTCGGTCGTGAGCGTGAACGGTCGTTTGCTGAAGTCGCACTTCTCGATATCTGCCTCGAGGATGCGCGTTCCGAACCGCTCCGCCTGCTTGCGGAAGGTGTCCATCATGTCCGGGCCGCGCACGCCCTCGGGGAATCCGGGGTAGTTCTCGACATCGGTCGTGAGCATGAGCTGCCCGCCCGGGAGGACGAGCGAGGGGTTCTGCTTGGGGATGCCGATGACGGCGAGCGGCTGCAGGTTGGCGCGGGCGGCGTAGATAGCGGCGGTCCAGCCCGCGGGGCCGGAGCCGATGATGACGATGTCTTCGAGATCACGCGGTGCGTTCGTCATATGCGTTGGTATTCCTCGCAGCGCGGACTGCGCGGCGGATCGATCGTGTGTTGGTGGGAGGTGAACGCGAAAGACTCGCGCTTTGTTCCGTGGATGGGCTCAGCGACCCGGACCGGTCTGCGGCCCGCGCGTCGAGGGAGAGATCCACAGGATCTCGTCGGTCAGTGAGAGCGGATCGCCCGCGACCGCCGAGAAACGCTGGCGGAGCAACGAGAGCGCCGGGGGCCAGAAGAGCGTGTCGGGCGCCCCTTCCCCCACCGCCCTGGCCCACTGCCGCGTCTGATCGACGCCCGCGGAATACAAGATGAAGGTGTCATCTCGCAGACCAAAGACGAACCCCTCTCGCCGCGTCGCTACTCCGGCCTCAAGCGAGGCCTTCGCCTCCGGAGAGAGGCCCGCGATCACCTCGTTCTTGATCTCCACGAAGCGTTCGGCGGCGGCGCGGACCAGTTCTCGCTGGCGCGCTTCGGGCACGGAGGAGGGATCCTCGACCGACACGACCGCGATGAACTCGGGCGATTCCTGCATCCGCCGGAGCAACTCCACGCCGATGGACATCACATCGAGCGCTGCCGTTGCCTGCGTTTTCTGCGGTTCCGACATCGCCTCGACGGCCTTGCGCTGCGCCGCGAGTTCCGCTTCGAACTCGGACATGTCCGCCGCCGCGAACTCTTCCTGGACTTTCGCGAGGGATTCCTGCTCCAACTGGGCCGGGAGCATCTCGCCGAAGAGTTCGGTGCCCACAAATCGTGCGCCCGGGGGCAGCCCCAACGCGATGTCGTGCGGCTTGGGCAGTTCGCGCTCGCCGCGCGGCTGGTCGCGGATCGGGACGAAGTAGTGGAACTCTTCGCGGCGTTCGTTGAACGGATCGACGCCGATGGTCTTGACATACCGGGGGCGGATGCCCGCGAGAGAGCGCGGGAAGACGCCGTTGTCGAGTTTGTATCCCATCACGCCGAGCGAGAGCCGGGTCGCTTCGACCTCGGCGCGGAGGCGCTGCCTGAGGTCGAACATCTCCTGGATGCCCTCGGTGATGAGGTGCACCGCGGCGAATTTCTCTTTCGAGAGGCGGTCGAAGTCGGTGGTCTGTTTGCGGCCGCGATCGAACTCGGGGAGACGCCAGCGGTACTCCCAATCGCCGAAGACCGCATCGATCGCGTCGCCGGTTTCGAAGGTCGTTCCGTGCCTGGAGGCAAGGTCCTGCCAGCGGGATGCCTCACCGAAGAGGCGGAGCGGGCGATCCCCGGCGCTGGCGCGCGCCATTGTTGCGCCGAACGCGTCGGAGGGCCCCTGGCGTTCGACGAACGCGCGGGCCACGACCTGCTTGCCCGCGAGCAGGTCGCCGCGCGGGATCTGCAGACGCTCTGCGCCGATGTAGTCCTCGCTCAGGTTCGCGATGACATCCGCCAGGCCCGATCCGGTGAACTGCTCGGGGTACTCGTTGACGAGATCACGCAGCCGCTCGAGGCCCGCGACCGCGTTGCGGATGCCCCACAGTTTCTCGTCGAAGAATTCGCGATCGGCGATCTGACGACAGAACAGCGTCCAGTGGACGAGGAGCGTCGCGGCCTCGGGGGCCTTCTGGTCGTTCGCGAGACGGGTGGCTTCGACATTCACCAGGGCCGCGGCGTCGCTGAGCGCACGCAGGTAGGCGAACTGCGCGCTGGCGAGCACGGGAGGCTCGCCGACGCGGATCACCAGCCCCGCGTCGCGTGCCTCTTGGGAGGCGTTCTTCTCGCCGTAGGGCAAGAGGAACGCGAAGCGCCGGCTGACACCGAGCGGTTCGCCCACGGTGCTGATGGCGTCGAGGACGGCCTGCTGAGGTGCGGCGGCCGCCCACTCCCCGGCGGCGGACCAGGCGGCGGAACTCGGCGTGACCAGCGCAGCGCGGAGCGCTGTCGAGACGCTCTCCGGTGGCGGCGCCATCTTGGCGAGCACGGGAACGAGAACGAGATCGGACCGGCGCGAATCCGGAACGGCTCGGTCGGGGCCGGAATAGAAGTCATTCGCGAGGTTGAGGAAGCCGGCGTCGTCCTGCGCAAGGGTCGCCTGGGTTGCGGCGAGGGCGAGGATGAACGCGGCGGTCGCCGGGAATCGCGATCGCATAATGCGTGGCTCTCCGTGCTTTGGAAACCGGGCTTCGATGTCGCCCGGGGAGGGTTTCGGTGGACCGAAGACTTTAGCAACGGGCGCGCAGCCCCGCCGTAGCCCTCCGCCCGACCGCCTAGAGTGGCCCGATGCTCGAGGTCAAGCCCAATCAGCCCGACGCCGGCTGCGGCCGACTCTACCTGGACAACGCGGCGACTTCGTACCCCAAGCCGCCCTGCGTCATCGAGGCGATGACCCGCTACGCCGAGGAACTGGGCGCCTCTCCGGGGCGTGGCGCCTACGACGAAGCCCGGCGCAGCGGCGAACTGCTCTGGCGCTGCCGCGAGGCCATCCTCCGGCTCGCCCACGGCGGGCGCGAGATCGCAAGCCCGGAACGGGTGATCTTCACCCTCAACTGTTCGGACGCGCTCAATCTGGCGATACGAGGGGCGGTGGGTCGCTCGAATCGAATCAACGGGGCCCCGCCGCATGTCGTGACCACGGCGATGGAGCACAACTCCGTGCTCCGCCCGCTCAACGAACTGCGCGAGCGGGGCGAGGTCGAGGTCACCATCGTCCCGGCCGATCCCGCGACGGGCATCGTGGACCCCGACGAAGTGCTCCGCGCAGTCCGCGGCGACACGGCGCTGGTCGCTGTCGTGCACGCGAGCAATGTGAGCGGTTCGATCCAGCCGATCGGGCGCATCGGTCCGGTGCTCCGCGCGCGCGGCGTGCCGTTCCTCGTCGATGCGGCCCAGACGATCGGCCACCTGCCTATCGACATGGACGCGCTCGGCATTGATCTGCTCGCGTTCCCCGGGCACAAGGGGCTGCTCGGCCCGCTGGGCACCGGCGCGCTGGTGATGCGTGAGGGGATGGACACACTCATCGACACCGTGCGCGAGGGCGGCACAGGATCGCGGAGCGAAGAGGACACGCAGCCGCGGGAACTGCCCGACAAGTACGAGCCGGGGAGCCACAACGCGATCGGCATCGCGGGGCTGCTGGCGTCGTGCGAGTGGCTGTTGTCGCGGGGGGTGAACTCGGTGGCGGCGCACGAACGGGAATTGACCGAAGTGTTCATGCGAGGGATGACGCCGCTGCTCGGGGATTCGCTACGGTTGCTCGGACCGTTGAATGTCGAGCATCGCGTCGGCGTCTTCGGGCTCGTGGTTGATGGGACGCGGCCGTCGGACTTCGCCGATCGTTTGGAGCGGGAGTTCGGCGTGCTGGCGCGCGCGGGGCTGCACTGCGCGCCGCGCGCCCACGAGACTTTCGGGACGAAGACGCATGCGCGGGGCGCTGAGCACGCGGGCGCGACACGGCTGAGCGTCGGCGCGTTCACGACGGTCGAGGATGTGGAGCGAGCGGTTGAGGCGATCGGAGTGATTGCTTCCAACACCGTTGCTGCGCGGTAACCGACGCGCCCTCACCCGGCGACATCGCTTTGCTCGTCGCCACCCTCTCCCGCGGGAGAGGGTGCGGATCAGCGGATGCCGTATTCCGCCCAGCGGCGATCGACGCGTTCTCTGATTTCATCGCTCATGCGCAGCACGGGCGGGAACGCGCGGGCGGGGTAACCGTTGGCGTTGTCTTCACCGGCGATCTTCGTCGTCGCGTCGATGCCGAGCGATTCGCGCGAAGGCGAGAGCAACGAATCGCGTCCGGCGTCGCTGTTGGCGCACCAATGGAACATCGCTTCGTCGAAGTCATGGATGTTCACGGCGGCGTCGAAGACGATGACGAAGGGTGGGACGGCGCCGCCTGAAGATCGGCCCTCACCCGGCCGCTGCGCGGCCAACTTCTCCCAAGGGGAGAGGGTGGAGATGATCGCCTCGAGTGTTTCGCGGCCCTGGAGTGCACGAGACTTGTCGAGCGAGACGAACAGCCAGTGTCGGCCGAGTTCGTCGGGCAATGACGCGTCTGCCACGCCGTCGAGTTGCCTGACCCGCGCGAGCAGTTCCCGCGCGGCGTCGGGCGAGATTGACGCGCGGGGTTTGTTCGTGATGGGCCGGTCGCTCCCGACCTGCTCGCCGTCGCGTTTGCGCGTGCAATCGAAGCCGATCTTGGTTCCGGCGCCGAAGTAGGGCGCGGCGTGGTCGAGGATGTCGAGCGGGCCGTTGATGCGCTCGATGTCGCGCGCGGGATCGCACCACTCCCCCGCCGCTCTCAGCACGGCGGCAGTGTCGTGGACATCGACGGAGTCCTCAACGACGAAGATGTGTTTCGTCCAGGCCATCTGCCCGGCGCCCCAGACGGAGTGCATGACGCGTCGGCCGTGGAGCGGGTAGTCCTTGTGGATTTGGATGGCCGCGCAGTTGTGGAAGGCGCCGAACTGGGGAAGGTCGTAGTCGAGGATGTCGGGGATGAGCGTCTTGAGGAGCGGCAGGAAGATGCGCTCGGTGGCCTTCCCGAGGTAGTAGTCTTCCTGGGGCGGGAGACCGACGATGGTGGTCGGGTAGATGGCGTTGCGCCGCATGGTGATCGCGGTGACTTCGAGGATGGGGTAGCGGTCGGGGAGCGAGTAGAAGCCGGTGTGGTCGCCGAAGGGCCCTTCGATGATCGCGCCGGGGCCGAGCTGCTCGGGCGTGCGCGCGTCGTCGGCGCTCAGGCCCGGATAGCCCGCGTCGGTGCGCACGAATCCTTCGATGACGATCTCGGCGTTGGCGGGAACGCGCAGAGGAACAGTCTTGCACGGCGCCAGGGGAATGCCTTTCCCGTTGAGGAAACCCGCGAGGAGGATCTCCGACAATCCCGGGGGCAGTGGCGCGGTGGCGGCGTAGGGGAGCACGCTCTCGCCGCCGAGGACGATGGCGACGGGCATCGGCTTGCCGAGTTTCTTCCACGAACGCCAGTGGCGGGCGCCGTCGTGGTGCATGTGCCAGTGCATCGCGAGCCGGTTCTTGCCGAGCAACTGGACGCGGTACATCCCGATGTTGCGCGAGCGGGGCTTGGCTGCGCCCTCGTCCTCGGCGTGGATGGTGTGGATGCCCGCGAAGGTGATGTACCGGCCGCGCGAGTTGGGGTCGTCGAGCAGGTTGCAGCCGTCGGCCCGCGTGTTGGCGGCGGAGGACCAGCCGACGGATTCGAGGTCGCCGTCGAGCGGCCAGCACTTGATGATCGGGAGTCGGGTGAGATCGACCTGATCGCCCGTAATCACGATGTCGTGGTGGGCGGCGGCGCGTGCACGCTTGGGGGGGATGCGCAGGAGCGGCGCGAGTTCGCGCGCCTTGGCGAGGGCTTCGCCGATCGACGAAGGCGGCTGGGGCTGGACGAGGGAGGCGATGCGGTTCGCGATGCCCTCGAATCCCTCGCGCTCGCACCCCAGGGCGATCTCCATGCGCCGGTACGAGCCGTAGGCGTTGATGAGCACGGGGGTCGCCGAGCCCGTGACATTCGTGAAGAGGAGCGCGGGGCCGCCGCGGTTGAAGAACCGGGGATCGGTTCGCCGCGCGGACGCCGAGGGCGGGTTCGGCGCCGCCGACTTGCTCGCCCGATCGGCGATCTCGGCGATCTCGAGGATCGGCGAAACGGGCGCGTCAACCCGGACGAGCTCTCCGGCCCGTTCGAGCGCGGCGACAAAGGCCTGTACGCTGGGGAACATGGAAGGGAAAGGTATGCCAAACGAGCCACGGACGAGCGACTCGCCGATTCAGCCGCTTAAGAAAGCGGAGCACTACGCGGAAAAGCGCGACTGGCCCGGGTATTTCGAGGTCGTGCTGGGCAAACCCCCGCGCGAGACGCTGATCGACGCGCTGGCGCGTTTCGAGGCCCAAGGCGCACCGCCCGGCTTCGCGGTCGATTTCGGCTGCGGCGAGGGCCGCGACAGCGCGGAACTGCTCCGCCGGGGCTGGAGAGTCCTCGCGATCGACGGCCATGAGAGCGCGTTCGAGTATCTGAACAAGCGGACGGACTTCCCCCGGGCCGCGCGCGAGCCCGGCCGGTTCGAGACGCTCACGGCGCGCATGGAAGACGCGAAATGGCCCGCGTGCGAATTGTTCAACGCGAGTTTCTCGCTGCCGTTCGTCGATCCCGCAAACTTCGACGAGGTCTGGGCCCGCATCGTGGAATCCATCAAGCCCGGCGGGCGGTTCGCGGGACAGCTCTTCGGCGAGCGGGACACCTGGGCGGCGTTGTCCGACCGATCCCACCAGACGCGTGCACGGGTTGACGAACTGCTCAGCGCGTTCAAGGTGGAGCACTTCCAGGAGGAGGAGCGCGACGGCGGGGATTGCCTCAACAATCCCAAGCACTGGCATGTCTTTCATATAGTGGCGCAAAAGCGGGGATGACCGAATCCCAAGAGTGGCCGCGGGGCTGTGCGGAAGGGAGACAGGAAAGCGTGAGCGACCTTGCGATCGATCTTTCGACGGTGACCAAGACATACAAGGGCAGGGTGCGCGCGCTGCGCGACGCCGGGATGCAGGTGCACAAGGGCGAGATCTTCGGGCTGCTCGGCCCCAACGGCGCGGGGAAGAGCACCCTCGTCAAGATCCTGCTCACCATCGTGAAGCCGACCAAGATCAGCGGGTCGATGCTCGGCTCGCGCATCGGCGATCGCGACACCCTCACGCGTGTCGGGTACCTCCCGGAGAACCCCAACTTCCCGGGATACCTGCGCGGCGAGGAGGTCCTCGATGTCTTCGGCGCCATGGCCAAAATGCCCAGGCGCGAACGCAAGAAACGCGCCGACGAACTCCTCGACCTCGTGGGCATGCGCGACTGGCGGCGCAAACGGATGCAATCCTACTCGAAGGGCATGAAACAGCGTGTCGGCCTGGCCCAGGCGCTCATGAACGACCCCGAGCTGGTCTTCCTCGACGAACCGACGGACGGCGTCGATCCCGTCGGTCGCCGCGAGATCCGCGAACTGCTCGTCGAACTCAAGCGGCGGGGCAAGACCGTGGTGCTCAACAGCCATCTGCTGGGCGAGGCCGAGATGGTTTGCGACCGCGTGTCCATCCTTGTGCAGGGCGAGGTGCGCACCAAGGGCACACTCGACGAGCTCGCGCTGGGCAAGAAACGCTACGAGATCGAACTCTCGGTCGATGGCGCCCGCCACGCCGGCGAATACCTCTCCGTCGCGATGCCGGGTGTGCTCAAACACACCGAGGGCGATCGGCGCAAGGGCGAACTCGCCAACGGCCTGTGGGTCGAAGCATCCCCCACCACCATCAGCGTCGAAGGGATCGACCCGGCCAGCGTCCAGCCCGTCATCGACGCCCTGCGTGCGCACGATGCCGTGATACGCGCCCTGCGCCCCGTTCGCCCCTCGCTCGAGGATCTCTTCATCCAGGCAATCACCGACCCCACGAGCGGCCGGGCCACCGGCGTCGGCGCGGCGCGCGGCAAAGCGAAGCAGACACACGGCAAGGGGGCCCGCTGATGCTCACCCAGACCCTCGCGCTCTTCATCGATGCCTACCGCGAACTCAACGCGAAGAAACTCTTCTGGATCACGCTGATTCTCTCAGGGCTGCTCGTGCTCGCGTTCGCGGCCGTAGGCATCAACGCCCAAGGGATCACGATCTTTCATTGGAATGTCCCCTTCGGCCTCAACACGAACATGATGTCGAAGGAGATGTTCTACAAGCAACTCCTCTTCAACAACCTCGGCGTCAGGTTCTGGCTCGGCTGGGGCGCGGCCATCTTGGCCCTCGTAAGCACGGCGGGCATGATCCCGGACTTTGTGACGGGGGGTTCGCTCCCGGTGATGCTCGCGAAGCCGATCTCGCGACTCCGACTGTTCCTGACCAAATACGCGTCGGGCCTGTTGTTCGTCGCCTTGCAGGTGTCGGTGTTCTGCGTCGCGAGTTTCTTCGTGCTCGGGCTCCGTGCCGGAGTCTGGGAACCGTCGCTCTTCATCGCCGTCCCGTTGGTGATCGCGTTCTTCTCGTTCCTGTTCTGCGTCTGCGCGCTCATCGGGCTCGTCACGCGCTCGACAATCGCGGCCCTGATCCTCACCGCGCTGTTCTGGTTCATGCTCTTCGCGGTGAACACCACCGAGCAGGCGTTGCTCTCGTTCCGCACATACAACGAGCAGCGCGTCGAGCACTATGACCGCCTGATCGAAACAGAGCGCGGCCGCATGAACGCCGTCACGGGCGAGGCGAACAACGGGATCGTCAACGCCCTCAAGGACGGGCTGATCACGCGACAAGGCCGCGAGGACCGCATCACGCGGCTGGAAGCGCGTCGCGACGAGGTGGACAAGACTCGGCGGGGCGTCACGAAATGGCACAACGGCGTCTTCATCGCCAAGACTCTGCTGCCCAAGACCACCGAGACCGTCCAGCTCACCGAACGCTCGCTCGTCAACGATCAGGAACTCGAGATGATGATGGCGGACGCCGGCGCCGACGGCGGGCCCAACATGCCCCAGTCGATGGAAGACCGGGAACTCGGCGTACGCATCGATGACTCGGAAGTCGCGAAGGAGATCGTGCGCAAGCAGCGCTCCCGCTCCGTCTTCTGGATCGTCGGGACTTCCCTGCTCTTCGAGGCGTTCATCCTCTCCATCGCGTGCTGGATTTTCTGCCGCCGGGACTACTGACCGGCGAGTTCGCGCCCTCGATCGCGTGCGGCCACCACGGCCTTGGCGAAGGCGTCCATCATTCCCGCGGCGTCGAGCGTGTCGGTCGCCGCGGCCGTCGTCCCGTTCTTGCTCGTCACTCGCGCGCGCAGTTCGCTCGGCGTGAGTGAAGCGTCCTCCTCGAGCAACGCCGCAGCACCGACGATGGTTGCGCGCACGAGCCGGTCCGCCTCCGCGTCGCCGAAGCCCACCTCGCGTGCGCCGCGGGCCATCGCCTCGGCAAGGTAGAAGATGTACGCCGGCCCGCTGCCGCACACGCCAGTGAACGCGTCGAGCATGGACTCGGGCATCTCGACGACTTCGCCCACCGACGAGAACAGCGAGCGAGCAAACGCCGCGTCGTCGGCCGATGCGCTGGTGTCGTTCGCGAGCGCGGTGATGCCCTTCCCGACCTTGGCGGGCGTGTTGGGCATGACGCGCAAGACGCGTTTGACCCCGAACGCCGCGCCGATCGATTTTGCGGTCGCGCCGGCGAGGATCGAGATGACGCACCGGTCGGCGGCCTGCCCGTTCGCCGCGGCGGCCGCCTCGACCATCTTCTGGGGTTTCACACCAAGCATCACCCGCGCGTCAGGAAGTATGCGAAGCGCCTCGGCCGAGTTGGTGAACGCGCGGCACCCGAGCCGCTCGGCGCGGGCTCGCCCCCCCTCTCCCGGGTTCACCGCGGCCACCTGATCGGGCGTCAGAACGCCCGCGCGCAGCGCGCCTTCCACGATCGCGGACGCCATCGAGCCGAAGCCGATCACGAGGAGCCCGCCCTTGGAGTGTTCGTGCGTCATCCGCCGAGGATATGGGACAGGCGGGCCTCACGCGCGGAGCGTCCGGCCGCGGCGTATCCTTTCCTCGTCCGCCCCTGCCGGAGATTCACCGACCGATGGCGATCGCCCATGTGCTCGAATGTGAGAAGCCGCTCCACGAACTGGAGCGCAAGGTCGAGGCCCTCGCCGCGCTCGCCGAGAACGACGAAGATCGGGCGGCCCTCGACATCGCGCGAAACGAATACCGCGAAGCCCTCCGGGATCTCTACGAGAACCTCGCGCCGTGGGACATCGTGCGCGTTGCGCGCCACCCGCGCCGCCCGCAGGGCCGCGATTACATCGAACTCGTCTGCAAAGACTTCTGCGAACTGCACGGCGATCGTCGCTTCGGAGATGACCCCGCGATCGTGACCGGGCTGGCGCGCATCGGGTCACACAAGGTCATGGTCGTCGCGCACAACAAGGGCAAGGAAACCAGCGAGAAGATCGCGTGCCACTTCGGCTGTGCGCACCCGGAGGGCTACCGCAAGGCCCTCCTGAAAATGCGAATGGCCGAGAAGTTCGGCATCCCCATCGTCACCTTCGTTGACACGCCCGGCGCGTATCCCGGGCTCGGCGCCGAACAGCGCGGGCAGGCGGAAGCGATCGCGTACAACCTGCGCGAGATGGCGCGCCTGAAGACCCCGATCGTGAGCATCGTCATCGGCGAGGGCGGCTCGGGCGGCGCGCTGGGCATCGCCGTCGCAGACCGCGTCGCCATGCTCCAGTTCGCGTGGTATTCCGTCATCTCTCCCGAAGGGTGCGCGGCGATCCTGTGGAAGGAAGCCAACCCCACCACGAACGCGGATGCCGCAAAGTCTCTTCGGCTGACCGCGCGGGACAATCACGAACTGGGCGTGATCGACACGATCATCGCCGAGCCCATCGGTGGCGCGCACCGCGAGCCCGCCGTTGCGGCCTCGAATGTCCAGGCGTGGATCGTGGAGCAGCTCAACCAGCTCCGTCGCGTCAAGCCCGAGCAGCTGCCTGCGAGACGCCTCGCGAGGTTCCGCCAGTTGGGTTCGGTGTTGGAGCTCCCGGAGACTCCCGATCCGGTCGAGAACGGCGCGGGAGAGGAAGAATCCGCGTAATCCCGGCTCGGCAATTCGCCCCGGACAACCCGCCCAAACGCCGATCAATCATCGCAACACCCTGCTATCACTCGGCTTTCGTGCCGTCGCGCCCTCGAACCGCGATTCGCAGGGAGCCCTCCACCGTTCGTTGACGGTTCGGCCTCGCGTTTCTACACTCCTCGCCCTTTGCGGGAGGCGCCGACGGGGCATCTGCCTCCTCGTGAGGGGTCCCCCGACGCTGGGGCGTCGGCCTCAGGGAACCGCCCATCGCCTGGAGCGCGCCCGTTGGCCAAGAAGAAGACAACTACAAAGAAGACCACCACGAAGAAGACCCCGGCCAAGAAGCCGGCGGCCAAGTCATCGGCGTCGAAGCCCGCCTCGAAGAAGGCGCCCGCCAAGAAGAAGGCCCCGGCCAAGAAGCCCGCAACGAAGAAGGCCCCCGCGAAGAAGGCCGACAAGCCGGCGAGCAAGAAGGCCCCCGCGACGAAGAAGACCCCCGCCAAGAAGGACGCCGCCAAGGCGGACAAGCCCGCGAAGACCGTCTCCAAGAAGGCCCCCGCGGAAACCAAGAAGAAGGCGCCCGCCAGCAAGGCAAAGTCGGCCCCCGCTTCGAAGGGCGGCGCAAAGAGCGGCTCGAAGAAAAAGGCCGCTGCCGCGGCAACGCCGGCCGCCACGCCCGCACGCGGCTCGGTGAAGCCACCCAAGAAGACCAAGGCGCAGCAGGCGGCCGAGATGAAGTCGGAGGCCGAGACCTTCGCCGCCGCCAAGGCCGCCGCCGCCCGTCTCGCCGCTCTCGCCGGGCTCAGGCCCATCGAGTCTCGCCCGTTCGAGGACCAGGCCGCGGGGGGCGACACCAAGCGCCTCACCAAGTCGCCGCTGAACAAGAAGGAGCAGGACCACTACCGCGGCCTTCTGCTTCTCAAGCGCGCCGAGATCCTCGGCGATGTCGAATCGATGGAGGGCGAAGCCCTCATGTCGGGCGACCGCATGTCCCACACCCCGAGCCACGCCGCCGAGCAGGGCTCCGATGTCTCGAGCCAGACGCTTTCCCTCGACATCGCCGCGACCCAGCGCAAATTGCTCGGCGAGATCGACGCCGCGCTCAAGCGCCTCGACGACGGCACCTACGGCATCTGCCGCGTGATGGGAACAGCGATCGGCAAGGCGCGACTCGACGCCAAGCCGTGGGCCGAGCTGTGCATCGAGGCGGCCCGCCGTCTTGAGCGCGGCGCCTACGCCTCGTGACCGGCGAGCATCCCGACACGCCGCCCGCCGCCTCAACCGCGCGCAGCGTCCGTGCGTGGGCCGTGCTCACGACCACGATCGCGCTCGCGCTCTTCGCCGATCTTTTCTCGAAGTGGCTGGCCTTTCGACGCCTGGCCGGGCAGCCCGTCGTTGTGCAACGCGATCGGGTGCTCGCGCTCCCGAACTCACAGATCAACGAACTGATCCCGCCCCACGAAGCCACCGTCGTCGTGCCGCATGTCCTCGAACTCAAGCTCGTGCTGAACCCCGGCGCGGTGTTCGGGTTCGGCGCGGGCGGCCGCTGGTTCTTCGCGGCGTTCACGCTCTTCGCGATCGCGTTCGCCGTGTGGATGTTCGCCCGTTGGACTCGCCCGCGCGAGACGCTCGCGCATATCGCCATCGGGCTGATCATCGCGGGCGGGCTCGGGAACCTTTACGACCGCATGGTGTACGCGTGCGTGCGCGATTTCCTGCACCCGCTGTATTCGGCGCACTTCCCGGGCGGGCGCCCGCTCTGGCCCTATGTCAGCAATGTCGCCGACGCGTTCCTCATCGTCGGGATCGCCGTGCTCATGGTGTATCTGTGGCGCAGCGGCGAACCGAAGGCGCCCGAGTCACCCCGACCGACCGAGTAAGCGTCAGGCGTTGGCCTGCGCCGCGCCCGTGCCGCGGAGCTGAGCCGCACGCTCGCGCAGGGCGTCAAGCATGCCGCGCACTTCCGCCGCCATCTGCGAGTTCGGGAAGTCCGTCACGATGCGTTCGCCCACATTGACGGCGTCGATCCACGACCTGTCCTGCACGGCGAGTTTGAACCGCACGCCCAGGTTGTCGCGCGCCTTGCCGATCACGCCGCGAGCCACCTCGCGGAAGGGCTCGGCCTCCTGCTCGGACAGGTAGTGGTCGAGTTCCTTGAGGAGTTTCATCGCGTCGTCGATCTGTTCGCGCTGTGCGCAGAGCAGGAACCGCCGCTCCAGATCGACCTTGTATCGATTCTTCGCGTCCTCGGCCCGCTCACGCAGCCGCTGCACGCGATGCGATTCGGGGTACAGACGCTGGATGCGCCCGGCCTCCGAGAACGCCTCGGGCCACTTGCGGTCGCGGAGCAAACCCTCGAGCCCCTCGATCGCCTGGAGCACTTCGCGGTCGATGTTCTGGGCCCGCGCACGCTCGATGCGCTCGCGGAATTCCTCGGCGTCCACGCGGTACCCGAACCGGTCGGCCAGTTCGCGAACCAGGATCAGCGCCGCGTCCCAGTCTTTGTCATGGATGTCCTGCTCGATCGCGGTCCTGAGCAAACGCCGCTCTTCCTTGCGGTGGATGATCCGCTTGGCCGTCTCGGAAAGACCGCCCTCCTGCATCTGGCGTTCGATCGCGCGGGAGATCTTCTCGAACGATTCACGCGGGCTCGGCGCGTCGGTGTTGCTTGACGCGCGGAGCGCCATCGGGAAGGTCGCCAGCGCGAACACAAGACCGACGAATGCGCCCTCGCGCATTGAGGGCTCGACGAACATCACCGAGAGGCAGGCGAGCACGAGCAGGAAGTACAGCGCGAACACCGCCGGCTGAGGGAGGATGAAGTCCCTGCGCCCGTTGTCGAGCTTTGCGGAGGTCCGGTTGTCGTCGTCGGTTCGATCCGCCATCGTTGCGCCTCCATGTACGCTCGCTCGGCTCGTGGGCCTGCTTCAGCTCCCGGGGGTCGGGTCGCCGCAGTTCCGCGAGACGGGCACCAAACACAGGAATCGGAGACCTTGAGGCCCGGCCTTGAACTGATGCAGTTCTTCCGCCGGGACATAGACCACATCGCCGGCCCGGATCGGGTTCTCTTTCCCGTCGAGGAAGACCGTCCCCCCGCCGTCAACGACATAGACCTCGTGCTCGTAATCGTGGGTGTGCCGGGGGGAATGCCCCCCCGCATCGACGCGAAACGAGCGCAGGGAGAAATTCGGCGCGCCGTGCTCGCGACCCACCATGAGGGCCATCCGCACGCCTGAAACGCCGTCCATCTGCACCGGCGTGGCCTCGACCTCGTCGATATTCCGAATCAGCATGCCAAAGTCTACCATGCGGGCGATGCAAGGTTCTGAAAAATCCAATCCGAACGACCCGCCCGCCGCGCCCCTGACGATCGAGATGTTCACCCTGGGCCCCTGGGGAACGAACTGCTACCTGCTCCACACGGGCGAGGGAAGCGACGCCTGGATCGTCGACGCCTCGTTCGGGCCGGCGCCGATCACGAGCCGCGTTGAGGAACTCGGCCTCACGGTCCGGGCGATCATCCTGACCCATGCGCATGTCGATCACATCGCCGGGCTCACCGAGCTGCGCACCAGGTTCCCCGACGCCGAGGTGCTCCTCCACGATGCGGAGAAGGACTGGCTCGAGAACCCGATGCTGAACCTCTCCGAAGCCGCGGGCCAGCCGGTCACCTCATCGCCCGCCGACCGTTCCCCGAAGGAAGGCGAGACGCTGGAACTCAGCGGCCATTCCTTCACGGTCCTCCACACGCCGGGTCACTCGCCCGGGAGCATCACCCTCCACAGCGCCGGGTCTGGCGTCGCGCTCGTGGGCGACACGCTGTTCGCCGGATCGATCGGGCGCTCCGATTTCCCGACCAGCGATCCCGACGCGCTCTTCGACTCGATCCTGAAGAAGCTCTACACCCTGCCCGACGAAACGCATGCCCTGCCCGGGCACGGCAACCCGACGACGATCGGCGAGGAAAAACAGTCCAACCCGTTCGTGCGCGCCAGCGGGGTCCTCGCGTGAGCGATCCGTTTGATCAGGTTCCGCCGCCCGCGCCGAAGGGTCGATTCGCAGAACTCCCCTCCTCGCTCGCGAAACTCTCGCGTTTCGAGACGCTCGCGAAGGACACGACCGAAGGAGTTCCTGCGCTGCTCGCGCACCCGAACTGGAGCGCCCCCGCGCCGGCGGTCATCTGGATGCACGGCCGCACGGTCAACAAGGAACTCGATCCGGGCCGGTACCTGCGCTGGGTGCGCGCCGGGATCGCCGCGGTCGCGCTCGATCTGCCGGGCCACGGCGAGCGGTACAGCGCACGCCTCCAGAAGCCGGATCACACGCTCGAAGTCGTCGAGCAGATGCTGGGCGAGATCGATCATGTCGTTGACGCGCTGCGCGATCCGCGTTTCGAGGGCGTCTTCGACATGGATCGACTGGCCATCGGAGGGATGAGCGCAGGCGGGATGGTCACGCTCCGCCGGCTCGGCTCGCCTCACGCCTTCAAGGCGGCGGCCGTCGAGAGCACCGCGGGCGACTTCTCGCTCATGCGGTTCTACGACGAGCGCTATCCACGCGACCTGATCGAGCGGCTCGACCCGATCCGGCATGTCGCGGGCTGGAGCGCCATTCCCTTGCTCGCGCTCCACAGCGACGCCGATGAGTGGGTTCCCGTCGAGGCCATCCGGCGTCTCTTTGACGCGCTGGACGAGCGGTACAGGGCCCTCGGGTCCGACCCCGACGAGTTGTTGACGCTCAAGACCTGGCCTCAGACAGGCGCTCCGTACGAGCACTCCGGGTTCGGGAAGGTCGCCAACGAGGCCAAGAACGCCCAGACAGACTTTCTGACCCGTCGGCTCAACCCCTGAATCGGCGGGCAACCTCTGGACATCTGGGCGGTTTTCCAAGAGGATGAAAAGGTCCGGCGCGGTCTGCGCGTCCGGATCATGCTGCCCGACCCTTATTGGAGGCCTTGCCATGGCTCGTCGAAACTTCCTCGCGTTCTCCTCGCTCGCCGCTGCGCTGGTGCTCTCGGCGGGTTCGCTCGCCTCCGCGATGCCCGACGCCGAGTTCGATGCACTCGTCGAGCAGTACGACGCGAAGATGGCCGAGATGCGCACCGAGGGCTCACTCACTCTGGACAACGCCCTCGCGCTGCAAGGCGAATTCGTCAACCAGTTCCCCCTGAGCGACCTGACACTCGCCCAGCTTCGCACGCTCAGCAAGCGAAACCTCATCACAACATACAAGCCCGGCAGCGAGAACGATCGCACCGACGAGGCCCTCGCCGCGATCGCTCCGATGACGGCCGGCGACACGATCGAGGCCGTCGACGCCCTGAGCCTCGAAGCCCAGCTGCTCGATTCGAAGAACCCTGAGCACTCCAGGAAAGCCATCGAAGTCGTGAGCCGCCTGCTCACGCACCCGAAGTTTTCCGAGGCGCTCCGTGAAGGACGCACCGAATCGCTCTGGTACACCATCGCCTACGGCATCGACACCAGCGCCATGCCCGAACTCGGCGACGAACTCGTGATCGCCGCGAGCAATTTCCCCAATGAGGCGCCCCCCGCCGCGCTCATCGGCATGACGAATGTCTATGAGAAGGCCGTCGAGAGCGGCGATGAATCCGCGGTGAGCGCCGCCGAGCAACTCCGCGTCAAGAGCATCGCGATCCTTGAGCGGGTGATGGCGGGCGACGACGACACCGCCAAGAAGACCGCGAAGCGCGAACTCACCTCACTCGATGCGGCGCCGCGCATCGCCAGACTCGTCGGAAACACGGCCCCGGAACTCGACTTCACCTGGACTTCCAGCGGCGAAACCCTCCGCACCCTTGACGACCTGCGCGGCAAAGTCGTCGTCCTCGACTTCTGGGCCACCTGGTGCGGCCCGTGCATCGGTTCCTTCCCGCAGGTGCGCGAACTCACCGAGCACTACGCCGGCTATCCCGTCGAGATCGTGGGCGTGACCAGCCTGCAGGGCGCCACCTTCTTCGAAGCGGGCAAGGAAGACGCCGAAACCCCCGCCGCTGAGCACGAGGCCATGCGCCGCTTCATGGAAGAGAAAGACATCTCCTGGACCGTCGCGTTCACCGAGCAGGAAGTCTTCAACCCCGAGTACGGCGTTCGCGGCATCCCCCATGTCGTGATCATCGATCCGGACGGCAAGATCGTGCACCGCGCGCTCCACCCCGCTTCGCCGCTCGAGAAGAAGACCGCCCTGATCGACCCCATCCTCGACCAGTACGGCCTGAAGCACCCGGACGCGCCCGTCGCCAAGGAAGAGACCAAGGGCGGCGAGTAAGCCCGCCCGGCGGTGAGCGTGCGGCGGTATCCTCCGCCGCATGCTCGCGCGGCTGAACCCATTCAAAGGCCTGCCCAACCCGCGTGAAGTGTGGGCATGGGGGATGTTCGACCTCGCGAACCAGTCGTTCGCGATCCTCATCAACACACTCTTCTTCCCGATCTACTTCAAGGAAGTGATCGTGGGAGACCCCGATCGCGGCGATTGGCTGTGGGGCCTTGCCGTCGGCGGCGCGAACCTTCTCGTGGTGATCAGCGCCCCGATCGTCGGGGCGTTCGCCGATTCCTCCGGAGCAAAGAAGCGCGTCCTGCTGTTCACATGGCTGGGGTGCGTGCTCGCGCTCGCCGCGCTCTCGTTCGCGGGCCCCGGGATGGTCGCGTACGCGGTGATCTGTTTCGCGTGCGCCACCGTCTGCTACTCGGCGGGCGAGAACCTCGTTGCCGCCTTCCTTCCCGACATTGCCGACGCCAAACGCATGGCCCGCGTGAGCGCGCTGGGATGGACGATGGGCTACGCCGGCGCGCTGCTCGTGCTGCCCGTCGCGCTCGTCATCACGGGGGCCGAGGCCAGCCCGGCCGAGAACCGGACGCTCGTCCTTCTCACGGCGCTGTGGTTTTTTGTCAACGCGCTGCCAACCTTCCTGTTCGTGCACGAACATAAACTCGCGCGGGCCCCGGCGGTGCGCGGCAACCCGCTCACGATCGGCTTCGTCCGGTTCGGTCGCACGGTCCGCGACGCGTCGAACTTCCGCCAGGTCTTCCGTTTCCTCCCGGCATTCCTCGTGTACGCGTGCGGCGTGCAGGTCGTGATCTACTTCTCCGGGATCATCGCGAAGAACGACTTCGGGCTGACGGGCGTGAAACTGCTGTTGTTCTTCCTCCAGATCACCGTGACGGCCGGGATCGGCGCCTTCGGCATCGGGAAACTCCAGGACAGCCTGGGCCGCAAGCGCGCGTTGATGCTCACGCTGGTCGTCTGGATTGTCGCCAGCGTGGGCGCGGCGCTGATGCCTCGCTCCGCTGAGTACGAATGGGTGTTCTGGATGATCGGCAACCTGATCGGGCTGGCGCTCGGCGCGATCGGCGCGGGAAGCCGCGCGTTCTTCGGCGTGCTCACGCCCCTGCACAAGAGCGCCGAGTTCTTCGGCCTGTGGGGGGCCGCGTACAAGCTCGCCGCCGTCATCGGGCCTCCGATCTACGGCGTCGCGTCGGGCCTGCTCGGTTCACGCGTCGCGCTGCTCCTCGTTGCGGGATTCTTCGGGGCCGGCCTGCTCGGGCTCTCGTTCGTCAACGAAGGCCAAGGCAGGCGCGACGCGCGACGTTCGGACCGCGAAGCCAACGGATCAGCGACGAGCGCGCGTGATATCGCCGCGGCCGCGAGCGTCGCGGGCACGGAAACCCCTCCGCCTTCCTGAAGCGATCAGGCCGGTCGCGTGCGTGAGATGTGTCGCCAGCACCAGCGGGCCGCGTTCCAGCCGGATGATGCGATGACCGCGAGGACATGCAGGCGCAGCCGCGCGCGGAGCCGCCTCGAACCGGAGTCGTCGTGGTCGAGGTCGCTCGCCGCACGAGTGAACGCGCGGGCTCGCGACCACTGGCCGCGCTCGACGGCGACGATGGCGAGGTTCTGGAGCGCCTTGAGGTGCCCGCCGCCCGCGAGCGAGAGCGCCCGGCGCTCGGCCCGCGCGCCGTGGGCGAGATTGCCAGCAAGGAGCAACGCGGCGCCAAGCCGGTGGTGCGCGTCCGGATCATCGGGCCTGCGATTCGCGTACCAGCGGTACACCACCGCCGCTTCGTCGAATCGCCCGGTGGCAACGAGCAGGTCGCCGAGGTCGTCGAGTTCGGTATCGTCGAACGCGTCGATGTCGCGCTGCGCGTCGCGCAGTTCACGCAACAGCAGCGCGGCGGCGGCGTCGGTCTCTTCGACCGAGAGCAGCAGCGTCGCCAGACGCCGGCGCGCCGCCGGGAATTCGGGGTCCAGACGCAGCACGAGCCGGTAGCCCGCGATCGCTTCCTTCTCGCGGCCCTCGCGCTCGGCCAGCGAAGCGAGCTCGAAATGCGCCTCGGGATGATCCGACTCGATTTCGAGCACGCGGCGGAACTTCTCCGACGCCTCGCCCAGCCGGTTCATCTTCACGAGCAGCCGGCCGAGGCCGACGAGCGTGTCGATATCGCCCGGCGCGGATCGCAGCTCGCGCAGGTAGAGCTGCCTGGCGCGTTCGTGCTTCCCCGTGTCGGTGTAGAGGTCGGCGAGTCGCGCGTTCGCGCGGGGGAGGTCCGGATCGATCCTCAGCGCCTCGCGCAGGCACCAGATGGCTTTCGCGTGGTTCCCGCGATCGGCAAGCGACTCGGCGATGTTGGCGTAGGCCATCGCGTCGTGCTCGCCCGGCGTTGAGTCGTCGCGTCCCGCGCAGTGGAGCGCGAGATAGAACTCGGTCTCGGCGTCGTCATGGCGACCCAGCCGCGCATAGCCGTCGATCAGGTGGACATGCGCGTCCTGTCGGTCGGGCTTCGCCTTGGCCGCCGACTCGAACCAACGCACGGCGTCGTGGATCTTGTCCATCCGGAGCGACAGCGCCCCGAGCGCAAGCATCGGGGAAGACTCGGCCGGGTCCAGATCGTGGGCGTCGCGGAAGGCGGCCAGCGCATCGGTGTGCTTGCCCGCCGCGTCGAGCGTCAGCCCGAGGTTGAAGTGCCAGTCGGCGCGATCCGGATGCATGGAGATAGCGTGGCGGAGTTCGGACTCCGCTTCTTCCCAGCGCCCGGCCTCGTAGTGCTCGTGGGCGCGTTCCACATGCTCTTCGGCGTCGAACCACTCGCTCATGGGGGCCGACTCCCTCGCTCAGGCGAAGATCCATGCGTCGAGAGTGCGGCGAAACGCCCGCCGCGACCGTTGTACTATATCGGCGCCGAACGGTTTGCCCGTCTCATGCGTCGTAGTCTTTGGAGTCGATCCCGCCCGATTGCGTCCACCGGGGGGCGATTTCGATTGTTCCCCATGCCCTGAGGACCCCGAGCATGCCCTGTCCGGCCCGTCATTCCCGTCTCGCCTGCTCGGTGGCGTCGGTGATTTTGGCGGGCGCGTGCGCGGGCACACTCGCGCAACCAACTGATTCACAAGCAGTTGTGTCAGTGGCCTCGGGCATGGACGACCTTTCCGTGCTCGTTTCGACCGAAACGACTGATGACGCCAGGTTTGAGGCGGCCAAGCGTCTGGTCGTCAAGACCGACGAGCGGACAGGTTCGGCGCTTTCCGCCGCGCTCAGGGATGGGACGGCCCCGGCGACCCAGCGAGCCATCGCCCGAGCCATTCTCGCCGTCGATCCCGGGTCGCCCCGGTATACCCAGGCGCTCCGGGACTCGCTCGCCACCGCTTCGACCGCGGCCTGCATCAGTGATCTCTTGGCGGCGCTGAACACCGCGCCCACCAGATCGACCGTGGCCGCGGCCATGGCCCGTTTCAACAACGCGGACACGCCCGGCGATATCCGCGCCCTGCTTTCCAACGCGATGGCGCGCTGGACAGGGTGCGATGAATGCGCCGCGCGCGGCGGGGCGGGATGGGATGCGTGGTGGGCGAACGCACAATCTCTGGACAGCGACGGCTGGAACCTCGAACTCTCCCGGAACTTTCGCGCACGATCCGAGCGGCTCGCGCGTTCCAACGAGCAGTTGACCGCCTCGATCGTTGACCTCTACAACGCGCTGTATTCTGCGACGCCGCAGGAACAGCGCAGCGCCGTGATCGCGTCGATGCTGCGCGACAATCTCCGACAGGCAAACCAACTCGGGCTCGAACTCGCGTCGCGCACGCTGCTCAACGCGCAGCCGCTGGGGCCGGGCGTTTCGAACGCCGCGATCACGCTGCTCGCTTCCGAGCACGAAGACATCCGCGCGAGCGCGGCGAGGCTCATCGAGAACCTCGGCGCGCCGATCTCGCAAGCCGCGGTGGTTGAAGCCCTCGAGCGCGAGCGGTCACCGAGGGTCGCGGCGCCGCTGCTCAGACTCGCCTCACGCGATCCCGGGAACATCCCGGTGACAACGGTCCTGCGCTGGCTGCGCGCTCCGGAGCCGGCGGGCAGCGCGGCGGCCGACGCGGTCCTCGCGCTCCACGCCGCGGGCCTGCTCGATCAGAGCGCGGGCCGGGATGCGCTGAGCACGATTCTTGACCTGGATCCGGGCACGATGACCGCGTCGCAATCGCGTGTTCTGGCCGCGCTGGGCGGGCCGGAAGAGCGTGCCGCCGTTCGGAATGTGGCGATGCGTTCGACCAACGCGGGGGCTCGCCGCAGCGCGGCGATCGCGTTGGCGACCAACCCCGACGAACTCGACTTCCTGCTCGACGCCGCGGCGCAGGACCCTGCGCTCTTTGAAGGCGCCGCGCGGGCGATCACCCTCCACCGCCCGATCGCCTCGGGGTTCCTTGAACTGATTCGCATCGCGCCGCGTGACTCGGGGTGGATCGGTCCCGCGTCGCGCACGCTTCTGTCGCTCCCTTCGGATCAGCGGCTCACGGCGGTGCGCGCCATGCAAGACCTCGCGATGCGCGACGAACTTATCTCCGCCGCTCTGCAGGAAGGGCAACGACTCAGCAACGACGAAGCCCGAGAACTCCAGTTGCTGCAGGCAGAGACCCGACTGGATCGGAACGACGGCGAGGGCGCGTTGGCCGCGGCGAACGCGGCGCTGCGCGACGCGCAGAGCAACGCAGGTCGCGCCGAGCGCGTCAGGTTCTACGCGCTGGTCACCATCGGCCGACTCAACGACGCGCTCGCGGCGACACCGGGCGATCCCGTTGAGTTCTGGCTTGAGGCGCTGCGCCGTTGCCGGTCGCTGCCGCACGGATCGAATGTGCTCGCGCTGGTTGACGAGCACTTCGCGTCCAATATGAATCCCGCGCAGAGCAGTTCGCTCCGCGCACTCCGCGCGCAGATGCAGGGCGATTCGCGGGAGGGTGTCCCGGACACGGCGTCGGAATCACCCCAGGATGTCCCGGCGCCGGCGGGCGAGGAACCCGGCCACAGGGCCTCCCCCGACCAGATTCCGAGCGACGCGGCCGGCCGGACGGGCGCGGACTGAGCACCGGACCGAGAAGCCGGAGATTCTGGGTAACTGGCGGCGAAAGCACAAAAGTGCTTACCCAGATTGCCACAACGGCGTTTTTCGGACCTCGGCGCGACCTCCGCGACAAAGGAAACATGCCGACCGTCGGGGAATTCCCTTGCAAAAAGTCGGAAGTCGTGTCATATATATGAAGAGGTGGCAAAGCTTCTCATCGGTTTGTCGTGCGTGCCGCTCGGCGCCCGGGAGAATCGGAGCCAAGTGCGTGATCGACGGGCGGGATCCATACCCCCGATTCGTCGTATCGAAAGCAGTAGTGATTCACCGTCCGTCCGTGCGTTCGCGGTCGGGCAGGACAAGGACCCGGCGCTTCCGTGCATACTCCACGATTTGTTCAGACGAACTCAACCAAGGGCGCTTGCCCGAGGTCGCGGTGTGTGCGCGTGAAGGGTCACGATTTTCGTAGGTTTTAAGGCGTTCCAGCGCGTTTTGTAGACGCGCCAGAGAGGAGATTCGGTCATGAAGATTGGTATTCTTGCCAGCGCTGTCGGTCTTGCCGTCTCGGCAGCCGCTATCGCCGAGGCCACAAAGGCCACGGACCTCATTCCCATCAGCAAGACGAGCTTCGTCGATCCTGAGATTCAGGTCTATCGCCAGACGGGTTTCCCCCGCATGGACGATGGCATCATCGGCGATCGTCGCATGTCGCCCGCCCTCGGCGGTCGCGAGTTCCGCGCTCCCGTCAAGGCCGAAGGTCCCACGACCTTCGATCCCCGCGGCACGCCGAATGTCGTCATGATTGAGACGGACTACACCCTCGCCCCGGCTGACACCTCCCTGGGTGGCACCGGCGTGAACTTCCTCCCCTCGTCGACCAGCGGCATGCTGCCCGCTGGCATCGCGTGGAACCTTCGCGGTCAGACCAGCGTGAACTTTGTTCGCGTCATCGACCCCGTCGCCAACCCCGCGACCCCGGCGCCCCCGACCGGCCCCAACGGCGTTGCCAACAACACCAAGATGGTCCGCCACCGCGTCGGCACCGCTCAGGCCGCCAACGGCTTCTTCACCGGCCACAACAACCGCGTGCTGGCCAACATCAACAACGCGCCCGCCGACCTGACGACCTTCCCGGTCGCCCCGACGGCTGACAACCCCGCCTCCATCTCGATGGAGATCTACAACACGACCGTCGGCACCCTCGACACCTTCGAGCCCGTCGCCGTGTTCACCGGTTTCATCACCGGTCGCGTCATGTGGGGCGGCACCTGCTCCGAGGACGCCCCGGGCGACTGCACCGACATCGGCCTCCCGATCGGCGCGCTCACCGAGTACGTCTCCCTCGGGCCGGACCCCGCCTCGTTCACCACCGGCCTCTTCGTGCCCTCCTCGATTTGTGAAGACGCGGTCGGCACCCCGATCGTCGGCTGCACTCCCCCTCCCGGCACCAACATCGGCGACCCCGCCGCCATCGTGCTCGGCCAGTGGCACCGCATGATCGGCACCACGACCTCTGACGGTCGCTTCAACACCTCGATCGATCGCCTCGACGGCAACCCCGAGTATGTGATCTACAGCAACACGATCATCACCTCGGGCTTCATCGATCGCGTCGGCTCCAACTGCTCCTTCGAGCTCCAGGACGCCGAGACCTTCTTCGACAATGTCAAGATGCAGGGCGAGCCCTTCATCCTCCCGACCCCGCCCGCCCTTGAGTGCGCCTACCTCGACGACATCGAGTGGATCAACACCGGCCCCGTGCTCGGTCAGACCAACCGCTACTTCGCCGCCCTCTCGTCCGCGCTCACCGTCATCAACGACGGCGTGAACGGCCAGGTCCTTTCGCAGATCAACAACATCTCGTCGGACAACGAGTTCCGCGAGGAGTTCAACACGGCCCTCCCGGCGTCGTTCGCCACGGCCGGCGACCCCTGGTCGCTCTGCGCTCAGGTCCGCACGACCGGCTCGACCGTCCGCGCGTTCGCGCCGGACTCCGAGCTCACCAACTTCGTCGCCGGCGGCGTGACCACCCGCGTCTACCTCGGCCGCGAAGACCCCAACGATGTGAACCCGTTCTACGAGAACAGCATCTATGTCCAGATCAACATCGAGTACGATCCCGTTGACGATCCCTTCACCACCAACCCCCAGGACAATGTCCCGGTGATCGGGGTTGATGTCGCCGACACCGGCGCGAACTGGGCCAACGACGGTATGTACCGCGAGCTCTGCATGACCGTCGGCTTCGACAACTCGCTCGAAGTCTCGGTCGCGGGCGGCGTCATCTATATGGGTGAGGCCTTCTCGAACGGCGCCAACGAGCTCCGTTTCGAGTCTGAGAACCAGGCCTTCGGCTCTGGCTCGCAGATGCGCATCAATGACATCGACTTCCAGTGCTCTGCGCTGCCGATCGTCAGCCTCCCCGCGCTCACCCTCCCCTACCTCGACAACATCGAGTGGGGCGTCCTGGGTCTGGCCCCGAACCGTCACATCGACGATCCGATGGGCAGCCCCCTCACCAGCACCCGCTACACCAACGCCAACGGCGTCGTGATCGCGGACGACAGCTTCCGCGGCGGCGCCAGCACCGTCGTGGCCATGCAGAACGTGTTCACGGACACCGTCCAGGTTGCTCCGCCGGACATCAACGCTGTTGATCCGTTCATCTTCACCCAGTTCACCACCGACACCCCCAATGTCACCGTCGACGCGACCACCAAGTGGTCGGTCGAGATGGATTGGGCCATGTCCGACTTCCTCACCTCGCGCGGCTTCTCCCCGGCTCAGCTCGCTGACGTCGGCGCCGCCTTCGAGCTCGTCGGCTACCTCTGGTACGCCGCCGGTGACGACACCTTCTACATCTTCGCTGCCGCCGACGGCGCGACCTCCGAAGACGACCTGATCAACATCAACACCGGCGTCACCCGCGCCTCGCTCGGCATCACCGAGAACACCTTCTTCACCGTGAAGGCCGAGTACAACCTCTCGACCAACAAGGTTGATTGGTCCGTGAACGGCACCCTTGTCGGCTCCAGCAACCCGATCATCGGCACCGACGATCTGGGCAACGAGCGCATCCACCGCAACCTCGACTCCATCTTCGTGTGGGGCGGCGATGACGACACGGCTCCCCCGCTCGCTCCGTTCTCCACCATGTACCTCGACAACATCGTCGTCACCACCGGCGCCGTCGTGTGCGATGGTGACACCAACGGTGACAACATCGTGAACTTCACCGACCTCAACGCCGTGCTCTCGACCTTCGGTCAGACCGGCGCTGGCCTCCCCGGCGACGTGGACGGCAACGGGACGGTTAACTTCACCGACCTGAACATCGTCCTCAGCAACTTCGGCAACACCTGCCCGTAAGTCGGCTGAAGAGAATGTTCGACTGAATCGACTCTGATTCGCCCGCCCCGGAGAGGTCCGCCTCTCCGGGGCTTTTTCATGCGCGCACGCCGGACAAAGAAAGCCCGAAGCGCTCGCACGCTCCGGGCCTCACTCGGTGCCTGGTGTGTTGTCGCGGTCGGTCCGCGGCTCAGGCGTCGTCGAGGGCCGCGATCGACTCGAACGCGCGTCCTTCGAGCAGTTCCAGACTCGCGCCCCCGCCCGTCGACACATGCGAGACCGCCTCGGCCGCGCCGAACTTCTCGGCCGCCGCCGCAGAATCTCCGCCCCCGACGATCGTGACCGCCCCGTTGTTTCTGGTTGCGGTGACCATCGCGTCGGCGATCGTCTGCGTGCCGATCGAAAACTTGCGCCACTCGAAGACGCCCATCGGCCCGTTCCATACAACCAGCTTGGCCTTCTCGATGATCCCCGCGTACTCGGCCTGCGTCGCCGGCCCGATGTCCAGACCCATCCATCCCTCGGGGATGTCGCCCTCGAACACCTTGACCTCCTCGGCGCTCGACTCAAAGCGCGTCGCGCAGACATGGTCGCTCGGGAGGATCAGGTCGCACTTCGCCACCGCCGCCTTGTCGAGGATCCGCTTGGCCGCCGGGAGACTGTCCTCCTCGACGCGGCTGTCCCCCACCCGCCTGCCCAGGGCGGCCAGCAGGGTGTACGCCATGGCGCCCCCGATGAGCACCGTGTCGGTGATCTCCAGCAGCCGGTCGATGGCCGGGATCTTGTCACTGACCTTGGCGCCCCCCAGGACGGCCACGAAGGGCCTGCCGGGGTTCGCGATGGCGTCCGAGAGGTACCGGATCTCCTGAGCCATCAGCAGGCCGCTGACGCACGGCTTGCCCTGCTCGCGCATGATCTTCGGGGCGGACACGATCGAGGCATGCTCGCGGTGGGCGGCGCCGAACGCGTCGTTGCAGTAGATGTCCCCCATCGCCGCGAGTTTCTCCGCGAAATCGGGGTCGCCCTCCGTCTCATCCTTATGGAACCGGAGGTTCTCAAGCAGCAGCACATCGCCGTCTTGCATCGCGTCCACGGCGTTCGCCGAGGCGGTGTCGACGCAATCGGTCGAAGGGAACGCGACCGGTTTCCCGAGGAGTTGGGAGAGGCGATCCGCGCAGACCTTCAGGGAAGCCCCCGCGTCGTAACCCGTGCCCTTCGGGCGCCCTCTGTGGGACATGAGCACGCAGCGCCCGCCGCGGTCGATGACCTCGCGGATCGACGGGAGCGCCGTCTCGATGCGCCGGTCGTCGGTGATGGCGCCGTTCTCGACGGGGACATTGAAATCAACGCGCATGAGGACGCGCTTGCCTCGCACGCCGACTTTATCGATCGTCAGTTTCGCCACTGGACACTCCTCCTGGCTTGGTCGCTTCGCGGGTGAAGGCGGCATGGTAGCCGCCAGCGTCCAGCCCTTCGGAAGCCCCGCGCTACAGTGGCCCGATGCCCCTGCCCCCGCCTATCCCCATGCCCGTGATCGTCGGCCCGACGGCGGGAGGCAAGTCCTCGCTCGCGGTCGGAGTCGCGCAGAGTCTCCTCGATGCGCACGGCATCTGCGGCGAAGTGATCTCGGCCGACGCCATCCAGATCTACCGGGGGCTCGACATCGGTTCGGGCAAAGTGACTTCCGAAGAGACGGGCGGCGTGCCTCACCACCTGCTCGACCTGCGAGAGCCAACCGAACGCTTCAGCGTCGAGGAATGGCTGACCCTCGCCGAGCGGGCGATCAACGAGATCCGCTCGCGCGGCGCCGTGCCGATCGTTGTTGGCGGAACGCACCTGTATGTGAAGGCGTTGCTCGAGGGGCTGTTCGAGGGGCCGGGAAGCGATCCCGCCGTGCGCGATGAACTGAACGCCATCGACCCGCGCGAGCGGTTCGAGGAACTCCGTCGCGTGGACCCTGCCGCCGCCGAACGCATTCATCCGAACGACGCCAAGCGTGTCGTCCGTGCGCTGGAGGTGTATCGGCTGACGGGAACACCGATCAGTTCGCTCCAGCGTCAGTGGGACGCGAACCCCGCCCGCCCGGACGCGCTCCTCGTCGGACTCGAGTGGCCGCCGGCGGAGATCAACCGGCGCATTAACGCCCGCGTGCGTGAAATGGTCGACCGTGGATTCGTGGCCGAGGTGGCCGAACTCCTGGCCCGGGGACAACTCGGGCCCACCGCCCGGGAGGGGCTCGGGTACAAGCAAATCGCCGAAGCGTTGGAAGCGGGCGGCTCGAAGGACCAGGTCGACGAGGCCATCGAACGGACCAAGATCGAGACCCGCCGCTTCGCGAAGAACCAGCGGACCTGGCTCAGGCGGCTCCGGACCACTCCGGGGGCGCTCTGGATCGATGCGGCCACCGTTCCCCCCGACCGATGGGCCGGCCGCGTGCTGGAAAGGATGATGCCCCCGGGCCTTCCACCGCCGCAGGAACCCTGATGCGTCAGATCCCACACGCCCGCCGTTTCCCGCGACCGGGGCCCTCCCCCGCGCGCCGTTCTTGACATTCCCGGGCCTATCCGCTTAGGTCGTCGTCGCCGGCGGCCGAATGCATGAGCCGATCCGACGACCCACTATGGCCAAATCCCCGAACGAATCCCGCCCAAAGACAACCAAGAAGAAGACCACGCGCAAGAAGGTCTCCAAGGCCGCGCCTCGGGCTTCGAAGGCCGCCGCTGACGACGGACTCGGCTCGGGCAGCGCGAACGGGAAGCACCTTGTCATCGTGGAATCGCCCGCCAAGGCGAAGACCATCAATAGATACCTCGGCGCCGGGTATGTGGTGAAGGCCTCCGTGGGCCATGTGCGCGATCTGCCCACGAAGTCGCCCAAGGGCGACAAGTCCCCCGTCCCGGGCGTCGATCTCGAGCACGACTTCTCCCCCACCTACGAGGTGCTGTCGGGCAAGTCCAAGACCGTCAGCGAGTTGAAGCGAGCGGCCAAGGGCGCATCGGACATCTGGTTCGCGACCGACTTGGACCGCGAAGGCGAAGCCATCGCGTGGCATCTTGCGCACATCCTGGGCGTCGAGCCGGCGTCGGCGAAGCGCGTGGTGTTCAACGCGATCACCGCCGCCGAGATCAAGCGGGCCTTCTCCTCGCCGCGCTCCATCGATCAGCACAAGGTCGACGCGCAGCAGGCCCGCCGCGTGCTCGACCGCATCGTCGGCTATCAGGTCTCGCCCCTTCTGTGGAAGAAGGTCGCGCGCGGCCTTTCCGCCGGTCGCGTGCAGAGCGTCGCCGTTCGATTGGTCGTCGAACGCGAGCGAGAGATCCGCGCCTTCGTGCCCAACGAGTTCTGGAAGATCGACGCACGCTTCGCGCTCAAGGCCGAAGACGCCGCGAAACTCGCCAAGGCGTGGCCCGAGTTCCTGAGCGAGATCGACGAGAAGGGCAACAACCCGACGATCAAATCGCAGAACGCGTGGCTGTCTGAACGCCGCGCGATCACCGCCGAACTCGTGCAGATCGCGGGCGAGAAGTTCGAACTCACCGCCGACGGCCTGAAGGCCGCCGAGCGCGGCGATCAGATCGATCTCTCCAAACGCGTTGAGGAGATCGCAGCCAGCGCAGGCCTCACCGGCATCAAGGTCGACACGACGGAGAACCCCGACGGCCGCGGCCCCGCGAAGATGGTCCGCAGCGTTCACGGGACGATCGACACTTCGACGCCCTACGCGATCCGATCCATCGAGACGAAGCGCACGACGACGCGCCCCTCGGCGCCGTACATCACCTCGACGCTCCAGCAGGCGGCGTCCAGCCGGCTCGGATTCGGCGCCCAGCGCACCATGCGCGCAGCGCAGGGCCTCTACGAGGGCGTTGACATCAAGGGCGTCGGCGCCGTCGGCCTCATCACCTACATGCGTACCGATTCGACGCACCTGTCGCGCGAAGCGATCGACATGGCGCGCGAGCACATCTCGGCCAAGCACGGGCCGAAGTACCTGCCCGAGAAGCCGAACTTCTTCTCCTCGACCAACAAGGCCGCGCAGGAAGCCCACGAGGCCATCCGCCCGACTTCGCTCGAGCACTCGCCCGAGCGCATCGCCAGCGACCTGAAGAAGGTCCGCAACGGCGAGGACATGCTCAAGCTCTACCGCGTGATCTGGGAGCGCTTCATCGCCTGCCAGATGACGCCCGCGCAGTGGGACTCGACCAGCGTGCTTATCGAGGGCGGCAAGGACGCGTCCAAGCCCCTCACCTTCAAGGCGACCGGACGCGTGCTCGCGTTCGACGGCTTCTACAAGGTCGCCGGTGTTCCGATCGCGAGCGACGAGCAGACGCTCCCCGAACTCGCCGAGGGCCAGAAACTCTCCCCGTTCGCGATCGAGCCGCAGCAGAAGTTCACCAGCCCCCCGCCGCGCTACACCGAAGCGTCGCTCATCAAGATGCTCGAGAGCGAAGGCATCGGGCGTCCCTCGACCTACGCGTCGATCATCCAGGTCATCCAGGACCGGAAGTATGTCGAGCAGCCGCCCGGCGATCGTCGCTTCCACTCGACCGACCTGGGCGAGGTCGTCACCGACAAACTGATCGAGGCGTTCCCCGACATCATGGAGGTCGGGTACACGCGCGAACTCGAGAACGAACTCGACAAGATCGAGAGCGACAACCTCGACTGGGTCGAGGTGCTCCACCGGTTCTACGGCCCGTTCAAGGATCAGCTCGGGACCGCGCTCGAAACGCTCACCCACGCCAAGGCCGAGGTGCAGCCGGCGCCCAAGGAATACCGCTGCGAGAAGTGCGACGCCGATCTCGTCTACCGCTTCGGCAAGAACGGACGCTTCCTCTCGTGCTCACGCTACCCCGATTGCGATTACGCCTGCCCGTGCGATCGCGAGGGCAAGCCCCAGAAGGCCGAGACCGTCGATGTGCTCTGCCACAAGTGCAACGCGCCGATGACCAAGCGCGTCGGGCGCTTCGGCCCGTTCCTTGGCTGCTCGCGCTACCCGGATTGTGACGGCATCCTCAAGATGGACAAGAAGGGACGCGTGCTCGCGCCCCAGCCGCCGCCGCTCAAGACCGATCTCCCGTGCCCGAAGGACGGCGGCGACCTCGTGCTGCGCGACGGCGTGCGCGGGCCGTGGCTGAGTTGCTCGAACTTCCCCAAGTGTCGCGGGCGCGGCAAGTGGACCGAGTTGCCCGACGATGTGCGCGCGAAGTGGGAGAAGGCCCTCGCCGAGCACACCAGGGAGCACCCGATCCCGGTCATCCGAGACACGGAAGGCAACGCGCTGACGGACGCCAAGGGCAAGCCGATCGAACGCGACGGCGATGACGCCGCGCCGCGCGGCAAGCGGGCGTCGAAGGCGGGCGAGGACGGGGACCCGGAAGAACAGGCCGCCTGACCGACGATGGCGAACGACTTCATCCAGCGCGTGCAGTCGTTTCTCGCGAGGGTCGGGCTCGGCCGCGAATGGGCGATGATCGCACTCGGCGCCGGCGCCGGCGTCATCACCGCCGCAGGCGCCGTGGGCTTCATCGAACTCGTCGATTTCATCGAGGATCACGCGCGCCACGCGCAGCTCGCGCTCCCGCTCTTCCTGCTCCCGTTGATCCCGATGCTCGGCGCGCTGGTGACGGCGATCCTGATCTACTTCGGCGCTCGCGAGGCCAAGGGCCACGGCGTGCCCGAAGTCATGGACGCGGTCATCCGCAGACAAGGCAAGATTCGCCCTCGCGTCGCGCTGATCAAGTCGCTCGCGAGCGCGTGCACGATCGGGTCGGGCGGTTCCGCGGGCGCCGAGGGCCCCATCGTGCAGATCGGCGCAGCCATCGGCTCGGGACTCGCCCAGGCGCTGCGCATCAGCCGCGAACAAGCCACCACATTGCTGGGATGCGGCGCCGCGGCGGGAATCGCCAGCGTGTTCAACGCGCCGATCGCGGGCGTCTTCTTCGTGCTCGAGATCATCCTTCGCGATTTCTCGCTCAAGACCTTCACCCCCATCGTCGTCGCCAGCGTGTTTTCCGCGGCGGTGACGCAGGCGATCGTCGGCGAGAACGAAGCGATCTTCGCCGCGGGCGGCGAACTGCGCACCTACATGTTCACGATCGCCGAACTCCCGGGCTACATCGTGCTCGGGCTGTTCTGCGGCCTGGTGTCGGTCGGCTTTGTCCGCTCTCTCTACTTCGCGGAAGATCTCGCGGAACGCGTCAAGATCCACGAGATCCTCAAGCCGATCCTCGGCGCGCTCCTCTTGGGCATCCTCGGCATCCTGTTCCTGAGCATCCCGTCCCTGCGCGGCGAGGCCCCCACCCCCGCATTCTTCGGCAACGGCTACGAGTCGATCCGTTCCCTGCTCGACCCGTTCACCTACGCGCCCGGAGCGGCCGCCGACGCGGGCCTCATCGCCAACAAGGGCGTCCACGGGCTCGGAGACGCCGGCATGTCCTCCGTCGTGCCGACGGCGATGTGGGCCATCCTCCTGCTTTGCGGCGCCAAGATCGTCGCGACCTGTTTCACCCTCGGCTCGGGCGGTTCGGGCGGCGTCTTCGCGCCGTCGCTGTTCATCGGCGCCAGCGCCGGCGCAGCGTTCGGCGTCGCGCTCCAGTCGCTCGGTTTGCTCCCCGAGGGCGGATCGCCCGCCGCGTACGCGCTCGTCGGGATGGCCGCCGTCGTCGCGGGCACAACCCACGCGCCGCTGACGGCGATGCTCATGCTCTTTGAAATCACGCGCGATGTGTATGTGCTCCTGCCCATCATGCTTGCGGCCGTCGTCAGCACCGTGGTGGCGCAGCTCTGCGGCCGCGATTCCATCTACTCGCTCAAACTCCGGCGCAAGGGCGTCCGCGTCGGGGTCGCGGGCGACTGGACGATCCTCCGCAAAATGCTCGCGGGCGACGCCCCACTGGTTCCACCGGTTACGGTCCGCGCCGAGAATCCGCTCCAGGATCTCCTGCGTATGGCCGAGAGTTCCCGAGTGGAGGACTTTGTCGTGGTCGACGAAGACGGCGGATATGTGGGCATGGTCACCGGACAGGATTTGAGGACCGCGCTCCTCGAACGCGAGGCCGTCCCCCTGCTGGTTGTCGGCGAAGTCATGCGCACCGATCTGCCCATCGTGAATGTCGACGAAACGCTCGACATCGTGATGGGCAAGTTCTCCACGCACGATGTCGCATCGCTGGCGGTGGTTTCCGGCGAGTCATCGAAACGCGTGCAGGGCATGCTCACCCGCTCACGGCTGATGGCGCGTTACCACCGCGCGCTCGCGGAGGTCTCTTGAATGTCCACCCCTGAGGGGCGCGATGTTCACGATCACATCGTGGCGGCCCGCGCGGTCGGGAGCCCGCGACACTTCGTCTTCCGCGCACGCCATCGCATCGGCCACAAGCGTGACTTCGACATGGCGTACCGGCAGGGCATCCGCCGCGTGCACGGCGCGCTCGCCGTCTATGCGCGGCCCAACGGGCTTACCGAAACCCGGCTCGGTCTCTCCGTCGGGAAGCGTGTGGGCAACGCCGTGCGCCGAGGGCGCGTGAAGCGGATGCTCCGCGAGGTGTTCCGCATGATCCGCGCCGAGATGCCCGCGGGCTACGACCTCGTGGTCTCCGCCCGGCCCCACCGGCCGCTCCCCATCGATCGCTACGAAGAGTCCCTGCGCAACTGCTGGACAAGCATCGACCGAGAGTGGAAACGACGCGCTTCTTCCGTCGACAACAACGGCGCGGCATGAGTTCCTCCACAGAGCCAACCCCGCACCGCACGCCGCTCCTCGCGACGCCGCTCATCGGGCTGGTCCGCGTGTATCAGGTTCTCCTCTCCCCCCTGATGGGCGGCCGGTGCCGATTCGTCCCGACATGCAGCCAGTACGCGATCGACGCCCTGCGCAACCGGGGTGCGTTCAAGGGGTCATGGCTCGCCGCCCGTCGCGTCCTGCGATGCCACCCTTTCGGGGATTCGGGCTACGACCCCGCCCCGCTTCCACCCGAGCCCCGCGAATCCACCTCGAACCGGTGATTCCTCGTGGCATCGCGGGAACCGAGTGTCGCATCGTTGCGTAAGTTTGTATAGACTTACTCAGCGAACCCGATGAGCCGACTTCCCGCCGCCCAACGCAAATCGCAGCTGCTCGACACCGCAGCAACGCTCTTCGCAGAGCGCGGCTATTCGGGCGCGACGACCGCCGAGCTTGCCAAAGCCGCGGGCGTCACCGAGCCCATCATCTACCGCCACTTCTCCTCGAAGAAGGACCTCTTCGTTGCGCTCATCGACCGCACGGGCGAGCGCACGATCGAACTCTGGGAGGGCGAACTCTCCAGCGCGCAATCCCCCGCCGAACGGCTCCAGCGGCTCATCGGCGCCAACCCGATGGTCTCCGAGCGCGGCCGGGGGGTCTACCGCGTCATCGTGCAGGCGATGACCGAGATCGACGACGAAGACATCATGGCCGCCATCAGGCGCCACATCGAGTCACTCCATCACTTCCTCGCCGCCGAGGTGAGCAAGGCCCAGGACGAGCATGTCGTGAGTACGGCCTTCTCCCCGGAAATCACCGCGTGGATGCTCCTCCACCTCGGTCTTGGTTATGGGATGGTCGCGCCGCTTGGCGTGCCCAACCACGCCCGCGACCAGAACGGCGCCCATGTTCGGGATGTGATCGCTCGAATCATGCTCGTTGGTGTTCGCAGAATGGAACAGGGCGAGTAAACTGACAGAAGGGATACGGGAAACGGCAAAGGGCAAACGGCCCATCCGTCTCCGTTCCTTTTGCCTTGTCCCGTGACCCATGTGCCCCTCTCCCGATGATTTACCTCGACAACAACGCGACGACGCGCCCGCTCGATGATGTCGTGCGCGCGATGCACGAGTCGCTGACCTCGTGCTGGCACAACCCTTCGTCCGTTCACCGCGCCGGGCAGGCCGCGCGGCAGAAGGTCGAACTCGCCCGCCGCGCCGTCGCCGACCTCATCGGGGCCAAGCCGCTCGAAGTCGTCTTCACCTCGGGCGGAACCGAGTCGATCGACATGGCGATCCGCGGCGCGCTCTATGCGGCGCCCAAGTCACGCCGCACGATCGTCACCTCGCCCATCGAGCACAGCGCGGTCAAGAAACTCTGCAAGACGCTCGAGTCGCGCGGCGAGGCGGAAATCCGCTGGCTGCCCGTCGACTCGACCGGCGCCGTGAACATCGACGCGGCGCGCACCCTCATCGATGATTCGGTCGCGATCGTCACGGTCCAGTGGGCGAACAACGAGACGGGCGCCGTCCAGCCCATCGAGGCGCTCGGCGACATCGCCCATGCGCACGGCGCGGTCTTCCATTGCGACGGCACCCAGTGGGTCGGCAAGATGCCCACGAAGATCGCCGATTCGAACATCGACATGCTCACCTGCGCCGCGCACAAGATGCACGGGCCCAAGGGCGTCGGCGCGCTCTACGCGCGCAAGGGCGTGCGCATCGCGTGCGTCCTCCACGGCGCGCAGGAACTCTCTCGCCGCGGAGGCACGGAGAATGTCCCCGGGATTGTCGGGTTCGGCGAAGCGGCGCGCCTCGCGCGCGAATGGCTCGACGACCCGCGCAACATCCAGCGCGCCGCGGCCATTCGGGATCACTTCGAGAACGCCGTGCTCGCCCGCGTCCCCGGCGCCAGCGTCAACGGTCCGACGACCTCCGCCGATCGGCTCTGGTCCACGAGCAACATCGCCTTCCCCTGCGCCGCCGGCGCCGACAGCGAACTCATGATCCTGCTTCTCTCCGAGCGCGGCGTGTGCGCCTCAGCGGGCTCCGCGTGCTCGTCGGGAAGCATGGAGTCGAGCAGCGTGCTGGCGGCCATGGGCCTCGACGATTGCCGCGTCCATCAGTCGATCCGCTTCTCGATCTGTCGAGAGACGACGAAGGCCGATCTCGATGAGGCCGTCGAGATCGTCGCGCAGTGCGCATCCAAACTGGGGTATGTGCACGCCTGAGCGTGCGCCCGATCGCGCCGTTACGCGTCCGTGCGATCGATCACCGGATAGTTCTCGCGCTCGCCGCGGCCGCGCAGGGGGTAGTCCTTGCGCAGCGGGTGGGCGGGGTAGTCCTTCCATGTGAGGATTCGCCGCAGGTCCGGGTGATTGCGGAAGCGGATGCCGAACATGTCGAACACCTCGCGCTCGGTCCACTCGGCGCCGGGCCAGAGGTCGCACACGCTGTCGACATACAGCGCGGGGTCTTCCTCGATGCCGTCGGTCGGGATCGAGGGGTTGAGGAACACCTTGACGAAGAACCGGTCAGTGCGCTCGTACGAGCAGAGGTTGTAGATCACCGCGAAACGGCCCGCGGTGTCGGCGGGATAGTTCAGGTAATCGACGCCCACGACATCCGAGAGGAAGTTGAACGCGCAGCGCGGATCGTCTCGGAGGAACTTCATCACCTTGTGCAGGTCGCCCGGCTCCACCACGAGCGTGCTCTGGCCGTGGAACTCCGTGCCCCGGAGTTTGGCGCTGGGGAACGCCTCCTTCACGAGCGCGAACATCGGGTGGTCGAGCGACGGCTTCGGTGTGGGGTTGGACATGGCTTGGAGTCTAGACGATCTCGAAACGCGCGGCCCCCGAGACGGCCTCGCGGATGCGCCGACGGTGATCGTCGGGGTTTCGAGTCAGCATCGACGCGGCGAGCATCGACTCGACATCGAGGAGCACGCCGATCCGGTCGGTCCCACGCTCGCCGAGCGCGCGGGCAAGTTTGAGGACTGAGGGGACATCGCCCACGACATGCCTGTGATGGGGCCTGAGGAGGAGCGTCGCGTCTCGCTCGGAGAGGAGCGGCACGAGGCGGTCCAGCGCGGCGTCGAGCGCGGCCCAGGCTGCCGGGGTCCAGGAGGAGGGGTCATCGGGGAAAAGGTCATCCGCCGAGGCGCCGGGCGAGCCCGACCAGCACGCGAGCACTCCGCTCGGGTCGGCGGCGTCGATCGAACGCCGGACGGCCAGTTCGCCGGCGGAATCTGCGCTTATCAGGCACGCATCGACCCATGTCCCGAGATTTTGGCCGTCGGTGGCGATGATTTTTTCGCCCCGAATGCTCGCCCGACGCGGGCCCCCGGGCGCCTGCTCACCAGCATCTTGTGTGTCGCCTGTCATCGGTCCCCTACCGCTTGTTTCTGGTCGGTATCTGCAAGTCTCAAAGTCCAACGAACTTATACGCTGGAGCCGCGAAGAGTGCCGGGACGATGACATTCCCGGACCACACAACAGGCCCGCGGCGGAGCCGCCTGTCACGAAAGACTCGCGCCATGCCTTTCGCCGCCCCGCTGCTCCGTAAGTTCGGCCTTCACAAAGTGATCGACCTCGATATCCCCGCTGAGCCCATGGGGCCGGTGGAGTATCAGGACGCCGAACCCGCCGATCCCGCGATCGCGGCCCTGATCGACGAGATCCGGATGTACAACCCGTCGGCGGCGCAGTCCTTCCTCGCGGGCTTCACCCGCCGCGATTTGGAGGTCTACCTGGAGCACCTCGGGAGCGCGAAGGAGCCCCGGGGCCGCACCGCCCGCTGGCTCCGCCCGGGCGACACCCCCGCGATGGTCCTCCGCCAGCAGCACGACTGACCCGTTCAGAAACGCGATTCCGGCCCCAAAACATCTTGTCGAGCAGGCCCGATGGCCTACGATGGGTGTCGGTCGCGATCGGCGGCCGATCCCCCGTGCGCTTTGCGTTTAGCGACGGGTGGTGGGAACTCATGCACATCACGCCCTTGCGGGAATTCCCGCCGGGCGCTTGAAGCGAGCCACACGCGATCACGGCGTCTTTGTCTCGGGTGAGACAGAGAGCTGCGCGCGAGCGAGGCGGCGTCATCGCCCCCTTCCCTCGCGCAGCGCCGATCCGCCGCGTTCGAGGTCTCGCTGCACGAAAGGATCGACCGATGTCCGACTCACTCGTTCAAGACCTCATCGAATCAGGCATTCACTTCGGCCAGCGCACCAGCGGCTGGAACCCGAAGATGAAGCCGTTCATCTACGGCAAGCGCCAGTCGATCCATGTCATCGACATCCGCGAGACCGTCAAGGGTCTCCTTCTCGCGAAGAAGTACATCTCCAAGACCGTCGCCGACGGCAAGGATGTCTGCTTCGTGGGCACCAAGCGCCAGGCGAAGGAAGTCATCGAGCAGCGCGTCCCGGGCTGCGGCATGCACTTCGTCACCGAGCGCTGGCTGGGCGGCACCCTCACGAACTTCCGCACGATCCGCTCGCGCCTGAAGCGTCTCGAAGAGCTCGAGGCCATCGAGGCCAACGACAACTTCGCGTCGTACTCCAAGAAGATGGAGTCGCAGCTCCGCCGCGAGATGAAGAAGATCAAGCGCAACCTCGACGGCCTGCGCAACATGCACAAGCTCCCCGGCGTCATGGTTGTCGTCGACACCAAGCGTGAAATGAACGCGCTCCGCGAGGCCCGCAAGCTCGGCATCCCGACGATCTGCTTGATCGACACGGACGGCGACCCCGACCTGGCCGACATCGCGATCCCCGGCAACGACGACTCGATGCGCGCCATCGATGTCATCCTTCGCGAACTCTGCGCCGCCGCCTCGGAAGGCAAGCAGCAGCGTCAGATGGCCGGCGACCGTGAAGGCGGCGAAGGCGAGAACGCCGGCGCCGACGGCGAGCAGCCCCGCCGTCGCTCGCGCCGCTCGCAGTTCCGCGCCGATGAAGCCGCCCCCAGCGCCGAAGGCGAATCGGACGCTCCCGCGGCCGCCAGCCCCGTCGCCGCCCGCGGCGAGTAACGACGCCCGCCTCGTCCCTGACGCGTTCGTGAACCACAACGGGCATCGGATCACCTCTGACCCATTGCCCATTGCCTATTGCCCAGTGTCCCGCTTTGGAGATCCCCAGTGACGGTTGAGATCAACGCGAAAGATGTGATGGCGCTCCGGAACTCCACCGGCCTGCCCATGATGGACTGCAAGAAGGCGCTCGCCGAGAACAACGGCGACCGCAGCGCCGCCGAGGAATGGCTGCGCAAGAAGCTCAAGGGCAAGATGGACACGCGCACCGACCGCGCCGCGGGCGAGGGTCGCATCGTCGCCGTCGTCAAGGGCGACTCGGCCGCGATCGTCGAACTCCGCGCCGAGACCGACTTCACCGCGCGCAACGAGAACTTCCTCAAGGCCGCCAACGAGATCGCCAACGAGGCGCTCGCGGGCAAGGCCGGCGATATCGCCGTCACCGACGCGGCCACCAAGGCCATCGACAACCTGCGCATCAGCACGGGCGAGAATGTCTCGTTCGCCCGCGCTCGCAAGCTCGACGCCTCCGGCGCGAAGTACGGCGCCTATGTCCACCACGACGGCAAGCTCGGCGTGATCGTGCAGGGTCAGGGCGATGTCTCCGAGGACCTCCTCAAGGACATCGCGATGCACATCGCGGCCTCGCCCATCAAGCCCGAGGGCGTCAGCAGCGACGAGATCCCCGCCGAGGTCGTCGAGCGTGAGCGTCGCCTCGCGCTCGAGCAGGCCATCGAGTCCGGCAAGAACCAGGAAATCGCCGAGATGATGGTCGAGGGCAAACTCCGCAAGTTCTTCGAGGATGTCGCGCTCATCGAGCAGCCCTTCATCAAGGACCCGGAGAAGAAGATCAAGGACCTCGTTCCCAAGGGCGGCAAGATCCTCGCCTTCGTGCGCTGGCGCGTCGGCGAGCAGTCCGCCTGATCAATATCGAACATTGAATTGAGTGCGCAGCGCCGGCCGAACAGCCGGCGTTGTTGCTTTTCTGAGGACCAACAAGAAACGCCGCATCACGCGGCGTCTGACGGGGAACTTCTCTCGTTGCGATTCCGCTCAGGCGACGCGGCGCTTCACGGTGCGCTTGCGGCCCACGGTGCGGTGCGCGGCGCCCGTGAACATCTCCGGGTTCTCGCTGATCTCTTCAACCAGTTCGCGCGGGTCGGTCGCCCACAGGTCAGCGCCGATCTCTTCCGCCAGGCCCTCGGCCCGGTTGAAGACCCCCCCACCGACGGCGATCTGCATCGTGCGGCAGGCGCCGATCTCGTGGACGGTGTCGATGAGTTCACGGATGTTGGGCAGGTCGCCCGGGGCGCTGGCGAACATCAGGAGCACATCGGGCTGCGTTTCCTGCACGCGCTCGAGCACTTCGTCGTTCGCGATGCCGCCGCCCGCGAAGGAGACCTCGAAGCCCTCAGCCTCAAGAAGGTCGGCGGCCATCTGGGCGGCCAGTTCGTCCGAGTCGGTCGGGCCGCACACCGCGAAGATCGAGCGGCCGACGGCGGGCTTGATCGTGAAACTCGCCGAGGTCTGGTCGACCATCACGCGGAGAAGTCGCGAGGCCATGTGGTGGCTCAGGGTGCTGAGCTTGTCGCTGCGATGCAGCTTCTCGATCATCTCGTAGGCGGGCCAGAAAATGTCGCCCACGATCCGCTCGGGGGTGAACCCGCCCGAGGTTGCGTCTTCGACGACGCTTCGTGCTCCCGGACGGTCGCCGGAGATAAGGGATTCGAAAAGACGCTCGACCATGCGCTCAGTATGCACTTCCATGCTCCGCTTCGTGACTTTGCACGCGAGAGCGACTCCGTCGCAGCACGCCACCTGTTCTCGTTTGGTTTCAGCCGACTCCCGTCGGCGACTTCTGCTTCCACGAATTCATTTCCGTGGTGCATGGTCAATCGGGGGAAGCCCGGGCAAGCCGTGAAATCAAGGGCGCCGCGCACGGCGCTGAGAAAAAAATCATCTCCAGCGTCCAATAACACGCGACATAACCCATTGTGACACACCTAACCCGGGGGGTGAAAGCCGTTTCTGCGCTTTACAGGCTGGTCGCCGCCCTCTGCTACACTCCGGCATGCCCCTCAACCGCGAACAGATCGCCCAGCGCGCCGCCCGGGAACTCCGTGACGGCTTCGTCGTGAACCTCGGCATCGGGATGCCCACCCTCGTCGCCAACCACATCCCCGATGGGATGCAGGTCTGGCTCCAATCCGAGAACGGGCTGCTCGGCATCGGGCCCTTCCCGACCGAGGACAAGGTCGACGCCGACCTGATCAACGCGGGCAAGCAGACCATCACCGCCGTCCCGGGCGCCGCGTTCTTCTCGTCGAGCGAGTCTTTCGAGATGATCCGCGGCGGGCATGTCCAGCTCGCGATCCTCGGCGCCATGCAGATCAGCCAGGAGGGCGACATCGCCAACTGGATGATCCCGGGCAAGATGGTCAAAGGCATGGGCGGCGCCATGGACCTTGTCGCGGGCGTGCGCCGGGTCATCGTGATGATGGAGCACAACTCCAAGAAGGGCGACGCGAAGATCGTCAGGGAGTGCTCGCTCCCCCTCACGGGCAAGCGGTGCATCGACATGATCATCACCGACCTGTGCGTGCTCCAGATGGATCACGACAAGCGCCGCTTCCGCCTGATCGAACTCGCGCCGGGCGTCACCGCCGAGGAAGTGCTCGAGAAGACCGAGGCGGAGATCCTCGTGGACGAGGGTTCGCTCAAGCCGATCGGCGTGTGAACGCCTCGTCAACGACTCGCACCAGCGTCGCCAGATCGGGCACGACCAGATCGGGCCTCGCTTCGGGCGCGCCGTCGAACGATGCGCCCGAGACCCCCTCGCCGCGCGCCACCCACACCGTTGAGTAGCCCAGTTCACGCGCCGGCTTGATGTCGTGGTACAGACTCTGCGCGACATGCAGCACGCGATCGCGCGGCAATCCGAGCCGCTTCAACCCTTCATCGAAGTGTGTCCGGGCGGGTTTGTACGACTGCACATCCTGCGCGGTCACCAGCGCGTCGAGTTCCACGCCGAGTTTCGGCGCGGTCTGCGCGAACATGTCGCGATCGATGTTCGAGAGCACCGCGAGTTTGTATCGGCTCTTGAGCGCGCGAAGCGAGGCCGCCGTATCGGGGAACGCGGGCCATTCCGCGATCGAATCGGGCAGCGCGTCGCGCTGATCGTCCGTCGGCGAGAACCCGAAGTGTGCGCCGAACGCATCGACAACTCCGCGCAGGACATCCCGGTAGGCCTTGTGCGCTCCGCCCGGACCAGCCTTCTCGGCCGCGGCCTCGAACCGCCCGTACATCGCGAGCAGGTCCGCGTCGCTGACTCCCTGCGCGCGATCGCCGAGGATCGAACGAAGGGCGGCGAGGATGCCCGACGACCAGTCGATGAGCGTGCCGTAGCAATCGAAAGTCAGCGCGTCGAAGCGGGTGAGGTCCAGCGTCATGCCGGAACGGTAGCCCGCGTGATGGTCACGACGCCGAAAGTCATCGGTGTGAACGACACGGTTCCGAACTTCGCCTCGGTCGCCATCGCGCCGAGTTGCTCGGGCGAGATGAACGACTCGACTGACCTGGGCAGGTAGTAGTACGCCCCGCTCGTGTCGCCGCTGATGAGCGTCGCGGTGCGCGGCATCAACCAGCCGGAATAGAAGTCGTTGGCCGCGCGGATCAGCGGGTTGCGCGGGCGCGAGAACTCGAGGATCAGCAGCCGCCCGCCGGGCTTGAGCACGCGGCGGAACTCGGCGATCGCTTTGGCGGGTTCCTGCACATTGCGGATGCCGAACGCGATCGACACCACATCGAACGACGCGTCCGGGAAAGGAAGCAGCATCGCGTCGCCCTGGGTGTACTCGATGCCCGGGACTTCGCGCTTGGTCCGCGCGATGTCGAGCATCTCTATCGTGTAATCGAGCCCGACGACGCGCTCGGCGGGCGTCATCGCGGCGAACGCCCGGGTGAGCTCACCCGTGCCGCACGCGACATCGAGGACACGCTCGCCCGCTTGGACCTGGGCGAGCCGCACGGTCTTCCTCCGCCAGGCGCCGTCGCGGCCGAACGAGTGCAGGCGGTTGTTGAGGTCGTAGGCGCCCGCGATCGAGGCGAACATCGAGCGGACCTTCTCCGCCTTGTTGACGCTGGCGTGGACATCGCCCGCGGCGAGTTCGTCGCGGGTCCAGCCCTCGGGCGCGGTCTCGGGTGTGGTCTGGATGGGCACGGCGGATGGTAGTTCGGCACCTATCCTTGAACGAATGCCGACCGAGCCATCCACATCCCGCCGCTCCGCCCGCACGCAGGCCCGCCTGGGCGCCGGGATGTTCTGGCTGGGGCTCGTGGTCTCGCTCGGGCTCACGCTCGTCTCGACCTTCGCGTGGGGGTTCTCCGCGACCTCGCTCCGGTCCCAGCGCAAGGCGGACATCCCCGATGAGCAGCTCGCCGACCTGATCGCCCGGACGGACTTCCTCGCCAGCGCGTCGCTCTGGGTCGCGCTGGGCGCCGTCCCGCTGGGATTGGCGTTGATCGTGGTGGGACTGGCGATCCGCGGCCGCGCGAACCGAACGCTGCGCGGGGCGTCGAAACCGTCATGATCCCGAGGTACATTCCCGTTATGCGCCACCGCTTGATTGCCAGGTTCGTGCTCCCGCTGGTCGCCCTGCTGCTCGCGCCCGCGCTGACGGGCTGCGTCACCAACGCCGCCACGGGCAAGAGCCAGTTCAACTCGCTCTCACGCGACGAAGAGATCGCGATGGGGACCGAGGCGCAGACCGAGATCATCCCCCAGTACGGCGGCGCGGTCGATGACCCCGCGCTGCAGGCGTATGTCACCGAGGTCGGGATGAAGATGGTGCCCTATGTCGAGGGCGACTACGGCTCCCTGCCGTGGGAGTTCACGCTGCTCGACACCGAGGTGATCAACGCGTTCGCACTGCCGGGCGGGAAGGTGTTCCTGACGCGCGGGCTTGCGTCGAAACTCAGCAGCGAGGCCGAAATGGCGGGCGTGCTGGGGCACGAGATCGGGCATGTCACCGCGGAGCACGCGGACAAACGCATCACCAACCAGTTGATCTTCACGGGCGTGCTGATCGGCGCCAGCGTCGGCGCCGGCTTCAGCGACGACGGCTGGATCCAGGCGGGCGTGCCGCTGCTCGTGGGAGTGGGCGGTCAGGGCTTCCTCCTCAAGTTCGGCCGAGGCGAGGAGTACGAGTCCGACACGCTGGGCATCCGCTACATGACCAAGGCGGGGTACAACCCCGAGGGTCAGGTGAGGGTCATGCAGGTGCTCGCCGACGCGAGCCAGGGCGCCGGCCGCCAGCCGGAGTTCCTGAGCACCCACCCCTACCCCGAGAGCCGGGTGAAGCGGGCCGAAGAGATCATCCGCAAGGACTACCCCCAAACGATCGACAACCCGCAGTACATCCTCGGCCAGCAGGAGTACGAGCGGCGGATGCTTGAGCCGCTCAGCAAGCTCCCGCCCCCCAAGCAGACCGTCAACACTGGGGGCTGAACGGCTATCCGGACGCCTGTCGGTCCTGATTCGAGCGTGATCTTCGCAGGTTTCCGCCCATTCCGCCGTGATTGTTCTTGCAACCGTGCGGCCCGGGTGCGATACTACAAATGCACATGAGGCGTCAGTCCGCCACAACTTGGTTGGTCGCGATCTTTGTCCTCGCGCTCGGCGCGATGGGCATGGCGCGCGATCTCCACGCGGCAGCCCACGCTTCCGCTGACGGCCATCACGCCGTCTGCGCTGCGGATCTCGCGACCACAGCCCCGGCGTCGCTCCCGATCGATTCGACGAACGACGAGCCGGACTGCCCGACCTGCGATCTGCTCGCGGTCCTTGCCAAAGGCGTGCTGACCCAGACGACTCCGGTCGATTCTGAGCTGACGCCGGCGATCACAGCACTCAGCGAAACTACGCCGACGCAACCCGTCGTTGTTGATTTCGTCAACGCGAATCGCACGCGCGGCCCCCCGGCCGTGCTCCGCTGCGCCGTCTGACGGTCCGCGCGATCAAGCCGCGCCGTCCCCACTCCATCCAACGGTCTTCGGAACACGCCTATCACGCGGCGGGTTGACGCGCGTTCACGCTCCGTGACACACGCGCTGACCCACACGCGGAGGACACCACTATGCGTCCACATGCGCATCGAGCGTTCACGCTTATCGAACTGCTCGTCGTCGTCTCGATCATCGCCCTGCTCATCGGCATCCTGCTTCCCGCCCTCGGGAACGCGCGGAAGGCGGCCGTAACCACGGTCTGCCTCGCCAATGTCCGCACGCTCCAACTGGCGCAGGAACTCTTTGCCAACGATCACAAGGGCGAACTCGTCGACGGCGGGCTGCCTCACGGCGGGCTGGGCAACGAGCCCGGCTCGTTCTTCCGCACGCTCCAGGAGTATGTGGAAACCCCCCTGCTCTACCGCTCCCCTGCCGACAAGAGCGTCCACTGGCCCCCCGACGACGGCGGCCCGGGCGTTCCCGTGGACGGCACGACCGATGTGTTCCGACGCACCTCCTACGGCATGAACAACTATCTGACGAGCCACGCGCCGCTCAATTCGTGGCGGTCGCGGAACGCGATCCCGCGTCCCGCGAGCACGGTGCAGTTCCTGCTCATGACCGAGACCGGTGAGTTTGCCGGCTCGGACCACCCCCATGTCGAGAACTGGTTTGTCCAGGGCGTCTCACCGGAGTTCATCCCCCGGCTGGCGTCCAGGCATGTCCAGATCGACCAGCACGGCGGGCCGCCCCAGTCCTTCCAGAGCCGTTCCAACTACGGCTTCCTCGACGGGCACGCGGCCACGCTCGAGTTCGGCGAGGTTTACACAGACCCCGCCGACAACCAGTTCGATCCCGAGATCGCATCCTGATCAATTCACCTCAACGCACAGGAGAGAGGTTCCCTATGAAGAAGTGCATCATCACTGTTGTTTCGCTCGCCGCCGCCGTTGCGCCCGCGTTCGCGGGCGCGGGCCACGCGGGTGATATCGAGATCGCCACCGACGCCGGCCGCCTGATCACGGGCAGCGTCGCGGGCGGGTCGTTCGCCCCGGAGCGTGTCTTCGCGTCGGAACTGGGCGAGGTTGTCCCCAACCTGACCGACGAGCCGGGCTTCGAGGCCGACGCGGGCACGCTCACACCCGGCACATCGCTCAGTTTCCGCATGATGGACGCGCTGCGCGTCTGGAACGGCGCCGATTTCGACAGCGTGAGCTCGTCCACCATGACGCTCTCGTTCCTCACGCTCTCCGCGACGACCTCGACCACGCCCGGCGAGGTCGTCAACGGGTTCGGGTTCAATGTCAACGCGATGGGCGGGCTGCACAACCACCCGTTCTACCAGCTCAACGCCCCTGCGGACACGGGTGTCTATCTGCTCGAACTTCAACTGATGGGCGGCGGGTTCGCCGACTCCGATTCCCTCTACATCGTGTTCAACCAGAACGCTGACGAAGCCATTCACGACGCCGCGATCGACTATGTGCGGGATGTCATCGTCCCGACGCCGGGCGTGAGCGGCCTGCTCGCGCTCTCGGGCCTCGTCGCGCTGCGCCGCCGTCGCGCGTAAGCGATTCTCGGAGTAGATAGAGAAGTTCTCGCCGGGCCGGCGCTGCCGCGTCGCGCCCGGCTTTACAGCCGGTCCTCGTCGAGGGACTTCTCCACGACCTCCGCGCGATCCACGCGGGACGCGCGATCGCCCAAGCCGAAGCGGTGCACGACGCGCCCCTCATCGACCACCACGCGGAGCAGCGGCGCCCCGGCCTGGAGCGCATCGTCGAACAACGCGATCGTGTCGCGAGCGCAGCCGTCCTTCTCGGGCTGCCGATAGATCTGTCTCGGCGGCGATGGAAACGGCTCCAACCCTTCCAGGAGCATCGCATCGGCGTCGCCGCGAAGGAAGACGGCAGGCTCTCCCTTGAAGATCGCGGTTCCCGGCGCGACGGCGAGCGCAAACTCGATGCGCACTCCGCGCTCGATGGCCGCCTCGATGTGCGCGAGCAGGTCCGGCGCTTCGACGCGTTCGCCGATCACCCGATACTCGACGCCGCGCTCGCGCGCAAGAGTCAGCGCCCGTTGGGCGTCGTCGACGACCTCTCGGAGGGCGTCGGGCATGGGCTCGCCTCGCCACACGGCGTGGAGGTCCGTCGCGTGCGTGCGCACGAGCAATCCTGCGCGATCGAGCCCGAAGGATCGTTCGTCGGGAGAGAGTTCGTCCAGTTCCGCGAGCGCGAAGGTCGTCGCCTGCAGCCCGATCACCGGCGCGACACTGGCGCGCCACCGGTCGCCCCCGGCGTCTTTGGGGAACGCGACCGACGCGCGCGCGAACTGCGTCCACCTCGCGAGCAGGGCCGCCCATGTCATGGCCGAAACGGGCAGCGAGTTGGCGTCGTCGTCGGGCATTCCGTACCGTAGTCGCTAGGCCGCTCCCAGCCGAATCCCGGGGACGGCCGCTAGAATGGTTCTGAGGACTCATCCGGGCGTACGCCCAGCCGCGCTGAAGGAGACCCGCCGTGCCGTTCTACACCCAAATGGGCCAGATCCCCAAGAAGCGCCATGTGCAGTTCCGCAGGCCAGACGGCCGGCTCTACGCCGAGGAGGTCTTCGGCACGGAAGGGTTCGTCGGCCCGACGACCACGATGTACCACATCAACCCCCCCACCCAGGTCTACGGGTGGAAGTCGATGTACAAGACCAAGCCCGAGTATGTCGAGACCGACACGATGCGCATGCGCCACCTCATCGGCAAGCGCATCAAGGCGAGCGGCGATCCGGTCAGCGGCCGCATCGTGCTCATGGGCAACTCGGATTGTGAAGTGGGCATCTGCAATCCCGCCGAAGCGATGTCGTACCACTACAAGAACGGGCAGGGCGACGAGTGCCTGTTCGTGCACTTCGGATCGGGCGTCTGCTACACGATGTTCGGCACGCTGAAGTTCGGCCCCAAGGACTACATCGTCATCCCCAAGGGCATCATCTACAAGATGGTGTTCGATCCGCTCCCTGACGACAAGCGGCCCGCGAACTACACCAAAGAGGAGATGCCCTTCGGCAAGTTCCTCGTCATCGAGACGACCAACGCGAGCCACATCGCGCCGCCGCCGCGGTACATGTCGAAGCAGACCTCGCAGTTCCTTGAACACTCCCCGTATTGCGAGCGCGACCTGCGCCTGCCCGAATTGCCCCTGACCTACGACGAGGAGGGCGAGTTCGAGGTGCGCGTGAAGGCGCGCGACACGATGCACTCGTACATCTACCACTACCACCCGCTCGATGTCGTGGGCTGGGACGGCTGCTACTACCCGTACATTTTCAACATCGACGATTTCGCGCCGATCACGGGCAAGCTCCATATGCCGCCGCCAATCCATCAGACCTTCGAGGCGCACAACTTCGTGATCTGTTCGTTCTGCCCGCGCATGCTGGACTGGCACCCCGACGCGGTCAAGGTGCCGTACAACCACAGCAACCTCGATTCCGACGAGGTCCTGTACTATGTCGAGGGCAACTTCGGCTCGCGCAAGGGCATCGACATCGGCTCGTTCACGATGCACCCCCAGGGCATCCCGCACGGGCCTCACCCGGGCACGATCGAGGCGTCGATGGCGCACAACTACACGGCGGAACTCGCCGTCATGGTTGACACCTTCCGCCCGCTCCACCCGACGAAGGCCGCGCTCGAGCTCGACGACCCGAACTACCCCAAGTCGTGGGAGGGCGAGCACTTCCCCAACGCGGCCCGGGACTCGGGTCTCAACGGCACGAACGGGCACGCTGGTTCAGGCCTCAAGCACGATCAGGCGGGAAACCCCATCGTGGGCGGTCGCATGGGCGCCGGCGCCGCATCGTCTGAGAGCGTCTCCTCGCCCAAACCCAAGGGCGCCGCCGATGTGAGCGGCTGATCGAGACGCCAACCACCCGCATCCTTCACGCGCGACCGGCTCAATCCCGGTCGCGCTTTCGTTCACGATCGCACGGTGTGCAGGATGCACTCCACGGCGCGTGCGTGTAGCATCGCGGCCTCATGAGCCGCCCACCGGCCATCCCGTCGCTGATTGCCGCCTTGGCGCTCTGCGCGGGTCAGTGCGCCGTGGCCGCCCAGCCGGTCCTCCCACCCTCGCGACCCTCCCCCAACGCGGGCGTGAGCACCCCGATCATCGACGGCACGACCTTCGCGGGTCTCGCGCTGACGACCGACCCCCAGCCGGGCAACGCGAAACTCGCCGCGCTCCGGGCCAAGGTCTGGACCACGGGCGACACCCAGCGCATCTATCTCGATGGCGATGTCCAGCTCCATGTCGGCGGGTACAGCCTGAACGCGAACCGCGCATCCGTGTGGATCGAGTCCCTCTACCCCAGCGAGGGGAAACGGCTGCGGCAGATCGCCATCTACCTCGATGACGCGCGCGACCCTCTCGCTGCGGCCGGCTCCATCGTGCGCGCCGATCGCCTGCTGGTGACGGTCGTCATCGAGGGCGAGGTCCTGCTCAACGCCGCGACCTTCGACCGAGAGCGAGTCGCGGAGTCGGAGTTCATCGTTGAGGGCGACCGTCGTCTCGCACGCTTCCTTGTGGACACCCTCGCGCTGGCGCAGGCGGGAGAGGCCCCCCCGATCCTCGAGAGCATCGACCCCGACCTGCGCGTGCCGCGCAGCGCCCTGCGAGATCCCTACGCGACCGCGTCGGAGATCGAGGCGGCGATACCGGCGCCGGACGATCGGTTGCCCGCCCCGCCCGGCGGTGAGATCCGTCCGGCCCGCGAAGGCGTCGTGGCGTTCTCGGCGCCCGATGTCGCGCTCGTGAGCCAGCCCGACGAGCGCGTCGTCGTGCTCACGGGCGGCGTGGCGATCCAGCAGGTCGATGCAAACACGGGCAAGACCGTCCAACTCACCGCGACGCGCGCGGTCGTCTTCCTTGAGCCCGGGGACCTCCTCGCGACGACCACGCCCACGGAAGCCGTGCGCGGCGTGTACCTCGAGGGCGATGTCGTCGCCACCGACGGCTCGTACACCCTGCGCGGCGCCCAGGTCTATTACGACCCCCAGACCCAGAAGGCGATCCTCGTCGATGCCGTCTTCTGGACTTACGACGAGGTGCGCGGCATCCCGATCTACGCGAGAGCGAAGACGATCCGTCAGGAATCGGAGCGTCAGTGGACCGCGAAGGATGTCCGTCTTTCGAACGCCGCGTTCGCGGAACCCACCCTCTCGATCGGCGCGCGGAGCGTCACCGTGACCAGAACCGAGCCCCGCGCCGTGGCGAGCGCAGGCGGCGGCCGATCCGGGACCGCCATCGGCGTCGAGGGCGCCACGGTCGGGGGCATCGCGATCGACGCGAAGGACCCGACCTTCCGACTGGGCGGCGTCCCCCTGCTCCCGCTGCCGAGGTATCAGGGTGATCTGAACAACCCTCCCCTGCGCCGTCTCCAACTCGACAACGCCGCAGGATCGGCCGCGCTGCGCAGCGTGTGGGACCTTGAGACCCTCGGGAACCTCGACTTCGGTCCGGGCTTCAACGCCGATCTGCTCCTCGACGCCTACTTTGAGCGCGGGCCGGGCGTGGGCCTCGAAGCGACCTGGTCCACGAGCGAATCGTTCGGCCAGTTCTTCGGCTACGGGATGTACGACAACGGGACCGACGACTTCGCGACGGGCGAAGAGATCGACCGCGACGACGAATTCCGCGGGATGCTGACCTTCGAGCATGTGCTGCGCCTGAACAGCGACTGGACGATGTTCGTCGAGACCGCGCTGTTCAGCGACGAGGCGTTCGTGCCAGCGATCTTCCCCTCGCTCGGGCAGACCTCGCGCGAGTTCAGGTCGAGCGTGGCGCTGCGCCGCGTGCGCGACAACGAGTTCTTCCTCGCGCAGGTGGGCGGCGCGCTGCAGGACTTCGTGCCCAACGAGTACCTCCTCCAGGAGCCGGGCACAACGACGACGCGCCTCCCCGAGGCGACCTACGCCCGCGTCGCCGACGGCCTGTTCGACGGCGCGATCGTGTACTCGTCCGAGACGAGCGGTGGGTTTCTCTCGCAGCGATTCATCGACACCAAGCCCGAGGATATCGGCTTCGCGAGCCCGTCGTTGTCGCAGGACGCGTTCGGGGTCGCGCCCAACACGCCGCTCTCCGAGCGTCTCATCGCGCAGGGCATCGACGAGGAAGGTGTCGGCCGCTTCGACACCCGTCAGGAGGTCTCGATCCCCCTCGGGAACGACATCCTGCGCGTCGTTCCGTTCGCGGTCGGCCGCTTGACCGCGTACGACAGCGATTTCAGTTCCTTCAGCGACGACGCGGAGGAAGTGCGCTGGTACGGCGGAGGAGGCGTCCGCCTGGCAACGACCATCCAGCGCATCGACGATTCAGTCTCCAATGCCTCATTCAACCTTCACCGCATGCGCCACCTGATCGAGCCCTCGCTCACGCTCTGGTCGGCGACCAGCAACGCCCCGGACGGCGCGTACCCGATCTACGACGAGCGTGTCGAAGGCATCGACACGGGCACCGCGATGCGCGTCGGCGTGCGCCAGACCTGGCAGACCTACCGGGGCGGTCCCGGCCGCTGGTACAGCGTGGACTGGCTCGTCGTGAACCTCGACTATGTCTGGTCGAGCGGCGAGGTCGATGACGACGCGCCCATCGGGCGCTGGGTTGAGGCGCGGCCGGAGTACTCGGTGCTCGGCGATTACTTCACAGGCGACGCGATCTGGCAGACCACCGACGCGCTGGCGTTCACGGGCTTCGGCATCTACGACACCAACGCGAACGATCTGGCCACGGGAGCGATCGGCACGATCTTTGATGTCTCGCCCCAGTTGAAGGCGTTCACAGAACTCCGCCACATCAACCCGATCGATTCCACGCTGCTCGACTTCGGCGCCAACTGGCTGCTGAGCAAGAAGTACTCGGTCGGCGCCCTGGCCGTGCTGGACATGCACGAGGGCAACCTGCAATCGGTGGGCGTTGAGTTCGAGCGCCGCTTCTCCCAGATGCGTCTGAACCTCGCCGTGGGATACGACGACATCTCGAACGACGCCAGCGTGGGGATCTCGATCCAGCCGCTGAACTCGCGCGGCCCCCGGCTCGCGGGCTCGCCCATCGGCGGCGCGGTGCTCCCGGGCGACCTGATCGGGCCACGGTCGGGATCGCAGAACTAGAGCGGCTGCATCAGTTGGACCAAAACGGCAACGCCCCGGCCTTTCGGCAGGGGCGTCTTTCGTGGCCAAGTGGGCCTGAGTGGATTCGAACCACTGACCTCACCCTTATCAGGGGTGCGCTCTAACCAGCTGAGCTACAGGCCCATGATGTCTCCCGAACGGCCGTTTCGTTCGGCTATTCGAGGGGCGGAGTATACCCCGCCGACTCCCGGTCGTCGGGCGAGGGTGGGTTTCCGGGCACGAAATCCGGACCATGGCCAAAGTCCGCCCCGATTCTCGTCGATGGTCCCCGTGCGGGCGGTCTGGCCGCCCGAGCACGCCTCATCGAGAGAATCGCCCTTGCCGCACGCTCGCTGTCTGACGATGACGACCCCACGCGCAGGACGCTCCACCGAAGGCGCCGCTTCCAAACGACGGAGACGCCGCGATACGGCGGCGTAACCATCGGCCCACCGGGGGATTCGTTCGGCTCGCCCTGACGCGAGATCCCCCCCACCACCCAACTCAACCACGCCTGCTCGAGCCGAGCGTTCGGCCGAGAGGACAGATCGCGCAGCCACGAATACGCACACACAGCAGGAGACAGCGACCCATGATGAACAGCACCCTCAACAACGGTTTCGGCTACAACAACCTCACCTCGTCGTTCGTGAACGGCCTCGGCGGCTTCATCCCCGGCCTCAACAACTTCGGCGGCGGCTTCGGTGGCCAGTCCCCCATCGGCTTCGGCTGGAACAACCAGTTCAACGGCCTCGGCGGCGTCGTCCCCGGTCTCAACAACATCGGCGGCGGCTTCGGTGGCCAGTCCCCCATTGGCTTCGGCTGGAACAACCAGTTCAACGGCCTCGGCGGCTTCGTCCCCGGCCTCAACAACTTCGTCCCCGGTTTCAACGGACAGACCCCCGTCGGCTTCGGCTGGAACACCCCCGTCACCCCCTTCGGGACGATCAACCCCTCGTTCGTCGGCGGCTGGAACGGAATGTCCCCCATCGGCTTCAACGGCGGCGTCAACACCCCGTCCGTGAACACCTGGAACGGCTTCACCGGTCAGTCCCCGATCGGTCTCGGCTGGAACGGCCAGTTCAACTCCTTCGGCGGTTCGTTCGGCGGCATGACCCCCTTCGGCGGCAACATCCCCTTCGTCTCGCCCGTCAACACCTTCCCCGGCTTCGTCCCCGGCTACAACACCCCCTCCTTCACCCAGGGCTTCGTGAACACCGTCAACCCCACCGTCAACGGCAGCCCGATCTCCGGCATCGGCAATGGCCCGATCAACACCGGCAACCTCTACGGCCAGAACACCTCGATCCCCTCCAACGGCTACAACACCCCGTACACCAACTCCGTCCCCTACTCCCCCTTCGGCGTCCACACCTCCGCGACCTGCGCGCACGCCGCCTGAGTTCCTGCGGAATCAACCCGGTTCACTCGACGCGGCGTCCCCCACCGGGCGCCGCGTTTGTCATTCCGAGCGAACACCACCCGCCGAAAGCGGCTACCGTCCGGTGTCATGACCGAGCAGCGCCCCACACCTCCCGACGATCTCACGACGCCCGAAGCCGCCGAGGCCGCCATCCGACGATTCCGCGACGACTACGCCGCCGTCGAGCGGGAGATCCGCAAGGCGATCGTCGGGCACGCCGAGATCGTTTCAGGCGTCCTGACCTGCCTCTTTGCGGGCGGCCACGCGCTGCTTGAAGGTGCGCCCGGGCTGGGCAAGACGCTGCTCGTGCGCACGCTGTCCGACGCCCTGCGCCTCTCCTTCAGCCGCGTGCAGTTCACCCCCGACCTGATGCCCGCCGATGTCACCGGGACGAGCATCGTGATCGACGACGCGCAGGGACGACGGTTCGTCTTTCAGAAGGGGCCGCTCTTCGCGCAGATCATCCTCGCCGACGAGATCAACCGCGCCACGCCCAAGACCCAGTCCGCGCTCCTCGAAGCGATGCAGGAACGCTCCGTGACCGTGGGCGGCGTGACCCACCCGCTCCCCGCGCCCTTCTTCGTGATGGCCACCCAGAACCCGATCGAGCAGGAAGGCACCTACCCGCTCCCCGAGGCGCAGCTCGACCGGTTCTTCTTCAAACTCCTCGTGGGCGGATCGTCCCGCGCGGAACTGAGCGAGATCGTCACGCGAACAACCAGCGTGCAGAGCGCCGAAGTCTCTGCCGTCCTCGACGCTGAAACACTCCTCGCGCACCAGCGCCTCGTGCGCCGCGTCAAAGTCGCGCCCCATGTGCAGGATTACGCCGTGCGTGTTGTCCTCGCGACACACCCGAGCGCACAATCACGCGAGCCGGGCATCGCGCCGCCGATCGTGGACCGCTTCGTGCGCTACGGCGCAAGCCCTCGCGCCGCGCAGACCATGATCCTCGCGGGCAAGGTCCTCGCGCTGCTCGACAACCGCGCGGCCGTCTCCATCGACGACCTCAAGCGCATCGCCGCGCCGGCCCTGCGCCACCGCGTGCTGCTCAACTTCGAGGGCGAGGCTGAGGGCGCCACCACCGACCAGATCGTCGAGACCATCATCGCCACGCTGCCGCTTCAGGCCCCCACGGAGGCGGGCGCCGCCGCGCAACGAGCGTGACACGACTCGTCGGGCTCTCGCTGATCCTGCTCGCGTGCCTCGCCGGGTGCTCCAGCCCGGGCGACAACGAAGCCGGCGCGATCACCGCTGAACAACAGCGCCAGGCGGACACCGAACGCACGGCGCTCGACGAAGCGCTCCTCACCCGATTCACGCCCGCGAGCAGGCGGGTCTTTTTGGGCGACAACTCGCCCTACCTGCTCGTCCCCATCGGTCCTGCGCCGCCCGGCATCGAACCTCAGACGCTCGACCCGATCGCCCTTGTCACGATCGGACGCCAGCCCGTCGCCTCTCCCGACGCATGGCTGAACGCCCGCCGCTGGGCGCGCGTCGAACCGGGCGACCCGCGCGGCGAACTCAGCTTCCTGCTTGTGCCGCGCGCCATGGTCGAGCATCTCGCGGCGATCGGCGTCGGCGAGCGCACCGTCGAGATCGTGCGTGTCACGCCCTACGGCGCGCCCCAGGCCGACGCGCCCGACCTTCCGACCGCGTTCTCGCGGTTCCTCCCGGCGCTCCGGGACGCATCCCTTCGCTGGCGCGCGCGGCTCGCGATCCGCTCGTTCGGGTTCGACGCGTCCTCGTTCGGGATGTTCGACGACGAGGCTATCGAGGCGTTCGCCGAAGCGCTGGAACTCCGCGCCCGGGCCGCGGTCACCGAACTGGGCAACTCAGATCGCGCGCTGGCCGATCGCGTCGAACGCACGCTCGGCCGCGCGTTGATTTTCCCTCGCGGCGCCATCGCTCCCGCGTGGTCCGAGGCCGACGCGTCGCTCGACGACATGTTCGATGTCGTGCTCGACCCCACGGTGCCGCGCAGCGCCGCCGCCGACCGCGCCCGGCAATGGCTCAACGCCCAACCCCGGGCGCTCGCGTGGATCGACGACGACTACACCGCGCTGGGCACGAGCGTGCTGATCGCGGAACTCGCAGGCCTGGCCGACCTCGTCGCCGCGCGCGTCGCGCCCTCGGCCTCGTGCGACCCCGCGACACTCCACCCGCTCCTTGCGCGTTCGGTCACGGAGATCGAACTCCGCTGCCGGCAGCGCCCCGCCGATCGCACCTTCCGCGTCGATGTCGGCGACTGGTCCGCCTCGCTCGACGCCATCGCGGCGCCGCGCGCGATCAACCCTCCCGGCGTGCGCGTCGGCCCGCTGATGCTCCCCCACACCATGCGCTCGCTGCTCGCGGGACAGATCACGCTGCCCGACGCCGCACACGCAACCGCCGCGCTCGTGCAGCGCAAACCGAGTTCGGATGTGTGGCAGGTGTACGCCGAGTGCCTCGACACATCGGACGACCTCTCCGCCGAGACGGCCGACACCCTGCGCGTCTGCTTCGGGACGCGCGACATGCCGCGCCTGACGCTGGAACTCCGCGCTGGCGAACCATCCACTCGTGTGGTCTACGACGCAGCGGGCAAGGAGCAGCGCAGCGCGATCGACGCCGTCGTGCGGCGCGACGCCGACCGCTGGGTCGTGTTCGTCGACATCCCCCCCGAAGCGTTCGAGCCCGACGGAACGCTCATCCTCGGCGCCGAGCGCATCGACGCGCGCGGCGTGCGCAGCGTGTGGCCGAGGCCCGTTCTCCCGTGGGAGAGTGAACCGCCGCGCATAGCCGTCGATCCCGCGACCTGGCCGCGCATCCGCCCTTCGCAGTGAGCGCTCAGTCGTCGGCGACGGGCGTTGCTTTCCCGTTCAGGCTCGCCGCCGCGATCACGACCTCGCCGTCGCCGTTTTCCACAGCCACACCGAGTTCGCGCAGGGACGCGAGCGCCGCCTGCTGCTCGGCCTGCTTCTTCGACCGCCCCCAGCACGCCGGGAACACGCGATCATTGATCTGCACGCCGATCAGGAATCGCTTCGAGTGATCGGGGCCTTCCTCGGCGTGCATCAGGTACGCCGGGCTGCACCCGTACTCCTGCTGCGCGTGCTGCTGGAGCACCGACTTGAAGTTGTGCTGGTGGCCGCTGTCCGCGGCGCGCTGCACAAGCGGCCCAAGGTGGGGCATGATGAAACTGCGCACCGCGTCGAGGCCCGCCTCGAGATACACGGCGCCGATGACCGATTCCAGCGCCGCCGCCGCGAGCGACGAGGGCAGATCGCCGCGCGTCTGCATCCCCTTGCCGAGTTTCAGCAGTTCGGGAAGGCCGAGCCGGCTCGCGATCGTCGCGCAGGTGCGCCGCGAAACGACGGTCGACTTGATCTTGGTCATGTCCCCTTCGAGCAATTCGGGGAACTCCAAGAAGATGTGCTCGCACGCGAGCATGCCCAGCACCGCGTCGCCCAGAAACTCGAGCCGCTCGTTGGAGTTGAGACGCGTGTCCGCGATGGAGGCGTGCGTGAGCGCCTCTTCGAGGAGCGCCGCATTCTGGAAGCGCACGCCGAGCAACCGCTCGGCCGCCTGCAAGGTTTCCTGATTCATCATGATGCCTGCCAACCGCACCACCCGGCGCGGTTCCCTCAAGAGTCCGGACACGCGGCATCGATTGAGCGCGGCCCTGATTCACTGCAGACGCGAGGGCTGACTGGTCGTCCTGATCCTCGACAACGGGGGCGAGGGGGTCGGCCAATGAGCACGCGCGGCTGTCGGGCGGCGAACACCCGCCCGCTCCAATGTATCGGCAAAATCCCCCCTGACAAGGATCTTGCGCGCGACTTCCCCGCCAACAACCCGGCATCCGCTCTCTCAACAGCCGAACAATCACCGTATTATCCCAACTCGACCGTTCCCGGGCTTGGCCCCGGCCCGACCACCGGCCTATCCTCTCGGCCCGCCGAGCCGCCTTCCGACGGTTCGGCCATGATCCAAGCCCCCCTCAGCGACCCGCCGGAGTCGATTCGATGCACTACGAAAGACGTTGCAGCAACATCAAACGCAAGCGCTCCATCGGCTTCCGCGCCCGCATGCGCACCAAGGGCGGCCGCGCGATCCTCAACCGCAAGCGCCGTGTCGGCCGTCTTGTGAACATCGCCGACAAATAAGTCCTGACCCATATCCGGGCGTCCCGACCGCGACCACGCGAGCGACGCCGCCCGCGACACCGACTCACCCGCGACGCCCGCCCGGCTTTCACCAGCCTTGGCGGGCCGCGTTGTTTCCAGAGCACGCACACACCGCGCACGCACCCTGCGCGTCTTTCCCGAAGGACATCCACCCTTGAAGATCCACGAGCACCAGGCGCGCGATCTCCTCGCTTCCGCCGGCATCCCCGTGCCCCCCGGAGAGGTCCTCACCGACGCCGCGCAGGCCGCCGCCGCCTACGACCACGCCAGCAAGCAGGCCAACACCGACCTCGTCGTCGTCAAGGCCCAGGTCCACGCGGGCGGCCGCGGCAAGGCCGGCTTCGTCAAGCTCGTGCGCTCCGCCAAGGAAGCCACCGACGCCGCGTCCTTCATGCTCTCCAACCGCATGAAGTCGCCGCAGACTCCTCCCGAGGGTCTTGAGGTCAAGCAGCTCCTCGTCGCCGCCGGCGTCGATATCGACAAGGAGTACTACCTCGCGATTACCACCGACCGCGCATCCCGCCGCAATGTGCTCATCGCCTCGGCCGAGGGCGGCGTCGAGATCGAGGAAGTCGCGCACAAGAACCCCGACGCGATCAAGAAGGTCCTCATCCACCCGGTCGCCGGGCTTCAGCCCCACCAGGCGCGCACGCTCGCGTTCGACCTCGGCTTCACCGGCAAGCAGGTGAACCAGGCCGCCAGCATCATGCTCAAACTCGCGGCCCTCTACACCAAGAAGGACTGCGCGCTCGCCGAGATCAACCCGCTCGTCGTCACCAAGGAAGGCGAGGTCCTCGCGATCGACGCCAAGTTCAACTTCGACGACAACGCGATGTTCCGCCAGAAGGACATCACCGCGCTCGCCGACCCCGCCGAGGAGAACCCCTCCGAACTCAAGGCCCAGGAGTTCGGCCTCTCCTACATCGCCCTCGACGGCAACATCGGCTGCCTCGTCAACGGCGCCGGCCTCGCCATGGCCACCATGGACACCGTCAAGCACTTCGGCGGCGAGCCGGCCAACTTCCTCGATGTCGGCGGCGGCGCCACCGAAGAGGCCGTCACCGAGGGTTTCCGCATCATCCTGTCGGACCCCGCCGTGAAGGGCGTGCTCGTCAACATCTTCGGCGGCATCATGCGCTGCGATGTCATTGCTCAGGCGATCGTCAACGCCGCCAAGCAGGTCGGCTTCAAGGTCCCCCTCGTGGTCCGCCTCGAAGGCACCAATGTGGATCAGGGCCGCAAGATCCTCGACGCCGCCAAGAAGGACATCCCGACGATGCAGTCCGCGACCGACCTCGGCGACGCCGCCAAGAAGGTCTGCGCTGCGGTGGGTGTACTGAACTAACCCCGTCCGAACGCACGGTATTCTGGCTTCTCATCCGGCCGGGTTCGCAAGCCTGTTACATTTTCAACTGCATCAGCAAGCCGATCTTTTGGGTTGCGTCCGCGAAAGGCAGCCATGCGGGCGCTCGCCCCTGCTATCACATCCGCGAGCTCGAGCAAGACATCAGATCCCTTGGCGACTGCTTCGACGTCTCGCAGAAACACTCGCTCACCAAATCGCTCGGCAAGCAATCCGGAGAGATCAAGCTTAATTCCGTCCAAGTGATGCACATCAAAGCCGAAGTCTGCCTCTTTAATAACCCGTATTCCTCGCGGCTTACTGTCTGACACTACATCAGCCAAGAGTGATTCGACAGCTCCAGTCACAAGGCTCGTGATCAGCGTTGAGAGCGTTGCATGCCGATAGGTGCTGGATGGCAGCGCATACCACAGGAACACCACACCGACCCTCCGCGTGGACACCTGATCAAGCAGCTTCAGATACGGCGTAATGTCTTCCTGCTCAACAATTTCAGCGAAATGCAGTGTTTGCGGCCCAAGCGATTTCCGCCACTTGGTGAGCAAACTGTGGTGCATCTCGAAGAGCCTCCAGTCCGCTACTGCAATTCCACCCACGCCATGCCACTTTCCCTTGGCATCTCCAGTTTCGTCCAAATACACCCGTAGTTCTGGCTCGTTTCGCCGCATGGCGGCGATTTCTCTATAGAACTCCAATTGATGCCCGTCTCTTGACCGTCTCGTCTCAAGAGTTCCACGAAACAGCTCAAAGGTATTCTGGATCAACCTGCGTGCACGTGCTATGGACTCGAAGGAACTCAGTTCGTACAGGACTTCGAGTTCTAGCTTTTCTCTGCGACCTTTCTCGAGCGCCGCAGGCTGATGTTTCATCCAATAGCGCAGTGCAAGCGCCACATCGCTGTCGCGGGTCTCTGGGTGGTCTTGCAGGATTGCGGCCACCTGAGCGTTGAGCGTGCCCAGATCTGACACAGCTAGCCGCGAGAGTAGGTCTTGACGATCCTGCTCCTGCTGAGGAGTCCGTTGAGTTGGTCGTGGCTGATTCCAAGGCGCTAACCCTTCGAAACCAGGCAAGTACTCTGTCAAAGGTATGCCCCTCCGCGGCGAGCCTGTTATCACAAGATATCATCCTAACAAAGGATGAGACGAACACGCCCGAACTAACCCCAAACATCCCTTCCGCAACCCCTCCCGGGGTCGAACCTACAGTTCTCTGTCCCTGTCACGACTTCGCCGCCGCGTGTGCGTCCGCCGACTTCGTGCCGTTTCGCCCGGAGTCCTTTGATGCGCCGCATTGTCCTTACCCTCGCTTCCGCCTTCTTCGTCGCTACGGGCGCGCTCGCCGCCGACGGCGCCAACCTCGGCCCGACCTTCGTCAAGGGCTCCACGGCCAAGTACGAACTCACCAACAAGGCCAAGCAGCTCATCCAGTCCCCACAGGGCGACATGAACATCAATGTCGAGTCGACCCTGACCATCGCCTGCGAGGTCATCTCCGTCACCGACGAGGGCGCGACCGTCCGCGCGACTATCGAGGGCATCAAGTCCACGCTCGAGTCGCCCATGCTCGCCGACTCGTTCGACAGCAAGGCGCCCATCGAGAATGACGCCTCCAGCCAGATCGCCCAGTTCGTCCGCCCCGTGGTCGGGCAGTCGTTCACCGTCGAGTTCGACGCCACCGGCTCCAACGCCGATGTCGACGGCATCCAGCAGTTGATCCCCCAGGGCCCCCAGGGCCAGCTCGTCGCGCAGGCCATCGGCGCGCAGGGCCTGGGCACCGCCGTCGTCGGGTTCTATGTCCTGAAGGACGGGCTCGACCTCATCGACGCCGGCACGGAGTGGAGCGACAAGCAGGACGCCCCGGCCCCCCCGCTGGGCGTGATCTCGATCGTCACCGACTCCAAGCTCGAGAGCATCGAGTCGGGCATCGCCCTGGTCGTCGTCAACGGCAGCGCCTCCTTTGTCCCCGATCCCGCCGCCGCTCAGCAGGGCATGGCGATGTCGATCGACGAGTCCAACATCGACGGCTCGGTCAAGTGGAACACCGACACGGACATGCTCCAGCAGCTCACGAGCAACTCGGTGATCGTGCTCTCGATGAGCATGGCCGCCATGCCCGAGGCCAAGCAGACCATGCGCATCGTGAACACCTCGAGCGCCAAGCGCCTCGACTGATCGCGCCAACCAAGCCATGCCACGCCGCGGGTCGGACCATGTCCGGCCCGCGCTTTCGTTTTGCCGGGCCAACTACTATTTCCTCATGAGCGCGACCAACCCCACCTACGGCCCGATCTCCCCCGCCCGCCAGTCGTACATCCTCGGGGTCAACCAGGCCGAACTCGACCGGCTCGGCCTTCAGCACCAGCTCTGGGCGTCGCGCACCGGCGCACTGTGGGAACGGGCGGCGATCCGCTCGGGCGATTCGGTCCTCGACATCGGCTGCGGCCCGGGGTTCGCCACCTTCGACCTCGCGCGGCTGGTCGGTCCGAACGGCTCGGTCGTCGCGATCGACGAAGCCGAGTTGTACATCGACCACCTCCGTGCGCAGGCGGCCGCGCGACGGATCGATCGCGTTGAGGCCCACCACGGCGATGTGCACGACCTCAAGGGAACGCTGGGAAGCGAGCCGCGTTTCGACGCCGCGTACGCGCGCTGGGTGCTCTGCTTCGTGAACGACCCCGAGACCGTGGTCGCGCAGGCCGCCGCGCTGCTCAAGCCGGGCGGGCGGCTGATCGTGCAGGACTATTTCAACTACCGCGCGATGCGCCTCGCGCCGACGAACGACGCGTTCGACTGCATCATCCGGGCTATCGAGAAGTCGTGGCGCAATCGCGGCGGCGACCCGGATATCGGCGGGCGGCTTCCCGGGATGATGCGCCGCGCCGGGATGACCGTGCGCGAGATCACGCCCCAACTCCGCGTTGCGCGGCCGACGGACACGCTCTGGGCGTGGCCCGACTCGTTCTACAAGAACTTCATCCCCGAACTCGAGAAGATGGGCGCCATCACCCCGGACGAGCGCGCCGCCTTCGAGCGCGAGTGGGCCCGCGCGAGCGCCGATCCCGACGCGTTCGTGTACACGCCGCCGCTCGTGGAGATCATCGCGGAGAAGGCGTGAGCGCAAAAAGAAAACGCGACCCGTTGGGCCGCGTTGAGTATTCGATGGTCAGCCGGCTCAGGCCGCCGCGTTCTGCTTCTGCTGGCGGGTGTAGCCGTAGCGCCGCTTGACGGGCTTGACGACCAGACCGCCGCGGATGGCCGCGGTGGAAACCTTGATGCGCTTCACGGTGCCGTCGACTTCAGCCACCGCGTTCTGCAGGTTGGGCTTGAAGGTGCGGCGCGTGATGCCGGTGGGCTTGAGACCGAAGCCGCCCTTGACGATCTTCTGACCGCGGTAGGTGCGGGTCTTGCCGAATGTAGTTTTCTTGCCGGTGAAGTGACAGACGCGGGGCATAGGAACGCCTCCTCAGGCGGGACTTCTGGAGTGAGCGGAAGGGTAGGCCCCCGACCCCGGAAAGCAAGCGTACGGCCCCCGATCGGCGTTCGGGCGCCGAAGTCTTGGCTCGACCGCCCTACCCTTCCCTTTCCCGCCTCAGAATCCCCATCCGGAGCCGAGAATGGCCCGTTCCGTCGCCGCTGATCGCCCAGAGAACCGTCTGGCCCGTGAGTCCTCCCCCTACCTGCTCCAGCACGCCCGCAACCCGGTGGACTGGTTCCCGTGGGGCCCGGAGGCCTTTGAGGAGGCCAGGCGCCGTCAGGTCCCGATCTTCCTCTCCGTGGGCTACAGCACCTGCTACTGGTGCCATGTCATGGAGCGCGAGTCGTTCGAGGACGAGAACACCGCCCGCCTCCTGAACCGCGACTTCGTGTGCGTGAAGGTGGACCGCGAGGAGCGCCCCGATGTCGATGACATCGCCATGCACGCCTGTCAGGCCCTCACCGGCCGGGGCGGCTGGCCCACCACCGTCTTCCTCACGCCCCCCACTGATGACCCGTCCACGCCGTCGCTCGCCCCCTTCTGGGCCGGCACCTACTTCCCGCCCGAGCCCCGCCACAACCTGCCCTCCTTCACCCAGGTCCTCGGGGGCATCGCCAAGGCCTGGAGCGAGAGCCGCGAGCAGATCAACGGCCAGGCCGCGCGCATCGCCGACATGCTGAGCGACACGCTGGGCCAGCGCACCCTCCCCGTGCGCATCGGCGTGGAGCAACTCGACGCCGCCACCAACGCGCTGATCCGCATGTACGACCGCACCAACGGCGGCTTCGGCGCAGCATCCGGCGGACCCAAGTTCCCCCAGCCCGTCTTCATCGAGTTCCTCCTCGACCGGCTCAACGATCCCATCGACGAGCAGTCCAGGCACGCGCTCCGCGCCGCCGTCGCGCACACGCTCGACCGCATGGCGCTCGGCGGCATCAACGACCAGATCGGCGGCGGCTTCCACCGCTACGCCGTCGAACCCACCTGGACCGTCCCCCACTTCGAGAAGATGCTCTACGACAACGCGCAGCTCGCCTCGACCTACGCGCGCGCCAGCAAGATATTCGAGCAAGACCCGCACGCGCCCGAATCGCTCTACGCGCGCACCGTCCGCGAAACCCTCGACTACGCGATCCGCGAGATGCGCGTCGACGAATCAGGGTTCACCTCCGCGCAGGACGCCGAAGTCGACGGCAAAGAGGGCGACAACTATCTCTGGACGCCCGACGAATTCGCCGCCGTCCTCGACACCAAAGACCTCCAGTTCGCGCTCAAGGCGTTCGCCGTCGATCGCGGCCCGAACTTCAAAGACCCCCACCACGAGCAACTCCAGCCGCGCAATGTGCTCGTGCTCGACGAACGACCCGAGCGCCTCGCCGAACGCTTCGGCGTGTCGCCCGCCGAGTTCCTGTCACGACTCGGGCAGGTTCGCTGCAAACTCTTCGCCGCCCGCGCGACGCGAAAGCAACCCCACCTCGACGACAAGGTGATCGCCTCGTGGAACGGGCTGATGCTCGCGGCTTTGGCCGACGGCGCCGCCCTGCACAGCGAGCCCAAGTACCTCGACGCCGCCGAGTCCGCCGCGCGGTTCATCCTCGCGAACATGCGCGACGCCAGCGGCGACCTCCTGCGCATCTGGCGGGGCGCCGCCCAGACCCCCGCGTTCCTCGAAGACTATTCCATGCTCGCGCTCGGGCTGGTGCGTGTCGCCCGCGCGAACGAATTGATGGGCCGCGCGTCCGCGCAGCACATCGAAGCGGCGACCGACCTCGTTGACCGCGCGTTCGCGCAGTTCGCGGATGACACCGGCGCGCTGTACGACACCCGCGCCGAGCAGGATGACCTCATAGTCCGCGCCGTCTCGCGCACCGACGGCGCCATGCCCTGCGGCCAGTCGGTCATGCTCCACGCGCTGCTTGACCTCCACGAACTCACGCGCGACACCGCCCACCTCGACCGCGCGGGCCACCTGCTCGCGTCCATGAGCGCACCGATCCACGAGACCCCGCTCGGCGCCATCAACTCCACCCGCGCGCTGCGCCGCCTCCTCGCGATCGACCCCGCGCTCATCGAGAAGTACGGAATGATCGACGAGCGCCCGCGCATCGGCCCCGACAACGACCCGAGCGAACCCGTCGCGCCCCCTGTCGAGGTCTTCGCCGATGTTGACGGCTTCCACCTCGCGCCGGGCGACGCGCAGGAGTTCACCATCGAGCTGCGCATCCGCGAGGGCTACCACATCACCGCGAACCAGCCCTACGACGAAGCGGTCCCCGCCGACAAACGCGTCGAGGGGCTCGTCGGCCTCGAGATCGGCGTCGCCAACGGGCGGGGCATCATCCTGGGGTGCGATTACCCCGAGGGCGACCCCTTCGAGCCCGCCGTCGCGAAGGGCCAGATCGCGCCGATCCGCACGCACTCGGGCACCCTCCGCCTCGACATCACCGCCTACCGCTCGACCGAGGACGAATGGCACGGCGAGCCGAAGGTGGCCGTGCGCTTCCAGGCGTGCAACGACCGCGAATGCACCCAGCCCATGACGGCGGTGCTTGAGGTGGGGATCACGAGGAAAGAGGCGTGATGACCACGAGCATGCGCGTTCTGAAGCTGCGGAGACGTCCCAGCTCCACCGAACGCCCAGAGCTTGAAGCTTTGCTTCAGGTTGGGCTCGCGCTCTCCTGCATCCGTGCAAACCAGAGCCTCAGCACACAAGTCGGCAAGAATGAAGATGGGACCAACCACATGGTCACTTCACAGGTCTATCACCTGCTACTTCAGACGTGCTCAATATATAACGAAGGCTGCGAATTGCTCGCCCGCCTCTTTCCTAAAGGGAGTGATTCGATACGCAGCCGACTCTCGACTGCTATCGCGATCGAAGTATTTGATCACCGCCATGTTCGCAAGGGCAAGTCCGAATTTAAGCACCCCTCGCTTCGTCGAATGCAACGAATTCGAAACGAAACCGCCTTTCACCTGACCGACCCCCGATTCGCGCGACATGGGCTGAACGAGATGCTTCATTCGATTAGCAACACACCCATTGCATGCTCCGAAGACGGAACATTCAAGAACATCAGCTTCCCCATGTCGCTGCACGCGGTAATGCTATACGTATTCCAAGACTGCGCCGACACCACGCAAATGGGGACAGCGATGGACGAAGTTGCCGAAGTACAACTAGCGCTGTTCGACTGCCTACACGCAAGCTTTGAACACTACTTGGAACGGCTTGACGCACTCATCGAAGCGGATGTGATCACATCGCCGGCGCGATGATTCCGCGGCACTCACCGAGACCGATCTTGCGCGCGCCTTCCTTCAGGCAGTAGCCGCGCACGATCACCTCGTCGCCGTCGGCCAGGAACTTGCGCTCCTCGCCCGTGGGGAGTTTCAGGGGTTCGCTGCCGCGCCAGGTGCGCTCGAGCAGGCAGCCGCGCGAGTCCGGCTCGGGGCCGCTGATCGTGCCCGAGGCCAGCAGATCACCCGCGCGCATGTTGCACCCGTTGCTCGCGTGGTGGGCCAGCATCTGGGTGATGGTCCAGAACATGTGCTTGAACGAGCCGCGGCTCACGAGCATCTCGGGCACGCCCTCGTCGCGCATCTTCGCGCTGCGCAGCCACACCTCGACCGTGATGTCCAGGCCCCACGCGGCACTCGGGTCGCTCGGGCGCAGGTACGGGAGCGGCTGAGGGTCGCCCTCGAAGCGCATCGGCCCGGCCACGCGGAACGGCGCCAGCGCGTCGAGCGAGACCACCCAAGGCGCCACCGTCGTCGCGAAACTCTTCGCGAGGAACGGGCCGAGCGGCTGGTACTCCCACTTCTGCATGTCGCGCGCCGACCAGTCATTCACGAGCGCAAGACCGAAGATGCGCTCCTGCGCCTTGTCGATCGGGATCGTCGTGCCGATGTCGTTGCCTTTGCCCACGAAGAAGCCCACCTCGAGTTCGTAGTCGAGCAAACGCGACGGCCCGTACGCGGGTTCGCCCGCGTCGTCGGCCTTGGTCTGGCCGCTGGGGCGCTTCACCGGCGCGCCGCTCGCCACGAGCGAACTCGCGCGGCCGTGGTACCCGATGGGGACATGCTTGTAGTTCGGGAGCAGCGGGTTGTCGGGGCGGAACATCGACCCGACATTCGTCGCGTGGTGAACGCTCGCGTAGAAGTCGGTGTAATCGCCGACCTTCGCGGGCATCAGCATCTCGACCTTGCTCATGGGGATGAGCGCCTTCGCGAGCAGCTCGGTGTTCGAGCGGATGGCGGTGTTGTCCTCGGCGAGCAGGTCGCTCACGCGCTCGCGGGTGGCGCGCCACGCCTTGCGCCCGAGCGCCATGAAGTCGTTGAGCGCATCGCAAGCGAAGACATTCTCGTCGCCGACGGCCGTGCCCGAGAACATCCTGGCGTCGTGCAGCGCGGCCAGATCGAGGACGGAATCGCCGATCGCCACGCCGACGCGGGCGTCTTCGTTCGATCCCTTGCGCCGGAACACGCCGAAGGGCAGATTCTGGATGGGGAACTCGCCGCGCGGGTCGTTCGCGCTCTCGACCCACGAACGCAGGTCAGGGTTGGTGGTCGGGTCGCTGGCCGGGAAGGGTGTGCTCATACCGGAGGGTATGGGCGATCCGGCCCGCCGTCCCCCGCTCACGCGGCCGAACGGTCAGATCGCGACATCAAGGAGCCCGAGCGCCTTGAGGTCTTCCACCGGCTCGTCGATCGAGCACGAGCCTATCGACGCGAAGAACCGCTCGCGGGTCCGCTCAAGTTGGTCGAGGGAGACCTTCGAGCCCTTCCACACGACGGCCTCGTCGCTGAACACGAACGCCTTGGCGTCGGTCTCGTCGAGCACGCTGGTGAGCGTCGCTTCGTCGGCGCGCTGGGTCAGCGCGAGCGCGGAAGCCACGATGACATTCACGAAGCCGTGCATCGTGACCTTCTGGCCCTCGTTGAAGTGCCTGATCGGGTGGTGGAGCCCGGCGGTCGCCTTCATCGGGATCTCGGCCATCGCGCACGCGCGGATGAACCGCGCCAGCGCGTCGCTCGGGGGGAACAGGTCGGGCGACATGCCGCCCGTGCGCACCTTGGCGCCGAGACCTTCGCCCGCGACGGCGGCGACCATGCCGCGGATGTCTTCGACTTGCCAGGGCATCTCGAAGAACGCCTGATAGTCGGGCGGGATCGCCTCGACCGCCGCTTCGATCGCGCCCGCCGAATCCGCCTTGAGTTCGATCGCGTCAACAACCGCAAGCCCGTTCTCGGGATCGGCGTGCTCGTCGTTGAACCTCGCGAGGCGGTCGAGGTCGCTTTCGAGCCCATCGTCGCCCGCGGGCCTGGTGAGCGCGGTGATCCGCCACGGATCGACGAGCATCGCATCGCCTTCAGCGTCGTCGTCGCTCGCATCGCCGAGATCGCGCGGGAGCAGTAAGGCCGCCTCGCGCTCAAACTCGTCGAGTCGAGACACGGGGACAACCAGCCGCGCGACCATCTCGCCCTGCCACGCGTCGCGGTACGCGGCGTAGTTTCGCACGGTCGGGGGCATATCAAGCGACGCGGGCGGGAAGAGCCCTGCGTAATCGAACAACCCTCGCATCATCGCGTGGACGGTCTGCACGGGCGATCCTCCATTCGAAAGCGGGAAAGAGCCGAGGCGCGATCTCCCGCGCCGCGGCCGTGATTGTTCGAACTATTACGCCTTGCCAGCGAGCACGGCGCCGAGTTTCTCGTTGAATCGACGCTCGGGGCGGCCCGCCCACTTGCGGCGATGCAGCGCGTCGCTCGCGATGATCGGGAAGGTCGTGGTCGCCTCGCCGAAGACCATCTGCTCGTGCACGGTGTCGACCTTGCCCCACGAGCATGCCTCGCGGAGCGTCGAGCCCGAGAGCGCGCCGTCGCGCGAGTCGGCCACGGTCAACTGGACGGCGTACTTGTGCATGGGCGCGTCGTTGCCGAGCAGTTCAGCCGCGACGACGATGTCCTGCGCGAAGTTCTTGGGCACGCCGCCGCCGAGCATGAACAGGCCCGTCGAGGGGTTGATGAGCTTGATCTGGGTGAGTTCGCGGAAGTCCTTGCCCGAATCGAACTGGACATGGGGCTGGTCGAGACGCGCCATCTGGTGCATCACGATGCCGAAGCCGGCCGAGCAGTCGCTGAACGCGGGGCAGAAGATCGGCACGCGCTTGCGGTGCGCCGAGAGCACGACGCCCTCGATGTCCGGCTTCTTCTCGGCGAGGTAGGCGCCCATGGCGTCGATGAGTTCGCGTGAGGAGTACGCCGCGGGCGGGAGCGAGTCGAAGATCTCGCGGGTCGCGTCGTCGCACGCGCGGAGGTCGTCCTCGTTGATCAGCGTGTCGTAGATGCGGTCGATGCTGAAGTCGCGGAGCTGCTCGTCGCTGACCAGCGGGTTCTCGGGGGACCACTGCGCCATGTAGTGGCGGTAGCCGAGCCCTTCGAAGAAGTCCTGATCGACGATGTTCGCGCCGGTCGACACGATGGCGTCGACCATGTTGTTCTCGATGAGCGCGACGATCGCCTTCTTCAGGCCGGCGGAGATCATCGACCCGGCGAGGGTCAGGATGACGGCGCAGTCCTTGTCGGCGAGCATCATGTTGTAGATGTCCGCCGCGCGGGCGACATTGCGCGCCTGGAACGCGGTCTGGCGGAAGCCGTCCACGATCGGGCGCGCGTCGAACGACGCGACATCGATGTGATCGACGGGCTTGGAAAGCAACTGCTCTTTGGTGATCTTGGACATGGGCTTCGCCCTCGAGTCGGGTGGTGCGAACCCGGCGGAGTGCGCCGGACAAGGAGAACACGACGCCGCGCGGGATCGCGGCACGGATGCGGATCAGTCCTCGAGGTAGGTGTACCCCGAGAGGCCGTCTTCGTAGAAGCGCAGGAGCGATGTCGATTCCATGACCGACATGTCGCCGCGTTTGACGGCTCGCTCCACATCGCGACGGACGGCGCGCTTCAGGTCGTCCTGATCGAACTGGACATACGAGAGCGCCTTGGAGACCGTGTCGCCGCGCACGATCTCGTCGATCGACATGTCGCCATCGTCGTCGACCGAAACATGGACGGCGTGCGTGTCGGCGAGGAGGTTGTGCAGGTCGCCCAGGATTTCCTGGTACGCGCCGACGAGGAATGTCGCGAGGTAATACGGCTCGTCGGGCTTGAGTTCGTGGAGTTCGAGCGTCTTCTTCGCGTCGCGCTTGTCGACGAAGTGATCGATCTTGCCGTCGGAATCGCAGGTGATGTCCGCGAGGATGCCGCGCCGCGTGGGCATCTCTCCGAGGCGATGGATCGGGAGGATCGGGAACAGCTGGTCGATGGCCCACGAGTCGGGCATCGACTGGAAGATCGACATGTTGCAGAAGTAGATGTCGCTCAGGATGTCGGGCAGGTCCTGGAGTTCATCGGGGAGGTCGGACTTGGCGCCGCCCGCCTTCTGCAGGATCTTGCGGCCGATGGACCAGAACAGACGCTCGGCGATGGCGCGCATCGGGAGCGAGATGTACCCGAGCCCGAAGAGGCTCATCGCCTCGTCGCGCGCCTGGAGCGCGTCGTGGTATGCCTCGAGCAGGTTCTTGTCCGAGAGGTCCTGCGACGCCAGGATCAGATCGACCACCGGCTGGGGGACTTCCTCTTCGGCGGCCGTGGCGGCCTCGAGTTCGTCCGGCTCGGGATCCTTGTCGAAGCGCGACGAGCCGCGCACATCGAAGACGAGCACGCTGCTGTGCGCGACGAGCGAACGCCCCGACTCGCTGATGATCATCGGGTGAGGTGCGCCGGCGTCCTCGCACACGCTCTTGATTCGGTAGATCACATCCGACGCGTACTCCTCGATCGTGTAGTTCATCGAGGAATCCGACGAGCTCTGTGAGCCGTCGTAGTCGACGCCCAGGCCGCCGCCGATGTCGATGATGTCGAGCGAGGTCGCGCCGAGGCGGCGCATCTCGGTGTAGATGTGGGCGAGTTCGTTGAGCGCGTTCTTCAGGTTGCGGATGTCGCAGATCTGGCTCCCCATGTGGAAGTGGATCATGCGGAGACACCCGAGCATGTCGTGCTGCTTGAGATACTCCATCCCTCGGAGGATCTCGCTGATGAAGAGACCGAACTTCGAGCGTGAGCCGGCGGATTCGCCCCAGCGACCGACGCCGCGCGAGTCGATCTTCACACGGATGCCGATCTTCGGCTTCACGCCGTAGCGCTTCGCGTGCTTGACGAGCAGTTCGAGTTCGCTGAACTTCTCGACGACGGGGATGATGTTGCGCCCGAGTTTCGCTGCGAGGACGACGGTCTCGATGTACTCGTCGTCCTTGAACCCGTTGCAGACGACGGGCATGTGGGGGCGGTTCTCGGTCAGCGCGAGCACGGCGAGGAGTTCGGGCTTGCTGCCCGCTTCCAGGCCGAAGCCGAGCGGCTCGCCGACATCGCGCACGAGCTCGACGACATGGCGCTGCTGGTTGACCTTGATCGGGTAGACGCAGGAGTAGTTGCCCTTGTACTCCTGATCGGCCATCGCGCGCTTGAAGGCCGACTGAAGGCGCTGCGCGCGATCCTTGATGATGTCGGCGAAGCGGATGAGCACGGGAGCATGCACGCCGCGCTGGGCGAGGCCCTCCACGAGGGCGTGCAGGTCGATCGAGGCGCCCCGGTCGCGCATCGGATTCACGACGACTGTCCCGCGCTTGCTCACCCCGAAGTAGCCCAGGCCCCAGTCCGGCAGCCCGTAGAGCTGCGCGGCGTCATCGACGGTCCACTCGGGAGCGGACGCGGGGGCGGGCTGCTCGGCCTTCTTGGGACGGAGCGGCGCAGGGATCGTTGTCATCGATGGGGCACTCGCTCTGCTCTTCGCAAAAAGGGCGCGGACGGAAGGCGAAGGGAACTATACGCGCCTTCCGCTCTCTATCGCGCCCGGCGGGCGGGCCGGGGAGCGGGCTTTTTCTGTGGGGATTTGGGCACGCCTGGGAGGCGATCTCCGTTCTTCAGAACCGCGGCGTCGTCCTTCAGCGCCGAGGCGGTGAAGGTCTTGCCGGTCGTGTCGGGGTCCCAGGTCCACGCCGGGCCGCGTTTCGCTTCGTAGAACTCCCAGAGCTCGAACCAGTAGCGGCGGAACTTATGCCGGCCGAAGGGCGCGTAGTGGGCCTCGACCAGTCTGTGAAGTTTCGCGTCCGTGCCTTCCATGCCCAGGACGGCCCGGGCGTGCCGGTAGGTCTCGGTGTCGATGGGCAGCCGCTCGTAGCGACCGATGAGTTGCATCACATTGGCCGCCGAGTACGGGCCGAGCCCCGGCAGGCCCACAAGGAATTTGAAGACCTCGGCGTCCGGCACGGCAGGGTCGGCGAGCCATTGCTCGTTGACTTTGCCCGCGACGAAGAGCCGCGCGAGTTCGACCATCCGCTTGTCGCGGTATCCCACCGAGCAGCGCGCCCGGAGCGTGCTCGGTCGGCGACGGGCCATCTGCCGCGCTGACGGGAACGCGGGGTGGATGACCTCGCAGAGCCGCTGGTTCATGCGGATCGTGCTCGTCCAGGCGACATTGCAACTGGTGACGGTTTTGATGACATCTTCGAAGAGCGTGGGGCTCCGGAAGAGCCGCCCGTGCCCGGTCGCGCGGGCCCGCTTGTCGAGCGTGTGGAACTCGTGGAGGCTGTCTCCGTCGAGCGCGAGCATGCGGCCGATCAGCCGTTTCGCTTCGGCGGCCTCGCCGCGCGTCAGCCTGCGATCGGCGACGACCTCGAGGGGTTCGCCCGCGCACGCCCAGCGATGTCCGCTCGTGTGCGAACGCTTCGGGTCAGCGCCGGCGCCCCGCTGGGAGATCGTGACTGTGGCCACACCCCCCTCGAGGTCGAGCGGGCGGGTCAGCGTTCGATTGGTCGGGTTCCAGCGGTTCGGCGCGAGCAGGAAGTACCCGTACGAGCACACATCGCGCGGGAGCACATAGTCATCCGGGGGCAGGATGGTCAGCCGTGAGCCCACGCATCGACCTCGACGGGTTCGCTCAGGAGTACGCGCGGGGCGCCATCTCGAGCGTGAAGATGTACGCGGCGAGATTCACGCACAGCCGGTCGCCCAGCCGCGCGAACATCGGGTAATCGCGGTCCGCCTGCTTGCTGACATCATCGAAGGTCAGCCCGGCGTCGTAAAACGACTGCTTGCCTTCGCGCACAAACCTGGCGATGTCGTCGCGGTCGAGTTCGAAGTGGTACTGGAACCCGTAGGTGCGCATCCCGGCCTTGAACGCCTGGATCTTGCACTTGGACGACGACGCGAGCACAACCGCGCCGGGAGGCGCCTGCACTACTTCGTAGCCGTGCGTCTCGAACTGGTGCGAATCCCACGCGATGCCCGCGAAGACCTCGTCGGTGTGGGCGGCGGGCGTGAGCCAGACCTTCACAAAACCGGCTTCGGGCTTGTCGCACTTCGCGACCTCGCCGCCGAGGGCCGCGGCGATCATCTGGTGGCCGAGACAGATACCCACGACCGGGAGCGCGGCCTCGTGGGCCATGCGCAGGAGGGCGAGCTCGGCGTCGATCCACGGGTGGTCGTCGCGTGAGTCATCGACATTCGGCTTGCCGCCGAGCGAGATCACGCCGTCCACATCGTTGAGATCGTCCGGGACGGGATCTCCCCGGTGGAGTTTGCGGATGTCGAGTTTGAAACCGTGGTCGCGAAGGGTCATGCCCAGGCGGCCCGCGGTGTTCCGGTCGTCGTGCTGGAGAACGATGATCGCCATATCGCCGAGAGCATAGCGTGCGCCCGGGACCTCCGGGCGCTGGGCGGCGCCCGCTTACTCCCGCTTGTCGCGGGTGATCTGGGCGTACGCGTTGTGGCTGTGGATCGACTCGTAGTTCTCGCTGTTGATCGAGTACCAGGTGATCCGGTCGTCCTGATCGAGCGTGAGGGCCAGATCGCGGACGATGTCCTCCACGAACTTGGGGTTGTCGTACGCTTTCTCGGTCACATGCTTCTCGTCGGGGCGCTTCAGCACGGCGTAGACCTGCTCGCTGGCCGAATGCTCGATCATCTTCGCGAGGTCTTCGATCCAGAGCGTGCCCTTGAAGCGGACCTTCGCCTCGATCTCACAACGCTGGTTGTGGGCGCCGTACTCGCTGATCTCCTTCGAGCACGGGCAGAGACTCGTGGCGGGCGCCTTGACGCCGATCACGAAGTCCTCGTGGCTGTTGGCGGTGCACTCGAAGGTGACCTTGTAGTCCATGAGGCCGGGCATCTTGGTGACCGGGGCCAGCTTCTTGATGAAGTAGGTAAACGCCAGTTCGATGTGGGCCTGCTCGGCCTCGAGCCGCTCCTTCACCCGCCGAGCGACCAGAGGGATCTCCTCGGGCTTGATCGGGGCCGAGTTGTGCTCGTTGAGCACCTCGAGGAACCGGCTCATGTGCGTGCCCTTCTGGTGATGGGGAAGGGACACATACATGTTGATCGAGGCGACCGTGGGCTGCTCGCCGCCCTCGGGCGTGTGCAGCACGAACGGGTAGGTGACATTTTTCACGCCTACCCGATCGATCGCGACCTGGCGCGCGTCGTGCTTGCTCTGAACATCCGGGATCGCCGAACCGGCTGGTGTCGTGCTGCTCATCTGGGGGACTCTAGGTGCACAGCGCCGCCGATGAGGACATTTCCGCGATCGCATGGCACGAACGGGTTCGGGCTGACCATGCCCGTCGGATTCAGGCGGCGGCCGCCTCGACGCGCTTCTCCGCCCGTTTCTCGAGAACCGAGAGCGACCAGGAGAGCCCGAGAGGCATGCCCAGCATCGCCCCGGTGATCCAGTCGATGGGCGTGGGCGTCGAAATGGCCGGCAGACGCTGCTCATACGCGGCGGCCAGGGCCCCGCTCCCGGCCAGCACATAGCCGAGCGCCGGCCCAACAACCCCAAGCAGCAACACGCCCAGCACGATCGCGGCGATCGGCGCGCGGGGCGCGATGATCCGCGCGACGCCCATCCCTGCGGCGCCCGCGGCGAACCCGGCGGCCAGCATCTGGCCCTTCAACGGCTCGCGCGCCAGCACCCAGCCGGCGATCGCGCCCACGCTGACCGCGGCGGCCAGTCCGATCAATCCTTCGTTCAAATGCCCCTTGGAGCGTTCCTGCCGCTCGGCGGGCGACATCGGATCGTCGCGCAACGCCACGCGCGTCATCAGGAGTGCGCCCACGAACCCGAGCGCAGCCACGATGGCGCCCTCGACTACAAGGGTCGCGAACACGCCCGGCGCGTTCGACCAGCGAAGCACCTCCACTATCGATCCCCCCTGAATCGCCGGCGCGACCAGCGTCATGCCCACCGCACCCAGCCCGGCCCTCAGCCCGAGGAACCGCGAGGCCGCAATCCCGCATGCGATCGCGACCGCGAGGGTCAGGAGCAGCACCACACCACCCAGGGCGGGCGCGTCGCTCGCGAGGAAGGTCCATCCCGGGCCGCCGTCGCCGCCCGTGAGGCGCGGCGACAGCCAGACCAGCGCCGGGCCGACGGCGAACAGGCAGGCGGTCAAGACCGTCCACATCAAGGCGGATCGCACCATGCGTGGGTGATACCCGCACGGGGCTTCGGAAGCAAACGGAATCAGCGCGTCCGCTTGCCAAACGGCACTCCAGCCCGAACACTGCGCCATGCCCACCACGGTCGCCGTCTCCACAGCCCCGCTCACCCCTCAGCAGGTCGAATCGGTTGCGCGCCGCCGGGCACGCCTGGAACTCACCGACGCAGCCCTGAAGGCCATCGCCGCGTCGCGGAGCGTGCTTGAGGGCGAAATGCGCTCGGGGGAAGCGATCTACGGCGTCAACACCGGTTTCGGGAGACTCGCCCGCCAGCGGATCGACACGACCGACCTCCAGGACCTTCAGCGCAACCTCGTGCGCAGCCACGCCAGCGGCGTGGGCGATCCGCTCCCCGAGGAAACCGTCCGCGCCATGCTGACGGTGCTCGTGGGCTCGCTGAGCCGCGGGCGCTCGGGAGTCCGCGTGGAAACCGTCCAGCGGATCGTCGAAGCGATCAACGCGGGCGTCTCTCCCGTCGTTCCCTCCATCGGCTCGGTCGGCGCTTCGGGCGACCTTGCCCCCCTCGCCCACGCGATCCTCTCGCTCATGGGCGAGGGCGAGGCGTTCGTTGACGGCAAGCGCGTCCCCGCCGCGACCGCACTGCGCACCGCCGGCGTTCCAGCGCTCGAACTCGAAGCGAAAGAAGGTCTGGGGCTCCTCAACGGCACCCACCTGATGGCGGCCGAGGGCGCCCTGCTCATCCGCGACATCGACCGCCTGCTCGAGGCCGCGCTCTGCGCCAACGCGATGGCCAACGACGGCGCCAAGGCCACCGACTCGTTCCTCGACCCGCGCGTGTATGTCGCGCGCAACCAGCCCGGCCCGGCTCTGGTCGCCGAGCGACTGCGCGATCTCCTCGCCGGCAGCCAGATCGTCACGAGCCACCGCGAGAACGACCCGCGCGTGCAGGACCCCTACTCCTTCCGCTGTGCCCCGATCGTTCTCGGCGCGGCCATCGATCTCATCGACTTCGCGCGCGGCGCCATCGAGCGTGAACTCGGCGCGGTCACCGACAACCCCCTCGTCTTCGAAACGCCCGGCAATCCGGACCACGGCGAGGCCTCGACCTCCATCGTCTCGGCCGGCTGCTTCCACGGGATGCCCATCGCCATCCCCCTCGACACGCTCGCTATCGCCCTCGCGCACATCGCGGGCATCTCCGAGCGGCGCGTCTACTTCATCACCGGCGCTTCCGACGACCAGAACCCCCTGCCCATGTTTCTCAGCCCCAAACCGGGCCTGCACAGCGGGTTGATGATCCCCCAGTACGCCGCCGCCGCCTGCGTCAACGAACTCGCCGGGCTCGCGAACCCCGCGAGCGTCGTGAATGTCCCGACCTGCGCGGGGACCGAAGATTACAACTCCTACGGCCCGCGCTCGGCCGCCAAGGCCCGCCGAGCGATCGAACTCGCCGAGCATGTCATTTCCGTTGAACTCCTGACAGCGGCCGAGACCATCGATCACCACCGCCCCCTGCGCTCGGGACGGGGCGTCGAGCGCGCCATGGCGATCGTCCGCGAGGTTGCGCCCCCCATCACCGCAGACCGGACCTTCTCGCCCGATCTTGCCGCCATCCGGACCCTGATACGCAATGGCCGCTTCGCCGAAGCGTTCACGGAATAACGAGCACGCGCGTCAGCGTTATGCCCGCCGGCCCGCAATCGCGGGAGATTCAACAGCCATCCTCTCAGGAGTTCGCACTATGTCTCTCATGCGCCTCACCTCGGTCGCGGCGGGCGTCGCGATCTCGTTCGCCGCACTCGCGGGCCCTGCGAACGACAAGAACCTCGACCCCAAGACCGACAAGCCCGGCCTCGCCGTCGGAGACCACGCGCCCACCGGCCTCACCGTGCGCACCGCCGCCAACGAGGCCGTCGCGCTCGAGTCCCTCTGGGCGAACGGCCCCGTCGTCGTCACCTTCTACCGCGGCGGGTGGTGCCCCTACTGCACCAAGGAACTCGCCAAGTGGGAGCCCAAACTCAGCGAGGTCGACTCGCTCGGCGCCGACTTCGTCGCCCTCACCATGGAGAAGCCCGACGCCGTCAAGACAACCTCGATGAAGCACGCGCCCAACATGCGTGTCCTCTCCGACACCACGGGCGATGTCAGCCGCGCGTTCAAGGTCGCCTTCTCGCTCGACGAGAACACCACCAAGAAGTACAAGGGCTACGGCATCGACCTCGGAACCAACAACGCCAACGGCGAATGGGACCTCCCCGCCCCGGCCACCTACATCATCGACTCCAACGGCGTCATCCGGTACGCCTGGGCCGACTGGGACTACGCCAAGCGCGCCCCGATCCCCGAAGTCCTCAAGTCGCTCCGCGAAGTGTCCGACTCCGGCCACTGATTTCTACCAAACACCCCCTCATTCCGGATCAGCGAAACCCAACCTGACACTCCATCAACCGACGGCCCGCCACGCCGTCGGTACTTTCGTGCGCACAAACTCCCCGATGTTGCGGTTGTGCTTTGCCGATAGAGCGCATAGTTTGTTGGAGTCAGCGAGCAGTCCCGTTCGGCCGTGTGTTCCGCCGAGGGTCGACCGCAAGACGCGAAGGAGTGCGCATGAGCCCGGCAGTTCTCGACGCCCCGTCCCACGCCGCCGCGAGCCGACGCGAAGTCCGCGCCCCGCGCGGCCCCAAGCGCACCTGCAAGTCATGGCAGGCCGAGGCCGCCATGCGCATGCTCATGAACAACCTCGACCCCGAGGTCGCCGAGGACCCCGCGCACCTCGTGGTCTACGGCGGACGCGGTCAGGCCGCCCGCTCGTGGCCCGCATTCGACGCCATCGTCGAAACGCTCAAGCGCCTCGAGCCGGACGAAACCCTCCTCGTGCAATCGGGCAAACCCGTCGGCGTGATCCGCACCCACGAAGACGCCCCGCGCGTGCTCATCGCCAACTCCAACCTCGTCCCTCACTGGGCGACCCAGGAGCACTTCGATGACCTCGCCCGCAAGGGCCTCATCATGTACGGCCAGATGACCGCAGGATCGTGGATCTACATCGGCACGCAGGGCATCCTCCAAGGCACATTCGAGACCTACGCCGAATGCGCCCGACAGAAGTTCAAGGGCACCCTGAAAGGCACGCTCAATGTCACCGCCGGGTGCGGCGGCATGGGCGGCGCGCAGCCCCTCGCGATCACTATGAACGGCGGGGTCTGCCTCATCGCCGACATCGACCGCTCCAAACTCGAGCGTCGGCGCAACGACAACTACCTCGACGAGATCATCGACGATGTGGACGCGGCCATCGACGCCGCCGTCGAAGCGTGCGAACATCACCGCGCCGTCTCCATCGGCGTCCCCGTCAACGCCGTCGAACTCCTCGCCCAGATGCTCCAGCGCGAGATCATCCCCGAAACCCTCACCGACCAGACCAGCGCGCACGACCCCATGAGTTATGTGCCCGCCAGTCTCACGCTCCACGAGGCCGAGGAACTGCGCGCCACCTGCCCCGACGACTACCAGCGACTGTCCATGCAGACCATGCGCACGCATGTCGAACTCATGGTCGAACTGCAGCAGCGCGGGGCCGTCACCTTCGACTACGGCAACAACATCCGCCAGCGCGCCCTGGACGAGGGCTTCGAGGACGCGTTCGCCTTCCCCGGCTTCGTCCCCGCGTACATCCGCCCGCAGTTCTGCGAGGGCCGCGGCCCCTTCCGCTGGGCCGCCCTCTCGGGCGATCCGCGCGACATCTATGTCACCGACCACGAACTGCTGAAACTCTTCCCCGATCACGAAGGCCTTCGCCGCTGGATCCACGGCTGCCACGCGAATGTCGACGCGCTCCTCGCGGGCGATTACGACAACTGCGCCCCGCGCTTCGGCTTCCAGGGCCTCCCCGCGCGGATCTGCTGGCTCGGTTACGGCGAGCGCCACCAGGCGGGCCTGCTCTTCAACCGGCTCGTCGCCGAGGGACGCGTCGCTGCCCCCATCGTGATCGGTCGCGATCACCTCGATTGCGGCTCCGTCGCCTCGCCCAACCGCGAGACCGAATCCATGAAGGACGGCACCGACGCCGTCTCCGACTGGGCCATCCTCAACGCCATGGTCAATGTCGCCAGCGGCGCCTCGTGGGTCTCCTTCCACCACGGCGGCGGCGTGGGCATCGGCTTCTCCCAGCACGCCGGGCAGGTCGTCGTCGCCGACGGCACCGCCGAAGCGGGACGACGCCTGACCCGCGTCCTCACCAACGACCCCGCGATGGGAGTCTTCCGCCACGCCGACGCCGGCTACGACGAAGCGTGGAAAGCAGCAAACGAGCGGGATGTGGATATCCCGATGCGCTGAACCACGCCTTCGCCTGTCACTCAACTCGATAGATTGTGTTGACGCGCTTCAGCGCCGGCGACGCATCGCGAACGCGCCGAAGCCGACGACGCCCATCGCCGTTGCGGGCGCGGGGATCGCGAACACCTGCACCTCGGAGAGCGAGTAGTTGTTGTCGCCGCTCACCGCCTGAATGCGGATCGTGTCCGTCATCACCGTCTGCGAAAACGCGAACACGGCGGTGTTGTCGTCGTCGTTCGGGCGGGTCCGCATGCCTGCGCCGAGCACGGGGACGACTTCCCAGAGCATCTGGAACACGCCCGTGTCCATATCGCGGTAACTCATGACATAGGTGTCGTTGTTATCCGCCTGGACGATCGCGCCGCCGATCTCGAACACATCGCTCAGCGCGATCTCGACGACCGTCGAAGTCCCGTTCCACCACACCGTGTCGGTCTGCCACTGGGTGCCCGGCGCAAAGAACACGCCGTCGGTCAGCGTGGACAGGTCGGCGCCGTTGGCAGAACCCGCGGCGAAGGTGACCGGGGCGTTCATCGAGACATTCTGGAAGCCCGTGCCGGCCGAGGCAGAAGCCGCGAGAGCACAGAGGGCAGCAAGCGTGAGAGTGCGCATCAGCGTGTCGTCCTGTGTCCGAGATTCATGGTGAGTGTGAGGGGGCGAGGGTACCCCAATCGCACGAGATTCAAAGCCCTTTCTTCGGAGGCGATGCCGCGAAATGCCCGGGGCTTTGCCCGGGTTTCGCTTTCCCTGCACTCCCATGTTGACGCGCACCAAGATATGTGATATATCTATCACATCTTGAAGCCCGACCCGCTCGAACCCGTCTTCAAAGCCCTCGCCAGCCCGTGGCGGCGGAAAGTTCTCGATCTGCTCCGCGACGGCCCGCTCACCACCAGCGACCTCGACGCCGCCTTCCCCGAACTCTCCCGGTTCGCCGTCATGCAGCACCTCAAGGTGCTCGAGGAGGCGAATCTGGTGATCGTGCGCCGGGAGGGGCGCCAGCGGTTCAACCACCTCAACGCCGTGCCCATACGACAGATCTACGAACGCTGGGTCTCGCGCTTCGAGGGCCACTGGGCCGGCGCGCTGATCTCGCTCAAGGACATGCTCGAAGCCCCCGACACACCGGGCGACGACCGCCGCCCTCGCAAGACCAAACCGCCCCCACAGTCGGACAACGAACACGACGGGGACGACACCAAGCCCCGCGCGCACAAGAAGCCCCGCGCACGCAGAACCACCCGCCCACACAAAGGAGGTCGCGCAGATGGATGACCTGACGAAAACTCTCTCGATCGACATCAACGCCCCGGCCGACCGCATCTGGCGCGAACTCACCAAGCAGGGCGAGATCTGCAAGCCCATGTACAACTGCGCGCTCCATGTGCAAGGCGGGAAGCTCACCCCCGGCGCGCGCCTGCGCTACAGCAACGCCAGCGGCAAGAACACCTTCATCGTGGGCGAAATCCTCGAAGTCGATCCGCCCCACCGCCTCGTCCACACCTTCAAGATGACGCTCCACGACGACAAGCCCAGCACCGTCACCTGGGAACTCGAACCCAACGGCGATTCGACGCGCGTGACCATCACGCATGTCTTCGTCGAGCAGTCCAGGAACAACCCCAAACTCGTCAAGGGCTGGACCGAGATCCTCAACCTGTTCAAGCATGAACTCGAGAACGGCGCGCTGCCCCTCAAAACACGCATGCAATACGGCATGATGGGCGCCATGTCGTTCATGCTCCCCAAGACGACGAAGACCGAGAACGCCGAAGCCCTCCCCGTCCGCTGAACTTCACCACCTCAGAAAGGACCCCCCATGCACCGACCGATCCACTTTGAGTTCCACTCCGCCGACACCGCGAAGACGCGAAAGTTCTTCTCCAACGCCTTCGGCTGGAAGTTCCAGGACTGGGAAGGCCCCATGGAATACACCATGGTCTCCACGGGGGAAGGCGCCGGCATCGACGGCGGGCTCATGCCCTCGCGCGACGGCAACCAGCGCACGGTCAACACCATCGAGGTGGAGAATGTGGACGACGCCTGCAAGACCATCGAGAAGCACGGCGGGCAGGTCGTCGTGCCCAAGATGGCCATCCCGGGCGTCGGGTACCTTGCCTACGGCACGGACCCCATGGGTGTCCTGTTCGGCGTCATGCACGCCGACGAAAGCGCCTCGTAACCGGAGAACGACCGTGCACAGAACCATCTTCATTCTTGCCGCCGCCTGCGCGACACTCCTCGCCGGATGCGCGAACAATGCCTCCATGACCGCAGACACCTCATCCATCCACGCGAACCCCAGCAAGGACGCCTGGCTCTACACGATCCACCCGAGCAACATGAAGATGCTCAAGGGCCCCACCCAGGCCGAGCAGGAATCGCTCGCGGGCCACTTCGCCTACCTCCAGGACCTCACGCGCAAGGGCGTCGTGGTCCTCGCCGGCCCGTGCACCGACGACAGCGGCCTCGGGATCGTCGTCTTCGAAGCCCCCGACGAGAACGCCGCCCGCCGGATCATGAACGCCGACCCCGCGGTCTCTGCGGGCGTCTTCATCGCCGAACTCCACCCCATGCGCCTCTCCCTGCTCCGCGAACGCGACAGGTAAGCGATCGGATTCGGGCGTGGCCGTTCGCTCCGTGCTAGAACACACCCATGGAGCGAACCGTCCCCTTCACCACTCCCCCATCGTGGCCGACCATCAGGCCCGACCGCTTCGCCGCGCACATCCGAACGGGCAAGCCCGAGGGATGCCGCATCGCCCTGCTCGGCCTGCCCGACGACCTTGGCGTGCGCTTCAACAACGGGAGGCCCGGCGCCAGGGATGGCCCCGCCGCGTTCCGACGCGTGCTGTCGTCCTTCGGCGCCGACTACGACCACTCCACGCAGGCCCCGATCGACATCCCCGTCTTCGACGCGGGCGACATCGAACCCGCGAGCGGCGACACCGAGGCCGCGCTCCACGAAACCCATGACCGCATCACCGCCGCGCTGCTCGCGATTCACTCCATGGGCATGCTCCCCGTGTGCGTCGGCGGCGGGCATGACCTCACCTTCCCCGGCATCCGCGCCCTCTCCCAGCACATCGGCGCTCCGGTCGGCGGCATCAACATCGACCCCCACCTCGATGTCCGCGAGTCCGTCGGCTCGGGCATGCCCTACCGCGCGGCAATCGAAGGCGAGTTCCTCAACGCCGCACGATTCGTCGAACTCGGCATCGGCCGTTTCAGCAACAGCAAGGCCCACACCGACTACCTGCGCGAGCGCTCCGCCGCGCTGATCCCGATCGAGAAGGCGCGCGATTTCAAGTCCGCCATCCCCGTCGCGTTCGATCGCGGCTTTCCCGCCGGCAGATCCGACATCGGCTTTGTCTCGCTCGACCTCGATGTCATCGACGCCTCCGCCGCCCCGGGCGTCAGCGCGCCCAACCCCGACGGCCTCTCGGTCGAACGCGTGCTCCAGATTGTCCTCCGCGCGGGCGAGCACCCGGGCGTGCGCCACTTCGACATCATGGAACTCTCACCGCACAACGACAGCGCCGACCGCACCGCGCGCATCGCAGCGCTGTGCTTCCTCACCTTCCTTGCCGGCTTCTCGGAGCGCCCCTTGTGAGCGCAACCCTCTTCACCAACGCGCGGGTCGTTACGCCCAAAGGGCCGGGGCCCCATCGCGGCGACGCGATGCGCGACCTCGATATCCGCGAGCGCGCCGATGTTCTCGTCGAAGCCGGCGTGATCATCGCCGTCGAGCCCGCGGGCACGATCACCGCTCCGCGCGGCGCCATCGTCATCGACGCGCGCGGTCGAGTGCTCATGCCCTCCTTCGTCGACGCCCACACCCACGCCTGCTGGGCGGGCGATCGCACGGACGAATGGGCCCGCAAACTCGCGGGCGCCACCTACCTCGAACTCCTCAAGGCCGGCGGCGGCATTATGTCCACCGTCCGCTCCGTCCGCGGTGCGACCCAGGACCACCTCGCGTCGAACCTCCGCGACCGCCTCGCCCTCATGCTCAACGAGGGGACAACCACGGTCGAGGTGAAGTCCGGCTACGGCCTGTCCACCGCCGACGAACTCAAGATGCTCAGCGCCATCCGCGACGCCGCGCACGACTTTCTCGGGACGGTTGTCTCCACCGCGCTCATCGCGCACGCGATCGACGCCGACCACCCCTCGCGCGACGCGTTCATCGAGACCACGATCAGCGAAACACTCGACGCCGTGCACGCCGAGTTCCCGAAGGTCGCCATCGACGCCTATTGCGAAGACGGCGCGTGGTCGCTCGACGAGTGCGTCCGCCTTTTCGAGCGCGCACGATCGCTCGGCCACCCGTTCCGCGTCCACGCCGACCAGTTCAACGCGCTCGGCATGACTCCGTGGGCCATCGAGCACGGTGCGACCAGCGTCGATCACCTCGAAGCCACCACCCCCGACGATCTCGCGAGTCTCGCTCGCTCCGAGACCTTCGGCGTGATGCTCCCCTGCTCGGGATTCCACACCGACGGGCGATACGCCGACGGCCGCGCGTTCATCGACGCCGGCGGCGCGCTGGTTATCGCGACGAATTGCAATCCCGGTTCGGCGCCGACGAGCTCGATGCCCATGGCCATCGCCCTGGCCACGCGATTCAACGGGCTGGCGCCTGCCGAGGCCATCACCGCGTGCACGGCCAACGCCGCCTCCCTCCTCGGATTCAATGATCGAGGGTTCATCGCTCCCGGCGCCCGCGCAGATCTCGCCCTGCTCCGCCACACAGACGAACGATCGCTCGCCTTCGAGTTCGGGGGTAATCCCGTCGATGTCGTGGTCTGCGGCGGCGCTATCATCGCGTCCGCATGACGAATCAACTCACTACCCAAGACGCCGCGCTCGCCCGCATATCTGCGGGCAAAGTCGTTGAGATCCACCAGCGCCTCGTCGATTTCCTCGCGCTCGGTCACACGCTCCTTGAGATCGATCAATTCGTTGCGCGAACGCTCGAATCGCTGCATTGCACCTCGGCGTTCCGCGGCTACCGCATCCCGCGACTGCCCGCGTTCCCCAGCCACGCATGCCTGTCGCTGAACTCGTGCGTTGTCCACGGGACCGCGACCTACACCAGCGCGAAACTCAAGCCGGGCGATGTGCTCAAGATCGACATCGGCGTGATCCACAAGGGCTTCATGGGCGACGCCGCGTGGACCTATGTGTTCGGCGAAACGACCGATGAAGTCCGCCGCCTGTGCGAGAGCGGCAAGCGTTCACTGCACGAGGGCGCGAAGGCGCTCAAGCCGGGCAACACCTACCTCGAATGGGCCAGAACCGTCCAGCGCATCGTGGAGAGCGAAGCGGGATTCCACCTTGTCCGCGGGCTTGGCGGCCACGGCTACGGCCGCAAACTCCACATGCGACCGTACATCAGCAACACCGTGCCGCTCGACCAGTTCGAATGGCCCGACGCGTTTACGCCCTGCGCGCCCGGCACGCTCGTCGCCGTTGAGCCGATGATCGCGGTCGGAACGCCCGAGACCATCCAGGCGAGCGGCCAATGGCCCGTGTTCACCGCCGACGGCTCCCAGTGCGTGCACTACGAGCACGATGTGCTGATCACGGAAGACGGCCCCGAGGTGCTGACGGCCGCGCTCGAGGCAATCCCGGATGTCGTGACCCGCGGCAAGTAACAGCGGGCCAGCGGGATCGTCCTGTATACTCGGCGCTGTTCGAGGTGGACAGATGACCCGACTCACTCACCTGATTCTCAGCATCATCGCGCTCGCGATCGGCGCCGCGGCCGCGCACGGCCAGGCAGGCGTCGAGCGGTTCACGCTGGACAACGGCCTGCGCGTGACGCTCTGGCCCGTGCCATCCGCGAAGACAGTCGCAATCCTGACGCTGTTCGACATCGGCGAGCGCCACGATCCCGCCGGTCGCTCGGGGACGGCGCACTTCCTCGAGCATCTGCTCTGCACCGCGGCGACCGCCGAAAGCGAAGCCACGACGTACGAAGAACTGGCCACTCGTTACCAAGGACAGTTCAACGCACAAACTGGAGAGGACTACACCCTCCTCGCGCTGGTGACCCCGAAGGATCAACTCGATCACGAACTCCGCGTCGCCGCGAGCCGGCTGCGCGATCTTCGCATCGCACAGACCGACCTCGCCCGAGAACTTCCCCGTGTGCAACTCGAACTGCGCAACATGTTCGGCGGCATCCCGATGCTCGGCCTCCTCAACGGCGCAAAGCAGGCCGCCCTCCCCATGCAAGCCGACGCGCGCAAGGGCGGCGTGATCGAACAAGTTGCCGCGAACTCGATCGACGACCTCAAGGCGCGGCTCGCCCGGCACTACGGCGGCGCGAACACACGGCTCATCCTCGTGGGTGGTTTCGAGATCGAACCCGTGCGCGCGCAGATCAAGGATTTGTTTGGCGATCTTCCCCGCGGCGAACCCTCCCCTGCGCCGGCGCCTCGGCCGGACGGGCCGCTCGAGCCCGTGCTTGTCGAACAGGACCGGAACGGCGAGACGGGAAGGCTGTGCTTCGCCTTCCCCATGCCGGCCCCCGATGACCCTCGTTATCCCGCGGCGGTGTTGATCGCGTCGCGGCTGTCGGAACTCTGGCCACCCACGATGAGTCCGGGCGCGAAGCCGTTCGTGCAATGGACGCCGCTTGATCAACCGGATGCCTTGTTCGTTGTCGCTCCGATCGAAGACGGCGAGGCTTTCGATCAGGCCATCGCGCGGCTGGACGCGTCGGTGCGCAAGGCCGCGCTCAAACCGGCCAACCCGACCGACGCCTTCAACGCCGTCCAGCGCTACGGCATGATGCTCGGGGCGACGCCCCTCCCGCCGTTCGTCGCGGCTCAGAACCCCTACTTTGCCGCGCTCGTTCTTGGGCGAGGCGCACAACTGAACACCCCGGGACCCGAACTGGCGATCCGGATCCGTCAGGTGGACAGCGACCAACTGCGCGCCGCGTACGCGGCACATTTCTCACCAAAGGTTCGCGGCGCATCGGGCATCGTTCCGCCGGGTTAACCGACGCAGTAGCGAGCGATGCACATACATCAAGTGACCGCAATCGCGGGCGCTGAGCGCTGCAATCTTGGCGTGCTGGAGAAGCAGCCAGCGCGCCTTAGACGGCCACAGGGAGCGGCTCGCGGTCTGGTTGAACAAAAGATTCGCGCGCCCTCTGCGACTGCAGGAGTTCCGGACTGTAGTAGCGCGTGAGATATCGCTTGTCGGCGAACTCGGGGCGCCTGTCGAGGACTTCGTTCGAAGGCGCATCCGCGGGGAAGTGCGCGATCTCCGATGCGAGCACATGCATCCATGCGCATGTGATTGTTTCGTGATAGCCACGCCCCGGGGCTTGCGCCGCACCGTGCGCCAGATTGAGAGCAACGATGCGCGTGCGAATCTCGTCGATCGCGTGCGCGATGTCCATCCGTTGCAGGTGAATCACCGCCACACGAAGGTGGGCGGCATGCGTCCACGCGGCGTGCGGCAGCGTGCCGTCACAGAACTCGCGCCAGAGCGTGTTGTCGTCAAGGGTCGTACACATACCGACCTGCTCCCTCGGGCTTCGGCCCCCCGCTGCCGGAAGACGCCCTCAGAGAAAACCGCATCTGATGCATCGAAAGCGGGCGAAGGGACTCAAGCCCTCAACATTCAGCTTGGAAGTGGAGCCTCGCCCCGGCCAGAACGCGTATCAAACGCTACCAGCGGGATTTGCCTATAGCAAGTGTTGCGAACATGACCGCGCTCCTCGCCCCAAGTAGCGGAGAAGCGCGGCTTTGACCGCGCTGCGAGTTGGACCAGACTACTGAACGTCCCGCGCATGCGCGGCCAGAACCGCGAGTTGGCGGCCGAGGGCGCCCAGTCGGCTACCACAGACCCGTGCGCTCAATCCGCACCGCGAAGCTCGCTCGTAACTCCTTCGATATCAAATCATTCGCTTATGTTGACCCTCAACCACGCGCTCAACTGCTGATGTCACCCGTTCTTCACATCGCTCCCCACAGTCCGAGCTATCGCGGCAGCGCGGTGTCCACTGAGTCCCTCGATCTGTGCGAGCGCGACAGCATCATCGATGAGTTCGCGAGCATCACTGAACTCGTCGATCTTCAACCAGGTGCGAAGCCTGAGAAAGTGGCTCACGGACAGGCCCGCCTGAAAGCGTGCGGCGCCGCCGGTCGGGAGCGTGTGGTTCGGGCCTGCGCCGTAGTCTCCGAACACCTCCGCGCTTCGGGAGCCGACAAAGAGCGCTCCAGCGTTGCGCAGCGATCGTGCGAACGGCACAGGATCTGACAGGAAGACCTCCACATGTTCGGCGGCGATTCGGTCGGCCAGCGCACGGGCTTCGTCCAACGAGGGAACAACACAGGCAAACCCGTTGCGGAGCGCCGTCGCGGCGGTCTCGCGCGTGTCGAGCTCGCCAAGCAGGCGGGTCAGTTCCGCTTCGACAGCATCCGCGAGCGATGATGCAGTGGCGACAAGCATCGGGACCGCGTCCGTGTCGTGCTCGGCCTGAGCCAGAAGATCGATCGCGATCAGCGCAGGGTTGGCCGATTCGTCGGCAATGACGAGAAGTTCGGACGGTCCCGCGAGCATGTCGATGCCCACGACGCCGGAAACGAGCTGCTTTGCCGCGGTGACCCATTTGTTGCCCGGGCCGACGATGACATCGCACGCCTGGAGTTCGGCGCACCCGTAGGCCATGGCAGCGATCGCGTGCGCGCCGCCAACAGCAAGGAACTCGTCCGCCCCGGCGACCGCTGCGGCCGCAAGCATGACGGGCCGGGCTCCGGGGGAAGCGACCACGACACGATCACATCCGGCGACTCGTGCCGTGACCGCGGTCATCAGCACAGAGGACGGCAAGGGGTATCGCCCAGCCGGCGCATAGCAACCGGCTGCGACAACGGGCTCGATCGTGTGCCCCGTGCGGCCTCCGGGGATCGCGATGTCCAACTCGCGGATGGACTCGCGCTGGGCTTCGGCGAACACGCGGATACGCGCTGCGGTCCGCTCGAGCAGCGCCGCTTGGGTCGGGTCCAGTGATTCGAGTGCCGCACGCATCTCGTTTGGGCCGAGCACGAGCGGCTCCTGAGCCGCTCTCTCTCCGAACCGCTCAGCGTATTCGCGGAGGGCGGGGGCGCCCCTCGTGCGGACTGCGTCGACGATCTCGGTCGCCGAAGCGAGCGTCTGCCGATCAGTCGGCTGACGGATTGCGCGCGCGACATCCTGAAGCGCGATGCGTCGGAGCATGGTCATAGCGGCATCCTTTGCTTCTTGACGGGCTTGGCGTCGCCGGGCCTTCGTGTGACTCGCCATGAACGAGCGTCGAGGCAGCGTTCGATATCTTCGAGCGATGCGCCACGAGCGCGAGCGGCAACCATCGCAAAGTAGATCAGGTCTGACGCCTCGTGCGCGGCGTCTTCGGGTGTTGATGATTCGACGAGTTCCCGTGACTCCTCCAGCAACTTGCTCTCGAGCAAGGCCGGATCACGGAGCACGCGCGCGGTGTACGAGCCCGGCGGCGCATTCCGTATGCGCGTGGCGATTGTGCGGTCGAGCGCACTGAGCCCCTCAAGGCGCCCGAAGCATGTCTCCGTGCCGAGGTGGCAGAACCCCTGACCGGTCTGCCTGACGATGAAACGAAGTGCGTCCCGATCGCAATCGACGGATACTCCGAGCAACTCCTGCTTGTCGCCGGAAGAGTGACCCTTCCGCCAGATCTCGCCACGGGACCGGGAGTAGTACACGCCCCGGCGCTCCTCCAAGGCGATCTTCAGCGACTCAGCGCTTGAGTACGCCAGCCCGAGCGCTCGACCGGATGGATCGGTGACGATGGTGGGCCATAGGCCATCACTTCGATCGCTCAGCAGCGGTGCGCGGAATCCTTCTGCAAGAGTGAACGCTCCGGTATAGAGTGCCATCCCAACTTGCGCATCCGCGCCGAGTTTGTCGGCCGTGGCGATATCCTCCGGCGAGCGCACGCCTCCGGCGACGGTGAGTCGCGCCGGCGAGGCGAGTTTCACCAGATGAGCAATCCGCTCGCTCGGCAGCCCCTGCATTCGGCCTTCGCGCTCCACGAAGGTGACGAGAAACCCGGAAACATGCTCGCGAAGCGCGCTGATGCGCTCTTCGATCGTGGCGCCGGTCTTCCTGGTCCACCCTTCGGTGACCACCTCCCCGTCGCGCGCATCCAGCGCGGCGATGACTCGATCACGCGGCAGCGCTTGAAGCACCTCGGGCCGGGCCGCGGTTCCGAGGATGACCTTCCGCGCGCCGGCGTCAAGCCAGCGCACCGCTGACTTGACATCACGGATGCCGCCGCCGACTCGGCAAGGAGCGCGCCTGAGCAGATCGAGCACAACCGCCTCGTTCGAGCCCCGACCGAGCGCAGCGTCGAGATCGATCACGGCGACTTCTCCCACCAGCCCGAATCGGTCCGCGATCGGGCGCGGATCACCGGCGTCGAGGGCTCTCTCCTTGCCCTCGATCAATTGCACCGCATTCCCGTTCATGAGATCAATCGAAGGAACTATCACAGTCTCACCTCCACACCTCGGCTCAAGAGTTCTGCCTTGACATCAGCCACCGTCATGACCCCGTCGTGGAAGATCGACGCGGCGAGCACCGCATCGGCGCCAGCGTCGAACGCCTGCGCCATATGTTGCGCATTCGCTGCGCCACCGGAAGCGATCACAGGGATACTCACGCTCTGGGAAATCTCGCGAAGAAGACCCAGGTCGTAGCCCTCGCCCGTCCCGTCACGATCCCAACTCGTGAGCAGGATCTCACCGGCGCCGAGGCGTTCTGCGCGGCGGGCCCACTCGATCGCATCCAGTCCGCTGCGCGCCGTGCCAGACCGCGTGACAACCTCCCAGCCATCACCGATATCACGCCGCGCTGCGTCGAGCGCGAGGACCACGCACTGCGCGCCCATCTGATTCGCAATCTCCTTGATTATGCTGGGGCCATCGACCGCGGCGGTGTTGACGGCGACTTTGTCCGCGCCGGCGGACAGGAGACGCGCGGCGTCTTCGACCTGCCGAACCCCGCCTCCCACAGTGATCGGGATCGAGAGAACTTCGCGGACAAGTACGACGGTCTCGGCTGCGGTCTTGCGTCCGTCGGGCGTCGCGGAGACATCGAGCATCACCAGTTCGTCTGCTCCTTGCGCCTGGTAGAGAGCGGCCTGCTCGACGGGGTCGCCCGCGTCGCGCAGCCCAGAGAACCGAACGCCCTTGACCACGCGGCCGTCACGGATATCGAGGCAGGGGATGATTCTTCGAGTCAGCATGGCGTATCAGCTCCTCCGCTCGAGAGCCATCGCTCCAACAGGGATTGTCCCCATGCGCCCGACAGTTCCGGGTGAAACTGGCACGCGCAGACCGCGCCTCGCTCCAACGCCGCCACGAATGGCGCGCCGTGATGTGTTGTTGCGACCGACCATCCCGGCGGCGCCTCAGCGATTCTGTAGGAGTGTGCGTAGTACGCGTACCCGGGGTTGATGACGCGGCTGTTGGCGCTGACTTCGACGCTGTTCCATCCGAAGTGGGGCGTTCGCGCGCCCTTCGGGAACCGGCGCACCTCGGAGTCGATCACTCCGAGACCGGCAACGCCCGGCGCCTCGTCTGATCTTGCGCACAGCAATTGCAGGCCAAGACAGACAGCGAGGAGCGGCCGGTCTTCCCGGAAGCGCCGAGCGATGACTTCCGCAAGGCCTCGATCGCGCAGGCTTTGAATACCCGCTGCAAACGAACCAACCCCCGGGAGCACGACGCGGTCCGCGGACTCGACTACATCCGGGTCATTGGTTAAGACAGCTTGCGCGCCGCATCGGCGGAAGGCCGCCGCGATCGAGGCCGAATTCGCAACGCCGGTGGCAATGATGGTCACCGTGCTGGCGGTCACGAGAGCATCCCTTTGGTGGATGGGATCCCGCCGGTTCTCGGATCGGTTGACACAGCGTCCCTCAGTGCGAGGGCGAGCGCCTTGAACGCGGCCTCTGCTTTGTGGTGATCGTTCTCGCCCCGGATCATGTCGACATGCAGCGACATCCGACCGGCTGATGCAAGTGAGACAAGAAAGTGTGTGATGTTCTCACACGCTACAGCGCCGATCATGTCGCGCCGCAGCCCGAGGTCTACGCTCGCGCATGGTCGGCCCGAGAGGTCGACTACTACGCGCACTAGCGCCTCGTCGAGCGGAGCGTACGCCGCTGCAAACCGCGCGATGCCCCGTCGGTCGCCCAACGCCTGATCGAGCGCCTGTCCGAGCGTGAGAGCGCTGTCCTCCACGGAATGGTGATCATCGACAGAAAGATCGCCCGAGCAGCGCAGGTCCAGATCGAAGCGCGCGTGCACGGCCAATGCGGTAAGCATGTGGTCGAGGAAGGCGAGTCCCGTCGCGATGGATGCTTTGCCGCTGCCGTCAAGCGCCAGCGTCAATGCGATCTTGGTTTCGTGCGTTTCTCGACGGACGGACGCTACGCGAGTGGTCATGACAACATCTCCTCAAGAGCGGACAGATCGGTGATGACTTGTGCGGCCCCCGCTCGATCCATGGCCTTGCACGATTGCTCCTGCTCATCCCCAGGAGCCGGGATGCCGATCGGGACAGTTCCCGCAGCCCTGCCCGCGACCATGTCGTCGGGCGTGTCGCCGATCAGCCATGCACGCTCGACACCGAGTCGCCGGAGGGCCAGCCGCACCGGTTCCGGCGAGGGCTTCAGCGCTGCGTCTTCCAGGCAGACACGGACTTGGAACAGGTCATCGATCCCCGCGCGTCGGAGGAACCACTCTGCCTCTGATCGCGGGCGCCCGGTCACGAGTGCGAAGGGCAATTGACGAGCGAGTCGGCGCAGCAGATCTGCCGAAGGGATCAGTGTCTCGTTCTCGCGGAGTCCTGCTGATCCTTCTTCGCCGAGGTATGCCCGCTGAAAGCGTTCTGTGACTTCAGCGATATCAACGGACACACCTCTGCTCTCGAGCAGACGACGAGTGAGTTCCCAGTCGTTGTTCGAGTTCCCGGCTTGTTTCGCGGCGGCTATCGCGCCGGGTGTCACGCCAACTCCGTAGGCGCTTGCCGTCGCGATGATTGCCTCGCGATACGAACCGCCCACATCCGCGAGCACCCCATCAAGATCGAGCAAGAGTGCTTGCGGCTTGACGGCGCTGAGGACGGCATGCAGGAGTTGTGAGAACGATCGCTCGTCGCCCGGGAGCGTGATCCGCACGAGCTCACATTCCGTTTCACAAGAGATGCGGCGGACTGAGATCCCGAGCGAAAGAAGCGCCTGAGAGACGAATGCCGGGTTGGGGAAGCGGCAAGTCACAAAGTTCGCGTGGGATTCGAACACATCAATCCCCGCGTCTCGCAGGGCTGTCGTAAAACACTCGCGCTCCGCGCGCACGCGAGCGATGAGTCCGCTTCGGTCGTTCTGCCTGACAAGACTCGCTGAGGCGACGGCGAGCGACAGCGACGACACCGGGTACGGCCCGCCCGTCGTGCGCAGCCACCGCGCGATATCTCGCGGTGCGATCGCATAACCAACGCGGAGACCGGCGAGCCCCATCGCCTTCGAGAAAGTTCTGACGATCACCACATTCGGTTCATTCTGCAGCCACTCGGTGGGGTCCTCATCAGCAAACTCCACATATGCGAGGTCGACGAGCGTCACGGCGCCCACGCGAGCCGCGGCGCGAATAACTCGGAGCATGCCGGAGCGTGCGATCACACCGCCGGTCGGATTGTTCGGCGAGACCATCGAGACGAGCGCCGTTCCCAGGCTGATCGCCGCAATGTACCGGTCAATTGGAAAATCGCCGGTCATCCAATCGACGGCGTGAACCTTCGCGCCGGAGAGCATGGCGCTCCGCTCGATCATTGCAAACGAAGGCGCGTGCGCGAGCATGTCACGGCCGGGTTCGAGGACCGCTCGGCAGGTTCTGTCGAGAGCGTCGTCGCCGCCGTTGGTTACGACAACCCGTTCCGGTTCGATCCGCCAGCGCTGCGCGATCTGCGCTTCGAGGGCGCACGCGTTCGGGTATCGGCACAGATCCTCGGGCGTGACTGAGCCGAGCACACCGAGCAAAGCCTCGCTTGGCGGCGCCCCTTCATTGGCGTCGAGCGCAAGTTCGACGAGCGGACTCCTGGCTGGAGGCGTGTAGGGAGCGAGGCCGCGAAGGCGAGAGGCGGGCCCGACGAGCTTCGGCGGAGTGGCCGTTTGGTTGACGCTGTTCATGGCACGATCTGTTCCGGCGTGGTGACGATGATGTCCGTTCCGCCGCACTGCTTGATGGCGGGGATGACGCTCGCCAGTTCTTGCCGCAGGACGGCCGCTTTGACCGCGAAGCCTCTCGTTGAGCGGAGAGGTGAGATGGTCGGTTCACGCATGCAGGGCAGGATCGCCACCACGGCATCGAGCGCTTCCGCCGACACATTCAGCTCCACCATCACCCGTCGACGCGCGGCCAGCACGGCGCCAACGACCATCACGAAGCGCTCGATTCTCGGGCGTCTGAGCGGGCATTCCATCGCGGCGCGGGAGGCATACAGACGCGTCGAGGATGTCATCAGCTCATCAATAATCCGCAGGTTGTTGGAGGCGAGGGTCGAGCCGGACGCGGTGTTGTCCACGATGCAGTCGGCGTCCTCCGGCGGCAGCACTTCAGTGGCGCCGTACGATTGGAGTACGGACGCGTTGAGGCCCTTCCGCTCGATCCATCGCTGTGTGATCCCCGCGTATTCCGAGGCGATGATCAACGGTCGGTCGGGAAGTTCGCTGTTGTTCAGGATCGACTCGGGCGCCGCGGCGACCAATCGGACCGGGTTCAGCCCGGTGTCGAGAAGTTCGATCATGTCGGCCTCGTGCTCGGCCACCCAGTCGGCGCCCGCGAACCCGAGATCCCGCGCGCCCGCTTCGAGCATCTCCACGATGGCTCGTGGCTTGAGCACTTTCGTCTCGAATCCGTCAAGGGACACGGACGGGCGGTAATCGCGCGCCGATGCCGACACACCGATTCCTGCGTCGGCCAGAAGGCGCATGACCTCCTCCTGCATCCGTCCCTTCGGGATCGCAAATCTGACTATGTCCGCACAAGTGAGAGGCGTCATCTTCGAAACTCCTGCGAGCTCCGAGCGACGGCGAGCGTGTTGGGCGGTCCCAAAACGACAAACGCCGGCTCGGAGCCGGCGTCTTCATCGTTTGGACTCAGCAGCCCATCAGACCAAGGTCATAGCCGACTCCCTCGCGGGTGGTGGACATGAGCATGAGCGTGATGGACCGAGACCGAATTCATGGCAGGCGGAGCATAGCGAGAGAAGGGTCTTCGTCAACCCGTGATGTGGCGATAGTGAAGGCAACAAGGATCCCGAACACTTCGTTTCCGTACACGCCGCAGGCCAATTGCAGATATTGGCTATCTCAAATCTGCTTTCATCCTCATGATCACTGAGACAGGCGACCAGTGAGATTGAGCGGCCTTCGCAGTGTCCAGCCTCGGATTGAGATTGTGCCAACTTGCGTAGGACTGCGCTACCAACTCGCGGGCCACGGCAATAAGGCGATTCTCCATGGAGACTCGATCAGTCAGCGCGGCCTGTGTGAACAGCAGAAGAGCCAAAGCCTCTTCGAACCGGCGCCCTGCGGGCGACGTGCGACCGGGACCGATCGTGTAGGAGGGAGGATCGTGCCAAGCACTGTGGGTGTGAGCGCAACTGTGAGCGCGCAGGGTGCTCGCGAGGGTTCCGAGGCGCGCGACGCTGCGCGAGATGTGACCTCACCCGCGCGAGACGGAGAGGCCAGACAGCCCAGCATTGGAGGTGGTTTGCGCAGCCCGCGCGCGAGGTTGCGCGGGAGTGCGCGAAAGCGGGCGAAGGGACTCGAACCCTCAACATTCAGCTTGGAAGTGGAGCCTCGCCTCGGCCAGAACGCGTATCGCACGCTACCAGCGGGGTTTCCGTTTTGCAAGTGTTGCGAACATGACCGCGCTCCTCACCCCTTTTCGCGGAGCAGCGCGGTTTTGACCGCGCTGCGGCGGAGTTTCTCGACCCCGCCAACACCGAGCCCGTCTCGACCTCGCCGCGAGCTTGAGTCGAGGCTCTTGCTGGATCTCGCCTCTGGACCGAAGTGCATTTCATGGACATGCTCTCCAGCCCCGAAACTACAAGTCGGGGAGCGCATCCAGATGGTAAGTCTGGCTGTCGTCAGATAACCAGTCGTATCTGCTGGCCTGCGATACGAAGTCTCGCGACCCAAAGTAGAAACTGTTGGAGTAACAGCTGAGGCGCCATACCTGCCTAGCTTGCTTCAGGACACCCACTGGCACCTAAGCAGCACTTTTTCCCTACACTGCTCAGCTCCAAGGGGGATCTGGTGCCCCGAGATCTTCGGTTTGGCCTGTATGGGTGCGTGCAAGATGGCGAACAAGCAGCCCAAGAAGATGGAGTCCAAAGCCGAAGGCAATGTGGCATCCCTCGGCTTCGAGGAAAAGCTCTGGCCGTCTGCGGACAATCTCCGCCACTCGATTGACGCCACTGAGAACAGGCATGTCTTCCTCGGCCTCATCTTCCCAAAGTCCATCTATGACGATTTCCAGGCCCGCCGAGTAGAGCTTGGAGCCCTCACCGCCGACCCGAAGTCCGACTATTTCACGGGCGGTGAAGCGGATTGGACGAACCAACCAATCGAAGACAAAGTCGAACGCGCTTCCAGGAATGTGATCTGGGTGCCGCCTGAGGCTCGGTGGAAGCAACACCCAGCCCAAGCCAAGCGGCCCGACATCGCCAGACTCATTGACGACGGGATGTACGCGATCGAGCGGGACAATCCCCGACTCAAGAATGTACTGCCCGGTGGCTACACCCGCCGCGACATGCCCGCCGAGCGGCTCAGCGCACTGATGGACCTCATCTTCGGCATCGGTCTCGGCGAGAAAGAGTCAAGGGCCAAGGACATCCCAGGCAGGTTTATGGGTATTTCTTCGTCAAGTTCACCACCGCCGAGCTTGTAGTCGGGGGCAGCGCACGCCGCGCAGCTTGATGATCCAGCACATAGGAGTCGCATGATGGCCAACAGCTTCATTGTTGGCGGCCCGGTCAATGTCACAGTAGACGGATCTGGCCGCAATAAGTTTATCACATCGGAATGCAAGCGTGCATTCCTAAGCAGCGATAGTTTCGCATCTTATTCCGAGAAGCAAGGCGTATATGTGTTCGCATTGAAAGCAGGCAAAGGATATACACCGTGGTACGTTGGAAAGACGAACGGACGCAAGGGCATGCTCCAAGAGTGTATGACCGATAATAAGGTAAACAAATATAACGCAGCCATGCGATTATCAAATGGGACGCCATTCATGTTCTTTGTTGTTCCTCCTGGCAATAGACGCATCGCAGCCTCGCCCGTGACCAAAGATATGGAGCGGCAACTGACACAAGATGCGCTGGCAAAGAACTCAGCTCTGCTTAACACCCACAACACGAAGAACCTCCCCAAGTGGACTATCAAAGGTGTGATTCGGTCGGATGTTGGCCGGCCAACGAAGCTTGAGGCCGCCTTCCGCAAGGCCATGGGGATGTAGATCATGGCCGTTGATGCTAATTACCTTTACACAGCGCTGTTATCGTACAATTACTTCCCAATGGTGAAAGAGCATCGGGATGAGACGCCATCGCTGTTCTCGACTGAGTCGTTTGGTCCTGATGCCGCCGATGACCTTGTCGCCGCATTCGATGCCCTGCCGAAGAAGCATGAACGAAAGACGGTCGGCTTCGACCAGATCGAGTACAGAACAACTCGGTTTAACAATGTCGCTAGACGGATGAATATCCCGACCCCGATGGGGTACGCCCGCCTGGCCAAACAGCTGCGAGACTCATGGGGCGAGACCCGGCTAAATCGAATCTGCCAGAACCCGAGCAGTCGCATACGACCAGAGCAACACGAGGATGGAAGAGCGTTTCGGTCCAGCGACTATGAGGATCGGTTCAGTGGTCGTGTCGTCATCATGGGGAAAGATGACGCTGTCACAGAAGCGGAATCATTGATCGCTGCTTCGATGGGGCAGTTTTATTTCGTCGAGGCAGATATTTCTTCGTGCTTCCCGTCCATCTACACGCATGCTTTGCCTTGGGCGCTGGTTGGACTCCCCGAGGCTAAGAAGAAGAGAAATGACACTGCGGCATGGTTTAATCTGATCGACAAACATCAGAGGATGCTGAAGAAGAACGAGACGCTTGGCATTCCGGTTGGTCCGGCCACCTCAAATATCGCCTGCGAAGTCGTACTCTATCCGGTCGACAAGGCCATGCGGGCGAAGGGGTACGCCTTCTCTCGCTACATCGATGACTACAGGGCTTATACCAAGACCAAGGAAGAGGCCGAAGCGTTCATCCGTGACCTAGAGCGTGAGCTATCGGTCTATCTACTCTCGATCAATGCGAAGAAGCTCAAGATCGAGCCACTACCTCGTCCGCTCGTCTCTCCTTGGGTTCTCGACCTCAAGGCTAGGCTGCCCAAGGCAAGACGAGCATCGCCTGAAGCAGTGATCGACTATTTGGACTACGCCGTGAGCCTGAACCGTCACGAGCCGGACGGAAGCGTCGTTAAGTATGCAACCCGTGCGATCTCGGGAAGGCTCGGCAAGGCCAGCAAGGCGATGTACTGCCAGTACGTCCTGAACCTCGCCGTCCATGTCCCCGTCGTTCTGCCTGTCTTGTGCGAGGTTGTAAGAGGATCGAGCATCACGTTCGAGGCAGCTGCGCTAGAACGACTTTTGACACGCCACGTCGAGTATCGCCGCTCAGACGCTGTAGGCTGGACGATTTATCTCTATTACCTTACCGGTGCCAAGATGCCGAAAGCTGCTGCCCGCGCGATCGTTGGGTCGGGTGATTGCATGTCGATGGCCGCACTACTTGCTGTTGGCCAGCACGAGAAGATCGTAAAGGCATTTGTCTCTTCGCTCGATCCTGACGACTTCTACGGACTTGACCGCTACTGGATACTGCTCCATGAATTGAACTTGCTTGGCCTGTTGCCCACAGATGGCCAATTCGACGGGTACACCAGTGATTGCGGCCTATCGGTCCTTGAGGACCATTCGGTGTCATTCCTGACGACAACAGAATGGGAAGAAGATTAGGACGCGGAATTGTGAGGGCCGGGCCGTGCTCCGAGTTCTGTCGTCGGACACGCCACTCTCAATCAAGTGGTTTGAGAGCCTCGGATACCGACCCCCGGCCCCGGAAACGGTCGCTGCTGAGCCGGTCTTCGCTCCGCTCAGCCCACCTCAGCAGCAGGGAACGATCGAGCGATTACACTGGTAGAGATTGGCACAAGAACCGGGGGCCGGTCAGCCTGCGGTTCACCGTGCTTGGCAATGCCATTTCCCCGTGTCCCGCGTGGCCAGAGCGCATTCGTATACATTATGAAGTCGGCCGACCCAGCGGGAACACACCCGGAGGTACCACGAGGTCTCTAGGACCACCCGATCGAAATCTCTTTTCTGCGAGTCGCTTACTCGTGGAGGCAAATCAATGGCTAGAAACACAGATGAATCGACTAGCGAACTTGCGAATGCCCTGTTTCCTCAGGGACTGATCCGCTGGGCCGGCCACCGGGACGGTGGTGTGCGACGCCCCTTCCACCGCGACTCGGGCAGGCCCACCGGGGAGCAGATCGAGACCCCCCTCGTTCGCCGCCTCAACCGCTGGGTCGAAGATCTAATCAATGGCAAGGGGGGCCCGCGATCGGTCCTGCTGGTGGGCGGCCCGGGCAACGGCAAGACCGACGCGGTTGAGGGCTGCATCGAGGCGTTCGACGAGGCCCTCGGGGCTAGGGGCCAGCTGCTGGAACGGTTCGCGTCGAGATATCGCGTCGCGGCCGAGCAGATCCCGCCGCGCAAGGTAACGGTCGATGCAACCGGGTTTCCCAATTCGGGCGGGCTCAAGAGCATCGCGTCGATCTCCCTCGTTCAGGACGCAACCGAGAATGACCCGGCGCGGCAGGCCTCCGCGGAGGCCCTGCTGCTCGACGATCTTGCCGACCTGCTCGACCCAGACCGACCCAGCATCTTCCTGTGCTGCGTGAATCGCGGGATCCTCGCAAGCGTGGCATCACTCGCCGCAGTAAGCGGTGAGCACGCCGATACTGAGAGGCTTGTGTCTGCCATCACGGCCGCCGCGACCAGCGGGCCGAACCAACCGCCGTGTTGGCCGCTCGACGAATACCCCCACATCGCGATCTGGCCGATGGATGTCGAGTCACTCGTCGCCGCCCCCGCAAGAGAGGGCGAGCAATCCGTCGCCCACAAGATCTTTGAGATCGCCCTCGACGAGACCAAGTGGCGCGAGCCTTGCGAACTCAAGAGCCGGTGCCCCTTTTGCCAGAATCGCAAGCTACTGTCGCGTAAGGGCGCGGTCGATGACCTGACCCGCTTGCTTCATTACTACGAGCTCGCCTCAGGCAAGCGGTGGACCTTCCGGGACCTGTTCTCGCTCGTCGCGTACCTGCTGGTCGGCGACTCGGCCGAGCTGAAGGTCAGCGACCGCAGGGTCAGCCCCTGCGAATGGGCCGCGGCCCAGTACCGGCTAGCGCGCGAGGGGCGGGCCGGCACAGTCGAACGCGACCGGGCACCGTACTTGCTCGTCTCACGGCTTTACCACCACCGGCTCTTTCCGGCATGGCCGGGCTTCGACCGCGGGGAACACCGCAAGGCCAAGCACGCGCTCATCAAAAACGAGAGCGGCGATCTGGGCCTCGCGCGGGCCAAGGCGTTCTTCCGGTTCATGGGTAGGGCCGGCGACCTCAGTGCGCTCGCGAGCGGCGATGTCCCCGACCGCGTCCGGTGCTCCTTCTGTCCCACCCTCGATCCCGCGCTGGCGACGGGAAGCGCGGTGCTGATTTCCCGGCCAGAAGCGGAGTACTCGATCGCGGATATCGAGGATCGCTTCAGCATGTCAATCCGAGACGGGCTAGACCTGGTATCTACGCAGGTCGAGCCGCTCGAGCGCGATGTCCTCGAGCAGCTGGCCGACGCCGACGCGTCGCTCGTGGAGGACAGGTTCCCCCGTAACAGGATGCGCCAGGCTCGGCTGCTGCAGGCAACGCTCCGTCAGTTCGCTGCGCGGCTCGTGAAGCGGAGCCTCGGTGCCCGGCGAGGCGTCTGCCGGGACAATGAGCACTTCGCCGAGTACCTCGAGGCCATCAATAACCGCAGTGAGTTGCTGGCGGTCCGGAAGGAAATGCGCAAGCTGCTGCACGACTCGGACGACCGCTTCCGGGCCGGGCTGGCGACGACGTTCGGACAACCGGTTGCGGAGAGATCGCGCGATGTTGCCCTCGTGCTCCGGGAGAGCATCAGGATTAAGGCCCTTCCCCCACCCAACGGCAGCGATCGGCCCCAGAGCCTTCTGCCGTACCTCGTGGTCAAGGGGCACGCCGTCGCCCTTACATTCGACCTTTTTCGGGCCCTCGGGGATGTGAGCGATGGTCTGCACGAAGCCTCGCTGCCGCCCGAGATCTACTCCCTGCTCGACCGCGTGAGATCGATGGTTTCAGGTAAGGTCGTGCGCGATCCCGAGGTCTTGTCCGAAGAGCCCACGATCGTGCTCGGATCGGGGCGAGAGACCATCGAGTATGTGGATGGCCGGTTCGAATTCACCCGGAGCACCGACTGATGAATCCCCGCGACTTCATCGAGAGCCCGTGGACGCAGGCAAGCCTCCATGCGGCCTACGAGCAGAGTTTTCTCCACATGCGCCCGGCCCCGGAGTACGCGTCCGGCGAGGTCGTGCTCGCATCGACCTATCGGCGCGCGGGCTTTGAACCAAGCATTGTGACCGAGGGCAAGGTCCCCTCGCTGGGCCGAGAGTTCCAAAAACTCTTGGACAAGGGTAAGCGACCCGGTGGTCGTGAGGCTGTGACCGGAATCGATGCGGATGCGTGGAGCCGCATCGTCTCCGGGACTCTCCGGAGCCCCAAGCAACCGAACCAGAGCTCGAAGCGCTTCCTCCAGATTAGCCCCGTCGTCCCCGACGCGGCGATGTACTCCCTATCCGCCCGGCTCTCGGCGAACTCGTGGAATCCCGGCGAGCTCGTCGCGGCCGTTGTCCAGTACGGGTCGAAGAGCCCCGACAACGCGCAGGTGCTCTGGCACGAGCTCTTCAATGCGCTCTCCGTCGACGAGAACGACGATATCTGGGCGCGGTTCCTTGATGCGGAATTCCGCTCATGGCGGGCGAAGCCGCTCGCCGATGCATGGCAGTCCCCGAGGGCATTGGCAAAGGACGCACGGTTCGAGGCATGGCACGAAGCCAGCACGTGCGTCCCTGCCACGCAGTTCGTCGAGGATCTCGCAAAGATTCTGGCGTTAAAGAAACTCCTCACGCGCCGACAGTGGATCAGCATGCTTGAGGCAATGCTGCGTATAGGGACGGCATCCCACATCCTCTGGGTGTGCCAGGCAAACATCCAGTGCTTCGATCTTGCACGCAAGGTCTTGCAAGGTTCGATACCGCCCCCGGACCACGAATCGCTGAAGTCACTTCTCTCTACGGGCACCGGATTCTGGCGCTACGGTCAGTATGCCTCGACGACGCTGACTGCCAACGCTACCGGCTTCGTGAAGGCCCGGGCCGGCCTTAACCTGATGCTCCACCAACTTGAGTCGGAATTCGACTCGAACAAGCTCGCGGGCACCTTAGCAAACACCCGCTCCATAATTGAATTTCTCGCGTGGCTCGGTGAGATTCGGGAGCGGTTCGACATGGAGGCATTCCGCGGTGGTTACCAGAATGTGATCGAGTCGGATCCCCGGCGCGTCGCCGGGAAGAAGGGCATCGCGTCGAATGTGCAGGAATTCCTGCGGCATGTCCTCGGCCAGCGTCAGACCGCGGAACGCGGGCTGGACAGCTACGATCAGAGCTACTTCATGGCTAAGAGCGGGAGCCACAAATCGGCCCGGTGGGCAGTCGGGCTCGGCCCGGTTTCGGTCCTCGCGTTGGTTCACGCGTGCACATCGAAGGCGCGTGGCCCGCGAACGGTCGAAGATTTCTGTCGGCATATCGGGCAGTACGGGATCGAGGTTGAGGCGCAGGACATCCCTGGGTCACCGCTCGGCCAAACGCTCCGAAACCTCGGCCTCGTGCTCGACAGCCCGGATGCGGAGGGCGGCATGGTGTTGGTCAACCCCTTCGAGCTCGTTGGTGACGAAGGAGACCAAGCGTGAGTAAGTTTGTAGAAACACTCGCCGGCTACATCCGCGGCGAGCTGGCAAACGCAGTTGGGACCGAACTCGGTTCATCACTCCGGGTGATCTTCTCCGGTCCGCCGACCGAAACGCTGGCCGCTGTATTCGAGCACCTCACCGGCGGCAGCCGGCCGCTCCAGCTTGAAACGCCGCAGGGTCCTCTCGCAGTCCCGGTCTACTTGCTGGACCGCGAAGCGCAGGACCCTGAGACCGTTCCGCAAGCCGCACGATGCACCGACAGCTACTTCGTTCGGGCGATCCGCAACAACAGCTCGATCGGAGTCTGCCTCGCCCTGCACGACTGCGTGTCCACGACGCTCTCGGTCGACTCGACGGTCACCCGGCGCGGGATCCCGAACGAGCTCCGCGAGCTCGAAGACTGGATGAATGCCCCGCTCGTCCGGGAGCTGATCGATGGTGCCCTCGAACATCTCCTCGGTGCTGGGAGCGTCGAGAAGGCGAGGCCCGCAGTGGCGCATGCGCTCGCCGAGGCCTGGGAGATCGACAATCGCCACCGTGACAAACGGACGAGCTGGCAAGTGCTTGAGAGGCTCTTCACGAGCGGGTCTCCCCACCTCGAACTCGAACCGCATCTGGCGGTCTCCGTAGCCCTCGGGCTCCCGAGCTGCGAAAAGCCGGAGCTCGCATCGAAGGACCACCTCGAAACGCTGTCTCGTCTCGCCGACTATCTGGAATCGCACGGCCTCAAGTCAGGGCTTGCCGCCATCGAGAAAACGGCGGGGCCCGAGCTGGGAGAGCACGTGCGGGCTTTCCGACACCACCTAGATGAACTCGGCCTCCTTGATACCGCTGAGATCTTCGCCGGCCCGCTGCAGGTCTACCACCCGTTCGGTAGTACCCCGGGGCGCGTCCCGGAATGGTGGCGTGCTCTCACGGTCGAGAACTGGTCGAGATTGCTCGACGCGGGTTCAGATCCCACGCCCGAAGGAAAGCTTGAGGTAACGCCGGTCGACACCCTCGTCACTTCGAGCCGCGGGATGCCCAACATCGTGAGGGACACGGTGGCGTTCGAGATCTCTGCGCGCGATATCGAGACCAGTATCGATGTCGTCATTTTGAGGGCGTCGGGGACCGCGCGACCCCGCGAGGTTGGCCGCTTCAGCATCGCGCCGGGCACGACGGAGAAGTTTGTGGACGAAGATGTGCCGGAGCACGAGCGATTCGTCCGCTACAAAATCGAGTCCAACGACTTCAGCGCCGTGAATGTGAAGTTTATTGCGCTGGAAAAGTACGGCCCAGGAGCCGTCGCCCTCGCGCCGAGCTCCCAGAAGTGCCGGCCGTTCTCGATTAACACGAAGGCCAAGGACGACAAGGGCCGGACCGTTCGCCGATACGAATGCGACCTCGAGCTAGCAGGCATGGGCTCACACCATCTCGACCTGTACGTCGCCGCCAGCGTGGAGCTTCCCGCCAAGATGCGGGGGTTCGAGATCGACGCCGAGCACACCGAAGTCGATTTCCAGATCAACCGCTACGACGAGAACCACGCAGTGTGCCTCATCGAGACCGACGAGGAGTCCTACTTCGAATTCACGGCCCGACTCGGCGGGTCCGGCGACCCGCAACCGTTCCGGATCCATGTCACTGCGCTGGATGTCCCGCCAACTGGCACCTCGAGCGAATTCGATCGGCTCGTGCTCTCGAACCGAGCCGCTGCGCGAAAGGAACACGTCAACGCCCGGGTTGATCCCGTTTCGTGCAGAGCGGCGAACCTCGAAGAGTGGATCGTAGACGAGCCAGACCACTCGTATCGGCCGCTCATCCTCGGCCCCGATTACCTCGACAGCTGGTGCAAGCCGGAATGGAATGCCAATCCGGTCATCTCCGCGCGTGAACTCCCGATCGATCCTCGCCCAGAACGAGATCCCGGTACGGCCCCTGACGAGTTCTTGGCCGCGCGTCGCCGCGTGTTCGATTTCTTCAAGAACACCGACGACGGTCGAAGCCCGGTGGCGTGCACGATCAAGTACTGGGAGCACATGCGCGACGACGCCTTCACGAGCGCCCTATTAGAGCTCCTGTCGGCCTACGAGTCCTGGCTAGAGTCGGACTTCGAGGCCGCCGCTTGGACTGACACGGTCGCGGTTCACGCCGCACAGGCCACCGCCGGCGTGCTCGAATCGGCCCCCTACGCCGTTCTCCTATCGCCTTTCCATCCCGTCAGGCTCGCCTGGCAATGCCGGGCTCAGGAGGTTCTCCAACTTGCACTCGACAAGGAGCGCAAGGGCTGCCCAGCAGCGAGCATGCTCAACCCGTCGGCCTTTCCCGATTGCATGATGCTCCCATGCAGGACCCCAACCGGCAGCGTGGACAGGCGTCCATTTGTTGCGATCATCTCGTCGTCTGACTACTGGTCCGTCATGTGGTCCACCACGGCGGTGGACCGACTCGCCGATACGGGCCGTCGCAACGAGGTCCTCGGGACCGAGCTCGGGATCGAGGTTGACGGGCTCGCTAGAGGCTTTAGCGCCCAGCAGGTTATCCGATCACTCGACGAGGTATCCCGGCTTGTCGCCGGCCGATCCACTCTGAGGGTCGGGATCTCGAGCGATAGCGCGGGCTCGGGCAGTTGCAACGACGGAATAGACGATTGGTGCTCATCCCAGCTTGGCGAAGAACGAGACCCCTGGGCGACCGGCGGGGCACGCTCGCTGCGGGTCACGGACTACAGGGAATCAACCCTCCAGCCGGAACAGTCGCTGATCGCCTCCCTGACCGCCCGCACCGATTCAACAGTAAAATGGTTCACCGGTGATATCGACTGCCCCGGCAACGCGCACGACCTCTCCATCGTGGCACACCTTGGCACCATGAATCAGGACTTTGGCCGCGAGGGAATCCGGTCCGCTATCGATCCGACCGGGCTCACCCGGTGGCGCGTTCGCAAGCAGCTCGCTAGCCAGAACAAAGACTTCATCGCAGAATCGCGAATCGGCGAGATCCCGACCTCGATGGATCGCGATTCCATCTCGGGCAGGCTGCTCCGCTGCGTGGACATCATCGAGCAGAGGTGCCGGGACGACTTTGACTGCTATATCTTCGCGCCGAATATGGGCGTGCTCGACAAGGTGGTTCGCCACTCTTCGTACACAGCGGTCTCATCATCGAACATCGACGCTGCATGCTTCTTCGGCCCTACCAGCAAGGCATATATGTGGGACTACGAGCTCCCCGCGTATTCACGACGCGCAGGAGAGAACAGCGGTTACTACCTCCTCGCGCGGGCGTCGGATGGCATGCTGCGTGCCGTCCGCTCGGCGCTCTCCATGCTCGGAGATGCCTCCGGTGTGTCCGATGACTCGATCTCCTGCATGCTCGAGGAAATCTCCAGACGTGGCATGCCGACGCTGAAGCGCCTGACGGCAGGGGGCTCGATGTCTCTCGGAGAGATTGGGATGCTGGTTGCGCTGCGGCTACTCCAGTCCGACTTCGAACCCGAGAACGACAGGTCGGCCCTGCTCCCGGTTAGGGAGTCGGGGCAAGCGCTGAGTTTTGTTGTCCCCGCGGACCCCTTTAAGAATCAGTTCGAGGACCTTCGAGTCGCGCTCGAGAAACGCCAGGGCGAGCGACCCGACCTTTTGGTTCTCAGTCTCGGATTTCAAGCCGGCGAACCAACAACTCTCCGTATCACCCCGGTTGAGGTCAAAGCCCGACGCGACACTCTTTCGGCAACAGACCGCAAGGCTGCTCTGGGGCAAGCCAACCTATTCGGAGAGTTCCTCGAGCGGCTTTCCAAGCAAGCGGAGAAATCCGAACTCTGGTCAATCGCATGGAACTCGCTGGTCGCAACGCTGCTGGACTATGCCTTCCGTGTGTACGGCCAACTCGACCACTTCATGCAGCAATCCGAGTGGGCCGTCCAGCACTCAGCAGCCCTGCGTTCCCTAACCAACGGCGAGCTTGGTATTGAGATTGATACCCGAGGACGGCTCATCGTCGTCGATGGAACAAACTCGTCTGTGCCCTCCGATACGGATCAGGACTCCTTCAACGAGACGATCGTGCTCTCGCATGCAGATGCTTTGTCCCTGCTGGTCGGGACGGGCGAAACGGTTGTGAATGGTGCCCGCTCCAAACTTCGCGACTGGAACCTGAAGCCGAGCGAAATGACCGTCGAGATGGCTTCCGACGGAGCGGAGACAAACCCAGTCAGCCGGCCCAGATCGGGATCGTCGAACAAAGGCGTCGGCCAAGCTGCTCTCGGCTCAGGGCCCGACACGGCACCGAGCCCAAAACCTGAGAGAATGCGGCCGGGCTCGCACGGGGCCGAACCGAAATCGGCATCAAACTCAATCGTCTGGGAACAGGGCAATGTAGCCCCTGCCCCTGCCCCAGCCCCAGCCGGAGATGGCCCCTGCGCCGATGCCACGCCCTCGGAGACTGTTGGCAGCGAAGACAAGATTCAGGGGATTCGCTTCCCGATCGGACGCACGATCAAGGGATTCACCGAGGAAGATGTGCAGTTCTTCCCCGGGAATACAGCGTTGAACCAATTGAATGTTGGCATCGTGGGCGATCTTGGTACCGGTAAGACACAGCTGATCAAGTCTCTGATTTACCAGTTACAAGCCAACCCCGACATGAACCGAGGCAAGCGTCCGAATATCTTGATCTTCGACTATAAGAAGGACTACTCGAAGCCAGACTTCGTCGAGGCTACCGGGGCTAAGGTCATCGCGCCGTTCGACATCCCGCTGAATCTCTTCGATACCCGCGACAGCCAACAACAACGGAACGCTTGGCTGGAGCGATCAAAGTTCTTTTCCGACATCCTCGACAAGATCTACACTGGCATCGGCCCGGCTCAACGCGAGAAGATCAAGCAAGCCGTAAAGAGATCTTACGATTCGGCATCTAGCTTCAATGCAAAGTTCCCCACCCTGAATGATGTGTTCGACCAGTACAAGCAGATCGGAGGCGGCGCACTCGACTCGCCTTACTCGATCATGAGTGATCTCGTCGACGGCGAGTATTTCGTTTCGGAAGCGTCCAAAGTCGTACCTTTCTCAGAGTTCCTCGATGGAGTCGTGGTGCTCGATCTGGCGCAAGTTGGCCAGGACGATCGAACCAAGAACACTCTAGTGGTTGTCTTTCTAAATCTATTCTACGAGCACATGCTTCGGATCGAGAAGAAGCCGTTCATCGGGACTGACCCCCAGCTGCGTGCAATCGATTCTCTGTTGCTCGTCGACGAGGCCGACAATATCATGCAATACGAGTTCGACGTCCTGATGAAGCTGCTTCTTCAGGGCCGCGAATTCGGCGTCGGGGTACTGCTGGCTTCGCAGTACCTCTCTCATTTCAAGACCAAACACAACAACTACGCCGAGCCACTCTTATCTTGGTTTGTCCACAAGGTCCCGAACATCACGCCGAGGGATCTTGAGTCCATCGGCCTGTCCGATATCGGAAGCGATACCGTCGGGGAGATCAAGAACCTAAAGCCACACCATTGTCTCGTAAAGACGCTGGGCGTGGACGGCAAGCTTGTGCGCGGAACTCCATTCTTCGAGATCATGACAGAAGTCAACCGTTGACTGTGGCACAGGATCGAAATGAGCTATTCGCTCAATGGCTCGCTGAGTTTCCGTTGTTCTCGCACGGTCGCAGTTGGGACGCCTTGTAAGCGATTGGCCCGCGCAACCGAGCATGGCCTGCGGGTATTCTTCTAACCGCTGGGCATTTGGAGACTGCGGACCGCCACGCTGCGCGACTTTGGATCCGAGCTGGATCGACGGGTTGGAACATTAAGTCGCCAACACCGCGCTTGTGCAGGTACACGGTGAGCCCGCTGCTCTACTCGACGACGGCATCGCCCGCATTCTGGGACGCCACTTCGGCCCCCGCGAGCTCGTCGACATCCGCCACGATCCGTACTTGCAAGCTCTCGTGCAGGATCGTCGATCGTGCGCGATCGGTGGAAGTCAGCTGGTCCCTGCTCGATCTCCGCGCGATGGTTTGCGAGCCACGCGGACCCCGGTACGGCTCGTGCCCCGTTCGCTGGGAATGCTGCTGGCTGCCGAGTACTCGAATCGATCAGCGGAGACTCTTGAGGAGTTCACCGAGCACGACCCCCCACGCCTCCGCGACCAGTGGCGGCACCGCGTTGCCGACCTGAGTGTAGCGGGGGCACTCGATCTTGCGGCGATGCCCACCTGTGGTGTATTTCCCGTGGAACTCGAACCAGTCAGGAAATGACTGAAGGCGCGCACACTCCCGCACCGTGAGAATTCGAGGCTCGGAGTAATGCAACAGATCGTCGGGCAGGGTTGTGACCGTTCGGGCGGGCTGTTTCGCGTCGAGTGGCACGAAGCGGATCTTATTGAGCTTTAGCCGCTCGCGAACCTTTGGGTCGAGGGGCTTCCCACGTGGAATCTCCTCGCGCTGGCAGGCGTTAAGGATCAGCTTGAACCGTTCGGTGATAACTTCCTTGTGGCGCGGAAGGCGGCGGCTGCTTGGGGCCTGCCCGTTGAGACCCGCCCGCATCAGCTGTAGGAACGGATTTAAGCGCGTCGGGCTTCTATACTGTGCTTCGCAAAAGACCGCCCGCGTCCTGCAGGTCGCGTCGGGCCGGTAAGGAGCGAGCGGACGCGACTTGATCTCGAGATCACCGATCGCCTGCTTGGCCGAGGTGGGGTTGCGCGGGAGGCCCTTACGCTGCAGAAATCCATCGCGAACTCCCCCGATGAGATTCGCGGCCCAGTCCTCGCGCTGCTCGAACGCAAGGTCGCGCCTTACGCCGATCGCGAAGTAGCGGTCTCGCACCTGCGGAACGCCGAACTGAGAGGCCCGGACGAGGCAGTCGTCGAAGACGAACTCCGGCTCGAGAAGCTCACGGAGTTTTTCCGCGTATGACTTCTTCCCGCTCTTCTTGACCGCCCGTGCCGAGTGGCCGTGCGCGACTTGGAAGCCTGGGACATTCTCGAGCAGCAACAACTTCGGGCTAACGATGTTCACGAGGTCCACGTACCGCCGGAACATGTGGTTCCGCGGATCGCGGGGATCCCTCCGACCGGAGAACGAGAACCCCTGACAAGGCGGCCCCCCGCAGACGAGATCAACTTTCCCCCGGAGCCGCTTCAGATCCCCCTTATGATCCGCCAACAACTTCTTGATGTCCCAGGGTGCCTGTGCAAGCCACACTGGCCACTCCAGCGAATAGCGTGATCCATTGATGAAGTTTGCCGAGTATGTTGCGAAGGCATCTTCCTGAACCTCTATGCCGAAGAGACCTTGCCATCCGGCATCTAGCAGCCCCAAAGTGAGGCCGCCACACCCGGCGAAGAGATCGATAAAGGTACCGGCGGGTGTAGTTACCGAGAACGGTAGGCTGGAATGACAGCGGCCCATGATCTTTACCCTGCCCGAGTGAAGCGTTCGGCCGGTGCCGAGCCAATGGACCCGCATGATAGCCATATAGAGGCAGATCACGCAGCGAGGAGGATTCCGATGCTGTGAGAATTTCCTTCCGTACTTCGGTCTTCGGTGCTGCTAACCCGTGCACGGGAGGGCATGGTGATCTACGTGCCATCCGGGGACGCGAATGACCCAACGCGCGACCCTGCACGGCTTGATCGAACGGCGAAGTATCTTCAGGATTGCGGGCTGCGCGCCATTGACTGAGGCAACTCATTGCCCACGACTCCTCATCGCCTCGATGACCGCGAGCGGGGCGATGTGGTCGAGATAGCGGGCGGTCGTTGAGATGCTGCGATGGCCCAGTTGCTTTGAGATGATCGCGATATCGACGCCCTCCTCGCGGAGTTCGACGGCGAGGGTGTGGCGCAGGCCGTGGGGGTGGACGCGCTTGGCGATTCCCGCCTGGCGTCCAAGCCGAGGCAGAAGAACTCGCGCGTAGGCGGTGGTCATCGGCCCGGCGGCGGCGCCGCCTCGGATCGAGAGGAAGACCGGGCCGCTACTCGCGGCGCCGAGTCGGGCGCGCAGTCGCAGCCACTCCCCCACCGCCGCTGCGCCGGATCGGTCGATACCGACGGTGCGCGACCGTCCGCCCTTGCCGCGAAGGACGCGGACGGCGCAGGCGTCGAGGTCGATGTCCTTCACATCGAGCGCGAGGGCCTCTCGCACGCGCAGGCCGGATCGGTAGAGCACCGCGACCAGCGCGCGGTTGCGGGCTCCGGCGGGGGTCGCGGGGTCGCACGCATCGAGCAGCGAGGCCGCCTCGGCGCGGGTGAGCGGTTCGGGGGGGAGATGTCGGGGCACGGGCGCGTTCCGGGGCGGGAAGCGCCAAGGGGAACTCCTTGGCCAGTTGCGCTTTGGAGGTAAAGCGCAACTACGTCAATATACTGGGGTCCCCCGGGGCTCAAGGCGGCCCCGAGCAGGCAAGCGTCGTCATCGACTGGGCTTACGGCTCACGGCGAACCCGGATCACCAGGGTCGCCCGCTCCCGGCCGCAGGCCGCGCACTCGCGCCTGGGCGGCGGCTGTGGCGTTTCCCCCGGCCGGTCGATCACCACGGCCAGGCCCGGGCCGGCGGCGCATGCGGGGCATGTCGGGCCGCTGAGCGCGCCCCGGTTGGCGAGGCGCTCCAGGCGGGCCACTTTCGATCGGAGGGATGTCGCCATCTCACTCCTCCTCCTGATTGCCGCTGAGTGATCGCTCGAGCGTGTCGATGCGACCAACAAGGTCGTCGAGTTCCACGCCCTCGCGTCCGAAGCGCAGGATGGCCGTCGCCGCCGACACGCGCGCGTTCGCGCTCACCTTCGGGTCGGCAACGATGCGTGCGAGCGCCTGGACGGCCAGGGCCGCGTATCTCTGCGTCATCGAGACGGCTTGGTCGAACGCCCCCCGGCGCGCATCCCGGTAGGCGCGTGCGAACGCTGGTTCGCGCATCCATCGGTGGAGCGTTCGCTCCCCGACCCCCGCCGACTCGGCCGCCTTGGCGACGCTCGGCTCGGCGAGAAGGAAGCCAATGGCCTGTTCCTGACGCTTGGTTAGCCCGCGATTATCGGGGGCGTCGGAGGCGTCGTTGTCCACGCTCTTTCTCTGTGCTGTCATGAGTCATTCCCCGGAAAGAGGCGAGCGTCAGTCGGCGCGCAATCGCTGCGCCTTGCCCCCCGTGAACTTCTCCCAGCGCTCGACGATGACATCGCAGTACGCCGGGTCGATCTCCATGAGTCGCGCCGCCCTGCCCGTGCGCTCGCAGGCGATGAGCGTGCTGCCGCTGCCGCCGAAGAGGTCGAGGACGCGCTCCCCGGGCCTTGACGAGTACTGGATCGCGCGCTCGGCGAGTTCGACGGGTTTCTCGGTCAGATGGACCATCGACTGGGGGTTGACCTTCTTCATGTGCCACAGGTCGGTCGCGTTGTTCGGGCCGAGAAAGACATGCGCGGCACCCTCACGCCATCCGTAGAAGCACCACTCGTGCGCGCCCATGAAATCCTTGCGCGTCAGGACGGGGTGCATCTTGTCCCAGATGATCGCCTGGCTGAAGTAGAGCCCGCTGGCCTTGAGCGCGGGCGGGTAGTTCGCGGTATTCGCGTAGCCGCCCCAGATGTAGAAGCCCCGCCCGGGCTCAAGCACTCGCGCCGCGTTGCCAAACCATGCCATCAGCAGCCGCGCGAACTCATCGTCGGTCACGAAGTCGTTGATCAGCGGCCGGTCCTTGGCGCGCATCTTTCGGTCGGTCGGCTTCGACTTCTCGGGGTGGCGCGCGAGGTCGAACTTCTGGTGGTGCGAGCCACCCTTCTTCTCCGTCGCCGTGAACGACGAGTTGCCCGCGGCGATGGCGTTGTTCGAACGCGGCTCGACCTTCACGTTGTACGGCGGGTCCGTGTTGAGCAGGTGGACGCGCTGGCCGTCGAGCAGACGATCGACATCGGACTCCGACGAACTATTGCCGCAGAGCAGGCGGTGGTCGCCGAGGATGATGAGATCGCCCGGCTTGGTGATCGGGTCGTCGGGCGGAGCGGGGACTTCATCAGGATCGGTGAGTCCATCGGACGGCTCGGCGTCCATCAGCGTCGCGAGTTCGTCGTCGCCAAAGCCGAGCAGCGACCAGTCGAGGTCGGCCAGGCCGGGAAGGTCCTTCATCTCGGCAAGTTCAATCGGGAGCGCATCGAGGTCCCACGAGGCCAGTTCGCCGGACTTGTTGTCCGCGATCCTGTATGCGCGCGCCAATTCAGGAGAGAGGTCGGCTGCCACATGCACCGGGACGGCCTCAAGCTCGAGTTGTTGTGCCGCCTTCCAGCGCGTGTGCCCGCAGACGATCACGCCGTCGCCATCGACGACGATTGGTTGGCGGAATCCGAAGCGTCGGATGCTCTCGGAGACGGCCGCCACTGCGGCGTCGTTGAGGCGCGGGTTGCGGTCGTACGGACGAATGGCGTCCACGGAGCGGAGTTCGATCTGCATGTGATGCCCTCGGAAGTTTGCGACCGTCGCGCACCGTCGCGACGGTTCACAGTGTGTTTCTGATCCTATTCTTTTTTTTGTTTTCTGCTTGAACTTGTGCGCACAGTTGAAACTACCGCGACGGTGCGCGACGGTGCGCTCAGACGTCGGAGTCCTTCATCGCGATGCCCTCATAGAACGATTCATTGGTGCCACGCCGGCGTTCGATCCGACCGACTGCGCCGATTTGGCGTCCGAACATTTGCTTCGAGCCGGGCGTCGCGCCATTGGCTTCACACCACGAGCGCCAAGCCTGAAATAGGTCGTCGACTGCCACTCTTCGACCGATCCCGATGTCACATTGCTCGTTGATGAATGCGAGCACCGGCGACCCGGCTTCCGCCAGCCCTGTCTTGGTTTCGGCGGACGATTCGGGAGAGGTCAGACGCCCATTAGACCGGAGTTGATGCCACCCTTCGACGGCCCAGTTCAGTATTCCGGGCAGTTCTTCCAACAACTGAGACGCGAGTTGGATGTCCTCTTCCCCCAGGAAGCTCCTCCGCAGCCGCAGCACTTCGAACCTGCTTGCGAGCGCGCCGCTTGAGTCCGCGATCTCGGGAATCTCGTTGGTCAGGAACATGACGCGGGTGGGCAGACGGACCGTCAACGGCGGCCTGTGCTTTCGATCCACAGTAATGACGTCCTCCCCCGAGATGCACAGCAGCCGCTCGACAAGAGTGCTCATCGCGTGACCGGTGAACCTGGCATCGCTGACAGTTGCGAGAGACTTTCCCAGGAGAGGCTGCATTCCAAACGGACCGGTCAATCCGCCCACGGTCGGGCCGACGCAGTTGCCGGCACCAACCAAGGCCTGCAACACGCGGGCGATCGTTCCCTTCCCTGACCGCGGCGGCCCCACGATCAGGAGCATCTTCTGAAGCGAGATGTTGGGAGTGAGGCAATACCCAAACCACTGCTGAAGCAGATTGATCGCGTCACGGTCATCGCCAAACAACTCGTCGAGAAACGACAGCCACCGGGACGGCGAAGGGGCTCTTGGCGTAAAGTTGAAGTCGAGTCCCGTCGTTGTGAAGAGGTTCGGCGTCGGCTCGATCCACTCTCCAGTGGGAAGATGCAAACTTCCCGATGGACAAACCAAGAGTTCGGAAGGGTCTGGCCGATCAGTGACCGCGCTGAGCCAGCAAGGACACCTCGAATCCGCGATGTGTACGAGGCTCGCGACGCTCTGAACGATCTCCGATGCTGCACGGGGGTTGGCCTTGAAGCGCACAAATGTCCGCGCTCCGGATTTGGATCGCTTCGCGGGCATGAGCGCCTGGTCCAGCCAAGGAAGCATCATCGCGTGAAGTCGGGCTTCCGGGGTCGGGATGAATCGATTTCGCTCCCACACGAAGAACTCGTCGTTCCAGTGCACCAGAGTGAACCGCTCCTGATTGTCGAAATGTTCGTGAAGAAAGGCCTCGGCAGATGGGACAGTCTGGCCAGCCTGCAAGATGAGCCGCCCCGTGGAAGAATGGCGAGTGCCCAGAACCTCGCGGATGTCCTGCAATTCACTGCCGCTCGCGATATCGCTGTACTCGATTTCCAATACCGAACCAAATCCCTCGCGGCGCAGTTCACGCGCCGCTGCGGAGAAATCTCTTGCGTGCTCCAGATACGCTCTCACGGCGAATTTGGTGTACGCGCGCCCCGCGTCGAACGGGTCGGCGTTCGATGAGAACACATAGAAATGCGTCCCGTTGAAGGTCGCGCTGGTGCCCCGCTCCTTGCCGGGGCGCGTCCAGTGCTCGTTCTTGCCGCGGGTTGTAAAGGGGCGCCACCCGTGCTCTCGAAGTTGCGGCCGGATATCGCCGCGGAGGTTGAATTCGTCCCCTGGCCTCAGTCCGCCTGCGGGCGCGGCGTCATTCAGCGGCTGCTGCCCATCGATGATCTCCGGGGGTCGCTCGTTGAGTATGCGTGCGCAGACGAGCAGCGTTTCACACTCGTCCTCCGTAATCACGGGGATATCGTGGAGCTGGCCGTGAAGCAGTTTGTACCCAGGAGTCGGCGCACATAGGATCAGCCCGCCCTCAGCACGGGTCTCGATGAGAACTGCCTTCGACTCCGTTCTGGCAAGGTTCTCGTTCTTCCCGACCGCCGCTTCGCACCGGTAGAAGACATGGAAGCCGCCGGAGGGTGATTGCTCAATCACGAGCCGGTCGAGAAGGCCGGGGAGTTCGCTCTCGACGGCTTGCTTCCACGCCTCGAAGGCGCGGCCCTTCTGGTCGAAGTCGATCACCTCCAGGTTGCCGGAGATCTTGCCACAGAGCAGGCACAGGGCGTCGTGATGCCCGTTGACAAACCACTTGTTGATCTCGTCGTCAGTCGGATGCTGGCTCTGGTATCTCTTCCACCCGTCGAGCGCCGGGCGCTTCTCTTCTCTGATTGCGGGAAGGACACATATCCCGGCGCGGTGATAGCTGGCGGCGAAGGTTGCGAGGTCGATCTTCATCACAGGCCCTCCGCGTCGAGCTCGGCGTTGATGTCCGCTTGGCGTTTCGCGTGCTCGGCATTGAGATCCGAGTCATCGCGTCGCCACGGGCGTGGGCGGCGCTTCGGAGCGGCGCCGACCTCGTCCCAGCGGTGGGATGACGACTCGTCGTTGATCGCGAAATGCTGTGCGTCCGCGGCGGCGAGGCGCTCGCCAAACTCTTCGAGCCACCGGCGAGTCGTAAAGAGTCTGCCGCCTTGGCGAACATGTCGCAGACGGATTCGATCCCCGCCTCGTGAACGCACGCCTTGTCTGCACCAACGCCAGATCGCGTTGGGCGAAACCTCGCCTGGGGTGAAACGCGCGGCTTGGGAGAGGGTGAGGTAACCGGAAGAGAATGGCTCGGTCATACGGCGGGAGGACTCCGATGTGGTCTCGTTCGAATGAGAACGAATGTTCTGAGTGCGTAACAGGGTGAGGCTTGCTCTTGATGTCAGAGTCAGAATGACCCGATGTCCTCCCACCGCGGCTTCGTAGCCGCGCCCTGGACCGGGCCGCTTGGTTAGTTGATGCTGGCTTCAACCCCTTTCGTGATGCGCGAGGAGATCGCGCGACCGCCGTCGGCGGCGTGTTCCTGCCCGAGGCGATCCGTCGCCCGGCGCTGATTGATCCGACTGTCCCCAGATGTACGCGGAAGGCGTCTCAACAAGTTGACTTTATCAGAAACCGAACGGCTGTCAACCCCCCGTAACGGGCCGCAATCGCCGGTGTCCTTGCCGACGGGGTTGTTCCGACCGGGTCGCAACCAACGACCTCGCAATCAAATTCTGGCGTCATCCCGCAATCAACCTGCAGGACACTCATCTGTTGAGGATTGTTGGTGAAAATCCTGTCGGTGGCTGATAAGCACTGCGCCGTTCCGGAGTTCTGTCATCCCACCCGGCGCATGACCTCGATGACCCGGCGTTCGTCACGCTCGGCGTAGACCGCGTCCGTGACCAGCGCGCTGGAGTGTCCGAGCGCGAGTTGGGCGGCCTCGAGGCCGAACTGGCGGCGGATCTGCGTCGCGGCGAGGTGTCGCAGTTGGTACGGGTAGAAGCGATGTCGCTTCCGCCACGCGTCGAGGTCCTCGCGCTGCTGCTTCGTCAGCCGGGACGACCACTGCGCGTTGGTCTCGCCCGGGAGTTTGGCCAGCGGGGCCGGGGGCGGGAACGCCGCGTCGCAGGCGTAATGGATCGCGCGGTAGTAACTCGTCGCGGTGTAGCGGTCGCCCGAGCGCTTCTTCGGCTCGTCTCGCCGGTTCGTGCCGGGGCGGTTGCCGCAGGACAGCGGCGTCTTGCGCTGGGAGTGAGCCAGTGCTCGTCGCTCTTCTTCCGCTTCGGCCGGGCTAAAGAGCGGCGCGTCGAGGCGCCTGCCCGCGAGGAACGGGCGGATCGCCTCCTGGGCGCGCGGGCCTAGGTAGATCGAGCGCGTGTCGCCTCTGTGCGCGTTCTTGTGGTCCTTCGGCCGGAAAATCCAGACGCCGGGTGCGCTGTCCATGTCGATGTCCACAGGGCGCATCCCGAGCAGTTCGCCGGGGCGCGCGCCGGTGGCGATCTGCAGCTCGACGAGCGCGCGGACCTGCCGGTTGAGGAACGGCATGGCGCCCTCGACAATGACCGGGTCGGCCGGGCCGACCTTCTCGTTCTCGCGTGCGGCGCAGCGGCCGCGCTTGAGCGGCTCGACGGCGGCCAGCGACTGGGTCACGGTTGGCGGAATGAGCTCGTGCGCGACGGCCCACTTGAAGACGCGGCGGACGCGCTTCACCTGCTGATTGATGTACCCGCGAGACCACGGCTCGCGCGGCGGGACGGCGTGCTCGTCGCCGCGGATCATTGCCTCGCGCATGAGGCGTAGTCGCCGCGGGCCGAACACCTCGGCGGGCGTCGTGCCGTCCATCTGGCGGAGCAGTCGCAGCACGGGCCTGTAGTTGTCGCGCTCGGTCGCCGTGTGGTGCGCGGACGCCCACTTCCAGAAGCGCGCGATCATCTCGTTGATGGTGAGCCGAAGGTCGGGCTCGGTGTTCGTCGCGGGGCGGCCCGCGTCGGGATCGGGAAGGCGCCGGTTCAGCGACTCCCACTCTGCTATCACGCGGTGGTAAGCCTCGCGGCTTTCTGGCGTGCCGTGCTGGCCGAGCCAGTAGTCGCGGCGCTTCTTGGTGAGCGCGTCGGTGAGGGTGACGAGGGCCTGATCGTATCCCTTGCGGGTTCGGTACGCGGGCGTCTTGGGCATCGGGCGAACTCCTGAGCGGAGCGCGGTGTAAAACCGCGCAGTTTTGCGCTCTGAGCCGCACCGTCGCCGATCGACGGGTCATCGCAAGTGGCGATTTCGGCGGGACTTGTATCCAAAGCGGGCGAAGGGACTCGAACCCTCAACATTCAGCTTGGAAGGCTGACGCTCTGCCATTGAGCTACGCCCGCGAGGGGCGGCATGATATCCGCCGGGAGCGGGCGTGGCCCTGGCGCGGCCGGCGCTCGGCCGTCATCTCGGCACGGATTCCCGAGATTCCCGCCCGGACGGCTCCCTCGTGCGCGGGAGGAGGGGCAACGCGAGCAGGGAGATCCCGGCGGCGAGGAGAAACGCCGTGGCGTAGCCGGCGTAGGCGATCATCCAACCCGCCATCGCCACGGCCCAGACTTCGCACAGGTTGGTCGCGCTCATGAATGCGCTGAACTGCGTGCCCCCGATGGTCGGATCGGAGAGATCCATGAACAGCGCGTACGTGGCGGCGACGAGACTCCCGATGCAGAGGTACAGGGGGATCGCGAACGCCATAAGCCAGATGCCGCTGGCGTGGAGCAGTGAATCGGCCGCCACGATGACGGCGATGCTGGTCGCGATCGCGACGACCGAGAGCCCGATGAGTCTGCGATGTCCGAGTCGATCGGCCGCCATCCCGCCGAGGAGACTGCCCGCGATCATGCACGCCACCACGGGGAACGCGAAGAACCACCCGATGTTCTCCTGCGTCACTCCTCGGTCGCTAAGGAACGGACCGATCAGCCCGCCGACGGCCTCGAACCCGGCGCCCGCGATGAGGGCGACCCCGAGCCCGAACCAGACGGCGGGCCGTCGCAGTGCACGCCCGATCGAGACGTGCAGCGGCGCTTCTTTCCGCTCCCGGGCGGAGGCGTTCTGGGGTTGGGGGAAGAGCCAGACCACGGCGAGCGTGAACCAGATGCACCCGATGAGCGCGAACACCACGCCCGACGCGCCGATCCATCGTTCGGCGGCAAGCGCGAGGCCGCCGAAGCACGCGCGGCCTATGAGCATGCCGGCCTGCATCCAGCCGGTGGTGCGCGCACGGTCGTGCTCGGGGACGGTCGAGACGGCGAGCGCATCAATGGCGACATCCTGCGTCGCCGCGGAGACCGCGTGCGCGATCAGCAGCCAGGTGATGATGCCCATCGAATCATGGAGTGAGAGCACGCTGAGCGGGAGGAGCGTCAATCCCATCGCGACCTGCGCGACGGTGATCCATGCGCGATAGCCCCAACGACGGCCTCGGATCCGATCGACCGCGGGCGCCCAGAGGAACTTGAAGGCCCATGGCAGGGTGAGCATCGCGGTGAGCGCCGCGACCTGTTCGATCGGGACACCCGCGCTGCGCAGGCGTGTGGGCATCGCCCACCAGACATAGCCCATCGGCGCGCCCTCGCTGAAGTAGAGCAACGCGAAGAAGGCGCGGCGGGCTATGCGTGCGTTTCCGTCGGGCGTGGGCACGGCCGCATTAGACTTCCTGCGGGCCGAGGTCCGGATCGATGTACTTCACGCTGTAGAGGTCGCGCCGCCGGTCGGTCCAGGGGCGCACGGTGCCGTCCGTGCGGTTTCGACGGAGCAGTTCGAGGTCGACATCGTGCACGACGACGGTCTCGATGTTGGGCATGCTCTCGCTGGCGACGGCGTCGCGGGCGAACGGGAAATCGGAGGGCGTCAGCACGGCGCACTGCGCGTAGTGCATGTCGGCGTTGTCGACGAAAGGCATCATGCCCGCGCATCCGGCGATGGCGACATACATCTGGTTCTCGATGGCGCGTGCCTGCGAGCAGTGACGGACGCGGAGGTAGCCGTAGCGCTCATCCGTATTGAACGGAACGAAGAGGATCTTCGCGCCCTTGGCCGCGGCGATGCGCGCGAGTTCGGGGAACTCGCTGTCGTAGCAGATGAGGATGGCGATCTTGCCCCGATCGGTGTCAAAGACCTCGACCTTGTTGCCCGGTGTGACACCCCACCAGCGGGCCTCGTTGGGCGTGATATGAATCTTGTACTGCTTGCCGATCGTGCCGTCGCGCCGGAAGAGGTAGGAGATGTTGTAGAGCTCCTCGCCCTCGACGGCGAACTGCGAACCACCGATGATGTTCACATTGTATCGGATCGCGAGGTGGTTGAAGAGCTCGAGGTATTGCGGCGTGAACTCGGCGAGCTTGCGCGCGGCGACCGACGGACGGCCGCTCTCGACGAGACTCAGGAGTTGCGTGGTGAACAGTTCGGGAAACACCACGAAGTCGCTCTTGTAGTCGGAGCCGACATCAACGATGAACTCGCACTGCTTGGCGAACTCCTCGAAACTGTTCACGCGGCGCATCATGTACTGGACGAGACAGAGCCGCACGCGGGTGACGGTCTGGAGTCGCTGGTTGGGTTCCTTGACATAGTCGAGGTTGATCCACTCGAGGAATGTCGCGTAGCCCTTCGAGGCGGTGTCGCTGGGGAAGTAGTTGGGGATCAGCCCGCGGAGCGCGAAGCCGTTGGAGATCTGCACCGTCAGCACAGGGTCGAAGAGTTTCTTGGCGACGACATGGTCGGCGTATTCGGAGGCGGACATCTCGTTGGCGTGCGCGCCGTAGCCGGGGATGCGCCCCGCGACGATCGTCCTGCGGATGTTGCGGCTGCGCGCGAGTTGCTTGCGCGCCTCGTACAGGCGCCTGGCGAGCTTGAGCCCTCGGAAGTCGGGATCGACCATGATCTCGATGCCGTAGAGCGTGTCGCCGAGCGGGTCGTGGTTGCGGATGTAGCCGGAATCGGAGACGGCTTTCCAGTCGTGCCAATCCTCGTGCTGCTCGAAGTCGACGATCAGACTGCTGGCGGACGCGACGATCTGGCCGTCGTACTCCACGCAGAACTGGCCCTCGGGGAAGATGCGGAGCTGGCTGCGGATCTGTTCTGGGTCCCATGCGCCCATGCCCGGGAAGCACCTCTGCTGGAGTTCGACGAGCGCGTCGAAGTCCTCCATGCGGAGGTTCCTGACGACGATCTTGGTCTCGAACTCGGCGAGATCGATCGGCGCAACATTCGCGGGCATGTCATTCGAGGGCTGATTGGGCATGTGAGTATCATACCGGGAGACGCGCAGAGTCTCGGTCGCGCGGCGTGCGACAAAGCGATGGTCAGAAAACGACAACGGCCCTCGGGTATGCCGAGGGCCGTTGAAACTTGGAAGCGGAGAGGGGGGGATTCGAACCCCCGATACAGGTTTTGGCCCGTATAACGCTTTAGCAAAGCGTCGCCTTCAGCCGCTCGGCCACCTCTCCGGTGGGGACGGCTGGATCGTCGCCCGGTCCGGTTCGGGTGTCAACCGCCCGGAGCCGAAAGTTGCGCCGGAGCCGCCCTGCGGGCCCGCTTACTCCCCGGTCGAGCCGAAGTTGCTGAGGACGGTGTTCAGGTCGGCGAAGTTCACCACGCCGTCGAGGTTGAGGTCGGCGAAGCCGGCGCCGCCGAACTGCGACAGGACGGCGTTGAGATCGGCGAAGTTGACGACCCCGTCCTTGTTCACATCGCCGCGGACGCCGACGGAGATGTAGACCTTGTAGACGGTCGATGACGCGAAGGTGACGGGCGAGGCCGCCGGCTCCTGCGCGAACAGGCCGCCGTAGATCTTCCCGAGGAGCACTTCGTTGTGGGGCATGTCGTCGAGGAGGACCTGCCCGTTCTCGTTATGCGGGATGTTGTCCTGCAGGAGCAGGTGCGTGTTGGTGAAGGGGAGCGGCGTGCGGCCGATGACGACCTCGCTGTCCATGACGAACTGGCCGTTGGTGATCGAGTACTCGGAGATCTGGTCGGTCCAGGGGAAGGCGAAGTCCTGGAACCAGCCGAATTTCTCGTCATAGAAGAAGTAGGTGATGCCGCCGAAGATCGTGATGCGGTTCCGCGCCTCGCTCTCGCTGTAGAGCGACACATTGGCGGTCTCGTACTGGTTGGCCTTCTGCAGGAAGGTCTGCTCGAAGTGCACGGCGGAATCGCCGAGGCCGTACAGCAAGGGCTCTTCCCAGATGTCAAAGCCGTTGCGGAAGACGCCGGCGGCCAGGACGAACCCGGGCTTCGTGCCTCCCATGCCCATGCCGTCGGGGAGGGTGACGGGCATGACATTGCCGTCGCGACGACGGAAGGCGTACGAGTCGATGAAGGTCTCTTCGGGGACCGTCATGCTGACGGCGGGATCGAAGATGTAGATCGCGCGGGAGTACTGGTTCTGGAACGGGTTGGTCTGGTCGATGCCCAGGCCGTAATCGCCGGTGAAGTTGGAGCCGCCGACGAGGGCGAACTTGTCGCCGAGTCGGACGATCACGCCGCCGGCAACGCGTGCCTGCGTGGATGTCTGGATCGTGAACATCGAGTCGGCGAGGGGCGTGCTGGCGAGCAGCGCGGTCTTGAGGGCCTGAAGGTCGATCGCCATCACGGCGTTCTTGGTGGTCCACTGCGTTCCGTTATCGAGTGCGCCGTACCCGCCGTAGAGGTGGAGGGTGTCACCCAATTGGATGTACTGGGCGACGGTGAAGCGGAGCATCTCGCGCGTCGTCTGGGAGAGGGTGGATGTCGGGGCCGAGTAGAGCGTGTTGGTGCTCTCGTCGAGCATGTAGACATTGTTGTTGAAGACATTGAGCGGGAAGGACACCGTGCCCGTGGCCTCGGGGATGGAGTGGAGCCCCTGCCCGGAGATGCCGCCGAAGAAGAACTTGAAGCCGGGGAGCTTCGCGTAGGCGTAGGAATGGAGCGGGGTGAACTGATCGGTCGCGGCCTCGAAGCGGTACGAGACCTGCTGGGCGTGGGTGGTGGTGGCAGAGATCGCGATGGCTGCGGCGGCGAATACGCCGGTGCGACCGAGGGTGGACAGAATCGTCATTTCAGGCTGGCCCTTCGCTCAAGGATCTGGGTCTGTCTGTGCGCACACGCAACACTCAGGGACGGGATGCGCTTGCCCGCCCGCTGGACGCGACCAGATTGAGCATATCTCGCGACTGGCTCAACACCAGCGGGAAGTGGGCCAAAACGGGTGGATTTTGGCCCTTTCTTCGGACTCCAAAGGCCCGGAGTTCCGTCGATTGCGTGAGATTCCCGGGTCCGAGGGAGGGCGGCGCGGGCGGGGCGAGGGCGAAAAAGTCCGGGAATATCGGCGAAAATGAACTCACGGCGCCCCTTGTATGCCGATGATCGCGACGCTACAAGGTATGGTGGTCCGAGGGGATTCTCGGACTACAGGGCCTGCGTGCAAGGGGATGGACCCCCTGCCGCCCCACCACCCCTGGCCGACACGCACCCCCGGAGAGTCCAGCTATGGCAAAGAAGAAGACCAAGAAGAAGACCGCGAAGAAAACCACCAAGAAGGCCGCCCGCAAGCCCGCCGCCAAGAAGGCCGCGCGCAGGCCGGCCGCCAAGAAGGCCGCCCCGGCGAAGGCGGGCTCTGTGTCGCCCGCCTCGAAGGTGCGCACGAAGGGCGAGGTCTACCGCGTCCTCGCCGAGCAGACCGGCGTGAGCCGCAAGGATGTCGCGGCGATCTTCGACACGATGAAGGACATGATCGGCAAGGACCTCAGCAAGCGAGGACCCGGCGTGTTCTCCCTTCCCGGCATGGCGAAGATCACCGTGAAGCGCATGCCCGCCACCAAGGCGCGCAAGGGCATCAACCCGTTCACCAAAGAGCCCACCGTCTTCAAGGCGAAGCCCGCGCGCAATGTCGTGAAGGTCCGCCCGCTCAAGGCCCTCAAGGAAATGGTCTGATCAAGACCGTCGGGCTCACGATACACACGCGCCGGGCTCGCTCGACGCGATGAAACACAGGCCCGCGGGGTTCACGCCTCGCGGGCCTCTTCCGTTCGACACGGCGCGACAGCCGAACCCGGCGCTTCCGAACGAGGAACACCGAACCGGCGCGGCGCGACGCCGTAGACCGCCGTGGTACAGTCCCGGCGATCCCACGAGAATCTGAGCAGCCACGGCATGCCCACATCAGCCCCGAACATGACCGCCCGAAGCACAGGCTACGCCCAACCACTCAGCCAGGATGACCGCGACGCGCTGTCGCGCATCGCCAAGGTCAACCCGAAAGCCGACCCGGCGTCGCTCCTCCCGGATGTGCCGCCTTCGAGGATCCCGCGTCACATCGCGGTCATCATGGACGGGAACGGGCGATGGGCGGCGCAGCGGTCGCTGGGCCGGTCGGCGGGCCACCGCGCGGGGGGCAAGGCGGTCCGCGCGACGCTCGAAGCCTGCTCTGCGGTCGGGGTCGAGATGCTGACCCTGTACTCGTTCTCGATCGAGAACTGGAAGCGACCGGCCGCCGAGGTCGGCGCGCTCATGGAGCTCTACCTCGAGTACATGGCCGCCGAGCGCCACAAACTCGTCGAACACAACATCAGGTTTATGCAGATCGGCCGGCGCGACGGGCTCTCGCCGGAAGTGCTCAAGGCGCTCGAGCTGACCCTCGAAGCGACCAAGGACTGCACGGGACCGATCCTGAACCTCGCGGTGAATTACGGCGGGCGCGCTGACATCGTGGACGCCGCGCGTTCGCTCGCCGAGCGCGCCGCCCGGGGGGAGATCAACCCGAAGGACATCGATGAGGCCGCGCTGGGCAACTCGCTCTCGACCGCCGGCCTCCCCGACCCTGACCTGCTGATCCGCACGGCCGGAGAGATGCGAGTGAGCAACTTCCTGCTGTGGGAGATCTCCTACGCCGAACTCCATGTCACGCCCACGCTCTGGCCCGACTTCGACGCCGACGCGCTATACAGCGCCATCCGTGACTACGCGTCGCGCACCCGACGCTTCGGCGGGCTGAACTCCCCTTCCGCGTAAACGCGCCGGCTCCGACGATCCCGTCCCATCCCAGAACCCCACGGACCCATCAGACCACATGCTCCGCCATCGCCTTCTGCTCGGCCCCGTGCTCATCGCCGCTCTCCTAGGCGTGTTCTGGGCCGATGCGGCGATCGCGGGCGCCCCTCTCCCCGATTGGCTCCGCCCCCTGTTCTTTGACCGCGACGCCTTCCCGCCTGGGCTGGCGATGTTCGTGCTTGCGCTGGCGATCAGCCCGCTGGCCGCCCGTGAATTGGTGAACATCCTGCAAGCCAACGGGATCATGGCCTCGAAACGGGCCACCTGGCTCGCGACGGTGCTGGGGCTGGCCGTCTCGTCCGTAATCCCGGCGGACCTGGCCGGCTCGCTGGGGGCGGCGATCGTCACGAGCGTCGCTGCGTTCGTCCTCGTCGGCTCGCTGATGTTTTACTCCCGGAAGAAGACCGTTGAGGGCGTGGTGGCCGCGACCGGAGGAACGCTCTTCGCGTTCGCCTATCTGGGCCTGCTGTTCGGGTTCCTGCTCGCGATTCGCCGCGACCACAGCGCGTGGCTGGTGCTTGGGGTGCTCCTCATCACAAAGTCATGCGACATCGGGGCGTACTTCACGGGGCGCGCGATCGGACGCCACAAGCTGATCCCGTGGCTCAGCCCGGGCAAGACATGGGAAGGGCTTGCGGGCGGCGTGGCCCTCGCGACGGTTCTCGGCATCGCCGGGGCGTGGCTGACCCAGCAGACGGCCATCGAGCGGAGTTACGAACTCTGGCAAGGCGCCCTGCTGGGAGCGACGCTTGCGCTTGTCGGGCAGTTGGGCGACCTTCTGGCCTCGCTCCTGAAGCGTGACGCCGGCATCAAGGACTCCTCCAATGTGCTTCCGGGATTCGGGGGCGTGCTGGATGTGATCGATTCCCCCCTGCTCGCAGGGCCGGCGGCATTCTGGTTGCTTATCGCGTTCGACACGCTCAATACCGGCGCTCTGCCCGCTTCGTGACCTCTTTCACGGTCCCGGCGGCTACACAACGGGCTGCGGCCGGGGTAGACTCTTTACATGACAGCAATGACGGCGGAGGCGGCGATGACGGTTACCGCGAAACTGCTCCGGCTCTTCAGAGTCGAGCAGCAGCTCAAAGGGCTTCGCACAAGACTCGATGCCGCAGAGCGATACCTGCAAGAGCAAGACAAGCAGCTCGCCGCCATCGATGCCAGTCTCAAGCAACTCAAGACCCAGTGCCGTCAGCTCGAGGCGACCGCCGCCAACGACGAAGGCGAAGCCAACCGCATCGAGACCCGGGTCGCCAAGCTTCGCGAGCAGATGAACTCCGCGAAGACCAACAAGGAATATTCGACCTTCCTGAGCGAGATCAACACGCTCAAAGCCGACAAGGGCGAGGTCGATGAGCGGGCGCTCACTTCCCTCAACAAGCTCGAAGAGATGCGCGCACAGATCGCGGAACTCGACGCCGCCAAGGCCGAGCGGAAGAAGGTCCGCGCGGTGGCCCAGTCCGACCGCGACGAGCGCGAGTCCGAGATCAAGGACCGCCTGAACGAACTCCAGACCGAACGCGACGCCGCCGCCCGCGAGGTTCCGGCGGGCATTCTCGCGACCTTCGAGGAGCGCGTCGAGCGCGCCGACGAGATCGACGATGTGATGGCGCCCCTCGAGGTCCACGACCGCAAGCGCATGGAGTTCCTCTGCGGCTCCTGCCAGGTCCTCCTGCCCATGGAGAAGATCAACTCTCTCCTCGGACGCGGCGACATGGCCACCTGCACCTCGTGCGGCTGCATCCTCTATGTCGAGGAATCGGTCCGCGACGCGGTCACGCCGACCTCGAAGAAGTAATCGCGGCGGGCCACCCCCCGCGCGATCACTCGCCGCGCAACGCGGTCAGTTTCACATACCCCACATAGCGGCTCTTGCCCGTGGCCTCATCGCTGATGGCGCGCACGAGCGCGGAATCCACGCGCACATCGTGGAGCGAGCCGCCCAACGAAGACGCCGCGTCTCGACGGGCCGCCTCGATCGCCGCGCGACGGGCGGCGCGGACATCGCTCCCGAACGCCTCGGCGCAGACCGTGAACCGGCCGTCACGCCACTCCGCGCGATCGAGCCACCAGGTCGGTCGCCCGTCGGCGCGCCAGAGCCCGGCCGTGCCGCCCGGCGTGGGCTCGACGCGGTTGGGTGACACCGGCCGAGACTGCTGGACACCCGTCGGATCCGTCGCGGCCCTCTCGGGACCCGCGCGCATATCGGCTTCCTGAAGCGAAGGACCGATCCCGACCTCCTCGGCGACCACTTCGTCCTCGGGTTGGATCTCTCGTGATTCGGCGACCGTGTCGGGGGCCGGCTCCTCACTCGGGCCGCACGCGGACAGCATCGAAAGCGGGGTCAGGCCCAGCGCGAGTCGAACGATCAGCGTGGCGGGTCGCGTCATGCCTGAGTTTCCGCACGCCCGTCGCCCCGGACAAGCAGCCCGGATCACTCGCCCTCGGAAAACAGCTTCTGCTGGTCTTTCACATCGCGCTGGAACTTCCGGAGTTCCTCGAGTTCGCGCTGCAACTCGTCGGCGTTCTGGAAGTTGTGGTGCTCGCTCGCGAAACGGACGAACGCGACATCGTCCAGATCGCGGAGCCGCCGCATCACGCGCTCGCCGATCTCGCGCGAGGGGGCCTCACGGTCGAACGCCCTGTGGACTTCCTCTTCCACGGCGTCGATGAGCGCATCCTTGGCCTCCGCCGGGATGGGTCGCTTCCCGCACGCCACCGCCACGCTCCGGACGATCTTCTCGCGGTCGAAGGGCTCGCGTTTGCCGTCCCGCTTGATGACCGAGAGCCGGGGCGCCTCCTCGACGCGCTCGTAGGTCGTGAACCGTCGCCCGCAGACCTCGCACTGCCGGCGCCGGCGGACGACCTGCCCGCCCTCGCTCGAGCGGGAGTCGATCACACGGTCCTGGTTGGCGCTGCAGTACGGACAGATCACGGGAGAAGGGACCCCTTGTGGTGGTCGGGCACACAACCGCTCGGGCCGGGCGCGGACGACCGGGCGATATGGTGAGGTCTCGACGCCCACCCGTCAAACCAAGCCCCTGTCCCCCTCCGCTTTCAAACCCTCGGCCCCCTACCCTTCGCAACCTCCCGATTTCACGACACTCCGAGCAACTCAATGCCCCGTATCACGCTCCCCGACGGCTCTGTCCGCTCCTACGACGCCCCGGTCACCGCCTTCCATGTCGCCAACGACATCGGCCCGCGCCTCGCGCAGGCGGCTGTCGGCTGCCTCGTGGACGGTGACCTCCGCGACCTCTCCACCACGCTCGACCGCGACTGCGCGCTCGCGATCGTCACGCCGACCACCCGCGACAAGAAGCCCGACCCCAACGCGCTCCACCTCCTCCGCCACTCGACCGCGCATGTGATGGCCGAGGCCATCCAGCGCATCAAACCGGGCATCCAGCTCGTCTACGGCCCTCCGCTCGAGAACGGCTTCTACTACGACATGTTCGTCCCCTCGGGTGTCTCGCTCTCGTCCGACGAGTTCGCGCAGATCGAGTCCGAGATGGCGAAGATCATCGCCGAGGACCGCGTGTTCACTCGCTACGACCTGCCGACTGACGAGGGCGTGTCCAAACTCAAGGCCGAGGGCAGCAAGTACAAACTCGACAACGCGCAGCGCGCAATCGAAGCGGGATCGGCCTCTCTTTCCTGGTACGCGACCGGCAAGCCGGGCGAGAACTGGGAAGACCTCTGCCGCGGCCCGCATGTCCCGAGCACCGGGCGCATCGGCGCGTTCAAGGTCATGTCGCTCGCGTCGTCGTACTGGAAGGGCGACGAGAACTCCGACCGCCTGATCCGCGTGTACGGGACCTCGTTCTTCACCAAACCGGAACTCGACGCGCACCTCAACCAGCTCGAGGAAGCGAAGAAGCGCGACCACCGCGTCATCGGCAAACAACTCGGCCTCTTCGCGATCGACGAGGATGTCGGCCAGGGCCTCATTCTCTGGGCGCCCAAGGGCGCGATCATCCGCGATGAACTCCAGAAGTTCATCGGCGCCGAACTCAAGAAGCAGGGCTACTTCCAGGTCTTCACCCCCCACATCGGCAAACTCGGGCTGTACCGCACGAGCGGGCACTTCCCCTACTACGCCGAGTCCCAGTTCCCCCCCATCCTCGAACGCGACTTCCTCGAATCGCTCGCGAACGAGGGCTGTTCCTGCGCGCAACTCATGGACAAGGTGAAGACCGGCGACATCGACGGCTTCATGCTCAGGCCGATGAACTGCCCGCACCACATCAAGATTTACGCGAGCGAGCCCCGCTCGTACCGCGATCTGCCCCTCCGCCTCGCCGAGTTCGGCACGGTCTACCGCTGGGAGCAGTCGGGCGAACTCAACGGCATGACGCGCGTCCGCGGCTTCACCCAGGACGACGCCCACCTATTCTGCACCGAGGATCAGGTCCCCGACGAACTCATGGGCTGCCTCTCGCTCGTCAAACTCGTGCTCGGAACACTCGGCATCAGCGATTATCGCGTCCGCCTCGGCCTGCGCGATCCCGATTCGGCCAAGTACACCGGCGATCCCGCCAACTGGGACAAGGCCGAGCGGGCGTGCCGCGACGCCGCCAGAACCCTCGGCGTGTCGTTCACCGAAGAGCCGGGCGAGGCCGCGTTCTACGGCCCCAAGATCGACTTCGTCGTCCGCGATGTCATCGGCCGCGAGTGGCAGCTCGGCACCGTGCAGGTCGACTACAGCCTGCCCACCCGTTTCGACATCTCCTACATCGGTCCCGACAACCAGCCCCACCGCCCGGTGATGATCCACCGCGCGCCCTTCGGGAGCATGGAGCGGTTCTGCGGCGTGCTCATCGAGCACTTCGCCGGCGCCTTCCCCACCTGGCTCTCTCCCGAGCAGGTCCGCGTGCTGCCCATCAGCGACAAGTCGCTCGAGTACGCCAACGAGGTCGTCGCGTCGTTGCGCGGCCGCGGCGTGCGGGCGACCGTCGATGAATCGAGCGACCGGATCCAGGCGAAGGTGAAGGTGGCCGCCGACGAGAAGATCCCGTACATGCTGATCGTCGGCCCGCGCGACGCCGAGCAGCGCGGCGTCTCCGTGCGTGCGCGGGGCATTCAGAAAGACCTTGGATCGATGCCCTTCGACGAGTTTGTGGAACTCATCTGGGAGGAAATCGAAACAAAGGGACAGCGCACCGTCGTTGAACGGTTCGGAGCGACAGCCAAGGCGTAACTATGCCGGACCGGAACGCGAACGACATCATCGTGGGGAACGCCGACCTCTCTGGTGATATCACCGCGCTCGCGGACAACGACTGGAGCGCCCGCCTGCGCGTCGTCGTCGCCGCCATGCGTGAGATGAGCAGCGAACGCGACCCTCAGGCGCTTGTCAGCAACTACACGCGGCGCATCCGCCAGCTCACGCCCTCGGATCGCCTCGTCGCGCTCTCGCGGCGCGATATCGAGAGCCCCAAGTTCCGCGTGACGCGCGACTCCAACTGGCCGAAGCCCATCGACCCGTGGAAGCAGCGCGGCGATCTGCCGATCCTCGAAGGCGGGCTCTTCGGCGAACTGATCTACGGCGACGAGCCGCGCATCATCGACACCATCGAGGTCGCCGACGACGACCCGGCCCGCGCGTATGTTGAAGGGATGGGCTCGCTCGTCTTCATCCCCAATTACGACAAGGGCGTCGCGCTGAACGGCGTCATCATGATGCAGAGGGAGCGGAACGCCTTCAACCAGGAACGGCTCCCCGAGCAGGTCTGGCTCTCCAACCTCTTCGGCCGCGCGACGCACAACCTCGTGCTCTCCGCGGAACTCGACCGCGCGTATCGCGAGGTCGACGACGAACTGCGCACGGTCGCGGGCATCCAGCGATCGCTGCTCCCCGATGTCACGCCCAAGTGCGAATCGGTGGACTTCGCCGCCCACTACGCGACCTCGCGCCGCGCTGGCGGCGACTATTACGATGTCTTCATCCTCGACGAGCACCATTTCGGCATCTTCATCGCCGATGTCGTGGGCCACGGCACGCCGGCCGCCGTCCTCATGGCCGTCACGCACTCCCTCGCGCACAACCACCGCGCCGTCGCCGACCGGCCTGATCAGTTCCTCGCCGCGATCAACCGCGACCTCTCGTCGCGCTACACCCGCGGCGCCGGGACCTTCGTCACCGCCTTCTATTGCGTCTACGACACCCGAACCCGCGAGGTCGTCTTCAGCGGCGCGGGCCACCCCCCGCCCCTCGTCAAGCGCTGCTCGGACGGCAGTTCGTTCGAACTCGAGGAGGCCCGCTCGCTCCCCCTGGGCATCGACGAGAATGTCGAGTACGAGTCGGCCACCGCCCGCCTCGCGGCGGGCGATCAGGTCGTGTTCTACACGGACGGCGTGACCGAGTCGTTCAACGACTCCCGGGAGATGTACGGCGTGGGCCGGCTCCGCAAGGCCATCGAGAACTGCGCCCTGAGCGCCTCGGGCCTGATCGCCGCGATCCTCGACGATGTGGAGCGTTTCACGAATCACGCCCCTCCCGACGACGATCGGACCCTCATGGTGGCCAAGATCCGCTGAACACAGACCCGAAACTCTTGCCTGAACCCCCGAGACTGGTTAGTCTCTTGCTGGAGCCCCCGACGGTCGCGGGCCTCCTTTCCCCGCCACGCTCGCTGAGGCAGGCGTTGACCAGATCATTCCCGATGCATCCTGGACAGCACCCCGACGCGCCGGCGCTCCGCCGACGCCCATGAGCGGGCTCCCCGACCACACTCCGATCGTCACCATCCACGCACGGGCCTGAACGCCCGGCGTTCCGTTTCATTTCGCGCACATCCGCGCATCGTTCAAGAACAAGGAGCACACCTATCGGCAGGCGACCCTATTACCGCGACAGCGGCCCGCCCGTGAAGCGAGTCCGGATCAACGACATGATCCGTATCTCGCCCCTGCGCATCATCGGCCCGGACAACGAGCAGGTCGGCGTGATCGACCGCGAAGCGGCCATGCGCATGGCGGAGGACGCCGGCCTCGACCTCGTGGAGATTTCCCCCGAGGCGCGGCCGCCGGTCTGCAAGATCATGGACTACGGCAAGTACAAGTACGAGCTGTCCAAGAAGCAGACCAAGAACAAGGCCGCCACCAAGGTGTCAGACATGAAGGAGGTCCGCCTCGGACGCTCCATCAAGGTCGACAAGCACGACATCGACCTGCGCATCAAGAAGGCCCGCGCCTTCCTGATGGACGGGCACAAGATCCAGTTCGTCCAGATGTACCGCGGCCGCGAGGTCGTGCACCGCAACCTGGGCATGGAGATCATGCAGCGCGTGGTCAACGGGATCATGGACATCGCCAAGATCGAGATCCCCCCGAAGCATGTCGATCGCCGCACGATCATGCTCGTCTCGCCCGACAAGGTGAAGGTCGCCAAACTCGAAGCGCAGATCCGCCGCGAGCAGAAAGAGCGAGGCCTCTCCGACGAGCAGGCCGAGGCCGAGGCCCGCGCCGCCCGTCAGGCAGCGCTCGACGCCGTCAAGGACGACGAGGGTGACGACGACGAGGGAGACGAGGCCGAGGAATCCTCGGTCAACGAAACCCGAAGCGCGCTCGAGGATGAACTCGGCTTCGACTTCGAGCCCGAGAACCAGGACCGCAACCACCGCCGGTAACGCCGGGCGGACCTTCGTCCAGACCGAACCCCACGCCCGTCGCGTCAAACCCGCGACGGGTTTTTCGTTGTCGCGCGTCCCGTTGATCGGCGGCGACGGAATCACCCGGGCCGTTTCACGAAGAACACGCGCCGACCCCGCAAGTTCCCTCGCCCCGACGCGTTCACCCTGCCGATAGACCTCCGCCCGACGGCCGCTCTCACGCGGCAGGACCCTCCCCTCCCTAGGGAGGTCCCGGACCCCGCTCGGGCGCACACGCCGCAGACGCTGACGACCCACCCGCCCGCCGAGCCGCCCTTTGGCCAAGGCCCGACGACGATGCCACGCTTCGCCCTCCTCGCTGACATCCACGGCAACCTCGAAGCCCTCGAGGCCGTTCTCGACGACCTCTCCAGGGTCGATGTCGATCACACCCTCTGTCTGGGCGATGTCGTGGGCTATGGCCCCGACCCGGCCGCGTGCATCGAACTCGTCTACGACTGCTGCGATTCAATCGTCCTGGGCAACCACGACGAGGCCGTGTTCTCGGACATGACCCTCGATCGTTTCAACGACAAGGCCGCCGCTTCGCTCGAGTACACCCGGCGCACCCTCGGGTCGCTTCACCGCCGCGCGATCTCGGACTGGCCCCTCGCCGATTGCGTGGACGGCCTGACCATCGCGCACGCCTCGCTCGGGCCCGACCGATGGGAATACCTCTACAGCCATCAGGCCGCCAAACGGACCTTCGACTCCCTGCGCGGGTGGATCGCCGCCGTCGGCCACACGCACATCCCCTCGGCGTTCTCGCTGGTCTCCCAGCCCGCCCTGGCGATGGTCGACTCCGCCGGTGACGACGTGAACAACAAACCCCGCGAGGTCATCCGGGGCCACCACCTCACGCCCGAGATCGTGATCGCGCTCCCTCAGGGCGTGCGCTTCATCGTGAACCCGGGCGCCGTGGGCCAGCCGCGCGACGGCAACCCGGACGCCTCCTACGCGATCCTCGACACGACCGCGCGGTCGATCCAGATCCGCCGCGTCGCGTACGACCTCGACACGACGATCCGCAAGATGGCCGACGCCGGGCTGCCCACGCCCCTCGCCGACCGCCTGCGCATCGGCGCGTGAGTCAGCACCGTCTCCCGCGGGAGAGGGTGGTCGCGCAGCGACCGGGTGATGGAATGGCTTCCGTTCTGCGCTGCGTGCCACACTCACTGGCAAGCAGACTTGCCAGTGCCACCCGAGAATTGATCAGCCCCCGTCCAGGTGCTTCTCCATGAGCAGCACATCGAGGATGCGGCCGAACTTCTCCCCCACCCTGCGCTGAACGCCGATGCGCTCGAAGCCCAGCTTCTCGTGCAAGCGCACGCTCGGTTCCGTCTCCTTGCCGATCGCGATGCGCGAGAGCGCCACGAACACGCCGCCCTTCGGCCCGCGTTCGAAGACCGCCTCGGACAGCGCGCGGCCGACGCCCATTCCGTGCGCATCCTCGCGGACATACACCGAGAATTCCGCCGCCCGCGCGTAGGCGCACCGGTCGCTCCACTGGGAGAGCGACGCGTACCCGAGCACCTCGCCCGATCCGTTCACCGCAACGAGCACCGGGTGCCGCGAGGTGTCGCGTTTGGAAAGAAAGTCGCCGTGCGTCTCGACCGTGCGCGCCACGGTGTCGAAGGTCGCGATGCCGCGCAGCGCATGCGGGTTGTAGATATCAAAGATCGCCGGGAGGTCGGCGTCGGTCGCTTCGCGGATGGTGAACGACAGTCCGGTCATCGCCGCGCTCCTCTCACACCCTCTTGTGCTTCCATGAGCCCTGGAACCAGCGCACCATGAACGCGATGCACCGAACGACGATCTCGATGATTAGCCCCCACCACAGCCCGATGAACCCGGCCTGGATCGGCGACGGGTTGGCGATCGCCTCCCCGAAGATCGACGCGGGGATCGCGACGCCCGAGAGCAGGTACGCGAGCGGCAGGCGCACGCCCCAGGTCATGCTCCAGGTGAGCCACATGACGGCCCGGGCGTCGCCGGCGCCGCGCAGCGCCGAGCGGAAGACCATGCCCACGCCGAACGGGATCTGGATGAACCCGACCATGAACAGCAGGCGTGGTGTCCATTCCAGGTGGACGGGCTGGGGCGTGAACAGCCCGGTGATGAACACGGGCGCCGTGATGAACGCGATCCCCATCAGGCCCATGAACGCCGCGGTGATACCCGCGCACGCCCACACCGCCTTGTTCGCGAGGTGCGCACTGCCCGCGCCGAGGTACTGACCCACCAGCGTGGCCGCGGCGATCGACATCGCGAATCCGGGCAGGAAACTGATGCCCTCGATGCGGATCGCCACGATGTGCGCGCCGAGCAGACCCGGGGAGGCCATCCACCCGACCATCATCACGATCAGGAAGTTGCCGACGAACATGCCGGCCATCTCAAGGAAGTTGGGCATCGCGAGCCGGACCACGCGCATCGAGGTGATGTGGTCGTACGCCAGGCGCCGGCGCAGGAGTTTCACGCCGCTCTTCCCGGTGATGAGCAGCAGCGCGACCGCCGCGGCGCCGAGCCACCACGCGATGACCGTGCCCCATGCGATGCCCAGCACGCCCAGGTCCAGCGTGAACGGGTTGTGGACGATGGTGCGCTGGACAATCTCGCCCTCAACCACCGATGCACGCACGATGTCCACGCCGGCGATCGCCCACGAGACTGCGGTGTTCACGATGTTCACGCCCACCATCACGAGCAGCGGCCGGAACGAATCGCCCGCCCCCCGACACGCCGCGATGCCGGTCGCCATCAGCGTGACGCCCGGGACTCCCCACGCGAGCGTGCGCAGATAGGTTGTGAAGTCGGCCAGCCCCTCGCCCTTGAGTTGAAGGAGCGACGCAAGCCAGGGCGTCACCAGCCAGATAATGATGCCCGTGAAGACGCCCGCGATCACGGCGAGGAGCACGCTCTGCCCCGTCGCCGCGTTGGCCGCGGCGCCGCGCCCCTTGCCGACGCTCCGCGACACCACGGCGGTCGTGCCGGCGCCGATGGACATGCCCACGAGCGAGATGGCCCAGTTCACATAGGCGCCGCCCGCGATGGCGTCGGCCGCCGCCTCGCTGAGCCCGGCGGCGAGGATCGTGTCGACCGCCCCGACCAGCCAGTTCATGAGCGACTCGGCGAAGATCGGCCACGAGAGCGTGATGATCGCGCCCCACATGCTGAGTCCGGCAAGCCGCCCGCCCACGAACCGGCCGTCGTCGGTCAGTCGCTTGGGAGCGGATCGTTTCGGTTTGGCCGGTCCGGCGCTCTCGGGCGCCGAGTGCTGACTCAAAGCAACCTCCGGGCCGATGGTAGGACGGCCCGCGTCAGCGGATATTGACAGTCAGCAGCGCACCGATGACCAGCACGATGGTCACGATCCAGAGCCGGGCCACGATCTTCTGCTCGCTCCACCCGCCCATGTGCAGGTGCCAGTGGTACGGCGCGCACCGGAAGATCCGCTTGCCCTTCGTCGATTTGAAGTACCCCACCTGGAGCGCCACCGAACCGATCTCGAGCAGGAACACGCCGCTCATGAGCAGCACGAGGGGCTCATGGCGGATCACGACCGCGAAATACCCGAGCAGCCCGCCCAGCGAGAGCGCCCCGGTGTCGCCCATGAACACGCTCGCCGGCGCGCAGTTCCACCAAAGGAAACCCAGGCAGGCCCCCGCCATCGCGGCCGCCATGACCGCGAGTTCCTCCGCCCCGGGAACATACGGCATGTACAGGTAATGGCTGATCTCCTGCCATCCCGCGACCACGCACAGCACGGTGATGCCGAACGCGACCGCCGCCGTGATCCCGCCCGCGAGGCCGTCCATCCCGTCGGTGATGTTCACCGCGTTGGACATCCCCGCGATCATGAGCGTCATGAGGATCATGTAGGTCCAGCGGTTGAGGAAGAGCAGCGAGTCGTTCACCTCCCCGCCGCGCGTCTCGTAGGTCTTCTGGAAGGGCAGGTTCAGCACATGCGCGAGGTCGTCCTGCAGGGGCGAATCCCCCGCGTTGAACGCGAAGTACCCGAGCAGCAGCCCGAGCCCGAGTTGGAAGACGAGTTTCTCCCACGCGTACAGGCCCTGACGCGATCCACCCGGACGGCTCGACGCCGTGAGTTTCAGCCAGTCGTCCGCTCCGCCCAGAGCCGCCAGCCAGAGCAGCGCGAGCAGGCCCATGATGATGTAGCGGTTCGTCAGGTCCGCGAGCAGAAGCGTGCAGACGAGGATCGCCCCGGCGATCAGCACGCCGCCCATCGTCGGGACATTCTTCTTGCTCATCGCGACCGCCTGCAGCGCCGCGGCGTCGGTCATGCCCGCGTCACCGATTTTCCGGCGCGTCAGGTAGCCGATGACCGGCTTGCCGAAGAAAACCACGAGCGCGAACGCCAGCACCCCCGCGAGCAACGCGCGGAAGGTCTCCTGATCCAGGACCATGAACCAGCGGTACAGGTTGTGCTCGAGGAGCCAGGGGCGAAGCTCCTCGAAGAGGTTGTACAGCATGCGGTCGTCGCCTCCGTGCGATTGGCCGCAGGATATCGGGGATCGATCCCGAGAGAGTCATCGACATCTCCCCGCCCACTTCCCCAAAGCCGAGCGGAATCGTTCGGTCAGCCCGCCGAGGCGAGCGGATCGGGGCGCCCACCGGACAAATGCCTGGTCATCCGATCGGCCGAAGGTGGGCGGTTGTCCGCGAGATTGCGCAAGGCCTGCTCGACCCGCTCCAGCGCCGTCCCGCGCGAGCCCTTGAGGAGCACCGCGTCACCCGGCTGGAAAAGCCGGGCGATCGCCGTCGCGTTGGGCTCTTTGGCGTCGCTGAACATCGAGATCCGGTCGTCGCTCCAGTCACGGAGGATCCGTTCGGCCGTGAACAGCGCGTGCTGGCCGACGCACACGACATGATCGATCGGCGCGCCGAAGGCGCCGTCCCCCGCCTCGACGAGCAGGTCCCCCACCTCCCTGTGGGCGTCGGCCGCGTGATGGCCGAGTTCGAGCATGTCCCCGAAGACCACGAACCGGCGCGGCGCGTTCACCGCGAGCTCACAGAAAGTGCGCACCGCGGCGGCCGTCGATTCCGGGCTCGCGTTGTACGCGTCGTTGAAGACCTCGACGCCGTGGATCGTCCATCGCTGCATCCGCATCTCGGGCGGAACGGCGTTCGCGAGCCCGCGCGCGATGTCGTCGTCAGACACGCCCAGCAGCCGCGCGACGCCGATCGCCAGCGCCGCATTCACAGCATTGTGCGCGCCCGGTGAAGGGACATCGAACCGGCGTGAGCCCTCCGCCGCGTGCGTCTCGAACGACAGCCGCGTCTGCGGCCCGCATTCGGTGTGCGCGACATCCGAGACGCGGATGTCCGCGTTGGGCGTCGTGCCGACGCGGAGCAGATTCGGGACGGTCGCGATGATCTCACCGAGTTGCGACTCGCTCGCCGTGTTCACGACCGCCCAGCCGCCCGGGCGCAGGAACTCGAGCAGCGACGCCTTCTCGCGGCCGATGGCTTCCAGCGAGCCGAACGCCTCGAAGTGCGCCCGGCCGACGCTCGTGATAATCCCGATATCCGGCTCGATAAGGCGCGCAAGCGGGGCGATCTCACCCGGCGCGTTCATGCCCACCTCGCACACCAGATAATCGTCGCCGGGTTTGGCGCGGAGGATCGTCAGCGGCACGCCCAGGTCGTTGTTCAGGGATTTCGCGTTCGCGGAACCCTTCAGCGCCGTGCGCAGGGCCGCATCGACGAATCGGACCGCGGTGGTCTTGCCGTTCGAGCCGGTGACGGCGATCACTTTCGTGCCCACGAGCAGCGTGCGATGCACCGTGGCGAGTTTGGTGAGCGCGGCCCGCCCATCGTGCACGCGAACCACCGGGATCGATTCGGGCAATCGTTCGGCGGCGGCGTCTCGCTCCACAATCACGCACGAGGCGCCGCGCGCGATCGCGTCGCCCAGATACGCGTGGCCGTCGCACCGCTCGCCGCGCAGCGCAATGAACGCCTCGCCCGGTTCGATGGACCGGGAATCGATCGACACTCCGGTGACGGCCCGCGCGTGGATGTCGATCCCGCGCGGCTTGTGAACAAGCCGGCCCGCGCTCGCCGCTACGATCCAATCGAGTGACCAGCCCTTCATAAATCCTTTCCCCCCCAGCCCTGCGCGAAGGCGACCGGCGCCTTCGCTTCGATGGAACGCGACGCGCCGCAGCACGCCGTGAGCGCTTCACGCGCCTCTTCCCGATCATCGAAGTGACGCGTCACGGCGCCGCCCTTGCCGTCCGGAACGATCTGATAGTCCTCGTGCCCCTTGCCCGCGATGAGCACCACATCGCCCGGCTTCGCGTGCGCGATCGCGTGCCGGATCGCCTCGCGGCGATCAACGATCGCTGTCGCCCGCGAACCCGCAACAGCACCCGCGAGCACCTGCTGAACGATGGCGCCGGGATTCTCCGTGCGCGGGTTGTCGCTCGTCACAATGACCTCATCGGCGAACCGCGACGCGATGGCGCCCATGCGCGGCCGCTTGGTTGTATCCCGATCGCCGCCGCACCCGAACACCACGCGCAGCGCGGCGCCCGGCGCAACCCTGGGCCGGACCGCGAGCAACGCGCGCTCCAGCGCGTCGTCGGTGTGCGCATAATCCACGAACACGGCGAACGGCTCGTCCCCGTCCGGAGTCCGGGTCACCGGCTCGAGCCGGCCTGGAGGGGCCGCCGCGTGGCCGAGCGAGGCGATGATCGCACGGGCGTCCACGCCCGCGCACCACGCGGCGCAGGCGGCCTGGAGCGCGTTCATCGCGTTGTGATCGCCGTACAGCGGCAATTTGATTGTCGAATCCCCGAACGGGGCGCGCACCGCGACCGAAACACCACGCGGCGTCGAACCGACGACACGGACCCGCGCGACATGCGCGACGGGCCGCCCCAGCGCTGAAGCGATCTCGTCATCGCTCCGCTCCATCGCCGTGCACGCAACCACGGAGGCCGCGCATTCGCGGATCATCCGGCCGGCGCTCGGGTCGTCCGCGTTGACGACCGCGAACCCGTCGGCGGGCAGCATCGCAAAGAGGATCGCCTTGGCGTCGGCGTACCGCTCCATTGTGCCGTGGTAGTCGAGGTGATCGCCCGTAAGATTCGTGAATACACCGATCCGATATCGGATGGCCGCGACCCTGTGCTGTTCGAGCGCGTGGCTGCTGGTCTCGATCACGGCGGCGCGGCACCCCTTGGCGCGCATCACCGACAACCGCTGCGATAACTCGACCGAACCCGGTGTCGTCTGCGTAGCCTTGTCCAGCGATTCGCCCGCGCCGGCGTCGATGGCGCATGTCGAGACAAGACCGCACCTCGCGCCGTCGGCCTCGATGATCGACCTGAGCAAAGTGCTCACGGTCGTCTTGCCGTTCGTGCCCGTTACGCCGAACATCATGAGTTCGGCGCTCGGCCCGCCTTGGAACCGTTCGGCGAGGTGCGCAAGCGCGACCGCCGCGTTCTCCGTACGAACCACGCATACCGACGAATCAGTCCGGGGCGACGGCGCGTCGTTCTCGATCACGACCGCCGACGCGGCCCGCGCGATGGCGTCGTCGATGAAGGCCGCGCCGTCGAGTCTGGCGCCGCGCTTCGCGACGAAGAGGGCGCCGGGCGCAACCTTCCGGCTGTCGTCGGTCACGAGCGAGATCCGCGTCGCGGGATCGCCCCGCTCGATCGAGGCGATCGAGTCAACAAGTTCGGCCAGCGTGGGCGCCTTCGTCGATCCTTCGGGTTGGTGTGTTGCGCCTCGCACTCGGTGGTCCCTTCAGACCCTTGTATCGGAGAATCGCCGCGCTCCGCTCGGCGAAATGTACCTCAAGGTCGATTGCCCGTTTTGCCGCCGCGATCCGCGCCGGAAAGGCGTCTCAGCCGGGCCTAAATCTCGCCCTCCTCCTCTCCGTCGCTTGACACTCGGAGGGATCCGATCCGGATTATCGCCCGTTCGCGCGGGCGAGCGCTTCGGGCAGCACGAGCATCGTGTCGCCGTAAGAATAGAACCGGAACCGATCCCGAACAGCGCGCTCGTACAGCGGACGCAGGTCGCGCACGCCCTCAGGAAAGAGGGCGCCGACCATGGCCAGGAGCGTGGAGCGGGGCAGGTGGAAGTTCGTGAGCATCGCGTCGAGGCGCTTCCAGCGGTACCCGGGGGTGATGAGCAGGCGTGTCTCGCCGAGCCACCCGTCACCTGACGCGCTCTCGGGCGCAGATTCGAGCGCGCGGGCCGAGGTCGTCCCGACACACACGACGCGCCCGCCGCTCATTCTTGTGTCACGGACGGCCCGAAGGGCGCTCGCGGGGGTCTCCGCCCATTCGGCGTGGATCGGGTGCTCTTCCACCACTTCCACCTCAACCGGCTTGAAGGTCCCCGCGCCGACATGAAGCGTGACCCGCGCCGTGCGCACGCCCGACTCTTCGAGCCGCCTCAGCAGCGCAGGCGTGAAATGAAGGCCCGCCGTCGGCGCCGCCACGCTGCCCGTGTGGGTTGAGTCGGCGTAGACCGTCTGGTACCACGCGCGGTCCTCGTCGTCGTCGATGCGCTCGTGCCGTTGCCGGCGCGCGAACAGGATGTACGGCGGCAGCGGCGTCGCGCCGATACGGCCCAGCACTTCCGCAGCGCTCTCGGCATCCCCGCGCGATTCGTCGCGGACCTCCGTCAGCCAGCCCTCCCCCGCGCGATCGAGCAGCGTCATCGACACGGAACTGCGCCCGCCGTGCGCGTCGTCCAGGTCGATCACATCCCCGGACCGCAGGCGGCCATTGCTCCGCAGGAGCGCCTCCCACCGTCCCGGTCCGTGTTCCGCCAGGAATAACCCGCCGATTCGTCCACTCGTGCTCCTCCTGACGCCCGCGAGCCGCGCAGGGAGCACACGCGAATCGTTGAACACGAGCAGGTCGCCCTCGCGCAGGTACGACGGGAGATCTCGGACCTTCGCCTCCTCCACGCTCGACGGCTGGCCGCGGTCCACGACCATCAGCCGGGCCGAATCTCGCGGCTCGGCGGGTCGCGTCGCGATCAGCTCGTCGGGCAGGTCGTACTCAAGGTCGCTCGTGCGCAGCATCGGGCTGATTGTTGCCCGCCGAACCCCTCGCGTGTGGCGTCCGGGCAACAACCGTCACAAACGGAACCCCACGGATCTTCTTCCCGCCTGGCACAACGCCCACAATGCACCGGGAACGCCGGGAATCTCGGACCGGCGCCCTGTTCACCAAACCGGCGCGGGGCGTGCCATTCCCCTCTCCGTGCGGATCGATTGCATCACCAGACATGCGGCTCCCCTCGGCTGGGCATTTCGCCCGGTCCCGGTGGTCCGTGTGCCCCCGCCGGTGTGCGTCGATGTGCCCGCCCCCATCGAGTACACCCAGGATTACGCGGACTATGTCGCCGAACGCGCTCAGGAGCGCGAGGACGAGCGGTTCACCTACGCCGACGCGATCCGCGCCCGGAACATCGCCCTGGTGAGGGCCGCCGAGGCCGCCCGCTATCTCGAAACCGCACCGATCGCCGGCGACGCGCAGCCCGCCCCTGTCAAGCCGACACAGCGTGCCGAGGTCCCCGCCAACCGCGACACCACCCCGGCCGTCCCGGCTCTCGCCGCCAGGCGCGTCGAGTTCAACCGCGTCGTCGAGACCCTCGACAACCGCGGCTCGCTCATCGACATCCTGCTCTGATCGTTCAGGCGGTCACGAACCGCACTTGCCGTTATCGCGATGGTTCAAGATCTTCTCGGCGTCTTCCGCCGAGATCGAACCCTCGGCCATGTACGCCGCCAGTTCGCGCTTGGTCTGCTCGCGCGACCGGTTGATCGCGACGGACTTGAGCGTGGACAGCACGATGATGAACGCGACAAAGACCAACCCCGCGAGCGGAATGAGCAGGCCGGTCATGTCCGAGAAGTCGGTCGCGAGCGTTGTCATAGTCATCAATGCTTCCTTGTTCAGTTCCTGCAACGGATGCCTTCGGGCTGCGCAGCGCTGAGGAGCCGCTCCGCCTCTTCCGGCTTCATCGTGCCTTCGGCGACATACGCCGCCAGTTCACGGCGCGACTGCTCGCGCTCCTTGGTGTTCTTCATGCTGGCGTAGATACCCAGCACGACCGCGGGCAGCCCGATGAGAATCAGCCCGCATACGGCGATGAGGCCGATGATGATCCCGGGTTCCTCCGCGAACGATTCAATCAACGCGTCCATTTCCGCTTCCTTTGCCGCTGAACGCGGCCGTCACCGTGCGTCATTCTTCGTCGGCGTTGCCAGCCCGCATGAGCCGCTCGCCCTGTTCCGGAGACATCGAACCCTCGGCGATGTACGCGGCGATCTCGCGCCTCGAGCGTTCCCGCGCAGAGGTGGTGACGATGCGGGTGATATAGCCGCCGAGGATCGCGACCACCGCGATCACCCCGATGACCGCCCACTTGATCGCATCCTCATCGAGACTCGCTAGCGTCGTAACCATGGCTTCCTCCGTTCGACCAACCTCCACGGCGGTCTCTTTGGGAACACGCCCGCGCGCCTTTCACTCTACCGCATCCTCAGCGCGGAACGCCCGCAGAGCGGGCCGGGCCGGTCCCGGGTACCCTTGGTCCATGCGTCTCGAACCCTACCTTGACCCAAACCTGACTTTCGTGCTCGACAAACCCGACGGCAAGGCGGCCGTTCTGGCCTCGCTCGCCGACGCCGCCGCTGGCGCCCTGGGCATCGACCGCGAGATCGTGCTCGCCGCGCTCCTGTCGCGCGAGGAGCAGATGGCGACCTCGACCCCCGAGGGCGTCGGCCTCCCGCACGCCCTCCTCAAGGGGATCGACCGCACGCTCGTCATCCCGATGCTGCTCCGACCCGGCGTGAAGTTCGGCTCGTCGAACCACCCCCCGGCGGACCTGGTTTTCGGGATGTTCGGCCCGGACGACAAACCCTGGGATCACCTGCGCATCCTCGCGCGCATCGCGCGGCTCACCCGCGACGAGAAATCGCGCGGCCGACTTCGCGAGGCCGACGACGCCGCCGGACTTGCCGAGGCCATCCTCACGGAGGATCGCAACCATGAGTGAGCCGGCCGAAGCGCCCGTGAAGCCGAGCGCCGGGGCCGAGACGCAGCGCGTCTTGTTCATGGCGATCGCATCCAGCGCGAACCAGTTGGACGAACTGATCACCGTCGTGCTCGACCTTGGCATCCCCGGCGCAACCGTCATCGAGTCCAAGGGGCTCGGCGCGATCCTCCGACAGGAGATGCCGATCTTCGCCGGGCTGGCTTCGCTCATCCCCGATCAGACCGGGAGTCGCCTGATCCTCTCCGTCATGCCGCGCGAGAAAGCCGAACAGTTTTTCTCGATCATCGAACAGGATTTCACCGGCGCCAATCGCCCCATCGCGTTCACGGTCCCGGTTGACCGGGTCGCGGGCCTGAAGCGCTGATCACCCCGAACGCATGGCCCTCTTCCTCTCGATCGCGGCGCTCCTGGTGCTGGCGCTGCTCGCCACGAGCAAGCGGTTCTATCGATTGCGCCGCTCTCGGTTCGGCGCGACCGCCATCGCCGGCGGCTGGCTCGCGACCGGCGTGGGCACGCTCCTCGGCCCGGCAGTCGGCGGGCTGATCACGACCGACGCGGTCTTTCGCGCCACCCCGCTGCTCTCCGTCGGGCTCGGATGGATCGGTCTGATGGTCGGTCTGCAGGCGCGCCGCGATGTGCTCTCGAAACTCCCGCCCGTGATCTGGAAACTCGCCGGGCTCGACGCGCTGCTCACCATCGTCGCGGTCGGCGCCGCCCTGTTCGGCGTTTCCACCCTCATCGAGCAGCCGGGCGCCGGGGGCTTCACCATCGCGTTCACGCTGCTCGCGGCCGCGTCCATCGGCTGGTCCATGGAGACCCGATCCCTGGGCATCGAGTCGAGCGCCGCGGGCCAGAAACGCGCCGTGCTCCTCCGCGCATCGGGCGGCCTCAGCGCGATCATCGCCGTTGCGCTCTTCGGGATCGCCGCCGCCATCCTGATCATTCCCCCTGCAGATCAAACGGCCGAAATCACCCCGCGAACCATCCCCATGCGGTTGCTCTCGCTCGCCGCCGCATGCGGCGTGGGCGTGCTCCTCGCCGTGGTCGCGAAAGAGTCGCTCCGGCTTGCCGGTAAGCACCGCGCCGAGATGCTCGTCGTTTTCCTCGGCGTCGTCGGGCTTGCGGCGGGGATCTCCGCCGATCTCGGCATATCGCCGCTGCTCCCCGCGATGATCACCGGGGCCACGCTCGCCAACCTCCGCACCTCCGGGCCTTCGGATTCCATCGCCAACACGGCGGTCTTCGGGCGGTTCATCCTGCAGGCCGAGCATGTGGTCGCGACCAGCTTCGCGCTCCTTGCGGGCGTGCTGCTCGACCCGCGCCTCTTCCTTCCCGGCGCCGCGATCGTCGCTGCGGTCGTGCTGGTCCGTCTCCTGATCAAGCCCGCCGTGTTCGCGACGATCGATTCCGCGGCCGATGCCGACCGTGACTCGAGCTGGCTCGCGCGAGCCGCGTCGATCCGCCAGAGCCCGGTCGCGGTGGCCCTCGCCGTCTCGCTCGTCGTCCTCGCGTCCGTCGAGGACGCGCGCCGTCTGCTGACGATCGTCGTGCTCGTGGGGATCATGTGCGATCTGTTCGCCGCAATCGCCGCGCGCAAGCGGTCAACGCCCGAAGCCACACTCAACGCGGACGCGACGGTATGAAGCCATGGCTCCGCGCAACCATCCTGCTCATCACCGTGCTGGCGGCCGCCATGCTCGCGCGGCTCGCCCCGCTCGGACCGGAGAACCAGGGCCCGTCCGGGCTCATCGAGACCGGCACCTCGCTCGGAGTGCTGCTGCTCGCCGCCTGGCTTGCCGGGCGCATCTTCGCCGCGATCGGGCTCCCGCGCATCACGGGGTACATCGCGCTGGGGGTCATCGTCGGGCCGGACATCCTCGGGATCGTCACCGAAGAGCAGGCGCCGTACCTGCGTCTTGTCAACGACCTTGCCATCGTCGTGATCGCCCTGACAGCGGGCGGCGAGATCAAGTTTGACTTCCTCAAGCGCGGCGCACGCACGATCGTCTCGCTCACCCTGATCCAATCCGCCGTAGTCCTCGGGGTCGTGGCGCTGGCGGCGTACTTCGCCGCCGGGCCGGTCAAGATCACCGAGTTCACCGAATCCGCCGACCGCTGGATGATTGCGGCGATCGTCGGGGTCATCGCCGTCGCCAGCTCCCCATCCGTCGTCATCGCGATCCTGACCGAGACGCGCGCCAAGGGCCCTCTCTCCCAGACCGTGCTCGCGAGCGTCGTCGCCAAGGATCTTGTGCTCATCGTGCTCTTCACGATCGCGATGACCATCGGTGCACGCCACTTCGCCGAGTACATGACGCACGCCGAAGGCGGCCACGAGACCGGCGTGCTCCTGACGCTCGTGCATCACCTGGGCGGTTCGGTCATCGCCGGGCTGATCGTCGGCCTGCTCATGTCGTGGTATGTGCACCGCATCCACGCGAAGATGCCCATCTTCATCGTGCTCGCGTCGCTCGGGCTCGCGCTGCTCGCCGAAGAACTCGCGCTCGAGCCGCTGATCGTCGCCCTCGTCGCGGGCATGATGATGCAGAATGTCTGGCCGCACGAATCCGAGTCGCTCTTCGAGGCGGTCGAAGAATTATCCCTGCCGGTGTACGCCGCGTTCTTCGCGTTCGCGGGGACCAAGCTCGACCTCGACGCTATCGGCCCGATCCTTCCCGCCGCGCTCCTGATCGTCGCCGTCCGCGTGGCCGCGACCTGGGTGGGAACCTGGCTCGGGGCCAAGGCGGGCGCCGCCCCGCCGACGGTCGAGAAGTACGCGTGGACGGGCTACATCTCCCAGGCGGGCGTCGCGCTCGCGCTCGCGGCGATCATCCAGCGCACCTTCGGCGACGCTGCCTTCGCGAGCATCCTCTACAACCTCATCCTCGCGATGATCGCCATTCAGGAGATCCTCGGCCCGATCCTGCTCCGCTGGGGACTCACCCGCGCGGGCGAGGTCGAGGGCGGCGGGCGCACTGACCCGGCGCCCGAAGGCGGTCCATCGCCCGACTGACGCCTTCCACCTATCGTTCGGGCCGCAACACACCGCTTCGCACGAGCCGCATGAGTCACGCACCCACGCCAGGAATCCGAGGACCGAAGCTCTGGGTCATCGTGGCCGTGATCGCCGCAGCGGTCGGCGCGACGATCGGCGCCGTCACTCCCGTGGCGCACTACACCCCGGACCCGGCCGCCGAAACGCCCGCGCATATCGAGGACACCGACGCGCCGGTCCTGCCGCCTATTTCCGAGGCCCAGCCCTCGCCCGATCAAGAGCACGCGTCCGACGGCGGCCACGACGAAACCGCATCGCACGGGGATGACGCCCACGCGCAGCCGGACATCCCGATCTGGCTGCTCGGACCGTTCGCGTTCCTGCTGCTCTCGATCGCCCTGATGCCGTTCCTGCTTCGCAAGTTCTGGAACGCGCACTACCCCGCCGTCGCGTTCGGGTCGGGCGCGTTCGTGCTGGGTTTCTACCTCGCCGCCTACGGGGAGTACGGCCGCCACCACATGCTCCACGCGGGGCTCGAGTTCTTTCAGTTCATCGGGCTGGTCGGGGCGCTGTTCGTCGCCACGGGCGGCATCGTCCTGCGAATCAATGCGCGGGGCGCCCCGGCCGCCAACACCGCCCTCCTCCTGATCGGCGCGGTGCTCGCCAACTTCATCGGAACGGCCGGCGCTTCGATCCTCCTCATCCGCCCGTTCATGAACATCAATCAGGGACGGCTCCGCCCGCTCCATGTGGTGTTCTTCATCTTCATCGTGTCGAATTGCGGCGGGTCGCTCACCCCCATCGGGGATCCCCCCCTCTACCTCGGGTTCCTCAAGGGCGTCCCGTTCTTCTGGACGCTCCAGCACCTGTGGCAGGAGTGGATCGTCTGCATCGGCCTGCTGATCTTCGTCTTCTTCATCATCGACAGCGTCTTCTCCCGCGCCGACGCCGCCCGCGCGGCGCGCGAGCCGGTCTTCGCAGAGCGGCTCCAGTTCCAGACCGCGCCCGGCGCGCCGGCGGTCTTCATCCGGGGATCGGTCGGGATGATCTGCCTCGCGCTGATCGTGCTTGCGGTCTTCATAGACCCGGCCCTGCGCAACGCCGGCTTCGACACGCACGGCGTGCCGATTGCGCCGATCGTCCAGGTCGTCCTCGCGGTCATCGCTTACAAGGCCACGCGCCCCGAATACCACGCCGAGAACCAGTTCAACTTCCACCCCGTGCAGGAAGTCGGCTACCTCTTCGCGGGCATCTTCTTCACGATGGCCCCCGCGTTGGGATACCTCGCGATCCACGGCCCGTCGCTCGGCCTTCAGACCCCCACCCACTACTACTTCGCCACCGGATCGCTCTCGGCGATCCTCGACAACGCCCCGACCTACCTCAACTTCCTTCAGACCGGTCTCGCCTCCGAGGGGTACGCGCTCAGCCCGGAGGGCATCAAGGCCTTCATTGACGGCTCCGTGGTGTTCGAGCACCAGGGAGCGCCCGTCGTCGTCCAGGGCTCGCTCGTGCTGGCCGCGATCTCCCTCGGCGCGGTCTTTTTCGGCGCCGCGACTTACATCGGCAATGCGCCGAACTTCATGGTGAAGGCGATCGCCGAGGCCAACGGCGTGCGGATGCCCGGCTTCCTCGGATACCTCCGCTACAGCCTCCTGATTCTGGTCCCGATCCTGATCGTGGTCTGGCTGGTCTTCTTCGGGGTTTGAACGCCGAAGGCGCCCGTCGCTCGCCCCGGGCGGTTCTCCGCTCTACACTCCGCCCCAACCCCGAAATCACCCCGGAGAGGTGCCAGAGTGGTTGAATGGGCCGGTCTCGAAAACCGGTATAGGCTTCGGCTTATCGAGGGTTCGAATCCCTCCCTCTCCGCTTTCCCCGCTCGAGTTCGCTGTAGGCCGTCCACTCGTGGACGCCCGCTTCCCGATGGCACGAGCGGGCCGCGCAGGGCCGAATGCCTCATAGGGAAACACCCGTGACCCCCTCAAAATCACCGAGCCATGTCCTGGGTTGGTGGCTGACGCATAAATCCATCGTTCGCACCGGTCCGCTCGCGATGATCCGTCATCGAGAGCTCGACGGCATGCTCGTCACGATGCGCTCGAGCGGGAGCCACTGGCTGCTCTGGCTCATCTCGATGGCCATGTGCGAGGCCTACGACCTCGAGCCACCCGCGCACCTGAACGATCCGCGGCTCGTCGGCCTGATGCGCGACCCCCCGGCCCGGAACAGTCTTCCGCGAATCATCCGGACGCACTCCGAGATGCCCGTCCCGCTCTGGCGCATGCTCCGCCATCGGATGCGCTTTCCCAAGTATGTCATGCTTGTCCGCGACATACGGCACTCTCTCGTGTCGTACTACGAGAAAGACCCGCCGGACACCCGCCCGAGTTTCTCGGAGTTCCTGCGCGGCAAGGATGTCTTCCGCCATGACCACACCCTCTTCCGCCACATCCGCTTCCTGAACAGCTGGTCTCGCGTTCGCAACATCGACCCCGAAGCGGTCATCGTCATCCGCTACGAGGACCTGCAGGCAGACCCCGCCGCGCACCTCGATCGCGCGTGGAGGTTTCTGGGATTTCCGGATCCGCTGTCCCCCGAGGCGCTGCGAAACGCCGTCGCGCGCTCAAGCAAGGACGCGATGGCGCGACACGAGGATCCGAGGGAGCGCCGCGTTGTGCGCAGCGGGCCGCGCACCCCGCCGGAAGCGTGGTTCAGCGAGGCAGATCGGGCGTACCTCACCGCCGCGCTCTCCCGCTACCTTCGCGACGATTACGGCTACGACTACTCGACATGGAGTCAGCCGCCCGCTGCACAGCAGGCGACGCGAAACGATTCGGTCACTGGGGCGGCGCAACCCGTCCGGCAATCCTGATGTTCGCGAGTCTCTCCAAACAATTCCGCCGTCGCCGCGCGTACGCGCTCCACGCGGACCGTCGCCGCGAAGTCGCGCGGTCGTTGAGCGACGCGCTGGGCCACCCCGTCACGCTCACCCCCGCGAGTCTGGGCGGCTACGACGATGTGCTCTACGCCCGCCATCAGGGTCGAACGCTCGCGCTCGTCCGGGTGGTCAATCCCCACAAGACCTCGCTCTGGATCAACCGCAAGCGCGCGGAAGGGCCGGTGGTGTCGCTCGCGCCGGAGTTGCGCGTCTCCCGTGAATCGAGCGCGTACGCGACGCTCGCGCCGCTCGGGCTTGCGCCCAGGCCGCTGTGGACCGCCGACGACGCCGTCGCGTGCGAACACCTCACGATGCCCCGGGCCTCGGAAGTGCTCCGCGGTTCCCCGTCCTCCGTCCTGCGCGCGCTGGACCTGATCTTCGCGGGCATCCGCACGATGCATGATCGCGGAGTCACGCACCTCGATCTGAACCTCAGCAATGTCCTGCTGTCGCTCGATGCTTCCCGCGTGGTGTTCATCGACTTCGAATACGGCCCATCCCCCGACGCCGATGTCCACACGCAGCGCGCGTACGACTACCTGCGGCTCATCAACAGTTGTCTGAGACGACGCCGAGGCGGCCACTTCCTCGCGAACGACTATTCGCGTCTCAGCGACATGCTTGTCGCGCACGCCGATGAGGCGACGCTCGCCGCGGACGCCGCACCATTGCTCGTCGTGATACCCAAGATCGCGCGAGACCCGGCGCTGCGCGCGGCGCTGGCGCGGGCCATCCCGTCGCTCGCCCCGAGCGCCTGACCCACCCGGTCAGTCCGCCGGCACGATGCGCAGCAGTTGCCCGTCGTTCTCGTCGGTCAGCACATAGAGCATGCCGTCCGGACCCTGGCGCACATCGCGAACGCGTTTGCCGATCGAGATCGATTCGTGTTTCACGGCGCGGTCGCCCTCGATGTCGATGCGACGGACATCCTTGTGCATGAGCGCGCCGCTGAACAGGTCGCCCTTCCACTGAGGGAACGCGTCGCCCGAATAGCACTCCAGACCGCTCGGAGCCTTGCTCGGCACCCAGACCATGGCCGCGTCCGTGAACTCCGGATCGCTCGTTTCGTCCGAGATCTTCGGCCCGAAGTATTCGCGGCCGAAGGTCACCTCGGGCCAGCCGTAGTTCGCGCCGGCCTCGATGAGATTCAACTCGTCGCCGCCGCGCGGCCCGTGCTCGGTCGCCCAGACGCGCCCCGTCGAGCGGTCGATCGCCAGCCCCTGAATGTTGCGATGCCCGTAGGAATACACCGCTTCTGCGGCGCCGCGCGTGCCGACGAACGGATTGTCCTGCGCGGGCTTGCCGTCTTCCGTAAGTCGAAGAATCTTCCCGAGGTGCGCGTCGAGTTTCTGGGCCTGAAGCCGGATAAGTTCGCCGTCGTATTTCACAGGCGGGTTGCCGCCGTCGCCGATCGCGAGCAGCATCGTGCCGTCGTCGAGCCAGACGATGCGCGAGCCGAAGTGCTGCGTGCCCGACTTCATCCGGTTGACCTCGAAGATCGTGCGCAGGTCGCGGATGGCGCCGTCCTCGTACACGCCGCGCGCGAGCACGGTGTGGTTCGAGGCCCTGCTCCCTTCGGAATAGGTGAGGTAGATCCATCGGTTGTCGGCGAAATCCGGATGGAGCGAGATCTCCATGAGCCCGCCCTGACCCGATGCGAAGACTCTCGGGGCGCCCGTCACCGGCTGGCGCACGAGGTTGCCATCGCGCACGAGCCGGATCTGACCGCCGCGTTCGGTGATGAGCATGTCGCCGTCGGGGAGCCAGGCCATCGACCACGGATGATCGAGGCCTCCGACGACCTCCTCAACCCGGTAGCCCGTCGCGGGCGCAGGGTCTTTCACGACGGGCGGCTCCGCGCACGCCGGGGCGGTCGCGGTGGCGACGAGGATCGGGAACGCGAGAGCGGCAGAGCGTGTGCGGTGCATATCGAGTTATACCCTCGCCGAGCGGTTGCGCGGCGTTATTCGTCCTTCTTCTTGTCGCCCCCGAAGAGTCCTTTGATGCCTTCCTCGACACCCTTTGCGGCATCTTCAACGGCCTTGCCGGCGCCTTCGCCCACCCCGCCCGGGAGGTCGCCGAGCACCTTGGCCGCGCTGCCCGCGACGCCGACACCGAGATCACTCAACGAGCCGAGTTGCGAGAGCCCGCCCTTGAGGCCTTCGGAGATATCGCCGGGAAGAACATCGCCGAGGTTGAGCGCGGTCGCAAAGACGGCCTTGAGGACGATGTTGAACACCTCGGCCATCGAGACGCTTTGTCCGCCGCTGCCCACATTCGTGAGCACGATCTCGGGGACCTCAACATCGACGGTCTTTCCCGCGGCGCCCAGCGGGAGCACGCTCGCGTGCACCATGACATCCTTGATCTCGATCTTGCGGATGACGAACTTCTTGCCCTCCTTCGCCGGGTCAGCGGGTTCCGATTCACCCGACTCGAAGCGCTTGAGGTTGTCCATGATGACCTGGTAATTGGCCTTCCCGCCCTCTTTCACCAGGTACATGTCGATGCCCGTGATCGTGAGCGCGGGGAGTTCAACAACATCCTCGGCCAGCGTCGCGAGCGAGACATTCACGCTCGCGTCGTTCATCTGCAGGAAGTGCGGCGCCGAAAACCCGTCGGGGTTCTTCACCTCGAGGCCGCTCATGGCGAAGCCGCCGCTCAGGAACTTCACGTCAGCGTTGTTGAGCGTAGTCGGGACCTGCAACGCGTAGGTCGCGCCGCGTTCCACGCCTCGCTTGGCCAGACTGTCGATCGAGATCGCGATGACGGCCACCAGCAGCACGATCAGCACAACGAGCACGCCGACCACTCCGAGAATGATCTTCATTCCTCCGCCGGATTTCTTCTTTGCTTCGCTCATGGCAGGGTCTCCCTTTGGTGGGCCATTGTAGAGACACCGCAACCGCGATGCGCTCAGCGAAGCCCCCTTTCAGCTCGGCGCAACGGTCTCGTACAGCGATACCGTCCGCTCCTGCATCGTTCGGAGCGCGTACCGCTCCGTCCGTTCGACAGCGGGCGCATCGCCTGCAAACTCGACGATGCGTTCCGCCATCGCGCGCCAGTCGTTCGCGGGGACCAGCCCGGCGGGGAAGACCTCGCGCATGACCTCGCCCACGCCGCCGTGCTCGTACCCGATCACCGGGCGCCCGAGTTTGATTGCTTCCAGAGCGGTGCGCCCGAACGATTCGGGCTGGGTCGAACACGCGAGGACCACATCACTGGCCGCCATCCATTCGCGGATGTCCGAGCGGTGGCCGACGAAAGTCACGCGGTCGGCAACGCCGAGCGACCGCGCAAGAGTCTCGATCTCGCGTCGGAGCGATTCCTTCTTTGGGTCAACCCCGCCCACGATCAGAAGGTGCGCGTCAACTCCTCGCGCATGCGCGGCGTGGACCGCGCGCACCGCGTCGCCGTGGCCCTTGAGTCGCGTGACACGGCCTGGGAGCAGCACGCCAAACCGGCCCGCGGCCGAAGGGACATCGCGGTGATATCCCGCGATCCACTCCTCGCTCGGCCGATGCCCGAACGGGAATTCGGCATCATCGACGCCGCGCGGGATGACCGTGACACGGCTCAGGTCGGCCCGCGGGTATTCGGCCGCGATATGCGCGCGAACCGTCTCGCTGACGGCGATGACGCGCTCGCCGCGCGTCATGATCTCGCTGTACCGGCTGACCGAGTGGACGCCGTGCATCGTGGTGATGAAGCGGGGCCTCGCCGACTCGGGAATCTTCTTCCACGCGAGCAGGCACACCCACGCGGGAACGCGCGAGCGCGCGTGGAGTATGTCGATGCGTTCCGCCGCGCAGAGATCGCGCAAGCGCGGCGCGAGCCGGAGCGTCGCGAGTGACTTTTTGCCGATCGGCCACTCGATGTGCTCGCCGCCCTCGCGTGTGAATTGTTCGACGAGGCGGCCGCCGCCGCTGATGACGATGGAGCGGTGGCCGCGCTCGATGATCGCGCGGGAGATCTCGAGCGTGCCGCGCTCAACGCCACCGCCATGGAGATCTGGCAGGCACTGGGCGATGGTGAGCGTCCGCGCGGTCACGGTGCGCCCCGTGGGAGTCCGAGCCGCTCGACGATGATCTCGGCCACGCGCGACGCTTCGTCGAGTCGCCCGGGCGGTTTGCGGAGCGACCCTGCCTTCTGCCACGCGTCAAACCACATCGCCCAGCCCTCTTCGACGATGGTGTCCATACCCCTCACGACCCGGCCGACGCCGTCTGTTCGCGGCGAGCGGAGCAGGCCCACGCGCGCGCCGCTGGTCATCGCTTCGTACACCATCGACACGCTGTCCTCGCTCACCCAGATCTGTTCGCTCTCGGCGTAGCGCTCGAGGAGCCATTCTCGGGTTGTGTCAGCGGCGGCGTGCAGTTCGATCCGGTCGAGCGCGCCGGCGAGCGCGTGCTCGAGCGCCGGGATGAAGGTTGCCGGCGTCCGGCGCGAGGTCGTGAGCGTCCATCGCGTGTCCGTGGAGCGATCCACGATCTCGCGGATCTGCCTTGCCATCGCCTGATCGTCCCACCCGTGATGTTTGGAGGGGCCTCCGATGAGGATGAGCCCCTTGGCGGGATCTTTCGCGCCGGAAGGCCGCACAAGGTTCATGGCGCCGCGTGTCGGGATCACATTCCACGATTCGCGCATGGCGTCGTGGAGGGGCGGCACGATGACATCAAAGCGACCGAACGAAGGGCGCATCACGACGATGGTGCGGGCGCCGTACGCCTGTTTGCACGCCCGGAGGACGGCGTGGGTGGCCGTTCCTGTCCCGATGACGATGTCGGGAGGCCCGAGTTCGTCGGGCGTGGGCGTAGGCGTGCGGACGAACAGCGACGCGAGCGGCCCTTTCCGGGATGTCTCGGTCCTGATCACGCGGAGACCGGCGCCTGTGATCGCCCCGATCGCAGACGCGAGCCCGACCGACTGGCCCTCATGGCCCGCCTTGCCGTCGCTGATCACCCAGATGATGGTCCGTTTCGCCATGCGCGTTGGTCCATCAAACGCCATATGGGTCCCGCACGCAACCCCTACGGCCGCGCGAAGCCGATATCCTCTCCGCCGTGCATCCTGCCCCGAACGACGAACCGTCCAAACCCTCCCTGCTCGATTGGCTTGCTGCTCGATCGCGGTGGCTGGTTCCCGGCGCGATCCTGCTCCATGCGGCGGTCTGGACGATCGTGCCCTGGCTCGCGAATCTGTCCCTGCCCCTCGACGCCGTTGAGGCCCTGCTCTGGGGCCGCGAATGGCAGATGGGGTACGACAAGCATCCGCCGCTGTCGGCGTGGACGGCCGAGATCGCCGGGCTCCTGAGCGGCCGGAGCGACCTGGCGATCTACGCCCTCTCGCAGGTCTGCGTGGCGGTCGCCGCGCTCGCGATGTGGCGCCTGGCGCGTGACATCGTGGACGAAGGGCGCGCCGCGCTCGCGACGCTGCTCCTGCTCGTCGGGGTGTACTACATGCACTTCACGAGCCCCGAATTCAATGTAAATGTGCTCCAACTCCCGTTGTGGGCGCTCCTCTTCCTGTGCTTCTGGCGCGCCGTGCGGACCGCGGGCCTGGCGGCGCTCGCCGCCTGGACGGGCGTGGGAATCTGCTTCGGGCTCGCGATGCTCTCGAAGTACCTCGCGGTGTTCGCGATCCCGGCGCTGGCCCTGTTCGTGGTGTTCACGCCCACGGGGCGGCGGACGCTGCGCACGCCCGGGCCGTACCTCGCCGGCCTCGTCGCCGCGATCATCTTCCTCCCGCACTTCCTGTGGATGCTCGACACGGACTTTGTGACGCTCAGGTACGGCATGCGCCGTTCATCCGCAGGCGAGACGGCGTGGTTCGACCACCTCACCCATCCCATGAAGTTCGTGATCGCACAAATGCTCGCGGGGCTGGCCGCGCTGGTCGTTCTCGTGCTTTCCGGCGGACGACTCCCCGGATCAAAGAACCAAGCCCGCGAATCCGCGGAAATCCGTGACTCACGCGTGTTTGTATGGTTGATCGCGCTCGCGCCGGTTCTCGCGATGGCGGCGTACTCGCTCGTCACGGGCGCGCGGCTGCGGTCGATGTGGGGCACGCCGATGCTGCTCGCGGCGCCGCTCTGGCTGACGATGACGGCCTCGTTCGACATGAGGCCCCGTCATGTTCCCATCTTTGCCGCAGCGTGGTGTGTGCTCTTCGCCGCGGCTCCCATCGGGTACTACATCGATCACGCCGTCGGGCCGAGTCTGACCCACGACGCCAAACGCACCAACTATCCCGGCCGCGAACTCGCGTTGCGGATCGAACGCGAATGGAACGACCGGGTCTCCCACCAGCCGCTCATCGCGGTGATCGGGGATGTGTTCTACGGCGGGCTCGTGTCGTGGTACGGGGACGAGCGTGCGCTGGTGTACATCGAGGGCTCGACCGACCGAACATTCTGGGTCGAAGACTCGGATGTGGACATCTTCGGCGCGATGGTTGTCTGGAAGATCGGGATGGCCGATCGGCCTGACGAGACCGACCGCTCGTTCTTTGATCAACTCCGCGTCCGGTTCCCGAGCATGGTCGAACTCGAGCCGATCACGCTCACGCCCCGACTCCGGGGCCCGTTCGGGGGGCCTATCGAGGGGGCGTCCGAGATTCTCGGACTCGGTTTCATTCCTCCGTCGCCCCCGCCGGCGCAATAGACTTCTGTTCGTATGACCCACGCACCCACCCGCGACGCCGCGCTGATTGAGCCGAAGCCGTCTGCCGGAGACGGCGCACAGCGGTTCACGCTTGATGTCGTGATTCCGGTCTTCAACGAGGAAGCGATCCTCGCGCAGGTGTTCGAGCGATTGACGGATGCGCTGTCGGCGCTCCCGGGGTGCGAGTGGCGGGTGGTCATGGTGGATGACGGCAGCCGCGACGCATCGGCGCGGCTGATCCGCGAGCAGCACGGGCGCGACGCGCGGTTCTGCCTCATCTCGCTCTCGCGAAACTTCGGCCACCAACCGGCGATCACCGCCGGGCTGGCGCACGCGAACGCCGACGCCGCGATCATCATGGACGCCGATCTGCAGGACCCGCCCGAGATGATCGGCGAGATGGTGCGCGTGTGGCGTAACGAAGATGCGCAGGTCGTGCTGGCCGTGCGGCGATCGCGGCGCGAGACCGGGATACGGGGCCTCCTGCTCCGCGGGTTCCATGCCGCCTTCGGGTGGATGACGGACTTCCCGATCCCCGCGCAAACGGGCGTCTTCGGTCTGCTCGCGCGGCCGGCGCTCGAAGAAATGCAACGCCTCACCGAGCGCAACCGCTTCTTCCCCGGCCTTCGCGCGTGGATCGGTTTCGAGCAGCGCGTGGTCGAGTACGACCGCGACGCCCGGCTGGGCGGGGAGCCGAAGCAAACCTTCTCGCGGCTCTTCCGATACGCGGCCGACGGCGTGCTGAGTTTCTCGTACAAACCCCTGCGCTTGATGATCGCGGGCGGCGCGCTGGTGAGCGCGTTCGGTTTCCTCGTGGCCGCTTATTTCGTGATCAAACGGCTCGCAGGCGTCGAGACGGCCTTCACCGGGTTCACGACCCTGGTCACGCTGGTGCTCTTCCTGGGCGGGATTCAGTTGATCGCGATCGGGCTGATCGGCGAGTACCTCGGGCGGATCTACGACGAGGTGAAGAATCGCCCGCTCTACATCGTGCGCGAGAACCTCGGCGCAACGAAACAGGCCGATTCTCGTGTCGAGCCGGGCTAACCCGCGAAAGAATCCTCTTGCGACCGGCCGCCGGAGCGGTATGCTGGGACAAACCGCACGGAGGGCCCCTGCATGTTCCGATCTCTGATTGTTTCTGTCGTCTCACTCGCGATGGCTTCGGTCTCCCTCGCGCTGCCCCAGCCAGGCGACGCCGCGCCGCCGCTCACCTTGACCGAAGTGACCAACGCGCCCGATGGGACGCCGAAGACGCTCGCTGAACTCAAAGGGAAGACCGTCGTCCTTGAGTTCTGGGCGACATGGTGCGGGCCTTGCGTCGGGGCGATCCCTCACCTGAACGAACTCGCCGAGCATTACGCCGACGCCGACGACATCGTGTTTCTCTCTGTGACCGGTGAGGCGCCGGAGATTGTGTCCCCGTTCCTTGAGGACCGACCCATGCGCGCGTGGATCGGTCACGACAAGGACGGCCTCACGATGGACTCGTACGAGATCCGCTTCCTTCCCACCACCATTGTGATCGGGAAAGACGGCGTGATCGCCAGCGTGACATCCCCACGGGAGCTGACAACCGAGCGGATAGACGGATACCGAGCAGGCGCGCGCGACGCGCACTCGTCCTTCGCGCCGGGCACTGCACGGATGATGCGCAACTCGCTGGAAGTGCTCTCCAACGAGATCACTTCCTGGTCGCCCGGCGTCGATCCGTTCACGAAACTCGAAGGCGATCCGCCTGCGTTTCAGGTGATCGTGCGCGAGAATCCGTACGCGAAGAGCCGGCGCGGCAGGACGAGCGGCGCGCTGACCTCGCTCGGTGTCTCAGCGGCGGAGGTCATCGAGTCGTTGTCGGGAGTGAGCCGGCCGTGCATCATCTTGCCCGAACACCTCGCCGAGAGCGATGCGCTCTATGACTTGGTCGTGACATGGCCACAGCAACAAGAGCCCACCGAAGCGCTCAGGTTGGCCGCCGTTCAACTCGCCGCCGCCGCGTTCGGCTGCTCGGTCGAGTTCCGCGAGGAGGATCTCTCCGGGTACCTCATCACGCGGTTCGAGAAGGTTCCGCTGCCCCCGAAGGCGGAACAGTCGATGGGGTGGAGGGTTTCGGAGACCGCGTTCTCAGCGGAGGAGGGGATGCACATGGCGCCGTTCATCTCGGTGATCGAGCGTCTCACCGGGAAGAAGGTGGCCAACGGGCTCGGCGCGTGGGAGATCTACAACTTCCCTGCAATCGAGTTCGCACCCGATGACATCGACAGTCTGAATGCGGCCATGCGCGAGCAGTACGGGATACAACTCGAACCGCACACCTTCAAGAACCAACGGGTAGCGCGACTCGTGCCGCTCGATCGCTGATTACCGCGCGTATTCGACCGCGCGGGTCTCGCGGAGCACGGTCACCTTGATCTCGCCCGGGAAGGTCATCTCCTCGCTCACGCGATCGGCGATGCGCTTGGCGATGAGCAGGGCCTCGTCGTCACCCACCCGTCCGGCGTCCACCATCACGCGGACCTCTCGTCCTGCCTGGATCGCGAACGCTTCGGTCACGCCGTGCTCGTTGAGCGCGATGCCCTGGAGGTGATCGAGGCGCTGGATGTACTTCTCGAGCGACTCGCGTCGTGCGCCGGGTCGGGCGCCGCTGACGGCGTCGGCGGCCATGATGATCGGGGTGTACCAACTGGTCGCGGGGATGTCGCCGTGGTGCCCGCCGATGGCGTTGAGGACGGGCTCTTCCTCGCCGTGGAGGCGGGCGAACTCCATGCCGATCTTGGGGTGGCCGCCCTCCATCTCGTGGTCCATGGCCTTGCCGATGTCGTGGAGGAAACCGCAACGGCGGGCGATGCGGCCGTCCATCCCGAGTTGGTCGGCGATGATCTGGCTGACGAACGCGACCTCGACGCTGTGACGGAGGACATTCTGCCCGTACGAGGTGCGGAAGTGGAGTTTGCCCATCGCGTCGCGGATCTTGGGGTGCACGCCTCGGATCTTGACCTCAAGCACGGCCTCTTTGCCGAACTTGATGACGCGCTCGTCCATCTCCTTGCGCACCTGCTCGACGACCTCTTCGATGCGCGTGGGGTGGACACGGCCGTCGGCGACGAGGCGCTGGAGCGATTCGACCGCGACCGCCTGGCGGACCTTGTCGAAGGAGGAGACGGCGATGACGCCCGGGGTGTCGTCAACGAGGATGTCCACGCCCGTGGCTTTCTCGATGGCGCGGATGTTCCGGCCCTCGCGGCCGATGATGCGGCCCTTCATGTCGTCGCTGGGGATCGGCACCGAGCGGACGGTGCTCTCGCTGGTCGTCTCGCTGGCGTAGCGCTGAATCGCCTGGAGGAGGATCTCCTGGCAACGCTCTTTCGCTTCGCTCTGGGCGTCGTCCACGATCTTGCGCGTGACCTTGGCGACATCGATCCGGGCCTGATCCTCGACGCGCCGGAGGAGTTCTTCGCGGGCGTGGTCCTTCGTCCAGTCCGCGATGCGAAGGAGCGTCTGGTTCTGCTTCTCGATGACCTCCTCGGCGTGGGCCTCGCGCTTCTCGACGGCGGCGATCCGCTCATCGAGGGCGGCGGTGGTCTGGGCGAGGGTGTCTTCCTTCGCGGCGAGCGATTCGAGTTTGCGGTCGAGGAGGTCCTCGCGCTTCTTCAGGCGCTTCTCGTCCTCGCGGAGTTCGGCGTGCTTGGCCTCGGCCTCCTGATCGGCCTTGCGCTGGCGCTCCTGGACACGCTTCTCGGCGTCGAGTTCGAGTTGCCGGGCCGCGTCTTCGCCCTTGCGGCGAGCGTCCTCGATGGCGCGGTCCGCGTCGATCTGAGCGCGTTTGATCGCCGCTCCGGCGGAGAGTCGGACCGCGATGAACCCCAGCGCGGCGCCGATGGCCCCGCCGATCACGATGCCGACGATCCACGGCGCGAGGCCTGCGCCAGCGGGCGGGACGGCGGCGAGCACCCCGGGGTGCGTTGCGTGAAGTATGTCGATGAGCATGGCGCTCGAACCTTTCAAGGGACAACCGTTCCGGCGCGAGGGACCACCCTTGCGCCTGGTCGGCGTCGCCTCGGAGGCGTGTCACCCGTTGGGTGCGAACTCGCGGCCAATCAGGCCCGCGGCAAACGCTCCTTCGGACCCGCGATGCGTCCCGTCACCCGATGGGCGCAGGGGGCAAGCCCCGGCGATGAGGGGTGGGAGACCATCGTGCTGGGCGTTTCGCGAACGGCGTTCATTGCATCGTGAGGGGGCCCGAGGGGGCCTCGCCCGCGACTCCTGGAGAACGGTCGAGCGTGTAAAGGAGGTCGTTGCCGGGGGAACGCACGAGCGGCGGAAGCGGGTCGTAGAGGGAGTAGGAACCTGAGGGACCGCGACACAGATCGAATAAGGCGACCTGTCGCGGGCCGCAGAGCCCGAATCAAGCGGGCTGGGCGGCCGTGGTGGACCCGCTCGCGCACCGGAAGTGGGGCGCGGAGCGAGGGGTGAACATGCATCTCCGGCGATACGCCGGCTCTGGCTCAGGATACAGCGCCGACCCCGATTCGCCAAGCCCCGCCCGGCACACGACGGCACGGTCGCAGGAATTGCTACGATCATCCGATCATGCCCGCAGCCCTCCGGTGGCTCCTGAATCTGGGGCCGACCAACCCGATCGTGGTGCGCATCGTGCAGGGCGGCTCACGCCGCACGCGGCACATGTACATCCGCACCGGCTACCTCGCCGTGCTCATCGCAGTGCTGCTGTGGTCATTGCTGCTCAACACGCGAGCCGGTTCGCTCTCGTACCGAGACCTCGCGGCCGCGGGGGCGTCCTCGTTCGAGATCGTCGCCTACCTCCAGATCGGGCTCATCTGCCTGCTCGCGCCGGTGTTCATGGCGGGCGCCATCGCGCAGGAAGCCAACCCGAGGACCTGGGAGGTCTTGCTGACCACCCCCCTGTCCCCGCCCCAGATCGTGCTCGGGAACCTCATCGGGCGGCTTCTGTTCGTGCTCGCCCTGCTGTTCTCCTCGTTGCCGCTCTTCGCGATCACCCAGTACTTCGGGGGTGTGCCGGGCCGGTCGATCATCTTGTCGTACCTCATCGCGGCGTGCGCGGCGTTGCTCGTGGGCGCGATCGCGGTGTTCCTGTCCGTCGGGCGCATCGCGGGACGGCGCGCTGTTTTTGCGTTCTACATCGCCGTTGTCACATATCTCGGCGCGACGCTCGCCGTGGACCTGGCGCTGCGCTCGGGTTCCCCGGCGGGGCCGGGCGGGGTGACGCTCCTGACGCCACTCAACCCGTTCCTGGCGCTCCAGGCGCTGCTCAGCCCCTCGGAATACCCCCGCCCCGACGCGATCACGCTGGGCGAGATGTCGTGGCTCGCGCGGGCGTGGTTCGGCTCGCCCGTCGCGCTGTGGTGCTGGCTCTCGGCCGGGCTCTCGGGCGTTCTGTGCCTGGTCAGTTCGATCGTGACGCGCAAGGTCGTCGGGATCGAACGCGCGGGCATGCTCCGCAAGTTGCTCGGTCGCAAGACGGGCGAGCGCACCCGAGCCCCGCGCACCGTCTGGAACAACTCGATCGCGTGGCGCGAGGCGGCCAGCCGGGCTGGCGCCGCATCGAACCGCATCGCGCGCTACACCTTCGTCGGGCTGGGCGTGCTCTGGGGACTGGGCGTGATCGCGTTCTACCACGGCGGCGGACTCTCCCACAACGGCTTCCGATTCACGCTCCTGGCGACGGTGTGGACCGAGCTCGCCGTCATCACGCTGATCGCCGTCAACATGAGCGCCACCGCCGTGTCGCGCGAGCGTGAGGACGGGTCGCTCGACATCCTGCTGACGACGCCCATCACGCCCAAGGCGTATCTCTCGGGCAAACTGCGCGGGCTGATCGCGTTCCTCCTGCCCTTGCTCGCCGTGCCGATGGCCACGCTCGCGCTGGCGTCGATCTATGTGCTCGCGGGCGGGTTCGGCCGCGAGGGAGGCGTGCACTCCAGCGATCGCGTGCTGGCCGCGACGGTCACCACGCCCGTCGTGCTGCCCGAAGCGGCGCTGCTCGCCCCCCTGCTCATCCTCCCGTTCACCGCCTTCGTCGTGATGATCGGGCTCCAGTGGAGCATCAAGAGCAAGGGGACCATCGGCTCGGTGATCTTCGCGTTCGGCGTGATCGCGGCCATCACGGGCGTCGTCGGCCTGTGCGGCTGGCAGGCGGGCGTCGAGGCGGGGTACATCGGGCCGGCGCTTGCGGCGCTCAACCCCGCGACGCTGCTCTTCGCCCTGATCAACCCGGCCCGCGCGATGCTGACCACCATCGAGAGCGGCGGGCTCGAGCCGGCGCGCATCTCCCTCGCCATCGGCGCGGTCATCGGCGCCGTTGGGCTCGCGGTGATCGTCTACGGCCTGAATTCGAGCATGGTCCGCCGGTTCGACATGACGGTGCGCGCCCTCGCCGGAATGAAGTGACCGGGATCAGAACTGCTTGCGCATGCGGGCCGCGGGGATGCCCAGTTGCTCGCGGTATTTCGCGACGGTTCGCCGCGCGATCTCGATGCCCTTCTCGCCCAGCACTTTCGCGAGCGCGTCGTCGCTGAGCGGTTTCTTCTTGTCCTCGGCGTCGACCACTTCCTTGAGCGCCGCCTTGATGGCGTCCCACGAGACTTCTTCGCCGGAATCGGTCTGGGTCCCGCCCGTGAAGAACTTGCGGAGCGGGAAGACGCCGCGCGGCGTCATGACATGCTTGTCGGACACGGCGCGAGAAACGGTCGCGACATGCACTCCCAGTTGGTCGGCGACCTGGGTCATGGGAAGCGGGCGCATCGCCTGAGGGCCGAGGTCGAAGAAATCTCGCTGGGCCTCGACGACGACATTCAGCACGCGCTGAAGCGTGCGCTTGCGTTGCTGGAGCGCGTCGATCAGCCATGTCGCGTTCGTCAGGTTCTTCTTGATGAAGTCCTTGGCGGAGCGGTCGGCGTCCTTGTCGCGGAGCATCTCCGCGTATTCCTTGTTGATCCGCAGGTTGGGGAGCAGCCCGTCGGTCATGTACGAGATGTACCGGTCCTGATCCTCGTCGTACTCCACGATCGCGTCGGGGATGATCGCGGGCGGCGTGTCCTGCACGAGTTCGCGGCCCGGGCTGGTGCGCAGGCGGCGCATCATCTCGATGGCGCGCTTCACGCGGTCCATCGTCTCGCCAGTCGCCTCGACGACCTTGGGGATTCGGTTGTGGAGGATGTCGTCGAGGTGCTCGTCGATGAGCAGACGCGTCAGCGTCCAGTCTTCGCTCGGGTCGTCCTCGTCGGCGGCGTCGACCTGCAGGAGCAGGCACTCGCGGAGGTCGCGTGCCCCGATGCCCGCCGGTTCGACGAAGAGCTGGAGCGCCAGGAGCGAACGCTCCAGCTCATCGTCGTTGATCGGCGTCAGACCCTGAGGCGCCTGATCGGCGACCTCGGATAACGCTGTTCGAATATAGCCATCATCATCGACGAATTCGATGAGAAACTTTCCTATCGCGCGCGTCCGTTCGTCGACCGGCGCGAACAGCCATTGCTCAAGGAGCTGGTCGGCGACGCTCGCGCTCCGCGCGGCGGTGTTCGCCATGGCGTCCATCTTGCCGTCGCGCTCCCCGGTGTTGCGCGCGGCGCGGCGGCCGGTTTCCCACTCGTCCCGGAGCCGGCTCGGGAGCGCCGAGGCCTCGTACTGGTTGTCGGTCGCCTCCCGGTACGACTCTTCCATCGAACCGAGGCGCTCGAAGTCGGCGGCGGCGGAGCCCTCGTCGACCTTGAGCTCCCGCTCGTGCTCGTGGTCTTCGCGCTCGTTCTCGCGGCGGATCTCCTCGATCGCCTGACGATCGACGCCCGGCTCGAAGGATTCGAGCGTCACATTGCTCGACAGTTCCTGCTCGATGCGCTCCTGCAACGCCGCGATGGGCATCTGCAGGATCTCCATCGACTGGATCATGCGCGGCGCCAGCTTCATCTGCTGGCCGAGCTTCATCTGTTGTGAAGTATCGAAGCGCATGCGTGGTGGCGACCGGGTGAGCGAGGCCTGCGAACGGGAACAGAACGATCTGCCGAGAATAGCGAGCGATGGGGAGCAACGCCGAGATCACGCGCCCCGGCGAGCGAAAGGGCGACTCAGCCCATGCTCTGACGCCCCGCGATGGCGTCCGAAAGAACGGCCTTGCTGGCATACTCCAACTGGCTGCCGCTGGGAACGCCCCGCGCGAGCCGGGTGATGCTGACCCCGTGGGGCGCGAGCGCCTCGGCGATGAACAGCGCGGTGCCGTCGCCCTCGAGCGTCGGGTTGAGGCCGAGGATCACTTCGCGAACGCGCTCTCCGCCGCAGTTCCGCGACGGGTCTTTCACGCGATCGACGAGTCGCTCGATGGTGATGTCGTCGGGCCCGATGCCCTCAAGGGGCGCGACGCGGCCCAGGAGCACATGGAAGACGCCGCGATGGATGCCCGTCTGCTCCAGCGCGATGAGGTCGCGCGGCTGCTCGACGACGAGCACGACGCCCCGATCGCGCCGGGTGTCCGAACACACGGCGCAGGGCTGGGTCTCGGCGAGGTTGAAACAGATCTCGCAATGCATGATGGAGCGTTTCACCTCGGCGATCGCGTCCGAGAGGGCCAACGCGTCGGGCGCATCGGCCTTGAGCACCCAGAAGGCGAGCCGCTCGGCGGTGCGTCGGCCGATGCCCGGCAACTGCGCGAACCGGTCGATCAACCGTTCGACCGATTCGGGGTAGGCGCCGCGCTGGGTGGATCGGAGGTTCATGCGCCGAGCATCTTCGACAGGTTGTCGAGCCCGGGCATGTCCTCGACGCCCAGTTCGCGGGCCATGCGCTGGGTCTCCTGCTGGATGACCATCTCGGCGGCGCGCAAGGCGTCGTTGGTGGCTTCGGCGATGAGGTGCTGCGCCTGGCTTCGGCCTTCGTCGGCTCCCATCGCGCCCGCGACGGACGGGCTGATCTCCACGCTTTCGATGCGCAAACGCCCGGACACTTCGACGCGGACCAGCCCGCCGCCGGATTGACCGACGATGCGCGCGGCCTCAAGCGTGCGCTGCATCCGGTCGCCGGCCTCTTTCAGTTTGTCGCGGTTCTTCATGCGCCCCGCGAGGGCGCCCATGGCCTTGAACTGGTCGAACACTCATTCCTCCTTCGCGGCGGGGTCTTCCGGGACATCGTCGGATCGGTCGTCGGCTTCCACGCGCACGATCCGGGCGCCGAACAGGTCAACCGCCGTGCGCACCAGCGGGTGCTCCAGGGCTTCGCGCTCGGCGACGGTCATCCCGTGCTGGCGGGGCGCAGGTCGTGATGGCCCGCCCGAGCCCGGCGACGCCGTGGGCTCGGCGGCCCGCGCTGACGCGAGCAGTTTGACCTCGATCGCGCGGCCCGCGAGGTTCGACGCCGCCTCCTGGATCCTCGGCAGCGCGGTGCGCGCCATGGTCAGCGTGTCGGGGTCAGACGCTTCAAGGATCAGCGCGCCGGGCGCCTGCTCCTTGAGCGTGAGCACCCGGAGGATCGACTTCACCCCGGCGGGCGCGCTCTCACGGAGCGACACCCACAGGTCCGAGGTGTCGGCGCACGGAACGGCCGGTTCGTGAGCCGGGGTCGCGGGGATCGCCGGCCGTGCGGGATCACCGCCGGCCGGCGCTTGTGCTTTTTTTGGAGGGGGTCCGGCGGCGGGTTTGGCGCTCGCCGGCGCCCCGCGCGAGACGGCCAGCGCATCCGCGACGCGCTCGGCCATGGCCATGCGGGCCACGATCGCGTCGAACAGGGCTCGGGGGGTGCTGCTCGACTTGGCGGAGCGCGACGCGTTCTCGCACAACGCGATCATGTAGGTGATCGAGGAGGCGTCGAAGTACGAAGCCAGCGTTGCCGCGCGGGCGCGGTCTTCGCCGTCGAGTTCCACGATCTCGGAATCGGGGCCGCACGCCGAGAGGATGAGCAGGTCGCGCAGCCTGGTCTCGATCGACTCGAACGCCTGATCGATGGTCACGCCCGAGCGCAGGAGTTGGTCGGCGGCCTCGAGCGCGCCCTTCACCCCGCCCTGTGCGCACGAATCGAGCACCGCATCAACGACATCCTGCTGGGGGAGCCCGAGGATGTCCTGCAGGAGCGACGCGGTGAGTTTCTTCTCGCCCGTCGCGAGCAGCCGGTCCATCAGGGTGAGCGCGTCGCGCATCGACCCGTTGCCCAGCCGCGCGATCTGCGTGATGACGGCCGGCTCGGCGGTCACCTTCTCGCCCTTGAGGACCTCGCGGAGGTGGTCGGCGATGCGCCGGGTGTCGATGTTCTTGAAATCGAACCGCTGGCACCGGCTCTGGATCGTCGGAGGGACCTTGTGCGCCTCGGTGGTGCACAGGATGAACTTCACATGCGACGGCGGCTCCTCCATCGTCTTGAGGAGCGCGTTGAAGGCCTCACGCGTGAGCATGTGGACCTCGTCGATGATGTAGACCTTGTACCGGCCGCGCATCGGGCGGTAGACGGAGTTCGCGATGAGTTCGCGCGCCTCGTCCACGCCGCGGTTGCTGGCCGCGTCGATCTCGATGACATCGGTGTCCCGGCCCTGCATGATGGCGTCGGCGACATCAACGGGCTCGTCGCCCGGTGCGTTGAGCGCCTTGGCGAAGATCCGCGCCATCGAGGTCTTCCCGACCCCTCGCGTGCCCGTGAAGAGGTAAGCGTGGCCCACCCGGTCGCGATCGATCGCGTTGGCGAGCGTGCGCGCGATGGTCTCCTGCCCGACGACCTCGTCGAACGAGCGGGAACGGTATCGCCGTGCAAGTACGGTGTAGGCCATGGGCAAGGGAGTGTAAGCGAAGAACGCCCGAGGGTTGACGGCCAGGACACCGGCGGCGCCGGACAACGGCCGCTTATGGCTGCTGCGGTCAGGCTCTGACCAGGTTCACGGGCTGCCCGCGCACCGGGCCCGGCCGTCAACCGAAGGGCGTTCAGGGCCGTGAGTGTAGGCGTCCTCCCCCGCGTCGCCGAAGCCAAACCGGCCCCGAGAGGTAGCCAACCGCCCCTCCGGCTACACTTCCTGCGATGTCAGAGCATTCTTCCGCTGAATCGCGCAAGGCGAAGTACATCGATCCGGAACTCCAGGGGCGACGCACACTCCTGCGCATCCTGCGTGTCGCCTTCGTGGCGCTCGTGCTGGTCGTCATCACCTTCTACATCATCGACCTCGGGGCCAATCAGAACCCCGCCAAGAACGATTGGGAAGACCTCCTCATCAAGGGGTGGCAGTTCGTCTTCGTGTTCGGGCTCGCGGTGGCGCTGGGCTTCCTCGCCCTGGACATCCTGACCCCGGGAAAGAAGATCGCCACGCTCTCGGGCGTCTTCCTCGGCCTGCTGGCCGGTGTGCTGGCCGCCCTCGCGATCGGCCTCGTCATCGACCTGCTCGCCCAGATCTATGAATTGGAAGGCGACCGCATCGTCAACACCATCAAGGTGTTGTTCGGCGTGGCCTTCTGCTATCTGGGAGTCTCCATCGTCCTCCAGACCCAGGACGACTTCCGCCTCGTCATCCCCTATGTCGAGTTCGCCAAGCAGACGCGCGGCGTGCGACCCCTCCTGCTCGACACCTCCGTGCTCATCGACGGCCGCCTGCTCGACGCCGCCGAAACGGGCCTCATCCAGTCACCGGTGGTCATCCCCCGCTTCGTGATCGCCGAACTCCAGGCGCTCGCCGACTCCTCGGAGCGGCTCAAGCGGACCCGCGGGCGCCGCGGCCTCGAACTCGTGGGCAAGATGCAGCGCTCCCCCCGGCTGGATGTCTCCGTGGACGAGACCCCCGTCCCCGGCAAGAGCGTCGATCAGATGCTCGTCGAACTCGCCCGCCAACTCTCCGGCTCGCTCGTCACCACCGACATCGGGCTGGCGCGCGTTGGCAAGATCCACGGCGTGACGGTCATCAACCTCAACGATGTCGCCCTCGCGATGAAGCCCTCCTTCATCCCGGGCGAGCGGCTCCGTGTCGCGATCATCAAGCCCGGGGAGCAGCCCGATCAGGGCGTGGGCTACCTCGAGGACGGCACAATGATCGTGGCCGAGAACGGCCGCGCGTATGTCGGCAAGACCGTTGATCTGGTCGTCGCGACTTCGCTCCAGACCAGCGCGGGCAAACTGATCTTCGCGCGCATCCCGGATGGTTCGACGGTCGAGGAGTGGGACACGCCCGCCGACGACGAGTCCCCCGACGCGGACGGCCAGACCGATCACCCCTCCGGCGATCACCAGGATGACCCGGGCGATCCCGGCGACGACCTCACCAAGCGAGGACGCCGAGGGGCGCGCAACCCGCGCCGGCGCTGACGATCGTGTATTCTCCCGCTCGATGACCCGCTTCCTTCCCCTGCTTGCGCTGCTCGTTGTCTCGCTGATCGCGTCGCCGCTGGCGTGCGCACAATCGCAGACCTACACGCTGGACGAAGGCGGCTGGGTCGAGGGCGCGGCGCCCGAGCCGGGCTCCGACGCGGCGCGCATCGCCGACGCCACGCGGCTCATCGCCGACGGACGCAACGGCGACGCCATCTCTGTCCTCTCGAAGTTCATCCGCGAGTACGAGAACACGCGCAACCCGTTCCTGCCACAGGCGTACCGACTCCGCGGCGACGCCAAGACTGCCCGAGGCGACGAGTTCAAGGCGCTCTACGACTACGAAACCGTCGTCCGGTCCTTCCCTGGGAGCGAGGAGGTGGCGATCGCCGTTGAACGCGAGTTCGCGATCGCCCAGCGCTACGACCGGGGCCTGCGCAAGAAGTTTTTCGGCCTGCGCATCGAGCCCGCGGGCGAGATCGCCATCGAGATCTACATCCGCACGCAGGAGCGCCTGCCGGGCAGCGCAATCGCGGAGCAGGCGGCCATCGCCTTGGCGGATCACTACTTCGACCGTCGCGATTGGATCTTCGCCGCCGAGACCTATGACCTGTACCTCCTGAACTTCCCTCAGGGGCCTAACGCCATCAAGGCCCAGAAGCGCCGCATTTACTCCGAGATCGCCGGCTACGGCGGCCCGGAACGCGACACACGCCCCCTCATCGAAGCGCGCGAACGCATCCGCCGGTTCGAGCGGCTCTACCCCGCCGAAGCCCAGGCGACCGGGCTCAACGAGCAACTCATCGAGCGCATCGATAGTTCTCTCGCGGATCAGATGCTCGTCACCTCCAAGTGGTATCTGCGGGTGAACGACCGCCCCTCGGCCAGATACACCCTCAGGCGGCTCATCGCCAAGTACCCGACCTCCGAGGCCGCCCAGACCGGAATGGAGATCATGGAGTCGCGCGGATGGGCGTACGCGACCGATCGCGATCACGGGACCGGCCCCTCCGGATTCGAGGCCGGCGACCCGGCGCTTCAGGAGGCGGAGAGCGTCACCGAGCCCGACCTCCCGCCGATCGCCCCATCCGAGGCCGTCCCGCCTCAGCCCGAGATTCCCGACGCGCCCCCGACCCCGAGAGGCTCGTCATGATCCGCGCCGTCGTCCTCGCCCTCACGCTGGCCATCGCCTTCACGGGCTGCGCGAGCGACCCGCGCCAGGGCTACACGCTCGGATCGGCGTTCGATCCCGACATCTCCACCATCGAGGTCGGCATCTTCGACAACCTCACCTTCTACTACGGGATGGAAGTCCGCCTCGCCGACGCCATCGTGAAAGAGGTCCAGACCCAGACCCCGTGGCAGGTGCGCAACGGCGCCCGCGCTGAGACCACGCTCACCGGAACCATTACCGATGTGCGGCTCCGCGTCCGCTCGGTCGCGCGCGACACCGGGCTCGTCCAGGAACAGGCCGTCGAGATCACCCTCGACTTCCAGTGGCGCAACAACCGGACCGGCGAGATCCTCGCGTCCAGACGCGGCGTTCGGGCCGTCGAGACCTTTATCCCGACCCTCGGCGCCGGAGAGCGGATCGAAGTCGGCGAGAACGCCTCCGTGCAGGAGGCAGCACGAGAAGTCGTCGCCGCCCTCCGCTCGGGCTGGTGAGCCGTCCCGGTCCCCTACCATTCATGGTCCCCGCACACTCGCGGCGAGTGCGCCTTGTCATGCCGCCCGCCCCGACCGCCGATCTCTCCGTGTCGAACCCTCCGGCACGCTGGCCCGTATTACGGTGAACGATGCCTGACCCCAGCCGACCCCAGAAATCAGACGACACCAACTCGACGCGTCGCGATCCCCAGCGCGGCAAGCCGGGCGACGATCAGAACAAGAAGAACGGCACGCCCCCGCCGCGCATGCCGCGCAGCGCCTTCGGCTGGGTCACCATCTTCCTCTTGGTTGCGCTGCTGGGCGTCTGGCTCACCCGGCAATCGGGCAACATCGAACGCCTCGACACCTGGCACGAGTTCGTCGTTCTCTACAACGACGACCTGATCGTCAAGGACACCGTCGTCGTCGGCAGCACCGAGATCACCGCCACCAAGGTCCAGACCGGTGGCGGCGAAGCGCCCGTCCGCTTCGACATCGGCCCGACCAGCCGCGAGTTCTGGCTCACGCAGGTGAAGGAACTCACGAAGGATCAGTTCAGCGAGAAGCCCCAGCCCCACATCCTGCTTCAACTGCTCTTCAGCCCTCTCATCATCACCATCCTGCTGATCGTCCTCTTCTGGTTCGTCATCCTCCGAGGGCTGCGCGGCATGGGCGGCGGAGGAGGCATGCTCGGCTCCTTCGGCAAGTCACGCCACCGCGTCTTCATGAAGGAGAATGTCAAGACAACCTTCAAGGATGTCGCGGGCATCGAAGAGGCCAAGCAGGAAGTCTCCGAGATCGTCGACTTCCTCAAGAACCCGAAGAAGTTCACACGCCTCGGCGCCCGCGTCCCGCGCGGCGTGCTGCTCGTCGGCGAACCGGGATGCGGCAAGACCCTCCTCGCGAAAGCCATCGCGGGCGAGGCCGATGTCCCCTTCTTCTCCATCTCCGGCTCCGACTTCGTCGAGATGTTCGTCGGCGTCGGCGCCTCGCGCGTCCGCGACCTCTTCAAGCAGGCCAAGGAATCCTCGCCCTGCATCATCTTCCTCGACGAGATCGACGCCGTCGGTCGTCGTCGCGGCGGCGGCTTCACCACCGGAGGCCACGACGAGCGCGAGCAGACCCTCAACGCCATCCTCGTCGAGATGGACGGCTTCGACACCGGTGATCAGATCATCGTCGTCGCAGCAACCAACCGCGTCGATGTCCTCGATCCCGCCCTCCTCCGCCCGGGTCGCTTCGACCGCGAAGTCCAGGTCCCCATGCCCGACCTGCGCGGGCGCCTCGAGATCCTCCGCGTCCACGCCAAACGCGTGAAACTCGGCGACGATGTCGACCTCGAACGAATCGCCCGCGCGACCCCGATGTTCTCGGGCGCCGACCTCGCCGCGCTCATCAACGAAGGCGCGATCTCCGCCGCCCTCGCGGGCAAGGAGTTCGTCGATCACGAGGACCTCGAGGAAGCGCGCGACAAGGTGAAGTACGGCCGCTCCAACAAGAGCCGCTCCGTCGAAGAGGAAGAGCGCGTCGCCACCGCCTACCACGAAGCCGGCCATGCCGTCCTTCAGGCGGTCGTTCCGGGCGCCGACCCTCTGCACAAGGTCACCATCATCCCGCGCGGCCAGGCCCTCGGCGCCACCTTCTCCCTCCCCGAGAAAGACCGCCACGGCTACGGCCTCAAGTGGCTCAACGCCACCATGCGCGTCGTCTGCGGCGGCCGCATCGCCGAACTCAAGCAGACCGGCGACATGTCGTCCGGCGCCGCGATGGATATCTCCCAACTCACGCGCATGGCCCGCGCCGCCGTCCTCGAATGGGGCATGAGCGACAAGCTCGGCTTCATCCGCTACGCGGGAGAAGACTCACGCGAGGTCTTCCGCTCCGACCGTGAGTACTCGGAAGAGACCGCGCGGATCATCGACGAAGAAGTGAAACGCTTCGCCGACGACGCCTACACCGATGCGCTGAACATCATCGAGGATAAGTGGGACGCCGTCGAACGCGTCGCCAAGGCGCTCCTCACCCACGAGACGCTCACCGCCGACGAGGTGCGCAAGCTCATCAAGGGCGACCCGCTCGACAAGCCGACCGTCAGCGACCTGCTCGCGCAGGAAGCCGCCAAGGCCCGCGCCGACGCGCAGCGCGAGAAACTCTCCAAGCCGCGCGAAGACGACGGCCTCGACTCCGGCCCCGGCCTGATGCCCAGCCCGGCGTGAGAGAATTCCCCTCCCACTCGTGGGAGGGGCTAGGGGAGGGTCTGCACCACGCGCACGACCTTCTCCGCACTGCTCGCGCCTGACACGATCTCGACCTGAGCCGGCTTCACGCCCAGTTCTTTCGCGATGAGCGCGCAGATCGCCTTGTTCGCCTTTCCCCCCTCAGGCGGGGCGGCGACCTTTACCTTCAATCGATCACCGAGCACGCCCGCGATCTGATCGCGGCTCGCGCCGGGAACCGCTTTCACGCGGATCAAGACGCTGCCATTCGGCTTTCGTTCAGACACCTGTGCGTTGAGGGCGATCGAAGACTCGTTCATCACGAGCATTATCGGCGATCCGGCCCTTGACGGCGCCCGTATCCTGTAGATGCATGGCCACGCGTCTTCGACACATGGCGTTCGTCGCCCTCGGGCTTCTCTGCGCCGGAGTCGCGCACGCGCAGCTCACCGCGGATCGCGTGCTGCTGCTCTACAACTCTCAGAGCGCGGAGTCGGCGGCCATCCGCGCCGCCTATATCGCAGCCCATCCGGGCGTGCTTGAGTTTGATCTCGACCACCCGACGCTCGGCGGCGGCCAGATCACGCGCAACGCGTACCTCAATCAGATCCGCGATCCGCTCCGCGCGTTCCTGTCCGGGACCGATTCCAACGGACAACCCCTCGCCGAACGCGTGATCGCCATCGCGACGACGCGCGGCGTTCCGGCGCGCATCAACGGCGTGGACGAGTTCGACATCAGTTCCTCGCATGCCAGCGTCGAGTCCGAACTGACGCTCCTTTGGCAGGACCTCGAACAGACGGGCCAGGGCGCCCTCCCCTTCCGCTACTCAGGCGTCATCGACAACCCGTACCACACGCGGCGGAACCAGCCCATCGATCTGTTCAACCGCTCAGGGATCACGACCCAGCGCCCGTTCGAGTACAACGCGCCCGGCGCGTGGCAGATCACCGGGCTCATCTCGGGCCACATCTACCTCGTCTGTCGGCTCGACGCAGCCCCGCTCGGGGAGGACACCGCGCTCGACAACACCCTGGCACTCATCGACCGCTCGCAAGCACTCTCCGCCGACCCGTGCGCCGTGCAGGCGCTGCTCGACGAATATGTCTGTTCGGACCAACTCGACGACGACGGGCTCCCCCCGCTCTTTCCCGGACGGCCCGACTACGAACAGGCCACCACCTCGCTCCTCGACGCCGGCATCTTCACAACCCACGACGAAACCACCGACTTCCTGCGAGGAAACGACCTCCCCCCCGTCGGGCCGCTCCTCGTGCTCGCGACCTACGGCGAGAACCACGACCTCAACGGCTGCGGCGAGAACCCTCCGGGAAACGGCACATACCTCTCGGCGTACGACTACCACCCCGCCGCCCTCTTCCTCTCGTACGAGTCGTTCAACGGCGCAAGCATCGTCACAGGAGAGCCGCGACAGAACCAGGCGCAAGCCCTCGACTTCATCGCGCTGGGCGGCTCCTTCTCCGTCGCGCATGTCCGCGAGCCCTTCACCTTCGCGGTCGCCGATGCCGAATGGCTCGTGCGCAATCTGTACATCGACGGCCTGACCTTCGCCGAAGCCGCGTACAGCGCCATTCCCGGGCTCTCATGGCAGAACACGCCGCTGGGCGACCCTCTCGCCCGTGTGATTCTGGCGCCCGCCCTCGAACGCCTCGACATCGACATGGACGGTCAGTTCACCGTGGGCGACCTCCACGCGCAGAACGAGACGCTCGTCGACGCCGATTGCGACACCGACGCAGACCTCGACGATCTGCAGGTGATCCGCCATGAACTGCGCCGCCCGGAGGTTTCCGACATCCTGACCGCGCAGTGACGATCAGAGGCCCTCGACGACGCGCTGCGCCTCGTCGAGCAACTGCGTGGCGCGCTCGGTCGTCTTCGCCTCGGCGATCAATCGCAGGATCGGCTCGGTGTTGCTCGCGCGAACATGCACCCACGCGGGATCTTCCCCGCCCCCGTCGAAGTCGATGCGCACCCCGTCCTGCGTGTCGACTTTCCCGCCATCGAACTGCTCCGCGAGCGCAACGCACGCCGCCTGCGCGACGCCGTCGCGCACCGTCGCCTTGCGCTTCTCGATCACATACGAAGGCATTTCGCGCACGAGTTCTGACAGCGTCTTGCCGGTCCGGGTCATCAGTGCAAGCACCAGCGCCATCGCGCCCAGACTGTCACGGATCACCACAACAGCGGGCCAGATGACCCCGCCGTTGCCCTCGCCGCCGATCAGGCACCCGTGCTCGATCATCGCGCCCGCGACATTCGCCTCACCCACCGCCGTGCGCACGACCTCACCGCCGCCGTATTGGGCCGCGACATCGTCGATCATCCGGCTTGTTGAGAGATTCGCCGCGAGCGACGAGCCCCGCGCGCCCGCATCGAACTCAAGAATGGCCCGCGCCGCGAGCGCGAGCGTCATCTCTTCGCCGATGTACACGCCGTTCTCGTCGAGCAACGCCAGCCGATCGGCGTCGGTGTCCTGCGCAAAGCCGACCTGCGCGCTGGCGCCCCGGACCTCCTCGCTGAACCCCTTGAGGTTCTCCGCCGTGGGCTCCGGGCTGTGCGGGAAGACGCCGCTCCCGTCCGCGTGGAGGTGCGTGAGCACGCACCCGAGCGCGTCGAGCAACAAGCGGGCCCCCTTGGCGCCGCTCGCGTTCACCGAGTCAACCGCCACACGGAACTGCCTCGCGCGAATCTCCTCGACCGGCGCGACGGCGTTGACCGCCTTCAGCACCTTCGAGACATGGGCGTGCTCGCCGGTCGCGTCGTGGTTGCGCGAACCTTGCGCATCGTGCGGCGCATACGCGACCGCGCCCTCGCGGAACCGCGCAACGATCTCGGACGCCTCGCTCGCCGACGGCGCTTTCGCGCGGCCGCTCGCCCGATCAACCGCGATACATTTCAGCCCGTTCCATTCCGCCGGATTGTGGCTCGCCGTCAGGATCAGCCCGCCCTGCGCGTCGTGGTGTTCGACCATCACACCCACCGTCGGCGTCGCCGCGACATCCAAATCGATCACTCGCGCGCCCGCGGCGATCAGGCCGGACACCGCGGCCATGTGCAACGCTTCGTTGCCCGCGCGGCCGTCTTTCCCGAAGACGATCGTCGGCCGCGCCTTCCCGGTGCGCTCCGTGACCCAGCCCGCGAAGACGCCCGCGAACCGCGCGGCGGTCTCGGGGGTCATCGTGGCGCCCACGATGCCGCGGCACCCGCTCACCGAGAGCATCAGTGGCGCGTCCTTGCGTGCGTTGGCGTGATTCATGATGACGCGTCCTCTCCGGGCTCAACTGGAACAGCGGGTTCGTCGCGGAGAATAGCCGTTCCAACGCTCGGCGCCACAGCGTCTTCACGGTTCGCACACACAGACCGGGCCGACCTCGCCGTAGAATCCCGCGATGTACCGCCTGACTGTCGAAGCCGAGTTTGCCGCCGCCCACGCCATCGTGATGCGCGGCGAGCGTGAACCAGTGCACGGGCACAACTGGCGAGTCACCGTCACCGTCGCTGGACCCACACTCGACGAGGACGGGCTGCTCTGCGACTTCCACGCGATCGAACAATCTCTGCGACGGGTATCCGAACGATTCCATAACAAGAATCTGAACGAGACAGCCCCGTTCGATCGGACGAACCCCACGGCCGAACTCGTCGCCGTGCATCTGGCCGAGGCGATCGAGGCCGGGATTCCGGCCGCAGACGCCGCCAGGGGTGTTCGCGTCGAATCCGTGCGGGTCACCGAGGCGCCCGGGTGCGCGGCCATATACACGCCTGAACAGCGTTAAGAGTTGCCCAGCGCGGCACGCGCAGACTTCAGCGGCGTCGAACCTGAGCCGATCAAGGTCCGAATACCCTTCTGGACAGCCCGACCGAATCGAACCATATGAGCACAGCACGATCGAGCCAGCCCGACATCCGCATCACCGAGTACGGGGAAGGTGAACGAAACGGCCCGCCGCGTCCCGACCGGCCCCGTTCGCTGGTCGCCGCATCACCGCGGGAAACTCCGGAGGGGGCCGCCGCCGCGATCCAGGCGATCCCGGCAGAGCAGCGATATCTCAACCGTGAAGTCCAGTGGCTCCGCTTCAACAAGCGCGTGCTGGAGATGGCGCAGGACCCGCGCAACCCGCTGCTCGAACGCGTGAAGTTCCTCGCCATCTTCCACAGCAACCTCGACGAATACTTCATGAAGCGCGTGGGCGGGCTGAAGCGGCAGGTCGCCGCCAGCGTGATGCGCCGCTCGAACGACGGCATGACTCCGGGCGAACAGCTCGACGCCATCCGGCGCATCTGCATCGACCTGCTCGAACAGAGCGCGGACTGTTTCGAGAACGACCTGCTCCCTGCGCTCGCGAAACAGGGCGTGCAGGTCATCACCATCGAGCAGGCCACCGACGAGGAACGCGCACGGCTCGAGCAATGGTTCCGGCGCAGCGTGTTCCCTGTGCTCACGCCGCTCGCTGTCGATCCGGGCCACCGCTTCCCCTTTATCTCGAACCTGAGCATCTCCATCGGCGTGATGGTCAGCAGCCCCGACCGGCTCGATGAGTCGATGTTCGCGCGCGTGAAGGTGCCCAACGCGATCCCGCGTCTCGTCCGCGCCGACGATCCCGGGGCCGTCTTCGCGCCGCCCACGCCCGACAAGCCCCTGCGCCTCGTGTACCTCACCGATGTCATCCGCACGAACCTCGACGACCTGTTCACCGGCATGGTCATCCAGCAGGTGATGCCGTTCCGCGTGACGCGCAACGCTGACATCGAGCACGACGCCGAGGACGCCGACGATCTGCTCGACAGCATCGAGAGCGAACTGAAGCAGCGCCGTTTCGCCCGCGCCGTGCGGCTCGAACTCAACGCGAAGCCCGACCCCGAGTTCCTCGAGTACCTCGTCGAGGGGCTCTCGCTTCACCCGGGCGATGTCTACGAACGCCGCGGCCCCATGGACTACGGCGCGCTCTTCCAGATCGCCTCGCTCGCCATCCCTGAGTTGCGCTTCCCGTCGTGGACGCCGGTCGCGCCCCCGCGGCTGGCCGACGAGGACGGCGACATCTTCTCCGTGATCCGCCGCGGCGATCTGCTCGTGCATCATCCGTACGACGCGTTCGGAGCCAGCACCGAGCGGTTCATCCGCACCGCCGCACGCGACAAGGACACGCTCGCGATCAAGCAGACGATCTACCGGACGAGCGCAGAATCCCCGTTCGTCACGGAACTCGCCCGCGCGGCCGAGAACGGCAAGTCCGTCGCCTGCCTCGTCGAGGTCCGCGCACGGTTCGACGAAATGAACAATGTCGAGCGGGCCAAGGAACTCGAGAAGCACGGCGTGCATGTCGCGTACGGCGTGATGGGCCTCAAGACCCACACCAAGATCTCGCTCGTCGTCCGCCGCGAGCCCGACGCGCCGGGCGGAATGCGCTGCTATGCGCATGTCGGCACGGGCAACTACAACTCGCGCACGGCGGAGCTCTACACCGACCTGGGTCTGATGACCTGCGATCCCGAGATCACGGAAGATGTCATCGACCTCTTCAACCTGCTCACGGGCCGCTCGCGCAAACGCGACTGGAAGCGCCTGCTCGTTGCCCCCACGGTCATGCGCAACCGCTTCGTCGAGATGATGGATCGGGAGATCGAGATCGCACGCTCGGGCGGCAACGGCGTCATCAAGGCCAAGATGAACCAGCTCGAAGACAGCCAGATCATCGACAAGTTGTACGAGGCGTCCCGCGCCGGCGTGCAGGTCGACCTGATCGTCCGCGGGTTCTGCTGCCTCCGCGCGGGCGTTCCCGGCATGAGCGAGAACATCCGCGTGTACTCGGGCATGGGGCGTTTCCTCGAGCACTCGCGCATCTTCCACTTCGGCGCCGGCAAGTCAGACCCGCTCGAAGGCGAGTGGTACATGGGCAGCGCCGACTGGATGTACCGCAACCTCGACCACCGCGTCGAAGCGACGACGCCCGTGCTCGACACCGCCGCGCGGCGCAAACTCAACGACATCATCGAGGCCGACCTGAACGATCATCGCGATGTTTGGGAGATGCAGCCCGACGGCTCGTATGTCCAGCGCACGCCGCCGGCCGACGCCGACCCGATGTCGCCCGCCGCGATCGGCTCGTTCGCCTACCTCATGCAGAAGACCCTGCACGAGGCCGCGAAGGCCTGATCGCTCATCCCAGTTCCGCGATGCACGCGTCGATGCGCGCCAGAGTCCGGTCCTTGCCGAGCACCGAGAGCGTCTCGCCGATCGGCGGGCTGACAGTTCCACCCGTGAGCGCGACGCGCAGCGGCTGGGCGACCTTGCCCATGCCCAGCGAACGCTCCGACGCGAAGCCGTCGAGCGCCGCGGCGATCGACTCCGCCGTGAACGGATCGACAGCGGCGATCGCTTCACGCAGCGCACGGAGGACGGCCATGCCCTCGCCGTCGTTCTTCGCCAGGTTCTTCTCCACCGCCTTCGCGTCGTACACAACCGTGTCGCTCTCGCGCAGCGCGAAGCGGCTCTGCTCGGCGGCATCAACGAAAGTCTTGCTCCGCGGGCGAACCGCCGCGGCGAGCGTTATGAACGCGTCACCCTGAACCTGACCGACGATCTCGGGCGCGTGGTCTCTGCACCACTCGCCCCAGCGACGGGCGAACTCTTCGTCGGTCATCGCGGTGATGGCGTCGGTGTTGAACGCGAGGAGTTTCTTGCGATCGAAACGCGCGTTGGTCTTGCCGATGCGCGCCATATCGAACCACTTGATAAGGAACGGGATATCGAACTTCTCGATGTTCTCGCCCGCCTCGGGCGGGGGCGACCACCCGAGCAGCGACACGAAGTTGTTGATGACCTCGGGGAGATACCCCGCGCGGCGGAAGTCGTTGACCGTCACCTCAGGGAGCGTCAGCCCGAGCGCGGCCGCCAGCGGCTCGAGCTGATCGGGCGGGAGTTGCTTGGTCTTATCGCCCAGCCATTCGGTGAATGACGCGTCGTCGAGCGCGGGCGTCGGAGACGCCGTGAGGTTCGCCTCCTTGCACGCCTTGCGCGCGGCCTGGTCCCGCTCGCGCTTGCTCATCTTCGCGCCTTCCATGTTGAAGATGAGCGGCATGTGCGCGTACTTCGGCGTGTTGTACCCGAGGGCCTTCTGCAGCGCCACATGCTTGGGCGTGTTGTACAGGTGTTCCTGCCCACGCATGATGTGCGTGATGCCCATCAGCTCGTCGTCGACAACCACGCTGAAGTGATAGGTCGGGAAGCCGTCGGTCTTGCGGATCACGAAGTCATCCACCTCGCCCGCCTGCACGCGCACCTCCCCGAGAACCTCGTCGACCACGAGCACTTCCTCGTCCGGGCACAGGAAGCGCACGACATGCGACTCGCCCGCCTTCACCCGCGCATCGCGCTCCTCGCGCGGGATCTCCAGTGCCGCCCGGTCGTAGCGGTAGGCCTCCTTGCGCGCGACGGCGGCCTTTCGCTTCGCGTCGAGTTCTTCGGGCAAATCGAACGCCGCGTACGCCTTGCCCTCGGCGAGCAAGCGCTCGATCTCCTTGTTGTAGAGGTCGAGCCGGTTGCTCTGCTCGAAAGGCGCAACGGAGCGCGGATCGCCGCCGAAAGTCGCGCCGGTGCGGTCCGTGAAGGTCGGCCCCTCGTCCCACGCGATGCCGAGCCAGGCCATGTCGACGAGGATCCCGCGTGTGAATTCCTCGCTCGAACGCGCGCGGTCGGTGTCCTCGATGCGCAGGAGGAACGAACCGCCCTGGCGCTTCGCGAAGGCGTAGCAGAACAGCGCGGTGCGCGCCCCTCCGACATGGAGCCAGCCGGTGGGAGACGGAGCGAAACGGGTGAGCGTTTGAGCCATAGGCGGTGAGGGTAGCCGCCCGAACGGGATGGTTCGCGTAGACTCGCCCCTTCGCCCCCACGCAAGCAGGAAAGGCCCTCCCCGTTATGAGTCTGATCGTCACCGGAACCATCGGCATCGACACCATCCACACGCCCCACGGCTCGGCCGAGGCCGTTCTGGGCGGGTCGTGCACCTATTTCGCGGCGGCGGCGGCGTTCTTCACGCCCGTTCGCATGGTCGCGGCCGTCGGCTCGGACTTCCACGACGACTACCGGCGGATCTTCACACACTTTCCCAACATCAGCGTCGAGGGCATCGAGCTGCGCGACAGGAGCAAGACCTTCGCGTGGGGCGGCCGATACTTCGACGACATGAACAGCCGGGAGACGCTCTTCACCGAACTGGGCGTCGTCGCGGAAAAGCCCCCCGTCCCGCCCGAGGTCTACCGCGACTCCCGATTCGTCTTCCTCGCGAACACCCACCCGGCGGTGCAGGCGGACCTGCTCAGCCATTTTCCCAAGCGTGAACTCGCCGTCGCGGACACGATGAACCTCTGGATCGACACCGCCAAGGACGATCTGGTCGCGCTGCTCGGGACGATCGACGGGCTCGTGCTCAACGATGAGGAAGCGCGGCTGCTGACGGGCAAGCGCAACCCGATCACCGCGGGCAAGAAGATCCTCGAGATGGGCCCGAAGTTCGCGCTCATCAAGAAGGGCGAGCACGGCGCGGTCCTCGTGCACGAGGAAGGCATCGCGGCATTGCCCGCGTTCCCGACCGAAGTCGTCGTTGATCCGACAGGCGCGGGCGACAGTTTCGCGGGCGGGCTGATGGGGCACCTCGCGGCCGCTCACCCTGTCGGCGCCGACACCAGCGGCGTGGGCTCGCTCGCGACGCTCCAGCGCGCGATGGCGTACGGCACGGTCGTCGCCAGCTTCACAATCGAGCAGTTCAGCCTCGAACGGCTGACCACGCTCACCGATCGCGAGGTCGGCGAGCGCATGAGAGAGTTCGGCAAGGTCGTGCGCGTCGGCTGATCGGCGAACTCAGTCCCTGAGGGCCTCGAACGCCTTCGCGGGGTCATGATCGACGAGCAATCCGAGACGACGGGCTTCTTCGAGCAGCTTGGCCTGCGCTTCGCGGATGACGGGGATCTCGTTCTCCCCGAGCGTGATCTCGCCGCCTGCGCGGGCAAGGAGCGCCTCTCGCTCGGCGCGTTCGACTTCGCGGATCGCGTCGTCGGTCAGCGTGAGCAGGCCCGCTCCCTCCGCGGGCTCGGCGCGCAGCGCGTCGCGCAGTGAACTCAGCGCGGAGCGTGCGCCGTCCGCAAAGTTTGCGTCGCCATCGTCGATCACTCGAACGCCGACGAATTCGCGGCCCTGGCGCGCCTCCGACTCGATGACGACGGCGTCGCCCGAGAGTCGGGCGCTCACGCCGATATCCCCACCCGCCAGGTCCAGAGTCCCGGCGATATCGGCGATGCTCGTCCCGGAAGCAAACGAGAACTCCAGCACGCCGCCCGGCCCGGAGAGTTCCAGTCGCAGTTGCGCGTCGGCGTCGTTCTTCTCGCCGCTGAGATCGAGATACGGGGCGTCGAAAATGAGCGAGGTCTGCGCCGGGGGCTTCCCGATCACGGCGTCGATCGACGCGGCGACCTTGTCGAGCGCCGACTGCGCAACGGAGGTCGACGGGGCCTTGGGAGACTGCGCGAGCAGTTTGCGCAGGTCGATGAGCTTTGCGCCGAGTTCGCGGAGCGGAGCGGTCTCGCGGACCGCCTTCAGGACATTCGCGTCAGTCAGCGAGGCGGCGTCGCCGGGCGGCGCGGCCGAGGGAGCCGGCTTGACGGCCGTCGCTGCGGTCAGCTTCGCGAGGGTCGTATCGAGTTTCCGCGCGGCCGTGGCTTGCGATGCGATCGTCTTGGCGTTGGCTGACAATGCGTTGATCGGTTGCGTCATCTTGGTCGCTCCGTGGGGGGCGCGACACAACATGCCGCGCTGGATCTCACGATCGTCGGCGAGACGCGCGCCGGGTCACGAGAAAACGACAACGCCCGGCGCGAACGCCGGGCGGGCGATCTTCGACTGCACTCGGCTTAGATGCGGCCGCCCTTGGCCTTGAAGCGCTGGGCGATCTCGATCTTGGCCCGGGCCTTGGAGCGGTCGTGGGTGATCCGCTCCATCTGCTTGGGGTCCTGGCTCTGCCGTGCCTGTGCCGCGGCCAGTTCGGCCTTGGCGTCGGTCTCGTTGATCTGCTCGGCGGCGACGGCCTCGTTCGCCAGAAGCGTCAGCCGGTTGTCGACCATCTGCGCGAATCCACCGTCGAGGAAGTACGACCGCTCGCCCCCACCGGAAAAGGTGAGGCGAAGTTCGCCGGTGCCCAGCTTGCCGACGATGGCGGCGCGCTGGTTCAGAAAGCCCATCTGGCCGTCCCACATGGGGGCGACGACGGCGGAGACCTCCTCATCGAGGAGGCGGGATTCGGGGGTAATCACTCGGCAACGGAAGGCCTTGGCCACAGGTTCGCTCCTGGTGCGTGCGGGGAAGGGCGGAGTGTAGGCGCGAGGACGCTCACGGCCCGGGATTGCCTATTCCCCCCTGAGCGCCGGCCCTCCCCGTGAAGGGTTGCCGGGTCGCCCCCAAGGAGAACCCCGGAAAGTCCCAATATTGGCCAGAAATCTCGGACTCCCTTTCCTCAAATCCTGAGGGGAGTACGCTTTAGGGAGAGAGAGCGCCTCCGTGGAAGTGTCGGAGGGCAACAATTGCAGAACTATGTCGTGGCGGTGGTCCGCCCCGACGGAGGAGAGAGAAATGACACGAACAATGATTTCTGCCGCTGCGCTCGTCGCGGCCGCCGCGGGATTGGTCTCGCAGGCCGACGCCGCGCGGTTCTATCTGACCGCAGGTTCCGACCTGTACACCGCGAACTTCGGCGGCGCTGTGCAGAGCGGCTCGCTCGGGCTCGCCGCTGGCGCCCGCTCGCCCGCGATCGCCTTTAACTCTGCGGGCCGGATGTTCGGCGCCGTCACGCTCTCGAACGGCACCGCTGATCTGTACGAGATCACCGGCTTCGGTCCCAATGCGTTCGCGCCCTCGGCCGCGTTCGTGAGCGATCTCGCGTCCCCGACCAACTCGTTCGACTTCCGCGGCACGGGATCGGACGAGCGCCTCATCGGCACGCGCAACGCCACGGGCAGCGCACGCTACTTCGAGAGCACCAGCAGCGCGTTCACCGCGTTCGCTGACGCGGCCAGCGCCACCGGCATCGGCGGCGGCGGCTCGTTCCCCTCGACCGCATTCGACGGCGCGACCTACTGGGCCATCACCAACGGCGCCAGCGCCGCCAACCGCAGCATCCTCACGGTCAACATCGCCACCGGCGTCGCGACCGACACCGGCCTGAACCTCACCTTCGCGGCCGGCGGCAACGCGCTGTACGGCAACATCCAGCTCGCGGGCGGCGATTTTGCTGCTGGCGACTACTACCTGTCGTTCTACAGCAACGCGCTCGACATGGCCGTCATCGGCACCGTCGATCTGACCAACGGCATGTTCACCGAGGTCGACCGCGTCGATGTCGGTGGCGTCCAGCCCCAGTCGATGGGCCTCGCGATCATCATCCCCAGCCCCCTCGCGGGCGGGATGAGCGCCGCCGGCCTGCTGGCCCTCGGCGCACGCCGCCGTCGCAACGGCTGAGCAACGACCGCTTCATCAGTTCTTCACGGGACGCGTCCGAAAGGCCGCGTCCCGTTCTTTGTTTTTGCGCGCTCTCTTCGCGTGAACACGCGACCTCTCCTTGACTTCCGCGCGCACATCGTTGCAGCGCCCCGCGCGCAGTCTTCACTGGCCCGATGAAACCACCAGCCGAGGGAAACGATGGCCAGAGTAATTCACTGCCAGAGGAACCACTTGTGCTTGTGAGCAATAGGTATACCCAGATTTGCGCGTCATTCGCGCAAGACCGTTTTCATCCGTCCGAGAAGCTGTACGCTCATGGTGTTCTTGTGCTTTCGCACCGTGCGAGAGCACATACACGGCAGCGTCGGGGCGCACGCTTCGACGGAGGAGACGGCACGATGAAACGAACACATGTTCTCACAGCAGCAATAGTCGTTGCAGCGGGAGGCCTCGCCGGCAACGCCAACGCGGCACGGTTCTATCTCGCAGCGGGCGACTCGCTCTACAGCGGGTCCACCGGAGGCGGCGCGATCTCGAGCGGCGTCATCGCCGGCATCGGCAGCGGCCGCTCGCCCGCGATCGCGTTTGATTCCAAAGGCCGCCTGTTCGCCGCGGTGAACTCGGGCGGGTCCTCGACCCTCCACATGCTCAGCGGCTACGAGGATCTCAACGCCTTCGCACCCTCGATGGGCGGAACGATCGGAACTTTCCTTTCAGAGACCAACTCGTTCGACTTCCGCGGCGTCGGCTCAAGCGAAGTCCTCATCGGCACACGCAATGATCCCGGCAGCCCGATGTACTACGAGAGCGACGACAGCACATACTCGTCATTCTCGGATGTCGGCGCGACGGGCTTCGGCAGCGGGTCGTCGTACCCCTCCAGCGGATACGACCGCGGATCGGGCGTGTACTACGCCGTCACCGCCGGCGCCGCCGACAACAACCGCCGCATCGTGACCATCGCGACCGGAACGGGCGCAGCGACCTGGACCGGACTGAGCATGGTCTTCGACGGCGTCGATGATCAGGGCGACGCGGGCTATGGCCTCATCCGCCTCGCGGGCGGCGAGTACATCGAGAGTCTCTCCACCTACTTCATCTCGTTCTACAGCGTCGCGCTCGATCAGGCCGTCATCGGCACGCTCGACCTGACCACCGGCGACTTCGACGAACTCCGCGCGTTCTCCGTGGGCGGCGATCCGGGCACGATGGGTCTCGCCGTTGTCATCCCCACCCCCCTCGCGGGCGTGATGGGCGGCGCAGGCCTGATGCTCGTCGGCGCACGCCGCCGCCGTCAGGGCTGAAGCAGTTTTCTTTCTCTTGCGAATACTCAAGGCGTGTCGCGAGCGACACGCCTTGTTTATTACTTCGCCGCCTCCACGATCCGCTGCGCCGTGCGCACATTCGCGAAGCCGTCCTGCGCGTCGATGTCGGGCTTGCGCCCCGTGCGCACTGCGTCGAGGAAACTCGACAACTGGCTCTTGAGCGGCTCGGCCTCGTCGATCTTCAGGGGTTCGACATCGATTAACTCGCCGTAGTTCAGGTCGGAAAGGTCTTTCCCCTCGCGGATCTGCCGCTGGACCATCTCGAGCTGCTCGGCGTTGGCGGTCTTGCGGATGACGATGCCCTCGCGCTTGCCGTAGTCGATGCTGACATAGGCGTCCTCGGCGATGATGCGGATCTTGCGTTCGGTCTTCATCGCGAGGCGCGAGGCGGTGATGTTGGCGACGCACACGCCGCGCGGCGTGTCGAACTCCAGCCGGGCGTTGCACACATCCTCGTGGGGCGTGATGACCGAGACGGCGGCGGCGCGGACCTCGCGCGGCTCGCGCCCCCCCATCAGCATGAGCACGACATCGAGGTCGTGGATCATCATGTCGAGCACGACGCCCACATCGACCGAGCGGAAAGTCATCGGGCTGACACGATGAATCTCGATGAAGCGCGGCGCGATCTCTGCGGCGCCGGACTCCTGCACCTTGCGCAGCGCCATGACGGCCGGGTTGTAGCGTTCGATGTGCCCGACCTGGAGCGTCGCGCCGGACTTGGCGGCCAGCGAGGCGATCTTCTCGGCTTCCTCGGGTGTGTTGGCGAGGGGCTTCTCGATAAGGCACGCGATGCCCGCGTTGAGCAAGGGCGTGGCCGCGCTGAGGTGCGCGGTGGTCGGGACGGCGATGCTGACGGCGTCGACGCCTTCCGCGAGGAGTTGCTCGACGGAATCGAAGGCCTTGCCGCCGTGCTTCGAGACGATGTCGTCGCGGCGGGCGGGATCGCTGTCAACGACTCCAACAAGGGTCGCCCCGGGGAGTTCGGTGTAGACGCGCGCGTGGTGGCGGCCCATGCGGCCCACGCCGACGACGCCGCAACGGATGACCTTCTCGCCTGACGATTGTTCGCTCATGCCGGAGTCTAGCGCGCGTGCGGGTCAGCCCTGCCCGGACGGGGGCTTGGTGGGCGCCACGCCGATCTTGCGAACGCCCGGGGACGGCTCGTCCCGATGAGGCACGCGGGTGGCGCGGAGGTTCTGTTCCTCGCGTTCCCTGCGCATCTTCTCGAGCATGCGCCGGTCCTTCTCTTCCCGGTGGCGGTGATTTGTCACCGCGTCCCAGGAGGTCTTGGCCATCTGCGCAATGGACAGGAAGAGCACGCCAAGCCCGGCGAGGAAGAAGAGCCAGATGAATCCGATGCTCATCCACAGCGTGAACGGGACGAGCCCGGCGAAGCTCGGCAAACCGGGAGGTGTGACCCCTGTAAGCAGGATCAGCGTTCCGAACACGCCGATCGACCACGCGCTCGTGCGCATCCGCCAGCCGAGTTCGGTGTCGGGGATCCAGTCCGCATAGCGCGCGAGGAGGATCGCGGTCGGGACGAGGCCGGCGAGACCGACGAACGCCGACAACACCGCCCCGGTCGCCGTCATCACGACCCACGCGGGAATGGGTGCGCCACCGGCTGGTGGAGTGAACGCGAGCGCGAGGGTGAGGATCAAGACCGAGGCAAGAAACCAGCCGGCCTGCGTGATCCACGCGGCCTTTCGAAAGCCTGTCCATTCCGACTCGCGAGACTCGCTCGCGCCGGGCGGCGTCGGTCGCGGCTGCGTGGCGACAACAAGCCCCGCCAGCCAGAGCGATGCGCCGAACAGAAAGACAGACGCGAAGACGCCGTCGGAAGGCGTCGGGATTCGTGCTTGCGGCCCGGCGATGCCGTTGCGGCCTGTTTGCCCATAGAAGCCGAACACGGAATTCAGGATGGTCAGGGTGATCAGCATCCACACCCCGAAGACGGTGATGGCAAGCCCGAGAAATCCCGCCGTCAGCGCCGTCGCGAAGCGGTGGAGATAGCGGGCCGGCGCATCGACAAGCATGTCGTCGAGGCCCTTCTTCGCCGCGAGGGAGATGGGGCGGCCGCATTCCGGGCAGACACCCCCGACCGAAAGGCCTTTCAGGTTGTACCCGCATCCCGGGCACGCGCGGTCCTGCTCGACCATCACGGTGACGCCCTTGATGGCGCCCGACGCGGCGAGATAGCGGGGATCGTTGAACGCGCTCATGACGAGGTCTCCGGGCGCGCCGCCGACGCTTCGCGGAAGTCGCGCTTCGCCGCGGACCGGACGGCATCAACGACCACGAGGGAGAAGAGCAGCGCGAAGGCGGCGAAGAGCACCCACGCGAGCCAGAGCGAGAAGAACGCCCACTGGAGCACGCCCCAGACGGAGGTTTCCATGATGGCCGCGATGGAATCGGAGAGCAGCGCCGCAGGGAGCGCGAGCGCACCGGCCAACAGCGCAAAGAGCGCAGGCGCGATCGCGAACGCTCGGAGCGGTCTGCCGTAGGCCCATGTCCTATCGCCGATCGAGAACGCGTAGAGCGAGATTCCCAGCACCAGCGCAACCGCGCTCGCGAACATGGTGCTCGCGACGAGCGCCGCGAGCCATACGGGCGCGATCGTGTCAGGATTGATCGACCAGAGCCATTCGAGCGTGACCACGACCGCGAGCGGCAGGAACAGCCCGGGGACCGCGACAGCGAACACGCGCAGCGTGCAGCGGAGTTGAACCGTTGCGCGGGTGGGCTCAAACGATGCGGGGAGCGGCGTCGTGTATTTGAACACACTGCGCGCCACCATCGCCATGACGGCGAGCACGAGGATCAGCGGGAAGATCGGCCCGTTCAGGAAATAGGAGAGTTCGAGGGAGAGGCCGCGGGATTCCATCGCATCAACGGTGGCGAAGTAGATGCCGATGGCGGGCGCCGACAGCACGGCGGCGAGGACGGAGAGTTCGATGCCGCGTGCGCCGCGTCGCACTCGATCGATTGTCGCGGGGGGCGCGAAGCGGAGCAATCGCGGATCGAGCGATGGTTCGAGCGAGCCGCCGCACTCGGGACAAGGGTCGGTCGGGCGGAGGTGCTCGATGCCGTAGCGGCATCGGAGACAGGTCCACGGCCCGGCGACGCGACCATCGCGGAGGAGTTCGATCCCGGTTTCGTCGCCGCCCGTGGTCATGATGGTTGATTGTTCGGATTGTCGGGCCCGGGAGTTTCGCCGGTTTCGGGTGTTGCTGAAGGCAATCGGGTGCGGTGCGCTGCGGCGATCTCGCGCTCGACGCGCCGAAGTGCGCTGCGCAGTCCTTCAGTCGTTCCGAGGTAGCAGAAGAAGACGACGATCGAACCGAGTGACGAGATGCCGGCCATGAGGCTTAATCCGACGACCGCGCCACTCATCCCGCCGTACATCGCCGACGCCGCGATCGCGATGCCACTCAGCACGAACCCGAGGATCGAGATGACGCCGATCCACAGCGTGACCACGGCGAGCACGCCCGGTCGCTTGCCCACGCTGCGCGCCCGCGCGAACAGCGGCCTGAGCGCGAGGAGGCCAAAGACGAAGAACACGCCGAACGAGAGCAATGCAATCACCTGAGTTGCGCCCCGGACCGAATCGGCGACTGTGGGATTCGTGTTGGTCGCAACGACGGTCAGACTCAGGATGATCGAGACGGCCATGACAACAACGAAGACCGTGAGCGAGGATCGCGCGACGGCGCGGATGCGCTCCTGCCTGCCGGTAAGCCCCATCGAGACCGGCGGGCGACCGAGGATCCGGAACCAACCGAACACATACAGCGCGAACGAGGCGATGAAGCTCGCGGTGACGAGGATCGCCACGATTCCAGGTGCGTCTCCTCCGAAGAGGGCGGTGAACAGCACTCCGATGAGAAGTCCGAGAAACATCGGGAGGAACACCATCCCGAGCACGCCAAGCCCGACGCAGAGCGAGCCCGACTTCACGCGCCTGCGGTAGTCGCTGGGCAGGAAGCGGAACAGCACCGGGTCGAGCGAGATGCTCGCGGGCATGCCGCACTCCGAGCATTTCTGCTGGCGTTGCAGGCCGAGCAGCGAGTAGCCGCAGCGCAGGCAGCGCCAGTCGAGTTCGATCCGTTCGTCGCCGGCGAGTTCCTTGAACTCGCGGCCGCACTCGGGGCAGACGCCCGGCGCGCTGAGGCCTGTGAGGTCGTACTCACAACCGCGGCAGTACGAAGCCATCGGGATCGTCGCGGCGCCGCTCATGCCGTCTGCCCCAGCATCGCGCGTTTGCGCACTTTCGAGATTCCCGCGAGGAACTGCGCGAGCATGACGATCCACGCGACCCAGAGCGCCAGACTGAGGATCGCGGTCAACACCAGCCCGATCCCCGAGACGATCATTCCCACGCCGACCGCTGTGCCCGTCGTTCCGGCGAGCGCAGAAGCCCCCGCGAAGACCGCGACGAGCACGATCACCGCGATGATGGCCAGAGCCGTTCCCTGGTACACGAACTTCGCGCGCCGGGCGAGTTTCTGATCCGGCAATCGTGTCGCGAGCGCGGATGTGTACGCGGCGGTGGCGAGGTACCGGATGATCTGGGCAAGACCGCTCAACAACGCAGCGCCGAAGTATGTGATCATGAACGCGATGTCGACCGCGCGCATGCCCGGACTGGAGGTGGCCCCGAACGCCGAAGTGGTGGTCGCGCCCGCGCTCGCGAGCGCGAGCATGGGCAACGGCGAATTGGCGATCGCCACCACAACAAGGATGACGCTGGTGATGCGCAGCGTGCGTCGATAGCCGCCGTACTTCCAGCCGTCGGGCCTGACGCCGGTAAGGGGAGTGGAATAACGCCAATGCCCGATGAGCGAAACCACTTCGGCGCCGACAAGGACGAGGAAGCCGAGCAACGCCACGCCGACCCCGAACGCGACGGAGAACTCCATGGCGGCGACCGCTCCGACGCCGAGCAACCCGCCGATCGTGCCGGAGACGAAGCGGGCGCCCATGCCGATGAAAATCCAGATCGCGCCCGAGCGGAGTCTGGTGAGGACTTCGATCGGCTGCCCGACGAGGCCGAACGACAGAGTCTCGCGGATCGGCATCGCGCACTCGGGACAGGCGCCGGCGCGATCGAGGCCCGCGAGGTCGTAGCCGCAACCGCAGCACAGGAGGGTGTCGGGCCCGGAAGGACTCTGAGGTTTCTGAGCATCGCCCGGAAGGGATCGGTCATCCATGCCCACAAGGTACCGCAGGCCCGTGGGGTTGAGCAATCACCCTTGCGCGATCACCGGGCGGCGGCGGGCTCTCGGCAGGCCTCGACGGCGGCTCGGAACATCGCGAGCCCGGGCGTATCGCCCCGACGGGTGTGAGGGTCAAGACGCGTCCAGTACGGGTGCGTCGTCCAAGCGGTGTATCGCTCGGGATGTGGCATGAGCCCGAAGATGCGGCCCGTGGAATCGCAGATGCCCGCGATGCGCGACTCGCTGCCGTTGGGGTTGTCGTGGTTCGCGTAGCGCAGGGCGATGTGCCCGCCCTTCTTGAGCGCGTGGAGGACATCGGCGGACTGGGCGACGAAGCGGCCCTCGCCGTGCGCGATGGGGAGCATGAGCGCGTCGTCGGAGAACTCGCTGTCCACGAGAGGTCGGGTCCAGACGCATGGCGAGGATTCCTCGGCCTCGATGCGGACCCAGCGGTCGATGAAGCGAGCGCCCTCGTTGTCGGCCAGCGCGCAGGTCTGCGCCGGGGCGGCGTCGGCGGGCCACTCCTCGCCGCCCATCGGGCCGGGCAGGAGACCGATCTGCACCATGACCTGGAAGCCGTTGCAGGCGCCGATCATCGGGCAACCGCGCACGGCAGCGGCGCGGAACGCCGGCCAGAGCCGCTCGCGGAGTTTGGACGCGAGGACGCGGCCCGAGGCGATGTCGTCGCCGTAGGAAAAACCGCCCGGGAAGCCGATGAGGTCGAAGTCGTCCACGCGCGAGGGCTCGGCGGCGAGGCGGTCGACATGGACAAGATCAACCGATGCGCCCGCGAGTTCGAAGGCGCGGACCATCTCGCGGTCGCAATTGGTGCCGGCGGTGCGGATGACAAGGGCGCGGGGCGAGGTGGGCATCGCGTGATTATTGCGGAATCGCGGGCCGGTTTCCCGCCGAACGCTCATTCCGTGGGTGTCTTGCCCACATCGTCGGGGGCGATCGAGGGAGCGGCGGGCATGGCGACTCCCCCGCTCTTGCCCACCTGCGTGGAATCCATCACCATCAGCAACTGCACATCCCGGGAGCCGAGGGCGTGGCAACTCAGGATCCGGTCGGCGGCGAAGGTCACGGAATCGCCCTCGTGGAGGGTCACGGCCTCGGCCGCCAGCACGATGCGCATGGATCCCTTGAGCATCGTGATGTGCTCGAAGACGCCGGGCATCTCGGCGGCCCATTCGACCTCCGACCCCGACGGAAAGTGGTACATCAGCACCTGGATGCCGTGCCGCATGAGGGCCGGTGCGAGCAGGTGGCGGGCGATCCCCGATTCCTGGTCGATGAAGACCTTGCGTTCCTCGCGAGTGATGTGGTCGAGCCGCGGGGTCGGATCGACATCGAGGAGGTCGGAGATCGTGCAATCGAGCCCGAGGGCGATCTGGTGGAAGACCCGGACGGTCGGGTTCTTCTTGCTGGACTCGACATCGCACAGCATGGCCTTGCTGACGCCCGACTTCTCGGCAAGCTGGGCGAGGGTGAGGCCGAGCTGAGCCCGGCGAGCGGCGATATGCGGTCCAACATCCATGGCGACAGGCCTCCTAGACGGCGCGAAAAAGCGAAAATTCTCTATGGCGAACTAGAACCTTGATGGCGAACAACCGTACACTATAGCGAACGGACAACCCGTGTTCGACCCCCCAGGCAGCCCCCAGCAAAGGGCCCGACGGGGTCCGGGCTCCAGGAAGGAGTTCGCCATGGTGAAGTTCACCCTCGGCCGGAATCAGTTTGGGTGCCACAACGAGCGTCAGGTCGCCGCCTTCTGGGGCGCGCTGGGGCTCGCGGCCTCCATCGCTGTCATCGCCATGCTGATTGTCGCGTGATCAGGCGACGACGCCTCGACGGCACGATCATCGGGCGCTGAGTGTTCTTTGAACGCCTGCGCCCTTTCTTCTTTTTACCAATCCAGCGTGCCAAGCCACGCGCTGCGCAGGTCGGCGACGGGCACATCGACTCCCGCGCCTTTCACGCTGAGACTGCCGCCGTCGTTCACCGATCCGATGACCGCGTGACGCACGCTCACGAGGGCGCGAAGCGCGTCCTCAAGACGGTTCGGGTCGATCTCGAGCACATAGCGGCTCGGGGCTTCGCCGAACAGCGCGGCCGGGGTCGAAAGCGTGCACTGCGACCGCGCGAGACCCTGCAACACACCGAGTTCGAGTTCGGCGCCGAGCGCGTTCTCGCCGTCGCGGTCGGCCGACCCGATGAGCATCTCCGCGACCGCGGCGAGCAGGCCGCCGTCGGAACAGTCGTGCGCCGCGCGAACCAGGCCGTCAGCGATGAGCCCGGCGACGGCGTGCGCGTTGCGCGGGCCGGAATCCAGGCAGGTCATGGGGATCGCGGCGTTCTCGACACGAGCGCCGACTTTCTGGAGATGGCTGCCGCCGAGTTCTTCCTGGCCCGCGCCAACGACCAACAGCGCACTGCCGGTGTGCTTCATGTCGCTGGTGACGCACCGGTCGACATGGTCAACGATGCCGATGCCCGAGATGAGCAGGGTGGGCGGGATCTCGATAGTGCGTCCGTCGTCGGTCGTGAACTGGTTGTTGAGCGAGTCCTTGCCCGAGACGAAGGGCGTCTTGTACGCCTTGGCGGCGTCGTAGCATCCTTCGGCGGCGCGGACGAGCGAGCCGAGGTTCGCGGGCTTCTTGCAACTGGGCCAGCAGAAGTTGTCGAGGATCGCGACGCGCGAAGGGTCGGCGCCGACGCACACGAGGTTGCGCACGCACTCGTCGATGCCCGCGAGGGCCATTTCGTAGGGATCGCCGCCGAGTTCGGGGTCGCCCACGCCGACGGCGAGGCCGCAGCCGATCGCGAGCGCACGCGGCGAGCCGGGCACTGGGTGCACAACGCTGGCGTCGCCCGGGCCGATGCCCGCGACACCGACGAATGGCTTGATGGCCGTGGCGCCCTGCACCTCGTGGTCATACTGGCTGACGATCCACCGTTTGCTGGCGATGTTCGGGTGCGCAAGCAGGGCGAGCAGCGCGTCCTGCGGATCAATGTCGGTCGCGGCGCCCTGCGTCGCGGGCGCGGCGCGGCTCCATTCGGCGACGCGCGTGGGCGTCGGGATGCCCTCATGGAGCAATTCCATCGAGAGGCGGCCGACCTCCGTGCCTCGATAATGGAGCACGAGTTCACGATCGGGCGTGCCGAAGGTTCCCAGCTCGGCGAGTTCGACATGTTCTTCGTCGCAGATCGCGCGGAGCGCGGCGATGTTCTCGCGCGGGACGGCGAGGACCATCCGCTCCTGCGCCTCGCTGACCCAGATCTCGGTGTACGAGAGACCGTCGTACTTCAGAGGCGCGCGGTCGAGGTGGACCTCGGCGCCGACGGATTCGCCCATCTCCCCCACCGCCGACGAGAACCCGCCGGCGCCGCAATCCGTGATCGCGGAGTACAGCGGCGCCCCGTTCGGGCCCGCATCGCGTGCGCGAAGGATCGCGTCGAGCAGGCGCTTCTCCTCGATGGCGTTGCCGATCTGGACGGCGTGAGAGAACTCGTCGGCGTGCGTGTCGGTCAGTTCGGCGGACGAGAAGGTCGCGCCGTGGATGCCGTCGCGTCCGGTGCGCCCGCCGAGGGCGACGATGACATCTCCCGGGCGCGCGCTGCCGGCGATCTTGTCGCGCGGCATGACGCCGACGCAGCCGCAATACACGAGCGGGTTGCCGACATAGCGGTCGTCGAAGTACACGGCGCCGTTGACGGTGGGGATGCCCATCCGGTTGCCGTAATCGCGCACGCCGCCGACAACCTGCGTGAGCACACGCTTGGGGTGGAGGCAGCCCGACGGGACGGACTCGATGTCGGGGTGGGCGACGCAGAACACATCGGTGTTGGCGATGGGCTTTGCGGCCAGGCCGGTGCCGATGACATCGCGGATGCAGCCGCCCACGCCGGTCGCCGCGCCGCCGTAGGGCTCGATCGCCGAGGGGTGGTTGTGGGTTTCGACCTTGATGCAGACCGCGTGGTGTTCGTCGAACGCGATGATGCCCGCGTTGTCAACGAAGACCGAGAGCGTCCAGTCGATGCCCTCTTTGATGAGTTCATGCGTCGCGGCCGCGACCGTGCTCTTGAGCAGATTCCGGATGACGATCGACCCATCAGAAACCCGCTCATGGCCCGGACGGCTCGACCAGTCGATGCGGTCGTCGGCCAGCGCCGCGTCCGAGTACGAAATCGTGCTCTTGAGGGTCTTGTGAACACAATGCTCCGACCATGTCTGCGCGAGCGTCTCGAGTTCGATGTCGGTGGGCTCACGGCCGATCGAGGCGTAGTGCGACTGGATCGCGTGCATCTCGTGGAGATCGAGGAACAGGTGCCCGTCGCGCGAGAGGCGTTCGAGGGCGGCGTCGTCGAGGTTGCGGATCTCGACGCGTCCGACCTTCAGGTCGTAGTCGCCGCCGCGCGGGAGCGACTCGGGCACGAACGGCGCAAAATGCACGGCCTGGATGACGGTGTTGGCGAGCAGGCGGCGGGCAATCGTCTCGGCTTCGTCGGCGTTCACACCTTCGATGTCAAAGCGCGCGCCGGTGGCGACGGCGAGCTCGTCAACGCCCAGCAGTTCGCGGGCGGCGTCGCGGACGGTCTGCGCAACGGGGTCCATGACCCCGGGCAACGGATGGATCTCGACGGTCTGCCCGTGCGTTGACGGTGAGACACCCACGGCGGCTCGTTCGAGCACGGGGTCGGCGAGCAGCCGCTCGGCAAGCCGCGCCAACTGCGCTTCGTCGAGTGGGGCTTCGATCAGGTAGATCTTGCTCGACCGGACTGACTTCGCGGAGATTCCTATGGCCGAAGCGTCGCGGCGCAGGGCTGCGCCCCTGGCGTCTTCGCGGCCGGGGGCCGGGCTGACCTCGATCCGGTGGACTTTGACGGGCGACTTGGCGGGAGCGGCGGCGGTGGTCGGGCTCATGTGGGAGATAGTAGATCGTCCGGGCCCATGCGCACTGTCCCAAGCGGGGTTTTCGCTTGCTCTCGGAGCGAAAATCGCGGACAATCTCGATGTCGCTCGCCTGCGATCGCACGGGAGAATCGCGCATGAACCCGACTGTTGTGTTCGGAACGCTGGCCGCGCTGCTCATTCAGTCTGCGGCGACGGCCGGTCAATACGGCCTGCGCGTCTTCCGCGATCGCGACGAGTGGCTGGCCGAGGCCACCGAGGCGATGCGGTTCGGCTCGGAGGACTTCAACTCGATGACCCCCCAGGAAATCGCGAACAACTCCTCCCTTCACACGGGCATCAGAGGGCTTCGACTCTCGACCTTCCTCGGCGCCCGGATGGCGATCCGCGAAGGGGCTGTCCCGGGGAATCTCGACGGCACCAACTTCGTCGATGTCTCGCTCTTCGACTCCACCCCATGGATCGAACTGCGGCTGACGGGCGGCGCCTTCGCGTGGGCGGCGGAGTTCTCGGGAACGACCGACTCGGGCGGACTCGGCGCGCAGTTCGGCGACGCGCTCCTCAACTTCGGCCAGTACTTCGAGGAGAACGAGGGCGGCTTCCTCGGCTTTGTCACGAGTTCGATGTTCCACGATGTTCGTCTCGTCGCGGGATACGAGGGCGAGGAATTCTCCTTCGACAATGTCGAGTGGTTGAACATTCCCGCTCCCGGGAGCGCGGCGTGGGTTGCCAGCGGCGCGGCGCTCGGGCTGACCGGTCGGCGACGCCGCGCGCGGAGACCTACACTGCCCGCGTGACCACAGAGGGCGATTCCAGGCCGAATGTCCATCTCTTCACCGACGGCGCCTGCTCGGGCAACCCCGGGCCGGGCGGCTGGGCGTATGTGCTGAAGCACCCCGCGTCGGGGACGGTTCGCGAGCGCGCGGGCGCCGAACTCGACACCACGAACAACCGCATGGAACTCATGGCGGTCATCGAGGGACTGCGGGCGATCAAGCGGCCCTCGATCGTCGATCTCACCTCCGACAGCCAGTATGTCCTGAAGGGACTGAAGGAGTGGATGGACAACTGGATCAAGCGGGGCTGGCGAACCGCCGGCAAGCAGCCCGTCAAGAACGAAGACCTCTGGCGCCTGCTCGACGACCTGCGCAAGAACCACACGCTCAGGTTCCACTGGATCCGCGGGCACAGCGAGCACCCCGAGAACGAGCGTTGCGATCAGATGGCCGTCGCCGCCCGAGAAGCGTTGGTCGCAGGGCGCCCCTGAACGCCGGGCGTGAAACTGGACCGGTTGGCCGCGCGAAGGTCCGATCACGGCGGAGGGTTCGGGGAAGCTGCTCCGGATTCGAGCCGATCGTCACATCATGAACCGCCGTTTGATGATCCGCGTGGGGCTCGGATGCGTGTCTGTCTGCGTGCTGGGATGGAAACTCCCCGGGATGCTCGACGGCGCACTGTCCAGCATCGACCAGCACAAGGGCACGATGTCCCTGCTGACTGGCGCCGGCCAGTCCGTCGCGGCTCCCGGCGCAGGAAGCGCCAGCGGCGCCGTCACTGTGCTGGGCGCGGCAAGTTCGCTCAGCCCGGCCGAACGAGCGAAACTGCTGGAAGCGGCGAAAAAGCACGACCCGCTGGCGGCCGCTCAGGCCAAGGTCGCCGCTCGCACGCCGGTCGCCGCGAAACCACAGCCCGCCGAGACGGCCCCTCCCCCCACCGCCGCTCCGGCGATGGACCCCGCGATCCTCTCGGCCCTGCGCGCGCTGGGGATGGACCCCGAGTCGATGGACCTCAAGACCATCGACATCGACGCGCTTCTCGCGCAGGCGCGCGGCGATTCACCCAAGGACTGACCGTCAGCCGTCGAGCCCGAGTCTGGCGCGCTTCGCGTCCCACTCGGCCTGCTCGCGCTTGTTGTCGCCGTTGAGTTGCGCGGCGCCGCTGCGCAGCGCTTCGATCTCCAGCCGCGTGAGTTGCACGGATTCGAGTTCGTAGTCGCGCCACGCTTCGACGGTCCACGGGCACATCGGCTCGATGAGCGCGAGCATGGCGCGCGCGAAGTCGCGGATCTCCTTCTGCGCGTGCTCGTCGATGCGCAGGGAGAGGAACCGAAGCAGGTTGTGGAGGTCGATCTTCCAGTACCACTCGGTGTAGACGCTCTGGGGGAGCCCGATGCGCGCGATCTCGCGGGCCAGCCCCTGCTCGGTGAGTTGCATGTACTCGCCGTGGAGCGCCTCGGCCTTGTCGAGGTACTTGAGGAACGCGTCGGCCGTGGCGTCGTCGATGAGTTCATCGCGGCCCTGCCGGTTGGACTTGCTCTGCTGGCGGATGTCGTCGCGCGAGGGGCGATAGAACCGGTCGGGCACGATCGAGTAGCGCGCCGAGTACTCGTTCACATTCGCCGTGCGGTGCCTGATCCATTGGCGCGCCACGAAGATGGGCATGCGCACATGGAACTTGAACTCGACCATCTCGAAGGGGGTCGTGTGCCGGTGGCGGAGGAGGTAGCGGATGAGGCCCCGGTCCTCGTTCACCTTCTTGGTTCCGGCGCCGTACGACACGCGGGCGGCCTGCACGATGGCCTGATCGGCGGTGTTGCCCTCGGGCACGAGGCGGGGCATGACATCGATGAGGGAGCAGAGCCCGTGGTCGTGGAGGGAGACATCGAGGCGGGCGGCGCCCCCCATGAGGTCAGCCCATTGTGATCCGGTTTCGAGGCCAATACGGTCGACGGTGACATCTCCGGCCATGGCCGTGCTTCCTTGCTTGAGTTCGACGCCTTGCATCAGTTCCCTCCTTGGGCGGTTGAGGGGCAGGGTATTTCGGTGGAGTGAGCCGAGTATGCCGCAAACAGGTTCTCCACCGCAAACGCCAGGTTGCGCCAGGGTGGCGCAGGGCGCAACCCCGTGCTGCATATACAGTTTTGGCAGGCACTTGGAGATGACACAGATTTGTGGTATCGTGCCGTCCAGATTGGACCGGTCGAGGGGGTTGTCTTGCCCGGTCGCGTGCCCTGAAACAATTCGAGGAAGAGAGAACTGTGTTGAAGACTTCCACCCGCCTCGTGTCCGCGCTGACCGCCTGCGCCGGACTTTGTGCTGTCGCCTCGTCCGCCCTCGCGGGCCCCGTGGCCATCTGCCCCACTTGGGACCGTGAGATCGGCAACCCGGGCGCCTCCGGCTCCGTGCAGGTTGTCCGCGTGCGCGACAACTTCCTGCTCGCCGGCGGCTCGTTCTCGTCGTTCGAGGGCGTCAACCTGTTCGGTTGGGCGCGCGTCGACCTGGACACCGGCGCGAACCTCGGCTTCGGCGGCGCCGTCCCGAGCGACGGTTTCGTCACCGACTTCGAGCTCTACGACGCCGGCGACGGCGAGAAGATGTACATCACCGGCGCGTTCAACTCCGTGAATTCGGGCATCGTCGAACTCCCCAACTCGCGCGGCATCGTCCGCTGGGACGGAGTCGAGGTCACCACGGTCCCCGGCTCGCCGTTCACCGGCGGGTTCGACTTCATGTACGCGATGGAACTCTTCGACGGCAAGCTCGCGGTCGGCGGCGGCGGCGGCGATGGGACCGCGCAGAAGCCCACGCTCGCGCTGTTGGACGGCACGACGTGGACGCGTTACACCAACGAGTTCGCGGGCCTTGTCGCGCCCGTCATCCTGGCGCTGCAGACCTTCCAGGGCGACCTGTACTTCGCCGGTCGCTTCGAGACCTACGACGCCGACCTCAACGATCCGAACAACCCGCTCGTTGAATCGCGCAACATCATGAAGTTCGACGGCACGAATTTCTCCAGCGTCGGCGGCGGCGTGTTCCGCGCGACGAGCATCGTCTCGCAGGTCCTCTGCATGGAAGTGTTCGACGACGGCAGCGGCGAGAAGCTGTATGTCGGCGGCCGCTTCGACCGCCTCGGGTCCAACACCGGCGCCGTCTCGCCCGCCGTGGCTCGATGGGACGGCAACGCGTGGGAGACCATGTCCGGCTTCCCGCAGGCTGGCCGCGAGGTGCGCGACTTCGAGGTTGTGGACGGCGTGCTCTACGCGGTCGGCAACTTCGATAACACGGGCGACGGCACCGTCGTCTGCCGCAAGTTCGCGAAGTGGACAGGCAGCGCGTGGGAGGAAGTCGGCGACGGCTTCGATATCAGCGTTCCGAACGCCAACAACCCGAACACGATGGCCGCCGTCGACGACGGCTTCTACATCGGCGGCTCGTTCACCACCGTGGGCAACGGGACCGGACCGAACGCGGGCACGGCGAACAGGATCGCGAAGTGGGTTTCGGTGTGCGCGGTTGATTGTCCGGGAGACACCAACGGCGACAACATCGTGAACTTCACCGATCTCAACACCGTGCTGGCCGAGTTCGGGCAGTCGGGGATGGGCCTCGCTGGCGATGTGAACGATGACGGAACGGTGAACTTCGTCGATCTCAACACCGTGCTGAGCAACTTCGGCACGAGCTGCAACTGAGTTGACACCAATTCGGCACGAGCTGCAACTGAGTTGACACCAACGCCGGAGTGATCCGGCGTTCACGAACTGAAGGGTAGAGAGAGAACCTTTCACGACAGCGACCGGCGTCCTTGACGGGCGTCGGTCGCTTTATTCGTGGGCCGCGCGTTCCACGACGCGCTTGTCGATCGTTGAGTAGAGAAGCCCGGCAAGAAGCGCGAGCAGCGAGAACCCGGCAAAGCCGAGGTTGATGCGCCACTCCGGGAGGTTGTGAGCCGCTTTCAGCGACACCCCGCCCAGAAAGACCGGGGCGAGAAAGGGCGCCGTCGAACTGAACGCCCAGCCGACGCCCATGAGGAGACTCGACACGAGGCCCGTGCGTCCGGGGATCAGCCGCTGACCGAGCGACATGCTCACGGGCATGGTCGCGAAGTACCCGACGGCGGTGAGCACGGCCCACAGGTACGCGGGCCAGAATCGCCAGAACGAATCGCCGCCCACGCGCAGGCCCCAATCTCCGACTACGCCGAAGAGCCCGACGCAGACGGCGCCCGCGATGCAGAACAGGAGGATGGGGCGCTTCTCGCGACCCACAGGGACGATGCGCGTCGCGAAGAGTCCGGCGAGCCCCATCCCGATCGTCGCGAACATCAGCAGCGTGCCGTGGAGCCGGGCGGCCTGGTTGACATTCTCGATCTGGCTCTTGGCCCACACGCTGAGCATGGCGAAAACGCCGATATTCACGGTGTACAGGAGGCAGTTGGCGACGCAGATGGTGATGACCGCGCGCCACCGGGCGCGCGATTCCTCGCGCGAGAGCGAGGCGTGGATGTGCGCGTGGTTGTCGTGACGGTGCGGCACGCGGTTGAGGACGAAGTACAGCGCGACGGCGGCCATCACGCCCGGGATCATCAGCCACGCGAGGTGCTGCATCCCCCACGAGGTGGAGATGGTCGGCGCCGCGCGCGAGCCGATCGACTGGCCGAGCATGCCTGCGGCGAAGAAGAACGCGAGCCCGACGCCTCGACCTCTGGGGAACGCCCGACCGCTGATCTGCCCGGCGAGCGCGGCGGAGACGGGGTGCCACATCCCGCTGCCGATGACCCCGACGATCTGGAGCGCGACGAGTTGCCAGAAGTTCTGCGCGAACCCGATCGTCGTGATGCAGGTCGCGGCGAGGAACATGCCGAGCGGTGCGCAGAGGCGCGTGTCGAAGCGATCGGTGATCCACGCGAACACGGGCTGGAGCGTTCCCGAGAACACCGGCGTGAGCGCGAGCACCGTGGCCACCTGCCAGTCGGTGAGCGCGAGCCGGTCGGTCAGAAGCACGATCAACGAAAAGAAGAAGATCGGGTAGACATCGATCATCGTGTGGGTCGCGTTCAGGAACACGAACCGTTTGCGCGCGAGACGCTGGACCTGCGGCGTGACGACGATGCCCCCCACGATCGGTGCGCCGGACGCGTCCTCTGGGGGCGCGAGCGGCGGCGGGGGTTCCAGGATTTGCGATCCGCTTGAGGGTGCGTTCACAGGTGCAAGAGTAGCGCGGCCGAGGTTCGCGTGAACTTTCCGAGGAAAGCTCACGATGCCCGGAATATTCAGCCCAGCAGGCCGGTTTACCCAACGCGGCGCGGGGTGTTTCGCGTCGCGTGAGGAAAGCACAGGACCGCTTCTTTTCTGTTCGCAGGAGGACTATCCATGCGTTTGTACGCCATCGCCGCGCTCGCGGCCGCCGCTGTCGCTCCGTCCGCACTCGCCGGGACGGCCCAGCTCCGCATCACCGTCGAGAACCTCGCGCCCGACAACAGCGTGTCGTTTGCGCCGCTGCGCTTCGGGTTCCACGACGGGACTTTCGATGTGTTCAACAACGGAGAGGCGGCGACGGCGCCGATCATCTCCATCGCCGAGGGCGGCTCGGGCGCCGACTGGTTCCCCGCGTTCGCGAGCCAGCAGCCCAACGGCGATTCGGGCTCGGTGTTCCCGAATCCGGCCGGCCCCCTGCTCCCAGGCGCGTCGGGCTTCTTCGACATCACGGTCGATTCGTCGATCAACCGATACTTCACCTTCGCGTCGATGGTCGTTCCGAGCAACGACTACTTCATCGGCAACGACTCGGGAACGCAATACGAGATCTTCGATGCGCAGGGCAACTTCAACCCAACGGTCATCACCCAGCGTGGGAGCGATATCTGGGACGCCGGGTCCGAGGTCGATGGCGCGTTCGGCGCCGCGTTCCTGCAAGGGTCGAGCAACGACGATCATGTCGACGAGAACGGCGTCGTCGTGTTCGACTTCGCCGATCTGAGCGTGTTCAACGGGCTCACGACCGCCGCTGGCTACACCTTCGACAGCCAGCTCACGAGCGACACCGAGGTGTACCGGATCACGATCGCCGAGATCCCTGCGCCAGGCGCGTTCGGTGCGTTCGCGTTGGTGGGTCTGGGCGTGCTGCGCCGTCGCGTGCGATGAACCAATCCTTCGCTCCCTGATCCCTTGCGGGCCTGACGCACGGAAACGCCGTCGGGCCCCTTTTCTGTGTGGGAATCGTGAAACTCGATTCGTGCCTTCCGGACAAACCCTGTACACTCGCGGGAACGCAAGAACAGGGAACGACCAATGAGCAACGCATCCAACGGCGCCCCCCCACGCTCCCCTTCCTACGGCCCTCCCCGAGAGGGCAACACGATGGGCACGGTCGGCTTCGTGCTCTCGCTTGTCGGGCTTGTCGGGTGCTGCATCCAGCCAGCGGCGTTGCTCTCGCTCGCGGGGCTGATTCTCTCCATCATCGGGCTGAGCAAGCGCCCCAAGGGCCTGGCGGTCGCGGGAACGATCCTGGGCGTCATCGGCTTGAGCATGTTCCTGCTGTTCTATCTCATCGTGGGGCTGAGCGTGGTTCTGATCGTGCCACTGGCGATCGCGGTCGCGGCTATGGCCGGCCCGGACATCGAGGTCGCAATCGAAGAGGCAGTCCTTCACCAGCAGGTGGCGCAGTACGTCGATCAGACCGGCTCGATGCCGGTCGACCTGACGCAGATCCCGGACATCGACGAGCGGATCAAGACGGACCCGTGGGACACGCCGTACAAGCTCGAAGTGATCGACCCCGGCACGGAGCAGTACATCATCCGCTCGGCGGGCCCGGACATGATCTTCGGCACCGAGGACGACATCACCCATCCGAGGGGCGACTGATCGGTACGGGCTGCTCGCGAGGTGGAATCGTGATATTGTGCATGCCTCGTGGAAGTCTTCGCGCGGCGACACGCCGCCCCGCCTTTGTGTGAGAGAACAATCATGCCTGTGTCATCGTTCCGCGTTTCATTCGTGCCGCTTTCGCTTGCGCTCGCCGCGGGTTCCTCGATCGCCGCAGACCGTGCGAGCGTGAATTCTATCGGAGGCGTGTCGCTCCCGTCCGGCATGGGTGATCGTGCGCCGACGAGCGCCGAGCGCGGCGCGACGCACTCGGTCGCGCGGCGGTGGAACGAGGCGATGCTCGCGGCGATCCGGCGCGACACACCCCGCCCCCCCGTGCACTCGCGGAACCTGTTCCATGTTTCGGCGGCCATGTACGACGCGTGGGCGGCGTACGACCAGTCTGCTCGGCCGATCTTCCGCAATGAGAACGCGTCCTCGCTCGCCATCGAATCCGCGCGGGAGGAAGCGATCAGTTTCGCCGCGTACCGCGTGCTGAACCACCGCTTCGCCAACTCGCCCGGCGCGGCGGCGTCGCTCGCGGAGTTCACGGCGCTCATGGCCGATCTCGGGTACGACCCCATGAACACGAGCACCGTCGGCGACTCGCCCGCGGCGGTCGGCAACCGCATCGCGGCGTCGGTTCTTGCGCAGTCGATGAACGACAATTCGAACGAAGCGAACAACTTCGCGGACACCAGCGGGTACGCGCCGTTCAACGGGCCGCTGGTCGTGGAGAACCCGGGCACGGGCGGGATGGCGGACATCAACCGCTGGCAGCCGCTGGTTGTTCCGGGCGCGATGAACCCTCAGGGGTTCCTCACGCCGCACTGGGGGAGCGTGACGCCGTACGCGATCGAACGCCCCGCTCCCGGCGCGCTGTACCTCGATCCCGGCGCGCCCCCGATGCTGGGCGGCGTTGGCGATGCGACCGTCCGGAGCGATGTGATCCAGCTCATTGAGTGGAGCGGGTATCTCGATCCTTCGGACGGCGCGATGGTGAACATCTCGCCCGCGGTCAACGGGAACAACACGCTTGGGATGCAGGACGGCGTCGGTCACGCGATGAACCCCGCAACGGGCATGCCGTATCCCGATGTGATCGTGCCGCGCGGCGATTACGGCCGCGTGCTCGCGGAGTTCTGGGCCGACGGGCCGCGCTCCTCGACGCCTCCCGGGCACTGGAACGAGATCGCCAATGCGGTGTCGGACTACCCCGGGTTCGAGAAGCGCATCGGCGGCGCGGGCCCGATCGTGAGCGATCTCGAGTGGGATGTGAAGGTGTATCTTGCGCTCAACGGCGCGGTGCACGACACGGCGATCGCGACCTGGGAGGTGAAGGCCGAGTACGACTATGTGCGCCCGATCTCGCTGATCCGCGAGATGGCCACGCTCGGCCAGTCGTCGGACATCAACCTGCCGTCGTACAACGCGAACGGGCTGCCGCTCGTGCCCGGGCAGATCGAGCTCATCACCGACGAGTCGAGCGCGCCGGGCGAGCGCCACGAGCATCTTGCGGCGTTCACCGGCGAGATTGCGATCTTCGCGTGGCGCGGCCACCCGGCCGACCCGCTCACCGAGTACGGCGGGTGCGCGTGGATCCTCGCGGACGAGTGGTTGCCGTACCAGCAGGCGAACTTCGTGACGCCGCCGTTCGCGGGGTACACCTCGGGGCACAGCGGGTTCAGCCGCGCGAGCGCGGAGGTGCTGACGAGCATCACGGGCTCGGCGTTCTTTCCGGGCGGGTACGGCGAGTTCGTATCGACGAACGACAAGGGCGGGTTCGGGCTGGGCTTCGAGGACGGCCCGAGCATGGATGTGCCGCTGACCTGGGCGACCTATTACGACGCCGCCGACGAGGCGGGGCTGTCGCGCATCTACGGCGGGATTCACCCGGCGATCGACGATTTCCCCGGTCGCATCCTGGGATCGCAGGCTGGCATCGGCGCGTGGGCGCGCTCGATGGACGCGTTCGCGGGGTTGACGCCTTACCCGTGCGACGGCGACACGAACGGCGACAACCTCGTGAACCTGACCGACCTCGACGCCGTGCTGAGCGGCTACGGCGCGAGCGGCGCGGGGATGGCGGGCGATGTGAACGGCGACGGGGTGGTGAACTTCGCCGACCTGAATGAGACGCTGAGCGGGTTCGGCAAGGCGTGCGAGTGATCCGGCGACTACGGGGAGATTGTTGAAGACCCTCCCCTACCCCTCCCGCTGCGCAGGAGGGGTTTCGGAAACGAACACGGGTTGAGCCGATGGCTCAACCCGTGGGGTGCTGTTCGTGTTGTCTCGCTGAGCCGCTTACGCCAGTTCGGGGAACATGTCGCGGACGATCTTGACGAGGTCCTTCACATGGCTGACGGACTCGTCCATGAGTTTGGACTCGCCGGCGTCGAGGGGGAGGTCGAGGACCTTCTCGACGCCCTTGGCGCCGAGGACGGCGGGGACGCCGACGAAGTAGCCGCCGACCTTGAACTCCTTGTCGCAGAACGCGGCGACGGGGAGGATGCGCTTCTTGTCCTTGAGGATGGCCTCGACCATCTGGATGGTTCCGGACGCGGGGGCGTAGTAGGCGCTGGTGCCCATGAGTTTGACGATCTCGCCGCCGCCGACCTTGGCGCGGTCGACGCAGGCGGTGATCTTCTCGTCGGAGAGGAGCATCTGGATGGGGATGCCATGGACAGAGGTGAAGCGCGGGAGGGGGACCATGTCGTCGCCGTGGCCGCCGAGGAGGAGGGCGGAGATGTCCTCGACGGAGCAGCCGAGCTCCATGGCGAGGAAGGTGCGGTAGCGGGCGACATCGAGGGCCCCGGCCTGGCCCATGATGCGGTGGGTGGGGAAGCCGGTAACCTTCCAGGCGGTGTAGACCATGGCGTCGAGGGGGTTGGCGACGACGATCACGATGGAGTCGGGCGCGAACTTCTTGATGTTCTCGCTGACGCTCTTGACGATCTTGACATTGGTGTTGATGAGATCGTCGCGGCTCATGCCGGGCTTGCGGGGCAGGCCTGCGGTGATGATGACGATGTCGGAGCCGGCGATGTCCTTGTAGTCGCTGGTGCCCGTGATGTTGGAGTCGAAGCGCTCGATGGGCGCGCAGCAGGCGAGGTCGAGGGCCTTGCCCTTGGCGACGCCCTCCTTGTCGGGGATGTCGAGGAGGACGATGTCGCCCAGTTCCTTGGCGGCGGCCCAGTGGGCGCAGGTTGCGCCGACATTTCCGGCGCCGATGATGCTGATCTTGGGACGACGGATCGCGGTCTGGGCCATGGAACTGGGGTCCTCTCTCGGTCGGTGTTGGGTTGAAATTCGCCTGACGGCGCGGTTCGTGCGCCGAGGGGCGGGATGGTAGGACCGCGGCGGGAAAGGGTCAGCCGGGCGGAAAAACAGCACCGGGCCGACCCTTGAGGGGGAGGTCGGCCCGGTGCGCACAGGGGGTTCGACGGGTGGAGCGCCGGGCGTCCGGGGTCGAGGTCGAGAATCGCTCTCTCGCTCGCTTCCGCTCTTCTCAACAAGGCGCGGAAGCCCGGGGCTCGTCGTCGAAATCGATCCGTCGTGAAGGGACGGAGGTGGCAGCCTGGCCCGCGCGGAAGGTGGTGTCTCGGGGCTTACGGTCGTTTGCGCCGGCAGGCGATGACTCCTGCGGCGAGGATCAGTGCGCCGGCGCCCGGAGTGGGCGTCGGGATGGCGGCCATGGTGTCGTTTGCGAGGGCGGCGAGCGCGGTCGTCGTGAGCGCGGTGATCGCCAGTGCCGCGGACGCGAGGATCGCGCGGAAAGTCATCGAGGGCTCCTCGGGTGAACGAAGTCGGGAGTGGGATGTCGCGGGCCTGATCCACGAGGGTTCGCGGGGAGTGTCTCGCCCGGCCCGGGGGAGACGCGAATCGGAAGGAAGTCGGTCGGCGAGAGTGTTGCGCGTTCAGCGGAGAACTCAAGTCCGGGGGAAACACCTGAACAAACTCTGCGCACTGTGCGCAGTCGGTATGCTCGGGGCTATGTCATTCGAACACACGCGCCGACAGCACCCTCCCCCTGCCCCCTCCCACGGGTGGGAGGGGGTTCCTGCGCATCGTTTCACGCCGTTCGGGACGACGATCTTCGCGGAGATGACCGCGCTGGCGCAGAAGCACGACGCGGTGAATCTCGGGCAGGGGTTCCCCGACTTCGACGGGCCGCTCTTCGTGAAAGAGGCGGCGATCGAGGCGATCACAACGAAACACAACCAGTACGCGCCGCTGGCGGGCGTGCCCGAACTGACGGGCGCGCTCGCGGAGATGTGGTCACGCGAGACGGGCATCCCGTGCGACCCGCGTGCGCATGTCACGGTGACGGCGGGGTGCACGGAGGCGATCGCGGCGGCGATGCTGGGTCTCGTGAACCCGGGGGACGAGGTGATCCTGTTCGAGCCGTACTACGACTCGTACCGCGCGGCGGTGGCGATGGCCGGCGGCGTGCCGCGGTTCGTGACGCTGAAGGCGCCGGACTTCCGGTTCGATCGCGCGGCGGTGGCGCAAGCGTTCACGGAGCGGACGAAGTTGGTTCTGGTGAACACGCCGCACAATCCGACGGGTCGTGTGTTCTCGCGCGACGAACTGGCGACGATCGCGGAGTTGTGCGTAACGCACGATGTGCTCGCGCTGACGGACGAGGTGTACGAGCGGCTGGTGTTCGAGGGCGAGCACCTGCGGCTCGCGACCTTCCCGGGAATGGCCGAGCGCACGCTGAGCATGTCATCGCTCGGGAAGACCTTCTCGCTCACGGGGTGGAAGATCGGCTGGGCGATCGGTCCCGAGGAAATGACCCGCGCGATCCGCGCCGCGCACCAGTTTCTGACCTTCGCGGTCGCGACGCCGCTGCAACGCGCGGCGGCGGCTGCGCTGGCGTCGCCCCCTTCGTACTACGACCAGTTGCGCGCCTCGTTCCGCGCGAAGCGGGATGTATTGTGCGACGCGCTGGAGGTGATCGGCTTCGATGTGCGCAGGCCTCAGGGCGGGTACTTCGTGATGGCGGACTTCCGGTCGCTGGATCTGGGGCGACTGGGTCTGCCGTCGGACGCGGACGACGCGATGTTCTGCAAGGCGCTGGTGGAGAAGGTCGGGGTGGCGGCGATCCCGCCGAGTTTCTTCTACGAGCACACGAGGGAAGGGTCCTCAATGGCGCGGTTCGCGTTCTGCAAAAAGGACAAGACGATCGCGGAGGGCGTGAAGCGATTGGGCGCGCTGAAGAGGTGAGGTGACGCGCCCCCTCCCCGGCCCTTCCCCATGCTGCGCATAGGAGAGGTGAGGAAGATGCGTATCATCCGCGCGCCGAGAGTGGCCGGGTAAGGTGAAATTGTCTTCATCTCCCGGAAGGCCGGAAGGATGGGGCGCGGGGATTTACCGCATGGAACTGTGCATCGCGCTCGTGCAGATGGAGATCGCGCCGTCGGCGCCCAGGGTGAACCTCGAGCGGATGGCCGAGTTCGTCAAGCAGGCGAAGAAGCAGGGCGCGGATCTGATCGTGTTTCCGGAGGACGCGGTGAATGGGCCGCTGGGCGGGCAGACGGAGTTCGTGGCTTCGGCGCCGGAAACGCTGGCGTTCTTCCAGACGCTAGCGGTGAAGCACGGCGTGGACCTTGTGCCCGGGACCTGGACAATTGCCGAGGGCGGGATGCTGTTCAACGCGGCGCACTACATCAACGCGGACGGCACGGTGGCGGGCGTGTACCGCAAGGTGAACCTGTGGGAGACGGAGAAGGCGGCGATCACTCCGGGCGCGGCCGTCTCGGTATTCCCCACGCGTTTCGGCAAGGTGGGATTGATCGTGTGCTGGGACATCTCGTTCCCGGCGATGTTCGCGGAGATGGTGGCGCAGGGCGTCGAGTTGGTGGTTTCGCCGACCTACTGGTCGTTCTCGAAGCCGGGCGATGACCACGAGGATGTGATCGATGAGGAGATCCTGCTCATCGACGGGCTGTGCGTGACGCGCGCGTTCGAGAACAACATCGTGTTCGCGTACTGCAATGCGGCGGGCGAGCTGGACGCCGCGGGCAAGCCGGCGGTGCTTTCGGGACGGTCGCAGATCACGCACCCGCTGGAGAAGGTGGTGTGCAAGGCTGAGGGCAACGAGGAAGAAGTGCTGTTCGCGCGGGTGAAGCTGGAGCGCGAGCCAGCGGCGACGCCTGCGGCGTGATGCGTTGGCGGCGCTTGGCCGCGTCGCGTTTGCGGCGTCTCCACAACGGCGCCCAGGCGGTGGTGCGAGGCCCCCTCCCCGGCCCTCCCCCATCTCGCTCCGCTCGATATGGGAGGGAGCAGGGAAAAAACAGCCCCGACGAGCGGGCGCTCGCCGGGGCTTGCATTACCTATCGAATGTAGGGGTCTGCCGGGCTGCGTGAACGCGAGCCCCGTCGGGTGCGTTAGCGGCGCAGCCCCTTCGTACAGTCACAATTCGTCACTGGATCACCTCCTTCAGAAAGAGACCTTCCGGCTGTCGCGGGCCTGGACTGACCCGCCGCCGGCTCCTTCTCCCAAGGCCGTCGCCTTGGGCACATCGCCCGCGAGTGAGTCGCGGTCGTCGCGGCGCGTTTCGCTGTGCCGAGCGGGTTCTCCGTGCGGCCGGGGCGTTCGCGTTTCCGCGATGTCACTATGACAGTTTTCGGCCAGAGAGCAAGACGGGTTGCAGAAGTCGCGAGAAGTTTGTGGGCGCCCCCAGTGGATTATCGGGGGACGGACGCCGGACGCGGGCGTGCGTGAGGAACGGCCCACGACGCGGCGTACGCGACGGTCAGCACGCTGACGATGCTCGCGCCGGGAGGCAGGTCGGTCTCGAAGCTCAGCACGAGGCCCAGGGCGATGCCGACGACCGCGGCGACCGTGGAGATCGCAAAGACCGGCGCGAGGCGGTTGCTCAGGCGCAGCGCGACGGCGCCCGGGAGCACGAGCAGCGCTGTCGCGAGGATCACGCCAGCGAGTTTCATCGCGGTGACGATCGCGACCGCGAGAAGCACGAGCACAAAGATGCGCACGGCGGCGGTGTTGACGCCCGATGCGCTCGCGCCGGGCTCGTCGAAAGCCCAGAAAAGCGTGCGCCGGCGCGTGCACCACAGCGCGACCACGGTTGCGATCGCGAGCGCCCACGCGGCGACGGCGTCGGTCCACGATACGACGCTGATCGAACCGAACAGGAGGCCTTCCCAGCTGGGCGGCGGGCCTGCCGCCGGGTTCCGTGCGCGCAGCGCGAGCAACAGCGCGCCGAGCGCCATCGACGCCACAAGGAACACCCCGATCACGGTGTCGGCGCGGGTTTCCTTGCTTCGTGAAAGTCGCCCGATCGCGACGGCCGAGGCGATGCAGAACGCCGCGGTCAGCGCGAAGGTGGCGCTCGAAGTCATCCCGAGGAATGCGGCGAGTCCGACGCCCCCGAAGGCCGCGTGGCTCACGCCCTGCCCGATGAACGCGAGGCGCTTCACCACGACGAGCACCGAGAGCGCGGCGCATTGGACGGCGATGGCGAACGCGGCGACGACGCCCGGCAGGAAGAGCGAGCCGCCCTCGCCGAAGAGGAAGTCGAGCGTGCGCATCAGGCCCCTCCCCCGCTGCCGTGCGAGTGACCGTGGTTGTGCGCACAGGAACCGGGGTGCGTGTGCGGGTCGTTCGGGATCGGACACTCTTCCGCGGGGTGCGCGTGGAGGTGCATGTCGCCGAAGATCCCCTCGACGCCGTGGGAGAAGACATCGGCGAGGACCTGCGGCGTGAGCCCGCACGGCGCGTCGTGGAAGTGCAGCGTCCGTGCGAGGCACGCGACGCGATCGCAACCCGCGGCGACGGCGCGGATGTCGTGGCTGACGATCACCACCGCAAGATTCGGCGCGCGGTCGCGCAGGGTGTCGAGGAGTTCTGCGAAGCGTTTCTGACCCTCGGCGTCGACGCCCACGGTCGGCTCGTCGAGCAACAGGAGTTCAGCGTTGCGCGCGATGGCCCGCGCGATCAGGATTCGTTGGATCTGGCCGCCCGAAAGGAGACCGATCTGTCTATTCGAATACGACTCGGCCCCCACCAGTGCGAGCGCGTCGGCGGCGCGGCGGCGCGACTCCTTTGAGCGCGGCCTCCAGCCCGGCTCACGGAGACCCGCCGCGAGTTCCACGGCTTGGCGCGCCGTGATGGGGAAGTCGAGTTCGGCGGAGACCTTCTGGGGGAGCGCCCCGACGCGGCCCAGTCGGCGGGCGTCGGCGGGATGCATGCCGAGGGTCTCGACGCGCCCGCTCGTGGGCGCCAGCAACCCCAGCGCGAGTTTGAGCAGCGTGGACTTCCCCCCGCCGTTGGGGCCGATCACGCCCAACCGCTCGCCCGGCTCGACCCTCAGCGAGATCCCGTCCAGCGCGGGCGGCGAAGCACCCGGCGCGCCGGGATAAGCGAACGAGACCTTCTCAAAGACCAACGCTGGAGCGGCCATAGCGATGAGTGTCCGCGCCCGGGGCCGCCGTGTCCAATCGCGCAGGGCCCGCGGCTCAGTCCCTTGCCGCCTCGACCTTCCGGTGGCGGACATCAAGCGTCAGCGTCCGCGAGCCGTCGTCGACCACCCACACCCGCTCGCGAAGCGTCCCCTCCGGCTCGAAGTCGAACCGTTTCTCGCGCCGAGTCACCCGGTCGCCCTCGTACGACTTCAGATCGAGTTGCATCGACCCGCCTTCCAGCACGGTGAACTCGCCCTCTTCCACCCCGCCCGAGTTGGAAAGCGCGAGATACAGAACGGTGTTCCTGACCGGGTGACGGTAGATGTACTCCTCCACCAGCCGCACGGGCTCCCCATCGACCGACGGCGTGACCGCCACCCCGTGGATCGCCTCGACATACGGGATCCACTCGAAGGTCGTGCGAGTTCCGTGACCGTCGCCCGCCTCCCAGTTGTGCCCCACCAGCGGCACGAACGCCGTCAGGTGCTTCACAGCTTTTGGCGGCTCGTGCGCCGTCGCAGGAATCGGACTCACCTCGTTCGTGCGCACATAATCCCACTCCGCGAGCACGATCAACGCCTCCTCGCCGACATCCTCTCTCAGCGTTGCGCGGTATGCGTCGGGACCATCGAACGCCCAAACGATGTTCATGTGGCGTGTAATTCTGTTCGGATAGTGGAGTTCTTGCTCAAAGCGCACCCGATCCCCTTCGATCGTCACCACGCCCTCACCGGTCAGTTCGATCCACGACAGCCCGAGCATGACGATCTCCTCGCGCCCCGGATGCCAGTACACCACGCGCTGAGACCCGCTCGTCGACTCGCCGTCGCCCTTCAGGTTGGTCGTGCGCGCGGACACCGAGTGCTTGCCCGGCCCCCATCGCCATGTATCCCGCTGCGACCGCCGCTCCGTGAGACCAAGCCGCCACTCGCCGCCCGTCATGCGCGCAAACCACGCCATGCGATCGGCGCCTTTCTCCGCCGACGCCTTCCACGGCCCCTCGCGCGTCACATTGACAATCCGCTCTCCCTCCAACCGGAACAGCCCGCCCGAGCATCCGAACCACAGCACGCCGTCCTTGTCCTCGAAGAATTCCTGCACATGCCCGCCCCCGGGACCGTGGCATGTGCCGAAGGTGAAGCCGCTCCCGCACGGGCACGCGAACCCGTTGGTGTCCAGCCCGCGATCCACGCTGAATTGCGTGAACACCGTCCCGTCCCACCGGCATGCGCCGGCGCCCAGCGTCGAGAACCACATGTTCCCCGCGCTGTCCTCGAGAATCTCGTACACCCGATCGCCCGACAGCCCGTCCTTCGTCGTGAAGGTGCGCCATCCGTCGCCATCCAAGCGGCTCACGCCCCCGCCGTCCGACCCGACCCAGATTCGCCCGTGGCGATCCTGCGCGATCGAGCGCACAAGGTTCCCGCCCAGGCCGTCCTTCATCGCGTAGGAAATGAACGCCTCACCGTCGTACTTATGCGCGCCCTCGCCGTCGGTCCCGAACCAGATGTCGCCGTTCCGATCCTCGAACATCGCGAACACCACATCCGGGCTGAAGCGCGATTCCGGCTTCTCCACCTCCACACGCGGCAACGCGAACGGAACAAACTTCTCCCCATCGAAACGACACACCCCGGCGTGCGTGCCCGCCCAGACTACGCCGCGTGAGTCGATCATCAAACTCCACACATTCTGGTCGAGCAGCCCGTCGTCGATCGTGTAGTTGGTGAATGTCTCGCCGACCAGTTTCGTCACGCCCGCGTCAGTCGCGAACCACATCGCGCCGTCTTCGGCCTGCGCGATCCCTCGCACTGCGACGCCGCCGAAGCCCTCGCGCGGTCCAAAAAACTCCAGCGCCTCCCCGTCCCAGCGCGCCACGCCCTCCCCGTTCGTGCCGAACCACATGTTCCCGTCACGGTCCTGGTACACCTCGCGCACATAGTCGCTGATCTGCTTCGGACCGGGGGGCGCCACCTTCCTCGCGGGGCGTGGCGCCGATTCCGGCTTCACCACGGGCTGAGGCGCTGCCCCCGGACCCACCATCTGCGCCCCGGCCCATGGGGATGCGCCAAGAAAGGCCGCGAGACAAACCACCACTGACCAGGGACACGATCGGGATGACATCGGCGGCCTTTCACGAGGGAGTCCGGGAGATGAATCCCCCTGACGCACGGCGCCGAGATCTGTTCACCGAGCATCCCGCCCCAAACGGCTTTACAGCGCGTTCAACGCCACCGCTTCGCGGACGAGCGCCTTCAACGCCCTCGCGTTGATCGTGTCGCCCTCGAACAGATCAATCGCCCGCCGCGTGCCGCCCGTCAGACTCGCGTTGAAGAGCCCCGAAGGATCATCGAGCGCGGCGCCCTTGGCAAAGGTGAGCTTCACCTTGTCCTTGTAGGTCTCGCCCGTGCAGATGATCCCGCCGCTCGACCACACGGGAACGCCCGACATCGCGTTCGAGGGCTTCCGCCATTTCACCTCTTCGACGATCCCGGGAGCGGCCTTCCTGATGATCGCCCGCGCCTTCGCGAGCGTCCCGCCCCGCCAATCGCCCAGCGCCTCGATCTTCGCGTCGATCTCCCGCGACGGGGAATCGTCATCTTTCACGGCGGCCTTCTTCGCGACCTTCGCCGCCTTCTTGGAGGTCTTCTTCGCCATCGCACGACTCTACCGCGCGGCCCTCACGCCCGCGAGGCGTTCTACACTCCGCCTTGCCCATCCACGACCTGCACACGAGACGAATCGCCCCATGCTCCGACTGACCGGGATCCGACTCCCGCTCAACCATCCCGCCGAAGCCATCGCCAAGGCCGCGATCGCGCGCCTGCGCATCGCGCCGACCGACCTGATCTCGTGCACGGTCTTCCGCCGCGCGCACGACGCGCGCAAACAGCACGCCATCAAGCTCATCTACTCGCTCGATGTCGAAGTCCAGGACGAAGCCGGCGTCCTCAAGCGCTTCACCAACGACAACACCGTCAGGCCAACCCCGGACATCGACTACCGCTTCGTAGCCCGCGCGCCCGACACCATCGCCGAACGACCCCTCGTCATCGGCGCCGGGCCGTGCGGCCTCTTCGCCGCCCTCCTCCTCGCGCAGATGGGCTTCAAGCCCATCATCCTCGAGCGGGGCAAGGTCGTCCGCGAGCGCACCAAAGACACCTGGGGCCTGTGGCGAAAATCCGTCCTCAACACCGAGTCCAATGTGCAGTTCGGCGAGGGCGGCGCCGGCACATTCTCCGACGGCAAGCTCTACAGCCAGATCAAGGACCCCCGGCACCTCGGCCGCAAAGTCCTCACCGAGTTCGTCAAGGCCGAAGCCCCCCCGGAAATCCTCACCGAGGCCCACCCCCACATCGGCACCTTCCGACTCGTCAAGATGGTCGAGAACATGCGCGCCACCATCGAATCGCTCGGCGGCGAGTACCGCTTCGAGAGCCGCGTCACCGACCTCGACATCGAAACATCATCCGACGGTTCGCGCCAACTGCGCGGCGTCGTCCTCGCCAGCGGCGAGCGCATCGCCTCCAACCATGTCGTTCTCGCCGTCGGCCACAGCTCGCGCGACACCTTCCAGATGCTCCACGACCGGGGCGTCTACATCGAGGCCAAGCCCTTCTCCATCGGCTTCCGCATCGAGCACCCCCAGTCGCTCATCGACGCCGCCCGCTTCGGACCCAGCGCCGGGCACCCCATCCTCGGCGCCGCCGACTACAAACTCGTCCACCACGCGACCAACGGCCGCGATGTGTACAGTTTTTGCATGTGCCCGGGCGGAACCGTCGTCGCCGCGACCTCCGAAGAGGGACGCGTCGTCACCAACGGCATGAGCCAGTACTCGCGCGCCGAACGCAACGCCAACTCGGGCATCGTCGTGGGCATCACCCCCGAAGTTGACTACCCGGGCGGCCCCCTCGCGGGCATCGCCTTCCAGCGCAAGTGGGAATCCGCCGCCTTCGTCGCGGGCGGCGAGGATTACTGCGCCCCCGCGCAACTCGTGGGCGACTTCATCGAGGGACGACCCAGCACCGCGCTCGGGAGCGTCATGCCTTCCTACAAGCCGGGCGTCCGCCCCACCGACCTCACGCCGTGCCTCCCCGAGTACGCCGCCACCGCCATCCGCGAGGCCCTCACCGTCTTCGGCCGCCAGATACGCGGCTACGACATGGACGACGCCCTCCTCACCGGCGTCGAGACCCGCACCTCCTCGCCCATCCGCATCAAGCGCGACGAGACCTTCCAGAGTCTCAACACCAGAGGGCTCTTCCCCGCGGGCGAAGGCGCCGGCTACGCGGGCGGCATCCTCTCGGCGGGCGTCGACGGCATCAAGATCGCCGAGGCCGTCGCGAAGAGCATGCTGAGGGAGTGAGTGGTGACAATCCATCTCCGTACAGAATCTCGCGGCGTCAGAACACCTAATGCGAGGCTCGGCGAGATGATCGCAGATTTCACGGCAATCGATGCTAATTATGCTGGCGAGTCACAACACACAAGCCTGGACATACGGAATATGGAAAAATCTATTAACTATTCATTATCGTACTCTTGTTCACCAAGCCACTTCATGGCCAGCTCTTCCATGTCAAGCGTATCTAGATTCACAAGTCCATAATACTCTTCGGGTGAGTATCTTGATGTGCGCGTGTAGTGGCCGGAGAGCTCCGCGACATCCAGCTCAGTGACTCCATCGAGCTTCAGACCGCAAACTGAACAGGCAAAAGATGTAGGTGCAACAGATTGCTGTACGACAATCTCGTCCTTAGTGTGCGAGACTCTCTCCTTGCCGAATAATTCTCCTTGCACCAACGCGACCGCATTGCATGCGGGGCAAGTGACCCGATGCCGACGGAAGTGTGCAAGCTTGTCCCCTGCTTCCGCGGCAGCCCGTGCCAATTCGTCGCGCTCTGCCGCATCCTTTGCCGCAAATACTTTGGCATGCGCCGCGATGCTCGACTGAACTTTTTGCCGAATATCATTCTCGTTAGCCGCGATAGTTTTGGATGCAATTGAAGCCTCATCTGCGCCAAAAACCGTTTCCAGCGATTCGCCGAGAGCCTTGGCCAACACATCACAGCTACGATAAAATCCAGCGAGCCACGCGCTCATCGGGTACTCACTGAATGCCGCCCCTCCTGTGTGCAACTCGTCATTTCGTCGATTTAACAACGCCGCGCATGCTCGCAGCTCTTCTTCTCGAAAGTCTTTGAATAGGGCCCGGCACAGCGCGAGAACTCTTACGGTGCCTATGGATTTGCCAGAAATACGCTCGGGGCCATATCCAAGTGAGTGGAGCAAGTTCTTTTGTTCGGCATCCGGTTCAGCCAGAAGCGATGGGCTAATGGATGCCACTGCGGCACGAGCAAGCAGTTCGAGCCCAAGCGCGCACCACAACCCGAACTGGTGATCTTCCCTAGGCAACTCAAACGCACGCTCAAAGTACAGCTTTGCTTTTGCAAGAAGCGGGTCTCGTTCCCAGCTCATAGGTTACCTCAAATAAATGCGCTCAAGTACCCTGTTGCCTTCACGCTCCGGCTCGGGGCCTCGACCGTGAAGCATTTTCCAGTTGTCAATCACAAGCGTGCCGACTGTCTTCCAATTAATTTCGGAACGGGGTAGTTCAACAAGCCATTCTCGCAGTCGGCTATGGATCGTTGCGGCCGACCGATTTGCAGGGGACATAGTTTCCAAATCACATCGAATACCCTTTTCACCGGCTGCAGAAAATTGCATTGATCCATAAATTGCTCCTCCTCCTCGAATCAACCACACCGATGTTGCGACATCGGGTCCGAAGTCCGAGGTCAGCTCAGGATTAATAGACGCCAGAATGGTCGGTCTACGCGTATCTCCCGTAACGCGCATCACTAGGTATCGAGCTGGCTGCGGCCAAAAGGCAGTGTCGGTGTGCATTGGAAGCGCGGCCTTTCCGTACTTGCCACTGAGTGTTCCAGGAATAGCCTCCGACCGCTCTTTCGGAACGAGCTTCCGAATCAGTTCCCCGGTTGGACTAGGGATGGGGTGACCAAAGCTGGATGCCAATGTCAACATTGGAATATCCCGCGACTCCGGTCCGAGAGTCACCCACCCTTGGGATCGCAAGACCGCACTGGCTTGGGTGATGCATTCAGTCATTGGAACTCATTGCAGAATTGCTTTAGCATACCGTCGCTAATCCGACGCGTTGTTCCGCTCTTAGCGTACATCACTGGCCTCACGACTGCTGACTGCTGCTAGTGCCGAGGTGGAGACTTTCTCCCCTCACTCGGATTATTCTGGCTTGACGGGCACCCGCCCCGCCGCTGTCGGGCACGCGCCGAGTCCTCTCCAAGGAGCGCCCCCCTCACCCCGCCCACCGCTCACATCCGCGCCCGGAGTCAGGTCAGCCGGGCGAATCTCACAACCCGTAGGTAGCATCGTCGCATGCCGACACCCACACATACGGCGCCTCCCGCATCAATCGCCGTCGACCGGCTCGTTCCGTTCGTCCATGTTGCGGATGTCGAAGACGCGCTGGCGTTCTATGCGCTCCTGGGGTTCCGCCCGGAGAACGCCATGCGCGACGCCCACGCCCGGGCGTTCTGGGCGCTCGCGAGCAGCGGCAAGGCCCAGATCATGCTCGCGCGCGCCTCCGGCCCCGTCGACGCCGACCAGCAGGCCGTCCTCTTCTACATGTACAGCGCGGACATCGCCGCCCTGCGCGAACACCTGCTCGCGAGCGGCCTCCGCGACGGCGGCGCGTACACCGGCGCCAGATCGCCCGACGACGGCCCCCGCACGGTCTTCGAGCCCCAGCGCCGGGACTACATGAAGGGCGGCGAGATGCGCGTCGTCGACCCCGACGGCTATGTCATCTTCGTCGGCCAGCTGGAGTGATCGAGCCCGTTCATTGCTTCCGTGCGAGAAGCTGCACCACCGACGCATCCCCGGTGTGAGTTCGGCCTTCGGAAACATCGCGCACCAGGGCGGCCTGATACTCGATCTCCAACCCCTCCAACTCGCCCAGGAGAACCTCAAGGGGCGCGAGGAGCGACGGGTCGTCCGGGCCGCCGGTGCCCCGCCCGATCTGCTCGGGCGAGTACGCCTCCAGCAGGTATACCCCCCCGGGTCTCAACCACGATCGGACACGCTCGTGGACAGCGGCCCGAAGAGCGCTCGGGAGATGAACGAATGTCGATGTGATGACATCGAAGGACTCGGGTTCGGCATCGAAGTCGCGCAGATCAACCGCTCGCGTGCGCAGCGCGAGGCCCCGCTCGCGCGCGAGCCGCTCGGCCTTGACCATCCCGACTTCGCTCTGGTCGACGGCGAGAACATCAAGCCCGCGCGACGCCAGGAACAACGCGTTCCGGCCTTCGCCCGCGGCGATATCGAGCGCACAACCCGTCGTCGGGAGTCGGTCGGCCATGCTGGCAACGAATTCGTTCGGCGCCTCGCCGTAGACGAGTTCGTCGCCGCGGTACCGCTGATCCCAGAACGCGTTCGACATGCCAAACGGTAGGCCTCAACCGGTCAGCCAACGGCCTCTCGGGAGGCATCCGCCGGACCCGGCCCCTCCGCCCACTCGCCCCCTCCCGACCCCTTTACGCCGCCCCCTTGGGGGGCATATCGTTCGGCCCCCTCACGGGGAGGCCTTTCGAGGCCGACAACCAGAACGCTTGGGGCGGTAGCTCAATTGGGAGAGCGCCTCGGTCGCATCGAGGAGGTTGTGAGTTCGACCCTCATCCGCTCCACTTGCCCAAGCACCCCGCCGCGTGTCCGAACGACCCGCGGCGGCGTTGTTTTTGGGCCTCCCGCGCTGCAATTCCGGGGCCCTGGCCGTACCCTGAACGCGATGCCCGGCGCCACCGAGAACACCCCTCCGATCGTCCCCCTCGTCGCCGACGACAGCGATCTCGCGCCCGCGGGGCCCGCCTCCAAACGGCCCAAGCCGAAGAACGACCCCCGCGCCACCCCCGCGATGCGCCAGTACTACGCCTTCAAGGAGCGCCACCCCGATTGCGTGCTCTTCTTCCGCATGGGCGACTTCTACGAGATGTTCGACGACGACGCCGTCGCCGCCCACAAGGCCCTGGGCATCACCCTCACCGAGCGCACGGCCGGCGTCCCCATGGCGGGCGTGCCTTATCACGCCGTCGAGGGCTACCTCAAGCGCATGCTGGAGCATGGCTTCCGCGTCGCGGTCTGCGAGCAGGTCCAGGACCCCAAAGAAGCCAAGGGCGTCGTCGAGCGCGCCGTCGCACGCGTGCTCACCCCGGGAACGCTCGTCGACGAGAACCTCCTCGACAGCGCGGCCCATTGCAATCTCGCGTGCGTGTGCTTCCTCGACGCCGGAGACGCCCCCGAAGGACGCGTCGCCTGCGCGATCGTCGAGGTCTCGACCGGGCGCTTCACGCTCTTCGACTGCGCCGCGCGCGACCTGGCGGACGAACTCGCCGCGCGGAGCGTGACCGAACTCCTCCACGCCGACACGGCCGACGGCGCCGCCCCCTCGCGCATCGAGCGCGTGTGCGAGCAGCTCGGCGCCTCGCGAACGCCGCGCCCCGCGTGGCAGTTCCGAACGAGCGACGCCCTCGACGCGCTGCACAAGGCCTTTCGCGTGCGCACGCTCGCGGGCTTCGGCATCGCCGACGACGACTGCGCGATCCCCGCCGCGGGCGCCGTCGCGTTCTACCTCAACGAAACGCAACTCCCGGGCGAGGCCAACAGCGGCCGCACGCTCGCGCACCTCCAGCCCCCGAAGCGCGACAACGCGGGCGACTACTTGCGCATCGACGCCGCCTCGCTTCGTTCGCTTGAGATTGAGCGCACCATCCGCGACGGCGCAGCGGCCCACTCCCTCCTGGGCGTGCTCCTCGAATCCGGGGGCTGCAAGACCGCGATGGGCAAGCGTCTGCTCCGCGACTGGCTGTGCCGCCCGCTCGCCTCGCGCAAGGCGATCGAATCCCGCCACGCGCGCGTCGCCGCCCTCGTGGAGGACCGCCGAGCCGCGCGGGAACTCTCCGAAGCGCTCGGCCAGGTGCAGGACATCGCGCGCATCGCCGGACGCGTCTCCCTCCAGCGCGGCACGCCGCGCGACATCGTCGCCCTCGGCCGCTCGCTCTCGGTCTTCGACGACATCCTCGAACCGATCGGCAACTCGCCCGCCTTCACCGAGGCGCGTGCAGCGATCGAGCAATCCCGCGACGCGCTCGCCCCGCTCTCGGCCGCCATCTTGGAGCGATGCGTCGACGCGCCCCCCCACCACCTCCGCGAGGGCGGCATGTTCCTCGACGGCGTTGACGCCGAACTCGACGAGTGTCGCTCCCTCGAACGCGACGCCACGACCTGGCTCGTGAAGTACCAGACCGACCTGATCGCGAAACACGACCTGCCCGCGCTCAAGGTTTCGTTCAACAAGATATTCGGCTACTACATCGAACTCCCCAAGGGGCAGGCCAGGCGCGCGCCCGACGAGTTCTCGCGCAAGCAGACGCTCAAGAACGCCGAGCGCTACACCACGCCCGAACTCAAGGAGTTCGAGGACAAGGTCCTCACCGCGCGCGACCGGGCGATCGCGCGCGAGCAATACCTGTTCGCCGGGCTGTGCGAGCGCGTGAACCAGCGCGCGCAGGAGATCGCCCGCTTCGCCGACATCGCCGCCGAACTCGATGCGCTGTCATGCTTCGCCGAGAAGGCTGCGCGGCGTGGCTGGGTTCGCCCGGAGATGCGCGACGAGCCCACCCTGCGCATCGCGCAGGGCCGCCACCCCGTGCTCGAATCCACGCTCGGGCAGGACTTCGTGCCCAACGACGCGTCGCTCGCCACCGCCGACCAGCCCGCGTCGCTGGGGCTGATCACCGGGCCGAACATGGCCGGCAAGAGCACCTATATCAGGCAGGTCGCGCTCATCGCGCTGCTCGCGCATGCAGGGGCGTTCGTCCCCGCCGACGCCGCCGAGATCGGCGTGTGCGATCGCGTGTTCACCCGCGTCGGCGCCGACGACGCGCTCCACGCCGGGCAATCGACCTTCATGGTCGAGATGACCGAGACCGCCAACATCCTGCACAACGCCACGCCGCGCTCGCTCGTCATCCTCGACGAGATCGGCCGCGGCACCTCCACGCTCGACGGCCTCTCCCTCGCGTGGGCGATCGCGGAGAGATTGGCAGCGGGCAACGGGCAGCAGGCAGCGGGCAAGGCCACTTCCGGCCCGCGCACGCTCTTCGCCACGCACTACCACGAACTCACGCAACTCGAGGAGCGTCTCGAAGGCCGCGTCACCAATCTCCATGTCGCCGTGCGTGAATGGAAGGACGACATCGTCTTCCTCCACCGCATTCTCCCCGGGCGCACCGACCGTTCCTACGGCGTGCATGTCGCGCGGCTCGCGGGCCTGCCTTCCGATGTCCTCGCGCGTGCGAAACAACTTCTTGAGTCGCTCGCGGTGTCGCATGAGGGAACGGCAGCCGTCCCTCCCCCGCCCGCTGCGCCCGGCCAAGCAAAGCCGCAGATGGCGCTCTTCCGGGAGTACGAGCCCCACCCGGCGCTCGACGAACTCCGCGCAATCAATCTTGACGCGATGACGCCCCTTCAGGCGTTCGACGCGCTGCGCCGGCTTCTCGACTCCGCACGCGAAGAATGACCCCCGGTGAAACCCCGGGCGCCCCCCAGGGCGTCGCCACTCAACGGCAATCCGGGTCGACGGTTGCGTAATCCTTGCTTGTATTTTGTGAAGATTCTGGTAAACTCGACGGCGATTCCGGGCGGCTTTCGGCTGCGGTCGCCAGCTTCACTCGGCAGGCGACGCGCGTTCTCGGCGATCAAGCTGCACGCTTCGTGTGGAGCGTTCAGCTCGCCGGTCGCACTGTTCCACCGCATCGAAAGCAGGCAAGGCCATGGCCAAGGACATCGAGGCGTCCAACGCGCTATCTCGTGCGCACAGCCGATCACCACAACACCGAACGCCCCGGAGATTCGGGCTCCTCGCCGCCGCCGGCGCCATGCTCCTGAGCGCCGCCTCCAGCGCGCATCTCGGCGGGTTTGAGGCCGCCGACGGCTACGCGCCGTTCCTCAATATGGTCCAGAACTACAACGCGGGGCAGTACGGGGCCAACTCCTGCAATACGGGCGGCGTCCAGATGCCCATCGCGCCCAACTCCGGATCGTGGGAGGCGCTCTCGGGCGGGTTCTCGTCCGGCGGCTCCATCTCGTACGCGACCGGGCACTTCGCGCGCGACAGGACCTACACGAACACCGGAGGATCGTCCGGTTCATTCAACGATCAAGGCCTCGTGCTTACCACGGGCCACGAAGGGTGGAACGGTCCGCCTCTCAAATACAAGTACAACCTCGAAGCGTGCGACCTTGACGGCTGTGAACCCGCCGACACCGGGAACACCACCGTCTCCGTCTCTTTCTGGGTCTGCTGGCAGCTCGCCGGTCCCGAGATCGGCGGTCAGCTTCCCGACGGGTATTACGGCGACGAGATCGAATTCCTCGACTCGACGGGCAATGTTGGCTTCAAGGTCGGGCTCACCCAGCGCGCCAGCGGCGACAAGGTGACCTACTGGAACGGCACATCGCTCTTTGAGTCCGCGATGGTCGGCGCAAGCAGTCGCTACGACCGGTGGGAGGTCACGCTCGACCTCGCCGCCGACACCGTCACGGCTGTCTTCACGCCGTTCTCCACGGGTGTCCCCGTGACCGTTGTCAGCAATGTCGCGATGATGTCCGCCATGTCCGACTTCTCGGCCATGACCTTCCGCACCAGCCCCGGCGTCAATAACCAGAAGCTCATGTCGATCGACGACTTCGAGTTCGACGCCGACTGCGACGAGCCCTGCGAAGCCGAGCTCATCGAGACCTACTGCCTCCCCGACGACGACGGCGACGGGCTCGAGACCATCTTCGCGACCATCAAGGTCACGAACAACTCTGGCATCGATGCGACCAAGATCCGCATCACGCCCCTCCCGACAGGGAGCCCCGTCGTCGTGCAGCCCAACGAGATCAATCAGTTCGTCTCGGGCAACGGCGGCATGCACACCTTCAATGTGACTTTCGACGGGCTGATGGATCAGGTCGAGTTCTGTTTCGTCGTTACGCTCGTCGATGAGACGGGCAATACCTGCTGCTCGGTCGTCGTGTGCTTCACCCCGGATTGCGACTGCCTGCAGATCCGCGACGAGTACGCGCAAATCATGTGCTCGCCGGACGGGATCCCGGGCAAGTACATCTACACCTTCCAGTTCGACAACCTCACCCAGGACACGATCCACCATGTCTACTTCAACCCGCCCACGGGTGTGATGATCACCCCGAACTACATACCGCTCGTTCCTCCCGTCGGCCCGGGTCAGACCTCGCAGCCCATCATGATCATGTTCATGAACGCGACGCCCGGCACGATCTTGTGCTTCGACATCGACATCCACGACGAGCTCCTGAATCAGTGCTGCAGGCAGGAAGTCTGCGTGGAGATCCCGTTCTGCGACGGCGGCATGGAGCTGCGCGGCGCGTGCTGCTTCGAAGAGCCCGGCCTGCCCCAGCCCGGATGCATCGTCACCACCGCCGCCGACTGCGCCCAGACCTACAACGGCGTCTACATGGGCGACAACACCGTTTGCAACCCGAACCCCTGCATCCCCGACCCGGGCGACACCACCACCCATCTCACCGCGTTCGCTCGGTGCTGCATCCCGGATGACGAGTTCGCTATCTCGACCCTTACCATCTGCAACAATTCCACGATCTCGCGCGACTACATGTGGTCGCTTGAGAGCATCGTCACCGCGGAATGCCCCGTCGCCATCGACCCGAGCTTCATCAACCCGGGCATGGGCAGCGTCACGCTCCTCCCCGGTGAGTGCATCGACATCCCGATCCGCATCACCTGCGAAGGCACCATCGGAAACATGGGGATGTCCTGCCTCGAAGCGACCGTCACCGACCTCACCTCCAACACCGTCTACACCAGCACGGGCAAGGTCACGACCGACATCCTCGGCGCGGGCGGGCAACTCCCCCCGTGGTGCATCGAGGTCTCCAACCCCGACGACCCCACCATCTCCTATCCGCGCGACGCTGAGTACCTCGAAGGACGCTTCCTCATCACCAACAACACCATGTCGCCCGAGATCTTCTCCTTCATGATCAACGGCGGCGGCACACTCAGCATCGACGGCTTCCCCTCGGGCGTCGGCATCGACAACTTCGTCCGCGTCGAGCCGGGCGAAACGCTCCCGATCCTCTACGGCGTCACGCTTACCGAAGACCGCCCCGCCGAAGTCTTCGACGCCGTCCTCTACAGCGACCTCGACGGTGACGGCGACCTGGAGCCGCTCATCTCCCAGGCCTATCAATCCGCTGCGGGCGAACCCTGCGCGGGCGACACCAACAACGACAATGTCGTCAACTTCACCGACCTCAACACCATCCTCACTTGCTTCGGCCTCACCGGCGAGCCCGGACACCTGCTGGGCGACCTCGACCGCAACGGTCTGGTCGACTTCGCCGACCTCAACATCGTCCTGTCCAACTTCGGGACCGGCTGTAACTAACGCCGCCGCGCGAATCTGAACACCTACACGCCCCCGCCCTCCCAAGGCGGGGGTTTTCATTCTCCCACTTCTGCGCACCCTCACCCCGTCGGAGAGGGTGGCGTGCGCAGCACGCCGGGTGGGAGCCGCGCGACCATCACCGGCTCATCCCCCAACCCGCTCGCGCTTCCACGCCGCCCCGCACTCGCTGCACACGAAACACCGGCCCGCACACCCCAGTTACCACTGGCCAGCACAAGCACTGGTTATTTCATAGTCTGCGCAAATGCTTTGTAAAGAATGCATTCCTTGCTATTCTGTCGAAGACCACCCGGCGACGACGCCCCAGCGCCGCCAGCCCCGTGACATCTGGATTGTCCCCGAGACAACTGCGTACGCGTGCCTCGCGGCGTTGTCATGCGCCCCGAGGCGTACGACAAGGAACGCACCATGCAACTGCACAACGACAGCCCGTCTCTACCCATTGAACCGCGCGGAACAAGGGGTATGCGGTTCACACCGCGCTCGCGGGCGCCCCGAGCGCTCGCCGCCTTGATGCTTGCCTGCTTCGGGCTTGGCACGCACGCCCCTGCGCAGCCGGTCACGATCGGTCCCTGCACGACCAACTTTGACATGGAATGTCTCTTTAACCTCGAAGTCATCACGGACCCCAAGACGGGCGAGAACTGCCTGCGTTTGAAATCAACGGAAGACATCAGACCGTGGCCCTACATCGGGGTGGCGATCTCGGGCTCCAACAATAATATTCAAGTCAGACGCGGCGCAGTAATGCGAATAGCCGCGGAGAGTGACGCGACGTTGGGCATCTCGGCGGGCGATGTCCTCGGCGAGTACTTCTCATCGCCCGCAGGGAGAGCCAATAACCCATCTCGCACAACCGTCGATGCTTTCGGAAACATCTGGGTCGGCAATCGCGATGAGAGCAGTGGAGGGAAGGGCTCTGTCACCCGCTTCGGTCTCGTCATCGGTGGCGAGCGGGGCGACAAAGTTCCCGATGGCGGCGGTGGATTCACCTTCGTACCGAACCCCTTGGGGGATTACCTCCAAGGCCCGTTCAAGTCGTGCACCTGCGACGATCGCGATGGCGACGGGCTGATCAAGACATCCCGGGGTTATGCGCGATCCACGGGTCAGTTCAATGTCGATTATGTGAACACCACGCTCCCTTGGACGAATCTGCCCGGCGGAGTTGATGATAATGGCGGCGTGGTGTCCGCAGAAGATGAGTGCATCACCGCGTATATCCGGACAGAGGGGACGGGCGTTCGCCATCTGTCCTTTGATGCCAACAACGATCTCTGGGTTGGCGGGAGAGGCAATCGTCGTTTCGAAAAACTCGACAACGCAACCACCGCACAAGTGCCCGGTTCGGTCTTCGACGGCCTAGGCGTCGGGGGCGTAGACGTCGGGGGCTACGGCGGCATCCTCGACCCGTGCGGCATCCTCTGGTCCGCGACATGGGGGGGTTCGCTCCTCCGCTATGACACCAACACCGGCCTGATCACCTCTCCCGCGATCCAGAACTACGGTGTTGCATTCGACGCGGTCACCGGCTTGATCTGGACTGACTCTTATACCTCAACGATCGCCTCACGCTTCCCATCGAGCGCGTCCCCGGTGACTACATTTTCGCATAACTCCGCAAATTTCAATCGTGGAATGGTGGTTCACAACAGCGAGGTCTGGATCGCGAACTCTGGCGGAGCGACGGTCAGCCGCTTCACGACCTCCGGAGCCCCGGTTGGGAGCGGCACCCTGAATGTGAGTTACCTCGGATCGCCTCCCGTCCCGGGAAACAACCCCCACGGGCTCGTAGTCGATTCCGCCGGGAAAATTTGGGCTGTCAACAGAACTACGCACAACGCGACTCGGATCGACCCGACCACCGGTCCGATGGGAACGGTCGACCTCGCCGTGGACCTCGGGCCCAACGCCTTCCCATACAACTACAGCGACATGAGCGGCGATCAACTCCTCAAGATCGCGCCGCAGGGCAGTTGGACCTTCATCCACGACGGAGGGATGCCGGATTGCGAGTGGGAGACGGTCGACTGGGCCGAGATCCTGACCGGCGGCTCCGAGGTCATCGTGCGTGTGCGCGCCGGCAACTCAGCGCTGCCCTCTGGGCCTTGGACGACGGTCATGGCGAACACGCCCTTCGCGGGAGTCGTCGGCCAATATATTCAGGTGCAAGTCACGCTGAAGCGCGGCATCTCACGCACACCCGAGGGCTGCTTCCCCTTCCCCACCGGCGAAGCGATTCTCTGCGACTTCACGGTCTGCAAGAAGGCCCCATGCTCCGTCGATGTCGCGAGCGTGGTCTGCGATCTCGACGGCTCGGGCGATCTCACCGCGAGCTTGGTCATCTACAACAACTCAGGTGTTGATGCGCGACGCGTCCTCATCACCGCCACCAGCCCCGGAAACCCGCTGGTTATCCCCAACCCCAACAACATCCCTCTCAACATCCCCAACGGAAGCTCTGCGACGCTCGATGTCAGCTTCAGCGGCCTGTTCCACGACGCGGAACTCTGTTTCATCGTCACCCTGCTCGACGCCTCGGGGCAAGACTGCTGCTCGATCCCCGTCTGCTTCACGCCCGATTGCAACTGTGTGCAGATCCGCGACGAGAACTACACCGTTCTCTGCTCACCCGACGGCGAGACCGGCTCCTACCTCTTCACCTTCGAGTTCGACAACCTCACCCCAGACACCATCCATCACATCTACTTCAATCCACCCCCGGGCGTGACCATCGGTACGGGGCCGATCCCCAATTATGTCCGGCTCACCCAGCCGGTTGCCCCACACACCACCTCGAACCCGATCATGGTGATGGTCACGGGGGCGACTCCGGGTCAGAAGCTCACCTTCGAGATGAGCATCCACGACGAGAACCTCGTCGAATGCTGCACGAGCGAGCTCTGCATTGATCTCCCCGTCTGCATGGACGGGGCGCCTGTCGGCGCGTGCTGCTACGAACGCCCCGGCGTGCCGCAGACCCTCTGCACGGTCACCACTGAGGAGGAATGCCTGAACATCCTCGCGGGCGTCTATCAGGGAGACAACAGCGTCTGCACGCCCAGCCCCTGCACGCCACCGCCCGCGCAGACAGCGGTCCACCTGACGAACATAGTGAACTGCTGCCCCGGAACACAGTTCGTCACGATGACGCTGACCATCAACAACAACTCTACGGCGTTGAAGAACTACTCGTTCTCGATCGCTAGCGTCACCGGCGTCGGCTGCCCGAACTCGATCAATCCCTCGTTCATCAGCCCGAACGCGGGCACGGTCGGCTTGCTGCCCGGGGGGAGTGTCAGCATCCCCATCACGGTCCACTGTGAAGGCACGCTGGGACAGAGTGTGATCTCTTGCCTCGACGCCACGGTCACCGACCAGAGCACGGGTCTGGCCTCTGTCGCGCGTGGCCAGATCCGGACGATCACAGCCAACCCCGGCGATCCCCTACCCTCATGGTGCTTCAACATCTTCTTCCCCGATCCCGGCTTCAGTCCGTCGGGGCCGGTTCCGGTCGCGTTCGGCTCGGTCGGCATGGGGACGGTGACCGTCAGCAACCTCCGCAATGTCGCCGGCGCGCTCTCATACGAGGTCGTCGGCGGCGGTCCGCTGCAGATCAACGGTGGCCTCCCCGGCAGCGGGATCTTCAACTATGTGACCGCCGAGCCGGGCCAGAGCGTCGATGTAGCCTTCGAGGTATCTTTCGCCGAGCACGCGCCGGGACAGGTCTTCGATGTGATCTTCTTCGCCGACCTGCTCGGCGACGGCCAGCGCACGCCCGTCGCGTCCCTCGCATACCGCTCCTTCGACCCGGCCAACTGCCTCGGGGACACCAACGGCGACGGCGCCATCAACTTCGCGGACCTCAACGCCGTGCTCAGCTGCTACGGCGTCAGCGGAGGGGCCTGCCTCGCGGGCGATGTCAACGACGACGGCCTCGTCGACTTCGCCGACCTCAACATCGTCCTGTCCAACTTCGGGACCGGCTGTAACTAAAACAGCCGCGAGAATCTGAACACCCACACGCCCCCGCCCATACACGGCGGGGGTTTTTCTATCCCACCCGCTCGCGCTTCCACGCCGCCCCGCACTCGCTGCACACGACGCAGCCGTCGTCCTGCGCCTGCGCGTCGCGCAGCGTGTAGCCGCAACTCGCGCACACGCCCCATTTCAGGCAGGGCGAAATGATCCGTCCCCCGTAATCGACCATCGGATTCGTGCGGAACATGTTCGCCGACATCGCGACCAGCCAGACCGGGATCCACATGTTCTCGCGCAGGATCGCCCACACATTCCCCACGAAAATCGGCTGACCCGAGATCGCCAGCCACGCCACGCGCGCCGCCATCCCGGCGCCCACCAGAACCAGCACCAGCACGAATATCTTCATCCGATCGATCGGGATGCGGGTTCTCAGTTCCCGCCGCTTGAAGTCGCTCAGCCCCTCGCCGATCGCACCCCGCTTCACCAGCGGCACGCGCTTCCCCCGATCGTCCTCCACCCGAACGCCAAGGAACAACTCGCTCCAACTCCGGAGCCAGTTCCTCCGCCACGCCGCGAAGAACCCGCGCCAAGAATGGTTCCGGTTCCGAAACATCAGCAGGAGGATACAGATGCCCGCACTCGACGACTACATCACCCTCGGCCGCTCCGGCCTCCGGGTCTCACCCCTCTGCCTCGGCACGATGACCTTCGGCATGGACTGGGGCTGGGGCTCCACCCCCGAAGACTCCCACAAGATCCTCGCCGCCTACCTCGACCAGGGCGGCAACTTCCTCGACACCGCCAACATGTACACCAAGGGCCACTCCGAGAAGATCATCGGCGACTTCATGCGCGCCAAGGGCGCGCACCAGGTCTGCCGCGACCGCACCGTCATCGCCACCAAGTTCTGCGCCAACATGTTCAACGGCGACCCCAACGCGGGCGGCGCCTCGCGCAAGGCCATCCTCGACCAGCTCCACCACTCCCTCCGCCGCCTCCAGACCGACTACATCGACCTCTACTGGATGCATTTCCGCGACCACAACACGCCCATCGAAGAAACCATGCGCACGCTCGACGACATCGTGCGCGAGGGCAAGGTCCGCTACATCGGGTTCTCCGACACCCCCGCGTGGGTCGTCGCCCGCGCGCAGACCCTCGCCGAGTTCCGCAACTTCACGCCGCTCACCGCGCTCCAGATCGAGTACTCCCTCCTCGAGCGCACCGTCGAGGCCGAACTGATTCCCGCCGCGCAAGACCTCGGGCTGGGCGTCACCCCGTGGTCGCCCCTGAAGGGCGGCGTGCTCACGGGCAAGTACACGCGCGACACCAAGCCCAAGGAAGGTGAATCGCGCGCCGCCTCGAAGGAACTCGACGAGCGCACGCTGAAGGTCATCGACGCGCTGCTCGCGATCAGCAAGCAGTACGACACCTCCCCCGCCGCCGTCGCCCTCGCGTGGGTGCGCCAGCGCGCGGGCGTCACCTCAACCATCATCGGCGCGCGCACGATGGAGCAACTCGACTCCAACATCGCCTCGCTCGATGTCACACTCCCGAGCGAAGCGATGGCCGTCCTCAACGACGCCAGCACACCCTCGCTCCCCTTCCCCAGCGCCTTCCTCGACAATGTCATCACCGTCATGCAGGGCGGCGCCTCCGTCCACGGCGTCAAGCGCGACCCCTGGCCACTCGCCCCCGCCTCCGACGCCGAACGGCACTGAAGAGAAGGGCAATGGGCAGTCGGCAATAGGCAATGGGAGAAACGCGTACGGGCGCCACGAGTTCGCTCCCTCCCCTATATGCGAAGCATGGGGGAGGGCCGGGGTGGGGGTCACCATCTCTTTCCCTCCGGTGCCACCACACAAGCGCAGCGCCGTGTGGTGCTCTCCGCGTCTCTCCCCACCCTCTCCCGCTGGGAGAGGGTGGCCCGAAGGGCCGGGTGAGGGCTCTTCCCTCTCTCCCCCGCTGCCTTCTGCCCGCTCCCCGCTGCCTATCCGTTCTCCCCCTCCCCCTACCATCCCCCATGCTCAACGCCGAATTCCTCAAATCACACCACCATCGCGGCCACACCTTCTCGCGCTACATCGCCACCGGAAAGCCCGCCCAGCAACAGGCCTTCCAGGACATCTACGACCGCATCCACCTCAACCCCGCACAGGCCGCGCTCCTCAGCGGCTTCACGCGCGACATGAAGATCCTCGTCTCGTCCGGCACATGGTGCGGCGACTGCGTCCAGCAAGTCCCCCTCCTCGCCCGCATCGCCGAGGCCAACCCCGAGCGCATCGACCTGCGCATCGTCGACCGCGACGAACACAAAGACCTCGCCGACAAGATCATGATCAACCAGGGCCACCGCGTGCCCGCCGCGGTCTTCATGGCCGAGGACTTCGAGTTCGTCTCGCTCCTCGGCGACCGCACGCTGTCTCGATATCGTGCCGTCGCCCAGCGAAACCTCGGCCCCGCCTGCCCCCTCCCGGGCGCCCCCGTGCCCGACGAGGAACTCGCCGCTACATTGCAGGACTGGATCGACGAGACCGAACGCGTCCACCTCATCCTGCGCCTCTCGACGCGGCTGAGGGAGATGCATGGGGACTGAAATGCGGAACCAAGACCGCATCGCGTTACTTAACGAACTTACCGATCTGCTGAATGCCCATTTTCAGCAGGCGCCACATGTGTTGCACGGAGGCACATTCGAAGACGACATCGAGGCATGGAAGCGGTGCCTCAATTATGTACGCGACCTTTGGCAAAACGCTACTAGGTCGCACCGCCAAGGCCACTATCCAATGGCCGCTTTCTTGTCCCTAGTGGTCGTAGAAGAGACGGCCAAACTGGCGTGGACAAAGTTTGAGGTTGCACTCAATATGGGTAGACGCTCAGGGCAACTACCCCAGGGCAATGCTGCGCAATCGGATCCTAAACGGGCTACGCACTGGCGGGCACATACTACTAAACACAAGTTTGCTGCCCTGTGCTCACTACTTGTCAATACTCGGATTGAACGGCTGTTCGGCGACCCCGCGCTTCGTTTCTTCACCGATGCTACCGATGGCAAACTCGAATCATTTCGCCAGTCTCTGCTGTATATCGATCTTACCGCCGAAGGTCCACGGATCCCTTGCATGCCCGCCGAAGTTTCAGCGCTTTATGTCGCTCTCGCAGGCGAGATGCTCGCCGAAGCGGGCGGTTTTTCGCAAGACGAGTGGCACTCGATTCTCAATGAGGTTGAGGTTTTTGAGCGCGCGTACTTTGTCTGCGATCTTCAGGTAGACCGTGATGTCGACAATCGGCGGGACGCGCTGCATTGGATCACGATGGCAGAGCAATCCAAAGTCAAGACCTCATGACTACAGCATCCAGATGATTAGATACATGTTCCTGCTGCTCGCGACCGGGGCTCGGATCCGAGAGCGTGGCGCCCGAGCAACTCCAAGCGCGACGGCCCTCAAAACTGAGCCGCGGGCGGAAGCACGCGGCCCGAACCTTTGCAGTTCATTGATAGTCCGGAGCGCATCCGTCCTCGATGAACGCGTGCGGGATCGTGATCGAAGGGCGTCCTGAATCGCCTGCCGCGTGCTTCCGCCCGCGGCTCTGTTTTGGAGCGTGGCGCCCGCTTCGCGTGCACCACGGCACCCCCTCTATCTTCTCCCCCTGCTGCCCGCTGCCCGCTGCCTGCTCCCTGCTGCCTCTCCCCCTACCCCGCCCTTCCGAACAGCAATTCCATGTACGGCCGGTCCTCAGGCCGGCAGAACACATACACATGGTCGCCCTCGGTGAGCGTCGTCCCGCCTCGGGCCGCGAGCAGTTCGTCGCCGCGCACCACCAGCACGGCGCCCGCGCCCTCCGGGAAGCGCACCTCTGACAATTTGGCGCCGCACACCGCGAGCGATTTGTCGATGTAGAACCGCAAGACCTCGCCCTTGAGGGGCTGCATCGAGTTGATCTCGATGGCCGCGTTGGGCGTGGGCGGCTCGTCGCGTTCGAGTTTCCAGAAGCGCGTGAGCCGGCGCACGGTCGCGCCGGGCGCGATCGCGTTGAACAGCACCACGAAGAACACGATGTTGAACACATCAAGCGCCATCGGCGCGCCGCGCAGCACGGGGAAGGTCGCGAGGATGATCGGCACGGCGCCGCGCAGCCCCACCCATCCGACATACGCGACCTGCTTCCTCGGGAAGCGGAACGGCGCCAGGCACAGCGCCACCGCGATCGGCCGCGCGATGAACGCCAGGAACAGCGCGATCGCCAGCCCCACCCAGAACTTCGGCAACAACTGGCTCGGGAACACCAGCAGCCCGAGCATGAGGAACATGCCGATCTGGCTGAGCCACGCGATGGCGTCGTGGATTCGCCGCAGACCGTTGGCGTACGGGATCGGCCCGTTGCCGATCACCAGCGCGGCCACATACACCGCGAGGAACCCGCTGCCCTGCACGAGCGTCGCGGCGCCGTAGGCCAGGAACGCCAGCCCGAGCGTGAGCGCGGGGAACAGCCCGGCCGTTGACAGCCGCACGCGGAGCATGACCATGCGGCCCAGATAGCCGCACGCAACGCCCATCGCGCCGCCGAGCGCGAGTTGCATCGGCACCATCCACAGCAACTGCCACCCGAAGTTCTCTTGGCCGATGAGGTGGAGCGTGATCGCCGCCGTCAGGATGACGGCCATCGGGTCGTTGATGCCCGATTCGAGTTCGATCGTCGAGCCCAGCCGGTCGCGCAGGCGGATCCCCCCGCCGCGCAGCACCGCGAACACGGCGGCGGCGTCGGTCGAGGACACGACGGCGCCCACGAGCAGCGCCTCGCCCCACGGGAGGCCGAGCAAGCGCGCAAAGAGCGCGACCAGCGCAGCCGTAATCGCCACGCCGACCGTCGCCAGCACGCCCGCGGGCGCGACGGCGCCCTTGAGCGAACGCAATCGCGTGTTCATGCCGCCGTCGAACAGGATGAGGATCAGCGCGACCGTGCCCAGCCGGTACGCGAGTTCGTAGTTGTCGAACGGGATGTTGCCGATGCCCTCGGACCCGGCCAGCACGCCCAGGATCAGGAAGAGCAGCGCGGCGGGCACGCCCCAGCGGTCGAAGAACCGGCCGATGAGCACGCTGGCCCCGAGCAGCACTCCGGCGGCGACGAGGAGCAGCGCGGTCGCACTGGGCTCGGGGATGACCATCGCGAGAGGATACGGCATTCCATCAGAGCCGCGGGCGGAAGCACGCGGCAAGCACCGCTGAAAGGCACAACGGTTCGCCTCGCAGGCGTTCACCAACGACGCTTGCGAGATTACGGCACAGTGCGGACATGATCACCTGCCGCGTGCTTCCGCCCGCGGCTCTGTTTTCAATCCTTCCAGATCCCCATGATCCGCAGGTTGCGCACATTGGCCTTGTAGGCGGCGTCGAACGCGTCGCCGATGATCGGGGGAGAGCCAAGGACCAACTCGATCAGCACATTCCCGGTCATCTTCGCCATCGTCCCGAGGGGCGCGCCCATGCGCCACGCCTCGCGCAGGATCAGCCCCGACAGGATGGCGCCCATCACATCGCCGATGCCCGGGATGATCCCGATGAGCGCGTCGAGCCCGATGCGGAAGTTCTTCGCGAACGGCAGGGGAAGCGGGATCGAGGTGTCGAGCATCCACGCCAGGCCGCGCATCTTCGCGATCGTCGACGCCCGCTTGCTCGGGTCGCGGTACGCCTTGGCGCGCGGCGTCCACCCGCGCAAGGTCGGGTCGCTCTCGTGGATGAACCCCGCCGACCCGCTCTTGCGGCTGGCTTCGACATGCTCGACGACGGGCTGACGCGCGAGCGACTTGTTGTGGGGACCGGCGGCCATGGTGGTCATTGTCTGGTTGTTGGGATCGCGAGACCAGCGGTGTCGGGAATGATCGTCCCCAGCGGCCTGCGGCCCTACCATCGCGACCTATGGCAAACACCACGAGCGGATCGGGCAAAACGCACAAGGCCACCATGATCGCGGGCGACGGCATCGGCCCCGAGGTCGCGGCCGCCACCAAGCGGATCATCGAGGCCGCCGGCGTGAAGGTCGACTGGGAAGACGCAGTCGCGGGCGCCGAGGCCTTCAAGGCCGGCGTCGGCTCGGGCGTGCCCAAGGACACCCTCGCGTCGATCGAGCGGAACAAGGTCGCCCTCAAGGGCCCCCTCGAGACCCCCATCGGCTTCGGCGGCAAGTCCGCCAATGTGACCCTGCGCAAGATCTTCGAGCTGTACGGCAACATCCGGCCCTGCAAGGAGATGCCCGGGATCGGCGGCCCCTTCGCCGGCCGCGGGATCGACCTCATCGTCGTCCGTGAGAATGTCGAGGACCTCTACGCGGGCATCGAGCACATGCAGACGCCCAGCGTCGCCCAGTGCCTCAAACTGATCTCCCACAAGGGCTGCGAGAAGATCAGCCGCCTCGCGCTGAACCTCGCCCGCGCCGACGGCCGCAAGACCGTCCACTACGCCCATAAGGCCAACATCATGAAGGCCACCGAGGGCATGCTGAAGCGCACCTTCGAGGAGGTCGCCCCCGACTACCCCGAGATCAAGACCGAGTCGATCATCATCGACAACTGCTGCCACCAGTTGGTCATCCGCCCCGAGAAGTTCGAGGTCATCGTCACCACGAACATGAACGGCGACATCGTCTCCGACCTCACCTCGGGCCTCGTCGGCGGGCTGGGCATCGCCCCGTCGGCCAACATCGGCGACGACCTGACCATCTTCGAGGCCGTCCACGGCTCGGCGCCCGACATCGCGGGCCAGAACAAGGCCAACCCCACGGCCCTCACCCTCGCGGCCGTGATGATGCTCCGCCACCTCGAAGAGTTCGCCGCCGCCGACGCGATCGAGAACGCCCTGTATGTCACCTTCGAGAACGGCGACAACCTCACGGGCGACCTCGCGAAGGGCAAGCCCGCGGGCACGACGGACTCGTTCACCGACACGGTCATCGGCAATCTGGGCAAGAAGAGCGGCCACTGGAAGCAAAAGGCCAACAAGCCCCTTGAACTCCCCAAGGTCTCGAAGAGCCCCGTCACCGTGACCCCCAAGTCGCGGCGTGTGGTCGGCATCGACCTGTTCATCGAGAGCGGCCTGCTCTCCAACCCCCTGGGCGACGACCTCAAGGCCCTCGCCGAGGGAACGGCGCTCGACATCAAGATGATCTCTAACCGCGGCACGCAGGTCTACCCGGGCCACTACCCGCGCATCGACCTGATCGATCACTACCGCTGCCGCTTCATCCAGCGCAACAAGGACGGCGACCTCTCCGATCAGCACATCAGCGAGCTGGTCGCGAAAGTCGGCGCCAAGCACCGCTGGATGCACATCGAGAAGTTGCAGGAGTTCGACGGCGTCGCCGCCTACGCCAAGGCGCAGGGCGAAGACTGATCGCTCACGACAATCTGATTCCCCTGACGGGTCGAGCCACGCTCGGCCCGTTTTTCATGCGCGTCCCGTGCGCATGAGAAAGGGCCGACCCGCGTGTCACGGATCGGCCCTTGGTAGTGCTTCAGAATGGCGGAAGAACGGTCAGTTCTTCATGCCGGCGTTGCGCCCGGCCAGGCTCTCGCCGAACTCGATGGGGAGCGACGACGCCGTGGGCTCGTCGGCGCGGGCGCCGAGGGCTTCCGCCGCCATGCGCGCGTCCTCGAGCATCATGTCCTCGTCGAAGTCCTCGAGGTCTTCGGGCTCGACGAGGCGCTCGACCTCGATCGCCTGGTGCTTGTGGAAGCCGGTGCCCGCGGGGATCAGGTGACCCAGCAGGACATTCTCCTTGAGGCCGACGAGCGTGTCGACGGCGCCGCGGAGCGCGGCCTCGGTCAGCACCTTCGTCGTCTCCTGGAAGGAGGCGCCCGAGAGGAACGAGTCGGACTGGAGCGAAGCCTTGGTGATGCCCAGGAGCAGCGTGCGGCCCGTGGCGGGCTTGGCGCGCTTGGCCTTGGCGGGCTGCTTGCCCTCGGCCTCCGCCTTGGCGTTGGCCTCGCGGATCTCCTTCTTGTTCACCAGCGCGCCGAGCGGCAGGTCGGTGTCGCCCGCCTCGCTCACGCGCACCATGTCGGCGACATCGTTGTTCTTCTTGCGGAACATGAACTTGTCGACGACATCGTGGGGAAGGAAGTCCGTGTCGCCCGGGCTCTCGACGCGCACCTTGCGCAGCATCTGGGCGATGATCACCTCGATGTGCTTGTCGTTGATCGGCACGCCCTGCGCGCGGTACACGCTCTGGACCTCGTCGATCATGTAGGTGTACAGCGCCTCTTCACCCTTGATTCGCAGGATGTCCTGCAGAACCAGCGGGCCGTCCGTGACGGCGTCGCCCGCCGACACGAAGTCGCCCGTGTGCACGAGGATGTGCTTGTCGCGCGGCACATGGTGATCGACCGTGAGGCCCGCATCGGAAGTGACGCGGATCGTCATCTTGCCCTTGCGGATGTCCGAGAGCAGTTCGACGCGGCCCGAGATCTCGGCCATAAACGCCGGATCCTTGGGCTTGCGCGCCTCGAAGATCTCGGTGACTCGCGGGAGACCGCCGACGATGTCCTGCGAAGACACCGCCGAACGCGGCTGACGAGCGAGCATGGCGCCCGCCTTGATCGGGTCGCCCTCCTTCACTTCGATGCGCGCCTTCGCGGGCAGGAAGTGGAAGTCGAGGATCTTGCCTTCGGCGTCCTCGATGACGATCTGCGGGTGCTTCTCGCCCTTGTGCTCGATCACGATGAGCGCGGCCTGACCGCGACCCGTGTCCTCTTCGCGGACGGTCTCGCCCTGCTCGATATCGACGAAGCGGATCTTGCCCGCCTTCTCGGCGAGGATCGGCACGCGGTGCGGGTCCCAGGTCACCATGATCTGGCCGCGCTTGGCCGTCTCGCCAGGCTTGACCGAGATCCAGGCGCCGTAGGGAACCTTGTACTTCTCGAGTTCGCGGCCCTTGGGGTCGAGCAGCGCGATCTCGCCGTTGCGCTTGAGGGCCGTGAGGCACTCAACGCCCTGGTCATCGACCGAAACCGCTTCGTTGCAGTCGCGGAGTTCGACCGTGCCGCCGTGCGCGGCCTTGATGCTGTTCTCGGTGAGCTTGGTCGTCGCGACGCCACCGGTGTGGAAGGTGCGCATCGTGAGCTGGGTGCCCGGCTCGCCGATGGACTGCGCGGCGATGATGCCGACGGCCATGCCCTCTTCGACCAGTTTGCCGGTCGACATGTCCATGCCGTAGTCCAGCACGGAGCAGCCCGAGGGCGAGTCCGTGGTGAGCGCGGAGCGGACGACGACCGAGTCGATGCCGAGTTCCTCGATGCGGTGCCCGGCGAGGGCGGTGATCATCTCGTTCTCGCGGACGATGACCTCGTCGGTGACGGGGTTGGTGATCGTGTTGCGCGAGACGCGACCGACGATCTGCTCCGAGAGCGGCACATCGATCTCTTCGCCCTTGTAGAGGGCGCGCTTCACGACGCCGCGCTTGCTGCCGCAATCGTTCTCGCCCACGATGACCGACTGCGCGACATCGCACAGCTTGCGGGTGAGGTAGCCCGAGTCAGCGGTCTTCAGCGCGGTGTCGGCCAGACCCTTGCGGGCGCCGTGCGTCGACGAGAAGTAGTCGAGAACCTTCAGGCCCTCGCGGAAGTTCGCGCGGATCGGGGTCTCGATGATCTCGCCCGAGGGCTTGGCCATCAGGCCACGCATGCCGGCGAGCTGCTGCATCTGCGACACATTGCCGCGCGCGCCCGAGTCGGACATCAGGTACACCGGGTTGAGGTACTTACTGCCCTTGTCGGAGTTCACGGGCACATACTCGCCCGTCTCAAGGATGCGACGATCGTTCTTGAGCGTCTCCATGAGTTCCTTGGTCACCTGCTCGCGGCAGTGCGCCCAGATGTCGAGGAGCTGGTTGTAGCGCTCGCGGGCCGTGATGACGCCCGACTCGTAGTTGCGCTCGACGCGCGACACCAGTTTCTCGGCGTCGGCGATCATCTTGTGCTTGCTCTCGGGGATGCGTAGGTCGGTGATGCCGATCGACACGCCCGAAAGGGTCGACTGCTTGAAGCCGATCTCCTTCATGCGGTCGAGCAGATCGATCGTCTCGGCGCGACCGGCATAGCCGAACGCGTCGTCGATGACTCGGGCGCAGCCCTTCTTGCCCAGGGCACAGTTGTAGAACGGCATGCCGCGCGAGAGGATCTCGCTGAACAGCACGCGGCCCGAGGTCGTGATGACTCGCGCGTGCTCCTTGAGCGGCGCGGGGCGGCCCGTCTGGGTCGTCACGATGCTCTCGAAGCCGTCGAGGCGGACCACGATCGGGTCGTGGAGTTTGATCTTGCCCTGCTCGAACGCGAGCAGTGCTTCGGCGCGGTCCTTGTACCGGGGAAGGCCCTTCTCCTCCTTGGGGAGTTCGAGCGTCGTCGTCAGGAAGTACACGCCGAGCACGATGTCCTGCGAAGGCGAGATAATCGGCTTGCCGTTCGCGGGCGAGAAGATGTTGTGCGTGCTGAGCATGAGCACATGCGCTTCCGCCTGCGCCTCGACCGAGAGCGGCAGGTGGACGGCCATCTGGTCGCCGTCGAAGTCGGCGTTGAAGCCCGTGCACACCAGCGGGTGGATGCGGATCGCGTTGCCTTCCACGAGGACCGGCTCGAAGGCCTGGATACCCATGCGGTGAAGGGTGGGCGCGCGGTTCAGCAGAACCGGGTGCTGGTAGATGACTTCTTCGAGGATGTCCCACACCTCGGGATCGCGCCGCTCGAGCATGCGCTTCGCCGACTTGATGGTGTCGGCGTATCCGTGCTCCTTGAGCTTGCGGATGATGAAGGGCTGGTAGAGCTCGAGCGCGATCTTCTTGGGAAGGCCGCACTGGTTGAGCTTGAGTTCGGGGCCGACCACGATGACCGAACGGCCGGAGTAGTCGACGCGCTTGCCGAGGAGGTTCTCGCGGAAGCGGCCCTGCTTGCCCTTGATCATGTCGGTGAGCGACTTGAGCGGGCGGTTGGACGAGCCGAGCACCGGGCGACGGCAGCGGCCGTTGTCGAACAGCGCATCGACCGCCTGCTGAAGCATGCGCTTCTCGTTGCGGATGATGACCTCGGGGGCGTTGAGGTCCATCAGCTTCTTGAGGCGGTTGTTGCGGTTGATGATGCGCCGGTAGAGGTCGTTGAGGTCGCTCGTCGCGAAGTTGCCGCTCTCGAGGAGCACCAGCGGGCGCAGGTCGGGCGGGATGACGGGGACGACATCCATGATGAGCCAGCGCGGGTCGTTCTCGGAGCCGCGGATGGCCTCGACGATCTTGAGCCGCTGCGCGAGTTCCTTGGTCTTCTGCTTCGAGCGGGTCTCGCGCAGGCCCTGGCGGAGTTCGTCGGCGAGGAGGTCGAGGTCGGTGCGCTCGATAAGCTCACGAATCGCCTCGGCGCCCATCAGCGCGCGGAACGCCGAGCCGTACTTGTCGACGGCCTGGCGGTGCTCGTCTTCCGTCATGACCTGCTTGAAGGTCAGGTCGGTGTCGCCCGGATCGACGACGACATAGTCCTGGAAGTAGACGATCTTCTCGATGTCGCTGGTCTTCATGGCGAGCAGGTTGCCCAGGCGGCTGGGCATGGCCTTGAAGAACCAGATGTGGACGATCGGCGCGGCCAGGTTGATGTGGCCCATGCGCTTGCGACGGACGCGCGAGTGCGTGACCTTCACGCCGCATCGATCGCAGATGATGCCCTTGTACTTCGTCCCCTTGTACTTGCCGCACGCGCACTCGTAGTCCCGTTCGGGGCCGAAGATGCGCTCGCAGAACAAGCCGTCCTTCTCAGGGCGGTAGGTCCGGTAGTTGATGGTCTCGGGCTTTTTCACCTCTCCGAAGGACCACGAACGGATGTCGTTCGGGGACGCGAGGGTGATGCGGACCGAGGAGAAGTCGTTAACGCGGTCGTACACGCTCTCAGCCATGTGGGGTGAACTCCGGCGGCGTGTGGAGGGAAGTCAGAGCGAAATCGCCGGCGCGCGGATCACCGCGCGACGGCGTGAATCGACGGATGATGCGTTACAGGAGCGAGCCGGACTCGAGACGCTTCTTCTCGAGCGTGACATTCAGGCCCAGACCTCGCAGTTCATGGCAGAGCACATCGAACGCGACGGGCATGCCCGCCTCGAGCGTGTTGACGCCCTTGACCATGGACTCGTAGATCTTCGTGCGGCCCTCGATGTCGTCGGACTTGACGGTGAGGAGCTCCTGCAGGATGTGGGAAGCGCCGTAGGCCTCGAGCGCCCACACTTCCATCTCGCCGAAGCGCTGGCCGCCCGTGCGGCTCTTGCCGCCGAGGGGCTGCTGCGTGATCAGCGAGTACGGGCCCGTTGCGCGGGCGTGGATCTTGTCATCCACGAGGTGGTGGAGCTTGAGGACATACATGTAGCCGACGGTGGTGCGCTGCTTGAACGCCTCGCCGGTTCGCCCGTCGTGCAGCTGGATCTTGCCGCCCTTGGGCATCTCGGCCAGGATCTCGCGCCACGGCGGGACCTCGCCCGAGTTCTCGAACTTGTCCATCCGCTCGCGGACATGGGCGTTGGCCTCTTCGATGGCCGAGTGGACCTCGGTCTCGGTCGCCCCGTCGAACACGGGAGTGACGGCCTGGAAGCCCAGGATCTTGGCGGCCCAGCCGAGGTGAACCTCGAGCAACTGCCCGACGTTCATGCGGCTCGGCACGCCCAGCGGGTTGAGCAGCACTTCGACAGGAGTGCCGTCTTCCATGAACGGCATGTCCTCTTCCGGCACGATGCGGGCGATGACGCCCTTGTTGCCGTGCCGGCCGGCCATCTTGTCGCCGACCGAGAGGTGACGCTTGGTCGCGATGTAGACGCGCACCATCTCGAGCACGCCGGAGGGCAGCTCGTCGCCGCGCTTCATGTGCGCGAGCTTGCGCTGCTTCTCCTTCTCGATGCCCTTGATGCGCGGCCAGAACTGCCCGTAGATCGTCTCGGCCTGTGCGCGGGACTCCTTCGAGCCCTTGATCCACTTCGCGTCGAAGTTCTGGATCTGCTCGAGGATGACCTCGGGGATGTCCGAGGCGCCGACCTTCTGACGGGTCGTCGGGTCGATCATCTCGCTGCCGACGACCTGGTTGACCTGGGCGACCATCTGGCGGAAGAGCTGGATGGCCTTGAGGTCCATCTCCTGCGAGTACTCGTCCATGTCCGTCTTGAGCTGCTTCTTCTGCGACTCGGTCAGGTGGACGCGGCGGGAGAAACGGCTGGCGCCGATCACGATGCCCTCGACGCCCGCGGGGACCTCGAGCGAATCGTTCTTCACATCTTCACCAGCGCGACCGAAGATCGCGTGGAGGAGTTTCTCTTCGGGGGTGAGTTCCGACTTGCTCTTGGGGCTCACCTTGCCCACGAGGATGTCGCCGGGGCCGACGCGTGCGCCGAGGCGGATGACGCCGTGGTCATCCAGGTTGCGCAGCATCTTCTCGGAGACATTGGGGATGTCGCGGGTGAACTCTTCGCGGCCGAGCTTCGTCTCGCGGATCTCCACATCGAACGCGTCGATGTGGATGCTTGTGAAGACATCGTCCTTGACGAGGCGCTCGTTGATCACGATCGCGTCTTCGAAGTTGTACCCGTCGAAGGTGTTGAACGCGATCAGCACGCTGCGGCCGACGGCGAGTTCGCCGTTCTCGGTGCTCGGGCCGTCGGCGAGGAGGTCCCCCGTCTTGACCTTCTGACCGAGGGAGACCACGGGCGTCTGGTTGAGGCAGGTGCGCTCGTTGAGACCCACGAACTTGCGGAGCACATACTCGTCGGCGTTGTCGACGATGACGCGCTCGCCATCGACGAAGGTCACCGTGCCGCCGCGGCGGGCGCGGATGACCATGCCCGAGTACTTGCCGACTTCCTTCTCCATGCCGGTGGCCACGCAGGGCGGCTCGGCGCGGATCAGGGGCACGGCCTGGCGCTGCATGTTCGAACCCATGAGCGCGCGGTTGGCGTCGTCGTGCTCAAGGAACGGGATGAGCGCGGCGGAGATGCCGACGATCTGCTTGGGGGAGATGTCGACATACTCGACCTGATCCGAGTGGATCTCGGCCAGTTCGCCGCTCACGCGGGCCACGATCAGGCCCTCGTGGAGCTTGCCGTCGGCGTCGATCGAGTCGGCCGGCGCGAGGACGGCGCGGATCTCTTCGTCAGCGCGAAGGTTGATGACCTTGCCGGTCGCCTTGCCGCCCTTCACTTCCTTGTAGGAAGTGCGGAGGAAGCCGTACTCGTCGATGTCGGCGTAGATGCCCATCGAGGAGATGAGACCGATGTTGGCGCCTTCGGGCGTCTCGATCGGGCAGATGCGCCCGTAGTGCGAGATGTGGACATCTCGAACCTCGAAGCCGGCGCGCTTGCGGTTGAGGCCGCCCGGCCCGAGGGCCGAGAGACGACGCTCGTGCACGAGCGACGAGAGCGGGTTGGTCTGGTCGACGACCTGCGAGAGTTCGGAGCGACCGAAGAAGAAGTCGATCGCGCTGCTGACCGCCTTGCTGTTCACCAGATCGGCGATCTTGGTGAGCTCGTCGGGCTCCTTGACGCTCATGCGCTCCTGAACGGTGCGGCGGAGCTTGAGGAAGCCCTTGCGCATCTCCTCGCACGCCAGTTCGTCCAGCGTGCGCAGGCGGCGGTTGCCCAGGTGGTCGATGTCGTCGACGACGGCGACGGGGCGGTTGGTCTGCGGATCGAGACGGTTCGAGCGGAGGTCGAGGATGTACTGGACCACGCGGAGGAAGTCCTCGGCGCGGATGAACATCTCTTCCTCGGGCACATTGAGGTCGAACTTCCGGTTGATGCGGAAGCGGCCGACCTTGCCCAGACGGTAGCGGTTGTCGTCGTAGAACTTCTCGTTGAAGAGCTGGCGCGCCTTCTCGACCTGGGGCGGGTTGCCCGGACGCAGGCGGCTGTAGACCTTGACGAGCGCGCGCTCGTGATCGTCGTTGCCGATGAAGCCCTCGAGCTTCTCCTCGGCGACGGTGTTGAGGATCAGCGGGTCGGAGGGGTTCTGGATGACCCGGACCTTCTTGAGCTTCGACGCCTGGATGGTGGCGCAGGCCTCGCCGAGCTGGCGGCCGACGCCGACGAGTTCTTCGCCGGTCTCGGTGTCGATGATCGACTGGGCGGCCCAGTGCTCGGGGCGCAGGTTCTCGACCGTGACTTCCTTGATCTCGTAGAAGAGACTCAGGAGCGCCTCGGTGCTGGCGATGGACTGGTCGAGGCAGCGCAGGAAGGTGGTGGCTGCGAGCTTGGTGCTCTGGTCGATTCGCATCGCCAGAACATCCTTCTTGGTGACCTCCAGCTCGATCCACGAGCCGCGCTCGGGGATGATGCGCGCCGAATGGAGCGGGCGATCGGCCTCGAGCGAAGCGATGGAGAAGTCAACGCCGGGCGAGCGGTGAAGCTGCGAGACGATGACGCGCTCGGCGCCGTTCACGATGAACTCGCCGCCGCCCATCATGATCGGGATCTCGCCGAGGTAGATCTCTTCCTCGGGGATGTCCGGATGGTTCTGGCGCTTCAGCCGGACGCACACGCGGAACGGCATGCCGTAGGTGAGCCGGAGCTCGCGGCACTCGTCGGGCGTGTAACGCGGCTCTTCGAGCGCGTAATAGAGGTATTCCAACGACATCGTGTCGTCGTAGGAATTGATTGGGAAGACTTCTCGAAGCAGCGCTTCCAGGCCGATGCTCGTGTTGCGTTCCTCGGGGCTCTTGGCCGCCTGCTGGAGGAATCGCTCGTAGCCATCGCGCTGGAGCAGATTGAGATCCGGCACGGGGATCGCATCGCCGCGCTTGGAGAAATCGCGCACCTTCATCACTGCCATCAGGTACCTCTTGATGGTGTGAACGCCGGTCGTCGGTCGGAGGAACCGTCGAGTTTTTTCGGCTGTGTTGTGAGGATCGGTCGTCGCACCCGAGTCGCGTTGAATCGGTCAGGATATCCCCGCAGGGGGCGGGGTTCAAGCACGCCGTCGCGTCGTTCCGTGGGGGCCTCCGCCAGCACGAGACGAGCACGAAGAGGGGTCGACCCGGGTTGAGGCCCGGGCCGACCCTCGTTTTTGCGGTGTGGGCGGCGTATTCGAGGATGAATCGCCGTTTTTGGGGGCCTAAGCCCCCAAAATCACTTCAGCTCGACGGCGCCGCCGGCCTCTTCGAGCTTCTTCTTGAGCTCTTCGGCCTCTTCCTTGGTGACGCCGGTCTTGATGGGCTTGGGGGCCCCGTCGACCAGGTCCTTGGCCTCCTTGAGACCGAGGCTCGTCGCCTCGCGGACGACCTTGATGACCTGGATCTTCTTGTCGCCGCCGCTGGTGAGGACGACATCGAAGGAGGTCTTCTCTTCTTCGGCGGCAGCGCCGGCCGCGGGGCCGGCCATCATGACCGCGCCACCGGCAGCGGGCTCGATGCCGTACTTATCCTTCATGTAGTCCGTCAGGTCGACGGCTTCCTTGAGGGTGAGACCGGCGAGTTTGTCGCCGAGGTCGGTGATCTTCGCTTCGAAAGTGGCGGTATCGGACATGGGAATCATCCTCGAACTATGCCGCGGGTGATGCGGCGGTGTGCACGGCTCGGAGAGGGGCCGACCATTCGGCCTTTAACCCGAGGGCCAGTCTGAGCCCGTGGCGGTGAATCAGAACAACGGAACGAAGACGGATCAGGACACGGCCGTGATGGCCTCGCCCTTCTCCAGCTTCTCCTGAATGGACTTGACGACGGCGAGCAGGTTGGCGCCGGGGGCCTGGACCGCACCCATGAGCTTGCGCCCGGGGGTGAGGATCACAGTGACATTCTTCGCGACGGCTTCCTCGCGGGTCGGGAACTTGCTGAGGCGCTCGACCCCGTCCTTGCCCTCGAAGAGCATGCCGTCGAGGATCGCGCCCTTGAGTTCGAGACTCTCGACCTCTTGGGCCCACTTGACGAGCTCGCGAGCGACATTGACGACGGACTCTTCGCCGTACACGAGGGCGCTGGGGCCTTCGAGGACGGGCGAGAGACCCGCGAGGGGCGTGTCCTTGAAGGACAGCTTCGCGAGGCCGTTGCGGATGACCGTGACGCGGATGCCGCTCTTGCGCAGTTCGTTGCGCATGCGGTTGTTGGTCTGGGCGTCGACGCCGCGGATCGAGACCACCAGGGCCTCGTCGGTGTCGGAGCCGATGCGCTCCTCGTAGTCGCGCATCATGAATTCTTTGGTGGGGCGGCTCATGGCCTTACTCCTTCAACTCGTGATGCGCCGTTCAGCTCGCGGCTTCGGCGGACTGGTACTTGATCTGAACGCCCGGGGTCATGGATCCGCAGATCACGACCTTCTTCACATAGGTTCCCTTGACGGTGCGGGGACGCACACGCTCGATCTCCTGGACGAAGTGCTCGATGTTCACGAGCAGGTCGCCCTCGGGGAAGCTCATCTTCCCGATGACCGCGTGGATGTTCCCGCCCTTGTCGTTGCGGTACTCGATCTTGCCCGCCGAGTACTCGGCGACGGCTCGCTCGACATCGCCCGTGACGGTGCCCGCCTTGGGTGAGGGCATGAGGCCCTTGGGGCCGAGCACGCGGCCGAGCTTCGAGACGACGCGCATCATGTCCGGCGTCGCGATCGCGACATCGAAGTCCATGAAGCCGCCCTCGACCTCGGTCACCAGCTCTTCGCCGCCCGCCTTGATGGCGCCGGCGGCGAGGGCCTTCTTGATGTTGTCGCCCTGGCAGAACGCCACGACGCGCTTGGTCTTGCCGATGCCCTTGGGCAGAGCCACCGAGCCGCGGACCATCTGATCGGCCTGCTTGGGGTCGATGCCAAGGTGCACGACGCACTCGACCGACTGGTCGAACTTGGTCGGCTTGAACTTCTTGACGGCGACGACGGCGTCGGCCATCCCGAGCGGCTCGCTGGGCGTGACCTCGGCGTTGGCGCGGGCCCGCTTCGTGCCCTTCTTGGTTTTGTCTTTCTTCGCCATCTTGATCAGCCCTCCACCGTGACGCCCATGGACCGGGCTGTGCCTTCGATCACCCGCATCGCCGCCTCGACCGAACCGGAGTTCATGTCGACGAACTTCTCTTCAGCGATCTTGCGGACCTGATCCTTGGTGATCTTGCCGACCTTGGTCTTGTTGGGCTCGCCCGAACCCTTCTGGACACCCGCCGCCTCGGCCACCAGCACGCTGGCGGGGGACGACTTGATCTCGAAGGTGAACGAGCGGTCGTTGTACACCGTCACGACGCAGCCAACGACCTTGCCGTTGAGCGCGCCGGTTGCGGCGTTGAACTGCTGGATGAACTGACCCGGGTTGACCCCGTTGGCGCCGAGCACAGGGCCCAGCGGCGGCGCGGGGGTGGCTTTGCCACCCGGCGCCATCAGTTTGAACTGCGCGGTAATCTGCTTCTTGGCCATCGCTGCTCCACCTCCCACCGGCCCGGGGCGATTTCGCCCTCCCGCAGGCGGCCTAGTGCCCGCGGCGAGACTCGGTGGTTGAACGGTCTTCGCTAAGTTGGCCCCACAGCCGACGCCCGGCGTGGGACGCGGATAGTAGCCCGGCCAAATCAGGGGGCAAGAAAGGTCTTGCAACGGTCCTCAACCCCCTCTACATTGGAGCACGAACAACCCCCTACCCGGAGGCGCCCCCGCCATGCTCGCCCGGACACTGGCCGCTCTTCTCGCGATCGTCGCCGCAGCACCCACGCTTGGGCAGGGGAATGGTTCGTTCGTACAGGTCGATCTCGACCTCCACGGCGCCGGGTTCAGTTACCACGCGGAGAGCATCGAGCGCATCCTCGACGCTGCGCGCAGAAACCGGCTCGACACGGTCGTGTTTGTCTTCGAGCCCGGGCTTGGGGGATATCCCGATGAAGCGCGCGCCATCGGCCAAGCCATCGCCGAGGCGGACGATCTCCGCACGATCGCGGTGGTCTCGCACGCGCTGGGCGGCACGCTCTGGCCGGTCATGGCGTGCGATGAGATCTACATGGTTGAAGACGGGTTGATGTCTGCGCACTCGCTCTCGCCGCGCTTCGGCGACGAGCAAGACATCCACGGATACGCCGCAAAGGGACCGGAATTCGGCGCTGAACTCGCGGCCCTCGCGGAGAAGAACGGACGCCCGGCGGTCGTCGCGCGGGCGATCTTCGACCGCGCCGCAGAACTCTGGCTCCTGCCCGGCCCGCTGGGCGAGCCCGTCCTTGTTGACAAATTGCCGCTGCCCGCGGATGAGACGCCGCCCGTGCGGCTCGACGGGCCGAAAACCGTCTTCAATCTCTCGACGCAACGGGCGGAAATGTTCGGCATTGCGAAGTCGATTTCGGCCAACTATGACCTTGAGAAAGTGCTCGATCTCAAGCGTCACGCCGGCGCTTCGGCGTACGCGGCGAAGGAGATCAAGCAGCACGCGATGAGTGCGTCCAAGGCTCAGGACGCCCAGCGGGCCGCGATCAAGGCCGAACGCGAAGAAACACGCGCCCTGACCGAGCAACTCGCGCCGGGGCTGCGGCTCATCGACGCCGCGTTCCAGACGCCCGAAGCGCTCGACCCTCGCAAGTTCAACGATTACACCTACGACGGCTCGGGGCGAATGCAGCAAGCCTCGCGCGACCGGTGGCAGGCGCGCACCGACGATGCGATCCGCGCGTGGTTCGATATCGAATCGCAACTCCGCGACCTGCGTGCGGCGCACAAGAACGCGGTGCGCAAGAACATCGATCCCGGATTTGATGAGTTCGAGATCGATATCCGGCTGGAGAAGGTGGCCGCGGAAGTGACGCGGCTGCAGCGCGAGCGCTCGCGAGCGACGCGGTAAGCCGCGTCAGCGCTTCATGATCAGCGCGTCCACGCTGAACTTGCCCGGGCCCGCGAACAGCAGCGTCAGGTATCCCGCGAGGTAGAGGTACGCGAGTTCCTTGTCGCTCCACGGGTCGCCGCCGTGCACGATGAACACCGCGACCGCCATCGTCGCGATCAGCGGCACGCACGCGAGGCGAGTAAACAAACCGAGCACAAGCAAAATCGAGCACGCGAACTCGGCGCTCATCGCGAGGACGAGACTGGGCGCCTCCCCGATGCCCAGTGGGTCGGCGAAGCCCATCTCGCCGTTGGCGACCTTGGTGAGTTTGCCCCACCCGTGGAGCCCGGCCATGAACACCCCGAGCCCGACCCGGAGGATGAGCAGCCCGACCGACGACAGGGCATACCCCCTTGATTCGGTGAGCCACGCCCCCCACTTCTGCGTAATCTTCCCGACCATGCCCGTTGCTCCGCGTCTTGCGATTCGATCCGTGACGGCGATGGTAGATCGGCGCGTCAGGCCTCCGCACACCACCGCCGGACCCGCGACATCCCCGGGAGCCCCCGGGATTCGGGTTCGCTCAGCGCTTTGGCCGATGCTAGAGTTGTCCCTGTTCGCACATACCCCGACGGGCCGGCCCCGCATGGATTGGCCACGGAAAACCGCCCGTTCGGACACGCCAGGCAAGGATGCCGCGTGATCGACGCACCCCGATTCCTGATTTGCACTCATTGCGTCGAAGTCGCGCCTCCCGGAGCGATTCCTTTATGACGATCGACATTCGCGTCCGCGTGTGGTCCGGCAAGGACCCGTTCGCCGCCGCGCTCGAAAGTTCCCCCACGGCGGTCAACGCCGAGCACACGGGGATCGACCCCTCGCCCGCGGGCCTGACCCGGAGCGGTCAGATTCTGCAGACCGCCGCCCTCACCGGCTGGCGGATCGACCGGCTCGGCGTGCAGGTCGCCGCCGAGAACATCGCGCGATGGGTCAACGATGCCCCGGCGCACCGCGTCGGTTTCGCGGGCATCGACCCGACCTCCGACACGGCGCTCGACGACATCGACACCGCGCAGGAACTCGGGATGGTCGGGCTCACCGTCGCCCCCGCTGATTGCGGCGTGCGACCCACCGACGATCGCTTCCTCATGGTCGCCGATCGCGCGGCGCAGCGCGGCATGCCGATCCTCGTCGCCAACCCGTGCCTGACCGCGCCCCAGAGCGTGCTCGAGTTCGCGCGTCCCCTGCTACTCGACGAGGCCTGCCGCGCGCTCCCCACGCTCTCGCTCGTGCTGGGCGATCTGGGCGGCGGGTTCACGGAAGAGGCCTACGCGCTGTGCGCCAAGCACCCGCGCGTGTTCGCCGAACTCTCGGGCGTCATCACCAAGCCCTGGCACTTGTACACCACGATGCTCGCCGCCTTCGAGCGCGGCGTCACCGACAAACTGCTCTTCGCCTCGGGTTTCCCCAACGAGACCCCCGAGCGCGCCATCGAGCGCATGTACACCGTCAACAGCGTGCGCAACGGCACCAACCTCCCGGGCATCCCCCGCGAAACGGTCCGAGGCATCGTCGAACGCGACTCGCTCCGCCTGCTGGGCATCGAGCATGTCGGCCCGCTGCGCAAGGCGCCCGCCAAGGACGCGCAGCCGCAGGCGTCGGCCCCCAAGCCGCGCATCGACGCGCACTGAGCGCACACGCACAACACGAAGACCCTCCCCTACCCCTCCCACTCGCGTGGGAGGGGTTTGTTGTTTTTCTGTCGCCCGTTGCCGACCGCCCATTGCCGACTTCTTCCCCTAATATCCCGTGATGTCCGACGACGCGCCGGCAATCCGCGTGAACTTCAATCGGCCCATGCCGATCTTCCCCCTGCGCGAGGTTGTGCTGTTCCCTCACGCGGCGATCCCGCTCCACATCTTCGAGGATCGCTACCGGGAAATGATCGCCGACGCGCTCGACGCGTCCGGCCAGATCGCCATGGCCGTCTTCGAAGGCGACCGCTGGACCGAGGAGTACCACGGCCGCCCGCCCGTGCGCCCCGCCGTCTGTGTGGGGCAGATCCTCCAGCACGAATCGCTGCCCGATGGCCGGTTCAATGTGATCCTGCAGGGTGTGTGCCGCGCGCGCATCGAGGAGGAACTCCCCGATGATGAGACCGACACGCTCTATCGTGTCGCGCGGCTGGAGCCGGTGGGCGTCAACGCGATGGATGAAGGGCTCGACGATTCACGGGAACGCGTCCGCGATCTGCTCGACACGGCGCAGATCAAGCAGTTCGTCGACCTGCGCGGCGAGCCCATCGCCGAAACCATCATGGGCTACATCGACCGCCCGGATGTCCCCACCGCCGCCGTGCTGGATCTGGTCGGGCACCTCATCGTACGCGAGCCGAATGTGAAGTACGGCTTGCTGGCGGAACCGGACATCGAACTCCGTGCGGAGATGGTCGAGCACGAACTCCGACACCTGCGCACGATGATCGCGAAGGCGTCGCTCCAGGTCGATCCCGAAGCGCCCAAGGGCGTGAGTTGGAATTAACCAGCGAGTCCCGGCTCCCCAGCTACGATGCGTGATGCAACAGGCGTGGTGGCTCATCGCGTCATGGACCCTCCGCGCGACCATCGGCTTCCTGGTGGTCACGGCGTTGGCGCCCTTCTTTCGGGTCGGGTGGTGGCCGGTGCGCCTCTGTGACTTCCCCCGGATGCAGCTGGGCATTCTGGCGGTCGTCGCTGTGTTGGCCGTCGTGGGCTGGGCTTTCGCGCAGGGTTGGCGCATCGAACACGCCGCGCTGAGCGCGTTGGCCGTTGCCGTCGCGGTGTGGCAACTCTCGCATGCGGTCCCATACACCCCGTTGTGGCCGAAGGCCTCGCCCGACGCAGCCCCGGGCGCCGAAGTCGTGCGTCTGGCGGTGCTGAATCTGGACTACCGCAATCCGAAGCGAGACGAATCGCTCCGCGTGATCGAACGCATCGACGCCGACCTGCTCGTGCTCGTCGAGGTCGATCGCGCTTGGGAGAACGCCCTCGCGCCGCTGGCCGACCGATACCCCCATCGCGCGGGAGCGGTGCTCGACGACGGCCTCGGGTTGTTGCTGTGGTCAAAACTCCCGCTGCGCGGCGCACGGACAAGGTACATCGTGACCGACGAACGGCCGTCGATCTGGACAGAGGTGGACATGGGCGAGGCCGGGTTCGCGCAGTTCGTGGCCGTCCACCCCAGCCCGCCCGGAATGATGACCGACGATGGAGACCGCGAAGACAGCCGCAAGCGCGACGCGGAACTCGTGCTCGTTGCGAAGGAAGTCGCGGAGCATTCCGGACTCGCCCACATCGTGGCCGGCGATTTCAACGATGTGGCCTGGTCGCACACCACACGGCTCTTCGAGCAGCTCAGCGGGCTCAAGGACCCGCGCATCGGACGCGGTCTCTTCAGCACCTACCACGCGCGCTACCCGATGCTCCGCTACCCCATCGATCAGGTCTTCGTGTCCGAGGGCTTCGCGACGGCCCGCCTCGCCCGCGTGTTGATCCCCGGATCAGACCACCTCGGGATCATCTCCGACCTCGCGCTTGTGCGCCAGACAACCGACGCGCCCGACGCGGACGCCGAAGATCGCAACGAGGCGAGAGAGATCGTTGACGAAGGTCAGGAAGACGCCGCGGAAGACGGGGAACGGTGAACGCGAAGCGATGCTCTGGCGGCTCACTCCCCCGGCGCGAACGGGTCCGGTGAATCCGGCGGGATTTCGCCCGGGTCGTTCTCGTCCTCGGGCTCGGGGAGCGGGGAGAAGGGCATGTCGCGCCCGCGCGGCGGGGTTTCCTCCATCGGGGGCATGCCCTCCGACGGAGCGGCGGTCGGCGGCGCCGGCTTCTCGCCTGACAACTCCCACGGCGTTCTGATCCACGCGAGTTCTTCGAGCATCATCACGAGCGCGGCCGTCGCCTCGTCGCGCGACGGATCGACGACCATCCCCGCGCTGCGCCCGTCGCCGTTGGCCCAGACCACCGCCCGGCGGAGCGGGTCGGGGTTGAGCGACATCTCGCCCTCGATCGCGCGGGGATCGTCGAGGTTCAGCACACCGGTCGCCAGCAGGGCATCCCAGAGGGTCGCCCATTCTTCGGTGGTCAGATCGCGTGTGCGCCCCGGGTAGGTCTGGACGGTCACGCCCTCGCCCACGGCAGCCCGGAGCACGCCGTCGGCCTCGACGATGTACCGAGCCGGCGCGAACTCGCGCTCCTGGCGCTGGAACCGGGGGCGCTGGGGCATCACGGTGACCGAGAGCATCGCGTCGCTCGGGGGAACGCCCCCGCCGCGCGACGAGGTCGTGGCGCATCCGGGGAGCAACCCCGCCGTTGCGCAGAGCCACGCCGCCGCCCATCGGGCGGGACGCAAGGCCGGTCTGGTGCGCGCGATCGTGGTCATTCCGCTCCTGTCCTGTGCATCAACCCGTTCTGAAACGCCAGAACGGCTGCCAGTCTATCAGTATCGGCTATCCTTCGGCCCCATGCTCATAAGCGTCCGCTGGCTGAACTCGCTGCTCACCCCCGGGAACCTCACCGCCGAGGAGGCCGAGGCCGCGCTCCTCCGCGCCGGTTTCCCCCTCGAATCCGTCGAGCCCCTGCCCGACGGCGACGCCCGCCTCGATGTCGAGGTCACCTCGAACCGCGGCGACTGCATGAGCCATCTGGGCGTGGCCCGCGAGATCGCCGCCGTCACCGGACGCCAACTCGTTGTGCCCGAGACCCTTCCCCTCCCGAAGCAGGGCGGGGGAACCGCGTCCCTCGCCGGCTTCACCGTCGAGAACCACGCCCACGACGACTGCGCTCGCTTCACCGCCCGCGTGATCCGCGGCGTCAAGGTCGGCCCCTCCCCCGACTGGCTGCGCACCGCCCTCGAATCCGTCGGCCAGCGCTCGATCAACAATGTCGTGGACATCACCAACTATGTCCTCTTCGAGTTCGGCAACCCTTCGCATGTGTTCGACCTCGCCAAACTCGCGGGGAACAAACTCGTCATCCGCTTCGCGAAGAAGGGCGAGCCCCTCGAAACCCTCGACGGCCGCAAGCACACGCTCGCCGAGAACGAACTCGTCGTCGCCGACGCCGAGCGCGCCACCTCGCTCGCTGGTGTGATCGGCGGCGAACTGAGCAGCGTCACCGAATCCACGCGCGATGTCGTCCTCGAGATGGCCACCTGGCGCCCGGCGACCATCCGCCGCCCCGCCCGACGGCTCCAGATCCGCACCGACGCCAGCGCCCGCTTCGAGCGCGTCGTTGATCCGCGCACCATCGACCTCGCCTCCGCACGAGCCGCCAAACTCATCCTCGATGTCGCGGGCGGCACGCTCGACGAGGGCGTGATCGATGTCGGCCCCGCGCTGCCCACAACGACCGCCGTCTCTTTGCGCACGAAGCGCTGCGATGATGTGCTCGGCGTGAGCATCGAGCCCGCGGAGCAGGCGCGGATCCTCACTTCGCTCGACATCGACGCCCGTGTTGAGGGTGATTCCATCACCGCGGAGATCCCCGCGCACCGCCCCGACCTCGCGCGCGAGATCGACCTCATCGAGGAAGTCGGCCGCGTCCACGGCCTCGACCGCGTGCCCATCCTCGACGCGATCCCCGCGAGCGTGAAGAAAGCGAACAACCGCCAGCGCGCCCAGGCCGCGCTGCGCAACATGCTCGTCGGAGCGGGGTTCTTCGAGACCGTCACCTTCTCGTTCGTCACACGCGAGGACGCGCAGGCGTTCATGCCCGCCGGCCTGCGCACGCTCGCGGTCGATGAGCAGCGGCGTAAGGGCGAGCCCGCGCTGCGCCCGTCGATCATCCCCTCGCTCCTGCGCTGCCGCACGGTGAACCAGCACGCGGGCGCCGAGTCCGTGCTCGGCGTTGCTTCCGAAAAAGCCGTGCGACTGTTCGAGATCGCCGCCGTCTTCGCCGAGACCGAATCGGGCAAGACCGTCGAGAACCGCAACATCGCGATGCTCATGGACGCGCCCGAGGGCGAGCAGGCCGCCGTCCGCGCGATGCGCGGCGTCATCGAAACGCTCATCGCCGAACTCCACGGCCCCGCCGCGCGCGTGATTGTCGAAGAGTGCCCGCCGATCTTCTCCGCGCTGCGCGAGGGCGCCTGCGCCGCGCTCTCGCTCGAGCGCCACGGCAAGCGCGACCCCCTCGGCTACCTCGGGCTCGTGACGCCCGCCGTGATGAAAGAGCACGACCTGACCACGCCGGTCATCGTCGCCGAGCTCGGGCTTGAACCCGTGATCGCGCACTACCCCCCCGCCGCCCGCGTCGATGCGCTCCCCGCCTTCCCGTCGATCGCGCGCGACCTTTCGCTCGTCGTCGCCGAAGACATCTCGTGGAACGCCATCGAGCGCGTCATCGACGACTCCAAACTCCTCATGCTCGATTCGAGGGAGTTCGTGGGCGTCTACCGCGGCAAGCAACTCGGCGCCGGACGCAAGTCCGTCACCTTCCGCCTCCGATTCCGCGACCCGGCGCGCACCCTGCGCCACGAGGAAGTCGACCCTCAGGTCGCGCAACTCGTGGACGCGCTGAAGTCCAAAGTCGCCGCCGAACTCAGGGCGTGATCGCTTCCTCACCCTCTCCCGCTGGGAGAGGGTGGTTCGCCAAAGGCGAACCGGGTGAGGGCCGCACATCCTCCATCGCCCAATGCGCACGAAAAACCCGCCCTGGTATTCCTCACGCGGGTTTTCCTCGCCGCGCGAACTCGGCGCCGCCACCCCCCATACACCCATCGGGTACCATTGACCCACGACCGGGCGATTGCCCGGACGCTGATCTCACCCCTCCCGTCATCCCCCAAGGAGGACGATTTATGACGACCGCACCCGCGACCCGGAACCGCCCCATGCCCGAGTCCCCCGTAGTGATCGAAGACAAGCCCCTCGTCTGGATCGACGGGGAGTTCTTCCCCAAGCACGAGGCCAAGGTCTCCGTGTACGACCACGGGCTGCTCTACGGCGACGGCATCTTCGAGGGCATCCGCTTCTACAACAAGCGCATCTTCAAGTCGATGTCGCACATCAACCGCATCTACCGCAACGCCGAGGCCATCCGCATCGAGATCCCCTACTCCAAGGACGAGATGCACGCGATGATGCACGAGTGCATCCGCGCGAACGACCTCACCGACGGGTACATCCGCCTCATCGTCACGCGCGGCGCCGGCACCCTGGGCCTCGACTACCGCAAGTGCCCCAAGCCGGGCGTCATCTGCATCGCCGACAAGATCTCGCTCTACCCCCCCGAGATGTACGAGAACGGCATGCGCATCATCGTGGCCAAGCGCCCGCGCACCCCGACCGCGTGCCTCGATCCCAAACTCAAGTCGCTCAACTACCTCAACAATGTGCTCGCGAAGATGGAAGCCATCGACGCCGGCTGCCTCGAGGTCATCATGCTCTCCACCGAGGGCTATGTGGGCGAGTGCTCGGGCGACAACCTCTTCATCGTCAAGAACGGGGTCATCTACACGCCCCCGCTCGAGACCGGCTTCCTCGACGGCGTGACGCGCAACTTCGTCATCAAGGACCTCGCCCCGAAAATCGGCGTGAAGGTTGAAGAGAAGTGGATGAAGGTCGATGAGGTGAAGGCCGCCGACGAGATCTTCCTGACCGGCACCGCCGCCGAGGTCATCGCCGTCACCGGCGTCGAAGAAACGACCATCGGCTCGGGCAAGGAAGGCCCCATCACCAAGAAACTCCGCGCCGCGTTCAAGGAGATCGTCTCCAACAACGCGCCCGAGGATTGATCTTCAGATTCCCCTCCCACTCGTGGGAGGGGGCAGGGGGAGGGTCTTCTTCCCCATGTTCATCAGAACTCACCCAACCCCGCCCCACGCGGGGTTTTTCTTTGTCTCCTCCGGCCACCTCTCCCATTGCCGACCGCCAGTTGCCCGTCTTCACTCATCCCATGACCCGCGCCCTCGCCGCCGTCGTCCTCCTCCTCGTCGCCAACACCTTCATGACCTTCGCGTGGTACTTCCACCTCACGAAGAAGGGATGGCCGCTCCTCCTCGCGATCGGCATCTCGTGGATGATCGCGCTGCCCGAGTACATCCTGCAGGTCCCGGCCAACCGTCTCGGCCACACAAACTTCGGGGGCCCGTTCACCGCGACCCAACTGAAGATCATCCAGGAAGCGATCACGCTCACGGTCTTCACCGTGTTCACGCTCTACATCCTGAAGGAACAGCCCCGCCCGCGCGACTACCTCGCGATGCTGCTCATCGTCGCCGCCGTCGCGATCTCACTCACCGGCCCGAAGCGCGCACCGCTCTCCTCCCCACCTCTCCCCCCGGGAGAGGTCGATCCGCGACCCGAAGGGAGCGGATCGGGTGAGGGCTACTCCCCTCCTACCCCTTCTTAACGACTGCCCACTGCCTCTTCCCTGCTGCCTTCTTCTTCACACCACATCGAACTCGCGCACGCCGCGCGCCCGGCGGAGCGATTCCACCTGCTCGCGCACCGCTTCGAGCACGACGAGCGGCTCCTTGATCGCCGGGAGCAGCATCACGGGCGTGGTCGCGTCGCTCGTTACGAGGCGCACCGTGCCCAGCCCGACGAGGCGCTGGACGATGGGCTCGTGCACGGTCGCGTCCTTCACGCGGTACAGCTCCATGTCGTCGTGGTGACGGGTCAGGATGCCGTGCGTCGCGCGCAGACGCTGGGTCGTGAGCGTGTAGGTCGTGCACCAGATCGCCAGCCAGCGATAGATCGCGTACGGGATCGGGATGATCAGCACGCACAGCGCGAACGGGATCACATTCACCCACTGGCTCGGGCGGCCCGTCCAGATCTGTTCCTCGGGGCCGATCTTCATGCTGACTGTCTGCGTGTCGTCCATCCTGCGCCCTTGTTCGGGAAACCCCCGCCCCGGTTTCTGTTCCCCTATTGCCTATTGCCTGCGGCCCATCGCCCTCGTCAGAACCTCTTGTGCGCCTCGCGCTCCGCCGCGGGCTTCAGGCCGAGCACCGCCATCGCGATCTTCATATCGCTCGGCCGCGTGATCTTGATGTTCGTCACCTCGCCCTCGACCACCACCACGCGCTCGCCCAGCCGTTCGACCAGTTGCGCGTCGTCCGTGCTCTCGAGGTTCTTCTGCGCGTACGCGCGCCTGAGCAGCCCCGCCTCGAACACCTGAGGCGTCTGCACCGCCACCACGCGCTCGCGGCTCAGCGTCTCTTCCACCGCGCGACACCGGTTCTTGCCCCCGCCGCCTTCGGGGCCACCGATACCCAGAATGTCCGCCAGCGGATCGACCTGTTCGTCGCTCACATCCTCGGCGGCCACGCGCTTGATCGTGTCCGGAAGGTCCACCGCAGGGATCACCGCCGGGAACTTCCTCGCCGCCAGCAGCACCCGGTCGATCAGCGCCCCGCTCGTGCACGGCCGCGCGCCGTCGTGCACCGCGATGTGCGTCACCTCGTCGCCCATCACCTCCAGCGCGTTGCGCACCGTCTCGTAGCGGTGGTCTTTCCCGCCTTTGCACAGCGCGCCCCCCAGCAGCCCGATGCGGTCGGCGTGGCGGAGCGAGAACTCCTCCCAGGCGCCCGCCGGCTCGACGGGCCCGGCCACCACGACCTGCGCCGCCTCGTGACGGTTGACCCACATCTCGACCGTCCGGTGGAGCACCGGCCGACCGCCGAGGTCCTCATCCAGTTTGCTCCGATCGCCGAACCTCCGGGAGGCGCCGGCGGCGGCAATGATCACGCCGAGTCGAAACTGATCGTCCATCGCGGCGATCGTATCGTTCCCCGCCGCCCTTGACCCGCATCGAGGCTTCTCCCCTGCTCGTTCACCTCGTCATTTCGAGCCCTTCCGCCGCCACCGCAGGGGGCTCGCGATCCCGGCGCCTCGCCGACGCGTTCCTGAACGGGCTCCGCGATTCGGGCGCCTCGTTCTCCCTCGCCGAGCTGGATGTCTTCGCCCAGGGCCATTCGCTCGACCTCGCCAGCAAGGGCGCCGCCGCCCTCCACGCCTCCCACCACCGCCCGCTCACCGAATCTGAGCGGCACGACCTCGCCGCCCTCGACCTCCTGCTCGACCCCCTCGTGCGGTGCGACCTGCTGGTCATCGCCACGCCCGTCTGGAACTTCGGCCCGCCGTGGCGCCTGAAGCAATGGATCGATTGCGTCGCGCAGCCGGGCAAGACCTTCCGCTTCTCCGCCCAGGGGCCGCGCGGCCTGCTCTCGTGCAAGTCCGTCCTCCTCGGGGTGCTCGGCGGCTCGCTCGACGACCTGAACGCGATGTGTTTCACCCAGCTCGGCGCGACGCTCACCCTCATGGGCGCCCCGCCCGCCGGCGAGATCCTCGCGCACTCGCTCGATGTCGATCCTTCGACCACCCGCGCGCAGATCGCTCAAGGTGAACAGGGCGCGGGGAACCTTGGCCGTTCGTTCGGGCCGGGCTGAACCGGCTCCGAACATCGCCCGATCTCATGCGTATGATTCGGTGACGCGCGGCGACCCCGCGCGGCTCTTTGACACATTGGGGCCGACAGGATTCGACCGGGCATGTTCTTCGCATCGTGGCGCGTCGCGGCGCACGCATCGCCGCGTCATCAAGCGTGCACAATTTCAACTGCCAACACGCAGTACGCTCTCGCTGCCTGAGATTTCAGCAGCGCGATCCCCGCCACACGCCCGCTAGGGCGGGGATCGACGACAGCGGGCTGGCGCACATCCGGAAACCCCGGGGATGAACGCGCGAGAAACCACCGGGATTATGGCCGAGCAAGGACGCCGTCGTCGGCGGACGCAAGGCCGAGATTAAATCGACGACTACACGCGTAGAGGCGATGCGCAGACTGCAACGGGACGGGGGTTCGATTCCCCCCGGCTCCATTTTTGTTCGGTGTCTTTTGGTGTCACACTCTGACGCCTTGAGACGCCAGAAAACCCTTCATTTTCAGGCGTTTTCCAACGATCAGCGCTGATCGCTCTCGTGACACCCCGCGACACCGCGGGACCGTCCGAGACCGATTCTTGTGAGCGCCCGTGTGCGTCTTTTGACGCGACGGTCACGCCGTAGGACGGCAGCTTGGCCACCGCTTCGGCGAGCGGCAGCGCGTCCTGATCGGTGTAGATGTTCGCCGTCAGTCTCGGGTCGGTGTGCCGTGCCAGCGCCATGGCCTGACGCTGGGGGACGCCAGCCCTCGCGAGATTCGTGATGAAGGTCGTGCGCAGCGCGTGGAAGTCCACCTTGCGCCCACGATCGTCTGTGCGAGCGATGCCCGCTGCCAGCAGATCGGCATGGACCGTGTGATGGCTCGGCACGCCCTTGGGAAACACTCGTGCCGCATCGGGCCTTATCGACCGCAACTCCCGGAGGATGGCCTGAGCCGTGGGCGTGATCGGGAGCACATCCGCTCGCTTGGCCTTGGTCGCCTCGGCCCTCAGCCGGATGATCGCCCGCTCGATATCGACATCGTGCCACCGCAACGCCCGCAGCTCACCCAGGCGAAGACCGGTGTGCAGCGCCAGCAGGTAGATCGGGCGCCGGGCTTCGTTGACCGCGAGCAGCCGTCCCGCTTCGTCATCCGTGAACGCCCGGCGCTCAAAGCTCCGCTTGCCGACGCCATCGACGCGCCCCACATTCTCGATCGGGTTGACCTCTATTCGGCCGGTCTTCTTGAGCCATTCGAGGACGGCGTAGATCGCGTGCTGGTAGTCGTTGAGGGTCTTGGGCGTCAGCGTCTGCGCGTGCCGCCACGCGATGAACGACTCGGCCGTCACATCGCAGACACGCTTCCAGCCACATTCGGCAATCAGGCGCGTGACCCGCTGGTCGATCTTGCTGGTGTAGCCCTTGGAGATGTTCCGCGTCTTCTGGTACGCGATGAACGCGGAGAGATGATCGGCTAAAGACGCCTTCGCCGCTTCCGTCTGCGCCAGCGGCGCCAGGATGCCAGCCCGCAGTCGTTCCTCGCGTTCGACCAGTTCGTCCAGGCGTTGCTGGGCCACACGCTTGTCGGTCGTGCGAAGCGAGACGCGCGTGTAGTCGGCGTCGCCGTCCAGGCGGTATTGGCCTTGCCAGTAGCGGCCGACCTTCCGCTTGCCGCTCTTCGGATCGCGGCGCTTCGACTTGAAGAGACTGTGCGCCATCAGCGACGGCCCTCCCGACGCTTGGCCTCGATGTAGCGGTCAAGGTCTTCGACCAGCACCCGAGAAGCGGCGCCGACCTTGATCGGCTTCGGGAACTCCCCCGCCGCGATTAGTCTTTGAAGCGTCCGCTTGCTGACACTGAGCGCGTCAGCCGCAGCAGAGACCGATACGGCCTTGACCCTGTTCCACGACGGCCCCGGTGCACCCATCACGCATCCTCCTTGTTGGATGAATTCCCGGCTCGTTTCACATCCTGGCGCCGCTTGCCGGATTCACGACGCTTGGGCGCACGCTCGATAATGCCCGCAATGTCCTCATCGGTGAGGTCATCCTGAGTGATCGCGGCGATCGCCCTGAGCATCCCCGGCGTCGTGATCCGCTTGTGGAGCGCCCGGATGACCGGGTTCTCCAGCGTGCGCTGGAATGCCTCCTGCTCGGGCAGGTCGGTCTTCACCGCCTGTTCGATGATGGCTGTGCGGGTAAGACCGGTGTCCTCCGCCAGGCGGTCAACACGGGCGAGAAGGTCTTCGTCGAGCTTGATGGAGATCTGAGTCCTTGGCATCGTGATTCAGAGTATCACGACGAACCACGGTGTCAAGCGGTCTGAGCGGTCTTTCAGGGGCAAAGAAAATCGGTCCAGCACAACTGCCTGCGCTAATCAGCTGGCTTCAGGATCCAGTTCTGGGGCATCTGGTGATCAAGCCCTGCACGGCGACGACGACCTTGGTGCCAGTGGCACCTATTCGGGGTTGATACACGGCAGGGTCGCCGTACTGAAGTTCGCGCAGAATTACCCTCAGCAGGGCGGCACGCGAGGTAGGCGCCCTAGATGAACAGCAAGCTCCTGCGGGAGGCGTCTCAAGGCAGCACCTTCGGTTAACCTCATCGCCGACCAGGAATAGGACAGCCCCAAGTGCATTATCCGCGATAAGTGCGGTGAGCTTGGGAGCAAGGTGCTCCAGCTCCTTACGGTGCGGACTCCAAAACCGTGGCGGATGCAAGGAGACAATCATTGTACACTCAAGCGATGGCCACAACAGTGGGTGTGCATCGCGACCTTAAGGCGGTCACCGCATAGTGGATGCTGGGAATCCATGGTCGAGAACTCAAGGCGCATGATGCCTTGCACATTCACCGCAACGGAGAATAGACACCATGTCCAAGGCAGTACCAGCTACCACGACAGCACCTACGCCCCCTGTTCGCGCACCTACAGCTTCGTCACTACCATCGCTCCCGAAGCTCCACGACGCAAGCCAGCAGGTCCGCTTGCTGCGGACTGCACTACAGGACGACAAGCAGCGCATTGGGTTCTTCTTAGGTGCTGGGTGTCCATTAGGCATATATGACGAAAAGGGGGAAGCAAGCCTGTCACTCATACCCGCCGTTGTGCCATTGACTAAGACGATCGCAGATGGGCTCGAGTCTCTCGGAAATTCTAACGGTGATGGACCAAAGCTAAAAAAACACTGGGATTGCATCGCAAAGGAGTGCAAGGGAAGCAGCTCCAGCGAACCAACCGTTGAGGACATTCTGACTGAGCTTCGAACGCTAATGAACCGTCGTGGCTCCGCAGACGTGGCAGGGCTCAAAAAAGCAGACCTCGGACCGCTTGACCAAGCGATTTGTGGCCAAGTCCTGATCGCGATGAAGAAGTCGCTTCCGCGGCACCGATGTTCGTACCACCGCTTTGCCTCATGGATTGGAGGAGTTCCTCGCATCGGGCCGGTCGAAGTGTTCACGCCGAACTATGACTTGCTATTTGAGCAGGCGTTTGAACAGCATCCCGTACCGCACTTTGACGGGTTCGTCGGCTCACATGAACCCTTTTTTGATCTAGCCTCGATCGAGCACGACATAATTCCTTCTCGCTGGATTCGGCTCTGGAAACTGCACGGATCAATTAACTGGGAGCGATTAGAGGAAACACTGAGCGGCAGGACTGTTACGCGTGTGGTGCGCGTCGCGCGAGAGGCCGATGCGGACAAGGTGATGATATACCCGTCTCACCTTAAATACGCCCAAAGCCGACGCATGCCTTATCTAGCCATGATTGATCGGCTTCGCGCGTTTTTCAGGTCGGACGCGAACCGAAGAGACAGCAGCCCACCGCTACTTATCGTGTGCGGGTACTCTTTTCTTGACGACCATCTTAACGAAGTGCTACTCGACGGATTACGTGGGAACCGGAAGGCTCAGTGCTTTGCATTATCATTTGGTGAGCTCAGTGATGACAAGCCGGCAGTCGCGTTTGCTGAGAAGCTGCACAACCTCTCGCTCATCGCTCGTGACGGGGCCATCATTGGGAACCGACAGGGGCTGTACCGCGACGGCACCGCCGGCGGTGAGGCGCACGCACCGTGGCTCTATGAGGAGGACATCAGTCCCACTGGCGAGGCAACCCCGCAGAAAGTAACTCGTAGTCGCTTGGGGGATTTCCATTATTTTGGGCTATTCTTGGAGCAGATCAGCGGCTTCAGGAGCGAGGACGAACATGCCAGTCAGTGATACTGACCCTACGCGCTTAGGCAAGGTTGAGGATGTATCGGGTTCCCGGATCAGCGTGAAGCTGGACGATGACACGGGGCATGGGCTGGTATTCGTTCGCGGTGAGGGCTACCGCGTCGGCCAAGTAGGCAGCTTCGTACGCATGCCCGCAGGGTATGTGGATCTGTTTGGTATCGTGGTCCAGGTGGGCGCAGGTGCCGCCCCCGGACCACCAGAACTGGCAACGCAACTTGGATCTCGCTGGCTAAGCGTAGAACTAGTCGGCGAGGGAAGGCGCGGTGGGAGATTTGAACGGGGAATCTCACAATATCCATCTATTGGAGATGCGGTGCATGTAGTGACGGAGACAGATCTTCGCTCGGTGTACGCGCCAACGGACGCAGATTCGCATATCTCCATCGGACGGGTTGCCAGTGCCGAGGGCATTCGTGCATACTTGGACTTAAATCGCTTTGTTAGCCGCCATTCGGCTGTAGTTGGCAGCACCGGAGCGGGCAAATCGACGACAGTCGCGAGCCTACTGGCTGCAATTTCCGATGAGCGCAAGTTCCCCGCCGCACGTATCGTGCTCTTGGATCTCCACGGTGAGTACACCGCTGCTTTCGGCGATCGCGCGACAGTTTTCCGAGTCGGAGCCGACGGCACGAAGGGAGAACAGGAGCTTCATGTTCCCTTTTGGGCACTCACAGCTGACGAGTTACTAACGGTCATGTTTGGTGGGACGGCTGGCGCCCAACCCTCGGCTCTGCAAGACAGAATTGCTTCAATGCGCAGAGACGGCAAGCCTGGCGGTGAGGCTCACAACATGCCCTCCGCCAACGTAACTGCGGACACTCCGTTGCCGTTTTGCATCCATCGGTGCTGGTATGACTTGCACTGCCGCCATTACGCGACACACACCCGCAGTAAGTCTCAAGGTCAGGACCAAGATTCCCTAGCATGGGCGAACGATCCTACGACGAATGCTCTGGACCGCGGTGATCCAATGCAAGTTACCCGGCCCCGGTTTCGACCGACGAAGGATGTCCTGAACGATCAAGACAAAATCTACTTGAGCGCGCACGCCAATGACGCAAGAGCGTATGTTGATACGCTCGAAGCAAGGCTTCGCGACCCGCGGCTACAATTCATTTTTGAACCTGGCGACTGGTCGGTCGGAGAGAACGGTGAAACCAAGAAAGACCTAGACGCATTGTTGGCCACATGGCTCTGTTCGAGCAAACCCATCTGCGTGTTTGACTTGTCTGGAATCCCAAAGGCTGTGCTCGATGACCTTGTCGGGGCGATGCTGCGCATCATGTACGATGCAATTTTCTGGGGTCGACGAATGGCGGAGGGTGGGCGAGATCGTCCGCTTCTGATTGTCCTGGAGGAAGCACATGTATATCTTGGCACCGGCATCAAGAGCCGCGCTTCTGCCGTTGCTCGCCAGGTAGCCAAAGAAGGCCGAAAGTATGGCGTCGGCCTGATGCTTGTCAGTCAGCGTCCCTCAGAGCTTGACTCCACGATCCTCTCACAATGCGGCACAACGATCGCAATGCGTCTAACCAATGAAGCTGATCGCAGCCATGTTCGTTCGTGCTCGTCTGACAGCCTTGATGGCCTTTTTGCCATGCTCCCGATTCTGCGAACCGGCGAGGCATTGATTGTGGGAGAAGCTGTGAACCTCCCGGTTCGAACGATGGTTGACCTACCCCCAAAGGGTCGCCGTCCCGACAGCGAGGATCCGAAAGTCATCCCTGACAAGGCAGAAGAAGAGGTACGCAGGCCGCGTCGTGGCTGGACGGAGCGACGAGAATCTGAAGACTACAAGCCGGTCGTCAAAGCTTGGAGGACTCAGAACCCGTAATAGAGGCACGACAGAAGTTATCAGAATCTTGACGCGTAGGACTGCCTGACATTCCTCATGATATAAGCACCCAGTCCTTGGCCAGCCTGCGCGAGTGCTTTCATTTCTTCGATATGCTGCGAACCAGCGCTTTGATATGTATATGAGTATCTCACGCCACCTTTGAACTCTACTGTGATGGATTCAAGGTCAATTTCGAATGCTGTGACGGAGGAGTTGCCGCCATTATTCGCATATGGTTGCATGTTGTGCCTTTCGATGGGAGCCTTGCAGATGGTGATATCCATATTACCACGGTTCTAGGTGCCTCAAGCCCGGCAGGAAGCATTTATCCTGGGTTGCAACCTTTCCCGACGCCGTCTCACTCTACGGCCCAGGCCGTGCTTCGATCCCTGACCGCCTGTTACCCGAACTGCTGCAAAGCAGTGGCTTTCCAATACTCAATCGTGGCTTAGCGCGCGATACGCCGGTACGAACTCCGTGACCAATGCCCCGCCATTGTCGCTAGGCGTCACCCCCGCCAAGAGCATCGTGACCAGTTCGCCGACCGGCTTCCCAACTGCGTCTGCCATCTCAAGCAGACGACGCCCGTAAGACCGGACTAGTCCTTCGTGCCAGCGCTCAAAGGTCTTCGCTTCCATCGCTGGTGACACTGCCACAGTTTTGTGTCCTGCGATCACTCGTTCCCACCATGCAACGCGCGGACGGCGAGCGAGCTCCGATCGACCGTTGCTCTCACGGAAGTCGATCGCACCGAAGACCAGCGAAGCGAGCGTAGCAGGCCATTTGTTAGCGGCGTGGTACAGTTCGTGCGCAACGGTGGCCGCCCTGTCGTCCTTCCACTCGATTTCCACTCGCTCCCATCGGCCAAGGCCTGCGGCTCGCTGTTCGAGGCCCTTGTCGTAGATGCGGCCGCAAACCGGAGACTCCCTCGATCCGAGCTTCAGGAGCAGCCGCGTAGGGATTCCGTTGGACTCGTACTCGTTATTCGGGCTCCATCGCCTCACACGACACAATTCGCCGCTGCGGCATGACGCCTCGGCGTGGCCGCAGATATCAAGCGCCTGATCAACGAAGTCGATCGCCCCATCCAGTCGCGTCGGTGCGATGCCCTTGTCCATGAGGCAGCGGAACAGCCTGATGCGCTCGCCGCCGCTCATAAGTCGCAGCCGCCCGCCTTGCACATCCACCATGCAGACCTCGGCACTGTGGCCCCAGCTGAGTAGTACGCCAGGCTTCCATGCCAGGCCGTGCTTGAAGTACTTAGCGCCACTCGATTGTTCTGGCTTTGCTTCGGGAAACCACGTTTCGAGCAGGTCGCGGAGCTCCTCCCGCATCTGATCGGGGGCGGTAAACCGCATCCAATCGAGGCCGACGGAGACCCCTTCCGGGGGTATCTCTGACACATCACCTTGGGTTTCTATCCCCGGTGTTACAGAGCGGGGATAGATCCCCGGCGTTGCGGCGGCCGCCCGCTGCGCGGGCTGGGCCCCCCCTTCCGCCGGAACGGTCACGCTCGGTCGGCCCTCGGGCTGAGCATTGTACGCGCTGGCGCGCTTTGCTCCGCCCGTCAGGGCCGACCTCACCCTGGCCGCGTCGCGATCCTGCGACCCCCGCAGCTCGGGCGCGTCTTGGCGATTCCTGGACGCACCGCTCATTGTGCGCCCCCTTCCGTACTCTTCCGCGCTAGCGCGGAGCCTATCGACGCAAGCGCAGCCCGAGCGTCGTCGGACAGCGAAGGCCAGAGCCGGATCAGTTCAGCCAGGCGAGGATCGGTGGCATCAAGCGCTTCTTGTGAGCGCCCGTGTGCGTCGCACCCCTCTGGCGGGTCGCCAGACGCGATTATCGAGGGGTTCGATTCCCCCCGGCTCCATTTCGATACAGCAACCCCCGTGCGTTGCGCCGGGGGTTGTCTGTTTTGTGCTCACGCACGCGCTCCAGGTGGATCAATACTCCGGCTTCGGCGCCTGATACACGCCCGAAGGCGGCGTCGTGTAGTTGATGTTGCTGTTGTACTTGATCTGCGTGTCGTAGTTGATCTGCTGGTTCTGTGCGTTCGCGTTCGCGACCGCCGCGCCGGTGACCAGACCCGAGCCGAAGCCCGTGCCGTAGCAACCGCCGACGGGGTATGAACACCCGTTGTAGCCGTAGTAGGCGCCGCCGGAATAGCGGTTCGTCGTCGCGCCGACATGGCTGTGCGAGTATGTGTTCCCGTCGGGCGTGGTGACGGACGTTGATCCGCCACGCGCGACCCCGCGGTAGCCGGCGTCGGTCCAGCCGGTGTGCGAGACGCTCCCGCCGTGGACGCCCGCGGCCGCGAACGAATGGCTGCCTCCCCACGCGCTCGCCTGTGCCGAAAGCAACGAGGATGTCGCGAACACGACGACGCTGAATGCAAGGTTCCGGTTCGACATAGCAAATACCTCAGCAGGTTAGTTCACGCGCTTCATCTTCATGACGGGGCCGTTGGGGATCGCCTTTCCGTCGAGTTTCTGATCCACGGTCTGCACGGTGATGTTGTCGTCGTCGATCCGCCTGACGATGTTCGTCGACTCCATCGTGCTTCCCGAACTCAACACCGACTCGGTCGTGATCGTCCAGGTGTCACCGCTGTTGCTCCATGTGCTCTCGCCGAACCCGCCGTCCGACTCGAAGTTCCACGAGCGGATCTGCTTCGCGGCCGCGTCCCATCCGATGGTCTGCGTGCCGTTCTCCAGCAATCGCCCGTTCACGCGCACCGCGCGGAACGATTGGATGAAGTTCCCGTCGGGCGTCCGCTCGAACCCGATCACCCCGACCGGGCCCTCATCGACATCGTGCTCCCACACCCCCAGCGCCCAGTCGAGCGGGCGGAGATCCTCGCGTTTGCTCGGCGGCGTGTACGGCGACTCGCGGACGCTCGAGAGCAGCCACCTGCCGTCCTTCTCGACCAGCACATTCGTGTAGTTCGCACGAGCGAGCACCGTCCCGTCGGGCCCGATCACCGAGGTCGTGCCGTCCTCGACCGCTGTCTGGGGCGTGGGGAACTTCAGCGACGCGACCTCGATCCGCAGCCGCAACCTTGGGCCGTTCGCGAAGGTCTCCGTATAGGAGGCCAGAATCGCGTCGCGACCCCTGAGCGAACGACCCGCCAGATCGGTGTAGTCCCCATCCGGCGTCCAGAACGACGCGACCGCCCGCGCATCGCCCTTCTCGAACGCGGCGACGAACGCCTCCGCGGTCTTGTGGATCGCCTGCCGCTGAGCCGCGTCGCCATCCGCGGCCCGGGCGAGCGGCGCGAGGTGTGCGACGACGAGCATCGCGATGAGCGCAGGAAACGCGAGGATGTGTCGGGATCTGGTCATGGCTGGTTCAAGGCCTCTGCGGCGCGAGAGTTGTGGGAAGTGCCAAGGGGGTCGCATGGTACCGAGTGACGCAAACCGGTGAGCAACCGAAGGCCGGCATTCACCCCTGCGTGGCTGGACGAGCGGGGCCTCCGGATGTTCGGGTCCGCCTCCGGAGAAATCCGCCAGGCCTCATCCCCATCGATTTCACGCGCGGCCTCCGAACCCCGTACTATCTATGGCTCGGTGGCGCGGGATCCCAGATCCGATGGAAGCGGATCGCCCGACGCAACGCCGCGAGTGAAGGTGCTCGTGAACGAAACCGTGAATCCCTCCGTCGTCATGGACGCGGCAATCCTCTCCCCAGCGACTGACACGCCCGGCGACAGCGCCCCCACATATCAGAAGCCCCCCTCCGCCCCGCTCTCGACCCGCATCATCTATCTGATCGCGGTCATCCTCCCCTTCGCCGGTCTGCTGACCGCGATCGGGTTGCTGTGGCCGCTCAAGTTCGGGTGGACCTACATCGGGCTTCTCATCGGGATGTACATCCTGACCGGGCTCGGCGTGACGGTCGGCTACCACCGCCTCTTCACGCACAAGTCGTTCGAGACCGGCCGCGTGATGACCTTCATCATCGGCGCCTTCGGATCGATGGCCGCCGAGGGCCCGATCATCACCTGGGTCGCCACGCACCGGAAGCACCACCAGCACAGCGACGGCGAGGAAGACCCCCACTCCCCGCACGCGCACGGCGGCGGGTTCTGGGGCATGATGCGCGGCCTCTGGCATGCGCACATGGGCTGGCTTCTCGACGCGCGAGAGGTCGACGAGAGCCGCTACGCGCCCGACCTCCAGCGCGACGCGGTCGTCCGTGCGCTCAGCAAGACCTTCCCCCTCTGGGTCGCCCTCGGCCTGCTCATCCCCGCCGCGCTCGGCGGCCTGCTCACCATGAGCTGGTTCGGCGTGATCCTCGGCCTGCTCTGGGGCGGATTCGTCCGCATCTTCCTGGTCCACCATGTCACATGGAGCGTGAACTCCATCTGCCATATCTGGGGCGCCCAGCGATTCCACAGCCACGACGAGAGCCGCAACAACCTCGTGTGCGCGATTCTGGCGTTCGGCGAGGGCTGGCACAACAACCACCACGCGTTCCCGGCGTCGGCTCGCCACGGGCTGCGCTGGTGGGAAGTCGACACGAGCTACATGGTCATCAAGGCCATGAAGCTCCTCGGCCTCGCGCGCAACATCCGCACGCCCGCGCCCGAGCGCATCGAGGCCAAGGCGATCCGTTGACGGCCCCCGGTCAGTCGCAGGCCGAACCGAAGTTGGCAAGCACCGCGTTGATCGCCGCCAAGCCGCCGCTCGCGTAGTCCTCGAGCGCTTCGTTCAGGTCGGAGAAATCAACAACCCCGTCGCCGTTGAGATCGCCCGGGCAGGATGCCGCACCCGCGCAGCCCATGTACGCGGCGATGTGGCCAGCGCTGACTCCTGCGACCGAACTGAACTGGCCTCCAAGCCAGAGCGTGTTCCTGTCGACGCCGAGCGCCGTGAGCACACTGACCGTGCTGTCCGCGCCGCCATCGAACTCGATCCACGCGCCGTTGACCCATTTCGCCAAGTGACGGATCGTCGTGTCCCCCGATGCGGTAAATGCACCGCCGGCGTACAGCGCCGGGCCGGTCCCGTCGTCGAAGACTTCGAGCGCGAAGACACGGTCGTTGAATCCCTCGCCCACCTGCTCCCAAACTTCTCCGTTCCAGCGGGCGATGCGCTCCACCGGAATTCCTCCGGCGAGAAAGAGACGCCCGGCGACATAGAGCGCGGGACCATCGCCGTCGTCGAACCCCTTGAGCGCGTAGACATTCCCGGAGACACCAGCGCCCATCGGCGACCATTCCTCGCCGTTCCAACTCGCGACGCCTCGCGCTGATTGCCCTCCCGCGTTCTGGAAGCCACCTCCGACAAAGAGTCTCGGTCCGGCGCCTAAGTCGTACACGGTCATCGCGTCGACATCGGCGCTGACGCCGAGACCGAGCGGGCCCCATGTCTCCCCGTTCCACTTCGCTATTCGAAGCGCCTCGATGCCGCCGATTTGCACGAACCGTCCGCCCGCGTAGAGCGCCCGCTGGACGCCGTCGTCGAAGACCTCCAGGCAGTAGATGGCGCTTTGCGCGCCTGAACCGACAGGCGACCACTCGACGCCGTTCCACTTCCCAATGCGATGCGCTTCGACTCCTCCGATCTCCGTAAAGACGCCCGCCGCATAAAGCGACATCCCCGACCCGTCGTCAAAGACCTGAAGATCGTGGGCAATGGAGTTGGGAGGCGCGCCGAGGGTGAGCCAGCGATTGCCGTCCCACTTCGCGACCGCCTCGTTGACGACCGAGACCCCGGAATCCACACCGTCGGCCGTGTACACGGCCATCCCAGAGCCGTCATCAAACTCTGTGATCGCTGTCGGCGCTCTCTCGATGCCCTCTCCCATCCCTCGCCATTCATCGCCTGTCCATTTGGCGATACGATTCAGCAAGTTCGACCCGGATGCAAAGAAGTACCCGCCTGCATAGAGCGTCGGGGCCTGCCCCGCGGGTTGGAATGCCAGCATCGCATTCACCGAAGTGGAGGTTGAGGCCGAGAGGCCATTCCCGACGGGTGACCACGCTTCACCATCCCAGCGTGCGACCCGGTTCATCGGGGCGTCGCCGGACATCAGGAAACTCCCTCCGGCATAGAGCGCGGGACCAGACCCGTCGTCGAACCAGTACAGCGACCGCACCGTGTTGTTGAAGCCTTCACCGAGCGCCGACCAGTGTGAACCGTTCCATCTCGCGATGCGACTGCCGTTGGCGATCGTTGTCAGCGAGAACCCTCCTCCGACAGCGAGCGACGGACCCGATCCGTCGTCGAAGGCTTCGAGCGCATACACGGTGTTCCGTAGCCCTTCCGCCACGGCTGACCAGCGCTTCCCGTCCCACCGAGCGAGATACTTCATTTCGGTCGAACCAGATCGAACGAATGTGCCGCCCGCGTACAGCGCCGGCCCGGTTCCGTCGTCGTACACCTCGAGCGCTTCAACGAACGCGCGGCTGTGCAGATCTCGCAGCCCTTCAGCAAGCGGCGTCCACTTCGCTCCATCCCATTTCGCGACGCCATTGACGACGGTGTCGCCGATCTGATCGAAGTAGCCGGCCGCGTACAGCGCCGGTCCCGAACCATCATCGAATACGGCGAAGGCGCGAGGAAAGTCGTTGGGGGCGTCTTCGAGAACGATCCAGTCCTGGCCGTCCCATACCCTGAACCACGAGAATGATTCGGGAGGCACATGGGTGTGGCCACCCACGAAGAGCGCAGGCCGACCGTCATACTCAAAGGCTGACATCGCAAGGACGCTGCCCTCGATGCCACCCGCAAGCGATTCCCACGAAGCGCCGTCCCATCGCCCGATGCCGCCTGTCCCGGCCAGGTCTCCGGTCGAAACCAGCGGTCCCCCGACATAGAGCGCTTCGCCACGCCCGTCGTCGAAGAGCGCGAGCTTTCGCACCTCGCCGTGAACACCGATGGGAGCGAACCCTTGCATCCACGATGGCTCGCAAGTCGTCGTCGCTGCAGCGCCGGCGCTCTGGTCTGCAGGCGCCACGCCGGACGCGAACAAGATCGCCGTGATTGCAACGCAAGAACGAGGTCGTATTGGCATGGAGGGCCTCCGAAAGCAGGAATGGCTCGGTCTCAGTCTGCCATGGCTGCCTGAAGATACCCCCCGGGTGCTTCGGACACAATCGAAACTTCTGCAAGAAAAGAAATAGCCCCGAGACGGTCTCCCGCCTCGGGGCGTTGTCATCAATCGTCGATCGAACGCCCGCTCAGTTGCACTCGGCGCCGAAGTTCGACAGGATCATGTTGAGGTCGGCGAAGTTCACCACGCCGTTGCCGTCCACATCGCCCGCAAGGGCTGCGCCACTCTGACCAAACTGCGCGAGCACGGTGTTCAGGTCGGTGAAGTTGACGATGTTGTCGCCATTGGTGTCGCCGGGGCACTCGCCGCCGCCGGTGATGATGTCGATGTCGGCCTGGGTGACCATGCCGTCGCAGTTGACATCGCCCATGGCCCAGCCGCCCTCCATGCCGAGGTTCGACATGGCGATCGACTCGTCGCTCCCGTCGACAACGCCGTCGAGATTCACATCGCCGATCTGCGTGCCGAGGAAGTCCTCGACGATGACGCGGACATCTTCGGCGTCAACGACCAGGTCGCCGTTCATGTCGGCCGAGAGGTCCATGCGGACGGCCTGCGCGAGATCGGACCAGTCGCCGAAGTTCGCGCAGACATAGTCGATGTCGTAGGCGTCAACGACGCCGTCGAAGCCGATGGGCGCGAAGCCGCGCGTGGTGAGGGCGCCGTCGCCCGACACATCGCCCGCGGAGGCGCCGTTGGTGTACGAAACGCCCGTCGCGAGAGTTGTCCCAAAGAAGTTGCCGCCGAACACTGCGTCCACGGCCTCGAACCCGGCGAAGCGGTTGACATTGTCGATGCTTCGACCGGTATCGATCGCGAGGCCGTCGGCGAAGTAGCGGACATCGGCGGCGTCGAAGTTGCCGTCGCCGTTGAAGTCGCCGAGGATCTCGATGCAGGCGTCGGAGCCCGGGGCCCACGCGGCGCCGCCGTTGCGGTCGTTCCACGCGGCGATCATCGCGGGCGCATCCGAGAGATCACGGGCGCCGTTGCCGTCGAAATCGCCCGCGATCTTGTTGCGGGTGTTGAGCGCCGTGCCGTAGGCGAGCGTCGCGCCCGCCTGAGTGCGGTACGAGCCGCCGTTGGCGACGCCGTCGGTGTAGACCACGCCGGTCGTGCGGGTCGGCACGCGACCGTTCGAGCTGTTGCTGAACGAGGCGTAGGCGGAGTTGTTGTACACGCTGTTCGCGGCGGTGTAGTTCTGGAGCGCCTGGTTCAGGTTGGTGTTCGCGATGAAGGTCTGGGGATCGGTGAGCACGGGCACCGAGTCGAGCGCGGTCGGAAGGATGAACTCCTGCGCGAGGAACTCGGCCGGAGTGAAGAGGGTGGGGTCGCCGCCCGGGACGCTCTTGAACGCCTCGATGGAGCGGGTGATGTTGTTCATGTAGGCCGCGGCCGCGGGGTTGCGCATCGCGGGGTTGGTGTTGCCGGCCTCGCCGCCGAACGAATTCTCGTTGCGCGGATCGCCGATGGTCGCGAACACGGCCGGGCCGATGACGCGGTACGCCGTGGCCGGGTCGCTGTTGTTGAGGAGCGCGGAAGTCGTCGGGCGGACGAAGTCGCCGCCGACGGTGCGCACATCATCCTGGATCGCGAGGATCTCGGCGCGGGCGGGCAGCCAGCCGTTGTTGATGCCGCGCTCGGCGCCGGAGTATCCGACGGCGAGGCGGTGGTTGAACACGGTGGCTTCCATGCGGCTCGAACCGCCCTTGTTGGACGGCTGGAAGTTCGCGCCGAGCAGGTCGCCCGAGGACACCGTGATGCGGTCGCCGATGTTCTCACCAACGCCCCAGGAGGGGTCGAGGAGGATGCCGTTGTTGGCGGCGTTGCGCGTGCCCGAGCCCGAGTCGCGGGTGATCGCCATCAGGTTCTCGCCGTTGATGCGGCGGCCGGTGGCAAAGAGGTGCTGAAGGTCGGTGATCGTCGTTTCGCGCAGGCCGGTGCCCAGGTTGGTCATGTAGGCGACGGTGGCCCAGGAGATCGGGGTGTCGTAGATCGTGAACGCGTCGGGGGAACCAGTGTTCGTGTTGGTGATCATCAGCTCGGCGAGCGAGTTCGCTGTCGTGAGTTCCGTGCCGTCAGCGCCAACGGCGATGCGGGGGTTCTTGCCGTAGCCCGAGGCCGTCGGGTTCGCGAGAGGCTGCGCGTCGTTCACATCGCCCGCCTGGACCGCCCACGAGACAGGGACATCGAGCGGGGCGATGTCCATCTGGATGCCCGTCCCCGCCGCCTGCGAGGTGGTGGCCGAGTAAGTGCCGTTGGTGAGCGAACGCACGGGAGCGCCGAACGGGTTGCTCGACACGAAGGGACCGGTGCCCATGCCCGCGCTGATGAACTGGGTGCGGTTGTTCCATCCGTTGTCGGCGTTCGTGATCGGGATCTCGCCGACGCTGGTCGCGAAGAGCGTTCCGAACGCGTCGAGTTCGGTCAGACCGAAGACCGAGCCGGTCGCGCGGTACTGAACCTGCCAGTACTGACTCGAGAGGAACGGGACGGTGACATCGAACGGAGCAAGCTGGTCGCGGATCGTCCCGCTGTTGTTCACATCGAGGAAGTCGATGGTCGACGCGGGGGCGGTGAAGAAGTTCTGCTGGAGCGTTGCGCCAGAGATGTTGACGACGAATGGCTGGGCGACGGCCGACGAGCCGAGGGCGGCGCCGCTGAGCGCCAACAGGGTCTTCAGGGTGATCTTCATGAGCGGTTCTCTCCTTACCTCTCTCGGGAAGCGGGCGCGCCGACAGCCCCCAACACACGCGGGATCCGGCCGCGGCGCACGATCAACGAACAATCACAGATGAGCCGGCGGCGAGCGGCCGCCGGGAGTTGTTGCGGTGTTACGGGGCGGGCGTCTCGATCGATTCGGCGAGGTTGTTGTTGCCCGTAATGGAGTAGAAGCGATCGCCCCAGAGACGGCGCTCAACGGTCTCGCGGATGCCGAGCTGCGCGACATGGCCGTCGACGAAGGTGAAGTTCGCGCGGCCGCCGTAGGACTTGTCGCCGCCCCCGCCCGGGTGGTGCCGGCCGACGGCGTTGAGCTGCGTCTGCCCCGCGCCCGCGAGTGCGCTGTCGGGGATCTCGCGCAGAGGGAGGATCTCGTCGAGCGTCGGATAACGGAACCTCGCGCCGCCCTGCAACGGTTCGTCGAAGACATCGACGCCGCGCGTAAACCCGAGGAACGGCGTGATCGGGCGGTGGCTCTTCACGAGGTTGGGGTTCTCGTCGTCGCACACCGATCGCCATTCGCGGCTGCGCGTCACGGCGAACTCGGTGAAGAGGATCGTGCTCCCGGGGAAGCCGATGATGGTCGGCTTGACCTGCTGCTGATAGCGCACGGAAGAACCGTCGTTCACGAGCCGCGCGCGGGGGATGATCGCGTCGTTCGCGGTGAACGCCATGCGCGGCGCCTGCCGGTCGGTCAGCGAGTCCGGAGATTGCGCGGTCTGGCCGGCGGCGTTCTCCTGCCACTCCTCCCAGTCTTCCTGATTCCGGCCAGGATTCGTGCGCGGCGCGCCCCCGCGGGGAACGGCCGGGCCCTTGAACGCTTCATCGTTCGCCCCGAACTCGATCGTCTCGTACGACCAATGGATGTACCCATTCGAGCTGTCGAGCGAGTCGCCCGCCGAGCTGCTCTGGTCCTGGATGTTCCACGACATGCCCGACGGCGAAGCGCCGTAGAGGTACGAGGCCGGGAACTTGTTCTTTTCGAGCGAAGCGGTAATGGCGCCCTGACCGGCAGAACGCGCGTTCGCCGCGGTTGTGATCATGCGCGCCTGCGCGATCGCGTTGCCCATGGTGGGAAGCAGAATGCCGATCAGCAGCGCGATGATCGACACAACGACGAGGAGTTCGATGAGCGTAAACCCATCTCGACGGGCTTGGTGTGGCATCCTGCCGGATCTCCAAAATAAGGGCGAGAGAATGAACACGAGGACACTACCAAGCGCGCGCATCAGCGATTGCAAAGGTGGCGTGTGTGTTCCGTGAAGACTCCGCGCGACGCGACACGAACGGACACAGCGCGCTCTTTACAAAGTGAAGAACGGTCGGCTGTGCGCGCCAGTTGCGCTACCGGCAGGAACGACAATGAACCTTCAAGTCACTGCGCGGCGAGGATTTCTGCCATGACCATCGCCTTGGTCCGCCGCTCACTGAAGGCCGCGCCCGAAGCGCGCCTCCGCTGGGAGCCGGGTCTGATCGCGAGCCGCGATCCGGATTCGCGCAAGTTTGAGTACGGGAGGTCATCCGGGCGCGTGACCCGGACGAACCCATCGCCATGAACGAACCACCCGAGTCCGCCCCTGTCTATCTCATCATCGGCGCCGGAGGGGGAATCGGCTCCGAGGTCTGCCGCAAACTCAGCGCCGATGGGGCGCGCCTTGCCCTCGCCGGACGCACGGCCGAGCCGCTCGACGCGCTCCGAGACTCGCTGGAAACACCCTCGGCGTCCTTCGAGTGCGACGCTCGCGACTTCGAACAGGTTGACGATCTCTTCGCCCGGGTGTTCGATCGCTACGGTCGCATCGACGGGGTGGCCAACATGGCCGGTTCGATCCTGCTGAAGCCCGCGCACCTCACGAGCGCCGACGAATGGCGCGACACCATCGCCACCAATCTCACGAGCGCCTTCGCCATCGTGCGCGCGGCCGGCAGGCACATGCGCGAGAACGACGGTTCCGGCGGATCGGTCGTCTTGATGAGCACCTGCGCGGCGAGGATCGGGCTTTCGAATCACGAGGCGATCGCGGCGGCGAAGGCGGGTGTCATCGGGCTCACCCAGGCGGCCGCGGCGTCGTACTCGGGCAATAACCTCCGATTCAATTGCGTCGCCCCCGGGCTCGTCGAGACGCCCCTCTCCCGGAAGATCACCGGCAGCCCGGCGGCGCTGGAGGCGTCGGTAGCGTTGCACCCGCTCGGGAGGATCGGGACCCCCGAGGACATCGCGCCGGCGGTCGTCTGGCTGCTGTCTTCAACGAGCGCGTTCGTGACCGGACAGACCATCGGCGTTGACGGCGGGCTGGCGACGATCAAGACCAGGCGCTGACGGCGTACGAACAGACCCGCGATTCCTCCTCGAAATGCTGGTTCTCGGACCATCTCCTGCACACAGGTCGCGGCTGCTCCGTACAGTTTGAGGCTGGCGCGATTCGTGATTGCAGGTGCGCCGCCTCCGTCGCCGATGGGAATGTCGTGGGTCACACACGCGAAGACGACAATTCGGTTCCGCCGCTCTCCCGCCGCGACGCGCTCGTGCGGGGTGCGATGCAGATTGCCGCCCTGGGCGGCGTCGGCGCGTTCCTGAGCGCGTGCGCATCTTCCGGCTCGTCCTCGGCTTCGCTCCCGGCCGTGCGCTGGCCGTCGATCGACGACAAGCCCGCGCCGGTGAAGCCCCTGCCGCGCTACGAGCCGACCGTGAACCGGCCGACCGTCCCGTCACCGGGTCAGGCGACGCCCGGCGTGCTCCCCCGCACGACTTGGGCGAACGCGGGCGTCATCCCCTCCCGCATGAACCGGATGCTCCCGGTCCAGCGGGTGACGATCCATCACGACGGGATGCCCCCGGTTTCCCTGCGTTCGCGCGGCGATGTGGCGGGCCGGATCGAACTCATCCGCACTTCCCACACCCAGCGCGGCTGGGGAGACATCGGATACCACTTCGTGGTTGATCCTCACGGCAACATCTGGGAGGGCCGCCCCCTCGCGTGGCAGGGCGCCCATGTCGGCAGCCAGAACGAGGGCAACATCGGGGTGCTCGTCATGGGCAACTTCCAGGAGCAGCGCCCCACCGGCCAGCAGATCGGCGCGCTCGACAACTTCGTCGCAGACCTCATGAGCCGCTACCGCGTCGGCGTCAACCGCGTGCACACCCATCGCGAACTCGCGAAAACGGAGTGCCCCGGGCGCAACCTGCAGCCGCACCTCAATGTCGCCCGCGCCCCGGGCGGCGCGCTCTACCTCGCGTAAGCGGTTCGGGCTCTCATCCAATCACGCCGAATCGACGCAGCGCATGCGCAACGCCCGCGTTGTCGCTCGTGCGATCGATCGTCTCGTCGGCGGCGTCCAACGCGGATTGTTCGGCGTTCGCCATCGCGACGCCCAGCCCCGCCCATCGAAGCATGCCCACATCGTTGCTCGCGTCGCCCAGCGCGAGCACCCGCGCCTGCGAGACTCCCAGCCGCTCCGCGTGCCGCGCGAGCGCTGCGCCCTTGTCAACGCCGTGCGCCGCGATCTGCACGATGTGCGGATCGGTCACAAACACCCCCGCACGCCGCGACGATTCAAAGATACTCATCCGTGCGCGCAGCCCCGGGATGTGCGCCGGCTCGGCGAGGAGCATGAGTTTCGTCACCTCTTTCGCCAGCGTCTGGTCGAGCGGCCCCACATAGTCCGGAGGAAACAGCTTGCTCGTCTCCATCGAGAGCGCAGGGTCGTGCCGATCGGTGTGCCAGACATCGAGGGTTTCGATGGAAACCATGGTTTCCGCGTGATGCCTGCGGGCGTGCTCGACAACCTCCCTGGCCGTCGACGCTTCGAGGGGGGTGTGTTCCAGCGCGATCCTTGAGCGCGCGTCCCACACGAGCGCGCCGTTGTAGTTGATCGACACAGCGCCGTGCCCCGCTCCGTTGAGCGCGCCGAGTTCCTCGAGGATCCAGCGCACGCCGCGCGGCGGGCGCGCCGTCGCCAGCACGATCCGGACGCCCCGAGCGGCGGCCGCGCGCAACGCAACCGCGTCTTCCGCGGCGAGCCGCTTGTCCGAGGTCAGCAGCGTGCCGTCGAGATCGATCGCGACCATGTCGAAGGAGGACTCGTTCACGACAACTGCTTCTCAAGCAGCCGGTGAGGGATGACCCCCCACTTCGTCGGCCCGAGGCCGATGTCGCCGTACCCGCACCGCTCGTAGAACCCGAGGGCCTCCTGCCGCGCCTCCATCCACAGGAAGCGGACGCCGCGATCCGTTGCGCGTTGCTCGAACTCGGCCATCAGCGCCCGACCGACGCCGGCGCCGCGCGTGTCCCCATCGACGGCGAAATAGCGGAGTTGGGCGCTCGGCCCCTTCTCGCGGCCGGGCTGGAGATCGAGCCGACCGACACCCGCAACGCGGCCGTCGAGCATTGCGGCCCGATGGAGCACATCGTCGCGTGTTCGCGGTCGGTCCAGGTCGTTGTCCGCGCACGACGAGGGCAGTCCATAGGGCGTGTAGAGATTCCGGACCCGACAGGCGATGTAGGCCTCCCACAGGGCGTCGGATTGGGGATCGACGATGGAGAGCGCGGCCCCGTGGCTCACAGTTTGGTCCTGAAGCCCATGGCCCGCACGGCGCACCACCCGTTGGCCGCCTCAAAGAGACAGAACGCGCCGCCGAGAACGAGGCCGATCCCCACGAACAGCGCCGCGACCGCACCACCGCCCTCGATGATCGCCGACAGGGCAAACGCGATCCCGGCGACGATCACGAGCGCGATCCCGAGGATGCCTCGAGCGCGCTGGCCAGTCCGATCAATATTGCACGCGAGCCCGAGGGCGGATTTCCGCTTGGTTTCATCGCCTGGAGCAGTCGACATCGGCAGAGTCTAGGTCCGGTCGGTTAGCGCCCGAACGCCCTCATGAGGCCGGCGTCCTCCGGATTCTGCCCGTTGACCCGCAGAACCTCGATCAGGTGGATGCGCCACCCGCCCGCGGGTTGGAGCCGCCAGTTGAGGCGGAACCAGGCGGTCCCGGGCCCGGTATTGCTGGTGGCGCGGACCAGGAACTGGCTGGCGCCATTGCCCCCGCCTGCAACGACCGTCGCGGATTCCTCGCTGACGAAGTGGTCGTTGACGCGGATGTCGTCCCGGAGCGCATCGAGACCACGACGAGCGAGCGTCCTTCCCGGGAGGGTCGTGCCCCCTACGGCGATGACCAGGTCGTCAGCCAGCATCGCTTCGGCGTCATCGACTCGACCCTCCGCCGCGGCGTCCACGAACTCGTTGGAGAGCCGGATCAACCGCTCGTGCGTGGTTTCGACCATCACGCCGAGCACCGCGAAGACGATGGCCGCAGCGAGCAGTGCGCCGCCGACGATCAGTCCCCGCTTCTGGTCGCCGCGCCGAAACAGCAGGATCAGCGCCGCCAGCCCGAAGGCGGCCAGGATGAGCGCCGAGAGAATCGGCCGCTCGAACAGCCACCGCTGAACCGCCGGCGGCGGCGGCAACGGCGTGGGGACGCTGGCGATCAGCGTTTGCGCAGGGCCGAGAAACTCGTGAATCGTGTCCAACACGGGTGGAGACCCCCCTTTCGACGCTCCGATAAACAACTGTACAGCCCGAGGGGTGCATGCGGTTCCGGTTCGCGCCGGGACTTCGCGTTTTCTATGACGATGAGCCACTCCACGACATCCGCCCATGGCCTTGCTTCCCACGCCCCGGGCGAGCGGTCATGCGGCGCGATCCTCGATCGCAACCTGGCCGCGCTCGCCCGCACCTCCCCGACCGTGGCCGAGCAGATCCGCGCGGCGAGTCCGTCGCACGAGATCGAGTTCGTCGAGACTCAGGAAGACAGCGCGGTCTCGGCGGTCATCAACGGCCGCGCGCTGGCGAGCAAGCGACGCCCGCTCGAGGAGGCGCGCCGGCTCGTCGATTCGATCGATGTCAAGTCCGCCGCGGTCTTCGCGGTCATGGGATTCGGTGTCGGCCATCACGCGGGGGCCATCGCGCGGAAGGTCCATCGAAGCGGGATCGTGATCTGTTTCGAGCCCGATGTCGGCCTGCTCCGCGCCGTGTTCGAGCGGATCGACCACTCGGAATGGATGGGGCTCAGCAATTTCGCGATCGTCACCGACGCCGAGGACGCCGCATCGGTCTCCTCGCTCGTGCACGGCATGGAGGCCCTCGTCGCGATGGGCGTCCGGATCATCGACCACCCCGCCAGCGTGGAGCGCCTCGGCGCCTCGGCGCAGACTTTCGGAGAATCGCTGGCCCGCGTGGTCTCCGCCGTGCGCACCAATGTGCTGACCACGATGGTGCAGACCGAGACGACGGTGCGCAACCTCGTGATGAACGCCGACCGCTATCTCGGCGCGCCGGGCATCGAAGACCTGCGCGGCGCGCTGGCGGGCAGACCCGGAGTGGTTGTGTCAGCAGGGCCGAGTCTGGCGCGCAATATCCATGAACTGGCGAAACCGGGCGTGCGCGAGACGGTCTGCATCGTCGCTGTGCAAACGACTCTCAAGCCGCTGCTCGCCGCCGGGATCAAGCCGCATTTCGTCGTGGCGCTCGACCACCACGAGATCAGCCGCCGGTTCTACGACGGGCTGACCGCGGAGGATGTCGAGGGCGTGACGCTCGTCGTGGAGCCCAAGGCGAACCCGGCGATCCTCGACGCGTGGCCCGGCGCCGTGCGCATGCCGCGCGATCCGTTCCTCGACAATCTTCTCGGCGAGGACCTCATGGACGCGAACCGCGGCGCAATCCGCTCCGGCGCGACGGTGGCGCATCTCGCGCATTACTTCGCGCGCCACCTCGGCTGCGATCCCGTCGCGCTCATCGGCCAGGACCTCGGGTTCACCGACGGCCAGTATTACGCCGCCGGCGCCGCGATCCACGAGGTCTGGGCCTGCGAACTGAACGAGTTTGTCACGCTTGAACTTCTTGAGTGGCAGCGCATCGTGCGCTCACGCGGGATGCTCCGCCGCGCGGAGGATGTCCTCGGGCGGCCGATCTACACCGACGAACAGATGGCGACCTACCTTGCGCAGTTCGAGCGGAACTTCCTGTCCGACACGCAGGCCGGGCTCCGCGTCATCGACGCGACCGAGGGCGGCGTGAAGAAAGCGCACACGACGCCTATGACGCTCAGCGCGTTCCTCCGGGAGTTCGCTGCACAATCCCTCCCCTCGCTCTCCGTTCCTGCGAAAGAAGCCAACGCGAGGCCACGCGTCAAGGACGCCGCGGATCGGCTCCGAACCGTGCGCCACGGCGTCTGGGAGGTCGCGGGCGCGTGTCGCTCAGCGGGAGGCGTGCTCGCGCAGATGATCGAACACCACCAGGATCGCGCTCGTGTGGATCGGCTCATCGGCGAGGCGCAGCGGATCGCGGCCGAGACGGCCACGATCCAGCCCGCGTACCGGCTCGTCCAGCGGTTCAATCAGACGGGCATCTTCAATCGCGCACGCGACGACCGCTCCATCTCGCTCGACGACCTCGATCCGTTCGAGCGGCAGCGGCGTCAGATGGAGCGCGATCAGCGAAACCTCCGCTGGCTGGGCGAGGCCGCCGACGCGTTCGGCGCCATCCTCGACGCCGGCGTCTCCGCTATGCAGACGGGAGAGCGGATATCGCGCGACATATCGCGCCCCGCGCAGCGCGCTGAGGCGAGCGAGGAACGATCCACGAAGAGCGCGACATCGGTCGCCGCGTTGATGATTGTCGACACCGAGTGCGACGCATTCGGGCGCGCTCGCGACCTGCGCGCCAAGGTCGACGGCGTCGGCGTGCTTCGTCGGACGATCGAGCGCCTGTCACGGTGCGCCCGACTCGATTCGATCAACCTGCTGACCGATGAGCCCGACCTCGTGCGTGAGATGCTCGCGGGTTCCCCCGCGGCGTCGCGCGTCACCATCCAGCGTGTCTCGCTCGACGCGCACCGCCGGGATCGCCGGTGGGTGCGCGGGGCCCGCGCGTGGGCGACCTCCTGCTGGCGCGGCGGGCTCGGAGGCATGACCGCCTACGACGAGGTCACCGACGCCGAACTCTTTGCTCGCTCACTCGAATCAACCGGCACCCGCGCGGCGCTGGTCGTTGGCGCCGATTGGGCGGCGGTCGATCCATCGCTGTGCGAGGAAGTTCTCGCGCGGCACGAAGAGGACCCCGACAACCATCGTCTTGTCTTTACGCAGGCACCGCCCGGATTGTGCGGGTGCGTGATCGATCGCGCCCTGCTCGGCGAGATCGCCGACAATCGGGCGCAGGGCGCCATGCTGGCCAGCATCGGCGGGCTTCTGGCCTACTCGCCGCGCAAACCGCGCGCCGACGCGATCGCCAAACCGATCTGCGTGCGCATCCCCGCACACTTGCGCGACTGTCAGGCGCGGTTCATCGCCGACACGACTGCAGGCGTCGCTCGCTGCAACCTCGTGGGGTCCGAGCCGGCCAGCGCGGCTGATCTGTCTTCGCGGCTCTCTGACGACGGCGCCCTCGCCGAGGCGACATTGCGAATCGGCGACTCGACCACAGCGGAAGCAGCGGTTTCGGCGTTGAAACAATTCGATTCTCTCCCAGCGATCACGATCGACGCGCGATCGGTTCGGGCCGCGGGGACTGTCACCGCGATCATCCGCGCGGTGCGCGATCGCGGCGTGTTGGCGGTCCACCTCCGGCTCGACGCGGCCAACATTGTTTCGCTCGGAGAAGCCGCGATCGCCGCGCGAACGGAAGTGATCAGCATCGACATGCACGCCGATTCCGCGGAAGGTTTCCGAGCCGTCACCGGGCGCGATGGCTTCGCAGATACGCTCACGGGGCTTGAATCGCTCGCGAACGCGGCCCGCGTCCTCGACCCCGCCGAGCGTCCCTGGATCGTCCCGCGGATGACCAAGCGCGACGCGGTCTACGCCGATCTCGAGTCCTTCGTGGACAAGTGGACGCTGGTGTTTGGCCATGCCGCTATCGACCCCTTCGTGGACGCGCCAGCCGCGGAGCGCGTGCGTGCGCTCCCGATCCCGCGAACGGCGCGGCGTCGCTTCGACCGCGAGGCGTGCGTCGTGGACCTGCGTTCGGAGACTTCGCGATGAGGAATGTCGTGGCGATCATCCTTGCCCGCGCCGGGAGCAAGGGCGTCCCGGGCAAGAACTCCGCGCTGGTCGCGGGCAGGCCTTGCGTCGCCTGGACCATCGACGACGCCCAGAACGCGACCTCGGTTGACCGCGTCGTGCTCTCGACCGATTGTGCGCGGGTCGCGGACTGCGGCCGCGCGATGGGAGTCGAGGTGGTTGCGCGCCCCGCTGAATTCGCGGGTGATCTCGCGACCGTCGATGACGCCGCACGCGACTGCGCATCGCGGCTGTCCGGCTCGGTTGACGAGGCGGTCCGCTCGGTCACCGAGTATGTGCTGCTGTACGCGAATGTTCCCGTGCGTCCGGCGGGTCTCATCGACGACGCCGTGCGCCTGTTGCAGGCGACCGATTGCGACAGCGTGCAGAGTTACGCCCCGGTCGGCAAGCACCATCCATGGTGGACAGCCGTCGTCGATGACGACGGCGCCGTTCGCGCGTGGGAGGGCGACACGCTGAATCACGGCGTATTCAGGCGCCAGGATCTTCCCGCGGCACACATCCCCGACGGGGGCGTGCTCGCGGTATCGTCGCGTGCTCTGTTCGGGCGCATCGCCGGCGTCGCGCGCGGGCCGCACGCGTTCCTGGGGCGCGATCGCCGAGGCGTGCTGACGCGCGAGGGAGAAGTCGTGGACATCGACACGCGAACGGACCTCCTGGTCGCCGATGCGCTGCTCAGGGAGCGAAAGAGCCCCGTCGGACTCACGCTATGAGCGAGCGGCGCATCGAGATCGCCGGTCGGACGCTCGGGGGCGATGCGCCCCCGCTGGTCATTGCCGAGCTCGGGGTCAACCACGACGGCGACGCGGCGCGGGCGATCGAACTTGTTGACGCCGCAGCCGACGCTGGAGCGGACGCCATCAAGACCCAGTGCTTTCGCGCCGGTCTGCTGATGAGCCGTGCGTCGTCGCTCGCGAAGTATCAGCGCGATGCGGGCGAGGATGACCCGGTGACGATGCTTCGCCGCCTCGAACTCGATGACGAGGCGATGCGCGCCGTGATCGCGCGGGCGCGACAGCGCGGCGTGCTCGCGATCGTGACTGTCTTCTCTCTCGAACTCGTCCAACAAGCGTCGAGCATGGGCTGGGACGCGTACAAGTTCGCCTCGCCCGATGTGATCAACCGCCCGCTGATCGAAGCGGTCGCGGGCCTTGGGTGTCCGTTGCTCGTCAGCACGGGCGCGGCGACGCTCGACGAATCGGTCCGGGCGTACGGGTGGTTGAGTGACCTCGGCGCTGCGGAACGCTGCGCGTTCCTGCAATGCGTGAGCAGCTACCCGGCTCGTGTTGAAGAGGCCGCCCTGGGCGGGATCGGGGCGCTGCGCGACGCGATGGGTTGCCCTGTGGGCTACAGCGACCACACGCCGGGCGTGGACACCGGCGCGCTCGCGGTGTGCGCTGGCGCGAGCGTGCTCGAGAAGCACCTGACCTATGACCGATCGGCGAAGGGTCCGGACCACTCTGCCTCGCTCGATCCCGATCAGTTCGCCGAGTATGTCCGGCTCGCGAAGCGCGCCAGCACGATGCTGGGGCCGCGGGCGAAAGCGGTCGCTTCCTGCGAGGCGGATGTGCGCCGTGTATCGCGGCAGTCCCTCGTTGCGACGAGGTGCATCGACGCGGGCGAAACACTCACACGAGACGCTCTGACGGTCAAACGCCCGGGCACGGGCCTCGCGCCGTACCTGCTTGATCAGACAATCGGACGCTCCGCGATGCGTCGGATCGAGGCGGATTCGCCTCTCACGCCCGAGGATCTGGCGTGAGCGGGCGGGCGACGATCGCTGTCGTCACGGGCTCGCGGGCCGAGTACGGGCTGCTGCGTTCGTCGATGCGCGCGATCGAGAGACACGATGGTTTGCGACTACGCGTGGTGGTCGCGGGGTCGCACTTTGTGAAGCCAGCGGACACCTGGCGCGAGGTTGCCGACGAGCACGAGATCGCTGCCCGTGTCGAGATGCAGCGCGAGGGCGAGGCGCGCAACCGACTCGGCGACGCGGCGTCGCTGGCGCGTGGGATCCAGGGATTCGCCGACACCTTTGCCGCCGACGAACCGGATTGCGTGCTTATTCTGGGAGACAGGATCGAGGCGTTCGCCGCGGCCAGCGCCGCGAGCGTGATGGGTATCCCGGTCGCGCACATCCACGGCGGAGACCGGGCGGAGGGCGTCGCCGACGAAGCGATGCGCCACGCGATCACGAAACTCTCGCATATTCATTTCCCAGCGACCGAGGGCTCGGGCGACCGCATCCTCCGCCTGGGCGAGGACCCTCAACGGGTTCATGTTGTCGGATCTCCCGCGGTCGATGGTCTCGACGCGATCTCGCCCGTGAGCGATGAAGAGTTTGCGGCGCTCGGCGGCCCCGACACGCTGGTCTCGTTCCATCCGATCGGGCGCAGCGACGACGAAGAGGCACGCGACACGACACTCGTTCTGAACGGGCTGCGCGGGCGTCGCCTCCTCGCGATGATGCCGAATCAGGACGCCGGGCGCGAGGGCGTTGCGCGGGTCCTGCGCGAGTGGGAGCGTGCGGGCGAGGCGCGAGTGCTCGAGCATCTGCCGCGTGACCGGTTCGTCGCATTGTGCAAAGCGATGGCGGCGCGGGGCGGCGTGATCGTGGGGAACTCCAGCGCCGGGCTGATCGAATGCTCGGCGCTGCGCCCGTGCCTCCCGTGCGTGAATATCGGTCCTCGCCAGTCGGGCAGGGAGCGGCCCGCGAGCGTGCTCGATGTTGCGCGGCCCGATGCGGGGCTGATCGCTTCTGCGCTCGACCGCGCCGGGTCGATGGATCGCGGCGCCATCGAACACCCGTATGGGGATGGCCGAGCGGGCGAGCGGATCGCGTCGCTGCTCGCGCAGGCGGGGATCGGCGACGCCGGGACGCGTGCGTCGCTGGTCCGGAAACGCAACTCGCACTGATCGTCGGCCTTCGCGTAAGTCCGGAATCACGCCTGCGCCGCGAAAGTCGGGGCGGTTCTGAGCCGATGTCTCGCCGTGCGGGCCTGCAAGCGCAACGAGCGCGGCCGCGTGAATTCACGCCGAGACGAGGGTGTGTCATGGGCGATCAGACGGTGACCCAAAGGGAGAAGATCGTTGACAGCGCGATCCAGGAGATCTCGCATATCGCGACGCTCCCGGAGATCACGCTGCGCATCGTGGAACTCGTCGAGGACCCGACGAGCACCGCGCAGGATCTTCAGGCGATCATCAGCAACGACCCCGCGTTGTGCAGCCGCGTGTTGAAGGTTGTGAACAGCGCGTTCTACGGCCTCCCCGGGCAGGTCGGCTCGATCAATCGGGCGATCGTGCTCCTCGGTCTGAACGCGGTCAAGAACATCGCGATCGCCGCGAGTCTCGCCAAACTGTTCCGCGGCGGCGAGGTGAACGCGCATTTCTCGGCGCGTCGTCTCTGGACGCACTCCGCGGCCACGGCGACGGCGGCGAAAATGATCGCCGACAAGATCCGGCTCGGCATGCCCGACGAGGCGTTCCTTGCCGGCCTGATGCACGACATCGGCGTGATGGTCGAGATGCAGTTCGATCGGCACAAACTCATCACGGTGCTCGAGCAACTCGACATCGACTCTGAGGGCGTTCCGACAAACGACATGATCGAGATCGAGCGCGAGATCTTCAGCGCAGATCACCAGGACTTCGGTTCGGGCCTGTGCCGCAAATGGAAGTTCCCGCGCTCGCTGATGCTTGTGACCGGGCACCACCACGACCCGTTCTCGCTCCCCGAAGAGGAGCGGACGCTCGCCCTGATCGTGTATGTCGCCGACCGCCTGACGGCGGAATGCGAAGACGCCGGGTACCGCCTCGACATCAACGACACGACGATCGCCCCCGAGGCGCTCGCGGAACTCGATCTCACGCAGGCGGATGTCGACGAGATCGCCGCTGCGCTGCCCGAGCAGCTCAACGATGTCCAGCGCCTGCTGGGCTGAACCCACCCGATCCTCTACCGGCGTCCTGCGGCGAGAAACCGCTGTCGCCGGTCTCTGAACCTCTCTCTCTTTCTCCCTCCGGGCGGCCGCGTGAAAGCGCAGCCGCTCCTTTTCGTTCGGGGCATGCCGGGGCCGTAGAATCGTCGCACCGCCACGCGCAGGAGCCCGGCCCCCGGTGATTCTGTTCCCGCTGTACATCGCGGCGATCTGGATTCCGGCGTTCGTCTATCGGCGGACGCCGCGGGGCTTTCTCTTTGCCGTGATCGGCCCCGTTCCGGTGATGCTGATGGCGTGGCTGATCGGGGCGTTCATGCCTGCGGCGTCGCTCATGCACGAAGCGTGGTGGCTCGCGCTGTACGGCTCGTTCGCGGGCGCGATCCTGCTCGGCGCGTTGCTGCTCGCGTGCGCTCCGAGGCGCTCGAAGCCCCACGAGTGCAAGGCGTGCCACTACGACCTGCGCGGGAATGTCACCGGAGTCTGTCCGGAATGCGGCGCGGTGTACAACGCGGCTCTGCTCGCGGGCAATGACGAGGCGGTCAGCGCGCTGGCGGCTTCTGGCGACCGAGCCGATCCACGAGCAGCGTGATCCCGATCCCGGCGATGATGATCCCGACAGCGCCGGCGCCCTGCGCGACGGTCGGTGCGACGAATCGCGTGGGGTAGTCTTCGAGTTCGAGCGTCTCGATCTCGTCGGCGGTGAGCGCGGCCCCCTTGTGCATGAACCCCGGCTCGGGTTTCTCGTACAGCGCGAAGGGCCAGAGACCGACCACGGCGCCGAGGAGCAGTCCGATGAGCGCGCCCAGCGTGGGCTTGGGGAAGCGATCGAGCAGCAGGCGCATGGTGTTGCTGACGGCCACGATGCCGAAGACGACGCCCAGCCCGACGGGGATGCAGGTCTTTGCGGCGCTCAGGAAGAGCGAGAGATCGCGGGGAACATCGCCGTCCCCGAGCAGACCGACCTTGGCCTGATCGATCGCCGCGAGGATGGGGACATAGAGCCCCATGAGGAGCAGGAGGTAGGCGCCCGAGACGCCGGGAAGGATCATCGCGCTGGCGCCCGCGACCCCTCCGGCAAAGAGGAGGATCATCGAGGGGGACGCGCCGCCGCCGGCGGGTTTCACGAACGCCATGAGCGCCATGAGTCCGAACGCGAGCGAGGCCGCGATGATCGCGCGGGCGTTGAGCGGCCGGGCGAGCCGGTAGACCAGCGGGAGCCCTCCCAGCGTGAGCCCGATGAAGAGCGAGTACATCACCCATCGGTGGTGCACGACAAGGTGCTTCGTGGGCGCGGCGAGGAGCACGATGGTCAGCCCGGCGGCGAGTGCGACAACCGCGACAAGCGTGAGTGATCGGGCGCGGAACCTGAAGGTGCTGAGTTCGGCGATGGCGTTGATGAAGCGTGGGTAGATTCCGGCGGCGAGGAGCATCGTCCCTCCGGAGATGCCCGGGACGAGGTTGGCGAGGCCCATCAGGGCGCCGCCAAACGCCCCGCGCAGGCCGAGCGACGCGAAGGAGGGCTCGGGATCGCCCATGGGCTGATCGTGCGCCGGAGTGTTGCTGGATGGCTTCTCGTGGTCGCTCACGGGTTGGCGCCCTTTGCGTCTCGGGATCGTGGTTTCATGAAGCGGGCGCATCGGCTGTCCGATACGCTCAGTGCATGCGGATCGTGGTCACAGGCGGAGCAGGGTATATCGGCTCACACGCCGCGCGGCGTCTCATCGAAGACGGCCATCGGGTGCTGATCGTGGATAATCTTTCGCGCGGGCATCTCTCGGCCGTCGAGCGGCTTCGGTCCCTGCCCTCGGCTGGCGATGCGCTCGAATTCGTCGTGATGGACACACGATCGAGGACGGAACTGACTTCGCTGCTCATGGGGTGGGCGCCGGACGCCGCGATGCACTTCGCCGCGATGGCGTATGTCGAGGAATCGACCCGGATGCCGCTCGAGTACCACTCGGTGAATGTGGGGGGCACGATCTCGATGCTCCAGGCGTGCCGGGACGCCGGCGTGGAGCGGTTCGTGCTGTCATCGACCTGCACCTACTACGGCGAGCCGGGACCGGATCGGTTGCCCATCATCGAGGCGTGCGAAACCACGCCGATTCATCCGTATGGGTGGTCAAAGCGGTTGGCCGAGCGCGTGATGTTCGATTACGCGGCGTGGTGCGCAACGGAGAACCGGCCGTTCGCGTGCGGCGCCCTGCGGTACTTCAATGTCGCCGGGTGCGACGCCCACGGATTGCTGGGCGAGGACCACCGTCCGGAGACGCATCTCATCCCGATCTGCATCGAGGCGGCGATGGGCCTGCGGCCGTTCGTCGAGGTGCGCGGCGACGATTACGAGACGCCCGACGGGTCGTGCCTGCGCGACTATGTGCATGTTGATGATCTCGTCGATGCGCATGTGCGTCTGCTCAACGACCTGCAACCGGGCGACAGCCGCGCGTACAACCTGGGCATCGGGCGCCCGTTCAGCGTGAAAGAAGTGATCGAGTCGGTGCGCCGTGTCAGCGGGCGTGATATCGAGGTGAAGATCGGCCCGAGGCGCGCCGGCGATGCGGCCGCGCTGTACGCGAGCGGGGATCTCGCGCGGCAAGACCTCGGCTGGTCGCCGCGGTTCGAGACGCTCGACGCGATCGTGGAGACGGCCTGGGCGTGGCGCTCGACGCGGCCGGACGGCTACGCGTCGTAACGCGTTGTCAGATCGGGAAGGTGTAGGAGAGGTAGAACATCACGCCGTCGCGTGAGGGGTTGTTGTCCTCGCCGTCGATGCGGGCGTTGGAGATGTGGTGCCAGCGCACGCCGCCGACGATGCGGCCGGGGCCCTCGCCGAGCTGGTGGGAGGCGCCGACGCCGAGTTGGGGGAGGAAGTCGAGGTTCGTGCCGCCTTCGGGCACTTCGTCTGCGGCCACGAGCAGGCCGACGCCGCCATCGAGGAAGAGCGTGGTGCGCCGCTCGTCATCGAGCGGGAAGTGGAGGCGGAACAGGAACGACCACGAGAAGCCGTAGGTGTCGTAGTCGTCTTCGAAGAAGCCCCACAAACTCCAGTCCATGAGGAACTCGAAGTCCTCGGCGATGAAGAGGGATGTGGTGAGCGTCAGCCGCGCGTCCGTGGCGTATTCGCCGTCGGTCTGTCCCGGTGCGACACCGCCGCCGAGGCCGATCCACCACTGTCCGGGCTGCCCGTACGGGCGGTACAGGCGGACATCGGTCGCGGGCTCTGTCTCGCTGTCCTGCTCGACGATCGCGGCCCGCGTCTCGTCTGCGTTCAGGCGGAGGGTCGAGTTCACCTCGTCGAGCGCGCCGCCCGCGAAGATCGGGTTCGTGAGGGCGATCGCGGCGAGGATCAACGCCGAGAACCGTTGCGCGACTCGGGAAAAGGGGTTGGGCATGAGGCCGAGAGGATAGCAAGGTGTTCGCGTGCTGGTTGGCTGCGCGGACGGCGCCGGAGGCGCGGACCGGCTACATATTCGGGATGGACATGAACATCAGCGATCGCGTGACGCGGCTGGAAGAGGCTCAGGCCTTCGGGGAACGGACCGTCGAGCAACTCCATGAAGAGATTCTCACGCTCGTGAGGCGGGTCGAGGCGCTGACTGCCCGGCTGGCCAAAGCGGAATCGGCGCTGGCCGAGCGGCCGGCCGGCTCGAGCGGCGAGGGTGCGACGGACGACGACGGGAAACTCGAAGTCCCCCCTCACTCGCACATGCCGCTCGACAGGCAGGCGGGCCGCACGACGGATCCGTTCGGACCGGCGGGGGCGCCTCCCGATTCGATGGGCTGAGAGTGCGGACGCCCGATGGGGAACAGCGGGCGGTAGAATCGCCTCCCGGACTCACCTTCTCCTAACACGCACGGAGCCGTCTCATGAAGCGCGTCGGAATCACCCTCAGTCTCGCACTCGCCGCCGTCGTCCTCGCGGGCTGCGCGACCCACCATCAGGTGACCGATCCCTCGTCGGGCCGCGTGTACTACACGAACGACCTCGACACGATGAAGAACGGCGCCGTGCAGTGCACCGACGGCAAGACCGGGAGCACCGTGACGATGCAGAACTCGGAAGTGAAGAAGGTCAGCGAGGAGACCTACAACGCCGAGACGCGCGGCGACAACTGATCACGGCGCCGCTCACTGATCGATGCGCGGATCGATCCAGCGGTAGAGCACATCGACCGCGAGGTTGAAGATGATCAGGATCGTCGCGTAGATGAGGACCACTCCCATGATGAGGAAGAGGTCCTTGTTGAGCACGCCGTTGACGAAGTGCTGGCCGATGCCCGGCACATTGAAGACCTTCTCGATCACGAACGATCCGGTCATGGCGGCGGCGGCGGCCGGTCCGAGGTAGGACATCACGGGGAGGAATGCGTTCTTCAGCGCGTGCTTGAGCACGACCTGGTTGCGCGAAAGCCCCTTGGCGCGCGCGGTGCGGATGTAGTCTGCGCCGAGCGTTTCGATCATGCCAAGCCGCGTCAGCCGCGCGATGTAGGCCGCGAACGGCAACGAGAGCGTGAACGCGGGGAGGAAGAGGTCGCCGACGCTCCCCCACCCTCCCACGCTCCCGATTCCGAGCCAGACGGGGAACAGGATCAGCAGCACCGCCCCGATGACAAAGGTCGGGAGACTGATCCCGATGAGCGCGAGGGCGAGAGTGGCGAAGTCTGCCCACGAGTTGGGCTTGAGGGCGCCGATGACGCCCGCCGCGAGCCCGATGACGGTCGCGATGAGGATGGCGGTGAGACCCAGCGCGATCGAGACGGGCAGCGCGCTGGCGACGATCTGGTTCACGGTCCAGTCGGGGTATCGGAGCGACGGGCCGAAGTCGAGGTGAAAGACGACATCGCGCAGGTACGAGAAGTAGAAGCGCACGGGGTCGTCGAGGCCGTAGCGCGCTTCGATCGCGGCGAGGACTTCGGGCGGCGGCGCGCGGCCCTCGTCGTTGACGACCGCGCTGCCCGGGAGCGCCCACGCGAGAAAGAAAGTGACCGTGTAGATCGCGAGCAGGATGAACGGCATCTGCAGGAGCCGGCGCACGATCATGGAGATCACGGCGTGCGCTCCTGTTGCCCGAAATACTCGCGCTGGTAGGCGTTGTAGCGCGGGGGCTCGCCCTTCTTGCGTTTGCCGATCCAGTGGAGGTACTGCACCTGCCTGGGGTGCGGGCTGATGCCGAACATCTCGTCGGGGTCGTAGAGGTGATAGTCCTGATAGAACCAGACGGGCAGGACTGGGAGCGATTCCTCCATCGCGTAGCGTTCGGCCTCTTCTAGGATTTCCATACGGCGGGCGGGGTCGCGCTCGGCGTTGGCTCGGTTGATGAGGGCGTCGAAGCGAGGATCGCTGTAGCCCCGATCGTTGTTGCCGTCGGCGGTGACATGGAGCGAGAGGAAGGTCATGGGGTCGCCGTAGTCGCCGAACCACCCGCCGCGCGCGAGCATGTAGTCCTGGCGCTTGATGTCGTCCTTGTAGGTCTTCGACTCCTTGACGACGATGCGTGTGCGCACGCCGAGGGATTTCTCCCACATTGCGCCCATGGCGAGGGCGATCTTGTCGTGGTATGAGCCGGCGGAGCAGAGCATCTCAACGGTCGGGAAGGGTGTTCCGGCGGGGTCGTCGATGAACCCGTCGCCGTTGCGGTCGATCCATCCCGCGTCCGCGAGCAGCGCGCGGGCGGCGGCGGGGTCGTAAGGAACGCCCTTGATCGACTCGGCGGTGTCGAAGCCCGCGATCGAGCCGGGAGGGATGAGGACGCCCGCCGGTTCTTCGTCCAAGTCACGGACCTTGTCCACGATGTCGCGCTTGTTGACGCTCATCGCGAAGGCGCGGCGGACGCGCGGGTCGTGGAACGGGTTGGAGCGCCCGTCGGTCAGCGTCGGGGTGCAGTTGAACGACCAGAAGTAGGTCCCGAAGCGCGGGACGGGGTGGATCGTGTCGCGCTCGCCTGCGCGCTGTTCGCGGAGCATGTCCCCGACATAATCGACGAGGACATCGGTCTCCCAGTCGGCGCCGCCCGTCTCGAAGGTGAGCACGCGGGTGTTCACATCCTCGATCTCGAGGGCGAGGACGCTCTTGGAGACGACATTCTCGGCGTCCCAGTAGTGCGGGTTCGCTTCGAGGCGCATATCGCGCTTGAAGCGCCACGATTTCACCACGAACGCGCCGCTCGAGACGAGCAGCGGCGGTTTCGTCCAGTCGTAGCGTTGGTCGAGGCGCCCGCTCGACGGATCGACCGAAACATATTTCTCTACGGTCGCCGGATGGCACGGGAAGAACACCGGGAACGCGCACAGGTCGAGGAAGTACGGCGTTGGAGCATTGAGCGTGACGACGATCGTGCGTTCGTCGGGTGTGCGGAATCCGACCATCTCGTCGAACTTCGCGTTGGCCTCGTCGCGGAGTTCGATGGCGGCCCGGAGCGTGCGTTCGCGCGCGGGCCTGCGGGCGTATTCCGCGAGTTGCGCCGAACGCCAGTTGAAGAAGTCTTCGGCGCCTGTGATCTTGAAGAAGAGCGTGGTGTAGTCCGCGGCGGTGTCGGGCATGAGCGCCCTGCGCCAGGCGTAGCGGAAATCGTCAACGGTGATCGGGTCGCCGTTGGACCACCGCGCGTTGTCGCGCAGGTGGAAGGTGTAGGTCACGCCGTCGTCGTCGAGGTCCCATGACTCGGCGACTCCGGGGATGATCTCGTAGGTGTAGGGGTTCCAGCGCACGAGCCCGTCGTAGATCGCGTGCGCGATTCGCAGGTCCTGCTCGTAGGACATGCGCTGGGGATCGAGCGTGAAGACGGTGATCCCGTTGATGAAGGTGTAGTCGGCGGGCGGCTGGGGACGATCGCTGGCGACCGCCGCGAGAATGGCGGCAAGGAGGAGCACGAATGGTGCGGCGATCTTCCACATCGGCGGCCGGGGTCTCCTGAGCGCGACGCCATCCGCTCACGCGACCGGTGCGCCGTCGCCGTGTTGTACCACGACGGAGGCGCGGCGTTGATGCGTCAGGCACCGAGCGAGTCGGCGGGCAGGTTAAAGGGTGCGCTGAACAGCAGCCCGTTGCGCCCGATCCACGCGTCGATGGCCTGGCGCAGCGCGGCGTCGTTGCCTCGATCGACGGCCTCACGGACTTTCTCGCCCGGTCCGGCGCCTGCGCCGCCGAGTTGGTCGCGCGTCTGCAGGAGGATGAACTCGCTCGCGATGAGCAGGTTGTTCAGTTCGGCGCGCTCGGCGCCGGTCGCGTTCAGGTTGGCCTGCGCGAACTTCAGCGAGTTGCCGGAGAGCAGGACAGATGCGCGGGCGAAGTCCGGGTTGCGCTGGTTGGCGGCGGCGAGGTCCACGAGGAGGCGGCGCGAGGAGTCGACGGCGCGCACGAGCGGTCTGGTCCAGCGAGAATCGGCGTTGCCCTGGGCGTCGAGCGACTTGATGCGCTGCACGACGGACTCGTTCATCATGCGCAGCGCGGCGGCCCGCTCGGCGGGCGTGGCGAACGGCACGCCGAAGGGGGTCATCATGCCCTCGGCGACGACCGGGTCAGCCTCTTTCGCGAGTGCGGCGGCGAGCGCACGCATCTGCTGGGTAATGGCCTGCGGCGTCAGCGACGAACGGCCGGCGACGAACTGCTGGAAGAGGATGCGTGTGCCCAGCGCTCCGCCGTAGCGGATCGTGGGCTTGGGGCTGCTGAGCGCGCTCACGAGGATGTCGGCGCCTTTTTCGGTCGCGAGCGCGCCGGCGATCTGGAACGCGTTGAAGGCGCGGGTCTCGTCGTTGCCGCCCGCGAGCTGCTCGAGCTGGCCGGCGAGGGCGCCGCTGGCTTCGAGCCTGAAGGCGACACTGGTTTCCTTCGTGAGTGCGTCGAGGAGCGCTGTGCGCGCAGCGCTGACCTGCGCGGGGTCTCCGTCGCGGAGCGAGGCCGCGAGTTCGCCTGCCCACGCGCGCACCGCGGAGGAATCGGCGGAACTCATCGACGAGCGGGTGGAGATCCCCTCAGGGAGCGGCGCGGCCGTGACAATGCACGAGGCGGCGAGCAGCGCGAGGACGGACAGGCGGCGTGCGGGTCGGGTCGGCATGAGGGCTCACAGTGGTCGATCCCGGCGCACAACACGGCGCGCCCGGCTCGAATCGGGCTCGGGAGGCAAGGCGGGACGGTAGCGACGGGCCGAGAAAGCGTCAAACCTCGCGTCGCGCGGTCCCCTTCGACCCTCGATTGGTCAAATGGGGGAAGGTCCGGTATGTTCACGCCTTCGTTCGCGGCGAGGATCGCTGCGGTTCCTTCCCTGCGCGGAGCTCGTGGCCATCGTGTCGGCACATCGACTTAATCTCTTGGGATTGCTGTCGTTAGGGACGCTGTGGTCGATGGTGCTCGTGATCGGTGGGGCCGTCGTGGCCGCGACCCCTCCCGAAGCGTGGGGCTGGATGGGGCCGGCAACCCGATTAGGGGGGTTCGCAGCGATCGCGGGTGGTCAGTTCGTCTTTCTGGTCGTCGTGGCCGATAGGCTGTGTCCCGGCGCGAACCGAACGGTGGTGGCGTCCGTGGAGGGTATCGCGGGCGGGTTGTTCGCCCTGTGTCTGTTGGGGATCTTCGTCGCGCTCGCCGCGGGAGCATCGTCTTGAGGTCGCGCCATCTGCTGTCGTCTGCGTTTGCCGTCATCCTGCTTGCGGGAGCGGCGATCCCATCATCGGCCTCTGTTGCGAAGGCGGCGGATGCCTACCTCCCGCTGGCCGAGTACACGAACGGCTCGGTGAGGGCGCGTTCGACAATTGCAAGATTCATCGCGCGGCTCGGCGTGCTGTCGATCCGCGGCGCGGGCCCGGCGCCGAGCACGAACGACTACATCCTGACGGCGACGCTGCTGGACGCCGCGTGCGAACTGGACCCTTCCAACCTCGACATCCTCCGCCGCGCCATCGACGCGTGGCACGGGGCCGCGGATTCCGAGCGGGCGTCCGAACTCACCGCGCGGCTGGTGGAGATTGACCCGACGGACACCGTGGCCCAGCTCCGGCTGATCTCGACGCGACTCAACAGACTCCAGACCGCGGACGACCGGATCGCCGCGTACGACCGGATCATCGGCCCATCGGGGGCCTCGCTCGACGCCGCCATCAGGAGCCGCCTGGCGCTCGACGCGGCGTTGCTGGCGCGCGAGCGGGGCGACGAGGACGGCTTCCTCTCGCGTCTGACGCGTGCGACGCAGCTCGACTCGTCGAACAAGGACGCGGCCGCGCTGGCCGCCTCCGTCGTGATGGAATCGAGTGAGGATCCGCTGGCGCGATCCGAGGCGCTGCTCAATGTTGTTCTGGCGGATCCGATGGATGCGAGCAGCCACGCGAACCTTGCGAGCGAACTGCGCAACGCGGGCGCGTTCTCAACGGCGCAGCGTTTCCAAGACAACGCGGACGCGATCTACGCCGCCGAGGGCCGCTACTACGACCCCGAACTGACCTACGACCGCATGCTGACGCTCTGGGGGCGTTTCGGCCCTGAGGCCGTCGCTGACGCGCTGGACGATCGCGAGCGTGCGATGCGAGCCAACCGCGCGAACGAGGTCGCCGCGTACATCGCGGCTGGTCAGCAGCCGCCCCCGGGGGCGGCGCCCGAGCAGGTCACGCTCGAACCGATTCTGGAGGTCCTCCGCGCGGCGGCCAACATCTCGCTGGGCAGGGCCTCGCGCGTCGAGACCACGGCCCGACTGATGACGCGCGAAGCCGGTGAACTTCAGCGACTCATCGCCGAGGCCGCCGAGCAGGGCGCGACGGAAGAACAGATCCTCCAGGCGAGCGAACGGCTGAAGATCATCCTGAGCGAACTGCTCTGGCTGCGTGTGTGGGCGGGGGTTCAGACCGCGGAAGCCGATGGGCTGTTGCTCCGGATGCAGGAGGCCGGCTTCCTGACCGATCCCCAGATCAGTGCGCGGTACAAGGGGTTCATCGCCGTGCGCGAGGGGGACTTTGCGAGGGCGCAGGAACTGCTCCAGCCCCTCGCCGCGTTCGACCCTCGTGCTCGGATCGGCCTTGCGCTCCTCGACGAAGCGCGGGGGAACCCACGATCGGCGGCGGCACAACTGGCCCCGCTGGCGATGGGGCAGACGGGGAGCATGCTGGGGCTCTACGCCCGCTCGAGCATCGAGCGCCTCCTGAACAGCCCGGTTGCGCCGACAGCGAGCGCGACCAGGATCCAGGAATACTTCCGCAGCGTCCCGACCTGGCTCGACGCGATGACCCGGGACCCGCGGGAGTTCATGGTCATGGACGCGACCTGGCCCGCGCAGTCGCTGAGTCTTCTCGACGGCATGCCGCTGACGATCCGCCTGCGCAACATCGGCCGCATCCCACTCTCGGTGGGTCCCAAACTCTCGATCAACTCGCGCCTCCTGCTCTCCCCGGACCCGTCGATCGGCGGGGAGAAGCCCCAGAACCCGCTCCCGCCCGAGGTGGCCGAGTTCAGCCGCACCTTGCGGGTGATGCCCGGCCAGAGCACCGAGGTCGTCGTCAGCACGGACCTTGGCGCCGTCGGAGCCGCCCTCGACAGTTCGGTGACCCAGATCGCGACGATCCGCTGGCAGGTCGCACAGGGCTTCCTTGTCGATCAGCGCGGTGTGTTCTACAAGGGGCCGACTTCGGTGAGCGCCTCATCTCCCCTGCTGACGCGGAGGCAGTATTCCATCCCGGACGAGTCGGTGGCGGGCATCCGCCGAGCGCTCGACGGGGCCCAGGGGGACAGGATCATCGAGGTGCTTGCGGTGTTCCGCGACCTCGCGTACCGGACGCTCAGTCTCGAGGATCGCCAACTGGCCACGCAGATCACCAGCGCGATCCTGCAGACCGTCGCCCAGCACATGCCGACCATGAACGAGCTCGATCGTGCGGCTGCGGTGCTCCTCGTCGCGTCTGTCTATCCCCGTGAGTTCCTGACCCCCATCGACGAGGCGGCGCTGGCTGACCCTTCGCAACTGGTCCGGCTGGTGGCGCTGGCGGCGAGGGTCAATAACCCCGACCACCCGGCGTTCGAATCCCTCATCGCCGACGGCTCGGACGACATGGACGCGCTGGTGATCTCACTCCGCCAACGCCTGCGTGAGGCAGCGGTCGCGGCTCAGCGTCGCCAGGAGTCTCAGCAGAACGCGCCCGGGGCCAATCCCGCGGGGCAGAGCGGCGGGCTCCGCTTCGATCCGACCGCAAAATAACCCTGCGCGGACGCGCGAGCGCGCGTCCGGGAATGCGGGGCAACGCCCGCGGACTGCCACATTCTTGTGTGACGGTGCGGTCTGTGACGGGCGGGCGGCGCGGCGGCCACCGGCCGCGCTTCGCTCTCGATGGACTTGTTATGCACACTTGAGATGACGCTGGAGACCCCGGCGTCGAGGTGTGCTATGAGCATCGAATCCAACAACCCGATCGCCAGCCGCATCGATCAGACCAAGGTTGACGCGTTGCAGGCCCAGCACGCGGCCGATCGCCGGGAGCAGCGCCGACAGCGCGTGGAGCCTGTTGAGGACACGGGTCGCCCCAAGGTTTCGGACCGGGACCGCCGCGCGCCCCGGGGACCGCTATCGCTGAACGGCCCGTCGTCGAGCGATGTGCTCAGGCATGTCGCCGACTACGCAAGGAAACTGCCTCAGCCCGAGGATCTGCTCGCGATCCAGGCGTCGGCCAACACCTTCGCGCTCATCAACCTCGATGCGGCCAAGGCCATCGCTCAGGAAGTCCGCGCCTCGCTCGATCGCGGCGATTCGCCCGGCGTCGGCGCGCTCCAGGACGCGCTGTTCAACGATCACACCGATCGGAACGAAGTCGCCGACACGCTCGTGAGTTGACGGGCCGACCGAGATCGCGTGGCCCCACGATCAACCGTGCGGCGGGACGCGCACGCGAGAACGCCAGCCCCGGCACAGGGGCGCCTCTCCGATCACCCGCCGCGCGGCTTCAAGCGAACGGCGCCCCCGACGGCGCCGCTCTTCGCTTTCACGACCTTGCCGATGACGTGGACGCGCTCGCCGAGTTTGGTGAGTTTCTCGGCCACGCCCTCCGCGAAGGTCGGGCGCACGATCACGCAGTAGCCGATGCCCATGTTGAAGACGCGGCGCATCTCGTCGTCCGCGACGCCGCCGTGCTCCTGCAGGAACGAGAACACGCGGGGGAGTTCCCACGCCGATTCGTCGAGGGTCGCGTCAACGGCGGGGTGGAGGGCACGCTCAAGGTTCATCGCCAGGCCGCTGCCGGTGATGTGCGCCATGCCCGTCACGACCTTCTTCACCTTGTACTGGCGGAGCATCTGCGCGATGCTCCCCGCGTACACGCGCGTCGGGGTGAGAAGCACTTCGCCCAGCGTGCGCGTCTCGTCGAGGTCGGGATAGACCTTCGAGAGGTCGAGCCCGGCGTGCTTCACAATCCGGCGCACGAGCGAGTAGCCGTTGCTGTGCACGCCGTCGGACTCGAGCCCGAGCACGATGTCGCCCGGCTCGACGCGCTCGGTGTCGGTGGCGCGCTTGAGTTCGACGACGCCGACCGCGAAGCCGGCGAGGTCGAGTTCGCCCGCGGGGTACACATCGGGCATCTCGGCGGTCTCGCCGCCCAGCAGCGCGGCTCCGCACTGGCGGCAGCCCTCGGCGATGCCCTTGACGATCTCCGCGAGTTGCTCGGGCACGACCTTCCCCGTCGCGATGTAGTCGAGGAAGAGCAACGGCTCGGCGCCTTGCACAACGAGGTCGTTGACATTCATGGCGACAAGATCGATGCCGATCGTGTCGAACTTCTGCATGTCGACCGCGAGTTTGATCTTGGTGCCCACGCCGTCGGTGCACGCGACGAGGACCGGGTCCTTGTAGTTGCGCTTGAAGAGTTTCTCGTTGAAATCGAGTCGCAGCAGCCCGGCGAAACCGCCCGGGTTCGCGAGCACGCGCGGCCCGTGGGTCTTGCGCATCTCGGACTGGATCAGGTCGACGAAGCGATCGCCTTCCTCGATATCGACCCCGGCGTCCGCGTAGGTGAGCCCGGGCTTGCCCGCCTTCGCCCCCCCGGGAGAGCCCGGGGTGGAGGCGTCCCTGGCCGGTTTCTGGCCGTTCTGCTTGCCCTTCTTCGCCGATGCTCCGCCTTTACCCATAGGGCTGCAGGATAGTCCGTCGAACCCTGTCCCCCCACTTCCACGAGCGGATCGCTTCCGGTATATTGCCCGCCCCCAATGCACTTCGACCTGGTTGACCACATCGTTGAGATCGACGCGGGACGCATCGTCACGCTGAAGCAGGTCTCCTCCGCCGAGGAGTACCTGCTCGACCACTTCCCGTCGTTTCCGGTGCTTCCCGGCGTGCTGATGCTGGAGGCGATGGTCCAGGCAGGTCGACGCCTGCTCGTGCAGACGCTCCCCGAGGCCGACCGTTTCGTGCTGGGCGTCGCGCGGAATATCAAGTACGGGAGCTTCGTTCGCCCGGGCGACACCCTGAGGGTGGAGGTCTCGATCCCCTCGCCCAGCCCTGATGGGTCCGGGTCGGTCGAGTGCCGGGGGCAGTGCATGGTGCTCAGGCCGGGAGAGTCAACCGACGACGCCCGCGTGAGCATCTCGGGCCGGTTCAGTCTGCGGCCGCCTCGGATCTGAGTGGGTCCGGGTCTGCAAGATTGCGTGGCGGTCTGGAACCTCCGACCCGCGGACCCTACCCTTCGCACTTCCCAAGGAACGAGGCAATGCAGATGCCAACCATGACACGCGATGAAGTCTATACCAAGGTCCAGGAAGTCCTTGTGGACGCGCTCGGCGTCGATGAGGACGAAGTGACCTCCGAGGCCGTCCTGACGACCGACCTCGGCGCCGAGTCGATCGACTTCCTCGACATCGTCTTCAAACTCGAGCAGACCTTCGGCTTCAAGATCGCTCAGGGCGAGTTGTTCCCCGAGAATGTCGCGCAGGACCCGCGGTTCGTGAAGGACGGCAAGGTCACCACCGAGGGGCTGGCCGCGCTCCGCGAGCGGCTCCCCCACGCCGATTTCTCCAAGTTCGAGTCGAACCCCGAACTCACCAAGGTCGCCGAGGTCTTCACCGTTGACGCCCTCGTGAACTTCGTCGAGCGGAAACTCGCGCAGAACGGCTGATCCGAGGGCCTCAGAGAAATGCGCTGGATCTGGATTGATCGCGTTCTCGAGCTTCACCCGCGCGAGCGCCTGGTGGCCGTCAAGAACATCACCGCCGGCGAGGACTGGGTCTCGAATCACTTCCCGGCGCGACCGAACGGCGATCCGGCCCAAGTGGTGTTCCCCGCGTGCTTCGTGATCGAGGGCATGGCCCAGACCGCCGGCATCCTCGTGTGCGAAGCCAGCGACTACAAGGAAAAAGTTGTCCTCGCGAAGATCGGCAAGGCCGAACTCACCCGCGAAGCGCGGCCGGGCTGCGTGCTCCGCTATACCGCGACCGCCGAGCGCATCGACGCCGCCGGCGCCTCGACCAGGGGCGTCATCGAGCTCTCCGATCCCCAGCGCAACGGCGGCGCGTTCGAGGTCATCGGGCAGATCGACCTGCTCTTCTCGCACCTCGACAACAACTTCGGCGGCGCGAGGTTCCCCGAACACAACTTCGTGTTCAGCGACGGGTTCAAAGATCTGCTGCGCACCAGCGGGTTCTACAACGCGGACTGACCCGAACCGGCGGCGCTCACCAGTTCATATCGTTCTTGATGTCCGGGTTGTCAACCGCGAGCTTGTAGTCCTTGCTCGAGATCTTCTCGACCTTCGGGGACATCAGCAGGTACCCCTGCCAGTCGCGCGGATCGACGAGTTGGACACTGTTGCTCACCGGGCGGAAGTCGGAGAGCACATTGTTCGTGTAGTACACCTTGCCGCTCTCACGGTCGGTCACTCGGTAGTAGGTGACGCATCCGTTCAGCGCGGCGAGCATGCCCAGCGCCATCACGGTCGCAAGCGCCTTCCCGATTCTCGATCGACTCACCGGCATCGGCTCACTCCAGCGGGGCGCATCCCCAGAAGTTCACGGTCAGAGACATCGTCTCTCTCAGAACGCTTCATCGGCTCATCGGCCGCCCGCGTTCGACGCGTTGCCCGCCTTTGTGTTCTCGGACTCCTCGGAAGTCGGGCTCACTCCGTCCCTCGCCGCACAAGCCCGGCGTACAGGCCGGCTTCCGGCGCGCTGCCCGTCCAGAGCGAGAATTGCGCCTCTGCCTGCCTGACGAACATCGCCTCGCCCTCGATCACGCGCAGGCCCAGCCCGGAGGCGTGCTTCAGGAGCGGGGTCTCGCGGGGCCGGTACACGGTGTCCATCACGAGGAGGCCCGGATTCGTCCGAGCGAGCCCGCGGAGATCGTCCTCGGAAATCGCCGACGCGCCTTCGCTCTCGCCCCCGGCCATGCCCGCGGGGGTGCAGTTGACCAGAGCGTCGATTGACCCGGCATCCTCCGACCAGACCTCGGCCGTGCCGAGCGGCGAGAGGGTCGAAACGAGGGCACGGGCCTGCTCGCTCCGGCGCGCACGCACGCTGATCTGGGCGCCTTCCTCGATCAGCGCCGCCCCGATAGCCCGCGCCACGCCTCCAGCGCCCTGGAGCAGGATCCGCTTCTCGCGCAGGCCGCCCAGCGCATCGGCGAGCAGCGACGCGACCGCCGGCCCGTCGGTGTCGTGGATCGACACCCGCCCGTCGCGATCGATCACGAGCGTGTTGGCCGCACCGACGGCGTCCACGCGCGGCGAGCGTTCCCAGCCCTGCTCCACAGCGAAGCGCACGAGGTGCTGCTTGTGGGGCGCCGTCACGCTCAGCCCGCCGAGGTCGAGCAGTGGATCGGTCGCTATCGCGCCGACGGTCGCCTTGAAGTGCTCCCACTCGGGCGGAACGGGCATCGGCAGGTAGACGGCGTCCGCCTCGGCCGCGCCGAAGCCCGCGTTGTGCACGCGCGGCGACATCGACTGCGCCACCGGCCAGCCCACGACGCCGTAGACGCGCGTGGTCTTCCGGATCGAGCGGAAGCGGCACTGCCCGAGCAGTTCATTGATCGTCGGCTGCCCGGGCGCGGTGACCTCCGCCGAGCGCAGCGCCGCGAAAGTAAGAAATCCCCCCCACTTCGGCGCCAGGACGCGGGACATCAGCCCGAATTCGCCCATACCCAGCACGATCATGGGCTTCGTGCGCTGCGCGAGCAGTTCGGCGATCTCGAGATTGTCGCGCAACGACCGCGCCCGATACGCGATCTTGTGGACGCTGGCGAGCGGCTCGTCCGCCATCGCGCGAACCCGGCGGAGCAGGTCCGCAGGACGGCCTTGAAAGTCGTGTGAGGAGAGAATCAACCCGGTGCGCGAGGGATCAACGCCGGCGAACATTTCGCGAAGGGCTTCGGAGCGAGCCCACGCCGCGTGCTCGACATCGATCCACCTGGGAGGTGAGTCGCTGGACAACAACGCGCCGAACAACTCCGCCCGCGCGTCGTCGTCTCCCGCGAACCACCCGCCTTCCCCGGCGATGCGGCAGGTCGCGATCACGGGCAGGGGCGAGTCCTTCACCAGACGCACGGCATGCTGGATCTGCGCGGCGTCGATGTCTCCCTCAAGCATCCCGTCGAAACGAAACTCGACCGCGTCGGCCCCGGCGCGCAGGGCTGACTGGGCGTCTTCCGACGCGCTGTGCGGGTCCTGCACCGTGATGGGCACGCAGATCAGCGTCACGCGGGGAGCGTATCCGCTTCGTGCGGCCTGCGCTTCAGCACTCCGACCCGAACGCGCTGAGCACGAGGTTCAGGTCGGCAAAGTTGACGATCTCGTCGCCGTTCACATCGCCCGCGATCCCGGCGCCTGACTGCCCGAACGAGGAAAGCACCTCGTTGAGGTCCGCGAAGTTCACGATGTTGTCGCCGTTGGCGTCGCCCGGGCAGGGCCCGTCGGCGGCGACGAAGCACAGCGCGTTGGCCATGAGCAGGTCGCCGTCGGTCGCGGCGTCCCAGTAGGCGAACTCGTTCACATCGCTGGACACTGGGTGGAAGCCCAGTTCAACGACGCGCGGGTTGGGCGAGAGCACGACGAGGGAGTGCCCCGTATTCCACTTCGCCACGATGGTCGATCCGGGTGTGACCGAGAGGTTGGCCGGCTTGTAGCCGCCGAAGATCAGACCCTGATCGGTGACATCCCAGCGGGTCACGAAGGTCTGGACATTGTCCATGATCGGGTGATCGGGAATAAGCACCTGCCCGAGTTCGCCCGCGCCCTGCACGAATCCGCCGTTCTGGGGGATCGCGATGTAGTCGCCCTGCTGCCACCGGCCCTGAAGGAAGCGAGCGACATTCGTGCTGGTGTTCGCGAACACCGCGACGACCACGCCGCCGCCCGCGTCGACATAGTCGGCGAGCACATCGCCCATGGCGACGGCGTCGTCGAACGAGTCGTTGCTCCAGACGAGTACGGCGTCCCATTGCTGGAGCGTGGCAAGCGAGGGTGTGCCGCCGTCGGGGTTGAATCGTGTGGCGTTGTAGATCGAGACCGAGTTGAACTTGCCGGTCGCGAGGAGTTTGTCGCGCGCGTCGGTGAAGCGTGTGTTGGTCTCGGGCATCGTCGTGTTGCTCGCGGCGGCGACGATGGCGACATCGGGGAGAAGCGGATCCCCCGCAAGGACGGCCGATGACAGACAGAGCACACCAAGGGTCACGATGGATCGCATGATTCTCTCCTCCGAGATGGTTGCGTTCGCTCGAGGCCATGCTACCGCGCGAGCACGATTTCCCGGAACAGAATCCAAAAAAACAACGCGGACCGGGCGAAGATGCCCGGCCCGCGCGAGTGCGCAATGAGAGGTTGCGTATGTATCAGCGTCGGCGGCGCAGGGCGGCGAGCCCGCCCAGACCCACAAGGGCGACCGCGCCAGGCGTCGGCACGATGTACGCCCCGGCGGAGAAGATGCCCGAGCCGATGATGGGGTTCGCGATCATCGCCTCGAAACTGTTGGTCCCGAGGTTGTAGACGAAGATCCCCTGGCTGCCGGTGTCGTTGACCCAGTAGGCGCGGTTGTTCCCGATCGCGAGGCCGTCGATGTCGGTGTCGCCCGCGGGGGAGCCGACAATGAAGTTGGCGATGCCCGAGTTGGGATCGATGTCATAGAGGCCCGCGCCCTGGCCGCCGCCGGCGGCGTCGTTGATGCCGTAGAGGCGCGTGCCGTCGGAATCGAGTCCGCCGAAATCGAACGCGGACGCGTAGGTGTTGATGAGCGACGCCTCACCGGTGACCGGGTTGATGTCGTACACGCCCTCGGTCCCGATGTTGCGCGTGCCGAGGAGGCGGCCCTGCCACCACGCGAGCCCGACGAAGTTCGTAGCAGCGCCGTTGAGCGTGAGCGCGACGGAGGTCGGCGTCAATCCGCCCAGGCTGAACTGCGAAGAGAACAGCGTCCCGCCGTTGTTCCAGTAGAGCGTGTTCGAGTTCTGGCTGTAGGCCATGCCCCACGCGCGGGCGTCGGCGCCCGCGAAGATGGATGTCGCGTTGTTGGTCGCGAGATCGATGTGCCAGATGGTTGAGTTCGCCGCCCCGTCGTTCGCGACGATCAGCTGCGCGTGCGCGAGACCGCCGACGCCCGCCGCGAGGACCGCGGCGCACAAAGCCATAGATCGCATGGTGATGCTCCTTCCCTTGGGTGATGAGTTGTCTCTGACCTGCGCGCCCGTTTCCCCAAGCGCGCAAGTCCTCATGCGTGTTCGGTCGTCATCTTCTCATGTTTTGCGGATCACGCAAGAGAAATCTCTGCGGTCGAACAGCCGGCGAGCGCATGATCTGTAATAAATCCCATCGCACTCCGCCGGATGCCCATTGTGGCTAACAACTTACGCCGGCGTTACAACGACGCGATGCGCCGTTCGACTTCCGCCTGGCGCAGCCCGGACGCCAAACCATCCAGAGCGCCAGCCAGCACTTCGGACAGCCCGAAGGAGCGCTCGAGCCGGTGGTCAACGACGATGCTCTCTTTAAAGCGGTATGTGCGGATGCGTTCGGAGCGCTCACCGCCGCCGATCTGCGACGAGCGCGCCTCGTTGCGCTCGCGCGCGATCTTCTCGCGCTCGATCTCGTAGAGCCGCGCGCGGAGCAGACGCCACGCCTTGTCTCGATTCTGGCGCTGGCTCTTGCTCTCCTGCATGCGCACTTCCACGCCCGTGGGCCTGTGGAACAGACGCACGGCGGTCGAGACCTTGTTCACATTCTGCCCGCCCGGCCCCTGCGCGGTCGTGACATTCTCCTCAACATCCGCGGGGTCGATCTTCAGATCGACCTCTTCGGGTTCGGGGAGCACCGCGACCGTCGCCGTGCTCGTGTGGATGCGCCCCTGGGTCTCGGTCGCCGGCACGCGCTTCACGCAATGCGTGCCCGCCTCGAACTCAAGGTCCGTCCAGACACCTTCGCCCTGCAGGCTGAGCACGGCGGCCTTCACCCCCCCGCTCACGCCGACCGCTTCGCTGGCTTCGAGCAATTCGGTTCGCCAGCCGCGACGCTTCGCGAACGCTTCGTACATCGCGAGCAACTCGGCCGTCCACAGCGCGGCCTCGTCGCCGCCAACGCCCGCGCGGAGTTCGAGCATCACCGAGCCGACGGCCGCGTCCTTCCCGGACACCAGCGCTTCGACGGTCTCGCGCGCGAGCCGCTCGATGCTCGCTTGGACGCCTGGCAGTTCTTCCCTCGCGAGCGCCGCCAGTTCGGCGTCGGCGGCTCCGGGCTTCGACGCCTCGCGCAGTTCCTCCGCCTCAGCGGCGAGCGACTTGAGCCGCTCGTACCGATCGACAGTCGCGTCGAGCGCCGCTTTCTGGATCGAGAGGTCGCGCACCGCGCGGTGGTCAGCCAGAACCTCGGGGTCGGACAGCCGGCGAGCCAACTCGGCACGCCGCGCCGTCAGATCGTCCAGCTTCGCGGCCACAGCGGGCGGGATGGATGCGTGCAGTGTGCTCAAGCCCGGTAGCGTAGGGACCACAGCGCACGCGGATCGACGCTGAGTCTCGGCGAGCGCACAACAACGGCTCTTCGCGGGAGGCGAGGCCGGTTGCACGATCGGTTGATGACTGAGAAACGCCTGCGCTGGTGAGCGAACTTACTTCTTCTTGGTGAAGTAGTTGCCGCCGAACTTGCGCTGGAACTTCTCCACGCGACCCGCGGCGTCAACGAACGCCTGCTTGCCGGTGAAGAACGGGTGCGAGCCCGACCACACATCGACATGCATCTCGGGGACGGTGGCGCCGACGGTCATGACGACTTCGCCGCTGTAGTAGACCTTGCAGTTGGGGTAGTACTTGGGGTGGGTGTCAGTCTTCATGGCTCGCTCCGAGGCCGTGCACGCGTGGATCATCCCCCATCGGCCGCCGGACCGGCCGGCTTTGGGGAGCGGGAAGGATAGGCGGCCCCTCCCCAGCGGCAAGGACCGGCGGCTCCCGGAAACCGGAATGTGGGCTCCCGGGCCCCCAAACGGGGCGTGGGCGAGAGTGAACGCCCGGCCCGCCGGCCCAAGGCGTCTCTCGGGGTCGAGACCTCCTAGGGTGAGCCCGGCGAGGGTGCACCGCCCTCGAACCTCAGGGAGTCAGTCCATGCGGACCGAATATGCCGTCGACGGGATGCATTGCCAGTCGTGCGTGGCCAAGGTCGGAGACGCCCTCCGGTCGGTCCCGGGCGTGACCACAGCCGAGGTCTCGCTCGAGAAGAAGCGCGCGGCGGTGGTCAGCGATTCTCCGGTCGACCAGGCCGTGCTGCGATCGGCGGTGGCCAAAGCGGGCGACTACACCCTGAAGCCCGTCGCTCCCGAGCCGACGACTGACTCGCCCGAAGTGATCGACTCGACGCCCAAGGAATCCCTCTACCCGCTCTTCTTGATCGTGGGGTACATCCTCGGCGCCGTGCTGCTCATCGCCTACGCCACCGACGGCTGGCGCGTCGAACCGATCATGCGGCACTTCATGGCCGGGTTCTTCCTGGTCTTCTCGTTCTTCAAACTGCTCGACCTGCGGGGGTTCGTGAGCGCGTTCCGGATGTACGACATTCCCGCTCGCGCGTTCGAGCCTTGGGCGTGGGCGTACCCGTTCGTCGAGCTGGCGCTCGGCGTCGCGTACCTGATGAACTTCGCGCCGGTGGTCACGAACATCGTCACGCTCGTGATCATGCTGGTCGGCGCCGCCGGCGTGCTGCGCTCGCTGCTCCGCAAGCAGCAGATCCGCTGCGCCTGCCTGGGCACGGCGTTGAACCTTCCAATGACCAAGGTCACGCTCGTTGAAGACCTCACCATGGCGGCGATGGCCGCTGCGATGCTCGTGATGTTCGCCGCGCAATGAATCGCGCATAGGATTGCGCACACTTTCGCGAAAGGGACAGGCATGCTTCCCGACGACTCCCGGCGGACAGCACTCCCGCTCACCGAATCGCGCGCGGATTCCTCCGTCGCCGCCGTCGTGTCCGAGGCGGACATCCGCACGCTGGTCGACGAGTTCTACGCGGCCGTGCGCAACGACGATCTGCTGGGCAAGGTCTTCGACCGGCATATCGAGGACTGGTCGGTCCACCTTCCCAAGATGTACGACTTCTGGTCAACGGTCGTGCTGCACACGGGGCGGTACTCGGGCCGACCGATCGAGGTTCACGCCCGGCTCTCCGAACTGTCACGGACCCACTTCGCGCGGTGGGTGGCGCTGTGGGAGCAGACCGTCGATCGCACGATCCCGGCGCCGGCTCGCGGAGCGTTCGTCCTCGCGGCGCAGCGCATGGCCGCGTCGATGTCCTCGCGGCTGAACCTCCCCGAGACGGCGGCCTGAACCCGGCGCGGGCGGCATCCGCCGTTCGGTACAATCCGAGGCATGCAGAGCAAGGCCGCAACCGTCGCGCAATATCTCGCCGAACTTCCGGGGGACCGCCGAGAAGCGATCGAGGCCGTGCGCCGGGTGATCCTCGACCATCTTCCCGAGGGCGTCACCGAGGGGATGGGCTACGGCATGATCGGCTACGCGATCCCCCATTCGGTCTATCCGAAGGGCTACCACTGCGAACCGAAGCAGCCCCTGCCGTTCGCGAGTCTGGCGTCGCAGAAGAACCACATGTCCTTGTACCTGATGAACCTCTACACGGCGCAGGACGAGGAATGGCTGCGCACCGAGTGGGCCCGGACGGGCAAGAAACTCGACATGGGCAAGTGCTGCGTGCGGTTCAAGAAGATCGACGACCTGCCGCTTGAGGTGATCGGAAAAGCGATCGCGCGGACACCGGTCGACGGACTCATCGCGAAGTACGAGGCCGCTCTTTCCGCGCCGCGTGCGAAGCCGGCGAGCAAGAAAGCAGGCACGAAACGACCGGCCCGCGATCCGGGCTGAGCGGGCGGGCGTTCTCTCGCCAACGGCGGCTCTTTTTTCAAACCGGGTGATAGATCGCGCTCTCTCGCGCCAAATCACCGTGGAGACTGGTCCCGTTGCGCCCGCTGTACTCAGGGCAAGCCGCTATGAAATCAATCCTTACATTCTTTGGCCTCGCGGCCTGGCTGGGCATCCTGGCCGCCATCGCGATCGGGGTCATGGTGAGCGTCTCGCGCGGCCATCCGAGCGGGCTGTTGATCGGGGTCCTGGTGATCGACACGCTCGCGCTTATCGTCATCGGCGGGGCGCTGCTTCTCCACTGCTGGAAGCGTGCGAACTAAGCCGGCTCGTCGGGTTCGGTGCGCGCCAGGGGGGTGCGTTTCCCGTGACATATGACCGGAGTCGCGCGAGGTCCCAGACCGCGACCCACCCATCCTCGCCGCAGGTGATGATCGTGTTTCCGTCGGGCGTGATCTCCATGGCGAAGACCGAACGCTCGTGCGCGACGAGCGTCGCGAGATTCTCTTTGCGCTCGACATCGAAGACCATGACCTCCGGGCCGCGCCCGGCACAGAAGAGCAGCCGCCCCGAGGGATGGAACACGAGCCGAAAGACATCGCGCGGCAGTCCCTCGATGACGCCCGCGGGCTCACCGGTGCGCGTGTCCCAGAATCGAATGGTGCGGTCGTCGCTCCCGGTCGCGACGACCGTCCCGTCTGGTGAGAACGCCGCCGCCCGCACCGCTGCTGTGTGCCCGAGGAGCCGATGGACCACGCGATTGCTGGCGGTGTCCCAGAGGGCCGCTGTGCCATCCACGGACACGGCGACGAAGTTCGCGCCAGAGGGACTGAAGTCGGCCATCGGCACGCGTGCGCTGCCCTCGGTGAGATCCACCCGGCTTGCGCCGTCGCCGAGTCCCCACGAGAAGATCTCGCCTTCGACGCCTGTAGCGATCACCCGATCGTTTGCTGAATTGGCGGCGACCGACCAGAGACCCGGGAGCCCTTCGTCGATCGTGCGCAGCGCCGCTCCCGTGCGGGGGTCCCAGATCCGAACGGCGCCGTCGAGCCCAGCGCTCACAAGCCCGCGATCACCCGGGAGAAACCTGAGGGCGGTGAGCAACGCGTCGTGACCTTGAATCTCGATCGTGGCGCCCGTCGGCCGATCGAGAACGGTGATGACGCCCTTCAGCCCGCCCCACGCGATCCGTTGGCCGTCGTCGCTCACCGCCAGCGCGAGCGTCCCATCGGGCGGCACGGGAAATCGTTCGTTCCACGGGTGAGGCCGGAGTTCATACACAGACACAAATCCGCCTTCGTCGGCGACCGCGACTTTGCCGAGGTCCCGACGGATGTCGACACACAAGGCGCGGTCGCCGTTGCGCCAACGAACAGCCTGACGCGCTTCCGGGAGTTCCCAGACAAACATGTCGCCGTCCGGGCTCGCGCTGACGGCCATCGACGCGTCATCCGAAAACCACACGCCGTTCACCGACGCGCGATGCGCCAGCGCGATCACCGGAATATCCGGGCTATCCGCTGACCAGAACGCGACATTCCCGCCCAGGCCCGCGGCGATCCATCGGCCGTCGTTGCTGATCGCCGGGTTCTGGGGCAACTCGAACGCGACGCGCGGCACGCGCGAGGCTGTCATCGGCGGCGAGATCTCGGACCAATCCGCGGTCGACCACCTCCGGATCGAACCGCCGGAGGGGCCGCGTATCTCGATCACCATGTAGGCGCCGTTTCTTGAGAACAACATCGACCCGTTGGCGCCGCCCGGTTCGATGAGCGTTGCGGTCACTTCCCATGTCTGAGGATCAAGGATCTGGACGCGACCGGACGCATCGTGCACGGCCAGGTGCGCGCCGTCCGGGGTCAGCAGCACCATGCGCGCGTTGGTCACGCTGGGGTTCGGCGGCGTCACCCAAGCGCGCGTATACGCGTCGTACGCCCGCAAGCCAGATGGCAGTGAGACGGCCATCATTCCCCCTGCTCCGCTCGCGCTCACCCGCGAGAGGTAGCCCGGGTCAATGTCCCAGACGGGTTGGGTCATCTCGAGTTGTCGCCCGTCGCTCTCCCAGCGCGCCAACACGCCGTCCGCGCCGAGCGCCTCGATGCGCGATCCCGATTCGTCGAACCGAACACGCGACGGAAGCCGGCCGAACGGCACGCGCATCACGCGTGGGATGCGGCTGTAGTACTCCATCATGGCCCATGTGGCCCGACGCGCGGCGGGCGAGCGCTCGATCGAGAGATCCGTCGCGTTGGGGTCAACTCCGGCGGCGAAGGCCTCTTCCCAGAGCAACTGTTCCGCCTGCTGTATCTCCCCGGTGGCCGCCATCAGGCGGGCGCGATGGATGTTGCTGGCCGAGAGCGCTTCGAGCGCCGTGACGCGCTCGTGATCAAGGTCGCGCGCGAGCAGGGCGAGCCCCAGCGCGGCGCCGGCGAGCGTGAGGAGCATGAAGACCGCAGCCAAGGCGGCGCCGCGATGACGCGACGCCAACCGCCCCAGCACATACATCGCGCTGTCGCGCCGCGCCGAGATCGGACGCCCCGACAGATAGTCGTCGATGTCCGACCCGAGCGCCGCGGCGCTGGGGTAGCGCCTGAGCGGGTCCTTCGAGAGCGCTTTGAGCACGATGGTCTCGACATCGCCCGGCAGGCGCGCGACGAGTTTCGACGGAGCGACGGGGGGCGTCGACACGGCGTGCCGGACCAGATCGGGGAGCGAGGCATCGAGCGGGTACGGGTGGGTTCCCGTGAGCGCCGAGTACATCATGAGTCCCAGCGCGTACACATCCGTGGAGGCGCCGACATCGCCGAGGGTCGGGTCGAGTTGCTCGGGCGCCGCGTACGCCGGCGTTCCCGCGAATTCCCGCGAGTACGAATAGGCCGACGACATCTCGACGACCCGCGCGAGCCCGAAATCAACGATGTGCGGCGCGCCCGCGTCGTCGATCAGGATGTTGGACGGCTTGAGGTCGCGATGGATCACGCCGGCGCCGTGCGCGTGCGCCACGCCGGCGGCGATCATCGAGAACAAACGCATCACGCGATCGATCCGCGCCTTGGACGATCGCGCGTCCTCCGGCACGCGCTCGCGGATGTGCGCGTCCAGCGGCAGGCCCTCGATGTACTCCATCGCGACGAATCGCAGACCGTCGGCGGTCGAGCCCGATTGAAAGACCGTCACGATGTACGGATGGCGCAGCGCGGCCGCGATCTCGATCTCCCGGTCGAACCGCCCCCGCTGACGATCCGACGCCAGCGAACCGGCGAGGAGCATCTTGATCGCGGCCGGGCGCTTCGTGGCCTTCTGGACCGCGCGGCACACGACCCCCTGCCCTCCCCTGCTGATCTCGGCGATGATCTCGTAGCCGTCGACCTTGAATCGCGAGAGTTCCATCGCTGAGGCCGTCAGCCCATCCACGATCGCCGGCGCTGCGCCGGCCAGGAACTGTTCGTTCGCGCGGATGTCCTCGACCAGTGCGCGGCACGCGTCGCATCGTTCGAGGTGCTCGGAGATGGCCGGATCGCCTTCCCCGCGCAGCGCGAAGTCTTCAAGGGCCGAGGGCGCGATGCACGGGCGCGCCATCACTCTCCCTCGTCGTAGGCGGCGGTGATGGCGTCCACGATCTCGCGGAGCCGCTTGGTGAGCCGGTTCTTCGCGAGGTAGACCGAATCGACGCCTATCCCGCACTGCGCGGCGACCTCTTCCGCGGGAACGCCGCGCAGCGCGAACAGTTCGAAGGCGCGGAGTGTGGACGCGTCGGCGCGGCTCGTCGCGTACAGCTGCTCGACGGCGTCGGCGAGGATCGCGCGGCGGCGCTCGGTCTCCCAGATTCCCGAGGCGACATCGTCCTCGGGGAACTCGACGATCCTGCTGTCGCCGCCCTCGCGCTCCATGCCGCGCTTGCGGCGCATGGACAGCCCGACATTGCGCGCGATCCCCAGCAGCCATGAGCTCAGGCGGCCCTGCTCACGGTTGTACTTGCCCGCGAGGTACGCGCGCGCGAACTCGCTCAGTGTTTGCTGAGCGAGTTCGGACGCGTCGTCTGTGGAGAACCCGATCCTTCGCGCGAAGGCGATGAGCACCGGGCGGTATCTGGCGTCAAAGCCGCCCCACGCGGTCCCGTTCCCGGGATCGCGGAGGTCCTTGATGAGCTGGGTCGTCGTTCGGGTGAGCATGCTCCGCCGGGACGCAGCATACCACACAACGGAACGAATCCACACTTACGCCTTTGCTTTCAGGGGCAGGTCTGCCCGAAGTTGGCCAGCACCTCGTTCAGGTCCGCGAAGTCGACCGTGCCGCTGTTGTCCAGATCGCCCGGGAGGCCCGAGCCCGACTGCCCGAACGAGGCAAGGACGGTGTTGAGGTCGGTGAAGTCGACCACGAGGTCGCCGTTGGTGTCGCCGTCGCACGCGACCCCTCCGACGACCACGCCCGTGAGCGTGACCACGCGGACGGGCTCGTCCACGGAATCGGAGAAAATCGTGAGCGTGCCCATGAGCGCGCCGATCGCGGTGGTGTCGATCGTGATCTCGTGGGAGTTGCCCCCGCCGCCCGCGGCATCAACGAAGACGCCGGCCGGGGCGCCGAAGCCGCTCGACGCGTCGAGCGAGTACATGAGGTTGGAGATGCCCGCTGCGCCCCACAGCGCGTCGTTGCCCGCGTTGAGGACCTCGAAGGACGCCGCGACCGTGTCTCCCTGCATCACCTCGCCGAAGTCGAGCACGAGATCGGATCCGACCTCTGCCGGGACGCGCATGTCGAGGAACACGGGGAGGTGTCCGGCGCCCACACAGATGTCCTTGAGCGCCTGCGCGATGGTCGGTCCGACCATCGTGTTGCCCGTGGTGCGCAGGGCCACATTGAAGGTCGAGCCGTCGTTGCCCCACGACCGGTAGGAGTGGTTGGGATCGTCCCAGGTGCTGGTGCTGTAGGGAACGGGGAGCCCGGTGAGGTCGTTGAGCGTGCCGACATACGCGAGGCCGCCCGGAGCGATGAGCGCCTCGGAGAGGAGGATCTGGTCATGGCGGTCGTCCATGCCGCCCGCACCGACGGGGTCCTGCGTGTGCACGAAGCGGAACGAACTGTTGTTGTTCCAGGATCCGGGCGTGCTGATGGGGTCAAAGAAGCGGCCGCTGTTGTCGAACTGGGATCCGACCAGTTCCTGGTAGGCCGCCTGATTGGACGACTGGATGTTGAAATCTCCACCGATCAGGAACGCCCAGCCCTCGGGGAGGGATTCCGCGTCGGCGCGAATAGTCTGGGCTTCGAGAAGTCGCCGCTGCTGATCGGCGGAGCCCGATCCGGACTTCATGTGCGTGCTGTAGCACGCGATGGTCGCCTCGGCGCCTTCGTAGCCGACGGGGCGGATGTCGTAGCGCATGATGTTGCGCGGGAAGTTGGGCGAGGGGCTGCCGGTCGCCACCAGCACGGTGTCGATGAGCTGCACCTTGCTCGTGCGGTAAGCGAAGGCGCTGTCGGTGTCGGGTCCGTTCACGAACGGGGCCGCGGCCCAGTCGCCGGGAGAGCCGGGAGCGGAGTTGAGCGCTGCGACGAACTGATCGACCGCCGACTGGCTCAGGAACTCCTGAAGCACGAATGCGTCGGGCGACATGCTCCGGCCTTCGAACTCCGCGTACACGGAGTTGTGGATAGAGGGAACGCGGCCCCCGCCGTAATTGGAGATATTCCATGCGGCGACGCGGAGTTGTGCGCTCGCGGGCGCGGCGCACACGACAATCATCGCGACGCGAGTGAGGTGCCGGCGGAGACGAATCGACATGTGCGGGGCTCTCTGTTCGGCGGGCCTGCGCCGTGCGGCCGACCGGGCCGAGACACGACACAAATCCGTGCAATTGGATGCATCAGCGTAGCCGGCGTCGCACGCCTTCGCATCAAGTCGCCCGATAACCCCTTAGCAATGCTGCCATTTCCGGCGGCAGCCCCGGTCCGAAGGGTCGCCACAAAATCATGCTCGCCGAAGAGCCGCGCCCGCGGTTATGCGGGCGGGGCCCGAACTCGAAATGCGGCCCGCTCAGTCGCAGGACTCCCCGAAGGCGCTCAAGACGAGGTTGAGATCACTGAAGTTGACGGCGCCGTCCTCGTTCAGATCGCCCGGCACCGTCCCGGGCGTGCCGGTCATCCCGAACGCTGAGAGCACCGCGTTCAGGTCTGTGAAGTTAACGAAGCCATCGCCGTCGGCGTCGCCCGGACAGACCGTCGCGACAAATGCCGACGCGTCGTCCAGATTGATCCAGCCGGCGTTCTCCGACCACGCCCACCCCCTGAAACGGCGTGAATTCGCGTCGTACCGCGCGGCGTCGGCCCCGACATGGGGCTGCAGGCCGAAGTTCACCCAACCGAGGTTCTCGCTCCAGCCAAAGCCGTCGAGGAACCCGCTCGCGACGATGTTGACACCGAAACTCGAGCCGTCGGCGTTCGCGTACGGCCCGCCGCCGTTGCCGAGGTTCAGCCAACCGGAGTTCTCCTGCCAGATCATCCCTTCGAGATGATTCGAGAAGACGCGAACCCCGTCGGACGAACCGTTCGCGTCACGCCAATTGGTCCAGCCGACATTCTCGCACCACGCCTGCTTGTTGAGGTTGGAGATGTTCACCTGGCCGAGCGCGGCGTGCGAAGCGGCGGCCGCGAGAGCCAAAGGTATTGCGAATCGAAACATGACGACCTCCTTCTCAATACTGCAGGTTGGCGAATGTCGCCGTCGTGGTGATGGTCAGGCCGCTGACATTGATGATCGTCCCGACGGCGTTGCCGGCGGCGATGGTGTAGTTGACGACCGTATTGCCGGCGGCGGTGTTCTGAATGATGATGTTTCCCGAACCCGTGACCTCGATGCCGCGCGTGTTGTTGGTGCAGTTGTTCCCGTCGATCCGGCTGTTGTCGCCCGACGAGCGGATGCCCGACCCGTTGCCAGTCGAGAATCCGTTGCCCGTGCAGTTGTTCCGCGAGACGATTGCTTCTCCGAAGATCGCGATGCCGTGGCTCGTGTTTGAACTGGAGACATTGTCCATCACCGAGGACGCGCCGGTGGCCTGGATGCCCACGCCGGTGTTGTTCGTGGAGTTGCAGTTCGCCACCACCGAGTGGTTGCCGACCACGATCCCGTCGCTTTCGTTGTCCCATGTCGAGCAGCCGCGGATGTTGGCGTTGAGTGTGAGATAGATGCCGCGACCGGCGTTGAGCGACGAGACGCAATTCTCGACGGTCGTGGTGTTCTCGGCACGGATGCCTTCAGAGCCGTTGGAGAATGCCGACGACTCGACGATGCTGCCCCGGCCACGGTGGTAGATTCCACGCCCGAGGTTGTTCGACGCGGTGCACCGGCTGACGGAGCTCCCCTGGTCGATGTCGAACCCGTGGGACGCGTTGCTCTCCGAGGTGCAGCTCTGCACGACAGAGTTCTCGCCCGCGACGATGCCGATGAGCGCGTCGTTCACAGCGCAGTTCTGGATGCGCGCGCGATCGCCGGCGACGATGCCGTTCCCGCCGGTCGTGCGCACGCTGATGCCCTCGATCAGCACATCGGTCGCGGTCCCGGCGTTGACGCCGATGCCGAGCGTGTTGCTGATGCTCCCGTTCCGGACGGTGATGCCGCGCCGGTTTCCGTTGACGCGGATCACGTCGCCGTCGGAGCCGCGGATCCGGAAGCCGTTGAGGTCGAGGGTGATGTCGTCGCCGTCGATCTTGATCGCGACGCGCCCTGACGCGGCGCTGATCGTGCCGGCGAGGTAATACGACCCGTTCGAGGTGATGCGAAAGACCGAGTCGGCGTCCCCGGGGGTGTTGGTCGAGTTGATGAGGGTCCGGGGCTCGACCTCGGTGAGGGTCTTGAATGTTGGGGAAATGGGTCCCGCGGGCGGGTTCAGATCGCCGGCAAAAGCCTGGGCGCTCAGCACACCGGTCGCAAGAATGGTCGCCGTGGCCAGGATGGGTCGGATAGGTTTCATGGGTGTTCTCCTCGAGACGAAAGACGATCAATCGCGGTCGCGTCACACACGCGCCGCTCTCCTCTCGGGAGACGCGGTCCGGCGATGACGGGGATCACAATCCCGAAGAATCTCGAGGACGCAGCAGCAGCGCCCGGGATTCCCCCGGGCCCACGATTTCCCATTGGCGACTTCCATGGAACTGGTCATACTGACCGACTGCCGCCTTCCTCATCCAGACGCAAGGGTCGATGCCGGTGATCGGGATCAGCTCGGAAACTACGACGCTTCTGCTCACACGAATTGGCGCCGGCGATGCTGACGCGTCGGCGCAGCTCCTGCCTTTGGTCTACGAGGAGCTTCGAGCCATCGCGGATCGATACATGCGGGAGCAGCGGCCGGGCCACACGCTCCAGACCACCGCCCTCGTCAACGAGGCCTACCTGCGCATGGTGGGCAAGAAAGACCAGTCATGGGAGAGCCGTTCCCATTTCCTCGGCGTGGCAGCCCTCGCCATGCGCAGCGTCCTCGTGGATCACGCGCGCCGGAAGCACGCACTCAAGCGCGACGGCGAGCGAGTTCGGATCCCACTCGAAGGGGCGGCGATTCTGACCGACGATCCCGCAGCGGATGTCCTTGCTATAGACGAGGCGCTGACTCGGCTCAGCAAGATCGACCCGCGAAAGGCGCGCATTGTCGAACTCCGTTTCTTTGGGGGACTCGATATCGATGAGACAGCGGAAATGCTCGACGCATCTTCCGCAACGGTCAAGCGTGAATGGCGATTTGCCCGCGCATGGCTGCACCGCGAACTTACCGGCGAGTCCCCTGATGCATGACGCCCGCCAACAGCGGATTGAGGAGCTCTTCGACGAGCTTGCGGACGCGGACGCCCAGACACGGCGCCGAGCGCTTGACGCCGCACGAATCGAGGAACCGGAAGTGGCCCGCGAAGTCGAGCAACTCCTTTCGTCCCACGATGTCGCCGTGGCGTTCATCGAGACACCCGCGTTCGAAGCGGCCCCGTCGCTTCTCGACTGTGCGGAGAACGCCCCCGCGAGCGGCGCGCGCGTCGGTCGATACCGGATCATTCACGAGATCGGGCGGGGCGGGATGGGAGAGGTGTTCCTTGCGGAGCGGGACGATGACTCGTTCCTCCATCGCGTGGCCGTGAAAGTGATGAAGCGTGGCCTCGACACCGATGACCTGATCGATCGGTTCAAGAACGAACGCCAGACGCTCGCGAATCTCCATCACCCGAATATCACGCACATCATCGACGGCGGCGCCACCGAGGACGGGCGGCCCTTCATCGTGATGGAGCATGTCGATGGCCTGCCCATCGACCGGTACTGCGAGTCTCACAATCTTTCGATCCCGGATCGGCTTGCGCTCTTCTGCAAGGTGTGCGACGCAGTCCATGCGGCGCACATGAACCTGATCGTGCATCGTGACCTCAAGCCGTCGAACATATTGGTGGACGAGTCCGGCGAGCCCAAACTGCTGGATTTCGGTGTCGCCAAGGCACTGAACGCGGATGAGTCCGAGGAACGAACCTCTCTGGGCGCCCGGCTGCTCACGCCAGGATTCGCGAGCCCCGAGCAGCTCCGCGGGATGCGCTTGACGACCGCGAGCGATGTCTACTCGCTCGGGCTGATCCTCTGCGTCCTCCTGACCGGGCGCCGCCCGTTCGCTGACGACAACGCGTCGCCGCACTCAGCGGCCGATGAAGCCAGGCGCCGGGAATCACCCACACGCCCGAGCGTGATTGTTTCGCACGGGGCCGCCGCGGCCGACATGAGCGGCATTCGCGCGGATCACGAACGACTCGCGCGTGCGCTGCGCGGCGATCTCGACACGATCGTTCTGAAGTCCCTGCGGATCGAGCCCGAATTGCGCTACGCCTCCGCCCGTGCGCTCGCCGATGATCTCCGGGCGCATCTCGCCGGCGAGACGATCTCCGCTCGCCCACAGACGCTGCGCTACACGCTGAGCAAGGCGATGCGTCGGCGCCCACTCACCACAGCGATCGCGGGGGTCGCGCTTCTTTCGCTGGCCGGCGCGTTTGTCGTGTCACTTGTGAGTCTGCGTCAGAGCGAGGCGGCCCGGTCGAGCGAGGCCGAGCAACGGCTCGTTGCCGAAGAACGAGCCGCCGAGGCGGACGAGCTCGTGGAATTCATGCGTTCAGTGTTCGCGTCGATCGATCCCGTGAACGCGCGAGGGAAAGACACCACGGTCCTGCGCGAAGCGTTGACGGACGCTGCCGCACGACTCGACAGCGACGCCGTTGTCCTTGCCGCAAGCGCCGAGTCCACGCTCCGCCGCACCATCGGCGCCACGCTCCGTGCGATCGGTGAGTATGGCCCGGCCGAGCGCCAGCTTGAAGAATCACTCGCGCTCGCGCAGGCCGCGTATGGCGACGCCCATCTGGAGACCGCCCGGGCGTGGCAGGCCCTGGCGATGCTCCGCCTCGATCAAAGCCGCCCGCAGGACGCGCAAGCCATGCTCGATGCGGCGTTGCTCGCGCTGGAGCGCACGCCCCGGAGCGGGACCGGCTCTGATGCCTCATTGTTCGCGGAGCGGCTCTCGACGCTCGAACTGCAGGCGGTGACCCGGTTGGAACTGGATCAGCTCCCTGAGGCAGAATCACTACTCCGCGAGATCATCGACGAGCGAAGCCGCGCTGCGCACACGCTGCCCGACTCGCGCGTCGATCCGTTCGGACTGCTGGCCATGGCGGTCGCTCGGCAAGGAAGACTCGAAGAAGCCGAGGTCCTGCTTCAAGATCATGTGAGCCGACTCCGAGAGACTCAGGGCGAAAGCGATGTTCGCACGCTGTCGGCGTCGAACAGCCTTGCGATCGTCTTGCGGCGACTCAATCGGTTCCAGGAAGCAGACGAGATCTATCAGCGATGCGCCGAAGCATGCACCCGGGTCTTCGGCCCGGATCATCGGATGGCGCTGACATTCCGCGCGAACGCCGCCGTCACGAGAGAATCGCTCGGCGCGTACGAAGACGCGCTCGAGATCTATCGAGATGTCCTCGCGAAGCAGACCGCCGTGCTCGGCGAGGCGCACGACAACACGCTCTCGACAGCCAGTTCGCTCGCCTCCCTCCTTGCTCGGATGGGCGAGATAGAAGAGTCCGAGGCGATGTATGCCCGTTCACTTGCCGCCTTGGACGGCGCCAACTCCGGCCCAACATTGTTGCGCGGCGTGCTCCTCGGGGGCTTGGGTTCAACTCTGTGTGCGGCCAGTCGTTACGAGGAATCAGAGAGGATGCTGGAGCAGGCCCTCCAAGTGTTGCGCGAGTCGGTCGGCGAAGGCCATCCGGCGTATGACGCGACCACTCAGCGTCTGCGAACCCTCTACGGCGAAGAGCACATGAACGATCCTGCAAAGCTCGCGACTGTCGATCCGCCCGTCGAATGACACACTTTTGTGTCATGCGAATTCACGATGCGCGTCGCGGGCGACTTGTGGTGCGGCGCGCATCGGTCATGTGGAAACAGGTCGGATAGTCGCCTTATTGGGGGACGGCTCGTTTGTCGGCCTTCGCGCCGAGGATGTCTTCCATATCCGACACGAAGCGTTTGAGACGGCACAGGGTCTCGGAGTCAACCTGATTGGCGATGGCCAGATCGGACATGATCTCTCTGGGGGAGGCGTCCCGGCCGTACAGCAGCCGTTGCGCCGACACCCCTGTTCTGAGGGCTACTTCAGCGACGAACCACGCGGGAAACTGAGTCTCGCCTCGGAGCCACCGCCTGAGCGTCTCGTGATTGACGCCGTAGGCGTCGGCGTGCGTCCGAAACGACCCCGGCCCGAGGGCGGAAACAACGCGGAGCCGGAGCGCCTCGCGGTACGCCCGGCTGTTCAGCGTTGGTTGAAAATGCTGGTTCAGCATCGTGAACTCTGGTAAGGTATGTCCATTGCTCGTCCAAGGACCGCGTTACACGTCACACTCGCCGCTTGGAAAGGGCACCGTGTCATCGCCCCGAATCTGCGCTTCCAACCACTCGACCAGTTCCCGCACGCAATCGCTTGCGCCCGCGGTGCATGGCGCGCATTCCTCGCCGCCGTTGGCCTCGATCGCCGCGAGCATCTCGGGCGTGGGCGCATACTTCGCGAGCATCCCGACGACGGGGCATGCTCCCTGGTTGAAGGCCAACGCCGTGCAACCGAATCCGATCGCCAGACTCCTGACTCGCCCTGCGCGCAACGATCGCGCTCTCCTTCGCACAAATCTCATCGCTCGAACCTCCGCATGTCGTCCCGTCACCGAACTCGCTCGGAAGCCGGCACAGGCAGATCCGAACGCGGGCGGCACACCCGTAGAGATGACGGTCGAGGTCGGAGCGTGATGGCCGTTGGGAAAGAATTCGAAACTTCTTCCACCGACGACGATGTCGCGCGGCTCCTTGAGCGCATGCGCGGGGGCGACCGAGACGCCCTTGGCGCGTTTCTCGACCGATTCGGGGACCGCATCCGAGCCCGGGTCCGCCTGCGTCTCAGCCCCGCGCTCCGACGCCTAGCGGATTCACAGGACCTGCTGGCCACCGTCGGGCGTCGCCTCGACCGCTGCGTGCTCGACGGCAAACTCCGGGCGACCGGACCCGACGAACTGTGGTCGCTGGTGATGACCACGGCCCATAACGCCGTGTACGAGAAGCGCCGCCTGCTGAGCCGCCTCCAGCGGGTCGAGGGCGAGGACGCCGCCTGGGCCCGCCCCGCGCTCGAGATCGTCTCCTCCTCGTCGCGCGAGCACGAGTTCGAGGGGCTGATCGAGCGAGCGCTGAGCGCCGCTGGATCGGACCTCGATCGGGCGATCATCTCCCGCTGGCTCGCGGGGGACTCGCTGACCGAAATAGGGAGCACGCTTGGCCTTTCGCCCGAGGCCACACGCCAACGCTGGCGAACGATCCGCCTGAAGCTTCGCGACGCGCTCCGCGCGTGGGGACAAGACCATGGCTGAGCACACGAAGTTGCGCAGTTCATCCGTCAGCACCGACTGGCCGCACGAATGGCCCGAGGACGAACGCTCGCTCGCGGACACGATCGGTGTGCACGCGCGGAGCCGCATCGCGCGCGGCCAGGAGGTCTCGCTCCGCGAGTACCTCACCCGGATCCCCGGGATCGAGGCCAAGCCGATCGCCCTCGACATCGCGATCGAGGCCGCCCTCCTCAGCGCCACCGGCGCACGCGCCGGACGACGCGACATCGAGCGCGCGGGCCGCACGCTCGCCGCCGAGTACCCGGAGTTCCGCGGCCCGATCACCGAGGCGGCCACGCTCTCCGCGATGATGTGCTCGACCGGCGCGCTGCGCGCCCGGCTCCACGCGGACCTCCTGCCCACCCCCCCGTGCGAGTTCGGGCCGGCGTTCACGCGCACCGAGCGGCGTTTCCGGCTGGTCGGTCTGCTCGGGATGGGCGCTCACGGCGCGGTGTATCTGGCGATCGACCGTGCGCTGTCGGAGGCCGACAAGCCCGCGCAGGTCGCGATCAAGGTGATGCTCTCCGAATCGACGGAGGGCGAGGCCACCCAGATCTCGGATGAAGGCGCCAAGGCCCGACGCGTTGACCATCCCAATGTGGTCCGCGTGTACGACGCGGGGACGACCGACGACGGGCTGGGCTACATCGTCACCGAGTATGTCGCCGGCGGTTCGCTGCGCAAAGGTCAGCGGGCGATCCAGACGCCGATGCCGCCCGTGGAAGCGGCCCGTTTGGTCGCGCAGATCGCCGAGGGTGTGCAGGGGCTCCACTCCGCGGGGCTCATCCACTTCGATCTCAAGCCCGACAACATCCTCATCACCGACGACGGCATGCCGAAGGTCGCGGACCTCAGTCTCGCCGTCCGCGAATCCGAGCGTCTGATCCGCGAGGACGGCGCGGATCCCACGCCGGGCACAGTCGGGTTCATGGCGCCCGAACAGGTCCGCGCGCAGGCCGATCTCCTCGACGCCCGGTGCGATATCTATGCGCTGGGCGGCATCCTCTTCTGGCTCCTCACGGGCGTTTTCCCCAACCGCAGCGCCCTTGCGCCCGGGTGGATCTTCGACGAGGAGCGCGCCAACTCGTCGCGGGCCGCCCTGCTCGAGCGTTGCCCGCGCGACCTCCGTGCGATCGCGCTCCGGGCGCTCGACGCCGATCCGGACAAGCGCCAGCGCACCGCGGCGCAGGTCGCCGAGGATCTGCGCTCGTACCTCGCGGGCAAACCGATCGCGTGGATGCGCCCCCCGCCGAGCCGCATCGCGTCGATGTGGATCAGGCGCCATCCGGCGATCACGGCGAGCATCTTCGCGGCGGTGGCGGGCATGGCGATCGCAGGAGTGGTGTTCACGAAACTGTCGCGAGAGGCCGAGTTGCGCGCCGTCGAAGCGCGCGTCGCCGCGGCCCGCTTGGACTCCGAAACGGAATGGAAGAGGACCGCTGCGCCGCGGTTCCTCGACATCTTCCGTTCACGGTGGGACAAACTCGTCAACGAAGGTGTGGTCGGTGAGGCGTTCGCGATGCTCTGGGCAACGGAGTGGATCTTCGGCCCGCAGTTCCTCGATCATCTCGAATCGGAGGTCGCCACCCGCCGTGAACGGCTCGTGTTGCTCGAGACCATCTTCGAGAACGGGGTTGAGCAGCAAGGCCTCGATTCCGTGCAGTCGCTCGTGTACGGGTCGGCCGCCGCGTACTGGGCGTTGTCGCTCGATGAGCCGGAAAAGGCGCAAGCGATCCTCGACCGCGTCACCCCGGTGTGGGAAGACCGACTCGCGGCCGAAGACCGCTGGGCTGTCGTGCTCGAAATTCTCGAAGGATGCGCCGCGCTTGAGATGACCGATCCCGAAGATCGCGAGCGGTACGCCGCACGGTCCGGTCATCTCAGATCACTGCGAAGCGCCCTCGATGGGTTCCCCGACGGCGAACCGCTCCGACTGCTGATCGACCGGCTCACCGAGCCCGAGCCCCGGGTCACTGCGCAGGCGAATTGATGCCATCTAATCGCTGAATCGCTCGGACCCCGGGCCAGGCGTGTGGACCGGCCCCGTGTGCGCGTCGAGATGGATCACCCGGTCCGCGAGTTTCCATATTGCGGGGTCGTGCGTGATCAGGATGATCGTCGAGTCGGGCAATGCCTCGAACACGGCCCGGACAACCTCTGACCCCGCTTCGGGATCGAGCGATGATGTCGCCTCGTCCATGATGAGGATGCGCGGCGACTTGAGGATCGCGCGGGCGAGCGTGATGCGCTGGCGCTCGCCGCGCGAGAACCGCGCCCCCATCGTGCCGGGCGTGGTGGCGTACCCGATCGGCAGTTTGTCGATGAACTCGTGCGCCCCCGTCACCTTGCACGCTTCGATGACCTCGTGCACGGAGGAGTCCGTGCGCCCGTAGAGCACATTCTCCCACAGCGAGCAGTTGAACAGGAACACTTCCTGGAACGCGACGCCGATGCCCGACCGGAGGGCGGCCAGCGGCCAGTCGGTCGTCGGCCGATCGTCGATGAGCACCCTTCCCGATGTCGGGATATGGAACCGGGGGATCAGGTTCGCGAGCGAGGTCTTGCCGATGCCGCTCGGTCCGGTGATGGCCACCCGTTCGCCCGGATTGACGACGAACGAAACGCCCGTCAGGACTTCGCCCTGATCCTCGTACCCGACGCCCACGCCCTCGAACGCCACCCTGCCGACCAGCGAGGACGCGGCCAGGCCGCCGTCGTCCGCCGCGATCGGCTCTTCGGGTCGCGCGGCCAGCACCTTGTTGATGCGCTCGGCGCTCACCCGTGCGCGGGCCATGTGGCTCGCGCTGCTGAGCCCGTCGAGCACTGTGGGGTAGAGCATCATCGCGTACCCGAGGTACATGAAGAACTCGCCCGTGGTCATCACGCCCGAGACGACCTGCCACGCGCCGAAGCCGAGAAGGACGATCGTCGCCGCCCCGATGAGCAGATCCGCGACGACCTTCTGGCCCACATGCAGGAGTTGCGAGCGCATGAACGAGCGGCGGACTGCGGCGATCGACGAATCGAAGATGCGCCGCTCGCGCTTCTCTGCCGTAAAGCCCTTCACTACTTCCATGCCCATGAGCCGCTCGACGATCGCGCCGTGCGCTTCCGCGAGGTGGCTCTGCGCGAGCGCATAGGTGTGGCGCATGGGCGAGTTGAAGGTGCGGAAAGTCAGGAAGTGCAGGGGGAGGAGCAGCACGGTCGCGATCGCGAGTCGCCAGTTGATGACAAAGATCACGACGAGCAGGACCGCGAAAGTGATGAGGTTGAACAGCAGTTTGGGGAGGTGCTCCTCGATGAACTGCTGGATGCGGCTCGTGTCGTCCATCACGCGCGACGACAGTTCGCCGACCTGCTCGGGAGCGTCGCAATCGATGCTCATCTCCTGCAGTCGCCCGAACAGCTCGCTCCGGAGGCCGTACGACAGATCTTCGGCGACCGCGACGCTCATCATCCGGCTCGCGAAGAAGAGCGTGTTGCGCAGGATGTACGCGAGAGCGACCCCGCCCAGGATCGGCCAGATCAGGGGCCAGTCGGCCTCGTGGCCCTGCCCCGGGAGCACCCGGTCGACAATGAGTTTGAGCGCGTACGGGACGGCCATGTTGACCGCCGTCAGCGCCGCGAGCATCACCAGCACCACGAGAATCTGGGGAAGATACCCGCGCAGGGATATCCGGCGGATCGGCGCCCGCGGCCCGGGCGGGAAGACCCTTTCGTGCAGATGCTTCAGGAGCGTGTCTGGCCGCATGGGGATTCAGCGTACCCGATGCGCGCCGGACCGCGCAGCGTCATTCACCATTCTTCATCGTCCCTCCCCGGGACCATCTGGGGGAGATTGCCCTGCGCGGCGCGAGGGATCGCCTCCTGGAGCGCGATGAGCGCATCCTCGATCTGCGCGATCGTCGCCGAGTAGTAGTGCTCGGTGTCGAAGAACAGTTTGGCGACATCCGAGTCGAGGACCTGGATGTCCGCCGCGTTGATGTCGGGGATCTGGAGCATCGTGCCGACATGGAAGTGCTTGAGGCGCTGGCCGGCGATGCCCCCGTTGAGCAGGGCCATGCGCTTGAGCACGATGGCGCGGCGGAGTCGGAGCAGGTCCTGAGGCGCCTGGATGATGACGGTCGCCGTCGGTCGTCCTTCTTCGTCGGGCTGGTTCATATCCCACATCAGTCGTCGCCATTCGGCGCGATCCGCGCAGTCGATGATCGAGACCTCGGGGATCCGCTCCGTGCCGAGCGCGCCCGGGTCCTGCGAGTGCCGGTCGAAGTAGTAGCGGAACGCGATCGCGCGGCCCGGGTTGTGCTCGAAGAAACTGTCGATGCCGCCCTCGCCGTACTCGGTCAGCAGTTCGCTGAGGAAGCGGACCTGATACCCGGCACTCGGCTCTTCCGCAAAGTAGATGATGCGATCGACCTCGATCTTCTCGCCGATGTTCAGGTTCTTGACCACCTCGTACATCATCCGTTCGACGAGGATGTGCTCGCCCGGGATGCTGTCTCCGGTGAACTGGTTGAACGGCGCGACCGAGGCGTACCGGAAGTTCTTCCGCACCAGTTCGTTGACTTCACGCTTGGCGGCGACGAGCCGGTCATTGCTCGTGAGGAAGGTGAGGTCGAAGACCTCCGACTCGCGCAGGCGGTGCACATCGCGGTGGAGTTTGTACCCCGTGATATCGAAGGTCGGCTCGGACTTCGGGTTCACGCGGCTTTCCACCGTGTTCTCCGGGAGGACATACGGCGTGAGCACGATGATCACCTCGCGCTTGGATTCCTCCCAGCGCTGGGACTGGAACAGCGGGCCGACGAACGGCAGATCGCCCAGGAGGGGCACCTTCTGCTTCACAAAGTCTTCCTGCCTGCTGACGAGGCCTCCGATGATGAGCGGCGTGTTGTTGGGGATGCGCGCGTAGGTCTGCACCTGACGGCTCGCGATCGTGGGCGCCGAGGCGAGCACCTGCCCGCCCTCCCCCACCAGTTCCAGTTCCTGCCCGGGAATCGAGGACGAGACGGTCGTATCGATCTGCAGGCTGATCTCGTTGCTCTGGGCGTCGATGCGCGGCCGCACATTCAGCAGGATCCCGGTCGGGATATACCGGAAGTCGAAGGCGATCTTTGATGCGTTCCCGCTTATGCCTTCCTGGCTGGTGGCGACGGGGATGTCCGTGCCGACGCGGATCGTGGCCTGTCGGTTGTCAAGGGTGACGACGCTCGGCCTCGAGAGGATCTCCGCCTTGCGTTCGGTCACGAGCGCCTTGAGCCGCACGCCCCACTCGGAAGGGAGGTTCAGTCGAGTGTTGAAGATCGCGTCGAGCGTCTCGGTTGCGCGCTCGGGCACGAGCGTGCCGAGCAGAAGGTCGAACGATCCCTCTTGCAGCTGCCACTCGACGCCCAGCTCCTTGAGACCTTCGTCGCCGATCTCGATCACCATGCCCTCGATGAACACCTGCCTTGCGGGAACATCGATGAGGTCGTCGAGCAGGCGCAGCACATGGCTGTACTGCTCGGGATGAGCGGGATGGAACAGGACGACGAGTTGTGACGACGGGCCGGCGACCGTGTCGGTGTTCATGCGGCGCGACGAGACCGGGACGGTGAACAGGCCGCTGGGATGCAGCGCGCTCTTCCCGTCGGGCTCGATGAGCGACATCGAATCGGCCTGCGGCCCGGGCATCTGCGCCACGAGCGGGAGCTTGGCGAAGTCGATCTTGAGTTCGGTGATCTGTTCGGCGCTGACGACCTGGACGCCGAGCATCCTGAGGGCCTTGGCCGAGGCGTCGGCGTCGACATAACTCAGTTGCACGACCTTGGCCTCGAGGTCCTGCACGGTCAGCCCGTTGCGCTGCTCGATCGAGGCGGCGATGGCCTCCTTCACCCATTCATCAAGCCGAAGGATGTCCTGATTCGCGGCCGTTTGCTGGGGGGAGAGCGAGAGCCCGTGCGCGAGCAGGCGCCCGCCTTGGGAGACAAATCGGCGGTGGCTCACGCGGATCACACGCAGCCCTTCGGGCGAATTGCGGGCCAGCACCACCGCCGGCTCGTTGCGGCTGATGGCGGGCAGGAAGTCCGCGATCTGCTCCGCCGCGTTGGTGTACCCGAGTTCTGTCTGGAAGCGCAGCGCGACGAGGTCGAGCAGTTCGAGGACTTCCGTGTCGCTCATGCGGCCCACGGCGACCGTGCGGCCCGAGCCCTCGGGCCAGGAACGATGGTCGTCGGCCAGTTCTTCGATCGAGGCCTCCCCGAACACCCCTCGCGAGTCCATCTCCACGCGGGTCGTCGGCTGCCGCTTCGCGATCGACGCGCGGAGCATCGCCTCCTCCTTCCGCCGCTGCTCGACCTGACGGACGGCGTCCTCGAGCAGCGCGGCCTGGTCCTGCTCGACGACCACCCCGGACGAGACGCGCGGCTGCTCGAGCGTCGTCGAACGGAGCCGTTCCTTGGAGACGGAGACGCAGGCCGTCAGCGACAGCGCCACGATGGCCGCCGAGCCGGCCGCAAGGTTCGTGAGCGTGAGGACGCGTTTGTGCATGGGGGCGATCCCTGCCGCAAGGTCGAGGAGGGCCATCCGATGACGGCCGGGAGAGTGCTTTCTCAGCCCCTCATCGGCATAACCCGGGGTGGGGCATCGACGAAGCCCCGCCCCGCCGGCGATTCCTCACCCGCCCGCGAGCTGCCGATGTGCCCCCCGAGCCGTCAGAGCACCGGTCCGAGCATCGCCACGGTGTTGTTGATGAGCCGGCGGCGGAGCGACCACCCCCGGACCATGTCCGCGGTGACCTCGTTGGACGACGCGAGATAGACATCCTGCCTGGCCCGCATGGCCGCGGTGGTCGCGGGGTCGTTCAGCAGGATGTTGTTCTCGTAGTTGAGTTCGAAACTCCGTCGGTCCATGTTGGCCGAGCCGATGAGCGTGACCTGCCCGTCGATGGTCATCGACTTGGTGTGGAGCAGGCCGCCCACATACTCGAAGATGCGGACGCCGGCCTCGAGGAGTTCCTCGTAGTAGCTGTGGCTTGCGGCGGCGACGATCCTGGAATCGCATCGCGCCGGGAAGATGATGGTGGTCTTCACACCGCGCCGCGCGCTGGCGCACAGGGCGGCCTGCATCGAATCCGTGGGCACATAGTACGGCGTGGTGATGACCATCTCGCGCCGCGCGGTGTAGAGGAGGTTCTCGAAGACCTCGGGCATGGCCGAGTAGCGGTTGGTCGGCCCGGTCCCGAACGCCATCGCGGTGAACCCGTCGGGCGAGCCTTCGAGGGGCTGCCTGAGCAGGTCGTCGATGTCGTCGTTCTTGACCTGCGCCATCCAATCGCTGGCGAAGAGGAACTGGTTCTGACGCACCACGGGGCCTTCGAACCGCATGACCGCATCGACCCACGGGGCGTACTTCGGCTTGACGCGGAACTCCGGATCGGCGCAGTTCTGGCTGCCGCAATAGGTAGTCTTGTTGTCGATCACGAGGATCTTGCGGTGGTTGCGCAGGTCCACGCGGCCGCGCAGGGCGCGGATGAGCGGATTCCCGACGGGCAGCGCGACGCCCATGCGGACGCCCGCTTCGCGCATCTCTTTCCACACCTTTGATTTGATCATGTCGCGCGAGCCGAGCCCGTCGGCCATCGCCCGGCAGGTCACGCCCCGCCCCGCCGCACGCTTCAGCGCGTCGGCCATTTTGCGTCCGTTGTTGTCGGTGAGCCAGATGTAGAACATCAGGTGGACCGTCTCGGTCGCGTTGTCGATGTCCTCGACCATGCGCGCGATGGCGGCGTTGGAATCGTCCATCAGTTCGGCGGTGTTCCCCCCGTGCGCAGTGAACCCGTTGATCGAGCCCGTCGCGCGGTAGAGGTGCTGGTAGTCCTCGCATTCCGTGGGGCGAACATCGGGCGCGTCGTTCCCCGGCGCGTCGTGGACTCTGGGGAGTTGATCGAGGATCTCCTTCGCCCGGCGCACGCGGGCGCGGCCGATGTTGACCTCACCCAGCAGGATGTAGGCGATGATTCCCACCACCGGCGCGAACACGATCACGACCAGCCACGCGATGCGCGACGCTGGGTCGCGGTGCGGGCGGATGACGATCCGGATCGCGAACGCGATGTGGATCGCGATGTACACCATGCTGACGATCGTGGAATAGTGCATAGCGTGCGGCGCCGAGGCTCCTCAGGGTGTGCGACTCGATCGGTTGGCGTGCGAGTCTACCGGCTTGCGCCGCCCAGGAGCAGGTCCGAAAAATCTGGCTGTGAAACGGCGGCTGAACCCGCTTCCCGGAACAGGGCCAGGGCCGACACGGGCGCGTAAGTGCTGATTGCACAGAAGTTTCCCTTGAATCGCCGCCACATTCTGCTAGGTTGGGGTGCGCGGTGGCTGGCCCTCCGATCGCTGTCGCACCGCCAGCTCCGCGCAGTTCCAAGGAGTCTGCATCATGTCTCGTCGCCTCATCGCCAAATCATTGCTTCTCGCACTCTGCGCTGCCGCCCACGGCCAGCTCGCGCACTTCCCGATCCCTCCGATCGTGGGCGATGCGGCCGACGACGAGTTCGGCTACTCCGTCAGCGGCGCGGGCGATGTCAACAACGACGGCTTCGACGACTTCATCGTCGGAGCGTACCTCGACGACAACAACGGCAGCAACTCCGGGAGCGCCCGGGTCTACTCCGGCGCCGATGGCTCGATCCTGTACACCTTCAACGGCGACGCAGCCGGCGATCAATTCGGCTACTCGGTCAGCGGCGCGGGCGATGTCAACAACGACGGATTCGCAGACCTCGTCGTCGGCGCCCATTTCGACGACAACAACGGAACTATCTCCGGAAGCGTTCGCGTCTTCTCGGGCGCCGACGGCTCAGTCCTCTACACCTTCAACGGTGATGGAGCCGGCGATCAGCTCGGCAGATCCGTGAGCGGCGCGGGCGATGTCAACAACGACGGCTTCGACGACCTGATCGCCGGTGCTATCGGCGACGACAACAACGGATCTGGGGCGGGCAGCGCTCGTGTGTTTTCCGGCGCTGACGGCTCGATCCTCTACACCTTCAACGGCGATTCGACGGGTGACCAGTTCGGCGTGTCCGTGAGCGGCGCGGGCGATGTCAACAACGACGGATTCGACGATCTCATCGTCGGGGCATTCACTGACGACAACAACGGGAGCGCCTCGGGAAGCGCTCGTGTCTTCTCCGGCGCCGACGGCGCCACCCTCTACACCTTCAACGGCGATTCGGCGAACGACCAATTCGGCACATCCGTGAGCGGCGCGGGCGATGTCAACAGCGACGGCTTCGACGACCTCATCGTTGGAGCGCTCCTCGACGACAACAACGGCAATGATTCTGGCAGCGCCCGCGTCTTCTCAGGATTCGACGGCGCCACCCTCTACACCTTCAACGGCGACTCGGTCGGCGACCAGTTCGGCAGATCCGTGAGCGGCGCGGGCGATGTCAACAACGATGGATTCGACGATCTCATCGTTGGAGCATGGCTCGCCGACCCCAACGGCTCGAATTCGGGCAGCGCCCGCGTCTTCTCGGGCGCCGATGGCGCCACCCTCTACACTTTCGTTGGCGCATCGGTCGGTGACCGATTCGGCTTTGCGGTCAGCGGCGCGGGCGATGTCAACAACGACGGCTTCGACGATCTCATCGTCGGCGCGCCCGAAGACGACGACGGCGGCGCAAACTCCGGCAGCGCGTTCGTCTTCCTCAGCGTCCCGTGCCCGGGCGACATTGACGACGACGATCTCGTCAATTTCGCCGACCTCAACACCGTCCTCGGATCGTTCGGCGAATCTGGACTGAACCTCGACGCCGATGTCAATCTCAACGGCACGGTCGACTTCGCCGACCTGAACCTCGTCCTCACCAACTTCGGCATCTCCTGCCCGAAGTAAAGTGTGCATGTTGCGATATTGGGAATATCAAAGCCCTCGCCGAAATGGGCGAGGGCCTTGGAGATTCGACGGTCGGCGAAATCAGTTGACGAGCTCAACCTCGGAGGGTCGCCATGTCTTGTCGAAGAAGGGCTGGAGGGGGCTGTAGAGACGAAGGATCACGAACCACCCCTTGTCGGGGTCGGTCTGGATCCAGTTGCCGCGCGCGACGCCGGCGGGCTGGGTCGGGCTGAAGTAGACGGTGGTCGAACCGTCGCGGCCCGGCTCGGCGGCGGGCGAGGGATAGCTCTGGCTCCCCGCGCGCGGGTAGCGCTGAGGAGTCGCGAGCATCGAGCGCGTCATGTTGTCGTAGAGCGTGAACGACCAGAAGTTGGCCTCGGGGATTCCCTTGGGGAGAGTGACCTTGTAGGTCTTCGAGCCGTCGAAGTGCTTGCCGTCGGCGTCCGCCATGGCGATGAGGTACTGAGAGCCGATGTGCGTGAGGCGCATGGCCATCGCGGGCGTGATGCCCGTGACGCCGTAGAAAAAGTAGGTGCGCCCGTCCATCGTTCGCGCGCCCGTGGGCGGGTGGACCTTGACGCCCTTGGGCGTGATCTCGGGGATCGGAGTCTCGAACTGGTAGCCCGTCTGGAACAGCGGGTTCAGCCATTGCGAGCCGGGGTAGTAGTACCAGTCCTGATCACGCGGGCTCATGAACAGGGTTCGCGACGCGGCGTTGGCGGTCGCCAGCGCCTCGTTCATGATCTTGCGCATGCGTGCGTCGGGCGCGAACGACTTGCCCTTGACGATGCCGATCGCGGCGACGGGGCCCATCAGTTCCGGGTCGAGCGAGGTCGCCGGCTCGCGCTGGACGACCGTGTTGAGCATCTCGTAGAAGGTCCAGTCGCTCGGCGGGACGGTGTTGAACACCTTACCGCTACCCTCGTGGAAGACCGTCGCCGGGGGATCCTTGAGCTGCGCGAGCGGCGCCTTGCCTTCAAGAAACTCCGCGACGGGCGTGCCGAATCCGCCCGGCTCGTACTGGTAGACCTTGGTGTGCTCGCGGATCGTCTGGACGACGGGCTTCGGATCATCGCCGTCCTTCAGGAACGAACGCCCGAACCAGACGATCGTGTTGGTCTTGCAGTGCGCGATGTTGAAGCCGCCCTCGGGCAGCGCACCCTCGTAGTCGGGCGGAACGATGAGGTAATTCCCGCCCTCGCCGCGGTCCGGGCCGGGCAGGCCCAGATCGATCACCCAACGGAACCACGCGTCCTGGACGGTGCCGAGGAACTTTGGAGGCGCCTCGATGACCACGGGCCCCTTGGTGAGGTCGGCGTAGCCCATGACATAGATGGTGTCGGCGTTGGCGGTGAGGAACAGCGAGTCGCTGTCCATCAGTTCCGAGAAGATGAGAACATCGTTCTCCTTCATGCCGAGGCCTTCCATGCCCTCACGGAGGGCCTGGATGCTGACGCCGCGCATGTTGTCGACGAACGCGCGGTAGGCGTAGGTGTAGTCGATGTTGTCGTACACGCGACGCGCCGTGTCGTCGCTGGGAACGCCGTTCTCGAAATTCAGCGTGCCGATGCGCGTCTCGACCCGGTCGGGCGTGACGAGCGATTGCGGGATGCTGTGCGACGGCTGGGCGGTAGAGCAGGCGGACATGGACATTCCGACCACTCCTGCGAGCACGGCCACGATCTGAATGCGATGCATCAAAGAACCTTTCCTTTGAAGAACGGAGTCACCGGCCACAGCGCGGGTGAACCCGGCAACTATACTGATCCGCGCCGAGCGGGCAAGCAACTGCGCGGCACATGTGAGCGCGTTGTCAGGGTTCGAGAACGCCGCCTGCGGGATGCGATGGAGGCGATCAGTCTGAACTCAGATCAAACGAACACGGGCCGCCTCATCGGAGACGGCCCGCGTGATCGGATTGCTCTTTCGGGGGCGCGTTACTTGCGTTCGAGTTTGGGAGCCTGCCACTGGCCGCTGAGCGCGGCTTCTTTGGGCCAGTAGAGACGCATGTACATCGCGAAGGGCCCCTTCGGAGCGGGCAGCCAGTTCGACTCGAGCGCCTTCCCCGGGGAATCGTGCTGGATGTAGATCGTCAGGCCGCCGTCAGCGTCCTTCTTGAGTTCGGGCAACATCGGCGAGTTGATGAGGTAACGATTGAGCGGGTTGGCGACGAGCAGACTCTGAGGCAGCTCGTACATGGTGAGCGACCAGAACGCATTGACGGGCGGGTATTGGCCCGGCGCAAAGCGCAGGGTGTAGCGGTAGGCGCCGTCCAATTTGCGGCCCTGCGAATCGAGTTGGTAGAACGGGTACATCGCCTCCTGCTTCGAGTTGCCGTAGATGCCGATGGTCCCGAGCCACCGGTTGAGGTAGTTGTTCTTCATGTATCGGCGTGTGCCGAAGAGGTCGCCCGAGTTCAGTTTCCCGTCGTCGAGTTCTTTCACGCCCTTCGCATACGCTGCCCATGCGTCGCTGCGGCCCAGCTCGATGGCTTTCTTCAGTTCGGGGGAGAGTGTGCTGGGATTGAAGGGCTTGCCGCCGACAATGCCGATCTTGGCGAAGCGATTTCGGAGTTCGACTTCGCTCGGGACGGTCGGGCAATAGCCGAGCACGAAGTTGACGATGTTGAAGAACTCGAGCGAAGTCTTCTGCTCTTCGCGTGTGAGCGGTTTGACGAAATCGACAACCGGCGCGGGCGGCGGCGCGGCCTTGCCGAGGAACGACGAGAGCGTCTGAACCTTGTAGCCCGCCTGAATCTCCTTCACATTGTCGATGTCGGCGGGGTTGAACAGCTGTGTGCGGTAGATGGCGATGGCGAACTCGGTCTCGGACCGGATCACTTTCTTGATGCCCGTGGGCGTCTCGCCCTTCCAGCCAGGTCCGGCGATGAGGAAGCGTCCAGCGTTGTTGCCCGTGGTCGCTGTGCCCACATACGCGAAGTTGAAGGTGTACGCGTCGGTGAACTGCACGCTGTAGTAGCGGTCCTTCTCGATCTTCGGCATTGTGAGCACGATGGGCTCTGCGCGGAGGTCAAGGCCGACGAAGGAGTACGGCGTGTCGGAGTTGGGCGTCTGCACGGCGGTGTCGGCCGGGGTGTAGACATTGGGCTCGTTGGCGATGTGGTTCCACGGCGCCTTGAACTCGGGGTCGTTGCGGTCCACGAAGTAGCCGTGCTGGATGCGGTAGCCGTCCACCATGGGATAGCCGTAGATGTAGGCCTCTTTGGCGATCGCGCGGGCTTCGGCGGGAGTCACTTCGGCGGAGCGTGTCGACGCGCAACCGGCTGCGCCGAGGAGGATCGCTCCGAGTGCCGAGAGTGCGACGATGCTCTGTTTGAATGTTGTTCTCACGAACTCTCTCTCTCTTGCGCGATTGGATCGCGTTGTGCGGTCAGTGGACGGACGCGTCACCTTGGAAAGCGACGCGGAATGCTTGGCCGAGCGAGCTTCTTGATCGCGTGATGAAGCAGCGATGCTGGGCCGGCCTCGTGAGTCTATCCGCTCGCGCGCGGCATGAAAGGTCGTCCGGCCATCGAAGGCTGCACACCCCGAGTCTGCACGCTCAGTCCAGAGTGACGACCGTCTCCGGATCGCCCTGCGCCGGAATGCGAAGAACGCGCAAATGCTCGATTGATCGGTCGCTCACCTCGAGCACACACACCGCTTCGCCGTGGACCGCGACGCCGATCGGCGACCAGCGGCCGTCGGACTCGTGCAGGGTTTCGAGTTCGCCCTGCGGCGAGACGCGGATGACGCGCCTCCCCGCCTGATACGCGACGAAGACCTCGCCGCGCTCGTCGACCGCGAGGCCGTAGAGACGGTTGATCGTTGTTGACGGGCCGCGTGTGTGTGGCGGATTGCGCGGCTTGTCGTCGATCAGACCCGATGCGATCGTGGTGATCCGCCCGGCGCTGTCTCCGCTCGTATCGATTCTGCGGATGTGATCGCGGTCGGCGAAATAGACGCTGTCGTCCGGACCGGGCGCCATCGCGGTGACGATGCGGATTGTTGCCTCGGTTGCGTCGCCGTCGGTGAACAGCGGGCCATCGCCCATGCCTGAGAACGGCAGTGATTCCCCCTGGGGTGTGCGTCGCATGATCTGTGCGCGCCATGAACCGCTTGCGTCGCGCACGCTGTGCGGGAAATAGATTTTGCCCTCACTGTCGATGACGAACTCGGCGCCGCCGAAGACGGCGCGATCGGGCTGGGGCGCGATGAGTCGCTCGGGCTGTTCTCTCGGCGCGATGCGCCAGAACGAGGACGGCGCAGGGCCGTCGGCGGTTTCCTCTCGCTCGTAGTAGATCGCGCCGTCGGGCCCGAGCGCGATCGAGTGCGTCCATGTGCCTTGCACAAGCGCGGAGCGTGCTCCGTCGGGCGCGACCTGCCAGATCGTGCGTCGGGAGATGTCAGTGAAACAGACCGTCCCGTCGGGCCGCACGACGATCCCGGCCCCGGGATGGCCGATAGCCGCCGAGAAGAGCGTCAGAACGAGCCACGCCATGAGCGAATGTCGCATACCGGGTGGTACGAGGCGCTGCGCCGCCGGTTGCCCTTCCGTTCGTCTGGATCCGGGACCGCGGGAAAACACCATCGGCCCGCCCCATATGGGACAGGCCGACTGGAACTCCCCGAGTAGGACTCGAACCTACCCCGGAATCCTCGGGGAAAACGGCCATTCCCGATTCGGGTAGCGCAGAATCCGGCGCAGATTCTGACGATTCCGGCTCGAACGCCCCCACAGGCGGCCCCACGCCGGACCCCCTAACACCCGATCACCGTGCTGAAGCCCTCATCAGACTCTCCCGGGCTCTCGACGGGTTGACCGACGACGACCTCGACCACCTCACCGCCCTCGCCGAGCGGCTGGGGCGTCGAGCGGGTCCTTCCGACCGCTGAAGGCGGGCAACCCCAAACGGAACACCCGAGGGGAAAGACAGCGTTTGTTTGGCGCCGCGACAGTCCGAGGGGGGGTAAACCGGACAGAAACACTCCCGATTCGAGCCCTCCCCCTTCCCGTTACATCTGGGGTTTCGCGGAACCGACGACCTTCGTCCCGTCGGGCTTCTCGATCTCGATCCACCACATCGCGTTCGGGGGAAGCGGATCGGGCGCGATCGCGTGGATGTCGTAGTCGTCGTGAGAAGGCGCATACTCGCCCTTTCCGACGAACGAGAGCGTCCGATCCTCAGTCCCGATCCATGCACGCACGACAGTTGCTCCGCTGTCCTTGTACGGGAGCTTGACCACGAGATGCCCTTCCTTGCCCGGGGCGATGGCGCCGTGCCCCTGCGCGAGTTCAACATTCATCCCGCCGATCGTCGCGGCGCCGAGCGAGGTCTCGTCGTGGGCGTGGTCCTCTTCACCCATGTGGTCGTCGTCGTGATCGGCGTGGGTCGAGCCGTCCTCATGAACATGCGTGTCGCCGCCGGTTGCTGACTCCTGCGATGCCGGGGCGTGATCGTGTGAGTCCGGGCCGTGAGGATGATCGTCGCCATTTTCCGAGTTGCCACAGGCGGCGAGAGCGAGCCCTACGGCGGCGAGGAACGGGAGCGCAAGAGAGGACTTCTTCATGGGATCTCCTTTTGACTAGAGAAGGGTATCAGAACAAGCACCGCGAGACCGATCGTCAACGACGGCGCGCGACCCGGTGGATCGCCGCGTACCCGGCGGGAACCACCACAAGATTCAGGAATGTCGATGTGAGCAGGCCGCCGAGGATGACGACGGACAGCGGCGCCAGGATCTCGTTGCCGGACTTATCACCTTTGAGCACGATGGGAACGAGCGCCAGCGCGGCGGTGAGCGCGGTCATGAGGATCGGGACAAGTCGCTCCATCGACCCACGCACGATGGCGTCCTGCATCTCCGCGCCCTCCTCGACGACGAGGTGGTGGTAGTGGTTGACGAGCAGGATGCCGTTGCGCACCGCGATGCCGAAGAGCGTGATGAACCCGACAAGACTCGCGATCGATATCACAGGCGCGGTGTAGTCTCCGAATCCGAACAAGGCCGCGAAATTCGTGAAGGGGTTCGGTGATTCGGTCAGGAAGATCGCGACGATGCCGCCGATCAGCGCGAGGGGCAGGTTCACGAGCACGAGGAGCGAAACGCGCAACGAGCCGATCGCGAGGTTGAGGAGCACGAGCATTATCAGCAGGACCACCGCGCTAAAGAGCAGGATCGTCCGGCTCGCCGATTGCTGAGCCTCGAACTGCCCGCCGTACTTCACGGTGTATCCGTGCTTCCGAACGATCGGGTCGACTCGCTCCCTCACCTGCGCGACAAGGTGGCCGAGGTTTGATCCTTCGGCCACATTCAGCGAGACAACCGCCTTGCGTTGCGCGTTCTCGCGCGCGATGAGGTTCGACGCCATCTCCGGCCCGATGACCGCGACCTCTTCGAGACGGACCAGCGCGCCGCCGCGACCGCGCAGGACGAGCTTCCGCAGGTCGTCCACCGATTCCCGCTCGGCGTCGTTGAGTCTCACGACCATCGCGTAGCGCCTGACGCCCTCGTTCACCTCGGTGACCTGAGTCCCGAAGATCGCGTTGCGCACCTGCTCGGCCGCAGAGCGCGGGGTGAGCCCGTACGCGGCGAGTTCCTCCGGCTGGTACTCGACGGGCAATGACTGGATCATGACCTCACGGTTTGCGGCGACATCGCGCGCCCCCGGGAGCGGCTTGAGCGCCGCTTCGATCTCCTTCGCGATCATCCTCAGGACATCAAGATCATCTCCGTAGACACTGATCGCGATGGCGGCCGGAGTTCCCGAGAGAATATGACTGAGCCGGTGCTCGATGGGCTGGCCGACATTCGTGGTGATGCCCGGAACGCGCTCAAGGATCTCGGTGATCCGTCCCCGGACGGCATGCTTCTCGTATCCGGGGAGCACGGTCACATCGATCTCAGAGTTGCTCACCGGCTCGGCGTGCTCGTCACGCTCGGCGCGACCCGTCCGCCGAGTCACGCTCTTGACGCCCTCCACCTGAAGCAATTGGCGCTCGATCGCGGAAGCCATCCGATCGCTCGCCGGGAGGGATGTTCCCCGCGGCGAGAACAGCCCGACCGTGAATGTTCCCTCGTTGAACTCAGGAAGGAACGAGGTGCCGAAGGTGGACGCGAGCCCGATCGCGAGCAGGGTCGCGGCCGCCGCCAGCGCGAGCACGAAGGTCCGGAACCGCAGAGCGATTCGCAGCAGCGGCTCGTACGCGCGTTTGAGCAAGCGAACGACGAACCCGTCGGCAGAGTCGTTCTTGCTCGTGCTGTCTTTGAGGAGGAAGCGGCACATCGCCGGGGTGACCGTGAGGGCGACCACGAGCGACGCGAGAATCGACACGACGAAGGCGATGCCGAGCGGCCGGAAGAAGCGCCCCTCGATGCCTTCGAGGAACATGAGCGGGACAAAGACGAGCGCGATGATCACCGTTGCGAAGACCATCGCGGGCCGGATCTCGTTGCTCGCGTCGAAGATCACCCTGAGCTTCGGCTGACGATCCGAGTCCGGCTTCGCCGCGTTCTGCTTGAGCCGTCGATGCACATTCTCGACATCGATGATCGCGTCATCGACCAGACTGCCCACGGCGATCGCGAGCCCGCCGAGCGTCATGACATTGATGGTCTCGCCCATCCAATCGAGCGCGATCAGGGCCGTGGCGAGCGAGAGCGGGAGCGCCGTCAGCGTGATCAGCGTGGTCCTGAGGTTGAGCAGGAAGAGGAGAAGGATGACCGAGACGATGATCGCGGCGTCGCGGAGCGCGTGAACGACATTGTTCACCGACAGGCGGATGAAGTCGGACTGACGGAAGATCTGCCTGTTGATCTCAAGACCGGGGGGCAGCGTCGGCGCGAGCGCGTCCAGCGTCTCGTCGATCGTTTCGGTGATGCCGAGCGTGTTCGTACCGGGCGCCTTCTGAATGGTCATGACGACGGCCGGGTGTCCGGCGTCGGCGCCTGTGCCGCGCTTCGGCGCCGGGCCCCGTCGCACATCCGCGACCTGGCCAATCGTGACCGGCGCGCCGTCGTGGTACTTGATGACCGTCCCGGCGATGTCGCTCACCGAGCGAACGCGTCCGCTCTGGCGGATCGGGAGTTCCAGACTGTCGACATCGGGCAGATACCCTGCGCTCAGCGTGCTGTGCGATTCCCCCGCGGCATCGATCACATCATTGACCGTCAGGCCGTACAGCCGGAGCCTTTCCTCGCTGACCAGCACCTGATATTCGGGGAGTTCGCCGCCGATCACCGAGACCTGGGCCACGCCGGGGACCGCGAGGAGTTTGTTGCGCAGGTCGTACTCCGCGTACGCCCGGAGTTCGAGCGGCGGGACCGAACCGTCGGGCGAGGAGACGGCGAGGAGCATGATCTCGCCGGTGATCGAGGTGATGGGCGTCATCTCGGCGTGCGCGTCGGGCGGGAGTTCCTCGCGCACGCTGTCCAGCCGCTCAGAAACGAGTTGCCGCGCGCGGTAGATGTCCACGCCCCAGTCGAACTCGACATACGCGATGGAGAGCCCGATCGCGCTGCTCGTGCGCACTCGTCGCACGCCCGGGATGCCGTTGACCGAGGTCTCGATCGGGAAAGTGACATACTGCTCGACCTCATCGGCGGCGAGCCCCGGAGCCTCAGTCATGATCACGACCGTGGGCGCATTCAACTCGGGGAAGACATCCACGGGCGTTCGCGGCAGTCGGTACGCGGCGAACACGAGCAGCACGCCCGCGAGGACGAGGACCAGCGTCGCGTGGTCGAGCGAGAATTGGATCAGTCGCTTCAGCATGGGTGCAATCTCGCCTCAGTGTTCGCCGTGGAAGGAACCGTCCGCGTGAAAGTGTCCGCCCTTCTGGGCGGCGCCGCTCTGCTGGCTCGCGAGTTTCAACTCGTACGCGCCGTCGAGCACCACTTCGTCAGTCAGCATGAGCCCGCTGTTGATCGCGACCCAGCGGCCGTCGGTTGCGCCCATGTCCGCCTCCACGCGGATCGCCTTGTTGGGGTCCTGGGGATCGCGCCGGAAGTACACATGGACGATGCCGTCCTTGACGATCGCCGATCGGGGAATCGCGAGGGACGGGCCGCCCGTCGAGTCGACGACGACCTCAAGGAACGCGGAGACGCCCGGACGCATCCATGCCTGTGCTTCGGAAGGGATCGCGAGCAGGGCGACGGTGCGTTGATCCGGATGCGCTTCGAGCCCGATCGTCACTTTTGCGTCGACGCCGCCGTCTCTCGGCGCCCCCCCGCCGCTCGCTGGCACGATCGTTGCGCCCGACCTGCGCAGCAGGCGGTCGAGATCCGCCTGGAGCGCGACCGCGCGGAACCTGACCTTGCTCGGGTCAATGGTCGAGAGCACGAGCGACGGCGCGTCCGCGTACGCCCCATCGGTCAGCGCTAACGACTCGACGATCCCGGGCTCGGTCGCATGCACGGCGACCCAGTCGATCGTCCGGTATGCCGGGATGCGCTCGCCCTCGTGTTCCATCTCTTCGGCGAGGCGGGATTCCGGGATGCCCGTCGCCGCCGAAGCGCGATGGAGCGCGTGCTCCCGCGTCCGGTGCGCGTTGGCGAGATTGGTCTCGGACTGGCGCAGTTCCGCGCGCAGCCGGGGGAGACTCGCCTCGACGGTCGCCGCCTCCGCTTCGAGGTCGGCCCGACGAAACTCCGCCTGCGCGAGTTCGTCAACGCGCTCACGGAGGATCGCGCGGCGGCGCTCCGCCTCTTCGATCCGGGCGCGCGCGACCTCGATCGAGGCCAGCGCCGATTCGATTTCCTGCTCTCCCACGATGATCTCGTGCTGGATCTCGGGCCATTCCGGGGAGAGGAACCGGTAGAGGATGTCGCCGGGCTCGACTTCCTGATACTGATCAACTTGGATCGAAACGCGGCCGGGGAGCGTTAATCGGTATTCGTGACGGGCGAGGGGTTGAATCTCGAACGCGCCGGGCATGCGGATCGTCCCCTCGACGCGTCGGCGCTCGACCTTGGCGAAGGTGATGCCAAGATTGCTTCGCACGGTCGGCGGGATGTCGATCCGGTTCGTGGGGGCGTCGTTCGGCTGAACCGCCGCGCTCGTGGCTTCGGGCGTCGGTTCGCGCGAACATCCGACGATCACGAGCGCGCACGCAATGGCAAGGAATCTGCAAAGCGACTTCATCGGGTTGTCTCCTCACCCGCATCCGTCGCGGGAGGTGAAAGGGGCGCTTCGAGGTGTTTCGAGGGGGCATCCGTCAGATAGCGAAGCAGCGCGAGCGAGCGCGCCTCGTCGAGCCGGACATCGATCAGGTGCATCTTGGATTCGTGCGCCCGCACGACGCTCTCCAGAAGGACGAGCGATCCCCCCTCTCCGAGTTCGAGGAGGCGCCGAGCATCGACCAGTTGCCGGTCAACGAGCGGAACGATGTCTTGCACGATCAGTTCTCGCTCGTCACGGAGCGCGCTGACTCGGGCGTTCGCGGCCGCGATTGCGCCCACGAGGCGCTCGTATTCGGTCTCGTACGCGGCTCGCGCCACTTCGCGGAGCGCCTGCGCTTCGGCGATGCCCTGCCGATTGGCGTTGAACACGGGCAAAGGGATCGCGCCGAGGAATCCGATCCTGGACTGCCCCTGATCGGTCTCGTACAACGGCCCGATCGTGAGATCGGGGTACTGTTTCCGGATCTCGCGATGAAGCGTCTGCTCCGCAACCTCGTACTCATCACGAAGACGCACGAGCGTCGGGTGATCCCAGAGGCGATCGGCGTTCGCGACGCCCGGGACTCCATCGAGCGACGGCACGAGCACGACCGGCGCATCGGGTGCGAGCCCCATCAAGGATCGCACTCGCTGCTCGGCCTCGTTGACATCGCCCATGAGCCGCCGTCGTTCGTACTCCCGCTGCGCGCGCTCGATCGCGAAGAGCGTCGCCTCGGTCCTCGGGAGTTCGCCGACTTCCGCGAGGCGATCCGCCGTCGCGACCATCGCGGCGATCGAGTCGAGCAGGCGTTTCTGCTCGTCGAGCCGCAATGTCGCCGCGGACCACTCGCTCCACGCGACGACAAGATCGCGACGCACGCGCCACTCGTTCTCCACGACCTCGGAGACCCCCACGCGCGAGGCGGCATTGGCGCGGGACTTTTCCGCCTCCAGCCGCCCGGAGATCGGGATGGTGATCGCGAGCCCGGGAGTGATCACCCACGGGTTCGCAACGCTCTCGGTCACGCGCAGCACATCGATGGCGAACTCGGGGTCGTCCCAGAGCCCGGCGTATTCCGCCTTGGCCGCATCGACCCCCGCCCGGAGGCGCGCGAGTCTGAGGTCAGGGTTGTAGACGAGCGCCACAAGTTCGGCCTCGCTCAGCGTGAGGCCGTCGTCAGGATCGAACGGCGATGGGCTCTCGCCGCCGCGCACCGCGATCCGCTCGGCGAACTCGCGCACGGACTCGTCGGAGGGGGTGCGCTCTCTCCACGCGGCACTATGCCCGGGAAGGTCGAGCGGGGCCGCTTCGTAGGTCTGGCACCCCCCAACGAGCGCGAGGACACTCGCGGGGATTCCGATTACCCGAGCGATTCGGATAATGAGGCGATGAGGGCGCGGGTCGCTATCGGAGCCGGCGCGTGCGGACACAATTGTCACGGGAAGCATCCTGATGAACGGGAAGGCCGCTCATGCGGCCGTTGACAGGACAACGACACCCCGTCGCTCGGCCGCGAGCAGGGCGCACGAAGGTCTGTCAGGCATTCAGATCAGGAACGCGTTGCTGGTGCGCGCGAGTCGATCGCCGAAGCGTGGGCTCGGGCGCATCGCGTCGCAGATTTGGGATGGGGGACGCTCGGGCGAGCCAAGGCTTGCATCGGAGAGCAATGCCACCGTCCACTCCGCCAGAGCAAGGTGTGCGCCGGCGTCCATATCGGGCACGACATCCGTCTCTCGCGACGGAATCTGCTCGTGATCCTGAATCGTCAGTTGGACGCCGAGCGGCGAATCGTCCACGCCTTCATCGGGATTGCCCCGATCGTCAGCGTGCGAATGGCCGTGGGCCTGATCGTGCGCGTTCGCCGCGGCGATGGTTTCGCCTTCCACGCCAAACGGCGCGAGGTGAAGGTGCGTCGACTCGCCCTGATGCCCGTGAATGAGCACATCCGCGCCGCGGAAGATGCTCAGCACAAGCAGCGGGACGAGCGCCGCCACGATCACGATCCGAAGCACATCGCGGCGACCACGCCGGATCGCCGCTGGAAGTGATCGAATGTGCCGGGGGGATGCCATCTCAGGGAGAGTATCGGCGCGGATCGGGGTGTTCAATCACGATTGAACGCGTGCCCGACGAACGAATGGCGCCTGATCTTCACGCTGGCCCGTTTCGGCGGGCTGGTCTGGCCCCTTGGCCGCGCACCTTCCACAACCTGCGGTCATCGCGCGCGATCGACCTGGCCCACGAGTACCCCTCGCATGTCGTGGCCGGTTGGCTGGGTCATTCCGTCGGCATCGCCCACGCCCACTACCTGACGGTGTTGGACGCGGACTTCGAGCGCGCGGCCAGCAAGGGCGAATCACCCCGCGCCACAGGTTGCGCAGAATCCGGCGCACTTGTGACGCACAATGCGGCGCAGCGTGCGTCCGCATCGGAAGGCGCCGAAGCGCAATCGTTCGCGGAAGTCTCGGACGATGACGGTGTTATGCGCCCCGGTGCGCAGCACGGCGAACCCGTGCTTTGTGCTGGAACTCCCCGAGTAGGACTCGAACCTACGACCTAGCGGTTAACAGCCGCTCGCTCTACCAATTGAGCTATCGGGGAAAGGGTTGTCGCTTCGGGCGACCGTGGGGCGTGCAGAACGCTCCGCGTGCCGTCGGCAGGCCGAACGGTACCCCGTTCTTCGGCTGAATCAAGCGTCGGCGTTGGTCGTACCGGAGGGGTTTCGGGCCGGTGAGCCCGGCTTGCGGCGGACGAAGGAGCCGGAGAGGACGATAACGCCCAGCGCGCCCACGAGGACCGCCGAGCCGGCCAGCGGGAAGGGCCAGCTGACGCCGTCGAGGCCGCGGTTGGACTGCATGGGGTCCTTGAGTTTCGGGAACTTCAGGGGCGGCGTGACATTGAGGGCGGCGGCGTATTGCCAGGTCCGCTCGAGTTCGGGAAGCTCGGCGTAGGGGATCTCGTGGACGCGGATGCTCGGGCCCTGCGCGTCGCCGCCCACGGGCACGAACTCGAGGAGTTCGTAGCGCCACGCCTTGCGGTCCACGAGCCCGGCCATCTCGGACGGGTCCTCGTCGGGGCGGAGGTCGCGCTCGATGCGGGCCGCGAGCACGAGGCGGTCGGGCTCTGCGGGTTCGCTCTCGAGGCCTTCGGGCGTGCGCGCTGGGCGTTCCTCGCTGATGAGCACAAGGGTGATCTGGTTGTCGCGGAAGCGTGCGAAGCCCGGGAGGCGCGGGTCGATCATCCCCGTCATGGGGATCGAACGCGACTCGCCGCGGTACTCGACCTCAAGCCGGGAGTCGGGCTCGTTGATGGTCATGGTGACCGGGGCCGTGCCCTGGCCAATCCCCCACACGAACGAGGCCTTGCCGTCGACGAACGGGAGCGAAGTGGGCGAGGGCGAGCGCATCCCGAAGAACGGGAGGTCCTGCCCGGCGTTCTCGGAGCGGATCTGGCGCGCCATCGCGGGGACGGCGACCGCGAGCGCGGCGACGGACGCGAGGATGAGCGCGACGCCGACGATGCGGGCTGGCTTGGGCATTCTGCGGCCGATCGGTTAGTGGCCGGCGGGAGCGCCGTGTGAGTCTTCGGTCTTCCCGGCGGGCTTGCCGTGTGACTTGTCGTCGCCGTGCCCCTTGTCGTGGCCGCCGCCGAAGCCGGTGGCGCCGTGATGAATCTGACGGTTGGGCATGACCTTGATGTACGACGCGATCTGGGTGATCTGGGCGTCGGTGAGTGTGGGGTTGCCCGCGCGGGCGGGCATGGTGACGCCCGTTTCGTTGAGCGGGTGGTGCGCGGGGCGACCGACGATGAGGAACTCGGTGAGTTCGGGGACGGTGCGCTGCTTGATGAAGGTGTTGTCCTGGAGCATCTTGCCCAGGCCTTCGACGCCGGCGCCGTCGGGGCCGTGGCACACGGAGCAGTTGGCCATGAAGAGTTCGCGTCCGGCGAGTTCGTCCTCGGTGAAGCGTGCGCGGCCGACCATGTCGGCGGGGACGGCGGTGATGAGTTGCGCGCGGATGGGGTCGAGTTGCGCGCGGCCGCCGAGGTCGAGCATGGTGAAGAGCATGAAGAGCGAGAAGACGAAGAGGCACGAGACGAGGATCGCGCTGTAGAGCACGCGGTCATAGAGCAGGTGCATGAAGTAGAGGCAGACGATGGCGCCCTTGGTGCTCGCGATGATGAGCGCCATGACGATGTGGGCGGCCTCGCTCGCGGGAACGAACTTCGCGACATAGACCGTGAGCACGGTCATGGCGAGCAGGATGACGAGCACCGTGCCCAGCGTGCGGATGGACGAGATGTGGTGCCCGTCTGCGGCGTGCTCGCCGTGCGAGTGGCTGTGATCGTCGGTGTGTGCGTGGCTCATATGGGGATCGCTCGTGCGTGGGTGCCGGGTGGGTTCGGGGATCAGGCGAGGTAGAGGAGCGGGAAGAGGAAGATCCAGATGAGGTCGACGATGTGCCAGTACAGGCCGGTGTTCTCGATGGCGAGATAGTTCCAGGGGCCGTATCGCTTCTTCGCGCTGCCCCAGAGGAGCCAGGACAGGAGGACGGCGCCGACGAGCACATGGATGCCGTGCGTCGCGGTGGAGACCCAGTAGATCGAGAGGAAGAGGGGCTCCTGATCGAAGCTGCCCTCGGGGTAGCGGAACATGCCGCCGGGGAACTCGCCCTTCTGGATCTTGGGGATGTACTCCCAGCCGATCTTCACGATGAGGAAGAAGAGTGCGCAGGCGATGGTGATGAGCAGGTTGATCTTGAGCAGGCCCTGCTGATCCTTCTGCGCGTTGCGGATCGCCCACGCCATGGTGAAGGACGAGAAGAGCAGCACGCAGGTGTTGACGAAGCCGATCTTCCAGTTGAGGTAGTAGTCCGCCGCGCCCTTGAACGCATCGGGGTACATCATCTTGAAGATGGCGTAGGCGACGAAGAAGCCCGAGAAGAGCAGGATTTCCGTCGAGAGGAAGAGCCACATGCCGAGTTTGCCGGCGTCGAACTGCTCTTCGTAGTCGCGGAAGTGCGACGCGACGCGCGGGATGTGGCCGTCGCGCGGGTGGTCGGGATGCTCGTCAACGAGCGATCCTGCGTGGCCTTGGGCTGGGATGCTGGTCATCGGCGGTCTGCGCCTCTGCTGGTGTCGTGTCTCCGCGTTGAATCGCGGGACGCGTGGGTCTCAAGGGGATTCTGGAATCGGCGGCGGCGCGTTTCCGTGCCGCGCGCCGGATGGATCAACGGGGGTCAGTGATGCCCGTGGTTGCTGCCTTCGGGGAGGGGCTCAGGGAGCGGCCATTCGCCCGGCTCGGTGCGCGGCGGGACGACATTGTCGTAGTCGTACGGGCCGTGCGTGCAGACGGGCTCGTGGTGGAAGTTGTGCTCGATGGGCGGGGAGTCGGTGTCCCACTCGAAGGTGAGCGAACCCCACGGGTTCGCGGGCGCCTTCCTGCCTGCGGCGAGCGACCAGATGAAGGTGAAGAGGTGGAGGAAGAGCCCGGCGGCGAGGATCCACGAGCCGATGGTGCTCAGCACATGGAGGGGCTGGAACTCGGGGAGGTAGGTCGCATAACGGCGGGGCATGCCGTTGGTGCCGAGCCAGAACTGGGTGAAGAAGGTGAGGTTGAATCCGATGAACACGAGTGCGCAGCCGATGAGGCCGGCCTTCTCGTTGTACATCTTGCCGAACATCTTGGGCCACCAGTGGAAGAGGCCGCCGATGAGCGCGATGACGGTGCCGCCCATCATCACATAGTGGAAGTGGGCGACGACGAAGTAGGTGTCGTGGAGGTGGAGGTCGGAGGCGAGGGTGGCGAGCGGCGGTCCGGTGAGGCCGCCGATGGTGAACAGGAAGAGGAAGGAGAGGGCGTACATCATCGGCGTGTTGAACGCGATGGATCCCTTGTAGAGCGTGGCGACCCAGGCGAAGACCTTGATGGCCGTCGGGATAGCGACGAGGAAGGTGAGGCCTGAGAACACGGCCGCGGCGACCTCGGAGGTCGCGGCGAACATGTGATGACCCCACACGAGGAACGAGATGCCCGCGATGGCGAGGGAGGAGAAGGCAACGAAGCGGTAGCCGAAGATCGACTTGCGCGCGTGGGTGGCGATGACATCGGAGATGATGCCGAACGCGGGGAGGATCATCACATACACGACGGGGTGGCTGTAGAACCAGAAGAAGTGCTGATAGAGGACGGGATCGCCGCCGAGGGCGGGGTCGAAGATGCCGATCTGGAAGAACTTTTCGATGGTGAGAAGCAGTGTCGTGACGCCGATGACAGGCGTGGCGAGGACGGCGATGATCGCGGTCGCGTAGGACGCCCAGACGAAGAGGGGCATGTCGAACCAGCCCATGCCCGGCGCGCGGAGTTTGTGCACCGTCACGATGAAGTTCAGGCCGGTGAGGATCGACGAGAAGCCGAGGATGAAGACGGCGAAGGTCGCGAGGGCGGTGGCGCCGTACGGGGTGGTTGAGGAATACGGGGTGTAGAAGGTCCAGCCGGTCTCGACGCCGCCCCAGAGGAGTGTGCAGAGGAAGAGGATGCCTCCGGTGACATAGATGTACCAGGAGAGCAGGTTGAGCCGGGGGAAGGCGACATCCTTGGCGCCGATCATCAGCGGCAGGAAGAAGTTGCCGAGGGAGGCGGGGATGACGGGGACGAGGAAGGCGAAGGTCATCAGCGCGCCGTGGAGGGTGAACGCGCGGTTGTAGAGGTTGTTGGCCGTGAGTTTGACGGCGTCGCCCGTGATCGGGTCGGTGAACTCAACGCCGCGGAAGACCGGGCCGGTGCCCGGAGTGAGGAGATCGACGCGGAAGATGAGCGCGAAGATGCCTCCGAGGAAGAAGGCGAAGAGCGTGGCGATGAGGTACATCACGCCGATGCGCTTGTGGTCGATCGTGTAGATCCAGGCCATGACGGACTTCCCGAAGGAGCCCTTGCCCGCGAGGTAGGAACCCTCGTCGTGGCCGTGGTCGTGGTCGGCGGGTCCGACGATCGGCTTGTGTGGGATGCTGGTCATTGCTGAAGTCCTCTCGCGATCGTGCGATCGCGGTGAACAGGGATCTGGTGTCTCAGTTGGTGTCGGAAGCGGCGAGGGCGTTGTCGGTGTTGACGGGCAGTGCGGCGTCGGGTCCGGCGGGCTCCGCGGCTTCCTTGCCCGCTTCGTCGGCTTCCATCATCTGCTCGAGCGCTTCCTGACCGCTCGTGGAGAGCGAGGCGATGTACGCGACGAAAGCGCGGATCTCTCGTTCCTTGAGCTGCCCGGCGTAGGAGGGCATCTGGTTCGGGTAGCCGCTGACGATCTTGTTGCCCGGGTAGAGGATGGACTCGCGGATGTAGTTCTCGTCGATGGTGGCGCTGCTGCCGTCGGTGAACTGCCTGGTCTCGCCGAAGATGTCCTTCCATGACGGGCCGGTGAGGGGCGAGCCGTCGACGGTGTGGCACTGGACGCAGCCCTTGGTCAGGCGGAGCGTCTCGCCCAGTTCGGGGAGCGGGATGTCGTCGGTGTTGGACTGCTCGGCGCGCCAGGCACGGTAGTCGCTGTCGGAGAGCACGCGGATCTCGGCCATCATCTGGGAGTGCTGGTCGCCGCAATACTCGGCGCAGAAGAGCTGGTAGCTGCCGACTTCCTCGGCGGTGAACATGTAGACGGTGTAGCGGTTGGGGAAGATGTCGATCTTGTGGCGGAAGGCGGGCACATACAGCGAGTGGATGACATCCGTGGACTGCATGAGCAGCCGGACGGGTCTTCCGATGGGGACGGCGTAGACGGGGTACTGGATGCCGAGGATCGGGTCGGTGAGCTCGCGGCTGCTGCTGCCGTCGTCGTACTCGAAGTTCCACGCCCACTTCTGCGCGGTGACATTGATGGTCTCGGCGCCCGCGGGGACGGTGTGCATCTCCATGTACACCTTGAAGCCCCACACGAACATGACGGCCATGAGCAGTGTCGGGATGATCGACCAGGTGAGTTCGAGCGGCGTGTTGTGCGACATGCTTCGCTGCTGGGGCACGCCCGGGCGGCGGCGGTACTTGACCGAGAAGTAGACGATCAGGCCCATGAGCAGCACGAAGAAGAAGACGCTGACCCAGAAGATGAAGAACATGATCGCGTCGGTCTCACGCGCGTGCGTGGAGGCCTGCGACGGGAAGAACATGCGGCTGACGGGGCCCATGCCCTCCGAGTAAGCCGTGAACTGGCTCCCGCCCGAATCGGCGGCCGGCGCAGGGGCGGCCTGCTCGGCGGCGGCGGTCTGGTTGGCCGCGGTCGATCCGGTGTCGGCGTCCTGCGCGAGGGCGCCGAAGCCGAGCGCGAGCAGGAGCAGCGCCGCGACGAGGCGGGCGAGTGTGGTCATCGGGGTTGCACGGCTGTTGGTCATGATTGGTGACGCGGCTCGGGGTGGTTCTGTCGGGTCAGGCGGTCGCGGGGCGGGGAGAGACCGGTGCGCCTGCGGAGTTCTTGCGTGCGCGACGGCGACGCTCCATGAGGAACATCGCGCCGATGAAAGCGGTGAGCAGGACGACGGTGAGGGCGCCCATGAGTTGCATGAAGCGGAAGGCGCTGAAGGCGTAGCCCTCGCCCGTGTGGACATAGCAGAAGAACGAGATCTTGTCGAAGATCCCGCCGAGTTTGCCGTCGGCGGCGTCGAGCAGGGAGAGTTCGAGTTGCTGCTTGGTGAACGACGATCCGGCTTCGGTGCGCCCGTACAGGCCGTAGAGATAGGTGCTGACCGTGCCCGTGGGCGTGAGGACCATCTGCACGCTGGGGTGGGAGTACTCGCCGTTGGGGAGTCGCTTGTAGTTGAACCCGACGCTGTCGGCGATGCGGCGTGCGTCGGCCTCGGTGGTGACGAAGAACTTCCAGCCGTCGTTCACGCCGTCGCGGCGGACGGCGCCGGCGTACTCGGCCTTCTTGCCGGCGGCGTCGGCGATGGTGTTGGTGTGGTCGAAGGAGATGGTGAGAACGGTGTAGTCCCCCCCCACTTCCCACTTGGACTCGCGCACGGCGCGGGTGGTGTCGGCCATGACCAGGCCGCAGAGCATGGGGCACTCGAGGTAGACGAGGTTGAGGAGGACGGGCTTCTTGCCGTCGAAGTATTCGCCGAGGGCGGCGCGGCGGCCGTCGGAGTCGATCACGACGGCGTCGAGGGGGACGGACGCGCCGCGCTTCTCGATGACATCGATGCCTTCGAGGGCGGCGGGGAGTTCGTTGACGCCCTTGTCGAACTCGCCCGGCGCGTAGCCGCGATAGTTGCCGGTCTGCGCGAGTGCGGGCGCAGCGATGATGGTCGCGGCGCACAGCGCGAGGGTGGACACGGTCCGACCGCGCACGCCGGTCTTCGGCTTTCCGAAGCCCAGGATGTGGCGGATGCGGGGACGCATGCCGAGGGGTCCCTTTCGTTGTCGCGGTTACTGGGTGTTCGAGTAGTGCCGGGTGGTGGCGTCCATCGCCTGCTCGATGGGCACATGCACGACGCCGTTCGCCTGATCGACCCACCCGTAGGTGGAGAGTTCGGCGACATCGACGGCGATCTGCTGGCGGGTGGTTTCGCCCAGGTCGATCTCGGTGCGGACGGCGACCTCGCGGTCCTTCCACTGTTCGAAGAAGAAGATCAGGACGATGATCGCGCCGAACACGCCGACGAACATGAGAAGAAGCCATGCGAGGAGGACACGCCCGTTGATCTCGCCGTGCGCGACCATGGGCGGGGGCTCGTCGGGGCCGCCGTGCTTGTGCCACGAATCGGTCTGGTGCGCCGGGTCAGCGGCGTGCGGATCAACTTCGAAGGCGTGGGCGTCGGACATGGCGTGCTGCTCTCCGAGAGCGGAAAAACGTGTGTCAGAGGGTTCGTCAGACGAGAGATGATAGGGGCAGAGATTCCGAAGAATCAGATGTAATTCTTGTGCGACAGTGATTGCGGGAGTCGGGGGTCGCGGAGCGGAATCAGGGGCCCTGTGGCGATCTGGCGGAGCATCCAGCCCAGGACGAGCAGGGCGGGGCCGATGGGACCGACGAAGTCGATCCAATTCAGGACCAGCGGGCCGCCGTAATAGACCGTGCGGGCGGCGCCTTCGGCGACGGGCAGCGTGAGCTGGGGGCGGATGATCCAGAAGAGTTCAACGACATGCATCGCGAGGAGCCAGACGCAGGCGACGGCCAGGAGGGCGGGCGTGCGGCGGACCGGGCGCGGGAGCAGGAAGATGAAGGGCAGGATGAACTTGCCGATCACGAGCGCAGACGAGATGCCCATCCAGCCCGGCTGGCGGCGGGCGATGACCCACGAGGTCTCCTCGGGGATGTTGGCGTACCAGATCAGGAAGAACTGACAGAAGGCGATGTAGGCCCAGAACACGGTGAAGCCGAACATCAGTTTGCCGAGGTCGTGGATGTGCTCGTGGGTGACCACGCCGCGCAGGCGGCCGAAGGAGGTCAGCGCGATGAGGATGAGCGTGGTGAAGGTGATGGCGGAGAGGAAGTTGCCCGCGAAGAAGTAGACGCCCCACATGGTGCTGAAGAAGTGGTAGTCGAGGGACATGAGCCAGTCGAAGCCGGCGAACGCGACGGTGAGCGCGTAGAGGATCATTCCCCAGTAGCTCATGCGCTGGGCTTTGAGGAACTTCCACTTGTCGCCGTCGGAGTCGACATCGCGCGAGTACTTGTTCAGCGCGTAGGAGAGGCCGATCCAGACGGCGAAGATGAAGACATAGCGGATGAGGAAGAAGATGGGGTTGAGGTAGATGGCCTTGTGCTGGTAGATGACATCGCCGTCGGTGTAGTGCGGGTCCTGCCATTTGAAGAGGTACTCGCCGAAGAAGAGCATCGGGAGCCCGAGGATGGCGAGGATGAGGAATGTCGAGGGTCGGCAGAGGTTCTCGAACTGGCGGCGGACGGTGATGCCCCAGCTGCCGTTGGTGAGGTAGAGGGCCATGACGAAGCCGAGCGCGCCGAGGGCGACGCCGCAGGCGAAGATGAACCCGACCTGATAGGCGAACATGGCGGACTTGATGGACGCTGTCTCGCCGTTGATGGCGAAGATGACGGTGACGGCCATCCCGAGGGCGCCGAGGGCCATGAGTGCGGCGGTGAAGAACCGGCCGGACTCGCGGGGGAGCTCGATGTTGTCGCGAGCGAGGAGCGTCGAGGTGTCGAGGTGATGCGCGTGGCTCACTGCGCGTTCTCCTGACCGTTGGTTTGCGGGGTCGGGACGGCGCCGCGTGTGCGCTCGAGTTCCTGTCGGGCTGCGGCGGGCACGGACTCGATGGACGCCTTGCGGGCGTTCTGGAGTGCGCGGAAGTAGGCGACGACGGCCCACGCTTCGCGCTCGCTGATCTGCTGCGCGTAGGAGGGCATCTTGACGGCGGGAAGTTGTCCCGGGACGTTGGCGACGCCGTTCTGGATGACATGGAAGAGGTAGCCGTCGGCGCCCTTCTCGCCGCCCGGCTGGTACTGGGCGTCGTGGAAGTTGGGGAGCGGGTAGGACCACTGGAGCCCGACGGCGCCCTTGCCGTTGCCGTTCGCGCCGTGGCAGACGATGCAGTAGATGTTGTACTTCTTCATGCCCAGCTGCATGAGCTCGGGCGTGACGGGGAGCGGGATGGTGGCGACATACTCGCCGTCGGCGCCGATGCCGCGATAGACGGCGGAGTCAGCGCGGAGGAAGTCGGCGCGCTCGTTGGCGATGTGCTCGACGGAGTACGCCTGGGTCGCGGGGTCGTCCCACGAGAGGACGGGCTGCGTGCCGAAGGCGACAACGCCCGGGACGGGCGGGCGCATGGAGCTGCCGTTGGCGAAGAACTCGCTCTTGGACTGGGCCTTGAGTTTGGGCTGATCGTCCATGTCGGGGAAGAACTGGCGCGGGCGCTTGTCGGAGCGCTCGCCTCGGCAGCCGGCGGCGGCGACGCAGATGCCTGCGAGCGCGAGGACGGCGAGATGCTTGGTGGTGAGGTTCGCCATGGCGTTCACGCGTCCTCCTCGACGGCCTCGACGGTTGTCGCGCCGGATCGGCGGAGGAACTCGCGGGTTTCCTCGAGATTGAACTGTGGGTCGGCGGACTCGATCGCGATGAAGAACTTGTCGTCGGAGACGCCGAGGAAACTGGGCTTGGAGAAGAGCGGGTGGCTCCACCTCGGGAGGTTGTTGAGGACGAGCATGCCGCCGATGGCGCCGATGGACGCCGAGAGGACGGAGAGTTCGAAGAGCACGGGGACGAACGCTTCCCATGCGCCGTAGGGCTTGCCCTGCACACCGAGGGGGTAGGTGACGGCGGTGGTCCAGTACTGGAGGGCGAAGGCGCCGCAGAACCCGAGCAGGGCCATGGTTCCGACGACGATGGAGACGGGGCTGGCCTTGAGGCCCATGGCTTCATTGAGGCCGTGGACCGGGAAGGGCGCGTAGGCGTCCCACTTCTTGAAGCCAGCGTCGCGGACGGCTTCGCAGCCGTGGGTCAGCGTGGCGGGGTTCTCGAAGTGCGCGAGGAGTCCCCAGACGACCTGTCCTTGTTGGGTTTGGATCGCTGCGCTTGCCATGGCTCAGTGCCCCTCCCCGACCTGGTTGTCGTGGTCGTACATCGGGTTGTGCGGGTCGGCCGCGGGGATGACATTCTTGATTTCGCTGAGGGCCATCATGGGGAGGAAGCGGACGAAGAGGAGGAAGAGGGTGAAGAAGAGCCCGAAGGATCCGATCATCGTGGCCCACTCGACGATGGTCGGGTAGTACATGCTCCAGCTCGACGGCACGAAGTCGCGGTGGAGCGATGTCACGATGATGACGAAGCGCTCGAACCACATGCCGATGTTCACGAAGATCGTGACGATGAAGATGAACCATGGCGTGGTGCGGCACCACTTGATCCAGAAGACCTGCGGGCTGATCACATTGCAGGACACCATGATCCAGTAGGCCCACCAGTACGGGCCGGTGGCGCGGTTGACGAACACCGCGAGTTCGTACTGGTTGCCGCCGTACCAGGCGATGAAGAACTCCATCGAGTACGCGAAGCCGACCAGCAGACCCGTGAGGGTGATGATCTTGCACATGTTCTCGAGGTGTCGGAGCGTGAGGAGGTTCTTCATGCCCGGGTACAACTCACGCATGGGGATCATGAGCGTGAGGACCATGGCGAAGCCGGAGAAGATGGCGCCCGCGACGAAGTAGGGCGGGAAGATGGTCGTGTGCCAGCCGGGGATGACGGAGACGGCGAAGTCGAAGGACACGATGGAGTGCACGGAGAGCACGAGGGGCGTGGCGAGGCCGGCGAGGAGGATGTAGGCCTTCTCGTAGTTCCACCAGCCGCGGAAGGAGAACTTCCAACCCATGGAGAAGATGCCGTAGCCGTAGGCCGCGATGCGTCCGGTGGGGACACTGAGCGGGCCGAGCTTGGCGGTGCGCGTGATGTTCTTGATCGCGCGGTCGCGGAGCGTGGCGAGGTCGGGGATCAGGCCCATGTACCAGAAGAGGAGGGAGACGGTGAAGTAGGTGCTGACGGCGAACACGTCCCAGAGGAGCGGGGATCGGAAGTTCGGCCAGATGACATTGCTGTTGGGGATGGGGAAGAGGAACCACGCGAGCCAGACGCGTCCGACATGGATGCCGGGGAAGGTTCCTGCGCAGATGACCGCGAAGATGGTCATGGCTTCTGCGGCGCGGTTGATCGAGGTGCGCCAGCGCTGCTTGAAGATGCAGAGGATGGCGGAGATGAGCGTTCCGGCGTGGCCGATGCCGACCCAGAACACGAAGTTGGTGATGTCGAAGCCCCAGCCGACGGGGGTGTTGAGACCCCACACGCCGACGCCCGTGATGAACAGGTAGAGGATCGAGATGCCGAGGACGCCGGCGAGCATCGAGGCGAGCCCGAAGAACGGGATCCAGATGCGGGGCTGGGGGTTCTCGACCCACCCGCACACCGTTTCGGTGAGGGAGTGGAAGGTCGGCTTGCCGAGAACGAGCGGCGGCTCGATCGTCGGATCATTCGTCAGCGTGCCGTCACCGACCTGCCCGTGGACATAGGGCGAATCGGGTGCGAGGCCCGCGAGCCGGGCGGCGGTCGCCTGGTCGGGGTGCATCGAACTCATGCGAAGACTCCCGCGATAACTGTCTTGATGGCGCTGCGGCGCGAGGGGTCGTCCGGGAGGACGGAGAGAGAGAGTTTGTGGCCCGGATCCTCGGCCTTGCGGGCGGGATCGAAGAAGGAGTGCTCGCCGCCGTGCTCACCGCTTCCGTGGTTGGCGTCGTCGCCGTGTCCGGCGCCGTGATCGCTGTGATCGCCGTGGTGGAAGGGGTTGTCGTTGGGGGTGCGGATGGCGGGGTTGGGGTTGCGCAGGCCGACCATGTAGGTGGTGCGCGGGCGGGTGTTGAGGTAGGCGAGGAGCATGTAGGAACGGCCGTGATCGCGGAGCGCGGTCACACGGGCGTCGGGGTTGGTGATGTCGCCGAAGGCGATGGCGTCGGAGGGGCAGGCCTGCTCGCACGCGGTCTGGAAGAACCCGTCGGGGATGCGTCCGACGGCGTTGAGCGTGGGGTTGATCTTGGACTCGATGCGTGCGCGGTTGATGCGCTGGATGCAGTACGAGCACTTCTCCATCACGCCGCGCGAGCGGACGGTGACATTGGGGTTGTATTGCATCTGACGGACGAGATCGACCTTCTCGCGCATGCGAGCGGGGATCCAGTTGCCGTTGGCGGGCTTGGGCGCGCCCTTGAGCCCTTCGGCGATCTGGCCGTACTCCGCGGGGTATTCCTTGGTGGCGAAGTCGAACCAGTTGAAGCGGCGGACCTTGTAGGGGCAGTTGTTGGAGCAGTAGCGGGTGCCGATGCAGCGGTTGTAGGCCATGTTGTTCGTGCCCTCGGGGCCGTGCACGGTGGCGTTCACCGGGCAGACGGTCTCGCAGGGCGCGTTCTCGCAATGCACGCAGGCGACGGGCTGCATGAGCATCGCGGTTTCCTGGCCGGCCTTGGTCTCGACATCGGCGAAGTAGCGATCGACGCGGATCCAGTGCATCTGGCGGTTGCGGTTGATGTCGAACTTGCCGACGATCGGGATGTTGTTCTCCGACTGGCAGGCCGTGATGCACGAGCCGCAGCCGGTGCACATGGTGAGGTCGATCGACATCCCCCACTGCTGGTAGACGGTCTGGGCGTCGCGCGTCGGGCCGACAATGGGTTCGCCGACCTTGCGTGGCTTGCCGTCCGAGCCGATGGTCTCGTACGCGAGCGACTGGCCCTCTTCGTACACATCGCGGTTGAGCGGCGTGTGCGATTCGACGCCGAGGCGCGCGGCGAAGTTGAGGTCCTTCGTGTTGCCGTAGGAGTCCTTCTCGATCACCGGGTCGTTGCCGAACTTCTGCCACGCGGCGAGGTCAACCTCGCGGATGATCGCGCGGCCTTCCATCGACTGGTGGTTCTGCGTGCTGGCGAGGAGGTAATCGCCGCCGACCTTCTCGACGGTCGCGCCGGTCGCGGCGCACATCGCGGAAGTGGTGCGGATGGGGTAGGCGTCGAAGCCGCGCCCCTCGGCGATCTTGCCGCCCGCGGTGCGTCCCATGCCGAGCTCGACGACGAGCGTGTCGTGCGCGATGCCCGGCTGAGGCCAGACGGCGAACTCGGCGCTGCGCCCGGCGACGGTGATCTTGATCTTGTCGCCGCGACCAACACGGAGACGCTTGGCGGTCTCGGGGTTGATGAGGACGGGGTTGTCCCAGCACACCTTGGTGATGGGGTGCGGGATTTCCTGCAGCCACGGGTTGTTGGCGTGGGCGCCATCGCGGAGGTACGGGTGGGGCTGGATGACGAGTTCCAGGCCCTGCGCCGCGTGCGCGGCGGCGAGCCCATCGCGTGTTGCGGACGACACGGCGCCGGCGTTGGCTGAGGGGCTGACGCGGCGGGCGGCGGTGTTGGGCACGACGCCGTCGTGGAGCGCGCGGCGCCAGGTGCGGTCGAACTGGTCGCCGTCCTGACGGATCGTGGACTTCCAGGTGTTGCGCACGAGGTCGTAGCCGTCGGCGTCCTGCGAGCCCATGAGCATCGCGATGAGTTCGATCTGCGACTTGCTGTCGAAGAGCGGCGCGATCTGGGGCTGGATGGGGCTGATCGTGCCGTCGGCGGCGCGGGCGTCGCCCCACGACTCGAGGAAGTGCGACTCGGGGAGCACCCAGCGCGCGTTGTGCGCCGTCTCGTCGTCGTTCAGCCCGAGGTAGATCGAGGTGGGCACCTTGAGCATCGCGCCGGCGAAGTCGAGGTCGGCGGGCGCGTTGTAGACCGGGTTGACGCCCATCATCACGAGCGTCTCGATGTTGCCGGCGCTCATGTCGCGGGTGAGTTTCGCGAGCGCGTCGGTTCCCGACTGACGATCGGTGTTGCCGGTGGCGACATACGAAATCGTCGAGCCGGCGTTGCCGAGCGACGCGTTCATGCTGTGCGCGAGGGCGTGGCACCACGCGGGGAGTTGTTCACCGACGAGGATCGCGGTGGCGCCGCGGTTCTCGTGATCGCACAGGTCGTCGGCGAGCGCGTTGAGCCACGCGTCGCGGTCGTGCATCGAGGCGCCCGAGACGGACGCGGCGATGCCGCCCGTCACGCCGAGGCGCGCGAAGACCTTGGCGGCGAGCGCGGCGAGGAATTCGGGCAACTGCGAGGGCGCGAGCGCGAGACGATGATCCGCGTTGCCGCCCGTGATCGTCAGCGACGACTCGACCGTGTAGAGCCGGTTCATCTTCGCGTCGGCGGCGACCTTCCCGTGGACCTTGCGGCCCTGGGCGAACCCGCGGGTGTCGCTGAGCGAGCCGGGCTCGAGGAGGAAGTCGTCGGCGACGGAGAGGACGACCTTGGCGCGTGCGAGGTTGCGGACCTCGCGGTGTTCGGCGCCGAAGGCGATCCACGAACCCTCGCGGGAGTTGTTGGCGTCGAGCGGGTTGAACTCGACCCACTGCGCGCGGGGCCAGCGTTCCTTGACGAGGTCGCGCATGGCGTCGCGGGTCGGGCCGCCCGTGGCGCTGTCAACGAGGAAGGCGAGGCCCTGGCCGCCCGCGGCGTTGAACGACGCGAAATTGGTCGCGGCGAAGGCCTGGAACTGCTCCCAGGTCTTCGCGGTTTCGCCCTCGCGCGGGTTCTTCAGGCGGTCGTTGTCGTAGAGGTTGAGAACCGCGCTCTGGGCGAAGACATCGCTCTTGCCCTGGTTGTTGGAGTGGAGCGGGTTGCCTTCGAGTTTTGTGGGTCGCCCGTCGATGGTGCGCGAGAGGAGGCCCTGCGCGCCTGCGAGGGTGGGCATGGAGGTCGCGTAGTAGATCGGGTTGCCCGGGATGAGGTCCTCGGGCTCCTTGATGTACGCGATGATCTTGTGATCGGGGCGGCGGCACGCGGCGAGGCCGGCGACGCCCGCGAGGGCGAGCGAGGCGCCCATCATCTTGATGAACTCGCGGCGGCTCTCTTCGTTGAGTTCGGACGCGCCGGGAAGGAACTCGCGCTCGAGGTGCTCGCGGAACTCGGGCGTGTCGGCGACATCGTCGATGGAGCGGTAGAGGCGTGCGCCTGTTGCGGCGGAGTGATCCACCGAGGCGCGCGGCTTGATGGCCGGCTTACCTTGCTTCTTCGACGAGGGGCATTGGTCTTGGCTGCTCATGGGCGTGATTGCTCGCCTGCTGAGACTCGGCGGACGCGGCGGATCGCCGCGGGGAGTTTGACGCTGGGACTTGCGGGGGATCAGTAATGGCATGCGGCGCAGTTCTGCGGGGGCAGATTGCGCAGGCGCTGCTTGACGAGTTCAACGCCCGTGGTGTGGGCGTAGTTGGGCTGGGCGAGGAGCGACTCGACGGCCCGGAGGTCGGTGACGCGCACCTTGGTGGTGTCGACCATGTACTTCTCGGGGTTGCGGTGGCACTCGAGGCACCAGCCCATCGAGAGGGACTCTTTCTGGTAGACGACGGGCATGGTGTCGATGCGGCCGTGGCAGGAGTAGCAGGAGACGCCCGCGTTGACATGGGCCATGTGGGGGAACTGCGCGTAGTCGGGGAGCTTGTGCACGCGATCCCATTCGATGGGTCGGCCGGACTCGGCGGCGCCGCGGATGGGGGCGAGTTCGGGGCTGGTCCAGTGGGCGCTGGGCGTCTGGCCGTCGGCGCTGGTGGCCTTCTTGAGGTAGCCGGTCATGGCGTCGACCGCGGTGTGGCAGTTCATGCAGGTCGAGGTCTGGGGCACATTCGCGCTGTAGCTCTGCTCGACATGGGAGTGGCAGTAGCGGCAGTCCATGCCGAGCTGTCCCGCGTGGAGCTGGTGGCTGAAGGCGATGGGCTGTTCGGGCATGTACCCGACTTCCCAGAACTTGGGCGTGAAGTAGTACCAAACGATGGCGACGACCGTGCACAGGCCGCCGAAGGCGGCGAGGCCAGCGATCTCGCGTATGCGGTTGGTCCACTTCGGGAAGATGCTTGTCACCGCTCGGATTCCTTCACCGAAGGGCGGGGGTCGTTGGGGGGCCGATCGGGAGAAGTACCTTCCCGATGCCTGACGAAACGAGACAAAGACCGGGACCTGGCCGCGCGGAGGTCCGGATATGGCGGTCCGGGAGGGCCTTGGGCGCGACGGAATCGGGGCCTATTCTTGCGAGACCGTATTGAGTGCTCATTCGCCGAAAATTGCAAGTCGTGAAGGCGGCTGCCGGCCAAATGAGACCGAGTCGCAACCAGCGTCGCAAGTTTCGTCATTGCTAACGATGACACGCGGCCTCTGACCCGCCCGGAACAGGGAGGCGAGGCCCTCACCAGGGTTCAGAACCATGAAGAACGAGGTACGCCCGCTCGCCCACTCCCCCGCTGCCGCCTCGGTGACGATCGGCTTCGCGATCGCGGTGTTCGCGGCCGCTGTCGGGTTCTTCACCCACCTCCCGAACCTGCGCGCGCCCTCGCCGGTGGTGTTCTTCCTCATCGCGGCGACAATCCTGGGGGTGTCGGCGCTGCTGACGGCGAAGGTGGAGAAGCGGCGGGCCGTGCCGGTGGGCGCCGGGGGCGGGCTGGTCGGCGGGCTGGTGCTGCTGATGATGCTCGGGTCGTTCCTGGCCGGTGAGGACGGGCCTGAGTCCTTCCGGGACAACGCGGCGGTGATCGTGCTGGGCTGGCTTGCGTTCACGGCGGCGCTGGGGGCGGCGGGCGGCGCCATGGGCGGGTTCACGAAACTCCACAAGGGTCCCCTGCTCGCGGACGGCGCACGGCGCGACTGGCACGCGACCTTCCTGAAGGTCGCGGCGTTCGGGTTCGTGCCGCTGATCGTGGTGGGCGGCACGGTGACGAGCGCGGAGGCGGGGATGGCGGTCCCGGACTGGCCGGCGTCGTTCGGGCACAACATGTTCCTGTACCCGCTGAGCAAGATGACGGGCGGGATCTACTACGAGCACGCGCACCGGCTGATCGGATCGCTCGTGGGCGTGACGGTGCTCGCGGCGTTCGTGTTCACGCTGATCGCGGATCGGCGGAAGTGGATGTGGGCGCTGACCTTCGCGGGCGGCGTCTTCGTGGCGCTGCAAGGCGTTGTGGGCGGCGTGCGCGTGCGCATGGGTCAGCAGGCGATCGAAACGGCGTCGGAAGGGACGGAGACGATGAGCCGCGTGTACGCGGCGCTGCACGGCGTGAGCGGGCAACTGGTGTTTGCGCTGTTCGTGGCGATCGCGGCGTGCGCGAGCGTGCGCTGGAAGCGCGGCGAGGCGAAGCGTCCCGGCGCGATCCCCGGGTGCGGCCGGTTCATCACGGTGCTGCTGCTTGTGTTCCTGACCATCCAGTTGCTGCTGGGCGTGATGACGCGGCACTTCGAGGGCTCGGCGGGGTACATGCACACCCTGCTCACGCACATGGTGAACAGCGTGCTGGTCGCGGCGATCGCGATCGGCGCCGGTCTGCGGACGCGTCAGTGCCTCGCGCCGAGTCTGAGCGCGCGGAGCGAGGACACACTGACGCGCGTCGTGGGAACGGGCGTGATGCACTCCACGATCCTGCAGATGCTGCTGGGCGTGGGCGCGGCGGGCGTGGTGTTCGTGTGGCGCGAGGCCGACCCGTGGCCCGAGGTGCTCGTCACGACGGCGCACCAGGCGAACGGCGCGGCGCTGCTCGCGCTGGCGACGCTGGCGGCGGTGTGGACGCGGCGTCTGGTGCTGCCCAAGGGGGCTTAAGAGTCAGCGCAGAGATCGCGGAGGGCACAGAGATTGAGATTGTGTTCCCGCTTGCCGATGTACAATGCCGGGATGCCACGGGTCCGAACAATCCCGGCGATTGCGCTGCTCGCGATCGCGAGCGCGGCGTTCGCGCAGTCGTCATTCCAACCGTTCACGCCCTCGGTTCCGGGCGAGACGGGCATCCCGGGGATTCCGGGTTCGGACGCGATGCGCCAGATTGTTCCGGGGTCGTCGGATGTCGATCCGCTGCGCGCGAGCCAGTACTACATCGGCGGGCAGGCCGACCTGCGCACGCCGCTGGGCTTCGATCGGATCTATGTGGGCGCCGACGGTCGGTACTACCGGATGAGCGGCTCGCTGGTCGCGGCGTTCGATCGCTCGGCGTATGTCTCCGACCGCAACGGCGTGTACCCGGAGGTGCCCGCAGGAACCGTGTACTACACGGGCGGGCTCCCGCCCGAGGCGCTGGGGACCGGACAGCCGCTCGAATCGTTCCCGACGGTCGGCGTGCGTCATCAGACGCGCGTGGGCGGCGCGCTGGGCGCGAGCGCGACGGCGCGCGCGGGTTCGGGCGCGCCGGCGAACGCGGGTTCGGGCGGGATCGGGTATCGCTCGGGGAGCGTCGTTCCCCCGCCGCGCAAGGAAGTGGATCTGTTCGCCGAGCCGACGATGGCGACGGACGAGCAGTATCGCGCGGCGCGCATGGCGGTGCTGCTTCGCCGCGTAAACAGCGCGCCGGACGGGTGATCAGATCGGGTTGGTCGGTCCCTTGTCGCCGCCGCCGCTGATGGCGGTGCGCATGTCGGTGTCGGACTGGATGTTCTTCAGCCGGTAGTAGTCCATGACGCCGAGGTTGCCCTTCTCGAAGGCGCCGGCGATAGCGAGTGGGATCTGCGCTTCGGCCTCGACGACCTTGGCGCGGTTTTCCTGCACCTTGGCGCGGTTTTCCTGCTCGAGGGCGAGGGCGAGGGCGCGGCGCTTCTCGGCCTCCGCCTGGAAGCGCTTCTTGTCGGCCTCGGCCTGATCGGCCTGGATGATGGCGCCGATGTTCTGCCCGACATCGATGTCGGCGATGTCGATGGAGAGGATCTCGAAGGCGGTGCCGGCGTCGAGGCCCTTGGCGAGCACGGTCTTGGAGATGCGGTCGGGGTTCTCAAGGACCTGCTTGTGGGTGACCGCGCTGCCGATGGTGGTGACGATGCCCTCGCCGACGCGGGCGATGATGGTTTCCTCGGTGGCGCCGCCGATGAGCCGTGCGATGTTGGCGCGCACGGTCACGCGTGCGCGGACCTTCAACTGGATGCCGTCCTGCGCGACGGCGTCGATGGTCGAGCGGCCGGAGGCGGCGCCCGGGCAATCGATGACCTTGGGGTTCACGCTGGTCTGGACGGCGTCGAGGATGTCGCGGCCGGCGAGGTCGATGGCGCAGGCGGTGTCCCACGGGAGTTCGATCTTGGCGCGGTCGGCGGCGATGAGCGCGGTGATGACGCTGGGGACGCGGCCGCCCGCGAGGTAGTGGGTTTCGAGCTGCGCGGTGGAGATGTCGAGGTTGGCCTTCACGGCGCGGATGCGGCTGAGCACGATGGTGCGCGGGTCGATCTTCCGCAGGCGCATCCCGATGAGGTCCCACAGCGCGACCTTGGCGCCCGAGAAGAGGGCCTGGATCCAGAGCGCGAGGAACTGGAAGAGGACCGCGACGACAACGATCGCGAGGATGACGGCGACGACGATCAGTGCGATGACGACCGGGTTACTCATGACTCTCCTCGGGGGGCGGTCCGTGCGCGATTCGATCCGGGCCTGGGCGACGGCGCCCGGCCCTGTTCACCGCGAGTATAGAGACCATTTCCCGAACCGGGGTCGCGGGGGGCAGAACGCGGGTCAGGCGGATCGCACGGGGCGGACCTTGATCCGCGTGCCCTCGACATGGGTGACGCGGACCGGCTGTCCCGCCTCGATCCACGCGCCCTCGGCGAGGGCCTCCACACGCTGCCCGTCGAGGTTGACCATGCCGACCGGCCTGAGGTCGGTGACGGCGTGGCCCTCGGCGCCGATGAGGGAGTCCTCTTTCGTGCGTTCCTCGTTGGCGAGGAGCGCGCGGCGCTCGATGTCGCCCTCGTCCTCGGCGAGGATCATCTTGCGGCCCATCGGCGTGTCGGGCCAGATCTTCACGAAGAACGCGACGGCCATCGGCGCGAGCACCAGGAACGCGACGAGACTGCTGACGCCCCACACGGGGGAGACGCGCCAGAAGCAGACGACCGAAGAGATGCCGAGCGCAGCGGCGACGAGCCCGAGGATCCCGCCGCTGGGCACGAAGAGTTCGAGCGCGAGGATGACGCACGCGCCGAAGAGGAGTCCGAAACCCCACCAGACCATCGGCTCGGTCATGCTTGCGCTCCGCGTTCGTCTGTGTCGACCGGTTCGACGGCGACCCGGTACCTGGTGACGCTCACGACGCGCACGGCGCTGCCGACATCGGCGAAGCCGGTGTCGCAGACGACATCGATCAGCGCGTCGCCGAACTCGGCGGTCCCCGCGGGGCGGAGGGGCGTGGTCGCGACGCCGACATCGCCCTTGCGCACCGATGCGTTCGGGTCGATCTCAGCGTCGCGCGTCATGGCGCCGAGCATGCTCGCGGATTCCTCGGCGCGCTCGTTGGTGTTCGTGAGCACGAGCCGGTTGAGCACGGGGATCGAGCCGTAGATGCGGCCGACGAAGTACATGCCGACGGCCGCGACGAAGCAGGCGAGCAGGGTGATGGCGATGCCGTGGACGACCTGATCGCCGACGGCGCCCGAGCCGGGGTTGATGAACGAGCCGACGAGCCCGGCGAGGAGCGAGACGACCCCGACGATCCCGAAGATGGTTGTTCCGGGGATGATGAAGAGTTCGATCGCCAGCAGGGCGATTCCCGCGAACACGGCGGCGACGGTCCACCATCCTGCGGCGCCGATGAGCAGGGGCGGCGCGAGCAGCGCGAGGAGGGCCACGCCCGCGAGCGCGCCGGGGAGGCCGACGCCGGGCGCGACCATCTCGGTGAACATGGCGAGGAGGAAGATCGCGACCAGCGCGCCCTTGAGCCAAGGGTTGCTGAGGAACGCGACGAGGTGCTCGGACCAGGACTGGTTGAGCTGGATGAGTTCTTTGGCGCCGAAGAACGCGCGGAGGTCGGCGTCTGTGCGCACCACTCCGGAACTGAGGCCGTAGCGTTCGAGGTCTTCGGGCTTCAGGACGAGGAGCGTCGTGCCGTCGGTGGTGTATTCGATGAGGCGGAAGTTGCCGGCGTCGGCGGGGGTGAACTGCGGGCGGAGCGACTGGGTCTCGAGGTTCTGTTCGACGGCGGAAGCGGTCTCGGGGGAGAGTCCCTTCACGGCGGCGCTGGAGCCGGGCGAGGGCGCAGCGGCGCGGGCGCGTGGGGAGGATCCGCCGGTGGCGCCGCTGCCGAACCGCGGGGAGACGCGCGGCGGATCGCCTTCGAATAGCACGCGCCACTCGGTCTCGTCAACGAAGTACTGCGCGCCGGTGCGCGTGTCCTCGACGAGCCAGAGTTCGACGCCCAGCGCGACGAAGCCCTGCACGAGTTTCTCGTCGTAGCCGCCCTTGCGCGCGGAGTTGATGACCTCGGCGAGGAACGGCGCGAGGATTTTCTGGCGCTCGGTCTCGCCCATGCTCTGCATCCCGAGCCCGGGGAGCCCCTGCACGGGTGCGGCGTCGCCCATGCTGGCGTAGGGCGCGGTGATGATCTCGTCGCAGGCGAGAGCGAGGTATGCGCCGGCGGAGTAGGCGTCGGGGTTGATCCAGCCCACGGTGGTCGCGATCGGCCCGTTCTTGATCTCCGAGCACATGCGGAGCGTGGCCATGGCGTCGCCGCCCGGCGTGTTCAGGTCGATCACCACCGCCTGCGCGCCACGCCGCTGGGCCTCGGCGAGGCGGCGGCGGAGACTGTGCTCGGTCACCTGGGTGATCGGGCCCTCGATGGTGATGACGGCCACGACATCGGCCTGCCGCGATGCGGGGGCGGCGATCGGAGTAGACAGACCGGCCTGTTCACTTGCGACGCCCGAAACGGGGCGCAACGCGAGGAGAGCCAGCGCGAGCATTCCCGCGACGCGAACGAGTCGCCTGAGGGGGCTTCGGGGTTGAGGAGCGGTCCGTCGCATCGTGGGTTCAGTATAGATCGGCGCGTTCGACGCCCCGGTTTCACCCCCGGTTTCGCCCCCGGTGTCAGCCGGTCGGGCGGAGGAGGCTGTCATATATCTGTTCGCCCGCGAAGGGGGCCGGGTTCAGCCAACCTGCTCCACGACCCAACTGATGTCCTCGGGATCGGCGCCGCAATCGATGTGCACGGCGAAGAAACGGCCCTCGTGCTCGTTCACGAGGGGCCAGATGATTTTCCGATCCGTGTTCGGCAGCGGCAGACCCTCGATCGCCGAGGGATCGTGCCATTCCAGCCAGCCCTCGCGGATCTCCTGAGGATCGACCTTCACGGGCCCCAGCACGCGATACCAGAAGATCAGCCAGTGCCCGTCGCCCTCAAAGGCGGTCTCGCTGATCATCCCCGCCAGCCGCAATCGCTCGATCGGGACATCGATGCCCGCCTCCTCCATGATCTCCCGTCGCGCGCACTGCGCGGGGGATTCCCCCGTGGGCATGTCGAGTTTGCCCCCGATCGGCGAACACAGACCGAAGTTCGGGTGCTTCTTCCGGCGGATCAGCAGGATGCGGCCCGCTTCGTCGCGGAGGTCGCAAAGAACGGCGATTTTGTACGGAAGCGGCTTGGCGGTCGTGTCTTCGGGCATGGGTCGACCACGATAGTGCGCACCGATGCGCAGATCGCGGAATCCTTCGCCCTTCCCGGGGTCGGCGGCCGATTTACACTGTGTGTCCTTCCAACGCTCCGCGCACTCCCCGGTGAACTCCGTGCCCCAGCCCTCCCCCGCTTCGCCAGCACATCACGACCTCCCCCACGCCGACGGCGCGGGCGCCTTCGAGATCGCCGGCAAGCAGTGCTACCTCCTCGGCGTCGGCGGATCGGGCATGTCCGCCCTCGCGCAGATGCTCCACGCGCGCGGCGGGATCGTCTCCGGCTCCGACATCAACCCGTCGCCCACCACCGATGTCCTGACCTCGCGCGGCATCGCGGTCGGCTTCGACCAGTCCGCATCGTCGTTCCCCGACGACGCCGAGATCGTCGTCGCCTCCGCCGCCGTCAAGCCCGACAACCCCGAGTACATGGAAGCCACGCGCAGGGGCGCACCCGTCCTCACCTACGCCGAGGCCCTCGGCAAGTGCATGCTCGGCACCACCGGCGTCGCCATCGCCGGAACCCACGGCAAGTCCACCACCACCGCCATGCTCGGCTACGCGCTGATCCGCGCCGGCATCGACCCCACGGTCATCGTCGGCGCTGGTTGCCCGCAACTCTCCCCCGACGAGAAAACCCCCACAGGCTTCCACCTCGGCGCCCCCACCATCCCGACCGGCGCGCTCCAGGGCCGACCCGGCGCACTGCTCGCCGAGGCCTGCGAGTTCAACCGCTCGTTCCACAACCTTCGCCCCACCATCGCCTCCATCGCGAGCGTCGAGGCCGACCACCTCGACATCTACGGCTCGCTCGACGCCGTCGTCGAAGCGTTCCGCCAGTTCGCCATGCTCGTCCCCCCCGCCGAGGAGGGAGGCAGACTGCTCATCGGCCACGACAACGCCCACCGCCGCGAAGTCACCGCGGGCGTGCGCGCCGAAGTGGAAACCATCGGCTTCGCCCCCGCCGCCGACTGGGTCATCGAGTACGACAGCGAGACACGCCGCGTCGTCCTCCACCACCACCGCGAAGCCGTCGCCGGCTGGATCCTCCCCATGCCGGGCGAGCACAACGCGTTCAACTCCGCCGTCGCCTGCGTCCTCGCGACCTACCTCGGCGCTGATCCCCAGAAGACCGCCGACGCGCTCTCCAACTTCAAGGGCCTCGACCGCCGCCTCCAGTTCCTCGGCGAGCACCGCGGCGTCCGCGTCTACGACGATTACGGCCACCACCCCACCGAAGTCGACACCACGCTCCGCGCCCTGCGCGACTTCGAACGACCCGAGGTCCACGGCGGACGCCTCATCTGCGTCTTCCAGCCCCACCAGCACAGCCGCACGCGCTTTCTCCTCGAAGAATTCGCGCAGGCATTCAGCCAGGCCGATGTCGTCGTCGTCCCCCACATCTACTTCGTCCGAGACAGCGAGATCGAAAAGGCCCGCGTCAGCGCCGCCGACCTCGTCGATCGCCTGCGCAAGCGCGGCATCCAGGCCATGCACCTCTACCCCTTCGAGGCCATCGTCGAGCAACTCGAAGTCATGTGCCGCCCGGGCGACCTCCTTGTCGTCATGGGCGCCGGCCCGGTCTGGCAGGTTGGCCGCGGATTTCTCGGAGCCGGAATGCACTCGCACGCGAATCATTGAACTCACCCTGACACTCTCTCCCCTCGACCCTCGAATGGATGCGAAGCCGGACATGCAGACCTCTTTAGCAACAGCGCCTTGCCCGGGGCGCCCCGGCGCGGCGCCCGCCACTTGGGGCGGCGGCGGCGGCGCCGCCGACCTCTACGCCGAGCCCCGCTCCACCGACGAACTCGCCTCGCTCCTCGCGTGGGCTCGCGGCCAGCAGATCCGACCCATCCGCATGCTGGGCGACGGCGCAAACCTCCTCGTCGCCGACGAAGGCGTTGACGGCCTCGTGATCTCTCTCAGCGGTCTTGCTGGAATCGAATGGCCCGAGACCGGCGCCGCCGAGCCTCGACAGGCGTTCACCGTGCGCGCCCAGGGCGGCGCACGCCTCATGGAGATGGTCACCGAATCCGTCCGTCGCGGCCTCACCGGGCTCGAGTCGCTCGCCGGAATCCCCGCCACCATCGGCGGCGCCGTCGCCATGAACGCGGGCGGCGCCTTCGGACAGATCGCCGACTCCGTGCGCACCGTCCACGCCATCAAGCCCGACGGCACGCGCGTCTCCTTCACACGCGACGAGATCGGCTTCGAATACCGCAAGGGGCTGCGCGGCGCCGTCGTCGCCGAGGTCGAACTCGAACTCCACTTCGCGCCCGATCAGTTCTCGCTCCGCGAGCGCCTCAAGGAGATCATGGCCTACAAGAAGGGTTCACAGCCCATGGCCGAGCATTCCGCCGGCTGCGCGTTCAAGAACCCCGTGATGCGCGACCCCAACACGGGCGAGATGGAGCGCGTCAGCGCCGGGCGCCTCATCGACAAGGCCGGCCTCAAGACCTTCTCCGTCGGCGGCGCATCCGTCAGCCAGGTCCACGCCAACTTCCTCGTCGTCGATAAGGCCAGCGCCACCGCCGCCGATGTCCTCAACCTCATCGGCGCCATCCAGCAGCGCGTCGCCGAGAAGCACGAGGTCTCCCTCGAGCCCGAGATCGTCGTCTGGAGGCGCGGGGACACCAACGGGTCCATCGCTTGACCACTCCCCCGACAGTCCTTGTGCTCGCGGGCGGGCCCGACACCGAACGCGATGTCTCCCTCAAGAGCGCCGACGCCGTCACGCGCGCACTCAACGACTCAGGGGACTTCCGCGCCGAGCAGCGCGTGATCGACACAATCACCCTCAACGACCTGCGCTCGATGCAAGGCGACATCGTCTGGCCCGCGCTCCACGGCCCGTGGGGCGAAGGCGGCCCGATGCAGGACCTCCTCGAAGCCGACGGTCGCCCGTATGTCGGCTGCCGCCCCCCCGCCGCGCGGCTCGCGATGGACAAACTCGCCACGAAACTCGCCGCCGCACGCGCGTCGGTCTTCGTGCCGGGAGGCGCGGTCTTCAACCCGCGCGACTCCGAGCCGCCCATCGCGCTCCCCCTCGTCGTCAAGCCCAACTTCGAAGGATCGACCGTCGGGCTCCACATCTGCCGCACGCGCGAACAGTGGGACGCCGCCCACGCGGCCACGGTCGCTTCGGGCAAGCCGGCGATCATCGAACCATTCGTCGCCGGCCGCGAACTCACGGCGGGCGTCCTCGAGAACGAGCACGGCCTCTCGGCCCTCCCGCTCATCGAGATCACGCCCAAAGACGGGTTCTACGACTTCGACGCCAAGTACACGCGCAACGACACGCGCTATGTCGTCGAGCCCGACATCGACTTCGAGGTCACCCACGAGATCCAGCGCGCCACGCTCACACTCGCACACGCGATCGGGGTGCGCCACCTCGCCCGCGCCGACTTCATCCTTCCGCACGAGCCCGACGACCGGGGCCGCATCGTGCCCGTGCTGCTCGAAATCAACACCATGCCCGGCTTCACCGACCACTCGCTCGTCCCGATGGCCGCGAAGCACATCGGGCTCGACATGCCCGCGCTCTGCGCGTCGATCGTCCGCTGCGCCACGCGCGACCACGCGCACGCCGCGCTGTAGACTGTTCAATCTCGACTTCCGTCAACGCAAGGAGGCGTTCCAGATGGCCAAGGCGAAATCACGCTCGAAGAAGAAGTCCAGGTCCGGGCCCGGGTTCATGGCGAATCTCGCGGGCTCGTTCTCGTGGTTCGCCCAGCCCCGGCGCCTGTCGAACCTCGCCATCACGCTCGTCTGGGTCGGCCTGCTCGTGGGCGGGCTCGCCGGCGCCGCCCCCCTCATGGAGCGCGTCGCCACGCTGCGCGCCGACCCCGTGACCGCGCGCATCGAATACCCGCGTCTCGCCGGCGCAACCAGCCCCGACGACACCTGGCTCCCCGCCAGCGAACGCCGGCGCCTCGAACACCTCGTCGCCCAGACTGTTTCCCCCGATGTCTTCGACCGCACCTCGCTCGAATCCCTCCGCATCGCCCTCGAAGCGTCCGGATGGTTCTCGCGCGACATCGAGGTCCGCCGACTCGCGAACAATGTCATCCGCGTGCGCGGCGAGTGGCGCGCCCCCTTCGCCGCCGTCCGCGTCAACGACCGCGACCACCTCGTCAGCGCCGCCGGCGAACTCCTCCCACTCTCCTACACCGCGGGCGGCGCCGGCCCCACCATCCCCGTCATCCTCCATCCCAAGTTCGGCCCCCCCGAGAACGCCGCGCAGGGATACGCCTACGGCAAGCGCTGGCGAGGCGGCGATGTCGACGCTTCCCTCGCCCTCCTCGCCCAACTCCGTCGCGCGTTCAGCGCCACACCACAGATCGCGCGCCAGATCTCCGGCATCGACGCACGCGACTACGGCAACCGCGCACGCCTCGCCATCGTCACCGACACCGGCTCCCTCGTCGTCTGGGGCGCAGCGCCGGGCGAGGAGAAGCCGGGCGAAACCCGCGCCGCCGAGAAGATCGCACGCCTCGTCGACCTCGCGGGACGACAGGGCAGCAACGGCCGCATCGACGCCGGCGCACGCCAGATCTCCATCTACGGCCCCCATGTCTACATCGATGTCCCCGGCCCTACCGCGAACTGATCCGCGCGCCAACCATCCACCGTGGACGAACAGGACACACAGCACGGCCCGGCCCTTCCCCCCGACGAGTGGCTCGTCGCCGCGCCGCGCGGCAAGCGCGACCGCTGGGCACATCGACGCGGCGAACCCCGCGTCTGGGCGCTCCTCTGGTCCTGCTACCTCCTCGCCGCCTGCATCCTCGCACTCTTCACGCCCGCCTCGCGATTCTCGTTCGATGTCGAACAGATCCGCTACTCGTGCGTGATGCTCCTCGCGCTCATCCTCCTCGGCGTCGTCGTCGTCTGGCCGCTCGTGCGCCTCAGCCAGATCCCCCCCCGATACGCCAGCCGCGCCGCCGCCGTCGATCTCCTCATCGTCCTCGCGCCCTCCGCCGCCATCCTCGGACCCATGGGCTTCCTCACGAAATGGTCCGGCGCGATCGTCATCGCGCTCTGCCTCTCGCTCATCTCGTGGACCATGCTCTACGGCGGGATCATCGCCATCGCCGCGCGCGTGCGCTCCAACGCCGCCCGCGCCCTCTGGATGTTCGTCTGCCTCGCCCTCGCCGCCCTCGGACCGATCGCAGGCCTCCTCGCCGCGTCCCGCGCAACCAGCGCCGGCGCCGACGCATCGCCCGCCGCCTGGCGCGCCTCCCTCCTCGCCTCCCCGGTGTCATCGCCCTTCGCCATCGCGCGGTTCCCCTCCTCCCGGGCGCCGCACCCCGACGCGCTGACCTGGGAACTCGCGATCCTCCCGCTGTTTGTCGCCGCCGCCCTCTGGCTCGTCGCCGTCGTCATGGACCTCGCGAAACCGCCGCCTGAACACCCCCGCCCGACCCCATCCGCCCGCCGGGGCTAAGATTCTCCCGTACCGTCAACACCACACCGGGACGCGTCCCGCACGCGCCCCGGTTGTTCTTTCTCTCGACCGATTCCCTCTTGCACGCGGACGACCCCGATGGAATTCCTCACACCCGAAGAGCACGCCTCGCTCTCCGCGAAACTCGCCGAACTCAAGAAGGTGCGCCCCGAGATCGCCAAGCGCATCGAGGAAGCCCGCGCCCTCGGCGACCTCAAAGAGAACGGCGACTACCACGCCGCCCGCGAAGACCAGGCCATGAACGAGGCCGAGGTCCGCCGTCTCGAGGAACGCCTCTCCTCCGCCAGCGTCGTCGACAAGCAGGAAGGCATGGAGGACATCGTCTTCATCGGCTCGACCGTCCGCCTCAAGGACCTCGATCGCGGCGACGACGACCTCTACAAACTCGTCGGCGAGCCCTCGGGCAATGTCGCGCTCGACTTCGTCGAGGTCTCGGTCTCCAGCCCCATGGGCGAAGCGCTCATGAAGTCACGCGTCGGCGATGTCGTCCGCGTCGACGCCCCGCGCGGCGTCAAACGCTTCGAGATCATCGAAATCGTCGCGTGATCCCCTCCGCACCCTCTCCCGCGGCGAGAGGGTGCGGGAACACGGAACACACGACTCCGGGTGGCACGGCCAACCGCTGGTTGACCGTGCTGCTGTGCGCCGAAGCGCACGGACTTCGCTTTGCGATGTCCACGCCACCCAGAAGCTCTATCACCCGATCCGCTCAGCCCCACCGACATACGGCCGCAGCGCGGGCGGGATCACGATCGAACCGTCCTCCCGCTGATGGTTCTCGACCAGCGGGATGAGAATGCGCGGGCTCGCGAGCACCGTGTTGTTCAGCGAGTGCGCGATGACCGGCTTGCCGTCGCCGCCCCGCACGCGCATATTCAATCGGCGGCACTGGTAGTCGTACAAACGCGACGCGCTGTGCGTCTCGGCGTACGCGCCGGGGTTGTTCTCGTCGCCGCCCGACTCCACCCGCGCGGGCATCCACGACTCAAGATCGATCATGTCGGCGTTCTTCACGCCAAGATCGCCCGTGCAGCACTGGAGCAGGCGGTACGGCAGGTGGAGCGATTGCAGAATCTCCTCCACGAACCCGATCATCTTCGCGTGCCACGCGCGGCTCTCCGCCTCGTCCGGGCGGCAGATCACCACCTGCTCGCACTTGTCGAACTGGTGCACGCGGTACAGACCCGCCGTGTCGCGGCCCGCGGCGCCCGCTTCCCGGCGGAAACAGGTCGAGACAGTCGTGTACTTGCGCGGCAGGGTGTCCTCATCAAGGATCTCGTCCTGATGGATCGCCATCAAGGAGACCTCGCCCGTGCCCGTCAAGAAAAGGTCCTGCCCGCCGCGCTCCTTCTCGTCGAGCCGGTACACCTGCTCGCGGCCGCCCGGGAAGAAGCCCGTCCCCACCAGCGCCTCTTCGCGCGCGAGCACCGGCACATTCACGGGCGTGAACCCGTGGTTGTTGGACATGAAATCCATCGCGTAGCGCAGCGCCGCGAAGTGCAGCCGCGCGCCCCACCCGGTGAGCAGGTACGAGCGCGAACCCGCAATCTTCACCCCGCGCTCGAAGTCGACCATCCCGTGCATCGTCATCAGTTCGATGTGGTTCTTCGGCTTGAACCCGCGCTGAGACTCGAACGACTTCGACACATCGAACGCGGGCATCCCGTCCTTCTCGGAAGGGTTCCACGCGCGGATCTGCACATTGTCCTCGGCGCCCTCGCCCACCGGCACATCCGCGTCGGGCGGCTGAGGCACTTCGAGCAGCAGCCGATGCAGTTCCGGCTCGACGGCCTGAATGATGATGTCGAGGTCCTGGATCTTCGCCTTCAGCGCGGCGGGCCGCGAGCGCAGTTCCTCGACCTCCTTCGCAATCTCCGCCTGGCGCGCGGCGTCGGCCTTCTTCCCCTCCGCCATCAACTGGCCCATCTTCGGACCGGCTTCCTTCGCGATGCGGTTCTGCTCGGCGCGCAGGTTCTCCTGCTCGGTCAGCGCCTCGCGGCGACGCTTGTCCAGGTCGAGGATGCGGCCGATGTCGACGCGCACGGCCTTCTTCCGGGCGCCTTCAGCGAACCGCTCGGGATCGTCACGCAGGAGTTTGAGGTCGATCATGGGGCGGATGGTAGGGACTGGCGCAGCCCGCCGCAGGCAACTGGCGGCGTCCCGAGCCAGCCACCCCACCAAACGAGAAAGGCCCGCGAGGAAGAATCCTCACGGGCCTTGGGTGGACTGAATTGTCGGTCGGCGTTACCGGGCCGAGGCGAGAGACTCTCCGGTGCGGCCGAAGTTGGCGAGCACGAGACTCAGGTCGGCGAAGTTCACGATGCCGTCGCTGTTGGCGTCGGCGTTGAAGTTCATCTGACCGAAGTTCTGAAGCACCGCGTTCATATCGGCCATATCGACGACGCCGTCGATGTTGACATCACCGGCCATCGGCGCGAACAGGCCGCCGGGACCGCCGCCGAGCTGCTCGACCGGCTCCTGGCGCCACGCGAGACCGAACTCGGTGTCGGCCGCGAAGAGGCGGAGGAAGCGGTCGTACTTGCGCTCTTCCCACTCAACTCGCATGAGGTAGCGACCGGTGATCGGCATACCGCCCGGACCGTCCTCGATGCTGGCGTTGAAGTAGACGAGTTCGCGGTTGTCCCACTCGGTCGCCGAACGACCGATCTGGGCCTGCGGGTTGCCCGAGGAGTCGGCCGTGAAGAGGAGGAGGTTGATGTCCTCGTACTCGATGTCGACTTCGGCGTCGCGGATGTCCAGAGGAAGGGTCTCGCCGGCCTGCACATTGGGCCAGTCGATCCGCTGGAGACGGTTGAACGCGAGGGTGACCGAGAAGGTGTCGCCCGCCGAGATGATCGAGGTGATCACATAGTCGATGTAGCCAAGACCCAGCCGCGCGATGTCCCAGCCGATCGAGGAGACGGGAATCGCCGAATTGATGAACAGCGTGGAGGGGTTCTCGAAGTTGCGATTGCTGCGCGGGCGCAGGATGCGGATGGGCCAGTTCGGGGGAACCGTGCCGGGATCGCCGATGTTCGGGGGCCGCGAAGGACCACCGAGCGGGGGATCGACATCGCCGAAGCCGCCGGACGGGCCGCCGCCGCCGCCGAAGCCCGCACCGCCGAGGACGCTCAGCGCGCCGCTGGGTGGGAGGCGGACCAGCGGACGATCGCGCAGGGTCGTGGGAACATCCATGGTGGCAAGCTGGAGCAGGTCGCCGGTGTCGTCGTTCTGCGCGCGGCCCTGGAAGTTCTCATGCAGCGCGGCCGCGTTCAGCAGACCCGCGCCGATCGAGGAGTCCAGCGACTGCTGCGTGACATCGGCGTCATACGGCTCGCAGTTGCCCAGCGGCTGCACATTCTCGCCCTCGTCGCCTTCGTAGAAGTCCGACTGGTTGGTCCAGCAGGAGACGAAGTTCGAGCGGCGTGCGCTGTTCATCAGCAGCGCGTTCATGCTCAGCGCGGGAACCCTCGCGTGACGGAATGTGCCGGGGCGCTCCTCGTGGAGTTGCTTGTACGCGTCCTGCACGAGGGCGATCGAGCCCGCGACATAGCCCGCCGCATACCGGGTGCTCTTGCCGAGGTCGTCCGGAGGCGGATCACCGACCGGACCGCCCGTGCCCGGGGGCTCGAGCAGTTCACACAGGTTCAGCGGACGGACATACGCGTTGGCCGCCGACGGGTCGGGAATGCGGAGCTTGGTGGCCGGGGCGACGACGGTCGGACCGACGCGGGCGCCCGCGATCTCCTGGAAGCCCACGGGGCTGTCGGGATCGGCCTGGCCGTAGTTGCGAGCGCGGAGGTACCCGCGACCGGACTCGAACCACGAGGACGAGTACTCGCGAAGGCATGAACCGTTGTCGTTGGTCGCGCCGGGGGGGAGGTCCTCACCGCCGACCGCGATCACGTTGTAGCCCGAGGCCGGGGCGTACAGCGAACGGTTGAAGATGAACTGCTGTCGGTCTTCGACCGGCACGGGCGCGTCGGCGTCGTCGCCCGTCGGGGCGACCACGCACACATCGAAGTCAAAGACGATGCCGTCCGCGACGCGGGGGATGAAGCCCTCGCCCGCGAGGTCGCCACCCTCCGCCACATCGACGATGATCACATCCGCGATCACGACATCGGGCACGCCGTCGCCGTTGGTGTCCGGGTACGCGTCAGCGAACTGCTGAGCCACGGCCGGATCGGCCATGATCAGCATGGAGTTCGTGAACCCGCTCAGTTCGGTCTCGAACTGGGGAGCGTCATTCGAACCGGAGATCGAACCGGCCACGGAGGAAACAATCGCTCGCGCGAGCGGAGCGACGCCCTGCGTCGTGTCACCGGCGGGGATCGTCGTCGACGGGCCCGGGTTGCCCAGGAGCGCGTCGCCGTTCCCGAGCGCCGTGGCGAGCACGCCGCCCGCCTGACGCTGAAGCACGAGCTCCGCCTGGGTGGGGGTGTCAGTGGCCGAGCGCCCGTTCCCGTACGCGCCGGCGATCACGCCGACGATCACGCGAGAGGTGCCGTCCATAGCGCGGAACGCCTCGTGATCCACCTGAGTGACCGGCTCACCCTCGAACCGCACGGGGGGCAGCAGACCCGAAACCATCCCGATCACAGCGCGAGACCCGAAGATCATGGGGTCGTCGAGCACCTGCGAAAGGATCGGCCCTTCACCCTCGTACCACGGGCACATGGGGAAAGTCGTCGAGGCGCCGTTGCAGATAAAGATCGTGCCTTCGCCGACCGCCAGCGCCGGGGTTGCGAGCCCGGCCGCAGCGGCGAGGCCGACGGCCGCCGTGAGGACGCGGACCGCGTTTCGCCTGTCTCGTGGTGTGTGCATGCTGTTTCCGTTCATCTGACAAGTCCCCTTCTTCTCGACGGGGTTACCCCGAATGGTGACGCCGAGCCGGTTGTTCGACGCCCTGACTTTCTGTTCCCAGCCGACCTGCCCGACCGATCACGCAAACCGACGGACATCAGGCCGACTACGAACCGCGGATTTCTCAGGCGCCTGCGGGCTCAGGACGACTCAGACGAAGGATAACAGATGTACCCCCCGCTGACGACCTGCCCGCAACCCGACTGAAAGCACCGAGTGCGTCCCCTCGATACGCCGCTCGCCGCTCAAAGGTTCCGAATCCAAACGCCATATCCCCATCGCCGCCGCATGGCAAATCCCCCCAGATTCCGGCTCCTCACCCCCGAAGCCCGCCTCGAAACGACGAAATCCTGCGGGTGACCAGTCGGACATCAGCGGCAGTGAGGACCCCTCATCGAGTGTCCAGACCCAGAGCCCTTGCCACGCGCTCCCAGGGCACGATCTTGAAGTTCTGGTTCCCGTCCGTGTTCTGATCATCCTGCACGACGAGCAAACCAACCGGGAATCCCGCCCCCAGCGCCGCAGACGACGCCTCCACCCCGTCCGTCCCGCTCACCGCATCGATTCCCTCCGCTTCCCCGATCGTGAACGACCCGATGTACCGGTGCGGCGCCACCCGCTCGAATGCCGCGAAAGTGTCATCCCCCTGATTCGCCGCTATCAGATACCCGCTCCCGTCCGCACTCCGGTACAGCGCGAGACCTTCCACATCCGCCGCCAGCGCATCGCGGCCAACCTGCGCAATCAGCGTGCGCGCGCCCGACTCGCTCGCGCTCATCTCTTCGTGCCCCTCGCCGCGCCCCGTCAGCACCCACGCCGGCTCCGCCTCGTAGCGCCAGATCCCCACATCCTCCTCCGCCACGAACAGCGCGTTGTGCTCCGCATCCGCGACCATCCCCTCCGCGTGCCCGCCCACCGAGAACCGACGCTTCAATTCCGCGTCGATCTTCCCGTCGCGCTCGAACAACCGCCATTGCTGGATCTCGTCCGCCGTCGTCGTCACGAACACATACGACTCGCCGCTCCGCGCGCTGCGCAGCATGCACAGCCCGTACACCGCGCCCCCTTCCACGCCGATCACCCGCGCCGAGATCGGACGCAGCATCCCCGAGTGCGCATCCACTGCGAAGAGCGCGATCGAGTTCCCATTCCGGTCCGACCCCGCCACCACCGCCACCGTGCGCCCGCCGAGCCCGAACCCCTCGACCAGATCGACATTGTTGATCCGACCCCCCGTGATCTCTTGCACGACCTCGCCTCCGAGCGTGTACACGATCAACCCGCGCTGCTTGTCGGTCCCGATGATCCGGCTCTGCGCAGGATCGCCAGAATTCACCCAGATCGCGATGTCGTCAGCCGCGTCGCCCGAGGTGCGCACCGGAGTCGTCTCCGCGATGGGCAGCGCCACCCCGACGCCGACGCTCTCGCGCGAATGCGCACAGCCGGCGAAAACAACGACCCACGCACAGGCGCACGACAGCATGAAGGTTCGCATCATCCGCGCAGGATACAGAACCCGCGCCCCTTACGCGCCCGCCGGCGCAGCCGCAGCGCCCGCCCGACCCGCCTCGTGGTCCGCCATCTGACGCTCAAACCGCGCCTCCACCGGATCGCCCGAGCGCGTCAGCGGCGCCAGCAGCACATACAGCGCCGGAATCACGAACAGCGTGAGCAGCGTCGCGAACCCCATCCCCCCCACGATCACCTCGCCGATCGCGCGACGCCCCTCCGCGCCCGCCCCGCTCGCGAACACCAGCGCCAGCGAACCCAGGATCGTGCTGATCGCCGTCATCAGGATCGGCCTCAGCCGCACCGTCGCCGCCTCGATCGCCGCTTCCCGGGCCGACATCCCCTGACGCGACAACTGATTCGCGAACTCCACCATCAGGATCCCGTTCTTCGCCATCAGCCCGATCAGCAGGATCAGCCCGATCTCGCTGTAGATGTTCAGCGACGCGCCCGTGAACCACAACGCCGCAAGCCCCCCCGTCACCGCCAGCGGCACGCTCACCATGATCGTGATCGGATGCACCACGCTCTCGAACTGCGCCGCCAGCGCCAGATACACCAGCACCAGCGCCATCCCGAAGGTGATGTACAACTGAAGCGACGAATCGCGGTACTCCAGCGACTCGCCCAGATAGTTCACCGTCGCGCCCGCCGGCAGCCGCTCCGCGACAACTTCCTCAAGCCGGTCCAGCGCATCACCCAGCGCATACCCCTCCCCCAGCGAGCCCGTGATCAGCACCGAAGGCACGCGGTTCACCCGACGCAGTTCTTGCACCGTCCCGCGCTCCTCGAGCGTCACCACACTCGAGAGCGGAATCAGTTGCCCGCTCGTCGCGCTGCGCACATAGATGTCCGACAGGTCACGCGGCGAAGCCCGGTCCGCCGGGTCCGCCTGCAAAAGCACCCGGTACGACTCCCCGCGGTCGAAGAACTCCGTCACCTCGCGGCCGCCAAGGAAGGTCTGCATCGCCCGCCCGATCGCCGCCACATCCACACCGATGTCGATCGCCCGCTCGCGATCGATCCGAACCGCCAGTTGAGGCGTGTTGGCCTCAAAATCAGCGCGGAGATCGCGGAACATCGGCTCGCCCTCGACCTCGGCCACGATCGTGTCGGCCCACGCCCGCGCCGTCTCAAAGTCAGGCCCGCCGATCGCGAACTGGATCGGCTGCCCGTTCCCGCGAATGCCCAGCCCCGCGGGCAGGTACGCCGACGCGCGCACACCGGGGATCTTCGCCAGTTTCGGCGCCAGATCGTTCATCATGTCGATCGGCGAAACCGTCCGCTCGTTCCAGGGCAGCGTCCGCGCGATGATCCGCGCCGTGTTCACGCCGCTCGCGCCGCCCCACCCGGGCGCGAGGATCGTAATCACACGATCGAGCGGGCCGCCCTCCGAACTGTCCCCAACGCCACCCGGCCCCCAGTACGGGACCAGCAGTTCCTCCACCAGCGCCACCTGCTCGGCCGTGTATTCCAGCGAAGAGCCCTGCGGCCCTTCGACGCTGATGTAGATCACGCCCTGGTCTTCCGTGGGCGTCAACTCCTTCGGCAGATTCACGAAGAACCAGTACGCCCCGCCGCCGATCGCGAGCGCAACCAGCGCCGCAACCCAGCGCAGGCGGATCGTCAGCGAGAGCAGCGCGCGATACCCGCGCATCGTGACGCCGACCACCGAGTCCACCGCGCGCCCGATCGGCCCGCGCCGCCTGGGCGATCCGTCCTTCGCCACGCGAGGCCTGAGCAACTGCGAGCACATCGCCACCGCGATCGTCAGCGCCACGAAACTCGAGAAGATCACCGCCGCCGCCATCGTGATCCCGAACTCGGTGAACAGCCGCCCCACCTTCCCCGTGAGGAAACTCAGCGGCACGAACACCGCCACGAGCACCACCGTCGTCGCGATCACCGCGAACCCCACTTCTCTGGCCCCGTTCGCCGCCGCCACCAGCGGCCGCTCACCCGCGCGCATGCGCCGCTCGATGTTCTCAAGCACCACGATCGCGTCGTCCACCACCAGACCGATCGCCAGCACCGCCGCAAGCAGCGTCAGCACATTGATCGAAAACCCCAGCGCGTACAGCACCACCATCGCGCCGAGCACCGACACCGGGATCGCCACCGCGGGGATCAGCGTCGCCCGGATCGACCCGATGAACACCACGATCACCAGCACCACCAGCGCCACCGCGATCAGCAGCGTCTTCGCGACCTCCTTGATCGACTCGCGCACGAAGATCGAATCGTCCGTCGCGACCCGCATCTGCACGCCCGCGGGCAGGGTGGGCATGATCCCCTCCACCTCCGCGCGCACCGCGTTCGCCACATCCACCGTGTTCGCGTTGCTCTGACGCACGATCCCGATCGAGATCGAGGTCTTCCCGTTCACCGAGAAGCCGCTCCGATCATCGTCGGCGGCCATCTCGATCCGCGCGACATCGCCCAGCCGCACACGCTGGACGCCGTCCCCCCGGATCACCAGCCGCTCGAACTCCTCCGGCTCGGTCAGCCGCGACATCGCGCGCACGGAGAACTCGCGTAGTTTGCTCTCGATCCGTCCCGCCGGCAGTTCCACATTCTCCGCCTCGAGCCGCTGCGCGACATCGTCGACCGTCACCCCGCGCGCCGCCATCGCCTGCCTGTCGAGCCACACACGGATCGCGTAGCGCCGCTCGCCGCCCAGCCGCACGCGCGACACCCCGTCGAGCAGCGAGATCCGCTCCGCCAGCACCCGGTCCGCATAGTCCGTCAACTCCAGCGCGTTCAGCGTGTCGCTGGTCAGACTGATCCACATGATCGGGCTCGAATCGCTGCTCGACTTGCGCACCTCAGGGTCGATCACATCCTGAGGGAGATCCTCACGCACCGCGGAAATCGCGTCGCGCACATCCGCCGCCGCCAGATCAAGATCGCGGCTGAGCATGAACTCAACATCGATCCGCGACTCCCCGTCGGTGCTCCTCGACTCGATCGTCCGAACACCCTCGATCCCGCTCAGCCGGTCGATCAGACGCTTCGTGATCTCCGCATCAACCACATCAGCCGACGCGCCCCGGTACGAGGTGTTGACCGACACGACCGGCGAATCGATCTCGGGGTACTGGCGAACCTCGAGCCGCATGAGCGACGCGATCCCGAGCACAACCAGCACGACGCTCAGGACGCCCGCGAACACCGGCCGCTTCACCGAGACGATCGAGAGTCTCATTCAGCGCCCCGATCCCGTGGCCCCGCCCGGCGCGATCTCCGCGCCGGCCTCGCCACGAACAGCATCCGCCTGCCCCGCGCGAGCGTTCGACAACCGCTGTTGTGAGCCTTCCTGCGCGCCCGCGCGGTCGTACCGCTCGGCGAACACGCCGGTCCACCCGGGCTGCTCCCCCATCGCCGCGCCCACCTTTACGCCGAGCGCCTCCAGCCCGTCGTCAACCGTCGCGTCCACGAGAATCCCGTCCCGGATCCGCTGAAGGCCCTGGGTCACCACGCGGTCGCCCGCCGAAACGCCCTCAACAACTTCAACGACTCCCGGAGTCCGCTCGCCCAGTTCGACCCGCGTGCGCACCGCGCGCCCGTCGCGGATCACGAACACATCCGCACGCGCCCCCTCCCGCACGATCGCGCTCTCGGGGATCAGCACCGCTTCCGGCTTCTCCCCCACGACCACCTCGACGCTCAGGAACATCCCCGGGCGCAGCGCGCCGTCAGCGTTCGCCACCGTCGCGTACACCTCGACCGTGCGCGTCGCCGCGTCCACCGTCGAGCCCGTCACCTTCAGGGCGCCCTCGAACACCCGCCCCGGGAACGCGCGGGACTCCGCCTCCACCCTCGCCCCGACCCGCATGGCCGACAGATACACCTCGGGCGCCGAGAACACCACCTCCATCGGGTCCACCGTGCGCAACTGCGCGATCGCATCGCCCGGATTGACGAGCGCCCCGACGCTCTCCAACCGACGACCAACCCGCCCCTCAAACGGCGCACGCACCGTGTGATCCTCAACGATCCGCTCGCCGCGCTCGACCTCCGCCTCCGCCTCCGCGAGTTGCGTCCTCGCGTTGTCCACCTCGCTCTGGTTGCTCGCGCCCGCCCGGAACGCGTCCACAGTCCGCTGATATTGCAACCGGATGCGCTCCAGCCGCGCCTTCATCGCGTTCAGATCCGCCCGCGCCAGCGCCGAATCCAACTCCGCCAGCACCTGCCCCCGATCGACGACCTCCTCATCCCGAAACCCGATCGCCTCGATCCGACCCGACACCTCGCTCGTCACCGTCACCGCATCGACAGCGCGCGTCGTCCCTACCGACCGCACCCGGATCTCGATCGGGCTGAGCCACGCCTCCGCGTACTTCACCACAGCGCGCGGCTCGGCGGCCACCACCGCCTCCGAACGCTCCTCCCCCCCGAAACGATCGCACCCCGACCCACACGCGACCAGGGCGCCTAGGAGCGCACCGCACAGCACCGCGTGATGAGAGCGTCGTCGCGTCATGTCGTTCATCGGTGATCAGTCATCCGCACACGCCAACAGTATCAACCGGCCACCCACCCAAGGGTTTTCCCGGGGATGAGATTTTGTTCGACCCCTTCCTTCATCAACAGAAAAGGGGCGACGCCCTCTCGGACGCCGCCCCGTCACGATCGTTCAGACCTTTCGCCTCAATTCTGGCGCAGGATGCGGCCCTCGCCGCCCTCTCGGTAATCGAGAGGGGTCACCACGCCGTTCAGGCCGACCTGGATGAAGTTGCGCAGCGCCTGCTGGTAGGTCACGCCCAGCGTCGTGAAGGGCAGCCCGCGGAACGGGTACTGGTCGCCGCCCGCCGCGAGAAAGCTCGACAGCGCCACATCGACCGTGCCCGCGCCCTCGACGACCTCGCCATCACGGACGATCACGCGGCCATCGAACAGCATCGCGTTGCGCACGCGCGTGCCCGGAGTCACCACATTCCCGTCGTTGTCCACGACCTGCGCCGTGCCGGTGAAGTCGTACTCCAGCACCATGCCCGCGATCTGCCCGAAACGCCCGTCCACATTCTCCACGCGCGACACGCAGTTCTCGAGGATCTCCTTGATCTGCGCCGCAGGAACATCCTCCACGACCGCGACGAAGTTGCCGAACGGCGCGATCCCGAAGGTGTCCAGCGCGCTGATCACGCCCGGCTGCACCACGCTGTCGTTGCGGATGCCGCCCCCGTTCTGGAGCGCTATGTCCGGGCTGTCCACATCGAACGCCGACGCGAGTTGCCGCGCCTGCCACAGTTGCGAATCCGCGATCAGGTCGCCGAGGTTCGTCTCACGGGTGCGCACATTCGCGCGCACACCGTCAAGCGCGACGAGCGTCATGCCCACAGGCGTGTTCGCGAGGTCCGCGAGCCCGGCCTCGACGGGATCGACCACCTGCGCCTGCACGAGCGGATCGGGGGTGACCGCGTCAGGAGCAACGCCCGACACGCGCACCGGGCCCGAGATCGGATCGACCGCGATCAGGTTGCCGTCCGCATCGAACCCAACCACCAGGCGGCCGAGGTAGCGATAATCGCCCGAAGTCGTGACCACGGGAACATCGCGGCCGTCGGCGTCCATCGCCGTCCGCGGGTAGCCCGTCCCCCCCAGCGGCGTGGCGTTCGCCGTATCACCGGGCACGAGCAGATCACCCGGATTCGCGAGCAACTCACCGCCGCCGCCGCCGATGATCAGATCCACATCGCGCAGCATCGGCGCGATCGCGAACTCTTCGTCCAGGCCCTGCAGGTGGCTCGTGAGGATGACGATCTTCACGCCCTGACCGGTCAGCGAATCCACCTCGGCCTGGATCGCGCTCACCAGATCCGAGTCGATGATCGTGTCGCGCGGGCTGCTGACGAAGGGCAGACTCGGAGTCGTTGCGCCGACAATGCCGATGTCGCGGCCGTTGACCGTCACGATCGTGCTCTTCGCGACCCGTCCGCCGTTCACGAGCGCCTGCATGTTGGGCTCGTTCGAGAAGTCCAGGTTCGCGCTCACGAACTTCGCGGGACCAGTGAAGCCCGCGATGAACTGCGCGAGCACATCGGGACCGAAGTCGAACTCGTGGTTGCCGATCGCGAACGCGTCGTACCCCATCAGATCCATCGCGACGGTGTCGTAGAACGGAACACCGTTGTCCAGCGAGAGACTGAACTCGGGACCGGCCAGGAAGTTGTCGCCCGACGAGATCAGCACCGACCCGCGATCGACGCTGCCCATCGGATAGGTCGCCGCGACGGCGCGGAGATCGGACACGAGCGTCGCGAACCGCGCGACGCCGCCGAAGTCCGCCAGCGCGCCCGAACCCGCGTTCACGAGCTGGGATTCGCCGTCGTTGTTGTGCAGGACATGGAGCCAGAAATCCGGCTGGGCCACGCCCCGACGCTTGGAGGAAGCGGGAAGCACGACGCGCGTCAGCGATCCGCCCGCCTCCGTCATGCCCTCCGAAGGACCGGCCATCGGCTCACCCGTCGCGAGACCGACCTGCGCGACTGCGCCCGACGCGAACGCCAGCGCAGCGGCGCCGGCCAGAAGAACAATGCGATTCTGCATGTGAATGCTCCGAGAAACCGCCCCTGCGGTGCGCCGCGGGGCGTGATGTTCGTGTGCGTACAGAGATCCGTGACGACTCAACCGATCAGGCGCGACGACGGCGCGCGACCAACGCCCCAAGCCCGGCGATCAACCCGGCGCCCCCGACGCCCGGCGCAGGGATCACGGCAAGGCCTGAGAAACCGCCCACGCCGGTCTGACCGACCAGCGTCATCCCGCCGACAAGATCGCCCGAATAGAGCGAGTCGCCCAGCACCAGGAACGAGGCGCCGATGTCGGCGTCATAGTCCGCGCCGCCAAGGTTGCTCAGATCGTTGCGCCCGGCGCCCGTCAGCACGCTCGCCGCGCCGGTTGCCAGATCGAAACCAACCACCGAGTCGTCGCTCCCGTCGCCGTTGTGCGCATAGCCCAGCAGCGTTCCGCCGTTTGAGCCCGGGACAAAGACAAGACCGGAAACATCGGTGGCCGCCGAACCGATCGAACCCACCGCGCTGAACGCGCCGCTCCCCAGGTCGATCGTGCCCAGCACGCCCGCGTTCACGCTCCACAGCGCGCCAGCGGCGTCGAACGCAAGGTCACCCTCGGGCACGACGCCGAACTGGTCACCCACAAGCGTCCCGGCGCCCGTCGCGGTGTTGAGCGTGAACAGGTCCGCCCCGCGCGTGTAAGCGTAGAGCGACGAGCCGTTCCACGCGATGCCCACGATCTCACGCACGCCCGTATCGCCGATCAGCGTCGCGGCGCCCGTCGCGCTGTCGATCGCATACAGCGACTGGGTGCTGAACTGGTCGAACGACGCAACGCCAACCAGCATTCCCGCGTTCGCTACGGAAACGCACGACACGAGCGCAGCCATCGCCGCGGCCCTTTGCAGAACTTTCATGAAAACCTCCCTGCGTTGTAAGAGTCACTGACACCTGCGCAGCCGTTGCGCCAAGCAGCAAGGTAGCCCCCGCACGATCGCAACACAGTCAGAGGTAGATCAAGAATCCGTGAACGATTCGCCTGGACGCCGCGATCACTCCGCGGGTGACAGCCGCGAGACACGCCCGAACGACGCCCTCGCCGTTTCCTCACGCAGAGGCACGCGCACGAACCCGCCCTCCGCGAACAGCGGCCACTGATCCAGGTAGTTCACGCTCCCGAAGTGACCGTCCTGACCGCCCACCAGCACGAAATCGTTCGCGTCCGGATCGGACAGGTCCGACACATGACGCGAGTTCGTCCCGTACTGCGCGCCGTGCGCCTCGTTCGTCACGCGGTGCGCGCTCTTGTGCACCGTTCCCGTCGTCCCCGCGATGGGATACTCACCGAAGCGGTACGAACCCCCGATCAGCGGCAGGTTGCCCGCCGGGTGTCTCAGCCGGATGCGGTGCATCTCCCCCCACGCGATCCCCTCGCCAAAATCTTCGTTCGCGCTCGCGATCGCCGCCAGCACATCGTCCCGAGTCACCGCCCCCCGCGCGATCTCCTCGCGCACGAAATCGTGAACGGCCTGCGAGTCCGACAGGTTCCCCGCGATCCTTCCACCCCATTCGCGCGCCACCGCCGTCGTCAGCAGGTGGTGAAGCGTTATCTGGTACGCCACCGCGCCGCGCGAATCCTCCGCGTACGCACCGTCCCACGCGTCCAACGCATCGACCACGCCGTTCCGCTCGCTCCCCGCGGCCTCGAGGATCGCCCCCGCGTTCGCCAGACTCGCTGCCGAGAACACATCGCGCTGGAACCGCTTCATGTCCTCCGGCGTCAGCGTCTCGCCCCCACCCAACAGGTCGCGCAAACGATCGAGCCGATCGTTCCAGTTCCCGCTCACGACGATCGGAGGATCGAGCAGCGCGGGCGTGTTGTTCGCCGACACCAGGAAACCGTCCTCAGGGTTGAACGCGAACGGCAGATCCGTGCTCTTGACGCGCGTCTCCCACCGGTATCGCTCGTCGTTCGCGTTGACGAGCACCTGCCGCGCGGCGCGACCCGCCGCCGGAACGAACTCCACCGCCATCACCTGCCCGATGTTCCCCTCCACATCCGCGTACAGGAAGTTCTGCCCGCCCGCGGCGAAGGTCTCGAACGCCGCGCGGAACTCGTCAAAGTTCTCCGCCCGAGCGACGCGGTAAAACGCCGTCGCTTCGTCGCTCACCTCGTGCCCGCGCCACTTGATCGCCGAGGGAGGCAGCCCGTACCCGTTCATGTACGGCGCCGCGCTGATCAGCGGCCCGAGCGGCGTCTCCGTGATCGTCGCCGTCGTGTCGAACCACATCCGCGTGCCGATGGTCTCCTCGCGCGTCGTGAACTCCGACGGATCGAGCGACGACACATCGAACAGCGTGCTCCCCACCGCCTGCATGTTCGTCCCACCGAACGCGATGTGTTCGTTCCGACCTTCCAGCACGAACGGCAGCCCGGGAAAGGTCATCCCCACCACCGCGTGCGTCGGCGTGCGGTACGCCAGCAGGCACCACAGATTCGGCTGCTGAAGCCCGAGATGCGGATCGTTCGCGATCAGCGCTCCGCCCGTCGCCGAACGCGACGCAGCCACCACCCACGAGTTGCTCCCCGACTTCGAATAGTCGAACAGCGGATCGATCGGCGTCGGCGTGCCCGGGCCGAAACTCGGCGTTCCTCCCTCGTGAAACTCGTCCATCCGCGCCCGGTACGCGGGCCACTTCGCGTCATCGCGGAGCGCGAAGTAGGTCAGCCAACGCCCCCAGTTGATGTCCACGCACGCCAGCCGCCCGATCGCCAGCGAGTCACGCACCGTCCACGGCTCATCGAGCGAAACGCCGAGCAGCCGCAACTCGTGCGGCCTCGACCCCAGCCGATCGCGGTAATCGTTCACGCCCTCGGTGTAGCGCTCGAGCCACTCACGAGTGTCGTCCGGGAGCGCGGCCTCCATCTCGGGCGTCGCCTTGTCAATATCCAGCGTGCGCAGCGCGATGTCGATGTCGTTCGCGAACGGACCGGCCATCTCCGAGATCCGCCCCTGCGCGACGCGCTTCAGGAACTCCATCTGACCCAGCCGCAGGTGCGCGTGCACCAGACCGATCGCGTACGCCGCGTCCCCGTCCGACTCCGCGATGATGTACGGAACCGCGTGGTCGTTCCACAGCACCTCGACTTCACCGTCAAGACGAAGCCCCTCCGTCGGGAACCGCGCCAACCGTTGGTCGAGGGTTATCGAACCGGGCGCGGGAGGCACTCCCACGCAACTCGCGATCACACCCACAACCGACAGCAACGCCAGCACGGGCAGACCCACCGCCAGCGCCGCGGCCCGCCGCAGCCACCGCTTCCCCCGTCTCGGGCCCGTCGAATCAGCGTCCCGCAAATTTCCTTCGGACATCACGCCTCCAATCAGCAACCCGCCGGTACAACACGGCGGCGCCCGGGTTCAGCACGACCATATGACGGTCACACCACCCCGCGAGCGCCATCTTTCGAGGAACACAGGGAGATCTTTCACATGCCGATCCGTGCAACACTCGCGTTCGCGACCACGCTCTTCCTTTGCGCAGGGGCCTCCCACGCGCGGGAACTGCTCGTCACTTCGTTCTTCACCGACTCCATCGTCCGCTTCGACGCCGACACCGGCGAACGCCTGGGCGACTTCGGCGGCAGGCCGACGGTCATTCGCCCGCTCGCGTCACGCATCGGCCCCGACGGGCTGCTCTATGTCGCCTCCGAACTCAACAACCGCATCGTCCGGTACAACCCGACGACCTTCGAACTCGTCGATGTCTTCATCAGCCCGGGCGCCTCGACGCTCGGCTCGCCCACCGGCATGACCTGGGACGCCAACGGCGACATCTATGTCGCCTCCTTCTCTGGCCACAAGGTCGTCAAGTTCGACGGCAAGACCGGGGCGCTCATCGGCAACTTCGTCACGCCCGGCTCGGGCGGCCTCAGCGGCGCAGACAACGGCGTCACCTTCGGCCCCGACGGCAACCTCTATGTGCCTTCCTACAACAACGGCCGCGTCCTCCGCTACGACGGCGCCACCGGCGAATTCATCGACACCTTCATCCCCAACGCCTTCATCACCCGCCCGCGCGTGCTCATCTTCAACGACAACAACGAGCTCTTCATCACCAGCGAGGGCTCCGACGCCGTCCGCCGCTACAACGCCACCACGGGCGAGTTCATCGACAATTTCACCACGCCCCAGGCGGGCGGCCTCGACACGCCCGTAGGCATGGTATTCGACGACCAGTACCTCTATGTCACCTCGGCGACCACGCACGATGTCTACCGCTTCAACGCCCTGTCGGGCGAGTTCATCGACATCTTCATCGACGGCGAGACGAACGGCCTCAACGGGCCCGTTTTCCTCACGCTCCTCCCCGATGTCCCCGCCCCGGCGTCCGGCTCGATCGCGTTGCTCGGCCTCGGGATGCTCGCAAGACGCCGCCGCTGATCACACCTTGTCGTAGGCGACAGCCCGCTTCACGCGCCGTCCGACCTCGCTCGCGTAACGCCGCCCCAGCGATGGCCGCATCGCTGTGTCCGTGCCCAAGGGCCGCTTTCCCGCCTCAGCACCCGCTGCCCAGCCCCCCGGGCCCCCAGAGAAACGGAATACTTCCTGACTCCGAAGCGTTGTGTTTCCCGAAGGTATCTGAGAAGATAGAGACCTCGCCACAGACCGAAGGACCGAGCATGCGCAGCGCCATCCGAAAGCCGATCCTCCTCGCCGCGGTCTTTGTCGCGAGCGTTGGATTGACGATCTTCTCAATCTCGGCCCGCGCCCAGTCGGGCGCCAAAGACGGAAGCACAATGCCCAGGACATCAGCCGTGACCAACACCGCCGCTTCGCCCGTGTACTCCAAGTCCGGCCACGACATCACGCCCCTCAGCGCCGAGAAGATCGAGACGCTCGCAGAGGCGCTCTCTCCCGAAGACGCGCAGGTGATCCTCAAGAAGGGCACCGAGCCCGCGTTCTGCGGCAACCTTCTCGACAATAAGAAGGACGGCGTTTACCTCTGCCAACTCTGCGACCTCCCGCTCTTCTCGAGCGACCACAAGTTCGACTCGGGCAGCGGCTGGCCCTCCTTCTTCCGCCCCTATGACCCAGACCACATCCGCTACGAGCAGGACAACGCGTACGGCATGCAGCGCATCGAACTCCTGTGCAACCGCTGCGGCGGCCACCTCGGCCATGTCTTCGAGGACGGCCCCGCCCCCACCGGCCTGCGCTTCTGCCTGAACTCCGCCTCGCTCGACTTCGCCGAGAACGGAACCGAACTCCCGCCCATGGCGCGCCCCATCAGCACCGAGACCGCCTACTTCGCCGGCGGCTGCTTCTGGGGCGTCGAGGATCAGTTCCAGCAGATCCCCGGCGTCATCGACGCCGTCAGCGGCTACATGGGCGGCGCCACCGACAACCCCACCTACAAGCAGATCTGCTACACCGACACCGGCCACGCCGAGACGGTCCGCGTCGTCTTCGATCCGGCGCGCGTGTCGTACAACGATCTGCTCGGCTGGTTCTTCAAGATCCACAGCCCCACGCAACTGAATCGCCAGGGCCCGGATATCGGAACCCAGTACCGCTCGGCCATCTTCGCCGCCGACGAGAAGCAACTGGCAGAGGCCAACGCGTTCATCGCTGATCAGCAGGCCAACAACCCGCGCTTCAAGGACAAGAAGATCGTCACCCAGGTCGTCTTGGGCGGCGGGACCTTCTGGGAAGCCGAAGAGTACCACCAGGACTACCACCTCAAGCACGGCGGCTCCTGCGCACTCCCGACCGAATAACCGGCGCCGATAACTTCTCTTCCCCCCGAAGGCGGCCGCGAATGCGCGGCCGTCGTTCGCTTTTGTCCGCGGATAGTGCATGATTCCTCACTCTCGTGGAGGTCCCTTGCAGTGCGCGCCCGCCCTCTGGACATCGCCCGCCGCCTGATCTCGCTGCCCGCCGTCGAGCGCGAGGCCGCGCTGCGCACCGAGTGCAACGGCGATGACTCCCTCCGGCGCGAAGTCGAGCGACTCCTCTCGCTCGACGACGGCGCGACCGTCGCGGGCGGTTCGACCGACTCCACCGCCGACAACAGCGCACCGGCGCCCGCCGCGCCCCGCCCTCAGGAACAGGCAACACCCAAGTACCGCCTGCTCTCCGTGCTCGGCGAAGGCGGCATGGGCCTGGTCTACCTGGCGGAGCAGGCCTCAACCGGTCAACGCGTCGCGCTGAAATTCCTCCGCCCCGGGCTCGTCAGTTCGCTCTCGCTGAAACGATTCGAGCGCGAAGCGCGCACGCTCGGGCGCCTTCAGCACACGGGCATCGCCCGCGTGCTCGATGCGGGATCGATGTCGCTCGCGCCCGGCGCGCCTTCCCAGCCGTTCATCGCCATGGAGTTCGTTCAAGGCGAGTCCATCGCCGACTTCGCCCGCGAGCACGACCTCGCCCTCGACCAGCGGCTCTCGATGATCATCGAACTCTGCAGAGCCGTGCACCACGCCCACACGCGCGGCGTGATCCACCGCGACCTCAAACCAAGCAACACCCGCGTCACGGACGAGGGCGAGGTAAAGGTCCTCGACTTCGGCATCGCGCGTGTGCTGGAGGACGCCGACGCGCAGTCCGTCACCGAAGCGGGCAGCGTCCTCGGAACCCTCGCGTACATGAGCCCGGAGCAGGCGTCGGGCGCCGCCCTCGAAGCCGACACGCGGAGCGATGTCTTCTCGCTCGGGCTCGTGATGCTCGAAACCCTCACCGGCCGCAAGCCGGACCTCGGGCACACATCCACTTTCGTCGAAGCGCTCCGCCGCGCGAGCGAACGCGACCTCGCCACCGACCGCGCGCAGTTCGCGGGTCTTCCGCGCGATCTCGCCCTGATCATCGCCACCGCAACGGCCCACGACCCGGATCGGCGCTACCAGTCGGCAGAGGAATTCGCCGCGGACATCGAGCGGTTCACGCGCAACGAACCCATCGCGGCCCGCGCCCCCAGCGCGTGGTACATCGCCACCCGCTTCGCGCAGCGTCACAAGGGCGCGGCGATCGCCGCGTCGCTCATCGTGCTCACCCTCGCGGGCGGCGTCGTGGCCGCGAGCACCCAGGCAGTCATCGCCACCCGCCAGCGCGACCGCGCGATCTCCGCCGAGCGCTCCTCAAACGCCGTGAATGCGTTGCTCGTGGACATGCTCACCTCGGCCGACCCCGAGCGTTCGATGGGCGAGGACCTCCGCGTGCGTGATGTGCTCGACGAGGCCGAACGCACGCTCGCGCTCGATCAATCCCTTGCCAACGAGCCGTACATCGAAGGCGTCGTCCGCGGCGCCCTGGGCCGCGCGTACTACGGCCTGGGTCTCTACGACAAGGCGGACACGAACCTGCAGGCCGCGCACGACCTGCTCGCCCCTCTCGGCGAGCAGGCATGGAAGCCCGCGCTCGACGCGCAGCGCTATTCCGGGATGCTCGCCCTCCAGCGCGGGAACGCCGAGCAGGCGCTCGATACCGCGCAAGCAGCGTACGACGCGCTCGCCGCCCGCCTCGGCCCCGATGACATCGAGAGCATCCAGGCCCAGGGTGAGATCGCCCACGCGATGTTCATGGCCGGCAAGCAGGAGGACGCGATGGCCCTCTTCCTCCGGACCGCCGAGCACGCCGAGCGCGTCCTCGGCGCCGAAGACAACACCGCGATAACGGCGCGGCACAACTACGCCGCCGCCCTCCGAGACCTCGGCGAGTATGCGGCGTCCGCCGAGCAACTTCGCCCGATCGTCGAGCGGCGCACCGCGATCTTCGGCGCTGACCACCCCCAGACGCTCTTCGCCAGGAACAACCTGGCCGCATCGCTCGCGCGCACCGGGGCCGCGGACGAAGCCGAGCAACTGTTCCGCGACACATATGAAGGTCGCCTGCGAACGCTCGGTCCCGATCATCCCGACACGGCGGCCACAGCGATGAATCTCGCCAATGTGCTGCTCGTGTCGGGCCAGTTGGACGAGGCCGAGCCGCTCGTCCGCCGCTCGCTCGACGCGTACTACTCGCGGTTCGGCGACGCCCACGCGCGGACCGCCACCGCGATCAACCTGCTCGCCTACCTCGTCGAGGAACGCGGCGAGTACGACGAAGCCGAGACGCTCTACCGCCGCGCCGTTGTTGCGGTCGAGTCCCTGTCGGGCTCCGTGTCCCCGGAGGTGCTGGCGCCCATGAACAACCTCGCGATGCTGCTCGTCAGGAACGGGAAGCACGAGGAAGCCGACGAGTTCTTCGTCGTGCTCATCGATCGCGCGACAGCCATCGCCGGGGCGAACCACCCGTTCGTCGCCGTGTTCAAGAGCAACCGCGCGACGGGGATGACCGCCTCGGGCGATCCCCGCGCCGCGATCGCCCTCCTCGAAGAAGCAATGCCCGTGCTGGAAGGCTCGTTCGGCGCCGACCACGCACGAACCGTCACGGCGCGCGAGCGTCTGGCTACAGCGCAGGCCGCGGCGGCTACTCCTTCGGCTGCGCCGTGATCGACGCGATCGACGCGTCGTCATCCCACTGCGCCGTTCCCGCGAACACCTTCAGCGATTCGCACGCGAGACGAACATCATCGCTCACCGTCCGTGACGAGCGGGTGGACTCCGCTAGACGATCCGCGCCGAACTGCTCGCCCGACGGCGAACGCTGCTCGACCATCCCGTCGCTGTAGACCACCACTCTGGCCCCGGGCGCAAACTCGATACGCGCCGAGCGATACCGCGCGCTCTCGTCGATGCCCAGCGGGATGCCCGTCGCTCCGGGGCGCTTGTCCGTCCGCCCGGAGCGGATGAACCAGTGCCCGTGCCCGGCGTCGACATAGGTCATCGCCCGCCCGTCGGCGTCGAACAGACCCAGCCAGAGCGACACGAAGCGATCCATCGGCGAGCGATCGGCGATGTACGCGTTCGCACGCTCGACGGCGCGCGACGCGTCGCCTGTCTCCAGCAGCGCCGAATGCAGCGCGGCGGCGGCGCTCGACATCAGCACCGCCGCGTCGACGCCCTCGCCGGTCACATCGCCCAGGAACACCGCAGCGCGGCCGTCGTCGAGGAGGAATGCATCGAACAGATCGCCCGCCAGGAACGCGCCGGGGTTGACCGAGAACGCGTACTTCACGGCGCCGATCGCGCCTTCCTTCTTCGGGAAGATCAGCGATTGCACCTCGCGGGCGGCCACAAGATCACGCTCCAGCCGTTCGCGACGATGCGCCAGATCACGCTGGCGCACACGCTCGAGCGCACCGGCGGCGAGCGACGCGAGCGCCACGCACACCTCGGCCCCCTCTTCGCGAAGCGGAGAATCACGCTCGTCGCTCTCGAGGTAGAGCAGCGTCGCGCCGGCCGCGCCGATCTCCACCGGCGTGCACAACGCCGCCGCCGCCCGGTTCTCCGCCAGCGACGCCGCCATATCGCACTCGCGCTGGGTCAGCATGACCGGCGCGTTCTCCTCGATCGCGCGGCGGAGCAGCGTGCGGCTGGGTCGGCTCGTGTGCGCGTCGGGCGGGAGGGACGCCAGCGCCTCGACACGCTCGACCGTCATGTCCGAGTGCAGCACCATCGCGCGGCGCGATCCGGTCGCGAGTTGCGCGGCCTCCGCCAGCGCCGCGTGCACCATCCCCGCGTCGTCGCACGATTGCAGGCGCCTTGACTGCGCGATCAGCAGGTCGAGCAGTCGCGCAACGACGGAGGTCGACGAGGTCGGCGCGCGCATGACCGACGATTCGTCGTCCGCGATAGTCGCCACGGTGGTCGGATCGCTCGACGCGGGCAGTTCCGCGCTGCCCTCGATGCGCAGCGTCGTCGACCCGACGGCCAGCATGTCGCCCGGATAGATCGGCGACGACACCCCCGGCGCGAGCGGCGCGCCGTTCAGCGTCGTGCCGGTGCGCGATGCAAGATCGGTGACGAACCAGACGCGGCCCCGCCGCGCGATCCGCGCGTGCGCGCGAGACACCGACGGGTCAGAGATGCAGATCTCCGCGTCGAGACTCCGACCGAGCGACACCGCCTCGGCGCCCTGGGGGAGTTCGTAGGCCTCCCCCGGGAGCACATCGGCCGCGCCCGTCTGAACGATGCGGAAGACCGGCGCGATGGTGAATTCGGAGTGGGGCGGGCGCACAGACCATCATCGGCCCCTCTTTGGGGCCCGTCGAGTGGCCGTGGTCAATCCTTTGAGAGGAGCGCGATTCCGAGCTATCCCCTTGCGTGCACCTGCGGATAGGTCACCGTGAGCCGGAACGCGCGGAATTCGCGCGGCATCTTGCCCAAACCCCCAATCACCCGCTCCACAAGCCGGTCGCACCCATTCACGAGCGGGGTCGAGCCCGACGCCGAATGACCCGAGAGCCCGCGGACGCGGATGCGGTCACCGCGAGCATGGCCCCGGCATCCGCCGCGCTCCTCGGACTCGGCGGCATCGCGGCCATCCGCGTCGCCGATAAAAGCCCGGGCTTTCACCGAAAGCAGGGGCCGAGAACCTGATATCAAGGGCCGGATTATGCCTTGCAGCGTGATCGGGCCTGTTTCTTTTCCGATCCCGGCGCCGACGACGCTTTGAAGAGTGTGGGTTCCCCCGTGAATCAACCAAGAATTCGAATCGTCCCTCGGACTCCGGCATGTATGCTGTCGGTTAAGGAGGATGATTTGTGAAACACCGGACTCTTTGTGTCGCCGCGCCTTGGCTGCTCGTCGTCGGCCTCGCTGCTCCCTGCGCGCTCGCGGGGAACAACGCTCCCGATGTCTGGATGGAGGTTCAGACCCCGTCAACACCCCCCGCGCCGATCGGGGGCGCGATGGTCCGCAACGCCGCGCACGGTGTCGTCCTGCTCGCGGGTTCGTCGGCGATCCCCCTCGTCAACAGCGTGTACCGGTTCGATGGCGCCGCGTGGACACATGTCACCGCGCCCTCGCTCTTCACCAACCCGCCCGGCCTCGCGAAGCCGACACGATTCGCCGCCACCGGCAATACGGCGCGATCCCACTCGCTGATCTTCGGCGGCGTCGTCAACGGCGAATACTCAAACCAGACGATCACATTCAACGGGCTCGGCTTCGATCTGGTCGATCCGGGAGACCAATTTGCTCCGCCTCCGCGCGCCGACGCCGCGATCGCGTACTTCGACCCGCACGATTTCATCATCCTCTTCGGCGGCCAGAACGACACCGGCTTGCTCGGCGACACATGGGCATGGAACGGCGAGAGCTGGGGATCGGTCGAGACCGACTACGCGCCAAGCCCTCGCACCGGCCACGCCATGGCGTACGACCCGATCCGCGAAGTCGTGCTCATGTACGGCGGCGACACCGCGAACGGACCGAGCAACGAGACATGGGCCTTCAACGGAACCTCGTGGTTCCTCTACACACTCCGCGGCCCCTCGCCCCGCTCCGGTCAGGCGATGTTCTTTGACGAGGGTCGCGGACGCGTCGTGCTTGTCGGCGGCCTCCCCCAGGAGACCGGCGTCGAGGTCGCGCAGACATGGGAATGGACCGGCACCAACTGGCTCATCGTCGAGTCCGAAGGCCCAACCCCGCGCACCGGGGGCAAGGCCGCGTACGACTCCGAGCGCGGCGTCGCCGTCCTCTTCGGAGGCGTGAGCGCCGACGCCAACCTCCTCACCGACACATGGGAACTCGAGCTTTCCTCGCCGTTTGAGCCGGGAATCGAACAACCCGTCGGGCTCCAGCCGACGGACATCACCGCCGGATTCTTCGACGCCGACATCTACCCCGATGTCGTGGTCACCGATTCGCTCCGCGCCAGCGTCTTCTACTTCCGCAACCTCGGCGTCAGCACGGGCGGAGTCCCGCGCGGCGGCTCGGGCGGCAACTGGAACGGCTTCGCGCAGCCCGACGAACTCCCCGCGAGCGGCGCGCCCAGCAAGGCCGAGGCATACGACCTCAACAACGACGGGTTCACCGACATCATCATCGCCATCCCGGGCGGAGGCGGCGGCAAAGACCCCGGCTCCGAGTTCTTCCTCGGCGACGGTGCCGGCGGGTTCACCGCCGCCAACACCATCCTCGATGACTTCGGGCAGGACGATGTCCAGCCGGGCGACCTCGACAATGTCAAGGACGATCTCGGCGGCTTCGCCCTCGGATTCACCGACATCGCGTATGTCTCCACCGCGAACGGCATCGTCGGCATCGCCGAAGGCAACGCCAACGGATTCGATCCGCCACTCGTGCTCGAAGCGGGCGGAGAACCCACACGAGTCGCGCTCGGAGACCTCGACGGCGACGGACTCTCCGACCTCGTCTACACCGACCGCGCCGCCGGCACTGTCGTCGTCATTCCCCAGCAGAGCGACGCGATGGAGCTCTTCGATCTCAACGATCGCATCGACTTCCCCGCGGGGCTCCCGGGCAGCGAGCCCGTTGCGCTCGTGCTCTTCGACTTCGACAACGACGGCGATCTCGATGTCGCCGTCGCCGACAGCGCCACCAACTCCGTCACCGCCTTGACCAATCTCGGCCAAGGCAAGGGGGGCTGGAACGGGCTGTTCATCACCGACATCACCCCGACCGGCGCCGACCCGGTCTCGATCGACGCCGCCCGATTCTTCGGAGGCCCGCTCGAGGACATTTCCACCGCCAACGAAGCGGGCAACACGATTTCCCTGCTGCGAAATCTCGGCAGCGGACTCTTCGCCGATCCGATCGATCTCGGGGTCACGCAAGGACCTGTGTCGGTCGCCGCCGCCGATCTCAACGCCGACGGGCTCGAAGATCTCGTCGCGGCCAGCGCCCCCCCATCTCCCCCAGGTATCCTAACTTCATTCCTGGCCACCGGGCTCAGCCCGTGCCCGGGCGACACCGACGGAGACCGCTTCGTCGGCTTCAAGGATCTGGGCGATCTGCTCGCCGCATTCGGCTCCGTCGGCGAATCGCTCCCCTCAGACTTCGATTTCAACGGCATTGTCGATTTCGTTGACCTGAACATGCTTCTCACGCTCTACGGCGTGACCTGTCCGTAACCCGGACATAACCACCGCTCGAGGAAACGACCCACTATGGCCGACGACACCCCGATTCCGGGGCGCAACGAGCCCGACGAGTTCGAAACCGAACCGCTGTCGCACAGCCCGGATTCGAGGTTCGGCCCCTCGACGGCCGGCGTCGATCCCATGCCCGAGCAGATCGGCCCGTACCGCATCCTCGAAGAGATCGGCCGGGGCGGCGTCGGCGTCGTCTACCTCGCCGCCAAGGAATCCGCCGGCGTGCGCACGCGCGTCGCCGTCAAAGTCCTCAAGCGCGGCATGGACACCGACGACCTCCTGCGCCGCTTCGAACTCGAGCGCCAGCTCCTCGCCGCGCTCGACCATCCCAACATCGCTCGACTCCTCGACGCCGGCGCCACCGACGACGGGCGCCCCTACTTCGTCATGGAGCACATAAAGGGACGCCCCCTCGATCGCTACTGCGACGAGAAGCGACTCTCCATCCGCGAACGGCTCGAACTCTTCAAGAAGATCTGCGAAGCCGTCCAGTTCGCCCATCAGAACCTCGTCGTCCACCGCGACATCAAGCCGGGCAACATCCTCGTCACCGACAACGGCGACCCCAAACTCGTCGACTTCGGCATCGCCAAACTCCTCAACCCCAACCTTTCCCCCGTCGAGTACGAGCCCACCGCCGCATATGTCCGGCTCATGACCCCCGAATACGCCAGCCCCGAGCAGGTGCGCGGCGACACCATCTCCACTTCCTCCGACATCTACTCGCTCGGCGTCGTCCTCTTCGAACTCCTCACCGGCAAGCGCCCCTACCGGCTCCCCAGCCGGGTCCTCGACGAAGTCCGCCGCATCATCTGCGAGGAACAGCCCGAACGACCCAGCACCGCCGTCACACGCGTGGACGCGATCGGGACACGCTCGCCCTCCTCCGCCCCGCCCTCCGGGCCATCCACGGCGCAGCACACCCCCTCGCGCGTCGCGGCCGCGACCACCATCGTCACCGGTCCCACCAAGCGCGACAACGAACGCCTCGCGCGCAAACTCACGGGCGACCTCGACAACATCGTCCTCAAGGCGCTGCGCAAGGAGCCCGGCCGACGCTACCCCTCCGCCGAGCAGTTCGCGCAGGACATCCAGCGCCACATCGACGGCTTCCCCGTCACCGCACGCGCCGACACGATGAGCTACCGCGCACGCAAGTTCGTGCACCGCCATCGCGCCTCGGTCACGGCCGCGTCGCTCGTCGCCGTCGCGCTGCTCCTCGGCCTCGCGGGCACCACCTACTACGCCCGCGAAGCGAACAAGGCGCTCGTCGCCGAGACAGCCCAGCGCGAGACCTCCGACCGCCTCGCGGGCGATCTCCGCGAAGTGCTCTCGACGCTCGCCTCCGAAGTCGACACCGCCATGCAGACCCGCGGCTCGACCGAAGCGCGTCAACTCCTCTTCGGCGAGTCCAAGATCCGCCTCGAGGAACTCGAGACCGAGTACCCCTCCAACGCAGCCCTCCAGTTCGATCTCAGCATCGTTCGCGAACGCCTCGGCGACGCGCTCGGAGGCATCCGCTCCGGGAGCAGCGCCGACCGCGACGCCGCGCTCGAGCAGTACCAGGCCTCGCTGCGCACACGAGAGGCCCTGCTCCAGAACGATCCCGACGACCAGCGCGTCATCACGGCCAGCGCATCGTCACTCATCAAGATCGGCGACATGCTGCGCGACAAGGGCTCCACCGAGGGCGCGCTCGCCAACTACCAGCGCGCCGAGAACCTCATGCTCTCGATCCCCGCGTCCGAGCGCACCCACGACAGTTCGCGGAAACTGCTCGCCGCGTCGCTCTCCGCCGGACAAACGCTCGAAGTCGTTGGCCAGACCGCCAACGCGCAGACTTCGTACCAGGCAGCGCTCCTCGCCGCCGACGAAGCCCTGCTCTCGTCCCCGAACGACGAGGCCTCCCAGCGCGACCGCACCGTCGCGCTGCTGGCGCTGGGCGAACTCGCCCGGAAGAGCGGCGACCTCACCGAGAGTCGCCGGCGCTTCGACGCCGCCATCGCCCAACGCCGCGCACTCGTCGCCGCCTCTCCCGAAGGCCCGCGCCAGAAGCGCGACCTCGGCGTCGCGCTCTACTCGCTCGCCACGACCCAACTCGACGCCAGCGACACCCAGGGCGCCATCCGATCGCTCACCGAGGCCAACGACATCGCCGACGCCCTCCTCCGAGAGGACCCCCACGACGCGCGCTTCCGCCGCGACTCCCTGATCTATCGCGGCAAACTCGCCGAGATCGCCTTCACCGCGGGCAACGCCGACGACGCCATCCGCCTCCAGCGCCAAACCGTCTACGCGACCGTTCAACTCGCCGCCGAGTCCCCGGAGAGCGCGTCCCAACTCCGTTCCGTGAACCTGCAGCGCAACCGGCTCGCCGCGATGCTCCTCGAGCAGAACAGACCGTCGGAAGCCATCGACGAACTCCAACTCTCCGAGGCCATCGCCCGCTCGCTCCGCGACCGCGACCCCGAGAACGCGACCTACCAGCGCGATGTGTGCTACACCCTCTCGCTCCTCGCCCGCGCTTCACTCAGCGAGGCGGAATCAGCCCCGAACGATGCGGCCCGCCTCAAATCGCTGGAACGGGCGCGCGTCTACTCGGAAAACACGCTCGCCGCGGTCGCCGATATCGAATCCCGCGGCATCGCCCGCGGCGATGAAGGCGCCCTCAGGGCGGCCATCAACCAGGTGCTCACCCGAGCGGACCAACTCGACCTCCGCTGACTTTGGCGCCACAATCACGCGATGCCCGCAACCTCCTCGCTGATGCTGCCCCTCGAACTCGCCCCGATCAGCGGGCCTCCAACCGAGCGAGTGCGCCTGGACCCCGCAGGCCCGGTCATCCTCGGCCGCAGCTCGCAATGCGATGTCACCCTGGCGCACCCTCAACTCTCTCGCAAGCACGCCTCGTTCACCCCGGGCAGGCAGGTCTGGGTGATCCGCGACCTCTCCAGCCGCCACGGCACATGGGTCAACGGCGGGCGACTCGCCCCTGAATCCCCCACCACGCTGAAACCGGGCGACATCGTCCAACTCGGACCGTGGGCGTTCCGCGTCGAGGGCGAAGGCCAGGAACACGCGCCACGATTCGACGAGTACCACGCCACCCTCGCGCTCGTTGACGACGACGACGGCACGGGCGTCACGCAGTCCGTCGTGCTCGGCCGCGAGATGGCGCGCCAGCACCTCGACATCCTTCTCGAAGCGATCGAGTTCGCCGCCTCAGCCGACGACCCCGAGAAAGTAGCCGCCCATCTCGCCGTCGCCGCACGCAAGGGAGGCCCCTTCCGCCGCGCCCTCGTGCTCAGGCAGGGCGCCTCCGACCGCGCCGACATCGTTGCCTCCGACGGCCAAGGCGCCGAGGAGCCCGTCTCGCGCACACTCCTCGCCGCAGCCGCCGAGGGAACCGCCGTCGAAGTCCGAGACCTCATGGCTCTCGGGCAGGCGCAGAGCATCATCGATCGCGGCGTCCGACAGGGCGTCTGCATGCCCTTCCGCTGCGGCGGCGAGCAACTCTTCCTCTACCTCGACTCCACGCGCGACGCCGCCCAGACCGAAGACAGCGCGCTCCTGCTCGACGCGCTCGCACGAACCGCGGGCCTCGCCATGGAGCGCCTCGCGCGCGAACAACTCCAGACCAGACAGCGCCAGATCGAGGACGAACTCCACGCCGCCCGCCGCGTGCAGCAACTCCTGATGCCCACCTCAATGGGCGAAACCGAAGCGTTCCACTACGCGCTGCGCTCGGAGCCGGGCCGTTTCGTCGCGGGAGACCTCGCGGGCGTCGTCCCGCTCGGCCCCCGCCGCGCCGCCGCATTCCTGGGCGATGTCTCGGGCAAGGGCATGGCCGCGTCCATCCTCATGGCCGCCACCCAGAGCGCGCTCCAGACCTCGTTGCAGGCGGGCGCCGACATCCTCGCCGCGGCCCACTCGCTCAACCATCACATCGCGCGCATCTCCGCCGAGAACGACTTCGTCACCCTTGCGCTGCTCGTCATCGACCTCGAGAACCAGCAACTCGACATCATCGACGCCGGGCACGGCTACATCATGGCCGTCGATAGCAGGGACGAACCCCGCACGCTCTCCTGCAAGGGCGGCATCCCCATCGGCATCGACGCCGGGTTCGTCTACGAACGATCGACCTTCCCGCTCGAGGGGATCGTCCGGCTCATCATGTTCTCCGACGGCGTCGCCGAGGGGCACTCGCCGGACCGCGTCCTGTTCGGCGTCGATCGCTCGCTCGACGCTCTCAGAGGCCAGCCGGACCACGGATCCGACATCGCCTCGCTCTTCGACGCTCTCAACATGCATTGCGAGGGCGCCCCCTTCGAACGCGACGACACCACGGCGCTGAGTCTCGCGATCCGCTGAGCCAGACCCCCTCCCTCCGGCCCCGCGCGGGGTGTTGCCCCGCCAGACACTTTCTGAGAAGATTTGCCCCCCGCCGCCTCCCTCGGCGGGCCATGTTCTATCCCGAAAGGACACACACGCGATGAATCACGCGCGATCCGCGATCCTCCTCACATCACTCCTCGCCGCCACCGGCGCTGTCGCCTCAGCCCAGGCCGTCTCCCAGAACTGGTTCCGCAACGCCGCGATCTCCCCCGACGGGAAGACCGTCGTCTTCGCGCACGGCGGCGACCTCTACTCCGTGCCCGCCTCGGGCGGCCGCGCTATCCCCCTCACCGTCTCCCCCGCCTACGAGTCCAGCCCCGTCTGGTCGCCCGACGGCCAGTTCATCGCCTTCGCGTCCGACCGCCACGGCAACGACGATGTCTTCATCATGCCCGCCAACGGCGGAACCGCCACCCGCCTCACCTTCCACTCCGCGAGCGACACCCCCACGGACTTCACGCACGACGGCAGCGCAATCATCTTCTCTTCGTCGCGCACCGACGATGTGAAGTCGTCGCTCTTCCCCAGCGGCGTGCTCAGCGAACTCTACAAAGTCTCCGTCGACGGCGGCACGCCCGAGATGATCCTCACCACGCCCGCCCTCAACGCTCGCTACAACTCGAACGGCTCGCGCCTGGTCTACGAAGACCGCAAGGGATACGAGGACGAGTTCCGCAAGCACCACACCGCCTCCGTCGCGCGCGACATCTGGCTGCTCGACACCAAGACCGGCAAGCACACCAAACTCACCGACTTCGAGGGCGAGGACCGCGACCCTCACTTCGACCGCGGCGGCGATTCCATCGTCTTCCTCTCCGAGCGAAACGGTGATCAGAACATTTTCCGCATGCCCGCCCGCGCCGGCGCACAGGCCGAGCAACTCACCACCTTCGAGCACCATCCCGTCCGCGACCTTTCCCTCGCGGACAACGGCGACGCCGCCTTCTCCTGGCACGGCGATGTCTTTGTCATGCGCCGCGGTCGCCCCGCCGAGAAACTCGACATCACCATCGCCGTCGATGTCCCCGCCGACACGCGAGGCGAACGCGAATCATCCGGCGCGTCCGATTTCTCCGTCTCCGCGAGCGGCAAGGAAGTCGCGTTCGTCGTCCGCGGCGACATCTTCGTCACCTCCACCGAATTCTCCACGACCCGGCGCATCACCAACACGCCCCAGCAGGAGCGCTCGGTCGACTTCGCCCCCGACGGCCGCTCGATCGTCTACGCGGGCGAGCGCGACGGTTCGTGGAACATCTACCAGGCGACCATCGCCGACGAAGACGAACTCTACTTCTTCAGCGCCACCAAGATCGACGAGAAGCCGCTGATCGCGACCGACGCGCAGGAGTTCCAGCCCGCCTACTCGCCCGACGGCAAGAAGGTCGGCTACCTCCACAACCGCAACGAGGTGCGCGTCTTCGACATCGAATCCGAGGAGTCGGTCGTCGCGCTCCCGGGCGATCAGTTCTACTCCTATTCCGACGGCGACCACTGGTTCGACTGGTCGCCCGACAGCGCATGGCTCGCGGTGCATTTCGCCAGCCGCGATCGGATGTTCTACGACAACATCGGCATCGTCTCCGCCGACGGCAAGACCGGCCCCATCGACATCGCGAACTCCGGGTACAGCGAGTACGGGCCGCGCTTCGCCATGAAGGGCGGCGCGGTCATCTGGGCCAGCGACCGCTACGGCGAACGCGCCCACGGCTCGTGGGGTGCGGAGAGCGATGTCATCGCCGGGTTCCTCACGCAAGACGCCTTCGACAAGTTCCGCCTCTCCAAGGAGGAGTACGAACTCCAGAAGGAACTCGACGAGAAGAAGAAGAAGGAGTAGGAGAAAGACAAGAAGAAGGAAGAGAACGCCGACACGGACGACGACGGCGACAAGAAGGACGAGAACGACGGCAACGGCGAGGACAAGGACGAGAAGAAGGTCGAACCCATCGAGATCGACTGGGCTGGCCTCGAATCACGCATCGAGCGCCTGACCATCCACTCGTCCGACCTTGCCGACTTCGCCCTCAACAACGAAGGCGACAAACTCTTCTACCTCGCCCGCTTCGAGAAGGGCTACGACCTCTGGGTCCGCGACTTCCGCGAGGAGTCCACCAAGATCCTCTCGAAACTCAACGCCAACAACGCCGGGATGCATCTCTCCGAGGACGGGAAGACCATCTATGTCCTCGCCAACGGCTCGCTTTCCAAGATCGACGCATCCTCGGGCGAGAAGAAGCCCATCGGGTTCTCCGCCGAACTCGACATCGACGGCGACGCCGAACGCGAATACCTCTTCTCCCATGTCTGGCGCCAGACCCTCGAGAAGTTCTACCGCCCCGACATGCACGGCGTCGACTGGGAGTTCTACCGCGACCAGTACGAGCCAAAGCTCACGGGAATCCACAACAACCGCGATTTCGCCGTCCTGCTCTCCGAGATCCTCGGCGAGTTGAACGCCTCCCACACCGGCGGCCGCTACCGCCCGGGCAGCAAGCCGGGCGACGCCAGCACCGCCGCGCTCGGCGTGTTCTTTGACAACCGCTACAACGGCGAAGGAATGCGCATCATCGAGATCGTCGACAACGGCCCGCTCGATCGCGCCAACCTCGAGGTCAACGCGGGCGATGTCATCACCCACATCGACGGCGCCGCGATCGACGACGCGAACTACTTCGACCTCCTCGAAGGCAAGTCGGGCGATCGCACCCGCCTCACCGTCGTTGACCCCGACGGCGAAACACGCGACATCGTCGTCCGCCCCATCTCCACCGGCGCCGAGAGCAACCTGCTCTACGAGCGGTGGGTCCGCGCCCGGCGTGATCTCGTCGAGCAACTCTCGGGCGGCCGCATCGGGTACATGCATGTCCGCGGCATGAACGACGCGTCCTTCCGCGACTTCTACGCGGAGGTCCTCGGACGAAACTTCGACAAGGAAGCCATCGTCGTCGACACACGCTTCAACGGCGGCGGCTGGCTCCACGATGATCTCATCACATTCCTCACCGGCACGAATTATGTCGATCTCTACCCGCGCAACGACGCCTCGAACACGAAGGGATACCCGGGCGACTCCGCGAAACGGTGGACCAAGCCCTCGATCGTCGTCATGAGTGAAGGCAACTATTCCGACGCCCACTTCTTCCCGTGGGTCTACACCGAACTCAAGGTCGGCGACACCGTCGGCATGCCCGTCCCGGGAACCGCCACCGCTGTCTGGTGGGAGCGACTCCACACCGGCGACCTGATCTTCGGCATCCCCCAGGTGGGCACCAAGGGCGCCGATGGCAAATACCTCGAGAACAGCGAACTCCAGCCCACTCATAAAGTTGCGATCCCTCCCGAGCTGGCGGCAGAAGGCCGCGACACCCAGATCGAGAAGGCCGTGGAAGTCATGCTGAAGCAACTCGACAACTAAGCCCCGTTTCGTAGTTCCCGCTTGCACTCCGGAAGCCGCGCAGCACGATGCGCGGCTTCTTTCTTGCGCAAAAACGGCCCGCTCCCCAACCCCATCTTGAGGGTGCATGTGATATCCAATACCGATAAACTGACATGATCGGAGGTCGGTGGTGCGTGTGCCCCGACAACGCATCGAAACTCAAGGGAGAACTGGGACCATGAACACTCGAATCGCGTGCGGACTCATCCTCGGCTCGCTCCTGCTCGGCGGATGCGCGCATCGCCCAGAGACCGCTTCAACATGGGAGCGGGATGTCGACCGCCCGCTCGAGTACAAGAATGTCCTCGTTGTGGTGTTCGATTCAGATATCGACCAGCGGGTCAAACTCGAGAACGACATCGCAGAAGAGCTCAACGAGCACTTCGTGAACGCGACCCCCAGCGCGGACATCGGCCTGAACCTCCGCAGGGAGCGCTGGAGCGATTTCTCCGCGTGGATCAAGAACAACAACAAGCAGGCCGTGATCACGATCAGGCCGTACCACACGCACGAGATGTACAAGGTCGACGAATACCGCGTCACCGAAACCGATCGACTGGGCGATGTCGTCGTCCGTGACTGGGCCGACTGGGACGACTTCGAGGTGTACGGCGTCGAGGTCGTGGTCTGGGATACGACCTCCTGGACACCCATGTGGCACGCGCGCAGCCGGGAGATCACCCACATCGACCGTTTCGCCGAGATCACCGAGTTCGTCGACTACCACGCCGCAAGGCACGGCTGGTGGGCTTCCCGCTAACCAAACGCCAACTCACGGACGCACGCACGGGCCGCCCCCACCGGGCGGCCTTTCTCGTTTCATATTCCGTAAGCCCACCCTTCACAAGCCGTTACAGATAATGCGATTCCGCTTGGGGTTTTCTGACCTCCGAGGTACCATGGGCATGCCTACGGGCCCGCATTGGGGAATGCGGTCAAACGCGTCACCTTCGTGCGGCGTACCCCGACGCACGGAACCAGGAGGAAAGAACATGAAGAAGATCGCATTGCTTTCTATTGCCGCGCTCTCACTCGCTGGCACGGCGTTCGCGCAGGGACGGCTCTTCGCCGTCGACAGCGCCCGCAACTTTTACGATGTGGACATGATCACCGGGGCCGCGACGAACATCGGCCAGATCTCCAGCAACGCCGGCACGACCGGCGGCCTGGCGTACGACGGTTCGACCGGCACCATGTACCTGACATCGACCAGTCTCGACTCGCTCTACACGCTCGACATCAACACCCTGACAGCGACCCTCGTCGGCGCCTACGGCGACTCGGGCATCGTCATGCACGGGCTCGAGTGGGATTCCAGCACCGGCACGCTCTACGGCGCGTCCGGCGGCGGCACCACCGCCGGCAACTTCTACACCATCAACACCGGCACTGGCGTCGCCAACTTCGTCGGCAACAACGGCCTCTCCTCGTTCACAAACCTCGGCTATCACTCCGGCAACGACACGATGTACGGCACCAACAGCGGCGCCGACTCCTTCTATTCGATCAACCGCGCCACCGGCGCCGCGACCCTCATCGGCCCCCTGCTCAACTCCACGAACCCCAACGGGCTCGCGTACAACGCCGCCAACGGCCTGCTCTACATGGTCGACAACTCCACCGACAACCTCTACACCATGAACCTCACCACGGGCGAAGCCAACATCGTCGGCGCCCTCGGCTCGGGCAACTACCTGGGTCTGGTCTGGATCCCGACCCCCGCATCCGCCGCGCTCCTCGGACTTGGCGGATTCGCCGCCACCCGTCGCCGCCGCGCCTGATCGCCACACGCAATCGCTGATCCTCAGAAGGGCTCCCCGCCGAGCCCTTCTTTTTTTGCGCGCACAACCCGGTACGATCCAGGCATGAACACCGTCCAGAAACTCCGTCAGATGGTCGGTGAACTCCGCACCGCTCCGCCCTCCAGGAAGACCGACGAGGGTTGGGCGCTCGCCCAGCGCCTGCTCGGCCGCATGCCCGTCGATCCGGGCAAGGCGAACACCGCCTGCGAAACTCGCGACATCGACGCCCTCGACGCGATCGTCAAGCACCTCGAAGCGCCTTCCCCTGAAGTGACCGCCGACGCCTCTATCCCGGAGGCCGAACTCGAACACGCCCTGCGCGCGTTCAAGAAACGGCTCAAGGTCATGCGCCTCGCCGACGAATCCAAACTCGGCGGCCGACAACTCACCGGCGGCCGCAAGTCCGAGATCGACGCCATCATTCCCCCCAGCGAGTTCCCTCGCGAAGTCTGGGTCGCGCTCGCTGTCCGCGGCAAACTACGCGACAGCGGCGGCGGCTTCTACGCCCTGCGCTGAACCCGCATCACACCCACGAACCCTTCGCAGCGCTGCGCGTCATGCGCTCCACAAACTCCACGCCGCGCAAGCCGTCGTGCACCGTGGGGAAAGCGGCATTCGCGAGATCGACGCGCGCATCGGAACGCTGCGCCACCACAGCGCCCGCAACATCCCCGTAGATGTTGGCGAACGCCTCGATGAACCCTTCAGGGTGTCCCGTGGGCAAGCGCGTCCCGCGCTGCGCCGCGTCGCCGAGCCCTGCGGACCCTCGCGTGATGATCCGCCGGGTCCCGTCGAGCGTGCGAAAGTCCAACTCGTTGGGCGATTCCTGACACCATTTGAGCGAACCAGTTTCGCCGTGCACCCGGATGCTCAGGTTGTTCTCATCACCCACGCACACCTGCGACGCCGTCAGCGTCGCGTGTGCGCCGCCCGTAAGGCGCAGCATGGCCGCGGCGTCGTCGTCGAGCGTGCGTCCGGGCACGAACGAGTTGAGTTCGCCGTAGAGCGATTCGATATCCAGCCCGGTCACGAACCGGAGCAGATGCTCGGCATGCGTTCCGATGTCGCCGATCGCGCCGCCCGCTCCCGCCTGCTTCGGGTCCGCACGCCACGACGCCTGCTTCTGCCCCTCACGCTCGATGGGCGTCGCCAGCCATCCCTGGTGGTACTCCACGAACACCCGACGGACCGTTCCCACCTTACCCCCGCGCACCATCGCGGCCATCTCGCGCACGAGCGGGTACCCCGAGTAGGTGTACATCACCGCGCCAATGACTCCCGCGCGCTCGGCCGCGCTCACCAGATCCCGCGCGTCCTCGACCGTCGTCGTCATCGGCTTGTCGATCAGCACATGGAAGCCCGCGTCGATGAACGCCCGCGCGATCTCGTGATGCGTCGCGTTCGGCGTGACGATCGACACGAGTTCGACCCGTTCATCCGCGGGCCGCTCCGACTCGCGCTCCATCATCTCACGCCATGACCCGTACGCGCGTTCGTCGGAGATGCCGACCTCGCGCGCCGATCGTCTCGCCCGCTCGGGCTCGCTGGACAGCGCGCCTGCGCAGAGTTCGTACTTCCCGTCGAGTGCGGCCGCCGCGCGATGCACCGCGCCGATGAACGCGCCCGCCCCGCCCCCGACCATCCCCCACCGCACGCGATCGCGCATCGTTCACGCTCCTTCCACTTTCACGCTCATTCCGCGAACGCGCTGTCGAACGCCCCGCCCGACGCCGGGAACTGCAAACCCCGCACAAAGTCCACCGCCTCGGCGGCGCCGTGCTCGCGCGCCATGTCGGGGTCTTCCCATTCGACCGACAACGGCCCGGCATACCCGACACGGTTCAGCGCACGGATCACGCGCTCGAAATCGACCTCGCCCCGCCCGGGCGAGCGAAAATCCCACGCCCGTCGCGCATCACCGAACTGCATGTGCCCACCGAGGATCGAACGCCGACCGTCGTGATGGACCGCCGCGTCCTTCATATGGCAATGGAAGATCCGGGCGCCGAACTCCTCGACGAACGCCGCCGGGTCGATCCCCTGCCAGTGAAAGTGCGACGGATCAAAGTTGAACCCGAACGACGGATGATTGTTCACCGCCCTGAGCGCACGGCCGGCGGTGACCAGGTCGTACGCGATCTCCGACGGGTGCACCTCCAGCGCGAAGGCGACGCCCTCCTTCTGGAACACATCAAGGATCGGCCCCCACCGCTCGGCGAACTCGTCGTATCCCCGGTCGATCATCTCGGGCGGCGTGGGCGGGAAGAAGTACAGCATGGGCCAGATCGACGACCCCGTGAACCCGTTGACAACCTCGACCTCAAGCCGCGCCGCAGCCCGGGCGGTGTTCATAAGTTCCTCTGCCGCGCGCCGGCGCACGCCTTCCTGCTCACCGTCGCCCCAGACATGCTCGGGGACGATCGCCTTGTGCCGCTCGTCGATCACATCGCACACGCACTGGCCCACGAGGTGGTTGCTGATCGCCCACACACCCAGCCCGTTGCGGTTGAGCATCTCCCTGCGCGCACGGCAATAGTCCTTCTCGGCCAACGCGCGGCGGACATCGAAATGGTCCCCCCAGCACGCGAGTTCCAGACCGTCGTATCCCCAGCCCTCGGCGCCGGTGAGTTCGGCGATCCGCTCGATCGGCAGGTCGGCCCACTGGCCGGTGAACAGGGTCACGGGTCTCTGCATATTCGATTCGCTCCGTACTGACGCTCCGCGGCCGCAACTTCGTTGCGCTGCGCGAGAAAGGGGGTGCACGCGGGCGATCGTACTGTACACTGGCCCGTCCCGACGCCCCGCTCGACCCGGTCAGGAACGGCATGGCCCAGAACGATTCTCCCGACCCCGCGCTCCTGAACGAGAACGCCCCATCCGCACCGTTCGTGCGCACCCGCCTCGCGGTGATGATGTTCCTCCAGTACGCGATCTGGGGCGCCTGGCTCCCCCTGCTCTGGCCCTTCCTCAGCGGGCACCGCGGCTTCACCGCCGGACAGATCGGCAACATGTTCGCCGTCGGCGCCGTCGGCGCCATCGTCGCCCCCTTCGTCGCCGGGCAGATCGCCGACCGCTGGTTCTCCACCGAGAAGTTCCTCGGCGTCAGCCACATCCTCGGCGGCATCCTCGTCTGGAACCTCGCGTCCATCGAGTCCTACGGCGCCTTCCTCGTCTTCTCTCTCGTCTATTCGCTCATCTACTCCCCCACGCTCTCGCTCACGAATTCCCTCTCGTTCCACAACCTCAAGAACCGCGACCGCGACTTTGGCAAGGTGCGACTCTTCGGCACGCTCGGTTGGATCGCCGTCGGCATCGGCATCGGCCAATGGCTGTTGCACCGCCACACCCCCGCGGGCGCCGACGCCGCAAGCCAACTCGCCGCGCAAACCGCCGGCATGGCCGACGCCTTCCGCCTCAGCGCCATCCTCGGCATCGCCATGGGCGTCTACTGCTTCACGCTCCCCCACACGCCCCCGATGCGCGGCGAAAAGAAGAACGCCACCGTCGAGGCCCTCGGCCAGATCCGCTTCAACCCCCTCCTCACCCTCTTCCTCATCGCCGTACCTATCTCCTGCATCCACCAGTTCTACTTCGTGCACACCGCCGGATTCCTCGGGAACTTCCAGGCCAACGCCGCCAGCTCGATCAACTCCGTCTTCGGCGTCGGCGGCGGCGGGCTCATGACCATCGGCCAGATCGCCGAGATCCTCGTCCTCGCCGCAATGCCCGTCCTCGCCGTGCGCTTCTCGCGCAAGTCGCTCCTCTCAGTGGGCATCGCCGCCTATGCCGTGCGCATGGCGCTCTTCGCCTATGTCGACTCCATCGCCGCAGCCACCGGGATCCCGCCCGTCGCGATCCTCATCCTCGGCGTCGCGATGCACGGCCTGTGCTTCGGCTGCTTCGTCTTTATCGCCTTCATGGTCGTCGACGAGGAAACAACCCACGATGTCCGCGCCACCGCGCAGTCGCTCTTCAGTCTGATCCTCTTCGGCATCGGCATCATCGTCGGCAGCAAGATCGCCGGCGCCGTCAGCGAGATCGCCAAGCGCGGGACCGACGAGGTCGACTACACCGTTCTGTTCTCGTACCCCATGTGGGCCAGCGTCGTCTGCCTCGCCGCGATCCTGATTTTCTATCCGCGCAAGAGCCCCCGCAGAGGGATGCTCGAACCCGCCCAGCCCGCCGCAGCCTCCTGATCACCACCATCCGACCCCTCGGAGGACAACCGTCATGAACGATCACAACCAACCCAACGAGCACGCGTTCAACACCGACGCCTCCAGGCGCGGCTTCCTCTTCGCCGCCGCCGCCGGACTCGCCAGCGCGGGATCGCTCCTCTCCGCGTGCGCGTCCTCCTCCGAATCGTCCGGCGCCGTCGCTTCCGGCCCCGCCCCGCGCGCCAAGCCGCGCGTCCCGGTGAACGACAACGAGGCGGTCCGCATGGCCGTCATCGGAACCGGCGGCATGGGCACCGGCCATTGCGACGCGTTCATGTCGCTCTCCAAGCAGGGCCGCATGAACACCCAGATCGTCGCGGTCGCCGATGTTTGTCAGTCCCACCTCGACAACGCCGCGAAGAAGTGCCGCGCAGGTCAGCCGGGCGTCGAGGTACAGGCAACGCGCAACTACCGCGAGATCCTCGAACGCGACGACATCCACGCCGTGCTCATCGCATCGCCCGAACACTGGCACGAGAAGCACGCCACCGACGCGCTCCTCGCGGGCAAGGATGTCTACCTCGAAAAACCCATGACCCTCCGCCTCGATCAGGCGCTCCGCCTCCGACGCGTCGCGCAGGCCAACCCCGACCTGCGCCTCCAGGTCGGCACGCAGATGACCAACCTCCCGAGGTATCACGCCGCGCGGCAGATGATCCAGGACGGCATGATCGGCAAGGTCGTCTCCAGCCAGACCTCCTATTGCCGAAACTCCACCGCGGGCGAGTGGAACTACTACGGCATCGATCCGAACTGGAAACCCGGCGTCAACCTCGACTGGGACGAATGGTGCGGCCCCAACGGCCCCGCTGAATGGGATCCGCTCGTCTACGCGCGCTGGCGCCGATACCGCGACTACTCCACCGGCATTCTCGGCGATCTCCTCGTCCATGTGATGACGCCCCTGCTCGTCGCCATCGAACCCGGCTGGCCCACGCGCGTCGTCGCGTCCGGCGGCCACTATGTCGACAAGGACATGGAGAACCACGATCAGGTCAACATCAACATCGAGTTCGAATCAGGCCAGACCATGATTCTCGCCGGCTCGACATGCAACGAGGTCGGCCTCGAAACCATGATCCGCGGCCACAAGGGCAACATCTATCTCGGCGGCCGCAACTGCGTCATGCGTCCCGAGCGCATCTTCGTCGACGATGTTGACGCCGAAACCGTCGAGTGCGAGGACATCGGCAACGACCAGGACCTCCACCGCATCAAGTTCGTCGATGTCGTCCGGACGCGCATCCAACCCGACAGCGACATCGAGCAGGGAACCAAGGTGATGGTCATGGTCGACCTCGCCACGCGATCCATGTGGGAAGGCGCCGCGTTCTCCTTCGATCCGCGCACCATGACCGCCCGCCGTGCCTGATCCGATGACGCCCTTCCTCACCGCGACCAACGCGCTCGGAACACGCGTCGAGTTGCTCATCGACGCGCCGGAGTCGCCCTCGCTCCGCGCCATCGCCGAGGCCGCGATCGACGAGGTCCATTGCTGGCACGACCGGCTCTCTCGCTTCCAGACCGACTCGTTCCTCTCCCACATCAACCGCACCGCCGCCGATCACCCCGTCGTCCTCGACGAAGACCTGTTCGAACTCCTCGCGCTCTGCGATGGCGTGCATCGAGAGTCCAGCGGCGCCTTCGATCCCACACGCGCTGGCGCATGGGGCTCGTGCGTCAGACTCGACCGCGCAGCGCGAATCGTTCGCTTCACACGCGCGGGCATCGATCTCGATCTCGGCGGCGTCGCGAAGGGGTTCGCCCTCGACCGCGCCGCCTCCGTCCTCCGTGAGCACGGCGTCGAGTCCGCGCTCCTTCACGCCGGAACCAGCGGCGTCATCGCCATCGGTCCGACGCCTCGCCGCATCGGCGTGCGCACCGCCCTGGGTGTTGACTTCGCAACCATCAGGAACGAATCGCTCTGCGTTTCCGCGCAGCGCGGCCGCGACCACATCCTCGGCGCTGGCGCCGACATCACTTCGCTGGTGATCGGCCCCTCATGCGCCGAGTGCGACGCGTGGGCCACCGCGATTGTCGTCAACACCGACGCGCATCCAGCCAACACAGACTCACTCCGCCACGCCGTTCACGACGGGACCGCATGGTCGGCCCGAGGCATCCACTTTGTTCTTCCATCGGAGGCCGCATGACCAACCACTCCCGCCGCGATTTCCTCCTCCAGAGCGCCGGGGCGCTTACCGCGATGGCGATCGTGCCCAACATCGCCGCGTTCGCAGCCCAGCCCGCTGACGGAGCGCAACTGAACATCGCCGTCATCGGCGCAGGCCGTCAGGGCCGTGTGATCCTCGGTGAACTCGCGAAGTTCGACGCCGTGCGCGTCGTCGCGGTCTGCGACAACGACGAGCCGCGTTTGAGGTCAGGACTGCGCCGCGTGCAAGGCGCGAAGGGATACTCCGATCACCGTGCGATGCTCGACGAGGCGAACGACATCGCCGCGGTCATCATCGCCACGCCCACGCACGAGCACAAGCAGATCGCCATCGACGCCCTCGCCGCGGGGAAGCATGTCTATTGCGAAGCCCCCCTCGCGCACACCATCGACGACACCCGCGCGATCGCACTGGCCGCACGCGACGCGCCGAACCTCGTCTTCGCGTCCGGCCTCGAAGCCCGATCCAACCCGATCTACAAACTCGCGCGAAGCTTCTATCTCTCCGACTCCGTCCGCCGCGCGATCGTGATCGACGCCAGCGACTTCCAAAAGACCTCCTGGCGATTCCCCGCCTCGAGCCCCGAGCGCGAAGCGGCCGTGAACTGGCGCCTCGATCCCGAACTCTCGCTCGGCCTGCCCGGCGAGCACGGCGTCCACCAGTTCGATGTCGCGCTCTGGTACACCGACCGCCTCCCCACCGCCGTCACGGGCGGCGGCGCGATCCGCGCCTACGACGACGGCCGCACCATCAACGACACCACCTTCAACACCCTCCGCTTCGGCGACGGCCTGTTCATGCACCATCAGGCCTCGCTCGGCAACTCCTTCGAGCGCCGGCATGAAACCTTCCGGGGAACAAACGCCGCGATCAAACTCGCGTGGACCGCCGCGTGGATGTTCAAGGAAGCCGACGCGCCGACGCAGGGCTGGGAGGTTTACGCCAATCGCCAGCAGTTCCACAACGAGGAAGGCATCACGCTCATCGCCGACGCCACGAAGCTCGCTTCGCAAGGCAAACTCAAGGAGGGCGTCGGCCTGCCCAACCCGCCGCTCTACTACGCGCTCAGCGACTTCGTCACCAGCGTGCGCACCAGGCAACCCGCCGTCACGACCGCGGCCGACGGCATGCGCGCCACCATCGTGGCGATCCACGCATCCAAGGCCGCCGCGTCCGGCGCCGAACAGACCATCGACCCCTCGCTCTACGAACTCTGATCGTTCTGGATTCACCCACGCATGACCTTCCGCCTCCGCCATCTCGGCGTTCTCACCCGGCTCGGCGTCACCGGCCTCGTTTTCGCGCTCACGCTCGGGCTCGTCGCCTCGGCGATGCACCTCGTCAACCACTACGAGAAGCGCGACGGCGTTGCCGGACTGACCATCGACGACATCACCGCCGCCTACCACGGCATCGACGCGCCGTCCCCCCTCGTCCTCGCGCTCGAACGCGGCCACCCGGAGACCATCACCGACAACGAACGCGCCGCGCTGCTCGCGTGGCTCGGCTCCGACCGCATCTCTGAAGACTACGACTCGCTCGACCTCGGCGATTCGGCGCCCGCGGAGATCATCGCGGCGTCGTGCTTGTCCTGCCATTCGCGCAATGCCTCGCCCGCCGCCGATCAACTGACCGCGAAGGAGATCCCGCTCGACTACTGGGACGATGTGCAGGCCATCGCCTACGCGCGGAGCGTCCCGTCAACCCCCACCAACATCATCCTCATGTCGATGCACGCCCACGCGCCCGCCATGGCGACCATGACGCTGGTCGTCGCGGCGCTCGGACTCGCCACGGCATTCCCGCAACGCCTCATCGGCCTGCTCATCGCTCTCGCGGGAATCTCGCTCATCGCCGACCTCGCTTCCTGGCTCATCGCCCGCGAACTCGCCGCCGCCGTGTATGTCATCGTCGGCGCCGGCGCGGTGTACAACTTCGCCACCGGGCTCCTTCTGGCGCTCATCGTCATTGAACTCTGGCGCCCGCGCACGCGTCGAGAGAAAGAGGCCGCGCACGCATGAACCGTCGCAAGTTCATCGCCGCATCCCTCGCCGCCGCCGCCTCTCCCGCGACATTGTCCCGCATGATCACCACGCAGGCCGCCCCGAGCCCCCTGTTCCAGATCTCCCTCGCGGAGTGGTCGTACCACCGCGCCGTGCAGTCCGGCAAAATGACCACGCTCGACTTCCCACGCGTCGCGCTTTGCGAGCACGGCATCGACGCCGTCGAGTATGTCAGCACGCTGTTCGCCCGCAAGGATCTCTCCACCGAAGTCACCGAACTCCGCAAACGGTGCGATGACCTCGGCGTCCGCTCGCTCCTCATCATGGTTGACGCTGAGGGCGCCCTCGGCGATCCCGACGACAACGCCCGCGCGAAGGCCGTCGACGACCACATGAAGTGGCTCGATGCCGCGAAGTCTCTCGGGTGCCACTCCATCCGCGTGAACGCGCAGAGCGAAGGCACACCCGATGAACAGGAACGCCTCGCCGCCGACGGGCTCCGCGCGCTCTGCGAACGCGCAGAACCTCTCAGGATTGATGTCATCGTCGAAAACCACTGGGGACTCTCATCATTCGCGCCGTGGCTGGTGCGCGTGATGGAGCGCGTCGACCATCCGCGCATCGGCACGCTCCCCGATTTCGGCAACTTTGATCCCAAGGTCCAGGACCGTTACGCCGGAGTACGAGACATGATGCCCTACGCCCGCGCCGTCAGCGCGAAGTCAAACCACTTCGACACGCTCGGCGCCGAGACCACCACCGACTACCGCCGCATGATGCGCATCGTCACCGACTCGGGGTATCACGGCCATGTCGGCATCGAGTACGAAGGGAACCGCCTCTCCGAGCCGGACGGTGTCAACGCAACCAAGTCGCTCCTCGAGCGCGTGCGCGCGCAACTCGTATCGGAAACCACCGCGCCATGAAGAAGACCATCGCACTCACGCTGCTCGCCGCCGCCCCGCTCCTCGCGTCATGCTCGAGCACCACCACGGTGCGTGCGCCCAACTCGCTCACACGCGGCGAGCAGTCCGTTGGCTGGATCCTCCTGTTCGATGGCGAATCGACCGAGAACTTCCGGGGTTTCCGCAAGGGTTCCTTCCCAACGCAGGGCTGGGATATCGCCGCCGACGGTTCGCTTCACCGAACCGCCGGTCCATCGGGCGGCGACATCATCACCCGCGAGCAGTACGGCGACTTCGAGTTCGCGTGCGAGTGGCGCGTCGCGCCCGGCGGGAACAGCGGCATCATCTACCGCGCCACCGAAGACCACGCATACCCCTGGGAAACCGGTCCCGAGTACCAGATTCTCGACGACGCCGCGCACGGCGACGGCGCGAAGCCGAAGACCCGCGCCGGCTCGCTCTACGACCTCTTCCCCTGCGCGGTGGATGTTGTCAGACCCGCGGGCGAATGGAACGACACGCTCATCATCGCACGCGGCCCGCGCATCCAGCACTACCTCAACGGCGCGCTCGTTGTCGATGTGCGCATAGGCAGCCCCGAGTACAACGCGGCGCACGCGCAGAGCAAATGGACGGGCATGCCCGACTTCGCCACCCGCCAACGCGGCCACATCGCGCTGCAAGACCACGGCGATGAGGTCTGGTTCCGCAACATCCGCGTCCGCCCGCTCGACTGACGCGGCCTACAGGTCCACCCAGCGCCCCGTCCGCAGACTCGCCGCCGCAGCGTCGAGCACTTCCGCCGTCGCCATCGCATCATCCATCGTGACCCGGAGATCGCGCTGATCCCCCGCGATGGCTCGCACAAGATGCGCCGCCTCGTGGTCGTACCCGTTCCCCACCGGAAGATCGACCGCGCGCGAACCCCGCTCGTCGCTGATCGTGAGCACCGGGTCGCGGCCCATCTCGAACTCCGCCGTCGCTCGTTCGAACGACACCGTGTAGCGCATCCGAAACCCTGCGCTGGAAGCGCGGGTCCACCCCGCCTCAGCGCTCACATGCGTCGGGCCTTGTTCGCCGTACCGATACAGCACGGACACATGCCGATCGTCACCCGTCGCGCAGACCGATTGCGGTTTCCCGAAGACCCATCGCACAAAGTCCGCATCATGAATATGGAAGTCGTGCAGGACGCCACCGCTCCGCGCCGCATCGGCGTAGAACGACGCCCACCCCGGGATCGCTCCCGCGCGCAGGAAACTCGCCGATAGCGCTCGCCCGAACTCACCCGATGCCACCCGCTCGCGGAGCCAGTCCCAGCCGGGCCAGAACCGGATGCAGTGGGCGGGCATGCACAAATAAGCGGATTGCCTCGCCGCGCGGACCAGCGGCGCCATTCGCTCAGCCGACAACGCCACCGGCTTCTCCACCAGCACATGCTTCCCGGCTTCCAGCGCCCTCAGCGCGAGGTCAACATGGCTCTCCGTCGGCGTGCAGACGCTCACGAGCCGCACACGCGTGTCGCCGAGCAATTCTTCCAGATCGGAGTAGCACTCCCAATCGGGACGCAGCCGCGCATGAGCGCCCCCAATGTTCCCCTGCGTCGCCGGCGCCGCGCACCGCGAGGTGTCTCCGTCGCACACCGCGACGACCCTGCACGGAAGTCCCGCACGCGCGGCGTTCGCGTACGCATCGGCATGGCGCCACCCCATGAATCCCATCCCGATCACGCCCACACCGATCTCGCTCGTCATGCCTGTTCCCCGAGAAAACCGCGCGCAATCTCGGCGGCCGCGCGAACATCCTCGACGCGCGAACCGCCCGCTTCGCGCTCGATGACCAGATCCACGCTCGGCGTGATCCCGCGCAGCAACTCGAAGAAATCAGACCACTCAACTTCGCCCATCCCCGCGCACACTTCTTCGCCCCACTCACCACCCTCGCGCGACGCCTTCGCATCCTTCATATGGCACTGCGCGATCCGCGGCGTCAGCGCACGCATGGCCTCGATCGGATCGCCCCGGCCGTAGAGGATCACATTCCCCGGATCGAAGTTGACCCCGACCCGCAGGTCGCGCAGTTCCTGAACCAGCCCGGCCATCGCCAACGCCGACTCCTGCCCTGTTTCAAACGCGATGCGCACGCCGAGCGACGCAAACAGGCCGCACACTTCGCGCAGCCGGGAGACGAATGCGTCGCGATCAGAAGGAACGCACCCCGCGTGCAGGGTGACCAGAGACAACCCGAGCCGTTGCGCGATCGCCGCGTTCTCCTCGGCCGCCCGCCGGTTCTCAGGCCAGGTCGCGTCGGGCCGAAGCCCGCCGGTCGCCTCGATCGTCCCGAGGGTTGAGTAATCCTCCCCCGCCGGCGCCATCATTCCCGAGAGGATCGCGATGCCCGCATCAGCGAGGGCCTTCCTTGCGGCGTCTTCCTTCCACTCTCCCCGACGGATCGGATCGAGCGCAAGCTGCACGGCCGAGAGACCGCACGCGCGCACCTTCTCCACCAAGTCATCCGGGGAGGTCGGTTCCAGCGACCAACTGCAGACGGCGAGGCGAGGACGGGTTGGCGATGCGGCGCCCATTCCGCATCAGGGTATCGTGCCGAACAACCGGCCGCAGAACTCCCGACTGCCTCACTCACCCCCTGCCCATCGCTCGCCCGCGGTGACCGGGAACGAGAAATCGTTCGAAGGCGGCGGGATCGTGCAGGTCGCATACGCCGTGAACGCGCACGGAGGGTTGTACGCTCGATTGAAGTCGAGCACCACCGTCTTCCCGTCAGTCGACGGGGGCACATACAGGTACCTCCCCACGACATAGGTCTCCCCGCCATTGGTCGTGTCGCCAAAGCGCAGCAGCGACCCGCCGTCGCCGGCCGCGAGCAACACCGCATCAACCCGCACGCCGCCCACCTCAAACTTCGCGCGCCCCGATGTCTCGCCCTCTTCGCGCACGCCTATGACGGTGTCGAGCCCGATCAGCTCGCCTTCGCTCGCGGGAACAAACTCCGCTTCGATCCGCCACGACTCGTCGATCCGATATCGCTCGATCCCTTTGAAGTTCGCTCGTGTCGGCGCCGCGGCGTCCTTGATGCGGATGACCGGGCGCCCCCCGCGGATCACCACATAGAACCGGATGTCGCCAATCGACAGCACGGTCGGGTTGCCGTCGGCGTCGGAGCGCACCCAACCGCTGGCGGGCACGCCTTCGATCTCGATACCCTCGGCCGCCTCAAAGCGCACGCGTTCCCCGTCGAGCACGAAGACGCCGATCGTGTCTGCGGGAAACCCTGCATAGCGCACTTCGGAATCCTTCGCGCGCCCGACGCGATTGCGCCCCGGCTCAAGCCATTCGAGCGCAACCAGCGAAAGCCAGCCGTCCGGCTCGGTCAGTTTCCTGATCCGCTCGGCGTGCCAGGCGTTCGTGCTCTCCACAAACGCTTCATGTGTCGCTGGTGATCCGGCGCCCGCCGGACCCGCGCCGAGCGCGGCGAAAGCGACCGCGATCGATCCCAGGCAGACGCGTCCGATTCGAGTTCTGGTCATCAAACCATGATACATGCGAACGACTCTTCCGTCGCACAACGAAAAAGGCCCGAGCGCTCCCGCGCCCGGGCCTGATCTGACTTGCTGATCTCGGAATCGCTCAGCGGCGACTGCGCCTGCACGCCACGAGCCCGGCCAGTCCGAGCAGGGAAGCCGCGCCCGGGGTCGGGAACGGGATGCCTGCGCCGAGCACCGAATCGCCGAACACGAAATCGAATCCGAAGCCGTCATCCGGCACACCGCCCATGCCGGCGAGCACGAAGTCGATGTCGAGGACACCGTCGCCGCTCAGACCAACGGACCAATCGCCGAGATCGATCGTGGAGTCCATGAAGAACGCCGCGGCGGTCGCAAGATCGGTGAACGACTCGTTTACCACCTCCACGCCTTCGACATCGACGGTCAGCGTGAGTTCGCCGAAGCCGGCGCCGAACGCCTGCACATCGAGGAAACTGAGCAGCAGGTTCTGATCCGCGTTCTCGATCATCGCGGTGTTGATGTCGAAACTGAGTTCGCTGGTCGTTGCGCCGCCAGTGGTCGCGGTGGTGATCACGCCGTACGCCATGATGTTCCCCGCCTCGGGGTTCATGAAGTCCGCACCGAAGTCGTAGTTGAGCTGCGCGTTGGGGTTGTCCAGCAGACTGTCGAAGAGGTCCTGCGCGCCGGGCGCTCCGAACCCGAACGCGGCGGCGTTGCGGCCGACCGCTTCGCTCAGGTCCGCGATCTCGACGCCGATGCCGGTGCGCGAGGCCGCGGTTGAGAGGCTCCCGACCGGTGCTTCGGTCACCGCGCCGACGCGAGTCACCAGCCCGGTGTTCTGCTGGGTCGTCGCGACGGCTCGAGCGCGACCGGAGACGCCGTCGGCGGACGCGAACGCGTCCGCGGCGCCGCCAACATCCCCGACCCCGCCGGTTGCTGTCGCGGTCGCCTGCACATTCCCGAGCCCGACGCCGATCGCCGAAGCGCTCGCGTCGCCGCCCGTTCCCATGAACGGTCCGTTGCCGATGCGGCTTCCCTCGCCGCCGTTCGCGGTTGCGACGCTCGTCATCGCGCCCGTGCCGGTCGTCGCACCGTCCGAGCTCGCCATCGCGTGGCCGCCGTTCCCCGGAGCGACCTCGAGATCGACGATCGTTCCGGCGTTGCCGCCGTTCGCGGTCGCGGTCAGCATGAGGGTGGCCGCGCCCGATGTCGAACCACCGCTCGCCGATATCGCGTTTCCGCCGCTGCCGCCCATCAGTGCGCCGTCGTCGGTCACCTGGCCGCCGGCTCCGGCGTTCGCTGTCGAAGTCACGCGCACAGTCCCGCCTCCCGTCGAATCGGCGTCGAAGCCCGTGACGGTGGCGTCGCCCCCCGTACCGCCAACGCCTTCGATGGAGCGGCCGCCCGCGCCGCCGGTGGCGTTGACGGTCGCGGTGATCGCGCCGGCATTCGCATACGAACCGCCGGATGTCGCCGCGCCGCCGTTTGCGCCGTCGGAGTCGTCCTGGCCTTCGCCGCCCACGCCGGCGTTCGCGTTGAGCGTGATCGTGGCCTCGCCGCCGCCGGGGTTCATCCCGTTGAGAACTGAGGTGGCGCTGCCGCCCTGTCCGGCCAATCCTCCGACGGTCCGCCCACCATTGCCTCCCTTCGCCGTCTGCGTGAGTCGCAGCGCGCCGGCGGTGTCGCCGTCGAGCATGTCGGTGATGTCGGTGCTCGCGCCGGCGCCGCCCATCCCGTCATCGAGAGAGTTGCCGCCGTTGCCGCCGTTGCCGGTCATCGTCATCGTGACGGCGTCGCCGCCCGTTGATGTCCCGACGGTGCGCACGAGCGTTGCAGACCCGCCGTTGCCCCCGTTGCCGTCTTCCTGCGCCTGACCGCCGTTCGCGCCGGTGGCCGTCACGCCCATGGTGACCGCGCCCCCCGTCGTGTACGACCCGCCCGCGGTGGCGTTCCCACCGTCTCCGCCGTCGGAATCGCTGAACCCTTGCGCGCCGGAGCCCCCGCTCGCGTTGAGCGTGATGTTGACATCACCGCCGCCCGCGTTCGTCCCGTTGAGCACAGAGGTCGCGTCGCCCGCGGCGCCGCTGGTCCCGCCGCTGCTGCGCCCGCCGGCGCCGCCGTTGGCGGTCTGGGTGATGCGCAGGAGTCCCGCGGTGCTGCCGTTCACCATGTCAGTGAGGTGCGCTCCGCCGCCGTCACCGCCGTCGCCGTCCTGCTGCGCGATCCCGCCCGAGCCGCCGCTGGCGGTGACGGTCATCGTGACATTCTCGCCGTTGTTCGAGGTGGCGCTGGTCTGCACGATCGACGCATCGCCGCCGTTGCCCGCGTCGCCATCGCCCTGCGCCTGGCCTCCGGATCCGGCGCTCGCGGTGACGCTCATCGTGAGCGCATCATCGGTCGAGTACACGCCGCCGGCGGTCGCGTTCCCGCCGTTGGCGCCGTCAGAATCGGTCTGCCCGATTCCCCCGTTGCCCGCGTTCGCGGTGAGCGTCATCGCGACCTGCCCGCCGCTCGCGTTCGAGCCGTTGAGCACCGAGGTCGCATCGCCGCCGACGCCCGCGTCGCCGCCCGAACTGCGTCCGCCCGCGCCGCCGTTCGCGGTCTGCGTCACCGTCGAGTCCCCCTCGGTATCGATCGTGACAAGATCCGTGAGATCGACGCTCGCGCCGGCGCCGCCGTCGCCGTCCGAGAGCGCGTTGCCGCCCGCGCCGCCTGTCGCAGACGCCGACACAACAACATCATCGCCGTCCGTGGAGGTCGCCGACACCACGCCGAGCGCCGCATTGCCGCCTGCGCCCGCATCGCCGTCGCCCTGGGCCTGACCGCCCGTGCCACCACCAGCGAACACGGTCAGCGCAATCGCGGCCTCGCTCGTGACTTCACCGGCAGCCATAGCGTCTCCGCCCGCCGCCGCCATCCCGGAGCCGCCGCTGCGCCCGCCGACGCCACCGACGGCGCGCACGGTCGTCGCAACATCGCCGTCGGCCTCGTTCACCAGCGTCAGCGTGGAAGTCGCGTCGCCCGCGGCCCCGCCGGCGCCTCCCGAGAACCCGCCGTTGCCGCCTGCGCCACCGGTCGCTTCCTGAAGAAGTGTCAGGTCGCCCCCGTCGTCACTCGCGGCGTTCACGACATCAACCATCTCGGTCGATGCCCCATCGCCGCCGTCACCGGCGCCATTGGACTGACCGCCCGCGCCGCCCGTCGCGCGCGCCGTCACGCTGACATCGCCGCCGTCGGTCGAAACGCCGACCGACTCGGTCACGACCGCCGCGCCGCCGTCGCCTCCTGCGCCGTTCGTGCTGCGCCCGCCGGTCCCGCCCGTTGAAGTCGCCGAGACGATGACATCGCCCTCGCCGGTGATCGAGGCGCCGCTCTCGGAACCGCCGCCGCTCTGCGCATCCGCCGAGCCGTTCGCCTGCCCGCCGTTGCCTCCGGTCGAGGAAACGGTGGCGGTGGTGTCGCCGGAGCCGAGATTCTCGTAGGTGAGCAACGACGAGCCGTCGCCGCCGGCCCCGCCGACGCCATCACTGAACCCGCCGTTGCCGCCGTTGCCGCCGTTCGCGCGCTGGGTGAGCGCGACATCGCCCGATGCGGATTCGCCGCTCACGATGTCCTCGAGCGAAGCGCCGGCGCCGAGCCCGCCGGTCTGGCCGCCTCCAGCGTTCCCGCCGTTGCCTCCGTTCGCGGTCGCGCTCACGATCACATCTTCACCGCCCGTGGAGATGCCGACGGCCTGCTCGATCGTCGCGCCGCCGCCAGCGCCCCCCTCGCCGCCTGCGCCACTCGAACCGCCGTTGCCGCCCGCGCCGCCCGTCGCGGTCGTGTTCAGCGTGACCGCGTCCGCGGTTGTGAGTTCTGAACCCGTGGTCGCCTCACCGCCCGCGCCGCCGGTGGCGGCAACACCGCCATTGCCGCCGCGCCCGCCGGTCGCGTTGACGGTCGCGACGATCTCGCCGCCCTGATCGTTGGTGGTCGTCAGCAACGAGGTCGCGTCGCCGCCCACGCCGCCCGGACCTCCGTCGCCAGTGAACCCTCCGTTGCCGCCCGCGCCGCCCGTCGCGGTCTGTTGCAAAGTTGCGTCACTTGTCGTGCTTCCCGACGCCGCGTCAACGATGCTGGCGTTGCCGCCCGCGCCCCCGCCGCCCGCCGACGAACTGTTCCCGCCGCGGCCGCCGGTCGCGGTGGCCGTCGCCGTGACGCCGCCGTCATTGTTCGACACGCCGCGCACCTGCGTCACCGTCGCGGCGCCACCCGTCGCGCCGTCGAACTCGCCCTGCGAGTTGCCGCCCGCGCCGCCGGTCGCGGTCGCGGTGATCGTGATCGAGCCGTCGCCATCGCCAGTCGCCATGCCCGACGCGCTCGCGTCCCCGCCCACGCCGCCCACAGCGCCGGTTCCGCCCGACCCGCCGTTCCCGCCCGCCCCGCCGGTCGCGGTGGAAACCAGGACGAGATTCCCGTTGCCCGTGGTCGTCGCCGTGGTCGTGGCGATCGATGTGCCGCCGATGCCTCCCGCCTGGCCGTTGCCGGGCATTCCGCCGCCGGACGCCGTGCCGCCGTTGCCGCCGTCGCCGCCGTCGCCGCCGTTCGCGGTCGCGGTAGCCGTGCCGTTGTCGTCGTTGGCGAGCGTTGTGGTCGCGGCGCTCGTCGCGTCGCCGCCTTCGCCGCCGGCGCCGCCCTCTCCACCGTTCGCGCCCGCAGGCGTGCCGGAGCCGCCGTTGCCTCCCCGACCTCCCTCGCCGCCGTTCGCGGTCGCCGTGTTGGATGAATCGCCCACAGCATTCGCGTCGGCGGTCGCCTCCTCGCCGGCCTCACCCGCGTCGCCGTTGGTTCCGGGGTTCCCGCTCGCGCCGTTCGCGCCGTCGGCGCCGTCTGTTCCAGTTTCCGTATCGCCGACCGCGAGCGCATACGGCGCCGACGCGATCATCAGGGTCACCGGCGCGAGCATGACGCCGGTCGGGAAGATGCTCTTCACTGCGATAAGGCGCATGAGCGCGCGTGCATTCGTAACGGCCATGTTGCTGATCTCCTTGGCGCCGTCCCCGACGCCCGTTGTTCCCAAGTGCTGTCGAGCCACCGCTGTGTGCGCAGCGACAGCCCGCGACCTTGGCCGCACGCGGCGACCATGGACTCTCTCCTGTCATCTCACATCGTTACAACAGCGCATCGAGGCGCTCTCGTTGCAATCGAGCACTCAAGCCCGACCGCAAGACTCTGCCACTGTCGGATCAGCTCACGAGACGCCGGCTGCCACGAGACTCCGCTCAGGCCGACAGCGAACCATGCTTGCTGCTGATCTCCTCTCGCGCAGCGGAACCGCCACGCGCTCTCTGTGCACGGGAATGCTACATGTCGTCAGCCGGTTCGCAACCGGTGTTTTGCGAGTTCTGCACGATCTGGGCAACCCCCCGGCTCGGCGTTCAGTCGTTTAAGAATGACTCCCGCCGCGCAACTCAGAGAAGCGCAAGACCTTCTCAAACCGAGCGTGCACAGAAGCGCGCAAGAGGCATCAAGGCGGTGGTCGCCAATTCAGGGCGCCACCCCTAATCGCAAACGACGCGAACCCACTGCGAACATTCTCTTATGCCGCACACTGGCGCCTCCTCGCCCGCTCCCGCGACCGGATCGCGTCAGACCAGAGCAGCCCGACACGCTTCGGATGATCCGTCACCGGGTTACGAGTCGGCGCCGAACCGTTCCGGCATGGGGCCCACCGAGCCTCCTACACGAAGGTCTGTGCAATAACTGTTCCCTGAGGGGCCGGGATTCCCGTCAGACATCTTCGCCAACCGCTGGGTAGGCTAATCCGGATGCTTCCGAACCGCCACCAGCGTAAGTCACTGCGACGCCACGTTTTTGAGGCGCTCGAAGGTGATCCAAAGTCCGGCCGGACTGGCGAAGTCGTCCAGTTCGTGTTGCTCTCCGTCGTTGTGGCGTCGATCGTCGCCCTCGTCATCGAATCGGTGCCGGAGATTCGCGCAAGGGCGCCCGGGTTGTTCTCCACGCTCGAGATCGGCTTTGTGGCGATCTTCACGATTGAGTACGTGCTCCGCCTGTGGTCATGCACCGCCGCCGAGCCTCCCCGGTCAGCGGTGTGGGGAAGAGCGAGGTTTGCCGGCAAGCCGATGATGATCGTTGACCTCATCGTGATCCTCCCGTTTTACCTCCCCTTCCTTGGCGTTGACTTTCGAGTCGCGCGCCTCCTGCGGCTCATGCGGCTCGCGAGGGTCTTCAAACTCGCACGCTACACGCGTGCGGCGAACTCGATCCGCGACGCGTTTCTTGCGAAGCGTTCCGAGCTCACCATCACATTTGGCTTCTTGCTTGTTCTGCTCCTCTTCTCAGCCTCAGTGATGTATTTCGCCGAGCGGGATGCGCAACCCGAGGTCTTCGGAACGATACCGAAGTCGATGTGGTGGGCGATCGTAACTCTGACGACCGTTGGATACGGCGATGTCGTCCCCATCACGCCCCTTGGCCGCGTTGCCGCATCGTTCATTGCCGTTGTAGGCGTCGGGTTCATCGCGCTTCCCACAGGCATCCTCGGCTCGGCGTTCGTCGAAGAACTGGGCCGTCGCCGCAATCGCTTGGAGGGGAAATGTCCTACTTGCGGCAAGCGGTTCGAGTCGGCCGATTGATTGCGGTGGTCGCGCCGAATCCCGCGCGGCCTACATCAAATTGAGTCCGGGCCCGCTCCTCGAAACCGCGTCGGGTTCGGACTCCATGGAGAGGGCCCACGCACGCCCTTCGCGCCCCACCCGCGGGCTCGCGGACTCCCCCCTATGTGCCTGCGACCGAAGTAGACGCGTTGGGAACGACAACCGTCGACCCTCAAGGGGATCGCCGGTCACCAAACAGGTGGCGACTTTCAAGAACGAGGACCGCATACGGTGAATGGACAATGGCGGAATCGCCCCCCTTGCGCGACCCCGACTGGCGTGATGCCTGCCCTACAATTTTCCTAACTCATCGCCGACTTCGGCGGCGGCGGCGCGGCGTCTCTTCCGCCCTTTGCATGGGTGTCATCAATGAGCGAGGTTGGAAGCCCCTCGCGTCTGGCCGACCGTGCTGGCCCGCTTTGCGTTGCGACAGCCGCATCCTTGGCGACTCCATCCAAAACACGCAGGCCCGGGCTGTGGGCCAACCCGTTTTGCTGGGATGGGAGGCGTCTGAATCCTGGCTCCCGGAACGCGATTCCGCAATCGCGGATCATTCGAGAGTCGGGCTAAAGGGCGCTTGACATCTCACTCGATAGCAATAGAGTGTATCAAGGCTTTAATACATGGATACGGCGATTGACAGGCCGAGCCAGGACGAGATCATGAACACCTTCCAGCCTTCCCCGACCCGTGCGGCAGCCCACAGCCCCAATGATGTCCGCGAGCCGGAAGGTCCGTCCGGAGCGGGCTTCGACGCGAAAGCCGGTCGGGACGACCCGTACCGCGCCCGCGCGATCGGCACGGGCGTGATGATCGCGGTCACGCTCCCGGCGATCCTCACCCTCATGGCCGCCGTCATGCCCGAGCCCCCTCGCGACCCGGTCGTCGAATGGGCCCGGTCGCTCGGAGTCGCGCCGCTCGCTATCCACGAAGGGCGCTCGGTCTTCGCGAATTCATGCGCCGTATGCCACGGCCAAGATGCGCAGGGTGTGCCGCGGCTCGGCAAGCCCCTGCGCAACAGTTCGTTCGTCCAGGAACACACCGACCGGGAATTGCTCTCGGTCATCGCAAACGGTCGTCTCCCGGACGACCCGTTGAACACGACCGGCGCGGTGATGCCGGCCCGCGGAGCGCAGCCGCTCTCCGATGAGCAGATGCAAGCCGTTGTGGTGTATCTGCGGACCCTCCAGGATCCGGCCGCGCGGCCCGCGTCGCTCGACGATTGGATCGTGGCAACCACGGCCGGCGCCGGGGGCGAACAGGTCGCCGGCATCGTCGGGCAGGCGGGCGGCATCGGTCACGAGGTCTTTGTCGCTTCGTGCTCGGCGTGCCACGGGCCGCAAGGCCAGGGTCTTGAGGGACTCGGCAAGCCGCTCGTGGGGAGCAACTTCGTCGAGTCCAAGACCGACGAGGAACTCGCCGTGTTCATCAAGTCGGGAAGGCCGATCTGGGACGCCGAGAACACCACGGGCCTCGACATGCCGCCCAAGGGGGGCAACCCGGCGCTCAGCGACGAGCAGATTCAAACCATCATCAAGTACATCCGCACGCTCCACCCGACCGACGCGGGCAACTGATTCCCCGCGCGTTCGGCGACATCTCTCACAAGGATGAGGACACATGAAACGGAACACAACGGCCGCGAAACACTGGTTCGTGACGGCTGCGATTGTCGCGGGCATCGCCAGCGGGGCGAGCGCGCAGTCGATGAACGATGTGCAGCGCACCGCGAAAGAGCGAGGGCTTTCCACGGCCGATCTGCTGGCCGCGGCCAAGACCTACACCCCCAGCGGCATGAAAGACCCGTTCATCATCTTCGCTTCGGGCGGGCACAGCGGGCAGGTCCACGCCATCGGCATGCCGTCGATGCGACTCCTCCGCACGATCGCGGTGTTCACCCCGGAGCCGTGGCAGGGCTGGGGCTACGGCGTGGGCAACGAGGTGCTTGCAGGGGGCGATGTCGCGGGCAAACCCAACCGCTGGGGCGACACTCACCACCCCGCGCTCTCTGAGACCGATGGCGACTACGACGGCGAGTGGCTGTTCATCAACGACAAGATCAATGCGCGCGTCGCCGTCATCGATCTCCGCGACTTCGAGACGAAGCAGATCCTGAAGAACCCGCTGACCGTGAGCAACCACGGGCTATGCGTGACGCCGAACACCGATTATGTCATCGAGAGTTCGCAGTACGGCGTCCCGCTCGGTTCGGGGTACGCGCCCCTCGACGAATACAAGCAGACGCACCGCGGCGCGGTCATCTTGTGGAAGTTCGACCGCAAGAAGGGACGGATCGACGAGTCGCAATCGTTCGCGATCGAACTCCCGCCGTACTGGCAGGACCTGGTTGACGCGGGCAAACTGGCCAGCGACGGCTTCCTGTTCATCAACTCGCTCAACACCGAGATGGCGACGGGCGGCATCGAGAACAAGAAGCCCCCGTTCGAAGCCGGCGCGAGCCGCAACGCCACAGATTACATGCACATCGTCGATTGGCGCAAGGCCGAAGCGGTGTACAAGGCGGGCAAGGCCGAGCAGAAGCACGGCTTCCCGGTGATCTCGATGCGCACGGCCGTTGACGAGGGGATCCTGTTCCTCACGCCCGAGCCGCGCAGCCCGCACGGCGTGGACATCGCGCCCAAGGGCGACTTCATCGTGGTCTCGGGCAAACTCGACCCCCATGTGACGGTCTACTCGTTCGCGAAGATGAAGAACGCGATGGCGTCCAGGAAGTTCTCGGGCTCGGACGAGTACGGCATCCCCGTTCTCGACTTCGACTCGATTGTTGAGGCGCGTATCGAAGTCGGCCTCGGCCCGCTCCACACCCAGTTCGGCAACGACGGGTACGCGTACACCTCGCTCTTCCTCGACTCCGCCGTCGCGCGCTGGTCGATGGGCGGCGAGTACGGCAAGGGAACGCCCGAGCCGGATTGGACGCTCGTGCACAAGACGCCCGTCCATTACAATGTCGGACACATCGGCGCCGTCCACGGCGACACGGTGAACCCGCTGGGCAACTACCTGGTCGCGTTCAACAAATGGTCGGTCGACCGCTTCCTCCACCCCGGCCCGCTCCTCGCGCAGAACTTCCAGCTCATCGATATCTCGGATCAGGGCGCCGCGATGCCGGTCATCTACGACATGCCCGTGGGCTTCGGCGAACCGCACTACGCGCAGATCGTCAAGGCGGATCTCATCAAGCCCTGGAGCATCTACCCCGAGGTCGGCTGGGATCCCCACACGCAAACCCTCGAGCCGATGGCGCCGAAGAAGGGCAACGAACGCATCGTGCGCAACGGCGACACCGTCGAGGTCTACATGACCGCGATCCGCAGCCATTTCAATCCTGAGCACATCAGCGTCAAACAGGGCGACAAGGTCGTCTGGCGCATCACCAACATCGAGCGCGCTGTTGACGCGGTGCACGGTTTCGCGGTGCCCGCGTACAACATCTCCGCGAGTCTCGAGCCGGGCGAGACCGTCAAGATCGAGTTCGTCGCCGACACCGCCGGCACCTTCCCCTTCTATTGCTCCGAGTTCTGCTCGGCCCTCCATCTCGAGATGATGGGCTATTTCATGGTCGAGCCACGCTGAATCCACTTCCGCCGCCCCGTCGCGGGAACGCGCCGGGGCGGATTCGACACGCGACTCGCGGCAGTTCGATCCAGCATTCTCACACGACGGAAGCGACTCCCCCGATGAAACCGACGCTCCTTGATCGACTCTTGGGACCACGGATCGAACCGGGTGAGTTCTCGGCGCACGGCCTTCGCTACGGATCGCCGGGATTCTTTCTGTTCGTCGCTCGCGTGATGTTGCTCGTCTCCCTGTTCATCCCCTATTGGCACATGGAGCTGGTCGCGCCCCAGTACCCCGACAACCTCCACCTCACGGCGCACCTCAACTTCCTCTCGGGCGATGTTGCGGAGATCGACGGGCTGAACCATTACATCGGGATGCGTTCTCTGGAAGAAGCAGCGCAGTTCGAACGCAGCATCGGCGTTTACGCCATGATCGCGATGGTCGTGCTGCTCGAACTCGCGGCGTACATCCACACCCGGTGGGCGGCGCTCCTCGCGGCCCCCGTGATCCTGTTCCCCGGCGTCTTCCTGCTGGACCTTCACCTCTGGATGAGACACTTCGGCACGAACCTCGATCCCGACGCGCCCCTGTCGTCGGCCATCGAACCATTCGTCCCGCCGATCCTCGGCACGGGCGTTGTCGGGCAGTTCAAGACGGTCGCGTCGCCGGGCGCCGGCCTGATCCTGGCCTGCGCGGCATCGATCGCCATCGTCCTCGCGCTGTTCTTCCACCGACGCGCGTACCTGCCGCTTATCAGGGCGAGTCGCGAAGCATGATCCCGATCCGATCCATCCTGACGCTCGCGCTCTGCGCTGCGCCTTCATTCGCGGCCGAGAGCGCCTCGGTGATCGCTGGCCTGATTGAGCGGGCGCGCGCGGGCGACACCGTGCTTGTGCCGCCCGGCGTGTACGAGGGCACGCTGCGCATCGACAAAGCCGTGACACTCGACGGGCAGGGCGGCGCGACCATCGATGGGCAGGGCGCCGATGTGATCGTCCAGATGCTCGCGGAGGGATCGGCATTTCGGGGGTTCACCGTGCGCAACACATCGTCGAGCATCGACCGCGAGGCCTCGGCGATCCGCGCCGAAGCGGGCCAGGTCGTCATCGAGAAGAACCGGATCGAGGACGCGCTCTTCGGGATCGATCTGCAGAACGCGCCGGATTCGATCGTTCGCGACAACATCGTGCGAGGCAAGACCCTGGACTACGAGCGCCGAGGCGACGCGATCCGGCTCTGGTGGAGCAGCGACTCCATCGTTGAGGGCAACGAGGTGTCGGACGCGCGGGACCTCGTGTTCTGGTATTCCGAGAATCTGACGATCGCGCGCAACACCGTCGTCGGAAGCCGCTACGGCCTGCATTTCATGTACAGCCACGACACCGCGCTCGTCGAGAACACGCTCAAGGGCAACTCGGTGGGCATCTACCTGATGTACAGCAACAGCATCACGCTCACGGACAACATCATCACGAACAACCGCGGCGCCAGCGGGTACGCCATCGGGCTGAAGGATTGCGACAGCATCGTGGTCGAGCGCAACGCGCTGCTCGCGAACCGGGTCGGCGTGTACATCGACAACAGCCCGTCTTCGGTCGACTCGACCGGGGTGATCCGGCGCAACCTGATCGCCTTCAATGAGCTGGGCGTGATCGCGACGCCGAACACCCACAACAACATCTTCAGCATGAACGCGTTCATCGACAACGAGGAGCAGGTCGCGGTTCACGGCCGCGGATCGCTGACGCTCAACCAGTTCTCCGAGGAAGGCGTCGGCAACTTCTGGTCGGACTACGCGGGATTCGATTCCGACGGCGACGGGGTAGGCGATCTTGCGTACGAGCCGCGCAGCCTGTTCGCGTCGCTGATCGCGCGCGAGCCGAACCTGCGCATCCTTCAGCACAGCCCCGCGCAGCAGACCGTCGAATTCACCGCGCGGATGCTCCCCGAGGTCCGCCCGGAGCCGAAACTGATCGATGAGGCCCCGCTGACCTCCGCGCCCGACCTGGGGTTCGACGGCATCGCGACCCCGACGCCGCGGGGGCCGCTGCTCGCGTTCGGCGCGGCGATGCTCGGGCTCTCGATCGGCGCGGCGGTCTTCCTCTCTCGCGAGAACATCGGGCTCGCCACGAAAGGCACGGTGCGCGCATGATCAGGGCGTCTCATGTGACGAAGAAGTTTCGGAAGGTTGTGGCCGTTGATGATGTCTCGTTCAACCTTGAGGCGGGCGGAGCGCTCGCGTTGTGGGGAAGCAACGGGGCGGGCAAGACGACGCTTATTCGATGTGTGCTCGGGGTCTTCCGCTTTCATGGCGCCATCTCGATCGGCGGCGTCGATGTGCACGGGCACGGGCGCGCCGCCCGCGCACTCGTCGGGTATGTCCCGCAGGAACTCTCCTTCCATGACGACACGCGGCTCGGGAGCGCGATCGCCTTCTTCGCTCAACTCCGCGGCGTCGGTATCGACCGAGCCCGCGACGCTCTCCGAACCGTCAACCTCACCGGGCATGAACGCAAGCGCGTTCGAGATCTCTCGGGGGGGATGAAGCAGCGCCTCGCGCTCGCCGTCGCCCTCGTGTCCGATCCTCCGGTCATTGTGCTCGACGAGCCGACCTCGAACCTCGACGCGTCCGGGCGCGCCGAAGTGATTGACGCGCTCCGCGAACTCAAGTCGTGCGGCAAGACAATCGTGTTCGCGTCCCATCGACCCGAGGAAGTCGCGTTGCTGGCCGACCGCGTGCTCATGATGGAGAAGGGTCATACCGTCGCCGAGCACGCTCCCGGCGACATGTGGGGATCGCATGTGGCAAGCCGGCGCATGCGCCTCCGTGTTTCCTCCGACTCGGAGGCCGCGGCCTACAAGGCGCTGCGCAGCGCCGGTGTCAACGCCCACCTCAACGGCGCCGGGCTGTGCGTCACGACGGCGGTCGATGGCAAGGCGGCGCCGTTCGCGGTGCTTGCCAACGCCTCGATCGAAGTGAAAGACTTCGAGATGCTTGATCATCCTGACGGATCGGAGGCCGCATCATGAGCGCTCTCGCGATGACATCAAACGCAAGCGTGCCCAGGCGCGCGAGGAGTCCGCTCGCGTGCGTCGCGCTGCTCGCGCGTCGAGAGTTCCGAGACGCGCTCTCAAGCCGCTGGTTCCTGCTGTATTCGCTCGCGTTCGCCGGGCTCGCTGTCGCCGTCTCATTCCTTTCACTCGCCGGGACCGGTTCGTTCGGCTTCGCCGGGTTCGGCAAGACCGCCGCCGGCCTGCTCAACCTGATCATGCTCGTCGTGCCGCTGATGGCTCTGACGGCAGGCGCCGCGTCGATCGCGGGTGAACGCGAGCGCGGGACGCTCCTCTACCTCGTCGCGCAGCCCGTGGCCCGGAGCGAGATCCTGCTCGGCAAGTTCCTGGGGCTTGCGCTCGCGCTGTGCTGCGCCTTGCTGTTCGGGTTCGGGCTGAGCGCGCTGGCGCTCGCGATCCGCACGGGCGCCGTCGGCTTCGGCGCGTTCGTCACCCTCGTCGGCATGGCGTGCGCTCTCGCCTGCGCGATGCTCTCGGTGGGGATGCTCGTCTCGGTGTTGTCGCGGCGGGCCGGCATCGCGACGGGCGTCTCGATGTTCGTCTGGCTCGTGTTCGTCTTTGTCAGCGACCTGGGCCTGATGGCCGGCGCCTTGCTCTTCAAGCTCCGCGCACAGGAGGTCTTCGCGATCGCGATCGCGAACCCGCTTCAGGCGTTCAAGATGGGCGTGGTCACGGCCATGAACGGCTCGCTCGATGTGCTCGGGCCGGTCGGCGTGTATTCCACTCAGAACTTCGGCGCCGCGCTGTCATGGATGCTCGCGGGCGTCATCGCCGCATGGACCGTGATCCCGCTCGCAATCGCGCTGGTCGTCTTCTCACGAAAGGCCGCGTCATGATGACCCGCCCGCTCATCGCGGCTCCGCTCCTCGCAACGCTCCTGCTCGGGGCGTGCCGGCAGAACGACCCGAACGATCCCCCGGCGATCGTCTACGGCGAGTCCATCTGCGCGGAGTGCGGCATGATCATCACTGATGACCGCTTCGGCGTCGCGACCATCGTCGAGGGGCAACGAGGGGCAGAGGCGCTGCTCTTCGACGATTTCAACTGCCAGTTCAACCACGAACGGGACCGCTCCGATCTCGTCATCGTGCGACGCTGGGCGCGCGATCACGCCACGCGCGCGTGGCTCGATCCCGACTCGGCCCGGTTTGTGTTCGCGCCTTCGCTGCGCACGCCGATGGGATCTCACCTTGCGGCGTTCGCGACCGACGCCGACGCGCAATCGTTCGCGCGGGAGAACAGCGGACAAGCCATGGGTCTCGCAGCGGCCCGGGACGCCGTCGCAGGGCGTTGATCACGCGAGCGCGGGGCGCTGCGCCGGCTTCCTCCGGAACACGCGCCAGTCGAACGCGTCGATCAGCGCCGTCACGACGCGGTGTGTCGGCGTTGCGACGCCCGCGCGATCGCCGTGCCCGATCACCTGCCGATTCAGCTGGCCCACTTCGCTGGTCCGCCCCTCGCGGATGTCCTCGACCATGCTCGGGGTATGCGGTCGCGCAGATTCGATCATCGCCCAGAGCCGCTCACGCGCGTCGCCGCCTAGATCTATCCCGTCGACGCGCGCGACATGAAGACCCTCGTCGAGCAACGACTCGACGATGCTCCGCGCCGGCGAGTCGAGCGTCTCGCCCACCGAGTTGTCGGTCAGGGCCGCGACCGGATTCACGGCGGCGTTGATGAGCCCCTTCGTCCAGACGAACGGCTCGATGTCCTCCACCTCGACGGCCTCAAGCCCCCCTGCGCTCATGCGAGTTGCGAGAGCGCGGCACGCGTGCGCGTGCGCCGGATCAAGCCGCCCGATCCGGTGAGGCGGGCGCGTCATCGCGACCTCGACCGCGCCGTCGGACGCGATCCGGGCGCCGTAGTTGAGCACCATGCGCAGCACGCGCGGCTCGCCCAGACGCTCCATCAGTTGGCGACCGGTCTCGATCCCGTTCTGGAAACTCACGATAAACGGGGTTGCACCGACCGGGCCGATGTGGCAGAGCACCGGGCCGAGTTCGCTCGCGACCTGCTCGATCGCGCTGGTCTTGGTCGCCACAAAGAGCGCGTGGACAGGGCCGTGATCCGCGAGGCGCGAGATCGAAGGCACGATGTCTGGGTTCGCGTGCGCGCTCCCCAGGCCGCGAACCCTTGCTCCGTGCGCGCGAATGCGCTCCGCGAGCGCCGGATCGCGGCACACCAGGGTGACCGGCCCGGAAGCGCCGAGGGCCGCGGCGAGGCTGAGGCCCATCGCGCCCGCTCCGATCACGCCGAATCGCCCGCGCAGTAAATCGAGTCGCTCGTCCAATGTCGTCTCCTCAGGATGGCGGCGTCTACCCCGCCTGCCCGGACGATATGTGGTGTGCGCGCAGCGCGTCCTCAAGGGCCATCGCGCGCGGGAACAGCACATTGTTCTCTTTGTGCACATGCTCGTGCATATCGCGCTCGAACGCTTCGAACGAATCGAGCATGACTATCCATGTGCTGCACGCGCCGTCGGGCGGGGTGAACCCGTCGGTGGCGGCGCGCAGGAACGCCAATGCATTGCCGGCGTTCTGGTGTTCTGCTTCGAGCCGCATGAGCGGCCCTTCAAGCGATTCGGGCGCGACGATCGACCCACCGGTCGCTTCCAACTCGCGGATGATCGGGAAGAGCACCTGTTCCTCTTTCGCGATGTGGCTTTCGAGATCGGCCATCATCGAGAGGAAGACACGACGGACCTCCTGAAGGCGTGGGTCGCGCTCGCCGTGAGCCGCGAGCACGCGACCGGTGAGCCGGTCAAGGCGGGGGAGTTCGCGGCGAATGAACGCGTGGTGTGTCCGTTCGATGTCGTCAACGAGCGCGACCAGCGACATCTCGCTCGGGTCGGCCGACCGATCGCCGACGCGCGGGGCTATTTCGTCGAGGAGAGTGACGACCCGGTCAAGATCGTGGCCGCGCGCGGCGCAGGCGTCGGCGAGAGTCTTCTTCCCGCCGCAGCAGTAGTCGATGCCGAGCGATTCGAAGACTCGTGCGCGGGCCGGGTTCTGCGCGACCAGAGAACCGACGGTCGCGCCGGACATCGGGTTGTTCTCGGACATGGCGATGGTCTCCAAGACAGGGGTGTGGAGTGGGGAAAACATCTATTCGTCTATCTGTGCATTCTTGACTTGTATCTTCCCGATATCTAGGGTCAGCCGTAGCCGCGATGATGCGGCCTCCCCCAGAGGAAATGAACCTATGTCAAGTCTGTACGAGCAGTTAGGCGGATCCGCGGCCCTCGACCAGGCCGTCGATATCTTCTATAGGAAGATGCTCAGCGATGACCGGGTGTCGAGATTCTTCGACGACATCGACATGGAGAAGCAGGCGGCCAAACAGAAGGGCTTCCTGACCATGGTTCTGGGCGGCCCGCACGAGTACACCGGCAAGAGCATGCGCGAGGGTCACAAGCACCTGCTGGAGCGCGGCCTGAACGACTCGCATGTGGATGTCGTGATCGAGCACCTCGGCCAGACTTTGCGCGAGCTCGGGGCGCCGGAAGACAAGATCGCCGAAGTGGGTGCGCTCGCGAACTCCGTTCGAGACGATGTGCTGAACCGCTGACGAACGCGCCGCCGCGCGGAGATTGTCCGATGCCGACTATCACTTACGAAGAACGCACGATCGAATGCCGGGCAGGCGACTCGGTGCTGGACGCGATGCTTGAGGCGGGGGAGCCGGTCCCTCATTCGTGCCGGTCGGGAATCTGCCGGTGCTGCATGATGCGAGCCGTGTCTGGTGAGCCGGGGGCGGCCGCGCAGGCGGGCCTGTCGCTGCCGCTCCGCGAGCAGGGGTTCTTCCTGCCGTGTGTCTGTATCCCGAAAGGCGACCTTGTCGTCGCGAAGCCGACGGACGCGATCGCCAGCGCGGCGGCTCGGGTCGAGCGTGTGGAGATCGTCGGCCGCGATGTCGCCCGGGTGCTGGTGTGTGTGCCCACGCCGTTCGAGTTCCGGCCCGGACAATTCGTCAATATTGTCCGCTCCGACGGGCTGGCTCGGAGTTACTCGGTCGCCAACACCCCGACGGAGAACGGGACGCTGGAACTGCATGTCCGGCGCGTTCCCGGGGGGCGGATGAGCGGCTGGCTCCACGACACCGCGCGGTCGGGCGAGGCCGTCGAGGTCCGCGGGCCGTTCGGCGAGTGCCATTACCAATCCACCGATCCCGACGAGCCGATCGTGCTCATCGGCGTGGGAACGGGGCTGGCGCCCCTGATGGGCATCCTCCGCGATGCGGTCACGCGCGGCCATCGCGGGCCGATCTCGCTCTTTCACGGCGCGCGAGACCCGGGCGGGTTCTACCTCGTCGATGACCTCCGTGAGTTCGCCCGTTCGTGCCCCTTGTTCTCATATCACCGGTGCGCGCTCGAGGGGCACCCCGAGCCGGACCTCCACATCGCGCCGCTCGACCGCGTCGTGCGTGAACGGATCCCGTCGTTTGCGGGGCGTCGGGTGTTCATCTGCGGCGACCCCGACTTCGTCAAGACCATGCGCAAGGCCGCGTTCCTCGCGGGGGCGCCCATGAAGGCCATTCACAGCGACTCGTTCGTCGCTTCCGGCTCCTGAGCCGACGCGCCGTATCGCGTATGCTTGAGGGATCCTTCGAAGGAGTTTCCCAACGCGTGCGATTGCTCTCCGACGCATCTGAATACGGACTCCGAGCCGTGATCTGGCTGGCGTTGCGCCCCGGTTCAACGCGGAAGGTGCGCGAGATCGCCGAGGCGACACACTCCTCGCCCGGCTACCTGGTGAAGGTTCTCCAGTCGCTCGCGAAGGCGGGAATCCTTTCGGCGCAGCGGGGCGCGCACGGCGGTTTCACGCTCGAGCGCGATCCGAAGTCTCTCACGGTCCTTGAGGTGATCAACGCGATCGACCCGATCGAGCGGATCCGGACCTGCCCGCTGGGCATCGAGGCACACGGCTCGGTTCTGTGCCCGATGCACAAGCGCATCGACGACGCGATGGCGATGATAGAAGACAGCTTCGCGAACTCCACGATCCACGAACTGATGAACGACCCTTCGCCCTCCAAACCGCTGTGCACGGTGCTCACGGTCGGGAATTCCGATGCGCAGCCCGACCCCAAATCGCCGTGAGACATCACCCAAGAGACAGTCATGCTCCGCTCCGATGAACGACAGCTGATCCTGTCTCGCGCGGCGTTTCTTGTCGCGATCGCGGTCACGCTGGGCGCCTGCGATCGGGACGACGCGATCGTCGAGCGCCGCGCGCCCAAGGGCGTTGAGGTGATACTCACAGACGATCAACGCCCTTCGCACGACCATGAGCACACTCACGCTGTCGCAAACGGCGTGGCATGGGAGACACCCTCCGGCTGGCGCGAGACGCCGAACGACAATCCCACGCGCATCGCGGTCTTCCGCATCGAAGACGCGCCGGACGCCGAGGTCGTCGTGACCCGATTCCCCGGTGATGTGGGGGGCGTCCTCGCGAATGTGAACCGGTGGCGGTCTCAGATAGGTCTCGCTCCGGTGGATTCCGACTCCATGGACTCGCACATCGAACGAATCGCCGTTCCCGGATTCGACGCCTACCTCTTCGTCGCGAACAACGAAGGCCGCGGCGTTGTCGCGGCGGGCCTCGAACAATCCACGCCCGCGCGCACCTGGTTCGTGAAGGCCACAGCGTCGGAGGGATCGATCGGATCGATCCGCGAATCGCTGATCGAGTTCGTGCGATCGTTCCGCGCCGCGCCGGAGAATGACTGAGAATGCTCCACGCCGCGATCAAGGCCCTCGCTTCGCTCCGGCTCACGGTCGCGTTGCTCGTCGCGGCGATGGTCCTCATCTTCGTCGGCACACTCGCGCAAACCCGTCTTGGTGTCTGGCAGGTCGTTGATCAGTACTTCCGCTCGGTCGTTGCCCCGGTCGATGTCGGCCTCGTGCTCCCGGGGGTCAAGCCCGGCTCGGGCGTGGTTCTCCCGCTCCCGGGCGGCTCGCTGATCGCGGGCCTGATGATCGTCAACCTCCTCGCCGCTCACTCACTGCGTTTCCGGATGACGAGAAAACGCGTCGGGGTTATCGCCCTCCACGCAGGACTGATCGTGCTGCTCTCGGGCGAGTTCGTCACCGGCTGGTTCGCGACCGAGGGGCTGATGCGCATCGATGAAGGCGCGAGCGCGCGACACATCGAGGACATCCGCGTCGCGGAGTTCGTCGTCGTCGATCCGAGCGACCCGTCGTTCGACACGGTGATCTCCGTTCCGGCGTCCCGGATCGCGCGGGCCGCCGAAGACCAACTCCCGATCACGGATTCACGGCTCCCGTTCGAGATCCGCGTCGAACGATGGATGCCCAACGCCGAGACGGTCCCGTCCGCCGCGGAATCCTCCGCGACGCGAGGGCTCGGACTCGACTTCGCGGCCGAGCCGGTCGCGCAGGTCGCCGGCGTGGACGGCGGGCAGACCGATCTTCCCGCCGCGTATCTCACGATCGCGCACGAGGGGCGTCCGCTGGGCGTCTGGCTCGTGTCCGCCGCGTTCCGCTCGCTCCAGCCGGTCGAGATCGACGGCCAGACCTTCGGCGTCGGGCTGCGCTTTGCGCGCACCTACAAGCCCTACGAGATCCACCTGATCGACTTCCGGCACGATGTCTTCGTCGGCACCACGATCCCCAAGAACTTCTCGAGCCGCGTGCGCATCGTCGATCCGGAGCGTGGCGTCGATCGCGAAACACTCATCTGGATGAACAACCCGCTCCGCTACCGCGGCGAGACCTTCTACCAGGCCTCGTACAAGCCGGACGGGTCGGGCACCGTGCTGCAGGTCGTGCGCAACCCCGGGTGGCTCCTCCCCTACGCGGCGTGCGCACTCGTCGGCGGCGGGATGGCGTGGCACTTCATCCAATCGCTCACGGCGTTCCTGCGTCGCCAGTCGAAACGCGCTCAGAATCTGTCGCCGGCGCCCGCGCGTACAGGTCCGCGAGGCGCCGCGCTTCGCGCCGGCGCATTCGCGGTCGGGCTCGCGCTCGCACTCAGCGCAATGTTCACCCCATCCGACGCGGGCGTTCCCGGGCTGCGCGAGTTCGCGGCGATCCCGGTCTCCGCGGGCGGACGGGTCAAGCCGATGGATTCCGCCGCGCGAAACCTGCTCATGGTGGCCGGCGGGCGGCAATCGGTCCGAGACAACGATGGCCGACGAGTGAGCGCGACCGAGTTCTTGTTGGAACTGATCGCACGCCCCGAGAGCGTTGCCGACCTCCCCGTTGTGCGGGTGGATCATCCCGGGCTGCACTCCCTGCTCGGTCGATCGCCGGACGACGGCTCGCGCGTGAGTCTGCGCGCGATCGAGCCTTACTGGGCCGAGATCACCGATCAGGCCGCCCGCGCCGACGCGATTCCCGCTCGCGAGCGCGACGGCTTCCAGCGCGAGGCGATCACGCTCTACAACCGCGTCAGCACACTTCTTTCGCACCAGCAGATGCACGAGCCGTATGTCATCCCGCCGCTGCGCGAGGGCGAGCAATGGCGCGGATTCCGCGAGGTGTTCGAGGAGCGGCTGGGCGGCGAGCCCCACCCGGCCGTCGCACATCTTGCGACCATGCTCGGCGCGCAGCACGAGGGCGACGCCGCGTGGTTCGAGAAGGCCACACGCGATTACACCGCCCTGCTCGAGCGGGATCTCCCCGATGCGATGCGCCGGATGCGCATCGAGATCCTCTACAACCGCGCGTCGCTGTTCACCGGCGCCGCGGCGACCTATCTGCTCGCGTCGCTCGCGATCATCGCGTCGTTCATGCTCCGCGCCCGGAGCGGGCCGGGGGCGGCGACCTGGAGTGAACGCCTGCGGGTGTCCGGCGTGTGGCTCATCGTGGCCTCACTCCTCGTGCACACCGCCGCGATCGCCCTTCGCATGTGGCTCCAGGGACGCCCGCCGGTCACAAACCTCTACTCATCCGCGATCTTCGTCGGCTGGGCGGCGTCGCTCTTCGGCCTGTACATCGAGCGGCTTCACCCGCTCGGGATTGCGGCGCTCGCCTCGTCGGTCGTCGGGTTCACGACGCTCGTCATCGCCCACAACCTCGGGAACGACGGCGACACCATGCAGATGATGCAGGCGGTCCTCGACACCAACTTCTGGCTCGCCACCCATGTCGTGGCGATCACGCTCGGGTATTCCGCGACCTTCCTCGCCGGCGCGCTGGGCGCGATCTATCTCATCGCTCGCGCCACAACCACCTGGCTCGACAAGGAGCGCGCGGCAACCCTCACCCGCATGACCTACGGCGCCGTGTGTTTCGCGCTTCTTCTGAGTTTCGTCGGCACCGTGCTGGGCGGGATCTGGGCCGATCAGTCCTGGGGGCGTTTCTGGGGCTGGGACCCGAAGGAGAACGGGGCCGCGCTGGTCGTTCTGATCAACGCCGTGATCCTCCACGCGCGCTGGGGGGGGATGGTGAAGCAGCGAGGGATCGCTGTGCTCGCCGTCGCGGGCAATGTGGTCACCGCGTGGAGTTGGTTCGGGACGAACATGCTGGGCGTGGGGCTGCACGCGTACGGCTTCATGGATTCCGCGGCGCGCTGGGCGTGGATCTTCGTCGCCAGCCAGGCGTTCATCGCCTCGATGGCCCTGCTCCCCTCGCGAGGGACGCGGGCGTCGTATTCCCCTGACGCCGACTAGCCGCTCGGCGCGGCTCGGTTGCTGGTATATTGAGCGACACCACCTCACACGCACGATGATGTAGACCATGGGCGCCTCAGACCGATCACCACATCAAGACTTGACTGAGCGCACCGCCCGTCGCAGGCGCACCCGTCTTGCCGCGCTCCCGATGCTCGCCGCCGCCATGCTCGGGACCCTCGGGGGCCTCGGCGCGTTCACCTTCGGGTACGGTGAAGGCGCGGCGTACCTGACCAACAACCCCGAGGCCTGCGCGACCTGTCATGTCATGCAGGGGCACTTCGACGCCTGGGTGAAGTCGAGCCACGCGAATGTGGCCACCTGCAACGATTGCCATCTGCCGCACAACTTCGCCGGGAAGTGGATCACGAAGGCGGACAACGGCTTCTTCCACTCCCTCGCGTTCACCACGAACAACTTCCACGAACCGATCCGCATCAAGCGACGGAACCGTGAGGTCACGCAGAACGCGTGCCTTCATTGCCATTCGGACTTCGTGAACCACATGCTCCCGGCGGAGCGCGGCGGCGAGATGCTCCTGTGCGTCCAGTGCCACGCCGATGTCGGACACTCGCAACGAGCCAAGGGAACCACGCTGGAGGCCTCGTATGACTGATCCACGCCCGGCCGCGCGCCGTCGTCGGGGCAATGCCCTGTTGCTCCTGCTTGTCTTCCTCGTCGCCGCCGTCGGCGCCGCAACCGTGACCTGGGTGCTCATCGTCATGTTCGGGCACAAACAGGAGGCGCGCACGCCCTTCGTCCGCGTCGTCGAAGTCACCGAGTCGAGCACCGACCCGGAACCGTGGGGCCGGAACTGGCCCAACCAGTTCGACGGGTGGAAATCGACCGCCGGCGACGAGTTCTACGGCGGCAGCAGCGCGCTCACCCAAAGTAAACTCGAAACCAATCCCTGGCTTAAGCGCCTCTACGCCGGGTATGCGTTCAGCATCGATTATCGCGAGGCCCGCGGCCACGCCTACATGCTCTACGACCAGAGCGTGACCGAGCGCGTGACTGAGAAGCCGCAAGCCGGCGCGTGCCTGCATTGCCACGCGTCCACGAGCGTGCTCTACCGACGCGTCGGGCTCGAGGCGATGGGCGAACCCGTCAATGAAGAGACGCTCTCGAGCGACTTCAACATGCCCGCCGTCGTGCGCGGGTTCGAGGAACTCAGCCGCAAGCCCTACCACGAAGTCCTGACGATGCTCTACGACACGCCGGACGGCACGCCCGACGAGAACACGCCCGTGTTTCCCGTCGCGCCCTACGGCGGGTTCGACGGAACGGTCGCTGGTCAGGAGGTTCCCGCCGACCATGCGCTCATCGGCGAGGCGCACCCGGTGACATGCATCGATTGCCACGATCCTGAGTCAATGTCGGTGCGCGTCACCCGCCCCGGCTTCATGTACGGCATCGCAGCGCTCGCGGAATCGGACGCGCCCGCGCCGCACCTGCCCAGCGTCGAACGCTGGCGGCGGGGCGATCGCAAGCAGCCGTATGACCCCAATGTGCTCGCGAGCCGTCAGGAGATGCGCTCGTTCGTGTGCGGCCAGTGCCATGTTGAGTACTACTGCGCCAACAAGGCCACGCTCACTTTCCCGTGGGGGAACGGCCTGCGCGCGGACGACGCCGAGGCGTTCTGGGAGGAGTTCACTTTCCCCGACGACGGCGAACCGTTCTACGACTATGTCCACGGCGAGACCGGCGCGAAGGTGTTCAAGGTCCAGCACCCCGAGTTCGAGCTGTGGAGCCAGGGCATCCACGCGCGCAGCGGCGTGAGTTGCTCCGACTGTCACATGCCTTACGAGCGCCAAGGCGCGATGAAGGTCAGCAACCACAATGTGCGCAGCCCGATGGAGAACATCAACAACGCCTGCCAGCAATGCCACAATGTCAGCGAGGGCGATCTGCGTCAGCGTGTTGAAGACATCCAGCAGCGCACGGTCGCGCTCATGGAGCGGGCGGCGGCGGCGATGACCGACATGCTCGACGCGATCATGGAAGCGAAGGCCGCGGGCGTGACCGACGCCCAACTCGCCGAGATCTTCAAACTCCAGCGCAAGGCCATGTGGCGGCTCGACTACATCAGCAGCGAGAACTCGAAGGGATTCCACGCCGATCAGGAAGCGGCGCGGATCCTGGGCGAGTCCATCGACTACAGCCGTCAGGCACAGGCGCTCGCGTTGCGCCTTCGTGCGCCGGAGGCGCCCAGCGTCGACGACTTGCCTGTTGAGCCGGTCCGGGGCGTCACCTCAAACGAAGGCGAATGATCGCTCCCTCAAGCGTTGCTGCGCGTGCCCTCTCCCGAGCCCAGAACCAACGCGGGCGACGCCCCGACGAACCCCACCCGTGGCCCGCGGATTCGCCCGTATGAGCCTGCGACCGAGGTAGCCTCGTTCGGAACGACAACCGGCGACCCTTGGGAGGTCGCCGGCTGCCAAACAGATCGCGAGTTTCAATAGCGGGGACAGGATTCGAACCTGTGACCTCCGGGTTATGAGCCCGACGAGCTACCGGACTGCTCTACCCCGCAGTCAGTGGCGGAGAATAGGCGTCAGGGCGTGCGTCTTCAAGGCCGCCAGCCATCTCGCCGTGGAATAGGGACCCCACGCGTGAGCGGGCGATCGCGCGGCGTGAAGAAGCCGCCCAAGCGTCCGGGAGCGGGTCTCAATGCGCTGGGCCAGCTCGAGGGGCGCCGCATCGTCATCCCCCCGCCTGGCGCGTTCGGGCCGTTGATCGCCGGCGGGCTGGTCGTCCTGCGGCGACGCCGCGAAGGCCCCGCATCCCGTCCCGCGGATCCATCCCCCCGTTCCCGACCCCCGAGGCCCGGCCGCGGGGGTTTTTTTCGCTCTGCGGCTCTCGCGCGCTGAGGTCACTTTCGGGCGTGCATACGCTTGCCTTTCTTCGAATGATTCTAAGAATCAGGTATACCCGATCTCGGCCCCCGGCCGGCTCTTCTCCCAGCGAGGCCTTATTTAGACATGACCAGCACGATGCCCGAACTCGCGCAGTGGGAGCAGCAGCGCTACCGCTACGGCTTCGTCACCGACCTCGAGGCCGACACCTTCGCGCCCGGTCTGAACGAGGATGTCGTGAAGGCGATCTCCGCCAAGAAGGGCGAGCCCGGCTGGCTCACCGACTGGCGAATCAAGGCGTTCCGCGCGTGGCTCGAGATGGACGAGCCCAAGTGGCCGAAGGTCTCGTACCCCCCCATCGACTATCAGTCGATCTCGTACTACTCGGCGCCGAAGAACACCCCCAAGTACGAATCGATCGATCAGGTCGATCCCAAGTTGCTCGAAACCTACGACCGGCTGGGCATCCCGCTTGAGGAGCAGAAGCGCCTCGCGGGCGTGGCCGTGGACGCGGTGTTCGACAGCGTCTCGGTCGCGACGACCTTCAAGGCTGAACTCGCCAAGGCGGGCGTGATCTTCTGCTCGGTGTCCGAGGCGGCCCGTGAGCACGCCGACATCCTCAAGAAATACCTCGGCAGCGTTGTCCCCCACAACGACAACTACTTCGCCGCGCTCAACTCGGCGGTGTTCACCGACGGCTCGTTCGTGTTCATCCCCAAGGGCGTGCGATGCCCGATGGAGCTGTCCACCTACTTCCGCATCAACGCGTCGAACACGGGCCAGTTTGAGCGCACGCTCATCATCGCCGAGGACGACTCGTATGTGTCGTACCTCGAGGGGTGCACGGCGCCGATGCGCGACGAGAACCAGCTGCACGCCGCCGTCGTTGAACTGGTCGCGCTCGACAACGCGCGCATCAAGTACTCGACGATCCAGAACTGGTACCCGGGCGACGAGAAGGGCAAGGGCGGCATCTACAACTTCGTGACGAAGCGCGCCCTCTGCAAGGGCCGCCGCTCGCATGTTTCGTGGACGCAGGTCGAGACCGGCTCGTCGATCACCTGGAAGTACCCCTCGTGCGTGCTCCAGGGCGACGAGAGTGTCGGCGAGTTCTACTCGGTCGCGCTCACGAAACTCCGCCAGCAGGCCGACACGGGCACGAAGATGATCCACATCGGGAAGAACACCCGGTCGAACATCGTCGCCAAGGGCATCAGCGCGCAGGAAGGCCAGAATACCTACCGAGGTCTCGTGAAGATCCTGAAAGGCGCATCCAACGCGCGGAACTACACCCAGTGCGATTCGCTGCTCATCGGCGATCAGTGCGGCGCCCACACCTTCCCGTACATCGAAACCGCCAATCCCTCGGCCAAGTGCGAGCACGAGGCGACCACCAGCAAGGTCGGCGAGGACCAGATGTTCTATCTGATGCAGCGCGGCCTCACCGCCGAACAGGCCGTCTCGATGATCGTCAACGGCTTCTGCCGCGAGGTCTTCCGCGAGCTCCCCATGGAGTTCGCCGTCGAGGCCACCAAACTCCTCGAAATCTCCCTCGAAGGGAGCGTCGGCTAAGCGCCCTGCACGCGATGAACGAAGGTTTCACCCCCATCATGCGCGAGAGCGAAGTTCCCCAGGGCGAAGGGCGCCTTGTGGTGCTGGGCGCAAAGCGGCTCGCCGTGTTCAACACCGAGCAGGGCTTCTTCGCGTGCGACGACGAGTGCCCCCACGCGGGCGGCTCGCTCTCGGACGGCCCCGTGACCAACTGCTCGGTCGTCTGCCCTCTGCACTTCTGGGAGTTCGATCTTCGCTCGGGCGAATACGCCGACGATCCCACCACCGTGATCCAAACCTACGAGACGAAGGTCATCGACGGCCGCGTCTGCGTGAAACTCTGACAGGACACCGAGACCCGATATGCCCACGCCTCTCCTTGAAATCCGGAACCTCCACGCGTCGGTCGAAGGCGCCGAGATCCTGCGCGGCATCGACCTCACCATCAACGCGGGCGAGGTCCATTCCATCATGGGCCCCAACGGCTCGGGCAAGAGCACGCTGGCCGCCGTCCTCGCGGGCAACGAGGCCTACGAGGTGACCGACGGGCAGATCCTCTACAAGGGCGAGGATCTTCTCGATATGGACGCCGACGAGCGCGCCCGCGCGGGCGTCTTCCTCGCGTTCCAGTACCCGGTCGAGATCCCGGGCGTGAGCAACACGCAGTTCCTCAAGGAGTCGATCAACGCCGTGCGCAAAGCGCGCGGCCTGTCCGAGTTCGACACCTCCGAGTTCCTCTCGTACCTCCGCGAGAAACTCTCGCTCGTGCAGATGAACCAGGACCTGCTCCGCCGCTCCGTCAACGAGGGCTTCTCGGGCGGCGAGAAGAAGCGCTACGAGATCCTGCAGATGGCGCTGCTCGAGCCGACGCTCTGCGTGCTCGACGAGACCGACTCGGGGCTCGACATCGACGCGCTGCGCATCGTCGCCGACGGCGTGAATTCCCTGCGGAACTCAGATCGCGCGATGATCGTTGTCACCCACTACCAGCGCCTGCTCGACTACATCGTTCCCGACTTCGTGCATGTCCTGGCGAAAGGCCGCGTCGTGAAGTCGGGCGGCAAGGACCTCGCCCTGGAACTGGAAGCCAACGGCTACGCCGACATCCTCGCGTCCATCGAACCCGCGACGGCCGGCTCGTGAGCGAATCTCGGGAGAAAGACATGAGCACACTCGCCACACGACCCGAGCACCACGACCACGACGCCCCGCTCGGCGCCATCACGATGGACAACATCGCCGACGCGCTCCAGCGCGCCCACGAAGCGACCGACCCCGACTGGCTCGTCGCTCTGCGCACCGAGTCTCTCGAACGCTTCCGCGAGTTCGGCATCCCAACCACGAAGCATGAGGAGTGGCGTTACACCAACCTCAAGCAGATCCGTGATCTCGAGTTCGCGCTCGAGGCCGACGACCCCGAAGACATGGTCGCGCTGCGCGACCTCGCGGCGCCGGTGGACAACGCCCTGCGCGTCTTCGTCCTCAACGGGCGCATCGTCCCCGAGCTCTCGAACCTCGATGCGCTCCCGCCCGGTCTCACGGTCCAACCGCTCCGTGATGCACTCGCGGGCGCCGATGAGATGCTCCGGCACGCGCTCACCGACTCGATCGAGAACGCTCGCGACGGCGTCGAAGCCCTCTCGGGCGCGCTGCTCCGCGACGGGCTCGTGATCCGCGTCGCTGCGGGCGCCGCGATCGAGCGTCCGCTGGCCATCACCTACGCGACCTCGAAGACCGAGACCCCGCTGCTCAACGCCCCGCGCACCGTTGTGCTCGCGGAGGAGCGCTCGAAGCTCGTCATGGTCGAGGAGCACCTCGGCGAAACCGGCGCCGTGTACCTCACAGCGAGCGCGTGCGATGTCCGCGTGGCCGCGAACGCCCGCGTCGAGCATTGCATGCTCGGTCGCGACAGCGAGGCCGCGCACCACATCACCACGCTCCGCGCCGTGCAGGACGCCGATTCGTACTTCGCGAGCCACCGGGTGCTCACCAACGGGAAGCTGATCCGGAACAATGTCTGGTCGATCCTGAACGGCGAGCGTGCCGAGTCTTCGCTCGACGGGCTGTACATCGGCATCGACAAGCAGCACCTTGACAACCACATGCGCGTGAACCACATGGCGCCCAACTGCCCGAGCCGCCAGTACTACCGCGGGATCCTCGGCGATTCGGCGCGCGGCGTGTTCACGGGACGCATTTTCGTCGATCAGATCGCGCAGAAGACCGACGCCTACCAGAACAACGCGAACCTGCTTCTGTCGAACACCGCCGCCGCCACCGCGCGACCCCAGCTCGAGATCTACGCCGACGATGTGAAGTGCTCGCACGGCGCCACCACGGGTGAGATGAACGAGGACGCGCTGTTCTACCTCCGCGCACGCGGCATCCCCGAGTCGGACGCGCGGCTCCTGCTGCTCTTCGCGTTCGCCGCCGAGAACACCGACCGCCTCCCCATCGAATCGCTCCGCCAGTTCACCAAGTCGGTCATCGATTTGCGCCTGCGCGACGCCGTCGCGCGCGGCCTGCTCCCCTCCTGATCGGAACGACCATGCGCCGCGAATACGCCAACCCGGATGTCCTCGTCTCCACCCGTTGGGTCGATGAACACCGCGCGGACACCCAGAACATCCGCATCGTCGAATCAGACGAGGATGTGCTGCTCTACAACACCGGGCACATCCCGGAGGCCGTCAAGATCGACTGGCACAACGACCTCCAGCACCCCGTCAGGCGCGACTACATCGATCCCGCCGCGTTCGCGGAGATGTGCGGCCGGCTCGGAATCTCCAACGACACCACCGTGGTGTTTTACGGCGACAAGTCGAATTGGTGGGCGTGCTACGCGTTCTGGGCGTTCAAGCTCTATGGCCACAAGGACTGTCGCCTGATGAACGGAGGCCGCGCCAAGTGGATTGCCGAGAAGCGTGAAGTCTCGACCGACACCCCGAAGTACGCGCCCGCGATGTATGTCGCGCCTTCCTCGATTGACGAACGTCACCGCGCGTTCCGCGACGACACGCTCAAGCACTCAAACACGGGTCTTCCGCTTATCGATGTCCGCTCGCCCAGCGAGTACACGGGCAAGACGCTCCACATGCCCGACTATCCCCAGGAAGGCGCACTTCGCGGGGGGCACATCCCCGGCGCGCGCAGCGTTCCCTGGGCCAAGGCCGCCAACGACGACGGGACCTTCAGGTCGCGCGAGGAACTCGAGCGCCTCTACTTCGAGCAGGCCGGGCTCGATCCGAAGGACGATGTCATCGCGTATTGCCGCATCGGCGAGCGATCGAGCCACACCTGGTTCGTGCTCCACTACCTCCTGGGCATGAAGAAGGTGCGCAACTACGACGGCTCATGGACCGAGTGGGGCAACCTCGTGGGAATGCCCATCGAAACGGGCGAGGGATCGCACGCTCCCGTCAGCGCGAGCTGAACCGATATGGCACGAACGATCGACGATATCGCGGCCGATTTCTCAGCCGTGGACGAGGAACTCCGGCTCGCGATGCTGCTCGACTTCGCGAAGAAGCTCCCGCCTTTGCCGCCCGAGCTCGAAGCGCAGAAGGATCTCGACGCCAACCGCGTGCACGAATGCATGACGCCCGTTCATTTGTGGGTGCTTCCCGATGAGGAGAACTCCGGGGCCGTGCGACTACGCATCGCCGTGGCCGAGGAGGCGCCGACCGTGAAAGGGATCCTCTCGATCCTTGTGCACGCGTACGACCGCTCGACGCCCGCGCAGATCGCGACGATCCCGGCCGACCTGCTCTCACGCCTGGGCCTGTCGTCGTGCATCCGCATGAACCGCGCGGTTGGCCTCAACGCGATCATCGCGCGGATCAAGCGCGAGGCGGCGGCCGCGTGACCCGCATCGCCGACGAGCAGCGCGCGACGGAGGCTTTCGATGTTGCATCGCTCCGCGCGCAGTTCCCCATCCTGTCCCGCGAGGTGCGCGGCAAGCCGCTCGTGTATCTCGACAATGCCGCGACCACGCACAAGCCGGCATCGGTGATCGAAGCCCAGGCGGACTTCTACAGGAACCACAACTCGAACGCGAACCGCGGCGTGCACACCCTCGGGCACGAGGCAACACTCGCGTTCGACGCCGCGCGCCGTTCGGTCGCACGATTCCTCAACGCCGAATCGACTGGCGAGATCGTCTTTACTGGCGGCGCCACCGCGGCCCTGAACCTCGCGGCACACTCGCTCGGAACGCTCCTGCTTCAGCCCGGCGACGAGGTGCTGCTCACGCAGATGGAGCACCACGCGAACATCGTTCCGTGGCAGATGATCGCGCAGCGCACGGGCGCAACCGTCCGGGCCATTCCCGTGCTGGACAGCGGCGAACTCGATCTCGATTCGCTCGACACACTGCTCACCGAACGAACGAAGATCGTCTCGATCACGCACATCTCGAATGTGCTCGGCACACGGAATCCGATCGCCCAGATCGCCGCCCGCGCGCACGCCGTCGGAGTGGTGGTCGTTGTGGACGGCTGCCAGGCCGTGGCGCACGATCGCATCGATGTCCGAACGCTCGGCGCCGACATGTACGCGTTCGGCGCACACAAGATGTACGGCCCCCAAGGCGTCGGCGTGCTGTGGGGACGCCGCGATTTGCTCGACCGGCTTCCCCCCTACCAGACCGGCGGCGGAATGATCAGGCGCGTTTCCCTCAAGGAGACCACCTTCGCAGAGCCACCGGCGCGCTTCGAGGCGGGAACGCCGAACATCGCCGGCGCGGTCGGGCTCGCGGCAGCGATCGAGTTCATGGCATCGCTCGATGACGACGCCGCCATGATGCACGAGCGGGCCTTGCACGAGCGCATGCGTCGCGGGCTGCTCGGCATCGATGGCGTTTCGCTGCTGGCAACCGGCGTGGATCGAGCGCCGCTCGAGTCGTTCACGCTCGAGGGTGGCCACCCGCACGACATCGCGACGATCCTCGACATGCAGGGTGTTGCGGTCCGGGCGGGTCACCACTGCGCGCAGCCCCTCATGGATCGCTTCGGCGTGCCCGCGACGATCCGCGCTTCGGTCGCGTGTTACAACACCCAGGACGAGATCGACGCCTTTCTTGCCGCGCTCAAGAGCGCCGCGGAGGCCCTGCGATGAACGCGGACCTGCGTGATCTCTACACCGAGACACTCCTCGATCACAGCCGGTCGAAACGGAACAAACGCGAACTCCCTTCGCCCCCCGCGGCCAGCACAGAAGGCGACAACCCGCTCTGCGGCGACCGCGTGACGCTCTTTGTCCGTGTCGAGAGCGGTGTGGTCAGCGATGCGAGCTACACGGGGACGGGCTGCGCCATCTCCCTCGCCTCAGCGTCGATGGCGTGCGACGCGATCCGGGGAAAGCCTGTTGACGGCGCACGAGAGATCACCGACGCCTTCGTCGGCCATCTTCTCGGCGCGGAGTTCGATGGATCACTGCTTCCCACCGAACTTGCCGCGCTCTCGGGCGTCGGTGAGTTCCCGATGCGTGTGAAGTGCGCGACGCTCGCATGGCACGCGTTGCGCGACGCGCTTCGCGCGCAAATGGAGACTCAGCCATGACCAACGACTCGGCGCTGCGCGAGCGGATCCTCAAGGCGCTCCGGAAGGTCTTCGACCCCGAGCTTCCCATCAATGTGTACGACCTCGGCCTGATCTATGAGCTGTCCATCAATCAGCCCTCCGAATCCGGCGCAGCGGTTCGGATCACGATGACGCTGACCGCGCCGAATTGTCCCGTCGCTGACCAGATCGTTCGGAGCGTCGAGCAGGCGGTGCGCGGCGTCGACGGGGTCGGCGATGTGGCGGTCACGCTTACCTTTGATCCCCCGTGGTCGGCCGAGCGGATGAGCGAGGTGGCCCAGATCGAACTCGAGGCGATGGGGATCGACCCGCGCCGCCCCAGTGATTTCCACGCGAACCGCCCGACGGGGCTCACGATCGGCCGCAAGCCGCCTCCACGCTGACGGGCGGGCGCGGTGGTCACTATGATCCCGGAGACCCCTTGAGGAGCATCCGCCATGGTTATCCGTCGCTTCGCCGTTCTGTTTGCCGCCGCCGTTCCCGCCGCTTTGTGTGCTTCGCTTCTCACGGCGGCCGCGCCCGAGGCCAAGCCCGAACGCACCGGCGATCCGTACACGCTCTCGACCTGCCCGGTCTCGGGTGAGAACCTCGGCTCGATGGGTGACGCCGTCGTGAAACTCTACGAAGGCCGCGAGGTCCGCTTCTGCTGCGCGTCGTGCGTCGGCGCCTTCGAGAAAGACCCGGCCAAGTACATGGCGAAGGTTGACGAGATGGTCATCGAGCAGCAGATGCCCTACTACCCGCTCAAGAACTGCGTGGTGAACCCGGGCGATCCGCTCGATATCGAGGGCGCGCACGATGTGTCCGTGCGGTATGTCTACTACAACCGCCTCGTGCGGTTCTGCTGCGACGGCTGCACAGGCAAGTTCGAGAAGAACCCCGAGAAGTTCCTCGCGGTGCTCGACGAAGCGGTGATCGAGGAACAGACGAAGAACTACCCGCTGACCACATGCGTGATCTCGGGCGAGAAGCTCGGGACGATGGGCGATCCCATCGACAGGGTCTACGCGAACCGACTGGTGCGTTTCTGCTGCGCGCCGTGTGTGACGGAGTTCGAGAGCGACCCCGCGAAGTACTTCCGCCAGATCGATGTCGCGCGCAACCCGTGATCCCTTACCGGCGACGGCGCCGGGCGATCAGGGCTCCTGAGAATCCGAGAACAGCCGCCGACGAGGGCGCCGGTATCACCGTGTCGAGGTAGCCGGTGAGCGTGCGGAGCGTGACCTCGGTCGCGAGGACGGCGTCGTCGAGGTTCGTGAACTGGCCGACATGGATGTGGCCGGCGGCGAAGTTGCGCCATTCGGCGTCTTCGCCCGCGTTCATCTCGTGATACCAGTTGCCGTGCAGCCCGATGAAATTCGAGAGGTAGCGGCTCTCGTCGATCACGGTGCTGAAGGCGTTCACATTCGCGCTCGATGCGGCGACATTCGAGATGATGTCGTTGATCGGGAGCGAGCTGAAGAGTTCTGTCCCCGGGGTGAGCGCCTGCACGATGGGCATGTCGTCGGTGGGCCTCGAGCCGGTGAAATCGGCGGTCCACTGGTTGTTGGCGTACATCCGGTTGCCGCCCTCGAGTTCCCAGCCGTTCGAGGTGTTTGCGCGGCTGAAGGTGATGATGGCCGCGGGTCGGATCTCGTTGACGATGCGCGCCCAGTCGGCGCTGGTGTCGGCGTAGTTGACCTCGAAGTCGCCCTCGCCCTGCCCGACGCCGTTGGGAAACTCGGGGAAATACGAGAAGATGTTGTAGCCGCGGCCTTCCCAGTCGCCGCCCGCCCATCCGCCCGGGTTCTGGGCGCTATTCGTGCTGAACTGGCGCAGCATGTCCCCGGTCGGCGGCCAATACCCGGTGAGCATGATGTTGCGTGTGTTCCCGGCGGAAACCGCGGAAGCGCAGCATCCCGCCGCGCAAAGAATCGCGACCGATCGGATCGACATGTTGTCCCTTCCTTCCGAGCGAAACAGCACGCGGCGGGCGTTTCCCCATCCCGTCGCGACTCCGCCCAGCATCCCGGATGCGCTCCGAATCAACAACCCCGGGCGTCGGTATTTTTGATGTTTTTCTTCTCTGGCCCGTCTCCCGGTGCGTGAGGGGCGGAGAACCGCATCGCGCGAGGCACAAGCGCGAACTCGAATCGCTCGGACTCGACGCCCTCCCCATCGAGGTGGAAGCGCATCGCGGGGTTGACCTCGACGATCAGATTCGAGGCGCTGAACCGAACGACCCCGGGCGAGTTCTCGTGCGCGCCCAGGACGAGTTCAATGCTGCCCGCGATGAGTGCTGCCGTGGACTGCTTCGGCGCGATGAAGACATCGAACTCTCCATCGCTGGGGCAGGCGGAGGGCGCGATGGGAATCCCGCCGCCGATGCGTCCGGCGTTGATGATCGCGATCGCGTGCGCTTCGCCGGTGAAGGTGCGCCCATCGACACGGAGCCGGACCGCAAAGACGGGCGCGTCCAGCACTTGCTTCGCGGCGCTCACGAAGTACGCGATAGGCCCCCACTTCTGCTTCGCCTCGTCGCTGATCTCGTCGTGGATCGCTTCGTTCAGGCCGCCGGCGGCGGCGTTGACGATGAGTTGTTCGCCGCGCGCGGTTGCGCAGCGGATGAGATCCACGGAGACCAGGTCCGCGTGGATCGCGATGTCGAGCGCGGCCGGGAAGTCGCGGAGCGGGATGCCGAGCGCGCGAGCGAAGTCGTTGCCCGTGCCGAGAGGAAGGAGGCCGATGCCGATTCCCGCATTGACGCCGACGCCGTTGACGACCTCGTGGAGCGTGCCGTCGCCTCCCCCGGCGATGACGCGGTCGAAGCCGAGGTCGCGGGCTTCGCGCGCGAGCCGTGCGGCGTCGCCCGGCTGCGAGGTGAGACAGAGTTCACAGTCGGCCTGCGACGCGGCTTCCCGGATGTCGGCTTCGGCGGCCTCGAACGAGCCGGCGTTCGGGTTGGCGATGATTCTGGTGTGCATCCGGCGGAGGGCGTCCTGTCCGATGAGCGTATTCTGGCCGGTGTCGCGCCGCCCGAACCGGATGGCGTCGATATCGTGCAGGGATGCCCTCGCGCCGACCGATCAGCGAGTCGTTGAAACTTGCCGCCGCCGCCACGCGGTCCGGCCTGCGTCGCTATCCGCGCGTGCTGCTCCATTCGCTCCGCGACGGGCTGCGGCCGGGCGTGGCGGAGGACGGGCACAGCGTGGCCGAGGGTTTCCATGCGATCTACGACCTCGAGAACGCGGTCTCCTGGCTCGGGCACGGGAGCGTGCTGCTCCGGCTCGGCGGGAATGAGGCGCTGGTGGATCCGGTTCTGTCCGCACGGATCGGCCCTCGGATCGGCAAACTGACGGTCGGCCCTTCGCGGCTCGCGCCGGCGCCCATCACCACAAGCGACCTGGAGCCAGCCGAGGCGGTGCTGATCACGCATGCGCATTTCGATCATCTCGATCGCCCCACGCTGGAGCGGATCGCGAACAATCATTGCGTCGCGGTGGTTGCGCGGGGGCTGACGCCGCTGATCCCGCGCGGATTCAAGCATGTGGTCGAACTGGACTGGGGCAATTCGATCGAGCTCGACACCTTCGCCGTCCGCGCGGTTGAGCCGGCGCACTGGGGCGCGCGGCGTGCGCTGGACCGCGACCGCGGATTCAACGCGTATCTGGTGGAGTCGGACGCGGGCGCCTGTTTCGCCGCGGGTGACTCGGCGCAGACCAGCGCGTTCGACGGCGTGGGCCCGGTCGATCTCGCGATCTTCGGCATCGGCGCGTACAACCCTTGGCAGCACGCGCACGCGACTCCCGAGCAGGTGTGGAACATGTTCACGGCGATGGGCGGCACGGATCCCGATACCGGCGGTTCAACGCTGCTGCCGATCCACCATTCGACTTTCGAACTCTCCGACGAGCCGCTCGATGAGCCGATGCGCAGGTTGTTGACCGCGGCGGGCGAGTACGCGAACCGCGTGCTGTGCGCGACTCCCGGCGAAGTGTTCGAATTGATCACAAGGCCTGAGCGGCGCGGCGGCGAAGAACCTCAGGCGTAATCAGAGCAGCGGCCCGAACAGCCGCGCGAGGTGCTCGGCCGCCTTCTCAAGCACGGGCCGCTTGGCCCATCCACCGAGCTGCAGTTCGTCGGAACCTTCGATGTATTTCGTCTGGAGCCAGCGCACCTGGCTCGCGAAATCGGAGTCGTAGAGGAACAGCGAGGCCTCGAAGTTCAACCAGAAGCTGCGCATGTCGAGGTTGACCGACCCGATCATGGCGAATCGGCGGTCGACGGTGATGGTCTTGGAGTGGAGCAGGCCGTGCCTGTGACGCTGGATCCTGATGCCGGACCGGAGCATGTTCCCGTATTCGGATCGGGCCGCGAGCGAGACGAGCGGCGAGTTGATCTTCTTCGGGACGACGAGGGTGACATCCACGCCGCGCTTGGCGGCGGCTTCGAGCGCGCTGCGGGTCGCGTCGTCGGGAACGAAGTAAGGCGTGGTGATGACGAGTTCTTCGCGCGCGGCGTAGATCGTGGTCAGGATGGCCTGCTGGATCGCGAGCGGTCCGGATCCGGGGCCCGACGGCGCGAGTTGCACGATGCCCCCCTCGGCGATCTCGCCCAGATCCGGGAGATAGCGCTCCAGCGAGTCGATGCGTTCGTGCGTGTCGAGCTCCCAGTCGCGCAGGAACATCACGCTGGTTGCCTGCGCGGCAGGACCTTCGATCCGCACGCTGGCATCGATCCAGGGGCCGGGGCCGAGCGAGCCTCTGACATTGAACGACGAATCGTTGATGTTCTGGCTGCCGATATACGCGATGCGGCCGTCGATGATCGTGGCTTTGCGGTGGTTGCGAAGGTCGAGGCGAACGAGCAGCGCTCTCAACGCGTTGACATTCAGGGCGGCGACGACCTGTGCGCCGGCGCTCTGCATGCGTGCGCGGTCGTCGCCTCGCAGAAAGTCGTCGCTGCCGACGGCGTCAACAAGGATGCGGCACTGCACGCCACGCTCGGCGGCGCGAGCGATCGCGTCAGCGACCCGGCGCGGCCCATCTCCCTGTGTTGACCAAATGTAGTAGCACATGTGGACATGGTGCTGGGCGGCGTCAATATCCGCGACGAGGGCGTCGAGCAGTTCATCGCTGTCACCGATCAGCGTGAGCGTGTTGCCCTTCAGGGGCGGGATGCCGGTGACGGACCCGCACAGTCGTGCGACCTGGTCGAAAGGCACGCACTCGGCGGTCCAGTCGGTGGCGCCGCCCTTCCAGTGCGCCATCGCACGCTCTTCGAGATCGGCGTCGATGGTGGCGTGCCGCGCGACACGCCTGCTCCCGAGGCGGTTCTCACCGATCAGCAGGTAGAGGAACCACCCGACGAACGGAAGGAAAATGAGCAGGAACGACCACGCGAGCGTTGTGGAGACCGAGAGCTTGCGCGAGAGGACGCGACCGATCAGCGCGATGCGCAGGGCGTAATCGACGATCAGGATGAAGACCGGCAGCCAGGCGAACATCGCGGCAGAGGATACCGGGCGTCCCGGGTCAAGGCGCGGTTATCCGCGTTCGCGCCAGGCGACGAGCGCGGCTTCCTCGCGGTCCGCGGTGAGCCCGGCGCGCATCCGCGCCCGACGCTCCTCGGGGAGGGTGTTCCACCACTCGAGCGTGGCGCGAACGGTCTCGGAGAGCGGGCGGCACTTCAGTCCGTTGGCCATTGCCTTCGCGCTGCTGATGCGTCCGAACGCTGCATAGTCGCCTTCCTGAGGAATCCAGCAGGTCATGTCCTGCCACGGGCGGATGGACTGCTCGGTCAGGAACTCGGCGTCGGCCCACACGAATGTGGCGTCAGAGCCGCTGACCTTCTTGCATGTCGTCAGCAGGTCTTTCATCGTGCGCTGGCCCATCGGCGAATCGGCGTTGTAGACGCCCGTGATGTCGCGCTCGATGGTGTGGATGATGAAGTCGGCGAGGTCGCGGACATCGATCTGCTGGACTTGTGTTGAGCCGTCGCCCGGCGCGAGGACTTCGCCGCCCTTGGAAACACGCACCGGCCAGTAGGTGAAGCGATCGGTGGGATCGCCGGGGCCGACGATGAGTCCGGGTCGGATGTTGGTGACGATGCCGGGGAGGGTTTCCTCGGCGGCTTTCTCGCACAGCGCTTTGAGCGGGCCGTAGGTGAGGCCGTTCACTTCTTCGACGGTCTCGTCCTCGATAGTGCCGACGGGGGCGTTCTCGTCCATGCCCGGTGTGGGGAAGACGCCGTAAACGGAGATCGTGGAGATCAGAACATACTGACCGATGTGCCCTTTGAGCAGGCCCGCGGAATCGCGGACGACGCGCGGGTAGTACGCGGAAGTGTCGATGACGGCGTCCCAGTCGCGACCCTTGAGCGCTTCGAGGTCCCCGTTGCGGTCGCCGTAGAGCGTCTCGAGTTCGGGGAAGAGGTCGTCGTTGGTTCTGCCGCGGTTGAAGAGGGTCATGTTGTGCCCGCGTGCGAGCGCCGCGCGCACGGTGTGCGGGCCAAGGAAGCCCGTGCCGCCGAGGATCAGCAGATTGAGTTTCTTGTCTGCTTCTCCTTGTGGCTGCGCGAGCACCTTGGAGAAGTCGGAGAGCCCGGCAAGGGCGGCGGTGGCGGCTGCGGCCTTGATGAACGCGCGGCGGGACGATTCGGTCTGATGGGTCACAGGCGACCTCCTGCGGGAGAAGCGGCGATGACAGATGCCGCGTGATTCTGAACCGGCGAATCGGGGTCCGGATGCACGCCGGGCTGTTGTGAGGCGATACGGCGCTGCTGGACGCCGAGGAAGACGGCGACGGCGCCCCAGATTCCGGCGATACCCATGGCTATCCACGGGACAGCGCCGGGCGCAATCCAGGTGGTGACGGCCTTGTCGGAGAGGGCGCCGATCGCGTCGCCGCTGCGGTAAACGAAGGTGTCGATGAAGCCCTTGGCCTTGTACTTCTCGTCCTTGCTGAGGACGGTGAAGAGCGTTTCGCGCGCGGGCTTGGTGAATGCGTAGTTGCTTGCGCCGCGGACGACCTCGAAGATCACCACAACCGCGAGCACGGGCGCCAACGCAAGCGCGAAGAAACCGAGGAAGGTGACGAGGGGCATGAAGAGGAGCGTGATCGCCACGCCCAGGCGACGGAGCGCGTGGGCTGTGAGGAAGATCTGCGCGAAGAGCGTGAGGGATTGGGTTCCGAGGTTGATCTGCGCGAAGAGTTCGCGGCGGCTGGGGCCGGACTCGATGGCCTGCTCGACGATGCGCATTTTCTCGAAGTAGAGGAATGAGCTGAGGATCGTGAGGCAGAGCATGAACGCGCAGACGGCGAGGAGGTAGGGCGACTTGACGACGAGCCATGCGCCGTTGCACGCGGTCGCGAACGAGAACGGCGGGCGGCGCGCGGGGAGCGCGGCATCCCGGCGCGCGAAGCGTCGCTGCACGATGATCATGAGCGTTGCAGCCGCGAGGAAGATCGCGCACGAGAAGCCCAGCAGACCGGTCGTCGCCACTTTCGCGCCGAGAAAGGAGGTGACCGCGGAGCCGGCGATGGCGCCGAGCGTCCCCCCCATCGCGATAAGCCCGAATACGCGCCGGCTGCCGTCGAGCGACCAGACATCGACCATCAGGGCGGTGAAGACCGCGATGAGGAACATGTTGAGCACGGAGGCCCAGATGTAGAACGCGCGGCCGATCCAGACCTGCGCGGAAGCGTCGGCGGTGTAGAACGCCGCGCCGAAGATGGCGAGCGTGCAGACGAAGATGAAGTAGACCGCGGCGATGAATCGGCCGCGTGAGAGTTTGTCGGAGAGCATGCCGTAGACCGGGGTCGCGGCGAGCGTGGCGGCGAGCGTGATCAGGAAGAGCCAGTTAAGGTTCTCCACGCCGCCCGCGAGGCCGACCTCGTCGCGGACCGGCCTGATGATGAACCACGCGAAGAGGACAAGGAAATAGCAGAGCGCGCAGAGGAGCGCGGGGCCGACTTCGCTCGCGCGGACGCCGAAGAGTTTCTCGATCGCTTTCCTCGCCACCTGTCCGCTCACTCCTTCCGGCTGGGTGAACCGGACGAGAGCGTACCGGATGCGGGAAAACGAAGAACGGGGCGCGACGATGGAGGATCCCCGCCGCGCCCCGCTGGATTCCGCCCGAAGCCATCAAGGGCCGCGGACGGAGCAGAGAAACAGAGTGATGTCAGGTGGTGTAGTCGGCGTTGATGCGGATGTACCCCTCGGTGAGGTCGCAGGTGAGGAACTCCGCGGACTCGCCGCCGGTCTTGAGGCGGATGTCGATCTCGACATCCGGTCCGAGGAAGGCCTTCTTCAGGATGTCGCGCGGCGTGTCGGCGGGCGCGCCGTGGAGGAAGAGTTTCTCTCCGCCCGCGAAGACCTCGATGCGATCGAGATCGAAGGGGACGCCCGCGCGGCCGACGGCGGCGACGATGCGGCCCCAGTTGGGGTCGCCGCCCGCGATGGCGGTGCGCACGAGGAGCGAGGACGCGACGGTCTGCGCGACCCGCTCGGCGTCGTTCTCGGTGTTGGCGTCGGCGACGCGGACGCGAACGACCTTCTTGGCGCCCTCGCCGTCACGGACGATCTGGAGGGCGAGTTCGCCGCTGACGCGCTCGATGGCTTCCTGCATGAGTTCGCGGGGGAAGACGCCGGCGGCGCCGGACGCGAGCGCGAAGACACAGTCGTTGGTCGAGGTGTCGCCGTCAACGCTGACGCGGTTAAAGGTGCGCTTCGTCGCGAGGCGGAGCATGTCGGCGAGGTCGTCGGATTCGATCGCGGCGTCGGTCATGACGACGCCAAGCATGGTGGCCATGTTGGGGTGGATCATGCCCGAGCCCTTGGCGACGCCGACGACGCGCGCGGTGCGGCCTTCGTGGCGGACGATCGCCTCGGCGTGCTTCTCGCAGGTGTCGGTGGTGAGGATGGCCGCGGCGGCGTCGGAGAGGCCGCGGGCGGACGATGCGCCGACGAGCGGGTTGTAGGAGTCGATCATCTTCTGATCGGGCATCTGCATGCCGATGACGCCGGTCGAGGCGATGAGGATCTCCTCGGTGGCGCAGCGGAGCGTGTTCGCCAGGCGGTCGATCGTGCGCACGGCGCGGGCGTAACCCTCTGGGCCGGTGCAGGCGTTGGCCATGCCCGAGTTGATGAGGACAGCGCGGCACTTGCCTCGGCTGGTGCGGAGGTTGTCCTCGGAGATCGTGACCGGGGCGGCGCGCACGACATTCTGCGTGAACACGCCGGCGGCGTTCGCGCCTTCGCGGCAGAGGAACAGCGCGAGATCGCGTCGCCCGCTCTTGCGCAGACCGACGGCGAGGCCCGCGGCCTCGAAGCCCTCGGGGCATAGGAGCGAGGAAGACTCGACTGTCGTCATTTCGATCCCGTTGTCGTGCAGCGAAGAACTCATGATCACCTTCACGACCTCCTTTCACGCGACGAGAGACGCGACTTGGCATTCTCGATCGCTTCGCGGACCCTGCGCGGCGACGCGCCGCCGATGACATCCCGCCGCGCGAGCGCGGCCTGGGCGGTGAGTGATTCGTAGACCCCGTCGTCGATCGTGGGGACGACCGAACGGAGTTGTTCGAGAGAGAGCGTTTGCAATTCCACGCCCTCGTCGATCGCGAGGCGGACGAGCACTCCGACGGCGTGGTGGGCGTCGCGGAAGGGCATCCCGGCGCGGACGAGGTAGTCGGCGAGTTCGGTCGCGTTGGCGTAGCCGGCGATGGACGCGGCGGCGGCGCGGTCGCGCGCGACGGTCAGCCCCGAGAAGATCTCGGGAACCAGGCGCAGGCAGATGGAGAGGTGGAGCATCGCGTCGAAGAGCGGCTCCTTGTCTTCCTGCAGGTCTTTGTTGTACGCGAGGGGCAGGCCCTTGAGCGTCATCAGCATGGCGGTGTGCGCGCCGACGATGCGGCCGCACTTGCCGCGCAGGAGTTCGAGCGCGTCGGGGTTCTTCTTCTGGGGCATGAGCGAGGAGCCGCTGGTGACGGCGTCGCTGAGCGTCACATACGCGAACTCGGCGCTGGTGTAGACGATGAGGTCTTCGGCGAGGCGCGAGAGGTGCACGGCGCAGAGCGATGCGGCGGAGAGGGCCTCGACGACGAAGTCGCGGTCGCTGACGGCGTCGAGCGAGTTGGCTGTCGGTCGCGCGAAACCGAGGTCTTTGGCGAGGGCGTCGCGGTCGATTGGATAGGCGGTTCCGGCGAGGGCGGCGGAGCCGAGCGGGCATTCGTTGGCGCGGTCGGCTGCGTCGAGGAAGCGCTGCGCATCGCGTGCGAGGGCTTCGATGTGCGCCATGCACCAGTGACCGAAGGTGACGGGCTGGGCGCGCTGGAGGTGGGTGTAGGCGGGGAAGGCGGTGGACGCTTCGCGCTCGGCGACGGCGAGCATGGCGCGCTGGGCGTCGGCGAGTTCGTCGATGCGCGCGGCGAGGGCGTCGCGCACCCAGAGGCGCAGGTCGGTGGCGACCTGATCGTTGCGGCTGCGTCCGGTGTGGAGTTTCTTCCCAACGACGCCCACGAGCGAGGTGAGTCGGGCCTCGACGAACGAGTGGATGTCTTCCTCGCCGCTGGCGACGACGGCGGAGGGATCGCGCAGGCCTTCTTCGAGGACGCTGCGCAGGCCCGAGACGAGCGCATCGCGCTCGGCGAGGGTGATGACCTCGGCGCGCGCGAGGGCGTTGGCCCAGGCGATGGAGCCGCGGACATCCTGCTCGAGCAGTTCGACATCGAAGGGGAGCGAGTCGTTGATCGCGCGGAAGAGTTCGGCGCGCGATCCTTCGAAGCGCCCTCCCCAGAGGGTCGCCATCGTCAGACCCTGGCTTTCTTCTTGAGCGCGGCGATGCGCTGGGGGAGCGAGTGCAGGCGGATGAAGCCCTCGGCATGCTGCTGGTTGTAGACCTCGTCCTCGCCGAAGGTGGCGAACTCCTCGGAGTAGAGCGAGTTGGGCGAGCGACGCTTGACCGCGACGGCCTTGCCCTTGTGCAGGCGGATGACGACCTCGCCCGTGAGGGACTTGCCGATGGTTTCGGCGGAGGCCCAGAGGGCTTCGCGTATGGGCGTGAACCACTTGCCGTCGTAGATGACCCGCGCGAACTTCAGGCCGATCTCTTCGCGGAAGAACCGGGTGTCGCGGTCGAGCACAAGTTCCTCGATGGCGCGGAGGCCTTCGACGATGACGGTTCCGCCCGGGGTTTCGTAGCAACCGCGCGACTTCATGCCGACGCACCGGTTCTCGACGAGATCGATGCGTCCGACGCCGTGCTTGCCGGCGATGGTGTTGAGTTCGGCGAGGAGGTCATCTGCGGCCATGGCGACGCCGTTGACCGAGACGGGGAAGCCCTCGTCGAAGGTGAGCGTGACATCCTCGGGCGTGTTGGGCGCGTCGGCGGGCGAGGCGGACATGAGCCAGCAATCCTCGGGGGGCGCGTTCCACGGGTCTTCGAGGGCGCCGCCCTCGTGGGAGACATGCCAAAGGTTGCGGTCGCGCGAGTAGATTTTCTCGCGGCTGGCGGCGCAGGGGATGTTGCGCTCGGCGAGATAGTTGAGGAGCGATTCGCGGGAGCGGAGGTCCCACTCGCGCCACGGCGCGATCACGCGCAGTTCGGGCGCGAGGGCGGCGAAGGCGCTCTCGAAACGGACCTGATCGTTGCCCTTGCCGGTGCAGCCGTGCGAGAGCGCATCGCAACCGGTTTGGAGCGCGACTTCGACCTGGGCCTTGGCGAGGATGGGCCGCGCGATCGCGGTGCCGAGGAGGTACTTCCCGTCGTAGACCGCGCCGGCGATCATCGTGGGCAGCGCGTAGTCCTCGACGAACTCGCGCTTGAGGTCGACGACATAGCAGGCGCTGGCGCCGCTGTTCTTGGCCTTCTGCTCGACGCCGTTGAGTTCATCGGCGCCCTGCCCGACATCGCCGACGACGGCGATGACTTCGCAGTTGTAGTTCTCGATGAGCCAGGGCACGATGGCGGAGGTGTCGAGGCCTCCGGAGTAGGCAAGGGCAACTTTCATAGGTCTCTCTCTTTCGCGGCGATTGGCCGGTCCGCCCCCGGCGCCCGGCAAGGTGCGTGCGTGGGAAGGTTAGGAAGCGAGCAGGTGGAGCAGCAGCGCGTTCTGGGCATGCATGCGGTTCTCGGCCTGGCGGAGGACAATGGATCGGGGGCCGTCGATGATGCCCGCGGTGACCTCCTCGCCGCGATGGGCGGGGAGGCAATGCATGAACCTGGCGTTCTCGCCCGCGATCTCCATAACGGCGTCGTTGACCTGGTAGGGCGAGAAGGTCTTGAGGCGGGCGGCCTGCTCGGATTCCTGGCCCATGCTGGTCCATGTGTCGGTGTAGACGGCGTCGGCGCCGTAGACCGCGTCGATCTCGTCGGTGATGGTGAGCACGCCGCCGGTCTTCTTGATGAGTGCGCCGGCCTGCTTCACGGTCTGGGGATCGGGCTCGTAGCCGGCGGGGCAGACAACGGTGAACTTCATGCCGAGGGCGGCGGCGCCGAGCATGAGGGAGTTGCAGACATTGTTGCCGTCGCCGATGTAGGCGAGGTGCGCGCCCTGCAGATCTCCCCCGGCCCCCACCACTTCCTTGAGCGAGAGAAGGTCGGCGAGGGCCTGGCACGGGTGGTAGAGATCGGAGAGCGCGTTGATGACGGGGACGGAGGCGTGGTTGGCGAGCGACTCGATGACCGAGTGATCGAAGACGCGCGCGACGACGCAATCCGTCCAGAGTGAGAGGTTGCTGCCGTAATCGGAGACCGGCTCTCGCTGGCCGATGCGCGACGAGGAGTGATCGAAGTAGACCACCTTGGCGCCGAGTTTGGCGGCGCCGACCTCGAAGGAGACGCGCGTGCGGAGCGAGGGCTTCTCGAAGAGCATGACGATGGACTTACCCTTGAGCGCGTCCTCGTACGCGAGGGGTTCGCTCTTGACGGCGATTGCGGTCTCGAGCACGGCGTTCAACTCGACGGGCGAGAGTTCGCCGCCGGTGAGCAGGTCCGGGATCGAGATGGGCGTGACGGTCGTGGGCATACTGGCGGCGGAGAGAATCATGCGTGCCTCCTTGCGCTCGTGGTCGAGCGCGCGGGCGCGGGTGGTTCTGAGGGAACGGTGCGATGTGTTTGAGAGGAGCGTTGCGACGCGATCGGGCGCTTACACGCCGACGGCTGCTTGATGGCGCGTCGCTCTTCGCACGCCCGGGAGGACGCGGGTGCCGACGAGTTCGCCGCTGGCGATGCGGCGGAGGTTGGCGGGGTCTTTCCACGACGCGATATAGACGGGCGCGCCGCTGGCGTTGGCGGCCTGCACGGCGCCGTGCGCCTTGGGGATCATGCCGTTGCCGATGACGCCCGCGCTGATGAGGTCTTCGACCTGATCGGCGTGGAGCGAGGGGACGAGTGCGCCGCGCTGATCGAGGATGCCGTCAACATCGGTGAGGAGGACCATGCCGCGCGCGCCGAGGATCCACGCGACGGCGGCGGCCGCTTCGTCAGCGTTGACATTGAGGGCGTGGCCTTCGTCGTCGAAGCCGATGGAGGAGAAGACGGGCATGAATCCGCTGCGCAGGAGCGAGAGCGGGAGGCGGGGCTCGCCGCCGATGACTTCGCCGACGCGGCCCGGATCGAAGTCGAACTTCGTGGACTTGATGCACCTGGCGAACATGCCGTCGGCGAGGGTGAGTCCGACGGCGGGGACGCCGCGCATCTGGAGTTCGGCAACCACGCCCGGGTTGATCACGCCGTTGAGGGTGGCGACGACCTCGCCGATGTGCTCATCGGGGGTGATGCGGATGCCGTCCTTGCGCTCGGATTTCATGCCCAGCGCGGCGAGGCGGCGATCGATGGCTGCGCCCCCGCCGTGCACGAGCACGATGCCCCTGCGCTCGGACTGGAAGAGCGCGGCGACGGCGTCCCACAGCGCCGAACCGGCGGCGGGGTCATCGACGGCGGCGCCGCCCAGTTTGACGACGAGGGGTCCGTTGGCGTGTGCGAGTGGGTTTTCCATGTCGAAGGAGATCATCATCGGCGGTTGACGCGCGGGTTCAAGCCGGCGCCCTCCGGGAATTGCATGCGGATGTTCATGCACTGCACGGCCTGGCCGGCGGCGCCCTTGACGAGGTTGTCGATCGCGCTCACCACGATGAGGTGATTGGTTTCGTCGTCGGATGCGAGGGAGATATCGCAGAAATTGGTGTGGGCCACGCCGTTGATGGTCGGCCATTCGCCTGCGGGGAGCGTGCGGACGAAGGGCTCATCGGCGTAGGTGGATTCGAGGAGGTCGCGGGCCTTGGCGCCCGTCCAGCCCGGGGCGAGGTCGATGTGGATCGTGGAGAGGATGCCGCGATCGAACTGGCCCAGATGGGGCGTGAAGATGGTCCTGGTGGCGGCGTAGGCGTCGATCTCGGGCTGGTGGCGGTGGGAAAGGACGGCGTAGGGCTGGAGGGAGAGTTCGCTGAAGGAGGTCTTGAGCGAGGCGGCCCGGCCGGCGCCGCTGACGCCGCTGGTGGCGTCGATGATCGGCCTGCGGCCCTCCGCGATGGCGCCGGCTTTCACGAGCGGCGCGAGGGGAATGATCGTCGAGGTGGGGTAGCAGCCGGCGCAGGCGACGAGTTGGGCGTCGGCGAGGCGGGTGCGGTGGATCTCGGGCAGGCCGTAGACGGCCTTGTCGTTCCAGCCCAGGGCGGGATGGGGCTGGCCGTAGTGGGCCTCGAAGACTGCGGGGTCCTTGAGGCGGAAGGCGGCGGCGATGTCGATGACGACCGGGGCCGAGGCCGCGTCGAGCAACGCCGGGGCGAGCGCGAGACTCGCGGGGACCGGGGTCGCGAGGAAGACGACATCGGGCTTGCTGGCGAGGATGGCCTCGGGCGTGCCGGCGAGGATGGGCAGATCGATGACGCCGCGGAACTGCTGGAAGAGTTCGTGGTAATGCTGTGCGTCGCCTGCGGAGGCCGTGCCGCGCTTGTCGGAGCCGAACAGGCCGACGAGTTCAACGGCGGGGTGGCCGAGGAGGATGCGCACCAACTCCCGTCCGGAGTAGCCGGAGGCGCCGACGACGGCGACTCGGATTGTCTTGGCGGGGTTGGGCATCGTGCAGGAGGGTCATCTGTCGCGTCGGATGGGACGCGGCGGCGGGCGAGCGAAAGCAAAAAGTGATTTGGGAGATCGCCGGCGGGGTTTCGCATCGGCGGCGGGGCGGCTTACGCCAGCCCGGCCAAGGTGCGGAAACGATGGACGATCGATCTGGCTCGCTCGCCCGACTTGCAGGCGAGAAACAGCGTGTCGTCGCCCGCGAGGGTGCCGACGACGCCGTCTACCGAAGAGCCGTCGAGCACGACGGCGAGGGCCTGCGCGTGGCCGGGGGCGGTCTTGAGGACGGCGAGGTTGCCTGCTGTATCGGCCTCGATGAGGTGAGAGCGGATGCCGCGCTCAACCTGGTGCTGGCGGTCGCCGCGTGCGAAGCGCTCGGAGCCGGGCTCGGGGAGGACATAGCCCTCGTTGGTCTTGACGACGCCGAGCTCGCGGAGGTCGCGCGAGAGGGTGGCCTGAGTCACATCAACGCCCTCGGCCAAGAGCAACTCGCGGAGTTGCTCCTGGCTGTGGATCTCGCCGTTGGCGATGAGGTCCGAGATGATGCGGCCACGGCGGGCCTTCTGGGCGACCATTGCATTATTATGCATCGACATGAATACGGATGTCAAGTGAGCCGATCCGCGATTTTTTGGGTCAGAACGCCCGAAAGCCCCCTGAATGAGGCCCGATTCACGGGGTATTCACCGTGGTTTGGCTCGGCGGGGCGAAGGTGTGGTTGTGAGACACACGCACCCGCGGCGAGGCCTCGGCCATGGAAAGGCCTCCTTCGCCGCCTCCTCTGAAAGGACCGAGTCATGCCGAACAAAGAACAGATGAAGGGCAACGCCAACCAGGCCAAAGGCCGGGTGAAGGAGTCGGTTGGCAAAGCCATCGACAACAAGGAGATGCAAGCCAAGGGCAAGGCCGATCAGGCCAAAGGCAAGTATCAGGAGACTGTCGGCGACGCCAAGGAAACCGTGAAGAAGGCGACCGACAAGGCCGCCGACCGCGCGACGCGCTGAGCGCGAACGGACGCTGCTCCCTCTCCAGAGGTGAACACGGGCCGGGAGACGAGCTCTCCCGGCCTGTTTTTTTTGGAGAGTTGAGAGATGAGATGACCCCCTCCCCGGCCCTCCCCCATCTTCGATTGGGGAGGGAGCGGAACGCGTGGCGCCTGCTGCGCATGCACCACGGCACCCGCGAAGCGAAGAAAGGGATGCCCGCACCATGCCCTCTCCCATGCACCTTGGGTGAACAGGAGAGGGTGCGGAGATCGGCGCGTCCGCGCCCGGTGCTTGCGCCCCGGGCTCTGATCTAAGAAATAGGACGGGGAAGAAGACCCTCCCCCTGCCCCCTCCCGCTGCGCAGGAGGGGTTGCGACAGTTAGCCCCTCACCCGATGACCTTCGGTCATCGAGCTCTCCCCTTGAGGGGAGAGGTACCGAAAGAGAACTTACGGCTGAAGCAGTGAGTGACCGACGCCGGGGCGGCCACAGCCGTGGCATCCGGCGTGGTTCAGCGCGTCGGCGTTGACGGGCGCGCTGATCATGCCTGCGCCGGGCATCTCGAAGTAGTACGGCGCGCGGGGTTGGATGCCCTGCTCGGTGACGCGGTTCATCGTGGTCGCGTCGAAGACGCGGCCGTTGGCGATGGTGTACTGGACGAACTCGGTGTCGCGGATGTCTTTCGTCGGGTCTTTGCCCGGCTGGATGACGACGACATCGGCAAGTTTGCCGACTTCGAGGGAGCCGAGGTCGTTGTCGAGCCCGAGGTGCTTCGCGCCGTGCATGGTTCCCGAGCGGAGCGCCTCCATGGGCGTCATGCCGCCCTGAACGAAGCCCCACATCTCCCAGTGGGTGCAGATGCCCGGGAGCTGGCCGTGGCCGCCGGCCTGCACGGTGACGCCCAGGTAGTAGATCTCCTTGGCGAGTTTGCACTGCTGGATGTGGTTGTAGTCGGAGTCGGGCGCGGTGGTGCGTCGGCGTGCGCGGGGCTCGACGATGTGCATGGGGACGAAGTTGGTGACGCGCGGGTTCTTCCAGACCTCGGTCTTGTCGTACCAGTAGTTCTCGCCGCCGAGGCCGCCGTAGGCGACATTGATGGTGGGCGTGTAGCCGACGGGCTGATCGCGCCAGAGGTCCTTGACATCGTCGTAGATCATGGCGACGGGCAGCGTGTGCTCGATGCCGGTGTGGCCGTCGACGATCATGGTCATGTTGTGCATGTGGGTGGAGCCGCCCTCGGGAACGACCATCATGCCAAGGTCGCGCGCGGCGGCGATGACCTGCTGGCGCTGATCGCGGCGCGGCTGGTTGTACGACTTCACGCTCCATGCGCCGATGGCCTGCATGCGCTCGAGGTGGAACATGGCGTCTTCGAGCGAGTCGATCGCGGCGTGGTAGGAGCCGGCGGCGCCGTACAGGATCGTGCCGGTGGAGAAGGTGCGCGGGCCGTTGATCTCGCCGACCTTCACCATCTCGCTGGCGGCGAAGATCGTGTTGGTGTCGTTGCTGGGGTCGTGCACGGTGGTGACGCCCATGGCGAGTTGGGCCTGGTTGACCCAGTTCTGGTCGGGGATGATGCCCTCGGTCCCCTGCGGGCCGTGCGCGTGCATGTCGAGGAAGCCGGGGAGGATGACCTGCCCGTCCACATCGATGACCTGCGCGCCGCGCGGCGTGATGATGTCGGCGGAGCGACCGACCTGCGTGATGCGGTTGCCCTCGATGACGATGGCGCCGTCCTCGATGACCTCGTCGTTGTCGTTCATGGTGACGACGCGGCCGCCGGTGAGCACGATCGCGGCGTTCGGGCGGTCGTGCTTCGCGGTGAACCCGATCGCGGTTTCCTCGACGGGCTCGTCGGGGAGTTCGTTGTTCTCGTTCAGGTACGCGAAGGTGTCGGCGAGGCGGCGGGTGTAGAGCGTCGGGCCGAGAGACCAGTGGAGTTTGCTGGAATCGCCCGAGAACTGGACCCATTCTCCCGCGCGGCTGGTGGCCTTGGCCATGGGCATCGACGAACCGCCGGGGGAGACCTTGACGGAGCGTCCGGTGTCGATGAACGGCGCGACATGCACATTGAAGCGTTCGATGAACGCGACCCACTCGCCGTCGGGCGAGACGGCGTAGCGGGTGGCCCAGTCGCTGGTGAAGTGCTCGCGCTCGTCGGAGCCGTCGAGTTTCATCGAGACCAGTTTGCGGTTGTCGGCGTCTTTCGCGTAGGCGGTGCGCTCGACGAAAACGCGGTCGGAGGCGTCGCCGAACTGGGCGTGCTCGCCGCTGTCGGTGACGAGTGTCGGGTCGCCGTTGTTGACGGCGACGGCGTAGATGCCGGTGTCGTGGCTGAAGAGGGGCGAGGTGATGTAGCCGCCCGAGACCTTCTGATACACGACGGTCTTGCCGTCGGGAGAGATGGCGGGATCGATGTAGTGGCCGGGCTGAGTGGTGAGCGTGCGCGGCTGGCCGCCCGCGAGGGGGATCATGCGCACGGAGCCGAGGTCCTGATCGTTCCATGTCGTGTACACGACGAACTTGCCGTCGCGCGAGATGGTCGGGCAGAGTTCCGAGTGATCGCTCTGGCTGGTGAGCCGGCGGGGCTCGCCGGTCGGGAGATCCTTCACCCAGATCTTGCCGAGCGCCTGGTAGACGACCTTGTCGCCCATGGGCGCGACGGAGGTCCAGCGGAGCGCGCGGACAGCGAATTCCTCGGGCGCGACCTCGATCGGGAAGCGCACGGGCGCGGCGACGGTTCGCGTGTCCTTGATGTGGAACGGGATCGTGGAGACCTCTCCGGTCGCGACATCGATCTTGCGGATCTTGCCCTTGGCCCAGAGGACGACGGAGCGGTTGTCGGGGGTCCATGCGAAGGCGGGGTAGACGCCGTGGATGGCCCACGCCTCCTGCATGTCGCGCTCGAGGTCGTCGTAGACGGGGCGGACCGCGCCGGAGTTGGTGTCAAAGAGGAAGAGCGTGCTCTTGCCGTCAAGTCGGCGGACGAAGGCGATCATCGAGCCGTCGGGTGAAGGCGTGGGTCGCGCGGCGCCGCCGGGTCCGGTGATGTAGCGCTCGGACTTGCCGTCTTCGAGGGTGAGGCGGTTGACGACATAGATCTGCCCGTTGGAGTCCTTGTCGTACTGGAAGGTGGAGCCGGGCGAGACATCTTCGGAGTAGTAGAGGTACTTGCCGTCGGCCGAGAAGACCGGCTCGTTGACATCCTTCTGATCGGTCGGCTTCTCGGTGAGTTGGAGGCCAGCGCTGCCGCCGCCTTCGACGCCGCTGATGTGGTACATCCACATCTCGCCTGCGCCGAGCGATCTGCGGCTGGTGAAGTGCTTGCGCGCGACGATGTAGTCGCCCGACGGATGCCAGTTGGGGCCATTGAGGAGTCGGTAGGTCTCGCTGGAGATCTGGCGGAGGGAGTCCTCGCTGCCGTCGCGCTTGACGATCCAGATGTTGTCGCCGCCCTTGTCGCCCTTGCCGGTGCGGTCGGAGGTGAAGGCGATCCACTCGCCGTTGGGCGAGAAACGCGGCTGCATGTCCCAGGCGACGCCTGAGGTCACTTTGGTGGGGGCGCCGCCGGTGATGGGCATGATGTAGAGGTCGCCCAGCAGATCGAAGACGATGTCGCGGCCGTCGGGCGAGACATCGAGGGACATCCATGTGCCCTCGGTGGTGTCGATGGTCTGCTCTTTCGTGTCGCCCGTGAGGCCGTTTTCGACGGACCACTTGGGCGCGTCGTCCTTTTTCTCGTCGGCGGCGAATGCCGGGAGGGCGAGGCCGGCGAGCAGCATCAGGGCGGCGGCGGCGACGGGGGAGCGGAGGGATCGGGCGGCGGGGATCGTGGGCATTGGCGTCTCTCGAAGGTGGAGGAGTCCCGGAGGGATCTCTAAGGGTACCGGCGAAGCGCGGCGCGGGTCCGGGTCGGAGTGTGCTATCTTCCTCGCCCCATGAGCAAGCACCAGCCCACGAGCAGCAGCCGCACAACCGAGAAAACCAAGCGCGGGATCTTCGACAAGTTCCTCGCCGCCGTGGAATGGGTGGGCAACCTGCTGCCCAACCCGGTGACGCTGTTCGCCGGGTTCGCGCTGCTGGTGGTGATCGCGAGCGCGGTTGCGGCGCACTTCGGCGCTGCGGTGGAGGACCCGCGTCCGGGCTCACCGGAGATCGTGGCCAGGAGCCTGCTCACCCCTGAGGGTCTGCGGTGGATGAGCGAGAACATGGTGAGCATCTTCGTGGGGTTTGCGCCCCTCGGGACGGTGCTCGTCGCGCTGCTGGGCGTGGGCGTCGCCGACAAGGCGGGGCTTCTTTCCGCGGCGATCCGTGCGCTGGTGCTCTCGGCGCCGAAGAACCTCGTGACGGTGGTGATCGTGTTCGCGGGCATCCTGAGCAACGCGGCCAGCGAGATGGGCTATGTGGTGCTCGTTCCGCTCGCGATGGTGATCTTCCACTCGCTGGGCCGTCACCCGTTCGCGGGCCTTGCTGCGGCGTTCGCGGGTGTATCGGGCGGCTACTCGGCGAACCTGGTGATCGGGACGATCGACCCGCTGCTCGCGGGCATCACGCAGGAGGCGGCCCGGCTGGTTGATCCTCAGTACGAGGTGCACGCGGCGGTCAACTGGTACTTCATGATCGTCAGCACCTTCCTCATCACCGGGCTCGGGTGGTTCGTGACGGCGAAGATCGTCGAGCCCAGACTGGGCACATACGACCCGAGCAAGGGCGACGAGAGCATCGAGAAGTCGCCGAAACTCGGCGCGCTGACGCCCGTTGAACGCAAGGGGCTGATCTGGGCGGGCGTGAGCGTGCTCGCGCTGACGCTGTACACGGTGGCGCTCGCGGGCCCGAAGGCGCCGTGGATCGCGTGGATGGACTTTGTGCCCGGGTGGGGAATCCTGCGCAACCCGAACCCGGACGCCGCGGGCGCCGACGCGGTGAAGCCCCTTCTCAACAGCGTTGTGCCGCTGATCCTGATCTTCTTCTTCGTGCCGGGCGTGATCTACGGTTGGATCACGCGGACGATGCGCGGCGAGGGGCCGATCATCGACGCGATGGCCGAGGCGATGAAGAGCATGGGGCTGTACATCGTGCTGGTGTTCTTCGCGGCTCAGTTCGTGGCGTACTTCAACTACTCGAACCTCGGGCAGATCCTCGCGGTGCTGGGCGCCGACGCGCTGATCGCGATGAACCTCGACAACCCGGCGGTGTTCGCGCCGTTCATTCTGCTCTGCGCGGCCGTGAACCTTGTGGTCGGATCGGCGAGCGCGAAGTGGGCGCTGACGGCGCCGATCTTCGTGCCCATGCTCATGCGCCTGGGGTACAGCCCCGAGGTGACGCAGACGGCGTATCGCGTGGGAGACAGCACGACGAACATCATCACGCCGATGATGTCGTACTTCGGGCTGATCCTCGCAGTCGCGACGCGCTACGACCGGAAACTGGGCATCGGGACGATGGTGAGCACGATGCTGCCCTACACGATCGTGTTCCTGATCGGGTGGACGATCCTGTTCTACTTGTGGATCTTCGTGCTCGGTCTGCCGGTCGGACCGGACGCGCCGACGCACTACATCCCGTCCGAGGCGATCGAGGCGGCGGCGGCGGGGGCGGGGGCGATGCTGGTGAACTAACCCGCACATCCGATCGATACATCCAAAGAAGTAGTGAACCGAGTCGCGTCAGGGGCGTCTGGTAGGTGCCGCACGACTAGGAGGCTGGCTATGCGTCGTCTTGCGATACTGCTTACCGGACTCACCGTTCTGAATGTTTCGACACATTCCCGGGGAGCCGACCTCGATGTCTACGCGCTTCCGCCTTTGCAGGTGCTGGACTTGTACCAATGCGACTTTCGTCCACGACTCTGCGGAACGAAGTCGCGCGAACAGGCCGAGCGTGAGCGACTTCGACACAATGCGATCAAAGAGCGTGTGCGACATCAGCCAGAGATCTTTGGTCCGCTTCTTGAGTCCAGGTTCGCGCTTCCCAAGGACCCAGAAGTCTTTCGCGATCTTGCTCGGCTGAACTTCAGTCCCGGGAATGAAACTTGGCGTTCGACGCTGCATCTCCTCCCGTCGCTTGGAGCGGAAGGTGACCACATCCTGCTTCAGGCATTTCAGCAGGCGGGTGAGTTCGCCGTTGAGTTCGAGGCACGGGTCGCACTACGGCTCGCTCGGGAGCAGGCGCCAGATCCGAATGCTCTCTGGCTGTTCGATCGCGAGTTCAACATGGACAGTGTCGCAATGCGTGCGGCTTCCAGCATTCAGTACCAACTGCTCCGATTCGCGAAGGAGACTGGAATACCGGCGCTGCTCGAACCGGCGTTCCAGCAGCTTGAAGCATCGAATAAGTTTGACGCGGAAACTGAATCGAGGCAGCTTTTACTGCTCGATGCAGTGATGGACTACCTAATCGTCATGCAAGAACGTGATCCCGACACCCGTGTAAGGGTGCTCGCGTGTATTGCTGCACGAACTCGCCCCTTCACTCACCCCCCGCTCCACTATCTCTGGGAACGATTCGAAAGAGCGGCGGGTGTGGCTCGCTGACTGCTTATGGCGCTTCGGCGGCGGCCTCGTCGGCGGCCTTCTGCTCGGTGACCCGGGCGATGGCCTTGTTCGCCAGGAAGCCGATGACGCCGAGCACGATGAAGACGGTGACGAGCCCGAAGATGAAGTAGCCGGGCCCCTTGTCCTTGATGGCGTCGAGGATGCCGCCCTCGTTGTCCTTGGCCCAATTGATGGCGAGGAGGACGGCGGCGGCGGTGCGCGGCGACATGCCGATGACGGTGCCCAGGAAGTACGGGAGCAGGCGCACGCCACTCGCGGCGAGGATGCCGTTGGTGAGGGCAAAGGGCGAGTTGGGGGGCAGGCGCACGAGGGTGACGATCAGGAGAGACTTCCAGAACCCCGAGCGAATGAGGGCGTCGCGGACGGCGCGGGCCTTGATGTTCTCGTTGATGACCTTCTCGACCCGGTTGCGCGAGACGAAGCGGGCGATGCCGTAGCCGATGAGGGACGCGCCGCCGAAGCCGGCGAGGGCGGCGGGGATACCCATGTACCCGAAGACCCACCCGGCGAGGATGGACTGGGCGTAGGTCGGTAGGAGTCCGACGCCGGCGGAGATGATGAAGATGGAGATGTAAACGGCGAGTGCCTGGGCCTGGCCGTGGGTCTGGAGCCACTGGCTGGCGTGCTCGATGCGGGCGAGGAGGAGGATGCCACCGAGCGCGGGGAGGGTGGCCCAGAGGATGCCGAGCAATCCCGCGGGGCCGAGGCGCGCGAAAAGGGAGGGCTTGGGGGGCTCGACGGGCGGCGGGAGTATTTCGACGGAGGTCATGGGGCGGATGGTAGGGAGAAGAAGAAGGCGGCAGGCAGCGGGCAACAGGCAGCAGGAATGGGAGGAGATTCACCGCGGAGGGCGCGGAGGGGAGAATGTGGTCAGAGCCCCGGTCGCAAGACCGGGGAATCTGTGCGCGAATGCATCGAGGTCCCCTCGGCTTGCGCCTCGGGCTCGGATCGGAGGGGAAGAAGAAGAGCAATGAGCACTGGCGGGCGAGCCGCCAGTGGCGCCCGGAAAGAAAAGACCCTCCCCTACCCCTCCCACAGGTGGGAGGGGTTCAAGAATGAAACGCTCTCAACCGGTCGCTGCGCTTGTGCCGGCGACGAAGCCGCTGGCCCAGGCCCACTGGAAGTTGAAGCCGCCGATGCGGCCGTCGACATCGCAGATCTCGCCGCAGAGGTGGAGGCCGGGGACGATGCGGGACTCCATGGTTTCGAGGCGTATTTCGGAGAGCGGGACTCCGCCGGCGGTGACTTCGGCGTAGTTCCAGCCGCGATCGCCCGTGATGGGGAGTTCGTGCGCGCAGAGCGATTTCGCGAGCGCGCGGCGTGCGTCTTTCGACAGGTTCGCGCCGGTGACGGAGGGATCAACGCCCGCGATGTCGCAGATGGTGCGCGCGAGGCGCTCGGGGAGATGCTTGTCGCGCAGGAAGTTGGCGGCCGTGTGTTTGCCGAGGTTCATCAGCGCGGCGTCGATGGTCTGCTCATTCTCGCTCGGCAGGAAGTTCAGCGCGAGGTTTGCGCGCGGGTCGTCGCGCTGGGCGTCGGTGAGGAAGCGGCTGATGTTCATGCCCGCCGGGCCGGAAAGCCCGAAGTGCGTGAGCAGGAGTGAATCCGTGAATTCTGCGAGGCGTTTCCCGTTGCCGTTGCGCACAAAGACGGTGGTGATTGCGGACAGCCCGCTCAGTGCGCACAAGGGGTGGTCTTTGGGCATGGTGAGCGGGACGAGCGCGGGAAAGACGCGCTTGGTCACGGTGTGCCCGAGGGATCGGGCGATCTCATGACCCTTGCCGTCGGAGCCCGATTTCGGCAGCGCGCGGCCGCCCGCGGCGAGGATCACCCGCTGCGCGCGCACGCCCCCCCACCCCCTGCCGTGCGCGGCGTCGGGATCTTCGTCGATCCGGAACCCGCCGCCCTCGATGGGCGTGATCGAACCCACCCGTCTGGGGTGCGCGATCTCGACTCCCGCGTCTTTGGCCGCGCTGAGCAGCGCGTTGAGCACGGTGCGTGCGCTGTTGGTCGTCGGAAAGAGTTTGCCCGTCTCCTCGCGCTTGAGTTCGACGCCCAATTCACGAAAGAAGGAGACAGACCTGTCTACTCCGAAACGCAAAAGGACCTTGCGTATCGCGTTGCGGCTGGAGCCGGCGTAATCGCGCTCGGACACCTCAAAGTGGGTGACATTGCATCTCCCGCCCCCCGCGACGAGCACCTTGGCGCCGAGCGAGCGAGCGCCGTCCAGCGCGAGGATGCGCGGTTTCTGACCGGCTTTGTGCGCGACGCGGCCCGCCTGAATGGCCGCCATCAGCCCGGCCGCGCCCGCCCCGACCACCGCGATATCCGCCGCCTGGTGCTCCATTCGGGGTCAGCGTAGGGACGCCGAACGCCGAACGGGCCGCCCGGCATCCGGCGCGGCGATCCCGACGAATCCCCGGACGACGCCCGCGCGACTCCGCTCCCGGTTATAAATGCACGAGACCATGACTCCCAGCCCGTTCCTCTCCCAGATTCTGGACGCCAGCGCCGCCGGGTACGCCGTGCTCGCGAGCGAGCGTCTCCTCACGCGCTGTCCCGCGATCGCCGAGCGATTCGCGCCCCACCCGCGACTCGCGTGGAAGGAGAACCTCGAGGGGCGCCTCCGCGATCTCTCCGATGCGCTCGTCCACGGCCAGCCGGGCATCTTCGTCGATCAGGTCGTGTGGGGGAAGATCGCGTTCGCGGCGCGCGGCGTGCCGACGGACGACCTCCTCGAAAGCCTCGTCGCGCTCCGCGAGGTACTCCACGAAGAACTCCCCGCCGATCGGCGCGATGTCCCCCTTGCGCTCATCGACGAGTCCATCGAGGCATTCCGCTCCGCGCCCACAAACGAGCCCTCGCGACTTTCCGCCGACTCCGAGGAAGGCCGGCTCGCCGCGCAGTATGTGCTCGCGATCCTCGAAGGCGATCGCCGCCGCGCGAGCACCCTGCTGCTCGGCGCCGTCGATTCGAACACCATCTCCGTGCGCGACGCCTACCTCGCCGTCCTCATCCCCGCGCAGTTCGAGCTCGGGCGCATGTGGCACATGAACGAGATCACCGTCGCCGAGGAACACTTCGTCACCTCGACCACCAAGATGGTGATGGCGCAGTTGCTCGCGCGCAGCCCCGTCGCGCCCCCGAACGGGCGCACCGTCGTCGCCAGCGCCGTCGAGGGCGACGCCCACGACATCGGTCTCCATGTCGCGGCCGACTTCCTCGAGATGGCCGGCTGGCGCGTGATTTTTCTGGGCAACAACACCCCGCCGCGCGATCTGGTTCAGGCCGTGCGCGACTTCGAGGCCGACCTGCTCCTGCTCTCCGCGACGATGCCTTCTCAGCGGCGGGGCGTGGTCCGCACGATCGGCGCGCTCCGGGCGCAGGACGACATCGCGTCGGTCCCCGTGCTCGTCGGCGGCCGCGCGTTCTCCAACTCCAGCGCCGGCTGGCGCGAAGTGGGCGCCGACGCCTACGCGACGGTCAACGACGCCGTCAGCGTCGCAGAATCGCTTGTGAATCGCGAGTAACCGGGCTCAGCCGACGCGCTTGTCCACGCGCACCAGGTGGTAGCCGAACTGGGTCTTCACGGGGTCGGAGACCTGACCGACCGGGATCTCCCCGAACACGATCTTGTCGAACTCGGGGACCATGTCGCCCGGGCCGAACTCGCCCAGCGCGCCGCCCTGACGACCCGAGGGGCACTTCGAGTGCTCTTTCGCCAGCGCGCCGAAGTCAGCGCCCTGCTCGTCGATCTGTCGTTTCAGGTCCACGGCCTCGGCCTCGGACTTGACAAGGATGTGGCTGGCGCTGGCTCGTGCCATGGGGGCGTCTCTCTGATAGCGGTTCCGGTGGCTGCCGCGCCCGTGCGCGGCTCGGCAAAGTCTACGCACCGTCACCGATGGCCCATACCCGCCCCCACGCGGCTTATTTTCCCGTGAAGAACCGCCGGAGCACCTGCGCCACAGAGAGCGAGTCCAGTTCGGCCTTCGCTTCCTTGTCCATCTCGTCGAACTCGCGGACCGTCGGGTTCGAGACCAGTTCGATGTCGTCCACCGGGCCGACCCGGCGCAGCGCGAACGCCCCGCTCCCCGTCAGCGCCACGATCCAGCGCCCCTCATCGAACCGCCGGTACGCGGTCTGTCCCCTCGCGAATGACGGGTCGTCCCAGTCGATCTGCGCCAGTTCCCCGTCGATCACCATCGCGTTCTCCGGGGTCGTCCGGTCGTCGAAGATCCTGCGGATCAGCACTCGGCCGTCGCGGACCACGAAGTCCACGAACAGCTCGCGCGAGGGATCGAACGGCGTCTCGATCTCGCGCAGCGCGCCCGCCGAGGTCCGCACCCGGGCCGTGATCGAGCCGTCGCGCACCAGCAGTTCCGTCACCGCGCTCTGGCGCACCGAATCGTTGTACTGAGCGCGCAGGGCCTCGTAGTCCTGCGCCACCTTCGCCAGCCGCTCCCGGTAGACCTGGGACTCGACATCCGCCCGGACGAAGCGGTACCCCGCCCCGGCCGCCAGCAGGGTCAGCAAACCAACAACAACGGTGACAAGCACACGGGTCACGGCAACACTATCGTCGGCGAGACCGCACCGATCGCTGCATTCACCCGCGATGAGCATTCGACCGTGACCGACACGCCGTGGACAGGCCGGGCGATTCTCCATGTCGACATGGACGCGTTTTTTGCCTCCGTCGAGCAGCGCGACGACCCGGCGCTCCGCGGCAAGCCCGTCCTCGTCGGGGGCGCCGGGCCGCGTGGCGTCGTCGCCGCCGCCAGCTACGAGGCCCGCGTGTATGGCTGCCGTTCCGCCATGCCCACCGCCGTCGCCCGCCGCCTCTGCCCGCAGGCCATCATCGTGCGCGGCAACTGGGAGGCCTACCGGGAGGCGAGCGACACCGTCATGGCCATCCTCGAGAGCTACTCCCCCCTCATCCAACCCCTCAGCATCGACGAGGCGTTTATCGATGTCACCGGGAGCGTCCGCCTCTTCGGCGCGCCGAGCGCCATCGCGCGCGAGATCAAAGCACGCGTGCGCAGCGCGACCGATCTCAACTGCTCGGTGGGCGTTGGTCCCAACAAGTTCGTCGCCAAACTCGCCAGCGACCTCGAGAAGCCCGACGGGCTGACCGTCATCCCCGCCGACCGCGTGACCGCCGTCCTCTGGCCCATGCCCGCGACAACCATCCCCGGGCTTGGCCCCGCCTCCGAAGCGCGCCTCAAGCGCCTCGGCGTGCGCACCATCGGCGAACTCGCCGCCATCGACACGCAGCGCCTCACCGAGGTCTTCGGGTCCTACGGCGAACGCCTCCACGCCATGGCCAACGGCGTCGACGACCGCCCCGTCACCCCCGACCGCGACGCCAAGAGCGTCGGCCACGAACGCACTTTCGGCGAAGACCTCCGCGAACCAGAACAGGTACGCGCCGCCATGCTCGCCCAGGCCGAGGATGTGGCGCGCCGGTTGCGCAAGCACACGCTCCGCGCCAAGACCGTCACGCTCAAGATCCGCTACGGTGACTTCGAGACCATCACCCGCGCGCACACCCTCGACGCCCCCACCGATTCGACCGACACACTCTGGCACGCCGCCGAAGCGCTCTTCGACCTCTGGATCGCGCGCGAAGGCTTCAAACCCGTGCGGCTCATCGGCGTCAGCGCGAGCAACATGGGAAACGAGGCCCAGCTCGACCTCTTCGCCAACCCCGAAACCGACGCCAAGCGAAGCCAGGTCGACCGCGCCACCGACGCCATCGTCAACAAGTTCGGGAAAGGCGCCATCAGGCGGGCGGCGGCGCAGCCGAAGAAACGCCGCGACGAGTGATCGCCTCGATCCGCTGCGCCGACCGACGCAACGCGTCCTCGCTGATCGCCCCCGATTCCACCGCACGCCGGATCGCGCTCGCCATCTCCGGCGCCGGGCATTCCCGCGCCGCGCCGGGCATGTTGTTCGCATCCATCGCGATATCCGCTCCCGTCCTGAGCGCGAGTGCGGCCGCCTCGCCGCTCGGCCAGCGATCCGCGATCGCGCGCATGTCCAGCGAGTCCGTGACGATCACGCCGTCAAACCCCAGCCGTTCGCGTAGCACGCCCGTCGTCCACGCCCGCGAGAGCGACGCCGGGAATTCCTCATCAACTGCGCGATGCAACAGGTGCGCCGTCATCACCGCGAGTGGGGCCGACGACACCAACGACGCGAACGGCGCCAGTTCACGCGATTCGTCCCACACGCCGGTGATATCAGGGAGCCCGAGGTGGCTGTCACCCGCCGCGCTCCCGTGCCCGGGGAAGTGCTTCACGCACGGCGCCACCCCCGCCGTCTGGTGTGCCTCGATGATCTCTCGCGCGATGTGAGCGACTCTCGCGGGATCAGCGCCGAACGACCGATCCCGCCGCGCGATGATCGGCGACTCCGCGTTGATCGCAACATCCACGCACGGCGCGAAGTTCAGATCGATCCCGAGCGACGCCAACTGATCGACCATCGCCTTCGCCACACCCGCCCGTTCTTCACTCGGCATCTGCGCGTAGCCAGCCGCCGAAGGCGATTCGACAAACCCACGCGCCGCCCGAAGCCGCTGGACGCTCCCGCCCTCCTGATCGATCGCAACGATCGTGCCCGGGCCGAGCGTCTCGCGGATGAACGCGATCAGTTCGCGCACCTGCGCAGGCGATTCGATGTTCCGCGCCCCCCCGCTCGGCGCATCAAGATCGAATAACACGACGGCGCGGCACCGCGCCTCAAGGCACGCGTCAAGATCAGCTCGCAGCGCCCCATCCCCCGGGCGCGACCCGCGCACGCCGACCATCAGACAGCGCCCGATGTCCACGTCACTTGCCAAGGCGACGCCCCTTGCCCAGGAGGCACACCACGAACGCGAGCCCGAAACCGATCGCCATGCGCCACCCCGCCGAGAACCGCTGCGCCTGCTCCACGACCTCCGCGCCATCAACGACGCGCACCGAGTCCAGCATCGGTGGACCGAACTGGAGCGCGGCCACCGTCGCCGCGCCCACCACAAACGCCGCGATGCACGACGCGTTGCTCCCCCGCCGCGTGAACAGCGCGACGCAATACACCGCGAGCAGACCCGTGTACGCGTACATCATCACGCCCAGCGCGAAGGGCAGGATCGACTCGCCCGTGAACGCGCGGAGCGGGATGCATGCCACGGCGAACCCGGCGATCACCATCGCCGCCAGCCCGACACCCACTCGCGCGAGCCGTGTCGCCGATCGGTCCGACATCCCGGGCCGGGCCGGCTTCACAAGATCATTGACGAACGACGACGACATGGCGTTCAGCGCCGAGTCCAGCGTCGCCAGCGAGGCCGCCAGCAAGCCGGACAGCGCAAGCCCGCGAACCCCGGCGGGCATGTCGCGCAGGATGAACTCGAGGAACACCTCCGCCGGCTTGTCGGGCGCCTGCCCCGTCTGCGCATAGCGGACATACAGCAGCAACCCGACCGCCAGGAACGCGCTCGACACCACCGCGCCCAGCAAGATCGCGAGCATCAGCGACGCGCTCCCGCGCAGGGGAGACCTGCATGTCAGCGTGCGCTGGACGAGGTCCTGATCCGTCCCGTACGCCGCGGCATTGAACAGCGTGAACCCGACCACCGCCGAGATCAGCGTGAACGGCAGCGCGGGATCTATCCTCGTGTCGATGAGCGTGAGTTTCGACGATCCGTCCGGCGCACGGGCCTCACGCACCGTCGAGACGATCTCCCCGACGGGTAGATCGATCTGTCTCAGCAGGATCGCCGCCGCCGCGACCACCGAGACCACCAGCACGAGCACCTGCGCGCAGTCCGTCCAGATGACCGCCTTGATCCCCCCCGCCGCCGTGTACGCGGTCGCGATCGCCGCCGTCAGCACGATCGCCAGCGCGAGGTGCGTGTCCGTTGAATCCCCGAACACCAGCATCGAGACGAAGATCGATGCGACATACAGCCGCACGCCGTTCGCGAGCGTGCGACCGACGAGGAACATCACGCTCGCCGAGCGCTGGGTCGGGCTCCCGAAGCGCTGACCCAGCAGTTCGTAGATCGACGCCACATCGGCCTTGAAGAACGCGGGCACGAAGAACGCCGCGACGATCAGCGCACCGAGAATCCCGCCGATGTTCAGCGAGAGGTAGGTCAGGTTCCCCGCGAACGCGTCGGCCGGCCCGCCGATGAAGGTCACCGCCGACAGCGAGGTAGCGATCGTCGAGAGCGCCGCCGCGAGCAGCGGGGTTCGACGATTCCCGAGAAAGAACTGCGCCGCCGTTTCCTTCCCGCGCGACGCCAGCGCGCCCACGACCATCACGAACGCGAAGAACACGCCGATCACGGCCCAGTCGATCGGCGCGAGATCGTTCATGCTTCGGTGGATTCGAGGGCCGCGCGGAGCGAGCCAAAGTGCAGCGCGAGCAGTTGCTCGGCGCGATGGCGCGGGAACTTGTGTCGATGCATCACCGCGGCCGTCTTCGCGTTCCCCCCCGCCTCGTCGAGGAGCGCGAAGCACTCGTCGCGGCCCAGCCCGGTCAGTTCCGCCACGATCCGCGCCGCACGGTCGCGCAGTTTCGCGTTCGTCGCGCGGACATCCACCATCAGGTTGTCGTGCACTTTGCCGAGATGCACGAACAGGGTCGTCGTGATCGTGTTGAGCGCCAGTTTCGTCGCCGTCCCCGCTTTCATCCGCGTCGAACCCGTTACGACCTCGGGGCCCGTGTCGATCGTGATCAGGTGATCCACCGCCGGCGGGTTGGTCAGCGGCGTGCACACAAGAAAGCCGGTCACGGCGCCGCGCCGCCGCGCGAAGTCGAGCCCGCCCAGGACATACGGCGTCGTTCCCCCCGCCGCGATCCCAAGCACGGAGTCTGCTTCGGAGAGATCCAGCGCGCGCAGCGATTCGTCGGCGCCGCGCGGATCGTCCTCCATCCCTTCCGATGACTTGCGCAGCGCGCCGTCGCCCCCCGCGATCAGCCCGACGATCAGGTCGCTGGGCGCGGAGAAGGTCGGCGGGCATTCCGACGCGTCGAGCACGCCCAGGCGCCCCGAAGTCCCTGCGCCGAGATACACGAGCCGCCCGCCCGCACGCACACGCGGCACGAGTTCCTCGATAAAGGCGACGATGTGCGGCATCGCGCGCTCCACCGCGGCGGGAACCGTTGCGTCCTCGGCGTTGATGAGACGCGCCACCTCTTCGACCGAGCGTGCGTCGAGGCCCACACTCATCGCGTTGCGCCGTTCGGTCGCGATGCCTGATCTGTCGGGAGGATGGTTCATCATGGGCGAGTGTTGATCCACGCACCTGAGATCGGCGCTTGGGCCGCGCCGCCCGTAATCGTCGGGACGGTGATCGGCACGCGGTCGGCGCAGAGCGCGCCGAGCACGGCGAACCCGGCCGCCTCGCGGTGCGCGGCGGAAACGCCCAACGAATCGGTGGCCACGACCGGGGCCGGCTCCAGGCGCCGCTCGATCTCCAGCACCAGTGCGCCGTTGCGCACCGATCCGCCCGCGAGCAAGATGCGATCGGGTGAGAACGACGCCGCGCTGCGGGCGATTGCGCCGGCGACGGCGGCGACGACCGACCGAAGAAAGTCCTCCCGCGAATGCCCCTCCCGAAGCGTCACCAGATCATCCTGGAGTTCGTCGCCCGATCCCAGCGACCGGCGATCACCACCCTGGCCTGCGAGGCGCTTCGCCAGCGCGTCAACCACGGCCGGGATCACCGCGCCGCGAAGCGCAGTGGCGCCGCCGTCGTCGTAGGGCTGATCCAGCGCGATGCGAGAGGCGGCGTTGAGGATGTGGTTGCACGCGCAAACATCCTGCCCGCGCACCGAGTCGTGGGCGCCGCCCGCGGGCAGATGGGTGATGTTGCAGAATCCGCCGAGGTTGACGATCGCGCGCGATTCGTGCGCATCACGGAACAGCACCCAATCGGCGATGGGCGTGAGCGGCGCGCCCTGCCCCCCCGAGGCGAGATCGGCGCCGCGCAGGTCGTACACAACCGGGCACGCGGCCTCGAGGGCGAGCGGCCAGGGGTTGAGCAGTTGCCACGACTCGGGCGGACGGTGCGCCAGGGTCTGCCCGTGCGCGCACGCGAGGTCGGGCCGGCCCGCCGAGGTCATCAGTTCGCGCGCCGCCAGCGCGTGGAGTTCGCCCAATTCTCGTGCGGCCCGCGTGATCCGCAGCGCATCCATCGGCTTGCCGTCGCAGAGTGCGCGGAGCGACGCCGCGAGCCCCGTCGGGAACTCGAGCGACACGGCCGCGGGGATATCGAGCAGCCGCATCGCCAACCCGCGGCCATCGAGATGGACAGCGGCGGCGTCGAGGCCGTCGAGCGAGGTGCCCGTCATGAAGCCGAAGGCGAGTCGAGGCATCCGTCACATCATCGCGTGAAGCGGTCGGTCGTGCGCGCCGGGAAGGACTCACCGGGGCGGGAGCACGCCCTCGCGGAGTTTTTCGCGCTGGTCGCCGTCCTCGAGTTGAATGCGCACGAGGTCGGCGTATCGGCCTCCGTGGGCCATCAGTTCCTCGTGGGAACCGACCTCGGAGATGCGGCCGTCCTCGAGCACGACGATCCGATCCGCGTGGCGGATGGTCGAGAGCCGGTGGGCGATGACGAAGCAGGTCCGCCCCTGCATGAGCCGCGTGAGCGATCGCTGGATCAGCCGCTCGGACTCGGTGTCGAGGTTGGAGGTCGCCTCATCGAGGATGAGGATTCGTGGCTCGGCCAGGAGGGCGCGGGCGATGGCGATGCGCTGCTTCTGCCCGCCTGACAAACGCACGCCGCGCTCGCCGATCATCGACGAGTACCCGCGGTCGAGTTTCTCGATGAACTCGTGCGCGTTGGCCGCCTTGGCCGCGGCGATGATCTGGTTGTCGGTCGCGTTGGGATCGGCGTAGGCGATGTTCTGCGCGATCGACCCGTCGAACAGGAAGACATCCTGCTCGACGATGCCGAGCAGGCGCCGGTAGGAGGTGACCGCGATCTCGCGCAGGTCCACGCCGTCGAGCAGGATGGCGCCCTCGGTGGGGTCGTAGAAGCGTGCGACGAGGTTGCAGAGCGTGGTTTTGCCCGCGCCGGAAGGCCCGACGAGGGCGATCACCTCGCCCGCGCGCACCTGAAGCGAGATGTCGGTGAGGACCGCGTCGCTCTGCTTGGGGTACGCGAAGGTGACATTGCGCAATTCGACCTCGCCGCGCGAGGTCTGCTTCGAGACGAGGACCGTGCCCTTGTCGTCGGAGAATTCCGCGGGTTCTGAGAGCAGGTCGAGCAGGCGGTCGAAGCCCGCGAGGTTGTTCTGGATCTGCGTCGCCGTCGAAGCCAGCGTTTCGAGCGGTCCGAGGAGCATGAGCAGGTAGGCGGAGAACATCATCACATCGCCGATGGTGAGTTGCCCGTCGAGCACCTGCTTGCCGCCGTAGAGCAGCACGCCCGCGGACGCGAGCGGGATGAGCAGCGACCACGAGACATCGATGGCGCGGGCCCACCACCACGCGAGGATCTCCTGGCGGACCATGAAGTGGTTTCCGCCGACGAAATCGGCCGCCTCGCGGCGTTCGCGCGCGAACCCTCGGACGATGCGCATCCCGCCGAACGCCTCGGTGGCCCGCGCGTCGATGCCCTGCCGCGCGTAGCGAACATCCCGGTAGATCGGGCGCAGCGTGCTGATCCAGGTGCGGTGGGTGACCCAGATGATCGGGACGAGCACGAGGCCGCCGACGAGGAGTGTCCAGTCGACAAAGAGCAGGATGATGAAGGTTCCGACGAGCTGGATGATCGCGCGCCACGGGTTGTAGATCATCGAGAAGATCAGGTCGGCCGCGCCACCGGCGTCCTCGCGCAGGATCGACGCGACGCCGCCCGACTTGATCTGCTGCACTTTGTGCAACGGCAAGCGCACGGCGTGGTCGAAGGCCTGCCTGCGCAGGATCACCTGCGTGCGCTTGGTCAGTTTGGTCATCTGCCAGCGGCCGGTCATGCTCACGCTCACGCTGATCACGGTCAGCACCGTCAGCGCAACGCACAGCGCGATGAGCAGGGGCATCGGCTCGCGCACCACCGGGATCCACGACGGGATCCCCTCGGGGCCGGGATCGTCGGTCAGGATGTAGTCGATCGCGATCTTGGTCGAGGCGGGGATCGCCAGACCGATGACCGTCGCGATCGTGAGCGTGGTCAGCGAGATGTAGAGGAGGTGCCGGTTGCCCGCCAGGAGTTTCCAGAACTCGCGCGCCAGCACCATGAAGGGCTTGGAGCGTCTGCGGCGTTTCTCGTCGGACTCGCGGGGTCGGAGTTGGTCGAGCCCGGCGCCCTCCCCGCCGTCAGCCGCCGGCGCGGCCGCCTTCCGGGCCTTCCGGTAGTCGACGAACCTGATTCTGCTGGAGGGCTTCGCCGCGGTGAAGCGGCGTGGGGAAGAGGGCATCGGTCAATCGTATGGCCGATGGTCGGCGTTGGTTTCATCGAATCCTTGCATTCGCGAGCCGCCACACCGGAGCCGCGCGGTCTGCTGCCGGGGATTCCTCCGGCGGCGACGGGAGGCCCGGGAACGGAACCCCATTTGCCGCACGCTGTTATCGGACGATTGGCAGGCATTGGCCGCCTGTGCGCATCGTGTGAATCTGGCGAAACCCCCCGGGTTTCGGTTGTGTCACGAGCGGATCTCGGCTATATTGAGGGGCAAGGAGTGATGGGAATTCGTGCGCGTACAGGCGTGCGAAGGGAGATCATGGGCCACCAATACGAGACGACAACTCGTCGCCGCATCCGCGACCGGCGCACATTCGTGTGCACCTCGCTCTGCGCTGCGCTGGGTTCGCTCGCGACGGCTGGCCCGGTCAATCTGCCCGTCGCTGCCGAGTTCGAGAGTTCGATGCGAATGCTCACGGACATCGCCATGGGGACCACCCACGGCCCGACCTCCGGCGAAGGCGTCGGCATGTTCCGTTACGACACGGGCCTGTATCCCCCCGAGACCATCGACCTCGACCTTCCCGAATTGCGCGGCGCCTCGCCCTTGGCGGCCCTCCGCTGGTCCACGCGCTGGCGCGAGATCATCGAGTCGGTCTACGGCGGCGACCGTGAGATGGTGAACTACTGGGAGCAGGGGGCGGCTGCGCAAGGCGACGCGATGTTCAGCGTGCTGGGCGCCGACTCGTCGCTCTTGAGTGGCGACGCCCCGCGTCGCGTGATGCTTGCATCGAACCGCATCGACGGTCCCGGGCAGGGCTACGCTCGCGCGATGACCTTCGCGACCGGCCCATCGATCTCTGGCGGCGGAGGCGGGCAACCCCTCCCCCGACTCGAGTCTCTCGGCGCCGACGACTTCACGATCCCCGAGCCGATCGTCGATCCCGTCACGCTGCCGCCCGTGGAGCCGCAGCCCGCGCCGGTTGAGCCCGAGCCCGAGGCGCCCGTGGCCCCGGTGGATCCGCCGCGTCTGGTGTTCAACTTCGACGGCATCGAGTGGGTGAACCCGAACTTCAATCAGAACCCGCCGCCGCCGTACAGCGATGACGACGACGATGACGGCCCGTTCGACAATGGCCCGCTGGGTGGGTCAACAGCGCCTCTCGCGATCCCGACCCCGTCGGCGGTTGGCCTGGGCGCTGCCGGGCTGCTCGCGATCGGCGCGTGCACGCGTCGCCGCAAACTCTCCTGAACAACAACTCAACGAATCCTCATCGCGCATTCAGCGCGTCGATCTCTTTCGTCGATAGCGGTGCATGATGGGATCTTCCTTCCAGCATGCGGTCATCGTCGGGAGCGGAGGGATGCTCGCGCGATCATTCCGTGAGCGATTCGCGCGCGGCGATTCCACACTCGTGTCCGATGTGCGATCCCTCAGCCGCGCGGACTGCGACATCGCCGACGCCGCGAGCGTGACACGCGCGATCCCGACCTCAACCGATCTCGTGATCAACTGCGCCGCGTACACGAATGTGGATCTTGCGGAGACCGAAGAGGTCGCCGCGACGCGCATCAACGGCGAGGCGGTGCGCATCCTCGCCGATCACTGCGCCGACATCGACGCCACGCTCGTCCATTTCAGCACCGACTATGTGTTCGACGGCCGCGCGTCGCGCCCGTACCGGATCGATCACCCGCGCGACCCGCTCGGCGCCTACGGTCGGAGCAAGGCAGCCGGGGAAGCGGCGCTGGAAGCGAGCGCGTGCGATTGGCTTTGCCTGCGCACCAGTTGGCTGTACGCGCCGTGGGGAACAAACTTCCTGAAGACCATCGCGCGGCTCGCGGGGGAACGCGACGCGCTCAAGGTCGTCAACGACCAGCGCGGGCGGCCGACCCATTGCGATACCCTCGCGTGGATCGCCGAGGCCATGCTCGCGAGCGGCGCACGCGGCGTGCACCACGCGTGTGACAACGGGGAGTGCACCTGGTTCGACTTCGCGACGGCGATCGCCGCCCGCGTGAACCCCGGGTGCCGGGTCGAGCCGTGCACCACGGCGGAATTCCCCCGCCCGGCGCCGCGTCCCTCGTACAGTGTTCTGGATCTCTCAGCGACCGAGGCGGCGATCGGCCCGATACCGGACTGGAGAACGCCGCTCGGCCACGCGCTGGACCGCATGGAGCGCGACGCGGGCTGACGCGTGTTTCGGCGCGAACCTCAGCGTTGTCGGCGTCGTCTGCAAGCCGGGCCGCGGATGTGGCCGAAAGACTACGAATCGTCGCGGGGCGGTTCTCCCGCCTAGACCCTCAGAGAGGAACGCTCCACATGCATCTGCTCGTCACCGGCGGCGCCGGCTTCATCGGCTCGAACTTCATCCAGTTCGTCATGGGCGTCCGGCCCGAGTGGCGCATCACCAACCTCGACGCCCTGACCTACTCGGGCAACCTCGAGAACCTCCGCGAGATCGAGGGCGACGAGCGCTACCGCTTCGTCAAGGGCGACATCTGCGACGGCGACCTGATGCGCTCACTCATGCAGGAGGTCGACGCGGTGGCCCACTTCGCCGCCGAGAGCCATGTCGACCGCTCGATCATCGACAGCCAGCCCTTTCTCCGATCGAATGTCCTCGGCACACAGACCCTGCTCGACGCGGCCCGCGCCGTCGGGGGCCGGCGCTTCGCCCATGTCAGCACCGACGAGGTGTACGGCTCGCTCCCGCTCGACCGGCCCGACCTCAAGTTCACCGAGGACACCCCCATCGCGGCGAACAGCCCGTACGCGGCGAGCAAGGCCGCGAGCGATCTGCTCGTGCGCGCCGCGTTCCACACCTTTCACGACGATGTGGTCTTGACGCGCTGCTCGAACAATTTCGGGCCCTACCAGTTTCCTGAGAAGGTGATCCCCCTCTTCGTCACCAACCTGCTCGAGGGCAAGAAGGTCCCGCTCTACGGCGACGGCCTGAATGTTCGCGACTGGCTCCATGTGGTGGACCATTGCGAGGCGGTGCTCGCGGTGCTCGAGCGAGGCCGCGCGGGCGAGGCGTACAACATCGGCGGGAACAACGAGCGCGCCAACATCGATCTCACGCACTCGATCCTTCGCGCGATGGGCAAGGACGACTCGATGATCGAACGCGTGAAGGACCGGCTCGGGCACGACCGTCGCTACGCGATCGACGCGAGCAAGATCGAGCGCGAACTGGGCTGGACTCCCTCGCGCAGCGCGTGGCCGGGCGCCTTGGAAGAGACCGTGGCGTGGTACCGGGACAACCGGGCGTGGTGGGAGCGCGTCAAGAGCGGCGCGTACACCGAGTACTACGACCGGCAGTACAGCCAGCGCTGAACGACGAGGTATCCAATTGAACAGAAAACGCGGCCCTTGCAGGCCGCGTTGTTCGTTGCGCTGTGAAGACAGATCGGATCAGCGACGGCGACGGGCCGCGAGACCCATCAGACCTAGGCCGCCCATGGCGCCCGCGAGCGGGGTGGGGATGGCCTCACCGATGAAGAGCAGGTCGCGATCGCCGGTGCTGGGCGAGCCGGCGAAGTCCAGCCAGCCGCGGCCGACGAAGTAGCCGAGCCCTTCGAGCCCGCTGCCGGCGAGGCGCCAGTCGTCCTGGCGAAACGCGAGGGTCTGGGCTGTGGTGTTCTGTCTCATATCCCAGAGGTTGTAAACCTCGCCCATGACCGGCCCGGTGAGGGCAGTCAGCGTCCCGAAGTTGGACATGGTCGCCGCGTCAACCTTCCAGCCGTCGCCGATGGCCTGAACGCCGACCGTGTAGTTCATCGAGAACTGGTAATCGCCAGCGCCGAAGCCCGTGCCAGCGCCGGTGTCCTCGCCGCCGTAGACCTTGCCATTGATAGTGATGTTGAGATCGGACCCGTTCATGAACACGCGGAGCACGGTGTTGCTGTAGGTGTCGAACGAGAAGGTGGTGACCCCGCCGGTCGCGCCGGCTTCACCGGCGAACAGGCCGTCCAGTCGGAGGCCGTAGGGCGGCGGGTTTTCGTTGCCCGAGGGGTGATCGGACAACAGGAATGATGCCGCCGAAGCGACCGAACAGCCGGCAAGGCCCGCCGCCGCGGCAACCAACATGGTCTTTGCGTGGGATGTATTCATCTCTCGAACTCCAAGGAACCCGGGCAAGGAGAACAGACGCCCGAACACAATCATCCTACTTCCGATTCCACTCCGGGGAAGCCGGATAAACCACCGGGTTATCACGCTTTGTGATTACACGACGCCCCCCGCATTGGGTGTATCTTCCCACAAACGACGCGCTCTCGCGCAACGAATGCGCAACATCCTGGCCGAAATGGGGTGGGTGCTCGCCCGGACCAAGCAACGAAAAACGCGGCCGGTCGGGCCGCGTTTCGCGCGTGTGCGAGAGATGTCTCCGAATGGAAATCCGAATCAGCGACGGCGACGGGCGGCGAGCCCGATCAGACCGATTCCGGCCATGCCGCCCGCGAGCGGAGACGGGATCAACTGACCGACGAACAGCAGGTCGCGCGTGCCGCTCGTCGAGTTGCCCTGGACGCCGAGCCAGCCGCGGCCGACGAAGATGTCGGTGCGCCCTTCGAGCTCGGTTCCCGCCAGACGGTGGCCGTCGGTCAGGAACTGGAAGGTGTGCGTGCCGTTGCTGTTCTCGAAGAGGTTGTAGGTCGTGCCCATCGCCACGCCGTTGTTGTCACCGATCGCCGTCAGCGTGCCGGTGTTGGAAGCGCTGATGGCGGTCACCGAGTGGCCGTTCACCTCGTTCACCACATTCTCCATGAATGTGAAGCTGAAGGCGTAGTTACCCTCGCCGAAGCCATAGCCCGACCCGGTGTCGCGGCCGCCGTAGACCGTGCCGGTAATCGTGATTTTCGTGCCCGACCCGGTGTCGACGACCTTCATGATGGTGTCTGCGAAGGTGTCGAACGAGAATGTGGTCGTTCCGTTGTGTCCGGCCGCCGCAAAGAGCCCGTCGAGGCGCAGCCCGTACGGGGGCGGATTGGCGCTGCCGTCCGGGTGGTCAGCCAGGCGATAGGTTGCGGCCTGTGCCCCGGCGGCCACGACCGCAAACGCCAGGGCGGTCGCGCCAAAGAACAGCGTGCTGCGCATCGTGATCTCTCCTCTGTCGATGACTGCTCACGGCGCACAAGCGCCGTTCTCGTCAGAGTTTACCACGATTGCACGCCTTCGCGCCCGGGATATTTTCACAAGTGCGCTCGTGCGCGGCACTCTGGGTGGAGTCAGGGCGCCATTGCTTCACAATAGATAAGAGCCCCTCGACCTTCGTCGAGGGGCTCCGGGAGTTTCGTCAGAAAGTCGAGCCGTTCCTGATGCTCGTTCAGCGCTTGCGGCGCAGAACCGCGACGCCCGCGAGACCGGCGAGGGCCACGGTGCCAGGCGTCGGGATGATGAACACATCGAGGTCCGCGTTGGTGTCGATGCCCTGATCGTTCGGGTTGAACGAGGCCAGGAGGAACGAGCCCTCAAGGGTGTTGTTCGTGGCGTTGGCGCCGAAGAGCGAGGTCACATCGACATTGCCGAAGAAGACACTGACGCCCGCTTCGTCATCACCGCCGCCGGCGGCGAACACGCCCTCGAAGGTGAGGCCGTCGATGCGGAAACCGCGACCGGCCTGGACATTGACCCGGCCGCCCTGGCCGATGTCCGCGGTGTAGGTGTTGCCGTCGCTGTCCATCACCGACATGAAGCCGCCGACGACATTGCCGCCGACAAGCTCGATCTCGGCGAGGGTGTCGCCCAGGCCGTAACCGCCCTGGGACTGACCGTCGACGAGGATGCCCGCCAGGGTGCTGTTGGTGGCCTCGGTGATGGTGAGGGTGCCCGTGTGGGTGGTGCCGTCGAAGGGGCCACCGGCACGGACTTGAATGCTGTTGATGTCGAGCTGCATGTATGCAGCCTGCGTTGCGCTGGCAGTGAGCGCAAGAGCAGCAGTGGTAACAACGCTGAGCGTACGGATCATCTCTTTCTGACTCCCTTCTCGACTCTCGTCGAGATTGACCCGGCAGGGACCACCGGGGACTCCTCCAAACGACATATCCCTGTGCGACCGAGGTGCTGTGCAGGCACATGGGTCGGAGCGAGGTGTGCGGCCTCGCTCAGACTCACAATACACCATTCTCGGGGGGAACGCAAGAGTTCTTCAGCGCAGATTGCCGGATATCACGAAATGGCAAACTGGGCAAAAAGAAAGCGACCGACCCTGATGGGCCGGTCGCCTGAGGTTCCACAAGTTATCGGTCGCTATCAGCGACGGCGGCGGGCGCCGAGGCCGAGGAGGCCGAAGCCGCCCATCACGCCGGCCATGGGGGCCGGGATGCCGGGACGGTTCTCGACGGGGAGGAAGATGTCGAGGTTGGTGTCGCCGTCGAAGCCCATGACATTGGGGCCGAAGGCGAACTCGATGAACGAGCCGGAGAGGGGCTCATTGTCGTCCCAGAGGGAGACATCCACGCCCGCGAAGGTCGAGTTGTTGAACATGCCGTTCATGATCAACCCGTCGATCGAGAAGCCCTGACCAGCCTGGAACTGGACCTGACCCGGGGTGTTGTTGATGTCGGCCGAGAAGACATCGCCGTTGTTCAGCGAGACGGTCATGCTGCCGCCCGTCACGAAGCCGTTGACGAGGTCAATCCCGCCGGTGACGGTCATGAGCATGCCGGCGCCGATGTTCTGCGCCACGCCGTCGATCAGAATCTCGGCGAGGTTGGTGGCGGCGTTGCTCGAAAGCACGATGTTGCCGGTGTGGTTGATGCCGCCGAAGCCCTTGGTGCCGTTCGTGTAGTACGACTGGGCGCGCAGGGCGTTGATGTCGATCTGCAGTTCGGTGACTGCCAGAGCCGAGCCGGCCGTGGCCAGCACGAGGGCGCCAGCAAGAAGTTTCTGAGTTTTCATGATCCCTAATCTCCCGTCTGTGGTCAGTTGACTCTCGCGGCGAGTCATCGCCGCGTCTCCCCAATATCGATGCAAGTGTTCTCTCTCAAGACATGACGGGAGCGGGTGCGCCGCCGCCGTTGTCCTACCAAGATACCCGAAGTTGGGGTGATGTCAATCCTGGACCACGCCAAAACCCCGTAAAGACGGGTAAACCACGCCGGTCTTTCAGGACCCGATAACCGCCGCGCCATCAGGCGCAATATCCGCGCAAACAAGACTTTATCAGTCGGTTGATTCAGTCGTCGTCTCCGCGATGTATTCTCGGACCTTGCCAAACAAAGACCGTTCGATTGGACGCCGCCGGAGACTCCAGAGATGCCGATAACCCGAAAGAAGGGGGAAAGCGACCCCGACCCCGGGAATCCATCGGTTCTGTGAGCAGCAACGGGACGACCAAAAAACAACGCGGGCCGAGCGATATGGCTCGGCCCGCGAGAATGGTGATCGCAAAGGGGTCACATCACGCGCGACGACGGCGGGCCGCAAGGCCCATCAGGCCGATGCCGGCCATCCCGCCCGCGAGCGGCGAGGGAACGATCACGAACACATCGAGGTTCGTGTCGCCGTCGAAGCCCGACGCGTTGGGGTTGAACGCGAACTCGATGAACGAGCCGCTCAGGGGCTGAGCCGCGAACCACGGGGTGATGTCCACGCCCGCGAAGGGGTTCGAGCTGAACAGCGCCGAGGTGATCAGGCCGTCGATCGAGAAGCCCTGACCGGCCTGGGTGTTGACCTGACCCTGGCCGCCGACGATGTTCGCCGTGAAGGTGCTGTTGTCGGTGAGCGTGAGCGCGAAGTTGCCGCCCGTCACGCCGCCGTTGACCAGATCGATCTGGCCCGAGAACGACATCAGCTGGCCCGCGGCGATGTTCTGCGCGGTGCCGTTCAGAAGAATGTCCGCGATGTGGCTCAGCGAACCGCTCGTCAGCATGACGGAACCAGTGTGGTTCACGCCGCCGAACGAGTTGCCGCCCGCGCCGTCCACGGCCTGAGCCTGAAGCGCGTTGAGGTCGAGCTGGAGTACATTCGCCGAAGCGACGCCTGAGCCAGCCGCGGCGACAAGCGCCGCAAGGATAACGATGTTCTTGTTCATAAGTGCTTCTCTCTCCTCCCGGGAATCAGGGCGTAACAGCCCGAGCCCGCCTGACTTCTCTCTCGAACAACGCCCACGCAATACGAACCATGGGGCAGGCGTCTCAGATCTTGCCAGAGAATACGCCAGGGCGCGGATCGTGCCAGCACTCATGAACAGAATTCATTGAAAACAAAGGCTTTCCGATATCGCTGCCCGGAAGACTGGGGAAACTGCGGGGTCTCGGCATCTCGCCGCGACGATCCCCGGGTTAGCCCCGGGCGACCGCGGCGCCGCGGGCCGGCTCCGCGTGGTTCGCCCCGCCCTCGGCCACCATGCAGCTCGCCCGGTGGAGACTCTCGAAGGTCCCCGCGTCGGTCCACCACCCCTCGAGCACATCGAAGGTCAGGTCCCCGCGCTCCAGGTAATGGTTGTTGACATCGGTGATCTCCAGCTCGCCGCGCTGGCTCGGCTTCAGCGTCTTCGCGATGTCGAAGACCTCGTTGTCGTAAAAATAGAGCCCGGTCACCGCGAGATTGCTCTTGGGCTCCTTGGGCTTCTCGACGATCCGGGTGATCCGGCCGTCCGAGATCTCCGCGACGCCGAAACGGTGCGGATCGGGCACTTCCTTGAGCAGCACCTTGGCGCCGCGCGGCTGGCTGAAGAAGTCGCTCACCGCCGGCCGGATGTTCTTCTCGATCAGGTTGTCACCGAGCACCACCGCGATCTTCCCGCCCTCGGCGAAGTCTTCCGCGAGTTTCAGCGCCTCGGCGATCCCCCCTTCCCCTTCCTGGTAGGTGTAGTGGAGGTCCTTGATGCCCAGCGACTTCCCGTTGCCGAGCAACTTGAGGAAGTCGCCCGCGTGATCGCCGCCCGTCACGAGCAGGATCTCGTTGATCCCCGCGTTCAGCAGCGTCTGGATCGGGTAGTAGATCATCGGCCGGTCGTAGACCGGGAGCAGATGCTTGTTCGTGACCAGAGTCAGCGGCCGCAGCCGAGTGCCCAGACCGCCCGCGAGGATGACGCCCTTCATAGATCTCTCCCGTTCATGACAACATTGAGAAGTAAGCAGCGCTGACGCAAACTCAGCGGCCCGAGTTCAGCCGCGCATTCGCCTCGCGAAGTCGCGAGTGTAGCGGGTCGTCCGCAACGCGCACCGGCGCGGTCTGCGCCAACTGAGTCAGCCAGCGACGCGCCTCATCCACATTTCCCGATCCCAGCAGACTCTCCGTCAACCCCATCATGAGCATCCGGTTCGTCGGCTCCAGCGCGAGCCCGCTGCGATACATCGCGGCCGCCTCATCGAAACGGCCCGCCTTCGTCAGGGCCTCGCCCAGCGAGTCGATGAAGTTCACGCGCTGAGACGGCGGGAAGCCGAATTTCTTCGAGTTCTCGACCGCGAGTTCCGCGAGTTCGATCGCTTCGTCCAGCTTGATCCCCTGAGAGGTCAGCAGGTACGAGAGGTTGTTCAGCGTGATCGGCTCTTCCGGGATCACCGCCAGCGACTCGCGGTACACACGCTCAGCGTCGGCCGGCCGATCCAGGAGTTCGTAGATCGTTCCCAGCAGCAGCGCGCCCGCGCCAGCGCGGTCCTGCGGCGACACCGATTCGATGATCCGCGCCGCCTCGACATGGTCCGAATCCTGCTTCGATCGAATCCCAAGGTCGTACCACGCCTGCGCGAGCGTCAGCCGCCCACGCACCGATTCACCGACGAACGACTCGCTCCGTCCGAGCCACGCTCGCACCTGCGCCGGGTCGTTCGTGAGGTGCCGCGCCGTCTCGGCGTGCAGCACCGCCCATTCCTCTTCTGACTGCGCCATCGGCAACAACACCGCTTCCGCGCGATCGACCTGGCCCAGTTTCGCGTGCATCCGCGCACGAAGCGGCGCCACCAGCATCCCCGCCTGCGCGAGACGCTCGCTATACGGTTCGAGGAGGCGCAATCCTTCGCGCGGATTGTTCAGCCGGTCCTGCAGGTCCGCGATCGCCACATCCGCGTCGAACGGATCGCCAAGCGAACGCGCGCGCCACTCGCGTGCGGCCGCGAGCGCCTGCTCCGTGAGTTGCTTCTGCGCTTCCTGGAGCCCCCGGTTCCCTTCGTACATCGCGCGGGCCGCGTACACCTCGGTCAACAACTGCGCCGGCTGCGCGTCGATCGGGAGCACCCGCGCCGCTTCACGCGCCGCGTCCACCGCCGCGTCCCATTCCCCGCGCTCCGCGTAGGCCATGATCAGCAGCCGGCGCGCCGGGAAGTACCTGGGGTAGTCCGCGATCGTGTCGCGCACCTGCTTCAGATACTCCTCCCCCGCTGTCGGGTCATCGCGCAGCATCTGGATCGTCGCGAGCATCCGCATCTCGGCGTTCGCGCTCGCGTCGAGCGCGACCGACTCAAGCCCCTCGGGCGCCGGCTGACCCGTCGCCAGCGCCAGCCCCTTGGCCAGCGATCGAATCGCCGGATCGTTCGGGGCCACCGCGAACGCGCGATCAATGGCCGCCTTCGCCTCCGAAGGTTGATTCTGACGGACATAGTGCCGCGCGAGCGCGAGCCACGCCTCGCCGGAGTCCTGAGTCTCTGCGGCACGCTTGAACAGCTCGGTCGCCGCGTCATCGCGGCCCGCTCGTTCCAAGAGGTCCGCGCGAATCAGCATGCGCCTTCCCTCGGCCACCGATTCCGGGAGCCGATCGATCGCCGCCAGCGCGCGATCCGGTTGGCCCATCGCCAGCCGGTATTCCGCCACCGCGAGCACGGAGCCAACGGTCGGGTTGTCGATCGTCTCGAGTTCCTCGAACAATCGCGTCGCTTCCGCGCGACGGCCCTGACGGCCGTACTGCGTCGCCAGCCGGGCAAGATCGTCGGGATCACCCGATTGCGCAAGTTGCTCCAGTTCGGGGACGGCTTCCGCCGCCATCCCTTGCGCGAGCAGCAAGTCCACCCGGGCGCGCTGCAGCGCGGGCGGGAGATCGCGGATGCGCAGGAACTCGTTCAGCCGGATCTCCGCCGCCGCCGTGTCGCCCTGCTCCTGGAGCAGCGAGATCAGGCGCGGATACACCGCTGGTTCACCCGGATTCGCCGTTGCCGCCGCCGACAACGCGTTGATCGCGGGAACGCGATCATTCATGATCAAGTTCGCCTCGGCCAGCAACATCGCCGCCTGCACATCGCCCGGATCGGTCCGGACGACATTCGAGAGCATCAGCACCACCTCGGCCGCGTTCGCGGTCCGGGGGTCGCCGCCGCTCCGCGCCGTCGATTCCGGGAAGAATGTCAGCAGACGCCGCGCCTCGTAGATCCGCCACGCCGGGGACTGCTCACCCACCGCGGCCCGGAGGTTCCCGACCGCCTGGCCCACGAGCGCCTGGTCCGTCCACGCGACGCGCGACCTCAGCACATCCACCTGCGCCGCAGGCGACGCCGAGTAGCCATGGCTCAATGATCGCATGGCGTCCAATGCGCCGGGATCGTTGATCGAGTCGAGATACTGCGCGTGCGCCCGGGCGAACGGCTCCTTGTTCGCCGCCGGCGCCGACGCCAGACCATCGCGAAGCAGCGCCTTGCCCTCGTCAGAACGCCCATCGGCGGCAGACTTCAACGCGCGGGCGAGCATCACCGAGGGGTCGTTCGCGATCCCCGTCGCGCCGCTCAGCAGTTGTTCGGCGCCGGTGAGTTTCCGACGGTCGATCGCCGCGGCCAACGCCAGCGCATCACCCGCAGAGAGTTCAGGCCGCTCGCGGAGGATTCGATCGACGATCTCCTGCGCCCCTTCGAGGTCGCCGTCGGCCGCCTTCAGCCGCGCCATCAACGCCAGACTCGGGCCGGGCGCCATCTGCCCGTCCTCGATGATCCGGCCCAGCGCGTCGATGGCCACCGCCGTCGACTGCGCGTCGGGCATGTCCGCGTCCGCGAGCGCCGCGGTGGTGCGCGCGAACAACTGCGCAACCAGCAATCGGTTGGGGGCCAATCGGAGCGTCTCGATGGCCGCCCCGTGCGCCTCGCGGATCTCCCCGTCCTCGAGCAGCGCCGTCGCAAGCGACAATCTCGCGGCGATCCAGCGCGGCTCCCGCTCGATAACCCCGCGCCAGCGCGCAATCGCCCCGCGGCGATCGCCCACCCGCAACTCCGCCTGCCCGAGCATGAAGTCCGCCAGAGTGCTCTGATCAACGCTCTTCACGAACTCGAGACGCTCGCGCGCGGCCACGATGTCGCCTGCCTCGAGATGCTCCCGCGCCTCCATCAACGCGAGCCAGCTCTGCGCCTCATCCCCCGGTCGCTCGCTCAACTCCGCCGACAACAACGCCGCGAGTTCCTGATCGCTCGCCTCGTCGCTCGTGGACGCCATGAGCGCGCCCCAACCCAGCAGATCCGTCGACAACTCCGAGGCCTCACGCCCCGAGGTCGCCGCGACCACCAGATCGATCGAATCCCGAGCCCGGCCGTCCTTCCACGCGCGGTCAATCGCGACCACGCGCGCCGGATCGCCGAGACGGTCCACCTCTCGCGCGATGATCTCGTTGGCCTTCTCGCGCTCGTTCAGCCCGTCCAGAAGACTGACCAGGCGCCCGAGCGTCTCGGCGTCGGGGATCTGCAGCGCAACCGCGCGATCCATCGCGGCCCGGGCCGCCGGCTCGTTCCGTGCAAGGATCGAGGCACGCGCCTGCTGGATCGCGACATTGATGTCCTCGATGAAGACATCAGCAACCCCGTTGATGTAGGCGAGCACGGCCTCGGGAGAATCGCCCCGCTGACGCATGAGATCGATCGTCGCCGCGTGCGCGCGCCAGTCCGATTCGTGCCGGTCCGACATCACTTTCGCCGCGTCGATCGCCTGCGAGACATCGCCCTTCGCCGCCAGCCCGGTCACCCGCGCGATCAGCGCCTCCTGATTGTTCGGATCGATCGCGAGGATCTTGTCCGCCGTTTCGAGATACTCCGTCAGGAATCCCATCTCGCTGTACAGCGAGAGCAACTGCTCCAGAGGGCGCACATCCCCGGGCATCTTCGTGGCCGCGAGTTCGGCGAAGGTCGCCGCGGTGATCAGGTGACGCGCGTTGACCTGCGGGGCCCGCCTCCGCGCCTCGACGAACTTCAGGATCATCTCGCCGTCGTCGCGGTTGGTGTTGACATACCGGCCCAGCTGGTCCGTCGCGCGGACATAGTCCTGCCGCTCGAACGACTCCAGGCCCTCGACCCGGGCGCGCTCGATCGCGCGTGCCTTGCCCGCCTTGCGCAGGGTCCAGGCAGACCCGACCGTGATCGCCAGACCGGCGACAGCCACAATCAAGATCACTACGCGCTTCTTGGCTCGTCGACTCATTGCCATTGGTTCATACCTTCAATATCTGACGGACCGTTGTCCAGATGATCCACATGTCAAGACGGAAACTCTGCCGCTGCACATACTCGAGGTCGTACTTGATCCATTCCTGGAAGTCCGTCTCGGGGGCGCGCGTGCGGCGGACCTGCCAGAGGCCCGTGACGCCCGGGCGGACGCTCAGCCGCGCCTCACGCCAGGCCGGGCAGTACTGGTTCTCTTTGTCGGGGCTCGGCCGCGGGCCGACGACGCTCATCTGGCCCAGCAGCACATTGATGAACTGCGGCAGTTCGTCGAACTGCAACTTCCTGAGCACCTTGCCCACGCGCAGCACGCGCGGGTCGTTCTCGATGAAGAACTGCGGGCCGTCGGCCTGGTTCATTTTCACCAGCTCCGTCTTCATCGATTCCGCGTCACGGCGCATCGTCCGGAACTTGATGCACGGGAACTCACGCCCGCGCACCGTCTGGCGACGATGCGTGAAGAACGGCGGCCACCCGTCCTCGAGGAAGATCGCTAGCGTGATGAGCGGGTACAACGGCACGGTCGCAGCGAGCACCAGCAGACTGAACACGATGTCGAACGCGCGCTTTGCGCCACGCCGCCTCCATGTGAACTGCCTGCGAGACCGCGAAGCGCCGAGCGAGTGCAGCTCGGGCCAGTCGATCTCTCCCGGCGCCGACGACGCGTCCGGAGCGTCCGAAGCCAGCCCGGGGCCGACGACCGTGTCTCCCTCGCGCAATATCCGCTCGGCCCCGACCCAGACGGGCGCGACAAACCGCACGCCGGCGCGGATGTCCACGCTCTCGTGGAGCCACACGCCCGGCTCATACTCATAGACCCCGTCGAACGCCGTGCCGGGATACTGCCACTTCGCGACCATCTGCTGAACAAAGGCGGCGCAATGCCCCGGGTTGCGCGCGTCGAGGATCAACGCCCGCGCCACCGCGGGCGCCGAGCCGTCCGGCCCGACCGCGTCGTCGATCGCCGACCACGCGAGGTACGGGTCCGCCGACGCACGCCACAGCCGCGCAAGCTGGATCTCGTTCGTGATCGCGGCCCTGGAGGTCGCGCGCGTCGACGGGTGGTACGCGCGGAGCACGCCTTGCACCCTGCCGTCGTCGTCGGTCTTCAGCCGCTCGGCGTAACTCGTGCCGTCGCGATCGACGAGACGCACGCGCAGCGCACGGGGCTTGAGCCACGCCATCTTCTTGAGGATCGGCGCGATGTTCAGCCGCACCAGATCGTTGGCCCCGAGCATCAGGAAGACGCGCGGCCCCGCCGACGCCGGCGCCGATCCCGCCCCGTTGCACCGCACGATCTGCACGCCCGAGCACGCCCACCAGCGGTCGTGCAGCGCGCGGAGATCCGCACCCCACAGACGCGGCTCGCCGCGTTCGGAACTGGGCGTCGCAACGCCTCTCGTGCTCACGCCGGCGATAGACATCCTCAGACCGGCGCGCCCTTGCGCGGCTCCTCAGACGACGACAACGCACGGACCAGTCCCTGATCCGCCGAACCGGCGCCGCGCTCCGAATCGTCGGGGCGCCGCGATCGCGTCGACCGCACGCTCGAGACACTCCCGGCCGCGAAGCTCCGCTCGAAGTCCTGCACCTCCGCGCGGTTGAAGACCACGCCCGCACAGTGCACGCCGATGCGCCGTAGCCGTTGGATGCACGCATTCACGAGCTTGCTGTCCTGACCGCGCGACACCACCAGCACGACGGCGTCAGAGAGGCCGCCCACAAGGTTCGCTTCCAGCGAACCGAGCAGCGGTCCGGTGTCGATCAGCACGATGTCAAACTTGTCCCGCGCCGCGTTCGTGACGCGCGCCAGATCACGCTTGTTGAGCCGTTCCGGCTCGATCGCGCCGTCACGCCCGGCGGGCATGGCCCACAGGTTCGCGAAGCTGGTTTCATGCACCGCGCCGGCCATCGAGTCGTGCTCGAGGGCCTCCGCGAGACCGTGCGTGCCGTCCATCTGGAGCGAGCGTGTGAGCCCGCGACCGAGCAGGTCCGCGTCGACGAGCAGCGTGCGCATCCCGGAGGCCGCGAACGACATGCCCAGCGAGAGCGACAGACTTGTCTTGCCGTCCCCGGCTCCGGCGCTCGTGACCGTATAGACCTTCGGATCGGGAACATCGTGCGGCGGGTGGAGCAGCACCATGTTGCGCAGGTGGTGAACGCTGAGCGCGGCGATCTCTTCCTGCTCCGGATCGGCGTTGCCCAACTCCGGCAGCGCGCCCAGGAGCGGCGCATCGAGACCGAGCCGTTCGATCTCGTCCGTGAACCGGTAGCTGCGGTCAAGGAAGGTCAGCAGGAACACGATCGCGAAGCCCGCGCCGAACCCGCCGATCGAACCCACCGCCGCGAGCGCGATGCGCCGGTCCTTGGCCGGGAAAAGCGGGAGATCTCCCAGCTGCGCCACCGACACGCGGCCCGTGCGCCCCTGGCTCTTCTCCACACGGAGCGACTCAAGCCGCTCCCTCGCGCGCTGGAGATTGTCCTCGACCAGTTTCTGCGACTCGCGCAGCGCTTCCACGCTCCGGATGCGCGTGGTGAGTTCGGTCATCTCACGCTGCGCCTCACGCTGGAGCGCCAGGTACAACGAGAGCGCCTCCTCGGCCTGCGCTTTGTTCATCTGCCCGGGGGAAAGATCGAGGAGCGCTGCGCTCTCGCCGTCCCCAACAGGACCGACCGCCAGCAGGAGTTCCCGGCGCTCCTCGATGGCCCGCTCGGTGGCCTCGAGTTGATCGGCCGTCCTCCGGACATCCCGGTGCTTGGGCCCGAACTGCTGCCCAAGGTTCGCGAGCTGGTTGCGCAGCGCCCGACGCCGCGAGAGAAGTTCGTTCATCGCGGGATCGCCCTGCGCAAGCTGCAGGTTCACCGCCTCCGGGTTCTGGAGGGTGTCGCGGTTGGGATCCTCGGTCGAGTCCGGGTCGTTCCGCTGCTCCCACCGTTTCAGCCGGATCTCGATGCCGTCGATCATCTGGTTCATGCCCTCGAACTGCGCCTGCTTCTGCGCGTGGAGGCGAACCATCATCTCCAGACCGCCCTGCACCGCGGCGATACGGGCCTCGTTCTCGCGCAGCGCGGCGAGTTCGTTCGCGTAGCGATTCACCAGCCCCTGGACCTCGCTCTCGCGCGCCGTGTCCTGCGTGGCCGCCACCTCGCCGTACAACTCGTCGTAGACCTTCAGCACGGCATTGACCTTGGCCTGCGCCAGCTGGGCGTCGACATCCGAGGCCACCACGCTGATGGTCTGCGCGCCGCGCGCGCGCCGGACCGAGAGGGATTCCTGGAGGTCGATGATGCCCGCGTTCCCTGGCAGCCCGCCCGCCCGGAGCAGCGTTTGCTCTTCCGCGGCGCGCCTGATCACGCGCGAGCTCTGCAGGAACTCCGCCTGAGCGCTGACGAACGACTCGAACATGGGGAGCATCTGGTTCTGCTCGGTGTCGAACAGCACCTTCTGCCCGGTCGGCGCGATAGCGATAAGCCCGCGCGACTCGAACATCGGCTTCGTGACGAAGTACCCCGCAACGCCTCCCAGCGCCGACATGATCAGCGCGAGCGGGATCGCATAGCGGTATCGCCCGCGCATCCGTCTGTGCACGAACAACAGCGGGTTCTCGGGCTTCACCGGCTGATCGCTGACCGCGCCCTCAAGGAGCAAATCGTTCCGGACGGGGGGAAGTTCAGTCACGGCTCACTCCCTGTGCGATAACTCGGACCGTCGGCGCGACGGCTCGCGTGAATTCCTCGACGACGGCCCGCTTGGCCTCGTCGCTCAGGCCTGAAGGAAGAAGGATCTGCACCTGTGCGGCTCCGAGGCCCGCCGTCGTGCGCCGCTGAGACGCCCGGTTCACATCGTCCATGCCCGCGACGATCGCCCGGGCCTCTCCCGGCATCACGAAGAAGTTCACGATCTCCAGCCGCGAGCGCGACGCGACCGATGTGCCCTTCTCGAACGAATACTTCATCGCCGGGTAGGTCACGCCTTCGAGCGTGAACGACTCCTCCTCAGGACGAGCCGAGAGATCCCACCCCGCGCGGGGGTAACAGTTGGGCGGCCAATGGCCTTCCATGTCGCGCGTGTCGCCGCAATGAACGATCAGCAGACTCACCTGCGCGCCGGTTGACGGATCGGTGTAGTCGCGCTGCATGATCTTGTTCGGTTTGAGCAACCGTTGCGCCGACTCGGAAGGCGTCCCGTCACGACCGATCCACGGCCCGATGCGGTACGGGATCCGCTCGACGCTTCTGCGGACCTCGTCGAAGTACTCGTCGATGCCCACCGCCTCGACGGGGGTGAATCCGCGGAACACCACGATCGCGATCAGGATGATCGCGCTGACCGCGGGTCCCAGGCGATTGAGCCGTGCCCATGCGCTCATGCCGACACCCCCTTGGAGGTCGCGTACGGCTCGATCGGCGCCTCGAGCCATCGGAGCGTCGCGAGCACGAGCCAGAGCATCCCGAACGCCACGACGAGCATGGCCCACCCGCTCAGGTCGTGGAAGGTGTCGGCGACCTCGTTGCTGGAATAGCCGTAGAGCAAGGCGGTCGGCGTGAGCCGCAGGACATTCACGATCAGCGCCACCAGCGGGCTGATCGCGAGGATCAGCACACGCACCCAGTTGCGCATCGGCGTCGAGAACACGAACGCATAGCTGATCAGCGCGAGCGCGGCGACCATGCGCATCCCGTTGCAGGCCTCGGCGACCGCGACCTCCTGCCCGTTGATGCGCAGAATGTTCCCCAGCCGCTCGACACCCACACCGAACAACTCAAGCGTCTGCTGGCTGATCCACGCGCTGGCCGTCTGCAGCGGGTCGGCGATGCGCAGCCGGATCCGGCCCGGCACCGGCATCAGAAACACGAGGGCGCCGAACGCGGGCGCGAACTTCCACACCGTGCGCCATCCGATCACACTCAATCCCGCGCCGAAGGCCATCAGCAGGGCGCCCGCGTGCTCGAACAACTGGAAACTGTTCTGGAAGCCAACGATCGCGAGCCCCCAACCGAACAGGATCACCGCCGGTCCCAGGAGGTTCCAACTCGGACGCACGAACCGCACGCGGCCGCGCCGAACCCACGCGAGCCAGACGGCGACGATCGGCGCCAGCAGGATCTGGCTCGACTCGGCGTCGTTGATCGCGATCTCCGCGATGTCCAGGTATATCGGCCACGCGGCAAAGACCGCCAGCGCCGTGAGCCCGGCCCACAGCACGCCGTCCGAGAACCGCCATGATCGTCGTTGAATCATCGTTCCTCGCGCAGCCTCTTGGTGGATGCGGCCCACTGATCCGATCGGGCGCCGGTCGCCCCAGCCACTACATCGATCAACTCCGCTCCGTTCTCGACACGAACCCCGGGGGCTATCACCGATCGTACAACGATCGCTCTCTCCCCTACTTCGGCGCCCGGCATGACGATCGCATCATGAATGAAAGCGCTCGAAGCGACCCGTGCGCCCGTGCAAATCACAGAAAACCCGCCCTGATCGCCGCCAGACGGCGCATTGGCGTCGTCTGAGCCATGATTCAGGAATACCGGTTCGATCGACGGCGCACCGACACCGACGCCGCACGCAACTCGTGCAGCATCAAGGAGATCAGATCGATTTCGCAGGATCATCGCCCCCGCGCCGCGCAAAGCGTGCGCACGCACTTCGCCGCCCGAAGAGATCACCTTGGTGAGCCACTGTTCCTTCAAATCGACGAATCCGACGGGGCCGACGAGATCCAGAGCCGAACGACGGATCGCGAAAATGCCGGCGGGCGAGCCGTCGCTGTTCATGCCAACCGTGGCGTCTGCGTTCTTTCGTCGGTGCTCGCGCACAAGTTCGGAGATATCGCAGGAAACGAACCGCGAGGCCTCCCCCACCAGCACCGTGGATTCCCCGGGGTAATCGCGGCACAGGTCACGGACAAGACCAGCAGGCCCCCGATACCCCTCGGGATCCTTCTCGATCGTCAGCCCGGGCCAGCTATCCCGTGTCGGGGTCGTCGGCGCGGGCGCCTCGCCGCCATACACCACGCGCACCGGCATCGCCCCGAGCGGCTCCAGCCGCGCCAGCCACACATCGAGGTTGCTGCGCGTCTCGGTCGTGTAGAGATCGAGGATGTTGCGGCCCGTCGCCATCACCAGCGGCGAGGGGCGCAGGCCGCCGGCCAACAGCACGCACGCCGCGATCGCGCCCGGCGTGTGCAGCCCGTGTTCTTCGTTCCTGGGAGACATTCGGTCCGTTCAGCCGTGCCGCGTGTGCCACGGGAAGCCGGCGATGCTGTCGTGCGCACGCCGTTCCTCGTCGGGCGCCGAGGCGTCGTACGCCTTGGTCACATAATAGAGAAGGCCGGCGGGCTCAACGCCCACCGTCGCGGCGCCGTGCCACAGTGTCGGCGGGATGATCAGCGCGCCCGGCGCCTTCTCGCCCAGCACCTGCAGCCACGCAAAATCAGCGCCGTCGCGGTGCACACCGACCTTGATGTGCCCGCGCAGGCACATCCAGAAATCGGTCTGATGCTTGTGCCGGTGCCACGCCTTGATCACACCCGGGTGTTGCACCGAGTAGTTGATCTGCCCCTCCGGCGCGAGCACGCCCTGCAGCTGGTTCATGATCGAGTACCCGCGGTCATCGCAGAAGTACGCGGCGGGGACGAACACCGGCTCGCCCGATTCGAGTGCGCGGGCGTACGCCTTCTCCGGCGACGACGACTCGACGGCGGGTTTCTTCATCACGGTCAATGGTGTTGCGCTCATGTGTTGCTCATGCAATGCGTTCGAACCAGATGCTGCCCGGCGCATCGCCCTCCCGTCCGTACGACGCGAACGCACCCTTCAGCGCGTCCGGTCGCTCAATATGGAGCCAGTGGTTCGCCACGGAGATCTCGAACGCCGAATTGAACGCGAGAAAGGCCTGCAGCATGTACTGCTCGTTCCAGAAACGATGCCAGGTCTTCACCCACCGCTTCGGATACTCGCGCGGCATGAAGATGTCATGCACATGCACCAGGACGCCCTTCTTCAGACGCGGAAGCACCTCAAGAATCTCGAAAGTCACATCGCTGCCGATGCACGACACATGCGACGAGTCGATGAAGAGGATGTCCCCCTCTCCCAGCGACTCGAAGTTGTCCATCGAAGCCCGCTGCACCGGTGATCGCTCGATCCGAAAGTTCGGGCGCGCCACATGCTCGATACGCTCGAACGGGTACGGGTCGATGGTCAGGAGTTCCCCCGGTGATCCGTCCTTCGCGTTCCGGGCCAGCGCGTCGAGCATGAGCAGCGTGGAGAATCCCGATCCGATCTCGACGATCTTCGATGGCTTGCGCTGACGAACGAACGAGTAGCACACCTCTGCGTCAACAGTTTCGTACCGCTTGTTGTTGAGGAAGAAACCGCCCGACGACGCGCTCTGCTCTTCGCGCGGGAGCGCGTTGTACTCTCCGCCGAACTCGCTGGCAAAGCCGTCGATCCTCGCGCACATCGCGTCGAGATCAAAGCGGATCCCCGCCGGCGGGCCGCGGTCGCTCCAGAGCGAGTCTTCCAGATCACGGGTGTCGGGGATCGGCTGATAGAAGTGCACGGGGGTGAGATGGAACCCCAATCGCTCCCAGAACCGGAACATGCCGGGCCGCGAGAGCGCTTTCCCGAGGTTCACTCGTGACGCCTTGGATTTCCGAGGCGCAGTCACGCTCGTCTGTTCGCTCATTGCTGTTTCCTTCTCCGCTGAGCCATCGTTCGCCGTCGCCCGGCCGGAAGGAATCTCACGCCCTGACCAATCGTCCCTGCATCTCAGCATCGAAAGCACGGAGCGCGTCGCGTGTGTCCACCACCAGCGGCGAGTGCTTCGCGATCGTCGCCCAATCGAACGCCGCGTGATGCGTCGACACAAGCACGCAGTCGTACTTCTTCAGGTTCTCAGCCGTGATGGGCACGCTCTTGAGTTTGATGTCGTGCCTGCGCACCTTCGGGGCCACCGGCACATGCGGGTCGGAATAGTCCACCGTCGCGCCCAGATCGAGCAGGTGCTCGATCAATTCGAACGACGGGCTCTCGCGCGTGTCATCGACATCCGGCTTGTACGAAAGGCCCAGCACGAGCACCTTCGATCCGCGCACCGACTTCCCGCGATCGTTGAGCGCGAGTCCGACACGCTCGACGACCCACTCGGGCATCTCCGTGTTGATCTCGCCCGCCAGCTCGATGAACTTCGTCGGGCGGCCGACCTCCTTGGCTTTCCAGGTCAGGTAGAACGGGTCGATCGGGATGCAGTGCCCGCCCAGGCCCGGCCCGGGGAAGAACGGCATGAATCCGAAGGGCTTGGTGCTCGCCGCCCGGATCACCTCCCACACATCGATGTTCATCGCGCTCAGGATGACCTTCATCTCGTTGACCATCGCGATGTTCACCGCGCGGAATATGTTCTCCAGCAGCTTGGCCGCCTCCGCGACCTCCGCGCTCTCGACCTCCACGACTTCCTTCACACCTCGACGGTACATCGCCGCCGCCAGACGCGTCGACTCGTCGTCGAGCCCGCCCACCAGCTTCGGGATGCTCGTGGTGTTGTGGTCCTTGCGTCCCGGGTCCTCACGCTCGGGGCTGAACGCCACGAAGAAGTCGCGGCCGGAGACCAGCCCCTTGCCCCGCTCGCCCGCCGCCTCCAGCATCGCCGGGAGAAACTCGTCGCGCGTGGTCCGGGGGTAGGTCGTCGATTCGAGCGAGATCAACTGGCCCTTCCGGAGGGTCCTGCCGATCGCCTTCGCCGAGTCGATCACATACGAAAGGTCCGGCTCGCGATGTTTGCCCAGCGGAGTGGGCACGCACACGATGACGCAATCGCATTCACCCAGACGCGAGAAGTCCGCCGTCGCGGCGAAACGATCGCTCTTCGAGAGCGTCGTGGTCATCGAATCGCCGAGATGCTTCAGGTAGTTCTCGCCGCGATCGAGCGCGTCGATCTTCGCCGGGTCGATGTCGAACCCGAGCACGGGCAGCCCGCCCTCGTGGAGCGCGTGCGCGAGCGGGAGCCCGACATACCCGAGCCCGATGATGCCGACCAACGCCGTGCCGGCGTTAATCCGCTCGCGAAGCTCCGCCGCCTGACCTACTGACGCAACCTGAGAAGTCATTTCGACATCATCCCTTCTTCGCTACCGGGGGTGTCCCCGGGTTGTGCTCGACACCGTTCCAAATGAATCGGCGAATCGCGCTCGAGAGTTCGTCCGATGCCCACGGGCTTATCCGGTCCGATGCTCGTAACCCACCGAGGGTATCCAGTCTGGCAGGCAGTTCGCTCTCATCCATCGCGATGTGCACCTGCCCTCGTTCTGATAACGCCCGGGCCGTGGCGATCTGGTGGTCGTTCCGCGTCTCCCGGAGGTCGCCGCGCCTCGGCAGCACCAGGATCGGCTTGCCCGCCTCGAGCGCCGTCAGAATCGACCCCATCCCTGCGTGCGCCACGATCGCCGTCGCAGATTCGACCTTCTCCCGAAACTCCGCCGCCGAGAGCAGGCGGACCCACTCGCACGAGCGGGGCGTGTGCTCGCCTCCGGCAATCTGCGCGAAGACTTCATCACCTCGGCCGCGCGATTCGGCCCATTCATCCACCGCCCGGATCAGTCGGTCGAAAGGCATCTGCCCGCCAACAGTCACGAAGATCACAGCACCGCTCCCTCGTAACGCGGCCCGTTCTCGCTCGCGAGGTGCGCCCACTGCGTAAGCCAGAGGTCGCACTTGGGCCCTATCTTCTGTCCCGAGAGCGACACCGCCTCGACATTCGCGATGCTGTCGATCCAGCACACCCGCGCGCCGACAAATTTCCCAAGACGCAGCGCGAAGAACCCGGGCGCCGCGCCGGTCGAGATCACCACCGAGGGCCGCTCCTTCAGAAGTATCCCGAGCAGCCGCAGCGCCTGCCCAACGAGCGCGAACTTGTTCCATCGCGTCGCGTCGCGCACCGTGTAGAACCGCGCCCCCGGAACATCCTCGCGGTACATCTCGCTCACCGTCACGAACGCCGTGTCCGCTTCGAGAAGGACGGGCCGCAGGCGCATCAACTGCACCCAGTGACCGCCGCCCGAGGCAACCGCCAGCACACGCGGGCGAGCCGGTCCCGTGTCACGACCCATACGCCGCCCCTTTCCCCACTGCGCTCGCCCGCGAGGACTCGTCACGCTCCCAGAGCGACTCGCTCCGCGCCAGCCGCGCCCGCGCCCGGCACTTCGCGATCACATTCACATACCCGTACACCGCGCACTGAGGCCACAGCCACGGCATCGCGAGCATCCGCTTCACCGAGCCGCCCTGACTGGCCGTCTCGTTCGCGAACAAATCCGGATGCTTCGCGCGGAGCTCCATCGTGCCCGCCTTCGAACGCGTCTTGATCTTGATGAGATCACCCAACGTGCGCGGCGCCACGACCGTCACGGTCTCTGCCTCGATCGTCTTCCGCTCCGCCGGCGCGAAGTGCAGCCGCACATAGCCGTCATCCGAGATGATCGGCGGGAACGCGCCGAACCGTTCGCGGCCTTCACGCGAGAGCGCGAACGCGCCGGCGATGCGTCCCGTGTCGAAGTACGGCATCAGCGACCAGATCCGGTAGTACGACCGGACCGCCCACGACGCGCCGTCGAGATCAAACCGGAACATCGGAGCCGCCGCATAGACACCATCGTGCCCGACCGCCTGCGCGATCGCCCGCGCAGCGCGGGTCGGCAGCGTCAGATCACCGTCAAGATAGATGCGCGGGTAGACATCGCCGGCCGCTTCGTCGCCGAGATTCAACGCTCCCGGCTTGCCGGGCTTCGGAGTGTCGATGACGATGACATCCTCGCCGAACCCGCGTGCGGCGGCCGCGGTTCGATCCGTGCACCCGTTCGCGACGACCACAACGCGGAACTCCCCGGGCCGTGCGTCCTGAAGCAACGCTTCAAGGCACCGACCGATGACGGCTTCCTCGTTGTGCGCCGGGATGACAACCGAGGCGATCAACCCTTGCTCCTCATGCTCTTGACGGCCTTGTACGCCCGCTCGGACGCGTGACGGATCGCGCCGCGCACCGCGCCGGGATCGAGTTCGACCGGGCCGGCGGCCGTGAGGTCTTCGCCGTGCGTGCCCTTCTTGAAGGTGTACACACCGGGGTTCGTCTCCGGGTCGATCCCGCCGAGGTCGTAGCGCTTCATGCCGCGCTCAACGGCCAGTTTCACGGCCTCCCACTCGAGCGAGTACGCGGCGTTCTTGCTCGCGCCCTCGGGTGTGGTGGCGCCGATGATCCCGGCGAGCGTGTCGCCCAGCGCGCTCACGAGGTTCATCCCGACAACCCGCCCGTCGTGCTCCGCCAGGATCACCGTCAGCCGCTGATCCTCGGGCAGTTCACGCTGAAGGTCGCGATAGAACGCGCCGTCGAGCGCCGCGCCGAAACCCTTGCGATCGCGCAGGGAGTCGTGCAGGCGGATGACATGCTCGAACGCCTCATCGTCGGCCGCGCGGCGGGTCATAACGCCGTCGCGGTCGGCGCGCCGGAGATACTTCCGCCAGGTCTTGTTGAACGAAGCGCCAATCTCGTCCAGACTTCGGTCGGTATTGATGACGATCGTGCGGTAGCCGCGCGCCGCCTCGGCGGGCGCGAACCCGCGATCGGCCAGCGACTGAGTGAGCGACGCGTTCCACTCGGCCTCCCCCACGGGGCAGAGCACGCGGAGCGTGAGTTTGCGTCGATCGACATACTCGTTCGAGAGCGCATCGATAGCGAGACCGAACCGCCGCACCTGTTCAGCCAGACTCTCGCCGCGCATCCGCACGACCGGCCCTCCGGAGATGTAGGCAACCCCGCCCGCCCTGAGCGGGAGCGAGCGGATACGCACCTCGGCCATCGCGACGACGGCCTCGTCGTTCTGGACGAGCACGCGCTCGCTCGCCGCGCCATGTATGCGCGCCATCGCCTCCGAGTACTCCCAGAGCGAGCGGTAGTCGAAGTCCGCGAACGACGGGGCCGCGCTCCGCCACGCTTCTTTCGTGACATGCGCCACAGATGGCTTGGTCATGCAGGTCATGATCGAGCGCCCTTCACACGCCGCACTCTCGAGCGGAAGGAGCCAAGCCACGAGTAGGCGCCATCGATGAGCAGACGGAACTCGATGGGCCGGATGTCGGGAGAGCACGAGAATCGACCGAGCACGGCCGCGTTGCCGGACCGGACGCCGCGCGGTTCGAGCGCGTCTTCGAGGGTGAGCACACGCGAGTACCCGGCCTCATCCGCCGCGGCGAGCACGCGCGAATCGAACGATCCGTGCGGGAGCGCGAGCGATTCAACCGGGCGGTTCGATATCGCAGCGAGATCGTCGCGGGGAGGCCTCAACTCCGCGGCCAGTCGGCCCGCGTCCCGCACATCGGCGAGCGGGGGATGCGCATGCGTGTGCGCGCCAATCTCCACGAGCGAATCCTTCGTGAGTGTGCAGAGTTCGTCGCGGGTCATGGTTGTCTCGATCCGGTCCGGGTGCCCGTCGGGCATGGACCAGGTCGGCGTGATGCCGAGTACTCCCGTGACAGGGAAGACCGACCATGCTGCGCCGGCGCCGCGCATCGCGGGCGCGACGGTCGTGAGCAGGTTCGCGTACGCGTCATCGAAGGTGAACACGACTCTCGGCATCCTGAGCCTTCGCGGCTGATCCGCAATCGCCGCGAGCGGGATGATCCGCCCCGTGGCCATGCGGAGTTGCCGCTCGAACCTCGCCTGCTGATCCGGGCGAACATTGTGATAGCACAGGATCACCACGCGGCCCCTGCGCAATCGCCCGCCGAGCGTCAGAGCCCACATGCCGGCGGCGATGCCGAGGTAGGCAAGCCGCACGGGCGCCGAGAGTTTGGTGAACGATTCGTACATTCCGTCTCACACGCTCATCGCCGCGCGCTGTGTGTGCTGGTCGAGCGAGTCGCGGATCCTTGCCTCGGCGTCGGCGAGTCGCAACGCGAGCGCGTCGTCCTCGCGCTTCCCCCGCCTCTCGAAGGGAGCGGGAGGGTCGCGGCGTTCACGGAGCGGGATGCCGGCCTTGAGCAGGCGCCATCGAACATGCTCCAGCCACTTCGCGGGCTCTGCGCAGAACTCGTCGTATGGGATAGCGAGCCGTTGCACCGGGTCGAGTTGGGCGGCGTCCTCCTCAATCTGCCGCGCGACGAGCAGCGCCTGCGCGACGCACTGTGCTTCAGGATTCTCGCCCGAGAACTTCGCCCAGCCGCGCGGCTTCACCGAACTCCACTCGTGCAGGTGTGTGTCTCCACCCTCGTCGCGCCGGGCCTTGAGCATCGACCGGGCGGATTCGACGGGACTGCGCTGCACCTCGATGAAGGTCGCGCCCGGAAAGGCGCGGGCAAGGAAGAGCATCCACACGCTGTGGTTGACATTCTTGTTCAGAAACGGCCCGCGCATGAGCGTCGAGAGACCGCCGACGACATCGTGCATCGACGCCGTCGCCCGTGCGTCCGGGGCAGGCGAGGCCGCGTCGTCGTGGCTCGTGAACCAGCGCTCCCACACCCAACCGGCTTCGTTGGGAGCCGCCCAGCCGGCGACATGCCCCCACTTGCTCTCGTAACGCGGCTCATAGGCGTCGATGGCGCGCATCCCGAGCGAGGTCGCGGCCACCGGCGTGCGGTACAACCGATGCGCAAGGTTGGAGATGTACGCGAAACGGAAGGTCCCAACGAATGCTTCGTACACCAGAGTCGTGCCCGATCGTGGCGGCCCGACGATGAACACCGGGGGCGGGAAGTGCTCGCCGCGAGCGCGGGCGATGAGCGCTCGCTCCCTCGGCCAGAGCGCGGCCATCGCGAGGTTGCGCGGCCCGGCGAGCACGATGTGCTTGAGTCTCATCGCGAATAGTCCGTCCGGAAGACGCGCGAGATATGGAACGCCCAGCGCGACGCCCCTCTCGTGAGCGAGGCGCGGAGCGGGCTGTCCGCCGCGAGCCACCACCCCGTCAGGGCATACGCGATCGCGCGCGGCGTGTCACGCACGCACATGAGCGAGTTGCTGATCCACGCGAGCGGGCGCCCCATCGTCTTCTGGATGAGCAGCAGATTGCTCTTGGCCATCGCGATGTTCATCTGCGACTCGCACTTGGCGGCGCTCAGCCCGCCGTAGTGCAGGATGGACGCGCCCGGGAAATAGACGATACGCCAACCGGCCTTGTGGATGCGATAGCACCAATCCACTTCCTCGGCGTACATGAAGAAACGGTCGTCCATCCCGCCGACCTTGTCGTAGCACTCGCGTCGGACCATCATGTAGCACCCGGCCACGACCTCGACATCCATCGTCTGGTTCAGATCAGCGCCGATGTACCGAGAGCGACCGAGGCGCCGGCTCTTGCGCATCAGTTTGTTCGGGATGACCACATTCATCAGGATCTCGCCGAACCGCTTGTAGCGGAAGATCGTCGACTGCTGGGTGCCGTCTTCGTTGAAGCATCGGCATCCGACTACACCGGCCGTCGGGTTCGCGTCGCAGAACTCGAGCACATCGCGGATCGACGCGTCGTTGACGACCGTGTCGGGATTCAGGAGCAGCAGGTACCGCCCCTTGGCGACGGCGAGCCCGTCGTTGTTCGCGCCGGCGAACCCCTTGTTGTCAGTGTTCGCGATGACCGTGGCTTGCGGGAACTCGCGGGCGATCGCCTCCGCCGAACCGTCCTCCGAGGCGTTGTCCACCACGATGACCTCGAACGAGCACCCCGGTGTGTGCTCGAAGACCGAACGCACGCAGGCGAGAGTGACATCCCGCGTGTTAAAGCTCACGATGACAACCGAGACATCGATCACGCGGGACGCTCCTGAGCGCGGTTCGCCGAGACAGGCCGCGGCGGCTGGCCACCGATGACGCGGACCGACGCCGGCCTGCGCGCCGACGACCTCGCGACGACTGGTCGCCGCGCGGGCGCCCTGGCCGTGCTCGCGAGGGATGCGCTGGCAGCCAGGGCGAACGCGAGTTGCAAGAGGACGACGATCTGCCCGAAGTACGAGACAGACAGGAAGATCATGGAGTGGGTCAGCATCGTCACGCCGATGCCCCACGACATCGCGGTCAACGCCTGGCTTCGTGCGACATTGCGCAACGCGACGCTCACGGCCCGGAATGCGACCACGATCATCGCGACAAAGAGGATCAGGGCCAGCGCTCCGCCGCGCACACCTTCGAGCACATACTGATTGGTGACATCGAAGAGTCCCCAACCCCAGTGTGCGGTGCTCCTCGTTCCGAAAAGGAACCATTCGTCCCAGCGCTGGACAAATTGATCGATCAGGTGGAATCGGTGCCATCCTGTCGAGCCGCCCACAAGATCGACGCGAGAGATGAGGTGGTACACGGGCTTCTGCATCGCGACCTGAAGCACGACGAGAAGGCCCACGATGCCCCAGAGGATGTACCTCGTGTACCCACGGATAAAGAAGATGCTCCAGCCCATGAGCGCGATCATCACCGCGGCGACTGGGGTGCTCGACGAGCAGGCGAAGATGATCAGCATCGCGGACAACACGCTGAGAACGCACAAGGCCCGGTCCTTCGCCGACCACCACATCGCGATGAAGAGCGGGAGGATCGAGGCCCAGAACGAACCCGCGAGGATCGGGTGCGCGAAGGCGCCCTGGCAACGCAACCTCCCCTCCCTGACCCTGGTGATGTCTGGAACACCCCCGAAGACCGAGAACATGTTGCGCCCGGTCGCCTTCTCGATGAGGAACGCCCCGGCGATCGGCATCGCTGTCACGGCCATCCCGCGGATGAGCGCCCGGATGTCGTCCCATGTCCGAATAAGAACGCGAAACAGGAAGTACGCGCCGAGGGTGTCGATCGAAGCGCCGAGACGGAGCACCAGCGCGGACACGCTCGCCTGCTGAACCACATATCCCACCGTTGCCGCGATGGTCCAGAGCGTGATGTAGAGATCGAGCTTGTGGAAGCGGAACCCGTGTGTCTCGCGCCGGATGAGCACGCGCGCCCAACCGATCACGATCATGAGGCGGATGAAATCCCAGTCGAGTGAGAGGAGCGTGATGCGCTGCCGCGCCGCCAAGCACATCATGATGAAGATCGGGATGACCGCGTACCTGCGCGGCAGGAGCAGCAGGGCCACACCGAGCGCGACGAGGAGCGCGAGCCCGCCAGGGTGGACGACGGTCTGGTTCGCCCAGCCGCCGCGGACCCATTCCTGCGTTTCCTGAGCCAGCATGAGTGCGAGTGCGTTCATAGAGACAACGATGTGCCGATGGTCGGGCGCGGCGCCCCTGTCGGTCAGTCCGCGTAGACGGGGTTGTGCTCCGCCGATCGAGGTGAGTCGGATTTCCCCTGAGGACCGTAGCCCCAGCGCGCGAGTTCCTCACGCCAGTTCATGGTTGCGGCGCGCACTTCATCGTTCTTGGTAAACGCGAAGCAGCGATCGGCGTTCGCCACGCTGGCGGCCGCCGAGACTTCCTCATCCGAGCATGCCAGACCGAGCCGCTCGACGACGGCGCTTAACTGCGGCCGGGCGTCGGTCAGCAGATCTTCGTAGCAGACATGGACGATCCGACCCGGGAGCGACTCATCAAGACGCCGCACCTGATCCATGTATTCGACCCACAGCGCGAACGCGCGGTCGAGATCCGCGCAGCGGTACGAACCAGAGAACCCGCCGGACTTCGGATAGAACCGATAGAGCGGGAGGCGCTTGTTGAAGGTCTCGATGTGATTCTCGCGCGACTTGCGTTCGCGGTGACGGAGACTGGCAGCGACATCGGCACCGTGACGGTGGATATGAAGCACCTTGGCCTCCGGATAGAGGCGCAGCCAGATCGGGAGCGTGAAGGTGTTGCGCGGGTCTTTCCAGCCCCAGTCGCGCGCCATGAGTCTGCGGCGACTGGCCATGTAGAGCGGGCCGCCGCCCCAGTAGGCGCGGGAAGCCACCGAGATCATTCGGCGTTCGAGGTACTTCGCGGCGAGGTCAACAAGCCGGGGATCGTCGAGCATCGCCTCGATCGGACGCGGGTAGTCCCACGCGCCGCCGCTGGTCGAGATGGCCCAGTCGTTCTGCTTGCGGATGTAGTCGGATTCCCAGTTGTAGTCGCGGTCCTTGCCGATGAACACGCCGAGGGTCGAGAGCATGCCCGTGAGCATGGTGGTTCCCGAGCGGTGCATCCCGATGATGATGATGGGCGGTTTCATCGCGAACACCCCGGGGCCGATGTTCTCGTGATCGGAGGAGACATTGCTTGGGCGTTGTTTCGCATGGCGGACATGGCGGGGTTCATCGGTTCCAGGCCGAAAGATCTCGACCGAGAAAGTCACCGAGTATGCGGTTGGGCTCTTCGAACTTTCTGAGAAGCATGGCGCGCGTTTCCGGGAGGAACGGCGAGGGCTGGTACTCCTGCGCTTTCCTCCGGCCGAAGGGGCTGCGCACATAGGTCTCGCGGAGAGTTTCGCGCATGCGTGGGGGCAGGAGCCGCGTCGTCGCGTGGATTGCGGGCACACGGCGGAGCGCGGCCCCGAGGCGCTGTCGCGCATAATCCGATCCCGCGGACGCCTCGGCGGTGTTGGCGATGACTTCCGAATCGGCGGTGAGGTCGCGCTCGGTGAGGCCGAGGAAGCGTTGCACTCGCGACAGGGTGTCGGCGGGCGATGCCTTGAGATCGTCGAGAAGGACGCACTCGAGCGATTCCCGCGGGAATCGCTTGAGGAACTGCTCGATCTGCATCATGTACATGCTGGTGTCGACGAACATCGCGTCGTGCTCGAGCGCTTCCTCGAAGGTCATGCGTGGCACATTCAACCGCATGCGGTGCTTGTATTGGGAGTATGTCCGATCTACGGGGTTGCGGAGCATGTAGAGAAACCGCATGTTCGGCGCCGCGTCGTGGATGCGGCCCGGGACATCGCCGAAGTGCGGCCATCGGCTGTAGGTGGTCGAGGCCTCGCCGCAGATCTTGTTCGCGGGGGCAGCGGTGAAGAGCTGCTTGTACCAGTCGAGCCCGCGCGAGTAGACCTCCTGCTTCGCGAAGAACTCGGGCTCCTTCGGCTCGAGCATGTGGATGTCGGGGTGGCGCTGAAGATATCGCCAGAGCGTCGTTGTGCCCGACTTCGATGCCCCGATGACGAGGAAGTCGGGGACGCGCGCGGGCCCGAGCGGGACCGCGGGGATATTGAAGCCGGCGAAACGGTTCGGGGTGAGATCTTTCATGACGCCGCATTCCCGTTGCGCAGCAGCGGGTGGGTCAGATCTGCGTCGAGCGGAACGCTCATCTGATCCGCGATCGGCTTGAGGTCCCTGATCGGCTTCTCCCACCATTCGGATTCGAGCACCGCGTTGCGGATTGGTTCGTCGAAGCGGTAGCGGATGACCCTGGCCGGGTTGCCGACCACGATGGCGAAGTCGGGGACATCCTTGGTCACGACCGATCCTGCCCCGATGACCGCGCCGATGCCGACGCGTGCGCAGCGCGGCAGGATGAGCGCGTTGTCGCCAATCCATGCGTCGTGGCCGATCCATAGCGGGGCGAAGTCTTCGACATCTTGCGGGATGATGCCGCATCGCGCGTTGAAGAAGAAGGGGTGCGTCGTGATGGCGTCCATCGGGTGATTGCGGCGCGAGACACGGACCCCTGCGGCGATGCTCACATACCGACCGACCGTGACCCCGGGTGGGAACGCGCCGGGCTCTATGCACGGGCCGTAGGAATACGCGCCGACTTTCACGCCGTGGTATTCGGCGAGGATGCGGCGGAGGGTGCCCGAGTAGAACTTGCGATTCTCCCATTTCATCGCGTAGCGGATGCACACCCTGCGGAGCGGCTTGTGCTTGTAAAGCCGAACGAGCGCGTCGCTCCAGCGGCAGACCGACAGATCGGCGTCGGGCGTGAATCGTTCGAAGGTTCGCAGAGGGGGCGGTTTCATCGTGTCGCTCCGGCCGCGATTGGAGCGCGACGACGGTGGATGATCCTGAAAATCTCGTCGCGGGTCGACGCGAGCGCGAAGGCGTTGACGCCCGCGGCCACGATGGACGCCAGCACGCCGACGGTGATGAGGATCGCGTCGCCGGAATCGCGGAGAAGGAGGTAGACCGCGCCGGATGCGAGGATGCCAACGGACGCGATGAGGACACCGGGGAGCGACGCGGAGTGCGGGACGCCGTGGAGTTGGCGGAGCCGCACGAGCGCGAATGCGAGCGCGAAGATTTCCCCGACCAGCCCGCTGAGGGCGATCCATGCGAGCGGCGCGCTGATGCTGGCGGCGGCGATGGCGCCGCCGAACGCGACCGTCCTGATGATGTTGGTCACCATGAGTGTGCGGGTGTCGCCCTTGCTCATGGCGGCGAGCGTGGGCCCGACCTTGATCATGCGCAGCGCCTGCATGGCCGCGAGGATGCCCAGCACCTGGACTATCGCCGCGTAGTCTTGCCCGTAGAGCAGCACCGCGATCGACGGCCCGGCAATGATCAGCAACGGCGACATCGCGGACGAAGCGACGCAGAGCGAAGCGACGCAGAACCGGCATCGGCGTTCGAAGGCGACGGCGTCGTCCTGAGCGCGCGAGAGGAGTGAGAGCATGACCGATGAGCTGACGGACGCGACTGCTCCGGTGGGCGCCATCGCGAGGATCATCGCGACGGCGTAGACGCCCAGGTCGGCCTTGGTGTAGGTCGAACCGAAGAGGCGCTCGCTCGAACCGATCAGGAAGTTGTCGCCCTGGAGGATGATGAACATCAGCAGGCCATTGATGAGTAGCGGCCAGCCGAAGCCCATGGCCCGGCGGACAAACTCCGTGTCCCACGCGAGGGCGAAGCGTCGCTCCGCCAACGCGTGGGTCGCGATCGTCTGCGCGAGCGCGCCGACGAGGAGCAGGGCCAGCACGGCGTTGTAATCCTTGAACCAGACCGCGAAGGGGTACGCGGCGACGAGCATCACGACCGCTGGGAGCGTTGTCGCGATCGTGTTCCGCGCGAAACGCATATCGCGCTGGATGCGCTTCTGATCGAGGTTCTGCAGGCCGCGGAGCAGCGGCACGAGGGCGAGAAGTCGGTAGGCGTTGACGGCGTCGGGAGTATTGAAGAGCCAGGCGATCGGCTGGGCGAGCAGGAAGATCCCGAGCGCGAGGAGCGCTGCGCGGATGAGCATCACGCTCTGCACGCTCGCCTGCATCCGCTCGTGATCGCCCTCTCGGTCCTGGACGAGGAACTTGTCGCCCGCGACGGCGCTGATGGCCTCGAGGAAGGTGATCGTGAGCAGGAAGGTGGCGGCGACGCCCATGTTGGTCGCGCCGATGATGCCGGCGACGATGACATTGCGGACCAGTCCCGAGGCCTGCGCGACCGCCTTGCCCGCCGCCAGCACCGCGGCGCCGCCCGCTGCTTTCTTCCTGGTGCTCACGGGCTGGACGGACTCCGCGTGCGGGCGTGCTCGAAGAAAAACGCCGGAACACCGAGTTGTTCGGTGTCCGGCGGAGCGCCCGTGGGGGCGTGGTTCGGTGTCTTGGAGTGCTGACCCATGGTCGGGCTGAAGCGCTTACTCGTTGGCTTCGTAGGCGCCGACGGCGGCGATCTCGGCGCGGATGCGGCCGCGCACATCGGTCTTCATGGTGGGAAGGGTGACTCGGCCGAGCAGGGGCGAACCGGGGGCGGGACGGAAATCGTCGTTCAACGAGTCGACGAATCCGGGATCGCCGGTCGTGGCGTCGAGGCCGGCGCTGAGCGAACCGTACGACTCGACATCGACGAAGTGGTTGTTCCGGAACCACGAGTCGGAGACGAACGCGCTCTGGCCGCCGCCGGTGGTGCCGACGGTCATACGGCCGAAGAGCGAACCACGGATGAAGATGTTCTCGAGGGCGCTGGTGCGCCACGCGAAGGTGTAGTTCGGCATCGTCGTGCCGAGCATAAGGAAGTGGTTCGTCGCGATATCCATCCACTGCGAAGCGCGGCCGCCGGCTTCGAGATCGTGCGCGCGTTCCATCAGAAGATTGACGAACGCGACATTGTCGACGCGCTCCGGGCCGCGGGCGAAGATGCCCTGGGCCTTGATGTTCGTCGCGCGCACGCCGTAGACGATGATGTTGTCAACATCGGCGTTGCCGAAGAACTGGAACACATCCGGGTGGTTGGAGGTGCCTTCGCCGTTGACATCGTCGAGCACAGAGTTCACGACGAGACGCGACATGCTGAAGGCGTCGGCGCTGATGCGCGCGACATCAACATCACGCGCAAGCGTGGCGAACTTCACCGCGTCCTGGACATCGCGGATGGTGGTGTTGGTCACCCACATGCCGGTCCAGAGGTTGCCCATGAGCGGCGAACCGCCGTTGGCGCGGCCCGGCCCCTGGATGTCGACATCGTCGACCCACAGGAACTTCGGCGAGCCGCTGGAGCGGAAGAGCATGGTGTCGGCGGTGTTGAACCCGCGCGCCGCGATCAGACGCGTGCCGAACCCGTTGGGGCCGAGTTCGTTGAAGACGACCTCGTCGCGGCCGACGCCGGGCGCCGGGGTGACGGTCGCCCACCGGTTGAGCGTGCGGGGATACGGGCTTGCGGCCGGACCCCAGACATACTCGCCCGGGAGGCAATAGATGATGGCGCCGTCGCAGGCGTTGGTGACATTCGTGCCGGCGTCGCGCTGGATGTCCTGCATCGCGTAGTAAGGAGTGCGGAAGGGGTTGTCGCGCGAGCCGTCGCCGGTCTCGTCGCTGCCGGCGCCCGACACATAGCGAATCGGGGAGGGGAGAGTGCCCCCCGCGTTCGTGTTGATGAACATCGAATGCTCGCCGTTCTTGGTGGTGTCGCCGGTGATCTCACCACCGAGGACTCGGGGCATGCCTGCCATCTTGGGGTAGACGACGGCGCGGATTTCCGCGAGCCCGTCCTCGAAGTCGTCGGCGTCGAGCGTGACCCAGTACTCGTGCACATTGGTGCGCGGGTTCAGGGTCATCTCGCTGACATCGATCCAATCGCCGCCTTCGGCGCTGAAACTCACCTTGTCGATGCCGTTCATGTGGAAGGCGACGACGCCGACCGTGAACTGACCATCGACGGTCTGATAGGGAACGACATCCCAGCGCGCGATGACCTTGGCGTTTGCGCCGGGGCGCGCGGGGTTACCGATCATTTCCGGGACGACGGTGGGGCCGAAGAACCCGTTGCCGGGGATCAGCGTGATGACCGGCTCGGGCGGCTCCTCAGGGGGAGGGGCCGGCGGGGCGGGCGGCGGAGGCGGGATCACCTGGCCGAAACTGGACAGGAGGACCGAAAGGTCGGCGAAATCGACGACGCCGTCCGTGTTGAGATCCGCGGCGGCGACCCAGGCGGGGTTTGCTGCGGCGGGATTTCCCATGATGTTGAGGATCATGACGAGGTCCGCGAAGTCAACATGTCCCGACCCGTTGAGGTCAGGGCCGTTCGCGGCTGAAGGAGCAGGCCCATTCTGAGGATTGTCGGTCGACGCAAAGGCCGCGGACGGCACGATGAGAAGACCTGCGCTCGCGAAGAGCGCGGCAGCCTTGCGGTGCGCGACGGGGCGCTGCAGGTTGCCAATCGAATTGCGGGTACACATGGCGCTAACTCCCGATCACCCGGCACAACGAGGCCGGGACGATGGGGAGATCGGGCGCCGTTCACGCAAACATTGCGCTCGGTCCGCATAAGAGCGGGGTTCGACGGGCTTCGCGCCGTTCGGCGAAGTCTTGACGAGCTTTTCAGGAGGTTCGGGTCGTTCTTCATCGGAAGACCTTGACCTGACACACAATCGTGCGAGCTGCGGCCCTCGGGCGAGTTCTCGGACGGCCCCACATCAGGCCATCCCCGCAAGGGTCCCCCCTTGGAGCCAGTCGGCCGCTTTCCATCGGTCGGGAGGGACTTCGTCCCTCTCGCGCGCAGGACTGACGACCGCCGCTTCTGCACAAATCCAGTTATCACACGCTCTTATGATCGTGAACGATCAATCGAGCGGTTCGAGAAGGCTCGGATCGATTTCCAGAGCGGTAGCCCTGCCGAGCGTGTAGATCTGCAATATGAGACGGTCCCTAGATCGGCGATCCTCGATGACCCCCTCGATTCCCTTGAAGGGCCCGGCGGTCACTCGAACCGGCCTGCCGCGCTCCAGGAAGGGGTAGGGATCGAGCCCCGCGCCGCTTTCAAGCGCAAGTTTGAGGTTGAGGAGTTCCCGATCGAGGAGGCCCTGGTTCTCGGTCCGAACGGCGCCGACGGCCCGCTTGCTGGCGATTGCCGGGTGCATCGCTTCCAGCGGACCCCAGAGAAAGAGGTATGACGGGAACAGCGGGATCTCGACCGTCCGCTTGCGGTGGCCATAAAAACGGACCTTGGTCACCAGGGGGAGAAAGGTCTCAAACCCGTGTGCCTGAAGGAGTTCCGAAACCGCTTTCTCTTGGCGGCTCCGGGTGTGAAGGACGATCCAGCGGGGTGCTGCAGGGTCGGAACGGACGAGTTCCCACTCGACGGGGTCGAAACGCCACCGCCGCGCGGCAGGGTCGCGTTGACTGAGTGCCTCTCCGAAGGCCTTGATCGCAATGTCCGGGTCGGCGAGCGCCATCGTCCTCTTCCGTTCCTCCCTGAGTCCCTGATCTGACAAGCGCACGCCGCAGCCGGCGCGGAACGCATTTTGGGACTGTCCCCTGCTTGCATCGGTACGAAGGCCCCGAAACCTGAGTTCGTCGCCGAACTTCCGGTTCCTCAGTTCCACCCGGGTCGCGACCCGGCGCCCGCTCATTCGTTGATGGGCGTCCGCCACGCGTCGGGCGGCGAGTCCTCGCGATGGGCGGCCCCGTCGTAGTGGGCCACATGGAAGAACCCCCCCGAGTCGCTCTCCCCGTGGACGCGACCGATCCGGTCCTCGATATGGGCGTCCTCCCGGAAGTCGATCACGCTCGCCGTCCGGGTCGGAGGCGGCAGCCCTGGCCCGGGGAGGGTCGGCGCGGAATCGAGCAGCATCGGGGTCATCGAGGGAGACCGCACGCGGGAGAAGCGGGCAAAGGTGGGCTCCTCGTCGAAGTCGCCGCGATCGCCCGGCGCGCCGGCAAAGCCCGTGACATTGGCCGCGTAGGTCCGGGTCATCGCGACCTCGGGGTACTTGCGTTGCGTCTTGGGGCAAACCAGCACCGAGGAATCGTCGCTGGGGAGATCCGAGATCCCCCCCACCGGCCGCCCGGCATACTGCATCACGACGATCGACCAGTTCGGCGCGTCCGCCCAGGGCACGCCCAGCGCCGGGGTGAGATCATCGTTGTCGGCGGCGTACAGACGCCACCCCGCCGCCAGCGAACGCAGGTTCGTCAGGCAGCGCATGTCACGGCCGGCGGCGCGCACGCTCGCGAGCGTCGGCACGAGAATGCCCATCACCGCCGCGATGATCGCCACGACGACCAGCAGTTCGATCAGCGAGAATGCGTTTCGGCTCTTCCTCATGCGATCCATACATCCGGGCGCGTGACGATGCGACGCCGTTTGTATGGCGGAACACCCTTCAGAGTTCCACGGACGCCCTCGCATTCACGGGGTTTTCACACGGTTCAGCCCGGGAAGGCGCCCTCGAAAGCGATTTCACCGAGGGGTTTACGCGCGTTGGGTTTTTCCTTGTCCCGGATGCCGCCCTCGGGGAGCACGCTCACGTCGCCGGGCTTGCCGATCGCGGCCATCGCCAGCACCTTGTGCTCTTTCGGGAGATTGATCGCCTTGGCGACCTTCTCGTGATCGAACCCCACCATGCCGTGCGCGACCAGATCCATCATCGACGCCTGGAGCGCGAGACTCATCCAGGCGGATCCCGTATCGAACTGTGACGCGGTGTTCTGCTCGCTGTTGTGCGCGTGCTTCTCCGAGCAACAGAAAACCAGGAGCACCGCCGCGTTCTTGCACCAGAGCTGGTTGAACTCAACGAGCGCGTCGAACAGTTTCTCGAAGGCCGGGGTGTCGCGCTTCGCGTAGATGATTCGCCAGGGCTGCTCGTTGTACGAACTCGGCGCCCAGCGCGCCGCCTCGAACAGCCGGTGGAGTTCCGTGTGCGAGAGCGGATCGCCCGACATCGCGCGCGGCGACCAGCGCCTGAGGAACATCGGCGCCACGCCGTGATTGCCCTCGCGGTGAAGCAACGGATCGATCGTCGAGACATTCATGCGGCGCTCTCCTCAAAGCAGGTGACAGGCGGGGATATCGAAAGGGTAGCCGGGCGATACGGTCGTGGATCTCGTCAGTGCACGACACGCAGAATCGGGAAGTCGCTCCCCGGTTTCAGCCACGCGTCGAAGAAACCCCAGTGCGCGAGCCCGTCGTCGCTCTCGGGCTCAAGCAGGTAGACGGCGACCGTGCCGAGCGGCTGGCTCAGTCGCACGATGCTCCACCCCGAGCCGATGGTCGTCGCGGTGCGCCGGGGCGTCGCGTCCACCAGCGCGCCGCGCGCGCCCTGGAACTCGCGCTCCGACCGTTGAACCTCGTCGATTGTGTACACCTCCGCGGTGATGACGCGCGGGACAGTCACCGGTTCGACCACGATCCCGTGGGCGCGCAGTGTTTCCAGCACATCGCCGTGGCCGGGAGGGATCGCGTATTCCAGCGGCCGCGTCACCGAGAGCGTCCCTTCGTATCGCCCCAGATGCGTCACGGAGACATCCTCGGGAGCGCCGAGATCCGGGACCTCGTCGCGCAGCGCGCTCTCCTTGACCGATTCCCACATCGCTTCGGAATCTTCGGCCCGCTCGAAGGTGAGGATCGTGACCGGCCTATCGAACGGGATCAGCCGGGAGCGGATCGCCACGAGGTCGTTGGCCTTGCGCCCCTTCTCCACGGTGTCGCGCTCGGCTCGATCGTTGAGAAGGCGGATGTCCTCCGCTCGCTCGGCGGCGAACAGGAGACACTCGCGCGTGAAGTCGAGCGTCGCGAGCACGCGGTCCTGGTACGACGCGTACGAGTACGCCTCGAGCAGCACCGACATGCGGTTGCGGAGGCCGTGGTAATTCCCGCCGAAGCGTGGGAGCGCGTCGTAGGTCTCCCACTCGGTCCGGTCGCGGTTCAGGTTGCCGTAGAAGAAGGTGTCGTACCCGGTGCGTTCGCCGACGCGCCGAGAGACTTCGGGCAGCATCGTGTCGCGCACGAAGAGCATGGGGTCGTAGTGACCGGCCGGGTTCTGCGGCGCCGCGTAGGTCAGCGCGTAGCGGATGTACGACCCGTTGGTCGTGTGAGAGTCAATGATCAGGTCCGGGTTCCACTTGGTCAGCAGATCGAGCATCGCGCGTGTCTCGACCGCCTGCGCTTTCATGTAGTCGCGGTTCAGGTCCAGCCCGTTCGCGTTGGGGCGCTGGCCCATGCCGTTGACCGGGCCGACCTGCCCGGGCCGGTTCGTGGGGCTGAACCGCTCGTTGCCGTCGGCGTTGTAGATCGGCACGACCAGGATCGTCATCGTGTCGAGCAGCGCACGGTTGCGCTCCGCGTTCGGCGCCAGCGCGATGTCGCGCACGAGCATGGGGAACGCTTCCTTGCCGCATACCTCGCCCGCGTGGATGTTCGCCAGGAGCAGCACGACCATCTTGCCGGCCTTCCTCGCCGCGGCCGCGGTGGCGTAGGGCGGCTCGCCGACGATGAGCAGCGGGATGCGCCGCCCCTCCGTTGTCGTTCCCATGAACGAGAGCGAGACAAGGTCGCTCCGTCGGTCCAGTTCCGAGCACAGCGCGATCGTCTGCTCGTAGGTCGCCGTCCCCTTCCAGCCCGACGATTCCGCGACAGTCAGCAGCGGGGTCGGGACCGGGGCGTCGCTCGCGGCGGTCCTGGTCATCGGTTCGTTCCTTGTGCCGTTCGACGCGCAGGCGCACAGCGTCATCGCCGCGCCCGAAACCACCACTCCTCTCACCAGACGCACAATCCGACGACACACGGCGTTCATCCGCTGTCCCTCACGCGCTTCTCGATCTGCTGCTCGCCGATCCAGACCTTCTCGTTGCTCTCGAGGTCGATCATCTCGAGATCGACCTGGTAATACACGACCCGGCGGTTGCCGTCGCGCGATCGTTCGATGTTCTCGCCCACGCGGCCCAGGAGCATGAAGTCGGCGCCGAGTTCGAAGGCCTGCTTCTTCACGGTTTCCGGGCGCGACCAGTCAAGCCCCTGCTTGCGCTCGTCGCGGACCTCGCCCCGCTCGTCCCGCGCCGCGACGATGCGCACGCGGCCCGAGTTGATCAACTCACGCTCGATCTGCTTGGTAAAGAGTTTGCTGTCGAGGTAATCGCTCGTCTCGTTACGCACGGTCCCGACGATCACGACCGGTCGCTGGGAATGCGCGACCATCCAGCGGTCGATCCATCCTTGCGACAACGCCTCGCGGACCATCGTCTCGGCGGTCATTCGCGCGTCGTCCTCGTCGAAGCGATAGTCGAGGTCGAGCACCTGCGTCGGGTCGACGCGAGTCACCTCGCGCGTCTTGCATCCGATCAGCGCGCCAGCGCACGCGACCGAGCCGGCGAGCACCACAAATCGAAGCACGGAACCTGCGATCACCATGCGATCCTCCTGGCGAGTGTTCACTAGCGTACCCCGACGCCCGGCCGCGTGCGGAAGTTCCGTCTCCCGCGGCAAACGGAACCCAAATCCCTACCTTGGGGAACGCACCACGATCGTCTGCAGGCCGGCGCCCGGCTCCACGATGACGGTGAACACCCCGGACTCGTCCACGACGAAGCCCGCGTCGTTCAGCCACTCCACCCGGACGCGGTGCTTGCCCGGAGGGAGCGCGAGCTGCCCGACATGGGCCTTCCCCGGGAGCGATTCCCACGAGCGCGTGTCGGCGCGCTCCGTCAGCCCGGGCACCAGCAGCGCGCCGATGTACACGCCCAGCCGCGCCCAGTCGTTGTCGTTCTTGTCCTCGAACGCCTTCACGCCCTCGCGCACCGCGAGCGCCTTGACCGCGGCCCGCGCGAGCGTTCGGATGTAGATCAGCGGCAGCGCGCGACGAAAGTTCTCCTCGGCCACCCCACCGATGTCTTCCACGAACGCGAGATTCATCGGAGGGTCGCGGTCGACAATCACCCGAGCGGATGCGGCCGCGCCCGGTCCGGCGCGCACATAGGGAAGTTCGAAGTAGATCGGGGCGCCGTCGATGATGATGGGCGGGAACCGGAACACGCGTTTCGTCGGCCCGAGGCCCGAGAGCGCGACGACCAGGAGGTCGCTGTCGTCCGGCGTGCGGGTCGCGAGGTCCGTAAAGTCCCCGGGATCGACGCCGCGCATCAACTCTCGGTGCAGGTCGATGGTCTGCGCGAGCCGTTCCGCCGCGACGCGCTGGTTCCCCGGCTCGTCCATCTCCATCCACACCGCCGCGGTGAGATAGAGCCCCAGCGTCGATTCGATGAACGCGCCGCGCTCGTTCTCCGCCACCGTTCCCCCCACCGCCGGGGGAAGTTCGGCGTCGAGCGAGGGAATCAGCCCGCCGCCCCCGGTTGACGGCCCGTCCGGCCGCGCCTCCCCGATCGAGCGCGCGGCCTGTTGCTTCGTCGCCGGATAGATCTCGAGGTAGCGATCGCGGAGCATGTTGGCCTTGCCCGCGAGCCGCCTAGCTTCGACCGTCGCGCCGCCGTCGATGTCCCCCGCGCGCAGGTGCGCGAGCATCTTGAAGACATTGAGGTAGATGTCCTCGTACGGTTCGCCCGTGTAGCGCCGGAGCGTGTCGTTGACGAGCAGCGCCGAGAGCACATCCCCCACATTCTCGCCGCGTTCGGTGTCCATGATGGCTTCCGCGCGGTTGAGCGTTTCGACGGTCGTCGCCGAATCGCCCAGCGCCTGCGCGACGGTCCCGCGGTCGTAGAGCCAGAGCAATTCATTCCGCGAGCCGTACAGCTTCCGCGTCCGCGGTTCGTCCAGCGATTCCGCCGCCTCTTCCCAGCGCCCCTGCGCCACCTGCCCCCTCAGCACCTCGCGATGGGTGTCGAACGAACTGCGGCACGCGCCGAGCGTCGCCGCCATCGCGCACAGAAAGAGGATCGCCGGGTTGCAAGGTGATCGGACCATCGCCTGGGGGAGCGTAGCCGCCGGTCCGCGCTAGCGTTCCCCGGGAAGTGTGCATGCGGGGCGCCCGGGAGGCCGAAAGGAATACCAGCCCATGAACGCCCGGATCCCCCTCCTTGTCGCCGTCGCCGCCCTCGCGGCGTTGCCTTCCGCACTGCACGCGCAACCCGCGCGGGCGGATTCACAGGCGCAGAGCCCAACCCTCATCCGTGAAGGTCACCACCTCGTCGAGTCTCCCGGGCTCCTGCGCTTCGTCGGCGAGGACTGGGTCTTCGAGACCGTTTCCGAGGGAAAGCGGCGTTCGTTCCTGCTCATGCCGTCGCTGAAACTCGGCGAGTTGGAACAAGTAGCCGCCGCGCGCGGCGAAGGTGAGTACCGCCTCTCTGGCCGCGTCTATGTCTATGAGCGGCGGAACTACCTCCTTGTTTCCGACTTCGCGAGCATCGGCGAGTCCGAGAGTCTCGCGTCGCAGGAGAGCGCCACCGGGGCGCCGTCCGTCGCCGACCTCATCCGCGAGTTCGAGCAGAACCGCGCCGACCGCAAGGAGACCGGCGCCAACGCGGCCGCCAGGCGCAGCGAGGCCGTCCCCATCCGCCGCGAAGGCACGCTCCTCACGCTCGGGAAGGGGCGGATTCTCCAGAACCCGGCCGGATGGGCGTATTTTGAGCCGCTCCCTCTCGAAGGCGCGCTGGAACGCGATCCCATGGCGACCATCCCCGTGGTCATGCTCCCCTCGCTGATGCTTGAAGAACTCGAGGCGCTCGCCGCGTTCTCGAGCAGCGCGCCGATCGTGACCCTGAGCGGCGAGTACTTCGCGCACCGTGGGCGCAACTACCTGCTCCCACGCATGTACCTCGTCGAGCGGACGCCGACGGAGCGCGATAACGATCTCCCCCCCATCGCGGGCGAAGTCGCGCGATAGACCGGGTCCGCTCTGCGCCGGTTGTGCGGTTTGGCGCGATGGGGCGAAGCCGGCGGTTCACCCGATCGGCGCACGCCCAACCGCCCGACCCCTGATGTTCGCGGCGGGGCAAAGGGGGCGGCCGATTTCGACGACGAGACTCCCCTTGGAACCGCGGTGTGCGCCGCGCGTTCGCGTTGGGAGAGCTCCGTGACGACCACTCAGCATGACAACACCCCGGCGCGCCGCGCCGAGCAGGTTCTCGGCCGCATCGCCGACCTTCCGGGCCCTCCCGACGCGTCCGCCCGGATCCTGGCGTCCGCCGACGGGGATGGCTTCGAGTCGCGCGACGCGATCGCGCTGATCGAGGCCGATCAGTCGCTCGCGCCCCGCGCGCTGGCCCTCGCGAAACTCCTCTGCGCGTCGAGCGGGAAAGCGAACGGCGGGGCGGACATCGGCTCGCTCGACGATGTGATGCTGCTCGCGGGCTTCGGCACGCTCCGCGCGGCCGTCGTGGCCTGCCAACTCTTCGACGCGTTCGCCGACCGGTCAGGCGTGTCGATCGAGGGTGAGGCGAACGATCCGGGCAAGGCGGGCCTCGCGCTCGATCGCCGCGCGTTCTGGATCTCGTCGGTTGCGCTCGCGTCGGCGTCGGAGGCGCTGGCGTCGTCGCGCGGCGTTGATCCTGCGGACGCCTTCCTCGCGGGGTTCGCGCAGGGGATCGGCGTCGTCGCGCTCGATTCGATCCTCCCCAGTTCGTTCTCGCGGGTGGCGGGCTTCGCGGAGCGCGAGGGGAAGGACCTCGCGGAGACCGAGCGAACCATCATGGGGATCGATCACCACACCGTCGGCCGCAAGGTCGCCGAGCGGTGGCTGCTTCCCCAGTGCGTGCGCGACGCGATCTGGCTCGCGGGCGTTGCGCCGGAACGAGTCCCTGAAACCCCGAACAAGCCCCTCGTCACGACGATCAATCTCGCGTTGACGGCCACCAGGTTTGCGCAACTCGCGTGGTTCGGCGATGCGCCGACGCGCGAGAGCGTCACGACTCTTGCTGCGAAATGCTCGGTGGACGCCTCGTCGATCGAAGGCCTTGACCGCGCGATCCTCGGGCTGGTGTCGGAACGCGCCGAGGCGCTGCGTGTTCCCTCGGCGAGCGCGTCCGAACTGGCGGAGGTCTCGCTCCGCCGCGCACGCACCGAGTTGGAGCGCCAGCGTTCGCGGGAAGCGCCGCGCGAGCGGCTTGTGGAACGCCAGAAGGCCGCGCTCGGCGCGGTGAGCGCGTTCCAGACCGCCCTGCCTTCCAACGCGACGATCGAGGATGTCGCGGGCGCGGTGATGCGCTCGGCGACCGACGGGCTCTCGGCCGGCTTCGTCGCCGTCTGCGTGCAGTCCGCAGATGGAGGGCCGGCGCAGGTTTTCGTGCGCGAGAACACGGGCGTGCGCGGCGTCACGATCCATCCTCCCGCGGGCGCACCCACGCTCCGCGAGGCATTTTCCGACGATCGCGCGCCGGGCCCGCTGAGCGCTCGCGCGCCGTGGCTCGCCGAGGCGCCCGCGCTCGCGCAGAGCGGGAAGACCGTCCTGTCGTGCGAACTCCCTTCGGGCGGGCAGACTTTCGCGGCGATCTTGCTCGACAAGGAGCCCGCCGACGCCGCCTCGCTCCGCCCGCTCATGGGGGCGTGGGGTTCGGCGCTGGCCGTCGTGTCGGGCGCCGCCGCCGCCGAGCAGGCGCGCACCAAACTCGATGACGCCGAGCGCAAGGCCGAGGAAGCGCGGCTCGCGCTGCTCGAGGCCGAGGGCCTGCGCAGCATCGCCTCGCTCGCGACGGGCGCGATGTCCAGTTTCATGGCCCAGGTCGAGATGATCCGCACGAGGTGCGAGATGCTCGCGCCGGGGCTCGACAAGCAGCGCGACCAGCGCTGGCTCGAAGCGATCGCGTTCGCGGGATCGAATGTCGGGACGCTGGTGCAGACGCTCCGCCTCTTCGCCGAGACGCCCGAACTGCAGCGCAGCGCCGTCCCGCTCAACTGGCTGCTCGAGCGCGCCGGACGCGAAGCGCGCGGCCTGTACCGACACGACCCGCGCCGGTATCCCCAGCCGCGACCCCGGATCGTCGCCGAACCCGGGCTCCCGAATGTCCTCATCGACGCCGATCAGGTGATCGACGCCTTCGCGGAGTTGATCCTGAACGGGCTGGAGAGCGAGAAGAGCGAGGTCGTTGAGATCCGCGCGCACATCGACCACAACACGGGCCGCGCGCTCATCATCGTGCGCGACGACGGCGAGGGCATGCCCGAGCGCGACATCGCCAAGGCCTTCGACCCGTACTACACGACCAAGCGCAAACTGCGCCGGCTCGGGCTCGGGCTCACGCGCGCCAAACGGCTCATCGAACTGAACGCCGGCGAGATCTCGCTCCGGGCCGACCCGGGCGGTGGCCTGGCCGCGGCCATCTTCGTCCCGCTCGCGCCTCCCGGGATGGAGACGCAGGCCAAGCCCGAGGAAGACGAAGAATCGTTCGAGGCCGATGTGGAAATGGAAGCGTGACGACGCGCTCGGTCAGGGCTTGAGCCCGTCGGGCACGCCGTCGGGGAACTCCTGATCGATGAGCGCGGCGATGCGTTCGCGCCGGTTGCCGGGGTTCGGGTGGCTGCTCATGAACTCGGGCTGCCCCTGCCCGCCCGACGCGGACTCGAGGATGTCCATCACGCGGATCAGCGCGCGCGGGTCGTACCCCGCATCGACGAGCAGTTGGACGCCCCATCGGTCGCTCTCGAGTTCGTCGTCGCGGCCGTAGCGCAGGTTGATCATCTGCCCGACGAACCCCGCGAGCATCGCGGCCTGACGCGGATCGACCGGGCTGTCGGGATCGCTCGCGCCGACGACGACCGCGCCGATCACGCCCTGAGTGAGTTGCTGCTTCGCGAGATGCTCGGCCCCGTGGCGCTCGATGACATGGCCGATCTCGTGCCCGAGCACGCCCGCGAGTTGTCCTTCGGTTTCCAATCGCTCGAAGAGCGCGGCGGTGATGAACACCTGCCCGCCCGGGAGCGCGAAGGCGTTGACGGTTTGGCCGTCGGCGAGGAGATGGAACTCGAAGGGGTACGGCAGGTCGCCGTCGAAGCCCGCGTTGAGGAGTGCCCGCCCCACGCTGTCCACGGCGGCCTGGGCTGCGGCGTCGGGGTGCATGCCCCCGAACTGCTGCGCCATCTGCGGCGCCGACTGGAGCCCGAGCGCGATCTCCTGATCGACGCTCAGCGCCACGCGCTGGGATTGGCCGGTGACGGGATTCGTCGAGGTGCTCGCGTAGTACGACACGACGGCGACCAGCAGGATCACCCCGGCGACGATGAGTTTGCCCCGTCCGCTCACGCGATTCCCCCGTGATGATCGCCTGGGAAACGACATCGACCTTGTCCTTGCCCGTCAATCGCGGAGCGTTTTCACCAGGGTGACTTCGTTGCCCGTGCTGTTCCACGACACGGCGTCGCAGTACGACTTCATGAGCAGGATGCCCCGCCCGCTTACGCACATCAGGTTCTCGGGTTCGGTCGGATCGACGAGCGACGCGCGGTCGAACCCCGCGCCCTGATCGCGGATCGCGAAGGTGACGGAGGATTGCGTAAACCGCATGCCGAGATAGACAGAACGGTCGCGGTACGGCGAACGCTGCTGGCGCTGCTCGACCTCGCGGTAGAACTCGTCGGCGGCGTCGTTGCGCAGCGCGGAGGATATCTCGAGGTTGCCGTGGATGATCGCGTTGGCGAGCGCCTCGGAGACCGCGAGACCCACGCGAGCGCGTTGGCGCTGATCGCTCAGGCCGTAGTCTTCGAGGATGCGCTGGATGTACCCGACGACGATGCCGACGAGCGCCGGATCGTTGGGAATATCGAGTTCGATCTCGCCCGACACGAGGAACCCACGCACCTTCTCGCGGTGGGGGTTTCGGTTGGCGAGTTGGACCAGACTCAGGATGGTCTCGTTCAGTCGTCGGCCGTCGGCGTCGCGCGGGACATAGGTCATCGCGCCGAGCTGGAGTTGCTCGACCAGTTCGTCGCGGACCTGATCGTTCCGGGCCAGCACGATCACCGGGAGGTTGGGGCACTGCTCGGACACCGCCGGGGCGAGGCGCTGATCGAGCCAGACCGTGGAATCGGCGAGCATGACGGTAATGGGCTCGGCCTTGATCCTCGCGAGGGCCTCGTCGGCGCCGATCGCGATGTAGACATCCCACTCCTTGCTCCGGGCCCGGTCGGCGACGGTGATCGCGCGATCACGGTCGGAATCCACGACAAGCACATGGGTTGACGACATCGGCGCCTCGCTGGGGGTTGGTGTCCGGCGATGATACCGCAGGCCGCGCGGAGCGGATTCGTCGCCCTCGGAACCCCGGGAAGACCCCGGCCCCCGGCGTTGAAAGCCACCTACTGGACTTGAACCAGCGACCTGCGCTTTACGAAAGCGCCGCTCTACCAACTGAGCTAAGGTGGCGAAGGCCCAAGTATCGGAGGGCTCGCGGCGATCGTCCAGTGCCGGGGCCCAACTCCGTGAGCCGGCCTCCCCCGCTCAGGTGTCCACGACCGCCAGCCGGGCGCCCCCGGCGCGGATCTTGTCCAGTTCGCGGGCCCCGATGCGGACCTTGAGCGTCACCTCGGCGCCGTCGTAGGTGCGGTCGAGCACCTCGCCGCGGTTCTCGATGAGGTTGACGCTCCGGCCGTCGCTGATGGGGAGGGTGACGAGCCGCTCGCGGATCTCTCCCTGCGCGAGGGCCCGGACGCGATCCCGGAGGGCCGCGTGACCCGGGTGGGCCGGATCGGGGGCGACGATGGGGATGGCCCTGGGATCGGTGGCCTGCCAGACGAGGAGTTCGGCGTTGTCCTTCAGCGCGTCCACCTTGTTGAGCAGGAGGATGCGCTCGGGCTCCTTCCACTCGCGCAGGTCGCCGGCGGCGCCGCGATCGCTGGCCTTCTTGGCCATTTTGCGTTCGCTCTCGCGGACCTCTTCGAAGAGTTCGTCGAGCGTGCGGTGCACGACGGCGAGTTGGCGTTCGGCGTTGGGGTCGGCGACATCGAGCACGATGATGAGCACATCGGCGTGCGTGGCTTCCTCCAGCGTGGCCTTGAACGACGCGACGAGGTCGTGGGGCAGGTCGCGCACGAACCCGACGGTGTCGGAGAGCATGACGCTCATGCCGTCGCCCATGTCCCACTCGCGCGTGCGCGTCATGAGCGTGGCGAAGAGTTTGTCGGCCGCGTAGGCGCCGCCCTCCGTGAGGTTGTTGAAGAGCGTGCTCTTGCCCGCGTTGGTGTAGCCGACAAGACCGACGGTGAAGTGGTCCTGCCTGCGTTTCTGGACTTCCCGGCGCTTGCGGGCCTGGAGTTCCTCGAGTTCGCGGCGGAGTTGGGTGAGCCGGCTGCGCACGAGGCGGCGGTCGACCTCGAGCTGCTGCTCGCCCGGGCCGCGCGTGCCGATGCCGGCCACCCCGCCCGCGCCGCCGACGATGCGCTCGAGGTGGTCCCACATGGCGCGCAGGCGGGGGTAGGTGTATTCGAGTTGGGCCAGTTCGACCTGGAGTTTGGCCTCGTGCGTGCTCGCGCGGCTGGCGAAGATGTCGAGGATGAGTTCGGAGCGGTCGATGATCTTCCGGCCGACGCCTTCCTGAATATTCGTGATCTGGGCCGGGGAGAGGCCGTTGTCGAAGATGACCACGCTGGCGCCGGTGGCTTCGCAGAGCCGCTGGAGTTCCTCGACCTTGCCCGACCCGATGAAGGTGCCCGATTCGGGCTTGTTCTTCTTCTGGATGAGTTCACCGACGACGACCGCGCCGGCGGACTCGGCCAGCGCGCGGAGTTCCCCCAACGGGTCGGCCTCGTCGATGTCCATCTCGGGGAGGTGGAGCGCGCAGAGCACGGCCTTTTCGGATGCGACCTTGATGTCGGCGCGTTCGTTGCCTTTACCTAATGCCATATATGAGGAGAGCGTAGGTGCGCCGAGCCGGGCTTCAGCGGCGCCACGCCTCCCAGGGGAAATCGGCCGGGATCAGGTCGGGGATGTCGTTCAGGTACCCCACGAGGAACTCGTAGGCGTCCACGAGTCGCGGCCCGGGGCGGTTGAACATCTGGTTCCCGTCCACAAGGGCGACGCGTCCCGACCGGGCAGCCGGGGTGTCGGCGAACCATGGTTCTGAGGCGATCTTCGCGGTTTCGGCGCGCGTGGTGGCCAGATCGAGCCCGCACGGGGAGACGATGATGACCTCCGGGCGGACGGCGGCGATGGCCTCGGCCGGCACGCGGATCGACTTCCCGGCGACGCGGAAGGCCGCCTGCTGACCCTCCCCCGAACCGGCCCCGGGGAGCGGCTCGGTCGGGTTGAGGGGGTGGCGCCCCCCGGCGCGTTCGATGAGTTGGGGCGTCCAGTGGCCGCCGACGAAGGCCGGGTCGGTCCATTCGAGGAAGACGACGCGCGGGCCCTCGGTGAACGGGTTGACGAAGTTCGCCGCGTGGAAGTACCGCTCGCGGAGGGCGGCGACCCGCTCCTCGGCCTCGGCGGCCAGCCCGACGGCCTCGCCCACGCGATAACAGTCGTCGAGCATGTGCTCGAAGGTCGTCGGATTCAGCGACACGATGCGCGGCACGGGATTCATCGACCGTGCGACGGCGCGCACGGTGTTGAGGTCGATCGAGCAAACCTCGCACAGATCCTGCGTGAGGATGACATCGGGGCGCAATTCGCGGAGCAGCCGCGCATTGAGTTTGTACAGCCCGCCCTGCGCGACCCAGCCGGACGCATCTTCGTCGGGTTGGGCTCGATCACTGAACCCTTCTCCCGACCCGGAAACGGGTTCCGTCTGTGACGAGTAGGCAGAAAGTGCGCGGCGAACGGCCTGGTCGACGCCTGCCGATCCTCCCGCTTGGTGGAAGTCGACGATCTGGGTTGTGAGCGTTGGAAGGTCAGAAAGCCCGGAAGGGAAATCGCACTCGTGCGACCTGCCGACGAGAAGGGAGGAACCGCCCACGAAAGAGAGCGTCTCAGAAGCCGAGGGCAGCAGACTCACGACTCGCATCGTCGCCATGCTAGGGATGCGACGCGCTGCATCGCCCCGAATGACCTTCCGAACTACCCTCGTCCCTTCTCCGCGTGCGTCTGACCCGACAGTTCTGAGAGGTTCCCGCCGGCGACGGAGCGCCGACGCCCGACTTGCGCGTTGATCCCCTTCGAGAGGCCGCCGCTTTGACCCGCAACCGCACAACACAACCTCAGCGCACGCGCAACGCACCCCTTGCCGACGCCCTCTGGCGTTTCTCGGGAGGCATCGGCAGGATCACCCTCGCCTGCGCGGCGATCATGTGCGCCCCGGCCCTCACCTCCGAGGCCTACGCGCAGGACGAACGCCAGCAGGAAGGCGGCTGGCTCCGGCGCGCCTGGGGACAGGTCAAGCCCGAAGACCAGCAGCAGCCCGAGAACGCCCAGCCCGCGCAGAACGAAGCGGCGCCCGAGGCCCAGCCCCAGCGCGGCGGCCCGGTGTCTGACGAGATGGTCCAGATTTCTGCGGCCTCCGAGCCGGTCTTCATCGAACCGCTCGTCGATTTCGTCGCCAAGGAACTCGACATCAACATCGTCTCCGATCCCGGCCTCGCGGATCAGACCGTCATCTTCAACGGCGGGCTCTCCGTCCCGCGCGACGAACTCCTCACCCTGCTCTCGATGCTCCTCGAGCAGCGCGGCTACGCGATCACCGCCGATCGTCCGGGCTGGTATGTCATCAAGCAGGCGGGCAATCTGCCCGTGATCTTCGGGACCGGCCCGCTCTCGACGACGCGCGTCATCCCCACGCCCATGATCCGCCCCAGTTCGCTCCAGGACGCCGTCAGCAAGGCGCTGGGCGTGACCGACGGGCAGGCGGGCCGCGTCGCGTTCATCGACGAACTCGGCGTGATGATCGTCACCAACACGCCCCGGAACATCCAGGCGGTCGAAGACCTCGTGGCCGCCGTCACGATCGAGCGCGACCGGCTCGTGCTCCACCGCTTCGAACTCATGAACCTCAGCGCCGATGTCGCGAGAGAGAAGATCCTCTCTCTGCTCGCGGGCGTGCAGGGCGGGCAGGCGCGGGCCCAGAGCCAGCCCCTGGGCGAGGGCGCCCAGCGCGGCGCCGTGCAGGTCGGCGGCGGGCAGTCCGGCACGCTCAGCAATCTTCCCGAGCGTCTCTTCGTGGACGCCGAGAGCAACGCGGTGATTTTCCGCGGTTCGGCCGCCGAAGCCGCATCACTCATCGAACTCATCAGCGTCATCGATGTGCCAAGCCGGCTCATCGCGACGCGGTATCCCGTCGGACCGGCCGCGACGCAGATCGCGCAGTTCGGCGAGCGGCGCGGCCTCGGCTCCGTCACCTCGATGGGCTCGAACCAGACCGGCCGCTCGACTTCGTTCGGCGGCAACTTCAACGCGAATCAAGCCCGCGGCGTGCAGAACCAGCAGGGCAACAACGGTTCGGGGTTCGTCATCGAGGACAACCTCGAAGCGTTCGTGTACTTCGGGACCAAGTCTCAGCACGCGCAGGTGCAGTCGCTCGTTGATGCTTTCGCCGAGCAGGCGCGCGGCGCGCGGATCGTTGTCGAGTTCTACAAACTCAAGCACGCCGACGCCGAGCAGGTCGCCGAACTGCTCAACGCGCTGATCCAGGACCCGCAGAACCGCACGGGAGAGAGCCCGTTCCTGCCGGTCGCCGGCGCGAGCGGCAGCCGCAACCGGCCGACCATCCCCTCGCCCATCGACCTCCAGGTCGGCGAGAACGCGGACGGCGGCGAGGGCGACGGCGCCGCGCTCACACCGACCTCAGAGCTCAGCATCGAGCCGGATATCGCGCGGAACCAGATCGCCGTGCGCGCCCCGGCGCGCCAGCAGCGCGAGATCGCGAAGATCATCGAGAAACTCGACCTGCGCAGGCCGCAGGTCTACATCGAGGTCCAGATCGTCTCGGTGACCGCGAACGACGACTTCCGGTTCGCGATCGAGAGCCAGTTCACGCCGGGCCAGAGCGTGCTCTTCACGAACTTCGGACTGACCACCGTCCCCGACGGGGGGACGGCCACGACGCCCCGCCAGGTGAACCCCGCGCTGCGCGGCTTCACCAGCGCGATCATCGAATCTGACTATGTGCCTTTCGTGATCAACGCGTTCCAGGAGATCGGGGACACCCGCATCATCAGCAGCCCGCGCGTGCTCGTGAACGACAACGAGGAAGCCAGCGTCGACAGCCTGCGCGAGGTCCCGTACGCCGAGACCACGCAGAACTCGAGCACGACCTCGACCTCGCAGGGCGGCACGGTGGAGGCGGGCACTTCGCTGAGCGTGACGCCGCAGATCTCCGACGCCGGGATGCTCAACCTGACCTACGAACTCGAACTGTCGGACTTCGAGGGCCAGGGCTCGGACGGCCTGCAGCCGCCCAAGCAGACCGAGAACTACGCGGGCGTGGTGACGCTGCCCTCCGACGCGACCATGGTCGTGGGCGGGCTGGTCCGTGAGCGCACCGCGAAGGTCGTTCAGCAGGTGCCGTTCATCGGCGATATCCCGATCATCGGCGAGTTCTTCAAGAGCACCGTGGAGAACAAGTCACAGGCGACGATCTATGTCTTCGTCACGCCGCGCATCGTCCGCGATCCGACCTTCACCGATCTGCGCCTGCTCACCGAAGGACCGATGACGCGTGTGAACCTGGACGGCGACCTTCCCGAACTCGAGCCCGTGTTCATGCCCACGAGCGGCGCGGTCGTGTCGCCCAAGCAGGAACTCGAACCGCCCGAGCTTGTCCCCGTCGAGGAGCCCAGCCCGACCGAGCCGACGGCGATGGGCCCCAAGAAGGCGTCCGCCGCTGATCGACCGAAGCCCATGGGCGCCATCGTGATCGCCACCGAGAAGGAATCGGGCGGCAAGTGAGCGAGAACCCGACCGCCAACCCGACCGAATCGGCCGACCGCGCGAAACTGCGCAGCGAGGGCATCTTCGGCGCGCTCCCCGTGCGCGACGAGCACCTCCGCGCTGTCTCCACCGCGCCGGGCGCCGACGAAGAGCCGTGGGACGCGCTGCTCTCGACCCTCGGGATGGAAGAGCACACCGCGCTGGCCACGCTCGCGCGGCGCGTCGGGCTCGCGTTCGACGCCGATCCAGCGGCCCACCCTTCGGCCAGCGCGTTCTTCGAGCGCGTCCCGGCCGATGTCGCGCGCCAGCACCAGATCGCGGGGATCGCGAGCGACGGACGCACGATGACGATCGTGACCTCCCAGCCGATGCAGCCCGCGGTGTTCGCGTCCGTCGAGCGGCTCCTGGGCATGCCCGTGCAGATCGTGCTCTCGCCGCGCGCCCAGGTCGCGAACCTCATCAACCGCGGGTACGAGCAGAAGCAGGACCTCGTGACCGAGATCGTCGAGGACATCCCCCTCGACGAGCAGGCGCTCAAGAACGCCGCCGGAACGATCGGCAACGCGACGGACCTCCTCCAGCTCGCGCGGCAGACGCCGGTCATCCGCCTCGTCAACATGATCCTGTTCGAGGCGCTGCGCCGGCGCGCCAGTGATATCCACATCCACCCGCTCGACGGGAAACTGCTCATCCGCTTCCGCGTGGACGGGATGCTCGTGGATGCGTTCACCCCACCGCCCTCGCTCGGCCCGGCGATCTCGTCGCGCATCAAGGTGATGGCGGAACTCGACATCGCCAACCGCCACGCGCCCCAGGACGGGCAGACCACCGTGCGCGTCGGCTCGCGCAAGATCGACATCCGCGTGTCGTGCATCCCCACGGTCTACGGCGAGCGCATCGTGCTCCGCCTGCTCGACCAGAGCCAGACCCAGCTCTCGCTGGACGCCGTGGGCATGACCTCGCTCATGCAGAGCGAGTTCCTGTCGCTCGTGAACCGCCCCAACGGGATGATCCTCGTGACGGGCCCGACGGGCAGCGGCAAGACGACCTCGCTCTACGCCGCGCTCGAGCGCATCGACCGCACCTCGCGCAATGTGATGACCATCGAGGACCCCGTCGAGTATCACCTCGACAATGTAAGCCAGATGCAGGTGAATCCGAAGCGCGGCGTGACCTTCGCCGCCGGGCTCCGCTCGCTCCTGCGTCAGGACCCCGATGTCATCCTCGTCGGCGAGATCCGCGACGCGGAGACCGCGCACCTCGCGATCCAGGCGTCCCTCACGGGCCACCTGGTGCTCGCGACGCTCCACACGAACGACGCGCCCAGCGCGATCAGCCGCCTGGAGGACATCGGCGTGGCGCCGTACCTGATCAACTCGTCGCTGCTCGCCGTGCTCGCGCAGCGCCTGCTCCGGCGCGTGTGCAAGGTGTGCGGCGGCTCGGGCAAGGTCAACAGCGTGCGTTGTGAGAAGTGCCTCGGTTCGGGGTACTCCGGCCGCGTCGCCGCGTACGAGATCATGACCATGACCGACGACCTGCGCTCGCAGGTCGCGAAGACCGCCGACGCCGTGAGCATCCGCGAACTCGCGACAGCGCAGGGATTCAAGCCGATGCGCGTCGACGCGTTCGAGAAGATGCGACTGGGATTGACCACCGACGAAGAAATCCGCCGCGTTCTCGATTGAACGCGCCCTGAGTTCGAGACGAGACGATGCCCCCCGAGGCCGCAAGCACCAGCCCGTTCTTCTTCGTCGCCGCCACGCCCATGGGCGCGCGGAAGATGGGCGTGCGCGCGGCGTCCAACGAACCCGTGCTCTCCGAACTCCTGCGAAAGGAGCAGCTTCTGCTGCTCCGCGCGTGGAAACTCCCCCAGTGGGCGCAAACCAGCGAATCGGTCGGCATACCCGTCGCCGATGACATGGCGATGAACGACCAGCTCGCGACGCTCCTGCCGCGCGGCGTGCCGCTCATCGAGGCGCTCGATGTCGTGTCGTCGGTCGTGAAACCGGGGACGAAGCAGCGCATCGACCGCATCCGCGAGATGGTCGTCAGCGGCTCGTCATTCGCCGACGCCTGCCAGAAGGCGGGCGGGTTCGAGGATGTCGCGATATCGGTCTACCGCGCCGCGGAGCGTGCGGGCGATCTGGGCGGCGCCGCGGAACGGCTCGCGAGTTCCGCGCGACGGCGTCTGGCGATCAGCCGCAAGGCGATCACCCTGCTCATCTACCCCGCGGTCGTGATGTCGATCAGTGTGGTGGTGGTGCTGGGCATGCTCTCGCTGGTCGTGCCGCGCATCGGCGAGGCGCTGAGCGAGGCGGGCGTGACACTCCCGTGGTTCTCCGACCTGGTGTTCAGCGTCGGCGGGTGGTGCCGCGACAACCTGATCTGGATCATCCTCGCTCTGCTGACGGCGCTGGTGCTGGGCATCGCGATGCGTCGGCAACTCGTCGGACTCCTGCTGAAGGCCCTGCGCGTGCTCCCCGCCGTCTCGCGGCTCCAACTCGCGATCGAGAGCACGCGGTTCTTCGCGATCATGGCCGCCATGACCAAATCGGGCGTGCCCATCGCCGACGGCCTGGCGACGACGGCGCAGTCGATCACCCACCCGCTGCTCCGCAGCCAGCTCGAAACCCTGCGCAGGAAACTCGTCGAGGGCGGCCTGCTCAAAACGCTCATCGACGAGGTGACGGCCCTGCCCGTGGCCACGCGCCGCCTGCTGATCGCGGCCGAGCGCGGCGGCGACCTCGATCAGGTCTTCGACACGCTGGCGGGCGACATGGCCGAAGAGGTTGACACCCGCTCGGACCGCCTGCTCGCGCTCCTCGAGCCGGCGATCATCGTCGCGATGTTCACGGTCATTGGGGCGCTGCTCCTGGCGATCATGATCCCGCTCATCACGCTCTCCACCAGCGCAGGGAGCCAGTTGTGAACGCGTTGGGCCCCAACGGTTTCGGCGGGGAGAGCCCCGAGATGGCGCCGAATCGCGGGGAACCGCGGGTCGCGGCGGGCCGTCTTACGGGTAGAGTTGCGCGACCTTTCCTCTCGCGCCTTTCCTGCTGGAGCGTCCCGACTATGCCCCGTCCATCGATGACTGATCGTGCTTCGCGTTCCCTCCCCCGCGCTTCGGGCGGCTTCACGCTGCTCGAACTCATGCTCGTGCTCGTGATCCTCGGCGTGCTGGCCACTGTGGCCGCCATCGCGGTGACTGGGCAGGCCGACAACGCGCGCCGGAGCGCGACGATCACCAGCATGCAGACCATCGACCGCGGTCTCAAGTCGTACTACCTCCAAACTGGCGCGTATCCGACCACGCAGGAAGGGATCGCCATGCTGGTCCCGACCTTCATCGAGAAGCCGCCGCTCGACGGCTGGAAGCGCCCGTTCGCGTACTTTCACCCCGGTCAGGGCGGCCGCGACTACGAGTTGATCAGCACGGGCAAGGACGGCGAGTACGGCACCGAAGACGACATCCGCAGTTGGGAAATCGACTGACATGCGCATGGGGGGAACGGCCATCCCGACGGTCTCTGCCCGCGCGCCCGTAGCGCGTCGGGGCGTGACCTTTCTTGAGGTGGTCTTCTCCGCGGTGATCCTGGCGATCGCGGCCGGCGCGATCACGGGCGCCTTCGCGCTGATCGAGCGGCTCTCGCTCCGCGACGACGCCCGCATCGCCGGGCACGAGGTCGCGCACCGGCTGATCCTGCAATACATGGACGACCCCGAGTCGCTGCCGCCCGAGCACCTGCCGCTCGAGATGGGACGCTTCAGGTTCCGCTACACGATCGGCAAGGAAGCGCTCCTTCAGGATGATGCGGGCGAGGCGGGCGTCGAGCGGCGCGAGGGCCGCAATGTCAACAACCTTGATATGGCCGAGCGCCTGCGCGGGCGTCTGCTGTTGATTCGAGTGCGGGTGAACTGGGATCAGGGCGACGGCGCTCTGAACGAGGTCGCGGCTCTCGACCGGGTGTTCGACCCGTTCGGCGATACGAGCGACAGCGCTCAGATGCTGCGCCAGTTGCGCGAAGCGACCAAGAACAACCCCGAACTCCAGCAGTTGATCGACAACATGATCCGTGCCGAGGAGCAGAAGAAGCAGCAGCAGGAGTTCGAGAAGAGCCTGCGCGGCGGGGGTGGCCGATGAACCGCCGGGGTTTCACCGCGCTCGAACTGATGATGGCGACCGCCGTCGGCGCCGTGGTGCTGTTGGCTGCGCTGGGCGTGTTCGGGATGATGGAGCGGCTCGACCGATTCCACGCGCAGCGGTTCCGCGAGTCCACCGATCAGGTCTTCGCGCACACGGTGCTGGAGCGCGCGATGCAGACGCTGGTTGCGCAGGCGGAGCAGGATCCCGAGAAGATCATCGAGGGCTCGACGGGCATCAACCCCGACGACGCCGAACTCGAGACGGAGCGAGGCCCGAACGACGGGAACGAGGAGTTGCGCCGCCGCCAGCGCGAGGGCGCGATCATCCCGGGCCTGCACGGCCAGCGCGGGGAGTTCAAGCAGAAGCCCAAGGGCAAGGTCTTCGACGAGTTCAACCGTGAGATCAAGGCGCGGCCGATGTTCGTGCTGGAGGCGGCGGGCGTGCTCGCGGCCGACAACAGCGCGGCGCCGCGGCGTCTGGAAGTGACGATGCTGGCGCAGCCCGCTCCGGGGGCGCCGAAGACGCCCCTGTTCGTGCGCGGCGCGTTCGAGGCCGTGCCCGTCAACCGGGGGTGGGCGCTGGTCTATGTCCCCCTTGCGCCGGCGGGCGAGCCGATCACGCTGCTCGAGGGGATCCGCGACATGCGCTGGGAACTGCTCGTGCGCGGCGAATCATCGGGCGGCGGGATGCTCAAGGCGCGCGACGAGGACGACATGGACAAGGGCGGCGTGCGCGTCGCGGAACTCAACGCGAATGTCGCGCGGCAGTTCCCCAAGGCGGTGCGCTTCATCGCGCTGCTCTCGACCGGGCAGACCGTTGACTGGATGTTCGAGCCCTCGGTGACCACCGCGGGCGTGTACAACCTGGAGGCGCCCGCCCCGTGAAGAGCCGGCGCGATTCATCACGGAACGGTCGGGAGCGCGGGTTCGTGCTCCCCACGATCATCCTGCTGATCTTCGTGGGCTCGCTGGTGATCGCGGCCGCGCTGGAGCGGTATTCGACCCAGCAGTTGATCGTGCAGCAACAGATCGAGGGCTACCGGCGCCATCACGATGTGCAGGGCGCGCGGGCGGTGCTGAAACTGTGGATCGAGCGTCAGCGGCTGGGCGATCTGGGCGCCAAGGCGTCGCCGATCAACCCGGCGCACCGCTTCGAACTCCCGGGCGGGCGACGCATCGCGGTGTACCTGCTCGACGGGCAGGGACTCGCGAAGGCGGATGTCAGCGACGAAGCCCCGGCGATGCGCCAGGCGTACGAGACTTTCCAGCGGCGGCTTCCTCCCAACCGGCCCGATCTGTACAGGCGGCTGGGCCCGGTGACGGTGAGCATCAACAGCGCGCCGGAAGAGGTGATCGCGGCGCTGGCGCCCGACGGCCGCGAACTCGCGCCGACGGTGCTCGTGGCGCGACAGGAAGAGCGGCTGAATCAGGCGAGCGCCCGGACGCTGCTGACGGACTTCGGGTACGACAACGAGCAGATCGCCGAGATTTTCCGGTTGATCGCGTTCGAGCCGACATTCCTGCGCACGCTCGTCGAAGTCGAGGACACCTCGGGGGTGATGCGGTTCGCGGCGTATATCGACGCGGGCGGCGTGAACGCCGGGAAGCCCCAGATCGTCGAATGGCGCCAGGTGGACGAGGACGAAGCGGCGGCGCTGCTGCTTTCCGGTCCGACCGAGAACGGTGCGTCCCGGGGGGGCTGAGCGGGTCGGGCAAAGAGGATCATCCGGGGCGGGTCGGGAACTGCGGTAATCTGCCCCGCGTCGAACGCGGGGCGCCTGACGCGACGACAGTAAGAGACTGACAAGGACACACCACGACATGGGATCGCTTCCGCTCAGACAATCCGACGCAGCCAGGTGGACGAAGGCCGCGTGGGGGGCGACCGCGCTCGCGGGAGCGGCGGCGGTGATCATTTTCGTGATGCCGGCGAGGAAAGTGACGATCGGCCCTGACCCGGCCTCCACCACGGGGCAGGCGACGAGGCCCGAGAAAGTCCGGGTGCACCCGACCGAGAATCTCGGCCCTCAGAACTGGTCGGCGCTTGCGCCGACGATGCTGGTCCTCCAGAGCGACCAGCCCGAGTTGGAACAGTGGTGGCGTACCATCGAGCGGCGTCGGGCTGACGAAGCGGCGCGACTCGCGGCCGAAGGCGGCGACACCGAGGACGGCGCGCAGGCGAGCACGGTCTCCGGCCGCTTTGCGCCGACCTGGCGGTTCATCGGGCTGATGTGGAACGGGCGCACGCCGCTGGCGATCCTGCATGTCGACGGGAGGCAGAAACTCGCGGGCGTGGGCGAGAAGCCGGTGGCGAACGACGAGTTCGTGATCGACTCGATCGACGCCGAGAAGGTCATCGTCTCGCGTCGCGGGAACAAGTACGAGATCAAGCGCGAGGTGTCGGAGCGGGGTCGGGCCCTGACCGACGCGAGCGTGAGCGTGAACCCGGAATCGGGAGTGTTCGGGGACCAGACCGGAGTGGGCCGCCGCGCGCCGACGGCCCGCCCGAGGAACAACCGTCAATGAGCGTGTACGCCGCCTGGATTCGCGAGGACCTCTCCGAGGTCCGTCTGCTGACGCCCAGCGGCGAGGTGTCGTGGCGCGCCGAGGAAGCGCCCAAGGACGCGGACCCTGACGCGTTCTTCATGCGCGACCGCGCGAAGGACGCGGCGGCGTGGGCGGTCTCGCAGTTGGGCAACGCGAAGCGTCTGGGCGTGGTCTGCGTGGACATCGAGGACGCCGCGTGCGTCTTCGCCAGCGCGCCGAGCGCCGATCCCGAGGTTGTCGCGGCGGCGATGCGTTCGGGCTCGACCGATTACGACGCGCTGACGATGCGCGGGCACATGCAGCCCCTGGCGAAGACGGCGACGAAGCCGAGTTCGTTCTCGAGCCCGACGATCGACAAACTGCTGAAGCGGGGCAAGGCAGCGCCGAAGGCGCAGACCGGCTCGCTCCGGATGGCCGTCCTCGCGACCCCTGACTCGCTGGTGCGCTTGTGGCTTGACGAGCTCGACCGACTCGGCGCGAGCGTCGGGGTGGTCGTGTCGCTCTGGCACGCGTTGGGCGAAGCGTGGTCGCAGGATCGCGCGAGCGCCTCGGACAGCGCGTCGGTGGAAGCGCAGGACATCGGCCCGATCGACGCGGTGATCCTCGAGGACACCGGGCGGCTGGTCTGGTCGTGGATGCGCGGCGGGAACCTGATCGCCGCGGGCGAACTCTCGATCCGTCGCACGGGCGGCGTCGATCCCGAGCACTGGAACAGCGAGGCCTGGTTCCCTGTGGCCGCGTCGCGTCTGACGCTCGACTGGCTGACCTGGTCAACGCACATGGGCGCGAGCCCGACGAAGGTTCGGGTGGTGGGCGCCGATGCGCGGGATCTGGCCCGGATGCTCGACGAGCGCTGGCCGCACGCGGATGTGAGCCCGACGGTGCAGAACGACCCCATCGGGGGCACGATCCGCGCGCTGGCGCAGCGTGAGAACGCGGCGCCGCACATCGATGATGATCCCAGGCGCACGCTGGTGGCGCTGTCGCGCCGGCGCGGCCGGGCGCACGCGAAGCTGTACACCTGGGCTGGCGTGGCGACCGGACTCTGCGCGGTCGCGGTCTTCGCGATCGGGTGGCGCACGATGGAGCGCCGCACGCAACTGGAGCGGGCGGCGGCGAGTCTGCGCAACGAGGTCGCGCTGACGGTTCAGGCGGTCGAGCCCGCGCTCGCGAACAACCCCGACAAGGCGCGGGCGCTCGATTCGGTGCTCCAGCAGTTGCGCAAGGACCGCCCCGAGATCAGCGATCCGCCCGCCGCGCGCCCGATCCTGAACGAACTCGCGCGGCTGAGCGCCGCCTTCGAGGCGCTCGGCGAAGAGGGGCTGTTTTTCCTCGACTTCGATCTGAATGAGACACTGCCCAACGCAACGGTGCGTGTGCCCGACTTCGCGACCGGCGAGCGGCTCCGCGAGGAGTTGATGCGCTCGCCCGGGCAGATTGACTGGTCCGTGACCTTCCAGCGTGAGCTTGGGCAGAGTCTGCAGGACTGGAAACTCACCGGCCAGTGGCTCGCGCCTCCGGAGGCCGCACGATGAGTGTTCTGAAACACGAGCCGATGCTGCGTCCGCTCGCGCTGAGCGCGGAGCGCGCGAACCGCCCGACGGCGATCGTGGCGTTTACGGCCGTGCTCCTGGTGGCCGCGTTCGGCTTCCTCATGTGGTCCGCGAGGGGCGTGGGCGCCGCCGAGCGTCGCGTGGAGCGGGCCCGGAACGAGGCGGCCGATGTGGCGCTGATTTCCGAGGAGATCGCGCGCCTGCGCAGCGAAGAAACCGTCGCCGACACGCCCGACGCCAAGTACCTGCGCAATCCGAACCTCCTGAGCACGCTCAGTTCCTCGGCCGATGTCGCCGGGCTGACCGTCCGCCCCCGGATCACACCCCTGAAGGCCGACGAGCAGCGCAACGGCGCGCTCGTGCGTCAGAATGTCTCGGCGAGCATCAGCGGCCAGGAGATCGGGGATGTGCTCCGCTGGGTCGAAACCGTGCTCAAGCAGGTCGACGGGCTCTATGTTTCTCAGTACAAAGCAACGCCCAACCGAACGACTGGGTGGAACATCGATGTGCGCTTCTCGCGCTGGGAGTTGAAGCAGTGAACGCGAAGACGAACTCACGACGCGGTGCGTTGGCGATCCTTTCCGTCGTGGCGCTGGCCGGGGCGATCGGCGGATGCGCCGCGAACAAGCCTTCGAATGTGTCGCTCGCCAACGGGCGTGCGGTCTCTCAGGACCTGACCCGGGCCGTGGGACTCGTCGCGCAGGCGCAGAAGGCCCAGAAGGAAGACAAGAACGAACTGGCTATCTCGCTCTACCAGCAGGCGGTCGAGCAGTACCGGGACTACCCCGCCGCCTGGAACAACATGGGCGTGCTCATGCTCAAGGAGCAGCGGTTCCTCGAGGCGGCCGAGTGCTTCGTGAACGCGCAGGAGATGGCCCCCCAGGACCCGCGCCCCTCCTACAACCTCGGGCTGACCTGGGACAAGGCCGGCTACCCGAGCGACGCCCTCACGCATTATCAGCTCTCGCTCCAGCGGGACCCGAAGTACCTCCCGGCGCTGCGAGGGGCGGCACGGGCTTCATGGCTGCTGCGGAGCTACACCGAATCCTCGCTTGACACGGTCCGCACGGCCCTGATGGTCGAACACAACGAGCGGTGGCGCAACTGGTTCCAGATCGAGAATGTCCGGATCCAGAACGAATTGTCCCAGCCGACCTATTCGGGCCTGGGCGGCTCGTTCTCGTCCCCCTGACCAATCGGACCGGATCGATATCTCGCGCGATCCCAGGCGGCTTCCCGCTCGTAAGGATTTCAGATGCATCGAGATGTTCGACCAACCCTGATCGCGGCGCTCTGCGGGCTGGCGCTCGGCGGCCCCGCGTTCTCGCAGGACAGCGTGGCGACCTCGTCCAGCCAGTCCGACGCGATTTCCGCGTTTGATCTGGACCTCCAGCGCGTCCGATATGTCGTGGACCTCTCGCCCGTTGTCTCGGGCTGGGGCACAGCGTTCGGCGTCGCGCCCGTGCTCAAGGCCACGCGAAGCATCGCCCCAACCTTCAATACACAGATCCTCGGCGGCGCTGGTCTGTCCGCCGGGCATCGCACCGCCGTGACGATCCCCTCGACGCCGTTCTCGTTGTGGACGGCGCCCGGCCAGGGGGTCAATCCCGCCTACAACAGCAGCCCGGGTTCGACCGTCAACAAGACGGGCTTCAGCCGAACCTTCGGGGTCGCGTACAGCGACTTCGGGCTCGAAACCGCCGACCAGACGCTCGCGAGTTCTGCGGTGGGCGCCATCGTCGGTCAGGACGCGTCCAACCCGAACCGCCTGTTCGTCGAACGCACGACGGCGCTGGTCAGTCGCAATGACACACTGGAGCCCGATTCGTCCTCGATCTCGATGGGGTCGGTCGATCAGGGCGGCAATGTCTACCTGCGCGTTGACGATTTCGGGGCGACGCTCGGTATCGCCAATGTGAAGGGCGAGAACGCTCTGGCCGTGTCGCTGTCCGAGCGGAGCGTGACTCCCGGGACGATCGGCGCGCTCAACTTCCTGGTGAACCTGTCGGGATCTCCGACGGGCCTGAACGAGCCGCTCTCGGGCGCGAGCGCGACGCGCTTCCTCATTAACAACGGGACGACGACGCTGAACACGCCGCTGGGGGTGTTCACCCCCGCCATCCCGGGCATGACCACCTTCTCGAACGCGACGATCGCCCTCGATTTCCGCGGCCGGGTCATCATCGGGCGCGAGGTAAGCACCGCTTCGACTTCCACCACCTCGCATCTGGCGAGCGGGGTTGGCGGCCTGCGCGGCAACCCGACCTTCTCGATCGCCACGGACCTCGCCGGCCCCCCCACCGCTGGCGCAGTGGCCTCGCTGGCGGTCCCAACCGGATCGACCCGGGCGACACAGATCAATGTCTTCGGGCTGACCAACGCGGTCTCCGTGGCCGCCTCGCCGACGATCACCGCCGGCTCCGCGACCGCCGCGACGCTTCCGTCCCCCACCAACGGGCCCAACGGATTCGTCGGCAACGCGACCGGACAGGCCGAGTTCACCCACTATCTGAGCCAGATTTCCTTCCGCGGCCCGAGCGGCCAGGTGGGCGTGGGACGCACAAACGCGGGCGAACTGGTCCTTGCCGCCGTCGCGACCGATCCCGGGGCGCCGGCCGGGGCACGGGAATTCCTCGCCGTGGCGACGCGCAACCCGACCTCGGGCGCCTTCGCGTGGACCGTGGCCGCCCACCCGGGGATGGCTGTGTTCACGGGACCGTCTTCGGGCGGCTCGCCCAGCCAGATCGGCACGCTCGCGTCCCAGTCCCCCGCCTCGATCTCCACCCCTGCGGTGGATCTGCTGGGGAATGTCTACTTTGTCGCCGCCTGGGACGACACCCGCCCGACCGGTTCGGCCGGCCCCGGCGGTCAGAGCGGCCCGGGTCGGAAAACCGGACTCTTCCGCGCGGTGCGCGGCGGCGCGGGCCAGTTCGAGCTCGAACTCCTCCTGTGCACCAGCCAGACCATCCAGGGCGTCAACAGCCAGACCCCGTGGACCATCACACGCTTCACCCTCGCCGACGCGGATTCCATCGCCTCGGGCGGGTTCCACGGCGGGCAGGTCCTGCAGGCACAACTCCCCGGGCGCGAGACCACCGACCCTCGGTCGGCGTTCGCGGCCGGAGGCGTCGTTGTGAACGCCACCATCCGCTACGACCGGGGTTCCCAGACCAACGCCTACGAGGCGGTCCTCTTCCTCGGCCCGCGCAACGCCCTCGAGGGCGACGCCAACGGCGACGGAGTCGTGAATTTCGCCGACTTCAACCTCGTCCTGGCCAATTACGGGATGACGGGGGCCCCCGGATCCACCCCCGGGGATGTCGACGGCGACGGCGTCGTCAATTTCGTTGACCTCAATCTTGTGCTCGCCAACTTCGGCGCCAGCGCCGGCTGAGCCCCTCGGCGCCCCCAAGGGAAGCCCCGGGACGCCAAAACCCAACCAAATCCCTTTCAGATTGCCGTCATCGGGACCAAGGATGCCCGGTCCGCCGGTCGCTTTCCCGTGGATCTGGAGCCCGGGATTCTCGGGCCAAAGTCAAGACCATGCGAAGCTTGAGAACTTGGACGGCTTATCGCGGAAATTTTGGAATTCTCGCGAGCCAAGGCTTTCACAGACGCGAATCCTGTGATACATTCAATCGTCGTCTGGGAGCGATTGTTCGCTGCCTCAGACCCGTTCGCCGCTGACAGCTTGGAACGAACGGGCTGACGGAGAGACAGAGATTACTTTGAGAGGAGACTTCGCATGGTTCGTATGATTTCTGCTGCTGCGGCACTTACCCTCGTCGCTGGCATTGCTTCCGCCGGTCTGAACCCCACTTTCAACTGGGTCCAGATTGACAACACCGTCGGCAACCCCGGCGGCGACGCCCTCAACGGCGCCGCTTGGAACTCCAACAACTGGGTCACCTTTGACCTCATCATGACCGTCGATGGCATGGTCAACGGCGTCAACCTCGGCTCCGCCCCCGGCGAAGAGAACCTCGGCCTGTCGTTCGACACCGCCGTGTTCAACACCGCTGGCTTCGTCGCCAGCAACTTCGAGAGCGCCGCTCAGGCCTCGTTCACCGCTTCGCTCTACGACACCTACGTCGATGTCGGCTCCAACAACGCCAACGGCCTCGCCCCCGACCAGCTCCTCGGCGTCGGCCTCAACGGCCTCGTCCCCCAGAACGGCGTCCTCCGTGGCGCTTGGGCCCAGAACCCCCCGAACGGTGGCACCGCTCAGGACGGCTCCGCTGGCATCCGCATCCTCCGCATCTCCTTCGACGGCGATGCGCTGATGGTCCGCGGTAGCGACATCGGCGCTGGCGAGATCCAGGTCGGTCTCTCGACCGGCGTTATCTCCGCCAACGTCCAGGGCATCATCCCCACCCCCGGCGCCGCTGCCCTCATGGGCCTCGGTGGTCTGGCTGCCTTCCGTCGCCGTCGCTAATCCGACTTCGACGATCGCAAACTGATCGACTGATCACCCCGACGGGTCCGCAAGGGCCCGTCGGTTGTTTTTTGCCTTTCCGAAACGCCGCTCCGCATCCCAAGATTCTCTTGGCGCGCCAACGCCCGGCTGTATGCTGTCATTGTCGACCCGCCGAGTGCGTTTCCGGCAGATGCGTTCCGGGACCGGCGGGCGAGCACAACCGGGAAGGAAACACCCATGAACCGCACGATCGCATGCGCTCTTGTCGCCGGGACCATCGCCGCGCCCGCCATGGCCGGCTTGAGCATCTCCCACCTGTGGGTACAGGTCGACAACACCATGTTCAGTCCAGAACTCGATCCGCTCAACGGGGCCGCATGGGCCGTGGGCAACTGGGCCACCTTCGACCTCTACCTCTGGGTCGATGGCGCGCTCGTCAACGGCATCAATCTCGGCTCCGCGCCGGGTGAAGATCACCTGGGCCTTCTCGTGGGAGACGCCGTGTTCAACACGAGCGGGTTCGTCGCGAGCGACTTTGAGACCGCCGCGCAATTCACCTTCGACGCGTCGCGCTACGACACCTTCGTCGATCTTGGCTCCAACAACACTGACGGCCTCGCGCCCAATGAACTCCTCGGCATCGGGCTCAACGGGCTCGTGCCCCAGGCCGCCCGGCTCCGCGGCGCGTGGGCGCAAAACCCCGTCAACGGCGGCACGGCGCAGGACGCCTCGCAGGGCATCCGTATACTGCGGCTCACCATCGATGCCGACTCGATCGGAACAGTTCCCGCCCTCGGCACAGGATCGCTCCAGATCGGCCTGTCCAGCGGAACGGTCGTCCCATACAACATCGCCCGCCTGCCCGCGCCGGGAGCCGCAGCGCTCATGGGCATCGGCGGTCTGGTCGCCGCGCGCCGCCGTCGCTGAACCGACGCTCAACAATCGATCATCTGATCACCCCGACGGGGCCGCAAGGTCCCGTCGGTTATCGCTTTCGGAGGAACCGGTTCACGGCTCATCGAATGGGACGAGTCCGGGAGTCGCGACGCTGGGAGCGCACCGCCTGCAAGGCTCGATGACCTCGCAGAAAAAACGATTTCTGATTTGTCAAACAAACTCTTGCGATTTTGTTTGATCCCCGATAGAACGGATGATGCCGCCGTACCGGGTGGTCCGGGACGATCCTGGGGCCAGACGGCGGGCATGCACAGGGAGACAAATATCATGCGTTCGATTCATCCGACCTCGTTCGGCGCGCTGATCGTCTGCGCCGGCCTCGTGATCCCCACCACGGCCGCCGTCGCCGACGGCAACTTCTCGACCGTCTGGCGCCCGGTGAACAACCGGTACAACACCGTCACCGGAGAAGCGACCGGGCTTCACGGGAGTTACTACACCTTCGATCTGTTCTTGCTCGGCGACATCGGCACGCGCATCAACGCCATCAACATGGGCTACGCCGCCGACCCCTCGCTCCACAACGAGTACCTCTACCAGAACGGCAATGTCTACGAGAACGAGAACAGCTCGAGCTTCTTCGGCTACTTCGGGCCTGACCCGTCGATCTACTCGTACGATCCCGCGGCCGAGTTCGACACCTATGTGACCATCGGCGATGTCGGGCACACCGACCTCTCCGCCGTCGGCGGCTCGATGCGCCTCGACAGCAACATCATGCGCGGCATCTGGTTCATCCTCCCGGGCACCGACGCGTTCCCCTCAAGCATCGACGACTCGGGCGAGATCCACCTGATGCGCCTCACCGTTTCGAGCGACACCACCACCATCGGCGGGCTCGGCAGCCGCATCCAGATCGGCACCATCCTGGAGGGCAACCCCACGACGCCGACCGAGTTCATCCCGGTCGCGATCTCCTCGTTCGCGATCGTGCCCTCGCCGAGCGTTGCCGCCGTGTTCGGCCTCGCAGGCGTGGCGCTGATCCGCCGCCGCCGCTGATCACCGGTCCCTCCAGCAACAACGGATCACCGAACCGGCGGGGCCCTCCCCCGCCGGTTTTTCTGTGGTTTCCTCTTGGCCGTTTCACCGCTCGTGGTACATTGCGATCGGTGGGTTGCGGGTTTCCGGGCTCTTCGGTGGGGCCGTCCCGCGGGCCACCGACCAAGGAGAAACCGTCATGATTCGTTCGCTCCTCGCTTCGACGGCCGCGGCCGCGATGTGCGTCCCCGCGCTGGCGGGCATCGACGCGTCATTCCACTGGGTGATGGTTGACAACACCGCCAACAACCCGGTTGGGGACCCCCTCAACGGCGCGCTGTGGAACTCCAACAACTGGTTGACCGTCGATCTTTACCTGACAGGCGACTTCGTCGTCAACGGCGTGAACCTCGGCTCGGCCCCAGGCGAGGATGACCTCGGCCTGCGCTTCGGCGGAAACAGCGGCGTTGTCGATATCTTCAACACGGGTTCGTTCGTCGCCAGTGACTTTGAAAGCGCTGCCCAGACCACATTCTCCGCGTCGCTGTACGACACCTATGTCACCCTGGGCGACAACAACGCCGGCGGCACAGCTCCGGACCAACTCCTGGGCATCGGCCTCGGCGGCCTGACGATGACCAACGGTGTGCTTCGTGGCGCATGGGCGCACAACCCACCCAACGGCGGCACGCCTCAGGACGCCTCGAACGGCGTCCGTATCCTCCGCATTTCGTTCGATCCCGATGATCTCGGTCACATCCCGATCGGCGATCCGATCTTTGTCGGACGCATGCAGATCGGCACCGCCGAAGGCGTGTTCACGGTGGATATCCCCGCGCCCGCTCCCACGGCCCTGTTCGGCGTCTCCGCGTTCGCGCTGACGCGCCGCCGCCGCTGATCACCGGTCCCATCCCAACGCCCCCAACACCGACGCGCCCGTCGGTGTTTTCGTGCGCGCACGCTTCGGGTACCCTGCTCAGATAAACCACGAGGCACGCCCATGAACGACCGCGCAAGCGATATCGAATCGTTGCTTCACGAAACACGCCTCTTCCCGCCCCCGGCCGGGTTCGCACGCAACGCGCACATCGGCTCGATGGACGCGTACCGCGCCGCCCACGCGCGCTCGGTCAACGAGCCCGACGCGTTCTGGGCCGAGGTCGCACGCGGCTTCGATTGGTTCACGCCCTGGAATACGGTGCGCCAGCACGATCCGAAACACCCGTACGACACGAAGTGGTTCGTGGGAGGCAAGACCAACCTCTGCTTCAACTGCGTCGATCGGCATGTCAACGCTGGCTTCGGCGACGAGACCGCCATCGTGTGGGAGAGCGAGCCCGTCGACGCGGGCGGCGCGCCGGAAGTCCGTCGCCTGACCTACAGCGACCTCCAGCGCGAGACCGCGAAGTTCGCGTCCGTCCTCGAATCGCTCGGCGTGAAGAAGGGCGACATCGTCACGCTCTACATGCCCATGATCCCCGAACTCGCGATCGCCATGCTCGCCTGCGCACGCCTCGGCGCCGCCCACTCGATCATCTTCGGGGGATTCTCCGCGCAGGCCATCGCCGACCGTGTGGCCGACGCGCGCAGCGCCGTGCTCGTCACCGCCGACGGCGGCTGGCGGCGCGGCAAGGTCGTCCCGCTCAAGGACAATGTGGACGACGCCTGCGCGCAATCGGACTCCATCGAGCATGTCGTCGTCGTGCGGCGCTGCATGAACGAGATCGCGTGGACCGAAGGCCGCGATGTGTGGTGGCACGACCTCATGCGCAACGCGAGCGCCGAACGCGCGTGCGAGCCGATGGACGCCGAGGATCTGCTGTTCGTGCTCTACACCAGCGGCACGACGGGCAAGCCCAAGGGGATCATGCACACCACGGGCGGGTACATGGTGTTCACGGCCATGACCTCGCGCCTTTCGTTCGATCTCAAGCCCGGCAGCGGCGAGGTCTACTGGTGCACAGCGGACATCGGCTGGGTCACCGGGCACTCGTACATCGTCTACGGCATCATGCCCAACCGCGTGCCCACGCTGATGTACGAGGGCGCGCCAAACTTCCCCGACTGGTCGCGCTTCTGGGCGATCGTCGAACGCCACAAGGTTGCGCAGTTCTACACGGCGCCGACGGCGATCCGCGCGTTCATGAAACAGGGCGATGCTCCCGCCGCGAAGCACGACCTCTCGTCGCTCCGCGTGCTCGGAACGGTCGGCGAGCCCATCAATCCCGAAGCGTGGATGTGGTACCACCGCGTCATCGGCGCCGAGCGCTGCCCGATCGTCGACACATGGTGGCAGACCGAGACCGGCGGCCACATGATCACCCCCCTGCCCGGCGCGACGCCCACCAAGCCCGGCTCGTGCACGCTCCCGATGCTCGGCGTCGACGCCGCGTGCGTGAATGACAGCGGGAACGAGGCGGCGCCGAACACGGGCGGGCTTCTGGCGATCCGCGAGCCGTGGCCCGGGATGCTGCGCGGCATCCTTCACGACCGCGAGCGATTCCTCGAGACCTATTGGTCGCGCATCAAGACCTCCGACGGCCGCCCCTACTACTTCGCGGGCGACGGCGCACGGCGCGACAGCGACGGCTACTTCTGGATCATGGGCCGCGTTGATGATGTCATCAATGTCAGCGGCCATCGCCTGGGCACGATGGAGGTCGAGAGCGCGCTGGTGAGCCACCCGGCGGTCGCTGAAGCCGCGGTCGTCGGCGTCCCTCACGAGATCAAGGGCACGGGCATCGCGGCGTTCGTGACGCTGAAGGAATCCGCGACGCCGCGCGCCGGCGACGCGCTGCGCGCCGAACTTTCCGCGCATGTCGCGAGCGAGATCGGCGCTATCGCCAGGCCGGACATGCTGCGCTTCGCCGCGTCGCTCCCGAAGACACGCTCGGGCAAGATCATGCGGCGGCTGCTGCGCGACATCGCCGCGGGCAAGGAAACCGTCGGCGACACGACGACGCTGGAAGACTACGGCGTGCTCGCCGCGCTCCGCGCGGGCGAGGAATAACCACGGTTCATCCGCGCGACTGAGGGCCGGAATCGCCGTTGTTCTGCGACTCCTTGGCGAGCGATGTGTACGCGGCGAACCCGAACGGCTCGGATTCCTTCCCCGACGACACGCGGCTCGACGCGGCCTCCAATTGCCTCAAGAGGTCGTCGCTCAGCACGCGCACACTGATGATCTCGTGGAGCGGGAGGGTCACGATCTCCCCCATCGGCGTGCGGATGTTGAACACGGTGCATTGCACGGCCATGCACAGGTCGCGCGACTTCGGATCGCCCACGACACTGCACGGGAACAGCGGCTCGACATCCGCGACCGGGATGCGCTCGCCCAGCGAGGTGAGGACCGAGACGCGGCCGTCCATGATGTCCGGGGTGGTGCGCGAGAGCGTCGCGAAGGCGACGAGCATCTCGCGCGCGACATTCTGCCAGTACACCTCGCGGAGTTCCCCGAGGCGCTGCATAGTGGGGACATTCGGCGCCTGAATCGCGGCGACCATCGCGGTCGCGAGTTCCTGGGGCGCGAAGAAGTCCGCCTCGAGCGGGGGAAGCCCGGGCCCTGCAATGGTGAGGAAGGGGAGTGCGGGCGTGGCGTTGGCGTCGCTCATACGCAAAGGGTAGCGGCGCGGGCGGGCAAAAAAAGAACCGGCCGATCCATCGAGGGACCGGCCGGTGTTTGATGCAGATTCGACTGATCCGGGAAGGATCAGGCGGGTTCCGTCGGGTTCAGATCAGAACACGAGCTGGAACTGGGCGCGGAGCACGAACTGGTCCGACTCGCCCGAGTTGAGCAGACCGGCGCCGGTGCCGGTGACCGCCGAGGTGGGCGAGAAACCGGTGGGCGAGGTCACATCGGCGACGGCGGTCTCGTCAAGAGCCCACACGACGTCGAAGGTGAACTTCGCGGCCTGCTTGTGCATGTAGTAGTTCACGCCGAAGGTGATCTCGGAGTAGTCATCGAGGGCGTCGCCATCGGTGAAGTCGTAGCGAGCGAAGAGCTCCCAGTCGTCGGTCATGAACACGCCGCCCTGGAGGACGAAACCGAAGGGATCGCTGTCGCCTGCGGGGCCGTCACCGTTGACGGTCGCGCCGGTGAGCGCGCCGAAGAGGTTCCAGCCGTCGGACTGCCAGGAGACATCGAGGGTGTAGGCGAAGAAGTCGTCGATGGAGGCGGTGAAGCCGTTGAAGGTCGCGACGGTTTCCTCGCTGTCCTCCTGCCAGTGGATGGCGCCGCCGATCATGAGACCGTTCGCGGTGCCGCGGAACGAGGTGAACTCCTCGAACTGCTTCCAATCGCCCATGGCGAGGAACTCGACGCGGCCGGTGAGGGCGAAGTCGGCGGGGTCGGCGGTGAAGTCAGTGTTCGCGGAGCGGAAGCCGTCCGAGATGGCGCCGGTGGCGCGGAACTGCTCGTTCATCCAAGCGACCTGGACGCCCTGGGCGCGGCCCTGGTTGAAGAAGGCGTTGGTGTTCGAGCGCTCGACGGCGAGCTGCTTGGTCGAGGAGACCAGCTCTTCACGCATGAAGGGGAGCTTGAACTGACCCCAGCGGAGGTCGAGGCCGTTGTCGAACTTGTAGCCGACATACGCGTCCTCGAGGCCGAAGTCGCCGCCGTCGCGGTCGAAGGCGCCCTGAATCTTGTAGTAGAGGTTCGGGTCGAAGATGTGGCCCGAGAACCAGAGCTTCGTGCGGCGGGTCTGGAAGCCCAGGGTGGTGTCGTCTTCCGACTCATCCTGGACGGTGCCGGGGTTGTTGGCGAAGGCGTCATCGCGGAAGTTCGCGAGGTAACGGAACTGGATCTGGCCGCCAACATTCAGGCGGAAGTTGCCGTCGGCGGAGCCGAGGAAGAACTTCCCGTCGTGGCCGGCGGTGGCGCCGCTCTGAAGAAGCGACGACCGGGTCTGGGCGTCGTTCATCATCTCGGCGACGAGTGCGCGAACTTCGTCCGCGTTCTGATCGGACCAAGCGTTCTGGTTTGCAAACGCGGTGCCCGTCAGGCCGATCGCGGCGCCGGCGAGCATCACAAGGCTCTTCGTGTGAGACATGCGAGACTACTCCTCTGAGGATCTTCTGTCGGACGCGATATCGCTACTTCGTCCGTCCTGTGTGAAGGTGACCCGCTTGCTTCCTGCACCCGGGTCCGGCGCGCCGACGCGGCGGCCACTTCATTTTTCTACTCTTCGAATCCGAATGAACCGCCACGGGACTCCGCCCGCGCGGCCTCGCTTCCCTACGACTATCGGAACACAGGGCGAAGCGAGTGCACACTATACCAAGGAAGTTTGCCTTCGCAAACTCGGTTCTGAAGGTTTTCCTCCCTCCGGGCCCCAGAATCATGTGGGTTTCGTGAATTCACCCCGGAATGGCCGTTTCTGCGCCCCCAGGCCCTGTCCCGGCCCTTCCAGCCCCTTTACCATCTTCATAGAAGAAGGACGCCGCCGACCTCCGACAGGCTTCCGAACGATCGGTTCATTTCATAAACCGTTGCGGTGCAAGATTATGAGTGAAAATCCTTCGATTCTGGTCGTCGACGACGAACGCGATTTGGTCGAATTGATGACCGTCAACCTTGAGGCGGCCGGATACCGGGTGCTCCCGGCCCACTCCGGGGACGAGGCCCTCGCCAAGGCCTCGGAGCACCTCCCCAACCTCGTCATCCTCGACCTCATGATGCCCGGCCTCTCCGGGATCGAGGTCGCCAAGCGGCTCCGGGCCAACCCCAAGACCAGCGGCGTCCCCATCATCATGCTCACCGCCCGGGCAGCCGAGGCCGACCAGATCGTCGGTCTTTCGGTCGGCGCCGACGACTACATCATCAAGCCCTTCTCTTTCAAAGTGCTCAAGGCCCGCGTTGAGGCGATCCTCCGCCGTGCGTCCGGGAAGTCATCCCGCGACTCGCTCACGCTCGGCGCGATCCGCCTCGATCTCGACGCCCACGAGGCGTTCGTCTCCGAGGAACAGCTCAAGCTCACCCCGACCGAGTACCGCCTCCTGTGCGCACTGATCGAGGCCAACGGCCGGACGCTCAGCCGCGCCCAACTCGTCGAGTACGCCATGGGTCCGGGCATCGCCGTCACCGATCGCGTGATCGATGTCCACATCGCCGCCGTCCGTCGCAAACTCGGGGAATGCGCCGACATGATCCGGACGGTGCGCGGCGTCGGGTATCGTGCCGTGGCGATCACCGCCCCGCCCGAGCCCACGCACGACCTCCGCGCCTGAGCGGCCCGCCCATCGGGGCGCGGCGACGATCCGGCCGATACTACCTTTCGATGACACCCAGGCGCGCCCGCACACACCGCCGACCGCTCGGCCTGCTCACCCGCGGGCTCGCGCCCGGTCTCGTTGCGCTGTGGGTCCTCGCCATCGCGGGAGTGGTGATGCTCGGACGCCCCGCGGGCGGCGACCCGCTCGCGCAGCAGGCGATCGTCGTCGCGATCGCCGCGGTGCTCACCGCCGCGGTCTCGTGGATCGGCTGGTCGCTGCTCATCAGCCCGGGGAGGCGCCTGCGGTTCCGCGCCGCCGCCCTCGCGTCCGGGGAAGACAGATCGCTGCGCAAATCCGCCACGCGTGACGAACTCCGGGACCTCGATAGGGCGCTCTCGCGGATGAGCGAACGCATCGCGAGGCAGGACGCGCAGCTCGAACGCGAGCAGCGCACGCTCCGGGCCATGTTCGAGAGTCAGGGCGAGCCCATGATCGCGGTTGACCCAGCCGGGCTCGTCGCGATGTGCAACCCCGCCGCCGAACAGTTCCTCAGCGTCGGCGCCGGCGCCCTCTCGGGCCGATCGCTCCGCTCCTACCTCACGAGCGCACGGCTCTTGCAGGCCCTCGAGGCCGCCCTGAACGGCAGAACCTTCCGGGGACGCATTACCGTTCCAACCGAGAGCGGCGAGCGAACCTGGGACTGCGCCGCAGCCCCCCTGCCCCTCCCGAACCACGACGCCCCCGGCGCGCTGCTCAGTCTGCGTGAGGTCACCGAACTCGCCAACGCCGTGCGCATCAAGACCGACTTCGTCGCCAACGCGAGCCACGAACTGCGCACGCCGCTGGCCGCGATCCGCGGCGCCGTGGAAACACTCCAGTCCGACGCGGGCGAGAACCCGAAAGTCATCGCCCGCATGCACGAGATCATCGCGGGGCATGTCCACCGTCTCGAGGACCTCGTTCAGGACCTGCTCGATCTGTCGAGGGTCGAGTCGGAAGAGGCCGCGCTGCGCATCGAGCCGCTCGTGCTCGACATGCTCAAGCGCGCGATACTCGACCAGTTCGAGGACTCTTGCGCGGCGCGCGGCGTGCGCATCCACTTCGACATCCCCGACACGCTCGATGGCTGGCGCACCGATCCGCGCCTCGTGGTGCTGATCCTGCGCAACCTCGCCGAGAACGCCTCCAAGTTCGCCAACGACAACTCTGAGATCCGCATCGTCGCGCGGGTCGAACGCTCCGAGACCGAGGTCGTGCGGTTCGAGGTCCGAGACAAAGGCATCGGCATCCCGCTCGCCCAGCAGCAACGGGTCTTCGAGCGCTTCTACCAGGTCGATCCGGCCCGCCCGGGCTACGACCAACTCTCCTCGATCGGACGGGCCAAGCGCGGCACCGGGCTCGGTCTCGCGATCGTGCGCCACGCCGTCAGGGCCCTCGGAGGCCGCGTCGGCATCCAATCCATTTACACCCAAGGAACAACGGTCTGGTTCGAGATCCCCTTCGCGCTCCCGGAGGGCGCCGAGCACGACTCTGGCATCGATGGCTTCGAGGAAGACGCGCGGTTTATTGACGAACCCGATCATCCCCCCACCGGGCCAGACGGCAACCCGTAGGACCACGCCTCCACGCCCGAGAACCCGCGCGACCCGCCGATCGAGTGAACCGCCGGGGATTCCGCCGCGTCCTAGAGATGGTTCCGATCTGTCGGCCCCATCTCGCCGACCTGTACAATGCGATGCCCACGATCGCCCGTCAGGAGACCGCGCCATGCATGCCACGACCCTCTCAACCCGTCGCTCCGCCGCTCTGGCCCTCGCCGCCGCGTGCGGCATGGCGTTCTCCGCGCAGGGATTCGCCCAGAACGCGCTCGGCGACGGCCGCGCGCTCGACGCCAACCTCCAGCAGGGCTACGGGCGGTACAACCCCGCCGGGCGCAACGCGAACATGGCCAACGAGATCCGGTTCCGCAACGCGATCGTGACGGGCAACGCCCCCAACGGCCTGTCGTTCCGCGGCGACGCGGGCTACCTCGCCTCCGACGACTTCTCGGCCGAAACCGGCGAGAACACGCTCTACGACTTCCAGCGCGACTCGCTCTATTCAGGTCTCGCGACACGCAACATCCGAAACATCGACGCGCTCCGCGCGCAGATGTCCCTCGCCACAGGCGGCGCCCCCACCTTCGACACGGGCGGGCTCTTCATCAATCGCGCCGGATACGGCACAACCTCAGGCGATGTCAGCGCGCGCGTCCCGCAAGTATCCATCGATCCCTTCACGACGCGGATGGGCTCCATGCGCTCCACCGCGAGCTACCTCGGCGGGCAGTCCCTCGAACCCCAGTACTTCGGCACAACGCAGGATCAGAACGGTCGGGCCTTCGCCATCGGCTCGTCCCCCTTGCGCGGCGTGATCGCCCAGCAACTGTTCATGAACCCCGACGCCGAGGCGCCACTCCCGAGACTCCCCGGCGATGTCGTCGTGCCGACCGGCGCCGACGCCACCTATCCCGATCCCACCCAGACCGACGCCCGTTCGCCCGGCGGCCTGGTCTTCAACCCCGCCGACCTCCCCGGGATCGACGATCCCGAGACGACCACCGACGACAAACCCGCCGAGCCCCGCCCGGGACAGATCAAGCAGACCCCCATGTCGAACCGCGTCCAGGGAGAAATCAATCCCGAAACGCTCGGCACCAACGAGATTTCCGACCGCATCGTCCCGCGCTCGCCCTACGAGTCGATCATCCAGGAGTACATCTCGCCGGTCGATCCGCCCTCCGACGACGAGGCGGACTCCGACAACTTCGGCGCCCAGCCCCCCGTGTCGAGGGAACAGATCGCCGCAGACACACGCTCCTTCCTCGACAAGGTCGAAGACCTGCGCCGCGAGATCCTCGGCCTCCCCCCGCGGGAAGTTGAAGTCGAGGCCGAGGGCGCACAACCCCTCGAAGTCATCGACCAGCGCACGGGCGAGGTTGTCGAGGCCCCGGCATCGCTCGGGGGCGTCGAATCGGTGCGCGAGCGCGCCGCCAACACTTTCGGAGAAGCGACCGTCCCGACCGTCCGATCGCTGACCGCGACCGGCGCCGACACCACCGTCTTCGGCCGCCAACTCCGCGACGGCGAGGCCTACCTCAAGGCCGGTCGCTGGTTCGACGCCGAGGAATCCTTCACCCGCGCGCTCAACCGCCAGACCGGCGATCCGATGGCCTCCGCCGGGCGCATCAGCGCACAACTCGGCGCGGGCATGTACCTCTCGGCCTCCGTGAATCTCCGCGCGCTGTTCAGCGCTCACCCCGAGATGGCCGCCGTCCGCTTCCGCCCCGACCTCTTCCTCTCGGGCAACCGATTGCAGGAGGTGCAGCTCTACCTGCGCGATGAATCCCTCAAGGAGCGTGCCTTCGCCCGCGACGCCGCCCTGCTGCTCGCGTTCATCGGCTACCAGACCAACAACCCGCGCGAGGTGAAGAACGCGTTCGACGCCTTCGACCGAAACAGCATGTCGCTGGCGGTCGGGCCCGACCCGCTCGTCGAGATGCTGAAGGGCGCATGGCTCGACGCCCCGGCCCGACGCGCCGGCTCGCGCTGAGGCGCCAAAGATCCCAGGCTATCGAGCAGACTTCCGGCGACGCATCACGCTCGACGGCCCAGCGCATGAACCCAGACCGGCTCTCACTCACCGACTTCCTGACCGACGGCTCCCTCGCCGCCCTTTGCGAGGTCGCCACCGCGATCACGCGGCGCACCGTGCGTCTCCGCGATCTCGACGGCCGGCTGATTCTCACCCGTGAGCCCGACGCCGACAGCGCCGCGCGCTGGCAGGTCCGCGACGATCACGGCGAGCACGGCAGCCCCTCGGGCATCGCCTCCCGCGCCGGGAAGGTCTCCTCCGTGCGCTCGACGCCTTCGTTCGTCGCGCCCATCGTCGTCGAGGGCCAGACCATCGGCTCGCTCTCCGTTGACCCGCCCGACCCGAGCATCGAATCACGCATCGGGGAGCCCGAGGTCCAGCGTTTCGCCGCGCTGCTCGCATCGCTCGCCGCCGAGGTCTGCGACAGCGCGTTCCAGCAGCGCGAGCGCAACGACGAACTCGCCGCCCTGCTCAAACTCTCGTCGATGCTCGTCGCCGCGGGCGACGCCGACGAAACCCTCGCCTCCGCGCTCCACGCCGCCGTCGAACTCCTCGGCGCCGACGCGGGCACCATCCGCACGCTCGACGACGCCCGCGAGCAACTCGTCCTCCGCGCGTACACGGGCCTCTCCGACGAATTCATCGCGTCCGCATCCGTCCTGCCCGCCGACAAGGCCCTCGACGCCGAGGAACTCCGCGGCGGGGTCATCGCCATCGCCGACCTCCAGGACGACCCGCGCGTGGTCAAACGCCCCGCCGTCAAGCAGGAAGGGCTCCGCTCCATCCTGAGCGCCGGGCTCGCGTTCCGCGGCCGGCCGCTCGGCGTGATGCGCCTCTACACCCGCACCCGCCGCGAGTTCACCGACCGCGAACAGTCGCTCCTGCGCTCGATCGCGCAGCACTCCTCCGCGGCCGTCGCGAGCTCGGAACTCATCGAGACCGAACTCGACCACCGCCGCATGCTCCGCCAGGTGCAACTCGCCGCGCAGGTGCAGGGACGCATGCTCCCGCGAACCGCGCCGAACTTCGCCAACCTCGACATCGCCGCGCGGCACATCCCCTCCCTCGAACTCTCGGGCGATTTCTACGACCTGCTCGACCTCCGCGATCTGCACACCGCCGCCCCGGGCGAACCCGCGCAGCCCGCACGCCTCGGCCTGCTCATCGGCGATGTCGTCGGGAAAGGCGTCGCCGCCGCCCTGCTCATGGCCAGCGTCCGCGCGTCGCTCCGCGCGCATGTGCAGGACCTGCCCGACCTCGACGAGGTCATGAACCGCGTCAACGCCGCCATGTGCCGCGACACGCTCGAGTCCGAGTTCGCCACCGTTTTCTACGGCGTGCTCGACGCCTCAACGCTCCGCCTCACCTATTGCAACGCCGGGCACGACTTCCCCTTCGTCATCCGCGCCCGCGCGGGCGAACCCCCGCGCGACAGCGACATCGACGAACTCTCCACCGGGGGCATGGTGATCGGCGTTGACACGCTGCAACGCTACCAGTCCGCGTCGTTCGACCTCAGGCCGGGCGACACGCTCATCATGTTCACCGACGGGCTCTCCGACACCATGGCGTTCGACGGCCACCGGTTCACGAAGCGCCGCATCCGCCGCGCCGCGTTGCAAGCGCTCCGCGACACCCCCGACGCGCGCGCCGAGACCATCGCCGACCACATCATCTGGGAAAACCGCCGCTTCGCCGGGCTCAACGAGCGCACCGACGACACGACACTGATCGTCCTGCGCGTGCGTTCCTGATCCCGCACCCTCTCCCGCTGGGAGAGAGTGGCTCGCCTGAGGTGAGCCGGGTGGGGGCCGCGCTTCACTCCCCGCGCACGGCGCCCTTCAGCGCCTGAAGCAACTCGTCAGCGCTCAGCGCGCCCACCTCACGCACGAGCACCTTCCCGTCGCCCGTCATGAGCGTCGTCTGTGGGATGCTCCTGGCCTGCAGCGCCTCGGCGTCGCGCTGATTGTGATCAACATCGATGTACACGGGCGTCGCGTTCTCGCGCACCCACGCCTCGACCTGAGGATCAACGAGCGTGGTTCGTTTGTAATGCTGACAAGGCGGGCACCAGACAGCCGTCGCGTACGCGAACACCAGACCGTCCTTGCCCGCGGCGTCCTTCGCTTCTTCGAGCGTCTCCACGCCGTTCTCGAACATCGCCGGCTTCGCCGCAGCGCCACCGCCCGCGGCATTCGCACGCACGAACATCCACCCCAGCGCGCCGACCATCACGGCCACAACCAGCGCCGTCAGAATGTTCCACGCCCGTGCGCCGCTCCGCGCCGGGATGCCGTACTCGCTCGCGTTCGCCAATGTCGCTGTCCTTTCGCGGCCAAAGCGGCCCTGCCTGCATAACGCCCCGCGATTGGTCTGTGTTCCACGCCGTGGTTCTCGGACGCTGGAAACACGCGGTTATGCGATCTGCATCGGACAGATCGGTCAGCAAAGCACACCGATGTGTCGCGCGGCCCCTCCGATTGATCGCCCCCGCGCTCCGTGCCGATGCTGCGCGCGTGGAACAGGCCTCCACCATCCAGGGCCACACCGGGCGCTGCGCCTCCGATCCGGGCGAGCGCCGCGATTCCGACCGCCTCAAGACCGTCGGCGTCATGTGCAATCGCGGCAAGGTCATCGACCTCTCCACCCGAGGGATGCGCCTGCAAACCTGGCGGCTCTGGAAGGACGGCCAGCGTCGGATCGTGACCGTCTACGACGAGCAGTCACGCGTCACCCTCGAGGCCAAGTGCGTCTGGGTCCGCCCTCTGGGCCCCTTCCGCCGCGTCGTCGGTCTGTGCTTCGAGCACGCCATCCCCGAGCAGGAGCGCGCCCTCGCCACCCTTGCGCAGACCCACAACGGGGCCGTCGGGATGATCAAGGCCGTCGGCAAGACCATCGCGCCGAACAAGGCCGCCTGATCACAACTTCTTCAGCGCGCTCACCAGCCCGTCGATGTGCTCGTTCGTGTGCGCGGCGCTGATCTGCACGCGCAGACGCGCCTCGCCTTCGGGCACCACCGGGTAGCCGAAACCGATCACGAATACGCCCATCTCGAGCAGCCGCTTGCTCATCGCGATCGCCTTGGCCGTGTCGTGCACGATGATCGGGCAGATCGCCGTCGGCGACTCGAGCACATCGAAACCGGCGGCCTTGATCTGCTTCCTCGCGTAGGCCGTGTTGTCGCGCAGGCGCTGGACGCGCTCCGGCTCGCGCATCAGCACCTCGATCGCCTTGTCCGCGCTGCAAGCGACCGTCACAGGAAGCGCGTTGCTGAACAGCGTGGGCCGCCCGCGCTGCACGATCAGTTCACAGCCGTCCTTGGCGCCGGCGATGTACCCGCCCGCGCCGCCGCCCAGCGCCTTGCCCAGCGTTCCGGTGAAGAAATCGACAGCAGCGCCCTTCATCCCCTGATATTCGTGCGTGCCCCGCCCGGTCTTGCCCATCACGCCCGTGCCGTGGGAGTCATCGACGATCAGCAGCGCGCCGAACTCGTCGCACAGCGCGCGCAGCGCCGGCAGGTCCGCGATGTCGCCCTCCATGCTGAACACGCCGTCGGTGCACACCCAGATCACGCCCTCGAACGACGAATCCGCGTGGGCAGCCTCCAGTTTCGTGCGCAGATCGCTCAGGTCGTTGTGCTTGTACACCCCTTTGCGCAGGCCCTTCTTGATGACCGACGCCAGCCGCACGCCGTCGATGATCGACGCGTGGTTGAGTTCGTCGCTCAGGATCAGGTCGCCCGGCTCGCACAGGGTCGCGAAGATCGCCTCGTTGGCGTTCCAGCAACTCACGAAGGTGTACGACGCCTCAACGCCCAGGAACTCCGCGATCCGCGCTTCAAGCCGATGATGGGGCTCGAAGGTGCCGCAGATGAACCGCACGCTGGCCGTCCCCGCGCCGTACTCCTCCAGACCCTTGTGGCCCGCCTCGACGACCTCCGGGTGATCCGCCAGCCCGAGATAGTTGTTCGAGCAGAAGCACAGGCACTCGCCGTAGCCCTTGATGTTCACCACCGGGCCCATCGGCCCCTCAAGCGTCTGGAGCCGCTTGTACTGGCCGCCCTTCTCCAGCGTCTCCAGCGTTTCCCGCGTGCGCGCATAGAACGGGTTCTTGCGCCGCTGTGCGGCGGCGACATCGGTCTGGGCGGGGGCCTGCGTCATCTCAAAACTCCTCAGAACACGGCGGAAGCGGCGATTCCACAGTGTACCGCCCTCGCACGCATACCATCGCCACCATGGCCCCACCAACACCCTCCAAGCCCTCCGACCTCGATGTCCGCGTGATCTCCATCGGCACGCTCGACCTCAACCCGCACTGGGGCGAGCGCGTCCCCACCCGCACAGGTCACGCCACCACCACGCTCATCCGCTCGGGAGACCGCACGATCCTCGTCGATCCCGGGCTGCCGGCCCCCGCGCTGGTCGCGCGGCTGAACGAGCGCTCGGGCCTCACGCCCGACAAGATCACCCATGTCTTCCTGACCTCGTTCCACCCCCACACCCGCCGCGCCCTCGCCGCCTTCCCCGAGGCAACCTGGTGGGTCAGCGAGACCGAGCGCGAGACCGTGGGCGTGCCGCTCGCCACCGCCCTGCGCGACGCGATGGAAGCGAACGATGACGAGACCGCCGACGCGCTCCACAAGGATGTCGCGCTTCTCCAGCGCTGCGCCGCGGCGCCCGACGAGATCGCCGAGCGCGTCGCGCTCTTCCCGTTGCCCGGAGTCACCCCGGGGATGACCGGGCTCCTCGTGGCCGACGCGCAGCACACGCTCGTCCTTACGGGCGACGCCGTACCCACCGTCGAGCACCTGAGCCAGGGTCAGGCGCCGCGCCACTCGGGCGATCTCGAACAGGCCCGCGCGAGTCTCCTCGAAGCCGTCGAGATCGCCGACCTGCTCATCCTCGGCCGCGACAACATCGTCATCAACCCCGTGAAACGCCCGTTCTGAACCCGCTGGGGCCGGATCGAGTATCGTCGGGTATGCCTTCCCGCGCACGCCGTTCGCTCTCCGCCGCCCTCATCGCGCTCGTCGCGGGCGCCGCTCCCGCGCAGCAGTCCGCGCCGCCCGCGCAGGACGATCAGCAGGCCGGCATCGACCTCTCGAAACTTCCCCCCGCCATCGTGCTCGGCCTGCGCGCCGAGACCGTCCGCCGCAAAGTCGGCGTCAGCGACGAAGTCGTCATCGTCCCCTCGCGCGAGGCCTTCGTCGATGCGCTCTCGCGCTGGAGTTTCGAGGCCCGCTGCCCCATCCTGCTCGACGACGGCACGCCCGAAGCCCGCGAGAACATCGCCCGCTTTGTGCGCGCGTTCCGCCCCTCGCGCGTCGTGCGCTGGGAAGGCGAGAACACGGTCTGGCCGCAGAGCATCGAAGCCCAGCGCACCCTGATGAGCGACGCCCTCGCCGCCGCATGGAACGCCGACTCGTACGAAACACTCCCAAACGCCTGGCGTGACCTGCGCTTCATCCCGCCCGGCGTCGTCGTGCTCTCCGAATCCGACCCGCTCTGCCTCGGGGGCCTCGCCCTCGCCGCCGGACGGGGACAGATCCTCCTCTGGCTCACGCGCGAGAACGACGACGCGCTCCCGGCATCCTTCTCGGGCGAACTCTCCGAGCAGCAGGCCGCAGCCTTCCGCAACACGCTCGAGTCAGAACTCAGCGCCATCGGACTCCCGTGGAACTCCCTCGGCGACGCCATCGAGGCCATCACCGTCGCCATCACCATCCCCGGGCGCATCTCCTCGCCCGCCGGTCAGCGCGATCGCACCAACCCCATCATCGCGCTGGGCGATTACCTCGGACGGAACGCCGGCGATGAGCGCTACGCCTGGACCGGCCTCCTCGTCGGCAACGAAGAACAGGCCGTCTATGCAGCCATGTGCTCGCTCTTCCTCCAGCCGCAACGCGCCTGGCTCTTCAACGGCTACAAGGCCAGCGGCGGCTTCGCCAACTACAGCCCGAGCGCCGCGCGCCAACCGCTCTCCGACGCCGGCATCGAGGTCGTCATCGACGACGCCCCCTTCTCCGGGACCGATCACTGGCGTCGCCGCATCATCAACGGCATCACCGCCGGCCTCATCCACATCAACAGCAGCGGCATGAGCCGCAAGTTCAACCTCAACCCGGGCACGGCCACCACCGCCGACATCCCCGTGCTCAACACCCCGGCCATCGTCCACTTCATCCACTCCTTCTCCGCCGAGGATGTCGGTGATCCGCGCACGCTCGCGCGCCGCTTCATCGACAACGGCGCCTACGCCTACATCGGCTCCGTTGACGAGCCCTTCCTCAACGCCTTCCACACGCCCGAGCAGTTCGTGCGCCGCACGATCGCCCTCGCCCCCCTCGGCGCCGCCGCACGCTACGACACTTCCCCCGCCTGGAAAATCAACATCTACGGCGACCCGCTCATCACCCTCGGACCGCCCTCCGAACGCTCCGCGCCCGCCGAGGAGTTCTCGGGCGCGGTCAACCTCGAAACCCAGATGCGCAACGCCCTCCGCGCCGCCGAGTACACCACCGCCGCCACCGACCTGCTCCTGCTCGGCCGCGACACGGACCTCGTCCGCCTCTTCAACGCCGTGCGCGCCAACCCCGAAGCCACGGTCTCGCCCGAATTCGCCGAGGTCGCGTTCTCCGCGCTCTTCAGGACGGGCGATCGCGACGGCATGCTCCACGCCGTGGGCCTCATCCCCGGGCGCCGCATGAACAACTCGCTGATGCAGGACATGCTCTGGCAGGCCTTCGGGGGCACGCTGAACATCACCGCGCCCACGCCCGAAGTGGCCGCGGCATTGCGCGACAACCTGCGCGGCTGGAACCTGCTCGACGACGCCGAAACCGCCGCCCAGGCGACCTCCACCGCCGAAGGCGCCGCGATGGCCCGCGCGTTTCTCGAACGCGTCATCGAGACCACGAAGAACGAGCGCACGAAAGCGCGCCTTTCCTCCCTGCTCTCCAAGTATTGACGCCGGCCGCTCAGTCCTCGTCGGCGCGGAGTTTCGTCAGCGCGTACGCGCCCTGCGCCTTCTTCGCGCGCAGCCGCTCGATCACCAGCGGCGGGACCATCGTCGCCAGCACGCTCAGGTCGCTCCCCATCGCCGCGATCTGCTTGATCAGACTGCTGCTCGTGTACGCGAAACTCTGCCCCGCGACGATGAAGCACGACTCCAGCCCCGCGACCTCGCGGTTCGTCACCGCCTGCTGGACCTCGTTCTGCAGGTCCGAGAGATTCCGGATGCCGCGCAGGATCACCGTCGCACCCGCGTCCCGCGCGACATCGACCGTGAGCCCCTGGAAACTCCGGACCTCGACCGGCGCATAGTCCGGCTCGCGCTGCATCACCGCGCCGACCAGTTTCTGCACCATCTCAACCCGCTCCTCCGGGTCGAACAGACTGTCCTTCCCCGGATTCCTGCCCACGGCCACGATCACCCGGTCGAACAGTTTCCGCCCACGCTCGATCACATCGAGGTGGCCGTAGGTGATCGGGTCGAAAGACCCGGGGTAGATCGCGACATGCTCACGCTGGGAGGTCATGCGGGCATCGTATCAGGACCGCCCCTGCCGCACCCTCACCCGTGGGAGAGGGTGGACGCGAGCAGAGCGAGCGGCCGGGTGAGGGCGCCCCCGTCCGATCACACCTTCTCCACCGCCGGGAAATCGATGTCCGGCTGGTGCACATTGTTGAACACATTCGTCAGCGTCACCAGCGCGACAAGCCCCACGACCTCGACCACCGCCTGATCGTCGAACCCGGCCGACTTGAACGCCGCGAGCTGCGCGTCGGTCACATGCCCGTCCGTTTCGACCATCGCGCGGGTGAACTTCACGAGCGCATCCATCCGCGCGTCGCCCTCGATACGCCCCTTGCGCGCGCCGAGCGCCTGCTCGTCGGTCATCCCGTGGCCCTTGCCGATCGCGGTATGGGCGGCCTCGCAATAGCCGCACGCGTTCACACGCGACGCCGCGAGTTGCACCGCCTCGACCTCTTTCATGTTGAGCGAGATGCCGTCGAGCGACTGGTTCATCTGGAGAAACATGTTCAGCACATGGGGAGAGTTCGCCATCCCCTTGAAGGCGTTGAAGTGCTTGCCCTTCAGCGGGCCGTCGAAAATCTCTTTGGCCTTCCCGGTGGCGTTCGCGGGGTCGATGGTGTTCAGGCGGGGCATGGCGGTCTCCTTCTCGGGGGATCAAGTCATGGACTGTCGCGCATTGTTCACCACCCGCGGACTCCCGGCGCTCCCCCCCAGCGCCTATTGCCGACTGCCCATTGCCCACCCTCTCTTCACCGTTTCTCCACAGGAACTTCACACCTTCTTCGTCTCCCAAGACTCGATTCCGCCGAGGGTTGAGTGTGTAGTAGTCAGCGGCCGCGAATGGACGCGCGGCGAGTTCAGCAAAGCCCCGCGCGAGGCCTCCCTCGCACGGCTCGGAGAGCCGTCACCATGACGCACTTTGCACCGACCGAGACCGGCCGCATCCCCCGCGTTCCACAGCGCAAACGCCCCGCGCCCTCATCCGTCGCCGAGGAATCCATTGACCTCGCCGGGCTCACGCGCATGGACATGCATGTCCACTCGACCGCCTCCGCCGGCCCGGTCATCCACGCCGCTTCCTGGGTCGACGCGCCGGAGTGCTACTCCGAGCCCGAAGAGGTCTACATGCAGGCGATCACGCGCGGCATGGACCTCGTCACCATCACCGACCACGACACCATCCGCGGCGCACTCTCCCTCGTCGAGCGGGGCTTCCCCCATGTCCTCGTCGGGCAGGAAGTCACCGTCCGATTCCCCACCGACCGCGTCAAACTCCATGTCCTCGTCTACGGGCTCACCCCCGAACTCGACGAGGAGATCACCAACCTCGGCCTCCGGGACGATGTGTACAAGTTCGCCGCCTGGCTCGCCGATCGCGACCTCCCCCACTCGCTCGCGCATCCCCTCCACGCCCAGTCGCGCGGCTACACCGTCGAGCACCTCGAACAGTGCGTGCTGCTCTTCAAGGGCGTCGAACTGATCAACGGCGCGCACGGCGGCCCGCGACGCGACGCCATGGAGCGCTACCTCCGCACGCTGACCCCCAAGCGCATCGACGAACTCAGCGCCAAGCACTCCATCAGGCCCCACTACCCCAAGTCGTGGAAGAAAGGCGTCACCGCCGGCTCCGACGACCACGGCCTGCTCAATGTCGGCAAGGCATGGACCGGCGTGCGCTGCCCTTCCGGGCTCAAGATCCGCGAACCCATCGACTTCGTCGAACGCGTGATGAACGGCGAGGCCATCGTCGGCGGCGAACTCGGCGGCGCCGAAGTCCTCGCCCACCAGATCACCGCTGTCGGCCTCAACCACTACGGCAAGACGATGCATTCCTTGCTCTCCACCAAGGGCAGGTATGTCGCGTCGAAGATGGTCCGCTTCGGCGGCGTGTCGATCCCATCGCCCGGCAAGGTCCGCCTCGCGGCCCATGTCGCCAGGAAAACCATCGCCGCGAAGATCACCGGCAAGAAGTCGCGGCCCGATCCGCTGCTCATCGCCCTGCGCGCCACGCTCGAGCCAATGCTCGCCAAGTACCCGGACATCGCCAAGCGCCTCACCGATGTCCGCGACCTGCCGCGCGGCGCCCACGACGGGCCGCCCCTCGCCTCCCACGACCGCATGGCGGAATTCTTCGCCGACCTTTCCCAGACACTGGCCGACGCGATGCTCACCGGCGCGCTCGGGAGTCTCGCGAAGAAGGACGCCTCCGGAACGGTGCGCAACATCGTCGGATACCTTCTCTCGTCGGTCGCGCAGGCCCCGTACCTCATCGCGATGTTCAGCGAGCACAAGGAACGCGACCTCCTCTCACGCGTCGAGCACGAGATCGCCAGCCAAGGACACGGCCAGCACCCCATGAGCAAGCAACCACGCGTCGTGATGTTCACCGACACCCTCGCCGATGTGAACGGCGTGTCGCGCTTCATCCAGAATGTCGCCGACCAGTCGCGCCTCCGCGGCCGCGAGATGACCGTGCTCACTTCGACGCGCATGAAGATGGACGAGCGGCCCAATGTCGTGAACTTCGCGCCGGTCTTCTCTCGCCCCATGCCGCGCTACGAGAACCTCGACTTCGCCCTCCCGCCGCTCCTGCCCGTGCTGCGCTACCTCCAGGAGTTCAAGCCGGATGTCATCAATGTCGCCACGCCCGGACCCATCGGCACGCTCGGCCTGCTCTGCGCCGCGATCTTCCGATGCCCCGTCGTCGGCGTCTACCACACCGACTTCCCCGCGTACATCGACCGGCTCTTCGAGGACGAGACCTACACCTGGATCTCCGAGAAGTTCATGAAAGTCTTCTACACCCCCTACAAGACCATCCTCACCCGCTCGCGCGACTACATGTCCTCGCTCGACAAGCTCGGGTTCAGCGGCGACAAGGTCAAGCCACTCCTCCCGGGCATGGACACCGACGCCTTCCACAGCAACTTCCGCGACACTTCCGTCTGGGAGCCGCTCGGGCTGCGCGAGGACTCGCGCAAGGTCATTTACTGCGGCCGAGTGAGCGTCGAGAAGAACCTCCCCATGCTCGAACGCGTCTGGGCCAAGGTGAAACCGATGCTCGTCGAGCGCGGGATCGACGCCGAACTCGTCGTCATCGGCGACGGGCCGTACCGCAAGGGCATGCAGGAACGCCTCGCGAACAAGCAGACATCGAGCACCGGCGAAGCCCACTTCCTCGGCTTCCGCCACGGCGCCGAACTCTCAAAGCTCTACGCCTCGTCCGACCTCTTCGCCTTCCCGAGCGTCACCGACACCCTGGGCCAGGTCGTCATGGAAGCGCAGGCGTCGGGCCTCCCCGTCATCGTCACCGACAAGGGCGGCCCCAAGGAGATGGTGGACCACGCCCTCACCGGCATGGTCATCCCCGACGAGCAGGAAGACCGCTGGGCGCGCGAGATTGTCGAGTTGCTCGCCGACGACGAGCGACGCGAACGCATGGGCCGGGCCGCGCACAACCGGATGCAGCGGTACAACATCGCGGCGTCGTTCGACCACTTCTGGCAGGTCCATGTCGACGCGCACCACGCGAAACTCCGCGCGATCGGCGTGACCACTCACGACCAAGAGATTCACCGCAGAGACCGTAGAGAGCACGGAGAAGAGAAAGTCGTGATGGGGTGACTCTCCGATCAGAGCCCCGGGCGGGAGCACGCGGCAGGAGATTCGGCAGACCCAGCACCGCATCATCGCATGCGACTCTGAACGACGCGTGCGAGACCAACCATCAAAGAACTTCGACGGTTCTGGCCGCGTGCTCCCGCCCGCGGCTCTGTTATTGCTTCTTCGCCTTCCGCGCTTCGCGTCTCTGACGAAAGAACACCCGGAGCAGTTCGCCCGCGTCCTCCGCGCACACGCCGCCGATCGGAGCGATCCGGTGGTTTAATCTCGGGTCCGAGCAGATCTCATACAGCGATTGCACCGCGCCGGCTTTCGGGTCGGTCGCGCCGAAGACCAGCCGCCCGACGCGCGCGTTCACGATCGCGCCGGCGCACATCGGGCACGGCTCGAGCGTCACCACCAGCGTGCAATCGTTGAGGCGCCAGTCGCCGCGCTTCATAGCCGCGTCCCGGATCGCCATCAGTTCGGCGTGGCCCGTCGGGTCGCCGTTCTTCTCGCGGATGTTGTGCGCCTCGCTCAGCACCGTCCCGCTCGCGGTCTCGTACACCACCGCGCCGATCGGCGCCTCGCCTAGCGCGGCCGCCCGTCGCGCGAGATCCAGCGCCCGGCGCATGATCCGCACATCCAGGTCGGTCTCCGGGCCTTTCGGCGGAGTCGGCTCGCGCAGCACGCCCCACCCGCGCAGCGTGCGCACGATCAGTCCAGGCTCCCCGCCGCTCACTCGTCGCCCTCGTTGGCGTCGGTCCATGTTTCCTTCTTGAACACGCCCTGCGCCACGCGCTTCGCGGGCACGAACCGCGCGAGGAACAGGCCCGACTCGAACAGCAGATACAGCGGCGCCGTCATCAGCGCGAGCGTCACCGGATCGCCCGTGGGCGTCAGCACGGCCGCGGCCACCACGCACCCGAGCACGATGTGCTTGCGGAACTTCGCCAGAACCTTCGGATCGACGATGCCCGCCCAACTCAGCAGCATCACCACGATGGGCGTCTGGAACGCGATCGCGAACGCGATGCCCATCGTGAAGACCAGATCGACATACTCGCGCAAGCGATACTGCTGCGCGATGAGTCCCGATCCCACCAGCGGCGCCGACAGAACCCCGGCGCCGTCGCCCACATTGATGCGCAGCTGGCGGAGCGGCCCGTTCACCCAGACCGCGCCGGGCGCCGGATCCGTTGGATCAAAACTCAGCACGGGCGCGATCGGCAGCACCACTCCCTCGGGCAGGGGCATGGTGATCGGCGCCTCGCGGCCGATGCTGCTCCCGAACGAGATCAGGAAGAACAGCATGAGCGGGAGCATCACGAAGTACAGGAACAGCGCCGCCGCGAGGGTTAGGACCACGCTGAGCGGCACCAGCAGGCGCGCGAAGCGACGCTCGTGGTCGTAGAGCCCGGGTCGCACGAAAAGCCACAGCTGGATCACCAGCCAGGGCACCCCGAGCATGAACGCGCTCACGAAGCCGACCTTGATGTACGACGCGAAGGTCTCGATAGGAGACAGCGCCTGGAGCGTCGGGGCCTGCCCGGCGCGGATCAGCGCGTGCTCGACCGGGATGAGGATCAGCCGCAGGAGTTCGTCGCCGAACACCAGCCCGAGGACCAGGAGCGGGACCAGCCCGAGCAGTCCCACAATGAGCCGCTTGCGCAGCTCTTCCAGGTGCTCGCCGAGCGTCATGCTGGAATGCGTGTTCAGATCCATGCTCGGCGGGGGGCTGTTCGGGAAGGCGTCGGCGGAGGCCAAGCATATCGGTCCCCGGGCGGGCCATCGGCCGGGAAACGGGAGAAGCCGATCCCGAAGAAAGTGCGACTTCGCGCGACCGGAACGCCCGGCTCGCGCGTCTGAGGTCGAGGAAGCAGGGACGCCCAGCGTGCACGACGGTCGAACAAATTCCGAACGCGCCATCGCGGGAGACCCTCAGGCCCTGCGCGTGGTGTGGGAAGACAACCGGCGCTGGCTCGCCGCCGCGATCCTCGCGCACAAGCCGCGTTCCGCCGACCTCGAAGACCTGCTTCAGGATGTCGCGGTGAAAGTCGTCCGGCGCATCGGGGAGGTGAGAGACCCCGCGACCCTGCGCCCGTGGATGCGCGCCATCGCGATCAACGCCGCCCGGACAGCGGGACGGACCCGCACGCGGCGGCTTCGCCTTGTGAAGCCCGTGGACAACGACCCGGACAAGGCGCTCGCGGCCAACCCGGGCGATCAACCCGGCGCCACCGCCGAGGGATCGATCAACGCCGAGGAAGGCCGCCGCGCCATGGCCGCCGCCAATCGCCTTCCCGAGGAATACCGAGAGCCCCTGCTGCTGCGCTGCGTGCGCGGCATGTCGTATAAGCAGATCGCCGACCTCATGGGCGTTCCCGTCACCACCGTCGAGACACGGCTCGCCCGGGCCCGCCGGATGGTCCGCGAGGAACTCGAAGCGGCCCACGCCGGACCCGCCGAAGGCGAACGAGAGAGAGTGACCCAATGACCGACCTCACCCAGACAGCGCGCCAGCCCGATGACCCGCGCGACGACATCCTCATCAACCGCGTCGTGGACGGAGAGGCCACCCCGGCCGACTGGACCGAGCTCGATGTCGTCTCCCAGCGCGACCCTTCGATCTGGGCGCGCCTCGCGGAATCCCAGCGCTCGCACGCGTCGCTCCAGCGCGCCGTTGAGGACGCGCTCACGGCAGCCGAACTCGTGGATCTGCCCCACCCCAGCGAACGGCTCGAACGCGCGTGGGATTCTCGCGTCCGCGTCTGGGGCGGGTGGATGGTCGCCGCCCTCGTCGCGATCGCCTGGGCTGGCAACTTCGCGCAGATCCGCGCGATGCGCGCCGAGCAGGGCAACGCCGATGTCACGAACGCCGCCGGGCTCGCTGGCGTCAGCACGCTCTCGTCGGACCAGCTCCTTCAGGCGTACATGCAGTCGGGAATCGAGAACGGCCGCGTCGTGGGCGAGATGCCCATGGTCATGCTCGAGACCGTCCCCACCGCCGACGGCAAGTCGCAGATCACCTTCGTGCGCCCGCTCGTCGAACGCGCCATCGTCGATCAGTTCTACGAACTCGGCCAGACCGACGCCGGGAAGTTCGTTCCCGTGAAGGCCGACCGCAACGAGTTCACCCGCGGCCAGCCGCTCTGACGCGAACTTTCGTGCTTTGCGACAGATCGGCGCCGATCGCGCGTCTCTCGTTCTGATCCGTTCATGCTCATTCGATACACCCGCCCGGCGCCCAGCCGGACCCACCGGAGAAGACCCATGCTCACCAGAATCCTCTGCGCATCCGCGCTCGTCACGCTCGCAGGCGCCGCCTCCTACGCGCAGCAGTCCGGCAACGCCACGGGCGTCTTCGAATGGCGCGCCGACAAGGCCGAACAGCCCGCTCGCGGCGAGTCCAAGACCTTCCACTGGATCTCCGAGGACGAGGACGAAGTCCATCAGCACTCCCGCACGATGACGATCGAGCGCGAGGAGGACACCGTCCTCATCTTCGCGCCGTCCGCCAAAGGCGGCACCCGCGCCTCGTTCACCGACGGCGTGAAGGTCGTCGAACTGCGCCTCGACGGCAACCGCATCGTCGACCTCGATGTGACCGTCAACGGCAAATCCCTCTCGGGCTCCAAGGGCAAGGTCGAGGACGGCCACATCATCATCTACAGCCCGGACGGCAAGACCATCGCCGAATTCATGGCGCCGTCAGGGCAGGGCGCAAAGCACGAGATCACCTGGCACGCGCAGGCCTCGCAGGACGCGACGCCGCGCGGCGTGGCGCGTATCCGCACGGCCGCGCCCGGCGCCGAACCGCGCGAACTCCGCACGGCGCGCGTGAACGCCGCCCCGCGGCGCATCATCGGCATCACCGCCAGCACCCCGGGCGAGGCGCTCGCCGCCCAACTCGGCGTGCAGGCCGACAAGGTCATCCTCGTCGAGTCGGTGAATGAGAACCTCCCCGCGGCCCGGGCCGGCATCAGACGCTACGACATCATCACCAAGGTCGAAGGGTCCGAGCCCGCCAACCTCGGCCGACTCACCGAAGTGATCCAGTCCAAGAGCGATTCCGAACCAATCCGCCTCACGATCCTGCGCGGCGGCAAGGAGCAGCTCGTCGAACTCCGCCCCGTGCTCGAAGAGCACGACTTCGAGATGGAGTTCGAGTTCGACGAGGACAACAACATGCCCTTCGGTGAGAATGTCTTCCAACTCCGCGGCCAAGCCGAGCAGAAGCGCGTCGAAGAAGCCATGGCCATGGCCCGCGAATCGCTCGCCGCGCAGCAGCAACGCCTCCACGAACTCCAGATCCACCTCGAGCAGAAGATGCACGAGGTCGGCCGCGAGCTCAATCAGAAGCTCAACGACGAGCAGGTCTCCGAGACTGTCCGCCGCGCGTACGAGCAGGCCGTCGCGGAGATCCGCGAGGTCAATGTGAAAGAGCAGCTTGAGCGCGCGCTTGCCGAAGTGCAGCGCGCGATGAGCGAGGTGGAGGTCCAGCGCGAGGTCCGCTCGCTTCCGGAGATCCGCTTCTTCGAGCGCGGCCAGGCGAACGGGAAGGGCGTCGTGGTCGCTCCGACCCCCCCGGCCGCGCCGCAGCCGCCCAGCGCCATTCGGTCAGTCCGTGGGTTCCCGGCCCCCTCGCCTGATAACGCCCGTCTTCAGGCCCTCGAAGACCGCATGGCGCGCATCGAGGCCCTCCTCGAGCGAATCGCCGACAATCAGGACCGCTGAATCGGGAACCCGATTCCCGCCCGAGCGTCAGAGTTTGACGCCTTCTGACCGAGGCGCCTCCTCTGAATAGCCCGGCGATGGGACGGCAAGCCCAACGCCAACCGCACATCCGGCCGTGTCGCCAACCGCGACACGGCCGTGTTGTTTTTTCCGGACCATCTCGCCGACGCCGAGGACAGATCCGCCGCACCTTCGCGGGTTTCTAACGGTACATTCGGGCCATGACAGGCCCCAAAACACCCATCGCCCCGTCGCGACTCGGCGTCCCCCCCGCATTCCTCGCCGGGCTCGCCCTCTCGCTCCTCGCCCCGTCCACGCTCCTGGCCCAGCCGGCGCCCACCAACGGCCCGGTCGCGCTCGATTCCGGATGGCACGCGCTCACGAACGCGACCGTCGTGATCGAACCCGGCAAGACCGTCGAGCAAGCCACCCTCGTGATCCGCGACGGCGTGATCCAGTCCGTCCGCGCCGGAGGCGTCGTCCCCGAGGGCGCACGCGTGTGGGACTGTGACGGCCTGACGATCTATCCGGGCCTGATCGACGCGCTCGTGCAGGTCGACGCGCCCGAGCCCGACGCCAAGGCCGCCGGCGCGCACTGGAACGCCAAGGTCACGCCCCATCGCTCCGCGCTCGACGGCGAAGGGATCTCGTCCAAAGACCGCGAGGCGCTGCGCAACCTCGGCTTTACGGTCGTCGCGCTCGCGCCCAAGGGCGGCGTGTTCCGCGGGACCGGCGCCGTCGTCTCGCTCGCCGACAATCCCGAAAAGGGTCAGACCTCGCGCCAGCCGCTCATGGACCCGGCCTTCGACACCGTTGTGCTCGAGACCAGCGGCTGGGGCGCGCGCTCGTATCCCGGGTCGCAGATGGGCGCCATCGCGCTCGTCCGCCAGACGCTCCTCGACGCGCAGTGGCGCACGGAGGACCTCGCCGATTACGAGAAGCGCGGCGACCGTCGTGCACGCCCCGCGCCCGCGGCCGCGCTCGACGCCCTCGCCGCCAGCGAGGACCGGCCCATGCTGTTCATCGTCAACGACGAGCAGGAAGCGCTCCGCGCCGCGAAGATCGCGGCCGAGTTCGACCGCACGGCGGTCATCGCGGGCGCGGGCAACGAGTTCCGTCGCATCGACGCCGTCGCCGACACGGGCGCCGCGTTCATCGTCCCGCTGAACTTCCCCGATGCCCCCAAGATCGCCACGCGCTCGGACGCCGAATCGACCGATCTGGGCACGCTGCTCTACTGGGATCAGGCGCCGACCAACGCGCGCCGACTCCTCGACGCGGGCGTCGACATCGCGATCACCACCGACCGGCTCAAGAACCGCAACGACTTTCGCAAGAACCTGAAGACCGCCATCGACCGCGGGCTGGACGAAGACGCGGCGCTGGCCGCGCTGACGGTCACGCCTGCGGAGATCCTCGGCGTGTCGGGCAAGGTCGGACGCGTTATGCCCGGGTACGCGGCGAACATCATCGTCGTGGACGGCGAACTCTTCGATCCCAAGTCAACCATCCGCGATGTCTGGGTTGACGGCGCACGCTACGAGATCAATGCGCAGAAGCCCGGAAGCATCGACGGCGAGTGGGCGATGACGGAGGGCGACGCAAAGCCCTTCTCCTTGACGGTCAGCGGCGAGGGCAAGAACGGCAAGTTCGTCGCCCTCTCCCCCGAGACAGGCGAGCCCGTCGAGAGCGCCGTGCGCAGCATCACGCGGCGCGAGAACCGGATCAGTTTCCTCGTGGACCTCGATGTGAGCGACGAGAAACTCAGCGATGAAGGCGCCGACATCCGCACGACGGTGTACGACGGGGTCATCGAGGGAGACACGATGCACCTCACCAACGAGGACTTTTCCCGCGCCGTGAACGCGCCGATGACTCTGGCGCTCACGCGACAGCCCGCCGACTCGAAGGACAAGAAGAAGGACGACGAGAAGAAGGACCCCGCCAGAGGCGTGGCCGACGACATGGCCTCCTTCGGCTATCCCTTCGGCGCCTACGCCGTGACCGAAGCGCCCGAGGAGCGCGAGGTCCTCATCACCAACGCCACGATCTGGACCAGCGCAGACGCGGGGGTCATCGAGAACGGGCAGATCCACATCAAGGGCGGCAAGATCGTCGCCGTGGGCAGCGTGGGCGACCGCGCGTTCAGCGGCCTCGCGTCGCGCATCGAGCGCATCGACGCACGCGGCAAGCATGTCACGCCCGGGCTTATCGACGCGCACAGCCACACGGGCATCGCGGGCGGCGTGAACGAGGGAACCCACTCGATCACCGCCGAGGTGCGCATCGAGGATGTGATCGACGCCGACGACATCAACTTCTACCGCCAGATGGCCGGCGGGCTCACCGCCGCCAACCAGCTCCACGGCTCGGCCAATCCCATCGGAGGGCAGAACTCCGTGGTCAAACTCCGCTGGGGCGCGGCCCATCCCGATGATCTCAAGATCGAGGGCGCCATGCCCGGCATCAAGTTCGCGCTGGGCGAGAATGTGAAGCAGAGCAACTGGGAATCCGATCGCTCGCGCTACCCCCAGACGCGCATGGGCGTGGAGACATTCATCCGCGACATGTTCCACCGCGCGAACGACTACACCGCAGCGAAAGAGCGCGGCGAGGTCGTGCGCCCCGACCTGCAACTCGAAACCCTCGCCGAGATCCTGGCCGGCGAGCGGCTCGTGCATTGCCATTCGTACCGGCAGGACGAGATCTTCATGCTCTGCCAGGTCGCCGACGACTTCGATTTCCAGATCGGCACCTTCCAGCATGTGCTCGAGGGCTACAAGGTCGCCGAGGCGATCAAGGCCAACGCGATCGGCGCCTCGTCGTTCAGCGACTGGTGGGCGTACAAGATGGAGGTCGTCGACGCGATCCCCGAGAACGGCGCGATCATGCACGAGGTCGGGGTCAATGTGTCGTTCAATTCCGACAACGACGAACTCGCGCGACGCATGAACCTCGAAGCGGCCAAGGCCGTGAAGTACGGCGGCGTCGAGCCGTCCGAAGCGCTCAAGTTCGTGACCATCAACCCGGCGATCCAGCTCGGCGTCGGCGAGATCACCGGCTCGCTCGAAGCGGGCAAGGACGCCGACCTCGTCATCTGGTCGGGCGATCCGCTCTCGACCTTCAGCAAGTGCGAGTCGACCTGGATCGACGGCCGCGAGTACTTCTCGCTCGAGCGGGACATGGAGATGCGCCGCAGGGATGAGGAACTGCGCGACAAACTCCTTCAGCGCATCCTCACCGAGAACGCGAAGAAGCCCAAGAAGGGCGACTCCGACAAGGACAAGACCGACGACCCCGACACGGACGACGCGAAGCCGGCGCAGCTCGCCGACTCGCGCTACGACGAGCGCACGCTCGACATGCTCCGCGAAACCTACCTCGACATCATCCGTGCGGGCGGCGACCCGACCGCGCACCGATGCGGCGAATGCGGCGTGCTCGACCTCAGCGCCCTCCACTCTCACTGACCCGCCAACGACCAGAAAGAGAATCACATGATTTCCACGAAAGCATTCAGTGCGGCGGCGGGGAGCGTGCTCCTGCTCGGGAGCGCCGCGATCGCGCAGGACCTGACCCACAAAGCCCCGCCCCAGGCGACCACCATCGTCCTCACCAACGCGGACATCCACACGATGAACGACCGCGCAATCAGCAGCGGCTTCGTCGTGATCAAGAACGGGAAGATCGACGACATCGGTTCGATGCAGCAGTTCGAATCCCGGCCGAGCACGCGCGAAGCGTGGGAGGTCGTCGACTGCTCGGGCCTGAGCATCTACCCGGGCCTCGTGAGCGCGAGCAGCGATATCGGCCTCAACGAGGTGAGTTCGGTGCGCGCGACCATCGACACCCGCGAGACCGGGAATGTGACGCCCGAGGTGCGCGCCGCCGTCGCCGTCAACCCCGACTCGTGGCATTTCCCGGTCGCACGCTCGAACGGAGTGCTGACTTTCGGCGTGCGCCCATCGGGCGGGAGCGTGCCCGGCCGCATGAGCGTGATGCGCGCCGACGGGTGGACCTGGGAAGACATGACCGTCCTCGATGACGCGGGGCTGCTCATCAACTGGCCGAATGTGCGCCCCTCCAACGCGTGGTGGATGAACCAGAGCGAGGCGGAGCAGTTGAAGCGATCGCGCGAGGCCGTGCAGGCGATCGACGACGCGTTCAGCGGCGCCGAGGCGTACTTCGCGGCCCGTGAGGCGGACAACGCCGTCGCGTACTCCCTGCGTTTCGAGGCGATGGGCCCGACGCTGCGCGGCGAGAAGCCCGTGTACATCAGCGCGCAGGAACTCGATCAGATCCGCTCGGCGGTGACCTGGGCAACAGATCGCGGACTGAAGCCGATCATCGTCGGCGGGCGCGACGCGCACCTGTGCACAGACTTTCTCAAGCGCCACGATGTCGGCGTGATCGTGACCGGGACCCTGCGCATGCCGCGCCGCTCCGACGCCGCGTACGATGAGGCGTTCACGCTTCCCGCCGCGCTCGAGGATGCGGGCGTGACCTGGTGCCTCGCGGGCACCGGCGGTTCGAGCAACGAGCGGAATCTCCCGTATCACGCGGCGATGGCCGTGGCGTACGGGCTCGATCCCGAGGTCGCGATGCGCTCGATCACGCTCTCGGCGGCGGAACTGCTGGGCGTCGGCGATCGCCTCGGTTCGCTCGAGAAGGGCAAGGACGCGACGCTCATCGTGACGACGGGCAACCCGCTCGAGATGGCGACACGCGTGGAGCGTGCCTACATCGACGGTCGCGTGATCGACCTGTCAAACAAGCAGACGGATCTCGCCGAGAAGTACCGCGAGAAGTACCGCCAACTCGGCCTCACGCCGAACAACAACTGAGCGCTTCCGCTGGAAGTCGATGTCGGGCCCGTGCGCGTTCACTCGTGCACGGGCCCATTTACTTCTCGGCGATCATGCGGTCGAGCCACGCGCCGCCCCAGCGGTACGCGCCGGCGCAGGACTCGAGCAGCAACGCGCCGAACAGGCCCGCGGCCAGCATCGGCTCGTCGATCGGCCCCCCCGCCGCGAGGACGGCGAACAGCCCGACCTGCGCGAGCCCCGCCCCCGTGTTCGCGTGCGCCGTGGCTATCTCGACGCTGCGTCGTGTCAGGAACCCGCTCGCCGGCTCGAGCGATCGGGCGCCGATCAGCGCGCCGAACCAGCGCGCGTCGGTGCTCGCGATCGCGGCGACGAGGAGGATCCCCCAGAACGCCGGCTGGCGAACAAGGGACATCGGATCAACTCTCGACGCCGCCAGCGCGACAACCGTCGGCGCGACAACGCCCAGAATCACCGCGTGCGCGATCACTCGGGCTCGATGGTTGCTGATCACTGCCTTCGAGATCACCCACAGGGTGAGCGCCGCGATGAACGCCCAGGCGACGAACCAGCCGCGCCGATCGGGCAGGAACCACAAGCAGATTGCGGAAGTTGCGGCGAGCGCGAAGAGCCCGCTCACGAACGACTCGTGGATCGCGCGGGTGCGTTCGTGCGCCGCGCGATCGAACGGGGGAACGAACCAGCCTACGGCGCAGGCCGCGGCGAACAGCAGCGCGGCGTGCGTCGCGCCCGACTTTGTCAGCAACGCGACGCCGATGAGCGCGATGCCTCCCGAGACCATGATCGACCCGAACCCGGCAAGGATCGCCGCGCGCCGCGCGGAGAACGGGATGTCCCCCGAATCGCTCCTCACCCCCGCGAGGGGCAGCAGCGCCAGCAACGCGGCGCCGACGACAGCCAGCGCATAGTCCCACGCCCCCCGCCGCGCGATCATCGCTTCGTCCACCGCGAGTCCCATCGGTTCGATCTCGGCCAGCGCCGACTGTTCGTATTCGTCGATCGCCACGCCCGTCACCCCCGACGCTTCCAGCGCGGCGACGGCGCCCCGCGCTTCGAGCAGCCGGTCGTCGAAGGCGCGCTGCTCGACGACGCCGCCGAAGATCACGGCACGGTGCGCGTCCGGCGCGACCCGCCCCAGCACGCCCGGCCCCATCAGCACGCCGATGAGCAGCCCCGCGAGGATCGCCGACGACGCCCACCCGCCCGGGAATCGTGCGCCGCGCAGGAGCCACGCCACGATCGAGGCGAGCGCGGCCGCGGCCGCCGAGAAAGCGGCGATGGAGAAAATCGCGGAGTTCGAGAGCGTGTCCAGCATCGTGGCCAGTCTACCGGAGCCCGGGGCGGTATCCTGCGAGACGCATGTTTACGCTCGCCGACGCCTGGGTGCATTCGCTCGATCCGATCGTCATCCCGATCTCGGGGAGCTTTGCGGTGCGCTGGTACGGGCTGGCCTACCTCGCGGGCTTTGTCGGCGCATGGCTGATGCTCCGGTGGATGTCCGGTCGCGGCCTGCTCGCGCTGACGAAGCTTCAGGTCACCGATTTCCTGCTCGCGATGATCCTCGGCGTGCTGGTGGGTGGGCGGCTGGGCTATGTGCTTGTCTACGAGCCCGGGCTGCTGGTCGAATTCTCGTCCTCGCCGCCGTGGTGGGGCCTGCTCGCGATCAACAAGGGCGGGATGGCGAGTCACGGCGGCATCGCGGGAGTGATCATCGCGACGCTCCTCTTCGCGCGGCGCGTGGGCGTGCCCTGGCTGCATGTGCTCGATTCCACGGCGCTGACGGCGCCGATAGGTCTGTTCTTCGGCCGCCTGGCGAACTTCGTCAACGGCGAACTGCTCGGGAAGATCGTCGCCGCGCCCGGCGAGCCGGGCCCGTGGTGGAGCGTGCGATACCCTCAGGAGCTGCTGACCAAACACGCTCCGGAACTGACGCCCGCGCAGGAGAGCCGGCTCGTCGAGCTGTTGATGCCATTCCAGATGCCCGGAGAAAACACATTCGGCGCCGCGGTGGACCGCATGATCCAGGCGATGGGTCGCGGCGGTGCGACGGCCAGAGAACTCGCGCGCGAACTGCCGGCGGTGCTGTCGGCGCGGCACCCGTCCCAGTTGTATCAGGCTCTGGGCGAGGGGCTGATTCTGTTCGCTGCGCTGTGGATCGTGTGGGCACGCCCGCGGAAGCCGGGCGTGATCGGGTGCTGGTTCCTGATCGTGTACGGCGTGGGGCGCATCATCACGGAGTTCTGGCGACTGCCTGATGACCAGTTCGTGTCGCCGCGAATCGCCGGACTGTCGCGCGGGCAGTGGCTGAGCGTGGCGATGGTGATCGCGGGCGTGGTGGTGCTGCCGATCGTGTCGCGCCGGAAGGCGGACAAACTCGGCGGCTGGCTGCTGCGTCCGAAATCGGAAACACAAAACGCGACGGCGTGAGCCATCGCGTTCGGGGTGGTGTTTGATGTCAGGAAGCGATCAGGCGCTGGCGCTGTCGAGCGCGGCCTTGAAGTCTTCCTTGCGGGTCAGGCCCACGAACTTCTTGTGGACCTCGCCGTTCTTGAACAGGATGATCGTCGGGATCGCGCTGATGCCGAACTTGACGCTCACATCGCGGTTCGAGTCGGTGTCGACCTTGCCGACCTTGACCTTCCCGGTGTACTCGCTGGCGAGTTCGTCGATCGTCGGGGCGAGCATCCGGCACGGCATGCACCACTCGGCCCAGAAGTCCACGAGGACGGGGGTATCCGACTGGAGGACTTCGGCGTCGAAGTTGGAGTCGGTGAATTCTTTGACATTCTCGCTGGCCATGACGGCGGTCTCCTGATTCGTTCGCCCGGGGGTTCGGATCCCACAGGGCCCGCCGCTGATGGCGGGGAACGAAGTCTATGTTCGGCGGCGAGTCCCGACTACCGGATCGTCACGGGTCCGGAGGTCCTTCGTGGGCCGCCCTGATCGCATCCACCATATCCAACGCGCGGCGGTGGGCGTTTATGTCATGCACACGAAAGAGGGCCGCGCCCGCCTGACGCATCGTCATGGCCACCGCTATCGAGCCCTCAAGCCGCTCAGAGGGGGTTTTTACGCCCGTGATGGCCCCGATGAAACTCTTGCGGCTTGCGGCGCAGAGCACCGGGAAGCCCTCGGAGACGAACCTTCGCGTCGCCCCCACGATCGCGAGATTCTGCTCCACGGTCTTGCCGAACCCCAGCCCGGGATCAAGCACGATCGCCTCTGCATGAACGCCCGCTTCATGTGCGGCCCGCGCTCGATCGTTCAGAAACGCGAGCACCTCAGCGACGACCCCCCCGCTCGCGCTGTAGTCGGGCGCCGCGCTGCCGTAGCGGTCGGAATACGCGTCGGCGTCGGGCCGGCGGAGCCGGTGCATCAGCACGATGCCGGCGCCGCGCCGGGCGACGAGCGGGAGCATCGCGCCGTCGTCGAGCCCCGCGGATTGGTCGTTCACCGCGTCCGCGCCGGCGTCGAGGGCCGCGCGGGCGACGGCGGACCGGGTCGTGTCGACGCTGATCGGCGCACGGCGCCCCGCGGCGCGGATCGCTTCGATGACCGGGATGACGCGCCGGATCTGCTCGTCGTCAGTGACGGGCGCCGCGCCAGGCCGGGTGGACTCGCCGCCGATGTCGAGCATGTCGGCGCCATCGTCGAGCATGCGCATCGCTTCGTCGGCGGCGTGGCGCGCGTCGCGATAGCGGCCGCCGTCGGAGAACGAGTCGGGCGTGGCGTTGACGATCGCGAGGATGCGGGCGCGGTCGAGCGTGAGCGATCGACCGTTGGCGAGTCGCCATTCGCGCGGCGCATCAGGCATGCGAGGGGCCGCGCGCGGCGCGATCTGCGCGGACTTCATCGAGCCGGAGGACCGCGTCGCGGATGTGTGGGATCGTGATGGTGCCGCCGACCACGAGCGCGACATTCAGCGCGTCGATGATCTCGTCGTCTGACCACCCCTGTTCGACGGCGGTCTCGATGTGGTAGGTGATGCACGAATCGCATCGCAGGACCGCGGAGGCGACGAGTCCGAGGAGTTCCTTCGTCTTGGCGTCGAGGGCGCCGTCGCGGTAGGCGGCGGAGTCGAGCGCGATGTACCGCTTCACCCCGAGGTGATCGACAGAGAGCAGTCGCTCCATGCCCTTGGTGCGGTTGGCGCGGAATTCGGCGAGGGGTTCGCGGCTGGCCATGCCTGAGCGTATGGCCGCCGCGAGCCGGGGGTCAGACGCCCGTGGGGGTGGCGCCGGATTTGGTGGCTTCGGCGGCGTTCACTGCCTTGCCCGAGACGGGGGCCCGGCGTGAGGGCGCGACGGGCCGACGCGGGGCGGGGGCGACCGCCTCCTGCTCGATGCGCTGGCGCTGGGCGATCTTGATCGCCGTCACGATGATGAACGACGCGAACACCAGCGCGATCACATAGACATCGCGGCTGCGGCCCATGCTGACGGCGACGCCCAGAATCGCGAACGCCGAGCCGATGCCGTAGAGGATCAGCACGGCGCCCTTCACGCCCACGGCGCGCTTGAGCTGGTGATGGAGGTGCTGGTCGTCGGCGGCGGAGAGCGGCCGGTTGGCCATCTTGCGGCGGATGATCGCGAGCGTGGTGTCGATGATGGGCACGGCGTAGATGATGAGCCCGGCGACCACGAGCGGGGTTCGCCCGGTGTCGCCGAGGGTCAGGATCGCGACGATGGACGCGAACCCGAGCAGCATGGAGCCGCAATCCCCGAGGAATATCACCGCCGGATTGAAGTTGTGAGGCAGGAAGCCGAGGCAGGCGCCGAGCGCGGCGAGGACGAGGACGAGCCGTGCGGAATCGAGCGGGCCGTCGCGGTCTTCCGCGAGGACGAGCGCGATGCAGAGCAGCCCGGCCATCGCGATGGCGGTGATGCCGGTGAGCAGGCCGTCGAGGCCGTCGAGCAGGTTGCTGGAGTTGCACGCGCCGATGACGAAGACGGCGATGATGGCGGTGCCCGCCCAATAGACGAGGTCGAACTGCTGGTGATGCTCGAGGAGCGGCATCCAGTTGGGGAGGGTGAAGTCCCAGGTGAGCGTGCGGTTGTCGAGGAGTGCGCCGAGGGGGGCGAGTAGCCCGCCCGCGACTTTCACGCCGACATCATCCATCGCGAGCATGGCGGCCGCGAGGAGCTGGCCGCCGATCTTGAGTCGGGGGTCGATGGCCGCGACATCGTCGACGAGGCCGATGATCGCGATGATGGTCATGCCCGCAAGGATCGAGAGCGGGACGGGCATCGGGTCTTCGACATGGAACGGGAGGATCGCCGACAGCGCGCCGGGGAAGACGACCGCGAGGTAGCTGAAGGCGACGGCGGCGAGAATGCCGAGGTAGACCGCGACGCCGCCCATGTACGCGACCGGGACGCGGTGGATCTTGCGCGGGTCAGAGGGCCGATCGATGACGCCGTTGGCGACGGCGATGCGGCGCATGATCGGGGTGGCGATGAGCGTGACGAGGAAGGCGACGACGAAGACGCTGATGTAGTTGTGGAAGATGTCGAGCTTGGTGAGCACGCCGATCGGCCCGTCGAACGGAGCGACCGCGCCGGCGTCGGCCGAACGAAGGATGGTTTCCGAAGACTCCCCCGGTGAAGTCAGGAGTTGTTCGGACCAGGGTTGCACGACAGGGCGCTCCAGGGTGCTCTCGGGGCCAGATCAGTTCGCCGAGTGGGTGGCGTTGTAGCGGTGCGCGAGGCGGAAGTTCCGACGGTAGTAGCCGCCCGCGGCCGCCTTGACGCCGTTCACGATGATGCCCAGGTGCTGAGCGCGGGTCTCGGTGAGCTGCGAAACGACGCGGCCGATGAGCCCGCGGGTTTCCTGGTACGCCTTGACGACGAGGATCGAGGCGTCGCACTTGGACGCGAGCGTGATGCCGTCGCTGGCGACGACCATCGGGGGCGCGTCGATAAGGACGATGTCGTACTTGGTCCGCGCTTCGGCGATGAGGTCGGCCATGCGCTGAGAATTGAGGCGTTCGTAGACGCGGCTGGACCTCGCGCCGGCGGCGAGGAGTTCGACGGGGAACTCGCCCTCCATGCGCTGGGTGGCGGTCTCAAGAGTCGCGCTGCCGGCGAGGCAATCGGCCAGGCCCGGCGCGTCGGCGAGCCCGAGATACTCGTGCATGCGCGGCTTGCGCAGGTTTGCGTCGATGACGAGCGTGCGGTCGCCCATGGCGCCGTAGCTCTGCGCGAGCGCGGCGATGATGCTGGTTGCGCCGGCGCCGGGCATGCCCGCGGCGACGAGGATGGCGTACCCGCCCGGGTGGCCGCCGCGCGCCTTGGAGATCGCGGTGCGGATCTGCCTGATCTGCTCGGCGATGACGCCGTCGGGACGATCCCGGACCGCGACATCGACAGACGCGGGCTTGGAGGGGTCCTGCCCGACATCGGGCACGACGCCCAGCAGGCGGGCGCGCGGGATCATCTGGACATCCGCGGGCATGCGGACGCGCTGCTCCATGAGCTCGCGGAGGAAGATGACGCCCGCGACGAGCGCGACGGTCAGGAAGGTGACGACGGGAACGACGATGATGATTTTGGGGAAGGAGGGCTCGGAGGGCGGCGTCGCGTTCTGCACGGTCTCGATGCGGGACGCGGTGCTCGTGCGTGTGCGGAGCGCCTCGGTGTTGTCGAGCTGCGCCTGATAATCTACGATCGCGCGAGAGAGCAGATCGACCTCGCTGGCGAGCTGTTCGTACTCGGACTGTGCGCGGGTGATCTCCTGCATGCGGATGAGCGCGGTGTCGCGGCTCGCGATCGCCTCGCGGAGCATCGAATCCAGCGAGCCGATCTGTGAGCGGACCGACTCGATGAAGGTGACGAATGTCTCCTCGAGGAGGCGCTGCTCGTCGGCGGCGCGCTGATCGAGCGTGCCCTTGATGGTCTGCTCGGTCTGCTTGATCATGAGGTGGTTGGGGCCGAACCGCTCGCGGAGGGTGCGGAGGTTGGCCCGCATCGTCGCGACCTGATAGTCGTAGTTCGCGATCGTCGGGTGCGCGTTGACCTGCATGCGCACTTCCTCGGGGTACTGGATCCCCTCGGGCGCGGCGCGCATCTGCTGGTACTGGGCGAGGCGGTCCTGCGCGGACTCGAGTTCGTTCCGGAAGGCCGCGATCTGCGGCGCCAGCGACGCGACGGTCATGTTGGCGTCGGTGAATCGCTGCTCGAGCGATTCGAGCTGGGAGTCACCAAGGAGGCGCTGCATGAGCTGCTGCTTGTTGCGCAGTTCGAGCTGCGCCGAGCGGAGCCGCTGCGTGATCGACACCATCGCTTCCTCGAACCGCGCGTTGGTGCGCTGGTTCAGGCGGCTCATGTAGATGTTGGCGGCCGTGTTGGCGATGGTCGCGGAGTCGTTCTTGGATCCGGCCTTGAAGCGGAGCTGGATGTACGCGGTGTCGGGGACCACGCCCGCGCTGAGCCGCGACTCGATGGCGTCGGTGGCGGCGACGGCGTTGTACTGCCCGTTCTCCGTGAACGCCTTGGCGAATTCGGTCTGGTTCTTGACGGTCGGGTGGTTGGCGAGCGCGGTGCGCAGGCCCTCGCCGAGGATGTCGGCGACCTGGGTCTGCATGAACAGGCCGAGTTCCTGCACGCCGCTCGACCCGCTGCTGCCGGTCATGCCGGAGGCGACGAGCGAGGAGTCCTCGAGAGCCGGCTTGGCCTGGAAGAGCACGAACGCGGTGAACTGCTTGGCGTACAGCGTGAGCGGGATGAAGGTGATCACGCCGAGGACGACGCCGGCGAATACCGACGCGATAAGGGCGATCTTGTGCCGCTTGAGCAGCCGGATGGGATCGATCGCGATGGCGGGCCCCGCGGGCGCGACATTCTGAGGCGTCGTGGAGGGCCTCGTCGTGGCGTGAGATGGGGGCGCCTGCATTGCGCTGCTGGACATCGGACTGCTCCTGGGACGCTCGATCGGGTTCGGTTCGGCTGAGGTTAGCCGGGCCCGGTTGTGGTTCGTGCTGGAAGGTCGGTGTGTTCGGTTCGGGTGGGACTATCGGCCGTCGACGATGGCCTCGGCCTCGCTGAGTTCGGTGGAATACAGCTCGGGAGCGCCTTGCGTGACGGCGCCGAGCTGGACGGCCTGACGGGCGAAGTTCACGGCGGCGGCCTGATCGCCGAGGCCCTTCTTGGCCTGAGCGAGGTGGGCGAGGATGGGGACGCGCTCGATATCCGTGCGAGCGCCGTCCAGCGCCCGCTGGAAGGTCGAGTCGGCCTGGATGTTGCGGTTGAGTTCCAGATAGATGAGCCCGAGGGTGTCGAGGACATTGGCGTCGAGGGGCGCGAGTTCGGCGGCCTTGGTGGCGAACGGCAGCGCGTTCTGGGGCTGCTTCAGGTGCTTCGCGAGGGTGTACGCGAGGTTGTTGTTGAGTTCGGGGTCGGACGGCGCCACGGAGAGGCCGAGACGGTACGCCTCGGCGGCGGCGCGATAGTTGCCCGCGACATATTCCAGCTGCCCGCGCACTCGGGCGAGGGCCAGGAGCGTGCCCGGGTCGTCGGTCTGGTCTTCGATACCCACGAGCGAGTCGAGGACACCCGACCTGAGCCCCGGGTTGGAGGCTTTGTAGGTCGCCATGATGACCTTCGCGGTCGGGGTCATGCCCGCGGGGGTCTGGGTGGGGAGTTGGTCGAGGAAGGCGAAGTAGTCGGACATGTTGGCGCCGAACGCCGCGCGGGCCTGCTCGAACCAGAGTTGTGTCTTGGAGGACGAGTCGCCGCTGAGTTGCCAGGTCTGAGCCAGCAGCTGGAGCGCCGCGCGGGAGTTGCCGGCGGCGGCCTCGACGCGGGCCCGGAGGAGGGCGGCGATGAACTGCTGCTCGGGCGTGACGGCGTTGAAGCCGCCGATGGCGCCCATCGCGTCCTGGGTGCGCGGCGGGCGCGAGGAGAGGTAGGACTGGACGAGTTGCGCGAGGTTCTGGGGCGTCTGCGCGACCGCGTACGCCCGCTCGTAGAGCTGGCTGGCGCGTGCGATGTCACCGGCGGCGGCGAGCGAGTTGCCCGCGAGCGTGTACCACTGGGGCGCGTCCTCGCCGCGATCGGCGACGGCCTGCTGGATGGCGGCGAGCATCTGATCGGGCGTGCCGTACTCGCCGAGCAGGCGGACATACTCGTAGCGGAGCGAGTCGTTGTCGGGTCGTGCCCGCACGGCCTTGGCGAGTTCGTCGACGGCCTCGTTGATGCGGCCGCGACGGATGAAGAGCTGCGAGAGCATCTGACGCACGACGATGTTGTCGGGCTGGAGCTGCGCGGCCTGCCGGAGGTCGCTCTGGACGGCGGCGAACTGGCTGTCGTCGGTGAAGCCGAGTTGGGCGCGTCGGAGGAACGCGAGGGGGTTGCGCGGATCGATTTCGATAGCGCGATCGAGCAGGCGGCGGGCCTCGATGGGGTTCTGACGGTCGAGCGCGATCTGGGCGCGCAGGAGGAGTGTCTGCGAATCTTCGCCTCCGTCGGCCTCGATCGTGGTGATGACGCCTTCGGCCTGGTCGAACTGCCCGAGGCGCATGTGCGCTTCCGCGAGACGCTTGGCGACGATCGAGTCGCGGTCGGCGCCCGCGTCGATGACGCTGCGATAGGCCGAGATCGCTCGGTCGTAGTCGCCGACGCTGAAGGCGTAATCGCCGAGCTTGCGATCGACGGCCATCAACGGACCCTGCGAGCCGCGGGCCTGTTCGAGCGCAGCGACCGCTTCTTCGGGGCGCTGGCGCTGGAAGAGGAAATCGGCGAGGACCACATACCCATCGCCGCGACGGTCTGCGGGGAGTGCCTCGACTTCGCGACGGACACGGTCCACGGCCTCGTCGACCTTGCCCTGCGCGGCGAGGAGCCTGGCCTCGGCCATGGCGTACGACAGGTCGGGCTTCCCGCCTTCGATGCGGGTGGAGTTGAGCAGCGCTTCGGCTTCGGCAAGGCGGCCTTCTCTGGTGTAGAGCTGGGCGAGCGCGAGGTTGTTCGCGCGGTCCCCGGGCGCGCCGGTTCGGATGCGGACGCGTTGCCCGATGGCGTACTGGGCGTCGCCGTACTGCTCTTCAAGCTCGAGCCGGGTCATGAGCAGGGAGGAATCGGTGGGGTTCATCTCGCTGGCCCTGCGGGCGAGCGCGAGCGCGTCGCCGTGACGCTGGACGGACCCCAGCGCGCCGATGTAGGCGAGCGTCGTGGGCACATCGTCGGGCTTGATGCGCAGCGCGCGATCGAAGGCGCGGATCGCGTCTTCAACGCGGCCGGCGCCGAGCTGCGCGGAACCGAGGAAGCGCCACGCGGCGACATTCCACTCGTCCTCGCGCGTGACGCGATCGAGCGTGGCGGCGGCGATGTCGAACTTGCCTTCCGCGAGTTCGACGCGCGCCTGGTACAGCTGGCCGCCGACGCCGTCGGCGTTGAGCTGCGCGGCACGCTGCGCGAGGCGCTGCCCAGCGGCGTAGTCCTTTTTCTCCAGCGTGCGGGCGAACTCGATCTCGAGGACGAGCGGGTTGTCGGGGGCCAGGGCGCGGGCCTTGGCGAGTTCCGCCTCGCCGTCCTGCGCGCGGTCGTTCTGGAGGAACAGCGAAGCGCGGGTGATGTGCTTCTGGACCTCGCTCATCTCGCTCTGATCGATGAGCGCGAGCCGCGCCTCGATCGGATCGTCGTAAGTCAGGAGGACCTCGAGCTGGCGGATCTGCTCGCTGTTGGGGAAGCGGTCGTGGGAGGCCTTGACCATGGCGAGGGCGGCCTCGCGCCCGGAGGCCTGATTCTCGATCGTCACACGCTCGAGGAAGAGGCGTGCGTCGTTGGGGTAGCGCTGCATCGCGGCGTCGATGATCTCGATCGCCCCCGCAAAGTCGGGCGGGTTCGCGGTGCGCAGGCGGAGGGACGCGTTGAGCACAGGGAGCACCGGGTCGTCGGTGGCGGGAGCGCCGGTGCCCGCGATGGTCATCTGCTCTTCCAGCGTCGCGATGAACGGATGATCGGGAGCGATCTTCCTGGCTTCGACGAGCAGTTCCCGCGCGACCTGGCGGTTGCCCGACCGGATCTCAAGATTGATAAGCGAGATGAGGGCGGCGAAGTTCGAAGGGTCGCGCTCGTAGACACGGCGGTACTGCTCGGCGGCGGCGCCGATCTTGTCCTGGGCTTCGAGGGCTCGGCCGAGCATCGTGAGGACTTCGGTGTCGTCGCTGTTGGTCACATTGCGGAGCTTGGTCAGCGCGTCGACCGCGTCGTTGAGGCGGCGTTCGGAGAACGCGATCTGCGCATCCGAGCGGAGCAACGCCGGGCTGTCGGGGGCGACGGTCTCGGCGAGCACATCGCGGTACCGCTTCACGCGTGCGAGCGCGGCGTCCTTCTCGGCGCCCGAGGCCTGGGCCCAGAGCGCAAGGGCGCTCTCGATCTGGAGCCGGCGCGCCTCGATGCGGAGCTGACGGAGGATCAGCCCGTCGAGACTGACGGGCACATCGGGCATCGTGGCGATCTGGTCGAACTGCTCGATGGCGTCCTCGTGGCGATCGAGCGTTACGAGCGCCTTGCCCCGCTCGACGAGGAACGCGGCGTTCTTGGGCTGCTTCGAGGCGAGATCGTTCATGAGCGCGAGCCAGCGGTCGCCGATATCGGTGCCGCTGGCGATCGTGGTCGCCCGCGAGAGCTGCGCGAGGAACTGCTCGTCGATGGCGTCAACGGGGGCGTTGTGCGCCGCGTCGATCGCCCGGAAGACATCATCGCGGAGCGCCTGGGTGATGACTTGCTGCTCGGCCGGGGTTGCGGCGTTCTGGATGGCACGCTCGGCGGTCATGAGGGCTCGGCGGAGCACGACGCGCGGCGAGTTGGGAAAGCGCTCGATCAGTCGGTTGATGGAGTCCATCGCCTCGTTCCAGCGGGTGATGGACTCCTGCTTGCGCCCGCCGCGGAACAGGGCCATGGCTTCGGACGACTCGATCTCGACGAGCGCGAGCGCGACATCAATATCGCCCGGGTCGGCGCGGAGCGCCGTCTGGAGATCGTCGTCGGCGCGGGCCCGCTCGGACTGTTCAACGGTGTCAAGCGTGCGGAAGCGGTAGACGCTGCCAAGCCCGCGGTAGCGGAGCAGGCGCTGCGCCTCGGGCTGGGACATGTCGAGACCTTCGGTGGCCGTGGTGACGGCTTCATTGAACTGGCCCCAGTCGTCGGCGCTGGCGCCGCTGAGCTTGAGCTGCCTGAAGGTGGCGGTGATCATGTCTTCCTGAGTCGCGGGATTGGTCCGCTCGACCACGGCGAGCTGCCTGAGCCCCCCCATGTAGTCGCGGAAGTACATCGCGCGGTATTCGACATCGGTCTCGGGGATGGCCTGCGTGGTCGCGCCGATCCACTTGCGGAGGTATTCCGCGTTGTAGCTCTCTTTGTTGACGGCCTTGCCGTAGGCCTTGGCCGCCTCGATGTACTCGCCCTGCGCGGCGAGTTCATCGCCTCGCCGGATGTTGTCGTCGGCGGAGTTGAAGAGGACCATGGCGCCGAGCACGCCCACGCCTGCCGCGAGGATCAGCAGCGCGACGGAGAGAATGACGACGAATTTGACATTGACCTTGGATGCCATCGGTCCTGGTTCCGGCTCAGAGGATCTGGGGCGTTCGTGCGAGAAAAGAGACGAGGCTCAGCCCTGCGCGGGCTTCTGCTTGCTGGGGTTATCGGGTGGATAGCGGCCCTCCATGACCTCTATCCAGTCAGGAACTCGGCGCATGATCTGGGGGAGGAGCTCGTTGAGCAGCGATCCGGCGACCTGCCCGAGTTCTTCGGCGGATTCGACATCCCACGAGGTGAACTGGACCTTGGTGTAGTAGGCGTATGTGGTTTGCGGGTCGAAAGCGAGGCCGCGGACATCGTTGGCGGAGGTGGCGATGCCCCCGTTGGCGATGAAGAAATAGCCGGCGAACACCTTGCGGTCCGCGCGGACTTCGAGGAAGGGGGTCACGCGGAGCTTCAGGCGCTTCTCGAGATCGAACGGCATGCGGATCGACTGGAAGTTCTCGCCCACGGCGACATACACCGGGCCGTACTCGTCCTGATCGACATACGGGTCGACGCTGAAGCGGTCGTAATCGAGGGGGATCGGGACGACCTGTGAGTTGCCCGCCTGAACCATCCCGCCGCCGACGAAGCATCGCTCGGGGACATGGGGGACGGTGTCGATCATGCCCGTGTAGTACGCGAGGTGGAGTTCGATCATCACCGGCTTGCCGTTGAACTCGCCGCGGTACATGCGCGAGACATAGTTCTCGGTGCCGAGTTCCTCGATGACTTCCTTCGAGAGGATGTTGTCCTGACCGAAGCGTTCCCACCCCGGGACGGACGACGAGACGGTGCGCAGCGGGAGATCGTCCTTCGCGTGGATCGGGAGTTTGCGGAGCACGACCTGCATCCGCGCGATGGAGACCTGAAGCGCGACGGCGCCGATCACCAGGACGGCCAGAGCCGCGAGGAACGCCGGCGATCGGAGGATCGAATGCTTCATGCTGACGCCCCCTTCGCGGGCTGTTTGCCGTCGCGCACGAGGTTGCGCAGGACCCAGACCACGCCCATGAAGAGCGCGAACGCGGGGACGAGCCAGAGCGTGCCGATGAGGGTGTGCGCCTCGCCCGCCGACAGGTCCGGGTTGACGATCGCGGCCACGCCGAGGAACGCGACGCGGAGGATGTTCGTGAAGACCGCGACGGGGCCCGCGAGCAGGACCAGCGCGATGCGCTGCCACCACTTGGGGCAGGCGACGAGGGCGACGGCGACGGCGAGCGCGAGGAACGCCACGAGCATGCGCATGCCCGAGCAAGCCTCGGCGACATTGAGGGGGATCTCTTTGCCGCCGCTGTAGATCGTGAGTGTGTTGCCCGCGAGGTCGGTCTGGACCGTGATCGCGTTCAGCATGATGTACGAGCCGACGGCGGCCCAGCCTTGAAGACGCCAGGTGATGGCGTTCATCACGGCCTCGGAGACGGTGATCCCGAAGACGAGGAAGGCGAGGGGCAGAAAGAGGCCCTGGAGCATGCGTGGGCCGAGCACGAGCAGCACGCCGCCCATGATGGTCGCGATGATCGCGAGGCCCTGGCCCATGTGGACGCCCGGCGCCCGGGTGAGCGTGAAGTAGGCGAAGGTCGCGACCCCGGCGAGCATCACGAGGAGCCCGGGCCAGAACGATCGCGGCTTGACGACCGCGAGTTCACGCCTGCGCTGGTAGATCAGGTAGCCGGTGATCAGCGGCACGAGGTACGCGTGCGACCAGTCGGCCGGTGCGTTCATCGCGAAGCGGTGCTGCTGGAGGAACCAGAAGTGGAACGCGCCGACGAGGCCGACGAGGAAGATCGCTGCGGCGAGGAGCGTGGCGGGCTGGCGCCAAAAACCGGCCTGATATGCGACCGCGCGGCCCGGATCGAGGGGTTTCGAGGGGTTCGCGGGTTGGGTCCCGGCGGCCGAGCTCACACTGCTTGCACTCGCGTTCTTCGTAACTGCACACCATCGAGGACTGACGACGAAGGGCTGGGGCCGCGGCACGGCCCGGCGCTCTGGTCGCCGAAGGGGGTGGTACGGTCAGCCGGCCGCACGGTTCGTGCGGGGAGGCGTAGTGATGCGAAAGAGCGCACCGGGGCCGCTCTCATGGCCGGATCAGAACCCGCGGTTGGAGGGCGGGGCGCCGAAGACATCGTTGCCGAAGTTCCGGTCCAGGAGGAAGCCGAAGCCGTAGGACACGCGGAAGCCGTTGCGGACAACCGCGATGGGCGTGGCCCAGAAGTTCGTGCCGATCACGACCTGGTCCTCGGGCTTGAGGAAGATGTCGGGCTGGGTGCCCTCGTAGATGGCGCGGAGGTTCAGGCGGACCATGCCTTCGCGGTCGCGGCCGATGCGGCGGATGAGGTCCACGCGCTCGGGGATGGCGATCGGGCCCAGACCGCCCGAAGAGGCGATGGCCTGCTTGAGGGTCATGCGGCCGACGGAGGGCAGCACGAACGAGCCGCCGCGAAGCGAGCCTGGACCGGAGATGTAGAAGAAGCCCTGCTCGGGCGAGGGGACGCTGATGAGGTCGCCCGGCCGGATCACGATGTTGTACTCAGCCACACCCGCGAGGAGCGGCTTGGTCGGGATCTCGAGGATGCGCTGGGTGACCAGCGGGGCCTGATCGGTCGAGGGGACATCCGAGGCGACGCCCTGGGCGCCGCGCTGGACCTTGACCCAGCGGCCGTCGAGGAACATCCAGTTGGAGTCGCCGAGTTCGCCGTTCTGGCTCGAGGTCTGGGGCGCGGTCGTGTCGGGGAGGTCGATGGGCGGCGGGGCGGGGGCGTCCTGCTGCTGGGCCGGCTGGGCCGAGGCATTGGAAGCGAACGCGCTCATGTTGGGCGAACCGCCCTCGGGGCGGGTCAGTTCGTCGATGAGGTCGCGGAGGTCGGTGCCCTCGGGGGTGGGCGTGCCGGCCTCGCCCGGCCGTGCGGGCGTGAAGTTGCCCGGGCCGCGCGCGCCGGGGATGCCCGCTTCGATCTGCTCGTCGAGGGAGACCTGCCTGATCACGCGGACATACGGGATGCTCGGGGGCACGCCGCCGGCCTCGGTGAGGGCCTCAAGGATCCGGTAGTTGGGCTCGGGGATGCGGTAGCGTCCGACGCCGGCGATGGCGCCGAAGATGCCGAAGGTTGGGTCACGGGAGGTGAGCGGGGTGACGGCGATGAGTGGGGGCTCGTTGGCGATCTGGCGATCGACGATCTCAAGCCCGATGCGGTCGGCGACTTCCTCGATGGTCAGCCCGGCGATCGGCACGCGGCCGAGCTGGGGGATGTCGATGGTGCCGGCGGCGTCGACCTGACGCTCGAGGATGTAGGGCTGGCCGACGACGATGAAATCGAAGATCTCGATGCGGATCAGGTCGCCCGGGCGGGTGAGGAAGTCCTCAACCACGGGGACGAGATCGTCCGGGGTGATCTCGGAGACCTCGACATACGAGCCCTCGTCGCGCTCGATGACCTCGATGCGATCGAGGATCGGCACGATGGTCGGGGTGAATTCCCACCGACCGACGACGCTCGGGTCCATGAACGAGTCGTTCTCGCAACCGGTCATGGCGGCCGGAGCCGCGATCCCGACGACGGCGAGGGCCAGGGCGGCCGCCCGCACGGGCGTCGAGGACTGAAGTCGCTTCCAGGTAGGCATATTGCTCACAAGACCCGCTCCCACTGCGTTTCTACTGCTCTTCTTCCGTATGTCCGAATTGGCAAGTGCGCAATCGGACGAATCGACCCCGCTTCGTCAGCGGACGCCCCAAGTGATTTGCACGAATCCAAGGGGCTCAAGGTTCGCTCGATCCTGCGGTTCCCGTGCATCCCCCGCCGACGCGCAAATATTGCCTGCCGAACGGGACATCCCACACGACAACTCGCCGCGCCGGCGGCTCTCCGAGCCCCACAACCTAGCACGCCGGTTCGGGGTGTCAATCGGGGGGGAGTCTTCGCAGATCCGACCGACAGCGGGAGCCGCCCCGCCTCCAAACCCTCCGCCGCCGGGGCCTAACCCGGAGATCCTTACGGATTCTCAGAACTTTGTGCTCACTAGCCGTGCAGGCCTGCTACATGTGAGACCAGTCGTAAGTGCTGCATCCATCAACAGTTTGGCGATTGGTCACCCGTTTGCCCGGATCGAGCACCCGCCCGAATCCGCACTCAAGAGCGCGTCAATCAAATGAATACCCGAATCAGCATGCTGTGTGTCTGGATGCTCTCAGCCGGTGTCTGGGGCAATCTCTCGCCGAACTCCTCCGCCGCCGAAGGAGCGATCGACCCTGGCGCTCCGTCCGTCACTCGTGGGCCAGTGTGCGTGCCGGAGTGGGCGCCGACCTTCGGCCCCGGCTCCGGCGCTGAGGTGGACGAGCGAGTCCAGGCGCTCGCGGTCTTCAACGACGGCGACGGCCCCGCGCTTTTCGCCGGCGGGAATTTCTCCGTTGCAGGCGGTGTTGCGGCAAACAGGATTGCCAGATGGGACGGCGCAGCGTGGTCGCCTTTGGGGAGCGGGATCAACAATGTCGTCACGGCTATGCAAGTCTTCGATGACGGAACCGGCCCTGCGCTCTTTGTCGGAGGCATCTTCACCTCAGCGGGCGGCGTGTCGGCGCAGAATGTCGCCAAATGGGATGGCTCCGCTTGGTCGTCGTTGCTTGGCGGGACGAACAACGCGGTCAGCGCGTTCGCAGTCTTCGATGACGGCTCGGGCCCGGCCCTCTATGCCGCCGGAATATTCACCGAAGCGAACGCCATGCCGGCAAACTACATCGCAAAATGGGACGGCGTCTCATGGTCTCCCGTCGGCAGCGGAATCGGCAATGTCGTTGCCGATCTCGCGGTCTTCGACGACGGCTCCGGACCGGCGCTCTACGCGGCGGGGTACTTCACGACCGCGGGCGGCGTTGCTGCGAACTACATCGCGAAATGGGACGGCGCCGTCTGGTCGCCTGTGGGCGGCGGACTGGGCAACAGCACCCTGTCGCTCGTGGTATTCGACGACGGCGCCGGGCCGGCCCTCTACGCAGGAGGGTTCGCGACGACAGCGGGCGGCATGTCCGCGAGCTTCATCGCCAAATGGGACGGGACCGCATGGTCAGCCTTGGGCAGCGGAATGAGCAGCAGCGTTACCACACTGGGTGTCTACGACGACGGCTCAGGGCCTGCGCTCTACGCCGGAGGCCGCTTCACTTCAGCGGGCGCCGGAAGCGCGGACCGCATCGCCAAGTGGGACGGCGCGGCATGGTCACCCTTGGGAGGTGGGCTGAACGGCGCACCAGATTGTCTCGCGGCGTACGACGATGGCTCGGGGCTGGCGCTGTACACGGGGGGCCGTTTCACCACCGCCGGCGGGAATCCCGACAGCTTTATTGCCAGATGGCAGGGCTGCGCAACCGCCGCTCAATGCCCGGGCGACACCAACGGCGACAACATCGTCAACTTCACCGACCTCAACGCCGTCCTCGCCGCGTTCGGACAGAATGTCACTCCCGGGACCGGCGGCGATGTCAACGGCGACGGCGTTGTGAACTTCACCGACCTCAATGAAGTGCTCGCCAACTTCGGCGCCAACTGCCCGTGACGATTCACGGCTCAGTGATGGAAGCCCGACGCCTCGGTCTCGGTCAGCGGCGTCTGCACGGGATGACGCTCGAAATGCTCAAGCGCGTTCCTGATATCCGTGAGCAGCAGTGACGCGAGGTCGCGGCTCACGCCGTGACGCACAAGAATGCGCTGGACCGCGAGGCTCTGGCAATCGGGCGGGAGCGTGTACGCCGGGACCTGCCAGCCTCGGTTTCGCAGGCGGTCGGCCATGTCGTACAGGGAGAAGCCGGGATCGGCGCCGTCTTTGATCTTCCAGCACAGCGCGGGGATTCCTTCGTTCATTGCGCCGCCGTAGATGATCTCGAACGGGCCGAGTTTGGCGATCTCGTCCGCGAGGTATTGCGCAGTTTCGTAGCATGCTGTGTGGACTTTGCGGTAGCCCTCTTTGCCCAGGCGCAGGAAGTTGTAGTACTGGCTGACCACCTGCCCGCCCGGGCGTGAGAAGTTCAGCGCGATGTCGCGCATGTTCCCGCCGAGGTAGTTCACCCAGAAGACCATCTCGTCGGGGAGATCGGTCACTTCGCGCCACACCACCCAGCCCACGCCGAGCGGCGCCAGACCGAACTTGTGCCCCGACGCGTTGATCGACTTCACGCGCGGCAGGCGGAAGTCCCACACCAGATCGCGTGCGCAGAACGGCGCGAGGAACCCGCCGCTAGCGCCGTCCACATGGATCGGGATATCCATCCCGGTGCGCGCCTGATGCTGGTCAAGCGCCTCGGCGATCGCGCGCACGGGTTCGTACATGCCCGTGAAAGTCACGCCGAGCGTGGGCACGACGCCGATGGTGTTCTCATCGCAGCGCTTCAGCGCCTCGTCCGGGGTCATCATCATCCGGTCGGGCGCCATAGGAACTTCGCGGTGCTCGATGTCCCAGTAGCGCGTGAACTTGTGCCAGCACACCTGCACGGGGCCGGTCACGAGATTCGGCTTGTCGGTCGGCTTGCCCGCCGCCTTGCGCTGCGCTTCCCAGCGCCGCTTCATCGCGAGACCGCCCAGCATGGCCGCCTCGCTCGACCCGGTCGTTGATGTCCCGACGGTCCTGGCCGCCTCGGGAGAGTTCCAGAGGTCAGCGAGCATGCGCACGCACCGCGCCTGGATCTCGGCGGTCTGCGGGTATTCGTCCTTGTCCACGATGTTCTTGTCGATGCACTCCTGCATCAGCATGCGGACCTCCTGCTCCTCCCAGGTCTGGCAGAAGGTCGCGAGGTTCTGGCGCGAGTTGCCGTCGAGCATGAGTTCGTCGCGCACGGCGTCGTAAACATCGCGCGGGTTCCGCTCGGCCGCCGGAAACGCGGTCTTTGGCATGCTGACCGAGAGATCGGAGGACGCGTAGGGGTCGTCGTTGGCGGAGTGCCGAGTGGATCGCGTGTCGTGCTGGGGCATCGAGGGCTCCGTCTGAGGTCTTGAGTTCGGGCCGAGTGTACCGGGCGAGCCGAAACCTACCTCCCGGGCCACGTATCGCTCCGATTCGGTCTTCCTACCATCCCCCGATGTCCACCACCGGCAACAACGGCACATCTGTTTCCACCGCCGCGCTCGACCGCACGCTCGCGCGGCACCCTCGCGCGCTCGGCGGCGATCCGGTCCGGCTCCTCGACAAGCCCGCCTTCTCCCTCTCGGGCATGGTCCTGAACAACTCCGGGGCGACCGGGACCGCCGGGGACGCCAAGCAGCATGTGGCGCCCAAGCGCAAGCCCAAGTGGATCAAGGCCAAAATGCCGGGCGGGCCCAAGTACACCCAGCTCCGCGATCTGCTCAAGGAGCACTCCCTCCACACCGTTTGCGAAGAGGCCAACTGCCCCAACATGGGCGAGTGCTGGGCGCGCGGCGTGGCGACCATCATGATCCTGGGCGACACCTGCACCCGCTCGTGCGGGTTCTGCAACATCAAGACGGGCAAGCCCAACCCCATGGACCCCGACGAGCCGAGGCGCGTCGCCGAGTCCCTCAAGATCATGGTCGAGGGCGCAGGGCTCAAGCACATCGTCATCACCAGCGTGGACCGCGACGACCAGCCCGACGGCGGCGCCGCCATCTGGGCCGAGACCATCCTCCGCTCGCGCGAGGCCTGCCCGGGCCTTTCCATCGAGGTCCTCATCCCGGACTTCAAGGGCGACTGGAAGGCTCTCCAGACCGTGATCGACGCGCGGCCCGAGATCCTCAACCACAACCTCGAGACCGTCCCTCGCATGTACCCGGCCGTGCGCCCTCAGGCGAAGTTCGACCGCTCGGTCGAACTCCTGCGCATCTGCAAGGAGCAGGGCTTGGTCACCAAAACCGGCATCATGGTGGGCATCGGGGAGCGCGACGACGAGGTCCTCGACCTCATGGACAACCTTCAGGCCCGCGCGCAGACCGACATCCTGACCATCGGCCAGTACCTCCAGCCCACCCGGAATCACCTGCCCCTGAACCGCTGGGTCACCCCCGAGCAGTTCGACCGGTTCCGCACGATCGGGCTGGCAACGGGCTTCAAGGTCGTCGAGAGCGGCGCCATGGTCCGCTCGTCGTACCACGCCGACATGCAGGTCGATCAACTCCTCGGGAAAGATCGCGAGAGTTACGACAAGGTCCAGTCGCTCATCGCGCAAGCCAAGACGACCTGATACCTTGGCGGCGATGGCCCGCAGCCGACGCGACAGCCCGTTCGCACGAGACTCCGCCGCGCGATCGCTCTACGCGGGCGTGTTCTGCATCTTCGCGCCCATCGGGCTGCTCGTCGCCATGTGCCAGCCCGACCCCTGGGGCTGGGCGGCCGGGCTGTACTCCGCGCTCTTCGCGGGGTGCATCTCGCTGGGATGGGTCTACGCGATCAACCGCCAGCGGTACTGGCTGATCATCCCCCTGCTGCTCATCCCCCCCTTCGCCGCCGATCTGGTATTCCGGCCCGCCAACGCGCTGGGGCTCTTCGAGATCGGCGGCGAGCACTCTCGCGCGATGCGCATGGTGATCCTGGCGATCCTGACCACGATCTTCATCTCGGTGGGCTTCACGCTCGTCATCCGGTATGTCCAGGCGAACGAGAGCAAGGCCGCCAAAGACCGCGCGGAACTCGATGTCGCGCAAAAAATCCACGAGACGCTCGTCCCCCCCATCGACCTTTCGTGGAACGGCGCACGCGTACTCGCGCAGTCACGCGCCAGCGCACGCATGGGAGGCGACCTCGTCGACGCCCTCCCCCGCGAAGACCAGCTCGACCTCGTCATCGCCGATGTCTCGGGCCACGGCGTCGGCGCGGGTGTCGTCATGGCCATGGTCAAGAGCGCGATGCGCGCCCAACTCAATCACAACGGGGACACGCCCCTCGCCGACCTGCTCGCCGGGATCAACACCGTCGTCTGCTCGACCGTCACCGACGGCATGTTCGTCACCATGACCTGCGTCCGACTCCACGCCAACGGCCAATGCGAGATCGCCTCCGCCGGGCACCTGCCGACCCTCATCCGACGCGACGACGGCGCCATCGAGTCCGTGGACAACGAATCGCTCCCCGTGGGCGTGCTCGCGAGTGAAGAATTCCTGTGCGCGACCGTCCGGCTCGGACGCGGCGACCGACTCGCCCTCTACACCGACGGGCTCACCGAGACCGCCGATCCCGACAACGAGTTCTTCGGGATCGGGGGCATGCGCAACGCGCTGGCCGCCACCGGCCGCTCGGACCTCGAAGATTCCTTCCACGCCATCCTCCGACGCGTCGCCGAGCACGGCCCGACGCGCGACGACCAATCGCTTCTCCTTCTGGAGATCTGATCCGAACGAAACTCGGATCCGAGCCCCGGGCGCAAGCCCGGGGTATCGCGGCGCACTTCTTCTATACTGCGCCTCGTATGGGCGCCCCCCGCGCGTATTTCCTCACCTGGACGACGTACGGCGTCTGGCTCCACGGCGACTCTCGCGGGTCGGTCGATGATTGGAACAACACGCCGCGCACCTCGACGCTTCAACCGCAACCGAACCGCGCCCTTCGCGCAATCGGCCGCATGAGTGATCCTCCTCTCGTACTCGACCATGAGATGCGTGCACTCGTCGACGACGCGATCCGACGACACTGCGAGTTTCGAGGATGGTCCCTCGTCGCACTCAATGTTCGGAGCAACCATGTTCACTGCGTCGTCGGATGGAAGGGCGCCCCTCCCGAACGCGTGATGACGGAACTCAAGACATGGTCAACCCGCGCGTTGAAGTCACTGCCCTCGATCGAGCGCCGCGGGAAGTTCTGGACGGTTCACGGCAGCACGCGATATCTGTGGGACGACCGCTCGGTGCATGACGCATCGCGATATGTGCTATTTGGCCAAGATCGCGCATAGGTCCCCCCGGCTCGCGCCGGGGGCTCGGATCAGCGCTGCGCAGCGTCTTCTCCGCTACCCTTTCCTTGTGTCCGAAGAACTCTCCTCATCCACGCCGATCCCGCCCCTTCCCGCCGACGGGTCGCTCGACCCCGCGATCGTCGCCGCGCTGGTGAAATCGCTCGAACTCAAGGACGGCGCCACCGCCTCCCATACCTGGCGGGTGGTTCTGTACACCCGCGCCATCGCCGAGGCCGCCGGCGTCGACCAGGACGCGATGGCGCGCATCACCACCGCCGCCGCCCTCCACGACCTAGGCAAGATCGACATCCCCGACGAGGTCCTGCAGAAGCCGGGCAAACTCACCGCCGAAGAGTTCGACATCATCAAGGCGCACTCGGCCATCGGCCACGAGCGCCTGATCCGCATGGGCGTGCAGGACCCCATCATCCTCAACCTCGTGCGCCACCACCACGAGCGCGTCGACGGGACGGGCTATCCCGACGGGCTTCGGGGCGACGAGATCCCGATCGGCGCGCGCTACTTCGCCGTCGTCGACACCTTCGACGCGCTCACCAGCGTGCGCCCCTACCGCACGCAGGTGGGCGAAGACGCCGCCAAGCGAGCCATCGAGATCATCACGAACGATGTCGAGTCCCACTACGCCGTCGAGGCGGTGGACCTGTTCGTCAAGCAATTCGAGCGCGGCGCCCTCGACTGGATTCTGCATTACTTCAACGACGAGAACCCCGCGCCCGACTACGCGGGGGGTGCGAGCGCCCTGGCCGACGCGGCGAAAGCCCTGCGCGGCGAGGACGCGCACTGACACATTTGTGTGTCGATTGCCGGGCCGGAAACACAGATAATTGCCGCGGAAACCGGTCCGAAATGGCTTGCGTCCCCCCCCCTCGTGGTACATTGGGTCGAGTCGGCAATGCACGCCGACGGAGGGCCACAGCATGCGCCAGCAATCGAGCACTCGTGCAGCGTTCACGCTGATCGAGGCACTCATAACGCTGGGCATCGTTGCGCTCTTGATATCGCTAATGATTGCCGGACTGCAGATGGCGCGGGGCCGCGCTTCCGAAGCGAAGGCCCTCGCTTCGCTTCGTTCCGGGCTCTCAATGTTCGTGTCGTGGTCGAACGACCGGCGCGATGAACACCTTAACTATCGTCTCGATCCGCACGAGTTTTCAATGCGCTGCGATCCCTGGATCAACGGCGAGAACGAGTGCGTGCAATGGGAATATCAGGCATGGAATCAGCGCTGGGTTTATTCATGGTTCTGGACCACGGGTGAAGTGCCCGAGGTCACAGGTTTTTCGTACGCGTTCACTTTCTTGACTGACTCTCGAATGTGGCAAGGAGACGCGGCGCCGACCGCCTCTCGCGCGAACGCCTACTACCGTCCGACCTTTGCCTCCGAAGTTGCCTACCCCTCAGACAAAGTGATGCTGTACGGATTCGCCCACGGGCCTGCCGGGCCGGCGCTTGGCTTCGTTGACGGCTCGGCCGCGAAAGTTCAGTGGACCAACATGCTGCCTCAGGCCGCGGGACCGTTCACGCGCGGGAATTATCAGCGCGATTTGCCGGGCTGGGGCACAAAGGGCGGCCTGGCGGGACGCGATGTTCGGACCAGGTGATCCACGACGGTGACATGCCAGACTTCAAAGGAGTATTCTCATGCTTTCACGCCCTCGCGGAATGACGACCCTCTCATGGCTCGTGCTCATGAATCTCTTCGGCTGGTTGCTCGTTGCCGAATCACGCGGTGCAGGGGTCATCATGGTGGGATTGAACTGCGGCACGACACCTTGCAACAACGGTCTCATCGGATGGGGCGACCCGACCAGCGTCTGCAACCCGCTGCTCCCGGTCCAATGTTGCTTTCCTTCGCAGGTCGGATGGTGGGGAGATCGTAACAATGATGGCATCTGGGACATCAGCATCTGCTGCCCAGCGGATTGTGACGAGGGAGTGCCCACCGCGGTCTGGACGGATACCGCGAAGACCGATCTGACCTGTGATTGCCTGAAACCATGCGACCCTTCGGGACTTGATCCGTGCTGAATTCAAGGCGACTGCTCATCGCGACCGTTTCGACCGCCGCCGTCGCGACCGCGGCGGCAGTGGTGTGGATCACTAGCAGGACGGGAGTGAACCCAACTGAATCCTTCGATGCACGGATAGAGCGCATCGGGCCAGAATCGCAGCGCGCTCTGGACGCGCAAGTCGTCGCATCGACTGTTCGCGCGCGGGTTGAGCGCGTGGTCTCGCTTGCTTCTGGCGTGGAGGACCGGGAAGGGGCTGTCGCCGCTCTCAGCGCGCCGCTGGTGAGCGCCACACTCGCGGATCCGGCGCAGTTGCTCGCATTTGTCCGCGATTCATCGCTGCGTGCGAACCGCACAACAGAACAGATCGACGCGATGCGCCGTCATTTCCGCACCGTGGGTGTCTACGGGGAGCGTCCTGCCGGATACGAGTCACTCTCGAACGATGAATGGATCGACCTCGTCGATGACGCAAACTTCGAAGAGATCGCTGCATTCTACATCCAGTCGCTCCCGCGCGTGGCGGGTTGGAATTGGAATGACGCGCGCGTCATCGCCTCGTCAGTCGGCGAAGAGCCGCCCAACCTCCAGCAGGAGATGATGGCGCTCGCACAAAAGATCGGACCGTCAACGGGGAAGAGTATCTTCGGAGGCGGTCGCTCCTTCTTTACCGGAGACAGCAGCGAAGGGGGTGAGTCATTGCCCGATCGCACGCTCTGCCTGATTATCCCCGGGATCACAGAAAGCGGCGGACGATTTATCGTGGGAATGGTTCTCTCTCGATCCAATGATCGCTGGGCGCCGTATTCAATACTGCGGCTGCAGACGAGCGTTCCGACGGACGGTGAGAGCGCGGCAGTCCCGTACATGCCGGTGTTTTAGAGGCGGTCTTCACGCAGGGCGGCGCGCCGACTGTCGTCTTTGCCCACGCCAGAAACTGGTCCTCCGGCCCTACACTGGCTCTATGACCACCCCCAGCGCCACCGCGAAGAACCACTCCGTCTCGTCCGTCGCCGCTCCCACCGCTGCGCGGCCGCTGGACGAGCGCATCACCCCGATCCTCGAGCGTCTGGGCCTGACGGGCTCCGATCCGCTGGCCAAGCGGTTCCTGGCGCCTATCGACACGGGCGGCGACATCGCCGCGCGGAAGATCGTGGTCAGCGAGAACCCCTCGAACGGCCGCCCGCTCGGCGCTGTTCGGCTGATGGACGCCAAGGAATACGACGAGGCCGCGCAGAAAGCCCACGAGGCGTTCAAGCAGTGGCGCACCGTGCCCGCTCCCCTGCGCGGCGAGATCGTCCGGCGCATGGGCAACGCGTTCCGCGAGCACAAGGACGACCTGGGCGCGCTGATCTCCCTCGAGATGGGCAAGATCCTGCCCGAGGGCAAGGGCGAGGTGCAGGAGTGCATCGACATCGCCGACTTCGCCGTCGGGCTTTCGCGTCAGATCTACGGGCTGACGATCGCCAGCGAGCGGCCGAGCCATCGCATGTTCGAGCAGTGGCACCCGCTGGGCGTGGTGGGCGTGATCACGGCGTTCAACTTCCCGATGGCCGTCTGGGCGTGGAACGCCATGCTGGCGGCGGTCTGCGGCGACGCGGTGATCTGGAAGCCCTCGCTGCTCACGCCGCTCACCGCGATGGCGCTGACCAAGATTTCGCACGATGTGATGCGCGAGCAGGACCTGTGGAAGCCCACGGGCGGCGTCGATCCGGTTGACCTCTTCCCCCTCGTGTACGGCACGGACAGCGAGGTCGGCGAGACCATGACGGCGGACAGGCGCCTGCCGCTTATCAGCGCGACCGGCTCGTGCCGCATGGGCCGGCATGTGGCGCAGCGCGTCGCCGGGCGCCTCGGACGCACGCTGCTCGAGCTGGGCGGCAACAACGCGATCATCCTCATGCCCGACGCGGATATGGAACTCGCGAAGCGCGCCGTCGTGTTCGGCGCCGTGGGAACCTGCGGCCAGCGGTGCACGAGCACCCGCCGCCTCATCTGCGTGGGCGGCAGCGAGAAGCAGATCCTCGATTCGCTCATCAAGGGCTACACCCAGGTCCCCATCGGCGATCCACTCGAATCGAGCACGCTGGTCGGCCCGCTCATCAACGCGGGTTCGGTCGAGACGATGAAGAACGCCGTGCGGGCGGCCATCGAGCAGGGCTGCGAGGTCCTGGTCGGCGGCGTCGAGGCGATCGAGGAGTACGACGGCAACCCGGGCAACTATGTCGCGCCGACAATCGTGCGCGTGCCCAAGGGCAAGGTCCCCCAGATCACCAAGGACGAGACCTTCGCGCCGATCCTCTATGTGTTCACCGTCGACACGCTCGACGAGGCGATCGAACTGCAGAACGGCGTCGATCAGGGCCTGTCCAGCGCGATTTTCAGCGACTCCCTGCGCGGCGTGGAGAAGTTCCTCTCCCCCGAAGGCAGCGATTGCGGCATCGCGAACGCGAACATCGGGACCAGCGGCGCCGAGATCGGCGGGGCGTTCGGCGGCGAGAAGGACACGGGCGGCGGCCGCGAGAGCGGTTCTGACGCCTGGAAGGCCTATATGCGTCGCCAGACCTGCACGGTGAACTACGGGACCGACCTCCCCCTCGCGCAGGGCATCAAGTTCGGGTAAATCGCGCTGAAGCGGTTTCCGGACCTCCAAAAAGCCGGAAATCGGGAAACAGTCAGCCCCGTTTGGGCGTTAGAATGGACGGAAGCGGACGCCGCCCCGGCGGCTGTCCGATTGGACAGAGGTCTCGAAGGTCTTTTACCGCGCGGCGTTTCGTTCGCGCGTCACGAATCAAGGAGTGTGCGATGATCAATCGACGCGGCGGCGCAACGACTTCCCTGGTGCTCGCGATCGCGGGCGTGGTCGGGGTCGGAGTCGCGGGCGGCATGGCCCTCACCGGGACCACCCCCTGCAAAATCATGAGCGCGTGCGGCCTGAACGGCGACGCGAAGGTTGAGACCGTCGCGATGACCGGCGACGCGGCCTCATGCCCGATCACCGGGACGAAAGCGACGACCGTCGCCTCGACGAGCGGCTCTGACTGCTGCGCGAGCAAGACCGACGCGGCTCCCGTCGCGCAGACCGTCGCCCTCGCCGATTACGACTGCTCGGGCGATCCCGAGTGCGCCGTTGACGACGGCGTCGCCTGCTCCACCAAGGGCGACGATTGCCACAAGGTCCAGCCCATCAACGCGAACGGCGTTGAGGTTCAGGTTGTGACCGCGTCGCACACCGCCGCCGAGGGCGAAGTGTGCGCGATGGCCGCTTCGTGCTCCCCCGCGAACTGCACCGAGGGCATGATGAAGGCGTGCACCGACTCGGGCAAGATCTGCCCCGAGGACAAGAGCGCGCAGCCCGTTGCCCAGCCGGTCGCGCAGACCGCCGAAGCCGGCTCGTGCTGCTCCTCGACCGGCAAGGCCGCGATCATCGCCGCCGCTTCCAAGCCCGCGGCCGAGGTTCTCATCGCGCCCGACGCGATGCGCCAGTACCGCGTGCTCTCGTTCACCGGCAAGGGCATGCCCATGCTGATTCCCGCCGCCCTGAACACCGCCAGCGCTTGCGAAACCAAGGACGCCGGCTCATGCGGCGGCGGCGGTTGCGGCGAGAAGAAGGCCGCCGAGACCACGGCGACCACCGCCTCGCTCAACTGATCGAACAGTTCAACGATTCACACGCGCCCCGCTGAGCGAACCTCGGCGGGGCGTTGTCGTTTTGGCCGTCGCGCGGCATGATGCACGCATGGCGACACTGCTGCTCAAGACAGAACCGGACGACTACTCGTGGGACGACCTCGTGCGCGAGAAGAAGACCGCGTGGACGGGCGTGGCGAACAACGCGGCGCAGATGCACATGCGGGCGGCGAAGAAAGGCGACGAGGCGCTGATCTATCACACGGGGAAGGAGAAGCGCATCGTGGGCGTGGCCGCGCTGACGAGCGATCCGTATCCGGACCCGGAAGACGAATCGGGCAAGCGTGTGCTCTTCGATCTCAAGCCCGTGCGCGCATCGAAGACGCCCGACGACGCCACGCTCGCGAAGGTGAAGGCGAACGACCGGTTCAAGGACTTCGCGCTGGTGAAACAGGCGCGGCTGAGCGCGATGCCCGTGCCGCCCGCGATCGACAAGGCGCTGCGGAAGATGGCGGGGTTGTGAAGAGAAGGCAGCGGGCAACAGGCAGTCGGCAGCTAACCGAGAAATCAGGCCGCGTGACGGACGGCGGTCGAGCGGCGGACGGCGATCGACGCCAGCGCGAGCATCGCGCGCAGGTCGGCGGCGAGGGCCGAACCCTGGTCCATCGCGTGGACCGTTCGGGCGGCGACCTCAAAGAGCGCGCCGGGGTCTGAACGCTCGGCGAGCGCGTTCGGCGCACTCACGAAGATCCCGCCGAGCGCCCAGACCGTCAGCAGCGCGTCGAGCGGGCTTCCCTCCGCGCTCAACGCCCCTCTCTCTCCACCGGTTGCCCCGAACGGCTCGTTGATGCCCGCCAGCCCGGCCTGCGCGAACACGCGGGCCACGGGATCGCTCGAACCCAGTGATTCGCGCAGCGCCTCGACGAGCGGCCGGACTGATTCTGAAACCTTGCCCACTCCAGCGGCCGGGCTCCGAACCGGCCGCCGGGTGAGTTCGAGTGTGCGGCACAGGCCCAGGCACGCCGCCGCCGCCTTCACGCACAAGGGCTGGCTCAGACGCTCGGCCGCGGCCTTGGGGAGCGGGCGGCCGTTGGCCAGCACCTCCCGAAGAAGGGCCTGCCAGTCGTTGGCCTGGGCGAGACGGGCGATTCGAGCGGGAGTGAGCATGGGCGGCCTCCTTGCTGCCGAGCGACCGAGATCCGATCGCCTTTCGTTCGGGTAAATCTAACGCCCGAACGAAACCCTGTCAAGATGTCTTTTCGAGATTTGTTCGGATCCCCGAACGCCCGCTCAGCAGCCCAGCCCGAAGTTGGAGAGGACGAGGTTCAGGTCGGCGAAATCGACCGCCCCGTCGCCGTCCACATCGCCCGGAAGGTTCGGGCCCGTCGCGCCGAAGTCGGCAAGCACGGCGTTGAGATCGGCGAAGTTCACAATGTTGTCGCCGTTGGCGTCGCCCGGACAGGCGACCTCACAACCGCGCCAGAGCGCGACAGGCGCATCACCCTTGGGCGAAATCCTGAAGTCCCCCGTGATAACCAGACCGAGACTTCGAGCGCCGAGGACGGCATGGACCTCACTGGGAAAGCCGATGTTGATGATCCCCTCATCGAGCGCACTCCACTCGTCACCGTTGCTCTTCGCGACACGATTGATCGATTCGCTGCCGGACGCTGTGAATCCGCCCCCCGCATAGATGTCTACGCCCGTGCCGTCATCCCATGTCGTCAATGAACGAACAACACCGTTGGCGAACCCCTCGCCCACCGGCTCCCATGCGGCGCCGTTCCATCGGGCCACTCGATTGACGGCCGACTGCCCTGTCGAGGTAAATCCACCCCCGGCATAGAGCGCTGCGTTCGCGCCCGTGTCGAGCACGCACAGGGCATGGACCGCGCCGTTGAAGCCGTCGCCGACGGCAGACCACGACCTGCCGTCCCATCTCGCGACGCCATTCGCGGGCACTCCGCCGGCTTCCGAGAAGAAGCCGCCGATGTACAACGCCGGCCCCGATCCATCGTCGAACGCGGCCATCGCGTAGACGAATCCAACTACCCCGGACCCGAGCGCTGACCACGCGTCTCCGTCCCATCTGGCGACGCGGTTGACTTCCAACCCGCTGGCGTGACTGAACACTCCTCCGACATACAGGGCCGCGCCATGGCCGTCGTCGAATACCGCCATCGCTCGCGCATCGCCGCCGGTAAGACCGGATTGCAGCGCCGTCCATTCGTCGCCGTCCCACTGCGCGATGCGCGACTGGCCGGGTTCATCAAACGAGATGAACCCGCCTGCCGCGTACAGATGGTCGTCGAATTGCGCGAGTGCGTACACGACGTTGGTTGCCCATGTCGGTTGACCGACGGGCGCCCACGAGTCACCGGTCCATCGCGCGATCCTGTTCATTGCGAGCCCGTCTGCCGAGTCGAAATCGCCACCGACATAGAGCGACGGCTCGCCGTCGATGTTCGAGACAGTCGCGGAGTAGACCGGGCCGTTCACGCCGGTCCGGTACGGAGCGGCCCATGTCGCTCCGTACCAGACGGCGAGGCCTCCGGTTCCAACGCCGCTCGCGGTTTCGAAATGTCCCGTCGCGAAGAGCCGCGGCCCGTCGCCGGCATCGAACGGCGCGAGCGATCTGACTTCGCTGTCGAAGCCGTTGCCCACGCCGGCCCCGAGCGCCGACCAGGACTGGCCGTCCCATTGTGCGACGCAGTCACGATCGGAGGCGCCGGCGTTCTGGAATCGGCCCGCGGCGACCAGTTTGGGCCCGGAAGCGTCGTGGTAACTCGCCAATGCGCTGACATACCCCGTGGTGGGATACGGGAGTCCGATCCCGAGCGCGGACCACGATTGCCCGTTCCACTTCGCGACACGCATCGCGGACACGCCGCCGACAGAAGTGAAGTTTCCCGCAGCGTACATCGCCTCGCCCGAGCCGTCGTCGTGCACCACGAGAGCACGGACTTCGCCGCCGAACGGAGGAAGGCCCCCACCGACGGGAGACCAGGAGGCGCCGTCCCATCGTGCGACGCTGTTGGCCGTCGAGCCGCCTGCGGACTGGAACAAGCCCGCGACATACAGGCCGGGGGCGTGCCCACTGTCGAACACGACCATGGCGCTGACACGACTTCCGCCGATGCCCGAGCCGAGCGCCGACCACGATTGGCCGTCCCACTTCGCGATCCGATTGGCCTGCACGCCACCGATCGTGGTGAAGTCTCCTGCGGCGTACAACGCGGGTCCGTTTCCGTCGTCGTACACCTCGAGCTCATAGATGTAGGTGAAGTTGTCGAGACCGGGCCCGAACGACGACCATGTTTCGCCGTCCCACTTCGCGATCCGGTTTGCCGGAACCCCGCCGGCCTGGGTGAAGGCGCCGGCGACATACAACGCCGGTCCGTCACCATCGTCGAAGACCGCGATGTCGGCCACTGCGTCGTTCACCCCGACGCCGAGAGCGCTCCACGCCACGCCATCCCATCGGGCGATGTTGTTCGCGGCGATTCCTCCGATCCGGTTGAACCCCCCGCCGATGTACAGGTCGGCGCCATCGCCGAGGTCAAGCGTGACTACGACAGCGCCCCCGAGCGGTGTGAACGGCTCTGCGCCGAAGGTCGCCTCCCAACCGGGAGCGCACCCATCGTCGCCGGCGTGGCTCGTGGGCAGGAACGCGGCGCAGACCGCGAGTGCAAGCAGCGGACGGCGAAAGTACGAACGAGTGTGTGACATGTGGCCTCCGAAAGAAAGAATTCGTGATTCAGTATGCGGGTGTGGAGGAGTGAATGCAAGCAAAAAAAAAGTTGCCCCATTCGGGGCAACAAGTAGGCGAAGCGTGAATATGTCGGGCGTCGCTCAGTACGACGAGCCGTAGCCGCTCAGGACATTCGACAGGTCGGTGAAGTCCACGACGCCGTCGCCGTTGGTGTCGCCCGCGGAGCCGACCTCGTTGGCGCCGAATGCGGTGAGCACGGCGTTGAGGTCGTTGAAGTCCACCACGCCGTTGCCGCTCGCGTCGCCCGCGAGGCGGAGGCGGAAGACATAGTCGTGGAGCCACACGATGCTCGTGTTGCGCTTCATGACCTGCCCGAGCGTGGTCGCGTCGAGGTCGGCCATGGTCATGCCGAGCGCGGCGAGGGTGCCGGTGAGGTCGCTGGGGTCGGCGGGGTTCAGGTAGAAGAAGCGGTCGCCGTCGCGCAGGCGGGTGAACTGATCGCCGAGAATCGCGACGAGGGTCTCGCCCACGGCGGCGCCGGGGACATGGTCCTCGGCGAGCAGGCCGGCCCACAGGTCCATGTCGGAGGTGTCGCCGAACGCGGCCTCCAGACCGAGCTGGATGTCAGGGTCGCTGGTGATGGCGGCGAAGGTGGCCTTGGGCGGGAGGCCGAAGGCGGTGCGCATGGTGTTGAAGTCGGGCAGGCCGTGGTCGCGGCCGCGCTGAATGTTGAGGGAGACGAGGTCGAGGCCGCCGGATCCGGGAGGGCCGAAGAGCATGTTGCGCACATCGTCAACGACGCGCGTGTCGATGCGCTGCATGTTGCCGTTGGCGAGGCCGCGCAGGATGGGCTCGATGCCGCCGTTGTCGAGGATGACCGACGGATCGAAGAACATGTTGCGCAGGAGCAGGTTGCCCTGAGGCAGGGGCTGCTGGTCCTCGCCGAGGCGGAGGACCTCGCTCGAGAGCATGGTGTGCCCGACGCGGTAGGCCGAGGCGGAGAACTCATTGAGGATCGTCGGGTCTACCTCGGGGTCGTAGCCGCTGTAGTTCGGGAGCGCGTTCTCGCCGAGCAAAGCGGGGAGGAACTCGTTGTAGGTGATGACCTGCACGAGCGCGCCGACGACCGAGCGGGCGCGCTGGTAGATCTCTTCGTCGGACCACGCGGGGTTGGCGGCGGCGAGGGCGTCGGCCAGGCGGTTGTGCTCGCGCACCCAGAGGGTGTGCATGGCGGCGAGGCCGGACTGTTCGTTGCAGCGGATGTCGCCCGCGACGAACATGGTGGTCGGATCGGCGCCGAAGGGGCCGTTGTCGTTCTCGACGACGCCGTCGCCGAAGGGGAGCAGGTCGCCGCTGGCGTGGGCGGAGGTCTTCAGCCGACCGCCGACGCCTTCGCGGAGCCACCACGCCTTGAAGCTGTCGCTTGCGTAGACATTCGAGGCGTCGATGAAGTGGGTGATGATGTTGGGCTGTTCGCGCCAAGGCATCTCGGGCGTGTGCTCGTAGATGGCGCGGGTGAAGTGGATCGTCGCCGAGCCGGTGTTCTTGGGATCGAACCACGGGTCGCCCGCGGGGACCGCGATATGCGCGTCCTCGTCGGCGCCGCCCGGCGTGAGGTCGAGGTCGTGGTCGAGGAACTGGCCCCACTGCCAGACCATGTCGGTCAGGCCGCGATCGTCGAAGACCATCTCGGGCTGGGCGAAGACGAGGTTGGAGACCATGCGCGCGCTGACGCGGTTCTCGCCGCCCATTTCCCAGGTGTGGTCGTTGCCGCCGTAGAACGCGCCGGCAGGGCAGCGGATGAGCATCGACCCGGCGCTTCCCCATGTCGGGTTGACAGGGTTGTTGAATTCCCCGGTGATCGTCCTGAACTCCTGCGCGTTCGCGGCGGCGCCGGCGAACATGCAGAGCGAGAGCGCGATCGGACCCAGCCGACCGTAAGTGCGGGTGCGCAACGAAGGCGCGTTGGCATTCGACATGTCAGGACCTCTTCGTCCGTGGTGTTTGCCGCGTTCCAGACCGTGTCACGAGAGATTGGCCGATGCCGCTGCGGCGGGCGAAACCGACCTTTCCTATCTTACATCATGAGCAAGGCCGCACAAGACAACTTCTTGCGATTGCGGCCTCCCTGCCGGATTGGCAGCCCAGTGTGAAGCGCGGAAACCTTGTGTCGGCGGAAAGGGGAATCGTCGGCTCCTGAACGGCACTAACCCCCGCTGACGCGGCCCAGACCGGCCGGGAACGCCCCTCGCCGGAGGCTCCTGATTGGCGCCCCGCTTGCATCCCTGTCCACCAGTGTCGGATGGGCGCCGGATCGCCCGTGGGTTTCTTCGCGGAAACCGCAGGCCACGGCCGGCCTCCTGACGCTTTACACTCGATCAATCACCCACTCAAGGGGAACGCGATATGTCCAAAATCATCGGAATCGACCTCGGAACGACCAACTCGGTGGTCGCCGTCATGGAAGGCGGCCAGCCCAAGGTGCTCATCAACTCGTCCGGCGCGCGCACGACGCCGTCGGTCGTCGGCTTCACCGAGAAGGGCGAGCGCCTGGTCGGTCAGGCCGCCAAGCATCAGCAGGTCACCAACCCCAAGAACACCATCTTCTCGATCAAGCGCTTCATGGGTCGTCGCCACGACGAAGTGAAGTCCGAAGAGAAGCTCGTCCCGTACGAGGTCGTCGGCGGACCGACCGATCTCGTCAAGGTGAAGGTGCGCGGCCAGGAGTTCTCCCCTCCCGAGGTCAGCGCCATGATCCTTCAGGACCTCAAGAAGACCGCCGAAGACTACCTCGGCGAGAAGGTCGAGCGCGCGGTCATCACCGTGCCCGCCTACTTCAACGACTCCCAGCGCCAGGCCACCAAGGACGCGGGCGAGATCGCCGGCCTCAAGGTCGAGCGCATCATCAACGAGCCCACCGCCGCCGCGCTGGCGTACGGCCTTGAGAAGAAGAAGAACGCCAAGATCGCGGTCTTCGACCTCGGCGGCGGCACCTTCGATATCTCGATCCTCGACATCGGCGACGGCGTCTTCGAGGTCGTCTCGACCAACGGCGACGGCCACCTGGGCGGCGACGACTTCGACCAGAAACTGATCGACTATGTCGCCGAGACCTTCCGCAAGAAGGAAGGCATCGACCTCAAGAAGGACGCCATGGCGCTCCAGCGCCTCAAGGAGGCCTGCGAGAAGGCCAAGATGGAACTCTCTCAGCAGATGGAGACGACCATCAACCTCCCGTTCATCACCGCCGACCAGAGCGGCCCGAAGCACCTGCAGGAGACCATCAGCCGCTCGAAGTTCGAGTCGCTGTGCGAGGACCTGTTCAAGCGCCTCGAAGAGCCGTGCAAGCAGGCGATCAAGGACGCGAAACTCAAGGCCAGCGAGATCGACGAGGTCGTCATGGTCGGCGGTTCGACGCGCATCCCGCGCGTGCAGGAGATCGCCAAGCGCGTCTTCGAGACCACCGAACTCGACAAGTCGATCAACCCCGACGAAGTCGTCGCGCTCGGCGCCGCCATCCAGGGCGGCGTGCTCCAGGGCGATGTGAAGGATGTTCTCCTCCTCGATGTCACCCCGCTCTCGCTCGGGCTCGAAACGCTCGGCGGCGTGATGACCAAACTCATCGAGAAGAACACCACCATCCCGACGAGCAAGAAGGAAACCTTCTCGACGGCGGCCGACAACCAGACGAGCGTGGAGATCAAGGTGTACCAGGGCGAGCGCCAGATGGCGGGCGACAACCGCCTGCTCGGGCGCTTCGAACTGACCGAGATCCCGCCCTCGCCGCGCGGTGTGCCGCAGATCGAGGTCGAGTTCAACATCGACGCGAACGGCATCCTCAATGTGAAGGCGACCGACAAGGCGTCGGGCAAGACCCAGCACATCGAGATCAAGGGTTCGAGCGGTCTCTCGGACGAAGAGATCGAGAAGATGAAGCGTGACGCCGAGGCCAACGCCGAGGCCGACAAGGGTCGCCGCGAACTCATCGACGCCAAGAACAAGGGCGACTCGATCCTCTACCAGACCCGCAAGGCGCTCGAGGAGCACGGCGGGAAGGTCTCGTCGGAGGTCCGCGGCAACATCGAGTCGTCGCTCAACGCCCTCGAAGGCGCCCTGAAGGGCGACGACAAGAAGGTCATCGAGCACTCCATCGCCGAGGTCGAGAAGGCCAGCATGGAACTGGGCAAAGTGATGTACGAGCAGGCCAAGTCGCAAAGCGAGGGTGGCTCCGGAGATGCGGAGCCCAAGCCCTCGGGCGACTCTTCGGCCGGCAAGGACGACGATGTCATCGACGCCGAGTACGAAGTGAAGGACTGAAAAAAGCCGCCGCGCGGGCCGCAACCACCGGGAAACCCGGGCGGTGGAAGGTGAGGCGAGGTCTCACTCCTCCCGGCCTTGCCAGCCGCTTCGACGGAGCGAAGCGGAGCGGAAACGCCATTTGAACCCCCTTGAGCATGACCCGCGTCGGAAGCCCCCTGACGACGCGGGTCATGCGCTTTTTTGGGTGGTCCCGGTCCCCCGGGAGTCCGGCCCGGGCCGATAGTCGGGGGATGACCCGATTCCTCCGCGACCACCCCGTCCTGTCGATCTTCAGCGCGATCTACATCCTCGCCTTCGCCGCGCTGGCGATCGGGAAGGGCAACGCCGAGTTCGTGATGTACACCGTCGTCGTCGTGCTGGCGGCGGCGCTGATGGTCTTCCTCGACGCCAAGGTCACGCGCATCCCGGGGTGGATCCTGTGGTGCCTGAGCGCGTGGGGCCTCGCGCACATGTTGGGCGGGAACCTGCCGCTCACGCGCTCGGACGGCGAGCCGATCGTGCTCTATTCGCTCTGGCTGATCCCGTTCAACGCGACCGAGGGGTACCTGAAGTACGACCAGGTGATCCATGCCTTCGGGTTCTTCACTTCAACTTGCGTGTGCGCGGTGCTGCTCGGCCCGATGCTCCGTGAGGACAAACGCGCGAGCGCCGGGCCGTTCGCGCTGTGTGCATTGGCGGGCATGGGGCTCGGTGCGCTGAACGAGGTGGTGGAGTTCGCGGCGGTGCTGACCCTCCCCGACACGAATGTCGGCGGGTACATCAACACGGGGTGGGACCTGGTGAGCAACGCCGTCGGCGCGACGGCGGGCGCATTGCTGATGTGGTGGCTTGCGAGGCGGCGAGCCCGGGCCGCGTAGCGACGCCCAAATGCAAAAACGAAGCCGCCTGGTTTCCCAGGCGGCTTCGTTGACTCCTTCGTGGATGTGGCAGATCGGTGGGCCTCAAGGCCCGAATGCGGTCGCCTCGGTTTCCCGAGATGTCCCGCGACCTCTCTCTCAAGAGGGCTGTGTGGCCCGGCCTGTGCTCCGGGCGACAGGGAGAGAATACCAAATTGCGGGGGCGTGTCAAGAGAAAAGCGCAGCGAAACCACGCCGCATTCGTCGTTCCTTCACGAAGACGAACACCGCGCGGTCGCTCCCGACTCTCGGCTCAACATTCCGAAGAGATAGGGGCTTCCCTCAAACTCTTTACGCCGAAGGGTTTACATGAAACCCTTTCGACGCCGCGGCGAATATCTCGCCGCGATGAACTGCTCTCCCCATGCGTTAACACGGGAGGAGCAGGCACAGGGATTCCGTGGATCTGCCGCCGTCGCAGCCCAATTTTGCACAGGGCCGCAACAGCACCACGGAGGAGTCAGCAAAAACGATCGCCGCAGGGCTAACCGCGAGACCTCTTCAGTTGTGAGCAGGGGTTGCTTCCCTCCCTACTCTCCGGCCGACGCCCTTTCGGGCATCTGGCTCTTCTGGAAACAATGTAGCGGAGCACGCCCAAGCGTCAACCCCCTTTCTCTCCACTCTTGCAAATTTTTTCGATCTCGGTTTCCGCCCGGGATTCACCCTTCGATGCGGCCCTGTGCATCGACTTTGGGCAGCAAACCGGGCTTGGCGTCGTCCCAGGCCCGAAAGACGCCTCGCCACGCTCGCACGGCGCCGCCGTCGATCTCGACCCGCACGACACCCTCGGCCGCCCCGGCCTCGCCCAGCGACTCCCCCTTCGGATCGAACGCCACGCTCCCCCCGGCGTACGCCAGGAACGGGTCGTCGCCCGTGCGGTTGACCCCCACGACGAACGCCTGGTTCTCGATCGCTCGCGCCCGGAGCAGCGCGCGCCAGTGCGCGGCCCGCTCGGCGGGCCAGTTCGCGATCACCACGAACATCTCCGCGTCCAGCCCCCTGCACGCGCGGAACGCCTCGGGGAAGCGCAGGTCATAACAGATCAGCGGCGAGACGCGAACCGTCCGCCCCTGCGCGTGCCACTCGAACACGCACACCGAGTCGCCACCCTCGAAGCGTTCCGCCTCTTTCCCGTAGGAAAACGGGTGCATTTTGTCGTACCGCGCGATCTCGTTGCCCTGAGGATCGAACACCAGCGCGCGGTTGCGCGCCTTACCCGAATCCCCGGCCGGCCCCATAACCGTGACGCCCCCCAGCGTGTACGCCCGGCGCGCCTGCGCGAGCGACGACAACCACGCCGCGGACTGACCCTGCTCGTCCGCCGTGCGCTCGATGTTCATCGAGAAGCCCGTCTCGCACATCTCCGGGAGCGCGATCAGGTCGCCCGGGGCGACCGAGGCGCCGTCGAGCAACGCCTCGATACGGGCGCGGCTGGCCGGCTTGTCCTCCCACGCGAGGTTCGCCTGCACGAGATGGATCGCCGGATGGCTCATGCCTCCACGGTATGCCGCCGCCGTCACAATCGGCGCCGCTTGCCTTCCTTGCCTGCCCGGCTTCACCCGCTGCGCCAGCTTCTCCACATTGACGCCCGACTTGCACCCCCCGGGAAAACTTCGGAAACTGTGCCTGCCCACCGACATCGCGTTACCACGCGAACCGGGGGATCGCATGACCCGTACATACGGGTGAAACCTTGCGAAGGCACAGGGTCAGGAAAGCGCAGGGACAATGAACACCACGCTCCGTGCACATCTCGGGCGCATCCCTTGCGCGCCGCTCATTGTTGCGGCCGCGCTCTCGGGACAGGCACTCGCCGACCAGGGCGTCGCGGCCCACGAGGCCCTGCTCCCCGTCACCTCCGTCGAGATCCGTCTCGATCTGGAGCGCGGCGAGGTGGTCACGGGCATCCGCACGCCGTTCGGCGTCACCCCGGTCCGCCCGGCCGAGTTCGTCTCCCGTCAGTTCGATTGGGATTCCCAGCGAGCGACGGTGCGCGCCCCCCGCGCGATCTACGACCTCGACTTCAGCACCACCATCGACACCGACCCCGAGGCCGCCGACCCGGTCGAAGCCGCGATCCTCCTCAACCGAGGCACCGCCCGACTGTCGCCCGGCCCCGACGCCTTCATCTTTATGAAGAACAACACCGTCGCGGGCGTGCGGGTCGCGCCGCTCATCCGCGACGCCAACGGCACGCTCAGCAAGGGACCGGAGGTCCAGCTCGATTCCGCCGGCGCGCTCAGCCCGGTCGCCGTGGGCGGCCAGAAACTCTTCGGCTTCGCCGTCGATCTCAACATGTGGGCCGAGCGCGGCTATGTCCCGGAGAGGGGCGATGTCATGGGCGTGGTCGTTTCGCACGACGGCGCCCCCGGCGCAGGCGCGCTCGTCATCGCCGAGATTGTCGCGGGCGATGCGCCCCTCTTCAGTTCGGGCGTCAACGGCGGAGGCGGCAGCGGCGGCGGTCCGCTCGCGATGGGCTTCAGCGGCGGCGGCCGAGGCTCGGGCAACGCCGGTGGCGGCGGCGGTAGTCCGACCCCCGACACGCCCGAGGTCGAGGAAGTCCCCGCGCCCGGCGCGGGCCTCGTGCTCGGCCTGGGCATCGCCGCAGCGGCTTCGCGCCGTCGCCGGCGCTGAGTTCACTCAGCCCTTGTTCCAAAGCGAAGCGCCGTACACGCCGGCGCCTCCCAGCTCCTCCGCGATGCGCAGGAGCTGGTTGTATTTCGCGTTCCGGTCGCTCCTGCACGGCGCGCCCGTCTTGATCTGGCCGCAGTTCGTCGCCACCGCGAGATCGGCGATCGTCGCGTCCTCCGTCTCACCCGATCGGTGAGACATGATCGCGCCCCAGCGGTTGCGCATCGCGAGGTTCACCGTCTCGAGCGTCTCGCTCAGCGTGCCGATCTGATTCACCTTCACGAGCACCGCGTTCGCGCACCGCTTCTCGAGCGCCTTCTGCACAAACGACGCGTTCGTCACCAGCAGGTCATCGCCGACCAGCTGCACCGTGTCGCCCAGTTTCGCGGTGAGCTTCGCCCACCCGTCCCAGTCGTTCTCGGCGAGGCCGTCCTCGATCGAGCGGATCGGGTAGTTCGCGCACCACTTCGCCCAGTGATCGACCATCTCGTCGCTGGTCGCGATGCGGTTCGGGTCGCTCTTGAAGAAGCGATACCCCTTCTTGCCGTCCTTCTCCGCCTCGTTCCAGAGTTCGCTGGCCGCCGGGTCGAGCGCCACAAAGATCTGCTCGCCCCACTTGTAGCCCGCCTTCTTCGTCGCCTCCTCGAGCAGGCGCAGCGCGTCCTCGTTGTCCTTGAGGTTGGGCGCAAACCCGCCCTCATCGCCGACCGAACTGCTCAGCCCCTTCTCGTGGAGCACCTTCGCCAACGCGTGGTAGATCTCCACGCCCGCGCGGAGGCCCTCGTAGAAATCGTCGAACCCCCACGGCTGCACCATGAACTCCTGGAAGTCCACCGTGTTGTCCGCGTGCTTGCCGCCGTTGAGCACATTGAACATGGGAACCGGAAGCGTCCGCGCACCGCTGCCCCCGATGTACCTATACAGAGGCAGTCCCGCCTCCTCCGCAGCCGCCTTCGCGACCGCGAGCGAAACGCCCAGAATCGCGTTGGCGCCCAGGTGCTTCTTGTTGGGCGTTCCGTCGATCTCGCGCATCAGCGCGTCGATCTGCTCCTGCTCACGCGCATCGACGCCGAGCAACTCCGGACCGATCTTCTCGACGACATGCATGACGGCCTTCTCGACGCCCTTCCCGCCGTAGACCCCCTTCTCCCCGTCGCGCAACTCGACCGCCTCGTGCTCGCCCGTACTCGCCCCGCTCGGAACCGCGGCGCGACCGATCACGCCGCTCTCCAGACCAACCTCAACCTCCACCGTCGGGTTGCCCCGGCTGTCGAGGATCTGACGAGCGTGCACCGATTCGATCGAGAAGAGCATCCGATTCACTCCGAGGCCCGTACCGGCCTGACAACTGGAATCACCCCGCCTTCCTCCGACCTCCGAGCCAGACCGCGGCGGGACGCGATGATACCGTCCTGCGGCCGAACCTCTCCCCCGGTTCGTCCCCAGCATCCGCGCCGCTTCACGCTCACCTCGTTCCGTGGTACTTTGCCCCGTTCCACCATGCCCCTCTCGCAAGACACCTTCGCCGCCCGCCTCCGCTCGCTCCAAAGCGACATGGCCGCCCAGTGCGCCCGCGTGCAGGACCTCGTCGAGCACGCCGTCGAAGCGGTCTTCACCGCCGACCCCGACATGGCCGCCCGGTGCGTCAAGGCCGACGACGAGATCGACCGCGTCGATATCGCCATCGAGCGCACCGCCGTCGCCCTGCTCGCCGAGGTCGCCTCGACCGCCATCACGATCCCCGAGCGCGAACTCCGCCTCATCCTCACCATCGTGAAGGTGAACAACGAGGCCGAGCGCATCGCCGACCTCGCGACCAACATCGCCGCCGAGGCCCCCGCGTTCGCGGCCCTCAACACCAAACCGCCCGAGACCTTCCGCGTCGTCGCCAACAGCGTCATCGGCATCGTCGACGCCGCCCGCCGCTGCTTCGAGGCCACCGATGTGCGCATCGCGAAGGTCGTCCTCAACTCCGAGGACGCCGTCGAGCGGTTCAGGAAGCAACTCCTGCGCGACACCGAGCAGCGCCTCGCCGACCGCGCGCTCACCGTGGACGAAGGCGTCGCCCTCCTCACCATCGCCGGCGAACTCGCGCGCATCGCCGACCACGCGACGAACATCGCCGAGCAGGTGATCTACGCGGCCTCGGGCGCCATCGTCCGCCACGGCGCCCACGGGTGGGTCGAGTCCAAGCCGGAATAACCCCGGTTCGGCGCGCAAAATCTGGCTTTTTCCCGAAAAAACGCCTAGAACGCACCGATGCCCACCACCACGATCGCGTCCGTTCCCTCCCTCGCCGACACCCGTGCCGCGCTCGAGCGGATCGGTCAGCACCACATCCTCCGCTTCGCCGACGAACTCTCCCCTGCCGACCAGCGCTCCCTCTGCGCGCAAGTCGCGTCGCTCCCGCTCGATGAGATCCCCTCCCTCGTCGAGACCTATGTGAAATCCCGGCCCGAGACCTCCTCGCCCGCCGAACTCCTGCCCGCCCCCTTCTACCCCGACGACCGCGACAAGCCCGTCTCCCTCTGGGGCCGCGACCGCTACGCCAAGGCCGGCCAGGACCTCATCAGCGCGGGCAAGATCGCCGCATTCACCGTCGCGGGCGGCCAGGGCACCCGCCTCGGCTACGACGGCCCCAAGGGCTGCTTCCCGGCCGGCGCCGTCACGAAGAAGCCCCTCTTCCACATGCTGGCCGACTCCATCCTCGCCGCGCAGGACCGCTACGGCGCCGCGATCCCGTGGGCGATCATGACCAGCCCGCTCAACCACGAGGCCACCGTCGCCTTCTTCGCCGAGCACAACCACTTCGGGCTCGACCCCGCCCTCGTCATGTTCTTCCCCCAGGGCGTCATGCCCTCCTTCGACATGGCCAACGGCGCGCTCCTCCTCGCGAGCAAGCACGAGGTCGCCACCAACCCCGACGGCCACGGCGGCTCCTTCCGCGCGCTGCGCACCTCGGGCACGCTCGACAAACTCGCCGCCCTCGGCGTCGAGCACCTCTCCTATTGCCAGATCGACAACCCCATCGTCCGCGTCGTCGATCCGCTCTTCCTCGGGCTCCACGCGACGGCCCACGACTCATCCAAAGAGATGTCGTCCAAGATGGTCGTCAAGACCAACCCGAGCGAGAAGGTCGGCGTGTTTGCGCAGTCCGTCGGCAAGACGATGATCCTCGAATACTCCGACCTGCCCGAAGGACTCGCCGACGCGCAGGACCGCGACGGCACGCTGCTCTTCAAGGCCGCCAACATCGCCGTCCACGCGCTCTCGCTCTCCTTCATCGAGCGGCTCACCTCGGGCGACGCCTCGACCGCGCTCCCCTACCACCGCGCCGAGAAGAAGGTCCCCCACATCGACCTCGGCAGCGGCGAGCGCGTCGATCCCCGTTCACCCAACGCCGTTAAGCTTGAGATGTTCGCTTTCGACGCCATCCCCATGTGCGAGAAATCCCTCGTCATGGAGACCTCGCGCGTGGAGGAGTTCGCGCCCATCAAGAACGCCACCGGCGTCGACTCCCCCGAGTCGAGCGCACGCATCCAGACCGAACGCGCCGCACGCTGGCTCGAAGCCATCGGCGTCGAGGTTCCGCGCAACGCCGACGGCCTGCCCAACTGCACCATCGAGATCTCCCCGCGCACCGCGACATCCCCCGCCGAACTCAAGAAGGCCGACAACCTGCCCTCTTCGATCAAGCAGGGCGATTCCGTCGCGCTCTGACTCTTCACCCTCTCCCGTGGGAGAGGGTGGCGGCACGCGAAGCGACGCCGCCGGGTGAGGGCGCCACCGACCCACTAGTCGCCCATCGTCCGCATCGCGCGCTTCGCGATCCGCTCCGTCGCCTTCGTCGGGCTTTCGCGGACCCACCGCGCGCACAACTCGCGCACCCACTCGGGACGGTCCTTCGACGCGTCGTTCAGCCAGTTTGCGACCGAGTCCTGCACATACTTGGTCGGATCGTCGCGCAGCGGTTCGAGCAGCGCGATCGCGCGCTCCGGCTCGCGGCGCAGTTCCCCGATGTGCGCGCACCACACGCCGCGCGGCCGGGTCGCCTCCGTCGCGAACCGGCGCACATTCGCGCTCTCATCCGTCACCCACGGCGTGAGCAGCCCGATCGCGCCGTCCAGATCCTCGGCGATCCGGGCACGAACACCCATCCAGGCCCACTCGCGCACGCCCGAGTGCGCATCGTCGCCCAGCGGCCGGATCATCGCCAGTCGCTTGCGAAGTCCCACGCCTTCCTCCATGCCGATCGCGTACGCCGCCCACCCGCGCACCAGATCGCTCCGGTGCGCCCGCAACGCCAGAACGCCGTCGATCCCGAGATCGCTCAGCGCGACCCGGCCGCCCAGCGCCATGCGCTTCGTGATGCCCTCGCCCTTGGCCGCACGCAGGACCGCGATCGACGCCTTCGAGAGCCCGTCCACGCTCGCCGCGAGTTTCGACTGATCGACCGCGAGCATCTCAACGAGCGTGAGCGTTTCCTCGTCGCCGCGGTTCATCGCCGCCAGCGTCTTCGCGGGAATCTCCGACATCCGTCGTGCGCCCTTGCGGCTCATGCTCGCACCTCGTTCGCGAGCACGCGTTCCGGCTCGCCGCGCACGCGCAGGTTGAGCATCGCCAGCGCCGCGCGCACCGAACGCTCGCGCACGCGCTCGCGATCGCCCGGGAATCGGAACAGCCGCGCTTCGACGCCCCGGTCGTTGTCCGTCGACCACGCGTGCGCGATCCACACCGTGCCAACCGGTTTGTCATCAGTCCCGCCGTCGGGCCCCGCGACGCCCGTGATCGCGATCGCGTGGTCCGCCGCGCTCTGGAACAGGCCGCCCAGCGCCATCGCGCGGGCCGTCTCCTCGCTGACCGCGCCGTGCTCGACCAGCGTCGCGCCGGGCACGCTCACCTCGCCCTGTTTCATCGCGTTCGAGTAGGTGATCCACCCGCCCAGGAACACATCGCTCGAGCCCGCGACCTCGGTCAGCGTCGCGCCGAGCAGGCCGCCCGTGCAACTCTCGACCACCGCGAGCGTCTCGTCCCGCTCGCGCAGGACGCGCAAGGTCGCGGCGGCGGAACTCTCGTCGTCCTCGCCCACGCACAGCGCGCCGAACACGCCGCGGATCTGCGCCGCCGCCCATTCCAGCCGCTCGCTCGCGTGGCTCTCCGCGCCGCGCGCACGGATGCGGAAGGTCAACTCCCCCGCGCTCGCCGTCACGCCCACCTCGGGATCGTTCGCGCGCGCCAGCAGATCGCCGCCCTCGCCCGCGCGGAGCGCCGCCGCGGCGTCGCTCTCCGTCCAGCCAAGCACGCGCACCAACTTCACCCGCAGCGCATCCGCCGCGCGCAGCCGAAGCCGCGGCACGACGATCCCGTCGATCATCGGGCGCATCTCGCGCGGCGGACCCGGCACGCAAAACACATCCGCCCTCGTCCCGTCGCCGCGATCCACCTCGCCCCACAAGCCCGGCGCGGTCCCGAGCGCGTTGCGCAGGCACTCGCCCCGGGTCGGTCGCCGCGCCTGCACACGGTTGAGATCGTTCATCGCGCGACCCTGCGCGCGGAACAGCGCCTCGATCTGCGCGAGCGCCTCCCCGTCCTCGACAAGCGAATCGCCCATCGCGCTCGCCAGACCGTCGCGCGTCACATCGTCCGCCGTGGGGCCCAGTCCTCCCGTGCAGATCACCAGCGGCGCCGACTGCGCGAGACGCCTGATCGTGTTCGCGATGCGCACGGCGTCGTCGCCGACCGTCGCGTGCTCGATCGCGGGCGCTCCCAGCGCGCCCAACCGCTCCGCCAGCCACATGCTGTTGGTGTCCGGTTTCTCGCCGAGCGTCAGCTCGTCGCCGATCGCAAGGATCGCGCACGCGTGGTGTGTCGTGCTCATCGGAGCGCAGCGTAGGCCCGCCGCCTCCCCCGGATCAGTTCCACGCCCCGGCGCTCGCCGGCCGTGGGCGTGGGGCCTCCCCCGCCTCGCGCACCGACATGCCGATGTCGCCCTTCCCCGCGTCGGGCTCCTCGTGCGACGAGAACTCGCCCGCCTTGCGGATCGCCACGGTGTTCACCACGCCCGACTTGCCGAACGGCATGCCCGCGAGCAGGACCATGCGCTCGCCCGGACGCGCCAGACCGCGTTCGACGGCCATCTTGTCCGCCATCGCCGCGAACTCCGTCCGGTGGACCGGCAGCCGCTCGCACAGGATCGGGATCACGCCGCGCAACAGCGACATCCGGCGCACCGCGGGCACATCCGACGAATACGCGACGATCGGCGTGCTGAACCGGTTCTGCGACAGGTTGCGCGCCATCTCGCCCGACTGGGACCACACCACCACGAGCGCCGCGTTCGTGTCGTTGGCCATGTGCCATGCGCCGTGCGCCAGCGCCGCTTCCTCGTCGAGCAGGGCCTGCAAACGGCTCGGGGGCGCGGCCAGCTGGGGCATGCGGCAGAGTTCCGCTTCCGCCGCCATCGCGATCCGCTTCATCGTCTCGACCACCATCGCCGGGTGCGTGCCGACCGCGGTCTCGCCCGAGAGCATGACCGCGCCGGCGCCGTCGAAGATCGCGTTCGCGACATCGCTCGCCTCGGCGCGCGTCGGCGTCGCCTTCTCGATCATCGTCTCGAGCATCTGGGTGGCCACCACGCACGGCTTGCCGTGCTCGCGGGCCATCGCGATCAGTCGCTTCTGCACGACGGGCACCTGCGCAAGATCGAGCTCCACGCCCAGGTCGCCGCGCGCCACCATGATCCCGTCGGCCACGCTCAGGATCTCGTCGATCGCGTCCACCGCCTGGGGCTTCTCGATCTTCGCGATCACCGGGATCGGCTCGTACGCGACCGTGTCGTTCGCGGGGTCGAGCGTGATCGGCCCTTTCTTCGAGACCGCCGCACGCAGGAGCGCCTTGAGCTGCGCCACATCGTCGGGAGAACGCACGAACGACAGCGCGAGGAAGTCCAGCGACTCCTGCACCGCCCAGTCGATGCACTCGCGGTCGCGCGGCGTGATCGCCGGCGCAGAGATATCACTGTCGGGAAGGTTCACGCCCATCCCGCGCTTCAGCACGCCGCCGATGGTCACGCGGCAGCGCAGCACGCCGCTCCGGCGATCCACCGCCAGCATGCGCACCTGGCCGTCGCCCAGCAGCACGCGGTGGCCGGGCGAGACCTCGCGCACCAGCGGGCCGTACGAGCAACTGATCACCGGGACATCCGCTTCGACCGGCCCGGGCTGAGGGCCCGCGCCCGCGGTGGCCAGCGGCCGGAAAACAACATCCTGCCCCGATTCGACCTCGACGATCTCGCCCTCAACCTTCGTCACGCGGATCTTCGGCCCTCCGAGATCGCCCAGCACGGCGATGGGCATCCCGAGCTTCGCGCTCGCCGCACGCGCCATGTCGAGCCGCTTCTTGTGCTCTTCGAGCGTCCCGTGCGAGAAATTCAGGCGGGTGACACTCACCCCGGCCGCAATCAACCGCTCGAGCATCCCCGGCTCGTCCGTCGAGGGACCGAGCGTAGCGATGATCTTGGTCAGCGACGGGAGGTCAAACACTGGCTGTGCGTCGGGTTTCATCCAGAGGAATCCTACGGCCCTATCTCTATCGGCAGTCGGCGCCCCAAGTTCCGGTACGATGAAGTTCGAACTTCGGCTCCGCGCCGATGCCCGGAACTCTCCACATACGCCGGAAATCACCCATGCCCAGCCCCCCGTCCTCCTCCAGACCGGTCGCGCTCGTCACGGGCGCCGGATCGGGCATCGGGCTGGCTTCCGCCCGATCGCTGGCGGCACAGGGCTTCGATCTCGTCATCGTGGGTCGTCGGCTCCAACCGCTTCAGGACGCCGCCGCGATGATCCGCCGGGAAACGCCCGACGCCGAGACGCACGCCATCGCCGCTGACATCGGCGATCCGGACGCCTCAGCCGGAATCATCCGCGAAACCATCGACCGCTTCGGCCGCCTCGACGCGCTCATCAACAACGCCGGAGCCGCGCCCCTCAAGCCGATCCACGAGCACACCCCGGCCGTGCTCCGCGAGGCCTTCGCCGTCAACGCCCTCGGCCCGGGCGCCCTCATCGCCGCCGCATGGCCCCATCTCGTCGCCCGCAACGCCGGCGTGATCGTCAACCTCTCCACGATGGGCACCGCCGACCCGTTCCCCGGGTTCTTCGCCTATGCCGCCGCCAAGGCCGCCGTGAACTCCTACGCGCGCTCCATCGCCACCGAGGGCGCCGCGCACAACATCAAGGGGTTCGCGATCGCGCCCGGCGCGGTCGAAACACCCATGCTCCGCTCCCTTTTCGATGAAACCGCGCTCCCGCGCGATCGCACGCTCAGCCCCGACGCCATCGCGAAGATCGTCGTCGAGTGCGTTACGGGCAAGCGCGATCCCCAGAACGGCACGACCATCTTCGTGCCCAGTCCGGGCTGATCCGCCAACCGGCCCGTCCGCTGCCGGTATCCTGCCCATGGCCGCCCCACCGGCGCGCCGAGGAGACCACCAGATGTTCCATCGCCTCGCGCCTCTCGCGCTCTGCGCCCTCGCTCCCGTCGCCGCCCTCGCGCAGCAGACCCCGACCATCGAGCCCTACATCCGCATCCGCGCGCCCATCGGCGCCTCCCTCGCGCCCGACGGCGACCTCTATTTCATCGATTCCCCCGACGGCGTCCGCCAGCTCTTCCGCAAATCCACCGGCGGCGAGACCCTCGCCCTCACCGACCTCGAGGACGGCGTCTCCTCGTATGCCCTCTCGCCCGACGGCGAGCAGATCGTCCTCAGCGCCGCCATCGGGGGCAGCGAACAGAACGACCTCTTCCTCCTCGACGCCGACACCGGCGAATCGACCACGATCTTCTCCGATCCGAACATCGTCTACCGATTCAACTTCTGGCTCGACGACAACTCCGGCTTCGTGTACTCCGCCAACGACGATTCCGCCAACGACTTCCATCTCTACCGCTACGACCTCGCGACCGACAAACCCACGAAACTCGTCGCCGAGGAGGGCTCGTGGTCCGCGGCCGACATCACGCCCGACGGCGCCCGCGCCCTCGTCACACGGTACATCTCCGCCGCCGAGGCGCTCGTCTTCGAAATCGACACCAAAACAGGCAAACTCCGCGAACTCACGGTGAAGCCCGAGGAAGGGACCTCCTTCAACAGCGCCGTGGGATACCTCCCCGGGGCGCACGAAGCGCTCATCGTCACCGACGCCGATTCCGAGTTCCGCCGCCTCGTCGCCCGCGACCTCACGACCGACGCCGTGCGCGAGGTCCTGCCCTCCTACGCCGACCACGACATCGACGACGCCGTGCTCAGCGAAGACGGCTCGCGTCTGGCCATCGTCTTCAACGAGGACGGCTACAGCCGCCTCCGCCTCTTCAAGACCGCGCCTTTCGAAGAACGCCCCATCCCGATGATCGATCGCGGCGTCATCGGCTCGCTCGATTTCACCGGAGACACCCTCACCTACTCGCTTTCCAACGCGCGCACGCCGGGCATCGCGTTCGCCTTCGACACCTCCAAGCCGATCGCCGTCTCGCGCCAACTCACCGAGCCGTTCACCGCAGGCATCGACCTCTCGCGCTTCACCGAGCCCGAACTCATCACCTTCAACTCGTTCGACGGGATCGAGATCCCCGCGTTCCTCCTGCTCCCCAGGGACTACCGCCGAGGAACGCCCATCCCCTTCATCGTCGATTACCACGGCGGACCGGAAGGCCAGCACCGCCCCGCGTTCGACGCCATCGACCAGTACTTCGTCGATCGCGGCTTCGGCGTCCTGCGTCCCAATGTGCGCGGCAGCGTCGGCTACGGCCGCGAGTTCCACCAACTGGACAACTACAAGAACCGCTGGAACTCCGTGCGCGACGGCGTCGAGGCCGCACGATGGCTCGCGCGCAGCGGCCTCTCAGCGCCCGGGCGCATCGCCGCCATGGGCGGGTCCTACGGCGGGTTCATGTCCACCGCGACCGTCATCGAGGGCGGCGATCTCTACGGCGCCGCGGTCAATGTCGTGGGCATCGTGAACTTCCAGACATTCCTCGAAGAAACGCGCGGCTACCGACGCAAACTCCGCGAAGCCGAGTACGGTCCGCTCTCCGATCCCGAATTCCTGATCTCCATCTCGCCGATCCACCGCATCGACGAGATCACCGTGCCCATGCTCATCGCGCATGGCCTCAACGACCCGCGCGTGCCCGTGGGCGAAGCCATGCAACTCGCGGAAGAACTCCAGAAACTCGGCCGCGACCCCGAGACCATCTACTTCCACGACGAGGGCCACGGGTTCCGCAAACTCGACAACCGCCTGCTGTTCTACGACCGCGTGGACCGCTTCCTGAGCGAACACCTCAACGACTGAGTGAAGCGGTGCATCTACGATTCCGCACTCAACGAAAGGGCACACATGAACGACAAACAGACCCAGGCCATCCTTGTGGCGCTCCACGATTCGTACAACATGGAGATCGAGACGGTCATCAACTACCTGGCCGCCTCGATCAACCTCGACGGCGTGCTCGCGCAGGAGATCAAGGAATCCCTCGCCGCGGACATCACCGAGGAACTCGGGCACGCGAAGTCGCTCGCGAACCGCATCAAGATCCTCGGCGGCCGCGCGAAGGGCTCCATGGAACTGACCATGGCGCAGAAAGCGATGCAGCCCAGCGACGACCTCACCGATGTCGTGAGCGTCATCAGGGGCGTGATCGCCGCCGAGGAAGGCGCGATCAAGGGATACGAGAAACTCATCGAACTCGCGGGCGACGGCGTGGACCCCGTCACCGAAGACCTCGCGATCCAACTGCTCGGCGACGAGCAGGAACACCGCCGCGAGTTCGTCGGCTTCCTCCGCGGCTTCGAGAAGCACGGGTTTGATAAGAAGTAATCCGCACCCTCTCCCGTCCGATCAGAGCCGCGGGCGGGAGCACGCGGCCAGCACCGTTGCAGTGCGTTGATGGCTGGCCTCGCACGCGTCGTTCGTGGTCGCTTGCGTGAATAAGGTGACGGTCCTGCCGAGTTTCCGGCCGCGTGCTCCCGCCCGCGGCTCTGTAAGATTCCCCCCCATGCCCCGCGGGAAAAAACCCCAACCTCTGCACATCCTCTGCGCGCCCGGCGCGTTCAAGGAATGCATGTCCGCGCCCGAGGCCGCCGCCGCGATGGCGCGCGGCGTCCAACGCGCAGCGAAGTCGCTCGGTGTCGAGATCGAGGCGACGGAACATCCGCTGTCGGACGGGGGCAACGGTTTTTTGGAATCGCTCCTCGCGGCCGGGGGCTGGGAAGTCAATACCGTTGATGTCGACAGCGCGACCGGCGAGGTCACTTCGGCGCCGTTCCTCATGCGCGATCGCAAGCCGTCAATCGCGACACGAATCCTGAGGACGATGGCGATGCTCGTGGTGCTCTTGATCGCGTGGTTCATTGTCGCCACGATCGGAGCGTTCGCCCCGTTCGTGCTCTTTCTCGGCATCGGCGTGATCTTCGTGCTGGCCGCCCTTGTTGTGCTCGCTAACCCCAAAGAACGCCAAGCAGCCGTCGAAGTCGCTACCGCCATCGGGCTGAACCTTGTTCCCCACGACCTGCGCGATCCGACCCGGCTCACCACACGCGGAGTCGGACAACTCATCAACGCAGCGCGTGTTCGCGGCGCGCAGCGCATCATTGTCGGTGTCGGAAACACCTCCACGGTCGACGGCGGGGTGGGCATGGCCGCCGAACTTGGGCACGAATTCTTCGATGACACAGAGCACCTGATCGAATCGCCCGTCGGCGCGGATCTCTCCCGGATTGATTCGTACGGCCTCTCTTCACGGTGGCGATACGACTCAACCGACCCGCTCCTGAAGGTCATCGCCGCGTGCGATGTCGAGAACGAACTGACGGGTCGCGATGGCGCCGCACGCGTGTTCGGACCCCAGAAGGGCGCGACTCCCGAGCAGGTCGCGGAACTCGATCGCGCCCTCCGGCGCTTCTCTCGACTGTTCGAAGACGATACCGATGTGAGCTTCACCGAAGGGACACACACCGGCGCCGGCGGTGGGCTCGGTTTCGGCCTCGCCGCGTTCTGCAACGCCGATCTCGAACCCGGCGCAAAGTTCGTCATGCTTGAGACCGGCTTTTGGCACAAGATCAGCCGAGCCGACCTCGTCCTCACCGGGGAGGGGCGGATCGACGCTCAGACCGTTCGCGGCAAACTGCCCATCGCCGTCTCGAAGGAAGCCCGCGACGCCGGCGTCCCCACCATCGCGTTGGTCGGGTCCGTCGGCGAGGGCGCCGAGCGGTGCCTCGACCCCGGGCACGCGACCACGCCGGGCGGGGAGACCGAGGGCGGCCTCCTCGACTACCTCGTCATCACCCCCGAGGGCATGCCCCTCGACGAAGCCCTGCGCCGGGGTCCGGAACTCCTCGAAGCCGCCGCCGAGCGCGCGGTGCGGAATTGGGTCGCGCGGCGTCCCGCCGGGATCTGACCATCCGGGAAGCCCCCGCTACACTCCCCCCCATGGCCATCCGCGACGAAGACATCGTGCGCATCTCCACGCCCCCCATGAACCGGGCCGAAGCGGTCTACATCCCCGAGGTCGTCAAAGGCTTCGGCGTGACGCTCCGCCACTTCTTCACCTCGTTCGGGCAGGGCAAGGTCTTCCCGGGCCACAAGAACACCTCGCGCGCCCTCCAGTACCCCGAGGAACGCCGCGAGGACATGCCCGTCGAGAAGGGCGGCCTGCACGCCGCCAATTTCCGAGGGTTCCACCGCCTCAACCGCGACGAATCCGGCCGCGTGAAGTGCGTCGCCTGCATGATGTGCCCGACCATCTGCCCCGCGAACTGCATCCACATCGAGGCCGCCGAGTCCCCCTGGGAGGACCGCGAGAAGTACCCCGCCAAGTTCGAGATCGACGAACTGCGCTGCATTTTCTGCGGCATGTGCGAGGAGGCCTGCCCCGTCGACGCGATCGAACTCACGCCCGTCTACGACATCGTGGGGCTGACCCGGCAGGAGATGATCTTCGACAAGGAGAAACTCCTGAACATGTACGATGTGACGATCAACAAGAAGCCCATGTGAACCCGGGCAATGTGAAGACCTCCCAAGCCCGCCGATCGGCGGGTTTTTTCTTGCACTGGACACCGCCGTCTGTATTCTGGGGACAGGAGGAAACACGGATGAAGACCGGGATCGCTGTCGTTGTCTCGATGCTCGCTCCCTGCGCGCTCGCAGGGGTTCCGAACACGCTGCTCTATGCGCAGAACCCCGTGCCATTCGCGGGGTATGTGTCGTCGGTGTTCCCGGAACCGGACTTCCCGAGCCAGCGGATCGCCGAGACGATCGCGCCGCCCTTCGGGCTCGTCCTTCCCGCGCGCGTCTACCGCATCGACTGGTGGGGAGGCGTGAACTCCGGGCCCGGCCTCGATCTCTCGAACATCGAGAGTTTCAACATCGTCGTCGCGTCGCAGTTCAACGGCGACATCCTCATGAACGAGACGATCTCGATCGACGACCTCGGCGTCACGCTCGAGTTCGACAACCTCGGCTCGCCCGACCCGGCGATCCACCGGTTCTCGTATCGCATCAACGAGAACCCGCCGCTGTTCAACGCCGAGGCCGGAATCATCTCCATCGCGGCCAACTATGTTGACGATGTCGTCGGCCAGCAGCGCTTCGTGTGGGCGCTCTCCGGCGAGGGCGACGACGAGCTGTTCGTGAATCAGGAAGGCAGCGGCTACATCCCGCTGCCCTCCGGCACGCCGAATGTCGCGTACGCGCTGTACGGGTTCGTGCCGGCGCCCGGCGCGTTCGCCGTGCTCGGACTCGCCGGGCTGACCGCGGCGCGTCGGAGACGCTAGACACCCGCTCCCGGAAAGGGACCACCATGCGCGCTTCTGCAACGGTCATTGGTCTGATGCTCTCTGGTGCGGGGTTCGCGGGAGTCGTGCCCGACACGCTCCTCTACCAGCAACTCCCCGCACCCGGCGCGGCGTTCATCTCGTCCGCGCAACCGGGCGGGGCCTTCACCTTTGACGATGTGCGCACCGCGGACAACTTCATCATCCCGATCCCGGCGCGGGTGTACCGAATCGACTGGTGGGGAGGCGATCACCTTTCCTCGGGCGCCTTCCCCCCGCTCTGGAACATCACCGCGTTCAACATCCGCGTGTACGAAGACTTCGTTCCCGACGAACCGGCCAATCTGCTCTTCGAGCAGACCGTCGACATCGCCGACCTGGAGATCACTCCGACGGGCAACACGACCGGAGAATTCGGATCTCCCGAGTTCCGCTTCAGTTTCCGCTCCGACACCATCCTCTTCGACACGCCGGCGATGTGGATATCGATCGCGGCGGAGTACTTCCTCCCTCCGGATGTCGACTTCTCGTCATTCGCGTGGTCGGGGTCGTCGGGATTCGATCCCTTCCTTGCGCAGGATGTGTTCGATGGAACGGGATTCCACCTCGCAACCGGCCCGCGCACCAACGCCGCATTCGCGATCTACGGCCAGGTTCCCGCGCCCGGCGTGTTCGCGCTGATGAGTCTGGCTGGAATCGCCGTCGCGCGCCGCAAACGGTAATCGTTCAGATCCCGCGCAGTTCTTCGGCGAACTTTCTGGCCGCGCTCGCGATCGCGCGGCCCCAGTCCTTCTCGCCCTTCCCGAACGCGTAGATCACCGACCGGCTTGCGGTGATCAGCGCGCCCCGGCGCTGGTCATCGAAGAGTTCGCGCACGGTCTCGACCGTCCCGCCCTGCGCGCCGAAGCCGGGCACGAGGAAGATCTGTTTGGGCATGGCTTCGCGCATTGCGCGGGCGTCGTCGGGCTTCGTGGCTGCGACGACCGCGCCCACGCTCGAATAGCCGCGCTCGCCGACGCTCGCCTCGCCGAGTTGCGCGACCATCGCGGCCATCGCCTGCGCGACGGTCTCGCCCGACGCAAGGCGCAGATTCTGGACGCCGTCGCTCCCCGGGTTGCTCGTGCGCACGAGCACGAACAGCCCGGTGCCCGGGTGGGCCGCGGGCGCCATCGGCTCGATCGTGTCCATCCCGAGATACGGGCTGACCGTCAGCGCGTCGGCGCCAAACTTCACGAAGGCCGCGTGCGCGTAGTGCCGCGCCGAGACGCCGATGTCGCCGCGCTTGGCGTCGAGGATCACCAGCAGGCCAAGACCCCTCGCGTGCGCGCAGACGCGCCCCATCGCCGCGTATCCCGCCGCGCCGAAGCGCTCGTAGCACGCGCTCTGCACTTTCACCGCAGGGACGATCCCCGCGACGGCCTCGATCACCCCAGTCGAGAACGCCTCGATCGCCCTCGCGCACGACTCATCGTCGGTCGCGTTGCCTCGGAGTTCGTCGGGCAGGTTCTCGATCACCGGGTCGAGCCCCACGCACGCCGGCGCGTCGAGCCGCTCGATGCCCTCGATCAACCGATCCGCAAAGTTCGTGTCGCTCGCCATCGCGGCAAGGGTAGCGGGATATCCCCCACCTCTCCCTCTGTGAGAGGTCGCGGAGCGAGCAACCCGAGCGAAGCGGGTGAGGGCGGTGTTTGCCATGCGGCCCTCACCCGGCTCACTCCGTTCGCCACCCTCTCCCCGTGGGAGAGGGTGCGGATTAGGATCCCCCATGGACGACACGCCCCCGCCGGTCCGCCTGGACCTCAAGAAAGACGAAGGCCTCACCGTCGAATGGCCGGGCGGCGAGGTCTCCTTCTATCCCGTTGCGCTGCTCCGCCGCCTCTCCCCCTCCGCCGACGCACGCGAGCAGCGCAAGGAGATCAAGGCCAACCCGCTCACCGTGCTCAAGACTTCGGGAGATGCCGGCCCGCTCCGCGCCCTCTCCGCCGAACTCGTCGGCAACTACGCCCTGCGGATCGTCTTCTCCGACGGCCACAAGACGGGCATCTACTCGTGGAGATACCTGAGGGAGATAGATCCCGGAAGGCAGGAGGGAGCAGGCAGCGGGCAGCAGTAGCGCTGCTTCTCCCACTGCTGCCTGTTGCCGGTTGCCTGCTGCCTATCTGAACCGGCACACATGCCAGTTCTTTTTGCCGCGTCTGAGGAGGATGACCTCGCCGTGGAGCAGGTGGTCGCGCGTGAGCCGCGTGTCGAGGGCCGCCTTGGTCTGCCCGTTGATCACCACGCCGCCGCCCTTGGTGAATTCCTTCGCTTGGGACTTGCTTGAGGCGAGCCCCGTCTCGGCCAGCGCGTCGAGGATCGACCAGCCCTCTCCGTCAAGGATTGACAGCGCGTGCTCGCTGCTCGGCGCCGCGCTGAAGACTTCCGTCAGCGTGTCGCGATCGAGCCCCGCGACCTCGCCCGAGAAGAGCGCCTTGGCCGCGGCGTTGGCGCGATCCACGGCCTTCTCACCGTGCACGATCGCCGTCGCGCCATCGGCCAGCGCGCGCTGCGCGGCCCGCTTCTCAGGCGATTCAGCGTGCTCCGCGAGCAGCGCTTCGATCTCGGCCTTCGTGAGCAGCGTGAACATCTTGAGGTAGCGCTCGACATCCGCGTCCGCCGTGTTCAGCCAGAACTGGTGGAACGCGTACGCCGTGGTGCGCGGCCCGCTGAGCCACACCGCGCCCGCCTCCGACTTGCCGAACTTCCCGCCGTCGGCCTTGGTGACGAGGGGAGCGGTGAAGGCGTGCGTCCCACGAATCCAATCGTTGCTATCCCGCGTGGCTGCTTGAGCATCCTCGTGATCGTGGGCCGCATGATTGCGAACAGCACGAATCAGATCCGTCCCCGCGATGATGTTCCCCCATTGGTCGCTGCCGCCGCACTGGACGGTGACGCCCTCTCTGCGCGCGAGGTGGAGGAAGTCGTAGCCCTGGAGGATCTGGTAGGAGAACTCGGTGAACGAGATGCCCTGATCGCGGTTGTGCAGCCGGTCGCGCACGGAGTCCTTCTGCATCATCACATTGACGCTGAAGTGCTTGCCGATGTCACGCAACACTTCGAGGAAGGACAGGCCCTTCCACCACGAGTGGTTGTCGACGATCTTCACATCGGCGCCCAGCACGCGCGTGAAGATCGGGCGTTGCTGCGCGAGGTTCTCGTTGACCTGATCGTCGGTCATCAGCGTGCGCTCGGCGGACTTGCCCGAGGGATCGCCGATGCGCCCCGTGGCGCCGCCCATCACCACGATGGGCGTGTGCCCGTGGCGCTGGACATGCTTGAGGAGCATCATGGGGACGAGGTTGCCGATGGTCAGCGAGTCGGCCGTGGGATCGAAGCCGCAATAGACCTTCCGCTTGCCCGTCGCGAAGTGCTCGGCCAGCGCGGCCTCGTCGGTCGCCTGATGCAGCAGCCCGCGCCACTTCAACTCGCTCAGCAGGTCGGGGAAATCCGTCTTGGTCTGGTGCGCGTCCATCGGGGGCGAGGATAGCGCAGCCCGCCCGGACCCGCTCCGACGCCATCTTCTCCAGATTCCCGTCCGACGAAAACTGTTCCGGTTTCGCAAGAACAACACTTGAGACTCAGTCTCAACTGCCTAGCATCGGCTCCCCACCGCGCAGTCGCTGCGCGTTCCTTCGCTTCCCATCCACGGAGTCGCCCCCATGCGCACCGCCGCCGTCCTGCTTGCCGCCGCCGTCGTCTCCCCCGTCGCCCTCGCGGGCGCGTCGTTCGATGTCCCCTACTTCCGCGGCGCCGCCGGCTCGCTCTACGCGGGCTGGGAGTCGTTCACCGTCGCCGTGGGCGGCGAGAACCTCCCCGACGACGCCTCCTCGACCACCGGCGCTGCCGCGTTCGTCCGCCAGACCAACCCCGGCTCGATCATCGCCGGCTCGGGCAACCTCTACTCGTCGTTCACCGTGCCCAACTTCCAGGTGCACTTCACCGGCACGGGCAACCCGGTTGATGTGGCGACCATCCAGATCCGCACCCAGGGCCTCGAACTCGACTGGGACAATGTCACGCTCGACTACATCTCGAACGGCAATGTCGCGGGCTCGCTCGCGGGCGTTCGTCAGGAGTTGTACCGCGATGTGCAGGCCGCGCCGGGCGGCGGGCAGTCGTTCGACATCATCTCGCGTTTCGACTTCGACCTCGGCGGCCTGCTCTCCGAGGGTTTCGTGCTCAACCTCCCCAGCGAGAACATGCTGATCTCGCTCGACCGTGTTGAACTCGATGTCGGATACATCCCCGCGCCCGGCGCGTTTGGCCTCCTCGCGATGTCCGGCCTCGCCGCCGTTCGCCGCCGCCGCTGAGCGAACAAGACAACCAGCGATTCACCCCGTACACCACGGCCGGCTTATCCGGTCGTGTTGTTGTTTTGCCGTTCTCGGCGCCTTCAGATCGGAGCCCGAGGCGCAAGCCGAAGGGATCTCGATGCTGGTGCGCACAAATACCCCCGGCTCGCGCCGGGGGCTCGGATGAAGAGCGTTCAGTTCCCCGAGGGGCGGGGCAGCATCCACTCGGGGGAATCGGCCTGGGGCGACCAGCGGCGCATGTCGCGCAGGTCGTCCCACTCGAGTTGCTCGGCGTGGCCGTCGAGACAGTTCACGATGGTCTTGCCCTTGGCGATCGGGAAGGCGCCGTACCAGCCGGTCTGACGCTCGACGATCGCGCGGGTCGGCGCCTCGTGCTCGGTGAGCCGCCATGTCGGCTGCTCGATGATGGTGCGCGGCGGCTCGACATAGAAGTACCCGTCGCGGAAGCCCTCGGTCTGGATGTTGCTCGCGCTGCTCACGAACGAGATGAGTTGCGCGGGGCGGGGCGCCCGGTCGAGTCGGTTTACGAAGAAGTCCGAGCCGAACGCGGACTGGAAGCGGTTCACGCCCTGCGCGTTGGTCTCGTAGAACTCCTTGCGCCCGCCGACGAAGTACGAGTTGAGCCCGAAGCCGGTGAACACGCTCGCGCGGTACGAGCCGGTCTCGAAGTCCGCAACACCCGTCAGCCCGTTGGCCTGCTCGAGCACGGCCTTGTCGCGGATCAGCGTGGAGTAGGAGAAGTCGAGATACGGGCCGAGGCGCCAGATCCAGCGCACGGCGTCGGCGCCGCTCGGCGCGTCGCCAGTGGGCAGGATGGCCCGGGCGCGGCGGACGGCGTCGGGGAACTTGTTGCTGTCGATCTTCGCGGGGAGCAGGTAGTTCTTGTTCTCGACCGCGAACGCCGTGTACGCGCCGGCGATGGAGCGGGCGTCGGCCTGCTCGACGGCCAGCAACGCGGTCTTGCGCGCCGAGCCCAGCGTGGGGGTGAGGATGCCGATGAGCAGCGCGATGATCGCGATGACCACGAGGACCTCAATGAGCGTGAAGCCGCGAGCGGGGTTCGAACGAGCGTTGGTGAGCGTCATGGCGTGTCCGCGAGTATTCGGTCTTCGGTCCGGCCTGTCGCCCCGTTCGTCACGGAAACGGGTCTGAACGCGGCCACCGCTTGACTTGCTGAGACTGAGTCTCAACTGTATTCAGCACCGCCCGGCTGTCCTGCCTCACGCGAAATATTCTTGCAAGGCAGGCCGCATGATAGGGGCCGGTCTCATCGCTCCCGCTCACCCGAGGATTGCGCCATGCCCGCCATTCGTTCCGCCCTCGCCGCTGCTCTGCTCGCACCGCTGGCGTGGGGGGCCCAGGCAGGTGGTCCTATCAGCGCGTCCTACGACATGCCCGCGCTGGACCGCTGGAACTATCCGTTCAACCCGATCCCCGGCGCACGGACCAGCGCGGCCTCGTTCGGCACGGCGGGCTACACCGAGTTCGAGTTCGACGACCGCGACGCGCTGTTCCTGATCGGGTTCAACACCGGCGCCGAGATCCCCACGGGCGAAGACCCGGCGCGCTATCGGATCACCTCGGCGGTCATCACCGCGACTATCGCCACGGGCGACGCGTTCCGGTACGACCCGACCTACGACTCGTTCAACACGCACCTGAGCGCCGAAGACCCCGACTTCGTGGCCGACGCCGACGCCGGGCGTCCGCTCGAACTGTTCGGCGCGGCGTTCCGCAACGGGTTCACCAGCGCGACCTTCCTCGAGAACAGCCCGCACGGCGACGCGTTCGGGCTCGGCGTGCGCAACGCCTACTCGACCGACTACATCGGGTTCGATCCGATGTCGGAGGTTCCGCCGCGCGATGTCGGGAACAATGTGAAGGACCGATTCGATCCGTCGCCGTTCGCGATCGGGCAGACCGCCGACGCTTCCGTGGGCGGGCTCGTGCCCTCGGACGCGGTCTTCACCTTCACGCTCGATGTGGACCAGCCCGCCGTCAGCGCGTTCCTGCGCGACGGGCTCGCGAGCGGCCGCCTTCGCTTCCAGGTCTCGTCGCTGATCTTCCCCTCGTTCATCGGCCCGCCCGCCGCCGCCGACCCCGAGCGCGGCGCAGTGATCGACTATCCCGTCTTCTACACCAAGGAAGACAAGTTCGCGCCGTTCTTCGATCTCGCGGCCACGCTTTCGATCACCGTCGAACTCGTGGATCCCCTCCCGGGCGACACCAACGGCGACGGGGTCGTGAACTTCGCCGACCTCAACACCGTGCTCTCCCAGTTCGGGCAGACCGGCGCCGGGCTCGCGGGCGACACGAACGACGACGGCATCGTCAACTTCGCCGATCTGAACATCGTGCTCTCGAACTTCGGCGCGACCAGCAACGGCTAAGCCGTTCGATCGTCACCCGATCCCGGCTTGTGCTCCACAGCGAACGCGCCGAGCGCGAGCGCTTCCCCGATGCGCTTCTGGACGCGGAAGAACCGGCGCAGCCCGAGCGCGGCGACGATCGCTCCGAACAGGATGAAAGTCGCGCCGAGCGTCTCGTAGAGGACCGAGTCGAAGAACTTGATCGCCGACGCCCCCACGACCGCGAACGCCAGAGCGGTGCGCAGGTACGCGAGAACGGTGCGCTCGTTGGCGAGCACGGTCCGATCGATGGCCAGGTAGTCCCGGAGGACGGGTTTCTCGCCGCTGAACTCGCTGTAGTGGATCTCGCGCATCGGCGCAGTCTAGCGAGAAGCGTCAGACATTGAAGTACCGCGCCTCGGGGTGGTGGACGATGATGGCGCTGGTGCTCTGCTCGGGGTCGATCTGCCAGTTCTCGGTCAGCGCGCAGCCGATGCGCTCGGGCTTGAGCAGGCGGAACAGCTTCTCCTGGTGGCTCATGTCCGGGCAGGCCGGGTAGCCGAACGAGTAGCGCGACCCGCGGTACCCCTGCGCGAACAGCTTGCGCATGGTCGGCGCGTCGTCGTTCCCGATGCCCATCTCCTGGCGCACCCGCTTGTGCCACATCTCCGCGAGGGCCTCCGCCGTCTCGACGCCGATCCCGTGCAGGTACAGGTACTCGGCGTACTCGTTGCGCTCGAACAGCACCTTCGCGCGCTTCGACGCCTCGTGCCCGACGGTGACGCATTGCATCGCGATGATATCCTTCTCGCCGCTCTCGACCGAGCGGAAGAAGTCGCTGATGCACGACCTGTTGCGGCCTTCCTGCCTCGGGAACGGGAACCGCTCGATCTCCTTCGAATCGTCGGCCGGGTCGTAGACGATCAGGTCGTCGCCGTCGCTGTTGCACCTGTAGTAGCCGTACACGACCGACGGGCGGAGTATGCCCTCGCGCTGGCACTGTTCCTTGAGCCGCGCGAACAGCGGCTGGACCTCGTGCTCGACGAACTTCGCGTACTCCTCGTCGGTGCGCTTGCCCTTCTTGAGTTGCCACTGCCCGCGGAACAGCGCGATCTCGTTGATGAACGGGTAGACGGCGCTCAGATCGAGGCTCTCGACCACGCGGGAGCCGAGGAACGGGGGCTCGGGAATGTCCACATCGGTCCGAACATCGCTCTTGGCGCGAGGGGGTGCGACGGCGACACCGCCCGACGCAGCCAATTCGCGCTCCGCTTCGAGGCGCTCGCCCTCGCGTGCCGCGCGGGAACGCTCGACGGTCTCGTCGGCCTTGGCGCGCTTCACCAGTCGCTCCTCGATGTCGGCGTCGAGCGTGGCGGTCGCGCCGCCGGCAATGCAGTCCATGATGCGCAGGCCCTCGAACGCGTCGCGTCCGAAGTAGACCTTGCCGCTGGTGTATGTGCCGCGCAAGGTCGTCTCGCAATAGTGGCGTGTCAGCGCGGCGCCGCCGAGCAGCACGGGGACATCCACGCTCTGGCGCGCCATCTCCTCGAGGTTCTGCTGCATAACGCCGACGCTCTTGACGAGCAGACCGCTGAGCCCGATCGCGTCGGCCTTGTGCTCCTTGAAGGCGGACATGATGGACGCGATCGGCTGCTTGATGCCCAGATTGACCACCTCGTACCCGTTGTTGGTGAGGATGATGTCGACGAGGTTCTTGCCGATGTCGTGGACATCGCCCTGGACTGTCGCGAGGATGATCTTGGCCTTCTTGCCGCCGCCCTCGACCTTGGGCATGTGCGGTTCGAGGTGCGCGACCGCCGCCTTCATCACCTCGGCGCTTTGGAGGACGAACGGCAATTGCATCTCGCCGGCGCCGAAGAGTTCGCCGACGGTCTTCATGCCCGCGAGGAGGTGGTCGTTCACGATCGCGAGCGGCTCGTAGTCCTGCATGGCCTCGTCGAGCGATTCGGTGAGCCCGCGCATCTCGCCGTCGATGATGTGTCGGCGCAGGCGCTCCTCGACCGGGAGGTCTTCCATCCGCTCCCGCGTCGAGGTCGTCTCGTCCTCGTCGGTGAACAGATCGACGAAGCGCATGAGCGGGTCGCCCTGCTCGCGGCGGTCGTAGATGAGATCGAGCGCGACGGCCCAGCGCTCGTCGCTGATCTTCGTGCGCGGCAGGATCTTCGACGAGTGCGCGATGGCCGCCGTCAGGCCCGCCTCCATCAATTCGTGCAGGAAGACGCTGTTGAGCACGACGCGTGCGGCCGGCTTGAGCCCGAACGACACATTCGACAGCCCGACCACGGTCTGGCATTCGGGGAGTTCCCGCATGATGCGCCGCGTGCCCTCGATCGTCTCGAGCGCGAGGCGCCGATCGGCCTCAACGCCCGTTGTGACGGGCAGCACGAGCGGATCGAACATGATGTCGCCCGCGGCCAGCCCGTGCTTGTTCACCGCGAGGTCGTAGATGCGCTTCGCGATCTCGACCTTGCGGTCCGCCGTCTTGCCCATCGCTTCCTGAGGATCGTCGTCGATGGTCCCCGCGACGACCGCAGCCCCGTAAGTGCGCGCGAGCTCGCACATCCGCGCGAGTTTCTCCTCACCGTCCTCGAGGTTCATCGAGTTGATGATGCACTTGCCGCCCGCGTGCTTGAGGCCCTCCTCGAGGACATCGACCTGCGTGGAGTCGAGCATGAGCGGGGCGCTGACCTGGCGGACGAACCGCTGGACGACCTCGCGCATGTCCTTCACGCCGTCGCGGCCGACGAAGTCCACGCACAGGTCGAGGACATGCGATCCGTCCTTGATCTGATCGCGCGCCATCGAGACCATGCCGTCGAAGTCGTGCTCGTCGAGGAGCCGCTTGAACTTGCGGCTGCCGTTGGTGTTTGTCCGCTCGCCCACGATGAGGTACGAATTGTCCTGGCGGAACTCAGCAGTCGAATAGAGCGAGGTCGCGCCGCGCGGCCATGGTTCAAGCTCACGCTTGGTCGGCGCGCGACCACCAAGACGCTTCGCGAGTTCCTCGATGTGCGTGGGCGTTGTGCCGCAGCACCCGCCGATGATCGACACGCCGTCTTCCTCAACGAACCGCGCGACGGCCTCCGCGAAGGGTTTGGGCTTGAGCGGGTATTCCGTCTGGCCGTCAACGAGAAGGGGAAGCCCGGCGTTGGGGACGACGCTGATGTGGCGGTCCCAATGCTTCGAGAGCCACTTGATGTGCTCGGCCATCTCGACCGGCCCGGTGGCGCAGTTGAGCCCGAGCGAGAAGATCGGGAAGCCGCGCAGCGCCTCGGCGACGGCGGAAATCTCCGTGCCCAGCAGCATGGTCCCGGTGGTCTCGATGGTGACCGACACCATGATCGGGATGTCTCGCGGCGTGCGCTTGCGTTCGTCCAGCGCCTTGAGACAGGCGTTGACGGCGCACTTGACCTGGAGCAGATCCTGGCAGGTCTCGATGAGCAGGGAGTCGGCGCCGCCGTCGATCAGACCCCGCGCCTGCTCGGCGTACGACTCGAGCATGTCGTCCCATGTGGTGTTCCCGAGCGAGACGAGTTTCGTGCCCGGGCCCATCGAGCCGAGCACAAACCGGGGCTTGTCCGCGGTTGAGTGGTTGTCGCACGCGGCCCGGGCGATCTCGGCCGCCCGCTTGTTGAGCTCGTAGGTCTTCGCGACGAGGTCGAACTCGGCGAAGACGAGTTTGTTGGCCCCGAAGGTGTCGGTCTCGACCGCGTCGGCGCCTACGGCCAGGAACGACTCGTGGATCCCTTGGATGACCTCGGGCCGGGTCTCGACGAGGATCTCGGTGCAGTTCTCCTTGCCGAGGTAGTCACGCTCCAGATCGCAATCACAGGAGTGGATCGAGGTTCCCATCGCGCCGTCGATGATGAGGACGCGCTGTTGGATGGCTCGTTCGAGGGCGCTGGCGGTCATGGACGCTCCGGGGGCTCGGCGTTCGTTTCATCCATTCATCCGGATGAATGGGTGAAGCACAGGATAGTGCGGATTCCCGGCTTGTTCCACCGGCGAAACGGGTGTCGGGGACGGTCGAAAGAATCGCGATTCGCGCATCACGAGTGCGCATGAGCGTTTGGCGCGTTCGTGGGCGCAGCGCCACGGATTGTCGCTGAAATCAGCGAACCGGAGCGTGTTGCGGGCGAATCGTTGGCTCAATGAATCACGCCGAAAGGCGCGTCGGATCGATGATCTGCGCACAGTTCGAGCGTTCGCGAGTGGTGTCGCGAACCGCGTGACAAGGAACGGCTCCCCGCAGGTCGCGGGCGGCCATTAACAACAGGTTGACATCAATGCGTTTACGAAGCCTCGTCGCCATGGCCGCGACATCCGTGCTCTCGCTCCACGCGTTCGCTGAGGCCCCTCGCCTCGACGCGAATCATGATGGGGTCATCAACTTTCCCGATCTGGCGGCCGCGTTTGACGCCGGCGATTTCGCCCGAATCAACGAGGTGCTCAGCAACTGGGGTTTGCACACCATCGTTCCCGGCCCCGGGGGGCCGGGCGTTCCGCCTCTGCCGGGCGGAGAAACGGGCGAGAAACTGCCCGTAGCCAGATGGGTCGAACCACCCTTTCAGACCGTGAACGGCTCGTACCGCGTCCGACTCGTCGCCGAGGACATCACGGGCGTGCTCGCCGTGTCGTTTACGGCCAATCAGAGCCCTTCGGTCTTCGTGACCGAACCTGTATGGTCTGACGAGAGCGCGGGGTACGAGTATGTGGCGCTCATCGACGCGGCGGATCTCGGCCCCGACCAGCGCGTCGAGATCACCGCGATCGTGTACCCGAACCTCGGTTCACCGCGGACCATGTCCGGTCCGATCGACGCTCAGTCGGTGCGCACTGGCGCCCATTCGATGGTCGTGTTCGGACCTTCGTCTCAGCCTGTGGCGCACTATGTCTCGCGGACCGGCGACGACGCAACGGGCGACGGAACGGCCGAAAACCCGTTCAAAACCCTCGACCGAGCCATGAGCACCCTGCCCAGCCTCGCCCCTCACAGCGAGTTGACCGTCTATCTGGGCGCAGGGTCTCACCCGTTCGGCGCGGCGCGTGTCAGCGCGCCCAACGACCGTTGGGTCACCGTCAGACCCGCTCCCGGCGTCAGCGCCTCGAGCGTGAAACTCGTTCAGGGCGATTCCACCCGGCTCGGCATCCCGCATGTCCGATTGAAGAACATCACCCTCGATCAGCGCAACCCCTGGGTCATCACCGGTTTCTCCACGATCGATGACGCGCTCTGGCTCGACGGAGTCACCTGTCTGGGTCCGGGACGGTGGACCTACGCGGGCACAACCCAGTCCACCCCCGTGTTCTCGTCGAACATCGCGGCCTTCTATGTCACCAATACGACGGCCAGCGACTACATCGACGGCTTCCGAAACGCGACGCTCGCGTCCAATGTCTCGCTCCACCGGCTCGGCTCCGACGCGTACAGCAACTCGGGCCTCGTCCTGAACTGCACCGTTGACGACATGGACAACGGCGTCCACCCATTCCATCCCGATGTGTATCAGTTCTCCGGGACCGGAAACCGGGACAACACCTTTGTGCGCGGCCTGACCGCCACCAACGCGCAGTGCCAGGGCGTCTTCAGCGCCGGGCTCTCCTCCGTCACCAACACCTACCTCGGGCGCATCCACATCGAACGGAACATGCCCGATCCGAATGTGCCGCCGTGGTCTCAGTGGGCCATCGACGAGACAAACCATCTCCTCATCGACGGGCTGACGCTTCCCGATTCCGCATGGTCCTGGCGCTGCCCGATCATGAACAACATCCAGATCCGCGGGTTTGATGTCTTCCGCCAACTCGTCCAGACCGTCGGGGTCTGGGAAGAGGACTGGTTCATCGATTAATCGCGGCCCCGTGCGCTGATCCATCGCAACGCTCCGCTCGGTGGTACCCTACAACCCCCGAGCGGAGCGTTTTGCATGCAGCACGAGAACACCGGCGACGCCGTCGTCATCGAGAGCATCACCAAACGGTTCGGCGCCAAGACCGCCGTCGACCGCCTGGACCTGCGCATCCCGCAAGGGTCGTTGTGCGGGTTCCTCGGGCCCAACGGCGCCGGGAAGACGACCACGATCCGCATGATCATGGCCATCATCTTCCCCGATGAGGGCTCGCTCACCGTCCTCGGACGCAAGTCCGCCGTCGAGAGCAAGGACCGGATCGGCTACCTCCCCGAGGAGCGCGGCGTCTACCGCACGATGCGCGTCGGCGACTTCCTCTCGTACATGGCGCGGCTCAAGGGCGCCGACGGTCAGGGGCTCAACAAGCGCATCGACGACTGGCTCGAGCGCGTCGCGCTCCCGGATGTCCGCAAGAAGCGCTGCCAGGAACTCTCCAAGGGCATGCAGCAGAAGGTCCAGTTCGTCGCGACCATCATCCACAACCCCGACCTCATCATCCTCGACGAACCGTTCAGCGGCCTGGACCCGGTGAACTCGCGCCTTATCCGCGAACTCGTCAAGGAACTCCACACCCAGGGCAAGACCATCGTCTTCTCGACGCATGTGCTGCCCGCCGCCGAACAGATCTGCCAGCGCGTCTTCATGATCAACCGCGGCCGGAAGGTCCTCGACGGGACGGTCGAGGAGATCCGCGAGCAGCACGACCCGCGCACGCTCGTCGTGCAACCGGTCTCATCGGCCGACGCCGATCCCTCCGTGTACGAGCGCGTCGGCGGCGTGCGCAGCGCAACGCGCGGCATGGTCGGCGAGAACGCCTTCCTCGAAATCCACCTCAACGACAGCGCCGACGCCCAGCAGGCGCTGCGCGATGTCGCCGCCGTCGCCCCCGCGCGGCGTGTGGAACTCCGAACCGCGACCCTTGAGGATGTCTTCGTCTCGCTCGTGAACACGGGCGACAGCGAGGACGACCTCCGCCGCTCGCTCCGCGCCGACGAAGCCGCCGCCGCCGAACAACTGGAGTCTTCCCGTGCGTAGCCCTCTCCGCAAGGTTCTGGATGTCGCGGTCCGCGAGTACCGCTCGACGACGCTCACCAAGGCGTTCCTGTTCGGCGTCGTGCTGTTCCCGGTCATCGTCTACGGCATCATCGCGATCGCGGCCCCGCTGTTCGACAGCCCGGAGAAGCGCCTCCAGGGCGCGGTCGCCGTGCTCGACCGGACCGCCGACGACCGCCCGATCGAGGCGGCGATCCGGGAATCGTTCGATCCCGTGCGCATGCAGGCGGAGTTCGACGAGCGGATCGCGGCCATCGAGGCGCAGATCGACAAACGGATCAAACTCACCGACACCGAACGGGCCGTCGCTCTTGCGCAGCTCCGCAAACGCCTCCCGGGCGGACCGACCGACATCGCCATCCGCTCGCTCGATTCCGAGAGCGAGGTCGAGCCCGCGAAGCAGGAGGTCCGCACGGGCGACCTGCTCGCCGTGGTCGATGTCGCGTCCGACGCGCTCGAGCCAGAGGGCGTCTACGCGATCTACACGCCGCCCGACCTCGCGTCGGAACTGTCGTCGAAACTCCGCCGCGAGATCGAACGCGCGATCGTGGACACACGGCTCACGATGGCCGAGTACGACCCGGCGACCGTGCGCGGGCTGCTCGCCTCGCCGCGGGCCAACCAGATCACCATCACCGACGAGGGCGAGACCGAGAAGAGCGCGGAGTTCGCGCAGTTCATCGTGCCCATGGCCTTCATGATCCTGCTGTGGATCGCCTCGTTCAGCGGCGGGCAGTACCTGCTCACCACCACGATCGAAGAGAAGTCCAGCCGCGTGATGGAGGTGCTGCTCTCGGCGGTGTCTCCGATGCAATTGATGACCGGCAAGATCCTCGGGCAGTTGGCCGTGGGCGTAACGATCATCGGGATCTATGTCGCGGTCGGGCTGCTCGCCGCGGAACGGTTCGGGTTCCTCTCGCTCGTCCCGCTCGACAAACTCGCGTGGCTCGCGATCTACTTCCTGATGGCGTTCTTCCTGATCGGCGCCGTGATGGCGGCCATCGGGTCTGCGGTGAACGAGATGCGCGAGGCGCAGTCGTTCATGAGCGTGATCATGATCATGTTCATGATCCCGATGTTCCTGTTCATGCCGATCATCCAGGGCCCGAACAGCACCTTCAGCACGGTCGCGTCGTTCATCCCCCCGCTCACGCCGTTCGTGATGATCCTGCGGCTCGGGCAGACCACCGAGGTCATCCCCGCGTGGCAGATCGCGCTGTCGATGGTGGTCGGATTCGGCGCGGTGTTCGTCGCGATCTGGGCCGCGGCCAAGATCTTCCGCGTCGGCGTGCTGATGTACGGCAAGCCGCCCACGCCCGCGACGCTCCTCAAGTGGATCAGGTACGCATAATCCGCTTGGGTGCGCTGACGGCGCCCCCGCTGTCGAGCCGATACCTTCCGTCCCATGACACTGCTCGACGCGATCATCCTGGGCCTGGTCGAAGGCATCACCGAGTACCTGCCCGTCTCCTCGACCGGGCACCTGATCCTCACCAGCGCGCTGCTCGGGCTCGACAGCCCCGAGCAGAAGGGCGCGATCGACACCTTCAATGTCGTGATCCAGGGCGGCGCGATCCTCGCGGTGCTCGGGCTCTACTTCCCGCGCGTCAAGCAGATGATCATGGGCCTGATCGGCAAGGACGCCGTGGGGCGCAAACTGCTCATCAACCTGTTCATCGCGTTCCTGCCCGCCGCGATCCTGGGCGTGGCGCTGAACGACATGATCGAAGCGAACCTGTTCCACCCGGTCCCCGTGCTCGCCGCGCTCTTCGTGGGCGGCGTGTGGATGATCTGGCTCGGGAAAGGCCGCGCGAGCAAGGACGCCGAGGAGCCGGCGCTCACGATCGAGTCGATGTCGTGGAAGCAGGCGCTGGGCATCGGGTGCTTCCAAGTGGTCGCGATGTGGCCCGGCACCTCGCGCTCGATGATGACCATCGCGGGCGGCACGGTGCTCGGACTCCATCCCAAGCAGGCGGCGGAGTTCTCGTTCCTGCTCGGCCTCCCCACGCTGGGCGGCGCGTGCGTCTACTCGCTGCTCAAGGACTGGAAGGAAGCCGACGACACGGGCGGCCAGATGATGATCGAACAACTCGGCGCCGCGCCCGTCATCGTGGGCATGCTCGTCGCGACCGTGGCCGCGGCGATCGCGATCAAGTTCCTTGTCGGGTTCCTGAACAAGCACGGGCTCGGCGCGTTCGGGTGGTACCGCATCGCGCTGGCGATCGTCATGGGCGCCGCGATCTACACGGGGTTTGTGGAATTCGGCCCCGCCGACGCGGACATCGCGATCGAGCAGGTTCCCGAGGACGCGCCGATCATCGCTGAGTGATCACACATCCATGACGACTTTGATCTGCTCCGGATCGCACGCGACGCGCAGCGCGTCGGCGCCGTCGTCGAGTTTCATGCGCCGGGTGACGAGCGAGGCGCAGTCGATGTCGCCCTTTGCGAGCCGATTCACCGCTTCCGCGACGCTGCCTCCCCGGCTGCCGGTGAGGTGGAGTTCTCCCTCCAGGATCGGGCTCAGGTCAATCGCGTCGCCCTGCGCGGGCCGCGCCTTGAGCAGCACGACCCCGCGCGGGCGGACCATGCGCAGGGCGTCGTTCAGCCCCTCCGCCGTGCCCGAGCACTCCACCACGATGTCCTGATCGGCGCGACGCCCGACTTCGTTCAGCGGGCGATGCTTCACGCCCCACTTCTCGCACAGCGACAGGTTCCGCTCGCGCGTGCCGACGACGCGCACGCTCGCGTTCAGCCGCGCCATCACCTGCGCGCAGAGCAGCCCCATCTGGTTGTCGCCCAGCACGGTGATGAAAGGTTTCCCCTCGATGCGCACCTGAGACGCCGTGTGGAGCGCGTCGGCCAATGCGGGCGCGCACACCCCGGCGTCGTCGTCGATGGCCTTCGGAAGTTCGACCAGATTCACGACAGGTATCGCGAAGGCGTCGGCGAAACAGCCGTCGAGCGTCTGCCCGAGGACCTTCGCCCCTCGGCAATGCTTGGAGAGCCCCCTGGTGCACAACTCGCACTCGCCGCACGGGACACGGGCGTCGCCCACGACGCGCTTGCCCTTCCATTTCTTGGCGTCGGCCTCGCTCACGCCGCCCTTGGGGTCGGGCTCGACGCGCTCGACCACGCCCACGAATTCCGAGCCGAGCGTGATCGTCTGCGCCGCGTCGGGCGCGGGCGCCAGATCACTCGCGCTCACGCCAACCCTTGTGGGGCGCACGATCGCCCATCCCGGGGCGGGCGGCGAGAGTGGCTCGGGCGCGGCCCGGTCGAGCGCGACCTTCGTTGTCGTTCGTCGCAGCGCGCGCATCAGCTCCCGTCGGACTCCGGGTCGGTGCTCCAGTCCACCGGCGGAGCGCCGATCTCGATGACCGGCGCGCCCGCGGGCCGCCCGGCGACCTCGTTGGGCACATCACGCCAGGGCATCATGTGTTCCCACCAGGCCACCTTGCGGTGGAAGACCGGGTACTCGTAGACGCCTTGCTTCGCGAAGGGCGCGGCGGAGGCGTTGTACCAGAGGATCCATTCCACGGAGTCGGGCGCGAAGGTCTGACCGGTGAGGATCTCGAGCGACTTGTTGGCCGCGAGGTTCACGGCCAATTTGCGGTCGTTGAGCGCCGAGAAGAGCGCCTGGGCGACCCTGGGCTGGGGGTACTGGCCGAGGGCGACGGCGGCGGCTTCGCGGACCATCGGGTCGGTCTCGCGGCGCGAGTCGGTGTGATCGATGAGCGCGTCGATCGCCGCGGGGGCGTAGATGCGCTGGAGCGCGCGGGCCGTCTCCCAGCGGACGATGGCATCGGTGTCGTTGAACGAGTTGAGGAGGACGCCCACATCGTCGGGCCCGCCGTGCAGGCCGAGCGCCCGGATGGCCATGGCGCGGACGCCCGGGTCGCCGTCGGTCGCGGCCAACTGGTACATCTCGACATAGAGCTTGTCGCCGCCGAACGGGGCGTTGGAGATGAGCAGGAGGCCGCGATACCGGTTGTTGGCGTCGTACGGGTCGGTCGCCCACGCGACGGCCTGCTGGGGCGAGGGCGGCTGGAACATCTCGAGGACACTGTCGCCCGAACCCTTGGCCCGCGCTTCGTCGAGCCATTCGCAGCCCGTGAGCAGGCCCGGCGCGACCGCCAGGCCCAGCACGAGGGCGAGATCGCGGCGCGAGCGGCGGCTTGGCGTGGGGGTCATCACGGCGGAGTATATCGGCGAACCGGCGCTCCCCGCCGGAATTGCGCCCCAGCGGTAGAGTGGGCCGCATGCGATGGACGGCCCTGGCGTTGACGGCGGCGGCACTCGGGATGGCCGGATGCGCGGCCCCGCACGCCGGGTTCACCGACCCGCCCGACAGCGTCGAGGTGGACAGCGCGGTCGATCTGCGCGACGCCTACCCGTTCGACCTTCCCCCGGCCGAGTTCACGCTCATCAACGACAACGGGCAAAGGATGGTCATCGTGCGGGAGTTCCGCCCGCGTGAAGACGGGCGGACCGAACTGGTCGAGCGCAATAAGACCACGGGGGAAATGCGCTCGCGGGTCGTCCTCTCGCGGACGGCGAGCGGGGATGTGGTGATCCACGAGACGGCCACTCCCGCGCGCAACCTGCTCACGCGGTTCGACCCGCCGATGCTGTTTCTTCCGGCGACACTCGCGCCGGGAGATCGGATCGAACAAGACCTGCGCGTGGAGACCTTCACGCTCGACGATCCCCCCAGACCGAAGGGCGCGGGCGACGGAACGCTGACGATCAGGAGGGCGAAGGATCAGGCCAACGCGTGGGACCTGACCCGCCCGTGGGCGGTCATCGAGGCGACGCTGACGGCGCGCATCGGGCCGGCGACGGTGGAGACGATCTCGGTGTACTCGCTGGAGCCGGATCCGGGCGGGCTGCGCGGCCGAAGTTCCGTGCGCGAGGTGCGCGTGTTCGGGCTGGTGGTCGAACGAGAGTCAGAGGCGCTCTCGGGTTTCCACGGGCCGATCCACTCGCCCGGACAGGCCGAATCTGCCGATACTCCCTGACGCACGATGCGCCACGACGACGACCACATGATCGATGCGCCGCCGCTGTTCCGGTTCGACCCGGGCTGGCTGTTCCTCGCCGCCGGCCTCGGGCTGCTTGCGGCGACGGTCCTGATCCCCGCTCACGACGACCTCCAGCAGGCGGAACTCGTGCTCGCCAAGGCGCAGTCCGAACGCGCGTACGCAGCGGAGCGGCTCGCGAACTACAGCGAGTTCCTCGACGCGCTCAACCGCGAAGACGAGGACCTCATGCTCCAACTCGCGGCCACGCACCTCAACCTCACGCCCGCCGGGCGCCAGCCCGTGCTGGGAGTGGGCGCTCCGACCGAGCCGGACGGCCTGATCGACACCTTCGCCGCGCTCGAGCCCGCGCCGCCCGGAGAGTTCGTGCGTGTTCCGCCCGATTCGCTGCTCCATCGCTGGTCCACGGGCGAGCGCTCGCGGCTGTGGCTGCTCGCGGGCGGATCACTGCTCACGCTGGTCGGGCTGCTGCCCCCGGGCGCTCAGGCGCGCTCGCGGCGCGCGGGGGGCTGAATCGGCTTCAGAACCGGAGACGGATGGCGGCGAACGCGGCGTTGCGCAGTTCGTCGGCGGCGTCCGACGGCGCGGTGAACGCGCTGTCGAGCGTGCGGTACCCGAGCGAGAAACTCATGTCGGGCGTCACGCGCATGCCGAACTCGGCCGTGAGTTCGCTCAGGGCTCCGCTTCCCTCTTCCATCGAGAACAGCGCGCCGCTGCTGATGAAGAACTCCCGGGTGGGGCTCCATTCGACGCCGGCGCCGGCGACCGGTCCCCAGCGGAGCGTGTCGATCGCGTCAACCGAGGGGTCCTCGACCCGTGCGCCGCGAAGGCCGCTGCGCATGACGAACGCGAAATCACCGAGGCGTACGGCTTCGAGGCGGAGGACGGCGTCGTACAGCGTGGAGGCGTCGGAGGGCGCAAGGCCCAGCGCGGCGCGCTCGTTCGCGGACAGCCCGTCGTCAGCGATGGAGCGGTCCACCACGCGGTCGGCGGCGCTGCCGTACTCGATGCGCAACGAGGGGTTGATCATGCCCAGGGTGAGCGAGCCGCGCGTGCGCCCGAATGGATCGCGCACGGCGAGGTCATCAACCTCAGGCGCAGGCCGCGTGATTTCGTCGTCGAGGATGGCCGCGCGGACTTCGTCGGCGCTCAGTTCCATCGGCTCGGGCTGGATGGGCTCCGCGGGCTGGGACGAGAGCGCGACGCAGACCGAGGCGCCCGCCCACAGCGCGAGCGCGGCGGCCATCGTTCGGGTTGGAGCAGCGGCGCTCATCATCGTCCCGAATGGTATCGGTCAGAGCCCGCATTGTTCCGTGAAGACCGTGAGAATCCGAGTGGATCCTCTTGGTTTGTATGTGCTTACAAAATTCGCTCTTCCACCCGTTTGTGAGCCAGATGCCCCCCGGCGATGTAGAGCATGTGGAACGCGAAGTTGGCCGCCAGCACGCCCGCAACGCTGAGGGCGGCGACATAGACGCCGACGCTCGCGTCGATGAGCGTCCACACGAACTGCCCGAGGCACAGGAACGAGACGAAGATGAGCGTGGGCGTGCGGCCGATGCGGTTGACGACCATGACGCCCAGCGGCGCGCCCAGCGCGACGATGGGGGCCGCGGCCAGCCAGTTCAGCCAGACCTCCTGCTGGACATCCCCGAAGAGGACCATGCTCGCGAGCCCGACGAGCGAGGTCCAGGCCATGATCATGACGCTGGTGGGTATCGCGACCTTGAGATCGCAGCGCAGGACGAGCACGAGCAGCGTGTACACGAGCATGTCGATGCCCACGCCCGTGAGCGAGGCGATGAGCGCGCCCCCGAACAGCCCCGCGAAGAGGCCGATGGCGCGCTCGGTCTTCGCGCCGGCGTTGGTCATGCCCTGGTAGCGCGCCATCTCGCGCACGCGGATGAGCGTCATCACGCCGAAACTCGCCCACAGGATCGCGAAGAGCAGTTTGATGAACAGGTCGTTGGCGTGGGGCGCGATGAGCGCCGTGCCGAGCGGCGTGCCGACGAGCGAACCGACCATCGCCCACTTGAGGATCCCCCACGCGAACGGCTTGCGCGTGGCCAGGATGAAGATCGCCGCGCTCACCATGCCGATCGATTGCACGGCGAAGGAGAAATCACGCCCGATGCTCGCGGGCATCCCGAAGAGCAGCACGAGGATCGGGAAGCCGACGGTCCCCCCGCCCATCGGGGTCGAGCCGGCGACATACGAACCGGCGGACATCGCGAGCGCGATGGGCCAGTGTTCGAGCGTGGCTTGCAGGTGCCCCCCGATGAGCACGATGGACATCCAGCCGGAATAGAAGAACGCGAGCCAGAGCAGCCACGGCCACGGGAGCGCAGCGCGAGAGGCCTGCGACGCGGGCGCGACGCCCGATGGAGACGACTGGAGTGTGGTCACGACGGCATTTTCCCAAACCACGAGATGCTGAGGCCGGAAGCGTATCAGGATCGTTCCGGAACGCGAGCGAATTCACGCTCCCCCCCCGCTTTCCGCCACCCGGGCACGGCTGCGCGGTATGCTGGGCATGTTCCCCCGGGCTGGAGGGCCTGAGGGACCGAGAACCTGTTCTGTAGTTCAGAGAAGAGAAACACGCCATGAAGAATCCGATCCGTACCGCATTCGCGGGCATCGCCGTTGTCGCGCTCGCCCACGGCGCCCTCGCCGCCACCGTTAACTACTCGATCGACGACGGCGACGGCGACACCAACCAGGGCCCCCCGTCCTCGTTCGACCCCGACATGCTCTGGGGCAACTACTTCGAGGCGCAGGCCGGCGGCGAGATGATCACCCAGATCTCCGTCGCGTTCGGCCCGACCTTCCCCTCGCTGGCCAACGGCCCGGTCACCTTCTGGCTCCTCGAGGACCCGGACGACGACTTCGACCCGCGCAACGCCGTCGCGCTGACCAGCGTGCAGGCCACGCCCGATGTCTTCAACGACAACTTCTTCACCGTCGATATCGACCCGACCCTCGTCTCGGGCGGGTTCTTCGTCGGCGCCAGTGCGTTCCTGCAGGGCGGCGAGGACCGTCCGGCCCGCGTGGACACGAGCCACTCGGGCGACCGCTCGTGGTTCTTCTACGCGCCCTCGATCGCCGACACCATTGATGACCTCGCCAACGCGCCGTTCGGCTCGCGCATGGACGACACCCAGTTCGTCGTGTTCCCCGGCGCGTTCATGGTCCGCGCGACGGGCGTGCCGGTGCCCGCGGCCCCCACCGGCCTCGCGATGCTCGCGGGCGTCGGCGCTCTCGCCGGTCGTCGCCGCCGCTGAACACGAGGGACATCCTAACACTCGCACCACGCCCCGCACGCTGGGGCGTTTTCGTGCGCGGTCACTTCGCGGGGATCTCCTCAAGGTTCGCCTTCAGGTCTTGCAGGTCCTTCGCGATGCACTTGACCATCGTGCCCTTGAGCATGGGGCCCATGACGGCGGACATCACCTTGGACATGAAGGTCGTCGGTTCGCCCTTGAAGTTCATATCGACGCGCGTGCCGCCCGCCTCGGGCGTGAAGGTGAAGGTGGTCTCGTACTTGCACCCGTGGCTGGCCGCGGTGAGCATGTACTCGCGCGGCGGATCGAAGCGGGCGAAGGTCATCGTCTCGCTGGCTTCCTTCCCGAACATGACGCGCGTCTCGCGGAAGGTCGTGCCCACGCCGACCGGCCCCTCGGTCATGATCTCGGTCTTGGTGATCGCGGAGATCGTCTCGGGCCAGCGCGCGACATCGGTGGACGCCGCAAAGACGCTCTCGGGCGAGGCGTTGATGTGCTCGCTGCAACTGATCTGCATGGCGTTGCTCCTTGATTGGCTACGGAGAGTCTACCGGATTAACACAAAATACCCGATCGCGGCCCACGCGAGCAGATGCAGGGCGATGATCGCGCGGCTGGTCCAGACGAAGCGGGGCTTGGCTCGCGCGTTGGTCTTGTGGCTGAACACCCGCCGCGCGAGGAGCCCGCCCGGCCACCCACCGATGAGTTCCCAGAGATGCAGGGTCCGTTCGGGAATGCGTCGAAGGTTCGCGCCGGATCGGTTGCGCACGGCGCGGCGTTTGTCGATGCCGTAGAGCGCGAACACGACGAGGCTCGCGACCGCTGTGTATCCCAATGCGATGAGCGCCCAGATCATGCGGCCACGGTACAGGACTTCGGGGACGGGCGTACGGCTTCGGAGCGAACCTGACCCAAGGGGGTTCGATCGCTCCCCCACTCGCGCGGATCGGCGCGGAACGATGCCTCCTCGAGCCGGCGCAGTTCGTGAAACGAATCGGGTGCGCACCGCTTGACTTCCTCCCACGCTTTCGCGAACGCGGGCTTGCGCAGATTGGTCGCGATGCCGTCGCGCCAACTTGCCCAGGTCGCGTCGGTCACGCGCGATGTCCGCCGAAGGAAGACCTGCTCGTTGGTGAGGTCGAAGTACCAGTAGAACTCGTCGAGCGCGAGCGTTTCACGCGACTCGGGGAGCTCATCCCCCAGCAGGGCGCGCACGGGCAAGCGATGCGCGACCTGCCTGTATTCGCGTGAGAGCGCGTCCTCGAAGGTGGTCTGGGATTGCCTTGTCGCGAGCCGGAACTGCCGGTACGCGATGAATAGTCCGGTGGTCGTCGCGATTCCCGTCAGGGAAGCGATGGTCTGCAGGATGAGCTTGTACACCTCGATGTTCACGGAATCGTCTCCCCGCGTCGGCCCTTGGGCGCACGACGGCGTCGATGGTTCGAGCAAGGCGCGGCGGGCGCCGCGCACACATTCAGTTGGTTTCAGTTCGCCCCTGCCGGGCGCTCGATCACATCGAGCGCATCTGGCGCATTCGGAAGCGGCAGGGTCGGACCGCGCAGGGAGCAACCATCGGCCGCGGGTCGCGGTGAGGTCGCATCGCCTGAAGTGTGCGCGGATCGAACACGGGGCAGCTCCGAACAGCCCGCGCGGCGTCGCACGGGCGGCGAGAGTGTAGCCGCCGTTCGTGCAGCGTCGAGCGAGGGGCGATCAAGCCCGCGCTGCGAGTTTCGCCGCGAGTTCACGGATCTCGCGCAGGGCGTCGAGGTGCTCGCGCGAGAAGGCCGGGACCGCCGATCCGCTCGTCTCGTCCGGCGAGTCGCCCAGCCCGGCGCCGCGGGCGGCGTAGACCTTGGCCATGATGGAGTCGCGGATCTCCTGCGCGTGGTGGACGCCCTCGATGAGGCCTTGATGGGCGTTCGTGCTCGCGCCGTGCGGGCCGGACGATCCGCCGCCGGCGGTCTGGATGACGAGATTGCTCACGCCGTACAGGCGCTGGAGCGGCCCCTGCTGGATCCCGACATTCTGGACATTCTCGAAGGTGAAGGTCTTCTCCTCGATCGTCCAGAGGCGTCGCCTGATGCGCACGCTGCGCTCGCTCATGACATACCAGGTTGTGTCGTAGCGAAGATGGATCGCGATGTACGCGATGACATCGGGGACGACCATGACGATGAGCCACGGGAGCGCGAGCCAGAGCGCGACCTCGCGCTGCGCGACGAAGAGGACGAGCCAGCCGATCAGCAGCAGCCCGTCGATGACCGTGAGCGCGATCCAAAAGAAGAGTTTGCGCATGCGAAGCCAGCCCTCGCTGGGGCGGAACGAGCGCACCTCTTCCCCGTCGCGCACGGGGAGCGCGGGCGGCTCCTTGGGCACGCGGAACCACCGCGCGAGCACGCCCCACAGGCCGTGGTAGACCCATTCCGCGACGCGGTCAGAGCGGGCCGCGCTCATTCCGCGCGCTCCCGCTGTTCCACGAGCGTGCGCATGGACGCCGCGATGTCGCGCAGCGCGGCGAGCGCCTCGTCGGGATCGCTCGAAACTTCGGGACTTGGTTCGGTCTTTGCCAGTTCGCCCTTGGCGCCGCGCATCTTGAGATAGAGGAAATCGCGCAGTCCCTCGGGGTCGAGGATTCCCTCGAAGGTGGCTTCGGCGGCGGAACTGCCGCTCGCGGTCTGGACCGAGACCTTCGCGAGGCCCATCCAGCGCTCGATGATGTTGCGCGTGACATGGATATCCTGGATGCGCCGGTAGGTCAGGTTGATCTCGCGCTTCCAGAGCAGGCCCCACCCCATGCGCACGCCGTCGTCGTCGAACGAGTACCACAGCGTGCGGTAGCGGATGTAGTACGAGAGGAAGATGATCGGGAAGATGAAGAGTCCGAAGAGCGAGATGATGAGGTAGTAGTTGAGCAGCGCCTCGCTGGGGCGTGTTGTGGATTTCGCGTCGAACCGCGGCGGGTGGGCTTGTGCGCTGGGCATCCTGAGAGCATACTTGAGTATCACCATTCCGTGATTTCACGAGCCCGGAGGCCCGCCGTGCCAACCCTGACCCCTGCAACAGTCGTTTCGGTGCGCACCATTGCGGTGTGGATCCTGCGCATCCTCGCGCTCTACCTGATCCTGCGCGGCGGGTACTTGTTCTTGCAGCGCTTCCTGATGGGATTCATCGTCGGACAACCGGAGATGGCGTGGAATGTGTGGCAAGAGATCGGGGCGGAGTCCCACTATGTCTCGATCGGTGCGCTCATGGTCGCTTTCGGCGCCGGTCTGGCAGTTTTCAGTCGGCAAATCGCCGCCTGGCTGACGCCGACGCCTCGCGAGGGCTGCCCGGCCTGTGGTTTTTCCCGGGGTGACGACGACCCGACGCGCTGTACGGAGTGCGGCCTGCCGGGGGTCAACAAGAAATAACGCCCGCGTCCTGCACGGGTCGATGCTCCCGGGAGCGGCCTCTCGAAGGCGCCGCACAGGAGATATCCCATGCCCGATCCCGCAGGAACGCTCTCTCCCGACCTGATCGTCTCGATGGCCGAACTCTGGATGCCGATCCTGACCACGGCGGTGGTCGTCTTCATCCTGTCGTGCCTCGCGTGGACGATCTCGCCTCACCACAAGCCCGAGTACCGCAAACTCGCGGCCGAGCCGGGCTTCCTCGACGCGCTGCGCACGCTGAACATCCCGGCGGGCGGGTACTTCTTCCCGTATGTCGACGGCGCAGGGATGAAGACCGAGGAAGGCAAGCGTCTGATGAACGAAGGCCCGTGGGGGCGCATGCGCCTCTACGGGAAGAAGCCGGGCATGGGCGGTTCGATGCTCGGCTCGTTCGTGCTCTACCTCGTTGTCTCGGCGGCCATCGCGTTCGTCGGCACGATGACGATCCCCGCGGGGGCCGGCTTCGGCGATGTGCTCCGCGTCCTGGGCACGGTCGGCGTGCTGTCGTACTCGGTCGCGGTGATCCCGCAGATCATCTGGTTCGAGCGCCAGTGGAGCGTGTTCTTCACCCACCTGTTCGACGGCGTGGTCTTCGGGCTCGCGACCGGGCTGGTGTTCGCGTGGATGTGGCCGATGCCCGCGCTGCCCGTCTCGTAAGCGCTCTCGCACGAAAAAGCCCGCGACGCTTCAAGCGCCACGGGCTTCACCGCGTTCCGCATCACCGTCTCTCCCCAGCCGGTGCGCGGAGCTCGGTTCGGTCATGAATCAGGGGAGCATCGGCCTCGGGCAGGTCGCGCCGAAGTTCGTCAGCACCTCGTTGAGGTCGGCGAAGTCGACCACGCCGTCGCCGTTGACATCGCCCCGGCAGGAGTCGCACGGCTCGCCCGGCGCAAAGGTCGGCATCGTGACGAACTCGCCCGTGGTCAGGTAGATGGTGAGGCAGCCGTCGGCGTTGTACTCCGTCACATTGTTGGGGAAGGCGAAGAAGAACTTGGACTCAGCGCCCGAGAAGAACGGCGGGGTCAGGAAGTCGTAGTTGATCACCGAGCCCGAGCCGTTTCGGTCCGCCTGGTTGGGCCGCGCGATCGGCGCCGGGAAATCATCGCGCCAGTTGGCGTTGATCTGGTAGCCCTTGAAAGACTCGCATTCGACCCGCGCGATGATCCCGTTGAGCCCGTCCTGCGTGTTGCGGATCCGCCAGAGGAAGTACAGCGAGCCGGTGACATTCGACCGGATGATCCGGTGCTGGACCTCGCCGCGAAACAGCAGCGCGCCGCCGCCGCTCAGGATCTGGAACGGCCGGATCTCGTCGCGAATGACCACGCCCCCGAGCGCCGGCTCGGCGACGGTGTCCGTCCCGGGAAGAAACACATTGTTCGAGCCCGGGGGCAACGGCACGGCGAGTGCGCTGGCCGTGAACGCTGCGCCCGAAACAAGGACGGCAAGCAGACTGCGCTTCATCTGTCGGTTCATCTGAATCTCCTTCGCGTTCCTCGCGGCAAGCCGGACCGATTCGTGCCTGTCAGGGCTTTCCCCTGCCTCCCAGTCACCCTAACTCCGCTCGGCCGGTCGCCGCAAGCACTTTCCACCTGTTTCAGGGGTTTTTCTGTCACTCTCCTCCAGCCCGTGAAAGCGAAAGCCCGGGGCATCGGCGGAAGCACCAAACCCAAAAAAGCACGACGCCCCGCCGCGGTGTGCCCCGGGCAGGGCGCCGATGTGCTTACTGGATAATGACCTATGCGCTCAGTCGCAGTCGTCGCCGAAGGACGAAAGCACGGTGTTGAGGTCAGTGAAATTGATGACGCCGTCGCCGTTGGTGTCGCCCGGGCAATCGGTCAGGGTGGCCACCCGGACATCGTCGAGCACCACGGACTCGCCCGTGTTCAGGACGATGCGCGCCTGCCCGATGTCGGCGAACGAGGTCCCGTTCGTGAAGGCCCAGAAGAAGTACGAATCCTGGCTCGCGAGCAGCAGAGGGTTGAAGACATAAGTCAGCCGGACGCCGCTGGCGTTGCGCTGGGCCTGACTCGGGCCGTTGTCGCCCAGGCCGTCGAGCGAATAGTCCACATTGGTCTGCAGGCCCCCGTACCCGTTGATCTCGATATAGCTGATCGCGCGGTTGCCGATCACCTGCATGTCTCTGAGCCGGTAGCGCATACGGATCGTGCCGAGTTCGAACGACCGTGCCGCCGCCGCCGTGAAGGTCCCCTGGAACACCGGGTTGTTCTGCGCGTCGCGGATCGTGAACGGGACGATTTGCGTCCCATCCTGGTTCACCCCCGCGTACCACGAGTTCTGCGCGCTCGTCGTCCCGTTCAGGTTCACCTGATCGCCCGGCGCCAGGGGCACGGCCAGAGCCGACCCGCAAACCGCAACCGCCGCGCACGAAACAGCCATCCACGCCGACACATTCGATCGAATCATCTGGTTCTCTCCTTCAGGGTTTGCGCGCGGCCTCCGCCACGCTCTCTGCCAAGAGCGTAAACGAAATCCCGGCGCGGAAACTCACCCTGAGGAAAATCCCGGGGCTCAAGCCCCTACCAGACTCAATCGCACTCCTCCCCGAACTCGCTCAGCACCGTGTTCAGGTCGGTGAAGTTCACGATCCCGTCGCCGTTCGAGTCGCCCGGGCAGGCGACCTTCGTCGGCGAATAAATCCCCGTCGTGATGACCACGAACTCACCGGTGTTCAGGGTGATGCGGCAACCCCCGGTCGTGTCGTAGTGCCGCGCGTTGGTCTGCACCCAGAAGTTGAGCGAATCCTGGCTCGCGAACAGGAACGGGTCGAACTCGAAGACCATCGCCCCCGGGCTGCGCACCGCCATCGTCGGACCGACATCGCCCGGACCCTCGTCGGAGTAATCCGCGTTCGCGGTCATCTCGATGAACGAAGTGACCGCGACCGACTCGACCGCGCGGTTCCCGACCGCCTGCATGTCCACAACCCGGTACGCGACGCGCACCGTCTGCGTCACGAAGGAGCGGACCACCCGCGCGGTGAAGGTCCCCTGAAACACCGGCGCGCCGCCCGCGTCGGTCACCGTGAACGGGAACTGCTGGGTCGGAGTCTCGCCGACCCCGGCGAGCCAGTCCGTCTGGCCGGTCGTGGTTCCGGGCAGATGCAGCGTCTCGCCCACCTCGATGGGCACGGCCAGCGCCGATCCGGCCGTCAGGACCGCTGCGCCACACGCCGCAAACCGCAATGCTTTCGATCGTTTCATATCTCGTCTCGCTTTCATGCGCGCTCCCGAACCCGGGAGCGGTCGCGGTGTGTGTTCAGTTGCAGTCCGACCCGAAGGCGCTCAGCACCTCGTTCAGATCCGAGAAGTTCACGGTGCCCGTGAAGTTCACATCGCCCGGGCAGCCGACATCGGAATGCGGCACATACACATTGCCGATCACCACGGACTCGCCCGTGTTCAGCGTGATGCGCGCCTGGCCCCCCAGGTCGTAGTCCACCGCGTCCGTGTGCGCCCAGAAGTAATGCGAATCCTGCGTCACGACGAGCACGGGCGAGAACACGAAGGTCAGCATCCCGCCCGACGCCGAACGCGACGCCGCGCTCGGGCCGACATCTCCCACAGTGTCGTGCGAGTAGTCCACATTCGTCAGGAACCCCGAGTATCCCGCGATCTCCACGCGGCTCACCGCTCGGTTCCCGATCGCCTGCATCTGGCGCACGCGGTATTGGACGCGCACCGTCTCCAGCTCGTCCGATCGCACCACTCTCGAAGTAAAGGTCCCCTGAAAGACCGGCCCGCCCTGCGCGTCGGTGATCGTGAAGGGCACATCCATATTGCCCGTCTGGATCGGGCCCGCCAGCCACGAATCCGCGGCGGAGGTCGTCCCGCCCAGCGTCGCCTGCCCGCCCGGGTCGAGGGGAACGGCATGGGCCGAAGCGCACACCACAGCGGCGAGGGCGCACGGCGCCGCCCGCCACACTCTGGAACTTGTTCGCATCTGGTTCTCTCCTTGGGGTTTACACGCGACCTCCGCCGCGTCTCTCTCCCAACAGCGTAAACGAATCAGGATCCGGAATCACCCCGGGAAAACACCGGCTCAGTCGCAGCCGTTGCCGAACTCGCTCAGCACAGTGTTCAGGTGGGTGAAGTTCACGATCCCGCCGCGTTGTCCCCAACGCGGCTCTGATCTGAACCACATAACAGAGCCGCGTTCGGAAGAACGCGGCGAGGGCACGCACCACGCCGACTGACGCGACGGAATCGTGAACAGGCGTCCGCGCCGCGTTGTCCCCAACGCGGCTCTGATCCGCACCCTCTCCTGCGGGAGAGGGTGGCGACGACCCGCAGGGGAGTCGCCGGGTGAGGGGTGGAAGCACCGATCTGAACCACAAACAGAGCCGCGGTCGGGAGCACGCGGCCGGAGATTCGGCACACGAACGATCACGCCTCGCAGGCGACATCCGGGCGCCACGGCCGGCGTGTCCAACCGTGCTCTTTCGTCTACTCCGTCTTCAGGAGAGAGAAAGAAGGATTGGTAGCACTGGCGGGCAAGCCGCCAGTGGCACCCGGCGCAGAGATCGTCGCATGATCCGCCTCGCGATCAAGAACTACCTCGGAAGATCCGTTTACCATCCTTTTCGCTCCCATCTTTTCAATTGCAGTGCCTCAACAAGTCCATTATGCACCGAGAATCTCTCCGCCTTTCGGTTAAACTCGGCGCGACGGTCTAAATAACGATACACATATTCAGAACCACCATAGCCGCTACCGCCAGCGCGATAGAACCCGATCACAGAGAAGCGGAACAACTGATCTAGCAGCCCATCGAGCGAGAGTTCCGGCGGCATCCTGTCCTGCCAAGTCTTCCAGACAACCTCAATTTCGTCACGCGTGAACGATTGATATTCAAGCGAACTCAAGATCTCGAATACCATTGATTGATTCGGCACATGCCTAAGAAGCTCATCACTCAACTCATCTCGCAGATAAACACTATAACTCTTTCTCGCGCCGTTAACATGCTCGTTCGCAAACCGCTCTGCGCCCGATAGATTCGAAGTAAGAAATTCCGCCAAGACGCAATTACAGAATTTGATCATGTCCCTAGGCCGTTCAAATGTCCGCTCAGTGATGTGCTTGTATTTCGACTGCCTTCCTCTCATCTCCTGCTCTTCATCGAAGACGGCCTCCCACGCAAACTCGGGGTCAATCTGCATCTGTTCCGCGAACCTTTTCGCCATCAAATTCCGCAATGGCTTTGACTCACCACGATCACCCCACTCCATTTCGACGGCATGACTATCCCGCACCTTATTCTTATCGTTGAAATGCAACCCCTCATAGAAGATGTCTGACCGCAGAAAGACGATTGGGCGGATTTGCTTGCCGGCATCCGCAGCAAGGTTGACTAGCCACCTCGCTGCCAGCAGAAGCCCGATTAGTCGCTGCTGATACTCTTCAGAATCAGTGGCGAATCCAATATCAAGCTCATCGAATAAGATAAAGTATTTGAATTTTGGGTTCGCCACCCTCAATACCAATTCAGAGACAGCACGTATAACTTCGGGGAAGACTTGAGGAAGATTCGCAACGGAGATGCCGGCCCCGGCAGACAGGCCCGCAATGCCGAGTTGCAGCCCGTCCAATCCTCTGATTATTCGCTTAGGATTAAAGACTTCAAGATGACTAACCTTTGTAGTTCCATAGGTATCTACGACGAATTTTCGCAGTCTATCCACATCCGAGCTGACGCTTGCCGACCATGGCTGCGATTGGTCTTCGCTAACTAATACCCGAGCGATTGCCACTAACAACAGATATTGCCAGCTGTTCAAGTATCGCTCTTGCTGCGCCGCGGCTGGCATGATTTGTTTGTCATGGAACTGCCATGGGTAGTCTGCAAATGTGAAGCCAAGCGCGAATCTATCGTGTCGCTTCTCGTTCAAGATATAGCGATAGATTGCAGTCTTACCGCTGCCTTTTCTTCCCAGTATCAGAAATCGCCTTCCCTCAAGAACATCAACCAAAGCATTCGGCCGCTCAAAGCAGTCGAGCAGCAAGTCATCTGATTCTGCGTCGATCGCACCAAAGGTGGATACTTGATTAAGTGACTTTGGCAAAGCATTTGCTCCAAAACGATAATTGGGAGGCCTGACGGCCTCCCAATTCTAACAAATTCTATCGCCTGTCGCCCGCGGCTTAGTAGTCGTAATCATCCATCCCCGCGCCGGCGCCGGCGGGGGCCTTGTCCTTCTTCTCCTTGATCTCCGCGATGACCGCGTCGGTCGTGAGGAGCAGGCCCGAGACGCTCGCGGCGTTCTGGAGGGCGACGCGCTCGACCTTGGTCGGCACGATCACGCCCATCTTGACCAGGTCGCCGTATTCCTGCGTGGCCGCGTTGAAGCCGAAACTGTCGCTCGAGTTCTCTTCGACCTTGCTGAGGACGATGGAGCCGTCGAGCCCGGTGTTGGACGCGATCTGGCGGATCGGGGCCGCGACCGCGCGGTAGATGATGTCGATGCCGACGCGCTCGTCGCCCTTGGCCTTCTTGCGTGCGGCCTCGAGCGCGCGGCGCGCACGGAGGATCGCGACGCCGCCGCCGGGCAGGATGCCCTCTTCGACGGCAGCGCGGCAGGCGTGGAGGGCGTCCTCGACGCGGGCCTTCTTCTCTTTCATCTCGACCTCGGTGGCCGCGCCGACATTGATCTGCGCGACGCCGCCCGCGAGTTTCGCGAGGCGCTCCTGCATCTTCTCGGCGTCGTACTCGGAGGTGCTGGCCTCGATCTGGTGCTTGAGGATCTCGATGCGGCCCTTGATGTCGGCGGGCTTGCCGGCGCCCTCGACGATCGTGGTGTTGTCCTTGGTGACAACGATCTTCTTCGCGCGGCCGAGGTCGGAGACATCCATCTTCTCGATGTCGAAGCCGAGTTCCTCCATGAGTGCGCGGCCGCCGGTGAGGACGGCGATGTCCTCGAGCATGGCCTTGCGGCGATCGCCGAAGCCGGGCGCCTTGACGGCGACGACCTTGAGCACGCCGCGGAGTTTGTTCACGACGAGGGTGGCGAGGGCCTCGGAGTCGATGTCTTCGGCGATGAGGAGGAGGGCGCGGCCGGACTCGGCGATCTTGGAGAGGATCGGGATGAGGTCCTTGGCGTTGCTGACCTTCTTCTCGTGGATGAGGACATAGGCGTCTTCGAGCACGCACTCCATGGTGGAGGGGTTGGTGACGAAGTGGGGCGAGAGGTAGCCCTTGTCGAACTGCATGCCTTCGAGGAGTTCGACCTCGGTCTCGAGGGACTTGCCCTCTTCGACGGTGATCACGCCGTCCTTGCCGACCTTGTCCATGGCGTCGGCGATGATCTTGCCGATCTGCTCGTCCTGGTTGGCGGAGCACATGCCGACCTGGGCGATCTCCTTGGAGGAGGAGATCTTCTTGGACATGTTCTTGAGTTCGGCGACGATCGCGGAGACGGCGAGGTCGATGCCCCGGCGGATCTCGTTGGCGTTGGCGCCGGCGGTGATGTTCTTGAGGCCTTCCTGGAAGATGGACTCGGCGTAGATGGTGGCGGTGGTGGTGCCGTCGCCGGCGTCCTTGGAGGCCTTGGAGGCGACCTCTTTCACCATCTGCGCGCCCATGTTCTCGTAGGGATCGTCGAGTTCGATCTCCTTGGCGACGGTGACGCCGTCCTTGGTGACGGTCGGGGCGCCGAAGGACTTCTCGCAGACGACGACGCGTCCGGAGGGGCCGAGGGTGACCTTGACTGCGCGGGCGAGTTTCTGGACGCCGCGCAGGATGCGCTCGCGTGCGTCGTTCTCGAAGACGATGTGTTTGGCTGCCATGTGTATTGGATCTCTCTGGAAAGAAGAAGTGGTTTGAGGGAAGCGGGACTCAGCCGATCTTGATCCATGCGACGCGGTCGGCGTCGAGGATGTAGACGGCGCGGCCGTCGGTGACCTTGACGAGGTGGTCCTGCTCGTCGGGGATGAGCATCGCGCGCTTGACGACGAGGGTCGGCCCGACGGAATGGACATCGGGGTAGACATCAGCGAAGGCGAGCACGAGGTCTCGCTCGCCGTTGAGTTCCTTGAGCGCGATGCGGAGTTGGTCGTGGGTCATCGTGCTTCCCGGCTCAGTCGATGATGCCGAGGATCTCGGACTCTTCCATGATGAGCATGTCGACGCCGTCGAGTTTGACCTCGGAGCCGGCGTAGGAGGAGAAGAGGACCTTGTCGCCGGGCTTGACGGTGAGGGGGATGCGAGCGCCGGTCTCGTGGTTGAGGGCGCCCTCGCCGATGGACTTGACGGTGCCGGTCTTGGGCTTGTCCTTGGCGTTCTCGGGGAGGTAGAGGCCCGACTCGGTCTTGGACTGGGCTTCATCGCGGAGGATGAGCACGCGGGCGCCGAGGGGGCGGAGGGCGATGCTGCCGGTGGAGGATTTCTTGGTGGTGGTCTTGGGCTTGGTGGCGGTGGCCATGGCTCTTCTCCGGGTGAAACGAGGGTTCGTGTGAACCTTGATGGCGTGAACAGTGAGGAAATCGCGTCGAATGAACTCCCACTCGGCGCGGGGTGAACGGGGAACGGGTCAGTTGATCGGCGGGGCCTCCGGGCCGGGCAGGGTGCCGGCGGGCCAGCGGTTCTGGTAGTAGCGGGTGACAAGGCGCTGGAGGACGCGGAGCATCTGCTCGGCGTCGGCGGCGGAGCCGAGCACGACGGCGTACGCGCCGTGGCGCAGGGCGTTGTGCAGTTCGCGCATCCGCTCTCGCGGTGTGCGGTCGCGCGTCACGACGACGGTTGGCGGGGGCGCTTCGAGCCGGCGGAGGACTTCGAGGAGGCGCTCGCCGCCTTCCTCGGCCGGGGCCGCGGGGGTTGTGTCGATGCGGTTGGCCGCCGCGCAGCGGTCGAGGGGGAGGCGGAGATCGACCACGGCCGCATGGATGGGGACCGTGCGCAACACCTGAGTGGCCTCGGCGCCGGATGTCGCGCGGAAGGTGCGCACGCCCATGGGTTCGAGGAGGGTCGGGAGGCAATCGGCCCAGGAGGACTCGCGCCACCCGCCGTAGGTCAGGAGGAGGTTGAGTCTTGGGTCGCCCGGCTGGTTGGCGACGCCCGGGGGCGGCTGAGTGGGCGCTTGAGGAGGGGTCGCAGGACCGACGCGTCGGATGGACCAGCGGACCGTGACCCGGCCGCGCACGGGATTGCGCCGCGTGGACTCGCCGCCGTTGTCGGGCGGGGTCGGGGGCTCGGGCTGGTTCTGCGAGAAGGTCACCGTGCGAGGAGATGTGCAACCCTCGCGCCGGACCGGAAATGGGGTGGAGCGGACGCGAACCCGCGCCGCGGGCGGCAGAACGGGCATTCCACCGATGCTCCCGGCCCGTGAGGCCACCCCAGTGCGGGTTCCGTGCCAAAGTGGCAGACGCGGGCCGCCCCGGCCCGGCCCCGCCCGGGTTCACCACTCCGGCTTCTGGCGCCGGGACTTCTTCTCGCCCGACTCTTTCTTGGCTTTGATGCGCCGCTCTTTCGAGCCGCGCGTGGGTTTGGTCTTCACGCGGGGCTTGGGCGGCGTGATCGCCCTGACCAGCATCTCGCGGAGCCGGGCCAGCGTCTCGGCCTTGTTCTGCTGCTGGGAGCGGTGCTCGTCGCTGAGCAGGATGAGTTCGTCGTCGGTGGTGAGCCGTGCGCCGGCGAGTTTGCGGAGCCGGTTCTTGGCGGGCTCGCGGATGGGCAGGTCGGCGACGAGGAGGCGGAGTTCGCACGCCGTCAGCCGCTTGTTGACATTCTGCCCGCCCGGGCCGCGGCTCGTCGTGAACGAGAAGTTCAGCGCGGCCTCGGGCACGACCACGCCCGGCGCGAGTTCCACGCCTGACGGGGGCGGCGGCGGGTTGTTGGGGTCGGGGGTGGCGTTCATCGCGGCGATCCGTTGATGACGGTACCCTCCCACCCACCCTGGAGTCACCGATGCCCCGTTTCTGCCTCATGTCGCTCGTGTTGCTCGCCGCCGTCGCCCCCGCCGCGCTCGCGCAGGAGGCGGCGGAGGCGAAGAAGCACAGCGAGACGATCTATGTGCCCGATCCGAACCCCCCGGCACCCGCGATCGTCGGATCGACCGACGAACCCTGGGAGCCGGCACGCTGGAAACTCCAGTTCGAGCCGACCGTCTGGTTCGCCGCCATGGGCGGGGATGTCCAGGCGGGCAACGGCCCGAAAGCGGAGTTCAAGGACTACGGCGAGGACGCCGACTCGGCGCACCTCGGGCTCTCGTTGCGCGGCATGTACCGCAAGGACCGCTGGACCGTCATGGCCGACGGCTTCTGGCTCGACTTCGACGAGGGCGACGCCGGCTCGTCCATCGACTTCACGCTCTGGTCCGCCGATGTGAACCTCGGCTGGGAACTGTGGGAGTGGAAGCGCGAGCGCGTGGTCAACGGGAAGTCGAAAGACACGGGCGTCGTGGCGCGCGTCATCCCCTACGCCGGGCTCCGCGTCATCGCGCCCGATGTCACCACCGACACCGGCGCGGGCGACTTCAGCGGCTCGGACGAGTTCCTCTTCCCGCTCGTCGGCCTGCGCATCGAACTCGAGATCCTCGAATGGCTCTCGCTCGACACGGGCGTTGACTTCGGCGGGCTCGACCTCCTGGGCGACGACGCGTACTCGTTCGACTGGACCCTCAACATCCGCGTGATGCTCTCCGACAACATCGGCGCCCAGATCGGCTTCCGACAGATGTACATGGACCTCGAGAGCGACGATGTCCTCCTCGACGGCAGCATCGGCGGCCTCATGGCGGGCGTGACGATCCGGTTCTGAAGAAGGCAGCAGGGTGCGGGCAACAGGCAGCCGTCGCGGGATCACCGAGGATTCCTGCTGCCCGCTGCCGGTTGCCTGCTGCCCCCTTCCTACCCTCCCCCCATGCGCATCATCAGCGGCAAGCACCGCTCACGAAAGATCGACTCGCCCCCCGACAGCGCCCCCGCCCGGCCCATGCCCGACATGGTCAAGGAGGCCATCTTCAACCTCTTGCGCGGGCACTTCGAGGATGTCGGCGTGCTCGACCTCTTCGCGGGCAACGGCGGCGTCGGCCTCGAGGCCGTCTCGCGCGGCGCACGCGAGTGCGTCTTCGTCGAGAACAACCGCGCCACCGTGCGCACCATCCTCGACAACATCGCCCTGCTCCACGAGGAAGACCGCTGCCGCGTCGTCAGCGGCGACGCGCTGGGCGGCTCCATCATCGCGCAGGCGCCCAAACCCCTCCATCTGGTCTTCATGGACCCGCCTTACGACATGATGACCCAGACCATCGCGCGCAAGCGCATCCTCGATCAGGCGGCCCGGCTCATCCGGCTGCTCGACGACGACGGGTTCCTCGTGCTGCGCACGCCGTGGCCGATGCTCAACGCCGACAAGACGGACATCCCGTTGAAGATCGACGACGCCGACGGCCCCGAGACGCATGTCTACGGCACGATGGCGGTGCACCTCTACGCCAAAGCGGGGCTCAACCTGCAGGACGAGATCGCGCCCGTCGCGTATGTCGAGGACGACGACATCATCGACGACTGAGTCCGCTCCTTCCCCTATCGAATATGAGAGCGGGCCGGGAAGTAGTCATCTGCTTCACCCCTCCTGCGCAGCGGGAGGGGGCAGGGGGAGGGTCTTTGTCTCATCAGAGCCCCGGGCGCGAGCACGGGGCGCAGCATCGCCCGCAAGTCCAGAATCGTGTGAACCGAACGCGCGTCCGCGCCCTCCGCTCGCGCGAAGGGCTCTGATCGGATGGCGTCTCGGGGCGCCGAAAGACCCTCCCCTGCCTCTCTCCATTGCCCACGCCCCCTCCCGTACACTGCGCCCATGTCCTCGCCACGCGAGTTCGCGACGAAGGTGGTCGGGCGTCTGCGCGACGCCGGGCATGTCGCGTACTTCGCGGGCGGCTGCGTGCGCGACGAACTGCTCAATCTCCACCCCCAGGACTACGACATCGCCACCAGCGCCACCCCCGACGAGGTGCGCCCGCTCTTCAAACGCGTGAACGAGGTCGGCGTCTCCTTCGGCGTCATGCTCGTCCGCGAAGAAGGACCCGACGGGGCCACCATCGAGGTCGCGACCTTCCGCGAGGAGTCGGGGTACTCCGACAACCGCCGCCCCGACGAGGTGCGCTTTAGCGACGCCAAAGCCGACGCCCAGCGCCGGGACTACACCGTCAACGCGCTGTTCCTCGATCCGCTCGACACCTCCGAGCGCGAGGGCGGTTCCGTGATCGACTTCGTGGGCGGGCTCGACGACCTCGCGCACAGGCGCATCCGCGCGGTGGGCGATCCCGACGCGCGCCTGGCCGAGGACCACCTCCGCGCCCTGCGCGCGGCCCGCCTCGCCGCCCGGCTGGGGTTCACGATCGAACCGAGGACCGCGGAGGCCATCGCGCGGCACTCGACCGAACTGGCCGGCGTCTCGCGCGAGCGCATCGGCGATGAACTGCGCAGGATGCTGACCCACCCGTCGCGCGCCGCCGCGGTTGACCTTCTCGAACGGCTGCGCCTCGACGGGCCGGCGCTGGATACCTCGAACGACCACCGCCCTCGCCCGAGCGTGGCCGGGCTGGCCGACATCGCGCCCTTCGCGTGCGCGCTGGCCGCGTGGGAGATCGACCGGGCCCACGCCGGGCCGACGGGATTCGACCAATCCGTGCTCGAGCACGCCCTGGGCGACGGTCCGAACCGGCTCCGGGCTGCCCTGTGCCTCTCGAACGACGAACGGGGGGACTTCGTCTCGATTCTCCGGCTGGTGTCCGCCATCGCTGATGACTGGACCGCGCACGCCGTCGCGACCCGCAAGCGGCTCGCCTCACGCCCGCGGTTCGCAGACGCCCTGGCCATCGTGGCGGCCCGGGATTCGTCCCTCGCCGCCCGGGCGCTGGCGGATGTCGCTGCCCTCGCGGCAACGCCTTCCGGACTCGCCCCGACCCCGCTGATCACGGGGGACGATCTGGCCGCGCTGGGACGGACGCCCGGCCCGGGGTTCAAGGCCGCCCTCGACGCCGCCTACGACGCGCAACTGGAGGATCGCGCGACCACCAAGGCCCAGGCCCTCGCCTGCGCCGTGGGGACGCTCGACGAGCGCTAGGGGTAACGGACCCGGAACACAGACACACCCCGCCGCGTTCTATAGAAGAAGCAGGCTAGGTCGATTGGGGGGTTCTGAACCGCCCCGGGGCTCACCCGTATACTGATTCGTCCGGAACCGGCCCGTCATTCCCTTCAGCGGCGGCGCCCGTCGTCCGAGCCCTGCGAACCCGCGTTCGGCCGCCGCCGATCGTGCCCGACACCGACCGTCAGCGGAGGAGCCCGCCCACGATGCACGCCAAGAAGTCCTGCCTCAAGCCCGCGTCCGGGTTGATCGCGCTCGCCGCCGCCCTCGGCCTCGGCGCCGCATTCCCCCTCGCCGCGCACGCGCAGAACGCCGTGGTCGCCGCGGCCCTGTCCGATGACAACACCTACGACAAGGTCGTGTTCCGCAACGGCCGGATCATCGAGGGGCAGATCCTCGAGGAGACGATCGACACGATCCGCATGCGGATCGTCGTCGCGGGGATCAGCACGATCACCACCTACACCAAGGCGGACATCCTCAACATCGAGCACGACCTGAAGGCCGAGGGCGACGACGCCCCGGCGGCGCCCGCCAGAATGCCCGGCTCGAGCAAGACCAAGTCGGGCGACGAGAAGACCGAGGTCCGCGAAGGCGCGCCGACCGTCTACCACTTCAAGCTGAAGGGCGACTTCGGCCGCGACATCACCGGCACGCCGCTCACCAAGGCGTTCGAGGCCGCGGTCGCCGCGTCGCCCGATGTCATCATCATCGAGATGGACGCGAGTTCGCGCGGCGGGTTCGACGGGCTGTTCGCGGCGCGCATCGAAGAGATGACCCCGATGATCGAGCGCGCGATGGCCAGCGGCCAGCGCGTCGTCTTCTGGATCGATCAGGCCGTCGGCGGCGCCGCGTTCCTGCCCTTCGTCAGCCCCGAGATCTACTTCCAGAAGGACGGACGACTGGGAGGCATCGGCTCGCTCCAGGACTTCGACATCGGCAACGACCGCGTGAACGAGAAGCAGATCTCGCTCCGCCTGGGTCACGCCGAGGGCCTCGCCATCACGGGCGGATACGCGCCCGAACTCATCCGCGCCATGGCGCGCCAGGAGTATTGGCTCGCGTACCGGATCCGCGGCGGCCAGATCGAGTTCATGCAGCGCGAGCCCACGGCTCAGGACAAGTCCGACGGCTGGCTCCTGCTCACCGACGACGGGAAAGGCGAGAACGAGGATAAGATGGAAGATGTCGTGCGCGGTCGCGGCAACGATGTCCTTAACCTCGACGCCGACACCGCCGTCCAACTTCAGGTCTCCGACGGCACCGCCGACACGCTCGACGACCTCGTCTTCCTGCTCGGTTACGGCCGCGAATACGCCACCCTCGGCGAAGACTCCGAGAAGGTGATGAAGGACTGGGCCGAGCGCATCGAACGAGCCCAGGAATCGCTCCAGCGACTCTCCAAGGACATCGAGTCAGCCGAGACCCGCGGCGGGCGTCGGGACGCCGACGGCGCGCGACGCCTGATCGGCGAGCAGATCCGACGCTACCAGCAGATGATCAGCATCCTCGGCCAGTACTCCGAGGTCTTCGATCCCAGCGGCGGCCAGCGCAGCCAGGCCGAACTCAAGATCGCCGAACTCCGCCTCGCCCTCCAGCGGCTCCGCTGACCTCAGTCTTCCACGCGACCGACACGACTCACAAGCATTCCCACGCCGGAGACGGCAGCATGACGACGACACTCCGTAACGCACTCGCAACGCTCCGCTCGAGATTCGCAGCGCTCCTCGCGCTCGCGGTCGTGTGCGCGGCGATGGCGCCCGGCGCGTTCGCCGCCGACAAGATCACCCTGAAGGACGGCACCGTCCTCGAAGGCAACATCGAGCGCGAGGGCGACGGGTTCGTCTTCCTGCTCATCAAGATCGGCGCCGTCGAGAACCGCCGCCTGATCCTTCGCGAGGACATCAAGTCGATCACCCGCGACGCTGACGCGGCGACCACCGATACCGCGACGCCCGCCAAGGCCTCCGACCGCGGCACAAAGGCCAAGCCGCGCGACACCAAGGCGACCATCCCCCCGGGCACGCGGCGCGTGGCCTTCATCTCGCTGGGCGATCCCCCGGACAAGGACATGGTCGGCCCGTTCATGAACGCCGGCGCGCTGGAGCGCTCGATCGAGATCCTCAACGACATGCCCGACGAGACGCGGCCCGAGATCGTCGTGCTCAAGATCAACTCGGGCGGCGGCGCCCTCTTCGAGATCCAGAAACTCAGCGATGTCATCGAGGACAAGATCAAGCCCAAGTATCAGGTCGTGGCGTGGATCGAGTCCGCGATCTCCGCGGCCGCGATGACCGCGTACACCGTGGAAGACATCTACTACATGACCAAGGGCAACCTCGGCGCCGCGACCGGCTTCCGCATGGTCAACGGCCGCGCCGAGGCCGTCGAAGGCCAGCAGCTCGAGGAAGTGCTCTACATGATGGAGCAGATCGCTCAGCGCGGCGGGCACGAGCCGCTCGTGATGCGCGCGATGCAGATCGAGCAGGAACTCTCGGCCGACATCGACGAGAACGGCGTGGTGACTTGGAGGCCCGACCTCAAGGGCCAGTATGTGGTGAACCCCAAGAACCGCATCCTGACGCTCAACTCGAGGGACGCCCTTCGCTTCAAACTCGCCAAGGGGGTCGCCGACACGAAGGCCGACCTGCTCAAGCTCATCGTGGGCGACAGCGAGTGGGTCGAGGTGGGCATGGAGGCCGACGAGTACCAGCACGAGTTCCGCGACAATGTGTTCAACGCCCAGCGCGAGATCAACGAACTCGCGACGAAACTGGGCCTTGAGATGCAGGCCGCCCAGTCGTCGCGCAGGGACGAGCAGGCCATCGGGCGCCATGTCGGCGCCGCACGCCGCTACCTCGCGCAGATCCGGTCGTGGGTCCGCAAGGCCCCGTCGCTCGAGATCTACGAGGGCTGGACGCCCGAGCGTTTCCGCGAGATCGAGGAGCAGATCCGCGAGTTCCAGCAGCAAGCCCGGCGCTGATCCGTCCCGATCGAACGAACCCCCACGCGACGCGGCCACCTGGCCGCGTCGTTCTTTTCCCGGGGCGGCCGCGCTTCACGCCGATACAACCACATCCGCAAACAGCCCACGCACACGCGAGAACCGAACACCATGCCTGAGCCCTCAACCCCCGCGATCCCTTTCGACGGCGCCGACATCGAGGCCGTGCGCGAACGCGCGAGCGCCCTCGCCGCGCAGGAGATCGGCGACGCGGCCGGGTTCGAGCGGTGGCTGATCGAACGGTCCGACTTCGACGCGGCCTGCGCCGAGACCGAAGCGAACCTGTACATCACGATGACGCGCGACACGGAGGATCAGGCCGCCAACGCCGCCTACACGCGGTTCATCGAGACGGTCTCGCCCTCGCTCAAGACCATCGGGTTCGAACTCGACCGCAAGCAGGTCGCGCTCCATGATCGCTTCACGCTCGATCCGAAGCGCTACGGCGTGCTGGAGCGCGACACCCGCGCGGATGTCGAACTCTTCCGCGAGGAGAATGTCCCGCTCCAGACCGAACTCGCGAAGATGACCCAGCGCTACGAGCAGATCTGCGGCGCCATGTCCGTGCAGTTCGACGGCCGCGAGCAGACGCTCCCTCAGATGGCGCGCTACCAGGAACGGACCGACCGCGGCGTGCGCGAGGGCGCGTGGCGAGCAGTCGCCGAGCGGCGGTCGCGCGACACCGAGGCGCTGGAAGACCTCTTTGACCGGATGCTCGAGAAGCGCCACCAGATGGCGCTCAACGCGGGCGAGGACGGGTTCATCGGCTTCATGTTCCGCGCGAAGCACCGCTTCGACTACACCCCCGACGATTGCCGCGCCTTCCACGAATCGATCGAGAAGCATTGCGTGCCCGTGGTGCGCGAACTCGACGCGCTGCGCCGCAAGCGGCTCAGGGCCGGCCCGCTGCGCCCGTGGGACCTCGCGGTGGACACGCTGGGCCGTGCGCCGCTCAGGCCGTTCGAGACCGCCGAGGAACTCGTGACGAAGACCGCGCGCGTGTTCGACGAGATGGGCGGCGGGCTGGGCGCACTCTTCGCGCGGCTCACGAAGGGTGACTGCCTCGACCTCGCGTCGCGCAAGGGCAAGGCGCCCGGCGGGTACCAGTATGTGCGCGACTTCTCGCGCGAGCCGTTCATCTTCATGAACGCCGCGGGCATGCACGGCGACATCCGAACGATGATCCACGAGGCGGGCCACGCGTTCCATTCCATGCTGAGCGAGAACGACCCGCTCGTGCACTACCGGCACGCGCCGATCGAGTTTTCCGAGGTCGCCTCGATGGGCATGGAGATGCTGTCGATGGGACACTGGGGCGCGATCTACGAGAAGCAGGCCGACCTCGATCGCGCGCGCCGCGACCAACTCGTCGGGGTGGTCAGCATCCTCCCGTGGATCGCGACCGTCGACGCGTTCCAGTTGTGGCTCTACGAGAACCCCGGGCACACGCGCGAGCAGCGCCGTGAAGCGTGGGAGTCGTTGATGACCCGCTTCGGGCACGACATCCACTGGAAGGGGCTCGAGGAGGTCCGGGCGACGCTGTGGCACCGCCAGTTGCACATCTTCACCGTGCCGCTCTACTACATCGAGTACGGCATCGCGCAACTCGGCGCGCTCCAGCTCTGGAATGTGATGCAGGAATCCGGCCTCGACCGAGCGCTCGACGGGTACGAGCGAGGATTGTCGCTCGGGGGCAGCCGCCCGCTGCCCGAACTCTTCGAGGCCGCCGGCGTCCGCTTCGATTTCTCAGGCCCGACGGTCGAGCGGCTCATGAAGGCCGTGAGCGCGGAACTGGGTAAACTGCCGGAATAACTCGCCCGGGTCCAAAGTCTCTTTTTCCTTTGACCGGACCGTTTTTCGCTTCATCTTGCGGTGGAGAGGATTACGGCCTCTCACCTCGGAAGAAAGGGAGAACGCCGATGCGTGGGCTCTGTGCAACGATGATGGCGACTTTCGCGGTCTCGGCCGCGAACGCGAGCGTTGAGTACCGGATCGATGACGGCGTGTCCGAACTCGGCGTTGGATACCCGTCGATGTTCCCTCCGGGGTATTCCGGCGATGTGAGCATGTCCGTCATCAACGGGTTCACCGCCGTCGCGGGCGGCGAGCGCATCACCGATGTCTACATGCTCACACCCGCCTGGATCTACGGCGGCACACTGACGGCGTATGTCTGGAGCGGCGGCGCGACGCCCACCAACGCGACCGGCGCAGTGCTGCAATCCAGCGCGACGATCACCACACCGGCGGCAGGCCAAAACATCCTCATTGACGTCCCCGATGTGGACTTCGCGGCGGGCGATGTGTTCTTCGTGGGGATGCAGTTCACCTACACGGGCGGGACGGGGCCGTCGGTGCTGATCGGGCTGCTCGATCGCGACGGAACGGACAACGGGTATTCGTACGGGCTTCAGAACTCGAGTTTCATGACCTGGAACCTCGGGGGTCCGGCCGACCTGTCGGTGCTCAATCCGGCGACCGTGAGCGGCGCTGTCGGGGCCAATGGCAACTGGATCGTGCGGGCGTACGGCGACGCGATCCCCGCCCCCGCGACGCTCGCGCCGCTCCTGGGTTTGGGTGCGTTCGGCCGTCGGCGTCGCTGACCGCCCGCGCGTGTGTATCGTTCGCGCATGACGACGAGCCCCACGCCCGCGACCTCCGCCGCGCAGCACATGACGCCCGATGAGTTCCGCGAGACGGGCCGGCGCGTCGTCGACTGGATCGCCGACTACATGGAGCGTGTGAACGACCTACCCGTTCGTTCGAACGCGGCCCCGGGCGATATCGCCGCGATGCTGCCCGCGCACGCGCCCCAGCGCGGCGAAGGATGGGACGACATCCTGGGCGACATCGACCGCGTGGTCATGCCCGGGATCACGCACTGGCAGAACCCGCGTTTCTTCGGCTTCTTCCCGTGCAACACCACGGGCCCGGCGATCCTCGCCGACATGGTGAGCGATGCGCTCAACGCGCAGGGCATGATGTGGAGCACCAGCCCCGCCGTCACCGAGGTCGAGACGCGCATGCTCGACTGGATGGGCGAACTCCTCGGCCTTCCCGAGTCGTTCCTGAGCCGCTCACGGTCGGGCGGCGGCGGAGTGATCCAGGGAACGGCGAGCGAGAGTTCGCTGGTGTGCCTGCTCGCGGCGCGCGAACGCGCGCTCAGGGACGGACGGGCCAAGACGATCGACTCCATGACGGTCTACACCAGCACGCAGGCGCACTCGTCGATAGCGAAGGACGCGCGGATCGCGGGCATCGGCGATGACCGTGTACGGCTCGTCCCCACCGACGCGAACCACGCGATGGACGCCGACGCCCTCGCGCGCTCGATGCGCGAGGATGTGGCGCAGGGGCTGACCCCGATCTATGTCTGCGCGACCGTGGGCACGACCTCGTCGGGCGCGATCGACCCGGTGCGTTCGATCGTCGATGTCGCGCGGGCGCACGGCGCGTGGGTGCATGTCGACGCCGCCTACGCGGGCGCGGCCGCCGTGTGCGAGGAACTGCGCGGCCCGCTGATGGACGGCGTCGAGGGGGCCGACTCGTTCGTCTTCAACCCGCACAAGTGGCTGCTCACGACCTTCGACTGCTCCACGCTGTGGGTGCGCGAGGCCAAGGCGCTGATCGACGCCCTCTCGATCACTCCCGAATACCTGCGCAATGCCGCGAGTGAGAGCGGCGCGGTCATCGACTACCGCGATTGGCAGATCCCGCTCGGGCGCCGCTTCCGCGCGCTCAAACTCTGGTTCGTGATGCGTCACTACGGCGCCGAAGGGCTGAAGGCGCACATCCGCGAGCATGTGCGGCTCGGCGCGCTGGCGGAATCGCTTATCGACGCGGACGACCGCTTCGAGCGCCCCGCCGCGCGCTGTCTGAGTCTGGTCACATTCCGGCTCAAGGGGGACAACGCGAAGAGCAAGGCGCTTCTGGAGCGCGTGAACGCGACGGGCGAGGCGTTCTTCTCGCACACGGTCCTGCCGCGCGTTGACGGATCGGAGGGCGACGGCCTGTACACCATCCGCATGGCGATCGGCGCCACGACGGTGCGCGAGGACGACATCCGCCGGGCGTGGGCGCTCGTCCAGCGCGAGGCGGCGCATGTCTGACCGCGCGTCCCATGACACTCTGTACTACGACGGCCAATGCGGGCTGTGCCAACGCTCCACCAAGATCATCCGCGCGCTCGACTGGCTCGGGCGGCTGCGCTTCGAGGACATGACGCGCGTCCCGGAGAGTGAACTCCCCGTGCCGATGGACGCCGCGCTCAAGGGCATCCCGATGCGCACGCGCGACGGGCGAGCCCTGGTCGGTTTCCCGGCGCTCCGCCGCGCGTTGCTCCAGACGCCCCTGGGGTGCCTGCCCTCGCTGGCGCTGTACCTGCCCGGTCTCAGCCATCTCGGGAGGGCGTGGTACGACCGGATCGCGGCGGGGCGGAGCAGAGCGGTCTGCGCGGCGGGCGGGCCGGATCGGGACCCGGACTGAGGAAGTTCGGTTGCGTCGGGCCTCCGGATGGCCGATGATCGGACCATGCGAGTGCTCCTTGATGACGCGACCCTTCTCGAATCCGCTCAGACGCTGGGCCAGGCCCTGGAAGCCGGCCGCGCCGCCGCGGAGCGCGACGGGCGGGTGATCGTCGAGGTGTTCTGCGACGGGCAGCCGGCGTCGGCGGACGAACTGACCGATTCCGAGACGCTTTCGCGGCCCGCGATCGTGGACGAACTCTCGCTGATCTCGGCCGAGCCGCGCGAACTCGTGGCGGCGACCTTCGACGACGCCGCCGCCGCGCTGACCGACCTGCGCGAAACCCAGCGCGACCTCGCGGAGAAGATCCAGCGTGGAGGGACGGCCGAGGCGGTCGGCGCGCTGGGCGAGGTGTTCGAGGTGTGGGAAGCGGCCCGCAAGGCGATGGAGCAGGGCGCGGAGATGGCCTCGATCGATCTCGGTCAGGATCACGCCTTCGCCGACCTCATCGCGGGGCTCACGGATCGCTTGCGGGAAGTCGCGCGCACGGTCGAGCACCGCGACTGGTCAACGCTCGCCGACGAGCTCGAATTCGAGCTGGGCGATCAGGCCGAGCGCTGGTCGCAGAAGTTCACGGAGCTTTCGGCGACACTGCGTCGCTGAGCGGGCGCTCGGGCGCACATCGGATATGGAAGGGAGCCGAGACACATTGGCACAATCCACGGAACGAACCGGGCAGAAACCGTTGTCGAAGGGCGGCTCGACAATCGGCGCGCTCGACGAGGCCCTGCTCGCCGCGAAGACGGCGATGAAGTCGGGCGATGCCTTCGAAGCCGCGGATCTCGCGAGCAAGGCCCTGCGCGAAGCGCGCGCGAAGCGTTCGTACGAGACGATGGCCGCGATTCTGCCCGTCCTGCGCGACGCGCGGTGCGCGATCCGGGACAAGGCGATTGCCGCGAAGAAGATCTTTCACATCGACGCGTGGAGCGAATCGGACGAGCCGGAGGCGGGGCTGTGGCTCATCGAACCCCCCGCCGTGGGCGCCGACGGACGCATGCTGCGCGACCGTGCGCTCGAGGCGCGCATCCCGGTCCTCGTGCTGGTTCGCGAGCCCGAGACGCGCGACGGCCGCTGGCCCATGGTCATGGTCGGCCCCGCGACGACGCGCACCAAGGTTGAACCTCCCTCGAACGAGAAACCGACGGCGGGCTGGCTGCTCGCCGCCCTCGAATCGCTGGCGCAGTCCGCGATCGATTCCGTTGACGGCTCCGCGCCCGAGACCCGCGTGAACCAACTCTGCGATCGGCTGGAGACCATCCCCGAGGCCGAGGCGATGTACGACGAACTCGCGAAGGCGTGCCTCCAGGCCGCGGCGGCGCACGCGGACGCCGAGTCCCGGCGGCGCCCGCCCAAGGACGCGTGATGTCGCGTTCGAGTCAACCCAGACGCCCCGATTCGGCGGCGCGGCTCAAACGCGGCCTGAGCACGGCGCTGGTCTTCGGCGCGCTGATCATCGTGGTCGCGCTCGACCGCGCAGGGGTGTTCTCGTCATCGGCGCCCGTCGCGGGCGGGCCGGACGGGTACAACGGCGTGCGGACCCGCGTCCAGCGCGTGGTGGACGGCGACACACTGATCCTCGAACTCATCGATCCGCTGACCGATCGCCCTACGCGCGTGCGGCTGTGGGGGATCGACGCGCCGGAAACAGCGAAGGCCGATGCGCCCGCCGAGCCGTTCGCCAGCGAGGCGACCGATCTGCTCGAGCGGCTGGTGCTGAAAAAGTCCGTGATCGTGGTGATCGAGCCCTCGAAGGAGCGCGACGACTACAACCGCGTCCTGGCTCACATCATCGCTGACGACGACACGGTGGCGGCCGCGCTGGTCGAGGCGGGGCTTGCCGAGTCTGTCGAGCGGTGGAGACACCGGGACACGGATCGATTCGAGGCGTTGGAACTCTCGGCCCGACGCGCAAAGAAAGGCATCTGGAGCGTGTCATCCGGAAGGTGAGCGTGCGACCGGGCGCGGCCTTCGCCCGTAGAATGGTTCACGATGGGTTTCTCGATGAACAGGCGGCGATCGCTGGCGGAACGCGGGGCGTTGGCGCGCCGGCAGACCAGCGTGTGGCTGACCTGGGCGATGACCCAGCGCGATGGCTCCCTGCCGCGCATCCCGGTGCGCCCTGTCGATCGCGGGGGCTGGAAGTTCCTGCGCAGCAACCCGCTGGGCCGGTGGGTCGCGTGGCACTGGTGGGAGCGGGCGTTCGACCGCCTGCCGCTGGGCAAACGCTGACCCGGAAACGACCGAGAACCACATCGCACTCCTGACCTCTCCGTTCGGGCGCGGTATCCTCCCCTCCACGCGGGCCGACTCCCCCCGGAAGCTCAAGTTCGTGCCCAAGCCGGGACGAGCGCGGGCCGATGTCGGGAATCCGCGATCCCCCGCTGCCTCAGCGATCCCTCGAAGCGAGCCGCCTCCGATGAGCGACACCGATACGCAGAACCAAACCCAGCCCTCCGCCGGCCCCGACCCGCTTCAGCAGACCGAGACGCGGCTGAACAAGGGCTGGCTCGTGAAGATGGGCATCTTCTTCACCATCCTCGTCGCGTTCGGGATGTGGGGGCTCTACGACGCCGTCAGCGCGTACCCCAAGCGCGGGCAGGCGGACGCCGAGTACCGCGAACTCGAGTACCTCAACGCGGCCCGCGACGCGGGCGTGCTGCTCCGCGCGAGCGTCGACCAGCCCAAGGTCGAACTCGACCGTCTCCGCACCGCCGAGCGCGACCTCATCACGACCGCCAACTCGAGCGACACCAGCCAGGCGGCCATGCTCGCGAGGTCCGACCTCGCCAAGCTCCAGTGGCTCACCGCGCTGTCGCGCGTGGGCATGCTCAGCCCGGCCAACACCACCTTCGAGAACCCCACCGGCCAGCGCGAGATCCTCGAGAACACCTGGGCGACCAAGACACCTCCCAAGCCCCTCAGCGCCTTCGATATCCCGTCCCAGTGGCTGTTCGTGATCGCGGGCTTCGGCGGCGCGGCGTGGCTGACCGTGCTCTTCCTGCGGGTCTCGACGAGGAAGTTCCGCTGGGAGCCCTCGACGCGCACCCTGACCATCCCCGGCGGGCGCACCATCGCCCCGGCCGACATCGCCGAGGTCGACAAGCGCAAATGGGACAAGTTCTTCGTGACCCTGCGCCTCAACGACTCGGCGCCCGCCCCCCGCGAGCACAAGTTCGACCTGCTCCGCTACACCCCGCTCGAGGCCTGGATCCTCGAGATGGAGCGCCACTCCCCCAACTATGTGCCCCCGGCGCCCGAAGAGCCCGCCGAGTCCGAAACCGTCGCAGCCTCCTGATCGCCCCGCGCCGCTGAAACGGCCCCGCGCCGTTTCCCTACAGTGTCCGCGTGCTTGACGGGATCCTTCTCACCGTGCTCGTGCTGTCCGTCGCGCTCGCCAGCGCGGTCGGCATCGGTCTGACCCTGCTCGGACTCCCCGGGATCTGGCTCACCATCGGCGTGGCGCTGATCGCCTGGCTGATCCGCGGCGAGACCTATTCCTGGTGGACCATCGGCGCGTGCGTCGCGCTGGGCCTGCTGGCCGAACTCCTCGAATTCGTGCTTTCCGCGGCAGGAGCAGCCAAAGCGGGCGGTTCCAAGCGGGCCGCACTCGCCTCTATCGCCGGAGGCGTGATCGGCGGGATCGTCGGCGCTCCTTTCCTGTTCCCCATCGGAACCATCATCGGGGCGGCCCTCGGCGCCGGGGCTGCGGCGGGCATCTTCGAAGCCACCAAGCCCGGGCGCACGCTCGAACAGTCCTACGCTGTCGGCCAGGGCGCCGCCGTCGGACGGCTCGTGGCCACGATCGCCAAAACGACCATCAATGTCGTGATCGCGCTGATTCTGGTCCTCGCGGCCGTCATCCCCTGACGAGATCGCCCCTTTGTGGACTGATTGCGGAACTATCCGCACAGATTCCGGTCCTACAGTAATCTTCGCGCGCCGCCGGCGTGTGAGCCCACCGATTCCTGGTCGAGGTCTCGCCCCACCCGATGTCCGACGCTAACCCCTCCACGAGCCGCGCACCCTCCGCACCCTCGCGCCGACGACCCGTCCGCGCCGTGCTCGACCTGTTCTCCTCGGTCTGGCTGGGCATCGCGATCCTCGTCGTGCTCTTCATCTACATGTCCATCGGCAGCGCGCTGTACGCGGTCCGGCAGATGCGCTTCTTCGAGATGTCCGAGTTCGAGTGGTTCAACTGGTGGCCCTTCTCGCTCCTCATCGCGCTGCTGTGCATCAGTCTTGTGACCGTCACCGTGCGGCGGATCCGCTTCAACGCGATCAACCTCGGCGTGTGGATGATCCACGCGGGCATCATCATCATGTCGCTCGGCTCGGTGTACTACTTCGTCACCAAGGTCGAGGGCGACACGCCGGTCTTCCGCCGCGTCGTGTCGATCACAGCGCCGAACCACGAGCCCGTCGCCGTCCCCGCCCTCCCGGGCGCGTCGGTCGATGTCACGACCACCGAGGGCGAGACCGTCCGGTACACCATCGCCGAGACCGACCCGCGCTGGCCGCTGCTCAGCGGCGAGGACAAGGGCAAACAGGTCTACTCCGTCTCCGTGCTCGTCCAGAAGGGCGACGCCATCGACACCCCACCCTTTATGGCCGCGCAGTCCGGCGCGCCAAAGGACAAGGCCGACGCCGCCGCGCGCCCGTTCGTCCGCCAGTTGTTCGTGGACTACCCCCAGTACACGGAAGATGTGATCCCCGGTCTGGGCCGCGCGAAGAACATCATCGGCACAACGAGCATCGACGACGGGCTCTCCATGTCGCTCGAGCACGACGCGCAGGAGTGGTACCACATCGTCCACACCTGGGCGCTCTACACGAGGCCCGTCGATGCGCACGGCGCGCCGCTCGCCGAGTGGACCCAGCGCCCGCTCCCCAGCGCCGGCGCTGGCGCCAATGGCCGCATGCCGCGCTACAACGATTACCTCGTCGATCGGAGCGAGGTCTGGCTCCCCACGAACGACCGCACGCCGATCGATTCCCTCAGCATTCCCGCTGCGTCGCCAGGCGATGATGCGCTGTTCGCCGATGTCGATCTCACTGTCACCGGCTACCTGCGCTACGCGCCCAACGAACCGCGGCGCATCGCGGGCGATCACGCCACCGACCCGCTCGCGCCGTTCGCCACCGTGCGTCTCTCCGGCCGCGGCCTGAGCGCCGTGTACGCCCTCGAAGCGTTCGACCCCGAGCGTTCGTCGGAACAAGGCGGAAACCTCGTGTTCCGCTGGCTCGAACCGGGCGAGGATGTCTCACGCATCGGTCGCGGAACCGCCGCGAAGATCCTGATCGAAGTCGGTGAGACGAGCGAGACGCTGACGATGGACGGCTCGATCCCCGTCGGGCCCGACGCGCCGTTCCGCGCGATCGGCGACTCCGGCTGGTCGATCCGCGTGCGTGCGCTCATCGACGACCTGCCCATCGCCGAGGGCTTCCGCGTTTCGTTCGCCGATGTCGAGATCCGCTCGCCCCAAGGCGAGACGATCGAGCGCTGGATCGCCAACGACGCGAGCGTGACGAACGACATCGAGCGCACGCCCAACGCCGACCCGAACGACCCGGGCGCCGAACAGCGGACCGCTCCCGACCCTCGCGTGCGCACCTTCTACGCGCCGCCCGTGTTCCCGCCCGCCATCACCCTCGTGGGCACGCACGAGAACGAGCGCGAGATCGTCGCCGTGCTCGGCGCATTCGGCGGCGATCCCGTGGCCGTGCCCCTCGCGCCGGGCGGGAGCGTGAAGATCAGCGACGAAGTGACGCTCGATCTGCTCGACTTCGCCGCGCACTCGCGCGTCGAGACACGCCCGCGGGTGATCCCGGAAGAGCAGCGCGACCGCGATCTGGGCGTCTCGCTCTCGCAGGCGCGCGTGATGATCGAGGCGCCCTCGCTCGAAACACCCCTCGCGATGTGGGTCCCGTTCACCCAGAACCTGCTCCCCTCCCCCGCCTATTCCTACGGCGGGCGCTTCCCCTACGAGCCCGTCATCATCGACCTTCCCGACGGCCGGCGCATGGAACTCGTCTTCTCGCGCGAACGCCGCAGACTCCCCGCGCCCGTGGTGCTCGACGACTTCGTGCTCCACGAGCACATCGGCGGGTTCACGGGCGACACCGCGTCAATCCGCGACTGGGAGTCCGTGCTGCGTTTCGTCAACGACGACGGCTCGCTGGGCGAGCGCATCACCGTGCGCACGAACACGCCCGGCGGGTTCGCGGGGTACCGGTTCTTCCAGGCGATGTGGGACCCGCCGGCGGGCGAGCAGACCGGCTCGCCCAGCGCGGGGCTGAACTTCACCGGGCTTGGCATCGGCAACCGCAACGGCGTGTACATCATGCTCTTCGGCGGCACGCTCTCGGTCGTCGGGTCGATCTACGCGTTCTATGTGAAGCCCGTGCTGAAGCGCCGCCGCGCCGCGAATGTGCGGGCACGCCTCGAAGCGGGTGAGTTCGGCGAGGCCGCACGCCGTCGCGGGGCGATGGTCACGAGCAAGGAGATCGTCGAATGAAGCCGCGCACACGGGTCACCATCGTCGCCGCGCTGCTGATCGCCGGATTCGTCGCGATGATCGTCGGGCGGATGAGCAACCGCCCGCCGCGCGTCGAGCCGAGCGACTTTGCGCGCGAGGTCGATCTCTCTCCCCTCGCGAAGTCGGCGATCCACGCGCGCGGGCGGCTCAAGTCGTTCCACTCCTTCGCGGACATGATGGTCGGCGCCGTCGCCGGGCCACACGACCTCTTCGGCCAGTCGCCCGACTTCACTTACTTTGATCTCATGCTCCGCCCGGAGAACTACGCCGACGCGGACATCCTCTACATCAAGAACAAGGGCGTGCGCGCCCAGCTCGCGCAGGCGCTGCGCCAGCGCCAGGACTATCCCCCCGAGCGCATCGACTCGTTCATGCGCATCGGGCTGGTCTCCCCCGCCGCCGTCACGACCGATCCCCGGGTGCGTGCGCAACTGGCGCGCATGGGCCGCGACGCCATGCGCACGGCGAAGTTCGTCGATCAACTGAACAACGCGCTCGCCGTGCGCACGCCGACGGTGCTCAAGGACAACCTCCGCCTCCTGCCCCCTCCCGGCGCGACCGACGCCAAGGCCGCGTGGCTGCCCCTCGCCATGCTCGAGAGCGATTCCCTCGCGCGGGCGCCGATCGACGACGCGCACTCGGGCGCGATGCCCGGCGCGCTCCCGGGGCTCGACCCGACGCTGTCCGCCGACCTTTCCGCGGCGTGGACGCAATTCCGCCTCGCGTGGCTCAGCCAGGACGCCGCGGGAGTGAACGAGTCCGCCGCCACCCTCGCCGCGCTGCTCCCGCGCGTGAACCCCGAGCTCTATCCGCCCCAGCGGCGGCTCGCGCTCGAGAGCATGTACCTCGACCTCAACAACTTCACCTGGGTCTGGATCGTCTACCTGTTCAGCGTGATCTTCCTGATGATGGGCGTGGTCTACCGCTGGAGCACGGCGCGGCGGATCGGGATCGGGTTCTTCGGCTTCGCGTTCCTGCTCCACACCATCGCGGTGTTCCTGCGCTTCTACATCGCCGGGCGCTGGCCCAACAGCAACATGTTCGAGGCCGTCACCACCGCCGCCTGGTTCGGCGGCGCGGGCGCGATCCTGCTCGAAATCATCGCGCGGCGCGCGCCGATGCGCAACCTGTTCTTCCTCGGCTCGGCCGTCGCCTCGATGACCGCCCTGATGGCCGCCGACTTCATGCCGCTCTCGCTGACGCCCACGATCGGCAACATGATGCCGATCCTGCACGATGTGTGGCTCTACATCCACACCAATGTGATCATCTTCTCGTATGTGCTCATCGCGATGGCCGCCGTCACCGCGATCCTGTACCTGCTCTACCGGCTGGGGGGCGGCACGCCCGACTTCGCCCGCGCGGGCGGCGCCGGCGCGCTGCTCAGCATGAACGACGCCGCCGCGTCGATCGACGACGCTTCGTCATCGACGAAGAAGGTCACCGCGGGCGAGGTGTTCGACGGCGCCACCATGGTGCTGCTCGAACTCGCGTTCATCCTGCTCTGGGCGGGCGTGATCATGGGCGCCATCTGGGCCGATCACTCGTGGGGACGGCCCTGGGGCTGGGACCCGAAGGAAGTCTTCGCGCTCAACACCTTCATCATCTTCGTCGTGCTCGTGCATGTCCGACTGAAGGTGAAGGACAAAGGGCTGTGGACGGCCTGGCTGGCGGTCCTCGGCTGCGCGGTGATGATCTTCAACTGGACGGTCATCAACTTCGTGATCAGCGGCCTGCACTCGTACGCGTAAGCCCCCGACGGAAGAATTCACCGCGGAGGTCACGGAGGGGGAGGCACGCGCGAAAAAAGTGCTTGTGTTGGGCCCGCCCTTCGCTACATTGCGATTGCACAGCCCGGGATTGCTCGGGGAGGTCAACGCAAGCACGAGGTGAAGATGATGCCGGAACGCCTGTCCCGCACACGGATCGCGATGTTGTCGGCCGCGCTGGGTGGAGCCGCGTTCGCCTCACCCCCGCCCGACTACGGCTTCGACTTCGTGACCATCGGCGCGGTGAACAACCGCGCCTACGAAGGCGGCGGGATGTTCGGAGGGATGGCGCTCGCCGGTCGCGGGAGTGTCTCATACGAGTACCGCATCGGGCGCCTCGAAGTCTCTACCGCGCAGTGGATGGAGTTCGCCAACACCATCGCGCCGCTCTCCCCCGATCCGCGCAATTTCGCACGGCCCTCGCAGTGGGGCGCACGGCTCGACCCCTTCCAGCCCGGCGTGTACTACCTTCGCGATGTCGCCGACGCCGCGATCATCCCCGTGCAGGGCCTGAACTGGCGCGAAGCAGCGATGTACTGCAACTGGCTCCACAACGGCAAGCAGGCGACTTGGGAATCCGTCCAGAGCGGCGCGTACGACGCGAGCACCTTCTTCACCGATTCCAGCGGCAACTTCACGGATCAGGCGACGCGCTCCCCCGGCGCGAAGTACTGGATTCCCTCGCTCGACGAGTGGATCAAGGCGGCGCACTTCGATCCAGACGCCGAGGATCCCGAGCACCCGGGAACCGGGCGGTGGTGGGAATACTCCAACAGCAGCGACGACCCGCTGACCCCGGGCGAGCCGGGCTACGGGGGCGAGACGAGCACCGGCCCCACGCAGCCCACGGAGCACTACGCGAACTGGTTCGACATCCCGCTGGGCGCGTACCCCGATGTGCTCACGCCCTGGGGCCTGCTCGACGCCTCGGGCGGCGCGTCGGAGTGGACGGAGGAGATATTCACGCTCGGCCCCGGTCCGCGATTCCGCGGCCTCGACGGCGGCGAAGCGGGCGGATCGCCGTTCACTCCATCGCTCGATGTGATCTGGAATATGAACTCGGTTTCTCCCACGACCGGCACCGGGGGGCTGCGCATCGCGAGCGCGATTCCGGGGCCGGGGGCGAGCGTTGTGCTCGCGTTTGGCGCGCTCGCCTTCGCGCGGCGCAGGCGCTGAGCGGCGGAGAAGAGAGAGGTTGTAGTAGCACGGCTGGGCAAGCCAGCCGTGGCACCCGGAGTGAACACCTCCGCCCCTTCTCCCCCCACTCTTCTCTCCGCGTCCTCCTCGCCTCCGCGGTGAACCTCTCTTACAACTCGATCACATCCCCTTCGCGCAGAACACTGATGTCCGTGCGCGACGCATCAAAGTCGTCGGGCAGATGAACCAATCGCATCTTGCGGCGAAGATCATCGGGCAGCGCGTTCAGGTCCTCGATGGGCGTGTGCGCGGGGCCGGTGTTGGACTCGTGGACGATCAGGTCGGCCTCGGAGAGCCAGTCGATGTGGGCGCGTTCGAAGGCGGTGTCGCTCGCCCAGCCGAGGGTCTTGGCGCCGTCGGAGATCATCAGGCCCATGGTGGGGATGGGGTGGGTGGTCCAGCGCGCGCGGATGGTGAGCCCGGCGATCTGCTCGGCGCGCCCGCCCGGTTCGAGCGTGCGCAGGTCGAAGAAGGTGGCCAGGTCGCGCGTGGGCGGGCCGGCCTCGCCCGATCGGCGGCCCTCGCCGCTCATCGCGGGGGAGAGCTTCCGCCAGAGGCGCTCGGCGGTCCAGGGGTTGGTCCATATCCGGGGCACGGGAGAGTCGGCGTCGGTTGTGCGCTTCAGCCAGCGCCCGAAGCCGAAGGACTCGAGCCCGTTGGCATGGTCGCCGTGGATGTGGGTGACGACAATATCGTCGATATCGCCCACCCCGAACTGGCCCCCCGTGCCTTGGCGGAGCACGCGGTGGATGGGATCGGGGCAATCGAGAAGGACCGTCCGCCCCTCGTCGGTCTGCACGAGGGCGCTGGTTCCGAAGTGCTGGGCGGTGAAGGCGTCTCCGACGCCGAGGATGAAGATCCGCACGGGCAGGGTGCTCCTCCCGGGGCCCGACGAACGGGGTCGGGGTTTGCCGGGGTCTCGGCCGCGTCCGCGTCCCTTGCCGTCTGCGGGGGGCGGGCCATCGCCCGCACTGTATCCGTTCGGAACTTGCGATGCCGCCGGTTCCGCACCCCGAAGGGCCGGTTTACCGATGATAGAGTGGCGGGCCCGGTACCAAGCCATTCTCGTCAGGGAACAGGGAATCACCTCTTGCAAGCATCCACCACACCTCGCTCGATGCGTTGGCACACGCCCGTCCTCGCGGGCGCGCTCCTCGCCGCGGCCGGAACTCCGGCGCTCGCGCAGGAAGCACGCCGTCTCGACATCCTCCAGCAGGAGATGCGCGAGCGCGACCTCGAGCAGCGCGCGCAACTCAAACTCGACCAGGACATCTCCGAGCGATCGATCATCGACGCCGGATTGATCGCGCGCGTGGGCGTCTTCAGCATCGACGACGCCGAGAGCGACGCGCACATCCTCCGCCAGTACGAGGCCGACCTCTACCTGCGCGCGGACTTCGACGGCGCACACCGAGTCTTCGTCCGCTTCCGTTTCCAGTACGACGACTGGAACTCGGGCGAGTCCTTCGACGGCGAAGGCGACGGGCTGAACAACCCCGTGGTCGACCGGGCCTACTACGAGTTCGACTACCGGGGCCTGATGCGCGCGCACGGGTCGGACTCCCCAGACTTCAACTTCAACACGCGTCTGGGCCGCCAGTACATCACCTGGAACTCCGGGCTGACGCTCAGCGCCCCGATGGACGCCGCCCTCGCCGAGGTGCAGGTCAACGACTTCGTCTTCACCGCCCTTGGCGGGCGCACCAGCACGCGCGATGTCGTCGACTTCGACGGGTCGCGTCCCAACTTCGACGACTACACCGCGCGCTGGTACTTCGGCGGGCAGGTGAACTGGAACCTCGACAACCACACGCCCTTCGCGTACCTGCTCTTTCAGGAAGACGACAACGAGCCCACCGAGGCCGATGTCGCGGGCATCTTCCCGACCGAGTTCGAGTACAACTCGCGCTATCTCGGCATCGGCTCGACCGGCTCGCTCTCCAGCCGCTGGCAGTACAGCCTCGAGGCGGTCTACGAGTTCGGCACGACCCTTTCGAGTTCGATCGACTCGGGGGGCGGATCGATCCCCCAGGTGAAGGACGACATCTCCGCCTTCGCGGGCATCGCCTCGCTCACCTACCTCTTCCTCGACGACAACGAGACGCGCCTCGACTTCAACCTCATGGGCGGCTCGGGCGACCCCGACCGGCTCGATTCGTCCTCGACCCTCGGCGGCAACGCGCCGGGCACCACCGACACCGCGTTCAACTCACTCGGTTTCGTGAACACCGGCCTGGCCCTCGTCCCCAACTTGACCAACATGATCATCCTGCGCGGCGGGATCTCCACCTCCCCCTGGATGAACCGCATCACACGCCAGAGCGATGTGCGCGTGGGCATCGACGGGTTCTTCTTCCACAAGGTGGACGACGACGCCCCCGTCAGCGTGGCCACCATCGACGCGGGGTATGTCGGCTTCGAAGTGGACCTGTTCGTGGACTGGCGCATCTACTCGGACCTCTTCGCGACCGTGCGCTACGGCCTGTTCTTCCCGGGAGAGGCCATGCCCGCGGGCGAGGACAACAACCGCGACTTCCTCTATGTCGGAGTGACCTATGCGTTCTGATCGCGCCGCCATCGCCTCGGCCCTCCTCGCGTTCACGGTCGCGTGCTCCCTCACCGGGTGCACGCGCACGGTCGCGGACTCCGCGCTCGTCGAGCGCCCGGAGTTCCGCGAGGACGAATTCGAGTTCCTCGCCGGGCTCGAGAGCGTCCCCGCCGTCACCAACGACGACGCGCTCCATGCTCTGTTCCTCTTCGAGCGCGGCGAAGACCCGTTCGACACTTACGAGGAGCGGTACGAAGAGGCCCGCCGGCTGGGATGGGTTCCGCTGAAGGGCGAGGCCCCGCCCGCGCTCCAGTCGGTCTCCACGGGCGCCGTCGCCGTCGCCATCGTGCGCATCACCGGGATCAAGGGCGGCCTCACCATGCGGATCATCGGGCCCACGCCGCGCGACTCGACCCGCGAGTTGATCTTCCTCAATGTGATTCCGGACCGCACGGCCTATCAGGCGATGACCGGCCCCGAACTTATCGAGATGCTGGGCCGGGCCGACCGCCTGCTGCTCGGCGAGCCCCTCGCGGAGATCGACGAATCGTTCGAGGGTTTCGAGGCCGAGGGCGAGACTGACCTCCCCGACAATGTCCGGGATGTCCAGCAGATCCGCCAGCGCGTCCCCCCCAGGCCCTGATAACCCCCGGGTTCCAGCGGTCGAGTCCCCCACTTTTTTGCGAAACCCCGTGATTCGGGGCCGTGGCGCCGTACACTGAACCGATGAAGGCACATTGCCGGCGACGGTCAACCGTCGGCTGGTGGGAGGTTTCCGTGAAGAGAGCCAATCTGACGGCCCTGACTCTCGCGATCGCGATGTCGCCCTATTCGCTCGCGCAGGATTCGACGCCCGACATCCCCCCCGCGCCCCCTCCGATCGATATCCCCGACGCCGACGCCCCGGCCGAGGCGATCCAATCGCCCGAAACTGTCCCCGTCGAAACCGAAACAGCCCCCGCCGACACCGAAGCGGTCGATGGCCCCATGCAACTCGAGGCGCTGGTGATCAGCGTCTCCGGCCGCGGCGGCCGCTGGCGCGCTCCCGACGCCACCGAGTGGAATCGCGTCGAGGTCAACGATGTGATGCCCGTCGGCTCGCAGATCGACACCGGTTTGCGCGGCGAGGTTGCGCTCCGCGTCGGCAAGAACGCCACGCTCCTTATTGACAGCGCGACCAGCGTCCGGCTGGCCACGATCGAGCAGAGCGAAGGCACGCTCGTCACCCACGCGGTGCTGACCAAAGGCGCCGCCGACTTCAAGGTCGATCATGTCGGGCTCGAGAACGACTTCGTCGTCGTCACCCCGAGCAGCACGCTCGCCGTCAAGGGCACGACGCTCCGCGTGGTGCACGGCCCGATGCGCGGCACACAGGTCGAGGGCGCCCGCGCCAACCGCGTGAACGCCATCGAGGTCGGATACTTCGAAGTTCGCAAGCAGTTCACGATGTCCGGCCGCTCCCAGTCGAGCAGCGGAACGCCGAGCCCGGCGATCGCCGCCCTCGCAAAGACCGTCGCGCCGCCGCCCGCCGCATCGACAGCGCACTCCACATCCGAGACCGGGCAGGGCTCGTCGGCGGTTGAGACGCTCCGAAACCAGCAGGCCGTCAACGACGAGTTCTCGACGCTCAGCACGCTCATCCAATCCTTCGGGACGAACATCGGCGGCGTCCCCGCGCGCAATCCGCAGCCCAACCCCGGATTCGGCGGAAGTCCGAGCGACGGCCCCTCCCCCGGCGCCGGGCCGAGCCCCGGCGCGCCCAGCCCCTCCCACAACGCGGGCGGCGTGAAGTAACCTACGGGCTTGGCGCCTCCTCGCAACGCGAACAGACTCTCTCGCACGATCCTCCTCACCGGGCTGCTGATCGCGCTCGTCTGCGCACTCGGTTCGGCATCGGGCTTGTTCGCGCCGCTCGAGCGTGCGGCCCTCGACGCCCGCTTCCGGCTCGCCCAGCCCCACACCCGCGAACTCTCTGACCAGATCCGTCTGATCGAGATCGACGACGGCGCCATCGAGACCGTCGGCCGCTGGCCGTGGCCCCGGACCGCGCTCGCTGAAGCGATCGGCGAACTCGCGCGCGCCGGCGCGAAGACCGTCGCCCTCGATCTGCTCCTCGACGACCCCAGCACACCCGACTGGGCGCCGCTCGACACAGACCCTTCGGTCGTCGAACTGATCGATCACGACGCCGCGCTCGCCCGCGCGATCTCGTCCACCACCGCCGTCCTCGCCGTCGATGCGCCGTTCGATCTCGACGACTTCGAGCGGGATGTCCTCGACGATCACTCGGCCGCGGCCACGGCGGCGATCGCGCACTTCCGAAACAACATCACGCACGAGAGCGGCGACGGCGGCGACGAGTACCTCCTCCCCGAGGACATGTCCCGCCGACGCCTCAAGGCGCTCGCCGCCCTCGCGGTGGCGATCGAACGGCGCAAACGGCTCGCGCCCGATGAGCAGGACGACCTCGCCGCGCTCCTGCGCATCCTCGCGCCGGCCGTCGACGAGAATGTCGGCGACTTCCCCGAGCGACGGCTCGTCGCGCGCGCTTCCGAGCACGCGCGCTCGCACTCGATCGTGTCGTCCATCCTCAGTCTGACACTCCCGAGCGAGGTCGAGATCGCCGAAGCGATCCTGCTCGCGCGCATTGCGCCGCCCACGCCCGCGCTCGCGTTCCCGTCGGCGTCGTTCGGGTTCGTCAACTTCGACGCCGACCCCGACGGATCGCCGCGCACCATGCCGCCGCGAAAGGAGACCCCGCTTGGCGAACTCCCACAGTTCGGGTTCGCCGCCGCCTGCTCCTTCCTCGGCGTCAGCCCGTCGGAAGTGGCCATCACCCCGAGCGCGATCGAACTCGACGGCCGCTCCATACCGATGCGCCGGGGCAAACTGCTCGTCTCGTGGCCCTCGCCCGTCGCGTACAAAGCGTCGTCGGACGAGCAACGCATGTCGCTCGGCGCGCCCGTCTCGCTGGCGCGCAACCGCGCGACCCTCGACCGGCTCATCTCCAACCGTGCAGCGCTCGCCGGCGCGATCAATCACACCGAAGCGTCAGAGGTTGATGAACGCGCCCTGACCGCCGTGCGCGAACTGACCGAACTGCGCCTCGAAGAACTCCGCGAGATCATCGACGCCGGCGAGAACCTCACCGATGAGGAACGCGAGTACCTCGTGCCGTTCGAGCGTTTCGCGCAGGTGGATCGCGCGATCGAGCTGGGCCGCGCCGAAGTCGCGTCGGCCGAAGCCGAACTCCGCTGCAGGGTCGAGGGCAAACTGTGCTTCGTGGGATGGAGCGCGTCGGGCGCGCTGGCCGACTTCGTGCCCACGCCTCTCGGCGATCGCACGCCCGGCGTCGTCGTGCACGCGGTCATCGCCGATTCGATGCTCACCGGCCGCGCAAAGGAACTCGCGCCCGCGTGGACCGGCCCCGCGCTGACCCTCGCGCTCGCGTTCGTCGGCGCACTCGTCGTCGCCTCGATGCCCACCCCGGTTTCCTTCGGCGTGTTCCTGCTCCTCGCGTGCGGCTACACCGGCCTCGCGGGCTTCGGCGCGTTCAGGTTCGCAAACCTCGCGCTGCCTCTCGGCGGCCCGATGGTCGGGCTCACGGTCTCGTGGGCGATCTGCACCGCGCTCGACGCGGCCCTGTCGCGCGTCGAGAGAGCCCGCATCCAGCGGCAGTTCAAGTCGCGCGTCGCGCCCCAACTCGTCGAGAAACTCGCCGCCGATCCCAACGCGCTGGCCGTCGACGGCGTCTCGCGCGAGATCACCGTGCTCTTCCTCGATGTCGCGGGATTCACGACCATCTCCGAGCAACTCGACGGACCGGCGACCGTCGCGCTCATCAACGATTGCATGCGCGCGTTCACCTCGGCGCTCACCAGGGCCGACGCGTATGTGAACAAGTTCCTCGGAGACGGGCTCATGGCGTTCTGGTCGGCCTTTGACATCGACCCTGACCAGGCGGACAAGGCCGTGCACGCCGCCGTCGCCTGCCTCGACGCCATCGAAACCATCAACGACAGACGCCGCGCGATCGATCCCCACGCCAAGCCGCTCGCCGTGCGCGTGGGCGTCGCGACGGGCATCGCCATCGTCGGGGATTGCGGCGCCCCTCCCGACCTCAACGACTACACCGCCATCGGCAACGCTGTGAATCTCTCATCGCGCCTCGAGGGCGCGTGCAAGGCGTTCGGCATCCGCGCGATGATCGACGGACGCACGCGCGAACTCATGAAACAACCGCCACCCCGCGCCCTCCGCCGCCTGGGGCGCGTGGTTGTCGTCGGGCAGTCGGTCCCGGTGGAGATCTTCGAGATCCCGCGCCAGGCGTACGACGAGCCGCGTCTCGCGCGCTGGGCTGGAACGCTCGACCGTTTCGAGCGAGGCGAGTTCGACGAATGCCTCGATGCGCTCGCCGCGTATTCCGACGAGTTCGGCGACGAGCCGCCGTGCGATCGCCTGCGCGAGGTCATCGAAGACATGCGCGAACTGCGCGAAGCCCCGACGCTGCCGGTCGCGATCAAACTGCGTTCGAAGTAGCGATCAGCCCTTGCGGAGCACGATGAGCGCGGTCCGGTCGTCGTCCGCCGGTGCGCCGTCCGTGAACTCCTGAAGTGCGCTCTGGATCGCTTCGAGCATCGCGCTGCCGCCGTGCTCGGCGGTCTGCCGCACGATGTCGGCGACGCGCTTCACGCCGAACTGCTCGCCGCTGCCGTCGGCGTTGGCGCTCTCGTAGAAACCGTCGGACAGCGCGATGAACGCGTCGCCCTCGTCGAGCCGGATCGGTTCGTGGGGAGGGAGTTCGAGGCCCCGCATGATCCCGAGCGGGAGGACATCGGCCTCGCGGTTCTCGACCTCGCCCGTCTTGGCGCGAAGCACGAGCAGCGGCGCCTGTCCCGCGCTGACCGAATGGAGCAGGTTCGCGCGGGCGTCGAGCAGCCCGAGCCACGCGGTGATGAAGCGGCCGGTCACGAGGTCCTCGCACAGTTGCTCGTTCATGTGGCGCGCCACGCGATCGAGGTCGGCGCCGAGCCGCGCGCCCATGCGGAGCATCGACCGTGCCTGCGTGACCGAGAGCGCGGGGCCCACGCCGTGCCCGGTGGCGTCGGCCATCAGGAGCATCGCGCCGTGGACGGGCTGGTCCGGCCCGGCCGCACGCCAGCGCCCGCTCTCGCAGAACAGCGAGACCGCATCGAACGCGTCGCCGCCCGTTCGATCCGCCGGCTCGCTGAACCCGACGATCTCGTAGCCGGCGGGCTGGGGCAGATTCTTGGGGAAGGTCTGTTGCTGGAGCCGCCGCGCGACCTCGATCTCGCGTTCGAGTTTCTCGCGCACCCGGCGGTCAAGGAGCAGTCGCGCGCGCTTCATCGCGACGGCGGCCTGGCTCGCCAGCGCGATGGCGATCTCCTGATCCTCGACCGCGAACGGCCCGTCGCGTTTGTTGAGGATCTGCGCCACGCCGATCAGTTCGCCGTCAACACCGACGAGCGGCACGGCGAGGATCGAACGCGTGGTGAATCCGGTCTGCTTGTCGACCTCGCGGTTGAAGCGCGGATCGGCGTAGGCGTCGGGAACATTGATGACCGTGCGGTGCCTCGCGCACTCGCCCGCGATGCCGCGCGTGATCGGGATGCGGATGCCCGTCGTGAGCGAGCCCTGCGCGTCGTCGGCGTCGCCGTTGTTGGAAGTGGACGACACGCCGTGCGCGACGGTGGTGAAGAGTTCGCCCGCCTTCGCGTCGAACTCGAACACGGTCGCGCGTTCGGCGTCGAGCAGGTCGCGCTTCGCGTCGATGATGACCGAGAGCACCCGCCCGAGGTCGTCCGTCGCGGACAGCGCCCGCGCAACGGAGAGCAGACGACGCATCGCGTCGCTGGCCAGCGCCGAAGAGGTCTCGGCGCCATCGTTGGGTCTGATCGGTGCGGTCGTCATGATGGCTCGCGGCGATGGGGATACGCCGCGCGGTTCAGCCAGAGTGTACCAGACCGACCCGCCCTCGCATCCCCGACCGCCCGTGGTTTCACCCGAATTCGCCGGGCCCGCGAGAGCGTTCCCGCGGCCTCCCCGTTTACCGGACGAGCCGTCCGGCCGTGAATGCGGCTCACTCCCGCCGTTCCTCGCGCACGGGCTTGACATGCGTCGGCGTTTCCTCGGGCAGACAGGGCTTCCATTCGACATCGAACCACCCGCGGTACCCGAACAGCGGGCCCCACACCCTGTTGGTCACATGGACCTCGATCCCGAATTGCTCACGCTTGTCGTCGTACCACTCGTGCACATCGGCATATCCCGAGCACAGCATCGGGAACGAAAACCCGACCGGCCCCTCGTAGAACCGCTGCTTGCCGGATCGCAATCGCAGCCCGCCCTTCGGATCGACCGAGAGGTGGATATCGACGGCGAGGTGCTGGTGGGTGCCGAGATAATCCACGACCAGCCCTCGCTTCTCGCTGTAGACCATGGTCGCGTCGAAGCGTCGCTGCTTCGCGGGCATGTCGAAGGTTCGGATCCAGGTGACGGTCTCACGCCCGAACGAGTCGATGTACGCGTAGTTCTCGATCGTGAAGGGCACCTCGGTGCCCTGATCGGGGAACATGATGCTGCGCCACGCGCCGAGACGGAGGAACGGGACGGTGTAGAACGCGCCGCGCCACACGCGGTCCATCACGCCGCGCCCTATCGAGGCGACGCCGTCGGCGCTCGAGAACCCGAACCGCTTCTGGATCATCGGATGCAGGCGGGAGAAGTCATCACCGAGCGCACGCTGGTACATCGAGGTCATGACGAACTCCCCGGCCTGCGGAGGCACCTCGCCGCGCGAGGGCAGTCTTTCAGAACGATCATGTCGATCGCGCACAGCGCAACGAGCACGATGGTGAATGACAATGGGTTGAACGGCGCAAGGAGCACATCGGGCTTGACGGCGCCGGCGCCGATCATCAGCCCGAGCAGCGCGATCGCGCTGAGCACGGCGGGCCACTTCGCGCTGAAGAAGACCAATAGGGCGATAGCCCAGAGCATCTCGCCGACACCGGCGGCGGTGACCAGGCGCCACGCCGTGGATTCACCGATGCCCGAGAGCGTCAGGAACTCGGCCTCGAGCGGGTGGCGCACGATGAGTTTCGGGACCAGCCCGTGCCAGAAGAAGACGAACGCGAGCGACAGCCGCGCGACGGTGTGCGCGATCGCCGCGCGCCGTGATGACTCGGGCGGGAGGCCGCGCTCGGCCCACAGTCGCATGCGATCGAAACTCCACGCCGTCGCCCAGCCCATGAGCGGGCGGAAGATGACCGAGTCGATCGCGCGGCCAACGGCGCCCCATCTGGGCTCGTAGTCGTAGCCGGTCAGGAATTTGAGCGATCCATCAGGCAGCGTCTCGTACTTCCAGTACCCCGAGCCCTCGCGAATGATCGCCTTCGGGTCGTCGGATCCGAACTTCAGCGCCGACGCGCGGCGGCCGGGCCCGTCGTGCGAGCCGACGGATTCGCCCCAGCCTCGGACTTCCATGCCCAGTCCGATCCGGGTGGCGTACCGGAACCGCTGGGGTTCGTCTTCGCTGGGTCTCGGGAGGTAGGTGATGGACGAAAAGCGGAGGTCCCACCGCTCATGCAGGTCCGGCGTCTGCGTGAGACGCCACACCTCGTCGAGCGGGGCCCGGATGCAGTTCTCGACATAGATCTGTCGACCCACGCAGACCGTTATACCGCTGGCGGGCTATTCCGCCAAACGCCACTCGGCGCCGTCGCGCTCCACCTTCCGGTAGAGCGTGTCGCGCTCGACGGGCGTGAAGCCGGCCTCGCGGATGGCCTTCTGGAGGTCCCAGACGCTGCGCTCCTGGTGGGTGCTCGCGCCGCCCACCTTGGTGATGTCGTACCAGACGACCGTCCCGTCAACATCGTCGGCGCCCGCGAGCAACTGGAGCTGCGTCATCGGGAGCGTCTGCATGATCCAGAACGACTTCACATGGGGGAAATTGTCGAGCATCAGTCGCGCGACGGCGATGGTGCGCAGGTTCTCGATGCCCGTCGGCCCGGGGAGGTGCTCGAGTTCGCTGGCGTCGGGGAAGAACGGCAGCGGGATGATGGTCTGGAAGTACCCGCCGCGCTCGCTCATCGCGGCGGTGGGCAACTGGATGCCCTCGCGCGAGAGGGTGACGGCGCCCGTGGCGTCGGCCTCGTATCCGAGACGCTTGAGCGCTTCGTCCTGCGCGGTGCGCAGCATCTCCATGTGATGGAGCCGCTCGCCGCGGCCCTCGATGTGGCCGTAGAGAATCGTCGCGTTGGTGTTGAGACCGATCTCGTGCGATGCGCGGTGCACATCGAGCCAGACATCGGAGCGGATCTTGCCCTTGAAGGCCTCGTCGTGCACGCGGTCGTCAAAGACCTCCGCGCCGCCGCCGGGAAGCGAACCGAGCCCGGCGTCCTTGAGGTCCTGAAGCACGGCGCGGATTCCCTCGTAGCGCTCGGCGCCGGCGTTGGCCTTGTAGCGCTTGCTGATCTTCGCGAAGTGCACGATCTCGACGGCGGTGAACGCCTTGATGTGCATCTTCGGCGCCGCTTCACGGATCGCGCGCAGCGCATCAAGGTAAAACTCGAAGGGCAGGAACGGGTGGAGCCCCCCCACCATGTGGACCTCGGTCGCGCCGTTGTCCTGCGCCGTCTTCGCTTCGGCGGCGACCTGGGCGGCGTCCATCTCGTAGGCGCCGTCCTGCCCGCGCTTGCGGTGGAACGCGCAAAACTTGCACGAGAGCGCGCACACATTCGAGTAGTTGATGTGGCGGTTGATGTTGTAGTAGGTCGCCTGGCCGTGCATGCGGCGGCGGACCGTGTCCGCCAGTTCACACAGCCCCCACACATCGGGCGTGTCATAGAGGACGCGGCCCTCTTCGATCGTGAGGCGCTCGCCGCGGAGGGCCTTCTCGCGGATCGGCTCGAGGCGCGGGTCCGAGTGTCCGGCGCCGTCGATCAGCCCGAAGGAGGCGATCGCCGAGTCGTTTGTCCCGATCGGTGCGGTGGTCATGCAAGAAGGATAGGTTCGGCGCGCGAGCGGCGGGTTGAAAAAGAACAACGCCGGACACGGGTGTCCGGCGTTGCGAGATAGCGGAGGAGAGAAACTCAGGCGGTGACGAGGACCGCGCGGTCGGCGGTCATCGGGCCCGAGCCGGGGAGAACCGCGAGGGTCGCGTTCGTAAGGCCCTGGATGGCGAACTTCTTGATGGAGACGCCGCCCGAGGACTCGAAGCGGGTGAGTTCGCGCTGGACCTGCCCGTCGGCGCCGAGAACAACGACGCGGTAGCCGTCATCGCGGGGCGGGAGCGAGTTGCAGACGAGGTAGGCGTTGCCGTTGGTCTCGTCGAAGACCAGGCGCGCGGTGGTCGAGGCGTAGTCCGCGTCGACAGCCTTGAAGGCGCGGAACTGGGTGGTCGGGTTGGAGAGGACATCCGAGAACTCGGGGCCGAAGAGCCCGGCGACCGCGGCGACGGCGGCGTCGTTCGCGACGGTCTCGCGGATGTTGTCGTACTGATCGGTCTGACGGACGAGCGCCACGGTGAGCACCGCGGACGCGGTGAGCAGACCGATGGCTGCGGCGCGCCAGAGCGGAGAGACATTGCGCTGGAGCGCGAGGGTGAAGGGCCCGACGCGGCGCGCGACATGCCCGCCGAAGTCGCCGGCGCGGGCGGCCTCCATGGCTTCGCGCACGGAGGCGATGACCTTGCCCTTCAGGCCGAAGGGGGATTCCTCGGCGGGCAGCCAATCGGTTTCGATGGCGTGCGCGGCGCGGAGTTGCTCGCGGCGGATCTGCGCCTGTGTCGCGGCAGGCGCCGATCGGAAGGCCTGCTCGAAGGCGCGGCGCTCCTCGTCATCGAGAAGTCCGAGCACATCGAGCGACGCAAGTTCAAAGAGGTCCCTGGTATTCATGCCGCCATCTCCTCGCCATTCCCCCGTTCGCGGAGCCGCACAAGTGCGCGGCTCAGGGCAGACTTAATCGTTCCTAGAGGCTTGTTCAGTTCGATGCCGATCTGCCGGAGTGTCATACCTTCGAGGTACGATCTGGTGACAACGATCCGCTGCAGTTCGGGCAATTGTTCGATCTTCTTCATGAGCGCTGCGAACCGTTCGTCGCGCTCGATTTCCGTCCCGACCTCGACGCCCTTGGCCTGAGGCGGGATGGCGTCGTTCATAGTGGACGCCTTGATGCGGGCTTTCTGGCGCCTTAATCGGTCAACAAGGATGCGCCGCGAGAGCATCATCACCCAAGTGACCAGCGCGGCACGCTTTGGGTCGTATCGGCCGGCCGTACGCCACAGACGCACGAAGATTTCCTGCACGGCGTCCTCGGCGTCGGACCTGGTGGGCATCATCTGATACGCCATGCGGTACACGAGCGGCCCGAAGCGGTCGTACAGCTCGCTGACGCCCGTCTCGTCATCAAGACTCACGCGCTGCATCAGTTCGTAATCGGCGTCGAGTTGTGCCGACCGATCGCTCATCGAGACCTTCTACATCCGGAGACGAAACTCCGACGAAGACACCTGTGACAACGGGGCGGTCCCACCGACCCTCAAGTAAGGGGATCCTCCCCACGCAATATACCTACGCGGCGAGAAAGGGTTGGGATCCGTCCTTCGTCGGTTTCTCACACATACCGATCATATACCAAAAATGTTTCGAAACAAGCCCCCGAGAAATCATTGAACAATACCCTGAACCGGGGTTGTGCCGATAGGGTATTCAGGGTAGACTTTTCATTGGGTCGGCCCCTGAAGCCCATCCCCAAAGTGGAGATTCGCGTCTTGATGACTGGACGCATTCAAACTGGGACTCAACCCGCCATCGCGGAATCGCGACCGGTGCGCACACGCGGGTTCTCGATCATCGACCTTCTGGTCTCGATCGTGGTCATCGCCGTTCTGCTCGGGATAACGCTTCCTGTGCTGGGACACGCGACCGAAGCGTCGCGCCGGGTCGTGTGTCGTTCCAATGTACGACAGATGGCCCTCGCGGTTGCAATGTATGCGGAAGATCATGACGGGCGCATCCCGCAGAGCGAGTTCGCCGCGGGCGACACGCCCGACACCTTCCGTCCCGAGCAGATGATGACGCTCAACGCCGGCAAGGGCGCTGGCGACTGGGAAGGTCTCGGCTGGCTCTACGCCGACGAGTATCTGCGCACGCCGAATCTGTTCTATTGCCCGAGCCATCGCGGCGAGCACGATTTCCAGGAGTACGAAGCCGCGTGGTTCTCGAGCGATGTCGCGATCGTCGGCAACTACCACATGCGCGCGATGTACGGCCCGCAATACCTGCATGATCTCCCGCGCTCGATGGCGATCATCGCCGACGGCATGCGCACCCTTCAGGACTTCAACCACCGCATCGGCTCGAATGTCGCCCGCGCTGACATGTCTGTCGAGTGGGTCGAGGACAGCGACGGGCTGGTCGCGAACGCGCTTCCGGTGGTCGCCAGCGACTCCGACACGGACTCCGAAGCCATCGCCCGCGCGTGGTTCATCCTGGAAGACGGAGACGATCGCGCATTCCCGGGCCTCCCCTGGCGGCCACGGCCCGTCGATGAGCCGTCCGGCAGCGCCGGCTTCGCGATGCCGTTCTGATCCGCCACACGGACACTCCATGATCCATGAACGCCGCATTCCTCCACGGAAGGCGGCGTCTTTCGTTGGCCATTCCTATCATGCCTCTCTGTTCTGAACCTTCGCCGCGATCCATTCTCGGAGACTCGCCGACCATGGCCCGGATGACCGCCCCGACTCGTCTTCTCGCCGCCGCCGCGGCCCTCGCACTCTTTGCAGGAAGCGCCATGGCGCAGCTCACCCCCGACCGTCTCTACTACGGCGTGAACCGCTCGATCCCGATGTCCATCGAGGTCCCCAGCGGAACGACTGGCCCCGTGCAGATCCGCCTCTTCCCGGCCGGCGCCGAGTCCCCCTCCGAGACCGCCGACGCCGAAGCGGGCAAGGTCGATCTGGCCGGGCTGTTCCCGGTGCTGTGGACCACCACCAAGCCCGAACTGCTCTACGCGCAACTCTTCGTGGGCGACGAGGCCGTTGGTGCGCCCGTTGTGCTCCAGCCCTTGGTCTCTGCCGCATACGCGACGGGCACGAACCCCTCCGACGCGACCATCAACTGGCAGGAGATCCCGAGCCCCGCATACTCCGGGCTCCGCGCATACACCGACAAGAATGTCGTGCTCGAGACGACCGAGGGCGACATCACCTTCGCGATGCGCCCCGACGAAGCGCCGAACACCGTGTTCCACTTCATGAACCTCGTCGAGGGCGGGTTCTACACCGACATCATCTTCCACCGCATCGTCCCGCTCACGGCGAACGGCTCGCCCTTCGTCGTCCAGGCGGGCGACCCCACCGGTCGCGGCGACGGCGGGCCCGGCGGCTACCTCGACCTCGAGAAGAGCAACCTCCTCCACACGTTCGGCGTGCTCTCGATGGCGCGATCCAACGACCCCAACTCCAACGGGTCCCAGTTCTTCATCGCGCTCTCACGCGACGGCACCGCGTTTCTCGACACGCGCTACACCGGCTTCGGTGAGGCCATCGACGGCGCCGATGTGATCATCAATCTCGAGCGCTCGCCCGTGCGCGGCCAGCGCCCCATCGAGCCGCCCGTCATCAAGCGCGCCTACACCACGCCCGCGGCGCCGTACACGGAACGCCCCGAACCCGTGAAGCGCCCCGAGAGCGCGACCGCGCCTCGTCGATAACCGGCGGCGTCAATCGCCGTCCGGGTCCGGCGCGTCCTTCTTGGGCTCTTCCTTCTTCTTGCCGCCGCCAAGGATGTTGTCGAGTGCGCCCTTCGCGGCGTCCTGCAGGCCCTTGCCCGCGTCACCGCCGAGCTTCTCGCCGAGTTTGTCCGTGATCTTCCCGGTCGCCTTGTCGATGGCCTCGTCGGCGCGGCCGCGCGCCTCGCTCGCGAGCCGGTCGGCGCCCGCCTTCATCAGCGCGTCGGCGAGGGCCTGATCGCTCAGGTACACGCCCGGGTTGTCGAGTGGGCCGCTGAGCGTCAGGGGCAGCATGAACGAATCGACATGCTGGCTCCCGGCGCCGGGCAGGGAGAGTGTTGAGTCGTTGATGGTCACACGAACCGGCAGATCAACGATGCCCACGACCATCGTCCCGCTCGCGTCGATGTCCACCGTCCCGCCGCGGACGGGCGGCTCGCCGACGAACTTGAGCGCACGCCCGACCTCATCGCCCGATATGCCCTTGATGACGAACTGCACGGGCGTGCGATCCGTCGCCGCCTGCGTCTCTGCTCCCGTCGCCACGCCAACATTCACGAGGAGATTCCCGTCGCGCGAGGCGACCTTCACGCGCGGCGAGCCGGCGATCCAGGGCTGCGTCGAGATGTTCTCGGCCCGCGCGTCGAGCACGGTTCCCTTGAGGTCCGCCACAACGACGCCGTCCGCGACGATCTCACGGATAAGCAGCGTCGGGGATCCTTCGATGAGATGCGTCGCCTTCACCCGCGCATAGCCGAGTTCACGCACGCGACGGCGCAGACGCTCTTCGAGCGTTTCCTTGGACTCTGCCGAGGGATCACCCTGAGGGCCGCTGGCGCGATCGATCCATCGCTTCGCTTGCGCAAGACGGTCCTGCCACTTCTGCGCATCGTTGACATAGTCCTCGATCGTCTTGGGCGCGCTCTCCGGCGCGGGCGGCGGCTCGGGCCAGCGGCCGATGCGCCGGCCGGGGATCGAGCGTTTCACGCCGCTCTTCCCGTCCACGACGGTGATCGTGTCGAACGCGAGACGCTTGCGGAGCAGGTCGCGAGCGCTGATCGCCGCATCGACGCGCGTCGCGCGGAGCAGGTCTTCGCCGAGGTTGTTGCCGTCCGCGAGCGCGAGCCCCTCGAAAGTGACGCGGCCCGCAGCGAGGTCCACGCTGGCGCGATCGAGATCGACCGTCGCGCCGTTGGCCTTCTCCAGCCCCTTCTGCGCCGCCCAGGTGACGATCGGCCCGGCGAGAAACTGCTGCGCCAGGAACAGCAGGCCCACGACGAGAACCGCGAACACGACGCCGATAGGCCGGATCGGGTTGCCCACGCGCTTCTGCGTGAGTTCCGCGTAGGTCTTCTTGCCGTGCCCGCCGCCCACAAAGACGAAGACCAGCGCCTTCACCCACCACTTGGACGCGTACTGCTTGTACCGCTCGCTGCCTTCCTCGAGCGTGGACATCTTGCGGCGGAATCCCTGCACGAGCATGACAAGCGCGATCCCGGAGAGCACGCCGAACAGCACGCCCAGCACAAACCCGCCCGCCGTCGCGTAGTACTCGAACCCGAAGAGGGCGAACACCGGCGCGTTCACCATGCCCTTGAAGAGCCCGTTGGTCGGGCCGTCGAGCAGCCACCGCCCGACCTCATAACTGACGGGGACGAGCGCCAAGCCGAGCAGCTTGGCCACGATCCCGACCAGGCCGGCGACGGCGAGGTTCGCGTTGAGGATCACCAGGACGAGCAGCAGCGTGACCGTGAGCCCCGCCGCGGTCCAGAACGAAGGGAGAAAGCCGATGGCGCCGCCCAGAACGCAGGCCGCGATGATCTGGAACGGGGTCGCTTTCCCTCGAAACACCTTGCCGATCGATCGTGTGAGCATGCTCTCTCTCCTGTGCTGGTTACAGGATATCAGACCTTCCGGGCGGGTTCGCCATGAATTCTGTGAGCGTTTGCGTCCGGTTTTCTCCGCCACCGGGGCCCGATCGGGGCGATACTTCAGTGATGCGCGCCCCGCACGACCACATCTCGCTGACCGACGCCCTCGCGATGACGCGGACCAACAAAGGCCGCACGCTGCTGGAGCTCTCGCGCGTGGACGAGCAACACGCCGGGCTGTACCTGGTGTTCCTCCGCCACGCGGGATGCACCTTCTGCCGCGAGGCGCTCCACGATGTCTCGAAGCACCGCTCGAAAATCGAGCGCCACGGGGTGCGCGTCGTGCTGGTGCACATGACCCCGAGCGATGAGGACGCCGCGACGCTGTTCAGCAAGTACGGGCTGGGGGACCTCCCGCGCGTCGCCGATCCTGACCAGTCGCTCTATCGCGCGTTCGAACTCCAGCGCGGGACGCCGTCCCAGCTCTTCGGGCTCAAGTGCGTCCTGCGCGGGATCCCCGCGCTCCTCAGAGGCCACGGCGTGGGCCGGCTCGTGGGCGACGGATTCCAGATGCCCGGGGTCTTCCTGGTGCGCGACGGCGTGGTGGCCCGGGCGTTCCGCCACCGCTCGGTCGCCGATCGTCCCGATTACTGCGCCCTCGCGACCGAATGAGCCGGTTCTCCGCTACCCTCTCAGCCCATGCTCGACCCAGTTCACGACCTTTACGACGCAGTCATCGTCGGCGCCGGACTCGCCGGGCTGTGCTGCGCCCTTGAACTCCAGCGCCAAGGACTGAACACGGTTGTCCTCGAGGCATCCGACGCGCCGGGCGGCCGCGTGCGCACCGATGTGGTCGATGGGTTCCTGCTCGATCGCGGCTTTCAGGTGCTCCTCACCGCCTATCCCGAAGCCCAGCGCACGCTCGATTACATGGCCCTCGACCTCAAGCCGTTCTATCCCGGCGCCCTCGTCCACGCCGATGGCAAACTCCGCAGACTCGCCGATCCGGTGCGCAAACCGTCGGACATGATCGAGTCGATCTTCTCGCCCGTCGCCACGATCCCCGACAAGATCAAGATCGCCGAACTCATCCTCGCGCTGAAGTCCGGCCCCGTCGAACGCGTGTTCAGCGAACCCGAGGTCGAGACCGGCGATTTCCTCCGCGACCACGGCTTCTCCGAGAAGGTCGTCGAGCGATTCTTCCGGCCGTTCTTCGGCGGGGTGTTCCACGACCGGGACCTGCGCAAGAGCAGCCGCATGCTCCGCTTCGTGCTTCGAATGTTCGCCGCGGGCGACGCCGCCCTCCCCGCGAAGGGGATGGGACAGATCAGCGCCCAACTCGCGGGCAGACTCGCTCCCGGGTCCCTGCGCACCGACGCGCGGGCCGAGCGCCTCGACAACCGCGCCGTCACGCTCACGACGGGAGAGATCGTGCGCGGGCGCCAGATCATCGTCGCCGCCGAAGGCCCGGAAGCGTGCCGCCTGTTGGGTGACGCCCTTCCTCCCGTCGAGAGCAACGCGGCGACCTGCCTCTACTTCGCGGCCGAGAAGTCCCCCATCGACGATCCCGCGCTCGTGCTCAACGGCGAAGGCGATCAGGACGGTCCCGTCAACAACCTGTGCGTTCCCTCGTTGGTATCGCGCGACTACGCGCCCGCCGGCACGCACCTCGTCAGCGCCACCGTGATCGGCAATCCTGACATCGACGACGCAGCCCTTGAGCGCGACGCCCGCGCCCAACTCACCAAGTGGTTCGGCGCCGATGTCGCGAAGTGGCGCGCCCTGCGCGCGTACCGCATCGCGCACGCCCAGCCCGCGCTGATCCCCCCCGCGATCGACCCACATGTCCGCGCCAGCCGCGTGCGCCCGGGCGTGCATGTTGTCGGGGATCACCGCGCGACTTCCTCGATCAACGGGGCCATGCTCTCCGGGCGTCTTGGCGCCGAGGCCGTCGCGCACGACCTGAACCGGGGCTGATCCGCGGGCTCGGCGACGCGCGAACAATCACCCATGCGCCCGCCCCGGGTCATCCCGACCGTGCCCGACGCGATCCAGCCGGCACGCGAGTTCTTCGCCCGCCACGGCTGGGCGCCGTTTCCCTTCCAGGAAGAGAGTTGGCGCGCGTACCTTGCCGGCGAGTCTGGGCTTATCCATGCGCCCACCGGCGTAGGCAAGACCTTCGCCGCGGCCCTCGGGCCGATGCTCGCCGCGCGGGAGGATGAATCACGCGATAACGCCCCGCCGCTTCGGTTGCTCTGGCTCACCCCGCTCCGCGCCCTGGCATCCGACACCGCGCACGCGCTGGCCGTCGGCGCCCGCGAACTCGGGCACTCGCATTGGTCCGTCGAACTGCGCACGGGGGACACCTCGGCCTCCGTGAAAGCGCGGCAGAAGAAACAACTCCCCACGGCGCTCGTCACCACCCCCGAGTCGCTCTCGCTCCTCCTTACCTATCCCCACGCGCGCACGCTGTTCCGCGAACTCGAGTGTGTCGTCGTCGACGAGTGGCACGAACTGCTCTCCACCAAACGCGGAACGCAGACCGAACTCTGCCTCGCGCGGCTGCGCGCGTTCCGCCCGGACCTGCGCACATGGGGGCTCTCCGCCACCATCCGCAACCTCGACGAAGCGATGCGCACGCTGCTCGGCGCGAACGCCGAAGGTCGCGTGATCAACGCCGACATCGAGAAAGCCGTCGAGATCGAGACGCTGCTCCCCGACGATCCCTCGCGCTTCCCGTGGTCGGGGCATCTCGGGCTCAACCTCCTGCCGAAGGTGATCGGGGCCATCGAGTCCGCGCGGAGCACTCTGCTGTTCACGAACACGCGTTCGCAAGCCGAGTTGTGGCATCGCGCGCTGCAGACGAAGCGTCCCGAATGGGACGACACGCTCGCGCTCCACCACGGCTCGCTCGACCGGGCCGTCCGCGACGAGGCCGAACGCCAGCTCCACGCAGGCGAACTGCGCTGCGTGGTCGCGACCTCCTCGCTCGATCTGGGCGTGGACTTCTCGCCCGTCGACCAGGTGGTTCAGGTCGGCTCGCCCAAGGGCGTGGCCCGGCTGATGCAGCGCGCCGGCCGCTCCGGCCACCGCCCGGGCGAGACCAGCCGCATCGTGTGCGTCCCCACGCACGCGATCGAATTGGTCGAGTTCGCCGCGGCACGCGACGCCGTGAACAAACGCGAGATCGAGGCCCGCGTCCCTGTCGAGCGCCCCCTCGATGTGCTGGTTCAGCACCTTGTGACCGTTGCGCTCGGCGAGGGTTTCACCGACGAAAGCATGCTCGCCGAGGTGCGCAGCGCACGGGCGTTCCGCGACCTCACCGACGAGGAGTGGGGTTGGTGCATCGACTTCGTGACCCGCGGCGGACCGTCGCTTCGCGTGTACGAGCAGTTCCGGAAGGTGGTGGATGTTGACGGGCTGCGGCGGGTTGTGAATCAGCGCATCGCCCGGAACCACCGCCTTTCCGTCGGCACGATCACCTCCGATGTGTCGATCGCCGTGAAATATCAGTCTGGCGCGACGCTCGGGACGGTCGAAGAGTCGTTCGCCGCGCGGCTCAGCCCGGGCGATGTGTTCCTGTACGCGGGGAAACACCTGGAGTTTGTGCGCCTGCGCGACATGACCTGCACCGTTCGCCGCGCGTCGAAGCGTGCGTCGTTCGTGCCGCGCTGGGGCGGGAGCCGGCTGCCCTTCTCAACGCAACTCGCCGCGCACATGCGCGACCGGCTCGACCGCTGGCGCGACGACGATTGTCCGGAGATGGCCGCCGTCCGCCCGCTGCTCACGGTGCAGGCGACATGGTCGGTGCTCCCGTCGCGCGACGAACTCCTCGTCGAGCGCATCGAGAGCCGGGACGGGCATCACTACTTTCTCTACCCGTTCGCCGGTCGGCTCGCGCACGAAGGCTTGGCCGCCCTGCTCGCGTTCCGGCTCGCGCGCGACACGCCGCGCTCCGTCACCATGACGGTGAACGATTACGGCCTCGAGTTGCTGACGCCCGAACCCATCGACCTCACCGAAGCCGACTGGCGCACCCTCCTGAGCACCGATCGGCTCATCGAGGATCTGCTCGAATCGCTGAACGCGAGCGAGATGGCGCGGCGGCAGTTCCGCGAGGTTGCGCGGGTCGCCGGGCTCATCATCGTCGGGTTCCCCGGCGCCGGGAAGTCCGCGCGCCAACTCCAGGCGTCGGCCGAACTGCTGTTCGATGTCTTCCAGGACTACGATCCCGCGAACCTGCTCCTCGACCAGGCGCGACGGGAAGTGCTCGAGCGACAGCTCGAAGTCACGCGCATCCGCGGCGCCCTCGAACGCCTCGCCGACTCGCGCATCACCCTCGTTCCGCTCGAACGACTCTCTCCGTTCTCGTTCCCCCTATGGGCCGACCGACTCAAGAGCGAACTGACGACCGAACGCTGGACCGATCGCGTCCAGAAGATGGCGTTGTACCTCGAGGACGAGGCGGCGCCGTCAACAGGGACAGCCAGGTCGAAGCCGGTTCCGATCGAGAGCAACGCGCCGCGTCCGAAGGGGATCCGCTCGAGCGCGAGCCACACATCCGCGGCGCCGCGCGTGCGTCGTTCGCGGCCGAGGATCTGATCCTTCTCCCTCACCGCTGTCTGTACTGGCCGCGCGAGCAAACGCTGTTCCTCGCCGATGCGCATTTCGGCAAGACGGCGACCTTCCGCGACGCGGGGATACCCATCCCCGCGGGAACGACCCGGGCGGACCTCGACCGACTCGCCGATGCGATCGAATGCGCTGGCGCGCAGCGCGTGGTGATTCTGGGCGATCTGCTCCACCACAAGCGCGGCATGGACGATCGCACTCTCGAGGAGTTCGCGCGGTGGCGCGCGGACCGACGATCGCGCCCGATCACGCTGGTTCGCGGGAACCATGACCGCTCGGCGGGCGATCCGCCGGAGTCATGGGGAATCGAGTGCGTGTCGGGACCGGTCACGCTCGGTCCCTTCCGCCTCGTGCACGAGCCCGACGAAACACCGCCGGAAGAAACGCACACGCTGGCGGGGCACATTCATCCTTGCGTTCGATTGCACGGCAAGGGGCGGCAGTCTCTGCGCGCGCCGTGCTTTCACTTCGCGAACAACCTCGCGCTTCTCCCGGCGTTCGGATCGTTCACGGGGATGCACCGCGTCTCGCCGCGCGCTGGTGATTGTGTCTACGCGGTTGGGGACGGGCGGGTGCTCAGCTTGAACTCGGGGTGACCACCCCAAACAACTGAGCGAAGAGCGCACTGATGTCCGCCACGTTCACAAAGGCAGACCGAGGTATCTGACGTTTGTCGGGACGTTCGGCCTTGACACCCTGGCTGTTCGCCTTTGTGTGCCGCGCTACTCGATAGTCGGCTACCGGAGGCAGAGGTGAGCCTGGGTCACTCCCGAACCATCTATACCCGACGATCTCAAGTTCTCGATCGGTGACATCGAGCCAGACAATGCATCCGCCCGGCTTCTCGCACAGCCTAGTGTGAACATCGACTTGCGTTCGGCGACCACCAACTATCGTTGCCTTGAGTTGGACATGTCGAACAACGCCGTTCGCTTCGAGCACAATGTCGTATCCGGCCGCATCCACTTCCGACCGCAGCACCTCAAGGTCCACCTCGATAGACCATGCGTACTGAAGTAGGCGTGCCGCGAAGACATGTTCAACGATCTTCTCTCTGGCCGCAGACTTTCTGAAGTGCTGTTCGCTCATTCTGACAGGTTACTGTCTTTTGAGTGCCTTGAACGCCTCGATGGCGTGCTCGCGCGCCTTCTTGTGATCGACGATCGGCAATGGGTAGCCGCACTGCTCGCGGGTGAGCGGCGATGGGTCGTGGATCTCGCGCGCGTCGACATCGCGGAGTTCTTCGACATGCTCGCGGACATACGCGCCGTCGGGGTCGAAGCGCTCGCCCTGGCTGGTCGGGTTGAAGACGCGGAAGTATGGCTGCGCATCAGCGCCGACGCTGGCGGCCCATTGCCACCCCCCGTTGTTGCTCGCGAAGTCGCCGTCGACGAGGTGACGCATGAACCACTTCTCCCCGCTGCGCCAGTCGAGAAAGAGGTCTTTGCTGAGGAACGACGCAACGATCATGCGGGCCCGGTTGTGCATCCACCCGTGCGAGGAGAGTTGGCGCATCGCGGCGTCCACCATGGGGTAGCCGGTGCGTCCCTTCGTCCATGCGTCGAAGTGCTCGTCGTTGTTCTTCCAGCGGATCTTCTCGGTTTCGGTCTGAAGCGGGCGGTTGCGGCTCACGCGCGGCACGCCGCAGAGAAGGTGCTTGTAGAACTCGCGCCACACCACCTCCTCGATCCACTTCACGATTCCTTCGTCGCCCTTGGCGTGCCTGCCGCCGTTGCGCTCCATCGCGGCGTGGATGAGTTGGCGGGGCGAGACGGCGCCGACGGCGAGGTAGGGAGACATCGTGCTCGTGCCGTTCACCCCCGGGATGTCGCGCCGGTCGGCGTAGTCGGTGATCCGGTCGTCGAGGAACGATCGCAATCGGCGGTGCGCGTGCGCCTCGCCCGAGGGCCAGAGTTCGGGGTCGAGCGATGACTCGAAGCCGCGGATGGAATCGGGGACCGTATCGGGCTTGCCGACCATCTCCGGCTGCTTCCTGCAGATCGGGAGCGGCTCGGGCGCGCCGAGTTCGTCGAACCGTTCGCGCCACTTGCGCTTGAAGGGTGAGTAGACGGTGTAGAAGCCGCCATCGTTCGTCAGCACGCCGCCGGGCGGGAGAACGACGCTCCCGTCGAACTGGCGGACTCGCACGCCGCGCTCTTCGAGGAGTCGTGTTGTCTCTTCATCGCGCTCGCGCTCGTTCACGCCGTACTCGCGATCGAAGTGGAGTGAGTCGCACTCGTGCTCGCGCACGACGGCGTCGACGGCCTCGGGGACATCGGAGTGGTGTTTCGCGGTTGCGATGCGCAGGGCGATGTTGCGGCCTGCCAACGACTCGGAGAGATCGCGGAGGTTGCGCAGGATGAAGTCGATCTTGGCAGGCGCGTCATCGTGGCGCTCCCAGTCGGCCGGGGAGATGACATAGAGCGCAACCACGCCGTTCGTCGCGCTCGCGGCGGCCGCGTGCAGCGCGGGATTGTCGCGCACGCGCAGGTCGGTTCGGAACCACACGAGGGCGCAGGTCATGCCTCCCCCACCGCGCCGATGCCGAACTCATCGCGCCGCTTGTCTGCGCTGATTCGGATCTCGACTCTCTCGGGGCGACTCATCTTCCGTACATGGCTCAGCATGAGTTTCATGCGATGATTCTCCTCGAAGCGCATCTCGTGGCGCGCCAGAAAGTCCCAGTAGAATGTGTTGAACGGGCAGGCGTTCTCTCCCGTTCGCTGATCCGGGTCGAACCGACAGCCGCTGCAGTAGTTTGACATCTTGCGGATGTATTTCGCGCTGGCCGCGTACGGCTTGGTGCCCACGACGCCGCCGTCGGCGTGCATGGCCATGCCCAGCGTGTTGGGCGCGGTGACCCAGTCGATCGCGTCCACATACATCCCAAGGTACCAGTCATTGACCTCGCGAGGGTCCACGCCGGCGATGAGCGCGAAATTACCGGTGATCATGAGCCGCTGGATGTGGTGGCCGTAGCCGTGTTCGAGCACCTGCCCGATGCTGTCTTGCATGCAGCGCATGTCGGTCTGGCCGGTCCAGTAGAAGTCGGGCAGCGCGCCGTGATGGGCGAGGGCGTTGCGTTCGGGGTATTCGGGGCCCTCGAGCCAGTAGACGCCGCGGATAAACTCGCGCCAGCCGATGATCTGGCGGACGAATCCCTCGACGGCGTTCAGGGGCGCCTCGCCCGCCTCGAACTTCTCGATCGCCGGCTCGACCAGCTCCATCGGCGAGAGCAGGTGCAGGTTGATGTACGGCGAGAGTTGGGCGTGGAAGAGCCAAGGCTCGCCCGTCCACATCGCGTCCTGGTGCGCGCCGAAGCGATCGAGCCGGTTGTCGATGAAGTCTTTCAGTGCGCGCTTCGCCTCGTCGCGTGTCACGCCCCATCCGAACGACTCCATCCGCCCGGGCGCGTCAGGAAGTTCATGCTCCACGAGCAACATCACCTCTCTGGTGATCTCGTCCGGGCGGGCGCGGTAGATCGGCGGCGCGTCCGGCGCGGCCTTGAAACTCCGGCGGTTTTCCTTATCGAGGTTCCACGCGCCGCCGACGGGCCGGTTGCTCTCGTCCATCAGCACGCCCAGACGCTTTCGTTCCTCGCGATAGAACGTCTCCATCACGAGCGACTTCTTCCCAGAAGCCCACTCGCCGAAGCGGTCGACCGAGCACAGGAAGTGCCCGTCTTCGAGGAGGTCGACCTCACCCAGGTCCCGTTTCCAGCCCTCGACCATCGCCATCACGCGGTGCTCGCCCGGCCGCTGCACGACAAGCCTCTTCGCGCGGAGCGCCTTCCACGCGCGGCGGACCTCGGTGTCGAACGAATGCGTGTTGCGCGGTTCGTCGAGTTTGATGTACCGGACCCGCCAGCCTTTCTCCGCCAGTTCGAGCGCGAAATGGCGCATCGCCGAGAGGAACAGCGTGGTGCGCTGGCGATGGCTCGGGACATGCGAGGCCTCCTCCCTGATCTCCATCATGAGGACGGCGTCGCGGCGCTTGTCGATCGCTTCGAAGGCGGGCGAGCGGTCGTCGAGTTGGTCGCCAAAGAGCACGAGGAGTTGATCGACGCTCCCCTCGACCGTTGCCGAGAGCGCGTAGGACGGGCTGTGGTTTGGCGCCTTCATGCCCCGCGCGAGTCCGCGACGGCCCAGAGCATCCACAACGCGACGGCGCTTCTCGCGGACCACAGGGCAGTGCGCGGCCAGTTTGTCAGCACGAGCGATCTAACCGTGCGCGCGTCGAACGCGCGGCGCAGCCGGCCGTGCAACGGGACCTGTATGGCGAATGTGCTGGCCCAGAGCAGGGCGAGCATCGCGGCGCCGGCCCACGCGAGGGACTTCGGGACGCCGAGGTCGCCTTGCTCCGCGAGGACGACCAGGATGATCGATGTCGCCAGTTCGACGAGCATGAGGGGCGCGACAACGCGGGTTGTTCGGCGGACATGCTCTTCTTCGTAGGGCGTGAAGGACAGCGCGCCGACGAGGCCGAAGAGCGGGTAGTGCACGACCTGCACGAACCAGCACACGCCGCACATCGCGATCGTCGCGAAGGCGTGGGCGGCGAGGATCGCCTGAAGCCACGCTTCGCTCACTGGGCGGCGCTCTCGGCGGCGGGCGTGAGGCGAACGGGGATCTGGACTTCGCTCCACTTGCGCGAGTTGGGCATCTCGGGGCCGTTGTAGCGCAGGACGCGCGGGGGCGCGGCGCGCTCCCATTCGGGGTGCTCGGCGAGCCACGCCTCGAGCGCTTCGAGCGCCTGCTGATCGTTGGTGACGCGGTACGGGCCGCGGACGCCCGCGCTGAGAACAACGACGGGGGGCGCGTCGCTCACGACAACCTTTCCATATTCACCTTCGGGGCCGTCGGTGAATTTTTCGTAGAGGAAGGCCATTTTCCAGTCGCCGGGGCGGTCTTCGGCGTCTTCGACATCCTCGTAATCGATTTCGACCGGGGCAGTCATGGCGATCTCGTTGCGCTCGATGTGTCGGAAGAGCGGCCAGAACGCGAAGTTGGTTCCCCAATCGGCGGAGCCGCCGCCCTCGACGGTGGCGCGGCGCACCGACGGATACCACTTGAGTTCGATGGCGCCGATGGCGGTCGGGGGCGGATAGCCGACGGGGAGTTTCGTGTTGATGCGGGAGGTCCCGCACACCCATTCGTCGCCGACGCGAAGGACTGTTTCACCCTCGGGCGCATCGAAGACCCGGATCACCTTGTCGGATTCCGTGGGTTCGCGCTGGGCTGCGGTTTCGGCGGGGTTGTCGTCGGCTCGCTCGGCCGCGATGACCGCGAGCGCGAGGGGACCCTCGCTGTTGGGCGGTCCGCCGCAGCCCGCGAGGAGCAGTGCGATTCCGGAAAGACTGAGCAGCAAGGTGCGCATGGAAAGGGCTCCGATTGATGGGGATCCAGCGGTGGATTCGTCGCCTGCATCCGGTTGGATGCTCAGCCCGAACGAAGACGCGAGGCGCCAGGAAGGCTCCTCAGCCGGCGCTCGGCGTTGGCTTGGCGGCGGCGGTGCGGCCTCTCCATGTTCGAACGCCCAGAAGGTGCTCGGCGAAAGACTGCCACTGGATCAGGGTCAGCGCCACGATCCCGAGCGGATGCAGGAACGCGCTGGTCAGCGACTGGCGGAAGCGCAGGGCGAGAATCACGCGGAGCGTGAGCGCGAGCACAACCGCCAGCGCGGCGAAGCCGACGGCCGGGCGCGAGGGGCGCATCGGAGCGGGCGCGATCACGGTCCAGAGCACCACAATCGCGGGGAGCACATGCCCAAGGAGGTGCAATGCGGTCAGCAGGAGCAGCAGCGCGACAGACCCGAGCCCCTCGTAGGCGTTCTTCGTGAAGCCGCGCCAGGTCGTTCCCCACGAGTGGTACATGCGGCACGAAGCGAGGTCGGTCCCGTCGAAGAGGTCGGTGCGGTAGCCCGCGCGGCGGAACGCGCGGGGCATCTTCACGCCGTCGTGCATCGTCGCCTCGAACGCGGCGTGGCCTCCCGACGCGAGATACGCGTCCCTGCGCGCGAGCAGGAACTGGCCCACGCCTGCGGAGGCCGCGGGATCGAGCGTGCGACGCATGCGGCGCATGGGGAGGTACGAGAGCAGGATGAAGTGGATCAGCGGCACGATCAATCGCTCGCCGAAGGACTCCGTGATCTGCCGGGGGCTTGTGGAAAGGAGCGCGCAATCGAGGCGGTCCGCCTCGCACACGGCGCGGGAGAAACACTCGGGCGAGAAACGCACATCGGCGTCGGTGAAGAGGAGCCAGTCACCCGACGCGGCGCGGCCCATCTGATCGCACGCGAACTGCTTGCCGTTCCAGCCGGAGGGCAGCGATTGAGTCGGGACGAGACGCACGCGGCTGTCCTCGGTGATGATTCGCCGCACGATATCGCCCGTGCCGTCGTCGCTTTGGTCGTCGTAGACGAGGACTTCGAGATCGAAGTGATCGTTCGCGAGCGCGGAGCGGACACATGCTTCGATGTTGCCTGCCTCGTTGCGCGCGGGGATGCAGACGGAGATGCGGCCCATCCGGCGCACGATCTCGGGGCTCGCGCGGCGGGCGGGACGGTAGAGCGTGAGGTTGGACAGCGCGACGGCGAGCGCGATCGCACAGATCCCGGCCGCGGCCAGCATGAACCACGCGAACGCGGTCATGTCGGCTCGCTTCCCAGCGCTGTCGGTGGCGGCGTGTTCTCGTCTTTGGCTGCGCGTCGGGCGCGGATGCGGCCGCGTTTGCCGCGCAAGCGGAGCCAGAGGTCGTAGAACGGGTGGCTCGCGCCTTCCTTGCCGCTGAGGAATGTCTGGAACGGCCTGGTGTCGCGCTCCATGACGAGTTGCGCGAGCGAGGCCTGGTTCTCGCGCATCGCGGATTCGATCTCGCCGGTCCAGGCCTCGATGCGCTCGGACCACGAGGCGTGGGCGCCGAGCGAGGGAGGCTCGACGCGCTGCACGCGGAGAAATACCTGGGGCCGCTTGTCTTCCCAGAAGGTGTATTCGATCGCGAGCGCAAGCACGGGGATCTCGCGCTGCTCGCACGCGCGGGCGGCGACGGCGCCGGCGCCGGGCCTGAGCGCGATCTCGTCGCGCACATCGCGGAATTCACCCTGAGGGGTGATCCAGAGCGTGCACATCGGCTCGCGGGAGAATCGCTCCATGACATGGCGCGTCATGCGCGGCAGGGAGCGGGGATCGTCGGGCGAGACGCCGAACATGCCGATCTTGCGCATGAACTTGAAGCGGCGGAGCTGCGCGATGTCCATGGGCGCCATGTGCGTGCGCGACGGAACCTCGGAGGTCACGAGCAGCACGCAGACCAGCGGGTCCCACCAGCTCGAATGGTTGAGCGCGATGATCGCGGGGCCGAGGCGGCGGTCGAGCGCGTGGAGCACCTCGAGCGACCCCTTCACGGCGTGGACCGACGCGAAGTGCTTTCGGAACATGCGGCGGACGACGATGGAGAACCCGCGCGTCAGCTTCGGCGAATAGACGCTGTCGAGAAAGTCGAGTTGCTCGTTGCTGCGCGTCGGCACATCCGTCTCCGTCAATGTGTTCAGACCGCTGCGACGGCGGCGGTGCGCTGCGCGACGCCGCGCACGCGATCGCCAATCGGCACGACGGATTCGCCCTTCTTGAGGAGGCCGAAGTCCTCACCGAGCACGCGGGCGGCGGTGACGCCGGACATCAGCACCATGGGCACGCCCGGACCGGGATTGGCGCTCCCGCCGGCGAGGTAGACATTCGGGGCGACCTTCGAGCGGTTGTTGGGTTTGAACCCGCCCGAGAGTTTGCCGTGCGACGCCAGGCCGTAAATCGCGCCGCCCTCGGCGTTGTACATCGACTCGATCGCGGTGGGCGTGAGGGCGCGTTCGACGACGATGTGGTCCTCGATGTCGTCCATCCCGAAGCGTCTGAGTTTGTTGACGATCACATCGCGGTAGGACTTGAGGAGCGGGCCGCTGCTGAATCCGCCCGGATCGCCGCCCGCCGAGCCGGTCCACTTGTGCCGATCGCGGAGGTACGGCGTGTGGACGAGCACATACAGCGCCTCGCAACCCTCGGGCGCCTGCGCATCGTCGGTGCGTGAGGGCGCAGCGAGGTAGAGCGTTGGATCGCGCGCCGGCTCGCCCTTGGTGTAGATGTCGTTGAACTCGGCGTGGCTGTCCTTGCTGAAGAGGAAGTTGTGGTGCGCGAGGTGCTCGTACTGGCGGTTCAGCCCGAGGTAGAGCACGACGCCCGAGCATGCGGGCTTGTACTTCTTCGCGATGTCCTTCTGGCGGTGGAGCGCGTCATCGTCGCCCGCGCGGCCGCCGAGCAGGTCGAGCATGGTGCGCTGCGCGTCGCAGTTCGAGATGACGGCGTCGCAGGCGATCTCGCGGCCGTCTTCGAGCACGACTCCGGTTGCGCGGCCGCCCTCGCGGACGATGCGCTTCACCTTCGCGCCCGTGATGAGATCGGCGCGCTCCTCGCGGAGGATGCGCTCGAGAGACTTGGCGACCTCGCGCGTCCCGCCCATGGGGTACCAGCAGCCCTGATCGACCTGCGCCGACGCGATGAGCGAGAGGATGGCGGGCGCGAGGAACGGGGACGAGCCGACATACTGGAGGAAGTGCTCGCACAACTGGCGGGTGTGCGGGTCGTCGATCCACTGGGCGGCGGTGGCGCCGACGGTGGAGTGCATGCGCATGCCCAGAACCTCGCGCACGAGGGCGAAGTCGGTGGGCGGGACCTGCTTCATGACATCGGTGACCGCGCCGACATCGCGGTAGAAGAACACCTTCTCCGAGAGTCTGTACATCTTGCGCGCGAACTCGAGGAAGCGGAGGTACCCCGCGCCCGGGCGCGTCGAGGGGAACTGCGCGTTGAGGTCGCTCGCGAGGCGCTGAGGGTCTTTCCAGAGGTTGATGACCTGTCCGTCCTCGTAGAAGCAGCGCCACTGAGGGTCGAGATCGACGAGGGAGATGTAGTCGGTGAGCGTGCGGCCCGAGCGCTCGATCACGCCGCGCAACACCTGGGGGAGCGTGATGATCGTCGGGCCCATGTCGAACGAGAAGCCGTCTTCTCGGAGGACATTCATCTTCCCGCCCAGGTGCGCGTTGCGTTCGATGACGGTGACGCGCGCGCCGAGCGTGGTGAGTTCGACGGCGGCGGAGAGGCCGGCCAGCCCGCCCCCGACGACAACGACATGGGGCTGCGTGTGATCGGTCGGCGTGGGCTTGGTTTCGGTGGTGGTCGCGGTCATGGGCGGCTCGCGGGGGCGTTTGGAGTCGGTGCTTTGTCTGCGCTCAGGGTACCAGCGCGGCTGGCGGGGGCCCGCTCCGGTTGGGCAATCGCGTCGCGCGGGGGTTCGGATTCGCCCCTGCGCAGATCGGCGGGGCGTTTCTTGCCGTAGAAGAAGGAGACGGCGGCGTCGAACTGGGCGGCCCGGTTCGGCGGGGGCGCGAAGATCGATGGCCGCATCCGGGGCGTGCCCGAGACATGGACCGGTCGTGTCAGCGCGAGCAGCCCGGCGACGCCGCGCGATTCGCCCCATCCGGACATGCCCCGTCCGGAGATCGACGACCCGGGGTGCCCGGTCGGCACGAGACAATCGTTGACGGTGACGGTGGTTGTGCCGATCCGGGCGGTGAGGTCGCGGGCGGCCGCGCGGGAGCGGGTGAACACGCTCGTCGCGAGGTGCTGGTCGCACCGGCGATGGATCTCCAGAGCGTGGTCGATGGAATCGACGCGCACGACCGCCAGCGCCGGGCCGAAATGGTCGCCCTCAACGAGTGCTGCCCCTTCGGGACAATCGACGATCGCCGCGGGCGTCATCGCGTCGCCCTTCGGCGCTTCGAGCACACCAGACAGGGAACGACCGCCCTGTGCGCACGCGTCGCGTGAGAGGTCGAAGACGCGCGAGGCCGCGGATTCGTCGATCAGCCGGCGCGGCGTGGCGCTCGCGGCCAGCGCTGCGAGCGCGTTCGTGAACTCCGAATAGACAGACCTGTCTACCAGCGCACGGCGGGGCGCCATGCAGGTCTGCCCTCCGTTCACCGTCGCGCCGGCCCAGATCGAGCGAGCGGCGATGACCGGATCGGCGTCGGCCAGCACGAAGGCGGAATCCCGCCCGGAGAGTTCCAGCGTTGTTGGCGTGAGCGATTCGGCGGCCCACCGCGCGATCTCCCGACCCACCGCGGTTGATCCCGTAAAGACGAGATGCTCCAGTTTCCGCTCGCGGAGCATGCGAGCGCCGGCCTCGCGTGACGAGTCGGTCCATTCGAGTTGCCCGTCCGGAAGGCCCGCGTCGCGCGCGAGCGACAACAGCAACTCCTGCGTGCGCGGCGAGCGCTCGCTGGGCTTCACCACCACGCGGTTCCCCGCCGCCAGCGCCTGAACTACTTGAACGCCCAGCAACTGCACCGGGTAGTTCCAGGTCGCGATCACCCCCACCGTGCCCAGCGGGCGGTGCTCCACGCGATGGCTCTGCCCGATCGCCCACCACGGGGTTCCCGGGATCGTGCGCGCTCGCAGCGCCCTGCGCGCGTGCCTCTCGTGCCACTTGATCGACGCCAGGAGCGGCAGCACATCCGCCGACAGCGCCTCCCATGGCGTCTTATTGACCTCCTCCACGCACAGCGCGACCAGATCGTCCCGGCGGGCGGCCACGAGGCGGCGGAACTCGCGCAACCACCGCTCACGCTGCGCGATCGGCCAACCGGGCGGGCTGGAGCGTGCCGTGGGCATCCGCCCAGTCTACTCGACGCGCGCACCAAACCCCCGAATCCGCGATGATGCCCACGCCGAATCGACACCGGACCTGCCCCTTCCGCCCGCCGAGCCGCCCCTCGTGACGACCTACGCCACAGAACGATCGACCACGCTCCGCCAACCCCCTGCGCCCCCGCGCGATCGCGTGAGCGATGTCGCCGTCGTCGGCGCCGGCCCGGGAGGCCTCGCCGCAGCCATCCTCATGGCCGCCAGCGGCGTCAAGGTCACCATCTACGAAGCCGGCCCAACTGTCGGGGGACGCACCAGCCGCATCACCCTCCGCGACAAGCACGACCGCGCCTTCCACTTCGATCGCGGCCCGACCTTCTTCCTCATGCCCTATGTGCTCGAGGAGATCTTCAACGCCGCCGGCAGACGCCTCCAGGACTACGCCGACCTCACACGCCTCGACCCGATGTACCGCCTCGTGCTCGGCCGCGAAGGTCAGTCCCCGCTCATCGTCGAGACCACCCAGGACCTCGAACGCATGAGCGCCCAACTCGACCGGATCGAGCGCGGCGCCGGCGCGCAGTTCCAACGCTTCCTCGCCGACAACCGCACCAAACTCGATCGGATGACGCCCATCCTGCGCCGACCGATCCGCGGCATCGGCGATCTCCTGACCCTCGACACCATGAAGTTCGGGCCGATCCTCGCGCCCCACAAGTCCGTGCACACGCTGCTTGGCAACTACTTCGACGACCCCCTCGTCAAGATCGCCCTCACCTTCCAGAGCAAGTACCTGGGCATGAGCCCCATGGAGTGCCCCAGCCTCTTCACCATCCTCCCCTTCATCGAGTACGAGTACGGCATCTGGCACCCGCGCGGCGGATGCAACGCCCTCATGCACGCGATGGCGGAAGTCTGCGAAGAGATGGGCGTGACCATCCACACCGATTCACCCGTCGAGCGCATCGCCTTCAACGGCCATCGCGCGAGCGGCGTCGTCGTCGATGGAGACACCATCGCGCACGAGCATGTCGTGGTGAACGCCGACGCGACCTGGGCGATGAAGAACCTCATCCCCGAGAACCTGCGCAGGCCCCAGGACAGCGACGCCAAGATCGACGACAAGCGCTATTCCTGCTCGACATACATGCTCTACCTCGGCCTCGAGGGCAAGGTCGATCTCCCCCACCACACCATCTATGTGTCACGCACCTACGAGGAGAACCTCAAGGACATCACCCAGCGCGGCGCCCTCACCAAGGATTGCTCCACCTATGTGTGCAATCCCTGCGCCACCGACCCCACCATGGCGCCCGACGGCTGCAGCGCGCTGTATGTCCTCGTGCCCACGCCGAACTGTTCCGCGAACATCGACTGGTTGCAGGCCGACCCGATCGTTCGCGAACGGGCGCTGGGCATCATGGAGCGCGAGATGGGCATCGAGCACCTCCGCGAGCGCATCGTCTGCGAGCAGCGCATCACCCCGACCGACTGGCGCGCCGCCAACATCAACTTCGGCGCGACCTTCAACCTCGCGCACAACCTCGGGCAGATGCTCCACAAACGCCCACACCACGAACTCCAGGGCGTCGAGAATGTCTGGCTCGTTGGCGGCGGCACACACCCCGGCTCCGGGCTCCCCGTGATCTTCCTTTCAAGCCAGATCACCGCCAAACTGCTCTGCGATCGCGTCGGCGCGCAATACGCGGGGGCCTGAGCCCACCTCGTCATGTTTGAACGGGCGGCATCCAGTCGGCGGCTTTCGACGAAACGCTGGCGGACACCAACAACCACTGGAGCACACAGCATGACGAACGCGCACACGAAGACATGGCCCGACCTCGCCGTTGATCTGTACGACCGACTCACCGGACGAAACGCCCAGATAACATACGAGTTCGACCAGATGAATGTGAAAGTCCCGAGCGGGACCGGGCCGCAGGCCGAGCACGCAGAATGGGTGTTATCCGGCACGATCAGGATCCACACGCAGGATGGCGCCAACGGGTCAAAGTGATGGCCGCCGGCAGACTGGCCGGCGAAATCAACGGCTCGCGAGTGAGCATCGACGCAGACGATCAAGGCCTGACGCTTCGGCTCCGCCCATCACCCCGCGGGCTCCGCGCCTTGCGCATCACCAGATCGGCCGTGCCGCACCTGCGCGATCGCCGGCTCGGCCTCGCGATTCGCGTCAAACTTGGCCCGCTGACAATCGTTAGGATGACGGCCTGAACAGTCTTTGCACGAATCGAGACCTGTGGTGAAGATCCTCCTCACGGGATCGACCGGATATATCGGTGGACGCCTCGCGCCGCTACTCCTCGAGCGCGGCCACGAGATCGTCTGCGCCGTGCGCGAGCCGCGCAAACTCGCCGCGCGCACATGGGCAGCCGATCCGCGTGTGCGCATCGTCAAGGCCGACATCGCCGACACCGACGCGCTCGCCGAAGCCATGCGCGGCTGCGACGCCGCGTATTACCTCGTCCACTCGATGGAATCGGGCACGGCCGACTTCGCCTCGCGCGATCACGACCTCGCCAACTCCTTCGCCAGCGCCGCCGCGACCGCAGGAATCGGACGCATCATCTATCTCGGCGGGCTCGGAGAACTCGGCAGCGGGCTCAGTCTCCACCTGCGCTCGCGTCGGGAAGTCGAACTCGCCCTGGCGCGCGGCGGCGTGCCCGTCACCACCTTCCGCGCCGCCATGATCATCGGCTCCGGGTCCGCCTCCTTCGAGATCCTCCGCTACCTCGTCGAGCGTCTCCCCATCATGGTCACCCCTCGCTGGGTCAGCACGCGATGCCAGCCCGTCAGCGTTGTTGATGTGCTCGGCTACCTGATGGATTGCCTCGACGAACCGCGCACCGTCGGAAAGTGCCTCGAAATCGGCGGCCCCGTCGTGCTCTCCTACCGCGAACTCATGGCCGAGATGGCCCGCCAGCTCGGCTTGCCCCGGCGCATCGTGATTCCACTGCCCGTCCTCACGCCCAAACTCAGTTCGCTCTGGATCGGGCTCATCACTCCCGTCAGCCCCGCCGTCGCGCGCCCGCTCGCCGAGGGCCTGCGCAACGAGGTGATCGTCCACGACACCACCGCCGACGAACTCATGCCGCGCAACACACTCGCGCCGAGCGCCGCCATCGAACAGTCGCTGCGCAGGGTGCGCGATAACGACACGCCCACGCGCTGGACCGCCGCCGGCGCCGTGCCCGGAGATCCCGACTGGGCGGGCGGCAAGGTGTTCACCGACAAACGCACGATCCGCGTCTCCGCCCCCGCCGACGCCGTCTTCGCCGCCATCTGCCGGATCGGAGGCGGCAACGGCTGGTACGCCGCCGACTACCTCTGGCGCCTGCGCGGCCTCCTCGACAAAATCATCGGCGGACCGGGCCTCCGACGCGGCCGACGCCATCCGGAAACCGTCGAGTTCGGCGAGACGCTCGACTTCTGGCGGGTGATCGATGTCCGCCACGCCGAGCGGCTCGCGCTCCTCGCGGAAATGAAACTCCCGGGCGAGGCCACGCTCACCTTCGACATCGAACCGGCCGGCGACGAGCAATCGCTCACGATGACCGCGCGCTTCAGACCCAAGGGGCTGCTGGGGCTCGCGTACTGGTACGGCGTGCTGCCCCTCCATCACTTCGTGTTCCGAGGAATGCTGCGCGGGATCGCCGCCGCCGCCGAGGACATCGCTCGACAGCGCAGCGACAGCTAGCGCGATTCGAGATCCTCGATCAGCGCGTTCATCTCCGCGATCTCTTTCCGCTGGGTCTCGATGATCCCGTCCGCCAGCTCGCGCACCCTCGGGTCGGAGATCTTCGCACGCTCGCTCGTGAGGATCGCGATCGAGTGATGAGGGATCATCGCGCGCATGTACGACACATCGTGCACCGTTGTCTGGCTCCGGACGAGGTAGAGTGACACCGCGAACACCAACGCGGCGCCCGCGAAAATCGCGATGTTCGCTTTGCGGCTCGTGTGCATGTGGAGCATGAACGAGAGCATCACCACCGCCATCATCGAGCCCATGAGCAGCGCCATATACGCCCGCATCTCGCTCCAGCGCACATGATCGATCGCGTAGGTGTTCAGGTAGGTCAGCGCGTACATCAGCGCGGTCGAGGTCGCGATCATCGCGCCGAACCGCAGGTACGCCGCCTTCACGCTCCGCCCGTTCGTTCCGTGGTCCTGTTCGTGGTCCATCGTGCGCTCCATTCTCAGGGGTCGCACCCACCCTGCGCGCCGGAGGTGAAAGGAACCTTGAACGGAGATGAACCCGCGTTCAGTCGGCGTCTGCCTCAACGGGCGCCCACGACTCCATGATAGTCGTCATGTGCTCCAGCGTGAAAGTGTTCCCGTTGCTGAACAGGTACGCATCCGCCGGGAGACACATTCCTACGACCCGCTGAAGCGCGGCGGGGCTGTCCTGGTTTCGGGGCGGGAGCGTCGCGAGCCGCAGGTCGTCGCCGCGATCTCTCGTTTCCTGCGCAATCTCGATGAACGCCTTGCCGATCCCGTCCGGATGGATGGCGGTGTCGGGCGTGAGCTGACTGATTCTGCCGACCACGAGTTGCCACGGCCGCTTCGGATCTTCCCGGATGATGATCGCGCCCTCGAGGTCCGGCCCGTGCGACCCGTCCAGCCGTGCGTACAGCCCGTCGATGGGCATCTCGAAGGTGTAGCCGTTGACCTCGATCCGCTCGCCCGCCCCAAGCCGGGTCCACTGAGTCGGCTCGATCCGTACCGGCGCCCTCGGCGTGGACAGGAAAAGGGCCAGCCCGCCGACGATCACCACGGCCAGCAGCAGCCCCAGCGTCCCGAAGAGCATGCACCGCACGGGTTTAGGGAGCCGCTTCGCCATGGGCACAGAATACACCCCCTCGAAGTCCGCTACCCGCCCCACCCCCCTTGACCCGCCTACTATCCCGGGACGCCCTGCGCTCTCCCAACGGTGGAAAGGCAGGGACATCTTCCGATACCGACTCAGCCCTGAAGTCTCTCGGAATGCACACACCCCATCTGGGCCCGAGAGATTTGATATGAAGCTGTATGTCGGAAACCTTCCCTTTGACGCCTCGCAGTCGGATGTTCACGAGCTGTTCTCGCAGCACGGCGAAGTCCGCGATGTCGCCCTCATCAACGACCGTGACACGGGCCGCCCCCGTGGCTTCGGCTTCGTCGAGATGCCCAACGCCGATGAGGCCAACGCGGCCATGACCGCCCTCAACGGCCAGGACTTCAAGGGCCGCGCCCTCAACATCAACGAGGCCCGCGAGCGCGAGAGCGGCGGCGGCGGCGGTCGTGGCGGCTTCGGCGGCGGCGGCGGTGGTCGCGGCGGCTTCGGCGGCGGCGGCGGCGGCGGTGGTCGCGGCGGCTTCGGCGGCGGCGGCGGCGGTCGCGGCGGTTACCGCTAAGCACCAGCCCTCAAAGGCATAATCCCAAAGAATTCATGCGGCCTCGTCGCTTTATCGCGGCGAGGCCGATTCGTCTGAAGGCGTCGCACACGCCCACAGACATCCCAGACTCGATTCAATCCCATTACTAGCGACTCGCATGGCACCTCCGCTGCGAATCGCACGGAGATTCTGCTTTGTCGACTTTCGCCTCGTACGGTCTTGCTGCGCCCATCCTTCGGGCCCTCGAAGATCGCGGCTACGCCACCCCCACCCCCGTCCAGCACGAAGCCATCACACCCGCCATGGCCGGCCGTGATGTCCTCGCCGTCGCGCAGACCGGCACGGGCAAGACCGCCGCGTTCCTCCTGCCCACTATCCACCGCCTCCTCAGCTCCGGGCCCAACACGCGGCCCAAGGGCTTCAACGGCCCCCGCGCGCTCGTCCTCACCCCCACGCGCGAACTCGCCGCACAGATCGCCGACGCATTCGTCGAATACGCCAACGGCACCTCGCTCCGCGAGACCGTCGTCGTCGGCGGCGTCAGCCAGTTCAAGCAGGAGCGCTCGCTCTCGCGCGGCACCGACCTCCTCGTCGCCACCCCCGGGCGCCTTCAGGACCTCATGAACCAGCGCCTCGTCGACTTCCGTCTCATCGAGACGCTCGTCCTCGACGAAGCCGACCGCATGCTCGACATGGGCTTCATCCAGCCGATCCGCGAGATCGCCGCCGAACTCCCCAGCCCGCGCCAGACGCTCATGTTCTCCGCGACCATGCCGCGCGCCATCGCGGACCTCGCGAAGTCGCTGCTCACCGACCCGGTGCGCATCACCGTCGAGAAGCGCCGCGAGACCACCGGCCTCATCGAGCAGATGGTCTACCCCGTCAGCCGCTCGCTCAAGCCCGCGCTGCTCAAGCACCTCCTCGCGAAAGAGGATGTCGAGCGCGCCATCGTCTTCACGCGCACCAAGCACGGCGCCGAGCGCGTCATGAAGGGCCTCCGCGACGCCGGCTTCGATTGCGACGCCATCCACGGCGACCGCACCCAGCGCCAGCGCAATCGCGCGCTCGAAGGGTTCCGCTTCGGGCACTATCAGGTCCTGGTCGCCACCGATGTCGCGGCCCGCGGCATCGACATCGACGGCGTGACCCATGTCTTCAACTACGAACTGCCCGACGACCCCGAGTCGTATGTGCACCGCATCGGCCGCACCGGCCGCGCAGGCGCCACGGGCACCGCCATCGCGTTCTGCGATCCTCAGGAGCGCAAACTGCTCCGCGCGGTCGAGTCCGAGATCGGCGCACGCGTCCCGTTGGTCGACCTGCCCCCCCGCTCGCCCGAGGCCGTTGCACGCGAACGCGCCATGAGCAGGGGCGAAACGGCGCCCCAGCCCGCGCCGGCCGCGCCCGCCGCCCACCACCACCACACGACCCCGCCCGCGCACCACCACGACCGCTCGGCCGACAAGCGCGCCGGCGCCAAGCCCGTCGGAAAGCCCGCCAAGAAGAAGGGCTACCCGAAGAACAGCACGATCAACACCAAGCCCAACAAGAAGGTCCGCGGCAAGAAGGCCCAGCCGGGCAAGGGCGCGGGCAAGTCCTACCAGGCGCGATGATCGCGAACACCCGCCAGCACTGAGAATCAATCAACGCCCCGACCGCATGGCCGGGGCGTTGTTGTTTGGATCACGCGTATACACCACGCCACGCGCAACCCGTTCGCCGAAAAAAACAAGCGCCCCGTCCGTTGAGGACGAGGCGCTGTGCGCGGAAGGGGAGTTCCACGACTCACACACGTCAGGGTGTGTTGCAATCAGCCCCGAAGTTCGCGAGAACTTCGTTGAGATCGGTAAAGTTCACGACGCCGTCGCCGTTCACATCGCCCGGGATGCCCTCGCCCGACTGTCCGTAGGTCGCGAGCACGCCGTTCAGGTCGGTGAAGTTCACGATGTTGTCGCCGTTCGTGTCGCCGTCGCAGGCCGCGTCCAGGTAGATCACGAACGACTGAATCGCGCCCGTGCGGGTGTTCCGAATCAGCCCGGTCACGGCGGCCCCGTCGGGGGATACCGAGACCATACCGATGATCGTCGAGTCGGCGGGCATCTGCGCCGTCAGCCCGATGGACTCTACATACGCGTTGCCGGACATCAGGCCCGTTTCCGGCGTCCACACGAGGCCATCGATCTGGCTCAGATTCTGGAAATAGCGATTGAACCCGACCGCGAAGTTGCCGTCGTCGGTCACGCTCTCGAGGAAGGCCTCGCCGAAGTTCGGCGAAGTCAGCGGCAGGTAGCCGAGGATCGTCATGTCGTACGAAGACCCGTTCCACACCCAGCGCGCCGCCGAGCGGATCGCCGCCGGCTCGTCGTAGGCGCTGCCCACGATCACCGTGCCGTCAGAGTTCACGCCGCCCGCTTCGCAGAACGCGAGCGAATCCTGCAGGATGAACTTTGCGCCGTTGCGCCACGCGGTCGGGCGCCACACGCCGTCCATTCGCTCTTCCCAACCAACGACAACCGAGCCGTCAAAGTTTGCGGCGTTGACGCGAGCGCTGCGATCCGCCACCTGCTCAAGATCAACCACCCCGGTCCCCGAGGTCCATGTGCTGGCGCGCGCTTTCGTGAAGCCGCTGACTACGCCCCAGTGGAATCCCGCGACGGTCGTCCCATCGCCGGACAGTCCCCAGGCGGAACCGAAACTGCTGTCCAGAGGCACGCCGCCCGGAGGCAAAGGCGGCATGGCCTGAGTCCATCCGTCGTTGATATCCCAGACGCCCCAGGTCATCATCTGGTTGTCATCGCTGAGGATGGACGCCGAGATGCGCGTGCCATCGTGCGAGATGTCCGGCGTGCCGGCGCCGACGCCGATCGGGATGACCGTGTCGCGGCCGAGGCGCTCGATGGTCCCGCCGCGTGTCCAGCGGAAGGTCTCGTAGGTGCCGTCGCCGACCACATTGCCGGCGCCCATCGCGCCCTCGGTCGACAGGTCTGTCAGGATGAACCCGTCGGGAAGGAACTCGATTGTCGGCTCGGCGGTCGCGGCGCCCGCGGCGGCGAAGATCACGAGTGCGTAGGAAAGAAGGTTCTTCACAGTGGTGCTCCGTCGATGAACGGGAGTCGTCCCGTCTCGGGTACAGAATTCGGTGTGTGAGCGGAAGGATCCGATGGCGGTGTCCTGGCTGAGAGTCAGTTGCAGTCGGCGCCGAAGTTCGCGAGGACTTCGTTGAGATCGCTGAAGTTCACCAAGCCGTCGCCGTTCACATCGCCAGCGAGGCCTTCACCCGACTGACCGAACGCGGCCAGCACCGCGTTCAGGTCGGTGAAGTTCACAATGTTGTCGCCGTTCGTGTCGCCGGGGCACGCCGTCTCGGCGTTCAGGTACACGAGCATCGTTTGAAGCTCGAAGGTGTCGTTGCGCAGGCCGATCACCGCGATGACATTGCCGTCCGGAGAGATCGCGCTGACTTCCCGGATCTCGAAAGTCGCCGGGATCTGATCAGCGATCCCGATGCTGTCGAAGTAGTCATCAACGCTCACGATGCCGCCGTCGGGGGTCCAGATGATGCCCTTGCGCAACCCGCCCGGGTTCTGCGTGAACAGGTTCGAGCCGCCCGCGATCGAGCCGTCATCGGATACGGTTGCAAGGTACGCCTGCCCGGAACCGATGATCGTTCCAGGAAGAAAGTTGAGGTTCTGCCGATCGTACGACGAGCCGTTCCATGTCCAGATCGTGGGCACGCGAGTCGCGATCGAGTCGTCGTACTCCGAGCCCACAACGAACGAACCGTCGTAGGTCAGATCCCAGCCCTCGCCGCCGCCGCCGTCGAAGTCGGAGAGCGTGAACCGCATCCCGTCGCGCCAGACGGTCGGGAGGCGCACGCCGGTCATCGCGGAGTTCTGCCAGCCCGAAACGACCGCGCCGTCGAAGCTCGCCGCGTTGGCGCGGGCGCTGGTCCCCAGAACCTGACCGAGCGCCGCCATGCCGTTCGACTCCGACCACGCGCTGGCCAGCGCGCGACCGTTGTTGCCGATGTAGTACCCGACGAGCGTTACGCCGTCGCCCGAAAGCCCCCACGCTGACCCGAGCGTGCCGTCCTGCACGCCGCCGTTCGGGGGAATCGGAGGCATGGTCTCGGTCCAGTTCTCCTCCTCATCCCAAAGGCCCTGCGTGAGGAACATCCCGTCCGCCGTAGTGATCGACGCCGAGATCCGCGAGCCGTCGTAGGAGATGTCGGGCGATCCGCCGCCGATGCCGAGCGTCGGCACCGAAGCGCGGCCGAGCCGCCGAACGCCGCCTTCCAGCGTCCAGCGAAAAGTCTCGAAGCTGCCGTCGCCCTGGACATTGCCAGCGCCGATCGTTCCGTCCTGAGACAGGTCGGTCAGCAGAAAGCCGGCAGGAACAAACTCAACCGTCGGCTCAGCCGAGGCGATCCCGACCGCAGCGAAGAGGGCGAGTGCGCAGGAAAGAGAGTTCTTCACAGTGATGCTCCGTCGATGCACAGGGCCGACCCTCGTCGTGCCGCTGACTAGAAGGCAAGTGCGCGGATGCGCGGGAACGATCCAATACGCTTGTTAGTTGCAGTCGGCGCCGAAGTTCGCGAGAACCTCGTTGAGGTCGACGAAGTTCACCACGCCGTCGCCGTTCACATCGCCGGCGAGGCCTTCACCCGACTGGCCGTACGCGGCGAGAACCGTGTTCAGGTCGGCGAAGTTCACGATGTTGTCACCGTTCGTGTCGCCGGCGCACACGGAGTCGTCGTTGAGATAGACGAGCATGGTCTGGAAGCCCGAGAGATCAAAGTTGATGCCGGTGAACGCGATGACATTGCCGTCCGGAGAGATCGCGCTGACCTCGCGGATCTCGAAGGTCGCCGGGATCTGATCCGAGACCCCGAGGTCGTCGAGGAAATCGACCGCGTTCATGACGCCGCCCGCGGGTGTCCAGATGACGCCCGCTCGCGGCCCGCCCGGGTTCTGCGTGTAGACATTCGAGCCGCCGGCGATCTGGCCGTCGTCAGAAACCACCGACAGGTAGGACTGGCCGAAGCTCGCAATGGTCCCGGGGAGGAAGTTCAGGTTCTGCAGGTCGTACGACGAACCGTTCCAGGTCCAGATCGTCGGGACGCGCGTGGCGACCGAATCGTCGTACTCGTACCCGACCGCGATCGAACCGTCGCCGGTGACATCCCACACGCCGCCGCCGCCGCCGAAGTCGCCGTCAGCGACCGTGATCTGCACGCCATCGCGCCAGATCGTCGCGACGCGCGGCCCGCCGCCGTCAACCCAGCCCACAGAAACGGAGCCGTCATACGAGGTCGCGTCAACGCGAGCGCTCCGGCCCGCCGTCTGGGGAAGGTGAACCATCCCGCCCGACTGCGTCCACGAGGAAGCGTTCGCCCGGCCATTCAGGTTCCAGTAGAGACCGACAACCGTCGTGCCGTCACCCGACAGACCCCACGCGCTGCCGTAGGCGGCGCCCGACGGTTGACCGTCAGCCGGCATCGGAGGCATGGTCTCGGTCCAGCCGACATTGAACTCCCAGAGTCCCTGGGTCTGGTTGATGTCATCCGACAGGATGGTCGCGGAGACGCGCGTTCCGTCGTGGGAGATGTCCGGTGAGCCGGCGCCCGTGCCGAGCACCGGAACGGTCGCACGACCGAGGCGCACGATGCCCTCGCCGCGCCACCAATAGAAGGTTTCGTAGGTCCCATCGCCCTGCACATTGCCGCAGCCCCGCGTGCCGTCTTCCGACAGGTCGGTGACGAGGAAGCCGACATCGAGGAACTCAACTGCAGGGGCCGCCTGCGCAGCGCCGACGAGCGAGAGGAACGAGATGGTCGCGACGGTGAGGGGCGTGTTCATGCTCTGTGCTCTGCTTTCGGTGCGTGCAAGGCAGCGGCCGCGCCGTGAGGGATCATGGCGCTCACGGCGCGGCCGATGTAGGGAAGGGGAAACAGGAGAGAAATCAGGCGCGGCGGCGACGGAGGGTCGCGAAGCCGGCGATGGTCAGGAGCGCGCCGGCGCCGGGGGTGGGAACAGCGTTCCACGAGAGGTTGTTGACGATCGCCTCGGGGAAGAAGCCGAAGCCGAGTGCGCGGACCTCGTCGAACACCATGCCGTCGGTCGCGACGATGTCGAACCACGAATCGCCGAAACCGCCCCAGGCCGGGTTGCTGATAAAGAACGAGCCGACCTCGTTGCCGTCATTGAGCACCGCGATCAGAGCGCCGCCGCCGAAGCCGCTCGAGGGGCCGGACGAGTCCCAGAACTGCATCGAGAACTCGGTGACATCGGTGTCGAGCATCATGAAGACGCCGAAGGGGCCGTAGAAGATGTTGTCGCCGCCAGCCCAGCCAAGAACGGGGTTGCCGGTGGTGTCGCCAACGAAGTTGCTGCCCTCGCCCGAGACAATTTCGGACATGCCGTAGGCCGCCCACGAGTTGCCGGGGAGGTTGTCGCCGGTGGGGGCGCCGGGCTCGTCGAAGTTCAGGACCGACGAGTAGGTCGGGGCGCTCGCGCCCTGCGTGATGGTGATGTTGGCGGTCGCGGGGACGGCCAGAGCGACGGCGGTCACGGCCGATGCGATCAGGAGCTTGCTGGACATTTCTCTTCTCCAGGTTGAACGGATACGAGGCCGGGACACTCCCGACGCGTATGAGCAAAATAACGAATGATCATGTCATGTCAAGCGTCACATGTGACATTTCTTGAAATGACATTTGCTCCCGTTCATCGTTCGTGCTATGTTCCCTGCATGGAGAACGCCTCCTCAACTTTTCCCGAACAAACCGCTATCGTGTCGCCCCCCGACGCGGGCGAACTGCATATTGACCGCCTCATGGAGTCCTTCTACCGCGTCCGGGCCGCGGTTCACGACCTCCTCTCGGGCGTCGGCGCCGATCCCAACCAGACTCGCGAATCCTCGCGACTCCTCGGCCTCAGCCGCCAGCTCACCTGGCGACTCTCGCGGGTCGTGTGCTCCACCGAGCCCGAAGCCATCCTCAGCGAGATCCCAGGACCGCAGGGGATGTCGAAGTTCGTCGCCGCATGCCGCGACCTTGGCGCCCCCGAAGAGAGCGTCAGCGCCCTGATCTCCGCCACCGACTCTTTCGAAGACGCCATCAAGGCCGTCTCGGGCAGCCGGAAATCACTCGCCGCCCTCATGGCCAATCAGGGCGATCATCAGACTTCCGGCGCGCAGGAACGCGAACGGCGCAAACTCTTCGACGGCGGCTGCGCGGTCTGGGGCGTCCACGCCGCAACCCGCTTCGTCTCGGTCTTTCTCTTCCCCGCCAAAGACGACCCCTCCATGCTCGATGTCGCGCATGTCACCGGGTATCTCGGCTTCCGCCGACTCCGCGCCATCCCCTGGCCGATGTCCTTCGAGGAAGTGCGCACCCACGACGGCGTCCACATCCCGTTCATCAAGGAACCCCTCGATCTCAGCAACGGCTCCGACGAAGGCCAGCTCCAGCTCATCGACCGGTTCTGCAACCCCCCTTCGCCCAAGATCAGCGTCTCGACCGTCGGCAATGTGAAGCGGTTCGAACTCAGCCCCGGCCCCGTCGGCAACGCCGGCGCCGCCGATGTTGTCTTCGGCACCTACCTGCGCCACCTCTACCCCCGCGAGCGCACGATCGAGAACCTCAACGCGAACTTCATCCTCATGCTTGTCACGCCGGTCGAGCGCGTGATCTTCGACATGTTCCTTCACAAGGACATCGCGCTCAAGGGCCAGCCCTCGGCGCACCTGTGCGACAAACTGACTCACCCCTTTGCGCCGGCCGATGACGAAGTCGAACGGCTCGCATTGCCCCTCGCCGAGACGCCTCAGGCCCTCGGCCCGGGCGCGACCGGCGCGCTCACGCCCCACATCCCGTGGTACCCGCGCCTCGTGCGCTTCGTCTCCGATCGCATCGAGCACTCCCCCGATGACTTCGTCGGCTCGCGATTTGAGATGAACTACCCGCCGATGCCGACCTCCATCGTCCGCGGCTTCCCCCTCGCGAACCCCGCGAACTGAGCAGCGGCCGCACGATCAGAACCGCATCGACAGACCGAGCAACAGACCCGCCTGAACGATGTCCCAGGTGAACTCATCGTCGCCGCTGCCGTCCGTGTAGTCCCACCCGTATGCGCGGACGCCGAAGAGGAACGACGAGGGTGCATCGAAAATCGTGAAGTCGTACCCGAGCACCGCCGTCGCGGACCACGCGAAGTCTGACGCGACCCCGAACCCCCCGATGTCGCCGTTCAACTCGGCATGCCACGACTTCGAGAGCGGCGCGATGAGCTTGAGACCCACGATCGGATCGACCCAGTCCTGCTTGCCGGAAATATCCGGTTCGTTCCCCGGGCTAAGCGTAAGCTCCACGCCGTTGTACCGGCCGCCGGCATAGAGATCGAGCGTCATGTCGTTCGGATTCTGAGCCGCGCCGCCCTGCGACTGCCACTCCCCAAGCCGGTACATCAGCCCGAAGTCCATGATGGCCTGCTCGAGTTTCACATCGACATTCGCCATGCCGTCGGGACCCTTGGCGTCGTCGATCTTCGCTTCCGTGTACAGCCCGTCGAAGTACGCGCCGAACTTCCCGAAACCGACCTCGATGCGGCCCGAGAACGCAAAGACAGAGTCGGTGTCGTCGAGAATATCGCGGAAAGAACTGTCCACCTTGGAGACATCGCCATCGACGCCCACGTCGCCGTAGTACCCCGTCAGCCACGCCCACAGGTACAACTTGACGCGCAGCTTGTCGTCGCTCGCGTCGAAGCCATCGGCGTCCGACGAGTCGGCGCTCACCTCATGGGTAGGCGCGTCGAAAGACTCGGCCTTCTCGGGCGCATCCTGCGCGAACGCGGGACCCCCACAGGAGATCACGGCGCATGCCGCCAATCGAATCGACGACTTCATGGTCAAGGCGCTCATCTCAGAGGCTCCGGAAAGTTGTAACGACGAACTCGGCCGCTCAAGCCGCGCCGATCAGTCGACGAGGTCCCAGCGGTCGTCGGGATCATACCGAGTGATCGAACCGGCGACGGCCTCGGTGTCCTCGCCAAGGTCCGCCTCGTAGATCAGCCCGCTCTGGTTCACAATGAATGTCATGATGCCGCTGTTCCCGTACTCCACGGGATAAGCCAGCAACGCGAACCCTCGGCGCATCTCCCCGTCGACGATGTAGTCCATCGCTCCGCCCGGCGCGTCCGGTCCCTGCCCGGTGAGCATGCGATACGAATACCCGCGGAACGGGATCGGGCCGTCCTGACCGTCCACGGAGTATCCCTCGCTTTCCGCTTCCGCCGCCAGATCCCCGAGCGGGCTCGGGTCATCACCCTCCCGATCAACCGGCCAGTACAAGCCGTCGTGCGTCCCGGGCGTGCTCCGGATGTTCCGCGCGTAGACGCCCGGTCTCTTGCCGTCGTGACCCGTTGCCGCATACTCGCGCTGCGCGACGACCGCCAGCTGCAATGTCCCGATGGCCGCCAGTTCGTTGCGCCCGATCCGCCGAGCGAGAATCTCCTTCGCCCCGGCCTTGGTATCGAAACGCCAACCGCTCCCGTCCTTCACGAGAGGGATGGGGAACGGCCAGCGCTCATCGCCGAGCACCAGTTCCTTCATCCCGTCGTGGGTGTTCTGCACCTGCCAGCCCTGATCCATCGCGACCGCGAACACCTCGCGCTGCAGACGATCCGCCACCGGATCACCCGACGAGATCACATCGACGCCGTCGGGACCGAAGATCGCCTTCAGTTCGGCGGTGTCGCCCGCGCGTGCGGCGTTCTCGAGGTCCGCAACCGCCTGTTCGGGCGTCGAGAACACACGCTGACCCGAGACCGACGATGGGTGCGCGCACCCGCCGAGCAAGGAAGCAGCGGCGAAGACCAGCGAGGCCGCGAGAGAGCGAACGATCGAAGCATGATTCATGGTGATTCCGCCCATCATTGAGATCCGGTTACGGTCCGAAGAACACCGTCGGTCGCCGAAGGGTCAACGCCCCCTGCGACCACCCCCGCCGCGCGACATGCTCCGCGACCCCCGAGCGCTGGACGCCCTCGTCGTTGCGCCGCTCTGGTACCCCGAGAACGCGCCCGAGCGCGATCCCGCGGAGCGGTTTGCCGTTCGAGAAGTCGCCGCGGGTTGTGTGCGCGACCGCGCCGCGTCGCCCGTTCGTGTGGTCGCCGTCTGACGCGCCGACTGACGCTCCGCATAATTGCTCGACACCGACGAGGGCCGGTTCTGGCGGTTCTCCGAGACATTCGCCTGACGGTTCGACCGATTGTCAGAGACATTGGCCTGTCGATCCTGCCGGTTGTTCGCGATGTCCGAGCGGTTGTCCCCGCGGATCTCCGCCATGTTCTCGCGATGGTCGTAGTAGTCGTTCGCCATGTTCTCGCGGTGCTGGTAGTAGTCGTTGTACCCGCCCGGATAGCAGATCGGCCGGTGATACCCCCACCCGCCGTACGAGTAGTAATGGTAATGGTCGTCGTCATCAAGGGCAGCGCCGATGATCACGCCCGCGGCAAAGCCGATGACCCCGGCCGCTGCGGTCTGACCCGAGTTGTCGTGATAGACCGTCGTCGTCGCCGGTTGCGTGTACACCACCTGAGGGTCGTACACAGGCACATACACGACCTGCGGGTTCGTCGGCTGGATCACGATCACCTGCTGGCCGTTATCGCCTGTTTCCGTCGTGACCGTCTGCTGGGGCGTCGTGACCAGATTGCCGGCCGCCTTCGCCTCTTTGCGCAATCGCTGAACCGTTTCCAGCACGCCGTCGCGATCGGTGACGAACGCTGCGCCAACCTCTTTCGTCCAGTCGGGCTTGCTCGCCAGCATGTCGAGAACCTGCGGGAAAATGACGATCGCCACAAAGCTCGCGTCGAAGCCCTCGGCCGAGGCGGCGTCCTGCGCATCCGTCCCCTTCAGGTCCGGGTGGGCCTTGAGCCAGTCGTTCACCTGCTTGACCTGGTACGGGCTCCCCGCGCACTGGAGGATCTGGATCACCAGCGCGTCGGGGTAGAGCGCGATCGGCGCCAGCAGCGTGTCAAGAGTCGCCGCGGGGATCGACTGACCCGACGACGGCGGCGGCGAAGCGCTCTGGGCGTACGCGCCTTCTTGCGCGCTGAGCCCGACCACCAGCCAGCACACCATCGCGCTTGTCAGGAGAGAGGCATTCTTCGCTTTCACTGGTTCATACTCCCTCAACTTTGTGTGCATGGACATCCGCCTCGGACCGGCCGGTCGGCACGAGCACCAACGCGATGACCGTATACGCCATCTCCCGGACAGCAAGCGAGCGACCACGAGGGTTTCCTGGAAGCATGCTGACGAATCCTGATGCGGAGCATCCTGGCCGGCGCCTCGAACAACCTCGCACTCTATGGGAAAGGGGCCGTCCCGCCAAGGCCCGCCCGCCGCACTGCGATCACCCGAGCGACCGGGGGAGCGAACTCCCACGGGCCGCGAACACGCACCCAAGGTCGAGTTCAACGGCCGAACCGCTGGGACCCCTGCACCCGGGGATCTCGATCGTTCCGAGCGGGGGTCCGCCGATGACGAGACCCACGAACGCGATCGCTCGCGCAGCACTGCCGACAATGGTCACCGCGCATGAGTTGGCGATCGGCATACCGGGTATGGCGCGCCGAAGCATGCTCGCACATCAGTTGTCGGCTGAAACCACGCTGATCGTGTCGGCATCGATCACCAGCACCACATCGTCCACCTGCGAGACCGTGCCGCGCACCACGACCGTGGACAACTCGCGCAGCCCGCCCTGTCCTTTCAGTGAGGCGCGCAGTGCGGACTCTCCCCCGCCGCTGACCTGAACCGTCGCCGCGTGCTTCGCGATGTCGGCCGGTTGCTCGCAGCAATAGTCCCACGGCGTCGAGCACCCGTCGCCCGGGGTGTCAGAGCACGCGAGCATCGACGCGTCCACGATGGTGAACATCGCGCGGCCGTCGACGAAGGGAGCGCGGCTCCCGCCGACCCGCCCGCGCACAAGAACCGTGTCGCCCTTCCCGAGCGACGACTTGGCCTCCGTCACCGACTTGGCCTCATCGACCGGGAGCGACGCGAAGAGACCCGCGGGGAGCGCGACGCCCGCCGCCGACGATGTCGGCGCGTTCGAACTCGAGCGTTCGCACCCTGTGAAAGCCCCGAAGGCCGCGAGCATCGAGAAAGCAAGGATGGTGTGTTTCAGCATCGAATATCCTCTTGTATGAAATGATTCAGATCAAACCGCTTTCAGCGCGACGGGAATCGGGAGCCGCAGACACTGCGCGGCGGCGGGGAGCGCGCCGATCAAGCCGAGCGCGAGGCCGGCGCACAGCCCGACCGTGAGCACACCCGCGTCGACCACCAGACCAAAGACGCCCATCGAGAACCGGACCGAGACCCCGTCGAGCAGGCCGACCGCGATCGTGCACGCGAGCAGCGTGCCGGCCAGCGTCGCGAGCACCGACTCCTCGGTCAGACTCGCGACGATCGCGAGTCGTCGGAATCCCAGCGACTGGAGCATGCCCAGTTCACGCACGCGCGACGCGAACGCCGCGTGCATCGTGTTCAGACCACCGAAGACACCGCCCATCGCGATGAGCCCCGCCGTCACCCACGCGACCACCCTGATCGGCCCGAAGAACTCGGCAAGCCCGGCGTAATAGTCGCTCTCGCGGAGCGCCGTGATCTGCAGATCCAGACGCGTCTTCGCGAAAGCCTCGACATCCGCGAACTCTGCGCGCGACGGATCCAGCGTGAGCACGACCACAGAATCGCTCTCGCGCTTCGTCGCCTCCTTGAGGTCGTTCAGCGGCGCCCACACTTCCGACTCCGCGACAGTCCCGGGCGCCACGAAGCGACCCACGATCGTCCAGTCACGGTCATCGATGCCCACATGTTTGCCGACCGCAAGCGACGGGGCGGCGACACCGAGTTTGTCCGCCGCGCGCACGCCAACCAGAACCTCGTCGGTTCCGGGTTGTGGGAACCGTCCCTCGATGATCTGCACGCGCTCGTGCACGAGCATCGCCGCCGGCGTGACGCCGCGCACCAGCACGAGCGAACTCGAAGCTCCGCCCTCGACCCGGAGCGGCAACTGCAGGTGGACTTCCGGCGAGACGGCCTGAACGCCTCCGTGTTCCGCGATGCCGCGCACGCTCGCGGCGACGATCCCCCGAGCCACCGTCGGGATCTCGCTCCGCTCGACCGAGTCCTCGCTTCCCGTCCCGACGAGCATGACATTGTGCGCCCCGCCGCTGGCCGAGAGGGCGGAGGTCATCCCGCGCACGAACGACGCCGCCGCCAGCAACAGCAGCACGACGAGCGTGCTCCCGAGAACGGCGAGCAGCAGCCGCTGCCGCGATCGCGTCAGGTTCCGAACGGCATAGTCGAGTGGGAGCATTCGCATGGTTCTGTTCACACCGCCCTGAAACAGTCGGCGATCGGTCTTCGCGACGCCTGGAACGCGGGCGCAAGTCCGGCGATCACGCCCACGCCCGCCGATACAAGAACGCCGATCACAACCGCCGACAGTTCGGCGGCGACATTGATGCTCAGTCCCTCGTTCGACAGACTGAACTTGCCAAAGCGCACGAACAGGTATGCAGCCAGCGCGCCGAGACCGCCTCCGAGCACGCCGAGGAGCGCGCCTTCCGCCACGACCATCCGGCCGATCAGCCCGCCGCGATATCCGAGCGTCTGAAGGACCGCGTGCTCCTTGATCCTGTCGCGCACGCTCAGCACGATCGCGTTGGTCACGAGCGCGAGCACGGCGGCCAGGCACGCCCACCCGAGCAACCTCGTGAACTTCACGATCTCGATGATGTCGGCGCCCGCCTGCGCCACGAAGGCCTTCTCGGGCCGCGTCGTCGTCGGCTCGGAGTCGGTGCGGAACACCTCGTCGATGCTCGCGGCCACCTCTTCGAGCCGCTCCGGATCGGTCACGCGCACCGCGAACTGGGTCACCTCACCAAGCCCGCCCCGCGACGCCGCCTGCTGGAGAAACGCGAGGTGCGTGTACGCGACATTCTGGTCCTGCGCTGCCTCGGAGCCGATGATCGCCGCGACCGTGACGGTGACCCCTGCGGAATCGAACGAGTCACCGACCTTGAAGCCCCGGCGATCGGCGAGCCGCGCGCCGACGATGGCCGCGTCCGACCGCGTGCGCCACTGCTCGATCGAACCGTCGAGGACCGTCCAGTCTCGCGCCAGCGCCTCGATGGATTCCTCGGGCACGCCGCGATAACTGATCACATCCAGCGAGGCGCCGCAGTTGTTCACGACGATCTTGATCGGAATCACCGACTCGACGCCGTCGATGCGCTCGATTGCCGTCGTGTAGCGTTCGGGGAGACGGCTGGTGGACGGGCAGAAGCGGTTCTCGCGGAAGACCACGAGCGTGGTGTCGCCCGCGGTGAGCCGCGTCGCCGCCTCGACGCCGTCCTGGAGTGAGCGGACCACGACGAAGAGGAACATCGCCACGCTGATGCTCGCGAGCGTGAGACCGGTCCGTGTCGGACGACGAAGGACCTGCCGAGCGACATACGGGCCATACTTCGGGCTCATCATGCGAGGGCTCCTTCTTCCACGGCCGCCCTGGACAGGTTCTCGACCAGCCGCCCTTTCTCGAGGTGGAGGGTCTTGCTCGCGAACCGCGCGGTTTTCGGGTCGTGCGTGACCATGATGAGGGTCTTGCCCCGCTCGTCGGCCAGCCGCCGGAGCAGCCGCATGATCGCCAACGCGGAATCCCCGTCGAGATCGCCCGTCGGTTCGTCGGCCACGATGATCCGCGGATCGGCGACAATCGCGCGCGCGATGGCGACGCGCTGCTCCTGTCCCCCGGACAACTGCCGAGGGTAGTGGTCGTGTCGGTCGGCGATCCCGACCAGTTCCAGCGCCGCCGCGACGCGCTCGTGGCGTTCCTTCCTCGACATCGAGTGGAGGAGCAGGGGCAACTCGACATTCTCGTACGCCGTCAGCACCGGGACGAGGTTGTACAACTGGAAGACATACCCGATGTTCTCGCTCCTCCACGACGCAAGCCGCGAGCGCGAGAGCGGCGCGATGTCCTGACCGTCCACCACGATGCTTCCCGATGTCGGCCGGTCGATGCCCGCGATGAGGTTCAGCAGCGTCGTCTTGCCGCTCCCCGAAGGCCCCATCAGCGCAAGGAATTCACCCCGTTCGATCGTCAGATCGAGCGACTCGAGCGGCGTGATGACGGTGTCGCCCTTGCGATACTGCTTCGTCAGTTCCCGGCATTCGATGATCACCATAACCAGACTCCGTTCAGTTGCTCGATGATGCGATGCGCACGCGATCGCCTTCTCTGAGTGAGACGGGCGCGTCGAGTATCACCCGATCGCCCGGGCGGAGACCGGCGCTCACCAGCGCGCCCTCACCCTCGCGGCCCGCGATGGTCACCTCGCGGATCGTCGCCGTCGCGGCGCCATGGGCCGAACCTCGATCCACGACCCACGCCTTGGCGCGGTCCCCATCCATCTCGAAGAGAGATTCGGCCGGCGCGAGAACCAGCGTGGGAACTTCTCCCCGCGCGGCCGACGCGTCCCGGGGCTGTCCGCCCTGCCCCGCGCTCGCGAAGAAACGCACGCGTGCGAGCATTTCGGGCTTGAGCACCGGATCGGGATCGAGGATGATCACCTTGACTTCGACCGTATTGCGCTGGATGTCCGCCTCGTGCACGACGCGAATGACTTCACCCGCGAACGCCCGATCGGGAAGCGCCTCGGTCGTCACCTCGGCGCGGGTTCCGATGCGCACCTTGGCCGCGTCGGCCAGCGGGACATCGACGCGCACCTGCAGTTTCTCGGGGTCGTAGACCCGGAACAGGCCCGGAGCGTGGCTCTCGCCAGGCCCGGGGCCCGCCATCGAAACGCGTGTCCCGGGCTCGACGGCGCGCACCATCACCACGCCGCCCACCGGGCTGCGGATCGACATCCGCGAGAGGCGGAGTTCCGCCTCGTCACGGAGCGCTTCCGCCTGCGCGACCGCCGCCTGCGCTGTTTGTGATGCGGCGAGCGCCGCTTGCTCTTCGTGTTCCGCGGCGCGGAGCCGGATCTCCAGCCGGGCGAGCTGTCCCTCCGAAATGCCGCCCGCCCGAACCAGCGGCCGCTTCCTGTCCAGCTCGTCGCGCACCTCATCCGCCCGCGCGGTGGCGGCCAGAGCCGCAGCGTTCGCGCGGCCCACCTCCGCCATCGCGAGCGCGACACCCGCCCGCGCACGCTGCATCCCGAGCCGGGCGTCGTCAACGATCATCGTCGCGACCACTTGTCCTTGCTCCACGCGATCACCCTCGAGCACGAGCACTTCCTCGATCACGCCTTCGGAGAGCGCTTGCACCGTGCTCGCGAAGGGCGCTGGCTCGATCCACCCCGGCCCCTGCGCGATCACCGAGTTGTTCACGACCGGGCCCGAGTCGCTCGGGATCGCTGTCGATTCCTTCAGCACGACGGGCGCAACGCGAACCTCGATCGCCGGCGCGAGCGCATCACGCGCCGCGTACCCGAGCAGCCCGATCGCCACAACCAGGATCGCCAGCGGGATTCCTGCACGCGTCAGCCAGCGGCGAGACGGCGCTGGAACCCGTGTGCGTTCCGGAGGATTGGGGCCGGACTTTCTCTCGCGCGAGAGCGTCGCAATGTCTGGTTGGTGTGTTGTCACGGGTGCGTGCTCTCCGTAGGTATGCTCGGTTTCGCCGGGCCGATCGCCGCGTCCACTCGGATCGACGCGAGGGCCTCGGTCCGGAGCGCCTCGAGCACCGCGAGCCGGGTGTCGAACCTCCGCTTCAGCGATTCGAGGAGCAGCAGCGTGTCGACCTCGCCCAACTCCGCGATTCTGAGGGCTTCGTCGTGCTGCCGGTCGGCGATCGGAACCACTTCCCGCTCGAGGAGATCGCGCGTGACACGGGCCGAGGTCAGCACGACCCTCGCTTCGCCGTAGTCCGCTTCCAGCCGCTCGAGCGTGGCTTCGTACCCGACTCGCGCCGCCTCGCGCTCGGCGCGGGCGATCCCGATCGCCTGCTGGTTCCGGTTGAACAATGGGATCGGGACCGAGAAGCCGAGGATGACGCGGTCGTTCCCCTCCTCGCGTCCGAATCCCGGCCCGATGACGATGTCCGGATACTGCTTCCGGATCTCGAGGGCGAGCGATCGCTCCGCCGCGTTGTGCTGCGCTTCCGCGACCAGCACATCGGGATGCCCGATGGACACCCACCCGTCCGTGTCAAAGGGAGTGTCGATCGGCTGCAGCGCAACGCCGGGGACCATGTCGATCTGGGCGCGCTGATCCAGCCCGAGCAAGCGGAAGATCCCGGCGCGGAAGCGCGCGATCTCCCCCTGGATCACCGCGCGCTGCGCCAGGCGAGTCGCGTACTCCAGCGCGAACAGACGAGCATCAACCGGCGCGATCTCGCCGGCGAGTTCGATCGCGTTCACCGTTTCGACGAGCGACGAGAGCTCCTCCACGAAGCGTTCGAGCACCACCATTTTCCGGGACGCGATCGACCATTCCGCCCACGCTTCGCGCAACGCGATTCTGGCGTTCCACTCCTGCGCGTACACCCGGAACAGATCCGCGAGGTGATCGGTGTCCGCGAGTTCGCGTTCCGCTTCGAGCCGTCCGCTGATGGGGATGGTGAACCCCAGCACGGCCGCGCCCATCCATTGATCGTCCACATCGTCGAGAACGCGCGCGATGTCGCCGAACAGGACCGGGTCGGGGGCGATCCCGGCGTGCTCTGCCGAGGCCGCGCTCACTCCGGCGCGGGCCCGGGCTTCGCGCAGATCGGGGTTGAAGGCGAGCGCGACCGCTTCCGCCTCCCGGAGCGACAGGCCGTCGCCGAGCGAGAACGGAACCGACTCAGCGTCATCGTCGAGGCGCGCCGCCGCGTCGAGGACCTCCGGCGCGGTCGGGGTACGATCGCGCCACACCGTTCGGTGCGCTCGCGCATCCATGGGCGCCGCTTCGTATGTCTGACATCCGGCCAGCACGCTCGCGAGGACACCGGTCCATATCGCGCTGCGCGCCCCGGCGCGATTCGATCGCATCGGAAGCATGTCTCCTGCTCAAGAAAGTCGCGGGCGCGCGTCGAGACGCGCACGGCATCGCCCCGCCGTTCGTGAGAACGCCGGGAAGCGTCGCGAATTCAGAGAAGCAGAACCGATGTGCGAACGGTCGCAAGGATGTCGCGAGGTGGCCCCGCGATGTCGACGCGCGGAACTCCCGGAAGCGTCGCGGAGTCGCGCGGCGGCGGGATCGCAAGGATCGCCGTGGGAAGCGAGTCCGGGCCGGTCGAATCATGATCGCGACCGACGAGGACGCGGACACCGACGGTGTCGCCCAGAGTCGGCGGGACGATGTCGATGCAGCAGTCTTCGCCGTCGGGAGTCGGGGGGCAGCCCTGATCGACCGGCTCGGAGCAGCACGAGTCTGCCTGAGCGATGCCGCATGCGTCCGGCGCGAACGAGATGCACAGCATCCGCGCCCCGCCGAGCGCCGTCCCGAGGGAAAGCGCGATGATCGTCCAGCATGCCAGAACCGACCGTGCCATCGCAGGATCATAGTCGGCGATCTCAATGCCGGAGTAAAGCCGGCGGGCCAGAGTCACGGCCCGGGATCGGGTTTGGATGGAGCAGTCGGGCTGCACTGGGAACTCGGAATGACTTCGACGGCGTGGGGGTTGACGGTTGTTCCCGCCCCGGGCATGTGCACACTGCTGTGCCTCGGCGCTGGCGTCGGTCTTTGTCTTCGGCGACGCTCACCGACGGCCCCTACGGACTCGCTTGGGCGCGATGGATTCCAGCGGGCCTGATCGCCGTTGGTGGCGCCCGCGCACGACGCCTGCATTGACGCGCAAGCAAAGAAGCGGACAGCGGTGGAACGGTGCTCGCAACAAGTCACGGTTGAATCGTTGCACCAGATCGCCAGCGCCTCTAACCCGAATGCGACGGTGTCTCAGGCGAGACTTCCTCACGCTGTGTGTGACGAGCGCCACGAGCCTCTATCGCGTTGACACAGATGTGTGCTGCCTGGATCGACGCTACATTGCCTTCCATGCAACGATTCCTCGAATGGCTCAAGGGTGTCCTCCGTGTGTTGCTCAATGTCGAGAAGAAACCCGACGGCGAGGCGGGATCGAACCGGGGGATCTCCGCAAACGCCGAGTACGAGCGATGCGATTCGGTGCTCAACGCGAGCGAGCGAAAGCTCTTTCACGACCTCGTCCGCAGCGCCCCGGAATCGTGTTTCGTGCTGGCAAAGGTGCGCATGGAGGATGTGGTTCGCCCGATCGTCAAGCAGGATCGCGCGGTGCATCGCGCGGCGCGATCGCGCGTGAAGTCGCGGCACTTTGACTTCGTGCTCATCGACACTCACGGAGCGCCCTTGGTCGCCATCGAATTGGATGGACCGCACCATCAGCGCCGGAGCGCACAGGACGGTGATCGGTTCAAGAACGAGGTATGCGAGCGCGTGGGATTACGCCTCCTCCGGATGCAGCCGGGGTATCAGGTGTCGCGGATCACCCAAGAACTCCACGCCGCGATTCCCCCGACGCGATGAGCGGTCGAAGGCATTCAATAAGCACAGTGAATCTGGATAGCGGGCACCCTCCAAAACGACACGCGGCCCGGGGGAGGGTGTCCCACGGGCCGCCGCCCCCGGCGATAGCCAGGGCGTGTCTCGAACAGTAAGTGACCCCACGCGTATAGCGTCCGACGGAGATGCAAATGGCGGAATTGTCACCCCTGCGCGGGGCGACATGAGGCCCAAAGGCCGCTGTGTCAAACGCTTACAACGTGTCACCCCGCGCGACCTCGACACGCGTCGCGATGCCCCCTACTCTGGGGACCTGTTGGGGTTTCATGCGCTCGCCGATGGCCCTCCCACTCGAGGCGCTGCTGACCCCGTGCGGGAATGGCCAGCTCGGGTCGAGAGGCGAAGCCTTAGCGCGTTGGCGATCACCGAGACCGAGCTGAAGCTCATCGCCGCCGCTGCGATCATCGGGCTGAGGAGGACGCCGAACACCGGGTAGAGCACTCCAGCGGCGATGGGGATCCCGGCCGCGTTATAGGCGAACGCAAAGAACAGGTTCTGGCGGATATTCCGCATCGTCGCGCGGCTGAGCGATCTTGCGCGCACCAGCCCGTTGAGGTCGCCGCCCACCAGCGTGACCCCGGCGCTCTCGATGGCCACACCAGCGCCCGTCCCCATCGCCACGCCAATGTCGGCCTGCGCGAGCGCCGGTGCGTCGTTCACCCCGTCCCCGGCCATCGCAACGGTGTGGCCTTCGCTCTGGAGTATGCGCACGATCTCGGCCTTCTGCTCGGGCAGCACCTCGGCTTCGACCCGGTCGATACCGAGCCGCTTCGCGATCGCTTCGGCGGTCGTGCGGTTGTCGCCCGTAAGCATGACCACGGTCAGCCCAGCATCATGCAGGGCGTCGATGGCCTGCTTCGTCGTTTTCTTGATAGGGTCAGCCACGGCGAGCAGCGCGGCGAGGCGCCCGTCGATGGCGGCGAACATGGAGGTTCCGCCCTCGCGGCGGTGCGCTTCGGCATCGTCGGCCAGAGGGGCGGCGTCCACGCCCTCATCGCGCATTAGCGCAGGCGATCCCAGCGACACGCGGGCTCCGTCCACGGTGGCGATGATCCCCTTGCCCGTGACGCTCTCGAAGTCCGACGCATCAAGGCTGGTTGTCGCGCGCTCGTCGAGCCCTTCCACTATCGCTTCGGCCAAGGGGTGCTCGCTGCCGCGCTCCGCGGCAGCCAACATCGCATAGACGCGCCCGGGATCGAACCCTTCAACAACTTCGATGGCGACGAGCTTGGGCCTGCCTTCCGTGAGTGTTCCCGTCTTGTCGACCACGATCGTGTCGATTTTCTCAAACGCTTCGAGCGCGGCGGCGTTCTTGACGAGGACGCCCTGCTTGGCTCCCTGGCCCGCGGCCACCATGATCGACATCGGCGTCGCCAGGCCCAGCGCACACGGGCACGCGATAATGAGTACGGATACAGCCGCCACGAGCGCATAGCTGAAGGAAGGCGACGGGCCGACAAATAACCACACGACGAATGCGATCGCCGCGATTAGGACGACCGTAGGAACGAACCACGCGGAGACAGCGTCGGCCAGACGCTGGATCGGCGCCCTCGAACGCTGCGCATCCGCGACCATTTGGACGATCTGCGCGAGGGTCGTCTCTGATCCCGTCCGGCTGACGCGCATCACGAATGAACCCGCCTTATTGACCGTCCCTCCTGTCACCGCGTCACCCGCGGCTTTTTCCACGGGTACGGGCTCGCCCGTGAGCATCGACTCGTCCACGGTGCTCCTGCCCTCGACCACTTCGCCGTCGATGGGGATCTTGTCGCCCGGGCGCACACGGACACGATCTCCCGGCCTGAGCATCTCAATGGCCACATCGTCTTCAGATCCATCCTCACCGATCCGCCGCGCCGTGGGCGGCGCGAGTTCGAGCAGTTCGCGGATGGCGCCGCCCGTTTGTCGACGGGCGCGGAGCTCCATGACCTGCCCGAGGAGCACCAGCGTCACGATCACCGCCGCGGCCTCGAAGTAGACGGGGACGCGCCCCGAGTCGTCGCGCAGCCCTTCGGGAAAGAGACCCGGCGCGATAGTCGCCACCACGCTGAAGACATACGCGATCGAGACGCCGATCGAGATCAGCGTCCACATGTTCGGGCTCATCGCACGGATCGATCGCACCCCGCGCACGAAGAACGGCCACGCGCACCACAGCACGACAGGCGTCGCCAGGACGAGTTCGGCCCATTGCGAGACAGCGGGGCTGATCGCGCGATGGAACGGGTGATCGAAGAGCATGTTGCCCATGATGTAGAGCACGAGCGGCGTCGAGAACAGCGCGCCAACCCAGAACCGGCGCGTCATGTCGCGCAGTTCCGAATCGTCCTGCTCCGCGGTCGCATCGACAGGCTCGAGCGCCATGCCGCAGATCGGGCAGTCGCCCGGTCCGACCTGACGGACCTCGGGGTGCATCGGGCAGGTGTAGATTGCGTCCTTCGGGCCTTGCGCCGAAGCCGTTGCCCGGTCGCCGTGCCCATGCGAACAGCACGAATGACCGCCGCCGGAAGTGTCCGACGCCTTGTCAACATACCGCGCGGGGTCAGCCCGAAACTTGTCCGCGCAGCCTGCGCTGCAGAACAGATACGCCGCACCAGCATGATCAACCGTCGCGGTCTCGCGCCCGCGCTGCACTTTCATCCCGCACACGGGGTCAGTGGAGGTCGCTTCATTTGTCATGTGTGGTCTCCTGCCGGCGGATAAACCACGACTCCGCCCCGAATATGACCGCGATGCCAACGACGGACACGACGAGAACAAGCGGATCTGATGTTGCCTTCATGTAGAAGAAGGCGCCGAGGACAACCGCATCGAGCACAAGCGCGGCAAGGACGACCGGCGCTTTCGCGCCGACATCCTTACGGAAATGTCGGTACACACCCCAGTGAATTGCCATATCCATAACGATGTAGAAAATGGCGCCGAGAGACGCGATGCGGCCTAGGTCGAAGAAGATCGTCAGAGCCATCGCGAGCACGGCGGTGTAGACGAGGGTGTGCTTCTGGACCCGTCCCGGCATGCCGAAGTGGCGGTGCGGAACGAGTTCCATTTCGGTGAGCATGGCGAGCATCCGGGATACGGCGAACATGCTCGCTATCAATCCTGAGATAGTCGCGACAATGGCTAGTGCGATGGTGAACCACTCACCCCACTGGCCCACGGCGGGCTTTGCGGCCTCGGCGAGTGACGAATCGCGTGAGGCGATGATCTCGTCCACACTCAGATTTCCGGCGACGGCGAGCGTGACAATAAGGTAGAGGCCGGTGCAGATCAGAAGGCTGACGATGATGGAGCGACCGACATTCTTCTTGGGCTCTTTGATCTCGTCGCCGCTGTTGGTGATGGTCGTGAACCCTTTGTACGCCAGGATCGACAGAGCAACGGCGGCCAAGAAGCCGCCGACACCACCGCGGGCCTGCGAAGCCGAGCCGTCGCCAACAAGGTTGTCGAACGAGAGCCCGGACACCCAGAGCCCGATGCCAGCGAACACGGCGATGCCGCCGATCTTGATGATCGCGGTGATCTTGCTCAGACCGCCAATCACCTGATTGCCGAGCAGGTTGACGACAAAGGCGGCGGCAATCAAACCGACGCCAAGAGTCGGCACGAGCCACGAATCCGCGTTCACGCCGAAGATCCGCAAGGTGTAGGCGCCGAATGTGCGGGCGACCAAGCTCTCGTTGATGACCATCGAGAAGTACATCAGGAGCGAGCAGCCGGCGGTGACCACGCCCGGGCCGTAGGCCTTCTTCAGGATCATCGCGATGCCGCCGGCTGATGGGTACTCGTTGCATACCTTGATGTATGAGTATGCGCTGAACGCGACGACAACTGCGGCCGCTATGAACGCGAGCGGGAACAGCCCCCCCGCAAGCTCGGCGGCTTGACCGGTGAGTGCAAAGATGCCCGCACCGATCATCACGCCCGTGCCCATCGCGACCGAGCCGGCCAGAGTCAGGCTGTTCTTCTTGTACTCCGTTTCACTCATGCTCCGTCCTTTCAGCGCGTTCTTGATGTCACGATCTGGTCCTGATCGCGACCGATCCCCCAGGGAATCGATACCAGCCGGGGTCGTCGTAGGTCGAGATCCCGTCGCGCACCTTCAGAACCGTGAACATCCCGCCCATCTCGATGTTCCCGAACTGCCCCTCGCCCATCATCATGGGCAGCGTGTTCGCCGGGCCGGGCATGTGCTTGGCCATGTCTTGCATGTCCGCCATCCCGTCCTTGCCCATCGCCATGTAGCCGGGCAGCAACGAGCGGATCTTCGCTTCAAGGCCGTCCTGATCGACGCCGGTGGTATTCGCGACATCGTGCGCCATCGCGTTCATCGTGTGATGGGACATGTGGCAGTGCAGCGCCCAGTCGCCCGGGTTATCCGCGATAAACTCCACATCACGCGTCGTCCCAACTGGAACCAAGACGGTGGTCTCGGGCCACTGGCCCGCTTCGGCGATCTGGCCGCCGTCGGTCGCGACCACCCTCCACGCGTGGCCGTGCACATGGATCGGGTGGTTCCACATGCTGAGGTTGCCGAAGCGCACGCGCACGCGGTCACCGGTGCGCACGACGAGGTGCTCCGTGCCCGGGAACACCCTGCTGTTGAAGGTCCACATGTTGAAGTCGACCATCACCGCGGGATCGGGGCGGTAGGTTCCCGGATGCACCGCCCAGTTGTGGAGCATGATCGCGAAGTCTCGATCGATGCGTTTCTCGCGCTGCTCGCGCGGGTGCACGATGAAGAACCCCATCATGCCGAACGCCATCTGCGTCATCTCGTCGGCGTGCGGGTGGTACATGAAAGTGCCGTGCTGCTCGGGGATCGTGAACTCGTAGACCCAGGTTTCGCCGGGCTGGATGCCCGGCTGCGTGAGCCCGGTCACGCCGTCCATCCCGCAGGGGATGAACAGCCCGTGCCAGTGCACGCTCGTGTGCTCGGGCAAGCGGTTGGTGACGAAGAGCCGCACGCGATCACCCTGAGCCACTTCGATGGTCGGCCCGGGCGTCTGGCCGTTGTACCCCCAGCATTTCACCGTCATCCCGTCCGCGAACTCGCGCTCGACCGGCTCGGCGACCAAGTGGAACTCCTTCACGCCGTCCTTGACGCGGAAGGGCATCGTCGATCCGTTGGGCGTGATGACCGGAGCGAATGCGCCATCGCCCCTCGTCGGTTGCGCCCCGAGTTTCGGACGCGCGATGGGCGGTGTCTCACCGGCGGTCGCGCGGCGCACCAGCACGGCGCCCGCGCCGGCCGCCAGTGTCCCCGCAAGAAAGTCTCGTCTGTTCAGCATCAGTGGGCTCCGTGCTCGTGGGTTGTCGGCGGGGCTTCCCGCACGGCGGGTGGCTTCTCGGCGGGGCTCGCTTCGGGCTCGGGAAGACGGCCGCCGACCACGCGTTCCAGTTCGGCGCGCGTCGTCCAGTAGTCGTGCAGATCGTCGAGGTATGCGCGGTACGCCGCGATCTCGTCGCGCTTCGCTCCGAGCAGATCGAAAGTGTCGACCAGCATGAAGTTGTACTGCTCCTGCGTGAGCCGGGTGATCCGCTCGCGCATGGGCACGATGACATCGCGGTAATGCTCGGCCTCGTACCGGATCGCGTACAGCCGATCGCGCAGCCGCCGAACATCCGAACGCACCTTGATGGCAAGCGCTTCGAGCCGGCTCTCAGCGCCCAGAAGCTGCGCATCGAGGCGGGCGATCTGCCCCTGACGCTGATCGAAGATCGGCAGTTCGAGCGCGATCTCGGGCCCGTACACCCACTGGCCGTCGGTGTCGCGCGAGGCGAACCCGCCGACTTCGGCGGTCAGCAGGTACCGCCAGTCGCGTTGCAGGCCCCCCGCTTTCGCGATTGCCTCGACGGTCAGGGCGGCTGCGGCCAGGTCGAGCCGCTGGCGCACCGCCAACGATTCGAGCGCTGACATATCCAACTCGGACGGAGGCAACTCCGCCAGGCGATCGTCGAATGTCCAGCCGGTCTGATCGCCCCAGAGGCCGAGCTGGACATTGAGCAACTCGCGTCGCTCGGCGACCTCGGCAAGGCTCCGTGCGAATTCAACGCGTGACTGTTCCGACAGCGACTCCTGGTTAGCGAGCGCCAGATCGCTGAGATTTCCCGCTACGTGCAGGCGTCGCGCGAACTCCGCCGATGCAGCAGCCGCCGCCGCGATCTCGCGCAGCATATCGCTGGTGTGCTGCGCCGCCTGCAGGTCAAGGAACACCACGCGCGTCTCGGCGGCCGTTTCCAGCACGATGTCGGCGACCTCCAGCGTTGTCGCGTTGAGCCCGATCTGCGCGATCTCCTTCTGTGCGGGCATGAGCAGCACGCGGAGCACATTCAGCGTCAGGCCGAAGTCCAGCTGCGTCAGACTCGGCGGCCGATCGGGAAAGCCGGCGGCGGCGATGATCGAGGGATTCTCAAGCAGCCCGGCCTCGACGAAGTCCGCCTGCGCGAGGCCAAGTCTCGCGTATTCGGCCCGCAGCCGGCGGTTGTTGAGCAGCGCGATCGCCACGGCACTGTCCTGATCGATGGGGAGTTCGAGAAGCGCGGAGATCCGATCGCGGATCGCCGCATCCGCCTCGTGGGTGAGCGGCCACGCTGTTTCGGTCCCGACGCGCTCCACCGCCGTCTCGCGCACCCTCTCAAACGACGCATCGATGGGGATCACGCCGCACCCGGTGAGCAGCATCGCGACAGAAAGCACGCCCGGGGTAATGATTGAACGAGCCTTCATCGAGGTCCCTCCCCGTGCGAATCGAGCGGGCGGGAGACTGTCGTCGGCGTGAGCGTCATGCCGCATTTCGGGCAGTTGCCCGGGCGATCCGCGCGAATGTCGGGGTGCATCGGGCAGGTGTAGACCGTCAGGGCGTCAGCGCTCCCGTGTGCGTCGTCGGACATTCCCGGCATAGTGTGCATATCATGCGTCGGCGGTGAGGTCTCGGGTTCCCCCGCGGATTTGACCTCGACGGCGAAAGGGTTGGACGGCGGGCTGAACGGGATCGACGCGCTCTCCACCGACGCCGGATGGCCCGGCCCGGGCGGCCGGACATCGCGGGTCTGCGCGCAACCGGCGAGAACGATGATGACGCCGAGCACCGCGAGCGTGCGCATCCTCATCGCGTAGTCCGTTCGATCGTCATTGGTCCCCCTGTTGGCGGTGTGGGTCATCATGTCACCTGTTGTGAATGTGTGTCAACGCTTTCTGAAGAATGCCCGCGAGATCGGGCGGGATATCCACACCGTGCACGGCGCGGCATCGGTCACCACGCGTAATGGTCGAGGCCGTAGACAAGCGAGCCGCCGAAGAAACCTGTCGCCATGACCAACCCGGTGGCGGCGAACAGCGCGAGCCGGTACCACCCTCGCGCGTGCGCGTTTCCGGGTCGGCGCACGCTTCTCCAAAGCAATGCGAGGGTGAGAAGCGTGAGGATCGTCGTGGTCGTCCCGAGCCAGCGATGCGTCGCCTGGACCCAGTCCTCATCGAGGAACACGAAACCCCCGTTGAACCAGCCGAGCGTCGCCGCGCCGAGTGCGCCCAGGGCTGCCACCGACACGCAGAACGCCGCCGCGTGCCGGAACATCTCTCGCTTGGTCACGACGAGCATGGCCTCTGCGAGCGACGCCGCGATCAGCAACGCGATCGGAAGATCCGTCGCGGGCGGGTGGAACTCCCCGAGCCAGGTGATGATTCGCGGGGAGGCGGCGTCGTGATCGCGGTCGTGCGCTGCGCCGCCAGAAGCGTCATCGTGCTCATGCAACGAAGACCCCGTGTCGTCGAGCCCATGATCTTGGTCGTTCGATGCCTCGAACGCCGCTGTCTGGAACTGCGAGAGGTTGGCGATATAGAGCTCGGGATCGGCTTCGAACTTTGTCAGGCATCTGCGGCAGCACAGCCCGACCTCGACGCCTTTGTAGGCCGCTGTGAAGCGAGGATCGATCGCTTCACCCGGCATGACCGGGCATGTGGAGTTGATCTGCCCGGCAGCCGCGTCGAGAATTCCCGGTTCGGATGCCCGCGCTGATGGCGCAAGAGCGAGACTCACCCCGAGCAGCACGACGGCAATGGCCGCTCTCCGGGAACGATTCGCAACGCGGTTCATGGGGTGAGCCTCCTCCTGCATGGGAACCAAGTGGTTGTGATGCTTGAGTATCAGTGATCGCTACCGTGGCCACCGGCGTGCGCGTCAGCCGCCGGCATATGCATTCCCTTCGCATTCCACGCGGCGTCGATGACCTCGATGTACTTCGCGGGGTCGGCGTTCACCTTGCCCTCGCAACCCGCGCAGCAGAAGCGGAGCAGGCGGCCCGCGAGAACCATCTCGGCTGGCTCGCCCATTGAGCCGAGCCTGCCGCCGAGCACCACGCATGTACCGCGCGGATAGTCCCTGCGCTGCGCGTTCGCGGCCGCTGCATCGAGTTTCGCGATGAACTTGGCAGGATCGGCCTTGAACTCGCGCTCGCACATCTTGCAGCACAGGCGGACAAGACGGTTGCCGTACACGATGTTGTTCGAGATATCCTCGCCGCCCTCGGTGAGCGGCTCGCCCGAAACGATGCATACTTCGGTCGGATAGAAGGGCATCTGGTCGCGAACAATCTGCTCGTCGATCTTCTTGAAGAATGCCGTCTGATCAGCCTCGAACTCTTTGACGCATCCCTTGCAGCACAACCGCACCTCGCGGCCGTTGTAGGCCTTCACGATCGGTGCGCCCATCGAACCGAGTTTCTCTCCCGACACCGGGCACGTGGCGAGCGCGTAAGGCTCCGTCCAGACGGCCGCTTCCTTGGCATCCGCCTTGTGCTCCTGACCCGGCTCGCGCTTCGCGACCGCGAGCGCCACGAACTCATCTTTCTTCGCTTCGTCCCACGCGGTGAACTCTTCGCCGCATCCCGGGCAGCAGAACCCGAGGGTGTTCCCCTTGTACTCGATCGTGCCGACCGAGGGAACGATGGGCTCCTTCCCGATCGGGCACATGGCGTTGACCGTCTTCTGCGCCTTCGCCTTCGCCGTGGCGGACTGATGGCCCTGCGCAAGGACGGGCTGGCACGCGAGCGCTGCGCACGCGAGCGACATTGAGATCATGATTGCTTTCATTGCGAGACTCCTTCGGGGTGAGTGATGTGATGAGGTTGTGAACGGGGCTTGAGGCGGAACTTCCATTCCTGCGCCCAGCAGTACAGGATGGGGACAACAAACCATGTGCACGACGCGACGATCATGCCGCCGAACGCCGGGATCGCCATCGGGATCATGATGTCCGAGCCACGCCCCGTGCTCGTGAGCACCGGGAGCAGCGCAAGAATCGTCGTCGCGCTGGTCATCACGGCCGCGCGGATGCGCAGCGTGCCCCCCCTCACGACCGCAGCGCGGATCGCTTCGATCGACTCAGGACGATCCTCGGCCATCGATTGCTCGATGCGCGTCGCCATGATCACGCCGTCGTCGGTCGCGATCCCGAACAGCGCGAGGAAGCCGACCCACACCGCAACACTGAGGTTGTACGGCTGGATCTGGAAGAGCGACCGCAGGTTGGTCCCGAGCAGCGACGCGTCGAGGAACCACGGCTGCGCGTAGAGCCAGAGCATGATGAACCCGCCGCCCCAGGCGACGAATACGCCCGAGAAAACCATGAGCGTCACCTCGACCTTGCGGAACTGCAGGTAGAGCAGCAGAAAGATCACCGCGAGCGAGAGCGGCAGCACGATCGCGAGGCGCTTTGCCGCGCGAACCTGGTTCTTGTACGAACCCGAGAACTCGTAGCTCACGCCCGCCGGAACAACGATCTCCCCCGAGTCGATGGCGTCGCGGATATACCGCTGCGCCTCCTGCACGACGCTGACTTCCGCGAAGCCCGGCATCTTGTCGAACAGCACATACGCGACGAGGAATGTGTCCTCGCTCTTGATCATCTGTGGGCCGCGCCGGTATTCGAGCGTGGACAGCTCGCGCAGGGGGACCTGCGCCCCCATCGGGGTCGGCACCAGGATGTCGCCCAGCGTCTCGGGCTGGTCGCGGAGTTCACGGAGGTATCGCACGCGCACCGGGTACCGCTCGCGCCCCTCGACGGTCATCGTGAGCGGCTTGCCGCCGATCGCGACCTCGATCACCTCCTGCACATCCGCGATGCGCAGCCCGTACCGCGCGATCTTCTCGCGATCGATCTCGATCTCGAGGTACGGCTTGCCCACCACCCGGTCCGCGAACACCGCGGCCGGCTGCACCGATGGAACACGCTTCAACACCCGCTCGAGTTCGAGGCCGAACGCCTCGATCGTCTCCAGGTCCGGCCCGTACACCTTGATGCCCATCGGGGCCCGAAACCCGGACTGAAGCATCACAATGCGCGTCTCGATCGGCTGGAGTTTCGGCGCGCTCGTCACGCCCGGCATGTCCGCCGCAGCCACGATCTCGTCCCAGATGTCCTGCGTTGATGCGATCTCGTCGCGCCATTGCCTGTACGGGCGGCCGCGCTCGTCCGCGATGAGCTGCCCCTGCTCATCTCGAACAAACTCGCCCGCGCCGGAGTCGTAGCGGAAGTTCAGCCGGCGGCCCGCTTCGTCCGCGCGGTACTCGCTCTTGTACTCAATGATCGTCTCGATCATGGAGATCGGCGCCGGGTCGAGCGGGCTGTCCACCCGCCCGATCTTGCCCACCGATAGCGCCACCTCCGGAATGGTCATGATCCTGCGGTCCAATTCCTTCACGATGTCCGTCGCCTCCCCGATCGACGCGTGGGACATCGTTGTGGGCATGTAGAGGAACGACCCCTCATCGAGCGAGGGCATGAACTCGCTGCCGATCCCGGGCAACGCGTGCGCGGTGTCGACCACCGCCGCCCTGCCGCGCACCGAATCGGGCAGCCATCCCCACACGCGATCGAACCCGAGCCACGCCGTCGCGCCGAAGACCACGACAACCACCGCTGGCGACAACCCGATCAGCTTGTGACGGAGCGTCCACCCGAGCACGAACGGGAACGCGAGGCGCACTAGCCAGAACGCCAGCAGCATGCCGCCGATGATCGCGCCGATGAACACCGAGTTCCCGATGATCCCCGGCTCGGGCCCGAGCGGTTCCCACGCGGCCGCGAGCACGACAAGCACAACCAACACCGCGATCAGGTTCGTGGACCACTGGATGCCGCGCACAAACCTGTCGGGCAGCGCAGGCCGAACCAGATAGAACGCGCCGAAACCCGCGATGATCACGCCCGCGAGAGGATGAACCCGCAGCGCGACCGCGATTCCGCCCACGACAAGCGCGATCGCACCTGCGAGCCGCAGCGCCCTCGCGCGAACGCGCCATCCCATCAGCACATGCGCCGCGGCCGGGATGATCGTGATCGCGATGATGATCGCGCTGATCAACGCGAAAGTCTTAGTGTACGCGAGCGGCTTGAACAGCTTGCCCTCGGCCGCCTCCATCGTGAACACCGGGAGGAACCCGACCACGGTCGTCGCGACCGCCGTCAGCACGGCGCCCCCGACCTCGCTTGTCGCCCGATGAATGACATCGAGCGTCGATCGCGTGTCACCCTCGTTGGCGCGGGCCTCCTCGAGCCGGCGCAGGATGTTCTCGCTCAGAACAATGCCCACATCCACGATCGTGCCGATCGCGATCGCGATGCCCGACAGCGCGACGATGTTCGCGTCCACCCGGAACATCTTCATCCCGATGAAGGTCATCAGCACCACGATCGGGAGCATGGCGCCGATGAGCAGACTGCTCCTCAGGTGCATCACCATGAGCACCACCACAATGATCGTGACAAGCACTTGCTGCGCGATCGCCGAATTGAGCGTCTGGAGCGTTTCCTTGATCAGCCCCGAGCGGTCGTAGAACGGGACGATCGTCACCCGACTCTCCGTGCCGTCCGCCAGCACTTTCGTGGGCAGCCCGCTTGCAATCTCCGCGATCATCTCCTTCACGCGCTGGATGGCGGCCATCGGGTTCTCACCGTAGCGCACCACCACCACGCCGCCGACGGCCTCTTCGCCCGCCTTCGTCAGCACGCCGCGTCGCAGCGCGGGCCCGAGCGAGACCTTCGCGATGTCACCCACTAGAATCGGCTGCCCCTCGCGCGAAGTAATCGCCGCCTGTTCAAGGTCTTCCGCGCTTTCGATGAACCCGATCCCCCGTACGATGTACTCGGCTCGGTTCACCTCAATCGTGCGTGCGCCGACATCGAGGTTGCTCTGACGGACCGCGGAGATCACCTGCTGGAGCGAGATGCCCGCCGCCCGCATCGCGTCCGGATCGACATCGACCTGATACTCCTGCACGAAACCACCGATCGAGGCGACCTCCGAGACGCCCTGCACGCCCGCGAGCTTGTACTTGACGATGAAGTCCTGGATCGATCGCAGCTCGTCCGGGCCCCATCCGCCCGTCGGGTTGCCGTCCGCATCGCGGCCCTCGAGCGTGTACCAGAAGACCTGCCCCAGCGCGGTCGCGTCCGGGCCGAGCATCGGCGTCACGCCGGGAGGAACGGCGCCGGCGGGCAGCGAGCCAAGCTTCTCCAGCACGCGTGATCGCGACCAGTAGAACTCCACGCCGTCCTCGAACACGACATAGATCGTGGAGAACCCGAACACCGAGTAACTGCGGATATCTTTCACGCCCGGGATGCCGAGCAGCGCGATCGTTAGCGGGTAACTGATCTGGTCGTCGATGTCCTGGGGGCTCCGCCCGGGCCACTCCGTGAAGACAATCTGCTGGTTCTCGCCGATGTCCGGGATCGCGTCGACGGGGACCGGGCTGCGCGCGAGCCCGCCCAGATTCCAGTCGAACGGCGCCACCAAAGCGCCCCAGAACAGCGTGCCGAAGAGCACGATGGCGACCACGAGCTTCTGTTCGAGACAGAAGCGGATCAGCCCGCTCAGCGGCCCGCGCGGCGTTGGCGGCATGACATCACTCATCGATGCGACTCCCGTTCGCGGCGCCGCCGATCGGATCGAACGACTCGCGGATCTCGCCGCAACGAAGCATCATGTCGCCGAAATACGGGTTGTTGATCGTCTCGCCGCGCTGGAGCCAGTCCGCGCCCTTGAATTCGAACGCCATCGGGCAATGCGCGAGGCGCCACACCTCGTCAACCAGATGCCCGAAGCGGCGTTGGAGGGCGATCACGCCCTCGCTCATCCGCTCGAACCGCGCCCGCGCCGCTTCCATCGTGGTCAGAGATTGATCGACACGAAGCCGCGCGGCCGCGCGACGCCACTCCGCAAGCGGTGCGCCCACCAGCCCGACCTCCTCGACAGCGCCGATCGCCGCGTTGAGCTCGGCCGAGGCCCGCGTGAAGCGTCCGAGATCGTCCGCCGCCAGCGCCTCCTGCGCATCGAAGTACGCGGCATAGACAGGGTTCAACCCAAGCCCGAACGCCTCGGGAACAGCCGCACGCGACGGCGACTCGCTCATTCCACCGCCCGTCATTGCGCCGTGTCCCATGTGACCAGCCGCGCCGCCGGGCGACATCATGCTCGGCTTCGCCGCGATCTGCATCGCGCTGTCGATCCGGAACGCGCCGTTCACCACGACCGATTCGTCCTCGCGCAGCCCTTCGCGCACGATGACGAAGTCGCCAGCGCGCGGGCCGAGCACGACCGTGCGTCCCTCGTAAGTGGGGCGCTCAGTGTCCGGCGTCTCCACATACACGACCGAACGCGTGCCCGTGTACAGCACCGCCGTCCGCGGGATGACCAGCGGCTCCGTCGGGTCGCCCGGATCCCCGACGATGCCAAGGTCCTCAGCGCGAACCAAGTCCATGCCGCAGACATCGCATTGGCCGGGACCGTCCTTCACGATCGTGGGATGCATCGGGCTCACCCATCGGCCCGCGAGTTCGTCGTTCACCACGGCGCCTTTCGCGTCAATGCGCGTGCGCACCACAGCCGTCGCGAACATCCCGGGCTTCAGGCGGCCGTTCGTGTTGTCCACCGCCACGCGCACCGACGCCGTGCGAGTGCGATCATCGACCATGGGCTCAATGAACGAGATTCGCCCCGTGAATGTCTCCCCGGGATGCGCCTCGACCGTGAAAGTCACCGGCTGACCCCACCGAAGCAACGGGAGGTGCGATTCGTACGCCTCCATGTCCAGCCACAAGCGCGACAGGTCCGCCAGCGTTGCTATCGGCGCCCCGGTCTGCACATAGTCGCCCTCGCGGACCGCGAGGTGCGTCACCACGCCGCCGATCGGCGCGTAGATCGTCAGCCGGTCCGAATCGAACGAGCCGTCCTCGACCGCGTCGATCTGCGCCTTCGTCAGCCCGAAGAGGCGGAGTTTCTCACGCGTCGCGCTCAGCGTGTCGCGCGTCGTGGACCGCACGATCTCGCTCGTCCCTCCCTCGTCGCGCACCGCTCTGATCGACTGGCGGAGTTCCTCGAACGCCGCGAGCAGCTCCGGGCTATAAAGCTCGGCCATGTGCTCGCCCGCGTTGACGGGCACGCCGACATAGTTCACGAACAGCCGCTCGATTCGTCCAGGAAAATACGCGGTGAGCCGCGCAACCGAAGTCTCGTCGTAGGTCACCTTGCCAAACAGCCGCACATCGGCGGTCGGGAAGAACCGGCCGACCGGCGTCGTCTCGATACGGCTCATCGTCGCCGCCGCTTCGTTCATGGTCACGCGGAGTTCGTTCTCTTCGCCGCCGTCATCGCTGACCGGGATCAGCGCCATGAAACAGATCGGGCACTTCGCGTTCGGGTCCGTGAGGCGCACCGAGGGGTGCATCGAGCAGGTGTACATCCGGACAGTGCCCGCCTCGTGCTCGCCATGCTCCTGAGAAAGCGCGAGCGATGCATCAACGGGCGCACTCGCGGGCCGGCCTATGCGATATCCGAGCACCAGCGCCGCCACAATCAGCACGACGGCCACTCCGGCCGCGATGTGCTTCCAGAGCCAGCGAACTAACCCCGTCATTCTTGCGGAAGACCGACTCATGGAAGCACCTCATCAGATTGGTTCGCTGGTTCTTCGCGCAGCCCCGCCGTCGTCGGGACCGGCTCGCCCACGAGCGTGTTCAGGCGCGCGAGCGCCTTCCCCCGATCCGCGCGGGCGCGCTCGGCGGCGACGGCGAACTCGAGCAGCGTTCGTTCGGTGTCGAGCAGGTCCAGGAAGCTCGTGTCGCCCCCACGGAACCCCGTCAGGGATGCGCGCAGCGATTCTTCGGCCTTCGGGATAAGCGTTTGCTCGTACAGACGCACGCGTCGGTCCGCGTCGATGTGCTCGAACCACGCCCGCTGGATACTCGCCGCGAGCAACGCGGCCTGGCCCTCACGCTGATTCGCGATGGTGAGCCGCCGCGCGACGGACTCGCGCACCCCGGCGTCGTACTTCTCGCGCCAGACCGGGAGGTTGATGCCGAAGCTCAGCAGGATCGGGTCTTCGCCGCTATCCGGCACCGAACTCATCGCGGCGTTGCCCGTGAAAACATAATCGAGCCCGACGGTCAGATCGGGCAGCCCGTCCTTGCGCGCCACCTCGGTCAGGAACCTCTGCTCCTCGATCGAGTCTTCGAGCGCGAGCAGCGCGGGGTTTGAGCGGAGCGCCATCGCGAACAGCTCCTCGGCGTTGGCGCTGGCGACGCGCACCGGGATGTCGCGCACCGTCGATACAGGCGCATCCGTCGGCCGATTGAGCACGGCGTTCAGGTCCGCGAGATAGACCGGGCGCATCGCCCGGAGCTGAACAAGCCGGTCCTCCACCAGACCGAGTTCGACCTGCACCCGGATCAGCTCGGGATGAGAGCCGGCGCCGACCCGGTACCGGGCGCGCAGGACTTCTTCGAACGATCGCAGGAGATCGAGGTTCTCCGCGGTAATCGCGATCGTCCCGTCAAGGTATTCGAGGTCGTGCAGGGTGGACAGCACCCGTTCGGTGACCGCGAACCGTGCGGCGTCGAAGCGGCGCCACATCGCGACCGCCGCCCGCGAGGCCGCGTCTTCCTTGTCCTTGAGCTTGCCCGGCCACGGGAATGTCTGCTGGAGCCCCAGCCGCGCCTCCTGAGGGCCCGTGCGCGTCTGCACCTCGACGAGGTAGTACCCGAAGTTCAACCGTGGGTCGGGCAGGGCCGATACCTGGGGCAATCGTTCGGCGGCGACGCGCCACCGCTGGTAGGCCGCTTCAACATCGGGGTTGTGGTACAGCGCATAGCGCAGGTAGTCCTCGGGGCCCGAGTCGTTCGACAGCGTCGGCGCAGGGACCTCCTCCGGCTCTTCTGGGCTTTCGCGATACGCGGACGCGGGCACGCGTTCGACTTCGCCCGGCGCGGTGCGCGCCAGCGTGGATGTGTAATCGCTCGGGTCGTCGAACGGGGAGGAACACCCCGCGAGCAGACCGGTCGCCGTCGCGCAGAGCGCACAGGCGCGGAGATGTGCAGCCATCGATACGGCTCCTGAGTGTCGGGTCAACTCGGTAACGGATCGCCGGTGAGGGTTTGACGCCGAGAACTCGGCGCGCAATGCCTCTACGGAGCGATACCGTCAGGTTCGCCAAATACTCAGGAGGGCCTGGGTCTCGTTGTGAGTGCGCAGCGCTGCGACGATCACCGTCGCAGGACGACGAGCTACCCGTTCGTCATCTCTAGGCAGCAGGACCACGCCGCTGTCGTGGCGCGGCAGGCGGTGCGCCACCGGCTCATCAGGTCGAGTCGACGGCGCCTTGGGAGGCGACTGGGGTGCTGGTGACCGTTGTACGCCGCAAACGCAGCCGTCCGCAGGCTGACCGCAGTGGTGCAGTGCGGGGCGATCATCGCAGCACATCTCGGTGACGGCTGATTCGCTCGAAGCCGGCGCGCAGCATGACATCTCGTGGGCCACGCCATCGCGCAGCACGAGCATGGCAGGCCAAGCGATCGCCAAGATGAGGAGAATGCGACCGATCACAGGGGGCATCCTAAACGAGTTTGATAGCTTTGGAAAGACGCCGGCGGCACAGGAATTGTTCCGCCGCTCGGATGAAGTCCGGACGGCGGATGACAGCCGGGTATTCCCTTGGCATATTCTTCGCCTCTGGTTCACGCTGGATGCAAGCCTATTCCGTCCAGGCATTTGCGCGAAGACCTGCGCGACAGTCCCGCAACCAGGACAACCTCGCTCATGAAGAAAAGTACAGAACTCCCTCCTTAGCGCGGCGGGTGGGCCGCTCAGGTTTTGAGTCCAAAGCCTCTGTTGCCTCGTCCAGCACTGGCACCCTCGATCTCCACCCACGACTTACTTGCGACTGGGATTAAATCGGGATTCAATCTGTAACACGTCCGCATTGCTGGCGTACTGGCCTCGTTCATCGGTCTCGGGATTGTTAATGCCGTTAGGATCGGCGAGTTCGTAAAGCCCCCGCCGCCGGCAATCGCGGTCCCTGCGACACCGACAGCCCCCGGAAGGGCGGCGGTTAAGACTGTGGTCAAAGCGGCTCTCATGATCATCCTCCGGTCCTTGCCCAGCTGTACGGGGTGAGTTAGACCACCGGTTTCCACCGGTGTCGAGAGAGAGACGGGTGTGAAAACAGAGGTGTGACACCCGAACCGAGATTTCTTCTCAGGCCTGACTGTCCGGTAATCCGCCCGAGCGATTGGTGTCACATATTTGTGACACCGCCCTGGCCGCTTGCACGCCGCACAACCGTCCTGTATCCCGTGGGCAAACATCGGTATCGCCGGTTTCGATTCTGGGTTCGACGATCCCACGGAGACGCTTCGCGTGACATTCCTCTTTGGCCTCCTCTTCGCGATGGCGTCGGCCGCCGCTATCTATCTGGCCATCCTCTGGGCGCTCGAGAGACGCAAGGCGGGCAAGACAGAGGCGGAGCACGAGCAGCGCCGACTCGGATTTGAATCTCGCGAACGCGCCCTCGAACAGGCCGTCACGAAGCTCGACGCGCAGGTCGCGCGCCTCTCGAAGTGGACCGCGGTGGCCGACGCCGATGATGAGGCAAAGAAGATCCTGGCCGCGGCCAGCGCCACGCTCGCGCAGGCCGAGCGGGACGCGCGGATTCTCCTCACCAACGCCGAGCAGCAGTATCAGGCCCAGATCGAGATGGCCCGCGTCGAAGCCTCGAACGCGACATCCGAAGCGCGTGCTAAGGCCAAGGAGATGACAGAGAAGGCGCACGCCGCCGTCGCCGCCGCGAATGCTCGGGCGGCCGAGATCCTCGCGGCCGCCAATGTGAAGGCCGAGCAGATCGCGGGCAAGGCCTACGACGCCGTGCGCAACGCCGAGATGTACGAGCGCAGGGCCAAAGCGATGCGCAACATCATCGAGGGGTATGGGGATGAGTACCTCAAGCCCACCGACGGGCTCCTCGATGAGCTGGCGGAAGAGTTCTCGCACAAGGACGCCGGGCAGCAGCTCAAACTCGCGCGCGACCGCACGAAAGTGATGATCAAGCAGGGCTTAGCGGCGACTTGCGAGTACGTCGAGGACTACCGGCGCAAGCAGGCGATCCAGTTCGCGCTCGACGCGTTCAACGGCAAGGTCGACTCGATCCTCTCTGATGTGAAGCACAACAACCACGGCAAGCTCGAGCAGCGTGTGCGCGACGCTTTCGAGGTCGTGAACATGGGCGGCCAGGCGTTCCGCAACGCGCGGATCACGGATCAGTACCTCTCGGCCCGCCTCGACGAGCTTCGCTGGGGCTGCGTCGCGCAGGAGCTCCGCAAGCAGGAGCAGGAAGAGCAGCGGCTCATCCGCGAGCAGATCCGCGAGGAGGAGAAGGCCCGCCGCGAGTTCGATCGCGCCATCAAGGAAGCGGCGCGGGAGGAGGACATGCTCCGCAAGGCCATGGCCAAGGCGCAGTCGCAGGTCCTCGACGCGACGGCAGAGCAGCGGGCCCAGTTCGAGGCCCAGCTCGCCGAGCTCACCGCGCGGCTGCACGACGCCGAGGAGCGCGGGCAGCGCGCCATCTCCATGGCCCAGCAGACCAGGCGGGGCCATGTCTACATCATCTCGAACATCGGTTCGTTCGGCGAGGGTGTGTTCAAGATCGGCCTGACCAGGCGCCTCGAGCCGCTGGACCGCGTGAAGGAGCTCGGAGACGCCAGCGTGCCCTTCGAGTTTGATGTGCACGCGGTGATCCTGAGCGACGACGCGCCGGCGCTCGAGACCAGGCTGCACAAGCACTTCGTGCTCAGCCAGATCAACAAGGTGAACCACCGCAAGGAGTTCTTCCGGGCGGCGATCTCCGACATCCGCAAGGAGATCGAGTCGATGGGCATCGAGGCCCACTGGACGATGACCGCCGAGGCCCAGCAGTACCGAGAGTCGCTCGCCATCGACCGCGCGATCGAGGCCGACCCCAACGCGCGCGAGGCCTGGATGAACCGGCAACTGACCCTCGACCCCGTCGAATACGCCGAGCTCGCGGAACTGGCCTCTGCCGACGAAGATTGAGGGGAGGGCGGCCGCATTGGACATCTACGAGCTCGAAGTCGTCGATGAACGAACAAGCCAGCGCCGACGCGTCACCGCCGAGGGCGAGGAGCCCGACGACGCGATCGAGTGGGCCAGGCAGCGCGGCTTTAGCGTCTACGCGTTCCGGCTGCTCGACGCCCCGCGCTGGCAGCGCTTGGAACACGCAGCGCGGGCCTACGGGCGCTACGACGAGCGTTCGGGCAACTTCCTTGGGACCGACACAAGCAGCGATGCGCGGCGGGCTCGCAGGAAGCCCACTCGCAATGCGGCGGCCGCCTGGTCCTTCGGGTTTGGTCTCTTCGCCTGCTGTTTCCTGTGCGTGTATCCGGCGGTGGGATTAGGGCTTGGGGTGCTCGGTTTCGTGCTCGCTCTGGCAGGGTTCGCGAATGCGATCGAGCGCCGCGGCTCCGGGCTCGGGTACGTCTTTGCCGGGGTTGTTCTGAGCGCGATTGCTTTGGTCGGCGCAACAGTGTCCTTGAATTCTTCGGTACCACTTTCGGCCCCGCCTCCTCGCCCAGAAAGCCGTCAGTCGCCTTCCGCTGCGCGCGGACAGACACCGCCCATCGGACAACGCGGCTCGGGCAGCGAAGCGAGAGCACGACAGATCGATCGACAGTCCGAGCGGCCTCTCGCGCAACGATCCAACACCCCAAACGCCGCCGAAACAACACCCGTGTTTGTGCCCGAGACTTTGCTTACGGACGCGAGAGTCGAGGCCGCCGAGCCGCCGTCGATGGAGCCGATCGGCAGGGTCTTCACCCTCCACGAGACCGTGCGCGTCGGCGACGCGGCGATTCGAGTGGTGGATGCGCGACTCGGCCGTGTGTCGGTCGAGGATCCCTCCTCGCCATCGCCCATCCTGTTGCCGTTCGAGCGCCTCATCATCGCCATAGAAGTGGCGCACGCGGGGACGGTCGGCAGGATCGACTACCAGACGCTGCGCAGCGCGGACTCGGTCTCTCTTTATGACGACCTGGGCAGATCGATCCGTCTCAAGTCCCCAGGGCTGGGCGTGCCCATCGTCGGCGCCATCGACTCCGCGACGCTGCGCGCGGGGGACTCCGCGGCGGATCTCCTGATCTTCGCCCGGCCAGAACCCGAGGCCACATCGCTTGTCCTGACCATCCCGGCGTCGGCGCTCGGGGGGCAGGGCGACCTGCGGTTCGGGTTCGCAGCGCCGCGAAAATGAGCGTGGGTGAAGCCGTATCGGTCGCGGAGATTTCTAACCTGCGAACACAATCCGCATTGGAATCGGCATTCTCAGCCACACCGCATGCCGGTTCATCGCATGTGGGATCCACAGGGGCGCCGCTTGTTACAGCTCACTTCGATCGCATGTAGACCGGAGCCTGAGGCGAATTTCAGCCCATGCCGACCTGCTTCTCGGCGCCGCCATCGAGCCATTCCAGACATTGAGTCAGCTCACCTGTCCAGTCGTTGTTCTCCTCGAGTGAGACCGGCTGGATCACGCGCAGGCATTCCGATCTCTCCGGACGCGGAAGGAGCCAACGCTGCGGCGTGAATCGGAAGCATGTCCAGTCGGCCGTCGAAGGCTGCATGCAGACCGCGAGGATGTCGAACTCTCCAAACCGGTAGGGTCGCGTATCAGCACCTGTTCGCGAGTCAGTTCCCTTGCGAGATCGTTGGGTCTCCGCGGCATACAGCTCCGACCCGGCGCGGAACCGCATCGGCTGCTGCCTCACAAGCCGTTGGCGTTTGACCTGGATTCGCACCACGCGCTTTCCGTTGCTGATTTGAAAGTCGAAGGGAGCATCTCCAACCACAGGCTCGTCGACCCAAGCATCGAGCTGACCGAGAACATTCACCTTGAAGGACGCTTCAGCAATCAGGCCCAGGACGCCACGCTGCGAAAGGTCAGACGCGCGATCGATCGCCTCGAGGATGACCTCGGCGGGCGCGCCAAACTTCCTTTCAAGGGGGTGAACGCCGATTTGCTCGCGCAGCCACAACATGGCCGCTCGCTGCTCGCTCTTGGTGGCCCTTTCGAGGGCCGACTTGATATGACGCGGTAGATCGGGCACGATGACGGAGCAGATCTTCGAAGGGCCAGGACCACGAACTCGCCCGAGCAACGCGAACCTCTGGCGACGCGAGAGCAGGAGCATATCGACCATGGCATCGCAAAGACAGCTGGCCCTTCCGCGCGCGATGTCGACCAACCACCCGCTCGCGACACTCGGCTTGCGGGGCTACTACCAAACGCCGCAGGGCGGCGCCGTCCTCGGGGATTCACTCGAGACGCTCAAGCAGCTGCCCGACAATTCGATCGATCTTGTCGTGACGTCTCCCCCGTATGCGCTTCATTTCAAGAAAGCGTATGGCAACGCCGACCAAGCCGATTACATCGACTGGTTCCTCCCGTTCGCACATGAGATTCGGCGTGTGTTGACGGACGAAGGAAGCTTCGTTCTCAACATCGGAGGCGCGTGGAATCCCGGGAAGCCGACCCGCTCAATCTACACCTATAAGCTCCTCATCGCGCTGGTCGAAAATGTTGGGCTTCATCTAGCGCAGGAGTTCTTCTGGTATAACCCCGCGAAGATGCCCGTACCCGCGGAGTGGGTGACGGTCCGACGAATTCGCGTGAAGGATTCCGTTGAGTTTGTCTGGTGGCTCAGCAAGACACCGAACCCCAAGGCCACGAACAGGGCCGTCCTGCGGCCATACAGCAAAGACATGCTTCGCTTGAATCAGCGCGGGCTTCGCGCAACCAAACGGCCCGCCGGCCATGTCATCAACGAGGGGTTCGCGAGCATCGAACAAGGCGGCTCGATCCCACCAAACATGATCGACGAGGGCACCCCGTCCGATCTCTTGAAGTTCGGGAATAATGCCGCCAACGACCCTTACACCAAACGTTGCAAGGAGGCGGGGATACAGATCCACCCCGCCCGATTCCCGGCGGTGTTGCCAGAGTTCTATATCAAAATGCTCACCGACCCGCATGACCTTGTCGTTGATCCGTTCGCCGGGTCAAACACGACAGGGATGGTTGCCGAATCGCTGGAGCGGCGGTGGATCGCGATGGAAATGGACGAGTCCTATCTTGAGGCGAGCCGATTCCGATTCGAAGAAGATCAGATCGTTCCCACTCGCGAGCCCTCCAAACAGGAGGCTTCCGTTGATCCGAAGCCTTCAAAGCGCCGAGCCGCGGCGAGCCGACCTCGCTAGCCCAGCTAAGCAGGCGCAGGAACATTCCCTTGGTTCTTGCGGTTACGTTCCCGCGGCAGTGAGCGGAGCTTGAGTCGCGGCGCACTTGCTGCCACAACCGACCATATCCTGCGAGCGTTGTGTCGGTACAGTCAGAGCATCGATGGCAGGCACGCGGCCCAACACGACGCCCCCCCACGCTTCCTTCGCCGGCGTTCACTTCCGCTTGGACGACTTCGATGCAGCGCGCCAGGACGAGGCCAACAAGGCGTATCGCGCAGCGCGTGACGAACTTCTCGACGCGATGCCGGGGCCGGCCCAGCAGCGCGCTCGCTCCGGTCGATACGGCTTCCCAGAGGCACTGAGCGGACTTGAAGGACTCTCGCATGCGCGCGAGCGGGCGGTCGTCGCTTCGCTCGCAAGCGGCGAGGCTCGCTCGACGCCAGGCATCACCGACGATGACGCCGACACCGAGATCAGCCTCGAGCACGAATCCCTCGTCTTGGCCACGCTCGCGCGCCTCGATCGGGCCGGGGATTTCTCCAACTCGCTGCTCGCGCGGCTCCAGGTCCATTGGGCCGCGCGGTGGCGGCGGACGGTGCTGGCGCTCCCGAAGTCGGCCTTGCCCGGCGATCTGCGCTTCGACGAGCTCGCGCACGACCTCGCGCCCACGAGCCGGCGGATGCACGCCCGCTCGGACCTCGACCCCCCGCGCCGCGAGATCCGCGTCGAGCCCCCGCCCCCGCCCCGGGCCTCGGGAGGGGCGTCGGGCGCAGGCTCGCATGCCGCTGCGCGCATCCCGTTCGACACCGAGGCCGTCTGCACGCCGCGCGGGTGGCGTGCGGTGATAGGTGTCGCTTGCCTGGTCAAGCTCGTGACCGAGGCTGAGATCGCGGCCGAGATCGGCTCGGTGCGTCTCATGCGCTGCGCGTCGCCCAAATGCGGGGCGTGGTTCATCGTGAAGAGTCCGGGCGGTGGTAGGCCCCGCATCCACTGCGGGCCCGGCTGCCGGGTCGCGGCCCTGCGGGCCCGCGACCAAGACTGATCCACAATCTTTGTGCGCGTGATGTGTTTTCTTAAGCGCCAGCGGCGGCGCGCGCCGATGGCTCCTGTTCCCGTGTGTAACGATTGATCGTTACACTTAATGACGGACGCACGGAGGCGCCCTACATTCCCCATCACGCGGCGAGTCGCGCAGGAACGCGCGGGGTCGCGAGCTGGCCAAGGAGACTGGCGCCATGCAGCTGCAATCTCTAGCTATCGATTCCCTCAACCCCGCCCCGTATAACCCAAGAGTCGCGCTCCAGCCCGGCGACCCGGACTACGAGCGACTCGCCAGATCGCTCGACGAGTTTGGCTGCGTCGAGCCGCTGGTCTGGAACCGGCGCACCGGCAACCTCGTGGGCGGCCACCAACGGCTGGCCGTCCTCAAGGCCCGCGGCGCGACCGAGGTCGATGTCAGCGTCGTCGACTTGCCGCCGGACAAAGAGAAGGCCCTCAATGTCGCCCTCAACAAGATCACCGGCCGCTGGGACGAGTCGGCGCTCGCCGCGCTGCTCGACGACCTGCTCAAGACGCCGGAGTTCGAGTTTGACCTGACAGGCTTTGACGTCGCCGAGGCGCGCTCGCTCATCGACGAGTTCCTGCCGCCTCCGGAAGGGCTCTTGGGAGACCCGGACGGCTTTGATCCCGACGCGCTCGCGCCGCCGGGGGCCGAGCCGGTCACGCAGTTCGGGGATCTGCTCACGCTCGGCACCGACTCGCGCACGAGTCACCGACTGCTCTGCGGCGACAGCACCGACGCCGAGTGCGTCAAGCGTCTCATGGACGGCGAACGCGCCGTGCTCTTCGCCACCGACCCGCCCTATCTGGTCGGCTACGACGGCACGAACCACCCCGGCTCGGGAGGCAAAGCCAAGACCACGCATCGGGGCGGGGCCCGGGCCGGGGCCGGGGCCGGGGGCAAACCCGGGGGTGGGGGCGGGGGCAGAGGCAAGGGCAAGGATTGGTCGAGCAAGTCGGTCGGGCCCGGCGGCTACGGCGAGTCGTGGGACGACGACTCGGGCGACCCGGCGCTCTACCGGGGCTTCATCGCGGCGGCCGTTGCGCACGCGCTGCGCGACGACGCGGCGTGGTACTGCTGGCACGCGAGCCGGCGCCAGGCCATGCTCGAACAGGTCTGGATCGAGAACGGCGCGTTCGCTCACTGCCAGATCATCTGGACCAAGTCCCGCTCGGTGCCCACGCGCACGTGGTACCTCTGGGGCCACGAGCCCTGTCTCTTTGGGTGGAAGAAGGGCCACCGCCCGCCTCGGGCGACAAGGGACAAACTCTCGACGGTGTGGCAGCTGCCCTCGACCTTCGAGAGCGAAGAGCGCCCGGACCATCCGACGCCCAAGCCCATCGCGGCCTTCGAGATCCCGATGCGCCAGCACACCTCGGGAGTCCGCGGTGAGTCCGCATCTGACATCTGCTACGAGCCCTTCGCCGGAAGCGGCACGCAGCTGGTCGCGGCCCAGCGGCTCGGTCGGCGCTGCTTCGCGCTCGAACTCAGCCCGCGCTACTGCGACCTGATCGTGCGGCGGTTCATCGCCCTCTTCGGCGAGCGGTCAGTCACACCCGACATCGCCGAGAAGTACCGCCTGCCCCCGCCCCCGGTTCAATCGCCCCCGGCCAAAGCGCGCCCGGCCAAAGCGCGCCCGGCCAAAGCGCGCCCGGTTACAGCGCCCCCGTCCCCGGCTGATTCGAACACCGGGGAGGCCGCGTGATGGCCAAGCGCACCAAGCAACAATCTCAGGACGCGACAACGCCTTCTGTCGATCACGCTCCCGAGCGACCCGCGCTCGCGGTGCTGCGCGACATCAAGGAGGGCAAGATCCAGGGCAAGTCGCTCTCGCCCTCGGCCCGGCGCGACATCGTCGGAGCGCTCATCGCGCAGGGCGCGAGCGTGCCCGAGATCGCGCACTCGCTGGGAATCTCGGACCGCACCATCCAGCGCGACCTCGACGCCCTGCGCCGCGAGCATGGCGCACGGATAAACCCCAACTTCGTCTTCGAGGCTATTGGGGCCCTTTGGCTGAATACCCAGACGCGGCTGAGCAAGCTCGATCGCATCGCCTCCGATCCAAGCGCGAGCCACCAAGACAAGACCAGGGCAATCCGGGTGAGCAGCCGAATCGAGAATGAGTCATTCCACCGCTTGCAGACACTCGGAGCGCTCCCGCACGTCATCAGCGAGCGAATGGCCGCGCGCGGGCCTTCATCGCTGCATGTGCACCAGCACAACGGCGCGATCGCCGGCCCGGACGCCGAGGGCGATCAGTACGCGCTGATCGAGCTCGAGGCCGCGTCGCTCGAGCGCCTGTCCGAGGTGGCCGAGCGTTCATCGAGCCCCAAGGACGCGGCGGTCGCCAAGCGCGCCCGCGCCGCCGCGAAACGCGTGAAGAACTCCGCCGCCGCCCAGCGCGGCGAGCCCAAGGGCAAGCCGCGAGCGAAGCAACCGACGCGGAGTCGCCCAAAGACGCAGGGCAAGCCGGGAACACCGGGGACGGAGGGGTGATCCGCGCGGCCGAACCAGCGATCCAGCGCGAGCGAGCCGCCATCGCGCACCGGCTCGGCGCGCACACGAACCGCGCGTGCCGCGATCTGTGCGAGCGCAGCCTGCTTGCGTTCTGCACGAAGTGGCTCCCGCGACGATTTACCCTGGAGTTCGGCGAGGCGCATCATCGCACGGCTCGCGTCATCCAGGACGTCATGTGCCCCGAGGCGCAAGTGCGCAAGCTCGCTATCGCGATGCCGCCCGAGCACGGCAAGACCTCGCTGGTCGCCTTCGGTCTCCCGCTGTGGGCCGTCTGCGCCAGGGGCGAGCAGCGCGTGTGCGTGGTGACGCGGACGGCCGACGCGGCCCGCGAGCTCTTCAACGATCTTGTCTCGGCGCTGCGGCCCGGCGAGCCTCTCGCGCTTACCTACCCCCACGCCGCAGGGCCGAGGGTCCGCCAGAACGTCGGCGCCGCCGACGGGCCCCAGCCGGTCAGCCAGGGGTGGGGATCGGATCGCGACGACCCCGAAGGATCCGGCGGCAAGTTCGCCGGAGACATCGATCTGCCGTCCGGCGCCTGCATCTCGGTCGTGTCGAAGTTCCGGGGGGTGACCGGCGCGAGCCGGAGCGTGCGGCTGCCCACCCTGCTCGTCCTCGACGACATCGAGCTGTGGACCGCGCCGGGCATGCGTGGCTGGCGCTACGAGATGGGGGTGGAGAGTGACGGCAGAGAGCGGCGCGCCGCGATCGAGGCGTGGATCGACTTCACGCTCGAACGCCGGCTGATCCCCGGCGGCGCGTGCGTCGCCGTCGGCTCCATCCCCGGGCCCGAGTCCTGGCTCGCTGGCCGCTGCAACCTCTTTAACCCAGACGGCTGGAGCAAGATGACCACGCCCGCGGAGCTCAACCTCCCGCCCGCCGAAGTGACCGATCGGCTGACGGACCTGATACGCCGCGGCCGAAAGCACAACGTCCAGCTCAAGCGATTCCAAGAGATGACCCGCTGGCGCGCGGCGTGGCCCGCGGGCGTCACGCGCGAGGACATCAAGACCATCCGCAACCGGTTCCGCTCGTCGTATGCTCGGGGCCGGCCCATCGACGCCTCGCGCTTCGACTCGCTCTGGCGCGCCGATCTCAAGTCCCCGGGGCATCGCGGCTGGTGCGCCGTGCGCGCCGAGACGCCCGCGAGTGATCGCTTCCTCAAGGGTGGGTTCTCGATGCTGGAGGAGAACGCGCGCGAGGGGGTCCGCGCCTACTTCGCCATTGACTCGGAGCTGGAGAAGCGCCGCTGGCTCCCCGACTCCGACCCGCCGCTTAACGCGAAGGCGCAGGAAGAGTCACGAGTGCCGATGGTCATGTGCGTGCTGGAGCGCAAGCAGGAAGACGGCACGACCCTGCTCACGATGCGCAGCCATCACGAGATCGAGCCCGTGACCAACCCGGATTGGCCCGCTTGGGTGCGCCTAGCCGGCGTCGCCTTCCATCTCGGTCTCCAGGAAGCCGAAGACCTCCGCGATCCCATCGCACGCGATCGGCTCGCGGAATACGCCAGGAACGGTGAGAACTAACGCATCGGGAGTCATCGACCCGGCTTGTTCGACGCCGAGTCGCGCACCCTTTCGGCGGCGCGCCTTGATCTGGTATCGCGCGCCCTCGGAGTCGACCGCATCGTGCCCCGCCGTCGATCCCGTGGCGAGCGTGAGGCTCAGCGATTCGGCGACGAGCGACTCGGCGAGATCGGCGACGGGGTGTTGTCGCTTCTGGTGACGCCGCGGATCCGAAGCTCTCGCATGATCGCGGCGAACTCGCGTAGCAGGTCCCCCACTGATCTCGTGTCCAGTTCATTCGCCTCGCTGCGCTCGCTCGCCATCGGTCGGACCTCGCGTGAGTCAGATGGAATTGCACGATGCCTTCTACCGCCGGGGGCGCATCGACGCCATCCAAGGCGAGGTAAGGCCCGAGGGGACACGGCGCATGGAATATTGGGCCTCTCCACTACGCCGCTCCATTCGACTTGCTATCCCCCGCTCGCCAGCCCTGTATGTGACCCCCGGCCCGCCCCCGGACCCCCGGAATCGCCCCGGACCGGGCCACACACAGGAGCATCACAGTGGGCAAACTCACACGAGCGTCGAAGACATCCCATGCGCCGAACTCATCTTTAACCGGCCTTCAAACCCCCATCGAAGGCCCGTCAACGGACCGTGCCCCCTGCGTCCCCCAACCCTGGCCGGATCCCGCCGCTTCGCCGCACGGGGCCGACACGGGCGAGCGTGCCGACAGCCCATGGCTTCCTTCGGGGGCCGCCCCCGGGGGCGGGGCTTCCGGGGGTGGGGCCCCGGGGGCGGGGGTGCGGGGGCAGCGGCTGGCGGTCGGATATCTGCGCCGTTCTACCGACCGGCAGGAGCAGTCCATCGGTGACCAGCGGGCGGCGGTGGAGCGCTTCGCCGCCGAGCGCGGCGTCCGCTTATTGCGCCACTATGTCGACGACGGCATCAGCGGGACTTCGACCGCGGGACGGCGCGCGTTCCAGCAGCTGATCGCCGACGCCGAGCGCAACGCGAAGGATCGGCACGCGCGCGGGGCTTCGTCGTCTGACATCAGTTCCTTTGAAGCGGTGATCTGTTACGACGTGAAACGCTTCGGCCGCGTCGACAACGACGAGGCGGGGTACTACCGGCACATCCTCAAACGCTGCGGCGTGGAGGTGATGTACGCCAGCGAGGGCTTCACCGGGGGGATGGTCGATGACCTGCTGCGACCGGTGAAGCAGTGGCAGGCGCGGCAGGAGAGCAAGGACCTGGCCAAGGTCGTCATCCGCGGGCTGGTCTCAAAGGCCACGCCCCCGGAAGACGGAGTCGGTCCCGCAGAGGTCGCTTGCGTTGCGACGGGCTCGGCTGGCGAGCACACTCCCGGGATCTCGGGGGGCCCTTCCGAGGGTGGGGCTTCCGGGGGCGGCTCCGGGGGTGGCGGGGGCTGGTGGATGGGGGGCGCGCCGCCGCTGGGGTACGACCTGCGCTACGAGAGCATGGCTGGCCGGTTCATCTTCACGGTGCGGTATCAGCGCGACGGGACCAAGCTGCTCTTCGATGAGGAAGGTAAGACGCTGCGCGAACTGGCCAAGGGCGAGTCGGTGGCGGTCTCGAAGCGCGACCGGTGCAAGCTCGCGCGGGGAGCGCCTGCGCGTGTCCAGGCGGTGAAGGACGTCTTCCGGATGTACGCCGAGGAGCGCAAAGGCTTCAAGGCCGTGGCCTCGGCGCTCAACCGTCAAGGCGTCGAGACGGCCCGGAGCAAGGCGTGGGCGGCGCACTATTCGGGCAAGTGGTCCATCACCACGGTGCGCGCCATCCTCTTGAACCCCGCGTACTGCGGGGACATGGCGTGGAACCGGCGCACCGACGCGCGGTTCTACCGGATCGCCGGCGGCAGGGCCATCGAGCGGGAGGCGACCGGCTGCCCCGGAAACGGTTCGGCGTCCGGGGGCGCGAGACGTCTAGAGGACAACGACGAGGCGGACTGGATCGTGACGCGTGATGCGCACGAGCGGATCGTGAGCCGGCGCCTGTGGGAGCGGGCCAGGGAGATCATTCGCAGCCACGACAAGAACAGGCCGCCGGTGATGCGCGTCTATGCGCCGCGATCGAAAGGCGCTTCCGGGGGCGCCCCCGGGGGCTGGGGCGGGGAGAGGACCAAGTTCCTGCTGTCGGGGCTGGTGAAGTGTGGGCGCTGCGGCAACACCTACGAGGGCAGGATCGATCGTCCGAGCAAGGCCAACGCGTCGGGGGAGAAGTCCAAGTCCTACTCGTATGTGTGCGGGGGCTACATCCGTCAGGGCAAGAGCGTCTGCTCGCGCGGGCTGGTCCCTAAGGTCGAGCTGGAGCAGAAGGTGATCGAGGAGATCATCAAGGCCTACCGGCCCTTCATGGGTCGCAAGGGGCGCAGACGGCTGGAAGTGGCCATGCTCGAAGCGCGCGGGGGCGAAGCGAACGAGGCGACCGAGGCGCGGCGGAGGACGTCAACGCGCCTGGGCGAGATCGCGGGCCAGGCGCGGACGCTGCTCGACAACCTGAGCGAGGCCAACCGGGTCTTCGTCGACGAACGGCTGAAAGAGCTGACCAAGGAGCGCGGCGAGTTGGAGCTACGGGTTGAATCTCTCGACCGGCTCGCGCTGAGCGACCGGGAGACGCAGGAGTCCGTGCGTGAGGAGCACGCCTTCATCGAGCGGTTGGAGGCCGTGCTCCGCGGAGAGGATCACGCGGAGAAACGGTCGGCTGTGGAGCGGTGCGTGCAACAGATCCTGATCAAGTCCTCGACGCCACTCTCCATCGCTCTTGGATCAAGTCTCGAATTCAGCAGGAGATAGATCCGATTAGGAGTCTGTGTCGCCCCCCCGATCAGGCAGAACGCCAGCGCTCTCTCCACTGCCAGCGGAGTATTCGGCAAACGGAATGCGACTCATCACGCTCATCATTGAACGCAGGGCCTGTCCGCCGCTAGAATCGTCGTAATGGCCCGCAGCGTTCTGCACACCTCGTCGGCATGGCTCCTTCTCTGGGCGTACCTCGCCTCGATCATTGCCACCCCACTCGGCGTGCTCATGTGCCGCGACGCCTCGGGGTCGTCGCACATCGAGTGGACGGCCGTTTTGTGCTGCGCGTCAGAGCCGGTCGATGTCGCAACACAGGGCCAATCCGCTGCCGAAACGCCTTGCGCCGAGCAGGATTGCGATTCCGGCGCCTGCGTCGATCGCCCCATTTCACAGGACTGGCTGGCAGTCTCCCAACACGGGCCGCGTTTCGAGGTCGGCGTTCTCGCGCCTACGGCCTGCGTCGCCGAGTTGAACACGGATAACTGGCCGAGTGACTGGATCGCGAGGAGCGTTCCCGAAGCCACGGGTCCGCCCCGACAGGTGGCGCAGAGCTTGGCCGTTACCGTCCTGATTCTCTAATTCCCTGAGTTCACCGAGAAGCGTTTCACTGCGGCTGCGCGGTGGCTTTGTCCGTGTCGAATCACTCAGGGAATACCAATGAAGAGCTTGCTTACGGCGGCCCTGCTGGGCTGCCTGCTCGGCGCAGGTTGCGCCGGGCCGATGGATCGTCCATGGGACGACGCCGTCTACCAATCGTTGCGCGATCGCTACGCCGACTCTGACGAGCGCATCGCGGCGACACCCACCCCAGATGCGCAGCTGGACGAACCCGCCGCGTCCTTCGCCGCTCTCGACGCGCTGTCCGTAGACGACGCGGTGCGCATCGCCATCGCCAATACGCCGAGTCTGCGACGCGCCGGCTATCAGGTCGATGTCGCCGCCGGCCGCGTGATCCAGGCCGGGCTGTACCCCAACCCTCAGTTCGAGTTCTTCGCCGAGTCCCTCGGCGCCGAGGCCGGCAAGGGCGGCGAAACGAACTACCTGCTTAGTCAGGAATTGGTCCTGGGCGGCAAGCTCGACCGCGCGAGAGATGTGGCGCAGGCCGACGAACTCGCGGCCAAGGCTGCGTTCGTCGCCGAGGAGTTCGCCGTTGCTTCCCGGGTCACCAAGTCGTACTTCGCGGCTGTGGCGGCGCAGGAACGACTGGGAAGCCGGCGCCAACTCATCGATCTCTCTCAGCAACTCCTCGACGCCGCGAACGCGCAGGTCGATGCCGGAGCCGCGACCGAACCGGACCGGCTTCGCGCCGAGGTCGTTCAGGCGCAGGCCGAGATCGACCTCGAATCCGCACGGCTGGATGCGCACGCGGCCCTTCGATCGCTCGCGTCCGCGATAGGAATCAACGGGACTGTTGAGATCCCGCTGACGGATACGCCGCGATCGCTCCCGCATTTTCCGAGCCCGGAAACGGTCGTTGCCGCCGCGCTCACCGCGAACAGCAGAGTGTCGCTCGCGCGCATCGCGATCGAGCGAGCTAGAAGCGTCTATGAACTCGCGAAGGCCGAGGCCGTGCCGAACCTCGTCGCGTCGGCGGGCCCGCGGTATTCCGATCCGGAGAGCGAAACAACGCTCGACCTCGGCGTCGGCCTGGAGATACCTCTCTTTGATCGCAACCAGGGCAACATCCGCGCCGCGATGGCGGATCGGCTCTCGAGCGCCGCGCAACTGAGAGAGGTTCAGCTCCAACTCATCGCAGAAGTCTCGGAAGCATGGGCAGCGTACGAGTCGGCGCGCATCGCAACCACTCGGTATCAAGAGACCCTGCTGCCCAAAGCCCAGCGAACGCTTGATATGACACGCCAGGCGTACGAGCGAGGCAGCGCGGATTACCTGCGGCTGCTCGACGCCCAGCAGGTCGTCATCGAATCCAGGATCGCGTATGTCGATGCGCTCTACCGATTGCAGGCGGCCGCCGCGCTGCTTCGTGAGCTCGCCCAGACCGATGCGCCGTGGCGCGACTCCTCCACGGGCGATTCCTTCAGTGAGACTCAGCCATGATTCCAAAGAACACCGTCATCGTCGCGTTCATTCTTTTTGCCCTGCTCGCCCTTCCGGGCTGTGGTGATTCGGGCCGCTCCCAGTCGGGCACGCAAGCAGAGCATGCCGAGGGTGATGGCCACGATCACGGAGCCGAGTCCGGCGAGCACGACCAGCATGGCGAAGAAGGCCACGGCGAACACGAGGGCGAAGATGAGCACGGCGACGAAGTTGTCAGATTGACCCCGGCACAACTGGTAGAAGCGGGCGTTGTGATCGAGCCGTTGGGCAGCGGCGTGATCGCCACGCATGTGACGCTCCCGGCCGAGGTCGGATTGAACCAGGACGCCGTGCTGCATGTCACCCCGCGCGCTGCGGGGATTGTCTCCGAGGTGCTCGCGTACATGGGCGAGGAAGTCGACAAGGGCACGCTGCTCGCCGTGATCGAGAGCCCCGAACTCGGCGAAGCGAAGATCGCATACCTGCAGGCGGTCCAGGCGAAAGTCATCGCGGACGCCGAGCTCACCCGTCAGCGGACAATCAGCGAGAACACAGCCAAGCTGCTCGCCATTCTTCGGGGCGATCCCGAGCTCGACGCGCTTCGGGCGTCCTCGGCCGATCTCCTGATCGGGGTGAATAAGGGACGGCTGATCTCCACCTACGCGAGGCTGAGAGCTTCTGAGGCAAACTACGCGCGTGAGCGTGAACTGCGCACCAAGAACCTCTCGACGCAAGCGGAACTGCTCGCGGCGCAGGAGGCCTACAACAGCAGCCAGGCGGACTACTTCGGCGCTTTCGAGGATGTCGACTTCACCTACCGACTCCAGCTGCAGCAGGCCCAGCAGAGCGCGGCGGTCGCAGCGTCATCGGTCGACAATGCCAAACGCCGGCTTCATCTCTTGGGCCTGAGCGAGGCCCAGGTCGCGAACATCTCTGCCGAGCGGGATACGGAAGTCGCTCGGTACGAGTTACGAGCGCCGGCGGCCGGCCGCATCGTCGAGAAACACATCACGCCCGGCGAGAAGGTCACCGACGAGGAATCGATCTTCACGATCGCGAACCTCGACACCGTCTGGCTCAATATCGCCGTCTACTCGGAATACGCCGGTCTTATCCGCGAAGGCCAAACCGTGGTCGTGCGTGCGGAAGGCCGCACAGCCACCGGTGTGGTCAATTATGTCAGCGCGCTGGTTTCGGAAGGAACCCGTGCCGTTCAGGCTCGCGTGGTGATTCGGAACACCGATCGTGCATGGAAGCCCGGGGAGTTCGTGACGGCGCGGGTTGAGACGGGCCAGTCGCCCGCTGTCCGGGTGGCGCCACTCGGTGCGATTCAGACCTACGAGGGTCGTGAGGTCGTTTTCGTTCAGGACCACGACGGCATCGAGCCCAGGCCGGTTCGTTTGGGCCGTCGCAGCGATGTGGCGGTGGAGATCCTGAGCGACGACATCGCGCTCGGCACGCCCATTGTCATCACGAACAGCTTTCTCATGAAAGCCGAGCTCGGAAAGAGCGCCGCCGGACACGATCACTAAGGAACCACGAATGCTCGCCAAGATCATCGATTTTTCGATCCGTCAGCGTGTGTTGGTGCTTCTTGCCACACTCGCCCTCGCAGGCATCGGCGTCTACAGCTTCACGAAGCTCCCCATCGACGCCGTGCCGGACATCACGAATGTCCAAGTCCAGATCAACACGAATGTGCCCGCCCTGTCACCTGTCGAGATCGAGCAGCAGGTCACTTTCCCCATCGAGTGGTCCATGGGCGGCCTGCCGAACATCGACTACATCAGGTCGATCTCGCGCTATGGGCTCTCCCAGGTCACGGTCGTGTTCGAGGAAGGGACGGATATCTACATGGCGCGCCAGCTTGTCGGGGAGCGGCTGACGGAGGCTCGCGAATCGCTGCCGCCGGGACTGGCCGAGCCGCAGATGGGGCCGATCTCGACAGGCCTTGGCGAGATTTACATGTGGTCGGTTGAGGCCAGCGGGCCGAACGCCGAGGGCGCGCCGTACTCGCCGCAGGACCTCCGGACCATCCAGGACTGGGTGATCCGCCCTCAACTCCGCACCGTGCCGGGCGTGACCGAGGTCAACAGCATCGGGGGATACGAGGAGCAGTTCCATGTGACGCCGGATCCGGCCAAGCTCATGGCGTTTGGACTCTCGTTCCGCGACATCATGTTGGCTATCGCCGAGAACAACGCCAACGCGGGCGGCGGGTACATCGAGCACGCGGGCGAGGCCTACTTGGTCCGTGCGACGGGCCTGATCCGTGATGCACAAGACATCAGGGACATCATTCTGAAGACAGACGACGGGGTGCCGATCCGCATCCGGGATGTCGCCCAGATCGCAGTCGGAAAGGAACTCCGCACCGGCGCTGCAACGCACGACGGCCAGGAAGTCATCATCGGCACCGCGATGATGTTGCTCGGCGCCAACAGCCGGACCGTATCCGAAGATGTCCACGATCGGATGCAGCAGATCGAAAGAACGCTGCCGCCGAATGTCGAGATCAAGACGCTCTACAACCGCACCTACCTCGTCGACGCGACCCTGCACACGATCCAGAAGAACCTCTTCGAGGGCGCGGTCCTTGTTGTCGTGGTCTTGCTCCTGTTGCTGGGGAATCTCAGGGCGGCGATCATCGTCGCCTGCGCCATCCCGCTCTCGATGCTCTTCGCCGTCACGGGCATGGTGCAGGAGAAGGTAAGCGCGAACCTCCTCAGCCTCGGCGCCGTGGACTTCGGCATCATCGTCGACGGCGCGGTCGTGTTCGTTGAGAACATCGTTCGAAGGGCGTCGGAAGAACAGGAGCGCAAGAAACGCCGCCTCACGAACAGTGAACGGCTGTCGATCATCAGTGAGGCCGGGCGCCAAGTCGCGAAGCCGACGCTCTTCGGCATGCTCATCATCATGATCGTGTACATCCCCGTCCTCACGCTGACCGGCATCGAGGGCAAGATGTTCCGCCCCATGGCGGGCGTGGTCTTGCTCGCACTCGCGGGCGCCCTGATCCTCACATTCACCTTTGTGCCGGCGGCCTGCGCCATGTTCCTGCGCGGCAAGTTCTCCGAGAAAGAGAGCTTCCCGATTCGCTGGACGAAGGCCGGCTACCGGATCGCGCTCGCCAAGGCGCTTCATTGGAAGTGGGCCACCGTCGGCGTCGCCGTGGTCGTGCTTGCGGTCTCCGGGCTGATCGCGACCCGCCTGGGGAGCGAGTTTGTTCCCAAGCTCGGCGAGGGAGCGCTCGCGGTCCAGCCCGCGCGCATCCCGAGCATCGGCATCACCACGAGCGTCGAGATGCAGAAGACGCTCGAATCAAAGCTCCGCGATGAGTTCCCCGACGAGATCGCCAGCATCTTTGCGCGAACAGGCACCGCCGAGGTTGCGACGGATCCGATGGGGCCCAATGTCAGCGACACTTACCTCATGCTCCATCCGCGCAGACAGTGGACGCGGGCTTCGACGCAGGAAGAGTTGGCCGAGAAGATCGAGGAGTTCATCGCGACTATCCCCGGGCAGAACTACGAGATCTCCCAGCCGATCGAGCTTCGCTTCAACGAGCTGATCAGCGGCGTGCGGAGCGATCTCGCCGTCAAGATCTTTGGTGACGACCTCGACGCGCTGCTTGCGACCGGCGCGGAGGTCGCGGCTGTTCTCCAGCAGATTGAGGGCGCCTCCGATGTCAAGGTCGAGCAGGTTTCGGGCCTGTCGGTGCTCACGATTGACATCGATCGCGCGAGGATCGCCCGCTATGGGCTCAATGTCAGCGATGTGCAAGAGGTCGTTTCGATCGCGTTCGGCGGCGCGGAAGCCGGCACGCTCTATGAGGGCGACCGGCGCTTTCCGATCGTCGTTCGGCTTCCTGAAGATCTTCGGGACCAGGTCGACCTGGTGCGACAACTCCCGATCCCTCTCCCGGATGGCGGGGGCGTGGAGCTCGCGTCGGCCGCCGCCACCGCGGCCGGAACCGGCTCCGACATCCGCTATGTCCCTCTCGAGGCCGTGGCGACCATCAATGTCGCGGAAGGGCCGAACCAGATCAGCCGCGAGAACGCCAAGCGCCGCATCGTCGTGCAGGCGAATATCAGGGGACGAGACATGGGGTCGTTCGTGGCCGAAGCGCAGCGGAGGCTGGACGAGGAGGTGATCCTGCCGGAGGGTTATTTCATGACATGGGGCGGGCAGTTCGAGAACCTCGCTCGCGCCAGGCAGCGCCTGATGATCGTGGTGCCCCTCGCCCTGTCGCTCATCTTCATCATGCTCTTTACCGCGTTCGGCAACGCCCGCCACGCGGTTCTCGTCTACACCGGCGTGCCGCTCGCGCTCACCGGAGGCATCATCGCGCTGTGGCTGCGCGGCATGCCGTTCAGCATCAGCGCCGGCATCGGCTTCATCGCGCTGTCGGGCGTGGCCGTGCTCAACGGCGTCGTCATGATCACATTCATCAATCAGCTCCGCGACGAAGGAAGAGCGACCTTTGACGCTGTGTTGGAAGGAAGCCTGTCGCGTCTGCGCCCGGTGCTCATGACGGCGCTTGTCGCGAGTCTCGGGTTCGTTCCCATGGCGCTCAACACGGGGATGGGCGCTGAGGTGCAGCGCCCCCTCGCGACGGTCGTCATCGGCGGGCTTGTGAGTTCCACGATACTCACGCTCTTCGTCCTCCCCGCGCTGTACCTGTGGTTCGGAGGCCGCAAGACAGATGCGGTTGTCTGAATACATGCCAAGCAACAGAAGGCGCATCAAGTCCCTCCGCTCCGGTCGCTCGCATCGGCGTGCCTCAAGCCCACGACGAACGCGAGGGAGGCGCGATCTCCATGCCGCGGCTGTATTTACCATTGCGCTTGTGGCGGTCTTAGCATTTGCCGTCACAAGTGTTGCGCGATCGTCGCAGCGATATGGTCATATGCATCTGGACGTTCGCTCCATCCTTCTAAGCGGTCTATTCGGAGTATTTGCGGCGATGGAGTGGGTAATGTGGATCAAAGGCAGATGACAAACGCAAAGAGGAGATATCTCATCGTGACCACCGTTCGATCGGCCGCAGCACGAGGCAGACGCCGGTGAGCGCCGGACATCGGCACGAGCACGATGTGGGATCGCGACGCCTCGCGATCGCGGTCGGGATCAATGTCCTGCTGACCGTCGCACAGGTCATCGGCGGTCTCCTTTCGGGAAGCCTTTCCCTCATTGCGGATGCGCTGCACAATTTCAGCGACGCCGCCGGGCTTCTGCTCGCGCTCCTCGCGCGGCGTATCTCAAAACGCCCCGCCGACGCACATCGCACATTCGGTTACGGCCGCGCCGAGGTCATCGGCGCCCTCATCAACCTCACTTCTATCATGGTTATCGCCGGATATCTTCTCATCGAAGCGATCAGCCGCCTGCTCGATCGCCCCGAAGTCGATGGCTGGGTGATGGTCATCGTTGCGGGCATCGCCCTTGTCGTAGACGCTGCGACCGCATTTCTGACATACTCGATGTCGAAAGACAGCGTGAATATCAAAGCGGCGTTTCTCCACAACATCGCCGATGCCCTCGCATCGGTTGCTGTCATCGCCACAGGGGCGCTGATCATTCTGTTTGACTGGTACTGGACCGACATCCTTGCGACGGTCGGCATCTCGACCTACATCGTCTGGATGTCTTGGCCGCCGATGAAGCGTTGTATCGGGCTCCTGATGCAGAGCGTGCCGGAGGGATTGTCATTGCAGGAAGTCGCGGCGACCATAGCGAGCGTCGATGGCGTGCTCGGCGTTGCGCATGTGCATCTCTGGTCGATTGATGAGCGCACGCTCTCGCTTGAATGTCGTGTCTCTGTTGAGGATCAAATGCTCAGTGCGTCCGAACCACTCAGACAAGAGATCAGATCGGCCCTGTCTCAGGCGCACGGGATCACGCATTCCACCATCCAGTTAATGCCAACGACCTCGTGTGATGGGCTCATTGTGGAACATTGAGTCATAGCAGCCGCTCGCGTTCAAGAAATGATGACGCCATACTCCTTACTGCTGCTTTGACTCTTCAGTCTGGGCAGGATCCCGGGATCATGGAGCAACGAGTTCGGCTGGAGGTAATGCGGCCCCGCGCCAAGGCCATGCATGACCATCATCCGACGATACGAACTTGCGATCATGGCTGGAACCTAATCGGACCGCTGCTCCCCCAGGCAGCTGTGTGTGCGTCGACATACAACTTTGGGGTATTTCGACGCAATCCAAAACGACACGCGGCCCGGGGGAGCATGTCCCACGGGCCGCCGATAGGCAGTGCGTGTCTCGAAGGGTAAGTGACCCCACGGGGATTCGAACCCCGGTTTCCAGGATGAGAACCTGGCGTCCTGGACCGGACTAGACGATGGGGCCAGCGTGTCGAACCGGCTCGGACGCGGGCGTCCGGGCCGCTCCCTCGGTCTCATCTCCGGGGGAGGGGCAACGGTACGGCGGCGCCGGGCGAGGGTCAATCGGCCGGGCGGGCCTCCCAGAACCCCACCCGGCGAGGCGGCCCCCCTACCGTCCCAACGAACCTGCACCACTTCGGCACCGCCCTGAGTCCGTCATGCCCAACAAGCCCGTCAAGTCATCCGCGACCGCCACCAACCCGCCCGCGGCGGCGACGCTGGGGGCGCTGGAGCGGACCGGCTATCGGTCGAGATCGGTGAAGGACGAACTCCGCGAGAACACGATCGCGCATCTCCGAGCGGGGAAGGAACTGTTCCCCGGCATCGTGGGCTACGAACGGACGGTCGTTCCGTCACTCATCGACGCGCTGCTGGCGAAGCACGATGCACTGCTTCTGGGATTGCGCGGCCAGGCCAAGACCCGGCTCCTGCGCGCGATGGTGAACCTGCTGGACGAGTGGACGCCCGTGATCGCCGCCGAGGGGTGCGAACTGCCCGACGACCCGATGCGCCCGGTGACGCGCGCGGGCAAGGACGCGGTCGCGGAGTTCGGCGACGACACGCCGATCTCGTGGATGCACCGCCGCGAGCGCTACCTTGAGAAACTGGCTACGCCCGATGTGACGGTGGCCGACCTGATCGGCGACATCGACATCGTGAAGCACGCGCAGGGGCACACGCTTGCGGACGAGCGCTCGATGCACTTCGGGCTGATCCCGCGCGCGAACCGCGGCATCTTTGTGATCAACGAGTTGCCCGACCTGGCGCCGCGGATTCAGGTGGCGCTGTTCAACATTCTTGAAGAGCGCGACATTCAGATCCGCGGGTATCCCGTGCGCCTCGATCTCGATGTGTGCCTGATGTTCTCGGCGAACCCGGAGGACTACACGAACCGCGGGCGGATCGTGACGCCTCTGAAGGACCGCATCGGGTCGGTGATCCGCACGCACTACCCGGCGGACACGAAGGAAGCGATGCGCATCACGCGTGAGAACGCGTTCGTGGAGCGGGTGAACGGCGAAGCGAGCGCGGCCCCGAAGGTGCGCGTGCCCGCGGTGATGCACGAGATCCTGGAGGAGACGGTGTCGCAGGCGCGGAAGTCGCCGCACATCAATCAGGCGTCGGGCGTTTCGGTGCGCGCGTCGATCGCGCTGCTCGAGGCGCTGATCTCGGCGGCGGAGCGGCGGGGCATCGTGACGGGCGAGGGCGAGGTCGTGCCCCGCGTGTGCGATATGACCTTCCTGCCCGCGGCGTGCCGAGGGAAGATCGAGTTGATGCTGGCCGAGGAGGGCGCGTCGGGCGACGGGCGTTCGACGGAGGATCGGCTCATCGAGGCGATCATGGGCGAAGCGACCAAGAAGGTGCTCGGTCGCATGGTCGCGGCGAACGACGCCGAGCGCGTGGTCGAGAGTTTCGGGAAGAGTCTTCGTCTGGAACTGGGCGACGATGTGAGCGCGAAGGATGCGGTGGCGTCGATGGAGCATGTTGACGGGCTGCTCGACGCGGCGCGGTCGCTCGCCAAGCGCGCGGGCCTGGACGCGGACGACGAGCAGGACCTCGCGTGCGCGGGCGAGTTGCTGCTCGAGTGTTTGTATGTGAACAACCGGCTGAGCAAGTTCGGGAGTTCGACGGGCGGCGGGGCGGCGTACGCGCGGTGAGGAATCGTTGACACCCCTCCCCCTACCCCTCCCAGCCCCCGGCGTGGGAGGGGTGAGAGACGACCCCCTTCCCGGCCCTCCCCCATCTTCGATAGGGGAGGGATGAAGATGGGAAGACCCTCCCCCTGCCCCCTCCCGCTGCGCAGGAGGGGTTCAGTGACGGAACATCCGCTACATGGAGTACATTGGCCGCGTATGAGCCAAATGAACCCACAAGACCCGCCCCGCCACAAGGCGGTGACGGCGGATCTGCCGCCCGCGAAGTTTGTGCCGCTGAAGCCGTATCGGCCCGAGGGGCCTCCCGAGGAACTCGCGAAGGAGTTCTACGAGGAGATCCGTCAGCGGCGGACGGTGCGCATGTACTCGGACCGGCCGGTGTCGCGCGAGACGATCGAGTGGTGCGTGCTGGCGGCGGGGACGGCGCCCTCGGGCGCGAACAAGCAGCCGTGGCGGTTCGTGTGCATCGACGACCCGGCGCTGAAGCGAGAGATCCGGCTGGGCGCCGAGGAAGAGGAGCGCGAGTTCTACGGCCGTCGCGCGAGCGAACGGTGGATCCGGGATCTCCATCCCTTCGGGACGGACGACGACAAGAAGTTTCTGGAGGTGGCGCCGTGGCTGGTGGTGGTGTTCAAACTCGCGAAGGACGACGACGAGGGGCAAACTTACTACACGGACGAGTCGGTGGGCATCGCGTGCGGGCTGTTTCTGGCGGCGGCGCACCACGCGGGGCTGGCGACGGTGACCCACACGCCGAGCCCAATGAAATTCCTCGGGGAGATTTTGAATAGGCCGTCGCACGAGCGGCCTTTCCTGCTCATCCCGGTGGGGTATCCCTCGGACGATTGCGTGGTTCCGGACATCGGGAAGAAGCCCCTTGGGAAGATCATGGTGGTGAACCGGGGCGGGTAAGGGGCGCCCGGGGCCAGGGGACTTGATTTCTCCGGATTGCTGCGTTCAGTTTCGGCGGCAAGGGTACGGAGAGAACCATCATGACAACGATGACGACGGCGCCGGTCGTGCGCCATGTGGACGAGGCCGAGACGCACTTCTTCGGCGGGCACCCCACGGCGATCCTCCTTTCCGGTCGCGAGACCGAGGGCCAGTTCTCGATGACGGAACTGACGATCCCGGTGGGCTGGGGCCCGCCGCCGCATGTGCACCGGCGCGAGCACGAGTACTTCTACATCCTTGACGGCGAGATCACCTTCACGATCGACGGTCGCGAGTTGGTGGCGAAGGCGGGGAGCGGAGTGATGGCGCCGCGCGACTTGCGTCACTTCTTCCGGAACACGGGGACGAAGCCGGCGCGGATGCTGGTGATGACGACGCCGGGCAACTTCGATCAGTTCGTGCGCGACGCGGGGACGCCGATGGCGCCCGGCACGCGTGAGTGCGGCCCGATGAGCGACGAGGATCTTCAGCGGCTGCTGTCGGCTTGCGTCGTGCACGGGCTGGAGATGGAGGGGTAAGAAAGAAGACCCTCCCCTACCCCTCCCACGAGTGGGAGGGGTTCCCTTTCCATTACTGCGCGATGGCGTCCTTGCCGCTGCCGCCCCACATGAGCCAGTCGGGGAGGGGTCGGGGTCGGCCGTCGCGGCCGATGCATCCGAGGGTGGTTTCGGCCTCGACGAGGAGTTCGCCGGGCGATTGGCCGTCGGAAGCGACCTTGCGGACCTCGTAGGCGTGGACGAGTTTGGCGCGCCCGCCGCCGATGACCTTGGCGCTGACGAGGAGGTCGTCGTCGTAGCGCGCGGGTCGTTTGTAGCGGCACTCGAGTTTGACGATGACGAGGAGGATGTCGGCGTCCTCCATGTCTCGGTAGGAGACGCCGCTGACGCGCAGGAGTTCGGTGCGCGCCATCTCCATCCACACGGGGTAGACGGCGTGGTGGACGAAGCCCATGGGGTCGCACTCGCTGTAGCGTGCGCGGAGGCGGACCGATCCTTCGAGGAGGGGGCGGGCGGAGGGCGTGAGTGTTCGGGTGTCGGGCATCGCGGGCATACTACCGCTGCTGTGCGCGGGGGCCCGCGCATACGCTTGGCCCATGAGTTTCGGACTTTCACGCGGCAAGGAACTGGACAAGGGCGAGCGCGGCCTGCGGGGTGAGGATCTGCCTCCGCTGCCCGACGACCTCCTCCAGAACCCCGAGGGCGCCTGGATCGATGTGCGCGAGTGGTTCGAGGATCCTTCGCGCCCCTTCGAGTTGGAGATCGGCTCGGGCAAGGGGACCTTCCTCGTTCAGCAGGCGGAGCAGAGCCCGGAGGTGAACTACCTTGGGATCGAGTGGGCCCGGGAGTTCTGGCTCTACGGCGCCGACCGGGTGCGCCGGCGCGGGCTGAAGAATGTGATCCTGCTCAACGCGGACGCGAGCGAGTTCGTGCGCTGGCGAGTGCCGAGCGGGATCGTGCGGGTGATCCATCTGTACTTCCCGGACCCGTGGCCCAAGAGCAAGCACAACCGAAGGCGCATGGTGCAGGACGCGTTCTTGGAGCAGGCGCAGCGGATCCTGCTCGACGGCGGGGAACTGCGCGTGGTGACCGACCACGCGGACTACTTCGCGTGGATGGAGGAGCACTTCGACCGCTGGGCCGACACGCCCGAGAAGCCGGACGCCAGCAAGCCGTTCACACGGTTCGAGTTCGAGCGGCCGGCCTCGGCGCGCGAGGGAGAGGTCGTGGGGACGAACTTCGAGCGCAAGTACCGGGTGGAGGGGCGGCCGTTCAACGCGGCGGTGCTGAAGAAGAAAGGCAATGGGCAATAGGCAGCAGGCAATAGAAAGATGAAGAACCCTCACCCGGCGTGCTGCGCACGCCACCCTCTCCCAGAGGGAGAGGGAGCGAGACACGATGCGAAACCCGAACGCTGACGAGAACAACCTGACGCAGGCCGACTTCTGGTGCGATTTCTGCCATCGGCCGTGGGTGGACGAATCGATCCCGATGATCGAGGGCCACCAGGGCTCGATCGTGTGCGGCAACTGCCTGCGGTTGGGCTATCGGGCGATGATCATCGACGAGGAGCCGACGCCCGAGGCGCCGGAAGTTGCCCCCGACGGTCCGACATGTCGGATGTGCCTGGAGCAGCGTTCGGCGCGCGAGCCGATGTGGCGCTCCCCGATGTTTGAGGACGCGTGGATGTGCCGGCGCTGCGCGCGGCTGGCGTCGCAGGCTATAGAGAAGGCCGAGGGGTTTGCGTGGAGCAGGCCCGGGAAAGAGGGCTGAGTCGGGGCTTCAGGGGGCGCGGTCCGGGAATGTCTGGCGTCGGAGATCGCTGGCGCGCTGGCAAGCGTTGATCGCGAAAGTGCGCCGGGATGAAACGGCGCGTTTGCGCACGGCGCACGGACCGGCGCCGCCGGTTCTCAGGGAGGCGACTCGGGGGATGACGGCGAGGGCGTTCTGATGCGAAGGCCGATCGTGATGTCGGCGTCGCGCAGGGTTTGTCGCGCGGCGAAGGAGGAACCGCCATGCCGAACAAGCCACGCTTCCTGACTCATTCAACGCTCACGCTGCCCGGCCGCTCTCTGTGGTGCGGCGCCGCGACGCTGACCGTGCTGTGCGGCACGACGATGGCGTCGTCCGAGAACACCGCGCTGCTGTTGCGCAGCGATCTCGTGCCCGACGGCGTCATCAACTGGCACGATCTGAACGCCTTTCTTTCTGCGTACAACCAGCAGCAGTCGAGGGCGGATGTGAACGGGGACGGGACGGTCAACCCCGACGACATGAATGACTTCATGGCGACGATGGGCAAGGCGGTGGATCGCGCGTCGGCGTCCGCGCCGCCGCTCTCGGTGGCCGCCAGCGCGCAGTCCGCGAACAAGAAGTCCTCCGGATCGTCCTCGCCGCCGGCCGCGCAGCAGCCCACGCCCCAACCCACGGGCGAGTTCAATGTGTCGTTCGCGAACGATTCGCTGAACTTCAGACAGGGCCAGTACGAGATCCTTCGCCAGAACGGTTCGCTGTGGCGCAAGAGTTCGACCACCTCGGCCGACGCCGCCGTCAGCGTTGTCGAGCAGGACAACGGATTCGACCTCGTGTTCCGGTTCGACAACACCACGCGTCGTGCGCAGAAACTGGGCAGCGTCGTGCTCGACGGTTTCCGACTCGGCCAGGCGATCAAGGTGCGCGACTTCCGCGCGTCCGGCGTTGAGGTGGCGATCGACGATCCGGCCGCGGCCCCGATCCGCAGCGGCCTGTCGTACCCGAGCGAGTGGTACTCCCCCACGATGGTGGTGCAGAGCGACATCTACACGCTGGGTGTCTCGCTCCAGTACCCGATCCTCGACTACAAGCACGAGGCGCGGCTGTCGGTGAAGCCTTCGGGCGCCGCCGGCGAGCACCGGATCGAGATCGAACTGAACGACGACGAGGGACCGGTCGGGTATTCGCGCAAGGGCGAGATTCAGTCGCACGAGGAACGCCAGTATGTTGTGTCGGTGCGGGTGCTCCCCGCGTCGAACGAGCGCTGGGTGGAGACGCTGAGCCCGTACCGCGAGTACTTCACCGAGATGTACGGCGACACCGAGTACGACCGCGATCCGCGGCCCGTGCACGCGACGGTGATGGCCTCGGCGCAGTCGCAGGCGATCGACAACCCCGACGGCTTCATGTTCGAGGACCTGCGCCCCGATGTGCACGGCTTCGGCCCGTGGATGGACGAACTGGACGCGCGGGCTGATCTGGGCTGGGAGCGCTTCATGCTCTGGCGCGCGACGGGGCTTCCCTCGAACTCGCGCGGGCGGAACTCTGGCTGCGGCAAGTTCGACTTCGCCTCGCCGCTCGCGCAGCCCGGTCCTATGGAGGACGCGATGAGCGAGTTCACCCGTTTCGACACGCGCGGCCGCAATCTGGGCATGTGGTGGGGCGACCCCCTGCGCACCGAGAACAGCCGACGCTCTGACGACTTCGATCCGACGGATCCCGACCATGTGCAGGAGGCCATGCTCGAGGCGACGACGGCCATGCAGGTCGGCGCCGAGACGATCGGCCTCGAGCGGTTCAACACGCTGCCCGCGTGGGAGTCGTACGCGTGGCTCAACGAACTGCGCGCCAACACGCCGGGCGTGACCTACATCACCGAGCCGGCGTGCGGCGACCTGCTCCACACGCTCGCGGGCGCGTTCCTGATCGCGCAGCCCGATCCCTCTGCGCCCACGACGGGCGTTGACTCGCGGTTCTACCTCGCCGACTACCTCGTGCCCGGTCACGAGACCTGGGGCCTGATCCGCCTGGACCGCATGGGCGGCCCGACGGACGACGGCATCCGCGAGGAGATCATGCGGCTCAGCGACTTCGGCTTCGTGCCCGTCGTCGTGCCCCCGGTGGAGGTCGATCGGCGCATCGTGGCCGAGGAGACCTGGCGCAACCCCGAGTGGTGATCGACCGACGCGGCTGACAGTGTGCGGAAACCAATCCGGCGTCCCGCTCGTGCGTCTCATGAAGGCGACGCACCGGCGGGCGCCGGTGTTTTTGCGCCGATTCGGCTCATCGGAAAATCGGATGTGGCGGCGAAAGCGAACATCCCGGGGCCTCCGGGCGTTGTTCTGACGGAGAATTCACGCTCTGTTCACCCGATCCGCACCCGCGGGGCGAAGATAACCGTACATTGTGTGCGGCCCAAGGAGTGGGCCGATAGACACTTCAGGAAAGGACCCGCGAGCCATGCCCAAGATGGAGACCGAAGAGGTCGGCGGCGCGTCCGAGAACACCGGAAACGGTGCGACGCTCGAAGAAACCGCCGAGCCCTCCACGCCCGCGAAGACCGCGACGGCCACCAAGCCGCGCACTTCGCCCCCCAGGGTGGACCAACTCCCGCCCTTCAAAGTGTTGCTCCATAACGACGACCACAGCGACATGCTGGATGTCGTGCGGGCGATCGTTGAACTCACCCCCCTGCGCAAGGAGCTGGCCGTCCAGCGGACGCTCGAAGCGCACAACCAGGGTGTGTCCCTCCTGCTCGTGACCCATAAAGAGCGGGCGGAGCTCTACAAGGAGCAGTTCCACACCAAACGCCTGATGGTGAGCATCGAGGCCGGCGCCTGAGCCGAGCCGCGCGGCCCCATCGCAAACGCAGTCAAAACGACCCCGCGAGCAAGCGTTCGCGGGGTTTTTTCGTGGGACGACGCCCGCCCCGTTCTCACTTCCCCCCGGACCGCGAAACGCCCCCCCTCCTGCCCTCTCGGCGCCGGGCCACCTCCGTGCAAGCCCCTGCCCGATCATGGCTTGGGTGAACGATCCCTCACGCCGATGGTCAGTGCATCGCGGGTCGGATCGGCCACCCGCGGCAGGCAGAACTCGGCCCGCTGGCTGGCAGGAGCGCGGAAGTATGACACTTCGTCTCGGTGAACTCATGGTGCGTCGCGGGCTGCTCTCCGAGCACCAGGTCGAGAAGATCCTCGAGGCCCAGGGCCGCGCGGCACGCCCGTTCGGGGAACTCGCCGAGGAAATGTTCGACCTCCACCCCGCCGATGTCGAGCGCGTCTGGGCCGAGCAGTACGCCCTCCAGACCCCGCGCATCGACCCGCGCACCGAGCGCATCCAGAAGCCCGCACTCGATTTGCTCTCCCGACGCCAGGCGTGGCAGTTCAAGATCCTGCCCCTGCGCGTCGAGCATGGCGAACTCTGCGTCTGCACCACCGCCGAGAACCTCCCCCGCGCCCTCCGCTTCGTCTACCGACGCCTCGAGGCGCCCGCCTACTTCGTCACCGCCGACGAGGCCGCCCTCGAAGAGGCCCTCCAGAAGCACTACCCCATGACCGGCATGTCCCCCTCGGACGGCCCGGGCGACGGCGGCTGGGCGACACCGTTCGTCCCCGCGGCGTGAACCTCGAATAGACAGACCGGTCTACCTATTTAACCCTGTCGATCCGCGCTCCGAACCGAGCGGCGGATCGTTTGTTGTTGTGGATTCGACGACACTGACCACCGGCGTACGCACGAACAACGACAACCACATTCGTGCGCACGGATCGGGCCATCGCCGACGAGAGCGACGGGCACCGTGCGAGGTCTTTACGGCGTCATGGCATCGGGCAACTGCTCACGCAGAACCGAAGTGATGCGTGCGTATTGGGCCGCGATCGATTCCGCCTCGTGCGCAGAGTGACTCTCGCGAATGCACACATCCTCGCGCACTTCGCCGGTGGTCAGATACTCCGCGGTGGCTTCCCATTGCTCGATCAACACTTCAAGCCCATCGAGGACCTGATCGAGATCATCGTCTTCCACCACGATGGTTACCTTTGCCATCTCTGAATGCTCCTGACAATTAATTCCGAAAGATTGTTTCGCGGTGATATGCGAGACATTCTGCCGCAGGCGCGAATCGCGAGGGCAGTCGCAGCTTCTCACCCACATACCGCTCAAAGTGTGTCTCAAATGCCGTCCGCGGCATCAACTCAATTAGATTCTTGGACAACACCACGCGGCATTCTTCATCGAAAGTCATAAGGCCGCGATCGAACGCCGCATCGTGGAGCGCGTTGAGCGATAATCCGTTCCTCGGATCCAATCGCCGCTCCTCGTGCCGCGACCAAGGCATGATGTGGCTCGCTCGCAGCAGATCCGCACAGGCGATGCCTGTGATACAGCACTGCTCCTCGTACGCGGCGAGCACCGTCCGACGAAAGAATGCCTGACCGCGCCGTACACGCTGAAGTACGAGTGCTTCTGTCTCTGCCACACCAGCGGTTGGAATTGGCTCTCTGGTGGGCGTCGCTTCGGAAAGCGCCGCCCAGTTGCCGAATGACGCCGCCCAGACCTCCCGATCGAGCGCTGAGACATTGCGCATCCCACTCACACCCCGCGTTCGGTGTTCCGGGTCAAGACTCGCAAAGTTGACCAACTTCAGCGCGATCGCGGACGGGGTTCGATCCAGCTTCCGGGCCAATTCCCCGACTGCGGGATTCTTCGAATGCATCCTGCCGAACGGAATTTGGCAATACAACGACAGCACCGCGAGAGTTTCATCACGATTCCACCGGCGCTGTTCTTGCTTTGCCATCGGTATCGCCGTGCACTTCGCCTGAGGGAGTCACAACAGCCGTTGCCACTTGTCTGGGAGCGAGCCGATCGCATAATGACCGCCACTTCACACGGCGTCAATTGCGCCGAGTCACGCGGCATGGCTCCACTCCTTCGCCCCCCAAACCGAACCCATCCGCCCGCCGCGAGGTAGGCGGATCATGCTCTTCATGGTCATCGAACGCTTCAAGAACGGCGACCCCGCCCCCGTCGGCGAGCGCTTCCGCGCGCGCGGTCGGCTCATCCCCGACTCCAGCGGCGCCTCCTTCATCTCCAGTTGGATGACCGCCGACGGCCACGCCTGCTACCAACTCATGGAAGCCCCCACGCGCGAATCCCTCGACGGCTGGATCGCCGCATGGAGCGACCTCGTCGACTTCGAGATCGTCCCCGTCCAGACCTCCGCCGAGTTCTGGGCGAGGCGCTGACGCCGCTTCGCGCCGCTCACTTCCCCTTCAGCGACGCCATGTCGATCGAGAAGCGGTACTTCACATCGCTCTTGAGCAGGCGCTCGTACGCGTCGTTGATCTGCTGAACCCCGATCACCTCGACATCCGAGGTGATGTTGTGCTTGCCGCAGAAATCCAGCATCTCTTGCGTTTCCGCGATGCCGCCGATCAGCGAGCCCGACAGTTTCTTCCGCCCGAACAGCAGCGCGAACGCCGAGACCTCCAGCGGCTCCTCCGGCGCGCCCACCAGCGTCAGTTCGCCATCAAGCCCCAGCATGTTCAGATACGCGTTGATGTCGTGCTTCGCCGACACGCAATCGAGGATGAAGTCGAAGGTCCCCGCCTGCGCCTGCATCTCTTCGGGATTCTTCGAGAGGATCACATCGTCGGCGCCAAGACGCTTCGCGTCCTCAACCTTGCTCGGCGAGGTCGAGAACACCACAACATTCGCGCCCATCGCCTTCGCGATCTTCACGCCCATGTGCCCGAGCCCGCCAAGACCGACGATCCCCACCTTCTTGCCCGGTCCGACATTCGCGCGCTTCAGCGGCGAATAGGTCGTGATCCCCGCGCACAGCAGCGGCGCCGTCCCCGACAGTTCCAGATTCTCCGGGATGCGCAGCACGAAGCGATCGTCAACAACGATGCTCTCCGAGTACCCGCCGTAGGTCACCGGCGCCGCGCCGTGCTTGTCGGGCGAGTTGTAGGTGAACACCGAGTTGGGACAGAACTGTTCGAGGTTCGCCTTGCAACTCGGGCACGAGTGATCGGAGTCAACCATGCACCCCACGCCGACGCGGTCGCCTTCCTTGAACTTCGTCACGCCCTTCCCGACCGCCGTCACGCGGCCCACGATCTCGTGGCCCGGGATGCACGGGTACACCGTCGGCATGACGCTGTTCCATTCGTCGCGCGCCTGGTGAAGGTCGGAATGGCAGATGCCGCAATACAGGATCTCGATCTGCACATCGCGGTCGGTGACCGAGCGGCGGTTGATCGTGGCGGGCTTGAAGGGCGCCTTCGCGTTCTCGACCGAGTATGCCTTGGCCTGGTGCATCGTGATCTCTCCGTAGGTTGGTCGCGCCGGGACGGCATGCCTGGGGCGGGGGTGGGGGCGGGCTGACGAGTCGCGTAACCCTACTGGCGCCGCGCGGGATAGCAATCGCCGCGACCCCGGACATCATCCAAACCGGCGATCATCGCGCACGCCCCGATATCGCACGACCGCCGCCCTCACGCAGGAACCGCCCCCTATCGTTCCACGAATCGTTGGGGCAGGCCCGCGATCGCGGCGGGGCTGTTGTATTCTCGCACGATCCCCACCCCGTCCGGCCCCGGCCTCCCGCCGGTCCGGACCCACCTACGCCGCTGCGCCCCGCCCCGCGCACCAGACCCGAAGGGACGCTCACACCCATGACCACCATGGACACACAGACGGCCGCCTCCAAAGCCCCCGACAACACGGGCGGCTCGGGCGATCGCTCCAGCAAGTTCTCCATCGCGCAGAAGCGCAAGACCGACCCCCACGCCACCCGGCTGGGCAAGTTTCTCCAGGCGTGCATCAAGTTCGGCGGCTCCGACCTCCTCGTGAAGACCGGCCGCCCGCCCGTCATCCGCCTGCGCGGCAAACTCCAGTCTCTCGAGACCGATCCCGTCTCCGCCGAGGAATACGAGCAGATCGCCTTCAACATGCTCAACGAGGAACAGATCGAGACCCTCAAGAAGACCGGCTCGGTCGACCTCGCGTACGACTATGACGAGCAGAACCGCTTCCGCGTGAACCTCTTCCAGTCGCGCGGCCGGCTCAGCATGGCCGCCCGTCTCATCACCAGCAAGATCCTGCCCTTCGAGAAACTCCACCTGCCCCCCGTCATGTCCGAGATCGCGATGCAGCCCCAGGGCATCGTGCTCCTCGCGGGCGTCACCGGTTCGGGCAAGTCGACGACCATCGCCTCGATGCTCGACTATGTGAACGAGCGCAAGCCCGTGCACATCATCACCATCGAGGACCCGATCGAGTACATCTTCACGGACAAGAAGGCCACGATCCACCAGCGTGAGATCGGCATCGATGTGTCGGACTTCAAGATCGCGCTCCGCGCGCTGGTCCGCGAGAACCCCGACATCGTGCTCGTCGGCGAAATGCGCGACTCCGAGACCTTCGAGGCCGCCCTCCACGCCGCCGAAACCGGCCACCTGGTGTTCGGGACGATCCACGCCTCGTCCGCGTCGGAAACCTTCAGCCGCATCTACGACCTGTTCCCGGCCGAGGAGCGCGAGCAGGTCCGCAAGATCCTCGCGTACCAGATGCGAGCCATCGTCTACCAGAAACTCCTGCCCACCCTGCACGAGAACATCCACCGCATCCCGGCGCTGGAGATCCTCATCAACAACGCGGTCGTTCGGAAATACATCACCGAAGGCCGCGAGGGCGAACTCGCCGAGGTCATCAAGTCCATCGAGGCCGAGAAGGTCGGCATGATGGACTTCAACGGCTCGCTTGTGAAGCTGGTGGAGCAGGAATACATTCATGTTCGGACGGCCATGGAGGCCACGCCGAACGCCGACGAGCTGAAGATGCGCCTCAAGGGCATCGGCTGATCGTCTCCGCAGCGCCACGGAAGGCCCACCGTCTCGATCGGATCATGACATCACCAACGCCCGCGGGCGCAGCGCGAATCGCGCACCCCGCCGGCATGCACACACGCGTCCCGCGCGGCCGTCCGGGGCGACCCTTGAAGAAAAGCCGACCGCATGGTTGATCTCACAACGCCCGCCGCGCTCCACCTCGCCGTCGACGCGAACCCGCTCTGGCTCGTGTCGCCGTGGAAGGCCGTCATCCTCATGCTCCCCTTCCTGGGCTGGGCATGGATCGTCACCTCCATCTACGACAAGGACGCCAAGCGCTTCTACCTCGGGCAGAAGATGTGGAACCTCGTCCACATGGTCTTCGCCCTCGTCGCGCTGGCCGCCGCGTTCTTCGTGCCCATCTTCTGGATCGGCCTCCCGATCGTCGTGGCCGTGCTCTTCGTCGACCTCGCGATCTACTACTACAAGCACAACGCCGACGACCGGGTCCCAGAGCCCGCCAAGTGGGACATCAAGACGCTTCTCAGCCCGCAGAAGGGCGACGGCAGCGAGGACAAGAAACTCGCCCGCCGCATGCAGGGCGTCTCGCTCAAGATCATCGGCCCCGCCGGCGCCATCCCCGCCCCCGAAAAAGAAACCCCCGAGTACGAGGTCCGCGCCGCCGCCGAGGAACTGGTCATCCAGCCCCTCGACAACCGCGGCTCACGCTTCGAACTCGCCCAGGCGTCGTCCGACGCCTTCGCCTACTCCTACATCGTCGACGGCGTGCGCACCAAGCCCGAACCGATCCCCGCGGCCAAGGCCATCGCCATGATCGACTTCTGGAAGGCCGCCGCCGGGCTCGACACCCAGGACCGCCGCAAAAAGCAGTCCAAGGAGATCACCGTCGAGCATGTGAATGTCGCGCGCAAACTCAAACTCGTCACCGTCGGCGGGAGCAGCGGCCTGCGCCTCACGGGCATCGTTGACGCCACCAAGCAGGTCGCGCGCAAGCCCGAGGAACTCGGCCTCCTCGACTCCCAGCAGGCCGCATTCGACGCGCTCACCGATGTGCACAAGGGCGTCGTCCTCCTCGCGGCGCCCAGCGGCCAGGGCCGCACGAGCACCATGTACGCCTTCGTGAAGTCGCACGACGCCTACACCCTCAATGTGCAGACCCTCGAACTCGAGGCCGAGGCCACCATCGAGGGCGTGCGCCAGAACATCTTTGATCCCACCGTCGACGGCGCCGAGTTCGGGACCACCGCGCGGTCCATCCTCCGCCGCGACCCCGATGTCTTCGCCTGCGCCGAAGCGGACGCGGCCACCTGCAAGGAGATCGCCAAGGCCGATCACATGCGGTCGCGCTGCTACCTCTCCGTGAAGGCAAACGGCGCGCTCCAGGCGACCCAGATGTACCTCAAGGCCGTCGGCGACATCAAGCAGGCCGGCGAGTCGCTCCACGGCGCCGTCGCCCAGCGACTCGTTCGTCGCCTCTGCCCCAACTGCAAAGCGCCCTTCCAGCCCACGCCCGACATGCTCAAGAAACTCGGGCTCCCCTCCTCCGTCAAGCAGCTCTACCGCAAGGGCGGACAGGTGCTCGTGAAGGACAAGCCCGAAGTCTGCCCCATGTGCATGGGCGCCGGGTATGTCGGCCAGGAAGGCATCTTCGAGGTCTTCCCCATCGACAACGAGATGCGCTCGATGCTCGCCAAGGGCGACTTCGCGTCGTTCAAGGCCGCGCTCCGGAGCAAGCGCTACCCGACGATGCAGGAGGCAGCGCTGCGCAAGGCCGTCGAGGGCATCACCACCATCGACGAAGTTGTCCGCGTGCTCTCCGAGCAGCAGCCCGGCGCAGGCCGACCCGGACCCTCAGAACGCCAGCCCGCCTGAACCAAGACCGACACACCGCCTTCCACGGCGCAACGACGCACACCGACCGACGCATTCGCGGAGCCGTCCCATGATCCTCAATCTCATCGTCATCGGCGCCGTCCTGCTGATCGCCTACATCTGGGCGTCCCGGGGCTTCTTCTCCGCCTTCCTCCACCTCCTCTGCACCATCGTCGCAGGCGCCATCGCCTTCGCGCTCTGGGAGCCCATCGCCTACGGCCTCTTCCTCGGCGTCCGCGACGACATCGCGTGGAGCGTCTCCCTCGTCCTCCCCTTCGTCGTCTCCCTCGCCGTCCTCCGGCTCATCGTTGACAAACTCCTGAAGAAGAACATCGGCCTCGACGACGCGACCAACCTCGTCGGAGGCGCGCTCTGCGGCGGCGCATCGGGCATCATCGCCATCGGCGTCTTCGTGATCGCCGTCGGCTTCCTCCGCGTCCCGCCCGACTTCCTCGGCCACCGCGCCGCCACCTTCGCCGAAACCAGCAAGGGACCGGGCGTCCTCGTGCGCGGCGCATCGCTCTGGCTCCCCGCCGACAAGGTCGTCGAGACTTTCTACGGCATGACCAGCCAGGGATCGCTCGCCACGGCGACGCCCCTCGCGCTCCGCGCCCCCGACCTTGACATCCAGGGAAGTCTCCAGCGGTACAACTTCCAGGGCGTCGGCCGCACTTCGCTCAAGCCCGCTGACTTCGCCGTCGTCGGGCAGTACGAGGTCGAGGGCTCCAACCTCGACGCCCTCCTGACCGACAGTTTCACCACCGATCCCAACGGCCAGCCCGTCACCCAGAAAATCGTCGATATCGAGGGCGACCCCTTCCCCTCCGGCTCCAAACTCGTCGGCGCCGTGCTCCGCTTCAACGCCACAGCCAAGGAGAAGCAGGGCCAGGTCGTCATCGGCCCCGGCCAGATCCGACTCCTCGCGACGAACAACGCCACAGGCGAGGTGAAGTCGATCCTCCCCGCCGCGTTCATCAATCAGGGCGACCCCCTCGCGCTCGATTACAAGCGCTGGCGCTACGACTCCGACGGCGTGTTCGCCGCGTCCGTCGGCGGCGCCGCCGAGAGCACCATGGCCTTTGAGTTCGTCGTGCCCCCCGAGTACACCGCGAACGAAATCCAGGTCCGCAATGTCCGCGTCGACCTTTCAGACATCCCGGCGAACCAGCGTCCCGGCGGCAACGACGCGCTTGTCTTCGCCTCCGCGCAGGCACGCGACAACGCCCTGCGCGACTTCTCGCTTCTCACGGCTGTCGGCATGGATGTCCAGGGCGCCGAGATCGCCACGGACGAAGACACCACCGAGGTCCTCATCGAAGACGGCCGCGACAGCGTCGTCCGCGTCTCCGAGCGACTGCCCTTCAACGGTCAGTTCAACCGCTCGAAGCGCGGCGGGCTCGATGTCACTCAGGACAACAAGATCATCGGCGGCGAAGAGAAGTTCCAGAAGTCCGAGTACAGCGAGATCGGACTCCAGGAGAACCTCCGCGTCTTCGAACTCGGCCGCACCGGCGACACCCGCATCGTTCAGGTTGACGCCGGCATCCAGAGCCGCCTCAGTCTCCTCGGCCGCGCCTTCCAGAAGGCCGAGAGCGTCGTCCCGCCCGTCCTCGTTGACTCGCTCGGCCGCCAGTATCAGCCCATCGGCTATGTCTTCGAGAGCGGCAACGATGTCACCGTCCGGTTCACCCCGGGCGATCCGATCCGCGCCCTGTCGCAGATCCCCAATCTCAGCACCTCGCGCACCGACCAGCGACTCATCCTGCTGTTCCGCGTGAACGCCGGCGCCGAACTCACAACCTTCGCCATCGGCGGGCGCGCCGCCTCCACCTTCAGCCCGACCGTCACCGTCGGCCGCTGATCCGGCCCGCACATCCGGCACGGCACAAACGCAAAGCCCCCGCGAGGAACGCGCCTCGCGGGGGCTGTTGTTTGTCTTCACACGATCAAACGACCGCGATCACTCGGCGGCGGCTTCCTCGGGAGCGGCCTCAGCCTCAGCGGCGGGCTTGCGACGGCCGCGGCCGCGCGTGTCGTCCTTGTGGATCATGTTGCCCTCATCGTCGACCTCGATCTCCTCGCGATCGTCGGACTCGATCTCGCGGTCCGCGACGACCTTGACGGTGATCTCGGTCTCGAGGTCCTTGTCCAGCTTGACCGAGACATGGTGGGTCTCGACGCGCTTGATGGTCTGCGACAGGCGGATCTCGCGGGCCTTCACATCGAAGCCCTTCGCGACCAGCGCGTCGGCGATGTCGCCCTGCGTGACCGAGCCGTAGAGCAGGCCCTGATCGTTGCACGAGCGCACGAGTTCGATCTCGTAGTCCTCGAGCTTGCCGATCATCGCCTCGCGAGCGGCGCGCATCTCGCGCTGCTCCTTCTCGGCCTCGGCGCGCTTGGACGCGAGCGACTTGATCTTGTCCTCGCTCGGGGTCGTCGCGAGACCCATCGGCAGGAGGAAGTTGCGGGCGTACCCGGAGCGGACCTTGACGACATCGCCCACGATGCCGAGGTTGTCGACGGACTCAACGAGAAGCAGCTGCAGGTCTTTCGACATGACTCGCTGTCCTTTCCCGCCCGCATGCCGCGGGCGAACAAGTGAAAGTTAGGAGCGCGACCCTCGCGCCCCAGCGTCACCGCCAGGCGGCGGATGAAGTTCGATTGTCGCCGAAGCCCCTCGGGGCCGCGGCCTCTCTGCGATGCATGATTGGCGCGTCAGAACGGGATGTCGTCCTCGTCGATGGGCTCGTACCCACCACCGCCGCCGCCCTGGGGCTGGCCCCCACCGCCGCGCGAGTAGTTCCCGCCGCCGCCGCCGGCCTTCGAATAGCCACCGGGGGCGCCGCCGCCACCTCCGCCTTCGCCTTCCCCGCCGCGGGAATCGACGAACTGGAAGTTCTCGACGATGACCTTGAGTTTGGAGCGGTTGCCGCCGCTCTCCTTGTCCTGCCAGGTGTCCAGGCGCAGACGGCCCTCGATGAAGACCGGGCGGCCCTTCGCCAGGTACTGGGCCATCACCTCGGCGGTGCGGCCCCAGGCCTCGCAATCCACGAAGGTCGTCTCCTCGCGGTTCTGGCCGTCCTGCGTGCGGAACCGCCGATTCACCGCAAGCCCGATGTTGGCGACCTGCGTGCTGCCCGCCTGACGAACCTCCACATCGCGCGTGAGGTTGCCCATCAGGAACACCTTGTTGAAGTTTCCGGCCATGTGCGCGGCTCCGCTTCCAGATGACAGTGACTCATGCTCGGTCCCCTCGGCCAGAGCCGGGGGAGCGACCGATCATACTCCGAACGGGCGACCCCTGCGGATCACGCCTCGTCGTCGAATTCCTCGTCGTCGTTCACGGCGGCGGTGACGGTGTCGTCATCGTCGTCCGACATCGCGCGGGTGGCGCGCAGGTTGGCCTCGTCCTCGAGGGCCTGACGCTCGTCGTTCGAGGTGATCTCCTCGGGGGTAAGGTGATCGGTGCGCGTGAACATCGTGCGCAGGATCTGCTCGGACAGGTTGCAGTTGTTCTCGATCTTGATCAGCGCGCTGGTGGGCGCCTCGAAGTAGCACAGGATGTACACGCCGCGCTTCTGCTTGTCGATCTCGTACGCGAGACGACGCTCGTCCCACTTCTTCATCGCGATGATCTCGCCGCCCGCGCTCTCGATGGTCTCGCGGATGTGCTTGATCGCCTCGCCGAAGGTGGCGGCCACTTGCTGGCTGATGAGGTACATGCCCTCGTAGGTACGCTTGGTTTCCATGGTCTCGTCTCTTTCTCGCGCTGCTCCGCGCGACGCTTGGTCCTGATATCCGTTATTCGCGCGACTCGCCGCGCGATTGCTTGTTCTCTCGGGCCTTCTCGCCCGCCTTGCCGTTGAAGGCGTTCATCGCCGCGACGGCGCCTTCCTTCGCCCAGCATTCGGCGGCGTCGGCCGCCTGCTCGAGCGCCGGCCCGATCACCGTGTTGTCCTCCGCCGTGAACTTCCCGAGCACCCAGTCGCGCTGCGCGATGAACTGGGGAGGGGGGTCCACGCCGATCCGGCACCGGGCGTACTTGTCCCCGCCGAGCCGCCTCTCGATGTCCCCGAGGCCGTTGTGCCCTCCCGCCGAGCCCGACGCACGCACCCGGATCGTGCCGATCGGGAGCGCGACATCGTCCGTCAGGACGAACACATCGTTCCACGGGTCCACCTTGTAGAACCGCGCCGCTTCGGCGACGGCCTGGCCCGACAGGTTCATGTAGGTCGTGGGTTTCATGAGCAACGCCTTGTCGCCGAGTCCGGGGATCATCGCGTCCCATGTCATGGACTGGAACCGCGCCTTCGCCGGCATCCCCGCGCTGTGACGCGCGATCAGCCGATCCAGCGCGAGCCAGCCCGCGTTGTGACGCGACTGCTCGTACTCCCGACCGGGGTTGCCCAGACCCACGATCAACTTCACGCCTTCTCCGCCTCCTCGTCGGACTTCTTCTCGCCGATGCGCTCGGGAGCGGCAGCGCCCTCCGCGGTCGCGGCCTCGGCCGACTCTTCCTCTTCCTTGGTCTCGTGGATCGTCGCCAGCACGAGGTCCGCGTCGCTCAGCATCTCGACGCCCTCGGGCAGTTCGACCTCGCTCGCGTGGAGCGACTCGCCGATGTCCAGCCCGGAGATGTCCAGACGGACCTCGTCGGGCAGCGTCGCGACCGTGCACCGGATGTCCACTTCCGTGTGGGGGTGGAGCAGCACGGTGTTCGCCTTGGAAAGGCCGATCGCGTCGCCCACCAGCTTCACATGCACCGACACCTCGACCTGCTCGTTGAGATCAACGAGCGCCAGGTCGGCGTGGATGATGTTCGTGCCCAGGTAATCGAACTGGAGGTCGCGGAGCAGCACGGTCTGCTCGCCCTTCTCGCCCTCGATGTTGATCCCGAAGACCTTCTCGCCCTTCTCGAGGTGCTTGATGGTCTCCTTGGCGTCAACAAACAGCGCGAGCGGCTCGTGCCCGTGGCCGTAGACCACGACGGGCAGCCCGCCCGCGGCGCGGACGCGCTGCGCATACTTCGATCCGACCTTCTCGCGACGCTTGGCGTCGAGCGTGTACGACTTCTGCATAGTGAAACCCTCTCAGGTGGTGTGCCGCTGTGTTTACCGTTTCGTTCCGCCGCTCTTCTTGAAGAGCGCGCTCACGGACATGTTGTGATGAATCCGATGAATCGCCTCGCCGAGCAGGGAACCCATGCTCAGTTCGACGAGTTTGTCCTTGATGGGGTCGAGGCGCGGCCCGCACGGGATCGTGTCGGTCACGACCACCCGGTCGATCGGCGCGTCCGCGAGGCGCTGGGGCGCAAGGGCCGCGAGCACCGGATGGGTCGCGCCGACCCACACCTTCTTCGCGCCGCGCTCACGCACGAGTTTCGCCGCCTCGCACACCGTGCCGCCCGTGGCGATCATGTCGTCCATCATCAGCACGGTCTTGCCCTCGACCGAGCCGATCAGGTTCTTGACCGTCACTTCCGAGCCGCTCAGGCGACGCTTGTCCACGATCGCCAGATCCGCGCCCAGCAGGTTCGCGTAGGTGTTCGCCACCTTCACATTGCCCACATCGGGCGACACGAGCACGAGGTCTTCCAACTCGTCGCGCACGCTCTCGAAGTACTGGGTGAACACGGGCGATCCCGACAGGTGATCGACCGGAACATCGAAGAACCCCTGGATCTGCGCGGCGTGCAACTCGACCGTCAGAACCCGGTCCGCGCCCGCCTTCGTGATCATGTTCGCGACGAGTTTCGCCGTGATCGGCGTCCGCCCCTCGTCCTTGCGGTCCTGCCGCGCATACCCGAAGTACGGGATCACCGCCGTGATCCGCGTCGCGCTCGCGCGCTTCAGCGAATCCAGGAAAATCAGCAACTCGACGAGGTTCTCGTTCACCGGCGCGCCCGTGCTCAGCACCACGAAGCAGTCACGACCGCGCACATCCTCGTCCAGACGCACGAGCAATTCCCCGTCGGGGAACGGCTCGGTCCGCGCGTGGCCCAGCGGCAGATCCAGCGCCTGGCAGATCCGCTCCGCCAGGCCGATGCTGTTCCGACCGGCGAAGATCTTCAGACTGTTCGCGTCGCTCCGGCTCACGCCTTCACCCCTTCGGATTTGCCGAGACGATCGCGCAGGATCGAATCGACCTCCGCCAGTTGGTCCGGCGTGTTGATGCTCAGGATGTCCTCGGGGGGCATCGCGTCCACGACCTCAACGATCTCGCCCTCGTCGCGCAGCATCCCGGGGATGTCCGTCAGGTAGTACTCGCCCTTCGCGTTGTCGTTCGACAACCTGGGCAGGCGCTCCACCAGTTTGTGCGCATCGAAGCAATAAATACTCGGGTTGATCTCGCGCACCGCGCGCTGCTCGTCGGTCGCGTCCTTGTCTTCCACGATCGCCGCGAACCGACCGTTCGCGTCGCGGATGATGCGGCCGTACCCGCTCGCGTCCTCGACCACGCTCGTCGCGATCGTCGCCGACGCCTCGCTCGCCCGGTGCTTGTCGATCACCTTCTTCAGCGTCCCCGCGCGGATCAGCGGCCCATCACCCGCCAGCACCACCACCTCGCCGTCCACCTTCGAGAGCAGATCCAGCGCGCACAGCACCGCGTGCCCCGTCCCGAGTTGCTCCGCCTGGACCGCGTACCCCACATCGCCGTCGCCCTCGAAGACCGCCCGGACGACCTCCTGCTTGTGCCCGACCACCAGGATCACGCTCGCGAACCCCGCCGCCCGGCACGCCTCCACCACCCACGCCACCATCGGCCGCCCGGCGACCTCATGGACCACCTTGGGCAGGTCGGACTTCATCCGAGTCCCCTTGCCGGCGGCCAGAATCACCGCCACCGGGCCGCGAACGCGGGCCGACGACGAAGCGTCACGATGGGCATTGTCAGCGGGCATGTATATATGGCGTCCGCACGCGCAACCCTCGGCAGGACCGAAGGTTGGAAAACTGGCCCGCTAGGATTCGAACCTAGACTCGCGAGACCAAAACCCGATGTGCTACCGTTACACCACGGGCCAAGATGAAGCGTGCGAAACGGGGCTCCTCAAACGATGAGCCGGCCGCTGACCCCCGCTCCGAGCGATGGGAGGCGTCCGACGCTGGACCACTCAACCCGCCCCCACAAGCGAACTTGCGAGAGCGTCAGTCGCGCGGCGTGCGTCGAACGAGCCAATCCCGGGGACTCCCGTCCCCTGCTCGCCCAAATGCGGGCCGCGGCGTGCCTTACCCGAAGCCGGACCACCCGCGTCGCCGCTGGGGTGTGGCCCGTGCCCGCGCCTGATTGCGTCGCGGACGGCTTCCTATCCGTGGGAAGGCCGGGGAGTGTAGGGCCCCCCCAAGGGGAGTCAAAGGCACACGCCGACCCAGCCCTGCCCCCCCTCAAGCAACCGGAGGTATTCTTTCTCAGATCTGAGCTGATGGGCGGCCTCGGAATAGAGGTCGACCCGATTGACCGGTGAGGTGTCGCCTAGGGAACACATACCCGCGGATCAACCAAGCATACTCATATTCAGTTGGGCAGTAACGCGCCTTGGGAATCAGATGATGACACGCCAGCCGATCATCTCACAACAGAATTGGGAGCAGATTGCGCATCAATGCCCCGACACACTGTACAAACACTTCTCTAAGCAATCCCATCTAGACGCATTGCTTGATCATGGGCAACTTTGGATAGGGTCATCACAAGAGTGGGTGACTCTCGCCGGAGAGCTAGGAGATCGCGCAGAGGGAACAGAATTCCGAGATAGCGGCTCCTGCAGCATACTGAATGGCCACATCACGGGAGACATCGCAAAGGGGCAAGCCGTGCTTCGCGAACTTGGCATTATTCCAGAACAGATTAAAGGAGGCGTGTTGTTCTGCAATAATCGCGTCGTTCAAAGAACAAAGCTGATATGGTACGGCATTAGCTATTCGTATGAGTTGTGGGGCCCTGCGATGCGCAGTCGCAAAGAGCGAGAATATGCCATTCGCATTACCGATCCCTACAAGTTTTTGCAAGCCGCAAGCACTACTGTGGCTGGAGTGCTTGAGCAGGATCCCGATGTTCTTCAGATTGTCGGCGCCAGCGCGCCGATTCTGTATACGCGCGAACTCAGACCCGACGATCAACGGCACCTATTGAACGCCTGCTTTCGAAAAGACCCTGCCTACAAGGAAGAGCACGAATACAGAATAGTCTTTCTACCTCGGACCCAAGATTCCTCGTCGAGGCAATCACGCGGATTCATGATTTGCAACCCTGATCTACGCAACTACATCGAACCAGTATCGGATGCCAACCTGCTTGACGCCAAGTGGCCTGACGCCCTCCTTGATTAATCAAGGGCCATTCTGCAGGGCATACTATATTCTAAGTGCTCTATCTCGAGAACATGCACCAACAAGAACCTGCGATAGCATGAGCGAACAATGACTTGTCTCGAAGTGCCGCGGCCATTCTTGATGGCACACAACAAAAGAGCCTGCCGCACCACTCGCGATGATGACCCCGGCAACGCCGCTCGATACTTGGAGCAAATGCTTTAGAATGCGGCGCCGCCTCCCCCCTCAAACCCCGCCTTCGTCGTCGCCTTCCAGCTCGACGATCTCCGCGTCTTCCGCGGCCTCGTCGCGCAGCGCGTCGGCGTCCTTCACCGCCGCCTCCGCCACGATGTCATAGCAGGTCGCCAGCAGGCCCACGAGCGGGAACTTGCCCTTCGTGAACGGGCTCGGGCCCAGCCGCCGGAGGAGCGGGTGGCGCACCTCCGCCTTGCGCGGCGTGGTGTCGATCTCATCCAGCCCCAGCGGCTCGTCCCAGAACGCGTCAAGGTTCTCGTCGAGCGACGGCGCGTTCGCCGGAACGCCCGGGGGCGTGCGCGGCGCATAGGCCGGCGCAAACCCGCGCGCCGATCGCGTGGCCGCGCGGCGCTGACGGATGCGCTCCAGCAACTCTTCCGCGCCCAGCCCGCGCAATGAGAAGATCAGGAACGGGTCGTTGCTCATCCGCTCGGCGGCCACCATGGCTGCTACGCACGCGTGGATGCACCATCCGCTGTTGTTCGGGGTCTCGTCTTTGCACGCGCACCGCGCGTGGATGTCCCCCGGCTCGCGCGGCACGAGGCGCAGCCCCATCGGCTCGAAGATCTCCTCGACATCGGCCGCCAGTTCCCGCGCAAGCAGCCGCGCGGAATGCGTCGCCGAGTCGTTCAGCGCCGAGACGAGTTTCTCCCACTGGTCCGTGGTGTAGCGCGAGACGGCCAGCGTCACGCGATGGGAGCGGGGCTCGAGCCCCTGAATGCTCGCGGTGATCTCGCCCGCCTCGAACGCGATGGTGCGCGTCTGGCCGCGCTTGGCCCACTCGAACGCCTTGGTCAGCGTCTCGCTGGCGGCGCCGGCGTGCATGATCTCAAGGAGTTTGCGCGCGGCCCAATGCTCGACCTTTGGCGCTTCCTTGCCCGAGAGTTTCACGCCGCCGCGCACCACGCGCGGGGTGGTGGGCAGTGGGCGGGGCACGGGCACGCCCGGGGTGTACTGGGGAGGTGTTCCGGGTTGTCCGCCTTGCTGGGTCATGCGTTCGCGGAATCCTTCGCGTCAGTACGCGTCGTCGTCAATCACCGCGTCCGGGCGGAGCGCCAGGATCTCGCGGAGTTGGTCGGTGCTCATCTCGGTGAGCCACTGTTCGCCCGAGCCGATGATCTGCTCGGCGAGTTCGGTCTTGGCCTCGATCATCTCGTCGATCTTCTCTTCGAGCGTTCCCGAGACCACAAACTTGTGCACCTGCACGGTGCGCGTTTGCCCGATGCGGTGCGCGCGGTCCGTCGCCTGGTTCTCGACCGCGGGGTTCCACCAGCGATCGAAGTGGAACACATGGCTCGCGGCCGTCAGGTTCAGACCCACGCCGCCCGCCTTGAGCGAGAGCACGAAGATCGGCGCCGTGCCGTCCGCCTTCTGGAAACGGTCGACCATCTCCTGGCGGGTGTGCTGGGGCGTCCCGCCGTGGAGGAACAGCACTTCGCGATCGAGTTCGTGGCGGAGCATCGCGGTGAGCATCTTGCCCATGCGCCGGAACTGGGTGAACACCAGCGCCTGGTTGCCCTCGGCGATGACCTCGTCGAGCAGTTCGAGGATGCGCACGCACTTGCCCGAGCGCGACGGCTGCACGAGTCCGACGGGCAGCGAATCGTCGGCGCCTTCGTCCTCCTCGCCTTCCTTGATCGCCTGCGCCGGGTGGTTGCAGATCTGCTTGAGCTTGATGAGCGTCGAGAGCACGATGCCGCGCCGCTGCATGCCCTCGGCCTTGTCGACCTCGCCCAGCATGCGGTTCACGGCCTGCTCGTACATCGCCGCCTGCTCGCTCGTGAGCTGGCACAACTCCTTGCTCTCGAGCTTCGCGGGCAGATCGCTCACGACATTCGGGTCGGTCTTCAATCGGCGCAGGATGAACGGCTGCACCAATCCGCGCAACTGGCGCCTGCGGTTCTTGCTGTGCCGACGCTCGATCGGGATCGCGAAGTTGCGCCGGAACTCGTGCTGCGTGCCGAGGTACCCCGGGTTGCAGAAGTCCATCACCGACCACAGTTCGGTCAGGCGGTTCTCGACGGGAGTGCCCGTGAGCGCGATGCGCCGCTCGGCCTTGAGCGAGCGCACCGACTGGCTCTGTTTGGCGACCGGGTTCTTGATGTTCTGCGCCTCGTCGAGCGCGACACGCCCCCACTCGACCAGTTCGAGCGATTCACGATCCCGGTGCGCGAGCGCGTAGGTCGTGATGATCATGTCGTAGTTCTTGACATCGGCGGCGAACGCCTCGCCGATGCACCGCTCCACGCCGTGGTGCGACTTCACGCGCAGTTCGGGCGCGAAACGCCCCGCCTCGCGCAGCCAGTTGCGCACGACCGAGGTCGGCGCGATGAGCAGCGTGGGCTTGATGTCCTTCGGGTCGCGCCCGGCGAGTTTCATCTCCTCGCGCTCGAGCACCATGAGCGCAAGCAACTGGATCGTTTTGCCCAGACCCATGTCGTCGGCCAGGCATCCGCCCAGACCGAACCGGTCGAGGAACGCGAGCCACGACAGCCCGCGCTGCTGATACGGGCGCAGTTCTCCGATGAACCCCGCCGGCTGCGTGATCATCGGGAGTTTCTGCTCTTCCGCCTCGTCGCCGAAGATCGCCGCCATCCAGCCCGACGCGCGCATGCCCAGGATCGGCGCGCCCTTGCGCGCTTCCTCGTCGGCGCCGTACGCGATGCGCAGCGCCTCGGCCGCGGTCATCGTGCCTCCCGGGTTCTCGCGGATGAACCGCATCGCGGCGTCCACATCCTCGGGGCGCACCTCGACCCAATGGCCGTTCACGCGCACCAGCGGCGAGCGCTCCTTCGCGAGCGACTCGAACTCCTTGAGCGTCAGCGTCGCCTCGCCCACCGCGATCTGCCACGAATAACTGACCAAGGCGCGAAGCCCGATGCGCGAACCCGCCGCGCTCGTCTCGCTCCTGCCGGGATCTTCCTGGCCGTCGAGCGGGTCGCTCTCGATGACCAGCCGCGCGCCGAGGCGACCGGTCGGCGCCTCCCACCATTCCGGAGAGCGCACGCCGAAGCCCTGCTCAACCAGCAGCGGGCGGACCTCGCGAAGAAACTCGTACGCTTCGACGGTCTTCAACTGCACGCCGCGCGGCTCGGTGTCGGACAGCGCCTTCTCGAGTTTGCGATAGATGCGCGCCGCCCGCGCGAGTTCGGCGAGCAGCAGTTCCTGAGGCGACTCGGCGCGCTTGCCGCGCACGATCGCCAGTTCTCCGCCGCCCGTGCTCCAGATCTCGTCGCTCTCGATCACCAAACGATCGTCGCTCGCGTTCTGGAGCGAGAAGACCAGCGACCAGCGCACATCGTCGCCCGGCGCGCGCAGATCGGCGATCCGGTCGGCGCCGCTCGGCTCACGCAGTTCGAGGAGCAGTTTCCACTCGCTCGCCTCGCCGCGGTCGTCCAGTCCGCCCAGCCAGCGCCGGACGCTGCGCAGCAGTTCCGTCTTGCGCTCGGGATCGCCCGGGGAGTGCTTCTCCTCAACGAGCAGCAAACCCTTCAGCCACGCGACATGCGGGTCTTCGCGCGGCTCGCGGCCCTCGATCGCGTCGTCCAGCGTCTCGGCCTTGAACGCCTCGCGCGCCCGGATGTCCACGATCGCCCACAGGAAGTCCTCAAGGATCGACCACGGCTCGTGCGCGAGATCGTCCTCGACCGCCCGCGCGCTGGGGGGCATCGAGCGCACCATCTCGGCCGTCTGCGTCGCGATCGGCTCGTCCACGAGCCAGGGCTGCCAGCTCCCGCGCAGTTGGCCGTCGCTCTCCTGCACCACCGTGGGCACATATCGCTGCTCGGCCAGTACGCACCGGGCGAAACGCGCCGCCGCCGCGAACCACCTCGCGCCGGGGCCGAGCACCACGCGCAGGGGTTCCTCGTCGTCGGCCTCGTCCCGCTGGGAGTCATCGAGTTGTTCGAGCGCGCCCAGCGCGTCCTCCGCGTGGATGGCGGCGAGCCCGACCGCGGGCGCCCGCCACTTCGCGAGCATGGCCGCGTGCTCGGTGAGCGCTTCGTGATCGACGATGCGCCCCTCGGCGTGCGCGATGCGCGGGCTCGCCACGGGTTTGCCGTCGAGCGTGGGCAGGAACAGCGCGAGTTCGCCCGCGTCGCCCTCGATGGTCATCCCCGTCAGGCCCAGCGCCGCGCGGATCTCTTCCTCGCTCGCCGCTCCCGGGTGCGCGCCTTCGCCCACCGCCCCGCTCGGGGTTCCGGAACGCTCACCCCAGACCCAGAGCCGGCCCTCAGACCAGTTGGCGTGCACGACGATCAGCATGGGAGTTGCGATGGTGTCCATCCGTGGAAGCGCGGCGCACTCGACGCGCAAACTCTTTCCTGCAAAGTGGGGGCGGTGGGATTCGAACCCACGACCAACGGATTAAAAGTCCGCTGCTCTACCGCTGAGCTACGCCCCCTTGGCTGCCCGCGCGGCGACGCCGACGGGAGGGGTCCTACACGATCAATCCCGACCGAGATCGGGCCGAAAGTCTAGAAGGTCAGCCCCTTCGAGTCGCCTTCCCGCCCTCCGGCACGCACTTTCGTGCGCACTTTGCGCCCCCCACGCATCATCTCATCGGTCCCGGCCGTATCGTTTTCCTTCACCAATGCCCCCCTCCAACGCGCCAACCGTCGCCGACTCCGTGGTCCGACAGATCGTCGGCGCCTATCGCCGTGGCTACTTCCCCATGGCCGATCTCTCCACGGGGCAACTCCACTGGTGCTCACCCGATTCGCGCGGCGTGATCCCGCTTCACCCCGCTGACGACCTCCCCGGGCCCGGATTCACCGTCCCGCGAACGCTCCGACAGCGCGTCCGCGCCGGCAAGTTCGTCGTCACCTCCGACATCGCCTTCACACAAACCATCATCCACTGCGCAAACCCCGACCGCCCCGGCGCGTGGATCGACGAGACCATCGCAGGCGCCTACCGCCTCCTCCACGACGCCGGGTACGCGCACTCCGTCGAGGTCTGGACCGTCCGCGAGCCCTCAAAGGAACTCGTCCTCGTCGGAGGGCTCTACGGCCTGGCCATCGGTGGCGCGTTCTTTGGCGAATCCATGTTCTCCCTCCCCGAACTCGGCGGGACCGACGCCTCCAAGGTCGCGCTCGTCCACCTCGTCGCTCACCTGCGCAAACGACGCTTCACGCTCCTCGACACCCAGATGTGGTCCCCCCACCTCGCGCAGTTCGGGTGCGTCGAGGTTCCCCGCGCCGACTTCCTCAAGCGCCTCGCGCCCGCGACCGCGGACCGACGCGTCGCCTGGGGAGAGTTCGCGCCCTCGACCAGCGACGCCGAGCCCCTCCGCCGCGCACTGCCCAAGCCCGACAACTCGGCGAACTAACGCCCAGTGACCCTGCGCACCCGCTGAGGCCTCGCGCCGGGCACACGCTCGATCAGCCCCCGCGCCTCAAGATCAAGCTTCACCGTCGTCGTCCACCACATGATGGAGCCCCCGCCCGGGATCTCCCCCTCCGGGAGCCGGTCGAGCACCAACTCGGGCAACTCCTTGAACGACGCGCCGTCCTTCGAACGCGGGATCGCTTTCAGCATCGCCGCGCGCACGGCCGCGTACTTCGTTCCATCGACATTCGTTCCCGATTTCTGCGCGTCGGGATGCTCCGCGTACACGCGGCCCTTCTCATCCGGCATCGGCGTTGCGTCGATCATCGTGCGTCTCCTGGCGCTCAGACTACCAGACCGGTCAACGCGCAAAAAGAAAGCCGCCGACGCGTCTGCGCCGGCGGCGTGTACTTCTTGAAATTCGGGGTGTTCAGCCCGACCGCTTACCAGTCGTTGCCGAAGCGCTCGCGCTTGCCGCCGCGGTCGCCTCCGCCGCCGTAACCACCGCGATCGCCGCCGCGGCCACCACCGCCGCCGCCGCCACCGCCGTAGCCGCCGCGACCACCGCCGCCGCCGCCACCGTAGCCGCCGCGACCACCGCCGCCGCCGCCACCGAAGCCGCCACGACCACCGCCGCCGCCGCCACCGAAGCCGCCGCGACCGCCGCCGCCGCCGGACTGGCGCTCGCGGGCCTCATTGACCACGAGAGGGCGGCCGCCCATCTCGAAGCCATTCAGCTTGGTCATCGCTTCCTGCGCACCATCATCGGGCATTTCAACGAAGCCGAAACCACGGGAGCGGCCGGTCTCGCGATCCATCAGCACCGACGCCGAGTTCACTTCACCGTACTGCTCAAACAACTGACGCAACTCGTCGTCACCGGTCGAATAGGGGAGGTTCCCCACATACAGGCGCATCAACGCGCTCCATTACTTCCGAGACTACATCTCTATCAGGCGCAGAAGGGACCGCTCTCGGACTCAGTTCACCCGCGGCGCAGACTGCCCCCCCGAACCATTCGAGGGCGGCTCCGTACTTGCCGGATAGTACCATCTCCCCCGCTGGGGGGGTCACCGACTTTTCAGTTTTCCGAACCCCTCCCCCGCCCCCTTCGCCCGTGCCCGACCGATCGCAAACCCTTGCCCGACAATAATTTCAAACCGACGCCCCCCGACGAACGCCCCCCACTGACACAGATCCGTGGCCCGCGCCCCGTCCGCCGGATCGTCATCCTCACCGTCGGCGCCATCATCCTCCTCGGCGGCCTCATCATCTCACCCCTCCCCGGGCCCGGCTTCACCGTCCTCGGACCCCTCGGCCTCGCCATCCTCGCCACCGAGTTCGCCTGGGCACGCCGACTCCTCAAACGCGTCGACGACCGCACCGACTTCCTCGACCGCTACGCCCCCTGGCTCTCCTCCCCCTGGGCCGTCGCCGCGCTCTTCCTCGTCATCGTCGGATACTGGATCGCCGCCGTCCTCATTGTCCGCGCCCAGCCCGACCACTCCTCCACCACCTGGATGATCGCCGGGCTCCTCTTCCTCCCCATCAGCGCGATGGCCACCTTCATCGCCCTCGCCGCGCGAAGGCGATGGCACGCCGCCCGCCAACACCGCGCTAGCATCCGCGACTCTGTTGGGGAGTAGCCGCGCGACACACAGCGCGTCCGAAGGCCGACTACGCGGCGGATCACCCATGTCCGCCCGGCCCACGATCACCAAAGCCGCATCGGCTCAGGAACGGCAAGACCAACAACCACCCCGCGCACACACGCGGCGTTGTTTTCTTTCCCGCTGACACTCCCATGCTTCAGACACACCCCACACAACTCATCGCCTACGCGATCTTCCTCGCGCTCGTCCTCGTCTTCCTCGCGCTCGACCTCGGCGTCTTTCACCGCAAGGCCCATGTCGTCTCGTTCAAGGAAGCGTCGATCTGGACAGCGATCTGGATCACCTGCGCCCTCATCTTCAATGTCGGCGTGTACTTCCTCTACCAGAACCACATCTTCGACCTCGGCCTCGATGTCCCCGTCCTCGGCAAACCCGGAATCACCGAAACCCTCGTCGGCGCCGACGCCGCCAAGCAGTTCTTCACCGGCTATGTGATCGAGAAGTCACTCTCCCTCGACAATGTCTTCGTGATCGCGGTCGTCTTCACTTCGCTCGGCATCCCGGGCGTCTATCAGCACCGCGTGCTCTTCTGGGGCATCCTCGGCGCCCTCGTCTTCCGCGCAGTGATGATCTTCCTCGGCGCCGCCCTCGTCGCGCGCTTCGCGTGGGTCTCCTACCTCTTCGCCGCCATCCTCATCCTCACCGCGATCAAGATGGCCCTCGTCAAGTCCGACGCCCACGACCCATCCACCAGCGTCGTCGTCCGACTCGTGCGCAAGGTCATCCCCCTCACCCCCACCTTCGACGGCCAGCGCTTCTTCACCACGATCAACGGCGTGCGCTTCGCCACCCCCCTCTTCCTCGCGCTCGTCCTCGTCGAGTTCACCGATGTGCTCTTCGCCGTCGACTCGATCCCCGCCATCTTCGCCATCACCGCCGACCCGTTCCTCGTCCTCACGAGCAACATCTTCGCGATCCTCGGCCTGCGCTCGCTCTACTTCTGCCTGGCCGCGGCCATCACATCCTTCCGCTACCTCAAGCCCGCGCTCATCGCGGTGCTCTTCTTCGTCGGGATCAAGATGGCCCTCGTCCACACGCCCTTCAAGATCCCCACCGATGTCTCCCTCGGCGTGATCCTCGGAACCCTCGCCGTCGGCGTGATCGCGTCGCTGCTGCTCCGCAAGGAGACGCCTTCTCAGGAAGTGGTCTCAGGCCCCGGACAGGTCGCCGACGCGGAGGAGTTGCGGTGAGGAGTTAGTCCTCATCGTCGTCTTCCGCCGACCATGTGATGACCACCCACACGATGTTCATTGCGGACAGCTTGCGCATGATCTCGATGTCGCATTCCCACGCGATGCGCGGCGAGTCGCTATCCACAATCGTCTCGATCCAGGCCTCGGCCCCATCGACCACTTTCAATACCTGATCGTGCCGATCCCAGAGGCGATCAATCATCGCACGAAGATCCGCATCATCCTCGTCATCGTTCATCTCTTGGGTTGCCATGTCGCGTTCAGGCAGCTCATGACCCCAGTAATCCACCGCCGCCGGCGGCCGCTTCGGGAACCGTTCCGACCGTTTCCCCTTCTGGTAAACGGTTGTCGGCTCCAACCCGGTGGCCGCGCTCACCTCATCGTGCGTGCAATTGAACTCACGGATACACAGCTGGTGCTGCACAGACCAGCGGAAATCCGAAAGTTTCATCACGCGATGCTCCTTAGAGCGATTGCAGTGCGCCCAGCACACGCTCTCGTAGTTCTGGCACACGCTCCGTTGCGATCGACCAGAGCTCTTCAGTCCTCACCGTCCAGTAGCCATGAGCGAGGATGTTTCGAAGGGCAATGATCGCGTGAGCCTCAGGTATGGCGGCCTTGATCCGTTCATCCCCTTCGATAGCCCGACGTGTCGCCTCGCCGATGATTTCAAAGTTCCGCTCAACCGCGCGACGAAGCACGCGATCGGCCAAAAACTGTTCGTAGGTCTTACCTTCAATCGCGGTGAGCAACTCGTCGGCTGCCGTCACGATCTCATGAAGAAACAATCGAGGGTCACGCCGCGGCATACAGCGGCCTCTTCTGCTTCTCGACCTCAGCCAGGAAGTACGGGTTCTCGCTCGAACCCACCTCGACGAGCTCCACCACGCGGCCCGCGAAGACCGTGCCGAGCAGGTTGAGTAGCCCGAAGTAGCTGCCGTCAAAACCCCGCTTCACCCCTGCCTCAAACTCCACCAGGAAGTCCAGATCGCTCCGCGCCGGGTCGAACTCGTCCGTCGTCGCCGAGCCGAACAGCCACAAGTTGCGCACCCTGTGCTTCTCGCACGCGGCACGGATCTCGGGCAACTTGTCCGTCACGATCTGCGCGATCATGCAATCACCTTAGCACGAAAATCGGGCCTCCGGTCTTTGCCCTCTCCCTCATGGGGAGAGGGTGGCGGCGAGCGCAGCGAGTCCGCCGGGTGAGGGGCCTGAGGTGCGTCGAGGGAGATTTTGCCCCTCACCCGCGTCGCGCGGCGTGAAGACCCTCCCCTACCCCTCCCACAGGTGGGAGGGGTTCTCTTCTCTCCCCCATTGCCTATTGCCGACTGCCCATTGCCCCGCCCGGGTCAGGCCTGCGGCCCTGCCCCGGGGTGCCGTGTCTCTTACTCCCCCTGCTGCCCGCTGCCTGCTCCCTCCTGCCTTCCCCTTACCACTCCGGCCCGCCGGTGTAGCGCCCGTACACATCCGCCAGCGCCTGCACCATCTCGCCCAGCGTGCAGTTCGCCTCTGCGCCCGCGACCAGCGCGGGCATCGTGTTCTCGTCCTCGCGGGCCGCGTGGCGGATGCCCTCCAGCGCCTTCTCGACCTCGGCGCCGTTGCGCTTGGCCTTGAACGCCGCGAGCCGCTTCACTTGGTCGACCTCCACCTCGTCCGAGATGGTCAGGATCTCGATGGGCCGCCCCTCGTCGCCGTCGGCGTACGCGTTCACGCCCACGATGATCCGGTCGCCCGCCTCCACCTCTTCGCTGAATCGGTAACTCGCCTCGGCGATCTGGCGGCGGAAGTACCCCTTGTTGATCCCCTCGACGACGCCGCCGTACCCCTTGGGCCACGACCCGCCGCCCATGCGGTCGATCTCGTCGATGAAGGCCATCGCCTCTTCCTCGATCTTGTCGGTCAGCGCCTCGACGAAGTACGACCCGCCCAGCGGATCGACCACGCGCGTCACGCCCGTCTCGTGCGCGAGGATCTGCTGGGTGCGCAGCGCCACCGTCACGGCCTCCTCCGTCGGGAGGCCCAGCGTCTCGTCCATCGAGTCGGTGTGGAGCGACTGGCACCCGCCCAGCACGCCCGCCATCGCCTGATAGGCGACGCGCACGATGTTGTTCATGGGCTGCTGCTCGGTCAGCGAGCAGCCGGCGGTCTGCACATGCGTGCGCATGAACCACGAACGCTCGTTCTTGGCGCCGTAGCGGTCGCGCATCATGCGCGCCCAGATGCGCCGCGCGGCGCGCAACTTGCAGATCTCCTCGAAGAACTCGTTGTGGCTGTTGAAGAAGTACGAGAGACGGGGCGCGAAGTCGTCGACATCCATCCCGCGCTTCATGCACGCCTCGACATACTCCATCCCGTCGCGCAGGGTGAACGCCAGTTCCTGCGCCGCCGTGCTCCCCGCCTCGCGGATGTGGTAGCCGCTGATCGACACGCTGTTCCAGCGCGGCACCTGCTGGCACTGGAACTCGATGGTGTCCACCACCAGTTTCACGCTGGCCTCGGGCGGGTAGATGAACTCGTTCTGCGCGTGGAACTCTTTGAGGATGTCGTTCTGGAGCGTGCCTCCCAGCGTGCTCCACGGGATGTCGCGCTGCTTGGCCATCGCGAGGTACATCGCCCAGATCACCGCCGCCGGCCCGTTGATCGTCTGGCTGACCGTCACCTGATCGACGGGGATGTCCGCGTAGAGCCGGTGCATGTCCTCGATGGTGTCGATGGCCACGCCGCACTTGCCGACCTCGCCCGCGCTGAGCGCGTCATCACTGTCGCGCCCCATGAGCGTCGGGAGATCGAACGCCGTCGAGAGCCCGGTGTTGGCCTTCGTGCCCTTGGCCTGGCTGAGCAGGTACTTGAACCGCGCGTTGGTGTCGTCGGCCGAGCCGAAGCCCGCGAACTGGCGCATCGTCCACAACCGCGTGCGGTACCCCTGAGGGAACAGCCCGCGCGTGTACGGGAACTCGCCCGGGGCCGCGATGTCGCGCTCGGGGTGGTTCAGCGATTCGGGCAGGCCCGACCCGCCCAGCGACTCGGGGCCGTAGACCGGATCGAGCACGAGGCCCGAGATCGTGACGGCCTGAGGGTCGAGGTTGTCGAGCCCCGGGCCGGAGAAGCGGGTCGAAACAGAACCGTTGGGCATGGCGGTGGTCATGCCGTAGTTTAGACGACGGGGCAAGACCCCGGAAGCGGCATGGTCTCGCGACATTCGAGAAACCACGCTTGCACAATCGGCAGCGATCCTCGAAACTCACCTTGCTCGGGCGCCGCCCGGGACACACTGGGACCCCTTTCCGGAGATTCCACATGCGAACCGCCTTGCTCGCCGCGTGCACCCCGTTTGTCTGTGCGTCCTCCCTCCTCGCGGCCGCGCCGAGTGTTCGGGCGATCACCTTCGCCGAACTCGACTACCCGCGCCTCCGGGAGGCGGCCATGAACAATCGAGGCGACATCGCGTTCGAGACCGGAGACGATGTGCATGTGCTCTGGGCAGACGGCTCCCTTGAGCGCCTCGCAGTTCAAGACGCGATCCGACTCCGCCTCGTGGATATCGGAGACTCGGGGCATGTCATGGTGCGTTCGCAGTTCCCGCAAACACCGGAGGGCGTTCCGCGCATGCTTCATTATGCGCAGCGCGGCGGGCTTTCATCGCTGGCGCTCGATCCGCTCGGCGGTCCGGTGAGCCAAGTCGGTCGGTTGAACGCCGGAGGCAGGACGATCGCGACCGCGGTTATCCCGGGGTCTGAAGCAAGTTTCTTCTATACATCACCCGGGAGCGAACACATCCCGATCCGGCAGATTCCGCTGAACGCCAGCGCCTTCGGAGTGAACGATGCCGATCACATCGCCGCCGGAATGCGGACATCCTACGGAAACACGAACAACTGGCTGACCCTCTTCGATACAGAGGGCCGGCGGTTGCGCGAGACATACGCGGGCGCAGGTGATTGGTGGTTCATTCGTGAACTCAACAACGAGGGCGTCGCGATAGGCAGGATCACCCCGGAAAACAACATCGGCGACACTTCAGCCTTCCTTTGGGATACCAACACAGGCGAGATCACGCGATTGGATCCACCGAAAGGATTCACGGCTATCTACGCGACCGCGCTGAATGACATGGGCTGGTTTACAGCGCACCTCGAGCTCGAGGAAGGGTCACGCGTCCCGTATATCTGGACCCCCGAAACAGGATTCTTCGAACTGTCCTCGTTGATTCGTCCCGGCGAGATGATCAACTTCTCCAATGTCCTCGATCTGAACAACCAGGGAGAGATCCTGATCAAAGGCGGCGCCTTCGTTGACGGCGATTGGCGGGAAGCACTCTTCGTCGTCACCATCCCCGCGCCCGCTTCTTCCCTCGCCCTCGGCGGGCTTGCGGTATTCGCCACCCGCAGGCGGCGCTAACCAGCCCTCGATATCGTGGGCGCCATGGCTGCGCTCCCTCCTCCCCCGGTTGAGTCGTTCGTGCCCGACCCGTTCGTCGCCGTCGGGCTCGCGCTGCTCCTCGGGCTGCTCGTAGGCGTCCAGCGACAACTCCAGCAGCACCTGCTCGCGGGCGTGCGCACCTTCGCGCTCATCACCCTCTTGGGCGCGATCTGCGGCCTGCTCGTTCCCGTCGCGGGCGGGTGGATCCTCGCCGCCGGCCTGCTCGCGGTCAGCATCGCGCTGGTCATCGGCAACGCGCTGGCGATCAAGCAGGGCTCGACCCATCCGGGCATCACCACGGAAGTCAGCGCGCTGGTGATGTTTGCGGTCGGCGCACTCGTGGCGACCGGCCAGCACGAACTCGGCGCCGCCATCGGCGTGAGCGTCGCCGTGCTCCTGCAGGCCAAGGACTTCCTCCACTCGCTCACCATGAAACTGGGCGAGAAGGATGTCCGCGCGGTCATCACCTTCGCGCTGCTGACCTTCGTAATCCTCCCACTGGCCCCAAACCAGACCTTCGGCCCGTTCGGCGTGCTCAACCCGCACAACATCTGGCTCATGGTCGTCCTGGTTGTGGGAATCTCGCTCGGCGGCTACCTGCTCTACAAGTTCGGCGGGACTCGGGTGGGCATCTTCCTGGGAGGGATCCTCGGAGGGCTGATCTCAAGCACCGCCACCACCGCGTCGTACGCGAAGCGCACCCGCAATGCCGAGAGCGCCGCCGTCGCCGCCGCCGTGGTCCTGCTGATCGCGACATGCGTGATGTACGCGCGCGTGCTGATCTATGTGTTCGTGGTGGCGCGCGATCATTTTCTCGTGATCGCCCCGCCCATCGCGGCCGTGCTGCTTGCCACCGCGCTGGTCTCGGGAATCCTCGCCCTGCGCAACAAGGGCGGAACGCTCACCATCCCCGAGCAGGAGAACCCGACCGAACTCAAGTTCGCGATGCTCTTCGCGCTCGTCTACGCGCTGGTGCTGCTGCTCATCGCCGCGGCCAAGGAGTTCGTGGGTGATTCAGGCCTGTACATCGTCGCCGCGATCTCCGGGCTGAGCGACATGGACGCCATCGCCCTCTCCACCGCGCGGCTCGCCCACGCGTCCGACATCGACCCCCTCGCCGCGTGGCGAACGATCCTTGTCGCGGCCGCCTCAAACATGATCGCCAAGGGGATGATCGTCGCCTCGCTGGCGAACCGGCGGCTCAAGCGGATCATCTTCATTTCGTTCGGCATCCTCACGGCCTTCGTGGCGGTGGTGTGGATCGTCTGGCCCGTCATCGTGTGAGCGGTATTCCCGCGGCCGCCGCGGGTGACCCCCGAGTCCGCGTGTAGACTCTTCCTTGAGCCCCGCTGACCGAGCAAACCTCCCCGACGAGACTCCGCCGTGAACGAATCTCTCAACACCCGTCGTTTCACCAGTGGCCTCACCCTGCCCCGATCGCTGAGCGCGGCCATGCTGCTCTGCGTCCTTGCGGGCGCCGCGCACGCCTCTGGTGAATCCAGCGAGGCCCGCGCCACGCTCGCGTCGAGCGAACTCGCTTCGCTTGCGTTCACGCAGGACGCGCCGTCCGATGCGCCCAAGGTCACCGATCCGGCGGGCGGCGCGGGCGGCGGCGATGCGGAACTCGCCAAGAAACTCAGCAACCCCGTCGCCGACCTCATCAGCGTCCCGCTCCAGTTCAACTACAACGAGCCCTACGGCCCCAAGGACGCCTCGAATGTCACGGTGAACATCCAGCCCGTGGTTCCTTTCAACATCACGGAGGATTGGAACCTCATCTCGCGCACGATCCTCCCGGTGATCTACCAGGGATCGCCCGCCGACACCATCGACAGCGAGTTCGGGCTGGGCGACATCACCCAGTGGCTCTTCTTCTCCCCGGTGAAACCCGTCGGAGGCTGGATCCTCGGCGCCGGCCCCGTCGCGCTCATCCCGACGGCCACCGACGACGAACTCGGCTCGGATCAACTGGGGTTCGGCCCCACCGTCGTCGCGCTCAGGCAGCACGACGGCTGGACCTACGGCGTGCTCGCGAACCACATCTGGGGCGTCAACGATCCGGGCGACAACACGCGCGTGAACGCCACCTTTGTCCAGCCGTTCCTGAGCTACACATGGAAGACGGCGACCACGCTGACCCTCAACGCCGAGTCCACCTACGACTGGACCGAGGACGAACTCACCCTTCCCTTCAATCTCATGCTCGCGCAGGTCGTGCGCGTCGGGAAACTGCCGATGAGTCTCCAGATCGGCGGCCGCTACTACGCCGATGCGCCCGACGACGGCCCGGAGTGGGGCCTGCGCTTCGCGCTGACCTTCCTGTTCCCGAAGTAAGCGACCGTTTCAACCTGAATAGACACAAACGCGGGCCCCTTCGCCATGAAGAGGCCCGCGTTCTTCGTTTGAGAAGCTGCGTTGACGCCGATCAGCGGCGGCGGCGGACGCCCGCGACGCCGAAGAGGCCCGCGGCGCCCATCACGCCCGCGAGCGGCGAGGGGATGACCTGAGCGGCCGTCTCGAAGTTGTAGGTGGTGCTCGAACCACCGAACCCGAAGGTGAAGTTGTCAACCGCGCCGAGCGACTCCGCCCAGCCCGAACCCACGCCCATCGAGAAGCCGAGGACGGCGGAATCGGCGCCGATCGTGCCCTGGCCCGCCTGCCACTCGGACAGGTCCACGCCGTAGCCCTCCTGCGCGAAGCTCATGCCCGCGCCGAAAGTCCACATGTTGGCCGTGTTGCCGCCGTTGTACGCGAAGATGTCCTCGCTGACCCATGTGTCGGTCGGGACGGCGCCGCCGCCGTTGTACGCGCGCTCGAAGACGAGCCCGCCGCGATCGCCGGTGGTGGTCAGATCGCCGTCGGCGTCAACGAGGATGCGCACCACGGCGTGCTGGCCGGCGTTGTTCTGGCTGACGCTGGAGCGGTACCAGTCGTACGACAGTTCGGTCAGGTCGCCGAGGCGGCCGAACGAGGAGGTCGCGACATAGTTCCCGCCGAGGTTGAACCCGCCCGAGAGCAGTTCGATGTCGGCCTTGCTGCTGTTGCCGCCGGGGCCGAACGCCGTCACCAGCGACGCGGAGCCGTTGCCGTTGCGCGCGAAGGTGCTGTTAATCCCCGCGAGACCGGTGTTGCGCACATTGTTGTAGTACCAGCCGGTGGCCCCGACGGCCTGGCCCTGGCTGCTGGTCGTGGGGTTCACATAGGCGTCGCCGCCGATGTTGTTCGAGTACACGGTGACATTCGCCGCCAGCGCCGACGCGCCGGCCATCGTCGCCATCGCGGCGACACAGATCTGTGTCTTCATGGGTGCTTCCTCCACTCCCCCGGACGAGTTGCTCTCTTCCTCGTCAATCGCCGCACACGCGCGGCGGTGACACAAGCGAGCATAGAGGCAGCACTTATGCCTCACCAGCCCCAATGTGGGTGATTCCGCCCGAGGAACTCCCGGATCGCAGCGTTCTTGCCCACCGCGCGTCAAACCGGGAGGTTTGCCGGAGAGCCCCATCGTATTCTGTGCGCTCCGAGTGGTTGTGTTCTCGCGCCTGGGCTGTCAGAATCAGGCGCCGCCTATGAGGAGATGACGCATTGCCCGTTCCGCCTCGCGAACGCCCCGCTCTTCGTCTCTCGCCGCTGCGGATCAGCGTCCTGTACACCGCCTTCGCGCTGCTCTGGATCGTGCTGTCTGATCGGGCGCTCGACTGGCTCAACATCGACCTCACGAGCATCCAGAAGTTTCAGACGATCAAGGGCGCCGTCTTTGTCGTGTCGTGCGGCGTCCTGCTGTTCTTCCTCACCCGCGCGCTCGTCAAGCAGGCCAAACGCGAAGCGCGCCGCGCCGAAGAGAGCGAACTGCGCTATCAGGCGCTCGTCGAGACGCTCCCCATCGGCGTCTTCGTGCAGGTCCGCGGCCGCATCGTCTTCGTCAATCAGGCGCTCCTCGACATCGCCAAGGCGGAGAGCCCGAAGGATCTCATCGGCCACGACCTCCGCGAGTTCCTGCCCGACGCGCAGCAGCGCCAGGAGATCGAAGCGCGGATCCGGATCCTGCACGAGCAGCGCCAGCCGGTCCCCCCCCTGGAGTACCGCCTCGCCCGCCTCAACGGCGAAGAGGTCTATGTCGAGTTCGCCTCGGCGCCCATCATGTACGAGGAAGGTCCCGCCGCGCTGGTCGTGCTGCGCGATGTCACCGAGCGCCGCCGGGCTTACGAACGCCAGCGCGTGCTGATGAGCGAGATCGACCACCGCGTGCGCAACAACCTCTCGACGATCCTGTCGATCGCGCAGTCGTCGATAGGGTCTTCGACAACCCTCGCCGATTTCGGCGCATCGTTCACCGGCCGCGTCCGCGCACTCGCCGACATGCACGACCTGCTCGCCGAGAAGAACTGGGAGAGCGTCGCGCTGCGCCGCCTGCTCGAGCGGATCGTGATCCCCACCATCCCGGGCGAACGCTCGGCGGCGTTCGAAGCGCGCGGCGAGGACATCGACATCGGCGGCGAGGCCGCGTCCGCGCTGAGCATGACGATCCACGAACTCGCGACCAACGCCGCCAAGCACGGCGCGCTCCGCGACGACAGCGGCCGCATCGAGGTCGCCTGGCGCGTCGAATCCGGCTCGAACGATCTGGTCATCGACTGGTTCGAGCGCGGCGGCCCGCCCGCTTCACCCCCGACGAACGAAGGGTTCGGGCTCAGTCTCCTGCGCAGCGTCGTCCCGTATCAACTCGACGGCGCTGTCGCGCTGGAGTTCAAGGCCGAGGGCCTGCGCTGCTCGCTCCGCATCCCCGGCGCCAAGTTGGTCGGGAACGGCAACCCCGTCTGACGCGCTCAGTCGTTGACCAACACCAGCCGCCCGTTGGCGGGCTGCACAGGCCGCGCGTTCCCGAAGTAAGTCTCGGTGAAGGTCGCGATCTGCTCGCCCGACACGCGCGCCGGCGTCGTGAGCACGATCCAGCGCACGCCCTCCGTGCACGGGGGCGTGGTGAGCGAACCCTGATAGGTCGCGTACCGCCGCGCGCTGGGGAGCAGCGCGTACGGGCTGAACACGGTCTGCGCGCCCATCGAGTGACCCTCGTCGCTCGAGTGCCCGTAGTGAACCGGGGTGTCCTGAGGGATCGTCGCGGCGAGGAGTTCGTAGACCCTGTTCGCCGCGTGCGTTTCGGTGAGCATCACGCTCACGACCGCGAGGTCGCCCTTCGCGTTGGCGTGCACGAACTGGAGTTCAACGGGGTAATGCTGTCCGTCGACGGTGTGCTCGCTCGGCGCATGGAATCGGAAGTGCCGGAGCGCGTAGACCTCGTTGCCGACGGTCATCGTGTTCTCGCCGTGGCAGTCCCACTGAACGGTGTGGCCGTTGTCGTGAGGGATAACCACGGTCTGCCCCGACACGAAGCGCAGGGGCGCAAGGTCCGCCTTCACGCTGTTGGTGCGCGTGAGGTTGATCGGCGACTGGGCGCGCCCCTCGTGCGCCATCGACCACTCGGGGTTCATCGAACCCCAGTTCGCCGGGCCGGTCTCTCCCTGGTAACTCCAGTGGGCGGCGTGCTCGGTCGATGAAGCACAGCCCACGACGGCGAGCAGAACAACCGGAGCGAGCGTGAACGACCAGCGGGCGTGGGTGCGCATCGGGACGACCCCTCGTGAACGCCGCGCATTCGTGCGTGGAGCGCGACCATCGCGCCCGCGCCGTGCCGCGGCCAACACGCGCCATCGGCGCCGATGACCCGTGAATCCAACGATTACCGCACAATCCCGAGTCGTTCTCGGACGCGCGCCCTACTTCTTGGCGTACTCGAACACGCCGCGGCCCGACTTGTCGCCCAAACGGCCCGCCGTCACATACTGGCGGAGCAGCGGGCACGGCCGGTAACGCTCGCCGTTGAGCCCCTCGGCCAGCACATCCATGATGTGCGCGCAGGTGTCGAGCCCGATGAAGTCCGCGAGGCGGAGCGGCCCCATCGGGAAGTTGCACCCGAGTTTCATGATGCCGTCGATCGCCTCGGGCTCGGCCACGCCTTCCATCAGCGCGTAGAACGCCTCGTTGATCATGGGCATCAGGATGCGGTTGCTGACAAAGCCCGCGCGATCGTTCGCGGCGAGCGGGGTCTTGCCGAACGCGCTGCTCAGCGCGACGGTGCGCGACACGACCTCGTCGCTGGTCTGCAGCCCCTTGATAACCTCGACCAGACCCATCACGGGCACGGGATAGAAGAAGTGCATGCCCACCACGCGGTGCGCGGCGGCGCCCGTGGCGGCGGCGATCTCGGTGATGCTGATCGAACTCGTGTTCGTCGCCAGCACGACCTTCTCGTCCGTGAACATCTCGGCGAGATGCTTGAAGATCGTTTTCTTAACCTCGGCGTCCTCGACGACGGCCTCGACGACCCAGTCGGCGCCCTTCAGCCCGTCCATCTTCTCGACATACGAGATGCGCTTGAGGGTCGCGTCGGCGTCCTCCTGGGACATCCGGCCCTTCTCGACGGCGCGGGCCATGAGTTTCTGGTGTGTCCCCTTGCACCGCTCGAGTTGGGCCGCGCTGGGGTCGAACACCACGGCGTCGAACCCGGCCGCGGCCGCGACCTGCGCGATCCCGCCGCCCATCTGCCCGCCGCCCACAACCGCAACCTTCTTCACGCCGACCTCGGCCATCGGGAATCTCCTCTCGCAGGTGCTTGCTTACCGCGCCGATCGCGCGGGGAGGAGTCTATGCGGCGGCCTGCGGAGGGCGCGGGCGGAGCCGCCACGCTCTCACCGCTGTGGTGAGCCAATACACCGCAACCGAAGCCGTCGCGAGCAAGACACCGTGCAGCGCCGCCGGAAGTGGAGGAATATCGCGAGGCGCCGACGCGCTCGTCAGCGTGACCCTCAAGGGAATGACGATCTCGCCTTCGGTGCGGTAATCGCTTGTGTTGATGTCGCCGTTCGCCATATAGGCGTTGACGCGGTGCTCGCCCGGCTTGGCGCTGAAGTAGTCGAATCGCTCCACGGCGTCGAGTTGCGGATCGAAGGTCGAGACAGAGAACACACGCGCCACCTCCGTCCATCTGTCCGAATCATCCTCGCTCGCAACATCGAGCGCGAGGTTGGCGCGGTCGACGAACATCACCTCAGTCGCGCTTGTAAACACGCCGATCGGCCCGTCGCTGTTCCACTCATCGAGAGAGACGAAGATCGCGCGGTCGAGATATCCGCTCGTGACCTCATCGCTGTCGTACAACCGTGCGGCATCCCCTCGCGGGAACGCCGCCACACGGAAGATTCGATCCGGGAGATCCTTCTTGCTCCCTTCGGCCCAAATCGTTGAGACCGGAGCGATGGTGACGAGCGATTGGGATACAAAGACCAACGCAAACACGACGAACCAAAGACCCAAGGCGATCCGACGCTGCTTCCGTGTGAATCTCACCACGGAATCTTCTCGCCCTGGTAGTCGTACAGCCCGCCGCGCATCGAGGGGGTGAGGTGGGTGTCGAGCACGACGCGGCTCACCCGTCCCCGTACTCTAAGATCATCTTCTGACCGAGCCAGTATCCTTCTCCGTCTGTGCGAATCACGCCCTCGAAGTGATCATCGAGCCACTTGAGAATGCCCCCCGCCGCGTCGAGCGCGAGATCATTGCCTGACTCATCCTCGATAGTGAGCACCTGCATCAATACGGCACACACGGATGAGCGGATTCGCGATATGGCAAGGTCGATATCTTCGGAACCACCCGAGAATGACCCCACTTCGTCAAGAAATTCGGCTCTCTGTTCACCGTAATCCTCGGCCATTTCCCTCGCTGTCCATATCTCAACAACAACCGCTTCCGAACCGCCGACCGTCACGACGAGACACCGCTGCTTTGAGAAGCCCGTTGACTCTTCGCTGATTGCTCCGTTCGGGACCTGCTCACGCACAGCGTTCGCGATGTCGGCATTCGTGACCTCGCGTGTGCCGCCTGCGATAAAATCCATGTTGTACGGCATTCAAAGCGTCTCCAATCGCATTGTGCTCACCACGGAATCTTCTCGCCCTGGTAGTCGTAGAGCCCGCCGCGCATCGAGGGGGTGAGGTTGTCGATCACCTTCAGCATGCCCTCGACGCTCTGCTTGGTCGTGATGGCCGCGCCCTCGCCTCCCATTCGCGTCTGAACCCACCCCGGGTGCAGGTTGACGATCATGATCTTGTCGGGTTCGAGGTCCATGGCCGCCAGCCGGGCGAGCATGTTGAGCGCGGTCTTGCTCGCGCGGTAGCCGTAGTGCCCGGCGCCCGCGTTCTGCAGACTGCTCATCTGGGTGGAGATTTTCACCACCGTTTTGCCCTTGCCCTTGCGGATGTTCGGCAGCAGCGCGTGGAGCACGCGCATCGGGCCGACGGCGTTGACCCGGAAGAACTCCTCCAACTCGTTGAGGTCGAGGTCGTCGAGCGAGCCCGCCCCGCCGCCCATCGCGCCGTTGTTGATGAGCAGATCAACCGGGCGCCCGTCGAGTTTCTTCACAAGGTGCGCGACCGATTTCTCGCTCGTGTGGTCGAGCGCGATGACCTCGCTGGCGGCCTTCTTGAGTTCCGGCGCGTCGTCGGGATCGCGGGCCGTGCCGATGACGGTGTAGCCCGGGTGCTTCGCGCGGAGCTGGCGGACGAATTCGAGCCCGATGCCGCGGTTGGCGCCGGTGACGAGGACGGTGAGGTTGTCGTGGTTCGTGAGGATGCCCATACCTGATTGTTGGCACGTTGCACCGGATGCGTTCCGGACAGAGCCGCGGGCGGAAGCACGCGGCAAGAGATCCGGCACATCTGCGACCACGCTGCGCATGCGGTATTGAACGACGCCTGCGCAGCGAGCCATGAACGGACTTCAACGGTTCGGGCCGCGTGCGCCGGGGCCGCCCGCAGCTCTGACAGAGGTCACACCTTCGGCGTCTTGCCCTTCACCAGCCCGAGGACGAGCATGACCACGAACACCACGAGGAAGATGAAGAACAGGATCTTGGCGATGTCGGTGGCGAAGTCGGCGATGTCGCCGAACCCGAAGATGGCGGCCACGATCGCGACGACGAGGAATACAAGGGCCCAGCGAAGCATGGAGGGCCTCCTTTCGAGGTCGCCAGTGTACCGGCCGCTGCGGGTCGCGTGTCGCGGAGAACCAAGGGGAAGTGCCGGGGGCATTTTCTCCCAGCGCGCGTGCGGCGTCTGGTAGAGTGAAGGTTCGCCCGGCGGCGCTCGCCGCGCCTTGGCCGCGTGGATCATCGCGCGACGGTGCGCCAACCCGGGCGGAGGGAAGGAAGAACCATGAACACTCGTCTCGCATTGTGCGCGGGCGTTCCGCTGGCTGTCGCGCTGTGCGCGTCGGCGGCGAGCGCGCAGCGCATGAACATCGACATCAACTCGAACTCGCTCGGCGCGCCCCTCGGGGGAGGGGTTCCCAGCGCGGCGTTCGGGGCCGCGTCCGGGCAGGCCGGTGTGTGGAACAGCTTCACCGGCACGGCCAACGGCGTGCCATCGGCCGGGTTGTTCGACCTGAGCGGCGCGATCACCGGCGCAACCATCACCATGACCAGCGCGCAGGGCGGATCGATCCTGGGATTCAACAACGCGAGCAACAGCGGCGACTACGCCCTGCTCATGAACGACGCGAACCAGGTTGGCACAATCGTCCAGGGCGGCATGCGCGTCTATACGCTCAACGGGCTGACCAACGGGATGTACACGCTCTACACCTACGCTGCGCCGCCGCAGGGCATCGCGGGGCTCACCACCGTCAGCGTGTCGGGCGCAACGAGCCCGAACCCGCAGGTGGCGATCGGGCCGGCGATCAACAATGTGTTCGCGCTCGGCGCCACGCACACCATCCACGATGTGCTGGTGACCAACGGCACGATGACGATCACGATCACCGCGCCGGTGAATCAGGGCGTGAGCGCGTTCATCAACGGCTTCCAGCTCGTGCCGACCCCCGGCGCGATGGCCGTCCTTGCGATGGGCGGACTGTTCGCTGGGCGCAGGCGGAGATAAGGAACGGCCACACTCCGGCCCCCTCTCCTGTTCGGCGCAGCCGAATGGGAGAGGGTTGGGGTGAGGGCTACCAAATCCCCCGTACTGCTTCAGTTGAAGACATAGTAGAGAGAGAAGCCGGAGTAGGCCTCACCCTGCCCTCGCCCATTGACCTCGCCTTGCTCGGTCAACAGGAGAGGGTGCGGACATCATCGACCCTGGTCATCGATGCTCGTTCGCGTCAGCCGGAATGCGCGGTGCTCCGATCCAAGCGATCCGATCGCAAACAAGAGGGCGAGAATCGCGCTCAGGATTCCCGCGGCCCACAGTTTTTGCGCATTTCCGATCGCTCGGTGAGTGTGGTACGACCACGAGGAGAGGTAGGCCTTCGCCTCTCGAACCTCGTACTGCGCGCGGTATTCGACATGACCGCTCCAGTGCAATGCTCTGGTTCGGTACTGAATCGCACCGTCGGGCAAGAGCGTCCGTTCGACACGCATCTCACCACGACCTGCAGACGAGAGTCCATACTCCTGTAAGCGATCCCGTGTGAGCGAGTTGATGCGCGAGAGCAACAATTCGGCGCGTTCGGGCGGCACTTCCGCTGTCACATCATCGGGCGACACCCACGGCGCCATGGCCGATTCGTCCACGAAGCGACCGTCGAGGATGGAGATTCGTTCCGCCCGTTCGTCCGGCGATTCCGTGCAGATGAACGCGAAATCAACTTGCAACGGAGGGAGCGAGTCCGTGAGGTCGCTGTGCTCCTCGGGCAGGTTTGCCACAAGATCATCCCGCGCCGGATACAACACAAGCCCGGGAAAGAATCCCTCGCGCAGCTGCGGCGTGGGATACCGCTCGCCACTTGGCGGACTCCAGAAGAAGAATGCGACGGCCGCCGCGCTGGCGCTGAAGCACACAACGAACGCGATCAGGGATCGCTTCACGAATCTTGCCGCGCCCTTCCGGAACACTGACGGCATGTGTTACCGCTCGATGACCATCGCGACGGCGTTGCCTCCTCCGAGGCACAGGGCCGCGACGCCGGTCTTCTTGTCGAGACGGTTCATCTGGTGGACGAGCGTGGTGAGCACGCGCGCGCCCGAGGCGCCGATGGGGTGGCCGATGGCGACCGCGCCGCCGCAGACATTCACCTTCTCGGGGTCGATCTCGGCGGTCTTCATGTTCGCGAGGGCCTGGGCGGCGAACGCCTCGTTCACCTCGAACAGATCGACATCCTTCACTGTCTTGCCGACCTTCTTCAGGACGCGCGGCACGGCGACGCCCGGCGCGGTGAACAGGTCCTTGGGCGCCACGCCCGCGGTGTCGTAGGCGGTGATGCGCCCGAGGATCTTGAGGCCCAGTTCCTTCGCCATCTTCTCGGTCATCACGACGATGGCGGCGGCGCCGTCGGAGATCTGGCTCGCGTTGCCCGCGGTGACCGAGCCGGCCTTGTCGAACGCCGGGCGGAGTTTGCCGAGCGTTTCCGAGGTGGTCTCGGCGCGGAAGCCCTCGTCGTGCTCGACGCCGCCCGAGCGCGACATGACCTGCTCGGCGGTGAGGGGGACGATCTCGCCCTTGAACCAGCCGTTCTTGGTGGCCTCGGCGGCGCGGAGGTTGGAGCGCTCGGCCCACTTGTCCTGCTGCTCGCGCGTGATGCCGTGCTGGTTGGCGGTGTGCTCGGCGGCGTTGCCCATGGGCCAGCACTCGAAGGCGCAGGTGAGCCCGTCGGCGGCCATGTGGTCGATGAGTTTGGAGTCGCCGTACTTCACCCCGGCGCGGACATGCGCGAGGTGGGGCGCGAGGGACATGGACTCGAGCCCGCCGCCGATGCCGGCGTCGATGTCGCCCGCCTTGATGGCCTGCGCGATGAGCATGACGGCCTGAAGGCCCGAGCCGCAGACCTTGTTCACGGTCCAGCAGTTCATGGAGTCGGGGAGGCCGGCCTTGAGCGCGGCCTGGCGCGCGGGGTTCTGGCCCAGCCCGGCCTGGAGCACGCAGCCCATCACGACTTCCTCGATGCGGTCCTTGGCGGCGGGGACCTCGTCGAGGGCGGCCTTGATCGCGTACGAGCCGAGCACGGGCGAGGGGACCTTCGAGAGGCCTCCCATGAACTTTCCAACGGGGGTGCGCTTGGCGGCGACGATCACGGGCGTGCGGTCGGACATGGGCAGGACGACTCCGAAAGGGGTGCATGGGCGCTCAGACGCCGCGTTGTCTAGGGTATGCCCGCGCGATCGGGTGCAGACTGACGGCGACTCTCGGCCACCGGACCTTCGAGCGCCACCTACCCTTCACCCCACCTGCCCGTACTCGATGAGGAGAGCCCCATGCCCGCCGCCGCCCCCGCCACCGCCGAAGCGCCCGCGTTCCAAAAGACCGACACCCACCTGATCCTCCCCGCCGACAGCAACCAGGCACTGGGCATCGCGCGGTACGCCATCGATTTCATCCGCAATGGGCAGGGCAAGCCGGCGGCCAGCGTGCTCGAACGCACCAACATGTTCCATGTCGACGCGACTTTCTGCGGCCTGTCGGCCATCGCGCTGGGCACGAACGCCCCGACGGTGCTCCGCGCGGAAGCGCTGGAGTACGCCGACGCCAAGGGCGCCACGATCTTCGGCGACAAGACCCGCGTGAAGCCCGAGAAGGCCGTCGTCGCCAACTCGTCGGCCGTGCGCGAGTGGGACAGCAACGGCACGAACTTCGGGTACAACCCCGCGCTCGGGCACACGGCGGGCGAGTTCGGGCACAACGACTTCTACCCCGTCGCGATGGCGGCGGCGCAGATGAAGGGGCTCGACGGCGCCATGGCGCTGCGCGGCATGATCGCCCTCGACGAGATCCGCGGCCGCCTGGCCGAGGTCTTCTCGCTCAAGACCTACAAGATCGACCATGTGGTCCACGGCGCCATCGCCAGCGCCGCCGTCTACGGCGCGATGATCGGCGCCACCGAAGAGCAGATCGAATCCGCGATCGGCATGGTGGTGGCGCACTCCATCCCCTGGCGCGCGATCCGCGCGGGCAAGCAATTGAGCGATAGCAAGGGCGCGTCGGCGGCGATCAGCACCGAGGCGGCAGTCCTCTTCGCGCAGCGCGCCAAGCGGGGCTTCCTCGGCCCGCGCGACATCTTCCGCAATCCCGAGGCGATCTTCCGCTTCTTCGAGCCCACCACCCAGGGCAAGGACCGCTGGAAGGAGATGGCGCCCTCGCCGTTCGACCTCCATCTTGCGCACAGCGGCGACGACTTCGCCGTCATGGGCATGCACTTCAAACTCGGTCTGTACGAGCACCAGTCGGCCGGCGCGCTCCAGGCGGTTATCGACCTCGCGAGCAAGTCGCCCGACCTGCTCAAGGGCGCCACGCCCGGGGACAGCGTCAAGACCATCACGATCCTGGCGTACGAGCCGGCGTTCGGGATTATCGGAAACCCCATGAAGATGGACCCGAAGACCCGCCAGAGCGCCGACCACTCGATGGCCTACATCGTCTCGACGCTCCTGCGCAAGGCCTGCGAGCTGGCGGCAAAGAACGGCGGGAAGCTCCCCTCTGGAGGCGGCGCCCACGACGAGGTCTGGAAGGCCCTCATGCTCGAGCCCGCCGACTATAAAGAGGATGAGACCGCGGTCTTCAACCCCGCTACTCGGACCATCATGCAGAAGATCCGCTTCGAGCACGGCGGCGCGGAGTACGACGCGAAGTATCCGGACGGCATCCCCACCTCGCTCAAGATCGAGGACGCCTCGGGCAAGACGCATGACTCCGGTCTGGTTATGTACCCCGCGGGCCACGCGCGGAACACGACCGCGAACCTCAAGGACATCCTCAAGCACAAGTTCGCGCTGATGGCCCGCCTGTCGAGCGACACGCCCGAGGGCCTGGTCGAACGGTTCGCGGACCTCGAAAAGAAGTCCGTTTCGGAGATCGCCGCCATCAACGATTTCAACTTGGCGAAGCGCGGCGGCTTCGGCTAATGGTTGTAGGGGGCCCGGTCCGGTAGCGACATATAACCTCTTGATTGGACGGTACTTCCGAACTTTTTGCCGCTCGACCGCGGCGAAAGCGGAGGTATCTTCATCCCGTTGGCGGGGAGAAGAGTCAACGGCGTCTGCCTGAGTCAGGGCTGACAGCCGCCGCCGAGGGAAAGCAATCAAGAGGAGATTCGAGTGATGAAATTTGTTCTCGCCGCCGCCGCTGTCGCCGCTCTCGCCGGAACCGCTTCCGCCGCCACCCTGAAGGCCAAGTACTCGGGCCTGGGCCAGAACTCCGGCTCGTACCATGTCTCGCTGATCCATGACACGGGCACGATCAACGCCCATGTCGGCGCCGGCGCCCTCAAGCACCAGGTCCAGGGCGATTCCGAGACCTTCGCCGGCGCCCTGCTCAAGACCTTCTGCGTCGACCTCGCCCAGAATGTCGTCGGTCAGGTCAAGACCTACGACATCGTGAGCGTCGCCTCGGCGCCGGATCCGGACGCCCCCACGGGCAATGTCGGCACGCTCCGCGCCGGCTTCCTCCAGTCGCTGTACTACAACGCGATCCAGGCCGGCCTCCTCGACAGCCGAGGCAGCGCCACCGACTCGATGACCGGCCAGCAGGCCGCCGCCTTCCAGCTTGTGGTCTGGGAACTCGCCTTCGAAGACGCCGGTGTTCTGTCGGCCGCCGCGGGTGGTCCCAACTACACCTCGCTGATCGCGACCGACGACTTCAAGGTCAGCAACTCGATCAACGCCGGCGTCGCCGCGAACTTCAACACCTTCTTCGGCTGGGCGTTCAACGGCGACTCGCTCGGCGGCCTCCGCGCCATGGCTTCCGCCACCGCGCAGGACCAGCTCATCGTCATCCCGCTCCCCACGGGCGGCGCCATGGCCTTCGCCGGGCTCGTCGGCATCGCGGGCGTCCGCCGCCGTCGCTGAGTCAATTCTCCCCAACCCGACCTAGCAGCCTTGATGGCCTCGGCAAGCGCCGGGGCCATCGTTGTTTACAGGTAAGTTCAATCACGTCCTGTCACTATTGGAGTTGGATAGCAGGATTGAACTTCTAGTTGCTGTGTTGGCACTGAACTCGGGCTACTTTCGCGAAGCAAGCCGCTCCGGGATCAAGGAGAGTGGTTAGGGGGATTCTCGCTCTCAACCATTCCCGAGTAGCCCGCTTTCTCAATCGCGGTGATGAGGTCGGCCGTCGCGGGCGGATCTTCTGAATCGAAACTGATTGAGGCATTGCCTTCTGAGTATGAGACCGTTGCGCCGAGGACACCGGGGACCTTGATCAACTCGCTCTTGACATGGATCGTGCAGGCCTCGCAGGTCATGCCTTCTATCCGAAACTCGACGGTGTCACTCCCGGTAGCAACAGCTGATGCACCGTTGTCGCCGATGAATGCGCCGACGTACTTCGGAAACGCGGCGAAGCCGATGACGAATACCGCCGAGATCCACAGCATGATCCGAGAAACCCGTTGCATTCGCGATGCTCGGCGGTCGCAGCCGCAGGCAGGATCGCATCGGCGACCGGCAAAGTACGCTGAGTAGAACCCGAGCGAGAGAAGGACGCCCGCGACAATCAGGAAGATCAGCCGGTACTGCTCGAACCAGGCGGACACGCTGCCAACGGAGAGCCCGAAAGCCATGAGCAACAGCGGTAGCCAACAGCACGCAGAAGAGGCAATCGCTGCGACGATCGCTCCGCCGGCAGACGCAATGCTCCTCGTTCCGCTCATGTGCAGCATCCGTTCCGGCCATCGGCGTCGGCTTGATGACCCGGCTCGTAATCCTCGCCGAGGAGCGCAGCGGCGATCATCTCTCTCGGCGGGAGTCCGCCAGCACCCCCGAATACGCGACAACTCATCGCGAAGTCGTCACGGCCTCTGGCGGTGGGATCGATATCGGATCCGTTTACTTGGATGGTCGGCGATCCGAGCATGCGTTCCCGTTTCGCATCACTTTCCGACTCGATTTTGATCTCGCTCAGATCAATCGGCACACCGATTTCATCAGCAACTGCTTGCACCATTGCCTTTACCGGCTCATGGTTTGGACAGCCCTGGAAGTAGACAACTCGGACCTGCATGTCTTAGGCCTTTCATGTTCGTTTGAGCATCGACGAGAGTGCCTTCATCGCCGTGTCAAACCGATCGTCTGCTTCGGCTGCCCCGCATTGCGTCAGGCAGAGGCGAAGCTCATCTTCGACAATTCGGACCGTCACCCGGTTGAGTGCGGCCTTGATGGCTGCGATCTGCGTAAGAAGATCGTCGGCACACCTTTGTTCTTCAACCATGCGTCGAACCGAACCGACATGCCCTTCGATACGGCTCAGGGAATTGCACAAAGACCTGACCTGTGGCTCGTCCAGGTAGGTGCATCCGCTCGTCTTTGATCGCTTGGGCATACCATGAGAATATCCCCCCGGGGGGGATTATTCCGCAAGCTTCTGAATCAGCGGCGTTCGTATATCAATCCTGAACCAGAACCCGCGTTTCCAGGCTCCAGAGGCCGATCTGCCCCACAAATAGTTCAACTGGTGTCCTGTCACCCCGCCTCGTGTGCCCGCGGCCCGCATTCGTTCATCGAGTGCGGGCCGCGGTTGTTGTTCGCTGGAGAAGTTGCCCAGCTTTACAGCCCGTCGCGCGCACACCCGGGGGTTCCCATAAATCTGAGGCACTCCCGCGCTAAATCGCGTATATATCGAGACTTCTGTGGGATTTTCTGGTTGGTGACGGTCGCTTTCTGCGCTATCTTTCTTGAAGAGAGAAAACCGTAAGTCTTGATCGTTCCGCCCGGGGAGTCGCATCCTGCAGGCAACGCTCACGGACCCGGGAAATGTGGTCAGGATTCACCTTGGAAGAGAGAGAGAGAGAGCATCATGAACCGACTGTTGATTTCCTGCGCGGCGCTCGCCGTCGTCGCAGGCAGCGCGTCCGCCGCAACCCTCAAGGCCAAATACACCGGCCTCGGGCAGAACTCGGGCAATTACCACATCTCGCTCACCCACAACACCGGCACGCTCACCGCGAATGTCGGCGCCGGCGCCCTCAAGCACCAGGTCCAGGGCGACTCCGAGACCTACGCCGGCGCCCTGCTCAAGACCTTCTGCATCGACCTTGCGCAGAATGTCGTCGGCCAGATCCGCACATACGACATCGCCAGCGTCGCCTCGGCCCCCGAGCCCGACGCCCCCACCGGCAATGTCGGCGTCCTCCGCGCTGGCTACCTCCAGTCGCTGTACTACAACGCGATCCAGAACGGCCTCATCGACAACCGCGGCAGCGCCACGGACTCGATGACCGGCCAGCAGGCCGCCGCCTTCCAGCTCGTCGTCTGGGAACTCGCCTTCGAAGACTCCGGCGTCCTCGCCGCGGCCGCGGGCGGTCCCAACTACACCTCGCTGCTCGCCAACGATGACTTCGAGGTCACCAGCACCATCTCGGCCGGCGTCGCCGCGAACCTCGACACCTTCTTTGGCTGGGCGTTCAACGGCGATGTGCTCGGCGGCCTCCGCGCCATCACCTCCGCCACGGCGCAGGACCAGCTCATCGTCATCCCGCTCCCCACGGGCGGCATGATGGGCATCGCCGGCCTCGCGGGCATCGCCGCGATCCGTCGCCGTCGCTGATCGAAACCATGTCTCACGCTCCCTGCCGAGCGTGAATTCAAACCACCAGCGGCCCGTTCTTCATCGGAACGGGCCGTTGTTTTTTTCGGGAATCCCGCCGCCGCGCTACCATCGCCCGATGAGCACCAATCCCGCGCCGACCCACCCCGCCACCGCCGCCGCCCTCCGACTCCGCGAGGCCATGAAGCAGCGATGCGTGGCCCTTCCCGGCGCATTCAACGGGCTCGTCGGCCGCGCCGTCGCCGACGCCGGCTTCGAAGGGACCTACATCTCCGGCGCCGCCGTCAGCGCCAGCGCCGGGCTCCCCGATGTCGGGCTCGTCTCCCTCGAGCACTTCTGCCGCGTGATTCAGGAAGTCGCTCGCGCCTCCGGCCTCCCCCTCATCGCCGACGCAGACACCGGCTTCGGAGAAGGCGAGATGGTCTCGCGCGCCGTCTGGGACTACCACGCCGCCGGCGCCGCCGGCTTCCACATCGAGGACCAGGTCTTCCCCAAGCGTTGCGGCCACCTCGACGGCAAGTCCCTCGTCGCCGTCACCCACATGGCCGACAAGGTCCGACGCGCCGCCGACGCGCGCGACGCCTGCTCGGGCGGCGCGTTCATCGTCTGCGCGCGCACCGACGCCGCAGGTGTTGACGGGCTCGACGCCGCCATCGAGCGCGCCAAGGCCTACATCGACGCCGGCGCCGACATGATCTTCCCCGAGGGGCTCAAGACCGAGGCCGACTTCGACACCGTCGCCAAGGCCCTCCGACCCACCGGCGCCCTGCTCCTCGCGAACATGACCGAGTTCGGCAAGACTCCCGTTCTTCCCCTCAACCGCTTCGCCGACATGGGGTATCACTGCGTGATCCACCCCGTCAGCACCCTGCGCAGCGCGATGGGCGAGGCCCAGCGCATGCTTGCCGCCCTCAAACGCGACGGCGATGTGTCCGCCTCCCTCGAAGGCATGCAGGACCGCGCCGAACTCTACCGCCTGCTCTCCTACACTCCGGGGCAGGAGTGGGTGTTCCCGGGCCCCCGGCTGGGTCAGGGCCGCTGAAACCACCACGCACCCGCGCAGGACGCGCACCACACATCTCACCATTGTCACCCCGACTTGCACGCGAGGAGCATCCATGAGCGCATCGACCGAGACCAAGCCCCCCAAGACCCCCGCTCCCCAAGGCGCAGGCCTCGAAGGCATGGTCGCCGGCGACAGCGCCATCTGCTCCGTCGAGCAGGATGACCTGATCTACCGCGGGTACACCATCGAGGACCTCGCGACCAACGCGACCTTCGAAGAGGTCGCCCACCTCCTCCTCGTCGGGCACAAGCCCTCCGCCGCCGAACTCGCCGCCTTCAAGAAGCAGCTCCTCGCCGAGCGCGCCCTCCCGGCGCCCGTCGTCGATGTCATCAAGAAGTGCGCGGGCGAGAAGGCCGCCCACCCGATGGATGTCCTCCGCTCCGCCGTCTCCGTGCTCGCGCACTTCGACGCGCAGTGCCAGGACAACTCCCCCGAGGCCGAACTCAAGAAGTCCATCTCGCTCACCGCCAAGATCGGCACCATGATCGGCCACATCCAGAATGTGATCGACGGCCGCGACCTCATCCAGCCCGACAACTCGCTCGATCACGCCGCCAACATCTTCTACATGATGAAGGGCGCCAAGCCCACCGCCGAGGAAGCCAGGATCCTCGATGTCTCGCTGATCCTCTACGCCGAGCACGACTTCAACGCCAGCACCTTCACCGCGCGCGTCATCGCCGCGACCCTCTCCGACATGCACGGCGCCGTCACGGGCGCCATCGCCGCCCTCAAGGGCCCGCTCCACGGCGGCGCCAACGAGCAGGCCATGGAGATGCTCCGCGAGATCGGCACGATCGAGAATGTCGAGCCCTTCATGGCCGACGCCTTCGCGACCAAGCGCAAGATCATGGGCTTCGGCCACCGCGTCTACAAGCACGGCGACCACCGCGCAACCCTGCTCCACAAGCTCGGCCGCGAGTACGCCAACAAGAAGGGCGGCGACGCGCAGAAGTGGTTCGACATCGGCGAGAAGGCGCAAAAGATCATGAGCGAGCAGAAGCGCATCTTCCCCAATGTCGATTTCCCGTGTGGAATGACCTACTACGCGATGGGCATCCCCGTCCCCCAGTACACCCCCATCTTCGTCGCCGCGCGCATCACCGGCTGGGCCGCCCACATCATGGAGCAGCACCAGAACAACCGGCTTATCCGCCCGCTGAGCAACTACACCGGCTCCGGCATCCGCAAGTGGAACGACTAAGCCGCTCCATCAGCAACAAGTAAAAAACACAACCGCCCCGGTTTGCACGGACCGGGGCGGCTGTCTTTTCCGCACGAGGAAAAATGACTCGTGGGTTCAATCAATTCCGTGCGCGAGGAGTGCAAATCCCTCCCCTACCCCTCCCACAGGTGAGAGGGGTTCAGAATCCGGCTCCCCACCTGCGCAGCGGGAGGGGGCAGGGGGAGGGCGATTCTCCCTCGCCGTCCGATCATGTGGTCGCGGGCTCCCGTCGCTTTCGCCTGCACGCCACCGCGCCGCCCATCACGGCCAGCAGGCCGGCGCCGGGCGTGGGGATGCTGCTCACATTCAGCGCGAACTTCGTGTCGTTGTAGTCCCAGTCGCTCCCGGTGCGCTTGAAGATGTCCTCCACGCCGATCACGCTGCGCGAACCGTCAGGGGTCAGCGCGAACGAGAGCGTCTGGAAGAAGTCCACATCCGGCGCAAGGTCGTTGCGCGCCAGCGTGCCCGTCGGCGCAACCGAGACGCCGTTCGTGATCATGTACGCGAAGTACAGGGTGTCGCCCAGGTCGAAGGTTCCGAGTCCGACGCTCGTGCCCGCGGCCGTGCCCTTGTTGCTGAACAGGAACTGGCCCAGCCCGCTCGCGTCGCTCGACGCCGCGTAGGTGATCGGATCACCCACGCCCGAGTGCCCGAGGAAGTAGAGCGAGCCCTTCGCGCCGGCGTTGCTGCTCAGGAACTCCGCGGTCACCTCGCCGCGCTCCGTCATCTGATACAGGTTGCCGTTCACGACGCCCGCGCTGGCGGCGGCCGAGAGGCCGGCGGCGAACACGAGTGAGAAACCGTATTGCTTGGTGTGGTTCATCATGGGGTGTGCTGTGCTTTCGTCAGTTCGCTTTCTCGAACTTCCACGCGCTCCGCGCGTCATCCTGGGGATCCATGGTGCGGCCCGCCGGCTCCGAAGCCCGGCGCGGTCCGAATCGCACGCGACTACCTGAAAGTGTGCGAATCAGATCGCCCCGCTCCAAACACCCGCCGCGCATCCCGTTCCGTCTGGGAGGGCCCGTCCCGAAATCCCCCGTCCCCCGCCCGCTCGCCGCTAGACTGGCTCGCCGCGATTCCTCGCGCCGCACAGTCCGAGAACCGTTCCCAGAGATCGAGACGAACCGATGTCCCAGCCCGCCGCCGCCATCAACCCGCTCCGTGAACTCAACGAGGAGTACCAGCAGCAGGAGCGGCACATCCGGCTCGGGGGCGGCCCCAAAGCCATCGACCGCCAGCACGCCAAGGGCCGCCTCACCGCGCGCGAGCGCATCGACAAACTCCTCGACGACCCCCAGCGCTTCGCCGAGATGGGCCTCTGGTCGGCCTTCAACATGTACAAGGAGCACGGCGGCGCGCCCGGCGCGGGCGTCGTCACCGGCGTCGGCCCCGTCGAAGGCCGCCTGTGCATGATCGTCGCCAACGACGCCACCGTGAAGGCCGGCGCGTTCTTCCCCGCGACCTGCAAGAAGATCATCCGCGCCCAGCGCATCGCGCACATGGCGCACATGCCGTTGCTCTACCTCGTCGACAGCGCGGGAGTCTTCCTTCCTTTGCAGGAAGAAGTCTTCCCCGACACCGACGACTTCGGCCGCATCTTCCGCAACAACGCGGTCATCTCCGCCGACGGCGTGCCCCAGATCGCCGCCATCATGGGATTCTGCGTCGCGGGCGGCGCCTACCTCCCCGTCCTGTGCGACAATATCCTCATGACCGAGGGATCCGGGCTCTACCTCGCCGGTCCCGCGCTCGTGAAGGCCGCCATCGGCCAGCAGGTCACCGACGAAGAACTCGGCGGCGCCTCCATGCACGCCAGCGTCTCGGGCACCGTCGATTTCAAGGAGAAAGACGACGACGCCTGCATCGCGCGCATCCGCGCGCTCGTCAAGGCGTTCAACAAGTCCACGCCCCGCGCCGACGCGATCGACCCCGCCGCGCCCGCGCCCCAGCGCTCCGCCGACGATGTCTACTCCGTCTTCACCGACAAGCCCGGCGCGCAGTACGACACGCGCGACATCCTTAAGTCCTTCGTCGACGGCGATTCCTTCGAGGAGTACCGCGAGGACTACGGCGGATCGCTCGTCTGCGCCTACGCGCGCATCAAGGGCCAGAACTGCGGCATCGTCGCCAACCAGAAGAAACTCACCAAGCCCGCGGCGGGCGGCATCCAGATCGGCGGCGTGATCTACCACGACTCCGCCGAGAAGACCGCGCGTTTCATCATGGATTGCAACCAGAAGCGCATCCCCATCATCTTCGTCCACGACACCACCGGCTTCATGGTCGGCCGCGAGAGCGAGCAGCACGGCATCATCCGCGCGGGCGCCAAGATGGTGAACGCCATGAGCAATTGCGTGGTGCCCAAGATCTCGCTCATCATCGGCGGGAGTTACGGCGCCGGGAACTACGCGATGTGCGGCCGCGCCTTCGACCCCTTCCTCACCTACGCCTGGCCCGGCTCCAAGTGCGCCGTCATGGGCGCCGCGCAGGCCAGCGGCGTGCTGGCGACCATCGAGGCCCGCTCACGCGAGCGCAAGGGCGAGGAGATCGACGACACGACCCGCAAGGCGATCCTCGACGCCGTCCGCGAGAGCTACACCGAGCAGCAGGACATCCGCCACGGCGCCGCACGCGGCTGGCTCGACCGGATCATCCAGCCCCACAACACGCGCGACGAACTGGCCGCCGCCCTCGCGATGACGAGCAACTGGCCCAGCGAACGCGAGTTCCGGACAGGGATTTTGCAGACTTGAGCGCGCCATCAATCGCCATCGCCTGCTCGCGTGAGGAACTCGGCAACGCCGAGGACCGCTTCGTGCTCGACGCCTTCGCGCGGCTGAACATCGACGCGCGGCACGCCGTGTGGGACGACCCGTCGGCAAAGTGGGGCGCGTTCGACGCCGTTATCGTGCGCCACGCGTGGGACTACTACCGGGGCAAGCGCGAGCCGTTCTGCGAGTGGGCCCTGCGCGTGGGCGCCGAGACCAACCTCTACAACTCCGCCGAGACGATCTGGCGCAACACCCACAAGCTGTACCTCAAGCAACTCGAAGACCGGGGCGTGCCGATGATCCCCACGCTCTTCGCGCGCCACGGCGAGCCGCGCGTCGAACTGCGCGCACTCTCGCGCGAGATGGGCTGGACAGGCGGCGTGATCAAGCCCGCCATCGGCGGCGCCGCCTGGGGACTGCGCTTGTTCTCGATGGACGACATCGACGACGCCGAGCAACACCTCGCGAACCTCATGGCCGACGGCGACGCGCTCGTCCAGCCCCTCGTGCCCAGCATCCGCACGAATGGCGAGACCTCGCTGATGTTCGTCGATCGCGAGTTCACCCACGCCGTGCGCAAGGTCCCCGCCGGTGATGATGTGCGCTGTCAGGACGACCACGGCGGCGCGGTCTTCCCTCACGAACCGGGCCAGCGCGAACTCGAAGTCGCGCGGCGGTGCAACGACGCATGGATCGCCGAGACGGGCGAGGTCCCGCTCTACGCGCGCGTCGATCTCATCGACATAGAGGAAGAAGGCGACCCCTCGATGCGCGACGAAACCGCGCGCGTGACGCTCCTCGACCCGCGGGTGGTCGAGTACGAGGTCGTCGAGCCCGAGATGTTCTGGCGGTTCGATCCCAAGGCCGCGGAAGCCCTTGCGCGAGCGACCATCCGCCGGATCGGCTGATACCTAAAAATATCCTAAAACACCCTTGTGCAGACCGGCCCGATCCGGTACTCTCGGCCGGTCGTTGTGGGCGGGCCCCGGGGAGGGGCCGGCGACGGCGCAGCACTATCCGGAGAGAGACGATGTCGAAGAACGCGAACATGCCCAAGGGTCTCGTCCCCCACCTCGTGGTGGACGGCGCCAGCAAGGCGATGGACTTCTACGCCAAGGCGTTCGGCGCCGAGGAGCTCTGCCGCATGCCCGCCCCCGACGGCAAGCGGCTCATGCACGCCGAGATGAAACTGGGCGATCAGGTCATCTTCCTGTGCGACGATTTCCCCGAATACTGCGGCGGCAAGTCGCGCACTCCTTCGGCCCTGGGCGGCTCGACCGTCACCATCCACCGCTACACCGACGATTGCGACGCCGCCATCGCCAAGGCCGAGAAGGCGGGCGCGACCGTGACCATGCCCCCCGAGGACATGTTCTGGGGCGACCGCTACGGCAGCGTGACGGACCCGTTCGGCCACACCTGGTCGTTCGCGACCCACATCAAGGACATGACCCCCGAAGAGATGGAAGCGGGCGCAAAAGCCGCGTTCGGGGGGTAATCGGGAACGGAACCGGCGCAGTTGTGTAGACTTGCGCTCACGATGCCCGACCGCGTTCGCATCACCGATGTCTCACCCCGCGACGGGCTCCAGAACGAGTCCGGCGTGGTGTCAACCGCCGACAAGGTGCGGCTGGTCGAGGCATTGCTGCGCTCGGGCGTTGACGAGGTCGAGGTCAGCAGTTTCGTCTCTCCGAAGTGGGTCCCCCAACTGGGCGACGCCGCCGAGGTGTTCGCGCGGATAGGCGCATTGTTGAAGAGCCCTCCCCCTCCCCCCTCCCACGAGTGGGAGGGAGTTCACTTCCCGATGCTCTCCGCCCTCGTCCCCAACGAGAAGGGATTCGACGCCGCCTGCGCGGTGAACGAGCGGGCCGATCGCCCGCTCATCGGGAAAGTTTCGGTCTTCACGGCCGCCAGCGAAACCTTCTCCAAGAAGAACACCAACGCGAGCATCGACGAGACCATCGAGCGGTTCGCGGCCTTCGTCCCCCGCGCGTTCGAATCGGGTTTGCAAGTCCGCATGTATGTGTCGTGCGTCGTCGCCTGCCCGTTCGAGGGCCCGATCGCGCCCGCCGCGGTCCGCGCGGTGGTCGATAAACTCAACGCCATCGTTCCCTCCGGCTTCGAGGGCGAGATCGATCTGGGCGACACCATCGGCGTCGCGACACCCGACGACATCCGCGCCCTGCTCTCCGAATTCGACGAAACCGAGCGCGGCGCCATGACGCTCCACTTCCACGACACCTTCGGCCGCGCCGGTTCGTGCGTGCGCGAGGCCGTCACGCTCGGCGTGCGTTCCTTCGACGGCTCGGTCGCCGGCCTCGGCGGGTGCCCGTACGCGGGGACGCCCGACAAACCCGCGCCGGGGAACATCTCCACCGAAACACTGGTCAGCGCCGTGCGCGAAGCGGGCCTGACCTGCGCCGTCGATGACGACGCGCTCGCGAAGGCGGCGCGCATCGCCCGAGAGATCGTGCATTCCTCCCGCGCCGGGAGCGGCGCGTGATCCGTATCGAGCACGAGCAAGTGTCTGGCGCGAACGCCGTCACCGGGACTATGCAAACCGGCGAGATCGTCTCGGTCATCATCGATCGCCCGGACAAGCGCAACGCGCTCACCGTCGCGATGATGGCGAACCTCGGGGACGCCGCGCGACGCGCGTGCGACAATCCGATCGTGCGCGCGGTCGTGCTGCGCGGCGAGGGGTCCGTGTTCTGCGCCGGGTTCGATCTCGACGATTGCCGCGATGATCCGCTCGTGATGCGTTCGCTTCTCATGGGGCTGAGCCATGCGATCAGCGCCTTTCGCAAATGCCCGTGCCCGGTGGTGATCGCCGCGCACGGCGCCGCCATCGCGGGCGGCTGCGCGCTGCTGGGCGGGGGTGATTTCGTCGTGACCGATGCGAGCGCGAAGTTCGGCTACCCCGTCACGCGGCTCGGCGTTTCCCCCGCTGTTTCCAGCCCGTTCCTGCGCCAGATGGTCGGCGACGGCCCGGCCCGAGCGCGCCTCCTCGATTCCGAACTGATCGACGGGGACCACGCGTGCGCGATCGGCCTCGCGCACGAATGCGTCGAAGACGCGGCCGCGGTCGTCCCGCGTGCGATGGAAGTTGCCCGCGCGTTCGCCGCCAAACCCGCCGGCGCATTGCGCGAGACCAAGCGCTGGCTCAATCACCTCGACGGATCGTGCGATGGAGAAACCGTCCACGGCGCGCTGCACACCTCGCTCGGGCTCGTGGGCGGCGACGAAGAGCGAACACTGCTGAACAAGATGTGGGAGAGAACCAAGTGAGCACACACGACCTCACCTCGCTATCCATCGACGGCCGCGTCGCGACGCTGACGCTGAACAGGCCCGAGCAGCGCAATGCGCTCTCGCACGACTTGCTGACCTCGCTCATGGAGCGAGTGCGCGAGGTTCACGACGCCGAGGGCGTGAGCGTGTGCGTCATCACCGGCGCCGGCAAGAGCTTCTGCGCCGGGATGGACCTCAAAGCGGTCCTCGATGTCCCCGGCGCGCCCGAGAAGATGCTCCGGCTCATCGCCGAGGTCACGCACGCCGTGCGCAACCTCCCCATGGTCACGATCGCGCGGATCAACGGCGCCGCCATCGGGGGGGGGTGCGGCCTCGCGTGCGTCTGCGATCTCGGCGTGACCACCCCCGACGCGAAACTCGGATACCCCGAAGTCGATCTGGGTGTGTGCCCGGCGGTCGTTGCGCCGTGGCTGGTGAAGAAGATCGGCGCGGGCCAGGCGCGCCGGGTGCTGCTCGAGGGCGGGCTGATGGACGGCCGCCGCGCGCACCAGCTCGGTCTGGTCACCCACCTGGCCGACAGCGCCGACTCGCTCGATGCGGCCGTGGAAGGCATCGCGGTGCGCATCGCCAAGGCCGGCCCGATGGCGCTCCACTCGACCAAGCGCTGGCTGAACGAACTCGACGGATCACTCGATCTGGATGTCCTGCTCGAAGGCGCCCGTCGCTCGGCGGAGGTCGTGGAGAGCGAGGAGGCCAAAGCCAATCTCCGCGCCATGTTCGCGAAGAAGGGCTGACGGCGGCAATCCCGCGTGCGGATGTCCTGAACAGCTCACTGGTTAGGCGTTGCTAGCACCCGGCGCCCTTCGTGGAGGCCGGGAAACCTCCTATACTCGGCGAGCGGGCTGTCCGGCCCGGCTTGTTCGCTCCTCGTACGCATCGGACCGCATGGCCGCCGACCTTCTCCCCATCACACGCGATGATTCCGGGCCGACCGCCGGTGTGTTCACGCTCTTTCTGGAGCAAGAGGGCAAGCCGGTGGTGGTGCTCAACCGCGCCTTCCTCGAGAAACTCGACCGCACGCTCGACGCGATGGGCCAGCCCGAGAAGGGCTTCGTCCTCGCGAGCAACGCGCCGCGCGCGTTCGTCGCGGGCGCTGACCTGAGCGAGATCGACTCGCTCGACGACGCCGGGCTCGACGAATACCTCAAACTCGGTTCGCGCGTGTACGGCCGCATCGCCGCGTTCACCTGCCACACCGTCGCCGCGATCAACGGCGCCACGCTGGGCGGCGGGCTCGAACTCGCGATGCATTGCGACACGCTCATCGCCGCCATGCCGCGCGGCACGGCCGAGAAGCCCGCCCGTCCCTACCCGATCGGTCTGCCCGAGTGCGGCCTGTCGATCTGCCCGGGCTGGGGCGGCACGAACATGCTCCCCGCGCGCATGGACCCCGCGAAGGCGATCATCGCGACGGCCAAGGGCGTGCCCATGACCGTCGTCGAAGCGCGCGAAGCGGGCCTCATCAGCCAACTGCTCGACAATCCCGACGACCTGCTCGATCTCGCGAAGCAGCGCGCCGCGCAGGGACCGCGCGACACCTCGCTCGCGCACAACCACCACGAGGCGCGCAACATCGCGATGGCCGAGCACGCCGACGATGCTCGCTCCGGGCTGCGCCGCGCGATGTCCGACCTCCCCGACACGCAGGCGGCCAGCGCGGTCGTCGCGTGCATCGAAGCGGGGCTGGCCGGCGGCTGGAAGAAAGCCCTCGAGTGTGAGCGCGCGAACCTGATCCGACTCCGTCACACGCCCGAGGCGCGCAAGGCCATCGAGGCGTTCTTCGCCAAGACCAAGGCCTGAACCAACAGCGACAAACCCACCCGCGCACCGGCGCGGCTTCGAGTCATACACGAAAGGAAGACCGGAATGGCCGATCTCAAGAACCTCAAGGGCATCTCCGACCGCGACCGCGCGATGATCGCCGATGCCGAAACGATGCTCGGCCCCGATCCTTCCGAGATGGGTTTCATCAAGAACCTCTTCTGGGGCAACTTCCGCGAGGACCTGGTCTTCCCGTACCCCCAGAGCCCCGCCGAGGAGACCGCTCGCTGCGATCAGTTGCTCGCGCGCCTCGACGAGTACATGCGCAACGAGCACCCCGCTATCCAGATCGATCAGGAGCAGGAGATCCCCCGCTGGGTGATCGACCGCCTGTTCGACATGGGCGTGCTGGGCATGACCATCCCCCGCGAGTACGGCGGCGGCGGGCTGGGCATCACCTCGTACAACCGCGTCCTTGAGCGCATCGGCGCGTCGTGCGGCAGCACCGCGGTGCTCGTTTCGGCGCACCAGTCGATCGGCTGCAAGGCCGTCATGCTCTTCGGCACCGACGATCAGAAAAAGGAATGGCTTCCCAAGCTCGCCAAGGAATGGGTGAGCGCGTTCTGCCTGTCCGAGCCCAATGTCGGGTGCGACGCGGGCGGCCAGGAAACCCGCTGCGAGTGGGACGAAGCCAACCAGTGCTACATCCTGAACGGCGAGAAGAAGTGGGCCACCTCGGGCGCCATCTCCGGCCTGTTCACCGTCATGGCCAAGCAGAAAATGCCCGACGGCAAGGACAAGGTCACCGCCCTCGTGTGCACGCCCGACATGCCCGGCATCAACATCTTCCAGAAGAACCGCAGCAAGTGCGGCATCCGCGGCACATGGCAGGCGCGCATCAGGTTCACCGATGTCCGCGTGCCCAAGGCCCACCTCCTCCACAAGGAGGGCCGCGGCCTCAATGTCGCGCTCACCTGCCTCAACTACGGCCGATGCACCCTCTCGGCCGGCATGCTGGGCGGCGCCAAGACCGCGATGAACCAGGCCATCAAGTGGTCGCAGACGCGTTATCAGTTCCAGCGCCCGCTCTCGGACTTCGAACTTGTGAAGCAGAAGGTCGCGCGCATGGCCGCGTACACCTACGCGATGGAGTCCATGCTCTACATGACCACGGGCATGCTCGACCGTCACGATGACGACATCATGCTCGAGACCGCCGTCTGCAAGGTCTTCTGCTCCGAGTTCGGCTGGCGCACCGTCAACGACGCGGTCCAGATCATGGGCGGCGAGTCGTACATGACCGAGAACCAGATCGAGCGAATCTTCCGCGACTCGCGCATCAACATCATCGTCGAGGGCGCGAACGAGGTCATGCAGTCGTTCATCTTCGCGTACGGCGGCAAGCAGCTCGCCGAGCAGATGGTCGGCGTCCGCGACGCCATGTCGTGGAGCAAGGAGCAGTCCTTCGGCGCCAACATGTCGCGCATCCTGAAGAACGGCACGAACCCGACGATCGTCGGCAAGGCGATCCCCCTCGGGCTCGAGCTCTTCCTGGGCATCAAGAAGGGCGCGCCACAGGTCACCAAACTCCACCCTTCGCTCTCGACCCACGCCGACCGCGTCGGGCAGATGACGCGCGACCTGTCGCACGCCTTCAAGAAGATGAGCAAGCTCCACGAGGAGAACCTGCTCAACCGCCAGGTCGTGCAGGCCCGGATCGCCGACTGCGCGATCCTCATCCACGCCATGACCTGCGCGCTCTCACGCCTCGACCAGGACATCCGCGCGGGCGCCGAGGGCGTCGAGTTCGATCGCGACAAGGCCGCCTGCGAGCACTTCTGCGACTGGGCCGAGTGCGACTACCGCCGCCTGATGCGCGAGCTGACCGACAACCCGGACGGCTCGATGCTCAAGGCCTCGGCCGCCACGCTCACGCACAACGACACCCTGCCCAACACCGAGTTCTCGATCCCCGAGCGCAGCCCGACGGCCGCCGGCACCGGCCGGGAACTCAACCAGCAGGGCATCAAGCAGTTCCCCGGAACCGGGTTCGACGGCGACCCCACCTTCCACGGGGCGGGCGGGACGGCCAACAACACGGGCGTGACCACCGTCGAACCCCAGCACTGAGTTCTCAACCCTCTCCCGCGCCTGTGGGAGAGGATCACCCGCGCCTACCCTTGTGTTCGACGCCCGGCGTTGCGTCGTTCGACCGATATCACCTCGCGCGCACCGGAGCCACCGATGCCGATCACGACCGCGTTTGAAGGCAAAATCGAGTACGTCCAGATCCTCGATGAGCACGGCAATTTCGACGAGAAGCTCGGCAAGGGCCTGCTCTCCGACGAGCAGGTCGTCGAGGCCTACCAGCACATGAGCGTGTGCCGCCATCTCGACGAGATCGCGTTCAAGCTCCAGCGCTCGGGGCGCATGGGCACCTACCCGCAGAACAAGGGGCAGGAGGCCGCCGCCGTCGGTGCCGGGCTCGCCCTGCGCAAGGGGACCGACTGGCTCGTCCCGTGCTACCGCGAGAACGCTGCGCTGTTCATGCACGGCCTGCCCATGGAGAAGATCCTCCTCCACTGGATGGGCGACGAGCGGGGCAACCAGATCCCCGAGGGCGTGAACATCACCCCGATCTCGATCCCCATCGGCACGCACATGCTCCACGCCGCGGGCATCGCCTGGGCCGCCAAACTCCGCAAGGAGGACACGGTCGTCGCGACCTTCTTCGGCGACGGCGCGACCTCCGAGGGCGACTTCCACGAGGCGATGAACTTCGCCAGCGTGCTGAAGGTCCCCGTGGTCTTCGTGTGCCAGAACAACTCCTGGGCCATCAGCGTGCCGAGCAGCAAGCAGTTCAAGTGCGAGACCCTCGCGCAGCGCTCGTTCTCGTACGGCATGCCCGGCATCCGATGCGACGGCAACGACATCTTCGCGATGTACAAGGTGATGAAGGACGCCGTCGATCGCGCCCGCGCGGGCGACGGACCCTCGATCGTCGAGGCCGTCACCTACCGCCTGGGCGACCATACCACCGCCGACGACGCCCGCCGCTATCGCCCTCAGGAAGAGGTCGACAAGTGGATCGGCCGCGACCCGATCATCCGCACGCGCAAGTACCTCGAGCAGCGCGGCGCCTGGGACGACAAGAAGCAGGCCGACCTCGACGACTTCGCCAAGCAGAAGGTCTCGGAGGTCGTCAAGAACTCCGAGGGCATCGAGAAGCCCGCCATCGACGACATCTTCGACTACACCTTCGCGGGCGAACTCCCCGCCGAACTCGTCCGCCAGCGCGAGACCATGAAGACCCACGGCCTCGGGCAGTTCCCCGAGCAGGAAACGCTCTCCCCCGCGAAGCAGTATTCCTGAAGAAGGCAGCAGGGATTGGGCAGCAGGCAGCAGGCCCAATCTCGTGACAATTCCGCACTGCTGCCAACTGCCTGTTGCCCGCTGCCTGCATTGATCGTTGAACCCCCGCAAATCCCCGAGTGATCCGCGGTCGCCCGTTGAGAGAACACATGGCCAACCTCACCCTCGTGCAAGCCATCACCCTCGCCCTCTCTCAGGAGATGGAGAAGGACAGCCGCGTCGTCATCCTCGGCGAGGATGTCGGCAAGAACGGCGGCGTCTTCCGCGTCACCGAAGGCCTGCAGGCCCGCTTCGGCGAGGACCGCGTCGTCGACAGCCCGCTCGCCGAGTCGGGCATCATCGGAACGGCCATCGGCCTCGCGATCAACGGCATGCGCCCCATCCCCGAGATCCAGTTCGACGGGTTCCTCGGGCCGGCCTACGACCAGATCGTCAACCACGCCGCCCGGTACCGCACGCGTTCGCGCGGCGCCGTCACCGTGCCCATGACCGTGCGCGTCCCCGTCCAGGGCGGCATCCACGCGCCGGAATTGCACAGCGATTCGCCCGAAGCGATCTACGCCCACCACCCGGGCATCAAGGTCGTCATGCCCTCGTCGCCCCACGACGCCAAGGGCCTGCTGATCTCCGCGATCCGCGACCCCGACCCCGTGATGTTCTTCGAGCCCAAGCGCATCTACCGCTCGTTCCGCGAGGAAGTCTCCGAGGACGAGTACACGATCCCCATCGGCAAGGGCAAGATCGTGAGCGAGGGCGCCGACCTGACCGTCGTCACCTGGGGCGCGCCCGTCTACCAGTGCCTCGCCGCGATGGACAACCTGCCCGAAGACCTCTCGGTCGAACTCATCGACCTGCGCACGATCTACCCGTACGACGAGGACATCATCCTCGAGTCGGTCGAGAAGACCGGGCGCTGCGTGATCGTGCACGAGGCGCCAAAGACCTGCGGCTTCGGCGCCGAACTGGCGACGATGATCCAGGAGCGTGCGTTCCTCCACCTCAAGGCGCCGATCCAGCGCGTGACCGGCTTCGACACCGTCATGCCGTATTACAAGTTGGAACTGGACTACCTGCCCGAGGCGCCGCGCATCGCGGACGGCATCCTCGCCTGCGCGCAGTATTAATCTGCACCCTCTCCCGCTGGGAGAGGGTGGCGGCGCAGCCGCCGGGTGAGGGCCGGATTGCCATGCTTTGCTTGCTCGAATCGCGGCTCTCCGTCACACTCCCCCGCCGGGTGCCACTGGCGGCTTGCCCGCCAGTGTGTTTGCCGTGTCGTATGTTCATAGTCCAGGCCGCGAGACAATCCGAGTGATGCTCGGGCTTGGCCGCTTGGTGATCGGAATCCCATCGAACGGGTGACGGAACGGCGAGGCCACTGCCGGATAGACCGCCGGCGCCACCCATGATGTACTTCACGGAAGACACTGGCGGGCAAGCCGCCAGTGGCACCCAGCAACATGGGACCTGATTCCCGGTATCTTCGCGGCATGAGCACCCGTCGAACCGCTTTCGCCTCGTTGTCCGTCCTCGCCGTTATCCTGGCCGCGGGCTCGTCCCTCTCGGTCGCGCAGGACCGGGCCTCGCCGTCACCCGCCGTTGCGCCCCAGGCGCCGCGCAAGTCCGACGCCGACCGCGCGCTCGAACGCTTCCTCGACGACCAACTCGAAACCACGAAGCGCCACAGCCCCGTCACCGCCAGCGTGCGCGGCGACCGGCGCTTCGACCGTCAACTCTCCGACGCAAGCGAAGCGTCGTACCTCGCGCGGGCTCGCGCCGCCAACGACGCGCTGGTTGAACTCGCCGAGATCGACATCGAGCAACTCTCCGACGAGAACCGCGTGAACTACGCCCTGCTCGAGCGCGACCTGCGCGATCGCGCGGCGGGCGCAAGGTTCAAGCCCTGGCAGATCTCGGTCACCAACCTGAGCGGGCCTCAGCAGGAGATCGCGCAACTCGCCGACCGGATGTCGTTCGACACGCGTGATCAGAAACTGGACTTCATCGCGCGGATCCGCGAGACGCCGCGCGTGATCGACCAGACGATCACGAACATGCGTGCGGGGATGAAGGAAGGGCGCGTGCAGCCGCGGACGGCGGTGTCGGCGGCGGCGGGGCAGGCCTTCGACAGCGCGACCGACGCGCACATGCGCGATCCGACGACCCACCCGCTCTACGCGCCGTTCGTGGACCTCGACCCCGACGACCCGATCGCGATCGAAGCCCAAGCGGCGATCAAGGATTCGGTCATCCCCTCGATGCGCGAGTTCGGCGAGTTTCTGCGCGACGAGTACATCCCCGCGTGCCGGGATGAAGTGGGCGCATCCGAATACCCCGACGGCGAGGCGTTCTACGACTACATGCTCGGCCTGATGACCACGACCGACCTCACGGCGGGCGAGATCCACGAGATCGGGCTTTCCGAGGTCGCGCGCATCCGCGCCGAGATGATGGGCACGATCCGCCGCTCGGACTTCATGGACACGCGCGAGGGCATGGCGGCGTCGGGCGACGACGAGCGGCTGTTCCGCGCGTTCCTTGAGTACCTGCGCACCGACGAGCGGTTCTACGCCGAGTCTCCGGAAGAATTGCTGACGGCGTACCGCGATGTCGCGAAGCGCGCCGACGCGTGGATGCCGCGTTTGTTCAAGACGCTCCCGCGGCTTCCCTACGGCGTGCGCGAGATGCCCGCGTTCATGGCGCCCAGCGCGCCGACCGCGTACTACATGTCGGGCTCGCTCGGCAACGGCGTGGCGGGCAACTTCGTCGCGAACACCTACAAGCTTGACACACGCCCGCTGTACGAGTGCGTTGCGCTGACCCTTCACGAGGCGGTCCCGGGCCATCACCACCAGATCGCGCTGATGGAGGAACTCGAGAGCGTGCACGAGTGGCGCACATGGCAGGGCTACACGGGGTTCATCGAGGGCTGGGGCCTGTACAGCGAGCGGCTTGGCTTGGAGATGGAACAGTCGCCCGAGAATCCCAAGGGCATGTACCAGGACCCGTACGACGACTTCGGGCGCCTGTCATACGAGATGTGGCGCGCGATGCGTCTGGTCGTGGACACCGGGATGCACAGCAAGGGATGGACGCGCGATCGGGCGATCGACTACATGCTGAGCAACAGCGGGCTCTCCAAGAAGAATGTCGAGGCCGAGGTCGATCGGTACATCGGCTGGCCCGGGCAGGCGACGGCGTACAAGATCGGCGAGATCAAGATCCGCGAACTCCGCGCGATGGCCGAGCAAGAACTCGGCGAGTCGTTCGATGTCCGCGAGTTCCATGATGTGGTGCTGATGTCCGGGGCCGTCCCGCTCGATGTGCTGGAGCGGAATGTGATCGACTGGGTGGACGCGCAGATGGGCCAGCGGCGATAGGCAGTGGGCAGTGGCCAAGAGGCGACAGGCCCGGAGGGCGCCTTGTCCGCCGGGTCGGGTTCCTACCATCGCTCCTATGACCACCCCCGCCCCCGCCGCCGCCCAGACCGAACATCCGTGGCTCTCCGTCCGTGAGGCCTTCGACGCCAAGCCCGGCTCGCGCGTGACCCTCAAGGGCTGGGTGCGCACCCGGCGCGACAGCAAGGCCGGCCTCTCGTTCATCAATATCCACGACGGGTCGCGCTTCGACCCGCTCCAGATCGTCGCGCCCGCCGACCTCGCCAACTACGAGAGCGAGATCCTGAAACTCACCGCCGGATCGTCCATCGTCGCGCGCGGCGAGCTGGTCGAGAGCCGGGGCAAGGGCCAGCGCGTCGAGCTCAAGGCCGACGCGATCGAGGTCCTCGGGCTCGTCGATGACCCCGACACCTACCCGATCCAGCCAAAGCAGCACTCGTTCGAGTACCTGCGCACGGTCGCGCACCTGCGCCCCCGGACCAACACCTTCGGCGCCGTGGCGCGCGTTCGCCACACGCTGGCGATGGCCGTCCACGAGTTCTTCGACTCGCGCGGGTTCTACTGGGTGCACACGCCCATCATCACCGCGAGCGATTGCGAGGGCGCCGGCCAGATGTTCCGCGTCAGCACGCTCGACTCGGTGAACACCCAGCGCGCGCCCGACGGCGCGATGGACTTCGAGCGGGACTTCTTCGGCAAGGAGGCGCACCTGACGGTCTCGGGCCAGCTGAATGTCGAGGGCTACGCCTGCGCGCTCAGCAAGGTGTACACCTTCGGGCCCACCTTCCGCGCGGAGAACAGCAACACGAGCCGCCACCTGGCCGAGTTCTGGATGATCGAGCCCGAGATGGCCTTCTGCGATCTGAGCGGCGACGCGGACTGCGCCGAGTCGTTCATCAAGCACTGCATCAAGCGGCTGCTCGAGCGCAACGCGGACGACATGGCGTTCTTCGACGAGCGCATCGAGAAGGGTGTGGTCGGCGCGATCACGCAGGTCGCGGAGACCCCGTTCGAACGCATGGACTACACCGAGGCGATCGAGCGGCTCCAGAAGTCGGGCGAGAAGTTCGAGTACGCCGTCGAGTGGGGCGCCGACCTGCAGAGCGAGCACGAGCGCTACCTGACTGAGAAGCTCATCAAGAAGCCCGTGGTGCTGATGAACTACCCGAAGGGCATCAAGGCGTTCTACATGCGTCTGAACGACGACCGGAAGACGGTCGCGGCCATGGATGTGCTCGTGCCGCGCATCGGCGAGATCATCGGCGGCAGCCAGCGCGAGGAACGGCTCGATGTGCTCGACGCGCGCATCGACGAGATGGGCCTGCCCAAAGAGAACTACTGGTGGTACCGCGACCTGCGGAAGTACGGCACGGTGCCCCACGCGGGGTTCGGGCTGGGCTTCGAGCGGCTGATCCTGTTCGCGACGGGCATGCAGAACATCCGCGATGTCATCCCGTACCCGCGCACGCCGGGCAGCGCGGAGTTCTAAGAAGAAGGCAATCGGCAGTCGGCAATGGGCAATCGGAAGAGAACTCCGAGCGCACCTGCCGATGAAGGTGTGATGTCCGATCGACGCGTCATCGTGGGACTGACCTGCCATGCGCCCGTGCGTGTTGCGGGCGAAGCCGCGCGGGTGAATCTGCGCCGGAGCGTGATCGACGCCGTCGCGCGCGCGGGGGGCACGCCCGTGCTGCTGCCGCCCATCGCGAGCCAGGCGCGGGCGCACATGGAAATGTGCGACGCATTCGTCTTCAGCGGCGGCGACGATCCACGGACGGAAGAGTTCGGGCATCCGACCCATCCGGGGGTTGTGCCGCTTGATCCCGATCGCCAGGCGCACGAACTCGCGCTCCTGCGCCTCCTGCGTGACGAATCACCCGAGACGCCCGTACTCGGGCTGTGTCTGGGGATGCAGCTCATGGCGCTCGTCGCGGGCGGTGAATTGAACCAGTGCCTCGACGACGACACACCGACCTTCGCGGATCACGCGCCGCCTCGTGACAACCCGACTCACGACCGCAAGCACACGCTCACCACGACGGTCGAGCACCCGCTGGTTCGTTCGGGCGAGGTGAACTCGTGGCATCGGCAGGCCGTGCGCAACGCGGGGAGCATGCGCGTCATCGCGAAGGCGCACGACGGGATCATCGAGGCGATCGACGATCCCGCGCGGCCGTTCTATCTGGGCGTGCAATGGCACCCCGAGCGGATGGGCGATGTGGGGCTGGATCAATCGGGTGCGCTCGGTGATGGGCTGTTCCGGGCGGTGGTGGAGAAGGCAATAGGCAATAGGCAATAGGCAATAGGCAATGGGAGCACGGGTTGACCGTGGCGCGCTCAACCCGTGGCACGCAAAGCAGCCGCTTATTTCCCCGCGAAGTCGATCACGCGGCTGATCTCGGAGCGCAGTTTGTGTCGGTGAACGACACGGTCGACCATGCCGGCGTCGATAAGGAACTCGGAGCGCTGGAATCCCTCGGGGAGTTCCTGGCGGATGGTCTGCTTGATCACGCGCGGGCCGGCGAAGCCGATAAGCGCCTTGGGCTCGGCGAAGATGACATCGCCCAGCATGGCGAAGGACGCCGTGACGCCGCCGGTCGTCGGGTCGGCCAGGACGGAAATGAACAGGCCGCCCGCGTCGTCGAAGGCGCCGAGCGCGGCGGAGGTCTTGGCCATCTGCATGAGCGAGAGCGAACTCTCCTGCATGCGCGCGCCGCCCGAGCACGAGACGATGATGAGCGGGAGATCGTCTTCGATCGCGTGCTCGATGGAGCGTGTGATCGTCTCGCCCACGACCGAGCCCATCGAGCCCATCATGAACGAGGGATCGAGCGCGCAGAGCATCGCGGGGCGGCCCTTGATGAACCCCCGCCCGGCCTTGATGGCCTCGGGCTCGCCCGACTTCTTCTCCTCGGCGACCACGCGGTCCGCGTACTTTTTGACATCGGTGAACTTGAGCGGATCGGCGCAGCGCAGGTTCGCGAACTTGGGCTCGAAAGAGTCCGGGTCGACAAGTTGTCTGATGCGTTCGGCGGCGGTGATGCGGTAATGATGATCGCACTGGGGGCAGACATGGAGGTTGGCCTCCATCTGCTTGCGGTAGATCATCTGGGCGCACGACGGGCAGCGGAGCCAGAGGCCCTCGGGGATGGCGTTGAGGCGCTGGGGCTTCAACTCCGACCACGAGCGCGGGCCGCCGACGGGCTGGGGAGCGCCGTCGGATGCGTGTTTCGATTGCGCCTGAGTCATGCGCACCATCCTTGGAGCAGCGCGATGCGGGGCATCACGCGCCGGCCTTGAGTTCGACCGCGAGGTCCTTCAGGCGGTCTTTGGGGACAACGAACCATTCGCCCTCGGGGGCTTCGTTGACGACATCCCACATCTCGTCGAGGGGACGATCGGCGAGCCAGCATCGGACGATGCCCAGCGCGACGGGGCGAAGGACGATGGCCACGCCGCTCTTGCCCGCCTTCTCCAGTTGCTTGCGCAGGGCGCGCAGCACGCGGAGTTCGGTGTCGGCGAGGGTGTCGCCGTCGGGAGGGGTGACGGCGGTGGGGTCCTGTCGCCACTGGCGATAGACGGTGGGGTGCTTCTCGAGCAGTTCGCTCTCGCGGCGGCCTTCCCACAGACCGAGGTCCATCTCGCGGAAGTCCTCGACCTGGCGGGGCTTCGCGTGGAGTTGCGCGCCGAGAATTCGGGCCGATTGGCTCGAGCACTCGTCAGGGCCGTGGAGCACGGCCTCGACATGGTGGTCGTCGGCCTGGCGCGCAATCTCCGCGACGCGGGCCGCGAAGGCCTCTTTGCCGCACTCGCTGAGGGGGAGGTCTGTCTCGCCCTGGAGTCGCCCGGCGTCGTCCCAGTCGGTGGGTCCGGAGCGGACGAGCAGGACGCGAAAGTCGTCGGTTCTTGCCATGCGTTGCACGAGGCCTCTCGGCCTCCTCGCGTGGGCGGTCGGCCGAGCGCCGCGTGAAACACCACGCCACGCGCGAACGGCCCTTGGGATCGGGGCGTCGCGGCCCCGGGGAACAGTCGGGAAGGATAGCAGCGATCCGCCGATCAACCAAGATCATCGACCCGCGGCGGGGTATCCCTTTTGCGCGTCTTTATTCGGTCTTTGATAGGTATATCCGCAGTTCGAGGCTCAGCCGCGCAGGTCGGCGATCGCCGCGGCCCGATCCCCGGCCGGTTTGCCGAAGATCGCCGAGGCCGCCACCAGCACATCGCAGCCCGCGGCCCGGACCCGCTCGGCGTTCTTCGGGGCAACCCCACCGTCCATCTCGACGCGCATCGTGTCGCCGAAGCGCGCCCGGACAGCCCGGGTTTTCTCGAGGGACTCGCCGATGAACGCCTGCCCGCTGAACCCGGGATTGACGCTCATGACGAGGATCATCTCGGGGCGGAGGGCCTGCTCCTTGGGATCGAGCGCGTCGAGCAGTTCGTGGATGTCGGTCGGAGGGTTGATCGCGACGCCGGCGGTCATCCCGTGGGCGCGGATGGCGCCGATCAGATCCCGCAGCCGCTGCTGCGTGCGTGCAACCTCGATATGGAAGGTGAAATGGTCGGCCCCGGCGTTGGCGAACGACTCGATGTAGTCCTCGGGCCGCTCGACCATCAGATGAACATCAAGAAACGCCTCCGGGCACGCTCGGCGGACGCCCTTGCACATATCCGGCCCCATCGTGAGGTTGGGGACGAAGTGGCCGTCCATCACATCGAGGTGCAGCGCGTCGGCGCCCGCGGCCAGCACGCTCCGGCACTCCTCGCCCATGACGGCGAAATCGGCGCTCAGGATCGAGGGCGCCACGATGGGCAGCCGGGGGGGATTGACGATGCTCCAGGGGGCGCTCATGGGGCGAGTGTACGGGCCGGGCGGTCCGCTGGGGGCGTCTCGGCCTTGTCAGGCGGCGCGGCCAGCGCGGAAAAAAGGAACTCAGGCCCCGAAACGGTCGTTTAAGATAGTGCCATGGCACACGCTCCCGGGACAGGCCGCACGCCGAGCGAACTGGACGCCGTTCTTCGCGGCGCCGCGGCTCGGATATTCCTCACACGATTCTTTCGCTCGCTGGTCATCGCCTTGGCGGTCGCGCTGAGCGCGATGGTCGCCGCGCTGCTCGCGCAACGCGTCTTCGCGTTCCCCTTCGACTGGACGATCGCGTGGAGCATCGCTGGCGCCGGCGCGCTCGTGTTCGCCTTGATCGTCACGGCGCTGTCGAAGCCCGATCGCGCATCCGTGGCGCGCCGCGTGGACGACGCGGCCAACCTGCGGGAGTCGATCAGCACGGCGTTGGTCGTCGGCGCTGACAACGACGCGTGGAGCCGCGCCGCGGTCGATTCGGCCCGCGAGCGCGCCAGGGGTGTCCGGCTCCACGAGTCGCTTCCCGTGCGTGCGCCGAGCAACTGGTGGGTTCCCTTCGCTCCCGCCGCGCTCTTCGCGCTCGGGTGGTTCCTGCTTCCCCAGTGGGACGCGCTCGGCGCGAACAAGGAACGCCGGGAGGCGCAGGAAGCGAAAATCGAATTGATCTCCGCGAAGGAGCAGGCCGACGAGGCGACGCGCAAGGTTGAATCGATCCTGCGCGAGATGGGTCGCGAAGATCTGCTCCCCGAGGACGCCCCCGAGGCGGATGTGCCCCAGCCCGCGACGCCCGAGGAGATCCGCCGCTCCGCGATCCGCAAATTGACCACCGTCAAGGAAGAACTCACGAAACTCAAGGACTCCCCGGCGAGTCTGGCCGCCGAGCAGATGAAGGACCGGCTCGCGCAACTCCGCCAGCCGGGACAGGGCCCGCTCAACGAGATGGTCTCCAAACTCCAGCGCGGCGACTTCGCCGGCGCGCGCGAGGCCCTCGAGGAACTCCAGAACAAAATGGATTCCGGGGAGATGACTCCCGAGCAGCGCGCCGCACTCGAGCAGCAGATGCGTGCGCTGGGCGACCAACTCGCGCAACTCGCGCAGCAGTCCGATGAACTCCAGGACGCGCTCGAGAACGCCGGGATGAACCCCGACCTCGCGAAGAACCTGCAGGAGCTCCAGCAGGCGCTCGAGCAGAATCCGCAAGGGTTGAGCCAGCAGCAACTCGAACAACTCCAGAAGATGGCGCAGGCCACCAAGCAGAGCCAGGGCCAGTGCCAGAGCATGGGCCAGTGCGCGGGCGGCGGCTCCTCGGGCATGGGCGCGATGGGCGGGCAGTTGTCACAACTCGAGATGGCGTCTGCCCAGGCCGCCGGCGCCGGCAAGTCGCTCAGCGACACCCTCGCGCAACTCGACGCGCTCGCGCAACTCGATCAGCAGGCCCAGGGTGACATCATGTCGCTCCTCGACAAGCCCACGCGCAATCAGAAGCAGGGCATGTGGCAGGGTGGCGGCAACGGGCAGGGATCAGGCAGCGGCGGCATGGGCGGTCGCGGCCAGGGCCAGGGCGCCGAAGCGAACTATCAGGAAGGCGCCTTCAACACCAAGCAGGACAAGGCCACCACCAAGAACCAGGGCGGTCCGGTCGTCGGACGCGTGTTCATCGACGGCGTGCAGATCCGCGGCGAGTCCAAGGCCGAGTTCCAGGCCGCCGCCAGCGCCGCGGAATCGGCCGCGGCCGAGGCGATCGACGACCGCCGCGTCCCCCGTGAACATCAGGACGCCGTCAAGCGTTATTTCGGACGCCTGAAGCGCGCCGTCGAAGGCACGCCCGCGCCCGAGCCGGCCCCACCGGCCGAAGACTCCGCTTCCGACGGGAACAACTGACGCGGCCAACGCGACAGACCGATGGACAATCTCCACCATACCCGGGCCACGCCCGAGAACCTCTGATCAGGTAGTCTCGCGCCGAATCCGTCAAGAGGACCCCGCCGTGCCGAAGACCCGCAGGACTTTCGTCGTTTCCGCTCTCGCCGCCCTCGCGTCGCTCTCCCTCGCGGCCCCCGCGCTCGCGCAGGCGAAGAAGGGCCAGGGCGAGGTCGTCCTCTACTTCTCCGCGGATGACCCGGTCGCGCGGCCGATCATCGCCGAGTTCGAGAAGCGCACCGGCATCACCGTGAAAGCGGTGGGCGACACCGAAGCGACCAAGACCACCGGGCTCTTCGAGCGCCTGCGCGCCGAGAAGGACCGCCCGCGCGCCGATGTCGTGTGGTTCTCCGAACCGTTCCGCATCATCCAGCTCGCGAACGAGGGCGTGCTTGCGCCGCACGCGTCGGCGGTCGCCAAGGAGCGCCCGAAGCAGTACATCGGCTCCGACGATCTCTGGCACGGGTTCTCGGCGCGCCCGCGCGGGTTCGCCATCAACAGCGAGGATGTCCCGGAGCCCCCCACCGACGAGTTCTCCCCCGATCAGTGGCAGTTCCGTCACGCGTACGGGCCGCAGTTCTCCTACGGAATGTTCACCGTGGCCGCCCCCGAATTCGGGACAACGGGCGGGCACTTCGCCGCCGTCTACACCCTCTGGGGCGAGTACGAGTACCAGAAATGGTGCTTCCAGAACCGCCGCCAACAAATGCGCATCGTCCCGAGCAACGCCGAAGTGGCGCGCACCGTGGGCATGCGTGAAGCGAACGGCGGCCTGTGCGACGCCGACGATGTCTACGCCGCCCAGCGCAACGGGTGGCCCGTCGAGTTCGTCCCCGTCCGCCACGACATAGTCGACCTCAACACCCGACAGATCCTCTCGTTCGGGCCCATCGTGCTCCCAAACACCGTCGCGCTCGTGAAGAACGGGCCCAACCCCGAGAACGCCGCCAAACTCGCGGACTTCCTGCTCTCACCCGATGTCGAGCGGATGCTCGCCGAGAGCGAATGGAAGGCGATCCCCGTGCGCCCGGATGTGGCCGAGGAATACCCCGATCTCGCGATCGAGGATGTGGTGCGGTTCGACTACGAAGAGGCCGCCGGCAATCTCGACAAGGCGCTGGCGATCTTCCGTCGAGCACTCCCCGAATAAGCATGCATGCAAGCCGGCGCGCGAGGAACGACTGACCGATCCGTGCGCGCACGCCCGGCGTTCGGACGCGGCCTCGCCGCGCTCGTGCTGATTACGCTGACGCTCGGCACGCTCGCGCCCATCGTCTACGGGGTCATCGAGGCCCTGTCGGCCGCGCCGCGCGCCTCCGGGTCGTCCCCGCCGCTCGGTCCGCGCGAGTTCGCCCGCCTCGGCCGCTCGGTTGTCATCGCGTGCGGCATCGCCGCCGGCGCAACAGCCCTCGCCATACCCGCCGCCCTCGCCCTGCGACGACGCTCCGCGTTCCTCGCGTGCCTCGCGCTCACCCCCCTGCTGCTGCCGACCTACCTCGCCTACGCCGCGTGGGGAACGCTCCGCACGCCGGGAACCATCGTCGGCTCCTGGCTCGCCGAGCAGATCGCCCGCGACGGCCCGCGCCTCGGCCCGCTCGCGAACCACTGGCAGGCCTATCTCGGACTCGCGCTCTGGGCGTGGCCCATCGCGCTCATCCCGTTGCTGCTCCGCGCCCGCACGCTCGACGATGACGCGCTCGACGCCGCCGCGCAACTCTCCCCCTCTCGTGCGCGCCGCGCGATGCTCACCCTTGTCGCGCTGCGCCCGGCGATTGTGTTCGGCTTCGCGCTCGTCGCGGTCGTCATGCTGGGCAGCGCGATCCCGCTCCACCTCGCCGATGTCGACACCTACGCCATCGCCGTCTGGCGCAAACTCGAACTCACCGCCGGCGCCCGCGCCGCCTGGATCACCGCGAGCCCGCTCCTCGCGATCGGCGCCCTCGCCGGCATCCTGGTCGGAACAGCCACGCTCCGCGCGCGCACGGATCGCGTCGGCGCCCATCACAACAACGAGGCGCCCGCCGCGCGATCCGTCTCCCTGTGGCTTGCCATCGCCGTCCTTCTGCTCTCCACTGCGGTCCCCGCGCTTGTCCTCGCCGTCGCGCTGCGCGAGCAGCGCTCGCTCGCGCTCTTCTGGGCCGAGACCGGCGGCGGGATGGACCTCCTCCGCTCCCTCGGCCTCGCGGGTCTCGTCGCAATCCTCGCGTCGCTCCTCGCGCTGCTGACCTCCGCCGCGCTCTCGGGCGCCCGCCGTTCCCCGTCGGGCATCGCCGCCTGCGTCGCCATCGTCGTGTTCCTCGCGCTCGCCTTCACCCCGGGCGTGCTCCTGGGCTCGGCGATCCTCCGCGCGAGCAACACCGACGCGACGGCCTTCCTCGCCGACACCCCCGTCGGGCTCGTCCTCGCGCACCTCTCGCGGTTCGGGGCCGTCGCCGCCCTCGCCGGCTGGTTCCTTGCTCGTTGTGAGCCCGCCCCGCTCCGCGACGCCCGTCTCCTCGAAGATCCCTCCCTCGCCGGGTGGGCCCGCGCCGCATTGCCCCCCCAGATACCTGGCCTGCTGGCCGCCGGGCTTGCCGTCGGCGCCCTCTCCATCCACGAGATCGAGGCCGCCGCCCTGCTCTCCCCGCCCGGGCTCGAGACCTTCCCACGGCGCACCCTCTCGATGTTGCACTATCTTCGCATGGAGGAACTCACCGCCGCCATGCTCTGGACGCTCGCTCTGGGACTCCTTCTCGCTATCTCGATCGCCGCCCTCTCGACGCTCAGCGTTCGCGCCGTGTCGCGTCTCTCACGCATCGCGCCGCTCCTGATCCTCACGCTGATCGCGTTCGGGTGCCATCGCCCTCCCCAGCCGGGCGAGCCCGTGCGCGTCATCACCCAGTTCGGCGAGACGGGCGACAAGCCCGGCCAACTCGCGTACCCGCGCGCCATCGACGCCGACACCGTTCACTCGCCCCACTCCGTCTGGATCGCCGACCGCACTGGGCGCGTCCAGCGCTTCGCCCTCGACGGCGAGCCCCTCGCCATCTTCAGCACACCCGAATCCGAACTCGGCAAGCCCGTCGGCGTGACCGTCGCCCCCGACGGCCTGCTCTATATCGCCGACACCCACTACCACCGCATCCTTATCTACGACGCCGCCGACACCCGCGCCGAACCCACCCTCGTCGGGCAGTTCGGGTCCTACGGCACGGGCCCGGGCGAATTCATCTACCCCACCGATGTCGCCATCGTCCCCTCGCCAACCGGAGATCCCAAAGACGCCCGCTTCTTCGTCTCCGAGTACGGCGGCAACGACCGCGTCTCCTGTTTCGACGGCGAGTTCGCCTTCCTCTTCTCCGTGGGCCGCGAGGGCTCCGGCGCTTCCCCCGAGCACATCGAGTTCCAGCGCCCCCAATCCCTCGTCTACGACCCGAAGCGCGAGCGTCTGTTCGTCACCGATTCGGGAAACCACCGCATCGGGGTTTTCCTCCTCGACGGGACGCTCGAGAAATGGGTAGGCGACTCCGACCCCACGCTCGGCGCCGTCCCGGGCGATCCCGCCGTCGGCGAGACGGGAGGCGCCGCCTTCAACTTCCCCTACGGCCTCTCCGCCATCGACCCCTCGGGCGGCGGAGACCTCCTCGTCGTCGAATACGCCGCCTGCCGCGTCCAGCGGGTGAACCCGGACAGCGCGACCACCGTCTCCACCTACGGAAAGCCCGGACGCGGTCCGGGTGAACTCGTGCAGCCCTGGGGGGTCGCGGTCGCCGACGGGATCGCGTACCTTCTCGATTCGCGGAACAACCGCGTGGTTTCGTTCCGGCCCTGACGCTGCGAACCACTCCGCACACACAAGGGGGCGTCTCTCCCGCGCAACACCGTGACGATCGGCCCGATCCAGTTCGATCAGCCGGCATGGCTCCTTCTCGCGCCAGCGCTCATCGCGGTCGCGTGGCTTATCGCGCGCAAGGCGATCGCGGGGCTCTCCCCCGCCCTCCGTCGCACCGCGTTCGGGATCCGCGCCTTCCTGATCACGCTCATCGTCGTGGCCCTCGCCGCCCCGAGTTGGCGCAAGGGCGTTGACGATGTCGCCGTGCTTGTCGTCCTCGACATGAGCGAGTCGATGCCCTCGGGGTTCGATCGCGCCGCGGCGCGCTACATCGAGGAGACCTCCCGGCGCGCCCAGCAGAACGACCGGCTGGGCCTCGTGCTCACCGCGAGCAAACCCCTCGTCGCCGACCTGCCCAGTTCGCTCGTGCGCACCATCGAGCCCGTCTACCAGCAGGCCGCCGACGCCACCGACCTCGCCGCCGCCGTCCGGCTCGCCACCGCGGTGCTCCCCCAGGACGCCGCCCCGCGCATCGTGGTCATCTCCGACGGCAACGAGACCGAGGGCGGGCTCCTCGCCGCCGCCGAAGCCGCCAAGGCCGCCGGCGTCGTCGTCGATGTTCTGCCCGTCACCTACGACATCGCGCGCGAGGTCGTCGTCGATCAGATCATCGCTCCCGCCAACGCGCGCCGGGGCCAGACCGTCAACCTCCGCTTCGCCATCACCGCGACCCGCCCGACCGTCGGACGGCTCTCGCTCTTCTCGGGCGACATCCCCATCGATCTCGACCCCGACGCTCCGGGCGACGCCTACGAGATCACCCTCGACGAGGGCGTGAATGTCCCCTCGATCCCAGTCACGCTCCCGGCGCGCGGCGCCCAGCGCTTCCGCGCCGTCTTCGAACCGCTCGACGCGACCCACGACGCCATCGCCGACAACAACACCGCCGAGGCCGTCACCTTCGTCACGGGCGAGGGTCGCGTCCTCCTGTACGCCGACGCGCCCGAGCAGCACGCGCCGCTCATTCAGGCGCTCGCTGACTCCGGCCTGGAAGTCGATGTGCGCCAGACGCCCGCCGACTTCACCTCGCTCGTCGATCTCGCCGGGTTCGACGCCGTCATCCTCGCGGGCACGGAGTCCTACGGCTTCTCGCTCAAACAGCAGGACGAACTGCGCGCGTATGTCCACGACATCGGCGGCGGACTCGTCGTCATCGGCGGGCCCGACGCGCTCGGCGCCGGCGGCTGGATCGGCTCGCCCCTCGCCGACGCGCTGCCCCTCAAACTCGACCCGCCCCAGCAACAACAACACCTGCGCGGCGCCCTCGCCCTCATCATGCACTCGTGCGAGATGCCCGAGGGCAACTACTGGGCGCAGCAGACCGGCATCGCCGCCATCAACGCGCTCACACGCCTCGACCTCGTGGGCGTGCTCGAGTACTCCTGGAATATGGGCGGAGCCGGCTGGGCTTTCCCCCTCCAGGAGAAAGGCGACGGGTCGGCGCCGATCCGCGCCATCAACTCGCTCTCCATGGGCGACATGCCCGACTTCGTCTCGGCGATGCAACTCGCGCTCACCGGGCTCAAGAATGTCGAAGCCGGACACAAGCACGCCGTCATCTTCAGCGACGGCGACCCCTCCGGCCCCGGCTCGGGCCTCGTCCAGCAGTTCATCGACGCCGGCATCTCGATTTCCACCATCTGCGTCTTCCCCCACGGCATGGGCAACGATGTCGCCAAGATGCAGTCCATCGCCACCGCGACGGGCGGCAACTTCTACTTCATCAACAACCGCGCGCTGACCGCGCAGCTCCCGCAGATCTTCATCAAAGAGGCGCAGACCGTCCTCCGCGCGCTTATCTGGGAGGGCGACCCCTCCAGCGCCGTCATCACCGCGCCCTCCGAATCCCTGCGCGGCGTCGGCTCGCTCCCGCCCTACTCCGGCTATGTCGTCACCACCCCGCGCGAAGGGCTCTCGCTCGTCACTGCGCAAACACATCAGGGCGACCCGCTCCTCGCGCAGTGGCAGCACGGCCTCGGCCGCGCCGTCGTCTACACCTCCGACGCCGCCTCGCGCTGGAACGCCGACTGGACCGCGTGGCAGGGCTTCCGCTCGTTCTGGGAGCAGCATGTCCGCTGGGCCATGCGCCCCACGGGCAGCGCGAACCTCAACATCGTCACCCAGCAACAGGGCGACTCCACGCGCGTCATCGTCGAAGCGCTCGACCCCTCGGGCGAACCGCTCAACTTCGCGTCGTTCCGCGGCCGCGTCGTCGGACCAACCGGCGAGAGCGTGCCGGTCGAGCTGCGCATGACCGCGCCGGGCCGCTACGAAGGCGCCGCAGCAACCCCGGGCGCCGGCGTGCACACGCTCAACCTGCAATACGACGCCTCGGGCAGCATGGCCGCCGACGACACGCCCGAGTCTCGCGCGCAACTCGCTGATCGGGGGAGCATCCAGGCCGCGATCGTCAAGCCCCAGGCCGCCGAACGCCGCACGCTGACGAGCAACGCCTCGCTGCTCGAGCGCGTCGCGCAATCCTCGGGCGGCCGCGTGCTGACGGGCGATCCCGCCAACGACGACCTCTTCGCGCGCGAGGGCCTCCCCCGCGCCGTCGCCACGCGCTCGATCTGGCTCCCCCTCGCGCTCCTCGCGCTCGGCGTCTTCCTCGTCGATGTCGCCGTCCGACGCGTGCGCATCGACCGCGAGTCCATCGCCGCCCTCGCCCAGCGCTTCACGCGCCGGGAGCACGCCAGGAGCGAGGCCCAGGTCGGCGCGCTGCGCACCGCGCGCGAGAAGGCCCGCGAGCGCACCAGCGGCGAAGACAAGCCCTCGCCCTCCAAGCAGACCTCGCGCAAGTTCGAGGCGGCGCCCGACGCGCCCGTTTCCGACGAAGTGCAGCTCGACACCGCAAAGCCCGCCTCGCGCACGCCCGACCTCGCGGCCCCCAAGGAAGCGACCAGCGACGACGAGAACATGTCTCGTCTGCTGAAAGCCAAACGCCGCGCACAGCAATCACGCGAACAGAACCCCGACCACCGATCCATCGACGACGACCAGACCACCTAAGCCATACGACCCCGGAGCCGACCCATGGCCAGCGCCAACCCCAACCCCGCCGCCGAACAACAGTCCGCCGAAGTCCGCGCGCAATGCGAGAAGTTCCGCACCACCTTCGAGGGGCTCGCGAACGAGATCGGCAAGGTCATCGTCGGCCATCGCGAGATCGTCGACGGCGTGCTCACTGTCCTCTTCACCGGAGGCAATGTCCTCCTCGAAGGCGTCCCAGGCCTCGGCAAGACGCTCCTCGTGCGCACGCTGGCCGACGCGCTCCACCTGCCATTCTCGCGCATCCAGTTCACGCCCGACCTCATGCCCGCCGACATCATCGGCGCCAACATCGTGAGCGAGGACGCCGCCACAGGCAAACGCTCCTTCGAGTTTCAGAAAGGCCCGATCTTCGCGCAGATCGTCCTCGCCGACGAGATCAACCGCGCCACGCCCAAGACCCAGTCCGCGCTCCTCGAAGCGATGCAGGAAAAGTCCGTCACGGTCGGCGGCGTGCGCCATCAACTCAACGCGCCCTTCCTCGTGCTCGCGACCCAGAACCCCATCGAGCAGGAAGGCACCTACCCGCTCCCCGAAGCCCAGCTTGACCGCTTCACCTTCAAACTCGAAGTCGGCTACGGCTCGCTCGAAGACCTGATGACCGTGCTCGACCGCACGACCGGCGCCAAGACGCCCGAGGTCTCGCCCCAGATCGACGGGCCGGGCATCCTCGAGATGCAGGAACTCGTGCGCCATGTCATCGTCGCGCCGCATGTGAAGCAGTTCGCCGCCCGCCTCGCGATGGCCACCCACCCGGGCGGCGCCTTCGCGACCAAGTCCGTGAACCAGTATGTGCGCTGCGGTTCCTCGCCGCGCGGCGCCCAGGCCCTCATCCTCGCCGCCAAGGTCAACGCCCTGCGCGACGCCCGCTTCCATGTCGCCTACACCGACATCAAGGCCGTCGCGCTCCCGGCCCTGCGCCACCGCGTGATCCTGAACTTCGAGGCCGAGGCCGACCGTGTTTCGCACGACGCGCTCATCAAGGACATCGTCGAGCGCACACCAACCGAACCCGTTGCGGTGGGAGCGTGAGCGTGAACCTCCGTCGTCTCATCATTTCGTGCGCTTCGCTCAGCGCGTTGCTGTTGCTCACCGGCTGCTACACCAAGACCATCTCGCGCTCGGGCGGGTTCGGCCCTCAGACGGGCAATATCTACGAACCGGACGCGCCGGACAACGCGCTCGAAGACGCCGCCGACATCATCTACCCGCGCGAATGGAAGCAGAACAAGCCGAACTGACCCATGCTCCGCACCGACTCCCCATCCCGGCCCCGCTCGCTCGACCAGTTGCTCGACGCGCGGCTCGTTGCGCAACTCTCGCAGCTCGATGTCTCGTCGCGCAAAGTCTTCGCGGGCAAACTCCAGGGCGAACGCCGCTCCAAGCGCAAGGGCGAGTCCGTCGAATTCGCCGACCACCGCCAGTACGCCGCGGGCGACGACCTGCGCCGACTCGACTGGAACATCTACGCGCGCCTCGATCGCCTCTTCACCAAACTCTTCCTCGAAGAGGAAGACCTCTCCCTCCACCTCGTGCTCGACGCCAGCGCCAGCATGGATTGCGGCGACCCGTCCAAGTACCTCTACGCGCAGAAACTCGCCGCCGCCCTCGGGTACATCGGGCTCTTCAACCTCAACCGCGTCGCGCTCACCGCGATGGCCGGCGAAGAGTTCTCCACGCGCGAGAAGAAGGACAACGCCGACGACGCCTCGGCCACGCAACTCCGTTCCCTCCGCGACCTGCGCGGCCGGCGGCGTATCCACGACCTCGGATCATTCCTCGTGAACCTCGACCCCGCGGGCTCGGCCGACTTCGCCGACGCCGCGCGGCGCATCGCGCTCTCCCGACGCGGCCGGGGCGTGATGGTCGTGCTCGCCGACTTCTTCTTCAAGGAGGGGTACGAGGACGGCCTGCGCCTGCTCAAGGGACGGGGCTACGACCTCTTCGCGATCCAGTTGCTCAGCCCTCAGGAAGTGAACCCCGAGATCGGCGGCGACCTGCGACTGCGCGACATCGAGGACCGCGATGTCGCCGAGGTCACCATCTCGGCGCCGCTCCTCAAGAAGTACAAGCAGAACCTGGCAGCGTATGTCGAGCAGATGCGCTCGTTCTGTGCGCGGCGGGAGATCACCTTCATGAGCGTCACGACCGACACGCCCATCGAGTCGCTCCTCCTCGATTACCTGCGCGCACGGGGGCTGCTGAAGTAAGCGATGACCTGGCTCACGCCCATCCTGGCCGGTGTCGCCGCGGCGATCGCGATCCCCGCGCTGCTCATCCTCTATTTCCTCAAACTGCGTCGACGCGAGGTGGAGATCAGCACCACCCTGCTCTGGAAGAAGGCGATCGAGGACCTGCGCGCCAACGCGCCGTTCCAGCGGCTGCGCCGGAACATCCTGCTCTTCCTGCAACTGCTCGCGCTGACGGCCGCGCTCTTTGCGATCGCGCAGCCCGAACTCCGCGCGAACCTTGACGCGGGGCAGCGCTATGTCATCCTGATCGATCGCTCGGCCAGCATGGCCGCGCGCGACGGCGGCGAGTCGAACGAGACTCGCCTCGATCAATCCAAACGCGAGGCGCGCGAGTTCGTCGAATCGCTCCGCGAGCCCGGACTCATCCGTTCGCTCGGCGCGCTGGGCGGGCGCAGCGCGTCCGACGAGGCCATGGTCATCGCGTTCGATTCCGGCGCGCAGGTCGTGCAACCGTTCACCGCCAATAAGCGCATGCTCCTCGCCGCGATCGACGGGATCGCGCAGACCGACACGCCCACGATGCTCGACGAAGCGATGCGCCTCGCGGGCGCCTACGCCCAGCCCGTGCTGCGCGAGGATGTCGGGCTCATTAGCGTCGCGACCGCGCCGATCCACCTGTGGACCGACGGGCGTATCGCCGACGCCGCCGAACTCAAGCCCAGCGCCGAAACCCCGATGCTCTACCACGCCGTCGGCACGGCCGACGCGCGCAACATCGCCATCACCTCCGTCGGCGCCGAGCGTCAGTTCGATCGCCCTTCGCGCATCGGTGTGTTTGTCGGCCTGCAAGGCACGACCACTGAAGACCTTGCGGTCGATGTCGAACTCTCCGTCGACGGCGTGGTCGCCGGCGTCAAGAGCGTCGTGATGCCCGCCATGGGCGAGGACGGCAGGCCCGTTGACGGCGGCGTGGTCTTCGAACTCGAGCAGAACGCCGGCGCCTTGGTCCGCGTGCGCGCCATCACGCCCGAAGCGGCGCGCGGCGAAGACCTCCTCGCCGCCGACAACTCGGCCTACCTCGCCATCCCGCCAGCCAAGCGCGCCAGCGTGCTGCTCGTCACGCCCGGGTCGCTCTATCTCCAGTACGCGCTCGAGGGCCTCCCGCTCGCGCGGCTCGACACCATGACGCCCACGCAATTCGAGCGCGAAGCGCAGGCCGCGCTCAATCGCGGCTCGTCGCGCGAAGGGCCGCTCTCGCTCTACGACGCGATCATCCTCGACGGCGAGGCCAGCGTGCGCGGCCTCGAATCCATGCCCGCCGGCCGCTACCTCGCGCTGGGCGTCGTGCCCCCGATGGAGGGCGTCGCGTTTGACTCCGAACCCGCGTCCTCGATTGTGCTCGACTACGAGCGCGACCACCCGATCCTCAAGAACGCGGGCCTCGACCGCCTCAACATCGCGCGGGCGCGCTCGCTCGCGCTCTCGGGCACGGCCCGGTCGATCGCGCGCGGCGAGCGCGGCCCGCTCATCGCGGAAGTCTCCGACGGCGCCGCCCAGGCGATCGTCCTCGGATTCGATCCGGCGCAGAGCGACTGGCCCTTCGATGTTGGCTTCGTGGTCTTCCTGGCCGAGGCCATGCAATCGCTCGCGCGGGCCGACTCGGGCGCGCTCGCGACGCTCACGCCGGGCGAGACCGGCCGCGCGCTGCTCCCCGCGGGCGCAAGCGATGTCTCCCTCGCTGACCCGGACGGGTCGCGCGTGCCCCTTCAACTCAACGACGAGAACACCGCGCTCTTCGGGCCGGTGCGCAGGACCGGGCTGTACGCGCTGCGCTGGGACGGCCCGGCGACCGCCAGCGACATGGTGGTGTCCGGTCGCGCCCAGCGCCCGGTTGCCGTGAACCTGCTCGATCCGGCCGAGAGCGATCTCCGGGCAGCGCCGTCGCTCGAGTTGGCTTCACGGTCCGTAGCCGCCGTCGCCGGATCGGCGGGGGTGACCGACCGTCGCTCGCTCTGGCCGTGGCTGCTCCTCGCTTGCCTGGCCGTGCTGATGGTCGAATGGTGGATCTACAACCGCAAGGTGATGATCTAACCGCCGATCAGGTCCGGAAATAGACAAACATGAGCCGGGTTTCATCCGCCGCTCAGCCGGTCATCATGGCGCGGGACGAAAGTTCTTATGCGTCAAACGAAACGGCGCTACGGAAAGGAACCGCACTATGTACCTCCTCAGTTCTCATGACACGAAACCCCACGGGACGGGCCCTGAAACCGACGAAGACCACCCGACCGAGTTCATCGTCGAGGGGCGCGACCGCGCCACGCAGGTCTGGCGACGCATGTTCGTCCAGGCCGACGACAAGAACACGGCGATGAAGCAGGCCGGCGACCGCGGCGTCGAGGTTGAACTCGTCCGCGAAGCCCGCGCCGCGGAACGGCCGAAGGAGGGGATCGATGCGCCCCAGCGCGAGTTCGGATTCGGCGGCGTGATGTCGTTCGCGCTCGGGGTTCTGGGCGTCCTCAGCGTCGCCATCGCCCTCCTCATGCGCAGCGAATCGCCCAGTTTCGCCCTGATCGTCGGAATCCTCGGCACGGTCCTCGCCATCTACGGCGTCGCCGGAACCAGCGCATTCTGGGCGCTCAGCCGCGCAAACCGCGATTCCAGATAACCCGCCGCGTGATCAGAGCCGATATCGTCAGGGCATGCCCCCGACGACCCGACTCGACTACTCGACCGCCGGCGAATCGCACGGCCCCGCCATGATCGCCCTCATTCAGGGCCTTCCGGCGGGGCTGTCTCTCGATATGGACCTCATCAACGGCGAACTTCGCCGCCGCCAGGGCGGGTACGGGCGTGGCGGGCGTCAGCGAATCGAGACCGACTCGGCGCGGTTCCTCGCCGGGGTGAGGAACGGACGCACCATCGGCGCCCCGCTCGTCGCGGAGGTCATCAACAAGGACTCGCGCCTCGACGACGCCCAGCGCACCCCGCCGGTCCACCGTCCGCGGCCCGGGCACGCCGACCTCGCGGGGAGCGTGAAGTGGCTGACCACCGATTGCCGCGAAACCCTCGAACGCGCCAGCGCTCGCGAAACCGCGGCGCGGGTCGCCGCCGGCGCCATCGCCAAGTGCCTGCTCCGCGAGTTGGGGATCGAAGTCTTCGGCTTCGTCCGGCGCATCTATGACGCAGAGACGCCGATCGAAGTGACGCCCGACAACTGGCGCGAACTCCTCGCCAAGCGCGACGAGAGCGAGGTCTACTGCTTCGACGAGCAGGCCGGCGCGCAGATGATCGCCGCGATCCGGCAGGCGAAGATCGCCAAGGACACCGTGGGCGGCCTCGTCGAGGCGCATGTCATTGGCTGCCCGCCCGGACTCGGCTCGTGCGCGGATTGGCGCGACAAACTCGACGCGCGTCTCGCGTTCGCCGTCATGGGCATCCAGGCGTTCAAGGCCGTCGAGATCGGACTCGGCAAGGAGACCGCGTCGCGCGTGGGCAGTTCGGTCCACGACCCGATCCGCTTCGACCCCTCGAAGCGCGACTCCACCACGCTCGGTTTCACGCGCGACACCAACAACGCGGGCGGGCTCGAGGGCGGCATGACCAACGGCCAGCCCGTCGTCGTGCGCGGCGCCATGAAACCCATCTCCACTCTGCTCCGAGGGCTTCCGAGCGTTGACCTCAACACCAAGGAAGCCCAGCAGAGCGACTACGAGCGCAGCGATGTCTGCGCCGTTTCCGCCGCCAGCGTCGTGATGGAGAATGTCGTCGCGTTCGAGATCGCCCGGGCCGCGCTCGAGAAGTTCGGAGGCGACTCGATGACCGAACTCAGGGCCAACTACGCCTCGTTCATGGACTTCGCGAAGAGTCTCCCGCTCGATCCCCCGACGGCGACGATCGCCTGAACGAGCCGAGCAATCCGACGACAGCGATCAGCGACACCAGTGCGCCGGGGCCGGCCAGCGTCAGCACACTCACCGCGTGCTTGTCAGAACCGCCGGGCAACAGCCCGAGCATGAACCGGTTGGGGACGCGCTCGACCGCGCCGGTGTTGTCCTCGATGCCGGTGTCGGCGAACAGATCGGCGAGGCTGTCACTGTCGCTCCCCGCCTCGCGCGCCGCGCGTTCCTCATCGTGGTAACGCGTGAAGGTGAACCCTTCGATCCTTGTCGCGCGCCACAGCACAACCGCCTGCGCGCAGATCGAGAGCCCGCACACCAGCACGATCGCCCAGGCGACCGATTTCGCGATTCGTTTCATCGATTACTGGTTCCCGCGACCCTGGCCGCCCCGCCCGCCGCGCTGCGCGGGATCGAAGGTGGTGAGGAGCAGGAAGGTGTCGATGGTCATGTCGTTGGAGACCGTGCCCGACTCGATGGCTCTGTCGCCGACGGCGACCTCGAAATCGCTGAGCAGGATCGGGTATTGCGCACGGATCGCGAGCAGGTCGCCCTGCGCTCGGGCGCGGGTCTTGTCGCTCTCGGGCATGAAGGTGAGCCGCGCCGGGATCTTCATCTCGCGCGTCACGCCGTGCACGGTCATCTTGCCCTTGAGGGTCGCGTCGTAGGTCTTGAACCACGAGTCTTCTTTCGCGAGCTTCGCGCCCTCGACGCCCGTGATCTCGAAGGTGATCTCCGGGTGCGCTTCCGCGTTGAGCCAGCGCTCGCCCTTGAGATGCTCGTTGCGCATCGGGATGCCCGTGTCGATCGACTCGACGGGGAGCACGAACTTGCCCGCGAGCAGGCCTGCTTCGACTCCCTCGCTCGTCGGCGCGACGGCATAGCCGCTGACCCGGTTGCTCACGCCCTTGATGTGCTCCAGGGGGGCGTCCGAGGTGAAGGTCATCTGCGCGTCCTTCGCCGACGCGTGCACCCGGTAGACCTTGCCCATCGCGGCGTGCTCGGCCGGCACTTCGACAGGGGCGGGCCGCGCGGGCTGCGCGAAACCGGCGGGAGCGAGGGCGAGCGTCGATGCGGCGACAACGGCGAACAGCGAGCGGGCACGGACCATAAAGATTTCCTCTCCGTAAGGCGGTCAGGGCGTCCAACCGGGCGATTCAACCGCCCACGCCCGAATCGGTTCGTTCAAAGGACAAGTACCCGATGCCCGAACCCCCCGCATTGTTCCCCACGGGAACTCGATCGGCGGCGAACACCCGCCACCGGCCGGGCGTCCAAGATCCCGGCCCAACGCCCGAACACCCGGGCGCCAATCGACCGATGATGCTTTCGGCCAGAGCGGCCACAGAAGGAGTTGATCGTGCTTGAGCGCAAGGCGAGTGTTTGGGTAGGTTTGGCGAGCGTGATCCTCTCGGGGGCCGCCTCCGCGCAGCTGGGGAAGCCCGCCACAATCAAGGAACCAACGCCGGCTCAACCAGCGAGCAAGGCTGCGGCCACCCCGGAAGAGATCCGCACCGCGCACGATCTGCTCGTCGCGCTGGAACGGTCTGGCGATTCCATCGAGACCCTGCAGGCCGAGGTCGTCTACGACCGGCTGTTCAAACTCCAGGGCGATCGGCACATCCGCCGGGGCACGCTCCTCTTCCACAATGTCCCCAGCGATGACGGCGGCCGACCGACACGCACCTTCGCGATCCTGTTCAAATCGCTCCAGATCGGCGGCGAACGCCTCGAACAGACCCCCCAGACCTGGATCTTCGACGGCCGCTGGCTCGTGGAGATCCGCGAGAAGGAACGCCAGTTCGTGAAGCGCGAGGTCGCGCGCCCGGGCGAGCCCTTCGATCCTCTCAAGATCGGCGAGGGCCCCATGCCCATCCCGATCGGGCAGGAGGCCAGCGAGATCGAGCGCCGGTACAACGCGGAACTCATGGAGCCTCGCTCGGGTCTCCCGGAGACCTGGAAGTTCCCCGCGTGGCTGGACGAGACATGGCAGATCGTGCTCACGCCGCGCAACCCCGACGCCGACGAGTTCACGGGCATCCGCCTGTGGTACGAGAAGGACACGCTGCTGCCTCGCATGGCGATCACGCTCAACCGCGCGGGCGACGAGTCGCGTGTGTACCTCGAAGGCATGAAGAAGAACCAGCCGCTCCCGAAGGAGCGCCTCACCGTTGACGAACCCCCGCCCAACTCGGGCTGGCAGGTCCAGATCGAAACGCTCCCCGACCTCGACGAAGGGGAAATCGATGCGCCGCGCTAAGCGACCGTCCATCGCGGCGGTCCTCACGCTCGTCGGCGTCTGCGCTGTCGCGCACGCCCAGAATCAAGCGCAGGTGGAGGTCTCCCCCGCCGTGCGCGGCGTCATCGACGCGCCGTACACCACCGACTCCGAGCGCGCGCAACTCCGCGCGTTCCACGGGCTCTGGGCCGCGGATGATCTCACCGATCCGACACTCGCGGCCGTCGCCGCCGTGCTCGGTGGCGCGTGGGACGAACGCCTGTACTCGGACGACACGCCCGCCGTGCTCCGCGCCGAAGCGGCGTTCCGCCGCGGCGAGCCCGACACCGCGATTGACTTGCTGACAGACGACGACTCGCTGCGCGCAGTGCGCCTGCGCACCGAGTCGTACGAAGCCCTCGGCCGCTTCGACGACGCGCGCAAGGAAGCGGCGAAGGCGAGGGACGCCCTCTCGGACGGCCCCCGACTCTCCGCCTCGCAGATCGTGGACGCCGTGCAGGCGCTGCGCATCCTCGCGGAACTCGACGGGCAGCCGACCAGCGAGTACCAGGCGATGCTCGACCTGCTCGCGCAGGCCCGCGCCGCCGATCGGCTCTACTGGCCCGCCACGCTCGCGGAGGCCGAACTGCTCTACGAGAAGGACAACCGCGAAGAGGCCGCCAAGGCCGTCGCCGAGGTCATCGCGCTGAACCCCAAGAGCGCCGGCGCGTGGCGTTTGCTGGGCGATCTGCATGTGGGCGGGTTCAACATCGACGCCGTGCGCCAGGTCGCCGACACGCTCGACTCGATCGGCCGCGAACTCACGGGGGATCCCGCGTACACCTCCCCCGACGCGGCGATCATCCGCGCCCGCGCGTGGCTCAGGCAGAGCGAACCCGAGGAGGCGCGCGTCGAACTGAAGCCGCTCGCCGAGCGGTTCCCCGCGCACCGCGAGGGTGTGGCGCTCCGCGCCGCCGTCGCCGCCGCCGAGTACAAGCCGGGCGAACTCGAAGACCTGCTCGCGCTGAGCGAAGAACTCTCCCCGGGATCACCCGACACGCTGTTCGCGGTCGGCGCCGCCCTGGCCGAGGCGCGCCAGTACGAGCCCGCCGCGGAATACCTGCGGCTCGCGATCGAGCGCCAACCCAACGCGCCCGCGCCGCTGATCGAACTCGGCCTGCTTTTGCTCCAGTCGGGCGAAGAGATCGAAGCCCTCGACACGCTCCGCGATGTCGCGCGGCTCGATCCGCTTAACCGCCGCGCGAAGAACAGTCTCACGCTGCTCGAAGAGCTGATGACCTACGGGACGCTTGAGAGCGACAACTTTGTCCTGCGCTACAAGCCGGGCGTTGACGAGATCATGGCCCGCGAGATGGTCCCTCTTCTCGAAGAGATCCACACCGTCGTCGCCGGCGCGTTCGAGCACGAGCCCGACCGGCGCACGACCGTCGAACTCATGCCCGATCACCAGTGGTTCGCCGTGCGCATCACCGGCATGCCCGACATCCACACGATCGCGGCGGCAACGGGCCCGGTCATCGCGATGGAGGCGCCGAAGATCGGCCCGAGGCACACCGGCGAGTACGACTGGGTGCGCGTCGTCCGTCACGAGTATGTGCACACGATCACCCTCTCGCGCACGCGCAACCGCATACCGCACTGGTTCACCGAGGCCGCGGCGGTCCAGTACGAACTCTCGCCGCGCGACTACGACACATGCCTCCTGCTCGCCAACGCGCTCAAGTCGGGCGAACTCTTCGACCTGCAGGAGATCAACATCGCGTTCGTGCGGCCCAAGAAGCCCAGCGACCGCTCGCAGGCGTATGCGCAGGGCCATTGGATGTACGAGTACATCCTCGACACATGGGGCGCACAGGCGCCGCTCGATCTGATGGACCTCTACGCCGAGGGCGTGCGCGAGAGCGACGCGTTCCGTCAGGTGCTCGACATCGAACCCGACGCGTTCCTCGCGGGCTTCCAGGAATGGGCGCGCGGGGAGGTTCAATCGTGGGGGCTCGCGCCGTCGCCTTCGATCCTCGCCCTGCGTCTCGACGCGTACGCGAAGGATGAACTCGGTCGCGAGGTCATGCGCCTCGCGCTGCGCGATATGGCGCAGCGCGCCGCGGCCCGGATCGTCGGTCTCCCGCTGGGCGAGCCGAGCGGCCTCGAACTCCCGCCGCCCTCGCTCGACGACGCGCGGGCCTGGCTGAACGAGCATCCCGACAACCCCGACGCGCTCCAGGCGTTCCTCGAACTCGCGCTCGACGAGAACGACGGCGTCGCCACGGACGAACTCGCGCCGATCCTCGAACGCTACGCGGCAGCGCGCACCGTCGATCCGATGCCCCACCGCGTGCTCGCGCGGCACTACCTGTCCAGCGCCAACCCGTCGCGCGCGATACCCCACCTCGAGTACCTCGACGCGCGCGAGCAACGCACCGCCGCGTTCGCCGCCGCCCTCGCGCAGCGCTACGAGGAACTCTCGGAGTATGGGCTCGCCTCCGAGAAGGCCGAACGCGCCACCACCATCGCGCCGTTCGACGCCGAGTTGCGCGAACTCGCGGCCCGCGTCGCGCTTCTCCGCTCCGACTACGAAACCGCCGAGAGGCACATCGAGGCGCTCACCGTGCTGGAGCCCGATCGCGAGATCCACAAGCAGCGCCTCGAACGCATCAGACAGATCCGAGGGACGCTCTCGATCGGCTCGTGACCGTTCCCGCTAGCGGATCAGCCGCACGCGGCCCACATCGGGAACGAGCGGCCGCCGCTTGCCCATCAGCCGCACCTCGTGCGGCGCTGGGAAGTACACCACGAACGCGCGGCCGACGAGCAGGTCGAGCGGAACAACGCCGTAGTCGCGCCCGAAACTCGCGGCGACGCGCGGGTCCACCCGGTCCCACAACCGCCCGTCGCGGCTCGACGCCGAGTTGTCCCCGAGCGCGAAGAGTTGATCGGGCTTCAGGATCGCGGCGCGGAGCGGGTGACTCGCGAGCCCCATTTCGCCAGCGTATTCGCCGCCCAGACGGTCCGTCGGGCTGTACGACACATCGCGATCAAGCCCGACATGCGAGAGCGTCGCGCGAGAGCCCGAGAACTCCATGCGCACGCGGGCTTCCGAGCGGCGGTACAGCCCCGGGTCGGCGAGTGAGTTGTCCCGATCATCGGACAGGATGCGCTCGATCGCCGCGTCCTCGATGCCGGTCGCGAGCGTGAGTCGCTCGACGGGCGACCAGTCAAGGTCGTGGGCCGCGATGACCCGTTCGTTCACGCGCGCTTCGAGGCGCTGATCGACGAGCGCGAACGATAGCGAGGTCCACGCCCCGGGGGCGGGGGCCACGCCGTCAAAGTCATGCTCGTCGATCACGGTCCATCCGGCGTCATCCGCATCGAAGCGACGCACGCTCAGCCGCGCGTTCCCCTCGTCGATCTCGAAGCGGAAGTCGTGGGACTTGGCGCTGATCGAGATCGCCGCGGTGAAGCCGACCGACTCGGGCATCACCGCGAGCCGGGCCCGCACATCGCCCGTCGGGAAGACCCGCCCCCCGCCCAGCATGGGTGAATCGTTGTACGCAACCTCGTCGGTGATCGGATGGACCGCGTCGTCCCATTCGAGCGTCCAGCGTCCGTCGGTGTCGATCACGAACTCGCGGCCGTTGGCGTCGAGAACGCGCTCGCCGTCATCGGAGGTCAATACCCACGGGGAGCGCCACCGCGTCTCGCCGAGGATCTCGGGGTCGGGCGCGAACTCGCTCGAATAGAGCGTCCACCACAGGGCGTTCTGCACGCGCGGTGGCTTGCGCGCGATGCCCCACTCGCCGTCGCCCGTGCGCACAAACACATCGCCGTCCACGAGCCACACCTGCTCGCTCGGGAGGCCGATCAGCCGCTTGATGTAGTTCTCGCCCGGATTCTCGGGGTTCTTGAACACGACGACCGACCAGCGCGGCGGCACACGGAAGAAGGTCGCGGGCTTGTAGACGAAGATGCGGTCCCCAGCGCCGACGGGCGCGTCGTCGGCGCCGACGCGGAGTTGCGTGATCGGGTCGGTGACTCGGACATTCTCGAAACCGCGTTCGCGCGACGAGCCGACCGCCCAGGACTCGCCCGTCAGGGGCGAGTGGAGGCGGACATGCCTCCCGAGCAGCGTCGGGGCCATCGACCCTGTGGGGATGATGAACGCCTCGACCACCGCCGCGCGGAACATCAGCACGCACGAGAACGCGATGAGCATCGCGGTGATCGTGCCGCGGATCGAGCCGACTTCGGAATGGCGGCGCGAATCGCGGCGTTCATCGTCCATTCGTGACGCATCCTACGGCAAGCGGCGCGAACGCATCGCGCGAGCGGTCAGCTCGAACTCCCGCGTCCGCCGCGACCGCCGCGGCCTCGGCCCCGTCCGCGACGACCGCGTGACGAACGCCCGCCGCCGCTTCCGTCGCCGCCGCCCTGCTGGCCGCTCGGTCCCTGCCGGGGCGGGCGGTTCTCACCGGGCTTGTTCCCGTCCGCGGGCTTCGACGATGGCGAAGCGCCACCGCCCTGCGCGCCCTTGCCCTTTCCTTTGCGACGGCGGCGCTTCTTCTTCGGCGCTCCCTCGCCGGGTGCTTCCGTTGGCGAAGCGTCGGTGTCGAGCCCGGCCATGATGTCGTCGAGGTCGTCGCCCTTGGCGTTGGGCTGCGCCTCGCGCTGGGATTTCTCGCGATACGCGTCCTGCTGCTGGTCTTTGCTCCGCTCGCCGCGTTCGCGCCGGGCGACCTTCTCCGGGCGCTTGCCGCGGAACGGATCGGGCTTGGGCATCGCGGCGCGCTGGGGTGCGGCGTCGGGGTCCATGAGTTCCTCGACGGGGATCGCCACCTGCTTGCGCTCGAACTCCGTTCCCGGCGCGCCGCCCGTGGGCGGATCGAGATCGACGAGCACGAGCTGCGTCAGGATCTGGGTGTCGATGACCACGCCGGCGCCCTCGGGCGTGCCGACGCGCGCGCCGCGCCGCGGGAGGTTCTTGCGAAGCGAGTCGTAGGTCTCGTCCTCATAACGAAGGCAGCACATGAGCCGGCCGCATCGCCCGCTGATCTTGAGCGGATCGAGCGTGGCCTTCTGCACCTTGGCGGATCGCATGCTGACGGGCTTGAGGACCTTGAGGAACTGCTTGCAGCAGCAGTGCTGGCCGCACCGCTCGTAATCGGCGACGAGCCGGGCCTCGTCGCGCGCCCCGACCTGCCTGAGTTCGATGCGCGCGTGGAATTCACGGGCCATCACGCGGACCAGTTCGCGGAAGTCCACGCGCTGCTCGGAGGTGAAGAAGAAGGTGAGCACTTCGCCGCCCAGGATGGGCTCGGCGTCGACGATCTTCATCTCGAGGTTGTGCTCGGCGACCAGCCGCCGCGCGGCCTTCACGAGGTCGGTCTTGGTCTTCTCGAGTTCGCCCTGCCGGTTCATGTCCTCGATGGTGGCGATCCGCAGCACCTCGCCGTCGGTCGAGAACGGGTAGTCGCGGCCCCCGGAGTTGTCGATGTACTCGAGCATCTCCTTGCGGGTCACGCTCTTGGAGCATCCCGCGTTGGGGCAGGTGCTGGTGAGCATCTCCCCGAGTTCGACGCCGCGATGGGTGCGGACGACGAGTTTGCTGCCGCAGCCCGGTTTGGCGTCGCCTTCGTAGGGGAACTCCCCGACCATTTTCATGGCGCCGTAGCGCACGACGATGGCGGTCGGTGGCTTGAGTTGCTCGTAGGCCTCGCGGTCGGCCTCGGCGAGATCGGCCTCGAACTGAGGCAACGGGAAGATGGACATGTCGGGTGCTCGCGTGAGAAATCGGGCGCGGAGAAGCCGCGCAGCGGTAGGGAAGAAGAATCGGTTGTCGTCGGGCGGGGTTGTTGTGGTTCCTCACGGCGCCCGACGGGCCGGGAGGGGTTTCACGCGGGCAGGATCCTGCCAGCAGCGAGCGATCAGCGGCCGCGGCCGCCCTGGCGCTGCTGGGAGCCAGCGAAGAGTTCGCTGACCTTGAGGTTCTGGTACAGCTCGACGCGGTTGCGGTTCTCGAGGCCGTAGACGAGGACTGTGTCGGTGCGGTCGTCCATGACGAGGACGACGCTCGATCCGTCACCGGTGGTGGCGGAGAGCGCGGTCACGCCGGCGAAGTTGACGACATCGGCCTGGGCCTGCGACCCGGCGCCGAGGCGCCCGGCCTGCATGACGACGAGGCCCGCAAGGACGAACGCCGAGGCCCAGAGGGCGCCGGCGCTCGGATTGATTCGTTCGCGTGTGGTCTTCATCGGGGTGCTCCGGAAATGGCTTAGCGCGGGCGTGACTGGGTGTTGGCCGTGTCGGCGCGCAGGTCGCGGAAGCCGACGAAGTCGAGGGTCTTGCGCGAGTCGTCCCAGAGGGTGGCGACCATCTGCATGTTGCTGGCGTCAACGATGAACACGCCGTCGGAGGTCGAGCCCTGGATGTCGGCGGTGATCATCGAGTACTGGCCCTTGACGCGCGCCTGCTGGGCCTGGGCCATGGGAACAAACGAAACGCCGGCGAGCGCGACGAGCAATCCCGCGTTGAGCAGGATGAGCGAACGCACGGGCGAGGGACGCTTGGTGGACATGCTGCCTCTCCGTAAGTGTGTGTGCTGGATCAGTCGAGGTGGCCGCGCTTGCTCGGGATGAGGCTGACGCCGATCGTGAGCAGCGCGAGGACGACGAGCACGCCGTAGTAGAGATACACGGGCGGCTCGTCGGGCTTCTCGGGCCGGGGCGGGCCGACGCCGCGCTGGGCGAAGGCCTCGGCGGCGGCGAAGAGCCCGAGGCAGAACATCGCCGCGAAGAGCCGGGCGGCGACGCGGTTGAATCGAACGGATGCTGGTTCGCTGGTCGTCATGGTCACGATCACGGTACGGCGGGGTGAAGCGGCTGTAAAGCGTGATTCGGCGACGGGCGGCGATCGGTTCCAGCGGGGCAGAAGGGCCGGCTCACCCGTTCGAACGCGGCCGAGGGCAGCGCGACCGTGCCCCAGCGCTCGGATCGGACACGCATGTTCGCTTCATAGTCGGGGAGGGCGACCGCGCGGACGGCGTACCACCGGGCCTTGTGCTCGAAGACCTCCTGAAAGAGACCGTCGGGCGGCTGCTCGACGCACCAGTAGATGAAGACGAAGGTCGCCTCGAACCCGGCGCCGAACAGCCCGCGCCAGGCGCCCAGCGCCTCGATGTCCTCGCGCGTGACCCAGTTCTGGAGCCGCGACCACCCGGCCGTCCGGCCGGCGGCCTTGGCCACCTTGCGGCCCTTGATATCGATGAGCAGGTTCTCCCGCGCGCCGTAGACCACGAAGTCGAACGACTTCAGCGCGCCGGTCGGGCCCACCTTCTCAGGAAGGAGCGTCTTGCGCGCTTCGTCAACGGCGACATACGGCACGCGGCGGGCGCGCAGGTAATGTTCGAAGGCCTGCTCGTAATGATGCCGGCGCTGCGCCATCGCGCGCAGTGTACCAGCCGGGAGCGGCGGTCACTCGATGAACGCGTCGCCCGTATCGCCGCGAACCACGATCGTCAGCGAAGACTTCTCCGAAGTGACCTCGATCCGCGCGTCGGCCTGCGGCGAGAGGCGCCCGAAGGCGTCGAAGGTCATTCTGGGAAGGGACTCGGCGACGACCGCCGAGGGCTCGACACCCTCGGGCGCGACGAAGACGCCCCACAGATTTGTGTGGTCGCCCTCCCCGAAGACCACCGCGTACTTCCCGCCCACCCCGATGGGGAGCGGCATGGGCGCATCGGGATCGCTGTCTTTCGCGAGGAAGTAGGAGACGCCGCCCGCGCCGACGACGACGCTGACCGGGTCGCTTGGGTTCTGGATGCTCAGCGCCCGCGCGTTGCTGAGATCCGCGATGATCAGGTTGGCCGCGGCGATGACGCGCGTCCCGTTGTCGGCGTTGAACGCCGGGATCGCGGCGAGGATCACGACGGACAGAACGGCCATCGTGACGAGAAGGTCAATCATCGTGAACGCGCGGCGCATGGGTCAATTGCCTCCCAGCAGGCCGACCAGCACGCTGCGCACCAGGCCGTCGTCGGCGTCCTTCGCGGCTTCAGAGTCTTCGTCCACCGAGACGACGCGGAGCACGCCGAGCACGCCTTCCAGCGTCTGGCTGAGCGTCGAGCCCGCGTCGGCGAAGATGACGGAGTCGAAGCTTCCGGCGGCGCCGCCAGATTCGATGGCGCGCGCTGCGCCCCGGCGCATGGGAACGGGCACGACCTTGCCGCCGTCGCGCGGATCCGGAAGCGACGCCGAGACCGGGCCGTCCTCTTCGGGATCGGGATCAACGCCGCCGGCGGTGAACTCATCTCGGATGTGCTGGGTGAGCGCGGTCAGGCCGCGCGTGTTGTCGAACGACGCCAGCGCGCTGCGCAGGGTGTCGGATCGCGACGACGAATAGAGCGGGCCGAAGGGGTTGGTGATGCCCGCGCCGGGGTTGAGCGAATGGTCGTAGAACACGATCGAGGTGTTCTGCATGCGGACATCTCCGCCTGTGAGACGGCCGATGATGACGGAACTGTTGCCGAGGTCAACATCGGCCGACGGTGCGTGAATATCGGCGACCACGATCGAACGCGAATGCATGGTGAATGTCTGGCTGCCTTCGCCGCCGCCAGCGGCGTCGATCTGTCGGATCCGGATGCCGGCGGTGTTGAACGAGCCGGAGAGGTGGGTGTACGACCGGGCGGTGTTCGTCGCGATCGAAGCCGGTAGCCCGATGACGGCGTTGTCAACGCTCACATCGCCGAGCACATAGAACACGACGCTCGAGTCCTCGTCGGCGAGTTCGATCCGTGCGCGGTTCGAGATTTCGATGTCGTCGCGCACCAGGATGCGCACATGACCCTTGATCTTGACCCTCGAGATGAGGTCGATCTTGAGATCGTCAACGGAGTACACGGGCGACACCGCTTCATCGAATGTGAAGGTGCAGGTGAGGGTGATGTTGAGGTCGCCGTAGTCGGGTCGCGACGCGGTGTATTCGGTCCCGGAGTTCCATGTGAACACGCCCGGGCCGGATGTCCCGATCGCGGCGAGATCGTCGGGAACGCGCTCGCTGGCGGTGGGGAACTGCACGCCGGCGTCGAGGCCGCCGCCGAAGGCGTCGGACTGGCTGATCGCGACGAGCGAAGCGGTGGCGTCGTCATCAACGACGAGTCGAGCGGCGCTGAGGTTGCCGGCGTTGCTGATGCCGAGGTTCCCGGAGTCTCCGAACGCCACGCCGATGTTGGCGGTGAAGAGCGAGGGGCCGCGGGTGGAGTCGGGCCACATCGCGACATACGACCCGGTCTGCATGCGGAGCCGCTCCGTCGCGTACAGGGCGAACTCGCTCATATAGGGATCGAGCGCCTCGGTGACCTTGTTGGTGGAGCGGCGCAGGAGCACGCGCTGGCTGATGGCGCCGATGGCGTCGGCCGAGCCGATCGCCGAGATGAGCACGCGCGATTCGTCGCTCCCCAGGGCGTTGCCCGTGAGGTTGGTGACCATCGCGTCGGCGCTGCCGACGCCGATGGCGAGCCCCGAGAGGAGCTGGCTGTCGTCGATCGTGTCGCCAACCTCGTAGGAAGTCTCGAGCATCGCGACGGCGAGGTTCGCGCCCGAGCGTGCGGCCCACTTGGCGTTCGAGGAGGTTTCCGCGTTCGCGCCGATCACCGGCGCCGCGCGACGGCTCATGAGGTACGAACCGCTGAGCACGGTGGCCGTGCCGAGCGCGATGAGGACGAGCAGCATCGCCACGCCCCGACGGCGGGAAGCGCGACGGGAGCGGCGAGCGAGAGTGGTTCGAGGGGTCGTTGCGGAGCGTTTCATCGGTCGGGGCTCCTGTGTTCGGGGAGTCCGAACGCCACCAGCATGGGCGTGGCGGGGACATCCGCGGGGTCGGCCGCGGCGGCGGCCGGGGCCAGCAGTTCAAACCAGAGTCGGGCCCGGGTTGCGTCGTACGCCGTCGCGTCGCTGAGCGACCATTCCGCGTCGGCGATGCCCGACGCCAGCGTGGTCGTGGTGGTCATCGACAGATCGGCGTAGGCCTTCATCGTGGCGATGGGGTCCATGGCCTTGCTGACGATGGCGTCGGCCTGCTGCTTGGCCACGGGGTGCCACGCGTCGGGGAAGGTGATTCGTTCGGAGACGATCGTGTTGGTCGCGGGCTCGAAGCGCAGCAGGCGAAGCTCGGTGAGGTTTACCAGTCCGGGGCTGGAGTCGTCTTCCAGCCAGATCGCGACGGTGTGGTTGTCGGCCGATATCTGGAGCACGCAGAGCGATTCTTCCACATAGGCGCGCATGGCTTCGCGCACGGCGAGCGAGCGGAGGAGCGCCGATCGGGCCTCGCGGTCCGTCTCGGCGACCGTGCTCACGGCCGTCATCATCGACGCGACACCCAGCGCGATCATCGCGGTGATGGCGATCGCCAGCAGCAGTTCGATGAGCGTCACCCCGAGCGGGGCGCGGGCTCGTGTGGGCCGGTTGGCGACCATTAGTCCACCTCCGCGGGTTCGGCGACGAAGAGTTCGGCCGAGACGAGGTCGCGATCGGCATCGAACACGGTCACGCGCAGGAGCCGGCCGCGAACGATCACGCCGGTCTCGGCGGACTTCACATCGAGGTCCTCGACATCGAGGCGGCGGCCGAGCATCCAGAACGAATCCGGGTACGCCTGACCGTCAAGCGAGATGATCGAGCCCACCGGGTCGGTCGCTTCGTCGTATTTGGGGAGATCGTCGTAGGGCACGGCCCACATCTCGCTGAGCAGGTCGTCGACGGCCATCGAACCCAGGAGCAACTTCTGCCCCTCGATGGCCGACGCCTGGCCCGCCGCGATCGCGGTCGTGAGCGCCAGCACCGACATGAGCAGGATCGCGCTGGCGATCAACGACTCGATGAGCGTGAGGCCGCGTCGGCGGGGTCGTTGGATGGCGGGGCGATTGGGCGTCATCTGTGCGCTCCGAGAACCTGACGGGAAGCGGACGGGGTCCGGCAGGTCCATCCTCGGCGTTCGGGAGCGCCGGATTCGCGCGGCCCCGGCCGGGAATCGGGGGGATGCCACAAAAAGGCGGCACGGCTTGCCCGAACCCGCGCGACCGTCACGCGCAGACAGCGGATTCCGCGTTCTCGGAGCTGCGCCGAAGGCGCCCGGGCGACCGAGAACCTTCGGCGCCCGGCTTGCTTCGAGCGGCCCGGTCGCGGACGATCCGGGACGCATGCTGCGCCGTTTCCCCAAGACGATCCTGAGGATGCTCGGCTCCGAGCTGGGCCGCCTGGTCCTCGTGAGCGCGTCGGTGCTGGTCTCGATCATCGCGTTCTCGGCGGCGGTGAAGCCGCTTTCCGACGGGACGCTGACCCCTGGGCAGGCGATGGCCTTCATGGCGCTGGCCGCCCCGCCGATGCTCATGTACGCCCTCCCGTTCGCCGCGGGATTCGCGGCCACGCTGGCGTACCACCGTTTCGGCGCCGACAACGAGGCCAACGCCGCGTACGCGGGGGGCGTCTCCCACCGCGCGGTGCTGCTCCCCGCGTTCGTCGTGGGCATGGCCCTGCTCGTGGTCATGCTGCTGCTCCAGCACACGGTCATCCCGAGATTCCTCAGGCAGATGGAGGAACTCGTCACGCGCGATGTCGCCCAGTTGCTGGTGAACGCGGTCGAGCGCGGCGACTCGCTGCGCATCGAGGACGCGCTGATCCACGCGGACAGCGCCACGCGACTGAAGCGGGAGGATGTCAGCGGCGCCCGCGAGCGCCTGCTGCTCGAAGGCGTGCTCGCGATCGGCCCCACGCCCGAAGGGACCATCGGCTGGGAGGCGACCGCGCAGCGCGCCATCGTGTGGCTCTTCGACGCCGACGCCCCGGAGATCGCGCGCGCTGACACGACCGGGGAGACCGCGCCGGAGGGCTCGACGGTCATCGTCCTTCAACTCATCAACCAGTCGATCATGCGCGAGGGGCAGGGCGCGTCGCGGACCAGCGGCGATGTGTACCGCTTCGCCGTGCCCGGCGCGTTCAGCGACGACCCGAAATTCCGCGATTGGCGGGGGCTCCGCGAACTGCGCCGCAATCCGGACCCAATCGCGAGCGTGGATCGGAGACGCCGCGCGCTGGCCCAGACTATCGCGCTCGACGAGACCGTCCGCGCCGCGCGGCTGGGCATCGAGGGCGACGGCGTGCTGGCGCTCGTTGACGCCGACGACCAGTGGGCGCGGCTCACCGCGAGCGGCATGCGATGGGACGCGCAGCGCAGCGGGTACCGGCTGCTCCCACCCGAGGGCGAGAGCGCCGTCGAACTGCTCTGGCGGCTCGAGGGCGGGCGGGCGCGCATCCAGCGCGCCAAGCGCGTGTGGATGCGCATCGCGGCGCCCGCGGGCATCGCCGGCCAGCCGGTGATCACGCTCGAGATGGAAGAGGTCGCCACGCGCGAACCGGGCACGGAGTCCGCCGCCAGCGCGGGCGAGACCACGCGCCGAGAGATCGAGCACCGCGACCTGCGGCTCCCGGGCGCCGAGGTCGAGGGGCTGTTCGCCGAGTCGTCGGTGTCGCTGCTCGCGCGCGCCGTCGAGCGGCCCGCGCCCGCCGATGCTCCCGACGAGCCCGGCGCGGGCGGATCGCCCGAGACGCGCATGGCCGCGAACATCGCTTCGGCGGCGAAGGACCTCAGACGCTACTCGACGGCGGCGCGCAACGAGGCGCTGGCGCTCATGCACGAGCGCGTCGCGATGTCGATCGCGTGCCTGATCATGACGCTCGCGGGCGCCGTCGCCGCGCTGCGCCTTTCTGAAGCGCGGCCTCTGCTGGTGTACCTGCGATCGTTCGTGCCCTCGCTGCTCACGGTCATCGCGATCAACTCCGGGCAGAACCTGACCACCGAGAACGGCCCCGTGGGGTTGTTCCTGCTCTGGGGCGGGCTTGGCATCCTCGGCGTGTTCACGCTCATCGAATACCTCCGTCTGGTGAGGCACTGACGCCATGCGCACCCTCGACCGGTACATCGCGCGTCAGTTCCTGGTGAACCTTGCCACGCTGCTGCTGTTGCTCATGTCGCTCACGGTGGTGATCGATGTGCTCATCAACCTGAACCGTTTCGTGCGCGCGGGCAGCGAACTCGCTGGCGAGAAGGGCACGCTCCGGCACGCCGTCACGACCGTGGTGTGGATCGTGGACCTGTGGGGTCCGCGCCTGCTCCAGCTTTTCACCTATATCGGCGGGCTGACGATGGTGATCGCGATGGGCTTCACCTGCGCGCAGCTGGTGCGCCGGCGGGAGCTGGTCGCGGCGCTGGCGAGCGGCGTGAGTCTCCAGCGGCTCGCGGCGCCGTTCTTCGTCGTCGCGCTGGGCGTCACGGCGTTGCAGGCGGCCAATCAGGAACTCCTGATCCCCCGCGTCGCGCACCTGCTGACGCGAAGCCCCAAGGACGCGCTGGAGCGCAACCTGCGCCCGTTCGAGACGCCCCTCATCAAGGACGGCGCGGGCCGGCTCTGGTACGCACGCGTCTTCGACGCCGAGACCAACACCCTCGAAGGGCTGCACATCTGGGTGCGCGACGACGCCGGACGCGTGGTGACGCGCGTCGTCGCCGACCGCGCCCAGTGGCGCGACGGCGCGTGGATTCTTGAGGGCGGGCGGGGCGTCGATGCGACCGTCTCGAGCAGCGCGGCGACCGGCCCGAGCAACGCCGTTGAACGCGTCGAGACCAGTCTCAATCCCGAGGTGCTCGTCGCCAAACGGTTCGAGGGCTACGGCAACAATCTCTCGTCGCGTCAGATCGGCGCGATGTTCGACGGCTCCCCGATGGACGCCCAGACGCGCGGCCGGTTCGAGCGCGTGCGCTGGGGGCGGTACGCGACGCTCGCGGGGAACTTCCTCGCCCTGGTGCTGGTGCTGCCGTTCTTCATGGTGCGCGAGCCGCGCCCCATGATGGAGCAGACGCTCAAGGCGGCGCCGATCGCGGGGATCGCGCTGGGGGCGTCGGCGTTCGCGCCGGCGTTCGCGCTCGGGGGCGTGCCGCCGCAGATCGGCGTGTTTGCGGCGGCGCTGGTGCTCCTGCCCCTCGCACTCGCGGCGGCGGTCAGCGTGCGCACCTGATCGCACCATCGTGAACCCGCATATGAACGCAGGCGACTTCACATCTCGGACAATCACGCTCAGGGATGGCTCGGCGGCCACCCTGCGCCGGGTGACGCTGGACGACGCGCAGGGCGTGCTCGACCTCGAACGCGCCTGCGTCATCGACGGCCGCGGCGTCGTCCGCGCGCTCAGCGACATGCCCGAGACCGCCGAGCAGATGCGCAAGAACATCAAAGCATGGGTCGAAGGGCGGCGCGCCTACGAGGAGGGGTGCATGCTCGTCGTCGAACGGGACGCCGTGCGACCCGGCGGCCCCACCGTTCTCGGCGTCGGGCAACTCCGCCGCTTCGGCCCGGCCAAAGTGCGTCATGTGGCCCAGACCTCGCTCGAGGTCCATCCCGAGGCGCAGCGGCTGGGCGTGGGCCGCGCGATCATGGTCGGGCTGCTCGAGTGGGCGCGGTCGGTGGGCGTGAACCGGATTCAACTCAATGTGTTCGCGGACAACCACCGGGCGATCGGGCTCTACGAGTCGCTGGGATTCGAGCGTGTGGGATATCGGAGGCGGCTGGTCCGCGACGAGGACGGGACCGAGCGTGACGACCTGGAAATGGGGTTGCTGCTCGATGAGCAGCGGGGCGATGGGAAATAGGCAGCAGACATTGGGAAGCGGTTCGCGCCGCGGTGTTCGCCCGCATTCCCCGTTCCTTGCCGTCTGTTGCCCATTTCGTGCAAACTCGCCACACGGCTTCCGAACATGTACGCTGGAGGCCTCATGAGCGAAAACCCCTACGCGCAGTACCCCTCGAACCGAGACGAATACGGGCCCGACTACGACGGCCCTCAGCGGCTGTCGATCGCGGCCGTGCTGTCGCTGGTGTCCTCGATCATCTGCTGCATCCCCGGTCTGGGCGTGCTGGGCGTGCTCTTGGGGCTGCTGGGGATGATGTCGATCTCGCGGTCCAACGGGCGCCTGACGGGCATGCCCGCGGCGGTCGTGGGCATGGCGCTGGGCGTCATCGTCACGGTCGGCTGGGTCGCGCTCGGGATCGGGGCGGGCAGCGCGTACAACTTCTGGCAGGTGAATATCACCCAGCCGATGAGCCGGCTCATCGAGGGTTCCTACGCGGGCGATGTCACCGCCGTGCGCACCGAGATGACCGTCGGCGGCGCGGGGCAGGTCACCGACGAGGAGATCATCGCGTTCGGCAAGGCGATGGACGCCGAGTTCGGCGCGTTCCAGGGCATGCCCTCCTCGTTCGAGGAGACCGTGAAGGCCATCGGCGAGGGCTTCAGCCGCGCCCAGGGCGGCAACCAGCAGGTCGGCGGCGGATCATCCCAGAGCGCCGTCCCCATGACGCTCATCACCGACTCGGGCGGCGTCATGATCTTCGGCGTCTTCGATCCGGGAGGGCAGCCCTCCCAGGCCTTCCACTACGAAGACCTCTTTGTCCTGCTCCCCGCGGCTGAGGCGCTCACGCTCCGCGACGACGGTCCGGCGAGGACGGAAGCCATCCGGCTCGGGTTCTCGCCCATCACCGCGACGGAGTACCTCGAGCGGCTGGCGAATCCGCCCCCGGCCCCGGCCCCGGCCCCCGCTCCCGACGAGGCCGACGAAGACTGATCCGCATCGCGTGTTCTGCTGCGCACCCGCGCGGTGGTTCGCTCAGTTCTCGTCGCCCGCATCAAGCGCTTCGAGCCACGCGGCGCGGAGCCGTTTGGTCATCGCGCCGGGCGCGGCGTCGGCGATGGGTTTGGCCTCGACCTGCGTCACCGGGAGCACGCCCCACGACGAGTTGGTGAGGAACACCTCGTCGGCGTCGAGCAGATCGTTGATGGTGAGCATCGCGATGCGCGTGTCGATGTCCATCGTGCTCGCATAGCCGAAGATCGCGCTGCGCGTGACGCCCGGGAGGACGGGCGAGCGGAGCACGCCGCGCTCACCGACGGGCTCCTCGCCGCGCGCGATGGGCGTGGAGAGCACGCCGTCCTTCACGATGAAGATGTTGCTGACCGCGCCGCCCGCGAGGTGGTTCGAGAGGGTGAGGAAGATCGATTCGCCGGCGCCGCGCTGGGCGGCGATCTGGAGTTCGCGCAGGCGCATCCAGTAGTTGATGGTCTTGTGCCCGAGCATCGGGTCGAGCGGGTTGAGCCGGGGCTCGGCGATGCCGACGATCACGCCGCGCTCGAACATCGCGTCGGGGTACTTCGTCGAGGGCTGGACCTGCACGAGGATGGTGGCCTGGGGCTGGGACTCATTCCCTGCAGCGCCGGCGAGCATGTTCATCGCGCCGCCCGTGATGGTCAGCCGCACGCGCGCGTCGGGGAAATCGGCCTTCTCCACCGCGCGACGGATGACCTCCGCCAGCGGATTGATGCGCAGTTCGCTCGACAGTCCGAGTTCGCGCGACGACGCCTGCATCCGCGCGAGGTGCCTCCACATGTGGAGGACCTTCGCGTCCTTGGCGTGCATCGTCTCGAAGAGCCCCACGCCGTGCTGGATCCCCGCGTCGAACGCGGAGACCTGCGCTGCGTCGGGATCGACAAAGTCCCCGTTGAGCCAGACGGTGACGGGCATCAGGCCTCCGCTTTGGTCGGGTCGCGACCGTTCTCGATCTCGGTGAGTTTCTTGAGCCGTTTGGCGTGGCGCCCGCCCGAGAAGGGCGTCGCGAGGCAGATCTCGACGATCTTCTCGATGAGCCGGATGCCCAGCAGGTCGCCAGACATGCAGATGATGTTCGCGTCGTTGTGCGAGCGTGACATCTGCGCGGTGATCTCGTCGTGCACGAGCGCGGCCCGGACGCCCGGGATCTTGTTCGCGCTGATGCATGTGCCGATGCCCGTGCCGCAGATCAGCACGCCGAACTCGGCCGTGTGGTCGGCGACGGCGTGGCCGACGGCCCAAGCGGCGTCGGTGTAGTCGCTGCTCTCGCGCGTGGCGGGGCCGAGCAGTTCAACCTCGTGGCCGCGCGACGCGAGATGCTTGCTCAGGTGCTGGATGGCCTCGATGCCCCGATGGTCTCCGCCGATCGCGATCTTCAAGCGTCACCCCCTGCGCTCGCCGCGCTGGCGGCGGGCTGGTCGAGTTCGGACAACCGTCGTTCGATGAGTTCGCGCAGCCGCTTCGCGGTGCTGGTGTATACGGACTGGTCCATGCCGATGGGATCGGGGATCGACCCGCCTTCGGGGTCGAGGGTCTCGATGCGGTCGGCGAATTCGGGCGCGAGGTGAACCGCAGCGCGCAGGTGCTGGTCGGTCATCACGAAGACGCGCTCGGCGTCCTCGATGAGTTCGCGCGTGAGCGGCTGGCTTGAGTGTCCCTCGACGGCCACGCCCATCTCGCGCAGGGCGTGGACGCCCTCGGAAGTCTGCGGCATGCCGCGCGACGCGCCCGTGCCGGCGGACTCCGCGTGGATCGGCGCCTCGGTCTCGTCGGCCCCCGCGTCGAGTCGCACGAGGTGGTTCGCGATCGCCGCGGCCATCGGGCTGCGGCAGGTGTTGCCCGAGCAGACGAACAGGATGGTGCGTGTGAGCCGCTTGCGCAGGCGGCGCTCGTCAACGGCGCCCTCGCGCACGACATGGAGCGTGCCGTCTCGCGCCAAGCGGACGAGCGTGGACGCCTTGCGCATGGTGGTCGGACCGTCGTCGATGAGCAGGTCGAATCGTTCGAGCGACTCGGCCGGGAACGCGATCTTCGCGTCGGTCGGTGCCGGGTGGCCTTTGGGCGCCGCGCCGGACATGACGGCGGGCTCGCGGAGGAGGCCGAGGGTCTCGCGTGCGAAATCGTGGCCCGGGATGCGCAGGAGGAGCGTTTTGCCGTCGTCGATCACGCCCGGCGCGACGCCCAGCGCGGCGTGAACCGCAGCGAGTTGCTCGGGCGAGAGATCGATCAGGAAGGTCACTGGCCCGTGCGCGAGCCGCGAAACGGCCCGGCGGTGGAGAGAAGAGCGAAGCGGGAGCACCTCGAGCGGGCGCTCGGCGTTGGCCGCATGCCAGGCGAGCGACACATCCTCAGCAAGGCCAGCGACTTGCCTCAGCGAAGCGACGGCGGAGGCCGATCCGGCCAGCGCGGCGACGCCGTAGACGGTTTCGGTGGGCATCACGACCAGACCGCCCCGCTGGAGCGCATCGGCGGCCTTTCGGGCCGCGTCGCCGCGTTCCGTGGGGCCTGCGCTGCGGATGTCGATGGTGGTCATTCCCACGACGCGAGTGTAGCGCGCCGCGCGGCGTTCCCCGCCGATTCATCGACAACGCCCGTTGCGGCGCACGCAGGGCGCGGTAGAGTCGGAGGGCGGCCGAACCCGGACCGCCCATTCCCGTTCCTCAAAGGTGCACCAGTGGAGTTTCTGAACTACAAGGCGACCTTGGCCGAGCTCCGACCAGCCGGCCTTGTCGAAATCCCCGAGGGCGACAGCGAGGCCATCACGCGGTTCTCGCTCGAATCCAACGGCAAGAGCGTCAAGGCCTCCCACCGCGCGGCCATCGGCTCCGAGGCCGCGCTGAAACACGCCGGCGAAGTCGAGACCGCGACCGTGATCGGCGACCCCGCTGAAGCGCTCCCCCAGCTCGTGGAGGACCTGCTCCACAAACACAAGGTGAACGAGGCGCTGGTCATTCCCGTCGGATACTGGCGCGCGGTCTGCGACCTGCTCGCGATCGAACTGGCGGCGGACACCTCGTGGCAGGACATCGACGCCGAGGCGTCGCTCCACCTGAACACGCGCGACCCGCTGCTCATCACGCCGCGCGACTTCCACATCATCCCGCTGATGCTCGGCGCGCTGATCCGCTCGACGCCCGACGACGCGAGCGGCGAGCACGACCTGACCTTCGTGGCCGCAGGCGTGGGGATGGTGCTGGAGTTCAGAACATCCGGCGCGCTGGTGATGACCGCCGCGAACCCGTCGTTCTGCGCCGAGATGGCGCAAATGGTGTGAGGAGGGTCTAAACCCCTCCGGTCCGAGCCCCGTGCGCAAGGACGGGGTATTGAAGACTCACGCCGCGCCTTTGCGCTGTGGGCGCATGACATTCCAGTGATTCTGCACCAACCGAACCGGGATGTTGCGCACAGCTACCCCGTGCTCGCGCACGGGGCTCTGATCAGTTCAGGAACGCGCCGGGACCAGCAGCCCTTCCGGCGCCTGGAGCAGGTCGATCACATGCTGGAGGAAGCGCGCCGCCTCGGCGCCGTCCACCACGCGGTGATCGGCCGCCAGCGAGAGGGGCATGATCTTCGCGATCTTCAGCATCCCGTCCTTCACCACCACGCCCTCGCGGACGCGGCCAACCCCAAGGATCGCGACCTCGGGGTAGTTGATGATCGGGGTGGCGAAGCGGCCCGCGTACGAGCCGACATTGCTGATCGTGAAGGTGCTGCCCATCAGCTGATCGCGCGGGATCGTGCGGTCGCGCGTCATGCGCGCCAGGTTCTCGATCTCGCGGGCGATCTGGAGCACGCCCATGCGGTCGGTGTCGAACATCACGGGCACGGTGAGCCCGTGGTCGGTGTCGGCGGCGATGCCGATGTGGGCCCCGCGGTGGCGCAGGATCTCGCCCGCGTAGTCGTCCACCGTCGCGTTGAGCGAGGGGTACGACTGGAGCGCCTTGCACACGGCGGAGACCACGAAGGGCAGGAACGAGAGTTTCTCGCCGCTGCTTGCCGCGGTGCGCTTGCGCACGGCGTCGAGGGTGGAGACATCGGCCTCGTCCATCACATTGAAGTGGACGGCGGTGTTCACGCTCTCGCGGAGCCGGGCGGCGATGGTCTTGCGCACGCCGCGGAACGGGATGCGGGTGAGTTCGCCGGGCGACGACGGGGCCGAGGCCGCGGGACGCTGGGGAACGGGGACGGCCAGCGAGGGCGTCGAGTGCGATTCGCGTCGCTGGACGGGCGCGTGACGCTCGACGACATGGTGGTCGTCGCGCGGGGCGGGGGCCGGGGCGGGCGCAGAACGCGAGGGAGCCGCAGGCGCATGCGAGCCGTTGCGCGAGGTCGAGGAGCCCTGCTCGGCGAACGCGCGGACATCCTTCTCCATCACGCGGCCGCCGATTCCCGAGCCGGGCACGGTGTCGATGTCCACGCCCAGATCGCGGGCGAGGCGGCGGACGGCGGGCGTCGCGAGGGCCTTGCCCTCGGTCGCGGTGATGCCGGGCATCTCCGAGAGCGAGCCGACCACGGTGCCCGCGTCTTCCTGCTCGGCGGCCTTGGGGGCGGGCGAGGAGGCGGCGGTGGTGGTGCGCGAGGGCTGGGGCTTGGCCTCGGTGGTGTCGGCGGCGCCTTCGTAGGTCCAGGCGACCTCGCCGACATTCATGATCTGGCCGACCTCGCCGTTGAGCGTCTTGATGACGCCGTCGCGGGGCGACGGGACCTCGACGAGGGCCTTGTCGGTCTCCATCTCGGCGACGGTCTGGTGCTCCTCGACGCGATCGCCGGGCTTCACGAGCCAGCGGATGAGTTCGGCCTCGTGCACGCCCTCGCCCAGGTCGGGGAGGATGAAGACATTGGGATCGGTGGAGGGCTTGCCGGCCATGGGTGCTCCAGAGGGTCGGAGGGCGGGTGGGAAGGGCGAAATCGGGACGCGGCCACCGCCTCGGGTTTGGGCCACGCCTAGGCCTCAACCCCGGTGCGGGGATGGTCACGCGTGCGATTGTAGCCGATGGGCGGCGGGGGTCGGGGTTGGGTTGGGGTTGGGGGTCCCCTTCTTCCGATCGCCGGAGACGAGCAACCCATTGAACTGTTCCGCCCCCTCTCCTGTTCGCCGAAGGCGAATGGGAGAGGGTGGGGTGAGGGCTACATCTCCTCGTTCCTCTACTATGCCTCGAGTTCGACTATGTTGCTGGAATGCACGCGCCGCGGGGTAACTGGCGTTCCGAGGATCGCGCGAAGCGGCTCCGTCGCGAGATGACGACGCCTGAGCGCGTCCTGTGGTCGAAGCTCCGCAATGGGCAACTTGACGATCTGAAGTTCCGCCGCCAGCGTCCGCTTGGCCCGTACATCCTCGATTTCTACTGCCCTGAAGCATACCTCTGCGTCGAGATTGACGGCGAGCAGCACGCGCATCAACGCGAGCACGATCATCGTCGCGACGATTTCCTGCGCGAGAGCGGTGTAGAGACGCTCCGCTTCACGGTGTCAGAACTAACGAAGAATCTCGACGGTGTTCTGACGCGCATCCGGGATGTGTGTACACAACGGATCGAGGCTTGGAAGGAAGAGAAGGCGGGGTAGCCCTCACCCCACCCTCTCCCATTGACCTCACTCCGTTCGGTCAACAGGAGAGGGGGCCCAGAGGTCCACATTCCGGGCACGATGCAAGCGAGCCCGTCTTCAGGTCATACGCGCAGCGCGGGCACAGGCCACGCCGACGACGACGGGCGCGACGCAGGCCCCTCGCGGCCGGGATCAGCAACACCGGCGAACCCCAAATCAGCGCGTTGAGGAGGAAGCCGGGCCACAGGGGGATAAGAGGGACCGCAGGTTCGCCGGACTTCCCGAACGATGTGATCAGAAAGCCGCGGTTGGTGTCGACCGACTCGTCACCTTGCTCGGTGATGGTTGTCGCGCTGTTTCGACTCGCGAGCACCGCGCGGAACGGCCATCCCGTGGCTTCCTGATACCGAAAGACGAAGCGCTGCCCGAGCGCAGTCTCGTCGATCCCGAACGGAAGCAGCGCCCATCGAGGATCGTCCGCCGCGTGCTGAAGAGCTGGGTCCGGCGCCATGGCGATGTTGAATCCCTTTGGAAGCACGACTGTAAAGACGCGGCCCTGAATCACCTTTGCGTTCTTCGTGCCCCGCATTCGGCGCCCATCAGCGCCATCTGTCCAGTTGCGAACGCTCGGGAAGGCAAACACCACCGCCTGCGCGTAATTGATTGCGCTGCCGAGCAGCAGCCACGCGAGCGCGTAGATCGCGATGGTCTTCACCGTTCTTCCCCGACTGCACTTCATTTGCGCAATGTACCGCGCGAGCGGAGGGCGCGGGCGTGCATCCGGAACGGATGATTCGGGAACTTCGGGCGTCGCTGCGCCCCGTGCTTGCGCCCGGGGCTCTGATCGGATCCGGTCCTACTTCTTCGGCGTGTTCGTCTTGATGTCCCGGCCGCGGATGTGGCGGGTCATGTCGCGCACGAAGCGGGCGGTCTGGGCACGCTGGTTGGGCTTGGCGTCGCCGTTGATGTCCGCCTGCATCGACTCGAAGAACCCCACGACATTGTCCGCCGTGAGCGGCCCGTCGGAGCGGCGGGCGGCGGCGGCGTCGCGGTCGGCCTGCTCGCGCATGTCGGCCATGCGTTCCTCGTCGGTCGCGTCGCTCTCCTCCCCGGTGAGTTGCTCGACCATGGTTGACCATTCGAGGATGGTCTCGTCGAGGAAGGCCTCGCGGTTCGTGTCGTCGACGGCCGCGTAGTTCTTCGCGTAGTCGGCCATGAGGTCGATGCCCAGCGTGCGCATGTTCTCCTCGAGCTGCGCGCGGGCCTCGCCCGCGATGCCCGCGGCGAAGGCGGCCACGAGGACGCTGTCGCCCGCGTTCATCGATTGCAGGCGCTGCGCGAGTTGGAGGATGAGGTCGAGCCGCTCGCGCACGGGGAGTTTGCGGAAGTCCTTGTCGAGCAACGCGAAGCCCAGCACATTGGTCAGCGGATCGTTGCTGGCGTCGGGCGCGTTGATGGGCCGGAAGGCCGCCCACGCGAGGGCGGCGCCCGAGCCGGCGCCGAGCAGGCCGATGGAAATGCCGATCACCGCCGCGAGTTTCTTGTGGTGGTCCATCGCGTCGCGCAACGCGGCGGGAAGGTTGCGCACATCCACGCGCAGGCGTTCGCGAAGGGAAGGTCCGCGGGCGCTTTGTGAAGTTGGCGCATCGAGCCCCTCGAGGAGTGAGCCGTGGGTCTGTTCGGTGCTGACGGGGTGGTGCTCAGTCATGGTGGGTTCGCTCCGGAGGAGGACGCCTCGCCGCGCGGGTTCAGCAACAACCAATCGGCGCGCCAATCGCCGAAGTAGAGCGCGTTCTGATCGTACTCGGGGCCGCCCGGGTGGCGTGCGGCGGAATCCGCGAACACGGGGTAGTTCGGGTTCCCGTCGTAGAACTGTGTGACGGCCGAATTGGGCGTGCGGTCGTCGCGGAAGATCTCTCGCGCGACCATGAGCGTGCCCGCCCAGTATTCGTAACTGCTGTGCAGCCCGATGGGAGATATCCCGGATTGCACGAGTTCCATCGGGATGTCCTTGTCCGCCGGACACAGGAACGGCTCCATGGTGTCGAAGCCGGGGCCGAAGGTGGCCATGATTCCGTCGGGGTTGAGTTCTTCCGGAGGTCTGGGGTCCTGGCCGTAGATCGACGAGTCGTCGAGCGGGAGCGCGTACGGCAGGAGGAAGCGGTCGGTGTTGACGCGCATGATCTCGACGCCCTGCCCGATGCCGCGCAGGTTGGCGAGGCACTTCACGCGGACGGCGGAGCTCCTGGCGCGCGAGAGCGTGGGGATGAGGATGCCGATGAGCAGCGCGATGATGGAGACGACCACGAGCAGTTCGATGAGGGTGAACGCTCGTGCGCTGGTCGCGCGGCGGGATGCCCGGGCCGGGAAGGTCATACTCAATAGTACGGTTCGCACGCCGGGCGGCTGCGGATTACCCGCCCAGCAGATTGGAGATGTCGTTGAAGGTCACCAGCAGGAAGAGGGCGCCGATGAGCAGCAGCCCGAGCATCGCTGTGGCCGCCTGAACCGTCGGTGAGACCGCCTTGCCGGTGACGGCCTCCCACAGGAGGAACACGAACAGTCCGCCGTCGACGATGGGGAGCGGGAGGAAGTTCAGCACCGCGAGGTTCACGCTGATGATGGCCATGAAGAAGATGAGGTCGATGGCGCCGCGCTTCGCGACCACGGTGCCGATGTGGGCGATGCCGACCGGGCCTTTCAGGTGCTCGACTTTCACGCTGCCCTGGAACAGCCGCGCGATGGTCAGATAGGCGCTCACCATGACGCGGCGGGTTTCGACAACGCCCATGCCGATGGCGGACAGCGGGTTGCTCGCCTTGCGCGTCACCATGAGGGGAACGAAGTGTTCCGGCCCGATGGGGCTGACCCATCGGAGCGGCCTGATCAACGCGAGATCGGCGGCGGGGATCGTCCACTCGTGGGTCTCGGTCATCTCGGCGCCGTCGGCGCTGCGCATGGGGATGGCGACTTCGAGCGCGAGCGTCGCGGGGTTGCCCTCGCCCGCGCGGTCCTTGGCGCGCACGATCGCGGCGCGGATGTCGTAGAAGGACGAGACCGGCTGATCGTCGATCGAGCGGATCACCGTCCCGGGGGGCAGACCGAGCGAAGCCGCGGCGAACGCGGGAGGCCAGCCCTCGGTGAGCGTGTCGTCGCTCGGCGGCGCGAGCGAAGCGCCGGGGCGCGCGCCCGGCGCGGTCGAGGCGATGATCGCGGTCTCGAGCGCTTCTCCCGGGAGGAAACCGATCGTCCCGGCCGGCGTGACGGGCGCGCGGAGCGTCGTCAGCGCACCGTCGCGCAGGACGACGATGTCGACCTCGCTTCCCGAGGCGGCGCGGACGGCGTTGACGCCCGACGCGAGCGTGGGCCAGTCGACGGCGCCGATGCGCGCGAAGATGTCTTCGTCGCGGAGCCCCGCATCGACGCCGCGCTGCTCGGCGCGCTCCACGCGCAGGGCGGGCGTGAGCCCGAGGATGTTCGATTCCAGGAACGGGCCCGGACCGACGCCGGGATTCACGGGTGTCTTCGCGAACTCTGGGCGTGGCTGGATCGTCGCGGTTCTCGTCGCGCCGTCGGGCGTCTCGAAGGTCAGCGTGAAGGGCTTGCCGTTGCTCTCGGCCGCTGCGGTGTTGATGTCCGACGCGAGCGACGCGGGCTTGCCGTTGACGGCGACGAGCGTGGAACCGGAGGGGATGTCCTTGAGGCCGTGGCGTTCACGGATGGTGCGCACTCCCTCGCGCGATTCGGCGGCGAAGTCGCGCTCGTCGGCCAGCACCGGCCCGATCGCGGGCCAGAGACCGACTTCGAGCAGGCCCGTGATGTCGCTGGTGCGCGGGGTCGCGGTGAACTCGATGGGGCCCTCGACCCCCTGGCGTTCGACGGCGATCTCGATGGGCCGCCCGCTGCGCGCCATCGCGATGTTGGTCATGACATACTGGAAGGAGGGCGTGGCGTCGCCGTTGATGGAGACGACCTTGTCCCCGACGCGCAGGCCGGGCGCGACGCCGTCGCGGTCGGCGACCGCGGCGGCGGCGGGCGAGTTGTTCACGACCGTGCCGATGACGGACGATTCCTGCTTCAGCCCGATCATGAACACGAGCACGAAGAGCGCCGCGGCGAGGAGCACATTCATGATGACGCCCGCGCTGATGACGACCATGCGCTTGCCGACGGGCTTGGCCATGAACGAGTCGGGCGCGCGGGCGGCCGACGCGTTCGCGGGATCGACATCGTCCTGCCCGAGCATCTTCACATAGCCGCCGAAGGGCAGCCAGTTGAGCCGGTACTCGGTGGGCGAGATGTTCGGCGGGAGCGTGGCCTCGCGGTCGGGCTCGGCGTCGACGATGGCGCCGGCGTCTTCGAGGGTGCGCACGGGCCTGCTGCCGTACTTCTGCACGACCTCCTGCTCGCTCGATCCCATCCGGAGGCCCATGCCCTTGCGCCACGAGCAGATCGCCGGGCCGAAACCGATGGCGAACGCGTCCACGCGGATGCCCGCCCACCGGGCGGCGAGGAAATGGCCGAGTTCGTGAATGAGGATCACGAACCCGAAGCCAAGGATGACGAGGATGAGGTCGAAGGCGGACGAGAGGGTGGAGAGCATCGGCGGATTCTAGGGAGTCTGCCACGACGACCCCCTCGCGCATCTCGCCGTCCGCGCCCCGTGCTCACGCCCGGGGCTCTGACCGCACTCCTCGGACGGCTATTTCCCGACGCTGACGGTCTTGCTGAGGCGCGTGCGAGTCCACATGCGGGCCTCGGCGTCGGCGCCGAGGACATCGCTGAGCGAATGCACGGGCTGGGCCTTGATCGAGTCCATGGCCTCGCCCACGACGCGGGCGATCATGCCGAACTCGATGTCGCCTTTCATGAACGCGGCGACGGCCTCTTCGTTGGCGGCGTTGAGGATCGCGCCGAGGGAGCCCCTGGATTCGGGCGCGTCCATGACCCGCCGCGCGAGCGCGTACGCGGGGTAGCGCTTCTCGTCGATGGGGCGGAAGTCGAGCGTGCTGAGCTTGGCGAGGTCGAGGCGATCGTGGGCGACGGGCGCGCGGTCGGGGTAGGTGAGCGCGATCTGGATGGGCGTGCGCATGTCGGGCGCGCCCATCTGGGCGAGGACGCTGCCGTCGGAAGTCTCGACGAACGCGTGCACGATGGATTGGGGGTGCACGATCGCGCCGAGGCGGTCGGACTTGAGATCGAAGAGCCAGCGGGCCTCGATGAGTTCGAGGGTCTTGTTCATGAGCGATGCGCAGTCGATGGTGACTTTGGGGCCCATCGACCATGTGGGGTGGGCGAGGGCGTCCTTCGCGGTCGCGTGCTCGAGTTTGTCGAGGGGCCAGTCGCGCAGCGCGCCGCCCGAGGCGGTGAGCGTGACGCGGCGGACCTGCTCGCCGAGGGCGCAGGGGGGAACGAACGCGCCGTCCGATTCGTTGCCCGACAGCCCGAGCAGGCATTGCCACACGCCCGAGTGCTCGCTGTCGATGGGGAGCAATCGTGAGCCGGTGCGCCGGGCGATCTCGGTGACGAGCGCGCCGGCGGCCACGAGCGTTTCCTTGTTCGCGAGCGCGACATCGCGGCCCAGTTCAACCGCAGCGAGCGTTGCGCCCAGCCCGGCGAAGCCGACGATCGACGAGATGACGAGATCGCACTCGACCTCGCGGACGAGGCGCTCGGCGGCGTCTTCGCCGAAACGGGCGCGGAACGGATCGAGCCGGAACTGCGACTCCGTGTCGTCGCGCGCGATGGCGATGTCGCTCACGCCGCAGGCCGCGGCCTGCTCGGCTAGGGCGTACGGATCACTCCCCGCGGCGAGCCCGACGATCTCGATGCGCCGGGGGAACCGGTCCTCGAAGGCGGCCTGATTGATCGCGGCGACGACCTCAAGCGTCTGAGTGCCGATCGACCCGGTGGAGCCGAGCAGGATGATCCTGATTGCGCGCGCCATGCCCGCTTTACCTTTCGACCCGATGATGCACCCGGGATCAGTCGTCGCGGGCAGGGATTTCGCTGGGCTTCATCTTGCGATGGCTGGCGTAGAGCGTTCGGGGCTTCTTGGCCGCCGGCTTGGGCTCCGGGGCCGGCTTGGCCGCGGGCTTGGCGGTGACAACCCGGGACGCGGGCTTGGGTTCCGCGACGCTCGACGAGGAGGCGTCTTCGGACTTCTTGGACCCGCCCCGTCGGCGGCGCTTCTTCTTGACGACCTTGGCGCCGTCGTCCTCGGGCTCAGGTTCGGGCTCGGCCTTGGCCTTCGAGGTCCGCGCGGGCTTGGCGGCCTTGGGCTCGGGAGCGTCGTCGTTCCCGGACTCGGCTTCGGAGGCGTTCGCTCCCGACTCGCCCTCGCCCTCGCCCTCGTTGCGCCTGCCCCCTCGGCGGCGACGGCGGCGACGCTTCTTCTTGACAACCCCCTCGTCGTTCTCGGCGTCGGACTCGCTCGCCTCGCCCTCTGAGGACTCCCGGGATTCGTCGGCGTCTTCGCCGCGCTGTTCGGACTGGGCCTCGTCGCCCGAGGTCTCCCCGCCCTTGCCCTTGCGGCGACGGCGGCGGCGGCGCTTCTTCTTCCCGCCTCCCCCCTCTTCGTCCGGGATCTCGTCGATCCCGGCGATCGGGCCCTCGGCGGCGGAGAGTTCGCGCTGGCGCATCTCTTCGAGCGCGTGAAGTTCGGCTTCGCTCTCGAGGCGCGCCAGTTCGGCGGCCTCTTCCGTCGGGTCGAGCATCCAGTCCTCGGCGCCCTTGCCCTCGACCACGAACGGTTCGAGGTTCGCGGGCGGGCGGAGCGCGGCGAGGCGCTCGATCTCGACATCCCCCATCTCGTCGTACGCGAAGAACTGGAGTTCGTCGAGCCCGATGTTGTTGCTCACGCGCACCTGGACCTGCTTGCCCGTGACGCGCTCGAGCCGGTTCAGACGGTGGCGGCCGCTGCTGAGCAGTTCGCCCGCGACGCGCGGCGAGACGACCAGTTCGACGCGGAGGATCTTCTCGCGTGAGAGCAGCGCGGCGACCTCGCGCAGCGCCTCTCCGGTGACCGAGCCGGGCCGCTGGATCAGGCCGCGACCGCTGCAGGTCGGGCAGCCGGTGAAGTGGGTCTTGCGGTGGCTGCCGCGCATGCGCTGGCGGGTCATCTCGACGATGCCGAACTCGCTGATGCGCAGGGCCTTGGTGTTGGCGCGGTCGCGCTTGAGGTTGTCGTTGAGGCGCGTTTCCAGCTGCTTGCGGTGCTGCATCTTGCGCATGTCGATGAAGTCGACGACGACGACCCCACCGAGTTCGCGGAGTTTGAGCTGACGACAGATCTCGTCGGCGGCCTCCATGTTGGTGCGCAGCGCGGTGGTCTCGGCGTCCTTGTTGTCGCGCATCTTGCCCGAGTTCACATCGATGGCGACGAGGGCTTCGGCCTCGTCGATCACGATGGAGCCGCCCGATCGCATGGGCACCTCGCGGAGGTGCATCAGTTTGATCTGGTCCTCGACGCCGTAGGAATGAAAGATCGGCGCCGGGGTGTCGTAGTGGAACAGCTTGGTGGCGCTGCGCGGGGAGACGATCTTGAGGAATCGCGCGGCGCGCCGGAGGGCGGCCTCATCGTCGATGATGACCTCGTTGACATCGGTGGTCAGGACATCGCGCAGGCAGCGCAGGAGGATGTCGCTCTCGGCGTAGAGCAGGCGGGGCTTGCCGCCGCGCCTCAGCCGGGTGTCCATGTCCTTCCAGAGGCGCTGGAGGTAGGCGAGGTCGCGCTTGAGTTCGGTCTTGTTGCGCCCGAAGCCGGCGGTGCGGAGGATGAATCCGAAGCCCTCGGGCAGGTCGAGCTGGTCGAGGGTGTCGCGCATCTTGCGGCGCGTCTCCTCGTCCTCGATGCGCCGGGAGACGCCCACATTGTCCATGTGGGGCATCATCACGAGGTAGCGGCCGGGGATGGAGAGGTAACTCGTGAGGGTGGGCCCCTTGGTGCCGATGCCCTCCTTGAGGACCTGGACGATGACCTCCTGGCCGCGCTTCAGGCAGGCCTGGATGGGCGGGCGTTCGCGTCGGGGGGTTTTCTTGCCGACGCGCTCGGCCTCGTCTTCGTCGGCGCCCGGGAAGTAGCGCGGGTGGAGGTCGGAGACATGGAGGAATCCGTTGTCGCCGAGCCCGAAATCGACGAAGGCGGCCTGGATGCCGGCCTCGACATTCTGGACTTTCCCGAGATAGATATTTCCGACATGGCTTGCGCTGTCGAACCGCTCGGCGTGGAGTTCTTCGAGCATCCCGTCGTGCAGGAGCGCGATGCGGCACTCCTCGCCTGGGACATAGTTGACGAGCATCTGGGTTTTTGCGGGCACGCTGGCCCTTTCTTGGGCACTGCGCCGCGTGCCGACGGACCTCGGGGGTATCGCGGGCCGGACCGGTGCCCCCGCGCCAAGGGTTCGCGCTTTCGATGACCCGATTCCGGGCCGTCGCCTGCGCCGACCCGACTCAGGGTGGCGATCCGCCCGCGCCGGCCCGATGCCGACGGCGAGCGACCCTCCGACCGTTTCCCGCGGGGCCTGGCCCTGTCTGGGCGCCCTGGCGCGGTGATCGGAGCGGTGATCTGTATCGAAGCGTCTTTGTGAGAAGGCCTTACGCCTTGTCGCTCAGTCTTCGACGGTCCGCCCGTCGAACGCTTCGGGGATAACTTTCCTGGCCGCATCGCGAAGTTGCATCGCGATGAGGCGTTCGGAATCGAGCGAGCCGACCTTTCGGGCCAGCCGTTCGCATGAGGGAATATCGACGCTCCTGATCACCCGCTTGAGGCGGGGCAGGGACTGCGGCGACGCCGATAGCGTACGCAGTCCCATCCCCAGCAGCAACATGGTGTATTCCACATCGCCCGCGATCTCGCCGCAGATCGAGACCTCGGCGTCCGCCCTCCGCGCGGCGCGGATCACATCCTTCAGCAGCCGGATGACCGCGGGGTGGGTCGGCGTGTAGAGCGACGCGACATGCTCGTTGGTCCGATCGACCGCCAGCACATACTGGACGAGGTCGTTGGTCCCGATGCTGAAGAAATCGACCTCGCGGGCGAAGGCCGAGGCCATCACCGCCGCCGCCGGGGATTCGACCATCATCCCGATCTTCACGCCCGAATCGAACGCGATGCCCTCGTCCTCGAGGTCCTCCATCACATCGCGCAGGACCATCTTGGCCTGACGCAGTTCGGTGAGCGTGGTGATGAGCGGGAACATCACCCGCACCGGCCCGAGCGTGCTGGCGCGCAGGATGGCGCGCAGCTGGCGGCGGAACATAGGGAGGTTCTGGAGGCAATACCGGATGCTGCGCAGGCCCAGGAACGGGTTGCGCTCGGGGTCCTGCGCCTGCTTGCTGGTGTACTTGTCGGCGCCCAGATCGAAGGTGCGGAAGGTGATCGGATGGCCGTCCATCAGGCGGACCGCCTCGGCGTAGGTCTCGAACTGGGTCTCTTCGTCGGGCTCGTCGTCGTGCGTCAGGAAAAGGAACTCGGTCCTGTACAGCCCGACGCCCTCGCCGCCGTTCTGGAGCACCGTGGCCGCCTCGCGCGGGAACTCGATGTTCCCCATGAGCGTGATGTGCTCCCCGTCGAGGGTCTTGGCCTCCTCGCCCGAGAGATCCGCGAGCGAGCGGCGGAAGTCGAGTTGGCGGGCGACATACCGCTCGTGCTCGGCGATGGTGCGCTCGTCGGGGTCGAGGACCACCACGCCGCGGTCGCCGTCGACGATGATCAGGTCGCCGTCCTGCGCCGATTCGGTGAGCCGCCCGGCGCCGACGACGGCGGGGATGCCGATCGAGTGCGCGATGATCGCCGTGTGGCTCGTCCGCCCGCCGATGTCGGTGACGAAGGCCATGACCGTGTCGGTGGTGAAACTGGCGGCCTCGCTGGGGGTGAGCTCATGCCCGATAACCACCGCGGGCTCGGTCAGCCGCGCGAGGCGCGTCTTCGACTCGCCCGTGAGGCGCCTGACCACGCGCCGCTCGAGGTCCCACACATCGTCGACCTTGGCGTTGAAACTCGGGTCGTCGAGCGACCGGAACCATTCGGCCAGTTCACCGAACGACTCGGCGACGGCGTATTCGGCCGTCACGCGCTCACGCTTCACCCGCTCTTTGATGGGCCCGGTCAGCGACGGATCGGCGAGCATGCCCCGGTGGAAGGCGAAGATCTGGGCCGCTTCGTCGCCCAGACGGTCGTTGGCGCGCCGTTCGAGGTCGAGCAGTTCGTCGCGCGACGCGGCGAGGGCCGCGTCGAGGCGCTCCAGTTCCCCGTCGACCTCGTCGGAATCGACCGTTCGCCTGGGGATGCGCTCGCGGCGGCCGTCGAGCACCAGCACGCGGCCGATCGCCACGCCGGGCGAAACAGGGATTCCCTTGAAGACTTCCATCCGTCCCTTTCAGCGGTCAGCCGAGGCGTGCGGCGCTGGGAGAGAGCGGCGCAGGGCGTCGGGGGCTCTGGGGCGGTTCGCCGGCCGCGCGTCCGATGCGCGGTCCGAGAACCAGCCCGATCGTAGCGAATCCGAGGAAGGCGGGCTTCACAAGACTCTCGCGGTCCCCGGCTTGACCCACCCCCAATCATGTGCTCCAATCCTTGTGGAGCCCGGGACCGCCCGGGCCCAGGGGCCCAGACAGCAGGAACACGATTCTCAGGCCGACACGAGCGGGTGCGTCCACGCATCCCACGCCGCCGAATACGGGCGACGATCGCTCGGCAGGCCGCACGCCCCTTCGCACCATCCCGAGGCCCGCAGACCGCGGGCGTTCGACCACGCACCGGCGCCGCGCGCACCGTTCCACCGTGCCGCCGACCAATCCGACGGACAGCATGACAACACAGACCGGCATCCTTGATTTGCCCGATCGCGCCGAAGGCGGCTACCGCGGCCGCGTCCGCCTCGTCGATTCCCCCGACGGCGCGCCGACCGACTTCCGGATGAGGCCCGCCCCGGGCGTCGTCTCGACCGGACAGATCGCCGCGGACAACCCCCTCATCCCCGAAGAGTTCGCCAACGAGTATCACCTGCGCAACGCGCTGGAGGTCGTCGTCGAGGTCGGGGAGAAGAAGTCGCGCAAGCGCAAGGGCGGCCGGGGCGGCAAGCCCATGCCCGTCGTCGAGAAGTTCGTCTCCATCGAGGGCCTCGAACCGGGCGAGTTCGCCAAGACCCGCGACTTCCACGACCTCACCAGCATCGACCCCCAGCCGCGCCTCACCCTCGAGCATCGGGGCTGCTCCCCCTCCTGCCGCCTCATCGACCTCTTCTGCCCCATCGGCCGTGGCACGCGCGGGCTGATCGTCTCCCCACCCAAGGCGGGCAAGACGACCCTGCTCAAGGACATCGCCTCGGGCCTTAAGAAGAACCACCCCGAACTCGAGGTCTTCGCCCTGCTCATCGACGAGCGCCCCGAAGAGGTCACCGACTTCAAGCGCAATGTCCCTGCGCAGGTCCTCGCGAGCAGCAACGACAACGACACCCAGCGCCACATCGAACTCGCCCTCTACGCCCTTGAGCGCGCCAAGCGCATGGTCGAGACGGGCAAGCATGTCGTCTATCTGCTCGACTCGCTCACCCGCCTCGGCCGCGCGTTCAACGCCTCGCGCAAGTACGCCGGCTCGGGCCGCACGATGTCGGGCGGCCTCGACTCCCGCGCCCTCGAAATGCCCCGCCAGATCTTCGGCGCCGCGCGCAACACCGAGGACGGCGGCTCCCTGACCATCCTCGCGACCTGCCTGGTCGACACCGGCTCCGCCGCCGATCAGGTCATCTTCGAGGAGTTCAAGGGCTCGGGAAACATGGAGTTGATCCTCGACCGGCGCATCTCCGAGCGGCGGCTCTTCCCGGCGATCAACCTCGCCGCCTCGGGCACGCGCAAGGAGCACCTGCTCCTCGACGAGCCCACCTTCAAGACCGTCACCGCCCTGCGCCGGCGCCTCATGAACATGCCCCCGCCCGTGCAGGTCGAGCAGTTGCTCAAGGCCATGGACCGCTTCCCGACCAACGCCGACCTCGTCGGCGCGTCGTCCGGGGCGCCCGCCTCGGCCTAAGTCAGAGTTCCGATCGAACCCGATCGGGCACTCGGCCGATACCATCCGTCCATGCGCGCCGAAGCCCCCGCCCCATCGAGCCCTGAGAACACCCTCCCGCCGCCCCCGAAGTGGGCGCTGGCCCTTGTGGGCCTCGGGTCGCTCGCGCTGGGCGCCCTCGCCCTGCTCCGGGGCTTTCAGGGTCTGACCGCCTCGCCCATGCTCCCCTTCACCATCGTCTTTGACGGGCTGGGCGTCCTCGCCGCCGTCTTCGGCGTGCTGACCGCGCTGGGCCGCTTCAACTTCGGGCCGGCGACCGCCCTCACCTGCGTCGCGGGCGTCTCGATCGTCTGCGCCGCGCTGGGCTTCGACACCGTGGGCGGCGGCGGGTTCTCCGCCATCGCGCGCGACCCGATGGTCCTCACACGCATCGCCCTCTCCATGGGCGTGCTCGCGCTGGGCGGCGTGATCGTCCTTGTCCGCGACCCGCGCGACTCGTTCCGCCACCTGACCGTCGGCCTGGCGCTGCTCATCGCCTCGATCGTGGTCGTCGGCGTCTGGATGCTCCCGCCGCTCCAGGCGTGGCTCCAGAGCAAGTCGGTCGTCGGGCTCGCGAGCGCGGTCGTCGCGCTGATCGCGACGGCCACGCTGGGCATCGGGCTGGTCTCGGCCGCCGGGCACAACCTGATCCGCGCCTTCGAGTTCGGCTCCGCCAAGGACGCGCCCGCGGCGACGCAGATCAAGTGAGTCATTCTCCGCGCTTCACCGCCAACGAGTTCTTCGCCGGGATGGGCCTCGTGCGCCTCGCGATCGAACACGCCGACGGCGAGGTCCTCTACGCCAACGACATCGACGCGCTGAAGGAGCGGCTCTACGGCGCGCTCTTCCGCGACGGCGCAACCAGGAGCCACTTCGATCGCCGCGATATCAACGAGGTCGACGCGGCGAACCTCCCCCGCGCGGACGTGTGGACGGCGTCGTTCCCGTGCACGGATGTCTCGCTCGCGGGAGGCCGCGCCGGCATCCACGCCGGGCAATCGGGCGCCGTGTGGGGTCTGCTGACGCTCCTTGAGAACACGCCCGCGAACGATCGCCCGCGTCGGCTGCTCTTCGAGAATGTCATGGGCCTGCTCTCGTCCAACGGCGGCGGCGACCTCCGCGCCCTCGTCATGGCGCTCAACCATCTCGGCTACGGCGTGGACATGCTCAAGGCCGACGCCGCATGGTTCACCCCCCAGAGCCGCCCGCGCTTGTTCCTCGTCGCTTCGCCCGTCGACGACATCCCGCGCGCCGATCTCGACGCGCTCAAGCCCGACCGCGTGCGCCATCAGGCGATCATCGACGCCATGCGCGCCCACGACGACCTCGTGTGGCACGCACGCGAGACGCCGCCCGTGCCCGATCGAACGGTCACGCTCACCGACATCGTGAACGACCCGGCCGAAGACGACGCGCTGTGGTGGGACGAGGAGCGCACGAAGTACTTCCTCGATCAGGTCCACCCCGGGCACGCGGCCATCGTCGAACGCATGCTTGCCGGGAGCGAGCCCTCCTACGCGACGGCGTTCCGGCGCGTCCGCGCGATGGGCAAGGGCAAGGATGCGGAGAAAAAAAGCGTCGTCGAACTGCGCACCGACGGCGTCGCCGGATGCCTGCGCCTGCCCAAGGGAGGGAGCGCGAAGCAGATGCTCCTGCGCGCCTCGAACGGTTCGGCGCGCGTCCGCTACCTCACGCCGGGCGAGTGCGCCGCGCTCCAGGGCGTCGATCCCGCGCGCCTCCCGAGCGAGTTCCGCGCGGCCGACCTGCTCACGGGTCTGGGCGACGCCGTGTGCGTCCCCGCCGTCGCCTGGGTGCTCCGCTCGTTCGTGCTCGACTTCGCGCCAGCCGCGGCGTCAGCCCGCTGATTCCGCGCGGATGTCGCGGCCGAACCAGCGTTTCCCGAGCCAGAGCGAGACCGTCACCAGCCCGATGAGCACGGGCACCTCGACCAGCGGGCCGATGACCGTCGCGAACGCGACGCCCGAATCGATCCCGAAGACCGCGATGGCCACCGCGATCGCGAGTTCGAAGTTGTTCCCCGACGCCGTGAACGCGACCGAGGCGCCGCGCTCGTACCCGGCGCCGAGTTTCCACGCGAGGAAGAAACTCGCGAAGAACATCAGCACAAAGTAGACCGTCAGCGGCGCCGCGATGCGCAGGATGTCCAGCGGGAGACGCGTGATGGCGTCGCCCTTGAGACTGAACATGACGACGATGGTGAACAGCAGCGCGATGAGCGTGATGGGCGCGATGCGCGGGATGAACCGTTTGGCGTACCACTCCTCGCCCATCTTCGGGCGCAGCGCGAGCCGCGTGAGCACGCCCGCCGCGAACGGGACGCCCAGATAGAGCATCACGCTCCGGAAGATCTCGCCGATCGAGACATCGACCACTGCGCCCTCAAGCCCGAACACGGGCGGGAGCACGGTGATGAACACCCACGCGTAGAGCCCGAAGAAGAGCACCTGGAACACGCTGTTGATCGCGACGAGGCCCGCGGCGTAATCGCTGCTCCCCTTCGCAAGGTCGTTCCACACGAGCACCATCGCGATGCACCGCGCGAGCCCGACCAGGATGAGCCCGACCATGTACTCGGGCATGTCGAACAGCATGAGCGCGGCCAGCGCGAACATCAGCGCCGGACCCACAACCCAGTTCTGCACGAGCGAGAGCGCGAGGATCTTCCAGTCGCGGAACACCGCCGGCAGTTTCTCGTAGCGCACCTTCGCGAGCGGCGGGTACATCATCAGGATCAGCCCGACCGCGATGGGGATGTTCGTCGAGCCGACGGACATCGACTGGACCGCGTCGCTGACGGCCGGCGCGAGCCGACCGATCAGCACGCCCAGCGCCATCGCGAGGAAGATCCACACCGTCAGATAGCGGTCGAGGAACGACATCCGCCCACGGGTTGTCGTGGCGCACGCCACCTCTGGTCCGGTGAGTTCCGCGCTCGTCGTCACGCCCGCGCCTTCCGCGCGGTGATGTTCACGCTGGTGATGTAGTCGGCCGCCTTCGCCCCTTCGGGAAGCGCGGCGATGATCTTGTGGTAGAGCGGGTCCTTGCTCGACACCAGCGCGTCGACATACCCCGCCTTCTCTACGAGCGTGACATCCGCGAGGCCGGCGGCCTTGGCGTCGCGCTCGAGGTCGCTCAGCAGGCACGCGCCGCTCACGCAGCCGATCCACGCGTCGATCATCGCGCGCACGCCTCCGGGGAGGGGCTTGCGCAGCGCGAGGTCGCTGATGGCGACGCGCCCGCCCGGCTTGAGCACCCGCGCGATCTCGTTCCACACGCGCGGCTTGTCGGGCGAGAGGTTCAGCACGCAATTGCTGATCACGACATCCACGCTGGAATCGGCGGCGGGGATGTTCTCGATCTCGCCCAAGCGGAACTCGATGTTGTCGAGGCTTGTCTGCGCGCGGTAGTGCGCAAGGTTGGCCCGCGCCTTGTCGAGCATCTTCGGGGTCATATCGACGCCGATGACGCGCCCGCTCGCGCCGACGCGCGGGCCGGCGAGGAAGCAGTCGAACCCTGCGCCGCTGCCGAGGTCCATCGCGACCTCGCCCGCGCGGAGCGAGGCGAGCGCGCCGGGGTTGCCGCACGACAGCCCGAGGTTGGCGCCCTCGGGGAGCCCGGCGAGTTCGTCTTTCGAGTAGCCGATCTGCTCGGCGAGTTCGTCGGCCGAGAGGGTTGTCGGGCCGCAACACCCGCCGCCCGAGGATGATTCTTCGCCGCCGCCGCAGCACGACGAGGCGACCTTGAGCGTCACGCCCTTGCGCGGCGCGCCGACGGGCGTGCAGCACGGGGACTTGGTTTCGCTCGTGTTCTGCCCGAGCCAGACGCCGGAGTCGGCGATGTCGCCGTAGCCCTCGCGCACTTTCTCGCGGATGTCGGTGGACGGTGTATCGCTCATGGCGCGGTCTCCTTGATGATCGATTCGGGGAGTGTCTCGATGAACGCGCGGATCTCGTCGCGCACCCGGCGGTAGTGCGCCATCGCTTCCTCGTCGCTCGCGGCGTTCTGCGCGAGCCGCGGGGGATCGTCGAACCCGACATGCACGATGCGCGCGCCGGGGATCGTGGGGCAGGCCTCGTGCGCGCTGTCGCACACGGTGATCACGAGATCGAAGTTGATGTGCGCAAGATCCGCGGGCGTCTTGCTTGTGTGTGCAGAGATATCAACGCCCGCTTCGCGCATGGCGCGCACGGCGAGCGGGTTCAGTCCGTGGGGGTCTGTGCCCGCCGAGTGCGCGTCGAGCGCGCCGGCTTTGAGGGCGCGGGCCCATCCTTCGGCCATCTGGCTTCGACAGGAGTTCCCGGTGCAGAGGAACAGCACGCGGGATCGCTGGGACGCTGGGTTCGGCATAGCACCTCCGGGTCGAGCGCGAGGATCGCGCGGAGCGACGCGGCGTCGCGCTGGAGCGCGCCGGTCGACGCGATCGCCTCGCGGGTCAGTTCGATGGCTTGATCAACGGCGCGCGAGGTATCGGCGCCGCTCGCCGCGTAATAGATCCACTTGCCGTCGCGGCGAGAGGCCAGCAGCCCGGCGTCGCGCAGGATCGCCAGATGCCGGGACACCGTGGACGGCGCCAGCCCCACGAGCTCGATCAGTTGGCAGGCGCAGACATCGGCGGCCAGCCCGGCGTCGGCGGCGTGGACGCAGGCGGCCAGCAGCCGCACGCGGGTCGCGTCGGAGAGGGCCTTGCTGACGGCGAGGAGGTCGTGCACGCCCTATCATTTCGTTATTTCGCGAAATGTCAAATTGAGAAGCGAGCCGGGCCTGAAGAAAGAGTTATCGGGCCGTGGTGGCCGCCCGCACTCGCTCGCCGACCTCGACATCGCGGGCCTCGTCGGTCTTGAGCGAGGGCTGCCAGCGGATCTCGACCTCGACATCGAAGAGGGCGAGCAGCGCCGAAAGGTGCTTCTCGATCGCTCGCCGCGCCTCGGTCTGGTACTTGGCGTCGTAGCGGCGATACAGCTCGGCGGCCTGCTCCTGCGCGCGGCGGATCAGTTCCTTCTGGGTGGTCGCGTTGAGTTGGATGATGTCGAGCAGCATCAGCACGCGGCCGGCCTGGATGTCGTACGGCTCAAGGTCGGTCAGCCGCAGCGCCCCCTCGATGGGCGGCAGGGTGATCGCGTAGCGCTGCTTGCCGTCGCTCTCGCCCAACTCCTCGACATCGCTGGCGTCGAGGCGGGTGAGATCGACGGAGTACTGCTTCTCGAAGTGGAAGATGAACGCGACCCGCGCCTGGCTGAGCAGGATGGGCGGGAGCCAGCCCCAGCCCTTGGTGCTGGTGGCGATCTCCTTGGCGTAGACCTCGAGCCCCACGAGACGCCCGACGCTGCGCACGCGCTCGGCGATGGTGGTGAAGGTGGAGACCTCGGGGGCTTTCTTCCCCAGGCCGCGCAGCAGCAGGAAGGCCGCCCCGACGAGGAGGCCGCCCATCACGAGTCCCAGGATGACGAGGGTGAGTTCGGGCATTCGGGGAATGGTACGGGGGAACCCGCGCCGCCTTATTGGGAGAGCGGCCCCCGGCCTTCCGGACCGGCCGACCCTCGGCTATTGTTCGGTGTATGTCAGGACTGACGCTCTCCACCCTGTTCCTCGATTGCGATTCGTTCTTCGCGTCGGTCGAGCAGCAACTGCGCCCGGAACTCCGGGGGCAGCCGGTGGGGGTCATCCCCGTGAACACCGAGCACACCTGCTGCATCGCCGCGAGTTACGAGGCCAAGGCGCGGGGCGTGCGCACGGGAACGCCCGTGCCCGAGGCGCGGGCGCTGTGCCCGGAGATCGCGTTCGTGCAATCGCGTCCGAGCGCGTACCTCGACATGCACTACCGGATGATCGACGCCGTGCGCGAGGTCGCGGATGTGCGCAGCGTGCACTCGATCGACGAGATCGCGTGCCGGACGCCGCGCTCGATGCGCACGAAAGCGCACGCGGAGGAGTTCGCGCTGGCGGTGAAGGCGGCGGTGCGCACGGGCGCCGGCGCGTTCGTGCGCTGCTCCGTGGGCGTTGGTCCGAACACGCTGCTCGCGAAGATCGCCGCCGAGATGCGCAAGCCCGACGGGCTGGTCGCGCTGGGCGAGGACGACATCCCCGGCGCATTCGCGGGCCTGCCGATCGAAGACATCCCCGGTGTCGGACGGCGCATGGGCCCGCGTTTGCGCGGCGTGGGCATCGACACCATCGGCGACCTGTGCGCGCGCTCCGAAGACGAGAGCGCCGCCCTGTGGGGAGGCGTCACCGGCCGGCGCATGGCGATGTGGCTGCGCGGGCTCGACCCGCCGATCCCGCGCACCACGACGCACAGTGTTGGTCACGCGCATGTGCTCCCCTCGCCGCTGCGCACGCACGAGGCCGCCCGCGCGGTCATGCTGCGCCTGCTCACGAAAGCCGCCATGCGCACGCTCCACCTGCGCATGGCGCCAGAGCGGCTCTCGCTGAGCGTGCTGTACGAGGGCGAGGCGCGCGAACGCTGGTCCGCCGACGCCGCATTGCCGGGCGGATGCACGGACTTCCCGCTTCTTCTGCGCACGGCGGCGGCGCTGTGGGACGCCAAGCCCCGCGCGCGGCTCAAGTGGGTTGGTGTGACGCTCACTCATCTTGTGCCGCTGGGCAGCGCGACGGCGTCGCTCTTTCCCGAAGAACGCCGGGGCGAGGGCGTGTCGCGCGCCATGTACGCCGTCAACGCGCGGCACGGGCGCAACGCGCTGCTCCCGGCGTCCACGCTCGACGCGAAGGACGACGCGCCGGGCGGGATCGCGTTCCATGTCGTGCCCGATCGGGGTTTCTTCGACGGGCCGCGCATGCAGCCCTCGGTTTCGCGCTGACTCAGTACGCCCCGGCGCCCACGCCGCCGGTCACGATCGCCACGCCCGACGAGCACCCGAGCCGGTCGGCGCCGGCGTCGAGCATGCGCAGCGCGTCGTCGCGCGTGCGGATGCCCCCCGACGCTTTCACGAGGAGCCCGTTCGCGTGCTTCTTCATGAGTTGAACCGCGTCGACCGTCGCGCCGCCCGCGCTGTGGAAGCCCGTGGAAGTCTTCACGAAGTCGCAGCCGCTGCGCCGGGCGGCTTCACATCCCGCGACGATCATCGCCTCGAAGTCCGTGTCGTTTTCTGCCTGCGCGCGCAGGGCGGCGGTCTCGAGGATGACCTTCACCACGATCGTGCGCGACACGGCGCGCACCTGACGCACCGTCTCGATGAGGTCGCTGGCGAGCGCGTCGGCGTCTTTCGCGAGCAAATGAGGGAGGAAGGCGACGATGTCGATCTCCTGCGCGCCGATTTTCGCGAGGTTCGTGCATTCGAGCGCGCGGCCGACGGGGGTCATGGCGCCCAAAGGGAATGACGCGACGGCGCAGGCCTTCACGGAAGTCCCCTTCGAGGCATTCAGCCGCTCCACCACCCGGGGGAGGTGGTAGCCGTTGACGCAGACCGAGGCGAAGCCGAAGCGGAGGGCCTCCTCGACGAGGGTGTCGATCTGGGGACCGGAGGCCTCGGGCTTGAGGAGGGTGTGGTCGATCAGGGCGGCGAGGTCGGGCATGCCCGGATCGTACGGAAACGGCGCGCGAACCGTCCCCCCGGCTTGCTTTCCGTCCGGGGGGGCGGGGTCTACACTTGCCGACTTCGCCGGCGCGGGCGGGCTATCCGCACGCGTTTTCGGAGGACGGTCGCCACCGTAGCTCAGTGGTAGAGCACACCCTTGGTAAGGGTGAGGTCAAGGGTTCAAGTCCCTTCGGTGGCTTTGGCTGATTCCGCCCCGCGAGGGCTCGGTTCGCGCTTCCTCGGAAAGAGGGTGCGACAGGGCAGGCGCGGGGCATATCATGCCGGCTCATCGGTCTCCTGTTCTGCGGACGGGCGTCGCCGTCGTCGTGAATCGCGACGAGGCGCGGCGCCGGCCCGGAGGACGGGACGATCGGCCGAAACGACGGTGGGCGTCGTTTCGGGAGCGCACGGCGCTGTCTCGCGGAGGGTTCCGCGTGCGCCAACCGGCCGAGCAGTCCGCTCGACCGGGAGATGTCCGGGCCGACGCACTCCGTCGGCTCCGGGGTTCTGCAAGCTGCGCGCCGGCGATTTCGCCCGGTCGCGACACCTGGAGGTTCAGCCACCATGGCCAAGGGCGTCTTCGAGCGTACCAAACCGCACGTCAATGTCGGCACGATCGGGCATATCGACCACGGCAAGAGCACGCTCACCGCGGCGCTCTCGGCCCGTTCGGCTGTCCGACACGGCGGCACCCCCAAGTCCTACGCGGACATCACCAAGGGCGGAACGGTCCGTGACTCGTCCAAGACGGTCACGATCCACTCCTCCCACACCGAGTACGAGACCGACAATCGCCACTACGCGCACGTCGACTGCCCGGGCCACGCCGACTATGTCAAGAACATGATCACCGGCGCCGCCCAGATGGACGGCGCGATCCTCGTGGTCTCGGCCGCCGACGGCCCCATGCCCCAGACCCGCGAGCACGTCCTGCTCGCCCGTCAGGTCGGCGTCCCCTACATCGTCGTCTTCCTCAACAAGGTCGACCTCGTGGACGACCCCGAGCTCCTCGACCTCGTCGAGATGGAAGTCCGCGAGCTCCTCAGCAAGTACGACTTCCCCGGCGACGACATCCCCGTCGTGCGCGGCCAGGCCAAGGCCTGCATCGAGAACCCCAGCGACGACGCCGCCTCCAAGGGCGTTGACGAGCTCCTCGAGGCACTCGACTCCTACATCCCCGAGCCCCAGCGCGAGGCCGACAAGCCCCTCCTCATGTCCGTCGAGGACGTCTTCTCGATCAAGGGCCGCGGCACCGTCGCCACCGGTCGTATCGAGCGCGGCCTCATGAAGGTCGGCGACGAAGTCGAGATCGTCGGTCTCCGCGAGGACAAGAAGAAGACCGTCGTCACCGGCGTCGAGATGTTCAACAAGACCCTCGACTCGGGCATGGCGGGCGACAACGTCGGCGCCCTGCTCCGCGGCGTGGAAAAGGCCGACATCGAGCGCGGCCAGGTCCTCTGCAAGCCCGGCTCCATCACTCCCCACACCAAGTTCAAGGGCGAGGTCTATGTCCTCACCAAGGAAGAGGGCGGCCGTCACACCCCCTTCTTCACCGGCTACAAGCCCCAGTTCTACTTCCGCACCACCGATGTGACCGGCTCGGTCACCCTCGCGGGCGGCGTCGAGATGTGCATGCCCGGCGACAACATCGAGGTCGAGGTCGACCTGGGCGAGAAGCCCATCGCCATGGAGAAGGGCCTCCGCTTCGCGGTCCGCGAAGGCGGCCGCACCGTCGGTTCGGGCGTCGTCACCGAGATCATCGCCTGATCGACCGCTCCTGAAGCTCTGACATTCACGCGGCGGGGTCGAAAGGCCCCGACCGCGATTTCCAACCACGCGATGCCAAGCCCACCCCCGAAGGGCGTTCGGGACCGGCCGCCTCGCACTCTCACGCATCGCACACCCCACGCCGGGATCCCTCTGTCATGGCGAAGAAGAAGTCCGAAGCCCGCGAATCCGTGTGGCTCCAGTGTTCCGAAACCGGCGCGCTGAACTACCGAACCAGCGTCAATGTCAAGGGCGGCATGCCCGAGAAGCTGAAGGCCGGCATGATGAAGTACTGCCCTCAGCTGCGCAAGCACACCCTCCATAAGATCAAGCGCAAGTAACCACTCCACGGGCGGCCGGCCGCCGTCCGCTGGTCAGGTACGCCGGTAGCTCAATTGGCAGAGCAGCGGATTCCAAATCCGCAGGTTGAGGGTTCGATTCCTTCCCGGCGTGCTTTTCTCCTTCCACGCGGCCAAACCCCCGACGGGGCCCGCCGCCGCTGATCCGCCCTCCCGGCGCGCACCGCCCGGACCCGCGCGATCAGCCATTCCCCTTTCGACCGGAGCGAGCAACCTCCCCATGGCGCTTGGCATCTACAAACCTGGGCAGGGCTACTGGACGCGAATGGGCACCGCCATCGGCATCGGTGTCGCGGGCCTCACCGGCGCGTTCTGGCTCTGGGGACAACTCGAGACGACGCGCATCCGGGGGTTGGAGCCGGTCTACACCCAGGCCGCCGCCGCCGGAGTCATCGCCCTCCTCACCGCCATCGTCGCGTATGTCATCGTGGGGCTGAAGCCCAGGCCCAACGAGTTCCTGATCAGCGTCGATCAGGAGATGAAGAAGGTCAACTGGTCCAGCCGTCGCGAGATCGTCGGCTCCACTTGGGTGGTCATCATCATCACCGTCGCGCTGGCCGCCCTGCTGTTCGGCGTCGACCTCCTCTTCGCCGCGTTCTTCGGCGCCATCGACCTCCTCCAGACCGGCTGACGCGGGCCCCGCGCAACGCCCCGGTCGACAACAACCCGCTCCCCACGCGACCACCACCCTCGCTTCCCTCGTGAAAGGGCAAGCCATGATCGACGAGACGACCCAGCACGACGCCGCCGAGCAGACCCAGGAAGAAGCGCCCAAAGAGCGCGCCGGCGTCATCGCCGCCGACGAAGAGGTCACTCAGGAGGGCATGAACTGGTTCGTGCTCCGCGTGGCCTCCAACAAGGAAAGCCATGTCCGCGAGACCCTGCTCCGCAAGGTCCAGATCGAGGGCATGACCCACCTCGTCAGCCGCATCCTCGTCCCCACCGAGAAGACCAAGACCGTCAAGTCGGGCAAAACGCGCATCACCGAGACCAAGCTCTACCCGGGCTACATCTTCGTCGAGATGAAGCTCGAGGAGGACGGCCGCATCCCCCAGGATGTCTTCTTCCTCATCAAGGAGACGACCGGCGTGGGCGACTTCGTCGGCACCTCGGGCCGCCCCGTCCCGATGCAGCACCACGAGATCGAGAAGATGCTCCTCGACTCGCGCAAGCCCGAGGAACTCCCCGTCGTCAAGATGGCCTGGACCAAGGGCGACAATGTCGTCATCAAGGAAGGCCCCTTCGAGAACTACGAGGGCACCGTCGACGAGACCTTCCCCGACAAGGGCATGGTCCGAGTCCTGGTCACCATCTTCGGCCGCCAGGCCCCCATCGACCTCGAAGAGTGGCAGATCGGCAAGGCCGACGAGGAATGATCCCCGCACCCTCTCCCGCGGGAGAGGGTGGCGACGCGGTCGCCGGGTGAGGGAACTCCGCATATCCCGCACACTTTCCAACGCCCTCGGCCTCGCGCCGGGGGCGTTGTCGTTTCTCCCCGACTCGTTCGCTATGCTCCGCCTTCACCACCCATTCGGAGTGTCCCGTCCCATGAACAAGACCATCGCCGCCCGTGTTCTGCTCGTCGTTTCGCTCGGCCTCGTCGCCCTCTCCGCCGCGTGCAACACCGTCGAAGGCGCGGGCAAGGACCTCCAGGAAGCCAGTCAGAACACCAAGGAAGCGCTCAGCAACTGAACGCGAACAGACAAGCCCGCTCGATGACGACCGTGGTACATTGTCCACCGCATCGTCCGGATGCTGATCTTCGACGGAGTTGAAAGGGTTGAGAATGAGATCATCGCGTTTCGCGCGGGCCCCGCGCTCGCTCATCATCGTCGGCGGGGTCATGTCCGTCCTCGCGTGCGCCGGATGCAACACCGCAGGCGAGGGCGCCCTCTCGGGAGGCGCCATCGGCGCGCTCGGGGGCCTGGCCATCGGCTCGCTCACGGGTGAGGCCGGCGCCGGCGCCGCCATCGGAGCGATCAGCGGCGCCATCGCGGGCGGCGTCATCGGCGATCAGAACCACCGTGCGCAGCAGCAACAGCAGCAGACGCGGTTCTACAACACCACCAGCAGCCCCTACCCCAACTTCTGACGCGCACCCGAGGAGCCACGCCCATGAACACCGCACGAACCATCGCCGCCCCCGTGATCGCCGGCGCGCTGACGCTGCTCGCCGGGTGCGCATGCCACTCGACGAACTGTCACACCTCAACCTGGGCCGATCACTCCGACGACGAGCAGGCGCTCGCGTCCGACCGCGTCCACCTCGCCCGGCTCGTCGGCGCGTGGGAGTACGAGGGATGGTCGATCCCCGAAGGACAACCGCGGCGCACCAGCAAGGGCAAGGCGTCGGGTGTCATCGAGCACTCCCACTTCGTCCTGTTCGACACGCTCGGCGACATCCTGCAGGCCAACGAACACAAGAACATCAAGGGCTCGATGCTCTTCAGCGTCGAGCCGGGCCTCGGCCTGATGCTCACCTCGTGGTCGGACGATTCGGCATCCGTCCACCGGCTCGAGGGCGACTTCGAGAACGAAGGCGCACGATTCGTCTTTGTCAGTTATGCGCCGCTGTGGGGCTCGGACTCGAAGGTCAGGATGGTCGTCGATTTCATCAACGCCGACCGCTGGACGGCCAAGTTCTATCGCGACGGCGCGGTCGTCGCCGAGTACACCTTCAACAGAGTCTGACCGCACCGCGCAGCCGCACTCAAAGGGGCGAAATCGCCCCTTTTTCGTGCGCGAAGAAAAACCGCCGACCTCGCGGCCGACGGTTGCATGAATCGTTGGATGCCGAAGGCGCGGTTTAGCGCTTCGAGAACTGGAAGCGACGACGGGCGCCGGCCTGACCGTACTTCTTACGCTCGACCTTGCGGGCGTCACGCGTGAGGTAGCCCTCGTCGCGGAGCACTTCGAAGAACGAGGGATCGTAGTTGATCAGGGCGCGGGCGAGCGCGAGACGCGCGGCCTGTGCCTGACCCATGTACCCGCCGCCCGCGAGGCGGAACTTCACATCGATCTTGCCCATCGCGCCGGTGGCCTTGAGCGGGGCGATCACATCGTTGCGATCGCGCTCCTCGCTGAAGGACTCGTCGACGGTGCGCGTCTTCTTGCGCGAGACGATGATCTCGATGTCGCCCTTGCCCGGCTTGATGCGGACCCGCGCGACGGCGGTCTTGCGACGGCCGGTGCCGTGCCACCAGCCGTGCGCGTCGGCCTCCTTGGCCTGGCGGATCGCGCGGGATTCGGTCATCTCCCCGCCCGAAGCGCCCGTGCCGACGCCCGCGGCGGCGAGGGCCGCGGCGGCGGCGGTCGAACCGAGCGACTCGCCCATCTCACCTTTGCTCATCTGAAAGTCAGCCATGTGCTTGCTCTGTCCTGCGTGTCGCGCCGTCGTTCATGCGTGCGGCGCGGAGTTGATCGTGGTCGGCGTGAACAATGCGACGCGTCAGACCGCCAGCGCCTGGGGCTGCTGGGCCTGATGGGGGTGATCCGTGCCCTTGTAGATGCGGAGCTTCTTCAGCATCTGCTTGCCGAGCATCCCCTTGGGGATCATGCGGCGCACGGCGTCTTCGATCAGGAGTTCGGGCTTGCGCTCGAGCACCTGGTTGTAGGTTTCGGCCTTCAGCCCGCCCGGGTAGCGGCTGTAGCGCAGCTTCAGACGCTGCGCGCCCTTGTCGCCCGTCAGCGTGATCTTGTCGGCGTTGACGATGATGACGAAGTCACCCGTGTCAACATGCGCGGTGTACTCGGGCTTGTGCTTGCCCATGAGCACGGTCGCGACCTGAACCGCCAGGCGGCCGAGGCGCTGGCCGTCGGCGTCGACGATGTGCCACGCCGAGTCGACCTGCTCTTTCTTCGTGATGAATGTCGTTTGACGCATCGGGCGCCTTCCTCAAGACAAGGTTCGGGTTGTTCGCACGCCTGCCCGTCGATCGGATCGGCCGTGCGCGATATCACACGCGTTCTCGCCTGTTCATCCAATCCGTGGATGAACCGCGATCAGAGGCGGCCACAACAAGCGACTCGCGCTTGCCCGCCTCGGCCCGTCGCCCTGTCCGATCCCTCAGGAATCGGCGGCTCGACACGAGCGGTCGGTTTTGGATGTCGTCCGCCCCACCAGAGCCACCAATCGGCGGCCCTTCGGCAGACCCGGAAGAGTAGGCCACCGACCCGGTGAGTCAATCCGCGCACTTTCGACGGTTCCGGGCGACACCGACGCCCCGGATCGCCGATGATGCCGCGATGCCCCCGCCCCCACCCACCACATACTCGCCTGACGACCCCCTTCAGCCCCGGCCATTCCTGGCCGAGCCCGGAGACCCCGACGCGCCCGCGCGGCGAGGCCCGCCCAAGGACCCCGGGACCCCCTTCAGCCGCACCGTGGCCGTCATCGCCACCATGCTCCTCGTGCTGGCCGTCGTCGGGCTGCAGTTCGCCGGGCGTCACGCGGCCTTCGAGCCCGCCACGCCCGATCTCCCGCCCCCCGACCTCCAGATGCTCCTTCTCGGCCGGATGGCCGTGGGCATGGAAGTCGTCGGCGACGCCGCCGGCCCCGGGGGCGCCGAGAGCGTCGCCTCCAACGCCCGCACGCTCCTCGCCCAACTCGACGACCTCAGCGCGGGCGCCGTCCGCGATCAGGTCCGCACCGCCATCATCGCGGCCGAACTCGAAGGCCCCGACACCGCGCTCGCGCGTCTCAACGACGCCGGCGAGGCCCTCATCACCCTCAGCGAGAACCTCGACAACCCGGACGGCAACGCCCCGCTCCTCACCGAAGACCGCGCCGAGATCGAGCGCGAACGCATCGACGAACTCACCAGGGACATCGCCGCGCTCCGGCTGGTCTACAACGCCGCCGACGCCGACGCCGCGAACCTCACCGCCGACACCCGCGATCGCCTCCTGAAGCAGCACGGCTACTTCGGCAAGGTCGCGCTGGCGTATGGCCTCGACGACGCCGACCCCGCACGCGCCGCCGTGCGCAGCGCCGGGATGCGAACCATCGTCACGCTCATCGTCGCCTTCGTGATCGGAGGCGTCGCCTTCCTCATCGGCCTCGCGCTCTTCATCGTGATGGTCATCAAGCTCCTCTCGCGCAAGGGCATCACCCGCGCCTACTCGCCTCCGGCGTTCGGCGGCAGCGTCTACCTCGAAACCTTCGCCCTATTCCTCGCCGGGTTCATCGGGGTCTCGCTCCTCACCGAGCCGCTCAATAAAGCCACGGGCCTCTCACTTGAGTACGCCCTCATCTGGCTCCTGCTCATCGTCCCCTTCTGGCCCCTCCTCCGAGGCCAGACCTGGGCCAACCACAAGCACGCCCTCGGCTGGACGCGCGGCAAGGGCTTCCTCCGCGAGATCCTCGCGGGCGTCGTCGGATACATCGCGCTCCTGCCCATCTTCGCCTTCGGCGTGCTGTGCACCCTGCTTCTGACGCTCGTCTTCGCCCTCGTCGAGAAGATGATCGCGCCCGACGCGCCCTCCGAACCCCTGAGCCATCCCATCATGGAGCAACTCGCGGGGGGCGACCTCAAGACACTCCTCCTCCTGCTCTCCCTCGCCGCCGTCTGGGCGCCGATCGTCGAGGAGACCATCTTCCGCGGCGCGCTGTATCACCATGTGCGGGCCCGCTGGCGCGCCGTGATGTCCGGGCTCTTCGTCGGATTCGTCTTCGCTGTGATCCACCCCCAGGGGTTCGCGGCCGTCCCGGCGCTCATGTCCCTCGGCTTCGCGTTCTCGCTCCTGCGCGAGTGGCGCGGCTCGCTCATCGCGTCCATCACCGCCCACGCGATCCACAACGGGTTCCTCGTGACGATGCTCTGGCTCGCGCTGAGTTGAGTTGCTCTGGATCATCAGAGCCCGGGGCGCAAGCACCGGGCGCGGAGTCGTCCGAAGTCCTGGCCAGCGCTTCGTGGAGCAACTCCCCTCCTGCGCAGCGGGAGGGGGCAGGGGGAGGGTCTCCACGCATTCGATGATCCGCCCTCCCCTACCCCTCCCACAAGTGGGAGGGGTCACGACTCACACACCCTCCGGGTGCAAAAAGCTCAGGTGCATCGAGCAGTGCCCGAGTTGCAGGTTCAGCCATTCGTCGTGCGTCATCTCGCCGAAGAGCGGGCTGGGTTTGTCGAAGCGTTCGCCCGACTTCGTGCGCGCCACCTGTGCGCGCATCGCCGCCATGCCCTCCTCGAACGAGATCCCCTCGCGCGGCCCGAGCAGGGGCTGCACCTTCACCGGCAGCGAGAACCCGGGAGGCGCCGGGTGACCCTGCACCGCTTTCGACTTGAACAACACCTGCGCCATCTTCTTCACAAGCCACGGCGGGCGCATCTCGTCGGGGAACCCGTCGATGGCATACCCCCAGAACCGCGAGCAGTGATGGAGGTTCTCGCCGGGCGTCCAGTTGCCCGTCGTGTCGAGCGTCCCGGCCCGGTGGCCCGCCTCGATCGAGTCCAGATCGCGCGAGAGGTCTTCGAGAGTTGAATACCGCAGCGTTCGCCGCTGGGCCTGCTTGCGTTCCTTGCCTGTCTTGAGTGACGCCATGCGGGGTTCTCCTTTGCCTAGAGGGTACCGCTTGGTATCTTGGGCCGATGCACGAGAACGGGGAAGCAACAACCGTCGATGTTGAGGCCGCGCGCGAGGCCCTCGAGAAGTTCGTCATGGAGAATGATGAACTGCTCGAACTCGAGGCCCGCATCGGGCGGTTCAACATCTTTGACGCGCTGGGGATTGTCAACGCGGAAATCAGGCACTCGAACTTCCTCGGCTGGCTGCTCGATCCCGCCGAGTCCCACGGCGCCGGCGACCTCTTCCTCAAAGCGGTCCTCATGGACATGCTGCGCCAGACCCCCGAAGAACTCCGACCCACGGGAGTCAGCCCGATCGACCTCGACGGCGCAGCCATCACCAGCGTCGACATCCGCCGCGAGTGGAAGAACATCGACCTGCTGATCCGGTGTGAATCTCCCCGGCTTGCCCTCGCGATCGAGAACAAGATCCGCAGCGGCGAGCACGGGGGCCAACTCCTCAAATACAAGAAGATCGTCCGCGAAGCGTTCTCCGACGAGCCCTCGATGTTCGTCTTCCTCACACGCGAGGGCGACGACCCGAGCGACGAGGACTGGACGACCTACTCGTACGCGCAACTCAAGGCAGTGCTGGAACGAGTGCGCAAAACCAACGAAGGCGCCATCGGCGAGGATGTGGACACCTTCCTCGACCACTACCTGCATCTGATCGGGAGCCGACTGATGGACGACGAAGTGATCGACGACCTGTGCCGCAAGATCTACAAGAATCACCGACAAGCGATTGACCTGATTGTCGATCGCGCCGGGTCTGCAGCGTCGGAAATGATCGAAGCCGCACGAGATGTGCTGGAAGAAATGCCGGATCGTTGGCACATCTATCATGTTGCGCCGCACGCGATTCACTTTGTTCCACGGACTTGGGTAGATGTCGTGCCGGCGCTTGGTGTTCGGCCGAACTTCGACAAACGCGCTTGGCTTTACCTCACTTTCTGGGTTGATCCTCGACGCAACTGTTGCGGAACTCGAAATGTTGTGCGCCGCACGACGGACGAAGCAGTCCGCTTGGAAATAGTGAAGGTTCTGACCGCTAACAACGCCGGCCTCGGATTCAAGCGCAGCAAGTCGACGCTCGGAAGAGATTGGAACAGTCTGGGCAAAGATCGACTTCTCGGATGGAAAGAGGGCGACGAGCCGGACTTGGAGGCGGTCAAGACCGCGCTCAGAAAGCGTCTTGACAAGCGGTGGGAACAACTCTCCAACTCTCACGCAACACTTCAGACAGCGCTGAAGTCGATCGCATAACGCCGCGCTCTCCCCCTCCCCAACCCTCCCCCATCTTCGATAGGGGCGGGAGCAATGAAAAACCCCCGCTCATCGCAGGGGTTGAAATCGTTCTCGCTGCTGCCTGTTGCCGGCTGCCTCTTGCCTTCCGGCTCAGCCCTTCGCCATGCGCTCGGCCTTGGCCTTCGCATCATCCAGCGTGCCGACATACATGAAGGCGCCTTCGGGGAGGTCGTCGCCCTCGCCCGCCACGAGACGCTCGAACGAGTCGATCGTGTCCTCGAGCGAGGTGTAGATGCCCGGAAAGCCGGTGAACACCTCGGCGACATAGAACGGCTGCGAGAGGAAGCGCTCGATCTTGCGGGCGCGCGACACGATCAGACGGTCGTCCTCGCTCAGTTCGTCAACACCAAGAATCGCGATGATGTCCTGGAGTTCCTTGTAGCGCTGCAGGATCTGCTGCACCTGACGGGCGACGGCGTAGTGACGCTCGCCGATGATGCCCGGATCGAGGATGCGCGACGAGGACGCCAGCGGATCGACCGCCGGGAAGATGCCCTTCTCGGCGATGCCGCGCGCCAGGGTCACGAACGCGTCAAGGTGGCTGAACGCCGTGGCGGGCGCCGGGTCCGTAAGGTCGTCGGCCGGCACATAGATGGCCTGCACCGAGGTGATGGCGCCGCTGCTCGTCGAGGTGATCCGCTCCTGCAGTTCACCCATCTCGGTCGAGAGGGTGGGCTGGTAACCGACCGCGCTGGGCATGCGACCGAGGAGCGCCGACACTTCCGAACCCGCCTGGGTGAAGCGGAAGATGTTGTCGACGAAGATCATGGTTTCCTTGCCCGACTCGTCGCGGAACTCTTCGGCCATGGTCAGGCCCGAGAGCGCAACGCGGAGACGCGAGCCGGGGGGCTCGTTCATCTGGCCGAACACCATCGCCACCTTGTCGATGACATGGGCGGTCTTGCCGTTCTCGTCGGTGTACTCGGCCTCCTGCATTTCCAGCCAGAGGTCGTTGCCCTCGCGGGTGCGCTCGCCGACGCCGCAGAACACGGAGTAGCCGCCGAACTCGCGGGCCACGCGAGCGATCATCTCCTGGATGATGACGGTCTTGCCGACGCCCGCGCCGCCGAAGAGGCCGATCTTGCCGCCTCGGACGAAGGGGCAGAGGAGGTCGATGACCTTGATGCCCGTCGGGAGGATTTCGGTCTGGGGGTTCAGCTGATCGAGATCGGGCGCCGAGCGGTGGATCGGACGCTTGTGCGGAACCTCGACCGGGCCGCGCTTGTCGATCGGCTCGCCGAGGAGGTTGAACACGCGGCCGAGGACCTTCTCGCCCACGGGGACCTGCACGGCGGCGCCCGTGTCCTTGCAGGACATCCCGCGGCTCATGCCGTCGGTCGAACCCAGCGCGACCGCGCGGACGCGGCCTCCGCCCAGGTGCTGGGCGATCTCGCCGAAGAGGTTGATCCGACCCGCCTTCGTGTCGCCCTCAACCTTGACGGCGTTATAGATCGAAGGAATGTCGTCCTCGGGGAACTGAGCGTCGAAGGTCGAACCGATGACCTGGGTGACCACGCCGGTGGAAGCCATCGCGTGTCCTCTTCTAATAGGGCGGCGGGGGAGTCCCCCCGCGGGGCCGATGGGGTGGGTGAAAACGCCTTGCAGAGTGCCACAGGCCGCCGACGCCTCGGCGACGGACCCTCTCCAAGGATGGGCGGAGAGCATAGGCCCCACCCCCCGCCGCTGGCGAGGGAATCCCGGCCCCCGGTTCGCTCTCGGAGGGCCATTTTGGAGCCGCCCGGCCTCCCCGGTACATTCAGCCGCATGACATCAGGCCCGACATCCGGGGGTGGGGGCCGACGCCCCGAGCGCCGGCGCTGGCCGAAGATCCTGCTCGGGACGATCGCGGCGGTGCTGATCGTCTCATTCGGGGTAGGCGGGTTCGTATGGTGGAAGACCGCACCGCCGCCGCCGGTCAACGCGATGCCGATCCTGATCGAGGCCCGCGAAGCGCTCCAGCCGCCCGGGGACCACCAGGACGCGTGGCCCGGCTACGCAGCCTTCTTCCAAGAGACGCTGGGCATGGAGTACCTGCTGAGCAACGGCAATGAGGCGATGCAACTGATCCGGAAGATCAACTTCCTCTCCGCCCTTATGCGTGAGGTTCGCAATGCAGAGCCAAACAACGAGGAGGCCCGGGCCGCGCTCCGAACGCTTCAGCCCGTACTCGACCAACTCATGGAGGTCGCAGATACACCGCTGTGCCGCTGGCCAGTCAGAAGCTATGAAGAACCGCTGGATGCCGCTTCATCTCACACACCTATTTGGGCGGACGAGATCGGACCGGCCGAGCCATTCCTGCTGATCCACTTCCAAGCGATGCTCCTCTTCTCGGCGGAGATCGCGTACCAGCAGGGCGAGATTGCCGATGGAAACGCGCGGTTGCGCGCCGCAAACCATGTGGCCATGCACATGCACCAGAGCGCGCTCGATTCCCTTGCGTTCGGGATCATCTGGCGCACGCTCTCGTTCGATCTCGTCCGCAATATGGCAGCGACGCACGAGCTTACGGAAGTTCAGGCCGATGACACGCTGCGCGTCTTGCGAGAGTCGCCAGACCATATCGAACTTAGCCCGGTGTACCTCACACAGGCGGTTGTCCATGCGGCACACATCGGCTCTCTGATCGCGAATCCGATCACGGATATCGCGTCACTCGAAAACTGGCGTCGCGTCTTCACCTGGCCTTCGCCACGGTGGACCGCGATTCGCATACGCAACCACTTTCAGAAACTGGCAACGATCGCCGATGTGCCATTCAGCGTGAGACCAGACATCCCTGAGTATCCCCGCGATGACTTGTCCGACGCGGATCAGTTCGCCGCATACATCTCCACCAGGGACCGCTGCCTCTCTGTCCGCGCGGCAACGATCATCATCCTCCTCCTCGAACGCCATCACGCGGCGACGGGCGAGTGGCCCGCCGCCCTCGAAGACATCATGCCGCGCGAGGAGACGCTCGACCCCAACACGCTCACGCCCTTCGTCTACACGCGCACGCCCGACGGCCCGTCCCCCTTCTCCCTCCTCGCGCCTCCCGAGGCGGAATTCATTCCCGCAGAACAACGCGATTTCACGAAGCCGCGCGAGCCGATCGCCGTACAGAACAGGGGGCGGCAACCGCCGAGGTGAGGAAAGGGGCCGATGATGGCACAGCGCAGCGAACGCAACCATCGCACCACCGGGCTCTTCTCCCCGCGCGGGCTCGTGATCGTGACGGTGGGCGTCTTCACCCTCGCCGCCGCCGGAGGGGGCGCCTGGCAATGGTGGTTCGGGCTTCCCCCGGAGATCGACGGGCCGGCGACGATGAACAGGGTTGCCGCAGAACGGTTCGGCGACCTCGCGTATGACAGTCCGGACAACGCCGTCGCGCATTACCGAACACTGTTCGTGGATGTGCTCGGGCTCCCGGGCGCGCCGCAGAACTGGTATCAGGAAGACGCTGGCAACTCGCTCCTGACGCAATGGCAGGCCGCGCGCCGTGATGAGCGTCTCCCCAACCTGGTCAAGGGCGAGTGGAACGACCCGCGGCAGGACAGGGGCAAGCGCCTGCTCGCGCAGATGCGCCCGATCCTCGATCCGCTCGACCTCGCCGCCGACGCGCCAAGGTTCCGTCCCCGATATTCGGCGTCGGGCGACATCTTCAACCCCGACGATTCGGGCGGACCCATCGGCCCCATCGACATCACGCTCTCGCATCTCGGGCTCTTCCGATCGATCAACGAACTCAACGCGATCTTCCTGCGCGCCGCCGCGAACGACGACGACTGGGCGGGCGTGACACGCCGCGTGCGCACGGGCATGGGGCACGCGCGGCACACCGCCTGCGAGCCGTTCCTCATCTCCTCGATGGTCGCTCTCTCGATCGAACACACCACGCTTCAGGAACTCCGCTTCACGATCAACGAGCACGACATGCCCGCGCACGCGTGCGACGCGATCATCGAAGAACTCGAGCGCGCGCCGGCCCACGACATCTCGTTCGCGCTGGACACCGAGCGCATCGCGTTCCCCTCGGTGATCCGCTACACCATGATCAGCGAGACGGGCGGCATGTTCACGCCCGACTACTGGCGGGCCGTGATCGAGAACCCGCCGCCGCGTCTCGCGCTGCGCGACGGCGAGCGCTTCCACGCCGAGATGGAGGCCTACATCGCGCTCCCGCACGCGGAACGCTCGTCGCAGCCGATCCCCGACGCGGGAACCGCGGCGTACTTCCTCCCGGGGTTCGGGCGCGTGATCACGCAATTCGAGGCCGTCGCCGCGCAGCGGGCCGCAACGATCGTGCTGCTGCGCCTCGAACGCTTCCACGCGCTCAACGGTCGCTGGCCAGCGACGCTCGAAGAAGCGATGACCCCCGCGCAGGCGATCGAGCCCGTCACCGGCGCGCCGCTCATCTATCTCGTCGGGTCCGATGGTCTGCGCCCGGAGATCGATGACGAGAACGCGGAGGCGTACCTCCCGTCTGATCTCGCGCTCGCGCGAACGAAGAAGATGACTTTCGACAGGGTGGTTGAAACGGCCGGGCCTCGCTGGCCGTTCACCCTTCTGGCGCCGACAGAGGCGCTCTTCGTGCGTGACCCCGAGTTCACCACACGGCGCGGCGTGTTCTGGGAACCACCCGTGCGCGATCACTCGCTGAGGTGACTCAGCGCCCCTTGCCCATCCGCTCGGCCACGCGGAACGCGAGCTCCATCGCCTGGTGGTAATTCAGGCGCGGGTCGCAGAACGACGCGTAGTTCTTGGTCAGGTCGTGTTCGGTGATGCCCCCTGCGCCGCCGACGCATTCGGTGACATCGTCGCCCGTGAGTTCGAAGTGCACGCCCGCGAGCGGGACGCCCAGGTTCTTGTGCACCTCGAAGGCGCCCTCCAGTTCCGCGACGATGTCGTCGAAGGAGCGCGTCTTCACGCCGCTGGAGGTGGTCATCGCGTTCCCGTGCATGGGATCGCTGAGCCACAGGGCGCTCTCGCCGCTGTCGCGCACGGCCTCGACGATCGGCGGCAGGTGGGTCGCGACCTTGTCGGCGCCCATGCGCGCGATGAACGCGAGGCGCCCCGGCTCGGCGCTGGGGTTCAGCGCGCGGGCCAGCGCGATCGCGTCGTCGGGCGTGCTCTTTGGGCCGAGTTTCACGCCGATGGGGTTGCCGATGCCGCGGAAGAACTCGATGTGCGCGCCGTCGAGGTGGCGCGTGCGCTCGCCGACCCAGGGCATGTGCGTGGAGAGGTCGTAGAACCGATCGCGCCTCGGCGGGACGCGCGTCATGGCCGCCTCGTACTCGAGGAGCAGTCCCTCGTGGCTCGTGAAGAACTCGACGCGCGAGAGTTCATGGACTTCGCCCTCGCCGATGGCCTCCATGAAGCGCAGGGCGTGGCCCAGGTCGTCGCGCATCACCTCGTAGCGTGCGCGCAGGTCGGGCGGCATGGCCGCGTGCCCGAAGAAGGAAAGGTCCCAGTACTCGGGATGGTGGGCGTCGGCGAAGCCGCCCTCGGTGAGGGCGCGGATGAAGTTGAGCGTCAGCGCGGCGTGCTGGTGGCCCGACACGAGCAGCCCGGGATCGGGCCGGCGCGCGCCCGCCGAGAACTCCGCGCGGTTCACAAGGTCCCCGAAGTAACTGGGCAGGGTGATCGAGGCGCCGCTCGCGTCCGTGCGCGTCTCGGTGAGACTCGACCGGGGCTTGGCGTATTGGCCCGCGAAGCGGCCGACGCGGACGACGGGCTTCTTCCCGCCGTGGACGAGCACGAGCGACATCTGGAGGAGGATCTTGAGCTTGTTGGTGATGACGCCCGGGGTGCAATCCGCGAACGCCTCGGCGCAGTCGCCGCCCATAAGCACGAAGCGCTTGCCCGCCTGCGCGTCGGCGAGGAAGCCCTTGAGTCGCTCGATCTCCCACGAGGTGACGAGCGGGGGCAGCGCGCGGAGTTTCGCGACGGCGGTCTCCAGCGCGGCGGGATCGTCGTAGGCAGGGCCGACGGGCTGGGGCTTGGCGCGCCAACTCTCAGGGGTCCAGTCGGTCACGGAATGATGCGTTGCGCGGTCGTTCATGGTGAAGTGCTGCCTTGTTCGTCGGGGAGCAGGCGGCCGAACTGTATGGATGCGCGGCGCGAACGACGAACTTCTGTCTTCGAGGGGCGCCCCGACGCGCCGCATGAGCAAGATTTTTGATCTTTTTCGCGCGAAAGTCCCTCAAGATTTATGTTCCGGCTTGGGAAGTCCGATCGGGGAGGTCAGACCGGCGTTATCCGGCTCAACGCGAGCCGGGCGCCCGCTCGACCCCTGGCACAGGGTGGGTCGGGCATACACCCACGGGCTGTCGCCGCGCACCTTCTTTCACAGCGCACACACACGGCACGCCCATCCTGATTCGGAGCTTCGGACAATGCCCACGACCACTCGCAGAACCACCGGCCGCAAGACCTCGACGCGCAAACCCGCTCGCAAGTCCGCGACCCGCAAGAGCACCGCCCGCAAGGCCACCGCCAAGCGCAAGACCACCGCGAAGGCCAAGACCGGCGCCCGCAAGACCGCCAAGAAGAGCACCGCCCGCAAGTCGACCGCTCGCAAGAGCACGGCCCGCAAGTCCACCGCTCGCAAGACCACCGCGAAGCGCAAGACGACCGCCAAGGCGAAGACCGGCGCTCGCAAGACCACCCGCAAGCCCGCCGCCAAGCGCTCGACCGCTCGCAAGACCACCGCTCGCAAGAGCACCGCCCGCAAGTCGACGGCCCGCAAGCCCGCTGCCCGCAAGAGCACCGCTCGCAAGGCCTCGACCCGTCGCCCCGCCGCCAAGCGCACCACCTCGACCAAGGTCGGCGCCCGCAAGAGCACCGCCCGCAAGTCCACCGCTCGCAAGACCGTTGCCCGCAAGAGCACCGCTCGCAAGACCACCGCGAAGCGCTCGACCGCCAAGCGCGGCACGCACTCGCTCCGCCTCGTCGGCTCGCGCACCCCGTCGCGCACCTCGCGCACCTGGGCCCGCAAGGCCGCCTGATCGGCGACGAATTCGAACCAACCACGCAGGCCGCGACGGGACACCGCCGCGGCTTGCTTGTTTTTCTGACAGAGCCGCGGGCGGGAGCACGCGGCGCGGACGCGAACAGTCACCTGTTGATCGCCGCCACAACCGCGTCGCCGCACCGCGTTCTTCCGAACGCGGCTCTGTATCGGGACCTCGTTCCCGGTATCCTCCCCCTATGGCCAAACGCGCCGCATCCTCGAAACCCGCCGCCGAGGTCTCCGCCAAGACGCGGATCGCCGTGTACCACGGCGCCGACCCGTTTCTCCAGGCCGAGCGCGTGCGCCAACTCAAGGAAATCCTCTTCGCCGAGCACGGCGAGGACGGCGTGGATGTCTTCCAGTTCGACGCCCAGTCCGCCAGCGTGGCCGAGGTCCTCGACGAATGCCGCTCGTTCGACCTGATGCAGCGCCACAAACTGGTCGTCGTCGAGAACGCGGACAAACTCGTCGCGGGGGACAACCGCCCGCTGATCGAGCGCTACGCGGCGGCGCCTTCGGACAACGCGACGCTCGCGCTCAAGGCGGGCAAGTGGAACCGGGGGAACCTCGACAAACTGATCGACAAGGTGGGCGTGATCGTGAAGTGCGAGCCGCCCACGCTCCAGCAGGCGGTGGGCTGGGCCGGCGCGCGGGCGAAGAAGCGCCACAACGCCGACCTCGATCGCGACGCCGCCGTCGCGCTGGTTGATCGCGTGGGCGCCGACCTCGGACGCATCGACAGCGAACTGGCGAAACTCGCTTCGGCCGCACCGGGGGAGAAGGGCGAGGACCCGCGCATCACCGTCGATCTGGTGCACGAACTCGTGGGCCGCACGCGCGAGGACGAGGTGTGGTCGATCCAGGCGGCCATCGCGACGGGCGACCCCGCCGTGGCCCTGGGCGCCGTCCGCGACGCGATCCGTGTGGCGCGCCACCCCGAGACGCTCGTCGCCTTCGCGTGCGTTGACCTCGCGAAGAAACTCCACGCGCTCTCGGCCCTGCTCCGCCAGGGTGTGCCCCCGTTCCCGGCGTCCAAGCGGGCCGGGTTCTGGAAGGACGCCGAGGCGTTCATCCCCTTGGCGAAACGGGCCTCTCCGGAGAGTCTCGCAGACGCGCTGTCCCAGGCCATCGAACTCGACCGGCGGAGCAAGACGGGGCTCTCCGACCCCGAGTCGGCCTGCGAGCGCATGGCCGTGCGGCTCTCGACGCTCGCCTGACCCCTGACAGACCCGGGGCGACCCGGGGCGACCCGGGGCGACCACCGGAATCCGGCGTTCTTGCGCGTTGATGCGCACTTCCTGCGACTCCGGCGCGGGTCTGGCCGATGGTGAAACCATGGCCAACCGTTCTGAGTTGTTGTTCGCTGTCCGCCGCGCCGCCGCCCTCGCGCTCATCTCGGGCACGGCCTTGACCCTCGCCGCCTGCGCGTCGACCGCCACGGGCGACCAGAGCGCCCAGTCGCCGAACGCCGCGCCCTCGCGCGACGACCTGGCCGCGGCCATCGCCGAGGACACGCAGGCCTTGCAGGAATGGTTCGATCAGGGCGCGCAACAGGCCAGCATGCAGCGCGACGCCGAGCGACTCGGCAGCGAGCCCCCGCGGATCCCCCCGATGAAGCCCGAGCCCATCATCGACGATTCGGTCGCCGTCCTCCCCGCCAATGCGGGCGTTGATCTCGACGAGGAACAGCCCGTCGAGATGGAAGTCGCCATCGCGCTCCCCGAGGAACTCACCGCCCCCCCGCCCGCCGAGCCCGAGCCGACCCGCGAGCAGCGCATCGAGCGGCTCGCGAGCGAACTGGCCGCCCGCCTTCGCGAACAGGCCGAGTCGGGCGAACAACCGCTCCAGGCCCTCGCAGCCATCGCCGCCCTCGAACTCATCCAGCCGGGCATCTACGAGAGCCCCGCCGCCGCCGAACTCCTGACCAGCGGCGAGCGCGACACCCTCAACCTGTGGCGCGACATGCTCCGCTACGCCGGGCGCTCCCTCGCCGAGAACGACTCGTCGGGCACGCTCCTGCGCTCGATCCGCGTCGCCAACGAGCAGGCCCGCGAACTCGCGACCCTCGAACTCGCCAAGGTCGCCCTCTGCGCGCGCGTGGACGGATTCGGCCAGTATGTCGAACTCGACCATTCCAAGATGCTCGCCGGCAAGCCCCACCGCGTCGGGCTCTATGTCGAGGTGGACGGCTTCGGCGCCCGCCCGGGCAGCGACCAGAACGGCGTCCCCGCGTTCGGCGTTGAACTCACCCGCGAACTCTCCCTCTATCACGACGCCGACGGCCTGCTCGCCTGGCGCCGCCCGGGAGTGGACATCACCGACTCCTCCCTCAACCGCCGACGCGATTTCTTCTTCTCGGAAGTCATCGACCTCCCCCAGACGCTCACCGTCGGCTCGTACAGGCTGAAGGTGACCGTCACGGATCGGGTCACGGGCGCCGTCGCCGAGTCGATCATTCCCATCGACATTGTGGCCGACGCCCGCTTGACCCGCGGCGACGACCGCTGAAGCGAACCGCGAAGAGGCGGATCCCCGCCGCCCGCTCCCGGCCCCTTCGCTTGACCTTCCCAGTACAATCCAAGTTCGCCCGGGCGAGGGTGTTCCCCGCCCCTGGGCCGACAACTTTGACCACGCACGGGCCTCCGAGGTCGCGGCGCATCGTGGTCCGGCGCGCCGCCCTCCCCCCGTTCAGACCGATGGGAGACGCGCCGCTATGTCCTACTCCACCGCCGACATCCGCAACATTGCCCTCGCGGGGCACGCCTTCGTGGGCAAGACGACCCTCGTCGAGCGGCTCCTCAACCACAAGGGCCTGACCGGGCGCATGGGGCAGGTCGAAGAGGGCAACACCGTCACCGACTTCGAGGACGAAGAGAAGCACCACAAGCACTCGCTCTCCCCCGCCGTCGTCCACCTCGAGCATGAGGGGCGCCAGATCAACCTGATCGACACGCCGGGATACCCCGATTTCGCGGGCGTCGCCATGGCCTGCTTCCCCGCCGTCGAGACCGTCGCCATAGTCATCGACGCCCTCGCGGGCATCCAGATGAACACCCGGCGCATGTTCCGCACGGCCAAGGAGCGCAAACTCCCCACCATGCTGATCATCAACAAGATCGATCAGCCCGGCGTTGATCTCCAGGCCCTGCGCGACCACCTCGTCGAGGCGTTCGGGAGCGAGTGCGTCGCCGTCAACAAGCCGTGCAAGAACGGCGCGGATGTCGTCGATCTTCTCGAAACCAAGACCGGCCAGACCGACCTCGGCACGGTCGAGGAATCGCGCACGCGCCTGCTCGACCAGATCGCCGAGGTCGACGACACGCTCGCCGAGCAATACCTCGAAGACCCCGACGCCATCACCGCCGACCAGTGGCACGACGCGCTCATCAAGGCGCTGCGCGAGGCGCACCTCGTCCCCATCGTCTACTGCTCCGCCAAGACCGGCGCAGGCATCGACGACCTCCTCCACATCTTCGCGAATGTCTGCCCCAACCCCCTCGAAGGCAACCCGCGGCCATTCCTCATGACCACCGACGACGGCGAGGAAGAAGCGTTCGCCGCCACCCACAAACCCGACGGCCATGTCATCGCGCATGTCTTCCGCATCGCCGCCGACGCGTTCGTCGGAAAGGTCGCGTACTTCCGAGTCCATCAGGGCACGATCAAGCACGGCGACAACCTCCTCGTCGATCGCTCCACCAAGAAGGTCCGCATCGCGCACATCCATCGCCCGTTCGGCAAGGACCTCAAGGAGATCCAGCAGGCCATCCCGGGCGACATCGCCTGTGTGACCAAGATCGAGGAGATCCACTACGGCAGCGTGCTGCACGACCACCCCGAAGAAGCCGGGCTCCACCTCAAACCGCTCGACCTCCCGCGCCCCATGCAGGGCCTCGCGCTCGTCGCGCACTCGCGCAACGACGAGACCAAGATCGGGACCTCGCTCCAGAAACTCACCGAGAGCGACCCCACCTTCATCGTCGAACGCGTGATCGCCACGGGCGAGACCGTCGCGCGCGGCATGGGCGAACTCCACCTGCGCATCATGCTCGAGAAACTCAAGAACCGATTCGGCGTTGAGGTCGACACCCACCCGCCCAAGGTCGCGTACAAAGAAACCATCATGGCCAAGGCCGACGGCCACCACCGCCACAAGAAGCAGACCGGCGGCGCCGGGCAGTTCGGCGAAGTCTTCCTGCGCATCGAGCCCATCCAGGGCGCCGAGGAAGAGTTCGAGTTCGTCGACGACACCTTCGGCGGCAGCGTGCCCAAGCAGTTCCTCCCCGCGATCGAGAAGGGCGTGCGCTCCGTGCTCGGGACGGGCGCCTTCGCCGGATACCCCATGACCCGCGTGCGCGTCAGCGTCTACGACGGCAAGTACCACCCCGTGGACAGCAAGGAAGTCGCGTTCGTCACCGCGGGCAAGCGCGCGTTCATCGACGCCGTCGCCAAAGCCAAGCCCGCGCTGCTGGAGCCCTATGTCGACATCGAGGTCAGCGCGCCCGCCGACAAGATGGGCGACATCACGAGCGATCTGATCGGCAAGCGCGGCCGCGTGCTCACCACCGACATCGCGCCGGGCAACATGTGCATGATCAAGGCCACGGCGCCGCTCTCAGAACTCGACAACTACGCCGGACGCCTCAAGAGCATGACCGGCGGCGTCGGCTCGTTCGTCATGGAATACAGCCATGATGAAGTGGCCCCGCCCCAGGTCCAGCAAACCGTCGTCGCGCAGTTCAAGGGCCACGGCGAGGAGGATTGATCTCCGGCTCTCTCACCCGCCCACGCATCGCTCCAGGACGGCCATCCGCACCGCGACGCCCGCGCCGACCTGACGCAGGATCACGCTGCGCGTCGGATCGTCCGCGACATCGGGCGCAAGCTCCACGCCCCGGTTCACCGGGCCCGGGTGCATGATGATCGCGCCGTCTTTCAGCAGGTCCGCTCGCCGCGCGTTGAGCTGATACCCCAGCGCGTAATCGCGCGGCGAGGCGATCGTCGCGCTGCGCTCGAACTGAATCCGCAAGGTCTGCACCGCATCGACCGTGGGCAGCACCGCATCGAGGTCGTGCGACACCTCGACGCCCATCGCGCGGAGCGTCTCGGGAACGAACGCCGGAGGCCCAACGCACACGACCTCGGCGCCGAGCGTCGTCAGCGCGGCGATGTCCGACCGCGCCACGCGCGAGTTGCGCACATCGCCCACGATCGCCACGCGCAGCCCGCTGAAGTCAAAGTCGTTCTCGACATTGCGCGCGATCGCCAGCGTCAGCGCGTCGAGCAACCCTTGCGTCGGGTGCTCGTGGCGGCCGTCGCCCGCATTGATCACCGCGCAGCGCACGGCCCGCGCCACCGTCTCGCACGCGCCCGAATGTTCGTGGCGGATGATCAGCGCGCCGGCGCCCATCGCCTCGATCACCCTAGCCGTGTCGATGAGCGTCTCGCCCTTCTTGAGCGACGACGACCCCGTCGCCAGGTCGAGCACCTCGGCGCCCAGCCGCCGCGCGGCCAGCGTGAAACTCATCCGCGTCCGCGTGCTGTCCTCGAAGAACAGGTTGGCGACGACCGACCCCCGGAGGGTGTCCTTCCAGCCGCCCCCCGATTCGATCGCGTTCAGGTGGTCCCGGGCCCTCGCGAGGATCGACCGCAGGTCGCCCGCCGACATGCCGCGCAGTTTCAGCAGGCCACGCCCACGGCCACCGGGAGCAGAGGCCGCTCCGGAGCCCCCAGGCAGCCGGGATGTGGTCGAGTCCGCCATTCGGGGGCCATCGTAGCCGACTCGGGGCCCCGAAAGGGACTCGAATACCCCCAGAAGATTTCACGGAGCGGCACACCGGATGTCCGAGAATATCGCCGTTCCAGTCCTCTGAGAGCCCTTTTTTTCGCCCGCCGAGATAACCACGCCCGGTCCTTCGACCCCCGCCGAACGGCCCCTACGATTCCTGCGTAGAGCCACAGGGCGGCGACGCGGGTTTGTGAGACGCCTCCGACCATCTCACCCCGCCGGGACCGCCCACTCCGGACTCGGCCACAATGCCCACCTCCTACGGCGCCCTCTGCTCGGGTTTCACCGCCTCGCAGAAACTCCTCGTCTCCATGACCCTCCCCGCCGACCGCGAGCCCGTGCTCGGGCTGTTCGAGCGCGTCCGCAAGCAGCGGCCCGCCCTCCGACAGTTCAAGCGGTACTCCAACGAGCTCGCCCTCGAATCCGGAGCGCTGGCGGCCAACGGCGCCCCCGGTCTGCGCAGTGAAGATTCGTCTTCCTCCGACAGTGAAGAATGGGTCGCGCTGCGCAAACGCTCCGTGCGCTCGGGCTCGGTCAATCCACATTCCATGAAGTCCGCCAAGGACCTGCACACGCTCGTCCTCCAGACCTCGCCCTTCTACCTGGGCATCAACCCGCTCGAGGTCGAATACCTGGAAGTCACCTTCGCGTTCGAGATGGAGGCGACGGGCAATCACAATCAGATCGTCGCCGAGGCGCTGCTTGGCAACGGCCCGCTCGCGAAGTTCGTCGAGAAGGAAATGGAAGAGCACGGCGCCCACGCCATCGACATCCAGCCCTTCGTCGGCCTCGTCTTCGGCAAGGCGCTCGACATCGAGGCGTACCTCGAACTCAAGACCAAACCCGGGCCGGGCGCCGCGGCGATCGCGACCTCCGGCGACGAGTTCGACGACACCTACTCAGCGAACGACGGGCCGCGCGGCATCGAGTTCGACGCCGACTCCGAGGATGACGAGGCAACGAGCGACGACGAGCCGATCACGGTTCACCTCACCGTTCGCCGTGTCGGCCCGCTGACCAGCGTGGACGAACTGCCCGCGTGGCTCGACGACCTCTGGGCCCGCGCGGAACGGCTGACCGACGAACGCGTGGCGCCGCTGATCCTGAAACCGCTCCGCCGCGCTATCGCGAGCGGACGGGTGTAAGAAGTGGTTCACCGCGGAGGACGCGGAGGACGCTGAGCAGGAGCATTCTGCCCTTCGCCCCTCTGGGGAGAACGGCTTGCCCTCACTCCCCCAACACCTCTAAGTACTTCCCGTACCGGAACACACGGTCGCGTTGTTTGCCGGTGATCTCGTCGAGCAGGCCCAGGTTCTCGAAGTCGGCCGCCAGCGTGTTGGCCGTGGGGATGGTGACATCCAGCAACTCGGCGATGTTCTTGACCGTGACCACCGGGTGGCGCGCGAGGACATCGACCATCCGCCGCGCGCTGGGCTTGCCCGCGAGTTTGTCCTCCACCAGCGCGCAGTGCCGTTCGAGCAGCGGCGGGATGCGCTCGGCCGTGGCGCAGGCGTCGGCGGCCACTTCCTCCACGCCTTTCAGGAAGAACGCGAGCCACTGCTCCCACTCGCCGCGCTCGCGGACGGCGGTGAGCCGCGCGTAGTAGTCCGGCTTGTGCTTCGTGAGGAACGCCGACAGGTAGAGCAGCGGTTCGCGCAGGGCCCCCTCGCCCACGAGCATGAGCGTGACGAGCAGGCGCCCGATGCGGCCGTTGCCGTCGAGGAAGGGGTGGATCGTCTCGAACTGCGCGTGCGCGATGCCCGCGCGCACGAGCGTGGGCAGTTGTGAGGTCTCGGCGATGCGCACGAACGCGAACAGGTCTTCGAGGTGCTTGCCGACCGTGTCGGGCGAGGGCGGAATAAAGATCGCGCCGTGGATGCCCGCCGACGAATCGCTCCTTCCCTGCGCGCCGATCCAGTTCTGTGTCGTGCGCACGCGTCCGGGCCTGGCGCGGGTGTCGGCGCGCTCCATGAGGGTGGCGTGGGCGCGCAGGAGCATGTCGAGCGAGAGGCGCTTGCCCTCGCGGAGGGCGCGAAGGCACTCGTTCATTGCGCGGATGTAGGAGAACACCGACTCGACATCGTGGAGGAGCGCGTCGTCGAACGGCGACACGCCTGGGGCGCCGGTGGTCTGCGGCGCGGCCTCGTAGCGGAGCAGGTCGTCGAGCGTGGCCTGGGTTCCCTCGATGCGGCTGGAGAGCACCGCCTCCTTGCGGATGAACATCGCGACGAACAGGTCAGAGGAGGGGACGAGCCGGGACAGGCCGTCGAGGCGGCCCAGCGCCAGACTCGCCGACGCCAACCGGGGCGCCAGCGCGGCCAGATCAATCGGGGGCTCCCTTGGCGGCAAACCGACCGGCTCGAAGGTCCGATACCCGCCAAACGAGGGCAACAGCCGCCCCGCGCGGGGGTCAGCCACCCGCCGCTCGGGCCCGTCGGCCCCGATTCCCCCCTCCCACGGCGTCAGATCGAGGTCTTCCATACCACTAGTTTAATCTATGGCCGCTGATTTTACCAGTGCCCTTCACTGATAAAGCGGGCGTTCCCTGCGCTACCCTCTGGCCCTATGGAAGCCGGAATCGTCGGATTGCCCAATGTCGGCAAGAGCACCCTGTTCAACGCCCTTACTGCTGCGGGGGCGCTGGCCGCCAACTACCCGTTCGCGACCATCGAGCCCAATGTGGGCGTGGTGGCCGTGCCCGACCCGCGGCTGAAGATCATCCGCGAGCACATCCAGAGCGAGAAGATCGTCCCGACGGCGTTGCGCCTGGTGGACATCGCGGGCATCGTGAAGGGCGCCAGCAAGGGCGAGGGCCTGGGCAACAAGTTCCTCTCCCACATCCGCGAGGTCGACGCGATCCTCCATGTCGTGCGCTGCTTCGAGAAGGTCGCGGGCGACGACATCACCCATGTCGACGGCACGGTCGATCCGATGCGCGACATCGAAACGATCGAGATGGAACTGATCCTCGCGGATCTCGAGACGATCGAGACGGCGCTGCCCAAGGCCGAGCGGGCCGCGCGCAGCAAGGACGCCGACGCGGTCGAGCGCCTCGAGGTGCTGAAGAAACTCCAGCCGCCGCTGGCCGAAGGCATCCCCGCGCGCAAGGCGCTGGTGGACGACCCCGAGATGCTGGAGGCCGCCAAGCGTCTGGGCATGCTCAGCGCGAAGCGCGTGCTGTATGTGATGAATGTGGGCGAGGACGATGTCGAGGGCAAGGGCCCGCTCGCGATGAAGGTGCGCGAGCACGCGGAGCGCGAGGGCATGGAGGCCGTGCCCGTGTGCGCGAAGATCGAGAGCGAGCTGTCGGAGCTCGACGAGGCGGACAAGATCGAGATGCTCGAGTCGATCGGGCTGACCGAACCCGCGCTGCACTCGGTCGCGCGGTCCGCGTACCACCTGCTCGGGCTCCAGTCGTTCTACACGGCCGGCCCGAAAGAGATCCGCGCGTGGACGGTGAAGCAGGGCGCCAGCGCGCCCGAGGCCGCCGGCGTGATCCACACCGACTTCCAGAAGGGCTTCATCCGCGCGGAGATCTACTCGGTGAGCGACCTCACCGACCTGAAGAACGAGAAGGCGATCCGCGAGAAGGGCCGCCTGCGCGTGGAGGGCAAGGGCTACATCATGCGCGACGCGGATGTGTGCCACTTCCTGTTCAATGTGTGAGTGAAGAGATCACCGTTTCCGCTCCCTCCCCCATCGATGATGGGGGAGGTCAGGAGGGGGTCATCTCTTCTGGATGTTTCTGGATAGAAGACCCCCACCCCAACCCTCCCCCATGCTGCGCACAGGGGAGGGAGCGGGAGAGTGTTTCATCCCTTCGCCGGTTCGTCGAAGGTCATCGTCGCCTGCGTGCCGTAGATCGGGTAATCGATGCGGCACCGCGAGCCCACGAACGAGCCCGCGTCCCACCCCATGCGCGCGCAGACATCGCGGAGCAGCTCGTAATAGCGCCGGATGTCGCTGGTGCGCGCGCCGTCCACGCCGCGCGAAAGCGGCGTGATCGATTCAAGCGTGTCGAGCCGATCGATGTCTCGCTCGGGGTTGTTCGGGTCGGCGATGCCCTCGAACGCCGTGTCGTATACATAGAGCGAGGGCTGCGCGGCGGGCGCGATGCTCGAGTGCAGGAACGCGTCGAAGTGCAGCAGCCGCGCGGGCTGCGAGACCTCCGCGAACACATACATCTTGCGCCCCTTCGGACGCGGCCCGCGCTTCAGTTCCGAGCGGTTCACCTCGCCCATCACGACATCCACGCCGGCGCCGGGCCCGAAGCGGTTGCCCGCGAGCGTGTAGTGCACGACCTCGCCCGCGCGGTGCACATCGAGCGTCGGCGTGGGCTTCGAGCAGTATTCCGGGAGCAACAGACCATCAACATGTTCGACCGGTTCGCCCTCAAGCGTGCGCGGCGTGCGCCCGGCGAGCCCGCTCGCGTTCTGGCCCACGCGGCGCGTCGCGAACTTCACCGCCGCGCCCGGAACGAGTCGGCGCAGGCCTTGCAAGCCGTTGATCCACACGACATCGAGCATCTCGGGATCGGTGGGCGACGGCGCGAGGAACACCGACGCGTACAGCGCGTCGGCGAACACGCCTTTCAGTTGGCTCATGGCTTTCGACGCCGCCTGCTTGCGCCGGAGTTCGAACTCGCGGCGCGCTTCGGGCACCCAGGCGGCGAGGATGGAATCGAGCGACGAGCGGTCGCCGATCTCCTCGCGGATCAGGTGCTCGAAACGATCGACCGCGTCGCGCGCTGTCTGGATGCGCGCTGCTTCAACGCCCAGCGCCTCGGCGGCGTCGAGCACCCGTCGAAGCGGCTCGGGTCCGGGCGATCGGTTAACCACGGAGAGCGGGTCGGTCGCGCGGAGCGCCTTGAGCAGGCGGCTGGCGAGCACCTTGTCGATGCCCAGCCGGGTCGCGAGCGCCTGTGGTCCGGGCGCGGGCGCCGAGCCCGGGAGGGAATCGAGCACCCCCGAGAGGGAGGTGTGCAGGCCGTCGCCCGTTCGCGCGATGACCACCTCCAGGGGCTGGGGCTCATCGCCCGGGAGGACCCCTGCGGGGGCCGCGGGCGCGGGTTTGGAGACCGAATCGGGCATGCGGGGTCCTGAGAAGGGCTTGGCCGGGCTGGCCTTGCGCCCTTCCATCATGCCGGAGAGGCGGCCGCTTCGCTAGCCCCAACGCAAAAAAGTTTCCAAGAAGTTTCCCGGAAACCTTGCGTTCGCGCGTCCGATCTGCCATGATGCTCTCACAGGAGCACCATTCGTACCCGCCGACCAGCCCGATCCGTGGGCGCCTCGGCACTCACCAGCAAGGCAGTAGAGGGAAGATCATGACCACCATCCGTTCCGTTTCCGTCGTCGGCGCGCTCGCGCTCGCCGCCTCCACCTTCGGCGCCACCACCACCTTCGAGAACGGCCTCGAGGGCTGGTCCGGCCCCAGCGGCTCGGGCGGCGCCACGAGCATCCAGCCGGGCGGCAACCCGGGCAACGCCCTGCGCACCGTCTTCAACGACTTCGGCGTCACCTTCCGCAACAGCACCAACCCCGACTTCGTGCGCGACCTCTCGTCCTACGACGCCGTGACTTTCTCGGTTGATGTCCGCGTCAACAGCATCTTCTTCTTCTCGCAGGAAGTCATCCGCCCGTGGCTCGTCGAGTTCCGCGACTTCGACAACGGCGACTCCTTCTACCCCTGGGACTCCGCGTGGTACCTGCTCACCCCGGAACTCTCGCAGGCCAACAACAGCGAGTGGACCACCTTCTCGGTGACCTTCGACGCGACTTCCACGGCCCTCCCCGCCGGCTGGAATGGCTACGGCGCCGAGGACCCCAACACCTTCGAGCCCATCCTCCCCCCCAACCGCTCGTTCACCGACATCATGGGCACCTACGACGAGATCGTCCTCACCACGCTGCAGCCCGGCTTCTTCTTCGGCTTCACCGACCACGACCTGCTGCTCGACAACATCACGCTCACCGCCGTCCCGACCCCGGGCGCGGCCACGCTCCTCGGCGCCGCGGGCCTGATCGGCCTCCGCCGCCGTCGCTGATTCGATTCTCCAGATCAATGAAGCAACGGGATCGCCCCGGCCTCGCCGCCGGGGCGTTCTCGTTTTTTTACTCATTCATTCCCGTTGCCTGCTGCCCACTCCCGGCTGCCTTCTTCTATCGCATCCGCTCGGCCGAGTAATTCGGCGATTCCTTCGTGATCGTGATGTCGTGGGGGTGGCTCTCCACCATGCCCGCGCTCGTCGTGCGCACGAAGCGCGCGTGCTCGCGGAACTCATCGACCGTGCGGCAACCGAGGTACCCCATCGAACTGCGCACGCCGCCCACCATCTGATACACGAACTCCGCCAGCGTGCCCCGATACGGCACCATGCCCTCGACACCCTCGGGAACGAACTTCGGCGCCGCCGCCGTCCCCGTTCCGTTGCGCGATTCGGTGATCTTGTCCGCCTGGCCGTAGCGGTCGGCCGAGCCGGCGAACATCGCGCCCTCCGAGCCCATCCCCCGATAAGTCTTGTATCGGCGGCCGTGCGAGATCACGACCTCGCCCGGCGATTCGTCGAGGCCCGCGAAGAGCGAGCCCATCATCACCGCGCTGGCGCCGCACGCCAGCGCCTTGCTGATGTCGCCCGACGAACGCACGCCGCCGTCCGCAATAACGGGAATCCCGCGCTTCTCGGCGACGGCCACCGCGTTGCAGATCGCCGTCACCTGGGGAACGCCCACGCCCGTCACGATGCGCGTCGTGCAGATCGAGCCGGGCCCGATGCCCACCTTCACGCCGTCGGCGCCAGCGTCCATCAGCGCGATGGCCGCCTCCGCCGTCGCGATGTTGCCCGCGATGATCTGGATGTCGTGCTTGGCTTTGATCTCGCGCACGGTCTGGATCACATTCTCGCTGTGTCCGTGCGCTGTGTCGACGGTGATCACATCCACGCCCGCCTCGATCAGCGCCTCGACGCGCTCGAACTGGCGCACGCCGACCGCGGCGCCGCATCGCAGGCGCCCGCGCTCATCCAGGCACGCGCGGGGGAACTGCTCCTGCCGCTCGATGTCGCGCATCGTGATCAGCCCGGCCAGATTTCCGTCCTTGTCGAGGAGCGGGAGTTTCTCGACCTTCCCGCGGTTGAGGATCGTGTACGCCTGCTCGAGCGTCGCGCCCACGGGCGCCGTCACGAGGTTGGTCTTCGTCATCACCTCTTTGACGGGCGTCTCTTCGTTCTCGATGAACTTCAGGTCGCGCCGGGTGAGGATGCCCAGCAGTTTGCCCTTCGTGCGCGCGCCGAGCGAGCCGTCGGCCGTCACCGGGAAGCCCGAGAGCCCGAACCTCGCCATCGCGCGGCGAGCGTCGGCCACGGTGTCTTCGGGGCCGAGCGTCACAGGGTCGGTGATGACGCCGTTGGCCGTCCGCTTCACCTTGGCGACCTCGCGGGCCTGGGTCTCGGGGGAGATGTTCTTGTGGATGATCCCGATGCCGCCCTCCTGCGCGAGAGCGATCGCGAGCCGGGCCTCGGTCACGGTGTCCATCGGGGCCGACACGAGGGGGATGTTGAGCCGGATGCCGCGCGTCAGCCGCGTGGAGGTGTCCGCGTCGCCCGGGAGCATCGTGGAATGCCGGGGGATCAGCAGCACATCGTCGAAGGTCAGCCCCTCGGCGACGATCTTGGAATTGAGGAGGGTCGCGGGGTCAGTCGCGAGAGAGGGAATCGTTCGGTCCGCCATGGAGTATCTTCCCGCCCCGATGGGTCGGGTCAACGGGAGCGCCGAACCCCGATCGTGACGCCGCTCAGAAGTCCCGGCCCGTCACGCCCCCCGGGGTGTCGTGGTACGCCCCGCCGCCGGCGAGGGGATTGCGAGTCCTCATCGCCTTTGAACGATCGCGCAGGGACGCCGATCCGTCCGCGAAACCCGTGGGCCACTTTGCGGACCCCTTCGTGTCGGCGGTTAGGTACGACCGGTCGGCGTCGAACGCGAGCACCTTCGACGACGGGTACGCGAGCATCGAGGTGCGCGTGGGCTGAACGAGCGACCAATCGGCCGGCGCGTTCTCTTCGAGCAACCGCGGCGAAACCATGAACGCCAGCGAGTAGTGATACGAGACGGCGCTGATCGAACCGTCGCGCGCCCACAGCGGCCGCGTGTCGTTCTTGTCGGCCAGCGCGGGATGACCGGGCGAGAGCCACGACTGGTAATGCTCGGTCCACGGCGCCACATCGCGCACGAACGCGGGCCAGTACTCGCTCATGAAGATGTAACTCTCGTTCCCGTAGAAGTGATAGCCCGAAGTGGGAGTTTCCTCGCCGCTGGCAGTCCAGATGAGCGGGCCGAACCACACGCCCGAGCCCTCCCGTTCGGCGCGCGGCGGGAAGGGGAAGCGATCGTTGTGGCTCGCGGGGTAGGCGAGCAGCGTCTTCACAACCTCCCGGTTGTTGCTCAGCGACACGACTTCGAGCGTCTGCCCCCGCGCACGACCGAGCAAGGGCACGAGGATGCCGATGAGCAAGCCGATCACGCCCAGCGCGATCAGGATCTCAAGGAGCGAGACGCCCCGGCGCTCAATACGCCGGTGGAACAACGGGGCCATCCGGGTAGTAGACCGAGCAATCAACAAACCGCCACGCTTCTGATTCGGTGTCGAAGACATACACGAACGCAAGGTACACCCCCACTCGTTTGTTGTTGTCCGGGCGCTGCGGACTCGCCGCGAAGCACACTTCGAGGACCTCGCCGTCGAATTGCCACTTGGGATACACGCCGCGCACGGGCGAACGGCCGCTCGTGCCCAGCCGGTGGTTCCCGTCGTTGTCCGGGATGACACGCACGATGGATTGCGTGAGTGAGACGGGCGCGCCGGCCCAGAGTTCCGCCCAGTCTGCGTAGCGCGCCGGGATCTCTCCGCCGCGGCCTTCGGGGGGCGAGCCATCCGCGACGCGGACTTCTTCCAGCGTCGGACCGCTCGGCCCGACCACCATGCGCAGGCGCGAGCGCGCCCGCTCGACGAGCGACGCGATCTCCGACTCGGTCAGCGGCGTCGACGGCTCAACACGCGAGAGGCCGTCTCGAAGAAACCTGTCAATCTCGGCGTCGGTGACCCGCGCGGGGTTGTCGCCCCGTCCGAAGCGCATCTTCGCGTAAGGCGTCAACCCCTCGGGTGTGTACACCGGCTTGGGCGGCTCGCGCTCCGGGAGCAGTGCACGCACCCCGACGCCCACGCCGACCAGACAAACAACTGCGGCGATGATGGTGACAGGACGCGGACGCATAACGGCGCTCTCCGGAGATGTCGCGCGGAACACCCGCGGCGATCCCAAGATAGAGCATCCGCGCAACGCGTCAACGCGATTCCCGCCCCACGAACGACGAAACACAATTCTGTGTCAAGCCCGCGGGCTTCAGCCCTTCTTCGCGCGGATCATGTGCACATCCATCTGGGGGAACGGGATGCCGATGCCCGCCTCGTCCAGCGATTCCTTGGCGCACTTGATGACTTCCTGCTTGCAGTCGCCCCAGTCGGGCGTCGGGCACCACACGCGCAGGTGCCACACGACGGCCGAATCGCCCAGCGAATCGAGCCACACCTGGTGCGCCTCGCCCTCGATCTTCTTGGTCACGCGCTCGACGGCGCGCTCCAGCGCGGCGCGAGTCTCGTCGATTTTCGCGCTGTACGACACGCCCACCACCACATCCGCGCGGCGCTTCTCGTGGAAGGTGATGTTCTCGATCGTCTCCCCGAAAATCTTGCTGTTGGGGATGATCAGGCGGCGGTTGTCGAAGGTGTCGACCGTCGTGAAGAACAACTGAATCTCATCGACCTTGCACACCACGCCCGCGAGGTTCACCACATCCCCAACCTTGAACGGGCGGAAGATGAGCAGCATGATGCCCGCCGCGATGTTCGACAGCGTTCCCTGGAACGCGAGGCCGATCGCCAGACCGAGGGCGCCGATGACGACGGCGAACGAGGCGGTCTGGATGCCGAAGATCGAGAGGATCATCAGCACCGAGAGGATGAGGATGCCCCACTTGGCCGCGTTCGAGATGAACTTGGCGAGCGTGATGTCCATCTTCGCGCGCGTCAGCCCCTTGAGCACCACGCGGCGGGCCCACGACGCGAGAAGGAACGCGAGGAAGAGGATGACCAGCGCTTTGACGACGGGCACGCCGTACTGCTGGACGAGCAGCATCACCGTATCGAAGTCGAGACTGCTCCAGTCGATCCCCGACGATTCCTTGGCCGGGGGGGGCTGCGTCTGCGCGACGGCGGCCTTGGCGACATCGGCGGCGGACTGCGCGGCGTCGGCGAACTTCTGCACCGCGGCTTCCATCGCCTTGACGGTTTCTTCCGACGCCGCGGCGGGCGGCGGGGCGGCCTGCGTGGGTGCGGCGGTCTGGGCGAGCGTCGTCAGCGCGGCGAGCATGTCACTCTCTCCGGGTCGGGGAATCATGGTCGGGAAAATCCGCGCGCCGGGGATCAGCCCGCCGCGCAGTGAAGGTTTGTTCGATCAGAACTTGTAGACGAGGACCATGAAGTAGTCGAAATCGTTCTCTTTGGCGTTGCCCGGGTCGGAGTCGTACTGGTCTTCGACGCCGAGTTTGAGCGTGAGTTGTGTTTCCGCGTCGATGAGGATCTCCCACCCGGCGCGGGCGTACGCGCGGAACTCGCCGCCGTCTTCGAGGTTGGGGTAGACCTCGCCCGTGAAGTAGATGCTCTGGCGCTCGGAGAACTTGTGGGTGAAGTCGAGGCCCGCGAGCGCTTCGGGAGTGAACCCGTCGTCGTCGCCGCCCCAGCGCTGATTGCCACCGATGCCGGCTCGGAGGACGAGGGTGGTCTCGTCGTTCTTGATCAGGTCGTAGCCCGGGCCGGTGAACCCGGAGAGGCGCGAGTCCCAGTCCTGGAATTCGTCGTACTCGTAGCGCAACTGCGCGAACCAGCGCCACGGCGAGTCCGGGAAGAGCCAGTCGTTGCGCCCGTCGAGCTCGGTGCGGTTCTCGGAGGTCTCACCGTCGTCCTCGGAATACTTGTAGACGAAGCGCAGACGCGTCTCCATCTCCTTGGTGAGGCGCTCGGCGGAGAACCCGGCGCGGAGCGACAGGTTGTCCGTGTTGCCCGAACTGCCGTTCAGACCGGCCTCGATCTGGAAGTCCCAGCCCTGGAAGAACCCTTTGGGCTCCTCGGGCTCGGGCACGGCCTCCTCGCCCTCGGCGGGGGGCTCGGCGTCCTGGAGCATGATCTCCGACGCGTTGAAGTTGAGGTTGCTGTTCACCGATTCGAACGCCGCGAAGGCGCTGGGGACGGCGGGCGAGAGCATCACGCCCGCGAGGGCGCACAGAATGATCGGGCGAGGCATAAAGAGTGGCTCCTGCGATGTGCGGCGCGCCGGCACGCCCGGCCGACGCGGGGAACCAGCGTAGCGACCGGTGCGCATGACGCCACCCATCCGGGGGGATCCGAGGCGAAAAACCGACAAACGATCACCACCTCCGGAATCGGACAACCTCGATCAGCCGATCGCCTTGCGCAGCGCGTCGGCCTTGTCCGTGCGCTCCCAGGTGAACGCATCCTTCCCGTTGGCAAGGGTTTTCGGATCGCGACCGAAGTGCCCGTGGCGCGCCGTCGGGGCGTAGATCGGGGCCCGCAGACCCAGCGAGTCGATGATCCCGCGCGGAGTCAGCGCAAAGACCTCGCGCACGGCGGCGGCGATCTTGTCCTCGTCGTGCTTGTTCGTGCCCTGGCAATCCACCAGCACGCTGGTGGGCTCGGCCACGCCGATGGCGTACGACAGTTGCACCTCGCACAGATCCGCGAGGTCGGCCGCCACGATGTTCTTCGCGATGTAGCGCGCCATGTACGCCGCCGAGCGGTCGACCTTGGTCGGGTCCTTCCCGCTGAACGCCCCGCCGCCGTGACGACCGCGACCGCCGTAGGTGTCCACGATGATCTTGCGGCCGGTCAGGCCCACATCGCCGTGGGGCCCGCCGATCTCGAAGCGGCCGGTGGGGTTCACATGCACGGTCACGCCGTCGTGCCACCACTCGCCCAGCACGGGCTTGATGACATGCTCGACGATCTCGCTCTTGAGTTGGGCCTGCTTCTCGTTCCAGCGCTTGTCGTGCTGGGTCGAGAGCACCACGGTGTTCACCTTGTCCGGGTGGGCCGTGCTGTCGTGGGAGGGGTACTCGACCGTGACCTGGCTCTTCGCGTCCGGGCGCAGGCCGGGGATCGTCCCATCCACGCGCACCTTCGCCTGGCGCGCCACCAACTGGTGGGCGAGTTCGATCGGCAGGGGCATCATCTGAGGCGTCTCGCGGCAGGCGAAGCCGAACATCATGCCCTGGTCGCCCGCGCCGTCCTTGTCCACGCCCATCGCGATGTCCGCCGACTGCTTCTTGATCGCCTGAAGCACCGCCATCGAGTCGGCGTCGAACGCCATCGTCGGGTCCGTGTAGCCGATCTCGCGGACCGTGTCGCGCACGATGGTGTCGACATCCACCCAGCCGTCGACCGTCACCTCGCCCGCGATGACCGCCATGCCCGTCGAGACCAGCGTCTCGCACGCCACGCGGGCCATCGGGTCCTCCGCGAGCATCGCGTCGAGGATGGCGTCGGAGATCTGGTCGGCCACCTTGTCGGGGTGACCCATCGAGACGGACTCGGAAGTGAACAGACGACGGGCCATAGGTGGGGCTCTCCGCGTGAGGGTCGGGTCGGGCGAGGCCGCGCCTTTCGTGCGTTCATCCGGATGAACGGGAGAAACGCCGACGCGGGAGTCCGAGGGTAGAGCCGGGACCGCCAACGGGCAAGGCGGAGCCATCCCGGAGGGATGAAACCCGTTTCACGCACACTTCCGGTGTCCCTTCATGCGCGGGTGTCATCGTTTGCGTGCCGAGCGCGTCGCTCGGCAGCCGGACCGCGTTCGCTCCCCATCCACGCGGCCCGGCTTTTTTTCGCGCCGACCTCACACCTCGGGCGCGATCCCGGCCGCTCGAACCGCCGAACAATCCCTTGCCGTGCCCCGCCGCTTCCCCCATTGCGCCTTCGGCCCGTTCGCCCTGCGGACGATGCTCCGCGCCAAACTCCTGCCCGGGGAGGTCGTCGTGGGCTGGGGCGCCGTCGAACGCGCCGCCGTCGGCCCGGCCAAGAGCATCGAACTCGGGCTGGGGATGACGCCGATCATCGGGCCGATCGTCGTGGCGTTGCTCGCGGCGCCCAAGCACCGGTTCGTCGTGCTGACCGACCTCCGCGTGATCGTGCTCGACGCGCGCGTCGGAACCCGCCGGGGCCCGGTGGTCATCGCCGAGACCCCGACCGCTTCGATGCGCGTCTCCACGACCGTCCAGCGCCGGGTCTTCCGCGTCGCGCTCGACGGCGTCGACGCCCCCCAGGCCATCGGCGTGCCCAAGCAGAACAGCAAGGCCGCCGAACGCATGCTCGAAGCGCTCATCGTGCTCGCCAGGGACGACGAGAAGCCATGAATCGCATTATCGGTTCGGTCCGCGCTGCGCGGGCTCGGCAGCGCGCTCGCCGATCCGCTCCGCCGCCGCGATGAACCGCGGATGCTCCCGGATCGTGAACAGATCGGCGTCCGCCATCGCGTGGGGCAGATTGTCGTAGCCGTGCTCGACGGCGCGCTCCCAGGCGTCCAGCGCCGCCTCGCGGTCGCCCGCCAGCGCTTCGAAGCGAACCAGATCGTAATACCACCTCGACCGCACGCGCTCGCCCTCCGGCGTGTTCGCGATGAACGCGCGCTGCATCTCGGCGCCGCGCGCGAACGCCGCCCGCGCTGACTCCGCCTCCCCGATGCGCAGGCGGATCAGGCCGAGCCGGTAGAACTCCGACGGCGCCAGATACCGGCTCGACTCGGCCGTCTCGATCACCTCGACCCGGCGCAGGACCTCAAGCACTCGCTCCTGATCGCCCTCCCCGTCTCGCCGCCGATAGGACTCGGCCAGGATCCGCAAGGCCAGCGAACGATCCGTTCGCTCGTCGTTCAACGCCGACTGGGCGTATGAAATCGCCTCGTCGTACCGGCCCCGGCGCAACCGCGAGCGGGCGCGCTCGAGGTCCGTCGCGTCCGCGCCCATCAGGTTGCCGCTGCGCAGGTCCCGGCGCCCGTCATCCGGGGGCTCCCACCGCGCGAACACAACGCCCGCGGCGATCACCGCCGCCAACGCCGAAATCCGGATGACCCACTGGCTCTTCATGCCCGTTCTGGATCCCGCTGCCTGCTGCCTGCTGCCTTCTGCCCGCTGCCTTCAACCCATTGCCCTTCCCCCTACCCTACCACCCATGCCCGCCGACGAGAACACCAATCCACCCGCCCCGCGCATTCCTCGCACGCCAGACCCCGCGCGCTACGGCCAAGGGCCGCGCGGCACGCGCGACTTCTACCCCCTCGAGATGGCCAAACGCCGCTGGATCGAGCAGCGCTGGCGCAAGGTCGCCACCCGCTTCGGCTTCGAAGAGATCGACGGCCCGCGCTTCGAGCACCTCGACACCTACACCGTGAAGAGCGGCGAGGGCATCGTCAGCGAGTTGTTCTCCTTCACCCGCGCGGGCGGCGAGACCGAGTTCGCCCTGCGCCCCGAGTTCACGCCAACCCTCGCGCGCATGTACGCGCACGAAGCAAGCAAGCTCTCGAAAGTCACGAAGTGGTTCAGCGTCGGGCCGTACTTCCGCGCCGAGCGGCCCCAGCGCGGCCGGCTCCGCGAGTTCCTCCAATGGAATGTCGACATGCTGGGCGACCCCTCGCCCGAAGCCGACGCGGAAGTCATCGCCTGCTGTGTGGAGTTCTTGAGGGAGTGTGGGCTAGATCAGGAGGATGTCAGAGTACGAATTGCAAATCGCAATGTGATTGAAGGCCTACTCATAGCAGCCGGCGTTGCCGAAGGGGATATCCCTCAAGCATTCGCGCTTCTTGATCAACGAACAAAACTCGACGTACTTGAGTTTGCTAATCGTTGTCAGCGTATCGGACTCGACATTACTCACTTCGATGATGACCCGTTGATGCAGGGCGGGACAATTGGTGACTTGGTTAAGCACCACGATGACAAAGGGCATCGGCTTGCATCGATCAGCTCTTATATGGACCTCATGGAGAGAACTCTCTCCGAGCAAGGCGTGAAAGACTGGTGCGACAGTGATCTCTCCATCGTCCGCGGGCTCGCGTACTACACGGGCACGGTCTTCGAGATTCACGAAGCCACCGGCGCCGAGCGCGCCATCGCGGGCGGCGGGCGCTACGACAACCTCGTCGAACTCTTCGGCGGGCCTTCGACCCCCGCCGTCGGCTTCGCGATGGGCGATGTCGTTCTTTCCCTCGTTTTGCAGGACAAGGGGCTCATGCCCAGCGACGCCGAGATCGCGAAGGAACTCGGGCTCGACCCGGATGTCTTCGTGTTCAGCGTCGATGAATCCCTCGACGCGCACGCGGCCTCATTCCTCGCGCGGTGTCGGCGCGAGGGCATGCACGCTCGCAAGAGCTACAAGAGCACGCGCAATGTGGGCAAACTCTTCAAGGACGCATCCAATCAGCGCGCCCGCGCGGTGGTGTTCCTCGAACCGTCGAACGAAGGCGCGTCGTTCCGGTATCAGGTGAAGGACCTCGCCGGCAGCGGCGACCAGAAAGACTTCGCCACCGCCGACGACGCGCTCGCATTCGTGCATTCGCTCTGACCGATCGGTTCTTAACAGAGCCGCGGGCGGAAGCACGCGGCAGGAATCGTCCGAACACCAACCGCGACATTCCGCCCGACGCCTCGAACTACGCCTGCGGCACGGCCCTCAATGCTGTTGCACGGCGCTGGCCGCGCGCTTCCGCCCGCGGCTCTGTTCTGTACACTGCCCGCATGGCTGCGCCGCTCGCCTATTTCCTCACATGGACAACCTACGGCACATGGTTGCACGGCGACGCGCGAGGGTCGATCGATGACGATCACAACCGGTATCAGCGACCGACCATCACCCCGAACAATGCGAGGCGGTCCGTCGCTGCTGAGTTGCTCACAGAACCCTCGTTCATTCTCAGCGCCGATGACCGCACGGTGGTTCGAGACGCCGTACGCGAACGATGCGATGTCAAACACTGGCTGATTCGTGCGATCAATGTGCGCACCAACCATGCTCACTTGGTTGTCAGCGTGCGTGACGAGCCACCGGAGGTCGTCATGCAATCACTCAAGAGTTGGGCGACACGCGGCTTGCGCTCGCGCCATCCTGAACGCAAGAAATTCTGGACGCGGAACGGCAGCACGCGGTACTTGTGGGATGAAGCATCGATCCACGATGCCTGCCGATATGTGTTCGATGCACAGGATAATGCCCGACGGTTCCAGACTGATCGGTGAGTCCCTGCCGCGTGCTTCCGCCCGCGGCTCTGTTAAGACACCGTCAGTTTCGGCGCCGTCGCGCTCTTCTTGAGCGACGCGACCGCGACCTGGTTCTCCAGCGCCTGCGCCACGCGCTCCAGCGCGCGCTTCAGCGCTGCGCCCGATGCATCACCTTCGGACGGATCGAAGTTCGCCGACGGGTCGCCCGCGTCCGAGTTCTTGCGCAGCGCCGTGTTGATCGGCACGCCCCCGAGGTACGGCAGGCCCAGTCGCTGGGCCATCTGCTCGGCGCCGCCGCGCCCGAAGAGGTCGTACTCCTTCCCGTCGTCGCCCATGAAGTACGACATGTTCTCGACCACGCCCAGCACATCGACCCCGAGTTGCTGGAACATCTTTACAGCGCGCACGGCGTCGTCCTGCGCCACCTTCTGTGGCGTGCACACGATCACCGCTCCGGTGAGCTTCAGCAACTGAGTCATGGTGAGGGGCACATCGCCCGTGCCCGGGGGCAGGTCGATGATGAGGTAATCGAGCTCGCCCCACTCGGTCTGCTGGACGAGCTGGCGGAAGGCGCCGTGCGCCATCGGGCCGCGCCAGATCAGCGGCTTGTCGGCGTCGACAAGTTTGCCGATGGTCATCGCCTTCACGCCGTGGAGGTAGAACGGCTGGAGCATGTTCTCGCGGACGACGGCGTCGTAGCCGTCGAGCCCGAGGAGCGTGGGGACCGACGGGCCGTAGATGTCCCCGTCCATCAGCCCGACGGCGTGGCCCTGCCGCGCGAGCGCGACGGCCAGGTTCACCGACACCGTGGACTTGCCCACGCCGCCCTTGCCCGCGCCGACGGCGATGATGTTCTTCACCCCCGGGATGCCCGAGCCGGATTCGGTGTCCCGGCCCTCGGGCGCCGCCCCGAGCGGGATCGGGGAATGGCCTCCACCGGCTGACCCCGCCGCCGACTTCACCTTCGTCCCCCCGCTCGCGCCCCCGGAGGCCTCGAACTCGATGCTCAGGCCCTTCAGGTCCTCGCCGCGCTGGGCGTACAGGTCGCGGATGGCCGCGTCCGCCCGCTCGCGGACGGCCTGCTGGCTCCCCCGGTCGTTGCTTGCCAGGGCGAAGGAGAGGGCCACATGGCCGTCGCAGGCGGTGAGCTTGCGGACGGCGCCCACCGTGGTGAGGGGTCGGCGCAATTCCGGATCCTCGACCGTCGAGAGGGCCTTGAAGAGGTCTTCCTTGGAGATGGGCATGGGAGGGCCTGCAATGCGAGGAAAGGTCTGTCGTTGTCCCGCCGAAGGAGCATGGTATGACGCGCCCCCGCACGATCGGATCGCTGGCTCTTGCCTCGTGGATGCTCGCGGGCCTCGCTTCGGCCCAAGACGCGGCCAAACCAGACCCCGCTTCCGTGCTGGGCGGGCCGAAGGTCGAGGACGCCGCCGGCGCCCCCACGGGCGGCAGTTTCGGCGAGCCCGGCGAGCGCCAGATGACCGAGCGCACGCCGATGAACGCGTTTCTCCAGGCGGTCCGCTCGCTGAACGAGCCGAGCGTGACCATCGGAGAGACCACCGAGGAAACGCCCAATGGTGCGCGGCTCACCGAGAAGCAATCCACGGACATCCGCGCGATCCAGCGCGAGCATCAGCGCGCCGCGCTCCAGGCGATGCGCGACGCCGGGATGTCGATGGAGGACATCCGCGCGATGCGCGACGAGAACGCCGACCCCGAACAACGCCGCGCGATGGCCGAGAAGATGACCGAGAGCGCGCCGGACGCCTCGATCGCGCAGGAGAAGATCTACGCCCTGCTCACCGAAGAACAGCGCGGGATCGTCGAGCGGCGCATTGAACTCTGGCGCGCGAACCGCTTCGCCAACTCCCGCATGCGCACGCTCGAAGGGCAGGCACGGGACCGCATCGACGAGCAGACGAGACGGCAGAACGAGCGCGGCACCGCGCAGGAGACGGCGCGCTTGGCCCGCGCGCTGGGAATCAGCGACGCGACGGCGGTGAAGGTCCGCGACGCGTTGAGCGGTCCGCCCCTCCCGGGCGAGGAGGGCCTGTCGCGTCAGGAACTGGGGGCGCGGCGGATCGACGACCTGCCCTCGGATCTTCTGACCTCCGAGCAGAAGTCGCGGCTCAAGCGGCTGCTTGAGCAGCGCGCCGATCGCGAAGGCGCACCCCGCCCGCGGCCCTGAGAAAACCCCCGACCCTCAAAACGACACAGAGCCGCATGTGCGGCTCTGCGGTTGTTGATTCAATGTCACGCCGAAGCGTTGATCACCACGGCACGGCGCCGGGGGTCAGGCGGCTCGGGCGGTCGAGGTAGAAGATCCGGCCGAGGTCCGCGTTGAACATGCGGCCGTCTTCGCTGCCGATGAGCGTGAGACGGTTATCGACTTCGGTCTGGGTCTGGGAGAGCGTGACCATCCCCGGGGTGGGGTTGGAGCATCCGGTGAGTGCGACCGCCGATGCAGCGAGCAGCAGGGTGCTTCCAAGGATGACGCCGCGATGTGCCGTACGCATGAGAAACGCTCCGAATACTGTCTGCGGCCCGCGAAGGTCGGCCGCGCGTGGGTTCAGAATAGCCGCCGAACGGTCGCCGGGCACGCCCGTGTCCCGGAGAGCAGTGCTTGTACCGCGAGGAAAGGCCCGCCGTCAAACGGCCCCGCGGTCGGTCGCACGAAGGGCGATACGACGCTGCGCCGCCGAAGGTTGCGGCCACGAGCGATGATTCGCCCCACTACACTCGGTCGCAGATGAGCCGCAAGCGACTTGTTCGGGTACTGGTTCAGGCGTTGGGAGCGGCCATCGGCGTGGCGTTGTTCGTTTGGGCGCTGCGCCTCGCGTTCGCCCCCGAGAACCAGGACGCCATCCGCCGGCTCCTCGACGCCCCCCTCTGGCTCGCGGGGGCCATGATCGCCCTCAACATCGCCACGATCGTCGTCAACGGGCTGACCTTCTGGGTGACGGCCAAGCCCGTCTACCCGATCCCGGCCAGGAGCGCGATCCTCGTCAACGCCGTGTGCTCGTTCCTGGCGTTCCTGCCCTTCAAGATCAGCGCCATTGCACGCGTCTACCTCCACCACACCCGCGACGGGCTCCCGCTCCGCGCGGTCGTGCCCTGGATGGTCGGGTACGGGCTGACGGCCGTTGCAACCTTCGGCCCGTTTATCGCGGCGTCAGCGCTGGCCCCGATCATCGGCCCGGCATGGATCGTGATCGGCGTCCTCGCCGCGTTCGCGTGCACGATGCTGGGCGTCGGCCTCGCGCGGCTCGGCGATCGGCGCATCCCCGCCATCAAGAAACTCTCGCTCGGGTCCAGCGTCGTCGTCCGCGACGCGAAGGTGATGACCACCGCCTGCGTCTTCCGGCTGTCGGACATCGCGATCCAGACCGGACGGTTCATCGTCGCCGCCAAGGCGATGGGGATCATGCTCGCGCCCGATCGGGCCGCCTTCGACGCCTCGGTCTACTTCCTGATCGGCGCCGTCTCGCCCGGGGGCGTGCTCGGATTCCGCGAGGGCGGGCTCGCGTGGATCGGCGATCTGCTCTCGCTCGACGCGCAGGCCGCCGACCAGATCGCGCTGCTCGCGCTGGCCGTCACCGGCGCCGAGGCCGCGACCTTCTGCGTGATCGCGGTCATCGCGGCGGGCGTGATGCGCCTGGACAAACTCGTGTTCAGGGCGGCGAAGGAAGAACTCGCCGCCGAAGAAGCGGCGGAGACCGGGACGGTCACTTCTTCCGAACAACCGTGAGCGTCGTGTCCTGCTTCTGAGAGAGCGTCAGCGGGCCCAGGGTCCACACCGTGGTCATCGACTGCTTCGAAGCGCGCGAGTCGAGGCGGCCGACCTCGGCATTCCACATGATCTCGATGCTCGCCGACTGCTCCTCGATCGCGACGCTGGGCGCCGCAGGATCGGCGGCCGCGGGGCGAGCCACCGCGGCGCGGGGCCTGCCCGTCACGGTGGCCGACGAGCCTTCCAGCGACTTGAAGACCCACTCCGTCGTGATCTCGATCGCGCCGGCAGGCCCGAGGTTCACGCGGTCTTCGGTCTGCCAGCCGGCGCCGACGCGGATCTGCTTGTCCGCCGTTCCTTCGATGAAGAACGCGCTCTCCAGCGCCTCGGCCATCTGCTCGTTCGCGAGGAGGCCGAGCACGGTCATGTCGAAGACATCCTGCTCATCGAGCGCGGCGGCGACATTCTCGAAGCCCGAGACGACGACCGTTCCCGCTTCGCCGTCCGTCGGGAAGTCCACGCGGATCTTCACGCGCACCTCGCGGGCCGCCTCCCCCAGCTGCTCCAGGATGATGATCGGGGGCAGGCGCATCGGGACATCGGTGGTGATCTTGGGCCAGACATACTCGAACATGCGGCCGCCCCACATCGCGCCGACATCGAGGCCTTTGACTTCGCCGTCGATGACCGCGCCGCGCTCGTCGACCGTCACCACCTCGAGGTCCAGAAGGATCTCCTGCGACACTCCCTGCGCGAACTCGGGCAGGTCGCCCTCCTTCTGCGTGATGTTCGACTCCAACGCGATCGAGTAGAGCACCGACTGGCCCTGCTCGAACCCCGGCGCAAAGGTCACGCGCTGGGCGGGCTGAGCCAGCACAAGCGCGGGGGTCGAAAGGCCGGCGAGGACGGCGAGGGCGAGCGAGGCGTGGCGCATCGAGGGCATAAGGGGCATTCTCCGGGGGCTGGGGCCAGGGGTCCTGCGAGTCTAGGTGCGAGCGCATCAAGACGGCCCGCGGACCGGGGTGTTCCCGCCCCTACCATCGCGTCCATGCGCGTCGCGCTCTCCCGCCTCAACCCGACCGTCGGCGATATCCGCGCGAACGCCGACCTGCACCTCGCCGCCGCCCGCGAGGCCGTGGCCGCGGGCGCCGACCTGCTCGTCATGCCCGAACTGGGTCTCGTGGGGTATCCCCCCAAGGACCTGCTGCTCCAGCACGGGTTCGTTGAGGAAGCGATGGACGCCGCCCGCACGCTCGCGCGCGACCTCGAACGCGCGGCGCCCGGGCTGATGGCGATCGTCGGAACGCCGTGGAAAGACGACGAGGGGATCCGCAACGCGCTGTGCGCGATGCGCGGCGGGGAGATCGCCGCCCTCTACTTCAAACAACTCCTCCCAACTTACGATGTCTTCGACGAGGACCGCTACTTCACCGCGGGCGAGTCGCCCTGCGTCGTCGAGGTGTGCGGCCTGCGCGTCGGCCTCACCGTGTGCGAGGACCTGTGGCGCGGCGCCGACGCCGGTTCCCACGCGCGCTATCGCGGCCGCGCCCACCCGGTGCGCGACCTCGTGAACGCCGGCGTTGACCTTCTTGTGAACCCTTCCGCCAGCCCGTTCGTGCTCGGGAAGGCGCAGGCCCAGCGCCGCATCCTCGCCGAACACTGCGCGCACTCGGGTGTTGCGGTCGCCGGCGTGAACCAACTCGGCGGCAACGACGATCTGCTCTTCGACGGTCACGCCATCGCCTTCGTGCCCGATAGCTCCGGGGGTGCGCGTCTTGTCGCGTCGGGCGTGCGATTCGCCGACGACCTCGTCTGCTTCGATGTTCCCGACAAACGCGACGGCCGCGTGGACTGGGCATCCGTGCCGACATGCGACGACGCGCTCGACGGCGTGCTGGCGGAGCGGCTGTTGTTCGACGCGCTCGTGCTGGGCGTGCGCGACTATTGCCGCAAGACAGGGTTCTGCAAGGCGGTGCTCGGCGTGTCGGGGGGGATCGACTCCGCCGTCACCGCGTGTCTGGCGAGCGCCGCGCTCGGCTCCGAGAATGTGCTCACGCTCGCGATGCCCAGCCGGTTCTCATCGGAGGGCTCGATCAGCGACGCGCAATCGCTGTGCGACGCGCTGGGCGTGCGCATGCAGACCTTCGCCATCGGCGAGGCCCACGACCTCTTCGAGAACGCGCTCGCGCCGATGTTCGCCGACCTCGGTCTCGACCCCGCCCCGGGCGTGACCGAAGAGAACATCCAGTCGCGCCTGCGCGGCGTCACACTCATGGCGTTCAGCAACAAGACCGGCGCGCTCCTGCTCACCACGGGCAACAAGAGCGAACTCGCCGTCGGGTATTGCACGCTCTACGGCGACATGAACGGCGGGCTGGCCGTGCTCTCCGATGTCACCAAGGCGTGGGTGTACCGGCTCGCGCGCTACATGAACGCGCACTTCAACGAGTGCGGTTTCGACGCGCCTCCCATCCCTGAAGCGAGCATCACCAAAGCGCCCAGCGCCGAACTGCGCCCCGACCAGACCGATCAGGACTCGCTCCCTTCGTACGATGTCGTGGACACGGTGGTCGAACTCTACATCGAGCAGCGCATGCACCCGCGCGAGATTGCGCAGAAGACCGGCTTCGACGCGAAGGACATCGCGCGCGTCGTGCGCCTCACCGACCTGAACGAGTACAAGCGCAAGCAGGCGGCCATCGGGCTCAAGGTGTCGGGCGTTGCGTTCGGCAGCGGCCGGCGCATGCCCAACGCCCAGGCGTGGCGTCCCGACCGGGGCCTCTGACAGAGCCGCAGGAACTGAGCCGCGTTCGGAAGAACGCGGCGCTGACGCCCAAGCCCCTTCGAAGCCCTCTGTACAATCAGAGGATGCCCGTGCCGCTCGCATTCCTGCTCACATGGACTATGTATGGCACATGGCTACACGGCGATGAACGCAAGTCCGTCGATGACGCCCACAATCAGTACGGTTGCGAACTTGTTCGACCGAACCCCGGCCGATTCTCAAAGACCGCCTCGCGCCTGAGCGATCGCCCGCTGGTCCTCACGCCTGCAACACGAGAGGTTGTGGAACGGGCGATCAGGTCGCATTGCGAGCATCGACAATGGACGCTGTTCGCGCAGAATGTGCGATCGAATCATGTGCATATCGTCGTGGCGACGAACGAAACCTCGCCAGAACTCGCCATGAAATCACTCAAAGCGTGGGCGTCGCGTGCACTTCGCCAACTCCCCGCATACAGCGACCGAAAGTACTTCTGGACACGGCACGGAAGCACGCGGTATCTCTGGGATGATCGTTCTGTCCATGACGCATGCAGATATGTGCGCGACGGACAGGACGAATTGCGCTTTCAGGATCGCACGCACTAGTGCCGCGTTCTCCCGAACGCGGCTCCGTCAGAACACGATCGTCACCGGCCCCTCGTTCACCAGTTCGATGCGCATCGACGCGCCGAACACGCCCCGCGCGACCGTGATCCCGTGGTTGTCTTCCAGTCGCTTGGCGACGCGCTCCACCATCGGCGCCGCGATATCGGGCGCCTCGGCGTTCACGAACGACGGGCGGTTGCCCTTGCGCGCGTCGCCCGCGAGGGTGAACTGCGAGACGATCATCACCTCGCCGCGCGGCTCAAGGTCGAGCACGGACAGGTTCATCTTCCCCTGCGCGTCCTCGAAAATGCGCAGGTTCGCGAGTTTGTCCGCCAGCCAGTCGGCTTTGTCGGATGGATCGCCGCGCTCGACGCCCACGAGCGCCATCAGCCCGCGCGCGATGGACCGATCGTGGCCGGCGCTTTCGCCTTCCTCAACCCACACGCGCGCACGCGACACCCGCTGAACGACGCATTTCATGGCCGGTGATTCACACCACCGCGGCCGAGACGCACGACACCATCGCCATGCCCTGCTGGTCCATCGCCGCGATGTAGTTCAGCACCTTCATGCGCTCGGGGGTCGCGTCGACCGCCTTGAGCGCCGCGGTGATGTTCCCCACCGAGCACCAGCGCGTCGGGTTGCCCTGCCACGCCATGCTCGCGATGAGGTCGTCGGGCTTGGCCTCGGCGATCATCTTGAGCATCGCCTGATCGTGCTGGACCGCCGAGTTGCGCGCGGCGATGCCCTGGGGGTTGGTCTGCTCGTCGCCGTTGAGCGGGGCCTTGTCGCCGAACGCGGGGCCGACATGCGAGAGGTCGGCCGAGGAGATCACGAGCGTCTTGCCCGGGAGTTCCTTGAGCGTCTCCTTGAGCGCCTCGACGAAGGGCTCGAAGGCGAGCCCGGTGTCGTCGTACGACTGGCCGCTGTTGCGCGCCGGATCGTGGACGAGCGCCGCGAACACGGGGATGTGCTTGCCCTCGACATCGCCCGGCTGGGGGCCGAAGACATGCTGGATCCAGCCGACCTGGAGTTCGATCGAGTGCTCGCGCTCGTGGTCGTACTTGTCCTTGAGGAAGCGGCGCTCGCCGTCCTCGCCGAGGCGGCGACGGAGCGACGCGAGCACATCGTCCGCGAGGGGCGAGACACCGAGCGGCGTCTCGAAGCCCTTGTCACACCCGACAACGCCCGTGCCCGAGCCGAAGTGGTTGGTCCCGAGGATGATGATCCGGTCGGGCTTATCCACGACGCGCATGCGGCCGTAGACATTCGCGTAGTTCATCCAGCCGCGGCCGTAGTCGAGGTGGGGCGCGATGACCGCTGCGGGCAGGTGATCGAACGAGGGCTGCTCGGCGCTCTTGAGCGCTTCGTCGATCCACTGATCGAACTGCTCGCGCATCTTCGTGCCGCCGATCTCGGCCTTCGCGGACTCGGACGCCTCCTGGCCGAGTTCCTGCGCGGCGAGGGCGTCGGCGAAGTTCGCCGTCACGCTGGGCGGGAGGTTGGGCTGGCTCTCGAACTGCTCGCGCACCTTGGTCAGGAGGGCGTCGAACGAGGGGCCTTCGAGGAGGCCCGCGTCGTCGAGCTGGGCGACGAACTGCTCGAGGAACTCGCGCTGGAGCTTGCCCTGCGCCGTGGCGCCCTGCTTGGCGGCGGCGGCGGCGACCTGCTCGTTCACCTTGGTGACGATGATGTCCAGGTCGTTCGAGCCGTCGAGGTGGGGCAGGATGAACTGGGCCGCGGGCGCCGTGAAGACGATCTTCTCGGAGATCTGGCGGGCGTCGGCCAAGCCGAGGAGCTGCTGACCCTCACGCTGGGCGCCGAAACCGCGGATCGGGCGGAGCCGGGGGCGGGCCAGGTGGGGCTTGGAGCCGTCGTACTTGAAGGGCGTCGGATTCTGGCCGCCAGCGTCGGCAGCCCCGGGGGTGTTCTCACTCATACGGGAGTCTAGACAACGCGGCCGGGAGGGCTACAGTCCCGCTCGGATTCGCGGCGAGGGCGCAGGTGGGCTGCGCGCTGCCGGATCCGCTGAACCCCAGATATCCCCGTTTCCCCGCTTTCGGACAGCATCCGAGGCCGGGGCGACCCTCGCGAGGCATCCAATGGCCGACACCACATTCACGGCAACTTCCTTCTCCGCCGGCCAGAACTTGAAGTGCACGGTCATCTCGATGCCCCCCTCCAAGGGCGCCGAGTACACGATCGCCCGCCTCATGCGCCTCGACCCCGAGAACGCCCGCTCGCTGAAGCACTCGCACAAGCAGCGCGACAAGAACCTCATCTACCGCAACCGCGGCGGCCGCCCCTGGGCCAAGCGCGTGCCCTCGTCCAAGATCGTCCGCCCCGAGAGCGGTGAGTCGTGGACCATGCCCTTCTTCCCCCAGATGGCCGGCGAACTCAACGCCGTCGCCGGCTGCGTGAAGATCGAGAAGGCCTGAGAGAGATAAGCGGGAAGCAGAGAAGAGATCAGACTCCTGGCGAAAGCCGGGAGTCTTTGTTTTTCGAACTCGTAGGGGCCCCGTCTGATCCGAGCCCCGGGCGCGAGCACGGGGCGCGGCGGCGCCCGAAGTTTCCGAATCATCCGTACCGGATGCGCGTCCGCGCCCTCCGCTCGCGCGAAGGGCTCTGATCCAGCAATATCCCAGTGATTTTCGGTTCTCGGATCTTGGAGATCGCACCCTCTGGCGGTACATTGGGGTCGCACAGGTCCGTCGTGATCTTCCGAGGAGTCCCCGATGCCGATGATCCGTTCTGTTCTTTCGCTGCTCGCGTGCGCCTCGTCCGTATTTGCCCAAGGCGCGGCGAATAACCACCTGCTGCGGTTCACCCAGCAGCACGGTTACACCTTCAGCACTATCGGCGACGCGGGCAACGCCCCGGCGATCGTCGATAACTGGCACCCCACGGTGAAGCAGCCCGGCCCCACCCGTCCGCTGGGCGGGGTCGACTACGACTACCGCATCGCCACCACCGAGGTCACCTGGCGGCAGTACTTCGAGTTCGTGCAGGCCTACGCCCCGGTCATGCCGGTCGAATTCCGCCTCGGCATCGGCACGGACGATCGGCTCACTCCGGGCCCGGTTGGTCTCCCAAGCCCGATCCAGTACGCGGGCCTCTCCGGCGGGGTGCCGCAGTTCACCCTCGAGAAAGCGAGGGCCGACCAGCCCGCCACCTCGACATGGCATCTCTTCGCGCGCATGGTCAACTGGCTCCACAACGGCGCCAAGCCGGCGAGCGAGGTCACCTCCGCGGACTTCGAGACCGGCGCCTACGACACCTCCACCTTCGGCCGCGTCGCGAACGGTCCCACCGGCCCGTATCACACCGATCAGGACTCACGCTCTCCGGGCGCGAAGTTCTGGATCCCCAACATCGATGAGCTCGCCAAGGCGACCTACTACGACCCCAACCGCGACGGTCCGGGTCAGGGCGGGTACTGGCAATACGGCCATTCGAGCGATGACATCCCCGTCCCGGGTGATCCTGCCTTGGGCGGTGAGACGAACTCCGGCCGCGACGGCGTGGAGTGGCCCGCCGGGCAGTTCCGGCAGCTGGACTCCGGGAGTTACCCCGATGTGCAGAGCCCCTGGGGTCTGCTCGACACGGTCGGCGGCGGAGTGGAGTGGACCGAGACCTGGAGTGAAGGACAGGAAGACGATTTCGAGCAGAACCAGCGGCTGTTCTTCCCGACCGGCGCATACCGCATCACCGAGAGGGCCTTCCTCGGGGATGTCGACGACACCTTCCCGACATCGGGGTTCGGCGTCCTGCGCATCGCCGCACTGGTGCCCGCGCCCTCCTCAGGAACGATCCTGATCACATCGTGCTTTGCCGGTGTTCGGCGGAGACGGTGAGAGTCATCTGATCAGAGCCTCGGGCGGAAGCACGAGGCCGGAGATCCGGCACACCAGCGATCACCGGATCGCATGCGACTTCGAAGACGCGTGCGCGACGAACCATCAACGCACTTCAGCGGTTCGGGCCGCGTGCTCCCGCCCGCGGCTCTGTGCTCACCCCCGCCTACGCTCAGCCATGACGCAGACCTCCCGATCGTTCCTCCTCGTCGCTGGTCTTCTTGCTGGCGCGGCGGTGCTCCCCTCCCTCGCCGCCTGCGGCCACGAGTCCGCCGACGCCACGGCTGAGATCGACTCGGACGCCAAGATCGCGGACTACACGGTGCGAGGCCGGGTGGCCCAACTGCCCGAAGCGGGCAAGCCCACAACCTCGTTCCGCGTCCACCACGAGCCCATCCCCGAGTGGAAGAAGAACTACAACCAGCCGCCCGTGGGCATGAACGCCATGGTCATGGAGTTCCCGCCCGCCACGCCGAGCGTGATCGAGGGCATCGCCGTGGGCGATGTGGTCAGCATGACCTTCCGCGTCGAGTACGACGAGGACGACGGCATGCTCAAGGGCTGGAAGGCCACCAGGGTGGAAAAACTGCCCGCCGACACAGCGCTGGTGTTCGAGAAGGCCGCCCCCGAGGGCGAGTGAGCGCAAAAACAACCGGCGGCGCATCGCGAGGACGCGCCGCCGGCTCTCGTGGGGGTCTGGAAAAAGCCGGTCTCCCGGCCCGATCCGTGAACGCTCCCCGCGGGCGGATTCTTCCCTGAAGCGCCGGAATTCCGGTTTTTTGTTGTGGCATCATCGATTTCGCATACACTCGGGCATGGCCGGCAAGGCGATAGTGCTGCTCTCGGGGGGGCTCGACAGCGCCGTGGCGCTCGCGGTCGCCGTCCGTGAACGCAACCTCGAGGGCCACGCGATCAGCATCGACTACGGCCAGCGGCACCGGCTCGAACTCGAGGCCGCCGCCAAAGTCGCCCAGCACCTTGAGGCCGCCTCCCACACCACCGTCCGGATGGACCTGCGCGCTATCGGGGGCTCGGCCCTGACCAGCGACACCGCCGTCCCCAAGGACCGCGAGCACGCCGGCCCGGGCGGCCCCTCCGAGATCCCCGTGACCTATGTCCCCGCGCGCAACATGGTCTTCCTCTCGCTCGCGATCGGGCTGGCCGAGGCGCAGGGCGCCGAGTCGGTCTACATCGGGGTGAACGAGGTTGATTACAGCGGGTACCCCGATTGCCGCCCCGAGTTCATCGGCGCATTCCAGCGCGCCGCCGCGCTCGGAACGAAGGCGGGCGCCGAGGGCAAGCCCGTCACGCTGCAGACCCCGCTCGCGGGATGCTCGAAGGCCGCGATCATCACGCGCGGCGCCGCGCTGGGCGTGGACTTCGCGCTCACGCACTCGTGCTACGACCCAGACCCCGAGGGCCTCGCCTGCGGGCGGTGCGATTCGTGCACGATCCGGCGCGAAGGGTTCACAACCGCTGGCGTGCCCGACCCCACGAAATACGCGTTCATCGACCGGGGCGAGATCCGAGTCCGCCCGCGCAAGTCGCGCGTCTGGGACGGGGCCGACGCGTGAGCGCACCGGGATTCCCCCTCGCGCAGGCGCGTGATCCGTTGCCCATCGCCGAGACCTTCGTCAGCGTCCAGGGCGAGGGCAAACTCGCGGGCGTTCCGTCGTGGTTCGTGCGCATCTCGGGATGCAATCTGCGCTGCGCGTGGTGCGATACTCCGTACGCGAGCTGGTCTCCCGAGAAGACTACGCGCGGGCTCGACGACCTCATCGACGACGCGAAGCAGTCGGGCGTGCGCCACGCCGTGGTCACGGGCGGCGAGCCGACGCTCTTCCCGCGCTGCGCCGACCTCTGCGCACGCCTGCGCGGCGAAGCGCGCATGCACATCACCATCGAAACCGCGGCGACGATCGACTTCGACGCGCCCTTCGACCTGCTGAGCGCCAGCCCGAAACTCTCAACCAGCGCGCCCGACCCGGCCCGCTTCCCCAAAGAGCACGCAATGCACGAAGCGCGGCGGGAGAACATCCCGGCGCTCCGCGCGATGATCCAGCGCCAGCGCGAGCGCGGCGCGGACATCCAGCTCAAGTTCGTGGTCTGCGCGCCGGACGACCTCGCCGAGATCGAGGCCCTGCTCGCCCGCCTCGATGACTGGGCGCCCGCCGATGTCCTGCTCATGCCCGAGGGACGCACCGCCGAGGAGATCCATGCGAAGCAGGCCTGGGTGGCCCGGGAATGCCTCGAGCGGGGCTGGCGCTATTGTCCCCGGCTGCACATCGACCTCTACGGCAACCGCCGCGGCACATGACCCGCGGGCCGCGAGGCCGACCGGCACACACCCCCCGGAGCGACCGCCCCCTTGCGCTATCGCGTCTGCAAATCGTTCACCGTCGAGAGCGGGCACCTGCTCTCCAAGCACCCGGGCGTGTGCCGCTTCCCCCACGGCCATACGCGGCGGGTCGATGTCGTCATCTCGAGCGAATCCCTCGACGAACGCGACATGGTGTGCGACTTCAAGACGATCAAACTCGCGATCGAGTCATTCATCGAACGGTTCGACCACGCGATGGCCGTGAACAGCGACGACCCGCGCCTCCCGGATGTCATGGCCGCGGGCGGCGAACGCGTCATCGTGTTCGAGGGCGAAGACCCGACAACGGAAGTGATGGCGCGGGTGATCTTCGAGCGCCTCGCCGAATCGCTCCGCTCGGGCCTCGAACTGACCGACCCCAAAGATGGCGCGGCCTATTCGTTCCCTGACGGCGTCACCCTCGAGCGCGTGCGTGTGTCCGAGACGCCCACGAGCTGGGCCGAGTACGGCGTGCGCTGATCGAGAATAAAAAACGCCCCGGACCTTGCGATCCGGGGCGTCGTCTGGTTCGCGGGAGCGTGATCGCTTCGCGATAAGAAACAGATCGTGATGCTTACTGGCTCTGACCGAAGGCGCCGAGCACCATGTTCAGGTCGGCGAAGTTCACCGCGTTGTCCTGATTGGCGTCGCCGATCAGGCCGCTGCCGACCTGACCGAACTGCGAGAGCACGAGGTTCAGGTCGGCGAAGTTCACCGCGCCGTCAGCGTTCAAGTCGGTCTGGAACCGCGTGCGGAAAGTCGCGACGCCGGGCGTCATGTCGTTCTCGCCGCCGAAGCCGACCGCGTGCACAGCCCAGTAGTACTGAGTGTTGAACTGGAGCGTGCCGGAGGGGACGGGCCACGCGTTGATGGTGAGCCCGTTGGCTTCCACGATCGGGTCTGACATGTCGCTGTTGGTCGACAGGGTGAAGTCGTAAGTGGCCGCGAACTGGGAATCTTCCCACTGGATGGCGTAGCCCGCGAGCTGCACGGCGATGGCGTTGTTGGCGGGTTCGACGACGCCGAAGTCAACGGGCGGCGGGTTGCCGACGACGCTCTGGCGGAAGTTCGACACAACGAAGCGCGTCTCGTTCATCGAGCGTGTGTTGTCGGTCGCGGTGTTGTTGCCGCAGCCGTCCTGCTCGCTGATGCCAAGCACGAAGCCGTTGAAGGTGCGCAGAGGGGTGGAGAAGTAGCTGATGCGCGTGCCCGGGGCGTAGGACATGATCGTGCGGTACTGGTTGTTCGGCGTGCGGTGCCCGAACGAGTAGCAGCGGTAGCCGGACGAGCCGTTGTTGTGGTCGTGGGCGCAGCCCATGTTGTGACCGAGCTCGTGCGCGAAGGTGGACCAGCCGCACGAGTAGCCAGTGACGCCGAAGCCGTTGGCGGAGTTGCCGCCCGGGAAGAGCAGGTACGCGATGCCGCACACGCCGCCGACGGACTGGCGGGTGACGAGGTGGACAAGGTCAGCGCCGTACTGGTTGCGCAGCGCGTGGACCTCGTCGATGTGGCCGTCGCCGTTGTTGCGCAGACGACCGAGGTCGGTGCCCATGTTGCTGAGGGACTCGGTGTAATCGGTCAGCGCGAGGTGAACGATGCGGATGCGCTGCTCAACGCCCGAGTTGTTGTACGCGGAGTTGGTGTTGTTCTCCCACGCCTGCATGGCCGCGATCATCGAGTTCGGGTTGCCACCGACAGCGGTCAGCGCGCCCTGCGTGTACACGATGAGCAGATCGACCGTGGTCAGTTCCGAGCCGCGCGGGTCGAGCATGCCGGGCTCGGGCGCGGGCATCGGCTCGCCGGAGAAGTGCCAATCGGGCAGCGCGGGGAGACCCGCTTCCGGACCGTTGGCCGACTCGTCCCACCACAGCTCGTGCTCGAGGTCGTTGCCGCACGGCTGGAGGCCGTCGGTGTCGATCTCCATGACCAGGTAGTCATCGCCCTGGTTGGCGCTCTGGACGATGAACTTGCCGAACACCGGGCTCTCGATGATGCCGTACATGACATCCTCGACGCGGGTGAAGGTCGCGGACGCGAACTCGTCCTCGGCGATGCCGCCGACCCAGTTGAAGTTCGCGATCTCCGTGGTGAAGGTGCGATCGCGCACGGCGGTGAGCGTGAGATCGTCGAACAGGTTGATCGCGATTCGCTCGTTCTCGACCGGGCTGGTGATCAGGTCTCGAGAGGTGAACTCGACCGTGCGGTGACGGGTGACGAGCAGACCCTCGGGCGCCTCGGCCTGCGCAGCGGCCGGGGCGAACACGACGGGCTCAGCGCCGTCGGCGCCGATCCCGCCGACTCCGCCTTCTGCCACCGCCTGGGCGCACAACGCGAGCCCGGCAGAGAACGCTACTCCAGCCGCAAGACGGCACGAAAAATTCAGCTTCCGCATCTGTGAGGTCTCCCGAGACAATTCAAACCAGACGAAATGATTGTTGCCGATCGATGACGAACGCCGACCGCACGCAGACCCCCGGCAATTGGCTTCTACGCATCTACAAGTACCGCAGATTTTGCCATTCCGCAACAAAAATCCCCTCAGAACCACCGGGAATGGGGAATCTCCCGTTTTTCTCGGGCCTTACGCCCGATTCCCGCCGGCGAACAAAGCCCTGCCGCAAAACCGCCTTTTTACATCCGAAGGCCGCCTCACCCCCGACTGGCTCCATCACACCTGCCCTGACGCAATGAAAAACGCCCGTCACGGCGAGCAACCGAGAAAGGCGTGTGAAGGAAGGGAACTGAGTTGTAAGTCCTTACGACAAGGCGTTGACCTCGGTTCCTTCCAGAAAGATTCCTTCCGAAGCGAGCATCAGTTGCGCCGGCGATCGCGCTGCTTCCCGATGCTGCGATGCACCGCGCGGGCGGCCCGTTTCGACGCCGCGTCAATCGCATTGTAGATGTCGTCGCTCCGTTGCTCGATCACAACAGGGTGGCCCGGAACGCCCGCCAGCATCACGCGGAGTCGACACGCCTTGTCGACGCCGCCGCGCGGCCCGTTCTCGTCGTCGAGCGTGACCGCAACACCGATAACACGGTGGCGCAGCCGCCCGAGCGCAACGCCGAGTTTGCGCTGAATGTGCGAAATGATCGCGGGAGTCGGACGGATGTGTGAGCCCTGGACGGTGAGTTGCATCGAAATGCCTCCTTGCGAAAGCGGGGACGATCCGTACCCATACGCGAAGCCAGCATAATTGCGGGCCCGCGTCCGTACAAGGAGATACGCACGAGCGCACGCCGTGTTCGTGCGCTCGCCCTGAAATCGCGTTCGCCTGCGCGGCCTTGAGACCCGACTCAGAACGAGAAGTTCGCCCACGGGCTCGTGGTGCCCGGGCTGACGCCCCCCGAGTTGCCGCTGATCGCGCCGGAGGTCACGGCGTTCACGACGAAACACACATTGCCCGTCACAACGCTCCAGTTGGTGTCGTTGTCCGCGCAGGTGTTCCGCGCGATGAAGTTGCCGCTCGTGAACACCTGCACGCCGATGGTGTTCGCCTCGAAATGGTTGCCCTCGAGCCGATTGTCGGAACTCGTGAGCAGCACGCCCGACCCGCCGCAGAATGTCGCGATGCAATCGCGGATGACCGTTCCGAAGGTGGCGGAGAAGCCGTTCAGCGTGTTGTCGCGCGAGACACACCGCTCGATGAGCCCGCCCGAGCCGCAGAAGTACCCGTTGCTCGCGTTGTCGAACGCCGTGCAATCCGCGACGCGCATGCCCTCACCGCTCACGGAGAACCCCGCCCCGCCGTTGCTCGCCGATGCGCACCCGATGACGGTGCTCGCGCCGGCGATGCTGAGGCCCGTGCTGCCGTTCTCGTACGCCGCGCACTGGCTGACGGCCGACCCGTACGCGACATTGATCCCCACGCTCGTGTTGTTCGACGCCGTGCAGCGCGTCACGACACTCCCCGAAGGCAGGCGCATCCCCGCGGCGCCGTTGAAGTCGCACTGAAGATTCTCGAACACGCCGCTGGCGATGAAGATGCTGAGCATCGAGACCCCGTCGACGCCCCAGCCGCGGATATGCCCGTTGCGGATCGACGGGTTGCGGATCGTCGTCGGCGAGGTGATCCCGTCGACCGAACCGGGAACGCCCTGCAAGGTGAAGCCCATGAGGTCGATCGAGACATCGTTCGCGTTGATGAAGATGCCGTTGCGCCCGGACTGCCCCACGAGATTGCGATCGAGGTAGTACGACCCGGGCTGGCTGATGACGAAGGTGTTGCTCCCGTCGCCCGGCGTATTCGTCGAGTTGATCACCGTGCGCGGCTCGGGGCCGGGCGTCGACGAAACCGGACCGGAAGGCGGGTTGAGCGGCCCCGCGCTGGCGCCGCGCGACAGCACCGCGCCGGCGGCCAGCCCGCCGATGCCCGCGAGCAACGCGCGCCGTGGTGAAATCGGGCCGGTCGCCTCGGCGCCGACCGTGTCGTGTGTGTTCATCACGACACCTTACCGCGCACCGTCTGTACGCAAACCGCCGCGCACGGGGAACTCAGCAGTCCTGGCCAAAGTTGCTCAGCACAAGATTCAGGTCGGCGAAGTTCACGACCCCGTCCGCGTTCACATCACCCCCGGTGAACCCCGGGGCTCCGGTCGTGCCGAAGGCCGAGAGCACGGCGTTGAGGTCCGTGAAGTTCACGACGCCGTCGCCGTTGGTGTCTCCCGGGCAACTCCCGGTGAACCCGACAAACACCTGCGCGTTGTCGAGGTTGATCCACCCGATGTTCTCGCCCCATGCGTAGCCGCGCAGGCGGTTCGCGTCCGTATCGACGCGCGCCTGCTGCGCGAACTGGCCGAGGGCGGCGACGGTGTCGAAGTTGATCCACCCGGTGTTCTCGCTCCACGCGAGGCCGAACAGATTGCCGGTGTTCGGATCGATGTTGACGCCGAAGTCTGTGCCGTTCAGGTTCGCGTACGAGAGCCCGTTGTTCGGCGTGCCGTCGCCGAAGTTCACGAACCCGATGTTCTCGCCCCAGGCGTACCCGGAGAGGAACCGTGCGCCGACGACCACGCCCTGCGATCCCGACGGATCGCCCGAGTCGCGGAAGTTGAGGTACCCGACATTCTCACCCCAGGCGAACTTGTTGGCGGGGCTGACATTGCTCGGCGCGGCCGAGGCGGCAGCAACGGGGATCATTGCAAGCAGGATGGCTGTGGCGTTCGCTTTCAAGTCCGGTTCTCCTCCGCGCTCTGGAACAGTCTGACACCGCGCGGCCATCCGCACAAGCGGAAACGGGCGCAAAAGCGGGCCGAGGCCGCACGACATGGCGCGGGAAGCGCAACGGAAGGCTGACGAGTTCTAGGGTCTCCCCAGGCGACAAGAAAAGCCGCCGCGACCCACCCCGGAGAGGGCAGGTCGCGGCGGATCGCTCTGCGTATGAATCCGATCGTCGGCGCAGCAGACTCAGAGGCAGTCGGTCCCGAAGGCCGAGAGCACGCCGTTGAGGTCCGTGAAGTTCACGACGCCATCGCCGTTGACATCACCGGGGATTCCCGCGCCGGTCTCGCCGAAGTTCGAGAGCACGGTGTTCAGGTCGGTGAAGTTGACGATGTTGTCGCCGTTCGTGTCGCCCGGGCAGGCGGCGACTGCGCCGAGCGTGCCGTCGGCGTTGATGTTCTGGCCGTAGATATCGCCGTCGCCGTTGCGCGCGTCTTCCCAGAACAGCCGGGTGGTGGCGGTCGAGTCGATCGTGGCGAGCAGACGGCTCTTCCCGCTCGGAACATCCGACGCGACGACCGTGCCGCCCAGATCCTGCCAGAGCGCCCCGCCGCGGTCGTCCACGCGGACGGCGACGATGTTGGCGTTGAAGTTGCCCTGCGCCGACTGGGGCTCGACGCCGACGGCCATGACAGCCCCGCCCGGCGCGGGCACGGCCCGCGGCGCGGACTTGTTCTGGTTGTTGAACAGCAGCACATCGGTGGGGATGTCGCCGATGCCGCGCTCGCCGCCGGTGTCGAAGCGCTGCACGCCGATCGAACGCAGCGACTGCGAACTGTTGCGGTCGTTGAAGAAGCACAGGAAGGAGAGCGTGTCGTCAACGAACGCGATCGCGGGCTCGAACTGCTGACGCCCGGCGCGGACGGAGGCGGTCACGCCGTTCGCGGCGAACTGGATGGCGCCGTCGGCGTCAACGCGCTGCGTGTAGACATCGGAGTCGCCGTCGCGGAAGTCCGACCAGGCGAACGCCGCCCCGTTGTCGGGAGCGAGCGCGATCTGGGGGTACTGCGCGATCGGGATCGAGGTCGCGTCGGAGATGATCACCGGCGCGCCGCCGTTCCACTGCGCAGCGCCCGTCGAGTCGTACTTCTGCGCGTGGACATGGCGCGGCGACGAGAAGGTCCGCGTGTCGCGCACATACACCATGATGAACCCGCCGGTCGTCGGCGAAACGACATTGTGGAAGCCGGGGCCTTCCGTGCCGTCGCCCGCGATGCGCACGCCGCCCGCGGCGACCTGCTCCACGCCAGCGGCGTTCAGACGCTGGTAATAGATCCCTCGGTTCGCGTCGGAGCGCAGCCACGAGATGTGGTACTCGCCCGTGGACGCGTCCTGCGAGACGCGCGGCGCCGCCTCGAAGTCGTCGTTGGTCGAGATCTGCTTGCCGTCTTCGCCCCATTGCATGTCGCCGTTGGGCATGATGCGCTGGGCGATGACATCGAGGTCCGAGCCGCCGCGCGTGTCGGTGAAGACGACCACGCATGCGCCGTCGTCATCGGCGATCAGGTCCCAGTCGACGAGCGAGGTGGACTGGGGCGCGTCGGAAACGAGAAGGCCGTCGGAATCGAACGCGTACTCGCCCGCGGGGCTGAGTCGCTGGACGAAGAGTTTGAAGCCGGATCCGTCGTTGTCGAACCAGCCGACCCAGGTCGTGCCGTCGGCCAGGGTGGCCGCCTTCTCGACAGTCTGGGAGCCGGCCTTCATCGCGACGGGCAGGTTCTCGGATGGGTTGTCGGGGTAGGTCTGCGCCGAGGCCGCGGCCCCAGCGCCGAGAACGATCGACGCAACGACAGCGGCGCGGGCGCCGCGGACAGAGTTCACAAAAAACGGCATGGACACAGTTCCTCTCGGTCAACAAATGGGCACGGCGGCGTCGGGGCCGGCGTGCGACGAAGACAATCTGTCCCGATTCGGCCCGGCGCACACCACAGCGCCTCGCAGCCTGACGGGACCGCTCTCTGCTTCCTCCACGCGATCGACGCGAGACGACCGGTTCCTCCGCCGGTCGGCGCGCCGCACCACGACCCCCGGAACACGGGCCCGTCCACGGTAGCAGGATTCCCGGATCATGCGAGACCAAACTTTGTGCGAACCTCAATGTAACGCCGGGGGAGCGTCCTTCGCGGGCCTACGAATCGGCGCCCCGCACTCCGGGCACGCTTCGCTCTTGAGCCCACGCGTGTCGTACCCGCATCCGGGACAGCCCCCAGCCAGCGGCGCGGCGTGATCAACGAGACGGCGCCCGCTGAGCAGCAGGTACAGGCCGAGGATCAATCCCGTCAATCCCCACACAACCCCCGGATGAAGCAGGATCTGCATTTCAAGCGAGAGCGTCGGCGTGCCCATGCCGCGCATCGCGCCCCACATCAGGTGCGATCGAACCACCGACGCCGCCGAAGCCAGCGTGAGTGGCAGACTCCAGGCGGTAAGCACCAGCCCGGCGATCTTGGTCACAAGGTGGAAGCGTTGGCGTGGGGTCATCGTGGTCATGTGGCGCGCTCCGGACTGATTGATGCCTCCAGTACATCCGCTTTCGAACCCCGCCGCAAACCGACCCCCAAAACGCACAACGCCGACCCGTGGGGGCCGGCGCTGTTGAAGAAAGCGGGTGAACGGATTCGAACCGTCGACATTCACGTTGGCAACGTGACGCTCTACCACTGAGCTACACCCGCAGATTGTCGCTCCGACCCGGATATCGGCCGATTCCGGCCTCCATCCCAGCGACCGGTCCCCAAAATGGGTTCTGGCCGCCCGTCGCGAGCCGCGAAGACTAGAAGGGGTCCCGGGGAGTGTCAACGGCCGACGGCCTCCGGCGGGCCGATCGCCCCCCACGCCCCCCTACCCTCACCCATGCCCAAGATCGCCTACACCGTCCGCGCCTCGTTCACCGACCCGGCCGTGGCCGAGCGATTCGTCGCCTGGATGGTCGATGAGCACCTCCGGGACCTCCTGAACGCGGGCGCCGAGCGGGCCGAGGCCGTCCGCCTCGACACCGAGAGCGTGGGGCCAGCCCCCGTCGTCGAGTGCCGGTATGTCTTCCCCGACCGCGCCGCCTACATGCACTACATCCAGAAAGAAGCCCCCCGCCTCCGCGGCCGAGGTCTGGAACTCTTCGGGCCCAAGCCCGACGGCGTCCCCGTCGTGACCTATGTCCGCTCCGTGGGCGAGATCCACGACGCGTCGTAAACCCCTCCCACTCGTGGGAGGGGGCAGGGGGAGGGTCTTCCTCCGTGTGCCACTGCCGGCTTGCCCGGCGGTGCTCTTTCTTCTACCCCCCTCTCGCTCCGCTCCTCAGCGCGATAACCGCGCGCACTCATCATTCCGGACTTCCCCCGCTTGCCCGATCCGTGCGCGCCGAGCGCGCGTCCGAGAACATCCGCGCTCACCGAGGTTCGCCCGCGCCGCCGTTCATCGGCCGCGCGATCGCGTCGATGGTCTCGATATGGACCTATCCCCAGTGTCAGGCGCAAACCTGCGCAGCACCATCAGCACCGCCGTCGCTGTGAAAGCCCTCGACAACGCCAAGTTCGAGGGACAACTCGCGGTGGCCATGATCAAGGACGCGGGCGAGGCCGGTCCCAAGGGAGAAGCGTCGCGCGGCGCCGTCAGCGGCGCGCGAGGACCCCAGGAAACCGGCAACCTCATCGACAAGACCGGCTAGCGCACGGCCACATGCATTGCCACGCATTCGTGCCGCTCCGACACAGTTTCGGGGCGTTTTTTGTTTTTCCGATGTTCTTGTCCGCTTTGTTCTTGCGGCTCCGAGGTCTCACAGGTACGGTGGTGTCGGCGTGCTTCCGGGATGATGCACGCGGGAACATGGGGCTGCGCATGCACAGAGTCAGCCACGCACATCGGGGACGCGCGAAGGAGCCGAGCATGAGGAACACTGTTCTGTTGTCGCTGGCGTTCGCGTCCAGCGCGATGGCGGGGGGTAGCCCGCGATTCACCGAGGCCTACGGCCAGACCTTCGCCGAGGTCGGCAACGCAGGCAACGCCGACTACACCTACGAGGTCTACCCCGGCGCGCCCATCCGCTCCATCGGCGGCGTGAACCACCGCTACCGCATCGCGGTCACCGAGGTCACCGAGACCCAATGGGCCGAGTTCGCCAACGCCATCACGCCCTTCCTCAGCAACCAGGACTATTTCAACTCGGACTTTGCCCCGACACTCATGATCGCGGGCTTCAGCAACGGACGCCCGGTCTTTCAGGCGACGCCAGGCGATGAGAATTACCCCGCGCGAATGGGCTGGCGCTGGGCGGCGCGGTACTGCAACTGGTTCCACAACGGCAAGGCCCTGACCGCCCAGGCGTTCGAGTCGGGCGCCTACGACACCTCCACCTTCGGCACGGAGATCGGCGAGTTCGGCTTTCAGGAGTACACCGACCAGTCGTCACGCTCTGACGGAGCGCAGTTCTGGATCCCCTCCGAGGACGAGTGGGTGAAGGCCGCGTACTACGACCCCAACCGCTTCGGCGAGGGTCAGGGCGGGTACTGGCAGCATCACGGGATGAGCGACGACCCTCTCGTCACCGCCCCTCCCGACCAGGGCGGCGAGACCAACGCCAGCGGCCAGTACTACGAGGGCGCGGGCCAGATTCCCTTCGATGTGGGCTCGTACCCAAACGCTGCCTCCTACTACGGAGTGCTTGACGCGTCTGGAGGAGAAGAGGAATGGACGGAGACATGGACATCACCGGATTCCGAGACTCTTCGTCTCACGCACGGGTCAAGTTATTTCACGAACCCGGATTTGCTTGATCTCTTCGATCCACTCCGCGCGTTCGGAGCCAGCACTCCGGACGGCGGCACGAATGGCTTGCGTCTCGCAATGGTTGTGCCCGCGCCGGGCGTGAGTGTGCCAGCCCTCGTTGGGTGCTTCACGCTCGCGCGGCGACGGAGATAAAGGGATCGCCATTTCTCATCTGCCGCTCTGGCAGCGGTTCGCCGCGCTTCTGCGCTCGGAATCGCCCCTCACGGCCCCTGGGCGGCGTCTGAACCTTTCCCGGCTGGCCATCGCTGGCGCCGCGCTTGTACCGTTCCCTGGGACACCCACCGAGGAGACGCCGCATGCGCATGGACCGATTCACAACCCTCGCCCAACAGGCCCTGGCCGACGCCCAGTCGCTCGCGATGCAGGGGAACGCCGCCGAGGTCTCGCCCCTCCACCTGCTCAGCGCCCTGCTGGCCGAGAAGGGCGGGACGGCGTCGTCGATCATCTCCAAGACGGGCGTGCAGGCCGAGCGGCTGACCCAGATCGTGGACGCCGAGATCAAGCGCCTCCCCACGGTGAGCGGCGCGCCGCCCCAGCCCGGCAGGGGGATGCTCAGCGTGCTCCAGAAAGCCGACGCCGACGCGCGCGAGATGGGCGACGCCTATGTCTCGACCGAGCACCTGCTCCTCGCGCTCAGCGATGTGAACAGCGAAGCGAAAGAGGCGATCACCGTCGTCGGGCTCTCGCGCAAGAAACTCATGGACTCCATCAAGGCCCTGCGCGAAGCCAGCGGCGTCTCGAGCGTGCAAGACCCCGGCGCCGAATCCAACTACGAGTCGCTCAAGAAGTACGGGATCGACCTCACCGAGAAGGCCAGCGAGGGCAAACTCGACCCCGTCATCGGCCGCGATGAAGAGATCCGGCGATGCATGCAGGTGCTGAGCCGGCGCACGAAGAACAACCCCGTGCTCATCGGCGAGCCGGGCGTGGGCAAGACGGCCATCGCCGAGGGCCTCGCGCTGCGCATCGTGGACGGGGACTGCCCGGAAGGCATGCGCGACTCGCGCATCGTCGCGCTCGATGTGGGCCAGTTGCTCGCGGGCGCCAAGTTCCGCGGCGAGTTCGAGGAGCGCTTGAAGGCCGTGCTCCGCGAAGTCGCCGCCAGCGAGGGCAAGGTCATCCTGTTCATCGACGAACTGCACACGATCGTGGGGGCCGGGCAGGCCGAGGGCGCGGTCAGCGCGGGCAACCTGCTCAAGCCCGCGCTCTCGCGCGGCGAGCTGCGATGCATCGGCGCCACCACCCTCGACGAGTACCGCAAGCACATCGAGAAAGACCCCGCGTTCGAGCGGCGATTCCAGCCCGTGTATGTCGACCAGCCCAGCGTCGAGGACACCATCGCGATCCTGCGCGGACTCAAGCCGCGCTACGAGGCGCACCACGGCGTGCGCATCACCGACGGCGCCCTCGTCGCCGCCGCCCGGCTGAGCAACCGGTACATCACCGAGCGTTTCCTGCCCGACAAGGCGATCGACCTGATCGACGAAGCGGCGAGCCGCCTGCGCATCGAGGCGGACAGTCTGCCCACGGAACTCGACGAACTCCGCCGGCGCATCATGCAATTGGAAATCGAGAAGCAGGCGCTCCAGATGGAGGCGAAGGCCGGGGGCTCCGGGGGCAAGGCGGGCGCCGACGCGCAGTCGTCAAAGCAACTCGAGCGCGTGGAGCAGGAACTCTCCGACCTCAACGAGCGCAACCGTTCGCTCACCGCGCGCTGGGAGGACGAGAAGAAACTCCACGACGAGGTGAAGGCGATCAAGGAGCAGATGGACTCGAAGCGCGTGGAACTCGAGCAGGCCCAGCGCCGGGGCGATCTCGAGACCGCCGCGCGCATCCAGTACGGCGACCTGCGCGACTTGCAGACTCGCCTCGTCGAGGCCGAGAAACGCATCGACGATCGCGAGGCGAAGGGCGAGACGCTGATGAAGGAAGAGGTCGACGCGGAGGCGATCGCGCAGATCGTCGGCCGCTGGACGGGCATCCCCGTGAGCCGGCTCGTCGAGGGAGAGCGCGAAAAACTGCTGCACATGGAGGACGAACTGGGCAAGCGCGTGGTCGGTCAGGAAGACGCCGTGCGCGCGGTGAGCGACGCCGTTCGCCGCAGCCGCGCGGGGCTGGGCGATCCCGACCGCCCGATCGGCTCGTTCCTGTTCCTCGGTCCGACGGGCGTGGGCAAGACCGAGCTGTGCAAGGCGCTGGCGTCGTTCATGTTCGACACCGAGGAAGCCCTCGTGCGCATCGACATGAGCGAGTACATGGAGAAGCACGCCGTCGCGCGGCTCATCGGCGCGCCCCCCGGGTATGTGGGCTACGAAGAGGGCGGGCGGCTCACCGAGTCGATCCGGCGCCGGCCGTACGCCGTCGTCCTCTTCGACGAGATCGAGAAGGCCCACCCCGATGTGTTCAATGTGCTGTTGCAGATGCTCGATGACGGCCGCCTGACCGACGGCCAGGGGCGCACCATCGACTTCAAGAACACCGTGGTGGTGATGACGAGCAACATCGGTTCTCAGCAGATCCAGGAACTCACGGGCAAGGGCGCCGAGGACTGGGAGATCGAGGCCGCCGTGCGCGAGCAGTTGAAGGCGTTCCTGCGCCCGGAACTGCTCAACCGCATCGACGAGACGATCATCTTCCACCAGTTGAAGCGCGAGCAGATCGCCAGCATCGTGGAGATCCAGTTGGAGCGGCTGCGCCAGCGGCTCGCCGAGCGCGAGATCAGCATCGAACTCACCCGGAGCGCGATCGACGCCGTCGCCAGCGAGGGCTACGACCCGGTCTACGGCGCCCGCCCGCTCAAGCGCGTGATCCAGCAGCGGCTAGAGAACCCCATCGCCTCGCGCATCCTCGCGGGAGAGATCGAGGACGGGCAGACGATCCTCGTGGACTACGAGGGGAAGAGTTTCACCTTCGGCGAACGGTGATCCCGCTCACGCCCCCGCGGCGCGTTGCGCGCGCTGGGCGTTGGGATCGTTCGGCGCCGGCATACCTTGCGTCGCGTTCGATGCCGTCTGCGCGGCGGGCGCGGTTTTGGGGGCGTTCTTGGCCTTCTCGCCGTGGGCCGGCGCGCCGGGGTAGGCGATGCGCCCGTGGTAGATGCTGTTGAGCGACTTGATGATCGCGTCTTCCATGACTTGGAGTTCGCGGAGCGTGAGGTCGGACTGGTCGAACTGGCCGTCCATCAGGCGCTTGAGCGAGATGGTGCGCACGACCGACTCGATGCGCGAGGGCGTGGGCTCGGCGAGCGCGCGGGTCGCGCTCTCGACGGCGTCGCACAGCATGAGGATCGCGGCCTCTTTGGTCTGGGGCTTGGGGCCGGGGTAGCGGTAGCCGACCTCGGCGGGCGCGTCCTCGCGGTTCTCCTCGGCCTGCTCCTTCGCGCGGTGGTAGAAATACTCGACGAGCGTCGTGCCGTGGTGTGACTCGATGTAGTGGCGCAGCGACCGCGGGAGCGATTCCTCGATGGCCATCTCGACGCCGTCTTTGACATGCCCGACGATGACGAGCAGCGACATGGCGGGCGAGAGTTTGTTGTGCCGGTTGAAGCCGCCGCCCTGGTTCTCGACGAAATAGTCGGGTTTGTTCATCTTCCCGATGTCGTGGTAGAGCGCGCCGACATACACATGGAGCGCGTCGGCGCCGACGGCGTCGGCGGCTGATTCGGCGAGGGCGGCCACGGTGATCGAGTGCGTGTAGGTGCCCGGGGCGCGCTGCGCGAGGCGACGGAGCAGGGGCTGCTTGGGATCGCGCAGTTCGATCAGGCGCATGCCCGTGAGCACATCGAACGCACGCTCGACGAGCGGCAGGAGCCCGAGGGTGAAGAACGAGACGAGCAGCGCCGAGGCCGCGAGCAGCGCGGCGTCAACGAGGAGTTCGCGGCGGACGGGCGTCAGGAAGCGCTCGGCGACGGGGTCGAACAGCGCGCGGTCGTAGAGCCCCACGAAGAGCGTGATGAAGAAGGCCGCGACGGCGGTGACGGCGCCCGCGCGGATCAGCGTTGTGCGCTGGCGGATCTCGCCCAGTTGCGCGATAAGCGTCGCGCCCACCGCGAGTATGGCCAGGGCGAACGAGAGCGGGAGTTGGAGCGTCGCGGTCACGAGCGCGCAGTGCAAGCCCATCAGGAGCAGCGCGCAGCGCTGGTCGTAGACGATGACGAGCACCACGCCGAAGAACAGCGTCGGGAGCGTCGCGGCCAGGAACAGCGCGGACGGCGCGATATCGGCGCCCCAGATGGCGATGGCGAACGCGCCGGCTCCGATCGCGGCGATCAGCGCCAGTCGGCTCGGGCGGCGCTCGCTGGGCGGGTAGAACAGCGCGAGGTACAGCGCTGAGCCGAGCGTGGCGACCGCGACGATGACGAACGCGGACGCGGCGCGCAGGGGCGGGAGGATCGGGCTCTCGGCGCGCTCCAGGGCGAGGAACGCGTCGCGTTCGGCGTGGAGGCGCGGCGCGACGGACGGGTCGATCAGTTCGCCCCGGCGCACGAGCACATCGCCGCGCTTGAAGAGGAGGCGGACCGGGTCCACGCGCGCCGCGGCGTCTTCCTGCTTGATCTCGGTTGCGCCGTCGTCGTACGCATAGGTCGGGCGCTGGATGCGCACGATGCGGTCAACGATTGGACGGATGGCGGCCGGGTCGAAGTCGCCGCGGCCCGCGCCGGCGATGCGGCGGAGTTCGGCGCGGAGCCGCTCGGTGTTGTTGATGTTGATCGCCTGCTCTTTGCGGACCGTCGTCTCCCAGCCGGGGATCTTGAGTTCGATGCGGTCGTTGCGCTCGAGTTCCTCGACCTGGTACTCGTCGGCCGCGAGCAGGGGCGTGCGCTGGAACTCGCGCATGAACGCGCGGACCGAGTTGGTCCAGCCCGGGGTCACGCCCTCGCCGTCGGCCTGCGCGCGGATCGCGAGGAACGCCGGTTCGTCGAGGTTGAAGAGCGTGCGGATCTCGAGCGCGACATTGTCGAGCGTCTCGGCCGCGGCGAGCGAGCGAGGCAGGCGCATCAGCGACGCCTCGAGTTCCTCGAAGATCGCCTGATCGCCCTCGTAGATGCGCGGGGCGCGCTGGCGGGCCAGTTCGCGCTGGGTGCGCGTGGCGTTGACATTCTCCTGGGTGAACTCGGCGCGCACGAGCCGCGAGGTCGCCGCGGTGCGGCCTTCCATGATGCGCGGCGCCTCGTGGGAGTACGCGGCGATCAGCCCGACGACGAGGATGAAGCATGCGGCGATGGTCAGCGCGATCCCCGCCTGCGGGTTGTGCGCGAGGTCGCGCAGCAGGTTGCCCTCGCGGCGCTCGATCGCCTTGCGCAGTTCGCGTCTGCGAGCGGCGGCGCCCCGGGAGGGCGCCGAGCGGGCCAGTCTGGAGGTGGGCTTCTCGGGCATGGTTCGCCGTGTGCGGGCGGGTTCGGACAGGAAAGATCGGCCGAATCGGGCCGTCGCGTGATATCAGGACCCGTTGTTGTGGGTGTGGTTCTCGGGCGTTGATCCGCCCTGGCGCTCTTCACCGTAGGCCTCGACGATTTTCTGCACGAGCGAGTGGCGGACGATGTCGGCCTTATCGAGGGTGACGAAGGAGATGCCGTTGACGCGGCGTAGGCGGCGGGCGGCGTCGATCAGCCCGCTTTGCGTGGGGTCATCGAGGTCGATCTGGGTCGTGTCGCCCGTGACGATCATCTTGCTGCGCTGGCCCATGCGGGTCAGGAACATCTTCATCTGCGAAGCGGTCGTGTTCTGGGCTTCGTCGAGGATGATGCACGCGTCGTTGAGCGTGCGGCCGCGCATGTACGCGAGCGGGACAACCTCGATGACATCGCTGAACATGAAGCGCTTGATGGTCGGGAAGTCCATCATGTCGTGGAGCGCGTCAAAGAGCGGGCGAAGATACGGGTTGACCTTGGCCTGCAGATCTCCCGGGAGGAAGCCGAGCTTCTCCCCCGCTTCCACGGCGGGGCGCACGAGCACGAGGCGCTTCACGCGGCCCGATTTGAGCGCGTGGACGGCGGCCGCCACGGCGAGGTATGTCTTGCCGGTGCCCGCGGGACCGATGCAGAACACCAGATCGTGCGTGCGGATCGCCTCAAGGTATGCGTCCTGGTTCTCCGACTTGCCGATGACGCGGCGACCCGCGGCGTAGACATCGAGCGGGCCGTCCCAGCGGCGGGAGGCCTCGGGCGCGAGGTGGTACTCAACCGCGGCGGCGGATTCGAACTCCCCGCCCGGTCCGACGGTCTCGCCCGTGTCGGCGGCGGCGTCGGCGATGATGGCCAGCACCTCGCGGCGCGAGAGCATGCGCTGGCCGTCGGGCTGGGAAGGATCGCGGGAGCGATCGCTGATACGCTCCAAAGCCAGCCGAGCGGCGGCCACGGCGATGGGATCGCCCGAGAGTCGGACCTCGCCGTCGCGCGAGGCCACATTGACGCCGAGCGATTCGCGGATCATCTTGAGATTACGGTCGCCGGAACCAAAGAAGGTCACAGAATCGGCGCCGGGAGGAACACGGATGGTCACATCCAAAGCCAGAGAACTCCTGGGCCCGCGCGCCGGCCTGCTTTCCCCACAAGGGGTTGGCCGCGCCGCGAATGGGCCGCTGTTGCTCCATCATTCTACGCGGGGGACGCTCGCGCTGATCGCGCTTTCGTTCGGCTTGTTTCAGGGATGCGCGAAGAATCCGTCGCCCGCGGCGAGCGGGCTGACGCAAACCGGGCCTGACGCGCGGCTTGTGTGGGAAGGCGAACCGACCGACGCGCCGTGGCCGATTGTGGAGGCCGCGTGGAGGGATGTCGGGGCGGGGGTGAACTGGGCGGCGTCGGAAAGCGGATTCGCCGTGGCGCAGGTCGAGAAGGGGTCCCCCTTGGCGCGCAAGTACCGGCTCGTGGGCATGTCGGGGCAGCCTGCGGTGGTCGAGATCACCGCGTCCAAACTCGTGGAAGGATCGCTCCCGAGCGACGACTGGATCACCGTGCGCATTCAGGAAAGCGCGCTGGGGAACCGCGAGGCCGAAGCCGCGCTCCATGACGATCTGATGGTCTACCGACCCAGGTACCGGCGTTAAGCGAACGACGGCTCGCGCTTCTGGCGGGGCTGATAGCGCGGGCGCTCCTCGATGCCGGGCGAGGTGTCCGTCACCAGACGCACATTGTGATTGCCCACGGTCTGCGCCAGCGACGCGAGCAGTTCGTCGCTCGGGCAGACGCGGCAGCCTCCGGCCTCAAGCGTGACTCTCTTGCCGATCTCCGTGCGCAGCACGATCTGGAGCGGCGCGGGCTTCGGCGGTTTCTCGTCGCCCACGGGGGAAGGAACTTTGTCGATGTGCGGCGTGAGCGCATCGCGCAACGATTGGAGCGTGGTCCGGCTCGTGCCGTTGAGCCGACGCTCGTCGATGGTGACCTCGATGCGCCGGCCGAGTTCGGTGGCCGCGGTCTCGAGATTGCAGACCTTGTCGACGATCAGTTGCGCGTCGCCGCGCGAGTGATCGACCTTGCCCATCATCAGCAGGACGGCGTCCTCGGCGATGAGGTGGTTGTACTTGGTGTAGCAATCGGTGAAGAGGACGGCCTCGACGGTCCCGGCGCGGTCTTCGAAGGTGACGATGGCCATCTTCGAGCCGGCGGTCTTGCCGTTGCGCGTGACGATGACGCGTGCAGACTTCACCAGCCCGCCGACGACATGGCGCTCGTCCTGCGGCATGTCGCGCATGGTCGTCGTGGTCGCCGTGGCGAAGTGTTCGAGTTTCTCGCCGTGCTGCGCGAGGGGGTGGGACGAGAGGTAGAACCCGAGGGTGTCCTTCTCGCGCTGGAGGAGTTCCTTCTCCGACCACGGCGCGCAGTTCGCAAGCGGCGGCGCGGGCGCGGGCTCGTCGTCGCCGCCGCCGAACCCGAAGAGCGCGTTCTGCCCGGCGGCGCGGTCGCGCGCGAGCGATTGTCCGGCGGCGACGGCGGACTCGATGGTCGCCGCCATGTTGGCGCGCTGCTCGCGGCTGTGGACGGAGTCAAAGGCGCCGCAACACACCAGCGCCTCGATCGTGGACTTGTTGAGGGAGCCGGAAGGCACGCGCTCGCAGAAATCGTGGAGCGAGGTGAACGGGCCTGATTTGTCGCGCTCGGTGATGACCGCCTCGATGGCCTTGCCGCCGGCGCCTTTGAGCGCGTGCAGGCCGAAGCGCACATGGCCGTGGCAGTTGTCCCGCGGCTCGTCGTCCTCGAACACGACCGAGAAGTCGGATTGCGAGAGATTGATGTCGGGCGGGCGCACCTCCACGCCCACATGCGAGCCGTTCACCGAGTCGGGGAACGAGGTTTTGCGGCAATCGTCGAGGTACTTGATCCACTCGTCGACCTTGAGCGCCTGCGACTCGTAGGTCAGGAACGCGGCCATGTACTGGTTGGGGAAGTAAGTCTTGAGGAACGCGGTGTGGTACGCGGTGATGGCGTACGCCGTCGAGTGCGACTTGTTGAAGCCGTAGCCCGCGAACTTCAGGATGAGTTCGAAGAGTTCCTCGGCGTCGCGCGACTGCATGCCCTTGGCGACGGCGCCCTTGAGGAAGTCGGGTTTGGCGGCGTCGATGGTCTTCTGCTTCTTCTTGCTGATCGCCTTGATCAGCGAGTACGCGTCGCGCAGGGGGATGCCGCCCAGTTCGTGGCAGATCTGCATGACCTGCTCCTGGTACACCATGACGCCGTAGGTCTCTTCGGTAAAACGATCGACGATCGGGTGAACCCTCGGCACCTCTTCCTGGCCGTGCTTGCGCCGGTTGTAAGTGGGGATGAGGTCCATCGGTCCCGGGCGAAAGAGCGCGTTGGCGGCGATGAGGTCTTCGAGGCGGTCGGGCTTCATCTCCGAGAGGAGACGGCGCATGCCGCCCGATTCGAACTGGAACACGCCGGTCGTGTCGGCGCGGCGGAAGCACTCGAACACGCGCGGGTCGTTGTACGAGAGCCGATCGAGGTCGAGGGGATCGCCCGCGCGGTCCTTGCTCCAGCCGATCGCCTCCTTGATCGCGCTTTCGGGGAGCGTGGTGCGGATCAGGTGCTTGGCGCGCTCGACAACGCTGAGCGTGCGCAGGCCGAGGAAATCCATCTTGAGCAGACCGACCTTCTCGCAGGTCGGGCCGTCCCACTGGGTGACGACATCATCGGAGCCCGGCGCCTTGTAAAGCGGGACGATCTCGTGGAGCGGTCGCGTGGCGACGATGACGCCCGCCGCGTGGATGGACGCGTGGCGGACCTGGCCTTCGAGCGTGCGCCCGGTGTCGAGCAGCTTCTTCGTGCGCTCGTCGGTGTCGTACATCGCCTTGAGGTCGGGCTCTTGCGCGAGCGCGACATCGATGGTGACATTGACGCCCTCGGGGACGAGTTTGGCGATCTTGTCGACTTCGGGGAGCGGGATGTCCATCACGCGGCCGATGTCGCGGATGGCGGCGCGGGCCTTCAGCGTCCCGAAGGTGATGATCTGCGCGACATGCCCGTACTTCTCGCGGACATAGTTGATGACATCGCCGCGGCGGTCCTGGCAGAGGTCGATATCGATATCGGGGTATTCGGAGCGGTTCGGGTCGGTGAAACGCTCGAAGAGCAGGCCGTATTTGACGGGGCACGCGTTGGAGAGGCCGAGCGCGTAGCCGACCATGGTTCCGACGCCCGAACCACGGGCCATGGCGGGCACGCCGCGCTGGCGGCCCCAGTTCACGAAGTCCCACACGATCAGGAAGTACGCCGAGATCGACTTGTCCGCGAGGATCTTGAGTTCGCGTTCGAGACGCTCACGGATGGCGCGCTTCTCGTCGGCGGTGCGCAATTCGTCGTCCGTGTCCTCGAAGACCGAAGGGCCGTAACGCCAGATCAGCCCGGCGTTGGCGAGATCGCGCAGCGCGTCGTCGCACTCTTTCTCGAGTTTCGCCTCTTCCTTGTCGTCGGTCGCCGCGTTGGAATCGAAGGGCTCGAGCGTGAAGTCGGCGCAGTACGACTTGAACCACGCGGTGAGGTCGGACTCGTTCTTGTACGCGCGGGGCTTCTTCGGCCGCACGACGCGCACGACCGGCGCGTGGTTGCCGATCTCGATCTCGACATTGCACCGCTCGGCGATCGAGACCGAGTTGTCCACGGCCTCGGGGCAATCGCTGAACAACTCGCGCATCTGCTCGGGCGACTTGACGAACAACTGCTTCGGGTAGCGCAGGCGGCTCTCGTCGGACTTGATCTTGCCCATCGAGATGCAGCACAGCGAGTCGTGGGCGTCCCAGTCTTCTTCGAGGAGGAAGTGGGAGTCGTTGTCGCACACGAGGGGCAGGTCGAGTTCGCGCGCGAGCCGCTTGAGGTGCGGGTTGATCGCCTCCTGCTCGGGCACATGGCGCTGGAGTTCGATGAAGAAGCGCGGCAGGCCCTCGGGCGATGGCTTGAAGGTCTCGGCGTGCCACTTGGCGCACTCGACGGCGTTGTTCCAGTGCGCGGGGTCTTTGGTCTTCTCGAACTCGACGAGGTGGTGCGCGAGTTCGGACCCGAGGTGGCCGTTGATCGCGATCAGCCCATCAAAGTGGCTCGCGAGGAGTTCCTTGTCGATGCGCGGCTTGTAGTAGAAGCCGGTGAGGTAGGCCTCGGACGCGAGGTAGACGAGGTTCTTCCAGCCCGCGTTGTTCTCGGCGAGGAGCACAAGGTGGAAGCCGCCGTCCTGCACGCCCGTGTAGGTCTTGTCCGTGCGGTGCTTGGGCGCGACATAGGCCTCGCAGCCGAGGATGGGCTTGACGCCCTCGGCCTTGGCGGCCCAGTAGAAGGCCATGGCGCCGAAGAGGTTGCCGTGGTCGGTGACGGCGACGGAGTCCATCCCGAGGGCCTTCACGCGCTTGACGAGCTTGTCGAGCCGGTTGCCGCCGTCGAGCAGGGAGTACTCGGAGTGGAGGTGGAGATGAACGAACTGGCGCTCACGCGGGATGAGCGCCGAGCCTGAATCGTTAGAATCCACAAGATGTTGTGGTTTGTTCGCCAATCGTCCCTCACTTCGCACGATTCGTGGTGCGCAGGCCATCATATATGGAACGAAGGCGATCGGGCCGTTGTTGACCGCTTTTCTACACGCATTCCCGATCGATTCCGGCACAAGTTTGTGTCCCTGCCCACGGCTCCGGCGGGCAACCCCAGTCGGCGCCTGGCGGTAGCATCGTTGCGGATCTGGCCGCCGCGGCGCGCCAGACCGATGAACCCCTTATGCGACGCGCACCCCGCGCATCCTGGTCGAGGGCCATCGTTGCCCGAACGCTGCTCGCGTGCGCCGGCTTGACCGGCCCGTGCGTCGGCGTGGCCCTCTGCCCCTCCCCCGCTCTGGCCGGGGACGCTGTTCCGCCTTTCGCGCATCGCACGGAACTGGATGGCGGCCTCGCGCTGATCGTCAACTCCATCGAGGACGCGGTCGCCGATCAGGTGTCATTGCGGCTGGTGATCGCGGGCGGCGCGAGCAAGGACGCCCTGGGCGCCAGCGGCGCCGCGCATGTGATCAGCCACGCGCTGTGGGACTCGGCGGTAGAGCGCCTCGAAGCGCGGGCCGCGTCCGGTGACGCCGGCGCGTCGGCGCTGCTCCGCTCGATGGGCGACCGGCGCCACGCGCATCGCTCGGCCAGCGTGGACATGTTCGCGCTGGTGTTCGAGTTGGACCTCACCAACGCCGACGCCCGCACAATCGAGGAGGCGTTGGGCTTCCTGAGCGGGATCGCGTCGCTGGACGATCTGAACGACGAGTCGCTCCGCGCGGCGCAGGCCACGACGCTTCAGGAACTTCGCGGGTGGTCGTCTCCGTACCTGAGAATCAATCGGGCGGCGACCAAGGCGATCTTCGAGCCGTTGGGTGTTCCGCCCGGGCCGTATGTGGGCCGCGATGATGAGATCGCCGCGCTGGATATCGCCGCGCTTCGCGAGCATGCGGAACTGATGTTCGCGCGCGGCGCCGTGACGCTGATCGCCGCCGGTGAGATCGACGCGGAGCGCATCGCGGCCGGGGTCAAGGGGCTCACGCTCGCGGATCCGGCGCCGATGTGCCCGATGGTGGTTGCGCCGCCCGCGCTCCCGACGCGCGGGATCGTGGTCACGGACTCTGAGGCGACGGGCGGGGTCGTGGAGATCATGACGGTCGACCGTACGCCCGCGTCGTGGCCGGCGGATGATCGGCTGCGCGAATCGCTGCTCCGCGCCGCGGCCGCGGAAGCGGTGAAGCGGCGCATCGAGATGGCGACGGCGGGGATGGCCGGCGAGGACGCGCTGAGCGAACTGATCGTGATCAGCAAGCCGTTCGCGCCGGGATCGCTCGGGACGCCGGGAGTGTGGATCAACATCGTGCACGGGATGAACGCTCCGGGCCGCTGGGAGCACGGGATGCGCGTGCTCGCGACGGAACTGCGCCGGGTCGAGCAGCACGGGTTCACCGACGGAGAGGCGCGGCTCGCGTACACCCGCGCGCTGCGCTCGTTGCGCGATCGGGCCGACGAGGAACAGGCAAACGACCCTCGCCTCGCGGCGCAGCGGCTGGCGAGCAAGATCGCGATGGGCGAACCGTTGGTGTCGGCGCAGGAGGAGCTGCGATCCGCCCGGGCGATCTTGAGTGACGCGACAGCCGAAGATCTGCGCGACGCCGCGGTCCGCGCGTTCCTTCGCGAGGGCGCGTTCGAGGATCGCGGGCTGAACTTTCTGGCGGCGACGAGCACGAAGGATTCACCCGTCGGCGAGGACGCGGTCCTGCGGGCCGCGCGATCGGCGTTCACAGGAGAGACCGCGGCCCTGCCCCGTGAGACGACCGAACCGGCGTCGGTCGATGCGCTGTTCGCACCGTTGCTCGTCACCGAGGGCGTGCGCGAGATCCGCATCGATCCGCAGAGCGCTGTGCTCTCGATGACGCTGGGCAACGGCGTCGTCGTGCATCACCGGGAGATGGGCGGCGATTCAGGAACGGTCATCGTCGAAGCGTTCGTGCGCGGCGGGGAGATCGACGAGAACGCGGGCGTTCCGCGGGGCATGACCGAGGCGGCCCTGAGCGCGTGGCGTGAACCCTCGACGCGTGCGCTCGGATCGCGTCAGATCTCCGACGCGCTCGCGGGAACGAGCGTCGGGGTGCGCGCGTGGGCCGAGCCGGACGGCGTCCGCCTGCGGGTCAGCGCATCGAACGAGGACGCCGCGACGGCGGTGCGCCTCTTGGCCGCGCTGCTGGACGCGCCAAAGGTCGAATCAGCGCCGCTTGAGCGCTGGAAGCAGTCGGCGGCGGAGCGCGCCGCGATGGCGGATACGCAGCCCTTCGAGCGGCTGCGCACGGATCTGTGGTCGATCGCCTCAGAGAAGGACGACGCGCGGCTCGGATTCCCGACGGCCGCGAGCATCCACGCGATCGACGAAGCGTCGGCGCAGGCATGGATGGATCGGATCATTTCGGAGGGCGAGATCGAGATCGCGATCGTCGGGGGCGCCTCGCGCAAAGACGCGGCGGAGTTGAGTGGCTCGTTGCTCGGCGCGCTGCCCGCGCGCGGCGACAGGGCCGAGCCCGGCGCTCGTTCTGACGCGCCCACGCGGACCTCGGCACGCGTGGAGACCAGCACAGAGATCGTGTCGAAGTCAACGCACGGCGCGGCGCTGGTGGGGGTGATGATCGATCTGGATCCGGATGACGCCGCGAGTTGGGCGTCGGGCGAGATCGCGGCGCGGGCTTTGTCGGGCCGCGTCCGTGACGCGCTCACAGGCGAGTTGTCGATCTCGAACGAGGCGCGGGCGCTGTGGATGCCCATCGACGGGTGGCGCGGTTTCTCGCTGCTGTACACGCCGATGTTGGCGCCGTCGGTGAGTGTTGAAGACGCGGCGAGCGCGGCGTGGGCGGCGTATCGCGATCTGGCCCGCGAGGGTCTGACGCCCGCGGAATTCGAGGAAGCGCGCGAGGGCGCGCGGCGGGCGATCGCGGCCGAACTCGAAGAGCCGGAATCGTGGGCGAAGAGCCTGGCCGGCGCGTGGATGCGCGGGGCGGGCGTGGCGACGCTTCTGGAGCGGCGGGACGCGACCGATCGTGCGACGGCGGACGAGGTGCGGTCGTTCCTCGCTTCGGGGATGGAGCGAGGCAGCGTGCGGACGGTGGTCATCCCCAGATCCGCGGATCAGGGCGTGCCGGGCGGCTCCCCGCGATAGACTGGGCGCATGACGATCCTGCTTGTGGTGGCGTGCGTGCTGGCCGCGCTCTTCGGCGCGATGGCGGCGTTCCTGTGGATGGAGCGGAAGCGGTTGTCGCGCGAACTGACGCGGAGCCGCGCGGAACTCGACTCGGCGCGGGACGCCGAGCGGCGGGCGGCGGCGATGGAAGCGCGGCTCGGGGAGGCGCAGGAGCGTGAGCGGCGCGAGGCCGAGCGGTTCCAGGAGCAGATCAAGACGCTTAAGGAATCGTTCAACGCGCTGGCGGGCGAGGCGCTCAAGAGCAGCAACACGCAGTTCCTTGAGCTGGCGAAGCAGTCGTTCGAGAAGCACCACGAGCGCACCAATGCGAGCGTGGAGGAGAAGCAGAAGGCCGTCGATGCGCTGCTCAAGCCGATCCAGGAATCGCTCAAGAAGACGGACGAGAAACTCGGGGCGATGGAGAAGGAACGCGTCGGCGCCTACGAGGGGCTGCTGACGCAAGTGAAGCAGATGCAGGAGTCGGGGCGCCAGCTCACGGAGAAGACGGGTGATCTGGTGAAGGCGCTGCGCAAGCCCCAAGTGCGTGGTCGGTACGGCGAGATCCAGCTGGAGCGCGTGGTCGAGATCGCGGGCATGCGGCCGTACTGCGATTTCACGACCCAGAGCAGTTCGCGCGACGACGACGGGAAACTCCAGCGGCCCGACATGGTGGTGAAACTCCCGAACGGGCGCGTGGTGATCGTGGACGCGAAGTGCAACATCGAGGCGTATCTGGACGCAATCGAGGCGGACGAACCCGCGCTGGTGGACGGGCACCTCGATCGCTTCGCGCGGCATGTCGTCGATCAGGTGAAGAAACTCAGCGACAAGGCGTACTGGAAGACCGACGAAGGGTCGGCGGAGTTCGTGGTGATGTTCGTGCCCGGCGATCAATTCGTGGACGCGGCGCTCTCGCGCAGGCCGGAACTGCTCGACGCGGCGGCGCAGCAGGGCGTGATCATCGCGAGCCCGAGCACGCTGATCGGGCTGCTCCGCGCGGTGCATGTCGGGTGGCGCGAGAAGAGTCTGTCGGACAACGCGAACGAACTGTTCTCGCTCGGCAGAGAACTCCACGATCGAGTGGGCAAGGTTGTCGAGTACATCGGGAGTCTGGGCAAGGCCATCGACGCGACGCGCGATCGGTACAACCGGCTGGTCGGCTCCGTCGAGACGCGCGTGATGCCCACCCTGCGCCGCTTCGAGGAGAAGGGCGCGGCGTCGAGCAAGGCGATCGACGAGGTGAAGCAGTTGGACGGCGCGACGCGCGTCCCCAACATGCTGAGCGCGCCGAGCGAAGATGACTGACCTGCGCCACAACAAACGCCCGCGTGGAGGAACGCGGGCGCTTGTGAATGGAGGGCGCCCGCGGACGGGCGCCGGGCGGGGATGGCTTGTCGGTCAGGCGTGGGCGGGCGCGTTGCGTCCGGCGCTGTCCATGCCGGCCATGACCTTCTTCATATCGACCTTGAGCGCGCTGGCGACGCGCATGCCGTAGTCCTCGTCGGCGCGGAAGAAGTGGCAGAGCTGGCGCATCTGGACTTCCTCGCGGGCCTGTCCGAGCACGCTGGCGATGCGCTGCGCGAGACGATCGCGGTGCGCTTCATCGAACATCCTGTAGAGGTTGCCCGCCTGGGTGTAGTCGTCGTGGTCGACGGTGGAGTCGAAACGATCGACGGTGGTCTGGCCGAGTTCCCACGCGGGGTCGGCGTACTGGGGCGCGACATCGGGCATGCCCGGCCGCGAACTGGGCCAGTAGTTGGAGCGCGCGCCGTAGTCGGCAGCGGTGGCCATCTGGCCGTCGCGCTGGGAGTTGAACACGGGGCAGCGCGGCTTGTTCACGGGGAGCTGGTGATAGTTGTTGCCCACGCGGTAGCGGTGCGCGTCGGCGTAGGACATGAGGCGCGCCTGGAGCATCTTGTCGGGGCTGGGACCGATGCCCGAGACGAGCGCCGACGGGCTGAAACTCGCCTGCTCGATCTCGGCGTGGTAGTTCTCGGGGTTGCGGTTGAGTTCGAGCTGGCCGACCTCGATGAGCGGGCAGTCGCCGTGCGGCCAGACCTTGGTGAGGTCGAAGGGGTTCCAGCCGGTCTTCTTCTCCCAGGCGTCGGCCTGCTGCTGGGTCATGATCTGGACCTTCATGGTCCAACTGGGGAAGTCGCCGCGCTCGATCGCTTCGAAGAGATCCTGCTGGGAGGACTCGCGGTTCTGCCCGATGAGGCGGTCGCCCTCGTCGTCCATCAGGTTCTTGATGCCCTGGTTGCTCTTGAAGTGGAACTTGCACCAGACGCGCTCGCCAGCGTCGTTGATGAACGAGTAGGTATGGCTGCCGTAGCCGTTGATGTGTCGGTAATCGGTCGGGCGGCCGCGATCGGAGAAGAGGATGGTGACCTGATGGAGCGACTCGGGGCAGAGCGACCAGAAGTCCCACTGCATGTCCATGTCGCGCAGGTTGGTCTTGGGGTCGCGCTTCTGGGTATGGATGAAGTTCTGGAACTTGTAGGGATCGCGGACGAAGAACACGGGAGTGTTGTTTCCCACCATGTCCCAGTTGCCTTCGTCGGTGTAGAACTTGACGGCGAAGCCGCGCACATCGCGCTCGGCGTCGGCGGCGCCGCGCTCGCCCGCAACGGTCGAGAAGCGGACGACAAGATCGGTCTTCTTGCCGATCTTCGAGAGGAAGTTGGCGCGGGTGTGCCTGGTGATGTCGTGCGTGACGGTGAATGTGCCGTAGGCGCCCGAGCCCTTGGCGTGGACGGAGCGCTCGGGGATGCGCTCGCGGTTGAAGTGCTGCATCTGCTCGAGGAGCTGGACATCCTGCATGAGCAGCGGGCCGCGCGGCCCGGCGGTGAGGGCCTGCTGGGCGGCGATGGGGCATCCGTCGGCGGTGGTGAGGTTGGGCTTGCCGGGGTTCTTCGACATGGTGCGCGCTCCCTGCTTGTGCGTTCCTTGAGGGTGGGTCCGAGAAGAGCGTACAGGCGCACCCTCAAGGTGTCGAAGACTTTTTGACGCTTGCTTCTATAGGATTCGCCTATGGAGATGCACCAACTGCGGTACTTCGTGGCGGCGGCGGAGATGCGCTCGTTCAGCAAGGCGGCCCGGGCGTGCGCCGTGGCGCAGCCGTCGCTCTCTCAGCAGGTGAAGAAACTCGAGGAGTCGCTCGGCGTGCGGCTGTTCGACCGCATGGGGCGCGGGGCCGAACTCACCGAGGCGGGGCACGCGCTGTTGCCGCGCGCACGGCGCATCCTGGCGGAGGCGCGGGACGCGGAAGAACGGCTCCGGGCCGGGTTCGACGACGAGCACGGGTCGCTGGCGATCGGGGCGATCCCGACGATGGCGCCCTACCTCCTTCCCGGCGTCTTGAAGCGGTTGCGTCGTGAGCGCGCAGGGTGCGAGGTGAGCGTGCGCGAGGATGTGACGGCGCGGCTGCTGGATGCGCTCGCGGATCACGAGATCGAGATGGCGGTCGTCAGCGTGCCGGCGGAGCACCCGTTGGTCGAGTTGGAGGTGATCGGGAAGGAGCGGCTGCTGGTGGCGATGTCAAAGGGCGATGCGCCGCGGACGAAGAGCGTGTCGCTGGAGTCGCTCCGCGATGCGCCGGCGGTCGTGCTCCACGAGATGCATTGCCTGAGCGGGCAGGTCGAAGGGTTCTGTGCGGCGCACGGGCTCTCGCCGCGGATCGTGTGCCGCGGCGCGCAACTTCAGACGGTGCTGGGCCTGGTGTCGCTGGGGATGGGGATCTCGATCGTCCCGGAGATGTGCGCGAAGGCGGACACGACGAGTGCGCGGGTGTACCTGCCGATCAGCAAGGAGCGGCCCGAGCGTGAGATCGCGCTGGCGTGGCGGAAGGGTCGGAGCCGGTCACGGGCTGCGCGGCGTGCTGCGGAACTGCTGCGCGGGGCGATGGGGGCGTCGTAAGAAAAACGGCTCAAGCCGCGTTTCCGCGGCGAGCCATGAGCAAGAGATGATGCGTGTCGGTTGGGGTCCCGACGGAGACTCGATCAGCGGCGACGGCGGATGCCGGCGATGCCCGCGAGCCCGAGGAGGGCGGCGGCGCCGGGGGCCGGAACCATGAGCAGATCGATGGTGATGTTGGTGAACGAGTTCCCGCCGTTGAAGGTGTCGGTGAGGGAGATCTCGATCGAGTCGGTGGTCGCGAGGGGGCCGCCGAAGAAGTAGGTCGTCGAGTAGGTGCCGGGCCCTGTGGAGCCGGAGCCGTTGAACGACCAGATCATGTCGGGGGTGCCGCCGAGACGGCCCATGCCGCCGAAGGTGCCGCCGAGGTTGACGAAGGTGCTGCCGACGAAGTCGACTCGCATGGCTGCGTCTGAGGCCCAGGAGGCGTCATCGACGGACTCGGCGTAGTCGAAGGTGACGGTGAACCCGATGATCGGGGTGCCGGTGGTGCCGGTGAACACCTTCGACTCGAAGAGCGGATCGTCGACATCGGTCCCGGACGCGTGGGTCGGGAAGATGGCGCCGCCGAACTTCAGTGTTTCGGTGATGCCAGCCATCGCGGAGCCCGCGAGGCCGCCAAGTGCAACAAGTGCGATTGCAGAACGCAACATCATCTCTATCCCTCCAAATGTGTCCCTCGCCGAGCCTGTTTCCCCACAGCGGCGAGAGCGTGTGTTTCTTAACAATCACAGCGTACCGAGCCGCGCAGGGAATGCAAGAGATATACCCCCAAAAATCGGGCGGTTCGGGTTCCTGTTGGGTCATAACCGGGATTCTTATTGGGTCTACGGACCCCTCCAGGCCGGAATGAGGCCCAAAAACGACAACGCCCGCCGTTGTGCGGCGGGCGTGTCGGGAAGCGTTGGCTTCAAGTGGAGCTGATCGGGATCGAACCGACGACCTCATGCATGCCATGCATGCGCTCTCCCAGCTGAGCTACAGCCCCATATTGTGCGCGACGATCGGGGGCCGATCGCGGCGTGTGCAAGGGTAAACCCACTTGCGGTCGGGTCAAGCCCCGAGGGGCCCTGGCCGCAAGATCGTGCGGCCGGACCATCTATCGGTCGTCGAGGGCCGCGGGTTGGGCCTCGATCTCGGCGGAATTGGGTCTGGACGGGGTCATGACCTTGAGCCCGACGATGCCGACGACGATCAGGCCGACGAATCCGGCGTGCGCGAGCGTGAAGCGGTCCTTGAAGAGGACCGCCCCGGCGATCGCCGCGCCCACCGCGCCGATGCCGACCCAGATCGGGTAGGCCGTGCCCAGCGGGAGCGCCTTCATCGCGCGGGCGAGCAGATAGAAGGACGCGAGCATCCCCACGATGGTGACGACGCTCGGCCAGAGTTTCGTGAAGCCGTCCGACCGCTTCATCGCGATGGCCCACACGACTTCGAGCAGACCCGCGATGACAAGGAGCAGCCAGGGCATCGCGCGTCAGGTTCCCTGTTCGCTTGGCAAGGGGCGCATCATCGGGAAGAGCAGCACATCGCGGATCGAGCGGTTGTTCGTGAGGAGCATGATGAGCCGATCGACGCCCACACCCAGCCCGCCCGCGGGAGGCATGCCGACCTTGAGCGCCTCGATGAAGTCGGCGTCGAAGGTGCGGAAGGTGGACTCTTCGTCGTCGATGCCCGCGAGTTGCTCGCGGAACTTCTGCTCCTGGATGTCGGGATCGTTGAGTTCGGTGTAGGCGTTGGCGCACTCCATGCCGCCGATGAAGAGTTCGAAGCGCTCGGCGACGGTGGGGTCGCTGACCTTGGGCCGCGTGAGCGGGCAGAGCGGCGCCGGGTAGTCCATCACGAAGGTGGGGACCGTCGGGTCGATCGCTTCCTCGGCCTTGTCGAAGAGCGCGTTGATGAGCAGTTCGTGCGCGAGTTTGTCGGCGTTGGCGACATGCTGCTTCTTCGCTTCGGCGAGGACCTTGGCCTTGTCGGACATGGGGAAGCCGTAGGCCTTCTCGAAGAGATCGCCGTAGGTGACGCGCGCGAAGGGCTTGCCGTAGTCGATGGTGATGGTGTCGAAGGGAAGAGAAAGACCCTCCCCTACCCCTCCCGCTGCGCAGGAGGGGTCAGAAAGGAAGTCCTTTGCGACACCGGCAAGTTCGCGGACGAGCGCTTCGGTGAGGTCCATCATGCGCTCGTAGTTGCCGAACGCCTCGTAGACCTCGACCATCGAGAACTCGGGGTTGTGCGTGCGATCGACGCCCTCGTTGCGGAAGTTCCGCGCGACCTCGTAGACGCGCGGCATGCCTCCGACGAGCAACCGCTTCAGGAACAACTCAGGCGCGACGCGCATGAAGAGCGGGATGTCGAGCGCGTTGATGTGCGTGGCGAACGGCCGGGCCGCGGCGCCGCCCGCGAGGGTCTGGAGCACGGGGGTGTCGACCTCGAGGAACCCGCGCTCGTCCCAGAAGCGGCGCAAGCGCGAGACGAGCAGCGAGCGCAACTGGAAGACGCGCATCGTCTCGGGGTTGGTGTAGAGATCGACATACCGCTTGCGGTAGCGCAGTTCGGGGTCTTGCAGACCGGCGCGCTTCTCGGGGGGGAGCGCGAGCGACTTGCAGGCGATGTCGAGGTCGCTGGCCCAGATGGTGACCTCGCCCGCCTTGGTCTTCATGAGCGGGCCGGTGGCGACGACGATGTCCCCGAGGTCGAGGAGTTTGGCGATGTTGAACCCGCGCTCGGCGCAGTCGCGCTTCGAGACGGCGATCTGGAGATCCGAGGAACCCTCCGTGCCGGTCGTGTGGTCGCGGAGTTGCATCCAGACCAGCTTGCCGTTGTCGCGATGGAGCACGACGCGACCGGCGACGCTGACGACGGGGCGCGCGTCGGCGTAGCCCTCGGTCTTCCCGTTGGCCTGGTGATCGGCGTCGGCGGCGGGGTCGTAGGCAGCCCGGGCGTCGGCGAGGGAGATCAGCCCGTCGACGCGCTGGCCGTAGGGGTCGGCGCCGAGTTGGCGGATCTCGTCGCGGTTCTTTCGGCGCTGGAGCTCGAGTTCGTGGGGGGACTCGGCGGCGGGCGCGGTTTCGGTGTTGTTCTGCTCGTTGGACATCGGGGCGATGGTAGGTGGAATCGGGCGGCGTGCCTCAATCGACCACGCGCCGCGTCTCCCCATCTCCCCAGAACGGCGTCAGAGGTCACTCGCTCGTCGGGAGGGCGCGGGCCTTGAGTTTCCCGTTCGAGGTGAACTGGGGCGCCGGAGCGGGCGCCCGCGCGGGCCGACTCGTCGTGATGTCGCCGCCAGCGCGAGTGTCGTCGCCGGGCGAGCGTTCGACGCACAGCCGGCCTCCCTCGGCGGATTCCCTGAGCATGTCGGCGAGTGATTTGTCGCGGAAAACGCCCTCAGCGGCCTCCACGGCGAGATCGACGGTCTTGTGGAGCGGGCACAGCCCGCGCGATTCGTCCTGGTGGGTCGGGCAGGTGCGGAGCCGCTGGAAAACGCCCATGGCGTCCACGATGTCGAGGAGCGTGATCTCCGCGGGCTCGCGGGCGAGGCGGTACCCCCCGCCCACGCCGCGCCGGCCCTGGACGACCTTGGCGGCGGCGAGTTGCTGAAGCACCTTGGAGAGGTAATCAGAGGGGACGCTGGTCGCGTCGGCGAGGTCGCTGGCGGTGACGAATTCGCCGGGGTGATGGGCGAGGCAGGTGACGGCGCGGAGGGCGTATTCGCAGGTCTGAGAAAGCATGGGGCCTCCAAGGGCCTCGTGAACACGGCTCACGGGCGATGAAACGGGGTGACTGTGCGACCGCCGAGTGCTTCGCCCGGCATCGGGGATCGGATTCGACGCCACGGACGATTGATGTCCCGTAGAGTGCTCGCGTGGACCCCGACGACCGCGTGTGCCTGTGTTTCGGCGTGACCCTGCGCAAGATCCGCTCGTACCTCGAGCGGGAAGACCCGCAGGTGGCCTCGCTCATCAGCGAGTGCCTTTCGGCCGGCACGGGCTGCGGCTGGTGTGTGCCCTTTCTGAAGGAACTCCACCGCCAACACCAGGCGGGAGAAGGGCTTGGCCCCGAGGGCGAGCCGGATTTGCGCGTCTCCCCCGACGAGTACGCCTCGGGGCGCGTCGGATACCGGGCTTCCGGGCAGCGCCCGACCATCGAAGGGATGCCCCCGACGGCCAAACCGGATGACCCGGATCCGGGTTCAGCGGGCACAACCTAGGAAAAACACCGGCATCGCACAAAGTTGTGCCTAATCCGCAAAATAGGGCTATGCAAACGGGTCCACCACCCGAATAATGGGGTCGCCCGACGCGGTCTTACCGCACAGGGTCTGTCGCGATGGCTGCACACCGCCGCGACTGAAGCACAGATGGAATCCGTGAGTCAGCGTCTCGCCCGGGCACGGGAGAGGCGGCACAAGGAGGTAACAGAGAGATGAAGATCAGTACGCTCTGCGCGCTCAGCGCGCTTGCTGTTGGCGCTTCCGCCAACGCGGGCATCATGACCGTCAATTTCATGCTTGACGGCACGCAGGAAGTTCCCCCGTCCGGCTCGTCGGCGCTCGGCATCGGTCAGATCGATTACGACACCACCGACGACACCTTCGACATCTCGCTCTATGTCGTGGGCATCCCGCTCGCCAACCTGATGGGCGTCGGACCCAACTCCAGCCCCGTTCACATCCACCTTGCGCCCGCGGGCAGCAACGGCGGCATCGTGATCGACCTCGGCTTCCTGGGCTCGTTCGTTCAGTCGGGTCTGGGCATCGAGCTGACCCTCACCGATGTCGCCGCCGGCGGCACTTTCGGCGGCGTCAGCAGCGACCCCGCCACCGTTCAGCAGGCCTTCCGCGACGGGAACCTGTATGTGAACATCCACACCAGCACCACCCCGAGCGGCGAGATCCGCGGTCAGATCCCCGCGATCCCGACCCCCGCCTCCGCCGCCCTCATCGGCGCCGCCGGCCTGCTGGCCGTCGGTCGTCGCCGCGGCTGATTCAGACAGCCAACCAAGCTTTACTTCTCCGTGAAGCGACAGCCCTCGACGCGCAAGCGCCGGGGGTTTTTTTGTTGTGGCGCGTGAGTTCGCTTCCAACATAGACGCCGTAAACACGCGTCCGCGCCCGGTGCTTGCGCCCCGGGCTCTGATCAGAGCGGTATCCCCTTCCCTCTCTGCGCCCTCCGCGTTTTCTGCGGTGAATTCTCTTACCCGCGCTCGTAGAGGAACGCCGCCGGTTCGAGGCGGTGGCGCCCGCCCTCGGAGACCGCGAAGTCGGCGCCCGACCAGAGCGACGCGCTGCCGAAGGCGCCGTCCTTGCGCAGCGCGTAGAGCCGCACATCGAAGTTGGGCCTGCTCTTGGCGTCGAGCAGGCGCTTCACCTTCGTCTTGTCGGCGATCATCTTCGCGGCGTACAGGCACGCGTCGGTCGGGTGATCGCCCATGCTCATGCGCATGACGATGGTGCGGGCGCCGCAGATCTGGATGACGGCCTCGCCTCTGCCGGTTGCGCCCGCCGAGCCGACCTCGTTGTCGGTGTAGAGCCCGGCGCCGATGATGGGCGAATCGCCGACGCGGCCGGGGAGTTTCCACGACAAACCGGAAGTCGTCGTGCATCCCCCAAGATCGTTGTTGGCGTCGAGCGCGCTCAGGTGGATCGTGCCCGTGGTGTGCGCGACGCCGTTGCGCCACTCAATGTTGTACGCGTGGAAAGAAGACCCTCCCCTACCCCTCCCACTCCGTGGGAGGGGCTCGCTTTCCCCATTGCCCATTGCCGATTGCCCATTGCCCGCTCCCGGCAAATCCAGCTCATCGTCATCCAGCCAGTCGTCATCCCTGTTGAGCGACGCGCGCCACTTGAGCCAGGCCTCGCGCGACTTCTCGGTGAGGAGGTTCTCCTCCTTGAAGCCCATGCGCAGCGCGAACTTCAGCGCGCCCTCGCCCACGATCATCACATGATCGGTACGGCGCGCCACCTCGCGCGCCACGGCGGCGGGATTCCTGATGTTGCGCAGCGCCCCCACCGCTCCCGCGCGATGGGTCGGCCCGTGCATGATCGACGCGTCGAGTTCGACCACGCCCTCCTCGTTGGGCAGCCCGCCGAGACCGACGGTCATGTCGTCGGGGTCGTCCTCGATGATCTTCACGCCAGCGACGGCGGCGTCGACGGGATCGGCGCCACCGGACAGCAGTTCGTACGCGCGCGTGGTCGCGGCGACGCCGTTGGCCGAGGCGATCGCGATCGGCGCGCGGCCGGACTTGCGCAGGGGATCGTTCTGGGCGTTGCGCGGCTGCGCAGCATTGGCGCCGAGTTGCGCGAGCGCGGCGGGTGTCGCGGCGGCGACGCCCGCTGCCGCGAGAAACGAGCGACGGGAGAGGTTGTTCATGCGTTGAAGATACCGCATTGCCGCGAGGCTCTCACCCGGCGCCTTCGGCGCCACCCACTCCCAGCGGGAGAGGGTGCGGAAGTCACAGCCGCCTGAACGCCGGGATGTGGCCCAGCAGCGGGCGGAGATAATCGACGAACTCGTCGCTCACATCGTTGTGGCCCTTGAGGAACTCCTCGGGCATGTGGCGGGTCTTGCCCGCGATCTTCTCGAGGTCGACGCGCACGAACTCGGCGCGGTACGGGTTGTCGCCCGTGCGCTTGATCGCGATGCTGCCGTCGATGTCGCCCGACATCGCGAGCCGGGCGGCGGCGCGGCCGACCTGCCGCGCCTCGAACGAATCCACGGGCGAGGGATCGGCCCAGCACCGCTGGGTGTACCCGAAGGTGTCGGCGCGCACGCGCGGGGCTTTCCCGCCCGCTGGCTTCAACTTCTTCTTGAGGTAGTCGGAGAGCATGTCGCCCAGCGCGCCCGAGCCGGAGAGTTGGATGTTGCCGTGCGCGTCGCGCTCGCGCTCGGACATGACGGCCGCGATGGCCTGACCGTCCTCGTTCTGGATGCCCTCGGAGACGGCGATCAGGCACCGCCCGTGCTCGGCGTACACGCGTTCGACATCGGCGGCGAAGCGTTCAAGATCGAACTTGCGCTCGGGGACATAGATGAGGTGCGGGCCGGTCCCCTTCCCGTTGCGCGCCATCGCGCTGGCGGCGGTCAGGAACCCGGCGTGGCGGCCCATGACCACATTGATCTTGATGCCCGGGATCGCGGCGTTGTCGAGATCGTCCGACGCGAACGACCAGGCGACGAAGCGCGCCGCACTCGGGAAGCCGGGCGTGTGGTCGTTCTCGAGCAGGTCGTTGTCGATGGTCTTGGGGATGTGGAAGCAGCGCAGTTCGTAGCCGCTCGAGCCGGCGATCTTGTTGATGATGCGGCAGGTGTCGGAGGAGTCGTTGCCGCCGATGTAGAAGAAGTAGCGGACATCGTGGCGCTTGCAGGTCTCGAAGATGCGCTCGCAATAGGCGGTGTCGGGCTTGTCGCGGGTGGAGCCCAGCGCGGCCGAGGGGGCCTTGGAGACCTCTTCGAGGGAATAGGGGTCGACGCTGTTGAAGTTCAGGAAGTCGCCGTTGAGCATCCCTTGCACGCCGTGGCGCATCCCGAGGATGTTGGGGATGCGCGCGTGATCGCGGAGCGTCTCGACGACGCCCACGAGGGACTGATTGATGACGGCGGTGGGTCCGCCGCCCTGACCGACAACGGCGTTGCCTTCGATGATGTTGGGGCTTGGCATGCGGGGAGTGTAGAGCGTGAGGAAATCTCGCGCCCGATTGCACTCACCCGATGTGCGACTTACGCCGCGCGCTTCTGCGCGTAGGCGAGCCCGATGCGGTGGTTGCCCGAGGCGTCGGGCGCGCAGCGGACGACGGTGGCCGTCTTCCACAGCCCGTGGACGGGATCGACGCGCAGGGAGATCCGCGAGCCGACCTGCACGGGCGAGTTGCACACGGCGCCGAGCCCGGTGGAACTGGCGTCGCGGAGTTGCAGACGGATCAGGACGGGCATGTCGGTGGACGACGCGAGCACGCCCTGCATCGACCCGCCAGCGGTGGCGCGGTCATGGGCGCGACGCTCGAACGGGAGAGGCGCGAGCGCGTCGGTGTCGTCGCGGGTCGCCTCGGGCGTGTGCAGATGGGGGATGTTCGCCACGGCCTCGACTCCTTCGCCGATGCCCTCCGGTCAGAGGGTTGCCGCTGGATTCGCCTGCCGCCCGCGCGATCCTCGGTGGGGAGAGATCGTTCGAGACGGCCGGGCGGGGCGTCCGTGCCCGCGGCCTCGGCGTGTCTTCACACTGGTCTATCGGCGCGGGATGGGCCGACCTTTACGGCGGCGCCGGGGAAGGCGTGAGAATCTTGACCTTCGGGCTCTCTTGGCGCAACAGGTTGCCTGAGACGGGTTTGCGCCCGAGCACGGGCGCGGTACCCTCGCGCCATGCTCGCGAAACTCGGCCAACGCATCGCCGGGGTCTTCCGCGCCACGGCGCCCGACCCCTTCGTGCTCGCGGTTCTGCTCACGCTGCTCACCTATCTGCTCGCGCTGTTCTTCACGGCGCCGGCCCCGGGATCGCCGCGCGCCGAGGGCGCGTACGCGCTCACGCTGCTCGACGACTGGCAGAACGGGTTCTGGTCGCTGCTCGCGTTCGCGATGCAGATGTGTCTGATCCTGGTGACGGGGCACGCGCTGGCGAGTTCGCCGCCTGTGGCGCGGTTGCTGCGCGCGCTAGCGAATGTTCCGAAGACGGGGCCGCAGGCCGCGGCGATGACGGCGCTCGTCGCGATCGCGTTCGGCCTGATCAACTGGGGGTTGGGGTTGATCGTGGGCGCGATCCTGGCGCGCGATGTCGGTCGTGCGCTGCGCGCGAAGGGCATCGCGCTGCCCGCGGGCCTGCTCGCGGCGGCGGGGTACACCACGATGATGGTGTGGCACGGCGGGCTGTCGGGGAGCGCGCCGCTCAAGGCGGCGTCGGCGCAGGGGCAGGTCGAGGTGCTCGGCGCGGAGATGGCGGCGAAGGTCGGCGCGATCCCGGTGGGCGAGACGATCTTCTCGCCGCTGAACCTGATCGTGACGGGCGGGCTGGTGGTTCTGATCCCGCTGCTGTTCGGCTTGCTGTGCCCGTCGAGGGGTACGCGCATCGAGGCGGAGCGCGTGGAAGTACCGCCCACCTCCCCCGCTGCTGGCGCTGATGACGACCGGCCCGGGTTGGTCCCCGACTTCCTCGAGCGCAGCCCGATCGCGGCGATCGCGCTCGCGCTGCCCGCGCTCGTCTGGCTCGCGATGCGCTTCGCCGATCGCGGGTTCGCGGCCCTCGACCTCAACACGGCCAACCTGCTGTTCTTCAGCGTGGGGATCGTCCTGCACGGCAGCGCGCGGCGGTATGTGGCCGCCATCGACGACGCGGCGCGGGGGTGCGCGGGGATCATCCTCCAGTTCCCGATCTACGCGGGGATCATCGGCATCATGGTCGCCAGCGGTCTTGCGGCGAACATCGCGGGGTGGTTCGTCGCGCAGTCGGGCGGATCGGAAGGCGGCCTGAGCGTGATGACCTTCCTGAGCGCGGGGCTGGTGAATCTGTTCGTGCCCAGCGGCGGCGGGCAATGGGCGGTGCAAGGCCCGATCGCGATGCGCGCGGCGACGGAGTCGGGCGTCGATCCCGCGCGGCTGGTGATGGCCGTCGCGTACGGCGACTCGTGGACGAACATGATCCAGCCGTTCTGGGCGCTGCCCGCGCTGGCGATCACGGGGGCGAAGGCGCGCGATGTGGTGGGCTACACCGCGCTGGCGCTAGTCATTGGAGGATGTTGGATTCTTGGGTGTCTTCTTCTTTGGTAGATCCCATAGCGAACGCGGCGCTTCTGAGAATGCCTGAAAGGAATCAAAGACGAGCACGCGGGTAGACTTTGTCAGCCCAGTGGACAGCACCGCCAGCGCTCGACGTCGAGCGTCGCGATCTGGATTCACAAGAACGACATGCTTGAACCTACCGGGCTTGACGGCGACCCGAAACAGCGACTCTGTATGCAGATCAGTAAGCGGAAACGAGTAGCCGATGACTACAACAGTAGAAGCAGCCCGGATAGCTGTCGCCGCCGCTTTCCACAAGCGTCCAAATAAAGCGTCATCAAACTTTTTATTCCATTCCGGTGGAATGATCTCGAACTGAAGCCGTCCATTTCGCCGTGTGTAAGGATGCTGCTTAAGCCGATACGGCGACCCGGACTGCGAGGGCTTCGCCTTCGCAAAGTGAAGAGAACCGTGAAGCTTCAGTAAGGTAATCGTTTTGTCTTTCGCTGCGACAGTCCCGCTCGGCTGCCAAGCTTCCTCTCCAGCGATCCGCGAGTTGGGGCCTTTGCGAAGAGGCAGGTTGTAACCGTAATGAGGATTCCAACGCCCGCTTCCGTGTCGTTTTAGTGCAAGATCAATCAGGCAGTCGTAATTAAACGACATGATCGTGTCATTGCCATTCAACTTCTCGACAAGCTGGCGATGGTACTCGCAGGGGATCATATCCGTCGATCCGCTGCCATCGGGCGTACTGTCTGTTAACGATTCTTCGAGCACTGCGGCCAGCGCCTGAAGAAGATTGCTCCGCGCCGCAGTGAAGTCGAGTGCTTTGGACGAGTCTGTCGCAATAGCGCTCTTTACACGCTGGTAGAATTCAAAAACGGTAAATACTCGCTCAAGACCCAAACTAAAGTTGTGACCGAAGTGAGAGATCACGTTTTCAAGCAGCGCGTCGATTGTTGCCCGATGTTTGTCGTTTGAAATTCGTTGCAGCTGGGTGAAAAAATCACCGTCGACCGGGGGCTTGCAGAGCCGCAGGCGCCCCGCGCCAGAACAGAAAGATGCGCCCCGAGTTGCCCCTGCGCCAAGTACGATTAGTGCCATGCACCAAGAGTAATCGACCGGACTAGGTGGCGGCAAATCGGCTGCTACCGTCGCTATTACGCGGCCCCCCTCACCCGGCCCTTCGGGCCACCCTCTCCCCGAGGGAGAGGGTGCGGAGACCCGATACGATGCCGCCGTGACGAACGAGCGGCCAACTCTCCATCGCGTGGTTTCTTTGCCCGGCGCGGTGTTGCTGGGGCTCGGGTCGATTCTGGGGACGGGCGTGTTCGTGTCGATCGGCTTGGCCGCGGGCGTGGCGGGGAACGCGGCGCTGCTGGCGATCGTGCTGGCGGCGATGGTCGCGGGGTGCAACGCGCTCTCCAGCGCGCAGCTGGCCGCGGCCCACCCGGTCAGCGGCGGGACCTACGAGTACGGGCATCGGTGGCTGTCGCCCTCGCTCGGGTTCGCGGCGGGGTGGATGTTCGTGTGCGCGAAGTCGTTCTCGGCGGCGACGGCGGCGCTGGGCTTCGCGGGGTACGCGCTGCGCATGGCGCGCGTCGACGCGCCGGAGTGGACAACGCCGCTCGCGATTTTCGGAACGCTCGTGCTGACGGCGCTGGTGGCGACGGGGATGCGGCGATCGAGCCGGGTGAACGCGGTGATCGTGTCGATCACGCTGCTCGCGCTGGCGGTGTTCTGCGTGTTCGGGCTGCGCGATGCCGCGGGGCGTGTGGAGGTGATGTGGAAGCCGTCGTTCTTCTGTGTTGAGGGAGACACGCGGCCCGCGCTCGTGCGATTGCTCGAAGCGACGGCGCTCTTGTTCGTGGCGTACACGGGGTACGGGCGGATCGCGACGCTGGGCGAGGAGGTGCGCGAGCCGGAGAAGACGATCCCGCGCGCGATCCTTGTGACGCTGGTCGTGTCGGCGGGGATCTATTTCGTGGTCGCGTTCGTGGCCATCGGCGCGTTCGACGCGGATCGATTGGCGGAAGCCACGCGGGAGAGCGCGGCGCCTCTGGAAGCGGCGGCGCGGGCGTTCGACGGGCCGTGGATCGCGGAGATCATCGCCATCGGCGCGGTGACGGCGATGCTGGGCGTGCTGCTCAACCTGATCCTTGGTTTATCGCGCGTGACGCTGGCGATGGGACGCAGGGGCGATGTGCCGCGTGTGTTCGCGCGGGTGGATGAGAGAGGCTCGCCCGACGCGGCGGTGGTGGGCGTGGGGTGCGCGATCGCGGCGCTGGCGCTGATCGGCGATGTGAAACTGACCTGGAGTTTCAGCGCGTTCACGGTGCTGGTGTACTACGCGATCACGAACCTGGCGGCGATCCGCATGCCGGGGAGCGAGCGGCGGTTCCCGGTGTGGGTCGCGTGGGTCGGGCTCGGCGCGTGCCTGTCGCTGGCGTTCTTTGTTGAAGCGCGCGTGTGGATGATGGGGCTTGGGCTGCTGGCCGCGGGGTTTGTGTGGCGCGCGGTGATGAAGGCAATGGGGAATCGGCAATAGGCAATGGGGAAGAGTTCACCGCGGAGATCGCGGAGTGCGCGGAGGGGGAGAAGGAAAGAAGAGGTAGAAGCGGTAGCCCTCACCCTGCCCTCTCCCATTCGACTCTGTCGAACAGGAGAGGGAGGAGAACAGACCCCCTCCCCGGCCCTCCCCCATGCTGCGCATCGGGGAGGGAGGAAGAGCCGTTACGATGTCAGCATGAGCAACATTGAGACATTCGAGCGGCTGTTTCGTTGGGACGCGTGGGCGAACGATCGCGTGCTGGGGGCGTTGGGCGCGTTGAAGGCGCCGCCCAAGAAAGCGGTGGACCGGATGGCGCATCTCTGCCGCGCGCAGGAGTTGTGGCTGTCGCGGATGGGCGCGGGGGAATGGGAAAACGATCGGTCGCTGTTCCCGGAGGGGGCCGTGCTGGATGATGTGTCGCTGGATGCGCAGGTGCTGGCCGCGCGGTGGGCGCAGGTCTTCCGCGTGCTGCGCGATGACTCACTCGACGAGATGATCGTTTACAACACGACAGAGGGCGAGGCGTTCGAGACGCGCCGGCGGGACATCCTGCTCCAGCTCACCCACCACGGGTCGTATCACCGGGGGCAGGTGGCGGTGGACATGAATCGCGAGGGCCACGCGTGCCCGGCGACGGACTACATCTTCTTCGCGCGGTCCGTGGTGGTGTGACGAGTCACCACGGAGGCACAGACAAGAGTGTGCGGCCCTCACCCGGCCCTTCGGGCCACCCTGTCCCACGGGAGAGGGTGAGAATCACAGCAGATTCTTGATCGCGTCACCGATAGTGCGCAGGGTGATGATCTCGACGCCGTCGCGTTTGAGCTGCTTGATCGGCGAGCCGTGCGGGACGGCGACGGTGGTGTAGCCGAGTCGGGCGGCCTCGCGCACGCGCTGTTCGAGGCGCGAGACGGGGCGGATCTCTCCTCCCAGGCCGACCTCTCCCACCACCGCGGTTGTCGGCGATGCGGCCCGTTTGAGGTGCGCGCCGGCGACGGCGAGCGCGAGGGCGAGATCGGCGGCGGGCTCGTTGATGCGCACGCCCCCCACCGCCGAGGCGAAGACATCGCGATCGGCGAGGCGCAGGCCGGCGTGCTGCTCGAGGACGGCGATGAGCATGGCGAGGCGGTTGCCGTCGACGCTGGACGCTTTGCGCTTGGCGCTGCCCAGGAACCCGGTGGCGGTGAGGGCCTGCATCTCGACGAGGAGGCAGCGTGTGCCGCTGATTGTGGGGCAGACCACGGAGCCGGGCTGGGGTTTGTCGGTGCGTGCGGCGAGGCCCGAGCCGTCGAGGACTTCGCGCAGGCCGGAGTCGCCCATCTCGAAGAGGCCGATCTCGAGCGTGGTACCGAAGCGGTTCTTGACGCCGCGCAGCACGCGGTGGGCGTGGTGGCGGTCGCCCTCGAAGTAGAGGACGGCGTCGACGAGGTGTTCGAGGAGTCGCGGGCCGGCGAGCGCGCCCTCCTTGGTGACATGGCCGACGAGGATGACGGCCATCCCGGAGAGTTTGGCGAGGTAGACGAGTTCGGTGCAGCATCGGCGGAGTTGCGCGACCGAGCCGGGGGAGGCGTCGAGGTCGCCTTTGTAGATCATCTGCACGGAGTCGATGACGAGAACCGCGGGTCGGGCGCGGCGGGCCTGCTCGATGATGCGCGCGAGGTTGGTGTCGGCGAGGAGCCAGAGTTCGTCGCGGACCCTGTCGGAGGAAGGAGAAGAGGAAGCATCACTGTCGAAGCGAAGGCGTTCGGCGCGGAGTTTGACCTGCTCAGCGGATTCCTCGGAGGTGACATAGAGCGTGCGGACGCTGCGCGCGGCGAGGGAAGCGGCGGCCTGCAGGAGGAGCGTTGATTTGCCGATGCCCGGGTCGCCGCCGACGAGGATCGCGGAGCCGGGGACGAGCCCGCCGCCGAGCACGCGGTCGAGTTCGTTGACGCCCGTGACGATGCGCCGTTTGCCCGGGGAGTCCGGCGAGGTTTCGTCGATCTGCCCGATGGGCGCCGCGAGCGGCGCGTCGGCTGCGGAGGCCGCGCTCAGGGCCGCTTCGTCGGGATCGAAGGCGAACTTGGCGGCGAGGCCCTGCTGGGCGTCGAGGTGGGCGGAGGCATTCTGGCGGGATTCCTCGAGGGCGTCCCATGTGCCGCAATCCGGGCACTTGCCCATCCATTTCGGATGGACGGAGCCGCAGGCGCGGCAGATGAACGATGTTCGGACTTTGGCCACACGGTGAGAATATCACGGCGGCGTGCAATACGCGCCGGGGCGGGCCGTTCTCCGCGTGGCGACGAGACTCTCGTCGGCTTCGAACAAGGGACGGACTTTCACGAAGGAGACGATCATGCTGAAGGCAATCACGACCATGACGAGCATTGCGGTGTTGGCGGGCGCGGCGACGGTGTCGATCGCGCAGCCGGGCCGCGGCGGTTTGGAGGGCGACGGCGCTGATCGCGGACCCCGTGGGCAGCGCGGCGCGATGATGGAGCGCGGCCCCCGCGGCGAGCGGGGCGAGCGTCCCGCGCTGGAAGGCGTGGGCGCGGATGTCGCGATGGCGTGCATCGAGGCGATGCGCGACGCGCGGCAGACGGCGGTGGACGCGATCCGCGAGCGGACGCAGAACGGCGTCGAGGCGATCCGCCTGCTCAACGACAACGAAGCGCCGAACGAAGCGATCGAACTCGCCGGCCGTCAGGCGATTGAGGCGATCGGCGCGGCGACGATCACGGGCGACAGCGCGGTGTCGAACCTCGCGCTCCAGTGCGTGCAGGCGCTGCGCCAGAACGGCGCCGAGCAGCGGACGATCCTCGCGGTGATTGGTGCGCGCGAGGGCAACCAGCGCGCCGTACTCGAGACGGGCAAGCGCGGGTCGATGGCCGTGCGGCGCGCGGTCGGTGTGGCGACGGGCAAGATCGATCTTGAAGCGATGGACGGCGACCGTGGTCCGCGCGGGCCGCGTGGTCACCGCGGCGGGCATCACGACAAGAACATGAACGATGAGGAAGCCGGCGGCGTGAACGAGATGTGATCGTCCCCGTCGAGACAAACTCCCTTGTGCTGCGCCGGGCCTTTGGTGGTTCGGTGCGGTTTGTTTTTTGTGAAGCGACTGTCGGCGCCGTTCAACCCTGATCGAGGATGCCGAGCGCCATCCGCTTGGCGCGGCGAGCGAAGATCCCCGGGTCGGCGCCTTTGTTCTCGACCTGCCCGACGACTCGGGCGGCGACGATCGCGCCTTCGAGCAGCAGGTTGAGTTGCTCGGCGGTTTCCTCGGCGTCCTCGATGTGCGCGGCCTCGCAGAGTTCGCGCATGTAGCGCACGATGGCCCGCTTGTGGTCGGAGGCGAGCCGCCTGGGCTCGGAGTCGGCGAGGGAGAACTCCGCCGCCGCGTTGATGAACATGCAGCCGCAGAACTCGTTGCCGTTGAACCACTCCTCGTGGAAATCGAAGACCGCGGCGATGCGTTCGAGCGGCGACTTGGCGTTCGAGTCCACGAACTTCATCAGCCGGTTGCGAAAGATCTCGTCGCGGCGTCGCATGGCGGCGAGGATCAACTCGTCCTTGGACTTGAAGTGGTTGTAGAGGGTCGGGCGGCTGATGCCGCCTTCCTTCTGGATGTCGTCCAGGCTCGACGCGTGGAACCCGTGCTTGTAGAAGACGCGCATCGCGGCATCGATCAGATCGTCTCGGCGGCTGGCGGGCACGGGTCGCTCCTTGGTGAGGCTGGGGCTGCATACATACTGCCCAGACAGTAAGCATAGACGCGGATCATTTGTTCCGCCAGAGACTTTCGAGACTTCTGCTTCATGACCTCATGGCGTCGTAATTGCCTTCAGACAGGTTTTTTCTCAGAATCAGCCCCAAGCCCTTGACATTGACTTACTAGTCAGTAAAGTACGCGTGTCGTGTGGCCGATGGCGAGGAACGCCAGCGGTCAGCCCGACCGAAATCCTCAGCCCGAACGAGGGCGCCCCCGACGAGCGTGTCGCCGGGGGAAGACATCGCATTGCCTGAAGGAGAAGCACCATGCCCCGCATCCCGCTGCACACCGCCGAGACCGCTCCCGAAGCCAAGGAACTTCTTGAGGACGCCCAGAACGCTTTCGGATTCCTGCCCAACCTGCTCGCCACCATGGCCGAGGCGCCCGCGCTGCTTGAGGGATACATGACCCTCTCGGGCATCTTCGACAAGACGGATCTGTCGCCGACCGAGCGTCAGATCGTTCTGATGGTCAACAACCGGCTCAACGGCTGCACCTACTGCATGTCAGCGCACACGGCCATCGCGAATTCGCAGGGCGTGCCGGAGGATGTCATCGCCGCCCTTCGGGACGGCACGCCGATCTCCGACGCGCGGCTCGAAGCGCTCCGCGTTTTCGCGGTGAAGATCAACGAGAGCCGCGGCTGGCCCGACGAGGGCGACATCGAGGAGTTGCTCGCCGCCGGCTACACGAACCGGACCGTCCTCGAGGTCATCCTGGGCACGGCGCTCAAGGTGATGTCCAACTACACCAATCACATCGCGGGCACCCCGCTCGACAGCGCGTTTGCGGCGGTCGAATGGACGCCGGCGGAACTCGCCGGAAGCAACGCGTGAACCGACCGACCGGGCGCGTCACCCGACGGTGGTGGACGCGCGTCGTTCTTCGTCATCTCCCCGAGTATGCCACGCGCGAAGTGTTTCCTCGCGCACAGGAGAACCATCATGACCACCTTGCTTCGTGTTGACGCGAGCGCCCGCATCGATCGTTCGATCACCCGTCAGATGGCTGACCGGTTCATCGACGGCTGGCGAAGCGGCGAGCCCGATGTTCGGATCGTGCAGAGAGATGTCGGGTGTCATCCACCGAGTGTGGTCAGCGAGTCCTGGATCCGCGCGGAATCCACGCCGGTCGAGGAGCGCACACCCGAGATGGTCCAGGCGCTGGCCGAGTCCATGGCGCTCATCGATGAAGTCCGGCGAGCGGATGTTCTTGTGCTTTCCGCCCCGCTCTACAACTACGGGCTCCCCGCATCGTTGAAGGCGTGGATCGATCAGATCGTGCGGCCAGGCCAGACCTTCTCGTTCGATCTCCATCGGGGTGACTTCCCGATTCAGAGCACGCTTAGCGGCAAGTCGCTTGTCGTGCTCTCGTCCAGGGGAGAGTTTGGCTTCGAGCCGGGCGGTATCCGCGACGGCTGGAACCACCTGAGCCCGCACCTGCGCACGATCGCCACCCGTCTGCTGGGGATCGCGGCGGACGACATCCACGAGATCGCGTCTGAGTACCAGGAGTTCGGCGATGAGCGGCACGGCCGCTCGCGCGAGCAAGCCCTTCGTGATGCGGTCGAACTCGGCATGCATCTCGCAACGGCGCGGCGCGCTCCTTGCCATGACGAGGAGGTCGCCGCATGAGATCACAGCGGATTCATGCACGCAGCAGCGACTCTCGGAGAGGCGTGCGCTGCCCTCGGAGGAATCCGACCGGACTCGCCGACGCCGCCAGATAACCCGCCTCTCGAAGGTGTTTGGCCGAACGCCATCACCGTTTCAAGGAGCACGACATGAGACCTGAAGCATCACCGGGCGCCGAGGCGCCAGCGCGATCGCCGCGCCCGCTCGTCCCGCCGTTCGACCAAGAGACCGCGCTCGCCAAGGTTCGCGCCGCCGAAGACGCGTGGAACAGCCGCGACCCCGAGCGTGTCGCGATGGCCTACTCGCCCGACAGCGAGTGGCGCAACCGTGACCGGTTCATACGCGGCCGGGACGAGATCAAGGTGTTCCTGCGCACGAAGTGGTCGACCGAACTCGACTATCGGCTTGCCAAGGCGCTCTGGGGGTTTCGCGAGAACCGCATCGCTGTTCGCTTCCAGTATGAGTGGCGCACGGCGAATCACGAGTGGTTCCGGAGTTACGGGAACGAACTGTGGGAGTTCGACGACGCCGGGCTGATGCGTCGGCGTGAGGCGAGCATCAACGACATCGCGCTCAAGGAATCGGAGCGCCGATTCCGGTGGCCGGCGCCCGGCCCGCGCCCGACTGATCACGAAGGAATCCCGGGCGTTCGTTGAACGCCGCGCACTACGCGGCGGGGGTGTTCCTCGCCGCATCGACACCGACGCCAGGCATTGGCGTGAATGAGGAATCAGAAGGAGAACAGACATGAACACTCACACCACCGCCACGCTGATGATCGCCGCCGTCGCTGCCTGCGGCGTCGCACCAACGCAAGCGAGGGCTGAAGTTGACGCGCCGCAGGTGCATTACATCGACGGCCCGCGCGCCGATGCGCCGATCCCCCGGCCGGGCGTGGATCTTGCTCGCGGTTCTTTCGCGCTCGTCGTGATCGATCCGCAGAACGACTTTCTCAGCCCGAGCGGCGTGGCGTGGGGCGTTGTGGGCGAGAGCGTGACAGAGAACGGCACGGTCGACAACATCGAACGGCTCTTCCGGACGGCGAAGGGTGTGAACGCGCCGGTGTTCGTCAGCCCGCACTACTACTACCCGCACGATCACAACTGGAAGCATGAGGGCACCCTGGAGACCCTGATGCACAACATCGGGATGTTCAACCGCGAGGGCCCGCTCAGCACGGAGATGTTCGACGGGTCCGGCGCCGACTGGCTGGAGCGGTACAAGCCGTACATCAACGACGACGAGACGGTCGTCGTGAGCCCTCACAAGGTGTACGGGCCTGAGTCGAACGACTTGACGCTGCAGTTGCGCAAGTCGGGCGTGAACCAGATCGTGCTGGCGGGGATGTCGGCGAACCTGTGCGTCGAGTCGCACATGCGCGATCTCATCGAGGAGGGATTCGAGGTGGTGGTCGTGTCCGACGCGACGGCCGCGGCGAAACTCCCGGGGTATGACGGTTTCGAGGCCGCGTTCGTGAACTACCGGATGATCGCGAGCGATGTGTGGAGCACGGACGAGGCGGTTGCGGCGATCGAGGAAGCGCGCGGGAATCTGGTGAATGTGTCCGGCGCGAGCCGCGTGGCTCTCTCCGGCTTTGACCCGGTGAGTTTCTTCCAGAGCGAGGCGCCGCTTAACGGCTCGCCGATGATCCGCGCTGAGCACGCGGGCGCTGTGTACTTGTTCGCCAGCGAAGCGAATCGCGCGGCGTTCGAGGCGGCGCCCGAACGATTCGCCCCCCAGTACGGCGGGTTCTGCGCGTACGGCGTCTCGATCGACATTCTGCTCCCGGTGGACATCACCACGGCGCAGGTGCGCAACGGCAAGCTGTATCTGAATGTGAACGCCGATGTCCTGCAGAAGTTCAACGCGGACTTCGAAGGGAGCGTCTCACGGGCGAACGCCAACTGGCCGGGACTGTTCGAGCGTCACGCGGAGTGAACGGCCTCCGGTTCTGACACACACTTCATCCCTTTCTCTCGCCGCCCGTCGGGTCACTCGCCCGGTCGGGCGGTTTCTCGATGAGAAGGGGACCGACGGCTTACAGCTCGACGGTCTGCATGTCGGGCTGCTGCGCGGCGCGGGTGCGCTCCAGCGGCAGGGACGCGAAGACCTTGAGCGCCTCGACGCCCGAATCGCTCATCTGCGCGCGGATGGTCGGCGCGTCGTAGATCGCGCGGGGCTCTTCACGCAGCGCGCTGGCGATGTCGAGCGCGGTCTGCCCCTCAACGCGTGCGCCCTCGCGCACGGGGATCGCCTGCTCGAACGCCTGCGTGACATTCGTCGCGTTCTCGAACGAGCCGGCCTTCTCGGCCCAGGTCGCGCCGGGGACAACGGCGTCGGCCTGCTCGAGCAGGCGCGAGGGGAGCGTGTCGAGCAGGATGAGGCGTGTGCGCGGCGACTTGGTGCGGTCGAACACCTTCACGAGTTCGCTGGTCGCCCAGTCGGTCGGGTAGTTGCCGGTGAGCACGACGGCGGCGTACTCGCCCTTCTGCGCGTGCGCCATGAACTCGTCGAAGGAGAGGATCTTCTGGCCGCCGAAGTTGGCTTCGAGCACGCGACGCACGCCGCGCGCGTTGGGCGCCTTCTCGGCGCGGACCACGAAGCCCTCGCCGCCCTCGTGGGCGGGCTTGGCGTTCTTCGGGTAGACGCGGTCCTCGCCGCTGACGGGGACGGGGCCGACGGCCATCGCGACCTCGCCGGGAATCGCGTCGGCGAGCGCGGCGAAGCACTGCGCTTCCTCGCTCGCGAGCATCGGCGACACGACGACGGCGACCTTGCCCTGCGCGTTCTTGAGGATGTCGGCGGCGTCATCGACGACGGCGGCGAAGGCGGACTCAATCAGCACGCCGTGTTCGCGGCGGAGGGGCGTGGAGAGTCGGTCTTCGCGGTGGATGAACTTGTAGCCGTAGCGGACTTCGTCGGTGATCCACCAGCGGTTGATGGCGGTGTTGTCGCGCGGCTTGACGCGGTAGATGCGTCCCTCGTTGTGCTCGAGCCAGATGTTGTCGCCGCTGGCGGTGATGCCGTCGATCGAGGGGGTCTGCTTCAGGAACCAGACGCGCTGGGTGAAGAGGAAGTCCTTGTCGAGGAGCGCGCCGACGGGGCAGAGGTCGATGACATTGCTGGCGATCTCGTTGTCGAGCGCCTTGCCCGGGAAGATGTCGATCTGCTCGGTGGCGCCGCGTCCCTCGACGGTGAGTTCGGAGGTGCCCGAGACTTCACGCGTGAAGCGGACGCACCGCGAGCACATGATGCATCGGTCGGAGTAGAGGAGGACATTGGGCCCGAGGTCTTTCTTGGGCTGCTTGATCTTGTCCTCTTCGAAGCGCGAGACACCCCGGCCGTAGAAGTAGGAGTAGTCCTGGAGGAAGCACTCGCCCGACTGGTCGCACACGGGGCAATCCAGCGGGTGGTTGATGAGGAGGTACTCCATCACCGACTTCTGGTTGCGCACGGCCTTGGGGGAGTCGGTGTAGACGACCTGCCCGTCGCCGGCGGCCACCTGGCAGGTGGGGAGCAACTTGGGCATGGGCTCGAGCTTGTTGTCGTTGCGCGGGTTGGGCGCCCAGACCTCGCCCAGGCAGATGCGGCAGGAGGCGACGACGGAGAGCCCGGGGTGGTAGCAGTAGTACGGGATCTCGACGCCGTTCTCGAGGGCGACCTGGAGGATGGTCTTGCCGTTGGAGAAGTCGCACTGCTTGCCGTTGATGGTGATGGTTGGCATCGTCGGGGCGGTCTTTCGAGGGGTCCGTGGCGGATCGGAGAGGTGGAGGCGGAGTGTAGGGGAAGAAGTCGGGAGAAGAGGAAGACCCTCCCCCTGCCCCCTCCCACAGGTGGGAGGGGTTCAGATCAAGAAGATGACCCCCCTCCCCGGCCCTCCCCCATCTCGCGTTGCTCGATATGGGAGGGAGGAACGGCCCTCACCCGCTCGGCTGCGCCTCGCGACCTCTCCCCTTGAGGGGAGAGGTGCTCAGAATGGGTTGGCCGCATTCCGGGCAGGCGGGGGAAGTGATGCCGTCGAGGGAGTAGGCGCAGGCGACGCACTGATTTCGGCGACGACGGCGGCGTCGGCGGAGGGCGCGTGCTGATGTCACGGCGCCCGTAAACGGGAGCCAGAGGATCAACCCCCACATGACCGCCCCGAGTGTGGCGCCGAGTGGGAGGAAATTGAGCGGGTATCCGAGCCCGCCGCGTTTGATGGAGAAGGGCTTGAAGCGAACGACGAGCGTGCCGGCGTTGTCCTCGAATGTGCGGAGCATGACCTGCATCTGCTGATGTTTCGGTGTCTCGCCTTTGCTGACGAAGGTTTGTCGGGTTGTCCGGAAGGGGTAGCCGTAGACGATGGCGGAGTAGATCACGGAGTCCGGGCCGTGGTCGTGATCGTCGATGCCGGGCATGTTGAGCCACGGCGGGCGCACGCGCAGCCGGTCCACGACGCGGTAGCCGTGCAGGGATGGACCGCGCGTGTAGGTGTCCGGATCGGTTTCCTTGTAGACGGACCGCTGCGAATTCGCGGTGCTCCAATAGCGCCAGCGATCAAGCGTTTCGTACATCGTTCGATCGGGACGGACGCGCTCCCAACCGGCGATTCTGTCGGGCGCCGTTCGCTGGGTGGCCAGCGTGAGGATCGAGATACGCTGGATGCGCCAGGCGATGCCCACATTGAACACGAAGCCGAGCGCGAAGAACACCGCGACGACGACGGCGCGTCTCCCCCACTTCTTGCGATTCGTGTGATGCTGTTCGTGCATCGCGTGGCTCCCGCGCCGAGTGTACTTGGTTGGGGGCGGAGAGAGAAATAGATCCTCCTCAACCCCTCCCACGAGTGGGAGGGGTTGAGAAGAAGAAGTGAGGAGGGGTAGTAGGTGTAGCCCTCACCCTGCCCTCTCCCATTCGACTTCGTCGAACAGGAGAGGGGGCAGAAAGAGCAAGAGGATGCCCCCCTCCACGGCGGCGACGCCACGCTCTCTCAGCGGGAGAGGGTGGGTGATGGACCGAGTCTCGCTTCGAGCAATGGGCGGACGCGGGGCCAGTCCTCGGCGGTGACGCTGAAGCAGACGCTGTCGGCCGGGGCGCCCTCGTGGGTGAAGCGCTCGGCGCGGAGGGTTCCTTCGACCACGGCGCCGATGCCCGCGATGGCGCGCTGGCTGTGAAGGTTGCGCGAATCTGTCTTGAGGACGACGCGGACGCAGGCGCGGTCTTCGATGGCGTGCCTGAGGAGGAGGAGTTTGCACTCGGGGTTGATGCGCGTGCCGCGCGCGGACGGCGTGTACCAGGTGGCGCCGATCTCGAGGGAGCGGGCGCGTTCATCGATCTGGAGGAACGAGGTGCAGCCGGCGACGCGCTGGGCTGCGCGGTCGAAGACGACGAAGGTCTGTCGTCTGGGGTTGGCGGTCTCGGCGGCGAGCCAGCGGCGGAAGGCGCCTGCGGTCCACTCGTCTGGCCGCGTGCGGAAGTAGTCGAAGGCGTTGGGCGGGGTGATGTCGAAGAGCGCGTCGGAGTGCTCGTCGAGGTTGAGGGGGACGAGTTCGGCGTGTTGGCCGCGCAATGTGGGTTGCTGGTGCACGGCGGGATGGTATTGGGAAGGAACAGAGGGAGAACGCGATAACCCACTCCCCGGCCCTCCCCCATCTCACTCTGTTCGATAGCGGAGGGAGCGGAAGGACGAGAGAGAACTGGTAGCCTGCCCCCTCCCACGAGTGGGAGGGGTTGATGCGACATCGCTGTTCGGGCGCGGTACCCTTGGCCCCCTTCTGCCTCGACTCTTTCCCCCGCTGCTTCATGCCGAACACGAACGGACAGAACGGTCTGCTGGTCATCGTCTCCGGCCCTTCGGGCGCCGGGAAGACGACGATCGCGCGGGCGATCCACGCGGCGTTCCCGGGGTCGGTGCTCTCGCTCTCGCTCACGACGCGGCCGATGGGCCCGACGGAGAAGGAGGGCGTGGACTACCACTTCGCGAGCGAGGAGGAGTTCGTGCGCAGCATCGAGGCGGGCGAGTTCCTGGAGCACGCGGGGGTGTACGGGAAGCGGTACGGCACGCCGCGCAAGCCGGTGGTGGACGGGTTGTCGGCGGGGCGGCTGGTGATCCTGGAGATCGATGTGCAGGGCGCGAAGCAGGTGAAGGGGCAGATCCCGGGCGCGCTGGGGATGTTCGTGCTGACGCCGACGGAGGATGAACTGCTCAAGCGACTGCGCGCGAGGAAACGCGACAGCGAAGAGGTGATCCAGCGCCGGTTCGCGCGGGCGCGCGAGGAGACCGCCGAGGCGAAAGTGTGCGGCGTGTACGAACGGTTCATCGTGAATGATGAATTGGAGCGCGCGAAGCAGGAAGCGATCGACGCGGTGCGCGAACGGTTGGGGCAGTAGGGAGTCTGATCAGAGCCCCGTGCGCAAGCACGGGGTATCTGGGCGCGGTCGCCACGCCGGTCGCAAGGCACAAGGCGTCAGGCCGCGGGGAGAAGCAGACCCCCTCCCCGGCCCTCCCCCATCTCCGATAGGGGAGGGAGCAAGAAGAAGAAGCTCTCACCCGGTCGGCCGGAGAAGGCCGCATTCTGGGCAGGCGGGCGAAGTGAGTCCGACGAGCGAGTAGCCGCACGCGGCGCACTGGTTGCGCCTGCGACGGCGACGGCGGCGGAGCGCAACGGGGAGGCGCGAGAGCGCGAAGAGCAGCGCGGCGTAGATCGCGGTGTTCAGGAATGTTCCGGGCCAGACGGGGCGGAGCGGGTACCCCTTGCCGCCGATGGTGACGGCGGGCGGCCAGAAACTCACGACGATCGCGCCGGGGTTGGCGACCTCGGCGAAATAGGTAATCCACACGCTGCTTGGGAGCATGACGCGCGGGTCGGTGGTCGTGCTGATGATGCTGCGGAACGGGAGGCCGACGGCGACGAACTCGCGGTAGACCTCGGTGGGCACGAGGGTGGTGGGGATCCTGTTTCGGGCCGCTGCTTGCGCGTTGGGCGGGAGCGTGATGGGCGCGTTGTCCGGCGTGATGTCGTCGAGCGTCCAGCGAGTCCAGCGAGGGATGATCGTGTGGGCGTCGCCGACTGTGGGCCCGCCGCGGCGCGCGAAGGTCTGGCGGCTGCGCTCGAGATCGACAGGCGCGTGCGTGAATTGGCTCTGCACGGTCACGCGCGAGAGGAGGACTGTGTCGGAGCGGTTGACGAAGATGTGGCGCGTGTGCGCGTTGGCGTCGCCGAGTTGGACGCGCGGCTTGGTGTTCGGCCATCCTGCGCGCGCGGCGCCCATCGATCCCCAGGCGACGACGATGTTGAGGATGAAGCCCAGCGCGAGGAAGATCGCGAGCGTGCGCGCTCGTCTCCCCCACTGCTGCCGTTTCGTGTGATGCGGTTCGTGCATCGGGCTGGCTCCCGTGGACGGGAGTCAGTGTACCGCGCGGGGATGAGCATCAACCCCCTCCCCGGCCCTCACCCGTCTCGCTGCGCGAGACACCCTCTCCCAGCGGGAGAGGGTGAGAACTCACCCCGCGGTGAAGCCGAGTTTGTCCATGAGCGCGTCGAAGTGGTCGAGGTCGTAGAACTCGATCTCGATGCGCCCCTTGTTGGCGCCGGGGCGCGCCTTGATGCGCACCTTCGAACTCAGGTGGTCGGAGAGTTGCTTCTCGAGCGAGACGACCTGCGCGGAGCGTTCCTTCTTGGCGGCGTCGGCGGATTGTTTCTCCCCCCCTCCCCCACCGCTCGGCGCGGCCGCGCTCTCGGCGCGGATGTGCTGCTCGAGCGCGCGCACGGACCACTCTTCGCTGTGCGCGCGTTTCGCGAGCGCGAGGCGCGGCGCCCCCGCTGTCGCGGCGAGCAGCGCCTTGCCGTGGCCCGCGGTGAGGCGGTTGTCGGCGAGCATGTCGAGGATGGCGGGTTCGAGTTCGGTGAGGCGCACCGCGTTGGCGACCGACGCGCGCTCGAGGCCGACGCGCTCGGCGATCTGGCCGTGCGTGAGCTCGAAGTTCTCGGCGAGGGCGCGGAACGCGCGGGCGCGGTCGACGGCGTTGAGGTCCTCGCGCTGGATGTTCTCGACGAGGGCCCACTCGGCGGCGGTGCGGTCGTCGATGACCACGACGATGGAGGGGATGGCGTCGAGACCCGCGAGCCGGCTGGCGCGCAGGCGGCGCTCGCCCGCGACGAGTTCGTAGCGGGCGCCCTCGCGCGGCGTGTCGCTCGCGAACCGCTCACGCACGACGACCGGCTGCATGACGCCCGACTCGCGGATGGAGCGCGCGAGTTCGGCGAGGTTGGCCTCGGCGGTGTTGGAGCGGGGCTGGAACGGGGAGGCGGCGACGGCGTCGAGCGGGAGGTAGATCAGGCGGCGGGCGTCGCCGGGGGCCGCGGGAGCATCAGGGGTCTCGGCGGCGGCGGGTTCCGGCTCGGGCTTCGCGCTCGGACGGACCAACTCGGCCTGCTGGCGCAGGACATCCGGCGCAGGTGCTTTTTTAGCAGTCGGTTGCGCGTCGGGAGCGGGCGGCTCGACGCTGACGGGCGCTCCGACGAGGGAGGCGAGCCCCCTGCCCAGGCGGGATGATGTACGGTCTTTGTTCGTATTCTTGGCGGGTGCGCTGGCCATCCGTGGTCTCCGTGCGCGAGTCGGTTGAATCGGCGGCCGATAGAGTACGGCGCATGAAGGACGAACACAATCCAACTCGCGCCACGAAGATCGAGATCCTCGCCCGCGGGGTGCTTATTGCGGATAACCATGTCCTGCTTTGTCGCAATGTGAAGCACGGATATCGCTATCTTCCCGGTGGGCATGTGGAGCCGGGGGAGGATGCGGCACAGGCGCTGGCGCGCGAGTTCATGGAGGAGTCCGGCGTGGCCGTGCGGCCGGGGGGGCTGCTCCTGACCAGTGAGCACGGCTTTGTGCAGAACGGGCGGCGGCGGCACGAGATCAACCTGGTGTTCCTCGTGGAACACCCCCCTGCCCTGGCGCCGCTCGAGGCGTGGCCCTCGCTTGAACCCGATATCGCGTTCGACTGGGTTGCGCTCTCGGACCTTGGCGATGCGGACCTGCGTCCGGCGTCGATATCGGACTGGCTGGTCGGCCTGGCGAAAGGGGGCAATATCGGGGATGCGGGGGCCTCAGGGGGTGCGGGCGGGGGTTGCGGATGGTTCAGCGACATGGGCGGCTGAACTCGGCCCGGGGGTGAAGGGGCGTCAACAGGGGGCTCAAACGGGCCGATAGCCGAGGCAGGCGGCGAGTGCTCCTCGTGGATGTTCCACGGGGAACACCCCGGAGGACGCGATCCGCGTGAGCGGTCGGGTCCCCGAATGAGGCCGCCGGAAAGGGGAGGACCATGCCTCGCACCCCTGCCACCGATCGTGGCCACGCCAAGGACGGCGCCATGCTGAGTGTTCTGCCTTCAGTGAAGCCGAGTGTTCCACGGGGAACACCCCTCGACCCCGCCGCCGTGCTCAACGAGACGCTCGCGAACCTCGACCAGGTCGGGCTCGAGCGGATGATGACCGCGGGCCAGCTCGCGGGGATGTTCGCCCACGAACTCAGCAACATCCTGACCCCCCTGCTCAGTTACGCTCAGCTCGCGCTGGCGAACCCGGGCGACGACGCCCTGTCCAACAAGGCCCTGAACAAGGCCGCCGACGGCGCCATGCGGGCCGCGTTCCTCGCCGATGCGCTGCTCGGCAAGCGCGGCGGTCCCGACGAGCGCGACCGCGATGTTGAGTCCGCCATCGACCCGATGCTCTCCATCGAGCCGGCGGCGTGCGTCGATGACAGCGTCCGCCGGGCCCTTTCGTCGGCGTTCCGTGCGCCGGGGGCGGCCATGGAGCGGGCGCGGCTGGCCATCCATATTGATGTCGAACCGGGCCTGCGGGCCGCGGCCCATCCGATCGCACTGGAGCATGTGCTCCAGAACCTGATCTCCAACGCGCGGCTGGCCATGCGTTCCCGCCGCGATGACGACTCGGGCGAGATCCGCATCTTCGCCCGCGCCGTCCCCATGGACAGGTGTTCCACGGGGAACACCTCCGACGCCCCGGGTGTGGAGATCCGCGTCCGCGACAGAGGGCCGGGCGTCAGCGATTCGGTCCGCGCGCGACTCTTCGAACCTTTCGTGACTTCACGCGCAGGGCAGGGGGGGTTCGGGCTCGGGCTCGCGGTCTGCAAGCGCCTGATCGAACAGGCGGGGGGGACGATCCAGCTCGCCCCGTCAGGCATCGACGAGGGCGCCGAGTTCATCATCACCCTGCCCCAGGCGCGGCCGGCGAAGTGACCACTCAGTCGCGGAGCAGCACCACCTCGCGCGGGTCGATCGCCACGCGAACCGATTCGCCCGGTGTGTAGGTGCGCCGGGGGTTCATCTCAAAGACGCGCACTTTCTGCGCTGGCGCGTCGCCGTGAAGCGACCGCGTTTCCAGCCAGTGCTGCGCCATTTCGCCGAGATAGATCGTCTCTAAGTGCTTTGTTTGCAGTATGTTATGGCTATTTGCCGCGTCGCCGTCGTGCAGCAGCCGCATCGACTCGGGGCGCACGAGGCAGTGCACCGCGCCGGGTGAAGCGGGGGGGTCGCCCGCCGCGCTGTCCGCCTTCAGCGGCCCCACGCCGGTCGTCACCGTCACCCCCGACCCGTTCCGCTCGGCGATCGTCCCCTCGAAGAAGTTCGTCGGCCCGAGGAAGTCCGCGACAAACCGGTCGCGCGGCCGCTCGTACAACTCGCGCGGCCCGCCCACCTGCATGATCTTCCCCGCCGACATGACGGCCATGCCGTCGGCCATGCTCAGCGCTTCCTTCTGGTCGTGCGTCACATACACCGCCGTCACATCCGTCGCGCGGCAGATGCGCCGGATCTCCTCGCGCAGCTCGTTGCGCAGCTTCGCGTCGAGGTTGCTCAGCGGCTCGTCGAGCAGCAGCACATCGGGCTCAACGACGAGCGCGCGCGCCAGCGCCACGCGCTGCTGCTGACCGCCCGACAGTTGCGTCGGCTTGCGCTCGGCCTTGTCGAGCATCTGCACCGCGTCGAGCGCACGGTCCACGCGCTTCTTCCGCGCTGCGCGGTCCACCTTGCGCGCTTTGAGGCCGAACTCCACATTGTCGCGGACGCTCATGTGCGGCCAGAGCGCATAACTCTGGAACACCATCCCCGCGTTGCGCTTGTTCGGCGCGAGTTTCGTCACATCGCGATCGCCGAAACGGATCGTCCCGGACCTGGGCTCCATGAACCCCGCGATCAATCGCAGCAGTGTCGTCTTGCCGCAGCCCGACGGGCCGAGCAGGAAGAACAGTTTGCCGCCCTCGATCGTGAGCGACACATCGTCGACGGCCCGGGTCTTCCCGAACCATTTCGACAGCCCAACCAGTTCAATCGGTGTGCTCATTCACGCGAGGATAGTCCCCGCGCCCGTGGGAGGCAGCACGAGAGCGGGGGAGGTGGGGCGTCCACCGCCCCAGGCGCGGTACACTCGCGGGCCATGAAGCCCGACCTTGCCCGATTCTTCATCATCGCCGCGCTCGCCGCCGCGCCCATGCTCGCGGGTTGCGCGGGCGAGGCCGATCGGGGCTCAGCCCTCGATGACCAGACCGCCCGCGACGGGATCACCGTCGCCCCGGGCGAGTACGCGGCCATGTTCGACCACGCGCGGAACACGCTCCGCGACGCCGGGTTCACCATCGAGCGCGTCGACGCCGCCGCCGGGGTCATCACGACCGCGCCCATGCCCGGGCTCGACGCCTGGAAATCGCCCTTGCTCCGCAAATCGGGCGTGGCCGGGCTCCGCTCCTGGCACGGGAGCACCGTCGAGGCCACGGCCACCTTCTCAACCGCCCCGGCGGTGATCGACCTGCGGACCGCCTCCACGCCCCTGACCCTGCGATTCGAGGTCATCGAACGGCGGGAATACCACCCGACCCGCAAGATCGACTCGACAAGCGTGGTTTACGAGTCGGAATTCTCGGACCGGGACTACGCCAGAAGGGGACTTGAACCGTCCTTTACCGTGGCTGTCGAGCGGGTCTACCCCGCTGAGGCCGCTCTGGCGAGGGCCGCCGCACGAATTCCCCCTCTATAAGTGCCCCCTGCACTGGAAAATGATTACGCTTTCCAGTATGGTACCGTCACTCTCCCCGCTTGAGGGGCCTCTGCCAAGGCTTCCCACAGCGGCGATTCCGTTGGTTTGACCCGTCGGCGATGCGCGTCGCCGCGCCGAGGTCCATGATCCCACCCCAGAAGCCCACTCCAGGACTGATTGGGCGGAGCCGTTATGAACAACAACATGAGCGAAGCGTCCTCGGCGACGCACGCCCTCGTGCTCGCCACCGAGCGTCTGTGCGACCTCCCCGGGATTGCCACCCAGGACTGGTGTGATCGAGCCGCCGCAGCGTTCGCGCTGCTGGCCCCGGGTCCCGTGGTTGTCAGCATCGGCGAGCTCTCCGGTGACTCCATCGCCGTCGAGGCGTTCGGCATCTCCGGCGCCCGCGCAACCCCCGAGATCGCCCGCGCGCTCGGTGGCCGCTACCGCGATGTCGCCCCCTTCGACTGGGGCGTCGGCGAGCCCAGCGACTGGAACGCACGCGTCCAGACCCTCGCCTGCGAATCCTTCGACGACGGCGAGTTCGCCCGATCACGGGCCGCACGCCAGTGGCGCGAAGTCGGCGCGACCGGCGTCGTGGTCGGCGCATCGCGCTACAGCCCCGAGGACGAACGCCGCATCCTCACCGTCGAGATCGGCTGCGTCGGCGACGGCGCCGCCTGGTTCCCCAGCATCCTCCGCCTCAGCGTCGACGCCGCCATGCGCCCCGTCATGCGCAGAGCCAACATGGCCTTCGGTCCCGACGCCATCCTCCCGTCGCGCATGCTCACCTCGCGCGAGCAGGAGATCCTCGACAAGCTCACGCTCGGCCTTTCCGTCCGCGTGATCGCCGACGACCTCGGCCGCAGCCCCCACACGGTCCACGACCATGTGAAGAGCCTGCACCGCAAACTCAACGCCAGCAGCCGCGGCCAACTCATCGCACGGGCCCTCGGCCACGCCGAAGCGTTCAACAACACCAAGTCCGTCCGCATCGGTCAGGACGACGCCGAAGTCGAAGGCCCCGCCTTCGATACGCTGCAGTAAGCGGCGCAACGCCCCGAGAACTCCAAACGCCCCGCGATCGCGCATCGTGGGGCGTTTTCATTTCGCGTACACTCGAACCATGCCACCCGACGACCGCTCGCTCGCGCAAGACGCCAAGACCTCGCTCCTCCTGGGCGTCGATTACCTCCCAGTCGCGCGCCGCGCCCCCGGAACCGCCGCGAGATCTGCGCCCGTCATCGAAGTGAAAGCCCCCGCGGCCGAAGAGGCGTCCTCCTCGAAGAAGTCGCCCGCCCCGCACAGCGACAAGCGCGCCGCGCTCGACGACCTCAAGCGCCGCCACGACGAGCAGTGCGCGCACTGCACCAACGCGCCGCCCTTCACCCAGACCGTCTTCGGCGATGGCGACCCCGACGCGCAACTCATGTTCATCGGCGAAGCGCCCGGCGCCGAAGAGGACAAGACAGGCGTCCCCTTCGTCGGCCGCGCCGGCGAGAAACTCAACGACATGATCCGCGCCATGGGCCTCGCGCGCGAGTCCGTCTACATCGCCAACATCCTCAAAGCACGCCCGCCCAACAACGCCACGCCCACGCCCGACGAATCCGCCAAGTGCGGCCTGTGGCTCAAAGAACAGATCCGCATCATCCGCCCGAAGGTCATCGTCACGCTCGGCAAGCCCGCCGCTAACTACATGCTCGAGAATCGCGAGGCCATGGGCGCGATGCGCGGCAACTGGCACGAATACCGCGACGACGACCTCGTCATCCCGCTCATGCCCACCTTCCATCCCGCGTATCTCCTTCGCGCGTACACGCCGGAGAACCGCAAGAAGGTCTGGAGCGATCTGCAGATGGCCCTTTCGCGCATCAGCGACTGAATGCGCCGTCCGTCAGCCAGCGAAGCACATCGTCAGCCGCCGAAAGATCGTCCACCGCGTGGTGCGCGCCCGATTCGAGCAACTCCGCCGCCGTGAACTGACCCGTGCCCACACCCAGCACGCGGCAGCCGTTCACCAGCGCGCAGCGCACATCGTGCGGCGTGTCTCCAATGATCGTCACGCGCTCGGGCGCCAGCGCCACGCTGCGCAGCGTGCGGTACCGCTCGAACGCCAAGGGCGGCAGGTGCTCGCGCAGCGGCGGAGAGTGGGGGGACTCATCGCCCCACACGCACACCTCGAACACGGACGGATCCAACCCCGCCGCCGCGACCTTCATCGCGCCCGTCTCCGGGAAGTTCCCCGTGAGCAGACCGAGCGTGATGTCGTGACGCCGCCGCATCTCCGTCAGTTCGCGCACGACCTCGTGCACCCCGGGCAGCGCGTGCACGCGCGCAGGATCGCCCGCGATCTGCCGCTCCAGCTCGCGCGCATACCGCGCCCGGTACTCCGCGATCGACTCGGGCGTCGATGTCCCGCCGTGACGCGTGATCAGGTCATGCATGATCACCGGGTCAAGCGAACCCGCGAACGACACGCCGTCCGTCGTGAACGCGCCGCCGAACATCTCCTGCCCCACGAGTTGGATCGCCTCGATCCCGGCGCGGCGGGTGAGCAGGAGCGTCGCATCGATATCAAACAGGATCAGCATGCCATCGCCTTCGAGAATGCCTGAAGGAGCGATGCAATATCGCCCTCGGTAGTGTCAAACGAACACATGAACCGCGCGACGCGCCACGCCGGATCGCCGAACATGTAGAACCCGAACCCCGCCTCGATCAGCGCACGCTCCGTCTCGGCCGAGATCTGCGCGAACACGCCGTTCGCGTCCACCGCGTACGGCACACGCACATCCATCTTGCGAAGCCCGTCGGCCAGCCGCTGCGCCATCGCGTTCGAGTGATGCGCCGAAGCCATCCACGAGCCCGACTCCAGCGTCTTCGCGAACGGCGCCGCGACAAACCGGTGTTTGCTCAGCAGGTGCGCCGCTCGCTTGCGCAGGAACGCGAACTCCTCCCGATGACTATCGCCAAAGAACACCACCGCCTCGCCGAGCGCCAGGCCGTTCTTCGTCCCCCCGAACGAGAGCGCGTCGATCCCCGCGTCCACCGTCAGCGCCCGGACCGCGCGCGTCACCGCCTCGCGGTCACCGATCGCCTCGCCCCGCGTGCGCATCACCGACGCGACCGCGTTTGCGAACCGCGCGCCGTCGACATGCACGCGGAAGTTGAACGCGTGCGCCGTCTCCGCCAGCGCGCGCAGTTCGTCGGGCGAGTACACCTCGCCGAACTCCGTCGAGTTCGAGATCGTCAGCGCGCCGGGCGCCGGCTGGTGCACATCGCCGCGCGACACCGCCCGCGCCGCCCGCTCCACATCCCCGGGCGTCAGTTTGCTCGCGATGGGGGCCGGGAAGCGCGAGTCGGACTCTCCACCCACCGCGCCCGGCTCGATCACCGTCACCCGCGCCGAGGCGTAGAACTCCGGCGCCGTCGATTCGTCGTCATTCAGGTGCGCGTGCGAGTGGCACAGCACGCGCTGCCACGGCTCCGTCAGGCACGCGAGCCCCAGGCAGTTGGCCGCCGTCCCCGTCGCGACGAAGTGAACATCCACCGGCGCGCCGAACAACGCGTGGAACGCCCCGACCGCCCGCGCCGTCCACGCGTCGTCGCCGTAGCCCTTCGCGTGCCCCGCGTTGGCCTCCACCAGCGCGGCGAGCGCCTCATCCGTCAGTCCGGCGTTGTTGTCCGATCGAAACGAGCGTGTCATTCAGGCATCCTTCACCGGTTTCCCGCGCGTGTTCATCGTCCGGTCGAGCCACACGAACACGAACACCGCGAACAGACTCATCGCCGTCAGCAGCACAAAGGTCCACGGACCCAGCGCAGGGATAGTAAGGTCCAGACCCATCGCGCTGACGGCGGCCCCCGTGTACAAAGCCGTGCCCAGGAACGGCGCGAACGCCCCGCGCACGCCCGTCAGCGTCACATGCACCCCCATGTAGATCGTCGCAAGGTCGCGCTTCGCGAAATCGTGGTGCCCGATGTTCCACGCGATCATCGCCCCGCCGTTGCCGAACCCCAGCGCGATCCTCGACAGGTAGAGCAGGTGGATGCTCCCCGTGAGGAACCCCAGCGCCAGCAGCCCGTTGCTGATGACAAAGGTCCACGCGTGGTAAGTCCGGAACCGCACGACATGCATCCGGTCCAGCATTCGCGCCCACATCGGGATCGCGATCACCGGGATCAGGAAGGGGAGCACCTGCGCCAGCACGATCGACTGGCCGGCGCCGATCCCCGTGCGCTCGTCGAGCGCCACCAGGAACGCGGGCTGCGCCGCCAGGTTCGGCACGCCCAGCACGAACTGCGCGATCATGAACCGCCGGTAGTTCCGGTCGTTGCGCAGGACATCGATCATCTGCCGCGCGCCGTGCGTGATCCCCTGGATGTCCTCGTCGGCCTTGCGCTCCGCCGAGATCGCCGCCGCCCTGCGCCTCCAGCGGATGTGCGAATACGACCACACGCCGATGACCGCCAGCAGCGCGGCGGCGAGGAACACATACCGGTGGGGCGAGCGCGGCGCCTCGGGCCCTCCCACATACCCGCGCATCGCCAGCGCGATCGCGATCGTCGTCACGCTCGCGGCCAGCGTCGCCACCGTCGTCAGCTTCCCTGTGACCCGTGCGCGCACGCCCCGCGCGTAGTTCTCGCGCCACACATCGCTGCGCCCGGTGATGATGCCCGTGAGGCAGCACCGCGTCACCGCCATCAGCGCCACGAGCAGGAAGAGCCCCGTGTCCGATTTCGGGAGGAACGCCGCCGAAAGCACGCACAGCACGCACACCATCTGGAGCGTGTTCACGAACCGGACCCGGTCGCGCCCCCTCAGCAGCCGCGCCCACGCCAGCGAGGTCAGGTTCGCCATCAGCGGGATGGCGCTGATCGTCGCCACGACCCAGGGCGCCGCCCCGTACACCTTCTGCGCGATCACCCCCAGCACCGCCGCCTCGACGCAAGGCAGGATCATCGGGAAGAACCCGGCGCCCAGCAGTTCCCAGCGGTACGCGTCCCGGCTCATCAGCGGCATCGTCGAAGGCCTGAACGATCCGAGCGTCGACCTGAGGATTCCGCCGAGCGAGGCCATCGGGCAAGGGTAGCGCGGCGACAGCCACCCCCTCAAAAAAGAAAGAAGGCCCGACGCCTGTGGGCATCGGGCCTTCTCCGTTCGCTGCCTCGCTCGCCTCGGTCAGAGACCTGGCGGTGGTGTCGCGGGGCATCGGGCGTGAGTGCGCGGCACGCCCGTTACTCCCTTAAGCGCAAACCATCCCGAAGTTGGAAAGCACGATGTTCAAATCAACAAAATTCACGACGCCGTCGCCGTTCACATCGCCAGCCAGGCCAGATCCCGTCTGCCCAAAGGTCGACAGGACCGCGTTCAGGTCCGCGAAATTGACGATGTTGTCGCCGTTGGTGTCGCCCGGACAGTCAGTCTTCTCCTGCGGGACGCCCCTCGCGAACCCCCTCTTGAGGTTGATCGCAAAGGTCACCGCCTGGGGACCCTCGGGGCAGGGCGGGACTCTGACGGCCATGTTCGCCAGCAACTCCGCGCCGAAGGGCGCCGGCGCAAGGCTGAGCGAGAAGTTCTCGACGGGCAACCGCTCGCCGTTCGGGCCGACACCGGTCGCTCCGCGCTCAATGCACTGCGAGTCGAACTGTGCCGCCTCGATCTGGACAAACACATCGAAGAACGAGTCGATCGGCAGAGGCGTCGGCTGAGAGTCGATCGCCAGCATCCCTTTCGCGAACGGGAAAAACTCCGCGTGCCCGAAGGGCTCGCCCGGGAATGGCATGATCTGCGCATCCACGATCTGGAAGCCGGGGTTGGGCGGGGGGAAGAAGAAGTGAATGGGCAGGGTCGCCTGGATCAGCGCGTTGGGCGGCAGGGGGAACCCGTTCGGATCGGACACGGTCCACTCGTAGCGCGCCCAGCGATCGCTCATCGGCACGACTTGCAGCTGCGCGGGCAGCGGCTGCCCGTCAATGAACATCGGGAGTTGCGGCGCCGGCGTGCTGCTCGTCAGCTCGAACAGGTCGGTGGGGGAGGGCTGCCCGACCCAGGTGAGTTCCGGCGACCCGGGGATCGGCGGCAGGAAGAACGCTGCTGCGCCCGACTCGCCGTCGTCGCACGCGTACTGAGGAGGCGCATTGTCATCGATGATCACCGCGCCGCCCGCGCACGCGTCGAGTTCCGTTCCATCGGTGAACACGCCGTCCAGAACGGCGACCTGCTCACACCCCGAACCGCCCGAGCACATCCCCCAGCCGCGGCTCACCACGGTCAGTTCGATCGTCTCGCCCGGGCCCACCTTCAGCGACGACACGATATCGGGGATCGCCGGGTCCGCCGGGTTGGGCGGCAGGGGCAGGCACACGCCCGGGGGCAGGTCGCCCACGAACGCCAGCGGGAAGTTGTCGCCCTGCACCGGCGCCGCGATCGAGTACACAAAGAACGGCTCGGAGCCCGGGCCGAACGAATCGATCGTGGGCAGCCCCGCGCTGCTGCGGTTGCGCACGGTGAAGTCGCCCGAGTACGAGTGCACCGGGTCGTTGTTGGTGATGCGATAGGTGTTGAACATCTGATCGCCGGCCTGCACCGACCCGCTCGGGAAGTTGACCAGTTCAACATCGAGGCGCGGCAAGGCCGGGTCAACCGGTGACGGATCAACGATCGCCAGGCACGAGTCGCCGCCGTTCGTGAACGCCTGACCGTTCGTCAGCACGACGCGCGCGCTCCCTTGCACGAGGTAGATCCCCGTCGGGATCGAGGGCTGGATCAGGCGCAGCGCGCCGACCGTCACGCCGAAGGTCGTCCCCACGGGCGGGCCGTTCAGCGTCGTGGATCCCGCCGCGACGAGTTGCCCCGTCGCCTGCGAGCGCAGACTCACCGTGAACTCCACGCGCGACACCGGCGCGCAGTTCGAGGTCTGGATCTGCGCGCTGAACCACACGGGGATCGTCAGCCCCGTGTACGGGCCGATGATCGCGCGCTGGTTCTGCTTGAAGATCGAAGTCGAGGCCACACAAGGCGGCGCAGGCGCCGGCCCTTGCAACCCACCCCCGGTGCCGCCGCACGGAACAGCGGGCGGCGCAACGAGGGCTAACGCCAGCACGGCGAGGATCGAACCAAGAGCGGGACGACAGAGTGCGCGAAGCATGGGCGCTTCCTTCCAGATCAGAGTTGTTTCTCGACAACTCAGTGTCACGCGCCATGCACCGTTCGCATACCCACAAAACCACCGGGACTGACCACAATCTTCGCGCAAACCCCCGTGAGTGCGCAAGAAACGCCCCCCGAATCGCCGGAAGACGGCCCGGGGGGCTTGCGGAGGTCGGCGCCCGGGAGGCGGAATCTGAAGGCACGCCGCCCGAGCGCTGTCTGGGATCTAGGCCCGCGCTCCAGGCGCGGGAGAGGAGAACAGAAGAACCGGAGAGGTCAGTCGCAAGTCACGCCGAAGGCGGAGAGCACAAGGTTGAGATCGCTGAAGTCAACGACGCCGCTGGCGTTGAGATCGGCGGGGAGCGTGATGTCCTGCGCGCCGAAGCTCGACAGCACCGCGTTGAGGTCCGCGAAGTTCACCACGCGATCGAAGTCCACATCGCCCGCGCACGGCGTCGGGAGATAGTGCGTGAGCAGCAGTTGCTCGCGGATCGGATCTTCCGATCCGTCGCCGGTGTCAGTGCGCACTACGAGCACGAGCACATCCGGTGCACCGTCATCATTGAGGTCGCCCGGAGACACCGCCGAGTCGCGAGCGCGCGCGGGGGTATTTGGCAAGCGGTTGATCCGCACCTGCACCGCGGCGTCCTCTCCGTACCGCACTTCCGCCGCGAAGAACGCCTGCCCGGTGCGCCCGCACACCGCGACGATGCAGTCGCTTAGTTCGTATTCGCCCGGGGACAGGTACCGTTCCGCCGAGCCGACGAACGCATAATCGGGGAACGCGTCTCCCGTCGCGTCGCCGAGCGGGAGAACCGTATGGTTCGCGACCGGCTCGATCGTCGTGGGCGTTCCGTTGATGTCAGCCACGATGCGCGGCGTGTGCATCGTCAACAGGTCGAGCTGTTGGCCGAAGTCCATCGGGAGCGCCCCGCTGATCACGGGGATGCCAAGAACGCCGGGAATATCCGGATGCGGCAAGCGTCCCGTGACGACAATCTCGCGAAGCCCGTCGCCGTTGAGGTCGCCGAGTCGGACTGCGCCTCCGTCGACGAGCCCGTCAAGCGAGTTCGATGTGCCCGAGATGTACGATGCTTCAAAGCCGAGAGGGTCGCCGCCGAAGGCCTGAACCATCGACTGAAGCCCCGCCCCCAGCGTGGAGAAGAATTCTCGCGAACCGGTCGCGCCGACGCCGAGGTCAAGCATCGCGCGTCCTGACTGGAAGGAGCCCCCATTCGGAGGGTAATTCTCTGGGATAAAGAACGCGGCGGTGTCCGCTCCGGGCGACCATGTGACGAACGCATAGGCGCCCTGGTTGTTGCCGATGTTCGACGCGATGAGATCGGGCTGACCGTCGCCGTCAATATCGTCCCACGGGAGCAAAGAGAGCCCCCACGCGAAGCGGAAGTCCTCGATGAATGGCGCGCGGAGCAGCTCACCCGTCGCCCCCGAATGGACGCGAAGCCCGATGCCCGAGGCGAGCAACCGAGCAGCGGCAAGGTCCCGCACGCCGTCGCCATCGATATCGTCGATCATCACCGCCGCCGTGTGCGAGAGTCTGAGCCCCTCCGATTCATCGGGCGGCAAGACAAACAACACGGTGTCCGAGCGCGGCGAGATCACGCTGGCGCGGAAGAAATCGGCGAGGGGATTCGGGCTGGGCCATTGCGCAACATGGGTCAGCAGGATCTCGTCGACGCCGTCAGCATCAAGGTCTCCGAGTCGATGCATGGACGCCCACCGAGTCGCCGTGGCGATGCTCTGCTCGGTGTGAAGCACTTCGATCGCGTCGGCGTCATCGATCAGATGCCGCGCGACGGGCTGGGCGGAGGAATCTCCTGCCCCGGCCGCGGCCAGGAGGCTCGCGGCGCAAATGCTTGTCATTCTGACGCTTCGGTTCACGGAAGGGCGGCGGGAAAGCATCAGAATGTCTCCGGGAAGGGCGGCTGTGAGAAAAATCTAAGTGTTTTTCTCGGATCTGCTTGCATCGCATGCAATCGGGCGCATGGTACCAAGTTATCCATCTCAGCGAAAAGGTACGCGATCTGACGGGCGCGGTTCCGTGCGCCCATCGCTTTTGCGCGCTCTTCGCATTCCGGACTCCCACATCAGCGCGGTACGCTTCCCCCGGTGGAAACGGAGGCCCACATCGCGCTCAAGGCGGCCGCCCGGGCCTTCCTGCGCCAGCGCGGCGCCCGGGCCATCGCCGACGAGGTCCGGTGCCCCCTCGGCCGGCGCCGCATCGATGTCGCCGGCTACTTCCCCCGCTCCCCCAGACACACCGAGACCGAATCCGCCCAGACCGGCCTGTTCACCCCCGGGGAGGACGGCCTCTCGCCGCGCGACACCGCCCGCGCCGTGCCCAGCCCCTGGACCAAGGAGCAACTCCGGGCCCGCACGGTCATCATCGAGTGCAAGGCCACCCGCGAGGACTTCCTGCGCGACAACGAGCAGCGCGAGTCTCTCGCGCGCGACGCCGAGGCGCTGCGCACGCGTCAGGAGCGCATCGAGTCCATGCTCCGCTCCAAGAACGCCCCGGGCGCCGAGCCGCGCGAGCGCATGCTCTTCGAGGAACTCGAGGAGTGGGACTTCAACGCGTGCGTGAGCCCCGCGCGCCAGCAGGTCAAGGGCGAACTCGCCCAGGTCGAGCGCAAACTGCGCGCCGAGACCAAGTTCGAGGAGATGGCCCGCTACCGCCTCGCCGATTGCCTGCTCATCGCCACGCCGCGCGGCCTGCTCAAGAAATCCGACCTCCCCGACGGCTGGGGCCTGGCCGAGTGCACCGCCGCCTCGCTCCGCGCGTGGTCGAAAGCGAGGAACGACGGCGCACCATCGCCGCCGCCCGAACTCACGGTGCGCATCAGACCGCGCGCGCTGGATGCGACGCCGCTCTGGCGCGAGCGGCTGCTCAGGCACATCGCCTACGCGCTCACCCAGCGGTGATCAGTCGCAGCTTGTCCCGAACGATGTGAGCACGGCGTTCAGGTCGGTGAAGTCGATCGAGTCGTCGCCGTTCGTGTTGCCCAGAAAGTACTGAGGCGGCACGATCGTGAGGATGCCGAAATTCGTCAGCACGGTGTTGAGGTCGGCGAAGTCCACGATGTCGTCGAGGTTGAAGTCCGCCGCGCACGAGGGCGCGTCGCAGATGAGCGTGACATCGTTGAGACGCAGTTGCGAGCCCTGGCCGAACGCCTGGTTCTCCGACTCGAACGCGAAGCGGTCGATGCTGTTCATGAACGCTCCCGCGCCCGCGTAGATGCGCTGGCCGTCGATCGACACGCGCAGCACGCCGTTGGCCGAGAGGCGCATCTCGAGCGTGCGATACTGGCCGTTGTTCTGCCAGTCGTGCTTCGTGTCGGCGACATCAACACCGACGACGCTGACATTGTCCTGGGGGTCCGGCGAATCCGGCTCGTCGATGGGCTCGTAGGACGGATTGATCTGCGCGTAGATGCTCGGCTCGTAGAAGAACACATCGGGGTCGTTCGGGTCCTCGCGCCCGAAGTACACGCGCGCGGCGAGATCCGCTCCGTCGAACAGCGCGAAGCCGCGGACCGTGCCGCCGGTGGTGCGCACCTGCACGGTCGCAACAAGATCGTTGCTCAGCGTCGCGCTCGAGGGAAGGAGTTCGGTCGACAACTCGCGCCGGTAGTGGTTGTCGGGTTCGATGTTGTTGATCTGGCTGATGACCTGGCCGCGCAGGCCGTCGTTGGTCACCGTCGCGCCCGAATGCGGCCCTTGGGCCCATCGTGTCGTCTGCCCGAGCAGCGGCCCGAAACGCAACCACTCGGCATCATCGAGATACGGGCAGGTCAGCGGCGGGGGCTTGGGCAGGACGAACAACGGGCCGGACGCCTCGATGTTGTCCACGAGCAGAAACGCGTCCTGCAACTCGTACGAGGTGTTCCAGCCCAATCGATCGATGAACGACGACGCGATGAGCGGCTGTTCGGTCATGATGTGCTCGCCCGCGCCGTCGAGAAGGTCGAGCAGGAACCGGACCTTCCCGTCGGCGGTCGTCTCGGCCGCGAACCGCGACCAGTTCGTGATCGGCGGCGAAACAAGGTCCCCGACGGCGGAACCCGGGTGAGGCACGCAGCCCGGGATGGGCGTGTACCCGAAGCCGTTGTAATCCATGCATGTGCGCACCGGGAAGAACAGCGGCGGCCCAAAACCCGACTGCACGCCGAGCGAGTGAATCGTCGAGATAAGCCCGACGGGCAGACTGCTGTCGGGGTCGTCGTTCGTTCCGCCCCACAGCAGTCGCCCCGCGATGAAGCCGTGGAATGTGGAAACCGGCTCAAAAGTGAACATCTGATCGATTGTGCCGATGTACAACTCCGCCGAAACGCGTGCCGCGTGATCGGCCGTCGGCGCGAGCGGCTGCGTCGGCTCGCCGGGCTGGCCGCCGAAGCGGAGGTTGGCGCCCGTGAAGAATCCTCCGGGCGCCTGCGCCGTCGCCGTCTGGATTCGGATCGCCCGCGTGGCGTTGGTCACGCCATTCGGTCCGGAGACGGGATCACCCGAGAGATCAACGATGCGCACCCAAGCGCTCCCCGTCGCTCCATCTCCTTGGCCGCGCAGGTTGTTGAGGGGCCACTGGAATCCCGGAGGCCCGGTGAACGAGGTCGCCGGCGCCGAGAATCCGTCCCCGCCGAACGAGGCGCCGAGCGGGAAGTTCTCCAGCTCCGCGCGCATGGTGATCAACTCACCGATGTAGTCCACCCCCTCGCGCGGCGTGGGCTGATGACCGGGAACGCGCTCCACGCGCGTGTCGGTGATTCTTCCCGCGCCTGCCAGCGGCTGGGCGAGCGCGAGCGGCGACGCCGAGACGGCGAGGCCGAGACAGGTCAGCAACGAAGGAACATGCATACAGAACCCCTTGAACCGGGCCGCCCCCATTTGACAGCGCCGGTCCTCCAATCTACCTCGACCCGCGATGAACACAAGGAAAACGGCCTGTCGATGTTCTCAGACCGAACAAACGCCCCCATTGCGGGGCGCCCGCCGGACCCGAACCGCGCCCCACGCTACCCTCCCAGCGTGAACCCACTCGACCTCACGCTCATCGAACTCCGCGACGCCATCCGCTCCCGCGAGGTCTCCGCCGAGGAAGCCACCAAGGCCTCCCTCGCGCGCATCGACGCGCTCGACGGCGACCTCCACGCATTCCTCCAGACCTTCCCCGAACGGGCCCTCGACGCCGCGCGCGACACCGACCGCCGGATCGCCAGCGGCGAGCATGTCGGCCCGCTCGCGGGCGTCCCCGTCGCGCTCAAGGACAACATCTGTCTCGCCTACGGTCGCACGACCTGCGCGAGTCGTTTCCTTGAGAAGTACGAGTCGCCCTTCACCTGCACCGCCGCGCAGAAACTCCTCGACGCCGGCGCGATCGTCGTAGGCAAGACCAACCTCGACGAGTTCGCGATGGGCTCATCCACCGAGCACTCCGCCTTCGGCCCGTCGTTCAACCCGTGGGACAAGACCCGCGTGCCCGGCGGCTCGTCGGGGGGCAGCGCCACCGCCGTCGCCGCGCGCATGACCTTCGCCGCGCTGGGCTCCGAGACCGGCGGCAGCGTCCGCCAGCCCGCGTCCATCACCAACCTGGTGGGCATCAAGCCGACCTACGGCCGCGTCTCGCGCTACGGGCTCGTGGCGTTCGCGAGCAGTCTTGACCAGATCTCGCCGTTCGGGCGCACCGTCGCCGACGCCGCGCTCATGCTCCAGACCATCGCCGGCCATGACCCGCTCGACTCGACGAGCGCCACCGCCGAAGTCCACGATTACCTGCACGACCTCGACCGGCCCATCGAAGGCCTGCGCCTCGGCGTGCCCAAGCAGGCGCGCTCGGAGCGCAACCACCCCGCCGTCGCCGCGTGCTTCGAGGAGGCCGTTGAAACCTATCGAGAGCGCGGCGCCACGATCGTGGACATCGAACTCCCGCACCTCGATTACGGCGTGGCGGCGTACTACATCGTCAACCCCGCCGAGGCGTCGTCCAACCTCGCGCGCTTCGACGGCATCCGCTACGGCCGCCGCGCGACCATCGAGAAATCCGAGTCGCTCGAAACGCTCTACGCGCGCAGCCGCGCCGAGGGCTTCGGCGCCGAGGTTCAGCGACGCATCATGCTCGGCACCCACGCGCTGAGCAGCGGCTACTACGACGCCTACTACCTGACCGCGCTCAAGACGCGCCGGCTCATCAAGCAGGACTTCGACAACGCCTTCGACGCAAGCGCGGGCCACCCGGGCGTGCACGCGATCCTCATGCCCTCGACCACCGGCCCGGCGTTCAAGATCGGCGAGAAATCGAACGACCCGCTCGCGCTCTACCTCGAGGACATCTACACCGTGATGGCCAACCTCGCGGGCATCCCCGCGATGTCCCAGCCCATGGGCTTCGCGGAGAAGGCCGGGACCAACGGCGAGGACCTTCCCGTCGGTCTGCAGATCTATTGCCCCGCGCTGGAAGAGGGCCGCATGCTGCGCATCGCGCGCATGTACGAGGACGCGACGGAGTGGCACACGCACACGCCGTCGATGACACGCGCGTGAGAGAATCGCGCGCCGGAGGCCGCCGATGCCCGAAGACAACGCTCCGGATCCCATCGCTCTGGGCGTCGGCCTGGGCCTGGCGCTCGGCGCGGGGCTCGGCGTCGCGCTCGGGTCCACCTTCGGCGCCATCACCGGGGACATCGGGCTCTGGATCGCGTTGGGCATCCCGCTCGGCGCCGCCGTCGGGCTGACGATCGGCTTGTGCCTGGCGATGCTCATCGCGGAGTCCAAGCCCGATCACACCTGCCCTCATTGCGGCTACTCGACCAAAGGCCTCCCGTCGAACACCTGCCCGGAATGCGGCATGTTGATCGATGACGAACCATCCGGTGATCTCGATCTCGACCCCTAAACTCGTTCGATGCCCGAACGCGCCGCCGACCTTCTGAACCAATGGCTCGCCGCGCTGTGGGCCATCACCGTCGAATCCGGCTGGTTCCTCGTGTTCGGCTTCTTCCTCGCGGGGCTCGTGCACGCCTTCGTACCCATGTCGTTCATCAAGCGCCACCTTTCCGGGAGCAAGGGGCTCGGACTCGGCGCGATCGTGAAGGGCGCGATCATCGGCGCGCCGCTCCCCCTGTGTTCGTGCAGCGTGATCCCCGCGGCCGCCGGGCTGAAACGCGCCGGCGCGTCCAAGGGCGCCACCGCGTCGTTCGCCGTCGCCACGCCCGAGACGGGCGTCGATTCCATCTCCATCACCTACGCGCTGCTCGGGCCCGTCATGGCCGTCGTCCGACCGATCGCGGCCATCGTCACCGCGATCGTCACCGGCGTGCTCGTCGAACTCTTCGCGCGCGATGAATCTCCGGCCGATCACCCGCTCGCCGTCGTTGAAGAGGCGGAGCCACAAGCGTGCTGTGCGCACACGGACGAGACAGGAACTACGCAAGAGAAGCCGTCGATTGCGAGACGCCTGCGCACCGCCGCCGTGTACGGCTGGTTCGACCTCCCCAAAGATCTCGCGCTGTGGCTTATCGTCGGGCTTGCGCTCTCGGCGGCGATCACGGTCCTCGTCCCCCCCGAATGGCTCGCGCGGTTCGCCGACTCGCCCTGGTCGCTCGTGCTGATGCTCCTCGCGGGGTTGCCGCTGTATGTGTGCGCGACTTCATCAACGCCCATCGCCGCCGCGCTCGTCGCGCAGGGGTTGTCGCCCGGCGCCGGGCTGGTCTTCCTGCTCGCGGGCCCCGCGAGCAACATCGCGACGATGGCCTGGGTGCTGAAAGACCTCGGCGCCAAGGCGCTGGCTGTGTACATCGTGGTGATCGCGGGATGCTCGCTGCTCGCGGGCTGGCTGATGAACGAGCTGCTCCCCGCCGCGCCGATCCGCGAGTCGGCGGAGCGCATGCACGACCACGGGCACTCGGTCCTCGCGCTCATCGGGGGCGCCGCCGTCGCGCTGATGCTCCTCGTCGGCGTGTTCGCACTGCTGCGCGATCGGTTCTCGCGGGGCGGCGCCGACGACTCGTGCTGCGCATAAACAAACGCCGTCCCCTTTCAGGGACGGCGTTCGCCCTATGCACACACACTGTGCGCCGCCGAGCAAGCGGCGCATCCCTCCGAGCGGTCCGGCCCGTCACGCGCGAGGCGCGACGCGGCCGTTGTCTCTCTCCTCCGAATCATTCCTTCGTCCGTCGTCGGCGCGCCGCGACCATCGCGCCGGCGCCGAACAGCGTGGCCGCGGCAGGCGCGGGCACCGACTCGACGCGCAGATTATCAATGCCCCACGACTCGTCGTTCTTGCCTTGCAGGCCGGTCCCGAAGAACGCGATCGAGGTGCGCGGCCCGTTGGCGATGAACTCCAGCGCCACGCCGCGGTAGATCGCGTCGTTGTCGTACGGGCGGGTCCCGAACCCGAAATGCCCGACCTCGTCCGGATTGCGGTAGGTCAGATACTGCGAATCACGATCGTTGTCCATGCTCTCGCTGAACGCGAGCGTGTCGCCGATGCGCACATTGAATTGGTCCGGGCCGCCCCATTCGGAGCCGTTCCCGTCCCACGAATCGATGATGTACAGGTCGAAGATGAGCGCGTACGCCTGACCCGTCATGGTGTCGAGCGTGAGTGTGAGCGTCGAGCTCGCGCGGCGTTCGGAGAAGCGCGTGAACGCGGTCCCGTGATCGGTTGCGCGGCTCGACCACTCGGGGCCGATGTTCGCGGCGTTCTCAAAGTCCTGCTGGTACACGACCATGCCGGCGTTGGCGCCCGTGGCGCACACGATGCCGAGGGCGAGCGAGGGGATGGCGGGGAATCTCATGGTCATGCTGTTCTCGTTCCGGGATGTCTTCAGGATCGTGAGGCGTAACGCGTGGACGGGCGGGGATCAGCGGCGGCGGCGGCCGAAGGCCAGGCCCGCGGCGCCGAGCACCAGCGCGCCGGCCGGCGCGGGGACCGCGGCGACGCTGAGGTTGTCGATGCCCCACGACTCGTCGCTCTTGCCCTGGAGGCCGCTGCCGTAGAACGAAAGCACGGTCGTGTCGCCGTTGGCGACGAAGTCGATGGTGAGCCCGCGGTAGATCGAGTCGCGGTCGGCGGTGCGGTTGCCGAAAGCGAGGTAATCAACGACATCCGGGTTGCGGAAACTCGAGTGCGGCGAGTTCATGGAGTTGTCGAGGAGTTCGCTGAACGCGACGGTGCTCCCGACCTTCACATTGAACCGGTCCTGGCCCCATGTCGGATTGCTGCCGTCCCACGAGTCGATGAGGTACAGGTCGAACACCATCGAGTACGCCTGCCCGTTCATGGTGTCGAGCGTGAGCGACAGCGTGTCGTTCGTGCGGCGCTGGGAGAAGCGCGTGAACGCGGCCGCGTGATCCGTCGCGGCGCTCGACCATTCCGAGCCGATGCCCGAGGCGTTCTCGAAGTCCTGCTGGTAGACGATCCCGGCCTGCACGGCGGACATCGCGAGGGCGCCAACAAGAACGGCGGGGGTCATTCGAAGGGTCGGGTTCATGCGTGTCTGTCTCCGTACAACTCGGTTTGGGGATATCGAGCGGGAACACAAGGAAGGAAGTCTGTTCAGCAACGCGGGCGGCGGCGGCGCAGGGCGAGCAGCCCGCCTGCGGTGAGCGCGGCGGCGCCCGCGGGTGTGGGCACGACGCGCGAAGGCGCCTCGCCCTGATAGACGGTCACATTGTCGAGAGCCCACGAGGTCTTGCCCATGCTCCCGAGCCCCTGGCCCATGAAGCGGAGCGTGACGCTCGGGTCGCGCCCGTTGAAGGTGAGCGCGATGCCCCGGTACGCCGAGTCGGTGTCGGGGCTGTAGCCGAGATCGCCGAGCAGCGTGGGCGCACCGTCGTAAGTCTGCGAGTTCGGGTCGCCCGTGTTCGAGAAGGTGTCGCGCAGGAGTTCGTGGCCCTCGGCGCGCACGCTGAAGGTGTTCTGGCCCCACTTGGACGAGTTGCCCGACCACTCGCCGAAGAGGTACAGGTCGAAGACGACCGTGTACATCTCGTCCCGCATCGTGTTGACGGTCAGCGAAACCTCGTTGTTGGTGTTGCGCTTCGAGAAGTTGCCCAGCTCGGTCGTGTGGTCGATGCCCGGGCCGCCCAGGCGCCAGCCGACGGTGGAGGGGTTCTCGAAGTCCTGCTGATAGACGATCACCCCGGCGCCCGCGATGGGAGCGGCGGCGAGTGCGGCAAGAACGGCGGTTTTCTTGATGTGGGTCTTCATAGGGCGTGCTGCTGACGGTCCGTAAGGGATTGCGAGCGAGAAAGCGCGAACATCGAGAAGCGCGGGCGGCCGGCGTTGGGCGGGTGCTGCCACGCAGGGCCACCGGGCTGCCCGATGCACGCAACTCAACTGTCCAATTCGAAACGCCCCGACGCACGCCCCCCGCGCGCAAAGTCACCCCGGGGCGCACGCCTGTGCGCTCTGGAGAAGCAGGAGGTTCGACCCTTTGCCTTGTCTCTTACGCCCGCGGCTGCTGCTGGCTCAGGCAATGCAGCGTGCCGGTTCCGAGAACCAGGTCCCGCGCGTACACGGGCAGCGCCGGGCGGTCCGGGAACTGGGCCGCGATGATGTCCAGCGCATCCTTATCTCTGGGATCGTTGAACACGGGCACCAACACGCCCGCGTTGGCGACATAGAAGTTCGCGTAACTCGCGGGCAAACGCTCGTCCTCGAACAGCACCGGCTCGGGGAAGGGCACCGTCACGACCTCGAAGCCCTCGCGCTCCAGGCGACGGTGGTTCTCGGCGCTGGTCTCGTGGTTCTCGTCGTTCGCATCCTCTTCATACGCCAGGATCACCGTCTCCTTGCCGTTGAAGGTTCTCGGAACGAAGCGGGCGATGTCGTCGATGTGCCCGTGCGTGTCGTCGGCCGTGGCGCCGATGCCCAGCCACACCACGCGCGTCGCGCCGAGGTATTGCTTGAGCGCCTTCTCGTAGTCCTCGCGGCTCATCCCCGGGTTGCGGCACTGGCGCTCCTGATCGAGCAGGCACTCCTCGGTGACCATGACGACGCCGCGCTCGCTGATCTCGATGGCGCCGCCCTCGAGGACGAGCCGCGCGCCGGTGTCGGGTCGGACCGCCTCGACGCGCTTCACGCCCGTCACTCGTTCCACCAGCGTGGGAACCAGATCGTCCTTCGTGTGGTTCGGGTAGCGCGCCCAGCCGTTGAAGCGCCAGTCGATCGCGACCAACTCTTTCGTGTCCAGATCACGCACGAAAGTCGGCGCGCAGTCGCGCAGCCAGGTCCGATCGGTGTCGAACACATGCAGGCGCACGCAGTCCATGGTCACGCCCGCCGCCGAGAGCATCGTGTGCGCCTCGTCGCGCTGCGCGGCATCGCGGCAGAGCATCTCGACGCGCTCGTTCGGCGCGTCGATCACGCTGTCGCGCGTCAGCGTGCGCACGAACTCGCACATGCCCCACTTGGCCTGTTCGAGTTTCCCGGGCCAGTCCGGCTCCTCGGCGGGCCATCCGAGCCAGGTCGCGTCGTGCGGCGCCCATTCCACGGGCATTCGGTAGTTCGTCATGTTGTTTACGCCCCCAGCCAGCGCTTCGTGATCGGCCCGTACGCGTCGATGCGCCGATCGCGGTAGAACGGCCACAGCCGCCGCGCGTCCTCGATGTGCTTGCGCTGGCACTCAAAGACCAGCACCGCCTCCTCATCGACGGGCGCCTCGGCCACCACCTTCCCGAGCGGGTCGGCGATGAACGACGAGCCCCAGTAGCGCACGCCTTCGGTTCCCTCGTGGGGCTCGGTCCCCGTGCGGTTGGGCGCAGCGACGAACACCTCGTTGGCGATCGCGTGGGCGCGCTGCATCGTCCGCCAGCCCTCCTGGTGGTCGCCCGCGAACTCGTCCTCGTCGCCCACGATCCAGCCGATGGCCGTCGGATAGAACAGGACTTCCGCGCCGAGCAGTGAAGTGATGCGCGCCGCTTCGGGATACCACTGGTCCCAGCAGATCAGCACGCCGATGTCGGCGAACTTCGTGCGCCACACTTTGAACCCGTTGGCCGCGCGCACCTTGCTGTTGTGCTCCTCGATGGCGCCCGCGTGGGCGTCGGTCTCGCCCGGCGCGAAGAAGAACTTCTCGTAATAGAGCGGGTCGTCGGGGATGTGCATCTTGCGGTAGGCGCCGAGCAGCGCTCCGTCGGCGTCGATCACCGCCGCCGAGTTGTGATACACGCCCGGGCCGCGCTTCTCGAAGATCGGCGCCACGATCACCACGCCCAGTTCTTTGGCGACCGCCTGCGCCCTGCGCACCGTCTCGCCCGTGTCGGGGGGCATGAGCCCCTCGGCCAGGTCGAACTTGCTGTGGTCCTCCGCTTTGCAGAAGTACCGGGTGTTGAACATCTCCTGCAGGCAGACGATCTGGGCGCCGCGTTTGGCGGCCTCGCGCACGCCTTGGAGCGCCGATTCGACATTGGCCGCGGCGTCTTCGCCGCACGCGCGCTGGACAAGGCCGATCGTGAACGAGGCGGCCCGCGAGAGCGTTGGATCGTTGGGGGTCGTCATCAGGCCATCGTAGGGGCCGACGAACCCCACCCGCGATCAGCGGCCGCGCAAGCGACGGACCCGCAAACCGAAGTAGACTGTTGGAGTGACCGACGAACCGCGCCATCCCGACAAGCGGCCTGACGATCAGCCCGGCAAGCCCGATCCCGACGATGGCTACGGCTTGGCGCCGGAAGATCCTGCGCCGAAGCGCGACCGCCCGCTCAAGTCGATCGACTCGCTCATGGACGGCATCGACGAAGACGCCGCGGCGGACGAGAAGGCCGCGGCACGCTCCGAGGGCGGCGGGGGAGGGGTCTCGAAGTTCGATCCTCGAACGGGCAAGCGCAAGCCCAAGGTGCTGACCGAGGACGCGCCCCCCGAGAACCGCCTCCGGAGCGAGGACGGCCCGCTGGTCGCGATGGGCAAACTCGGCTGGAAGGCCCCCGCGATCGTCGCCTCGACGCTCTTCGTGGTGTCGATCATCCTCGCGATCGTCTATTCCAGCCCGGGCGTCGCGTGGTGGCGCGCTCTGGGCAACCAGTTGCTCCACACCCCGATCAACATCGCGCTGGGGTTCGTCGCCCTGTTCGTGCTTGCGCGGCTGACCGAGCGGCCGCTGGGCTATTGGAAGGGCGCCATCGCGCGGATCGCGGTCGCCGTCGTGGCCTTCCAGTGCGTGAACCACCTCCAACTGGGCTTCGGTGGGGAGAAGGTGGTGCTGTGGCTGGCGGGCGCCGCGCTCTACTTCGGGCTCATCTGGGCGATGACCCGCGCCGCTGTTCGCGAAACATTTGTGATGGCGATGATCCATCTGGGGCTGGTGGGTCTGGTGGCGGCGCTGTTCTGGCTGGCGCCGCGCCTCGCGCCGAAGGCCGAGCCATCCCAAGAGGTTGCGCAGCCGGCGAGGCGGGTCGATCAGGTGAGCCCGCCGAGCACGCCCTGAGATCGTTCATCACCAGCGATGACGCGCGCGGGGAATCTGCACAGATTCCTGATGCACAGACTTGAGAAACCGGGCGCATACCGACGATAACCTTGGCCCGCGGCCACAGAGCCGCCAGAACCAGGGATTCGAGGAGAGACCCCACCCATGCGCGTTTGTGTTTTGCCGTTTATCGCCGCGCTCGCGATCCCCGCCTTCGCCGCGCCCGTACACACTCAGACCCCCGATTCAGGCGTGACGCCCGCGCAGGCCCCCGTGTTCCACTCAACGACCCAATCCATGCTCTCGGTGACCCCCTCGACCGCGTCCGATCTCGACCGCCTCGCCGGCGCCGAGACGGCGCACACCATCGCCTACTGGACGACCATCGATCTCGAGATGCTGATGCTTCGCGACCGCATCGACGCCTCGCCCCTTCTCCGGGACGGGTTTGCCTCGGCCGCGAGCGATCTCACCACCGTCCTCGCGCTCAACTGATCGATTACGACCCGGAACGCAGGTCCACCGCGCAGGCGGCGCCCTTCAGCACAGCCGACCGCGCGATCGGATCGCGCATCCGGGCCACCGCCGCCGCCGGCGACCTCGGCTTGCTCGTCGTGAGCGTCCCGCGCTTGCCGGCCGCCTTCGCCTGAACGCGCGCCCATGCGCTCGCCTTGGGCACGCCGCGCACGGGCGTCAGCATCATCCCCTTGAGCGTCGTCTGCTCCACGCCGGGCAGCGTGTCCAGCCCGAACTCGATCGAGTGAGGCCGGCGGACGATCCGGTAGGTCCCGAACAGCATGTCCCACCAGGGCAGCACCGCCGCGTAATTGCTGTCCGTCTCGGGCAAGGTCCGCGAGTGATGGACCCAGTGCATCCAGGGCGTGACCAGCACGGTGCGCAGGGCGCGGTCCAGCCGCGCGGGCATCCGCACATTGCTGTGGTGGAACAGGGCCACGGGCACGAGGATCAGCTTGTAGAGCAGCAACTGGGGGACCGTCACGCCCAGAACGGGCAGGATCAGCACCATCGCCGCGCACTCGAGGATCACCTCGCCGCTGTGGAAGCGCAGGGCCGTGCTGGCGTCGACATGCGGGTCGCTGTGATGGACCGCGTGGAACCGCCACAGCGCGGGGATCTTGTGGGCGGCCACATGCCACCAGTAGGCGAACAGGTCGATCGCGATGAACGAGAACACCCACACGAGCCACACGGGAACGCCCGTCCGCTCGAGCCAGTGGAGGACGCCGAACCCGTTGACGCGCGCCAGTTCCGTGGTGAGCAGGATGGCCCCCGAGAAGAGCCCGCCCACCACGGCGCCGTTAATCAGACCGAGCAGCAGGTTGGGGATCGCGTCGCGGAGCCGCCGGGTGCGGTGCTCGAAGATGGGGATCAGGCCCTCGACGGCGAACAGCGCCGCCAGCGCGATCGCCGCCACCACCGGTCCCGCGCTCGCGAGAAATCCCTCTGCTCCCATCACGGTCTCCCACGAGGTCAGACGGGCCGAGAAACCCGCCTCGTTGCCGCATGAAGGGCCTCGATCCGCCCTCCCGTGCCGATGCACGCTAGCATCGCGCGGCGATCAGTGCGCTCAAGCCCCTCCCACTCGTGGGAGGGTCGAATCTGAAGACCCCTCCCACCTGTGGGAGGGGTAGGGGAGGGTCTTCATCGCCTCCTCTTGCCTCATCTTTGTCCACCCCCATGAACCCTTCACGCGATCACGCGTGAGACCTTCTTCACGAAACACACCAATGGCCGACCAGACCACCCCCCTCGATGCAGTCTCCGGCAAGAAGTCCATGGACGACATTGTCGCCCTTTGCAAACGCCGCGGCTTCGTCTTCCAGGCCTCCGAGATCTACGGCGGCGTCAACGGCTTCTGGGATTACGGCCCCCTCGGCTCCCAACTCAAGAAGAACCTCAAGGACGCCTGGTGGAACGATGTCGTCCTCAACCCGCCCGCCGGGCCCGACGGCAAGGCCATCAGCATGGTCGGGCTCGACTCGTGCATCATCCAGAACCCCAAGGTCTGGGAAGCGTCGGGGCACATCGGCGGGTTCAACGACCCGATGGTCGATTGCAAGGAGTCCAAGCGCCGCTACCGCGCTGACCATGTCATGGTCTATCGCGCGAGCAACAACGGCGACGCGCACATGATGTTCGCGTTCCTCGAAGGCGACGCCGAGACGCAGAAGGCCGCCGAGAAGGGCGCGAGCAAGTACGCAGAGAAGCACGCCGACGCGGGCGACTTCGCCATCGTCTCGCTGATGAACATCGAGAAGGCCGCGCTGCCGATGATCCTCGGCCCGCACGCGAAAGAGCGCGGCACGCTCACCGAGCCCCGCGCGTTCAATCTGATGTTCCAGACCTACATCGGCGCGACCGCGAGCGAGGACGACAAGGCCTACCTCCGCCCCGAGACCGCGCAGGGCATTTTCATCAACTACAAGAATGTTCTCGACACCACGCGCGTAAAGGTGCCGTTCGGCATCGCGCAGATCGGCAAGGCGTTCCGTAATGAGGTCACGCCGCGCAACTTCACCTTCCGCTCGCGCGAGTTCGAGCAGATGGAGATCGAGTTCTTCTGCTCGCCCGAGGACACCGGCCGCTGGTACCAGTTCTGGCGCGAGTGGCGCTTCAACTGGTGGCGTGCGATGGGCCTCTCGTCGGACAACCTCCAGATGCGCGAGCACGACCGCGACGAACTCGCCCACTACGCCAAGACCGGCGCGGGCACCGCCGACATCGAGTACCGCTTTCCGTTCACTTACCCCGGCTTCGGCGAACTCGAGGGCGTGGCCGATCGCTCGAACTTCGACCTCACCCAGCACCAGAGCGCGTCGGGCGCGAAACTCGAGTACTTCGATCAGGAGAAGAACCAGCGCTACATGCCCCATGTCGTCGAGCCCAGCGCGGGCGCCGACCGGGGAACGCTCGCGCTGATCTGCGAGGCCTACACGCCCGACCCCGCGCGGCCCAGCGGCGTCGTGATGAAGTTCAACCCGCGCGTGGCGCCCATCAAGGCCGCGATCTTCCCGCTCGTGAACAAGGACGGCATGCCCGAGGTGGGCGAGAAGCTCCACGCCGAATTGCGCAAGAAGTTCGGCGCCGTGGACTTCGACCCCAAGCAGTCCATCGGCAAGCGCTACGCGCGCATGGACGAGGCGGGCTGCCCGTTCTGTTTCACCATCGACGGCGAGACGATGACCGCCAACACCGTCACCGTTCGTGACCGCGACACACTGGAACAGTCGCGCATCAACATCGACCAGGTCGCGCCGTTCCTCAGCGAGCGATTGGGATTGGATAGGTAATCCTGCACCCTCTCCCCGCGGGAGAGGGTGGTCGCGTAGCGACCGGGTGAGGGTGCGCAGTTACCGACTTGCACTCTTCAAGGCCGCCTCGATCCGCGCCTTGTGCGGCTCGCCGCCCAGCGTGGGATCGACCAACCTCAACCGTTCGGTCTGCGCGCGGATCGTCGCCGTGCGCGAGCCGTCGGCGTTGTTGTCCGCGAGGATCGTGAGCATGCGCCCCCACGCCAGCCAGTGCATCGCGCGGGTGCGCGGGTTGTCGGCCCGGGTCGCGTTCGAGAGTTCGCGGTACACCAGGAACGCACGCTCGTCCTGATCGCTCGCGTGCAGCGCCTCGGCCAGTTCCGCCAGCAGTTCGGGCGAGCGGCCGGCGCGGGCCATGACGGTTTCGAGCGTCGCCGCCGATTCGCGCGCCAGCGCGGAGTCACCCGTCATGCGCTGCGCCCGGGCGAGCAGCACGCGGTCCCCGTCGAGCGAGGCCGACTTTGTTCGCTCCGACAGTTCGACAAGCGAACCGGCGATGGCCACCGCGACCCGCGCGTTCGCCTGCTGGGCCGCGTTCAGGTCGCCGCGCTCGCGCTCGATCACCGAAAGCCGCTCGACGATCTCGACGGCCTCGCTGCGCAGCACTCGATCGACGCCCGGCGCGTCGCTCGACGCGAGTTGTGACGCGGCCGCGCCCGCCGCCTCGGCGTCGCTGCGCTCGACCGCGCTGCGCAGTTCCGCGTTCTGACCGACGGCGCCCGCACGATCCAGCGCGGCCCGCGCCGCGGGGTTCTCGCCCTTCGCGAGCAGCGCGCGGGCGCGTTCTTCCACCACGCCGGCCGCCTGCGCGATGCGCGACTCCTCGCCAGATCGCTGCGCCAGCGAGAGCGCCAGTTCCGACGCGCGCAACCCGAGTTCGCCCTCGGTGACCCGCGCCAACTGCTCGATCGCGGCCTCGTCGTCCTTCCGGATCGCCAGCACACGGCCCAACTCAAAACGAAGCGAATCTTCGCGCAGCGCGGGGTCATCCCCGCGCTCCAGGTGCGCGATCGCGGCGCCGAGCACCGCCTCGTACAACCCCATCGCTTCGGGCGATTCGTTCGACAGCGCGGCGGCGCGCTGCGCGCTCGCGGCCCCGGCGCCCAGCGCCGCGCCCACGCGCGGGTCGTCCGGATACCGCTCCGCGAAGACGAGGGCGATCGACACCGCCTCCTGCTGCGCCGCGCGGTCGTCACGCTTCTCGCGCACCGCGCCCACGAGCGTCCACAACCCGTCGGCGCCGAAGTCGCCGAGTGTGTCCAGCGCGCCTTTCGCGCGAACGACCTTCGTGATCCGCTCGACATTGGGCGGGTTCATCGCGACCGCGAGCCGCTCGAACGCGCCGCTCGTCGGGTCTGACCCGAGCCGCACGAGCAGCGGCGCCCCGCTCGCCGCGGCCTTCTGAAGCAGTAGCCCGCGCAACGCGATCGGCTCGATGCCCGCGACGCCGCGTTCCGCGAGCGCCATGTACGCGGCGCCGGCGTCGTTGACACCTCGGTCGAACGCCTCGCCCTGCGCGAACTCCGCGCTCGCGATCGCCACCCGGCGTGTCGCGTCGGCGCGCAGGATGCGCACGAGCGGATCGGCCTCTTCGATGTCCGCGAACGCTGGGTCGATCTCCAGCGCCGACAGCCGCGAGAGCGCGGCCGCGGGGCCTTCCACGCCGCGCGTCGCCAACGCCGCGCCGAGGGTGGCCTCCGCCTGCGTGCGCGGGGAGAGCGCGGTCTTCGCCGCCGACTCGAACCGCGCGCGGGCGTCGCTCGCGCTGCCCTCGTCGAGCGCGAGCAGGCCAAGAACGATCAGGCGCTGCGCCTCGGCTTCCGCGTTCTCGACGGCCGCGGCCCCTGCGATCGTGTCGTCACGCGAGCGGAGCAGCGTGGGCGCGCCGCGCACCGCCTGCGCCGCTTCGAGACCGGCGCGCCTCTGCGCGTCGTCGGCCGCCGCGGCCCGCAGCAGCATCCCGGCGCGGGCGCGGGACATCCGCGCGCGCAGCGCGAGCGTCTCGTTGTTCTCTCGTGCGCTCTCCGCCGCGGCGTCGTACCTGTCGAGGGCGTCGAGCGCCTGCTGCGCCTGCGCGGCGGCCGTGTCGCGCATCCCGGGCGTGAGGATCCCCACGCTGGCGGTCGCCATCACACCCTCCCACGAACTCGCCGTCAGCGCGGCCTCGGCCAGTTCGACCGCGTCGCGGGCGCGCGTTTCGTTCGGGAGGTCCCTGATCGCGCCGCGCGCCTCCAGCGCATCGATGAGTTCGCGCAACGCGGCCAGGCGCTCGCCCCCGGAGAGCGACTCGTCGCGCAGTTGTTCGCGGGCCGCGTCGATGCGTGCGCCGGGCGCGAGCGCGCTGAGCTGCGCATCGGAGGTTCCCTGCGCGCACGCCGCGTGCCCCGCGAGCAACCCGCAAACCGTGAGAGCGATCATCGGTGCGCGTCGGTTCATTCGAGCCCAAACTCCCTGCGTGAGATGAAGCGGTGCCCGGATCCGGGCGCTGCGCCGCCGAACTCGCCGTGCGTCTCGCCGATCCGCTCGAGGAGGTGCGCCGCGTCGGCGTCGAAGAACTCGATCGTGCGGATTCGCACCGGCCGGTATCCCGTCGCGCCGTCCTCGGGGTTGAGCCGTTCCAACTCCGCGAGGAACTGCGCGGCGGCGGCGTCGCGCTGGGCGCCATTCTGCCCGCGATCGCTGATGCCCTTGGCCATGACGAACAAGATATCAGGCCGCTGCTCCAGCCCCCAGCGCAGCGCGTCGAGCGCGTCGCCCCCGCCCTGCGCCTCGATCGCCTGAAGCCAGCGGCGCACGGCGGCCTTGTTCGATTCCGTCGCGGCGATCAGCGTGTCGCTCCGCGATGCGAGGTTCTTCGGCGCGCGGATCTCGCCAGCGCCGAACACGCCCACGGTGAACCGCTGCTCGGGCGCCAGCGCGTCGATCGAGCGCGCCACCTCGCCCAGCACCACGGGAAGCGCGGCGACCATCGAGCCAGACACATCGACGATGTACACCACTCGCTGCGCCTCGCGCTGGCCAGACACCCCGAAGACCGTGGGCGCCGAACGCATCGCGCCGGCGTCGCTGGGCGCGCTGGCCTGCACGAGCGGGGCCGCGAGCGGCGCGGTGAACTCGGTGGGGATGTCGCGCGCGTCGAGGAGGGCGGCGGGTGCCATGACCGAGGTCTGCGGTCGCGCGGGCGCGGCCGCCTGCCGGGAAGGCGCCGGCTGCGCGGGCGGCGAGGTGTCGGGTGTCGCGGGCCGGATGTCCGTGGTCGAGACCACGGGCACGCTCAGCCCCGCGGGCGCCTTGGCCTCGCCTGGCGTGAACTCGCGCGCGCCGATCGCCGCTGCGGCGAGCGCGACGCTCAGCAGCGCAATATGGAATCCGACCGAGCCGACGATCGACCATCCCGCCACGGCGTCGAGGCCGACGACGGAGAGCGTCCGCGCGAGCGGTCGATCATTCCTCGTCTTCGTCCTCGTCCTCGTCATCACCGGAGTTGTACGACGCCCGACCGCGCTTCGACGATCCATCGGGATTGCGGGCGCCGAAAATAAACCGATCGAAACTGATCGCGCCGGCGCCGCTGAACATGAGCGAGACGGCCGCCGCGAAGAGCATCAGTTGCTGAACGAACATCTGCCAGCCCATCGGGTTCATCGCGAAGCCCTCGAGCGGGGGGAGGAAGCCGAGGGTGCTCGGGCCGCCGCCGAGTGTGGCCGGACCGATCTGCGTGAGCCACATGGCCGTGCCCATGACGCACGCGATCGAGAACGCCGAGAGCGGCGTGAACAGCCCGATGAGCACGAACAACCCGGCGAGGAGTTTGGTCCATGCGACGGCGTGCGCGAGGCGCAGGCCCCACGGGTTGCCGCTCAGCGCCTTGGGCCAGATGGGCTTGTCGCCCGCGGCGCTGGTGTCGAGCGCGATGGCCACATAGTGCAGCCGCGAGAACTCGACCGGATGGGCGAAATCGTCGGCTGTGTAGGTGCGTGCGGCGGGGGGCGTGGCTTGCGCAAGGATCACGCGCGGCTCGGCTGACAGGCCGCTGGTCGGATCGGGGAGCGCGTCGCCCGGGGTGGTCGGAGGGACATCCTTCCTGGCGGGCGGCGTGGCTGAGGCGCCGATGGCGGCGTCCTGCGCGCGCTTCACGCCCATGTTCGCGAGGTGCGCGACCGACTCGGGCGGGAACGCGTCCTTGACGAACACCTTGGGGTAGCCCGCCCAGAGGAAGGTGACTCCCAGCGCGACGCGGAGGAGCAGGGGGCCGAAGTTGGCGGTCAGCGAGCGGCGGAATGCGCCCATGGGTGTGCGGTCCGTGTTCGGGGAATCGCGCCGTCGTGGGGCGCGGGTTGAGAAAGACGCGGCGTCGTACGGTTCATTGTTCGCCGTTCGCGCGCGACGATTGCTCCCGCGCTCAGACGCGCGGCACAGGGCAACCGTGCACCTTCTTCATCGGCGCAATGCCCGCCCGAGGGTTCATTCCGGGAAGGATCAGCGGCCGGCGCCTGCGGGGTTCTTCTCGATGATGAGGTCCAGGAAGGCCCGTTCGGCGGCCTTGTAGGCCTCAAACGCGGACGAAATCTCGGCGTTCAGTTCTTCGGCCCGGGCGGCGTTGAGCGATCCCGCCGGTGCGTTGGCCGCGATCTCGAGCGACTGGCTCGTCTCGCGGAGGTTGCCCACGGCCTGGGCGTAGATCCGGGCGGCGTCGTAGAGCAACTCGAACTCGAGTTCGCGTGTGTCGGGTCGGTAGAGGAGGCGCCAGGGCGAGCGGCGGACCTCTTCCAGGGTGAGTTTGAGTTGGTCGGAAGCCAGGCGCGCGTTGGTGATCGTCCGGCGCAGGGAGGGGGACGATTCCTGGAGCAGCGCGTCGGCGTGCTCGACGGCTTTGCGCGCCGTCTCCATCGTGGCGCGCGCGTCGGTGAGCATGGCGTCGAGAGCGGGCTTCGTGTCGGTCTGGAGCGACGCGATGAGGTCGTTCATCCGCTGGGTCGCGTCCTTGGCGTTCTGCACGGTCGCCTGCACATTCGCCCGGTTGTCGTCGATCGTTCCCTGGGCCGAGGCGATGAGGCCGCGCGCTTCCTGCACGCCCTGATCCACGGAGTCGGAAATCTCGGGCAACCGCGCGGTCGCCTGATCGACATTCGAGACGATCCGGTCGCCCGACTGGAGCCACCCGTCGAGGTGGGAGCGCGTCCCGGCGATCATGTCGTTGATCTGGGGGTAGGTCTTCTCGCGGAAGTCCTTCACCATCGATTCGAGTTCATCGGCGAAGGCGGCGCCGCGCGCAAGGATGTCCTGCATCTGCGCCTGCTGCTGGGGGCCGTAGCCGGCCTGCGCGAGGAAACTGGGTGGCGCGATGGCGCCCTTGAACTGTGTGCCCGGAGGGTCCGCGGGGACCTTGCCGACGGCGCCGATGGTGGGGAAGTTGAGCGTGCCGCCCGCGCCCAGAAGGGGACGATTGAGGTAAGCGGTGGGCTCGCCGTAGAACTTGATCTTGCGGTCAACGAGGATCTTGTAATAGGTTCCGTCGGCGTCGGCGTCGGAGGGATCGAGGTCGAGGTTGATGCCCGCCACCACGCCCACCGGCCGGCCGTTGACGATGACCTGCGAGTTGAGTTCGAGCCCCGTGGGATCGGACCCGAGCGGGAAGAAGACGGTGTAGGCGGTGCGCCGCTTGAGTTTTTCGCCCACGCCGGCGAGGAGCAGCACAACGATGATCGCCGCGATCAGCGCGATGAGCAGGAAGAATCCGGCTCTCAGGTTGTCGGCGTCGCTTCTCTGTCGGGCCATCGGGAACTCCGTGGTCTATCGGGCGCGCGTCGGCTCGATGCTCGGCCGGCTGGGCATGAGGTCTGGTTGGAATCCGAGGAGGTCCTCGGCGTAGTTGCTCTGGGCGCGGCGTTGGGTGATGGGTCCGATCGCGTCGCCGCGCAGGAACTGGCGGATCAGCCGCTGGCGCTCGTCCAGTTTGGCCGCCTCTTCGTCGGTGGTGTTGCGCAGGTTGTCGTACCAGTCGCGGGACTCGACGGCGATCATCTTTCCCTTGTCGAGCATGGCCATCCGGTCGGCGATGGTGAACGCGCTGTCCATCTCGTGCGTCACCACGATGCTGGTGACGCCCAGTTTGCGCGAGAGGTCGACGATGAGCCGGTCGATCTCGGCGCTGGTCACGGGGTCGAGGCCCGCGCTGGGCTCGTCGTAGAACAGCAACTGGGGATCGAGCGCGAGCGCCCGGGCCAGCCCGGCCCGCTTCTTCATGCCTCCCGAGAGCATCCCGGGGAACTTGTCGGCGTGCTCGCGCAGCCCGACGAGCTCGAGCTTGATCTTCACCTGGATGTCGATGATGTCCGACGCCAGGTTGGTGTGCTCGCGCAGGGGCAGGGCGACATTCTCGGCCACGGTCATGGAATTGAAGAGCGCGCCCGACTGAAAGAGGATGCCGAACCGCTTGCGCACCTCGTTGAGGGGCTCCTCGTCGAGGCAGGTGATCTCCTGGCCGAAGATCCAGACCTTGCCGTGCTCGGGGGTGACGGACCCGATCATGATGCGCAGGGAGGTGGACTTGCCCGACCCCGAGCCGCCCATGATGACCATGGTCTCGCCGCGCTTCACATCGAGGTTGAGCCGGTCGAGGACGGTGCGGCCGTCGTAGATCTTGGTGACATCCCTGAGGCGCACGACCACATCGCGCGGGGGCTTCTCGTCCTCGCGCGGTGTCGTGACAGCTTCCGCCGCCCGCTCCTGCGGAATGGTGCGCTCCTCGTCCATGTTGGCGTTTACTCTACATCGGCGATCCGGGCGACGCGACTTCTCGGACCGGTGGCGACCGGAGCGATTTCTTTGCGCAGAAGGTCCGAGAACCGGGGCGGCCCGAAAAGAGGCCCGTGGTTTGCGTGGGGGAGGGGCGCCGGTCGAAGTGGTTATCCGGCACTGAAGTCGAGGATCGCATCGGCCGATCCTCAATCCCGAGAACGCCGAGCGCCGGGCGGGTGTCGCCCGCAGCGCCCCAGGCCAGTGAGGGAGCGGAGTGTTATGGAAACCACCAAAGGCCTCTTCATCGCCAACGCCCCGCCGCAAGCGGGGGCACTCGACGCGCGTCACCCCAGCGTGAAGCACGCGCACCAGGTGTACGGTCGTCTGATCTCCTCTTGGGCGAGCGACCTCATGGGGCTCCGCAAGCGCGGGCTCGATGTCCCGACGCATCGCGTTCCCAGCGGCGCCGCGATTGCGGACCCGTTCACCCTCCGCGCCGCCTGAGGGCAGCGCGGGGCGCGGACCCTATTTGTGTTGCGCAGACGCCGCGCACTCCGCGCGGCAGATGCGCGTTCAGGTTTCGCCCGGCCAACGAGGGCCACTTTGAGGGAGGGATCCCACCATGGGCGGTATTTCCAGTTCCGGTCTCGTCTCTGGCATCGACACCCAGAGCATCATCACCCAGCTTCTTTCCATCGAGTCGCGGCCCAAGATCTTCGCGCAGCAGCGGATCGTGCAGCTGCAGACCCAGCAGGCCGCCTACCTCGATGTGAACTCGCAACTTCTGGCCCTGCGCACCTCGGCCGGCGCGATGCGCTTCAACCGCGTCTTCGACGCCGCCAAGGCCACATCGTCCAATTCGGGCGTGCTCTCGGCCACCGCGAGCACCTCCGCCTCTCCCGGCGCGTACAACTTCATCGTCAACCGGCTCGTGACCAGCGAGCAGCAGATCTCGCGAGGGTTCACCGACCGTGACACCTCGGGCGTGGGCCTCACCTCGCTCAGCGTTGAGATCGGCGGCGGGCGCCTCTCCACGGGCACGCGGCTGGCCGACCTCAACGGCGGCGTGGGCGTCGCGCGAGGGAAAATCCAGATCACCGACCGCTCAGGCGACAGCGCCGAGGTCGATCTCTCGACCGCCGTGTCCATCGACGAGGTCATCGAGCGCATCAACAGCGCCTCGGGCATCTCGGTCCAGGCCAGCATCGACGGCGACCGCCTGATCATCGAGGATGTCTCGGGCGGCGGCGGGAACCTGCGTATCGAGAACGCCTTCGGCAGCACCACCGCCACCTCGCTGGGCATCGCCGGCAACAGCGGCACAGGAGTCATCACCGGCACGGCGATCAACGCCCTCTCCGGCAGCACCGCCCTCGCCGCGCTCAACGACGGCACGGGCGTGGGCATCCGCTCGGGCGCGACCTCGGACTTCCGGATCTCGGCGCGCGACGGCTCGGTCCACAACATCCGCGTCGGGCAGGTCGTCAATGCGCAGAACGAAGTCACGCGCGCCGGTTCGTCGACGCTCCAGGATGTCATCGACCGCATCGAGGAGGACACGGGCGGCGCGGTGACCGCGTCGATCGCCGCCGACGGCGTCTCGCTCGAACTCACCGACAACACGGGCGGCGGGGGCACGCTGACGGTCGTGGAGTCCGACGCGGGCCGCACGACCGCGCGCGATCTGGGCATCCTCGGGTCGTCGAACACCGCCACGCTCTCGGGGCGGCGGGTCATCGCCGGGCTGAACAGCACCCTGGTCTCGTCGCTCAACGGCGGCGCGGGGATCACGGGGACGACGCTCTCGTTCACCACGCGCAGCGGCGCGAACACCGATGTCGTCATCGACGCCAACGGCTCGATCTCCGATGTCATCGCCGCGATCAACAACTCCGGCGCGGGCGTGACCGCCGCGCTGAACAACTCGGGCAACGGCCTGACGATCACCGACACCACGACGGGCGGCGGGACCTTCAGCATCGCGGGCGACGCCGCGGCGTCGTTCAACCTTGAGGACTCGTTCGCCTCGGGCGTGGCCTCGTCGGGCAACCTGCAGACGCGCTGGCTGGGCAACGGCACGCGCCTCTCGACGCTGAACTCCGGCGCGGGCGTCGGCACCGGCCGGTTCCGCATCGTCGATTCGTCGGGCGCGATCTCCGAGATCAATGTGACCAGCGAGACGCGCACGCTCGACGACCTGATCGCGGCGATCAACAGCCGGCCCATCAACGCCAAGGCGCGGATCAACGACCAGGGCGACGGCATCGTGATCGAGGACACCTCGGGCGGCGCGCAGGCGATCCGCATCGAGGAGGTCGACGGGAATGTGGCGCGCAAGCTGAACATCCTGGGGACCTCCGAGAGCAGCGCGAACGGGCAGAACAAGATCGACGGCTCGTACGAGAAGACGATCGAATTCGCCGCCACCGACACGCTGCAGGACATCGCGAGCAAGATCAACGGGATCGCGCCGGGGTTCACGGCGTCGATCGTGAACGACGGCGGCGGCGCGACGCCGTTCCGGCTCTCGTTCACTTCGCAGTTCTCCGGTCGCGTGGGCCGGCTCTCGATCAGCACCGAGGGGGTTGATCTGGGCCTCAACACGCTGACCAAGGGCCAGGACGCCGTGGTGTTCTACGGCTCGACGAACCCGGCGCAGGCGATCGCGCTGACCTCGTCGACCAACTCGCTCTCGAATGTCATCACGGGCGTGACGGTGAACCTCACCGGCACATCGTCGACGCCGATCGAGCTGATCGTCTCGCGCGACACCGAGACGATGGAGACGGCGATCAGCGGTTTCGTCGAGTCGTTCAACAAGGTGATCGACGCGCTCAACAGGTACGACAAGTACGACCAGGACACGAACGCGCGCGGCGCGCTGCTGGGCGATTCCGCGGTGGCGCAGATCCGCTCGGGCCTGTACGCCGCGATCCAGGGCACGCCGCTGAATGTGGATGGCGAGTACCAGCGTCTCTCGCTGGTGGGCGTGAAGGTCGGCGACGGGGCGAAGCTGGAGTTCGACGCGCAGAAGTTCCGCGAGGCGTTCAGCGAGAACCCTCAGGCGGTCGAGGACCTGTTCGCCGCGTACGACCTCGCTCCGCGCGAGGACACGGTGCTGCTCGCCGACGACGACGGCAACCCCTTGATCACGACGCCCAACACGAGCGAGCTCCAGCCGACGAAACTGGGCATCGCCGAGATGATCAAGCGGCTGTCCGATCAGTACACGAACTCGATCGACGGCCTGCTGACCCGCCGCAAGAACACGCTGAACGACCAGATCGACCAGCAGGTGGACCGCATCGCGAACTTCGACCTTCAGCTCGAGCGCAAGCGTGCGCGGCTTGAGCAGCAGTTCATCGTCATGGAGCAGGCGATCGCCGGGCTCCAGGGCCAGCAGGCCGCGCTGGGCTCGATCAACTTCGCGGGCTGACGCCCGACCGGCGAAGGCGCCGATGAAGACCGTGACGGATTGACCGATCCCGCTCAAACCAACCCACGAACCGACCGATCACAAGGCCATGACCGCACCCAACCCCGCCGACGCGTATCTGCGAAGCAAGGTTCTCTCGGCCCGGCCCGAGGAACTCCGCCTCATGCTCATCGAGGGCGCGATCAAGTTCGCCCGTCAGGGAGGCGAGGGCATCGCGAGCAAGAACTGGGAACTGGCGTACAACGGGCTGAGCCGCACGAAGAACATCCTGCTGGAGCTCATCTCGTCGCTGAGGCCCGAGATCGCGCCGGAGATCTGCGAGAAGCTCAGCTCGCTCTACATGTTCATGTACCGCCGCCTGATCGACGCCAACCTCGAGAAGAGCGCGAAGATCGTGGACGAGGTCGTCGAACTGCTGGAGTACGACCGCGAGACCTGGCTGATGGTCATCGAGAAGTTCCGCGCGGAGAACGGGCTGCCCCCGATGCGCCGGGAAGACGCCAGCGCCCTGGCGCAGGCGATCAACGACGCGTCGCCCCCGGAAGTGGACGCGCAGCCCGTCGAGCACGCGGCCGGGCCGGTGAAACCGTCGGTCAGGCCCTCGACTCCCAAGCAGTTGCCGGGCGCCGGGGCGAAGAACCCCGGGTACTCGCCAATCTCCATCGAGGGCTGAGCCGGCCCGCCGGCCGCTACCATCCCGCGCGATCACGCGCGCGGGCGTGGCGGAATTGGCAGACGCACGGGATTTAGGTTCCCGTGGCCGTAACAGGCCGTGCAGGTTCGACTCCTGTCGCCCGCATTGAAGAAGGCAATGGGCAGTAGGCAATCGGTCTTCCCCACTGCCCATTCACCATTGCCAATTGCCCCTCTTCACACATTCGGCTGGGGCGTCGTGCGCAGGTAGGGCTTCACTTCCTTGAAGCCCTTGGGGAACAACTTCTTCGCGTCGTCGTTGCTGACGGCGGGGACGATGATGCAGTCCTGGCCGTGCTTCCAGTTCGCGGGGGTCGCGACCTTGTGCTGCGCGGTCAACTGCAGCGAGTCGATCACGCGCAGGAGTTCGTCGAAGTTGCGCCCGGTGCTCGCGGGGTAGGTGAGCGTGAGTTTGATCTTCTTGTCGGGCCCGACGATGAACACCGAACGCACGGTGAAGGTGTCGTCGGCCTTGGGGTGGATCATGCCGTAGAGGTTCGCCACCTTGCGGTCCTGGTCGGCGAGCAGGGGGAAGTTGAGCGCGACGCCCTGGGTCTCCTCGATGTCCTTCGACCAGCCCTCGTGGTCCTTGAGCGGATCGACGGAGAGGCCGATGGCCTTGACATTGCGCTTGTCGAACTCGGGCTTGAGTTTGGCGACGGCGCCGAGTTCGGTCGTGCAGACCGGGGTGTAGTCCTTGGGGTGAGAGAAGAGCACGCCCCACGAATCGCCGAGCCACTCGTGGAAATGGATGTCGCCCATCGTGGACTGTTGGGTGAAGTCGGGCGCGGTGTCGCCAAGTTGAACAGTCATGCTCTCGCTCCTTACTCTCGGTTTGCCTTGAGCCATGCGGCGTAGCCGCCCTTGAGATTGATCGGTGCAAAGCCCTTGCGCTGCAGGTACGACGCGGCCCGCGCGGAGCGCACGCCGCCCGCGCAGTGCACGACAAGCGGCTCGCCGCGCGGCACATCGCTCAGGCGGTTGCTGAGCGTGGTGTGCGCGACATTCGCGTACGGCGCATCGATGATCGGCGCTTCGTGGTGTTCCGCGGCGCGGCGGACATCGAGCAGCGTGGGCGCGTCCTTCCCGTTGAGCATCGCTTTCAGTTGCTTCGCGTCGACCTCGTCCGTCGCCGCGAGCCGCACGCCGGACGACTTGAGTTCGTTGATGACGCTGGTGGGCGCGAAGCCGACAATGCGGTCGAGACCGACGCGCACGAGGTGTCGCACGGCGTCCTCCACGCGCGACTCATCCACAAGCAGCGCGATGCGTTCGTGTTCGTCGATGTACGAGCCGGCGACGGTGGGGAAGGTTCTGTCGAGCGGCGCCGAGAGCGAGCCGTGCAGGTGCGCGACGCGGAACTCGTCCCAGGTGCGCGTGTCGAGCACGACATTGGACGCGTCGTTCGCGAAGTCGAACATCTCGCGCGCAGCCATGCGCTTGGGCGCGGGCAGCGCGCCGAGCACGGGGACGCCGTCGCGGTTCATGCGCTTCATCCGCGCGAAGTAGGCGGGCGGCTCGGGCTGCTCGGCGAGGATGTAGTCCACGAAGCGCTGTTGGCCTTCGCGCGCGGCCATCAGCGCCGGGCTGGTGCGCAGTTCGTAGCCGACGGTGGACTGGGGGATGGCGCCGAGCGCCTTGCCGCACGCCGAGCCGGCGCCGTGCGCGGGCCAGACCTGCAGGTACTCGGGCAACGCGGTGAACTCCTTGATCGAGTCGAAGAGTTCACGGGCCGAGGACTCCTTGGCGCCCTTCACGCCGACGGCGGTCTCGAGCAGGTCGGGGCGGCCCATGTCGCCCACGAACACGAAGTCGCCCGTGAAGAGCCCCATCGGCTCCTTCGAGGTCGCGCCGTCGGTGAGCAGGAAGGCGATGTGCTCGGGCGTGTGCCCGGGCGTGTGGAGGGCGCGGAGCACGATGTTGCCGACTTGGAAGGTGTCGCCGTGCTTCAGGAGGGCGGCGTCGTAGCGCCCGCCTCCCGGTTTCTGGTCGAGCCAGGTGTATGACCAGTCCTCGCCGCCGTTGGCGGAAAGGTAGAGCGTGGCGCCGGTGCGCTCGGCGAGTTCGCGGGCTCCGGAGAGGAAGTCGGCGTGGATGTGGGTCTCTGCGACGGCGGTGATGCGCAGTTTCTCGCGGGCCGCGAGATCGATGTAGCGGTCGACATCGCGCTCGGGGTCGATGACGAGCGCTTCACCCGTGCGTTGGCATCCGACCATGTAGGCGGCCTGCGCGAGTGACTCGTCGTAGATCTGGCGCAAAAACATCGCGGGCGGGTCCCTTCCTCTTGGAGTGGCTCCCAGAGGATACGGGGCTCGCCCGCGACGAGGTCGTCTGCGGAGAGATGCGATCGAGACTCAGGCGCGGCGGCGGCGGGCCAGCATGAGGCCCGGGGCGGCGAACGCCAGCGCGGCCGCGGGAGCGGGGATGGTGGTGAGGGTCACGGTGAACCCGCCGTTGCCGTCGAAAGGCTGGCTTTCGAGCGATTCGGTGCGCATGTTCACGATGAGCTCGTAGGTTCCGACGGCGAGCTGGCCGAGCACATTGAATTCGGAGACCGGATCGAAGTTGTCGTCGGTCAGGGTGCCGAAGAACCCGAACTCGTCGAAGTCGAGGTACTCGCGGATCTGGAAGGACTGGTCGGTGGGGCGCAGGATGAGTTCGTAGCCCGAGAGCCCGTCGAGGGTCCCGTTGATGTGGAACATGGCGGGGTCGTCGAGGACGAACTCGGTGGAGAACGCCATGCTGGTGGCGCCCGTGACGCCCTCGCCGGCGAAATCGACATCGAGCGACAGCGTGTTGCCGACGGTCGAGCCAAAGCCGATGACGCTGGCGGTCGAGCTCTGCGTCGGGTCGTTCACGACGACATTGACATTGCTCGGGACGGTGACATTGAAGTTCTCGGACTGCGCGCCGGCCTGGATCAAACCGTTGCCGCCGCCCATGAACGCGGGGGCGCCGAACGCTGCGGTGGTCGCGGCGAATCCTGAGGCGATGACGATGCCGAGGGTGCGCTGGATCATCTGAATTCTCTCTTCTGTTCTCGTGTGCCGTCCGCGACCTGTCGGCCGGGGACGCTGACTCCACCAAACGCTGAGGGCCTGTGCGTTCGCTCCGGGTGGGTGACGGTTTCTCGGACCGCTCCGCCGGGACGAATCCCTCAAGCAAGCAGGACAATCTACCTGAGACCCGGGGTCAGAGCCAGAGAAATCTTCCGCAGAGCGCCAAGAGCGCCCGCCCAGCCAGCACGACCGTTCGAGGCGCAACCACCTGAACGACCGAGAATTAGCGTCGATCGCGCGGTTTCCGCGCCCGACCGTCCCCCGGGGGTTATCCGGTAAAGCTGGGCAGTTCCGGGGCTTTTATGGGGTCGCGGCGATCCTCGCACGAATTCCACACCCGCCCGAGACCTGGCGTTCCGCTCGCCGCATTCCATCCCACGGGCCGATACCCTTATCGCCGTGAGAATCGCCGGAACCAACAGCAATCTGCTCGCCCGTGCCTACGGCGTGGCGCCTCAGGCGCGACCCGCCGCGCATGCCATCGAAGCACGCGCCGCACGCGTCGAGGACTCGAGCAGCATCGCGTCGATCCGCGCTGCGCAGCCCGCATCACGCCCCGCAGGCCCGAACGGAAGTGGGGGGGTCGAGCGACTCGTCGCCGCCAGAGTGCCCGGCCGCGTCGATTTCGACGGCGACACCTCCTCGCTGACCGCGCCCGGCGCGTACACCATGTACGGCCGCCCGGCCGACAAGAACGCCGCTGCCGTCGCCGTCCAGACCGGCCGATCCCTCGACATCACCGGCTGACGGACACCCATCCGGGCGATGCCCACGGGGAATCCACATCGCGTCCGGCGCCCCCGCGCACGGGCCAACAAGCCCGTTCGTGAATCTGGGCAAGCCGATTCCGTCCGATAAGAATCGCGCCGGCCGCCTGCCCCCAAATTCCCCAGGATAACTTCAAGGGACCTTCCCGGACCCTCAAGAATCGGCACGACCGGCCGGGACATGCCCATGCCGGTCGCGCCTGTGGTGTCTCGGAATAGACAGACCTGTCTACCTAATTTCAGTCGACCGCGGCCTCGTTGATCCCGCTCAGCGCGAGCTCCGTCAGCTTGTCGTCCGTGTCCGCCTCCTCCTCGAGCGAGTCGGTCAGCAGTTCGACGGCCTCCTCGAACCCGAGCAGCCGCGCATACGCCCGGGCCGTGCCGTACGACGCCATCTCGTAGTGCTCGACCTTCTGGGCCGCGGCGATCAGTCCGGCGTCGCGCACCTCGGGCTCCGCGATGTCCTTGATCGCCTCCTCGCCCTCGGCCAGCAGGCCCTCGATGGCCTCGCACTTCACCCCGGCCGGGCTCATCCCCAGACCCTCGAATATCCGCTCCAGCCGCTCGACCTGCGTCTTGGTCTGCTTCAGGTGCTCGCGGAACCCCGCCTTCAGGTCGCTCGACGCCGCCGCCTTCTCCATCTTCGGCAACGCCTCGATGATCTGATGCTCCGCGTGGTACATGTCCTTCAGGCTGTGGATGTACAACTTCTTCAACGAATCAATCTTCATAGGCATGGGTCGGCCCTCGCACAAAAGTGTGTCTAGTGAACAGATGGCCGCCGCGCGGCGAACCTCTGTTACATTCCTCCCCACGCATGGCCCCCCGATGAGACCGCGATGAACCTTCCATCATCTTGCGTCGTCTATCCAGGGGTGTACGGCGATCCCGCGAACGATCGCCGTACGGAGGGAACACGATGGGGAACACCTCGCTCTGGATCGCCCTCACCTCACTCGCCCTCGGCGCGCTCGCCCTCCTGCTCGGCATGCGCGGCAGGCGCATCGACCGCGAGCCGCGCTGCCCCGCGCGCAGATGCAAGTATGCACTCGGAAGCGTCATCAACGCCAGACGCGCGCAGAACGACGATCCCTTCCCCCTCACCTGCCCCGAGTGCGGCCGCGTCATCACCCACGAACGATCCCTGCGCATCGGAACGCGCCAGAAGGTCAAGCCCGCTATTGCGCTGGGCGCGGCCATGCTCCTGGTGTTCATCGGAGTTGTGGGATTCGAGGGCTACGCCGCGTGGCAAAGCACGAGAGCCGTCAACACCCTGCCCATGTGGCTGCTCATGCGCAACGCGGAGCGAGACACCGATGCCAGCGGCTTCGTTCATCAGCGCGAACTCTTCGACCGCGCCCTCGCCAGCAAGATCTCCGCAAAGCAAGCCCCCGCGATCATCGAACGCCTCATGGAATGGCAGGCCGACCCGGATGTCGAATACCGCTGGGCGGGTAACGCCCTCTCCGATCTCGCGCAGCAGGGCCTCCTCACCGAGGAGCAACAGAACCGCGCGTGGGCCAACATGTGGTTGTTCGATCTGCGCGCGCCCGACTCCGTCGAACCCGGCGCGCCGCTCCCGCTCTCGTTCCTCGCGCACTATCGCGGCGGCTTCAACTCCGGCATGCCGCTGATCTGGGAACACCCCTGGGATCAGCACCGCGCACGCGGGTTCAGCATGAGCCACCAGACCGAGGTCCGTGTCGAGCGCCTGCGCATCAACGGCGAAACGATCCCCCTGCCCGATGACTTCCGCACGCTCCGCGCACTCTCACACACCGCCGAGGAAGGCGTCACACGCACACTGGGCTGGTGGACAACGCGCGGCCCGTGGGACATCCTCGTCGCGCCCGACCTCGCCCCCGGTTCGCGCGTCGACATCGAAGCCGACCTCACCTGGGACTTCACCGACAGCGGGCAGAACGGGCTCCAGCCCGACACTGAACAAGGCGGCAAGTGGGTCACCGTCGGCCAGTGGCTCGCGCACCGCGGCGTGCCGACCAAAGGAAGCGCAACGGTCCGATCCTCAACACGCATCGCGCCCGAGGGATCTATCACGCCGACGCTCGTTGACCGCGCCGAAGTCAACGACTGGCTGCGCGACCGACTCGCGAAGAGCGTGCTCAGGGTCGGGCGGCAACCGCAGGGCGACTATTTCATCTACCTCTCCGGCGATTGGGGCGACCGGAACAACCTCCCCGCCGATCCGCCCACCGTCTTCGGCCGAGCCATCATCCACCACAACGGATGGAGCCGACCCGTCGGCGTGCTGTCCGATCACGCCGTCGACGGCCGCATCGGCGGCGGCGCGTTTGGACCGGCGCTCGACGACATGATGGGCATGTACGCCGTGGATAATCCCACGGGGTGGGAGTTGGAGATCATCGCGCGCCCCGAGGAATCCCTCCGGACCGCCGAGCGCCCGCACGCCTGGGCAGGGGCTCCGATCCGCACGCCCATCGCCGTCGAACTCGACATCCGTTGCTGGGGCAACCCGGCGGCGCCGATGCTGTTCGTCCCCGAGGGGAACCCTCTCCCGCGGTGGGCGACGCCGTGAACACCTCGCTCTGGATCGCCCTCACCGCACTCGCCCTCGGCGCGCTCGCGCTCCTCCTCGGCATGCGCGGCAGACGCATAGACCGCGAGCCGCGCTGCCCCGCGCGCAAGTGCAAGTACGCCCTCGGCAGCGTCATCAGCGCGAAGCGCGAACACAACGACGACCCCTTCCCGCTCACCTGCCCCGAGTGCGGCCGCGTCATCACCAACGAACGATCCCTGCGCATCGGAACGCGCCAGAAAGTCAAGCCCGCTATTGCGCTCGCAGTAGTGATGGTCCTCGCCGGGCTGTCGATGGTCGGCGTGGAAGCGCATGCCGTCTGGAAGAACTCACAGGCGGTCGCCACCATGCCGCTCTGGCTCCTTCTCCACCAGGCTAGGAGCGACACCGCTGCGAACCGGCATATCCATCAGGCCGAGATCGTCCGCCGCGCCGAAGCAGGATCGCTGACATCAGGCCAAGCCAACGCCGTTGTCAACCGCATCCTGCGCTGGCAGACCGACACCGACATAGACATGATCCTGCTCGCCAACGCGTTGAGCGCACTCGCCGAACAGGGGCTTGTGACGCCCTCCGAGATCGAACGGTTCTGGCGACAGATCCATATCTACGAACTCCTCGTACCCGATCGCGTCGAAGCGGGCCAGCCACTCCCGATCGAGGTTCGCACCTACTTTCGAGGCGGGCGCGACCACAACGCGCCGCTTGCCCGTGACATACACACCAATGGCGCAGGTATGCAGTTCGTCAGCCGCCTCGAATACTTCGTCGACGAACTCCGTATCAACGGCGAGCCCGTCGCGCTGGACACAAACGAGCAGCGGCTCTGGGGCGAACTCGACCGCCCCGTGCCGATCCTTGGCAACTTCGACCTGATCTGGCGAACGCCCATGCCCGCGTGGGAGAAACTGCGCACGCCCGACCAAACCGGCAGTCCGATCCCCATCGATCTCACTCTTCGATGGCGCGTGTCCCAACTCGTGCGGCAGCCGCGACAACTCTCCGCAACCGTCAGCAAGACCCTCGAAGAGTCGCTCACCGATGCCGGTCTGCCGACTTCAGGAACGGTCAGACTGTCAACCACCACACAAGTCGTCAGCGAGTTGCCTCCTATCGAACCGTCCGACGATCCGACTGACCGCCGATGGCTCGAAGCGCAGATGAGCGCAGCCACACTCTCGGTCCGCGCGCAGCACGCGCCCGGACAAGGATCGTTCGTGAACTTCCCGATCGGGTGGAACGCCGGACGGCCAACATCCGACACACCCCTCTACGGCGACCTTGTTATCCGCAAGGGCGACCGCGCCTTCACCGCGTACTGGAACGACACATTCGTCGGTGGACACCTGCCGCCGTCGGGCATCAAGCCGGAAGTCGCCGCCGAAATCGCCGCGCTCGCGATCGAAGATCCGACCGGGTGGGAACTCGTGTTCAACCCCCTTCCGGAACGCGCGGCGAGAAAGGTCGATCGCCCGTCACCGCTCGGCGGCGAGCCGATCGTCGTCCCGCTTTCAATCATCGTGGAGTAACGCCGCCGTGACGGCTCTCCCGACTTGACGCCGGTTTAAACCAAAGTGCCCATGTCGCACATACTCCAAATCGCCCTCACCGCACTCGCCCTCGGCGCGTTCGCGCTCTTCCTCGGCATGCGCGGCAGGCGCATCGACCGCGAGCCGCGCTGCCCCGCGCGCAGATGCAAGTATGCACTCGGAAGCGTCATCAGCGCCAACCGCGCGCAGAGCGAAGAGCCCTTCCCCCTCACCTGCCCCGAGTGCGGCCGCGTCATCACCAACGAACGCTCCCTTCGAAACGGAACACGCAGGAAGATCAAACCCGTCGTCGCGCTCGGGCTCGCGCTCCTCCTCCCGTCGTCGGGCTATCTCGCCTTCGAGGGCTACGCCCGCTGGCAGAGCGCCAACGCGCTGTCCACTATGCCGCTCTGGCTCCTCATGAACCGCGCCCAGCGCGACACCACCGCCAACCGCTTCATCCACCAGAAAGAACTCCTCGACCGCGCCGAAGCGACCAAGATCGACGCCCAGCGCGCACCCGCCATCGTCGATCAGATCCTCGACTGGCAGGCCGACCCGCGCGTCGAGATCTACCACGCGGCCGATGTGGTCGTCGAACTCGCCCTCCAGAACCTCGTCACCGCCGCGCAAGCGCAGCGCTTCTGGGATCAGTACTACCTCTTCGAACTCGTCCTCCCCGAAACCGTCGGCGCAGGCGAACCGCTCCCGTTCATCGTCCGCGCCGACGGCCGCGTCGGATTCAGGGGCGGGCCCATCCCCGAGAAAAGCCCGTGGGACGGCCGCGGCCCACCACGACCGGGCGGATTCAATCTGGGATTCGAGTCCGGCATGATCGTCGAGCGCATACGCATCGGCGATCGCTCGTTCTCTCCCGACCCCGAACACCTGCGCCTCGGCAAGACCCGTTTCGAGATCACCTCGCTCGACGATCCGGACTTCACCTGGCACAGCACCAGCGATGTCTGGGAATATGTCCGCGCCCCCGAACGCGCCGTCGGTGAAACCGTCGTAGTCGAACTCACCCTCCGCTGGGACTGGCCGGGCGGCTATCAGCGCGGCGCGCACTACGACCCCAAAACGGGACGCTTCGCCAACCGCGACACATGGCTCAAGACGCGCGGCATCACCGTCGGCGGCGCGCTCACCCTGCGCGGCGCGACCCGCATTGTCGAGCCCGAAACCATCGCCGTGACGGAAGTGCGCGATCCCGTCGTCGACGCATGGGTGCGCGATCAGGTCTCCCGCGCGTCCGTCGAAGCCACCTATCAGCCCCTCGGCGAGATCAGCGGCCGCGTCGACCCCGGCACGCCCAACTTCGATCAGCAACTCAGCGACCCGCCCGCCATCTTCGCCGATCAGGAACTCCGCTTCGGCGACTGGGTGCTTCCCCTCAGGCCCATCGAGATGGGCGCCAACACCACGCAACTCGTCTACGGCTGGATCGCCGATCCCGACTTGCGTCAACTCGTGGGCCGCCTCGCTCTCGAGAACCCCGACGGGTGGTCGTACACGATCACCCCGCGCCCCGAACGCGCGCTGCGCACCGCCGAACGCCGCAAGGCCTGGGCCGGCGATCCCATCACCGTCCCGCTCGAAGTCTCCGTCATCTGGCATTGCTTCGACCCGCCACCCGACCCGAAACTCCCCGACTAACCACCCATGATCCCGCTCTCCCTCATCCTGATCCTCGCAGGGCTCCTCGCGATCTTCCTCGGGTTCAAGGGGCGCATCGTCCAAACGAAGGGCCCGCGCTGCCCGAACCCGCGCTGCTTCTACCCGCTGGCCGCATCCATCGAACGCCGCGCCGAGCAACACCAAGGCGTCGAGTACGGCTACCCCATCGTCTGCCCCGAGTGCGGACGCATGACCGCCTCGCCCGTCGAAGCCCGCTGGTCGTACCGCAAGTTCCGCATGCGACGCGTCTACCTGGGTCTCGCGCTCCTCGTGATCGGGGCGCCGCTGCTCATCGGGACCAACATGCTGCGCGCGCCATCGCCGCTCGTGCTCCGCAATATGCCGACATCGATTCTCCTGCGCATCGCCACCACGGACAATCAATACGGACCGGGCCGTGAACTGCTCCGCCGAGTGCACGAAGGCGAGTTCACCGGCGCCGAGGCGGACGAACTCGCCGAACGATTGATGGAGGTCCAGAACGAACCCTTCTTCGCGCTGAGCCCGCTCGCCGAAGCGCTCTACACGCTCATCGACGCGAAACTGCTCAGCCCCGAAGTCGCCGAACTCGCCGAGCAGCGCCTCTGGAGTTTCGAGATCAATATTCCGACACGTGTCGAGCCCGGCGCACGCATCCCCATCGAGATCATCGCGATGTACCGCGGGCCGGCGCCCGGCCCGCTCACCACGACGCGCGGCGGGGTGAGTGACGCCAGTATGGTCTTTCTCCTCGAACGGCTCGTGGTCAACGACCGGCGCACGGATTTGTCCAATCGCCGACCCGTGCGAACAAATGTCAATCGCGCGATGCTCGGCGGCACAGCGGGCGTGCGTTACTCCCTGCCTCCTGACGATCCTGTCCTCAACGCAGCGCTCACCGCGCCGACAACCGAGGGCAAGTATCGCGTCGAACTCTTCGCGAATTGGCGCGTGGAATCGGGATTCCCGTATTTCACCAAGGTCCACCTCGGCGGCGACATCTTCGAATCGCGAACCGTGAGAGTCACCGCTACGCCACAGACCGTCGCGCCCACTCCCTGATATCCTCTCTCCATGCCCTCGCTCTCCGACATCCTGGGCCAGGACCGCGCCATCGCCGCCCTGCGCTCCTCGCTCGGCGCCGGACGCGTCCACCACGCGTGGGTGTTCCACGGCCCGTCGGGCGTGGGCAAGATGACCGCCGCGCAGGCGTTCGCCGCGACGCTCCTCGACCCGACCGTCGAGGCCGACCTCACGGGCCGGCTCGAGCCCGATCCCGGGAGCGAGACCCAGCGACTCATCGCGTCGGGCGTCCACCCGGACCTGCACATCGTCACCAAGGAACTCGCGCTCTTCAGCGACGACGCCGCCGTCCGCGCGCGCAAACTCATCACGATCCCCCGTCAGGTCGTCGAGGAGCACCTCGTGCGCCCCGCCGCGCTCACCGCGCGCGTGCCCGGCGGCGCCCGCGCGGGCAAGGTCTTCATCGTCGACGAGGCCGAACTCCTCGACGAGGGCACCCAGAACTCCGTCCTCAAAACCCTCGAAGAACCCGCGCCCGGAACGGTCATCATCCTCGTCACCAGCCGCGAGAACCGCCTGCTCCCGACCATCCGCAGCCGGTGCCAGCGCGTCGCCTTCGGCCCGCTCGACGAGCAGTCGATGCGCGAGTGGATCAAACTCGACCCCGAGCGCGCCGCCATCGGCCAGGAGCAGCGCGACTGGCTCGTCCGCTTCGCCGACGGCGCCCCGGGCCGCTTCCAACTCGCGCACACCATGGGCCTCTTCGGCTGGTGGCGCACGCTCTCGCCCATGCTCGCCGACGCCGACAAGGGCTCGTTCACCGTCGAACTGGGCAAGGCCATGGCCGACCTCGTCGATGGCTACGCGCAGGCGTGGGTCGACGCGAACCAGAACGCGAGCAAGGACGCCGCGAACAAGGACGGCGCCCGCCAGATGTTCGCGCTGCTCGCCCACCGCGCCCAGGAACGCCTGCGCGACGCGAAATCCCACGCGCACGCCGAACGCGCGCTCTCCACGATCGACACCATCGGCGACGCCGAGCGCAACATCGACGCCAATGTGAACATGAAGTTCGCCTTCGAGGACCTCGCGGCCCGGCTCGCGCGTTCGTAGCCCATTCGCAGGATTTGACACATTTCTGTGGAGTTTTGGGGGTTTTCGGTCATTCTCTGGAATGACACTTGCTCTCTCTCTCTCCCTCTCTGATATTGAAAGAGGCATGACAATTTGTTCTTCTGTCATTCAATTGCAGAACAAGGAGAAATGTCATGGTCCGAAGTGTCAAGCCCATTCGTCGACCTCGCTTGCTGATGCTCGGCGTCGCGGTATGCCTCGGCGTTGCATCCGGAGCTTTCACACGCACCGCGCTCGCGAATTCGGGAGCAAGCAAGGGAACAACCGGCTGGATGTTCGGTGGCGCAAACTGTGGCTGCGCGTCGGGGTGCGATGACATTCTCTGTTGCAACGCATGCTGCTGGAACAACGCGATGGGCGGCAGTTACCCCGCCGCTGAATACGGAAACTGCTCTTCCTACTGCGCTCAATCGCCGAATCAGTGGCCCTGCAGCCCGCCCCCATGCAGTTGGTGGCAACTCCTCATCGGAGACTGCCCATGACACGGGGCATCGTGCGCTGGATCGGCGTGGGAGTCGTCGCGATGTGCGCGGGCGCCGCAGGCGCGCTGCTCATCGCGAAGCCCGCCGTGGTGGATGATCCCGCGATGCGGACATTCCGCGATCTGCCGCCGTTTGTCGCTCCCAGTTGGATGAACCCTGAAGACGCGCGAGTCATGTCCGATCTCGACGAAGTGTCCCGTCGAACGCAATGGAGCACCCGAGACGAAGAAGTCATCCTCGAAGCGTTGCGGCTCGATAATCCCGGCAATCTCGACGAAGCATCGCCCGCGCATGGCCTGCAACTGCCGCCTCCCAATGCGACTCGCGCCGAAGTCGACGCGTGGCTGGCCAACCCCGGCGCATCCGAACTCATCGAATGGCTTGCGGCGACCCACCGAAGAAACACCGCGTGGACAGTCGTCAAGGAGCGGCTGCGGCTCGGCCTTGAAACACCGAGCAACCTCACAGAGTTCGCCAAGAGCGCCTGGATCACCGGCCTCCGCTCGCCCGACCAAGACCAGCGTTTGGAAAGCGCGTCCGCGCTGATATACACCAAATCAATCGAAAGCGAAGCCATCCGCCTACAGGTCGAGGCCCTGCGCCTGGGCGATCCCAGCGCCGATGTTCGTGCCGCTGTCGATCGCGGATTGCAGCAATACGACCGCGTCTACCACGGCATCGAACCCGACGGCACGATCACCAAGTGCAACACCTGCCCGTGAGCGACCGCCGCGCCTTCACGCTGATCGAACTCCTCGTCGTCCTCGGCGTGATCGCGCTGCTCATCGGCATCGCCATCCCCACGCTCACCGGCGCGATCGCCAAGACGCGCGACACGCGCTGCCTCGCGCAGCTCAAGGGGTTCGGCCCCGCGTTCCTCTCGTTCCGCAACGACAACCGCGGCCAGTTGCCCTACGCGGACATCAACGCCTCGTTCCCGCGCGGGTGGACCCGCCCGTGGGACCAACTCGCGCAGTACCTCGATGTCCCGCTCCCTCGCGCCGACGCCTCAGCCCAGACCGTCGAGACCTGGCCGCCCTTCGTCTGCCCCTCCGATCGAACGCTCGCCGAGCGCCACGGCGTGTCGTACTGGTACAGTCTCTGGCAGATGATGGGCATCATGGGCCAGGCCGAGACCACCATCATGGTCGAGCGCAACCCCGAACCGTGGGCGCTCCTCCACGACGGCGACGACTTCCATCGACCACGACCGGGCGAGAGCGGCAAGAACCGGCTCAAACTCGACGGTTCGGTCGACCGCACCCCGCTTCGCACGCCGTGAATCATTCAACCGACTTCAGCCACGCCGCGACCTGGCGCACCGCATCACCCCGATGGCTCCGCGCGTTCTTCTCGCTGGGCGAGAGTTCCGCGCTCGTCCGCCCGTCGTCGAGCACGAGCAGGGGGTCGTACCCGAACCCGTTGCTGCCCCGCGGCGAGGCGCCGATCACCCCCGCGAACTCGCCCCGCGCTTCGAACACCACGCCACTCGCGTCCGCCACGCACACGGCGCAGACGAACCGCGCAGTTCGTTCTTCTTTCGGAACGCCGCGCAGCGCCTCGAGCAGTTTCGCGTTGTTGGCCCCGTCGCGCTCTTCGCGCGTGCTCCCCACGCCCGCGTACCGCGCGGAATACACGCCCGGCGCGCCGCCCAGCGCATCGACTTCCAAACCCGAGTCGTCCGCCAGGCACGCCTGACCCTCGCGCAGGCCGAGGGCTTCCGCGTAATACAGCGCCTTGAGCCGCGCGTTGGCCTCGAAGGTCGCGCCGTCCTCGACGGGCTCCTCGATCGCCGCGCCGCCCGGCGCATCCTTGAGCGAGCGCACACGCACGCCGATCGCGCTCAGCATCTGCGCGATCTCCTCCACCTTGTGGGGGTTGCCCGTCGCGACGATCAGTTCCTCAATGTTTCTCGCGCTCACGCCGAGTAGACCACGCCCGCGTACTCCGCGGGGACCTCGCCGAACTCCGCGCGGATGATCGACTTGATGCCGCCCCGCCCGCGCCACACCGCGACGATCTGCAGCCATTCCGGGCTCATGCTCTCGGCCAGGTCGTTGCGGATCGAGTTCGTCACCGCCTCGTAGAAGATCCCCGCGTTGCGGAACGACTGGAGGTACAACTTCAGCGACTTGAGTTCCACGCACACCCCGCCGTTCTTCGCGGGCGCCGGGCAGAAGCGCACGATGATCTCGCCGAAGTCCGGGTGGCCCGTCTTCGGGCACAGCGAGGTGAACTCCTCGGCGATGTGCTCGATCACGAACGGCGTGTCGCCCGCCTGCTCGGGGGTCGGGAAGAACTCGAGCAGGGAATTGTCCGGAGTCGTATTGGCCAAGGGTCGCGCTCCAACTGAGGGATGAACTCAGTTATAGCGCGTGAGCAGTTCGATGATCCGGGGCTGGCTCGGGTTGATCTGCACGCTCTTGCGCAGGGCGGTCAGGCCCTCGCGGCGGAGCCGTTCGTCAGCGCGGTTGCCGAGCAGCCACTGGTTGAGCAGCGTCACGCCCTCGCCGTTGAGCGCGGGGTAGTACCTCGGGTCGAGCGCCACCGACTCGCGAAACGCCGCGATCGACGCGTCGTACTCGGCGAGTTTGAAACGGGCGTACCCGAGCCGCTCCCACGCCGCCGCCGAGGGACGCTCGGCCACAAGACGGTCCAGCGTGTTGGCCATCTCGCGGAAGCGGCCGATCTTGCCCAGCGAGTCGGCCATGTTCAGCAGCAACTCGGGAGTCAGGTCCATCCGGTTGGCCGCGGCCTCAAACTCCAGCACCGCCTCGCGATGGCTCCCCATCGCGGCGTACACCGCGCCGAGGTTCACGCGGCCCGGGCCGTTCTCGATGTCCACTTCCACCGCGCGCTTCGCGTACGGCAGGGCCTGCTTGGGCTCGCCGAGTTGGAGATACGCCGTCGCGAGGTTCAGATTCGCGTCGCGATCGTTGGGCTTGATCTGCAACGCGCGGAGGTACTCGCGGATGGCCTCGGAAAGCCGGTTGAGGAGTTGGAGCGCGAGCCCGTGGCCGTACACCGCGTCGAAGTTGTTGGGCTCGATGCGCTGGGCCTGGGCGTAGGAGATCTCCATCGCCTCGTAGTTGCCCGTCTCGCGATGGATCTCGCCCATCGAGAGGTAGGCGCCGGTGAGGCGGGGGTTGTCCTGAATGGCGCGCGCCAGTTCGGCGAGGGCGGCGGCGGTGTCGCCCGCTTCCTGATACGCCGTGGCGGCCTGAAGCCGCTCGTTCGCCATCCCCTGATTCACCGTGGCCTGGTTGGCGGGCTTGGGCTTGTCGGTCCACCCGAGCTTCTCGCCGTAGTAGCCGCAGCCGGGCAGGAGCGATGCGCCCGCGGCGGCCACGAGCAGGGCGGCGCGGAGGCGGGCCGGGGATGACGGTGTCGATCGCGTTGCCGCGGGGGTGCTCATGCGCGTTTCCATATCCTGTCAGTAGACGCCCGGGGAGCGGTCATCCGGAAGAACTCCGGGAGAACACGAGGGTATCACCGCTTTCGGCGGGCTGCTGCCGTCTTCTTCGTCGGCCGGATGGCCGCCGTTCGCGCAACCTTTGGCTTCGGCGGCGAGTCGGGGGAAGTCGCGCCGGTGAGGAGGCCCTTGAGGGCCGCAAGGTTGATCAGATCCCAAGGACCGCCGCCCTCGGACTCGGGCGCCTCGCCCTTCGGGGTCTCCATGATCTTCGGGACCTCCGCGAGCGATGGCCGGTTCACCACCGCACGGAACCCGTCCAGCCCGATCGTCCCCCGCCCGATGTGCTCGTGCAGATCGCGCCGGCTCCCCGCGGGCGCCTTGCTGTCGTTGGCATGGATGACGCGCAGCGTCCCCTCGCCGCAGATCGCGTCGAAACTGTCGAGCGTCGCCCGTGCGCCCTTCTCGGTGGTCATCGGATGACCGAACGCGTGCGCGTGGCAGGTGTCGAAACAGAACCCGATGCGTCGCGCGGCCTCGTCGGGATCGACCTTCGCGCGCGACGCGCCCTCGATCACCCGCGCACGGACGCTCGCCAGGTGCTCGAACGGCCCGCCGAGGTTCGTGCCGCTCCCGACCGTGTTCTCGACGCACACGACATTCGTGTACCCGGGCGTGTCCTTGAACAGGCGCAGGTACGCGTCGGCGATGCGCTGGAGCCCCGCGTCTTCGCCGCTGCTCAGGTGCGCGCCCGGATGCGAGACAAGCAGCGGGATCGACAGCGCCTCGCACCGCTCGATCTCCTCGCGCTGGAGCGCGATGGACTTCTCCCACGCCTCGTCGTGCGGGCTCGCCAGATTCACCAGGTACGAGTTGTGCGCCACCGTGCGTGCGGACCAGCCCATCTTCGCAAGCCCCGCGAGCCATTCGTCGCGCGCCTCGTCCGCGAGGGGCGTGACCTTCCACTGCCGCTGGTTCTTCGTAAATACCTGCACGGTGTCGAGCCCGAGCGTCTCCGCCTCCGTGAGAGCGTTGCGCATCGAGCCGGCGATCGAGAGGTGTGATCCGAACATGCCCGGATCGTACGCCCCGCAAAATGATCTCCCCTTCATGCCGGATTCACCGCGTCGCAATACGGGAATCCGATGATGCTCGTGACAGACAGGGAGACCCGCCCGCCGCGAGGCACGCGCCTCCCCGAACAGATCGAAGAGAAGGGACAACCCCGTGACCACCCTCACCAGCAACCCGACCATCGACGAATGCGTCCGCGCCTGCGCGGAATGCCTGATCGATTGCGAGAAGTGCGTCGCCGCCATGGCCGGCTCGTCACGCGAGTGCGTTCTGGCCTGCCTCGACTGCGCCGACGCCTGCGAACTGTGCATGAGGACGCTCCCGCGCAAGAACGACCCCGTGCAGATGGCCTGCGCCCACTGTGCACACATGTGCGAGCGATGTGTGAATATTTGCGGCTCGATGGAGCACGACCACTGCCAGCACTGCGCAGAGTCCTGCCGGCGCTGCGCAGACCTCTGCCGCCGCCTCTCGGGCATCGAACGCAGCGCAGAATAAATCGCATTTCATCACGGATTCACCGTCCGCTCCCGATGAGGAGCGAAAGTACCCGGCATCACACGAAGAACGATCCAGGACAGCAGGCACAGTCAGAGTTCAGACAACACGCGGCGGAGCGAAAGGGAGAGTCGCACCGACCGCGTTTGACGGGGGGAGAGAGGGTTTTCCGGCGGCGGTGGACGACCGCTAGGTCCACCGTCGCCGGTTCCCAGAACACCACCACGGCTCACCGCCGTTCCTTGACCCGCGGGACTCGGCCTTTACTGGCTGAGTCCCGTGTTCTTTTTTGAAACACGCCCGGACGACGACCTTCGGCTATCCTCACCCGCGATGCGTGCAGCACCGGCAAAGATTGCGCTCCTCCTCGCCCTCGTCTCGGCCACCACCGGGTGCAAGCAGTTCGTCGCGCCCACCCTCAAGGTCGTCGAGGCCCGCGTCCACGAACAGACCGCCGAGGGCATCGCCGTCGACTTCGTCATCGAGGGCGCCAACGCCAACGAGGCGGAGATCCCCCTCCAGCTCGTCAAATACTCGTTCTCCATCGACGGAGAGCGCGTCTTCCGCGGCGAGCGCATGGCAGAATCAACCCTCCGCCGCTACGGCTCCCAGCGATTCATCCTGCCCGTGGCGACCACCTGGGACAAACTGCCCATCGGGCACGAGCCGACCGCGGCCGATCAGCCCCGCGTGCGCCAGTACCGGCTCTGGGGCACGCTGCAGTACATCGCCCCCGGCGCGCTCGCCGAGGTCTTCTTCGACACGGGCGTCCGCCGCCCGAGCGTGAACTTCTCGACCGAGGGCGAACTGCTCATCACTCCCGATCCCCAGGGTCCGGCGACCGTGGAAGTGGTCGAATCGTCGCCCGCTCCGGCGTCTGACGACCCGGCGCCGACCGCCCGCTGACGATCATCCCGTCGCGCCGGACCTCCGCGTGGACCGACCCGTCCGCCGCCGTCGTCCACCACGCCGCCCGCGCCTTCACGCCGTCCCATCGCTCATCGCCCAGGCGCTGAGGGCCGGTTGATTGCACAACCACGCTCGGTTCGAGCGCTTTCACGAATGCGATCGCCCCCGGGCGCGCGCTCCCGTGGTGGGGCGCCTCCACGATGTCAGCGCGCAGCGCGCCCGAATGGACGAGCATCGCCTCCATCCCCGCCGGCTCGATGTCCCCGAGCATCAACAGCGATCGCGCGCCCGCGTCGGTGTCCACTTCGACCCGCGCCACCAGCGACTCGTCGTTCGCCCGCTCGCTCGCGAAACCCGCCGCGGGCCACAGGAACCGCAGACTCGTCGAGCCAAGCGGAACGGCATCACCGGCCCCGATCGCGCGCACGCCAACCCCCCGCGCGCGCAGCGCGCCGACCGTGTACGCGACCGGCCCAAGCGGGTCGCGCTCCGCCTCGTCCAGGAACGCGCGCGTCGTCAGCACCTCGCGCAGACCGATCCGGTGCGCCGCGTCGAGCACGCCCGAGTAGTGATCCATGTTCGGGTGGCTGACGATCAGCGTGCGCACGCGCCAGATCCCCAGCGCGCGCAGCGCGTCGGGGATGTCCCGCTCGCCGACGCCCGCCCAGGTCGAGCCGCAATCCCACAGGACCACATCAACGCCGGCGCGCAGCGCGTGGCACGCGCCGTCGCCGACCGAAAGCGTGTCGATGCGCAGCGCAACATCCGGATCCAGCCGCCCCGCCCGTGATCCGTCGTACGCCGCCGCGCCCACCACGATCGCCAGCCCGACGACCGCGCCACGCGCACGAACGCCCTTCTCCAGAACGACCCACATCGCCGCCGTCGCCAGCCCCGCCCACCACCAGTCCACGGGCGGCAGGCGCACAGCCCCCAGCGGCGCACGATCGGCGACGCCCACCAGCGCCACCATCCACTCCGCCAGCCGACCCGTCGCCCACGCGAACGGCGCCACGACCTGCGGCGGCGCGATCGCGCTCACCGTCATCGTCAGGTAGCCCGCCCCGAGCAACGCCGCGAACAGCGGCGCAAACACCACCGACGCCGCCACCGCGAACGGCGTCACGATCCCGATGTGCATCGCCACCAGCGGCGCGGTGATCAGCCACGCGGCGATCGCGGTCCCCAGCGCCGCGCACACCCCGTGCGCCGCCCGCTGGCCTCGCGTGCGCCGGTCAGGGTCCGGATCACCCGGCCGCACGATCCGCAAGAGCCCGTCGCGAACACGCGGCGCCAGCGCGATCAGCCCGGCGACCGCGAGGAAACTGAGTTGGAACCCCACGCTCATCAGATCGGTCGGCCTCACCAGCACGATCGCGCACGCCGTCCACGCGAGCACATTGAGCGGGTCGTAGCGCCGCCCCAGCGCGCTCGCCGCGAGGAAGCCGAGCGTCATGATCGCCGCCCGCACGATCGGCGGGTTCGCGGGAACAATGGCCAGGTACGCGACGACCGCGAGCGCGACGACGACCGACCCGGCGCGCCAGCCGCGGAAGACCAGCCGCGCAAGCACCATCGCGAACCACGCGAGCAGCGCGAGGTGCAGCCCGCTGATCGCCAGCAGGTGCGCAAGGCCCGTCCGCGCGAACGAGCGCTGCACTCGCGAGTACCCCGCCTCGGTCTCGCCGAGCAGCGCCGCGCTCAGGAGCGCACGCGCTTCGTCGCCGACGGGCAGACTCGAGATCCACCACGACGCGCGCTCGCGCAGTTCGGTCTGCCACGCGATCCGCCGCGAGCCTCGACCAAGTCGCTCCACAAGTTCGGGCGTCGGCACGAGCAGCCGGCCCGCCATGTTCCGCTCGTGCGCGCGCGGGCGGAAGTCTCGCTCGCCCGGGTTCATGGGCGGTTCGATGCCGAACCCCTGCCCGCGCAGCGCGATGGAATCTCCCGCGCGGAGATCCGTCATCACGCCCTCCACGCGCACCCACAGATCGCCAGACGCCCCGCGCACACCCTCGTCCGTGCGCAGCCCGCGCACGCGCAGGGTGAATCGCGTGGCCGGCGAATCGCGGACGAACCGCGCAAGTTCTCCCCGCGAGGGCCGATCGAACGAGGGCTCCTCGAGCACCACGCCCTCGACCGACAGGATCGTCATCCGATCGCCGAGCAGCCGTCCGACGCTGTCGTCCGGGTATTGGAAGGTCCTGGCCCCCGCGACGGCGAACCCGAGCAGCGCCGCAGCCAGCGCGAGCATCAACCACCCGGCGCGCCCGCGCAACGCGACGCCGATCGCCGCGCACCCGGCGCAGCACAGCGCGATCGCCCAAGGCGCCGGCGATCGCTCCGCGCCCAGCGCGAACGCTGCGATCACGCCAAGCGCGAGCGGCACGAACACCCGCACGCCCATGCGCGGCCGAGGTGACGCCCCGTGTTCCTCGATTGTTGGGTGATGCACGCACCGGCACATTCGCCGCGCGCCACACGCGCGTCAAGCCGTCAGCGGAGCAGCAGGAAGACCCACAGGCACGCCGCGTTGAAGATCGTAACCAGCCCAGCCAGCCCGATCGTCTCGCGCACCTGCTGAGGGAGACTCTCAAAGGGCTTGTTGGCGAGCGCCAGCGCGCCAATCAACACAGTTTTGGGTGAGAACGATCGCGGTTGTTCCGTTTCTGTGTCAACAACCGGCGCGGGCGCCGGCGCAACTTTCGGCGCGGGTTTCGCGGCCGGCGCGGGCTTGCCGGGAGCGGGGGCAGGGGCCTCCGCTTCCGCATCATCGTCGTCATCGCTTGCGTCGTCGGGCTCGTCCTCGGCGGCGGCGTCGGTCGGCTCGGCTTCTGCCTCGTCGTCGTCGAGCAAACGATCCAGCGCCTCGGCCAACGCGTGGACGGCGTCGTCAGTCGCCTGCGGGTCCGCAGGGGCGCCGTCGTCGTCGTCCAGGTCCCCGACCGCGCCCTCGGACGCGGGCTGATCCGGCTCCCCGTCATCCTCGTCGCGATCGTCCAGCGCGCGAGCCAACTCCTCGTCGATCTGCGCGGCGATCGAGTCCTCGCCCGTGTTGTCATCGAACGCCGACGGCCCATCGCCGGTCGCGCGACCCGGCGCCGCAACTACCGCGTCGTCCAGGTCCGCCTGGATCTCCGCCGCAACCTTCTCCAGCGCGTCGTCCACGCTCTGGGCGCTGACCGCCGGATCGCTGTCCAGCTCCTCGGCGGCGTCCGCGATCGGGTCGGCCTCGTCGGTCGGCATCTCGTCGGGCCGGCCCGACTCGGCTGCGCGCGCGATGTCCTCGGCGGCGCCCTCGATCTCGTCCTCGAGATCGTTCACCAGCGAGTCGATCTCGCCGAGCTCACGCACGGCGTCGTCGGCCCGGTTCCGGTTGTCGGTCGCTTTGTCCGCCATTGGTCACCACTCGCCCCTCGGCGTTCGAACGCTCGGCAACCGGTATCATCGACCCCCCGCCCGCGACACTCAAGGCGGCCCGGGGCGCCGTTCTCTCCCCTGACCCCGACAGATACCCCAGAATCACGCGTTTTCGGACGCTTCTCTATGCCGCGCACCCACAGACTCTTCATCCCGGACCTCGACGCGCAACGCGAGCAGATCATCGTCGGGGGCGACGAGGCCGATCACGCCCGCCGGGTCCGCCGCGCCGCAGTGGGCGATCGCGTCATCATTTTCAACGGCGCCGGCACGGTCGCCGAGTGCGAGATCCTCGACGCCAAACGCGAACTCTCGCTCCGAGTCGTCGAGCGCCGCGCCGTTGATCCCGAGCGCCCGATGATCGAGGTCTTCGCCGCCACCCCCAAGGGTTCGCGCGCCGACGACATGATCGACGCGCTGAGCCAGGCCGGCGCGCACTCATGGACGCCCCTCGAAACCAAATTGAGCGTCGTCGAGCCGCGCAAGAACAAGATGGACCGCATGGCGCGCATCGCCGCCGAGAGCGCCAAGCAGTGCCTCCGCGCGTGGACGATGCGCATCGAGGACATGGTCTCGTACAAGCGAGCCATCGACAGCAGGGGAGCCGGCGCGCTGGTCATCGCCGACCAGTCGGGCGAGCCCTACACCCCGATCGGCGCCGAGCGTATCCGGCTGCTGGTCGGACCTGAGGGCGGGTGGACGGACGACGAACTGGACGCCGCGCGCAGCGCCGGCGCCCGCGTGGCGTGTTTCGGCCCGCATGTGATGCGCATCGAGGTCGCGGCCCCGGTCGCCTGCGCGATCATTCACGATCAGGAACGCCGCGCGTAACCACGCGTCAGGTATGCTGGTCAGGATCACGCCCACGCCCGGAAGAAGGAATCCGCCCATGCTCCGCGCCCGCACGATCGTCGCCTCCTGCGCGCTCGCCGTCTCCGCCTCGTCGCTCGCGCTCGACGACGCGCATCGCGAGAAGGCCGACGCCATGATCGACCGCGCGGTTGAGTACCTTCGCTCCCAGCAGGACGCCGCAACCGGCGGCTGGGCCGTGAACCCCAAGGGCCCGAACTACCCCGGCATCACCGGCCTCGTCGTCACCGGGATGCTCCTCGATCCCGCCATCGACGCCAACGACAAGAGCGTCCAGCGCGGCGTCGAGTTCATGCTCCGCTATCGCCAAGCCGACGGCGGCATCTACGACCAGGTCCTCCCCTCGTACAACACCTCGCTGTGCCTCTCCGCCCTCGCGCTCGTCCAGCGCGAGTACGCGGCCGCGTCCATCCAGCCCGCGCAGGAGTTCCTCAAGAGTCTCCAGTGGAGCGAGGGCGCCAACCTCACCGACGACACGCCCGAAGCGCCCACCGAGATCACCAAAGACCACCCGTTCTACGGCGGGTGGGGCTACGGCAACCACGGACGCCCTGATCTTTCCAACACCGCGTTCGCGCTCCAGGCGCTCCACGACTCGGGCCTCTCGAGCGACGACCCCGCCTTCCAGCGCGCGCTCACCTTCCTCGCGCGATGCCAGATGGTCGATGAAGTGAACGACATGCCCTACGCCGACGGCTCCGAGCAGGGCGGGTTCATCTACGCGACCAGTCTCAACAAAGACAACATCGGCTCGGGCGAGACCAAGCCGGAGGGCGTCGCGCAACTCGTCGAGGAATCCACCGACGACGGCGAGCGCGTCTCGCGCATGCGCGCCTACGGCAGCATGACCTACTCGGGGTTCAAGTCGCTCCTGTTCGCGAACCTCAACCGCGAAGACCCGCGTGTGCAGTCCGCGTACGAGTGGATCCGCCGGAACTACACGCTCGCAGAGAACCCGCAGATGGGCGACGAGGGGCTGTACTACTACTTCGTGTCCTTCGCCCGTGCGCTTGACGCGTTCGGCCCCGAGCACATCACGCCGCTGATCCCCGCCGGCTCGACGACGATCGTGGTGAACGACCAGACCGCCGCGGGCGAGGGCTCGTACACCGAGGGCGCGACTCGCGACTGGCAGAACGACCTCGTCGACCGCCTCGCGGAACTTCAGAACCCCGACGGCTCGTTCAAGAGCGTCCACAGCCGCTGGATGGAGAACAACCCCGTGCTGATCACGGCATACTCCCTCATCGCGCTCCAGAACGCCGTGGAGTGAGTCCGGTCAGAGCCCCGAGCGCAAGCACGGGGCGCACGAGCGCCCAATCACTCCGCGCCGCGTTCTTCCGAACGCGGCTCTGATTGACGCAAAAACTCCTCCAGGATCGCCGCGGCGGCCAGCGCGTCGCGCCGGCCCTTCTTCTGCTTGTGGGTCAGCCCGGATTGCGACATCTGCCAGTCCGCCTGCGCGCTGGTGAGCCGCTCGTCCTGATAGCGCACCTCGAGCCCCGTCAGCGCGGCGATGCGCTCTCCGAACACGCGCACTTTCTTTGCCTGGGGGCCCTCGCTGGCGTCGTCCATGTTGAGCGGCAATCCCACGACGATCCCGTCGGCGGCGTGGTCGCGGGCGTGCTTCGCGATCTCGCGCAGGAGCAGTTCGCCGCGCGGGCCGTCGGCCATCGGGTGTTCGATGAGCGCCACCGGCGACGCGATGCGCGACTCCTCATCGCCGACCGCCACGCCCGTGCGCTTGTCGCCCAGGTCGAGCGCGAGCCAGCGGCGGGCGCGTTTCGCGAATGCCATGCGGGTGTCTCAGGCGCCTTCGCGCAGCGCGGCGGCCGAGGTGGGGGAGGTCTGCACATCCTCGTCGCGCAGGGGGCTGAACCGCGAACCCGCGAGGCGGATGCGCTTGTTCACATTGTCCTTGGGCATGAACGGCAGGACGGCCATCGTCCCCGCGAGCACGATCGCGTTGAGGATCAGCATCTGCCAGATCGCCGTCCACCCGAAGGCGACCCACACGGCGGTCGCGACGACCATCACGATGGAGACGGGGATCAGCCCGCCCCACGCGATCTTGAGCATCTGGTCGTAGCGCACGCGCGGGATCGTCCAGCGGACGAACATCATCACCACGATGATGGTGATGACCTTCCCGAACAGCACCGCGAACTTCACCAGCGCGGGGATCAGCCCGAACGCCTCGGGGCTGGTCAGCGGATCGTTGATGAACGGGAGGGCCTGATACCCGCCCAGGAAGAGCACCGCGAGGAACGCGCTGCTCGTGATCATGTGCGCGTATTCCGCGAGGAAGTACAGCGCGAAGCGCATCGACGAGTACTCGGTGTGGTACCCGCCCACGAGTTCCTGCTCGGCCTCAGCGTTGTCGAACGGCGCGCGGTTGGCCTCCGCGAGGATGCACACGAAGAAGATGATCGCGGCCAGCGGCTGGCTGAACACGAACCACGCGCCCGCCGCCTGCTGCTGGACGATCTCATCGGGACGCACGGTGCCCGAGAGCAGGATGACGGCGAGGATCGAGGCGCCGAGCGGGATCTCGTAGGAGATCATGCCCGCCGTCGCGCGGAGCCCGCCGAGGAACGAGTACTTGTTGTTCGAGGCCCACCCGCCCAGCGCCACGCCGTACACGCCCAGCGACGCGACCGCGAGCAGGTAGATGAACCCGATGTTAATGCTGGCGCCGATGACCTGCGCCGTGCCGCCCTTCACGAGCAGCCACTCGCCGATCTGGATGTCGGGGACCGTCAGGTACCCGCCCCACGGGATGACCGCGAACCCGATGAGCGCGGGCACGATGATCGCGATGGGCGCCAGCGTGAACAGGGCCTTGTCCACGCGGCTCGGGGCGTAGTCCTCTTTGAGGAGGAACTTCAGGCCGTCGGCCAGCGACTGGCCCAGCCCCCAGAACCCGAACTTGATGGGCAGCACGCCGAAGGAAAACCCGGTGCGGTTGGGGCCGAGCCGGTCCTGGATGTACGCGGAGATCTTGCGCTCGAAGTAGATGAGCACCGTGACGGTGCCCAGGATGGCATGGACGACCACGAGCAGCGTGATGATGCTGACGAAGTTCTGGGCGGAGAGCAGGTAATCCATGGGTCGGCATGGTAGCCGAGGCCTCGACGGTTGGTGCTCGCCGGCCCCCCAAACCGCGCGCGGCCCTATGCACTACTATCGACATATGAGCACTGCCATGACGCCCGCCTCGTCCTCTGCCGCTTCCCAGCCCCTCGGGATGTCCGACATCGCCGCCTCGTGCAAGCCCTACCGGGAACTGCTCGAGGGCCTGCGCGACGCCGCCGTGGTCGATTCGGTCAGGTCGCTGCTCGGCTGGGATCAGGAGACGATGATGCCCCCCGCGGGCGCCGACCTCCGCTCCGACCAGTTGGCCGTGATGTCCTCCATCGCCCACGACAAGCACATCGACCCCCGGATGGGCGATCTCCTCGCCGCGTGCGAGTCCGACGAGAACCTCAAGGGCGATCCCGAGGCCCAGGCCAACCTCCGCGAGATCCGTTACGACTACGACCGTGCGACCAAACTCCCCACCAGGCTCGTGGGCGAGATGGCCAAGACCTTCAGCCAGTCGATGGACGCCTGGAAGGACGCGCGGGCCAGGTCCGACTTCAAGATGTTCGCGCCGTGGCTCGCCAAGGTCGTCGATCTCAACCGCCAGAAGGCGATGTGCTACGCCGGCTCCTCCGCCAGCGGGTCAGCGCTCTACAACGCCCTGATGGCCGACTTCGAGCCGGGCATGACCGCCGAGAAGGTGGACGAACTCTTCAGCCCCCTGCGCACGCGGCTCGTCGCGCTGATCGACGGCATCCGCGCCTCGGGCAAGCAGCCCGACGAGCGGCCCCTCAAGGTCAAGGTCCCCATCGCCCTCCAGCGCGAGTTCAACACCTTCGTCGCCGCCAGCGTCGGCTTCGACCTCTCGGGCGGCCGCCTCGATATCTCCACCCACCCTTTCAGCGAATCGGTGGGCCCGGGCGATATCCGCATGACCACCCGGTACCGCGAGGACGGCGTGCCCGAGGCGCTCCTGACCACGCTCCACGAGTCGGGCCACTCGCTCTACGAGCAGAACCTCCCCAAGCGCACCCGCTTCGGCCAGCCGCTGGGAACCTACATCTCGCTGGGCATCCACGAGAGCCAGAGCCGCATGTGGGAGAACCTTGTGGGCCGCTCCCGCGCGTTCTGGAACTGGTGCCTCCCCGAGATGAACTCCCGCCTCGGCGGCGCGTTCTCGCCCTTCAAGACCGAGGACCTCTTCCTCGCCGTCAACGCCGTCAAGCCCCACTTCATCCGCGTCGAGTCCGACGAGTGCACCTACAACCTGCACATCATGCTCCGCTTCGACATCGAGCGCGCCCTCATCGCGGGCGATCTCAAGGCCCAGGATGTCCCGGGCGTCTGGAACGAGCGCATGCGCAACGACCTCGGGCTTGAGGTCAAAGAAGACCGCCTCGGCTGCCTCCAGGATGTCCACTGGTCGATGGGCGCCATCGGCTACTTCTCGACCTACTCCCTCGGGAATCTCTACGGCGCCCAGTTCTGGGAGAAGATCAACAAGGACATCCCCGACCTCGAAGCCAAGATCGCCGCCGGCGAGTTCGCGCCCCTCCTCGACTGGACGGCCACGAACATCCACGCCCACGGCCGCCGCTACCGCGCGGGCGACCTCTGCGAGCGCGTCACCGGCAAGCCCCTCGGCCACGAGGCGCTCTGCAACTACCTCGAGCGCAAGCTCAAGCCGATCTACGGGATGTAACGACCTACTCCCTCACCGTCACACAGGTGAGCAGCAATCGCGCGTCCTCCACGCGGATCTCCACCACGCGCACCACGCGGCCGTCGGCCAGTTCCACCGTCGAAGGCGCCGGCACATCGCCCGCCAGCGTGCTCGCCGCCAGGATCGCGCCGTCGTCGCTCCGGTACGGCTCGGGCACATAGTCCAGCCCGCGCTCGCGGAGCAATCCCGCGGGCAGCGGCATCCGCCCCACACGCAGGCCCGTCGCGGGCGTCCAGAGTTCGCCCTCCTCAACCCGCGGCGAGACCGACAGCGTCGCCGTGCGCTCCTGCCCGCGCGGCTTCAGGCCCACCAGAATCGTGTCGCCCTGGAACGCCACACGGATCTCGGGAAGTTTCTCCGCGTTGCGCACGCCCTGATTCGCCAGCCATCTGGGCAGCCGATCAACGATCCACGCGTTCGCCTCGTCCTGCGTGATCGCCACCGTCCATTGCTGCCCGTCGGGCCGGCCCCGATGGAGCGCCGTCCCCACGCCGCGCTCGACTTCCTCCGCCAGACGCGGCGCGTCGTTCGGCGCAACGCCCGTCTCCACCCACCATTTCGGCTGCGTCCCCGCCATCGCCAGCAGCGTCATCGCGATGACCGTGATTCCGACCGCGATCAGCATCGCGACCCCGATCACCAATCGCCACATGCGGATGTTCGTCCTGCGCGGAGGCGCTTCGCGCTTCGTCCGCAACTTTCGAACTGCGCGGCCGGGCGCATCGGTCAGCCACGCAAGCCCCGTCCCGAACACCCGGCGCAACTGGTCTTCCGCCGTCGGCGCGGCCTCTCGCGCGAACGGCCGGCGCACGGGCTTCGCGCCCCGCGCCGAGGCTGTCCGTGATGATGTGGCTTGCTTCGTCGGCACGCGGGCGGCTCCGGAGGTCACTCCTCCATGAACAAGGGGCGCCATCCTACCCGCTCACGCCGTCTCACCCGCGGAATCGACGCACGATCAGCGTGTCGTTCTGCCCGCCGAAGCCGAACGAGTTGGACAGGCAGATCTCCACGCCGCGCTCGCGCTCGTCGCGCGGCTCATTCGGGATGTAGTCCAGATCGCACACCGGGTCGGGGTGCTTGTAGTTCACCGTGGGCGGGAGCATCCCCGTCTGGATCGCCTGCACGCACGCGATGCACTCCACCGCGCCCGCCGCCGCGATCAGGTGACCCATCGACGACTTGATCGAACTCACCGGGATGCGCGGCGCCAGATCCCCGAAGACACCCTTGATCGCCCGGGTCTCGATCGAGTCGTTCTCTTTGGTTCCCGTGCCGTGCGCCGAGATGTAGTGGATCAGCGGGCGGCCCTCGTCGTCGGTCTGGTCGGCCTCAAGCCCCGCCTGCTCCAGCGCCTCGCGCATCGCCGCCTGCGCGCCGAGCCCGTCGGGCTGGATGTCCGTAATGCGGAACGCGTCCGCCGAACTCCCGAAGCCCGTGACCTCAGCGAGGGGCGTCGCGCCGCGCTTCTTCGCGTGCGCCAGCGTTTCGAGGATCACGATCCCCGCGCCCTCCCCCATCACGAACCCGTCGCGCGTCTGGTCGAAGGGGCGGCTCGCGCCCTGCGGATCGTCCCGACGCCCCGAGAGCGCGGTCAGCCGGATGAACCCCGTGATGCCCAGCGGGTGGATCATCGAGTGCGTGCCGCCCGCGATCATGACATCCGCGTCGCCCCGGCGCAGGATCTCGAACGCCTCGCCGATGGCCTGCGTGCTCGCCGCGCACGCCGTCAGACAGTTGTAAGTCGGGCCCACCGCGCCGAAGGCCGCCGCGATGTGCGACAAGGGCATGTTGGGCTCCTGCTCGATCTCGCGCACGGCGTCCATCCGCGCGTACGCCGTCTCCGCCCACTTCACCGCGTCGCTCACCCGGTTCTCGGCGTTCCACGACGACAGATTGGCCGCCATGAACGGCTCGAAGTCGATCGCGCCCTCGCCCGACCCCAGATAGATGCCCATCCGGCGCCGGTTGAGTTCCGGGAACCCCGCGTAGGTCTGCCCGGGCTTCGATACATCGCCGAACCCGCTCTGCTTCCACGCCTGCGCCGCGGCCGCCAGCGCGAACCGGCTGTTCATCCCAGCGCCGTCGAACCGCGCGGCGTCCGCGAAATAGTCGCCCAGTTCGATGTCAGGCGACTGCGCCGCGAAGTTCGTGATAAAGGTCTCGGCGTCGAAGCGGCGGATCGGGCCGATGCCCGACACCCCGCCCAGAAGGTTCGACCACACGCCGGGCACATCCGCGCCGAGCGGAGTAACCCACCCCACGCCCGTGATCACCACGCGCTCGGCGTCGCTCAGTTCGACATGACTCCCGACAGTGCTCACGCGCGGCGTACCTCAGTGATGATGGTGATGCGCGACAACGAGATCAGTCCTCGTCGTCGTCCTCGTACTCGCCGTCATCGTCGCCGTCGTGCTGATCGCCCTTCATCGCGTTGAGCTTGTCGGGGTTGAGCACGCGGACCAGGCCGTCCTTCAAGCGACGCTCGCCGAAGTTGATGATGAGGCCCAGTTCGAGGTCGGCGGCGCGGAGCTGCGCGCGGAGCGTCGTGCGGTCGAGGCCGTCGATCTCGCGCGGCTCGTCCATGATCGTCACCGCGAAGCGGGTGTTCACGATCAGGTCCAGCGTCAGTTCGCCGACCTGGCGCTCGCGGTAGGTCACGGCGACTTTCGAGTCGCGCAGGTAGTCGATGCCCGCCTCTTCGAGTTCCACGGCCAGCGCCGAGCCGTACACCTCTTTGGTGAAGCCCGGGCCGAGCGTCTTGTGAACCTCGATGGCGAACCCGATCACGCGGCGGGAAACATCGGTGAGGGCGGGATCAAGGGCTTCGAGGGGGACAGCGGGGCGGCGGTTGGTCTGCATCGGATGTGTTGCTCACAAAGAACGGTTGGTGATGTTGCGGGACAGAAAGAGAAGTCGGCGTGCTGTCGGTCGACGCCCGCCGCGCCGACCCGCCGGTGTTCCGGTGGGGTGGTCAGGATACACGCTTCAGCACGAGCGCCGCGTTCTGCCCGCCCAGTGCGTTGGTGCACACGAGGACATGCCGCAGATCCGCAGACCGCGAGGCCGCGGCCCCCGCGTTCAGGTCAGAGGGGGCCGAACCGCCGTGAATACGCGCCGGGAGGGCCTGCTTATGCACGCACATCGCGGCCACGGCCACCTGCAGGGCGCTCTGCCCGGCCATCGTGTCACCGATATTGGGCGTCAGCGTGACCAGGGGCACATCTTTCAGCCGGTCCCCGAAGACCCGGCGCAGCGCCGCCGCCTCCTCGTCGTCGAGGGCCTTCACCCCCGCCGCATGGGGCACGATCGCGTCGATGTCCGCCGCCTTCACGCCCGCGTCCTCGATCGCCCGCTCGATGGCCGCGATCAGACCCTCGGCCCGCTCCTCGGCGTCGCTCGACCGCGGCGAGTGCCCGGCCCCGAAGCCCGCGAGTTCCGCGTAGATCCGCGCCCCGCGCTCGGTCGCCTTGTCCAGGCCCTCGGCCAGCAGGATCGCGCCGCCCTCCGCGAGCAATTGCCCAGGCGCGTTCTCGTCGAACGGCCGGACGAAACTCGCGCCGTCTTCCGAGTCGCCCGTGTCCGCCAGGCGCTTCGCGAGGTCCATGCGCAGGACGCCCATGCAGTTGATCTTGCTCTCCGCGCCGCCCGTGAAGCACACATCCGCGTCGCCGCGCTCGATCACGCGCATCGACTCCCCGATCGACAGCGCCCCGCTCGCCTCGGCGCAGGTGATGGTGTTCGATGGCCCGCGCGCGTCGTGCAGGATCGTGACATGGCACGCGAGCATGTTGGGCAGGTACTTCAGCATCCACAGGGGCTGAAGGTTGTTGATCGCGCCGTTGCCCCACGCGTGCAGGTCGAGCCGATCGGTCGTGCCCTCCTCGCGCGCCGTCGCCAGCGCCTGCGAGAGTTCATCGATCTCCGTCGCGATCAGACCCGCGCCGATGTGACACCCCACGCGCTCCGTCGAATAGGTCAGCGCCTTGCCCGCGTCGCCGTTCTCCAGCGTCGCCTTCGTGACCAGCGCGCCGTCGCCCACGGCCAGTTTCGCCGCCGCCACCGCGATCTCTGTATCACGCGCCATGACCTTCACGGCCTTGCGGTACGACTTGGGCACGAGATCGCGCACCGAAAACCCGGTGATCTCCCCGGCCATGCGGCTCGGGAAGCCCGAAGGGTCGAAGCGCTCGATCCGCCGGATCGCGCACTCTCCGGCAAAAAGACCCTCCCAGAGCGCCTCAGCGCCCATGCCGAAGGGGCTCACCACGCCCAGACCCGAGATGACGACGCGACGCCTCATGCGAGCGGGAGTGTAGCGGCCTCCCGGCCCCGCCCCGCGATCCACCGGCCTCAACGGACCGAGAACCTATCCCCCGTAAACCTCCTAGTTTTACCCAAACGGGCAAAACATTCCCGCAAAAACCTTTGTCGGTGAGCAAGGTGAAGTACGCTTGTACCTTAGAGAGGCCCCCAATACTTTGGGGAGTCACAGGAAGAAGAGAGCAGCCGGCCAATGCGCACGAAGACAGCCATCCTGAACGCAAGCGCCCTCGCGCTCGCCGCCTCGTCCGCGCTGGCGGGCCACACGGCGTACACAAACTTCGGCGCCTTCGCGTCGAACCCGGGCACGATCGCGCAGGCCAGCGCGGTCACCCTCGCCAACGCGCCGATGATCGAGCCCTTCGTCTCGAACACCGCGAGCATGCGCGTCGTGCTCGATGATGCCGCTTCTGTTGACACCATCCGTGTGCTCACGCCCACGCTGTTCGTCCAGAACACCAGCCCCATGACGCCGCGCATCGGCCTCGGCGCCGACCCCGCGAGCGACTTCGACCCGCGGCCCTCGCCCAGTGCCGCGGCCGACATCTCCGGGCTCGCTCCGCTCCGCGTCTCCATCTACGCCTCCGCCGCCGATGTCGAGTCGCGCAACGCGTTCACCAGTTTCGATTACAGCGCCGCCATGGTGCAGTCCTCGGTCTGGGACACCAACGCGGGCTTCCTCGCCCTCACCTTCGATCTCGGCTCCTCGCTCGATCTCGAAGCGGGAGACTGGTTCATCGAGGTCGCCCAGATCGACCCGGACGCCGCGCAGTTCTTCCTCGCCCTGGGCGACGGCGAAGGCCTCCACCGGTTCGACACCAGCACCAACGCGCTGGTTGGCTCCGACTTCCAGTTCGCTCTCGAGATCGGCTCGAGCGTCCTCATCCCGATCCCCGCCGCCGGCTCGCTCGGCATCGCCGGGCTGATCGCCCTCGGCGCCCGCGCCCGCCGCCGCGCCTGAGGCGCCAACCCGAGACCTTCGCACACCGCCCCACGCCGCCGCACATCTCGGCAGAGGGGCGGTTTTGGTTTTCGCCTACACTCGACGCATGCCTGACATCGTCTCGAAGCGTCTCCTCGTCGGCCTCGAAGTGCATGTCGAACTCGCGACACGCACCAAGATGTTCACCCGCGCCCCCAACCCGGCCTACGCGGGACATTTTGACGCCGACCCCAACACGCTCATCGACCCCGTCGTCCTCGGCCTGCCCGGCGCGCTCCCCGTGCTCAACAAGGCCGCCGTCGAGATGTCCATGACCGTCGGCCTCGCGCTCGGCTGCTCCATCGCCGAGTTCACCAAGTGGGACCGCAAGAACTACTACTACCCCGACCTGCCCAAGGGCTACCAGATCAGCCAGTTCGACCTGCCCCTCTGCTTCGACGGCGCGGTCGACCTGCCCATCGGCGAGAACGACAAGGGCGAGCCCGTCACCCGGCGCATCGGCATCATCCGCGCCCACCTCGAAGAAGACGCCGGCAAGTCGCTCCACGAAGCGCCCGGCGGCGGCAAGATCGACTTCTCCATCGTCGACTTCAACCGCGCCGGCGCGCCGCTCCTCGAGATCGTCACCCAGCCCGACTTCAACGACGCCGACGAGGTCGTCCGCTTCGCGCAGTTGCTCCGCAATGTCTGCCGCTGGCTCGGCGTCTCCGAGGGAGACATGCAGAAGGGCCACATGCGCTTCGAGCCCAACATCAACTGCCATCTCGACCTCTCCGACGGCCACACGATCAAAACCCCCATCGTCGAGATCAAGAACCTCAACTCGTTCCGCGCCGTCAAGGCCGCCATCGAGCACGAGTTCGAGGAACAGCCCAAGCGCTGGATGAAAGACGGCCGCGTCATGGGTCCCGGCGCCAAGCGCACCCGCGGGTGGGACGATGTGCGCCTCGTCACCGTCGAGCAGCGCGAGAAGGAAGACGCGCACGAGTACCGCTACTTCCCCGAGCCCGACCTGCTGCCCGTCGTCATCGACGCCGAGTGGCGCGAGCGCGTCCGCGCAGCCCTGCCCGAACTGCCCCACGACCGGGAAGCGCGCCACCGCCGCGAGTTCTCCATCGGCGCCAAGGAGGCCGCCGCGCTGAACATCGAGCGCGCGGTCAGCGAGTTCTTCGAGGCCTGCGTCGCGCTGATCGCCACACGCGGCCACAACCGCGAACAGGCCGGCCGCAAGGTCGCCAACCTGCTCCTCCAGTCGGGCGCGAAGCGCGCCAACGAACAGAATGTGCTCATCAGCGACCTGGGCATCGCGCCCGAGCAGGTCGCGGGCATCGTCCTGCTCCGCGACGAGAACAAGATCAACTCGAGCGCGGCCGACGAACTCTTCGGCATCCTGTGCGACGCCGGCGTGAGCGAATCAGCCGAAGACGCCGCCGGGCGCAACGGTCTGCTCCAGATCCGCGACGAATCCCAGATGGAGGCGTGGTGCGACGAGGCCATCGCCGCGAATGAGAAGAGTGTCGCCGACTACAAGGGCGGCAAGCAGTCGGCGATCGGCGCGCTCGTCGGCGCGGCCATGAAGGCGAGCAAGGGCCAGGCCGACCCGAAGGCGATCCGCGAAATCCTGATGAAGAAGCTGGGGTAGCGCGACACCTCCGACGCCATCACACGAGCGCAGGTGTAACACTCCGGTGCCATCACATGAGCGAAGCGACATGTGATGCATGACGAGCGTGCCATCAGACATCGACTGTCAATCGATGCGATCGACAACCCAATCATCAGGCGCATGTTTCGCGCGAACGAACGCCGAGCCCCATCGCCATTCATGGGGCGTCACAACCAATCCACGCCTCACCGGGTTCGCCTCGGTGTACACGACTTTCTCGATGAGCTCAGCGTGGTTGCGCACATTCCGGTCATAACCGCCGCCGCGCTGCCAGAACCGCGCTGACCCATCACCCGCCAGCACCGGATTCATGTGCGTTCTCGCGCTGCGCCATCGAGCGATCGCGGCTCGCGCGCTTCGACGCTTGATGTTGGCGAGTGACTTCGACAACTTCATGTCCCTTGGTGTCACCACAAGATGAATGTGCTCTGGCATGACCACGAAAGCGTGAATCAGGAAGCCGTCTTCCTGTCGAGCCCGCATCAGTTCCGCTACAAATGACTCGCGATCGTGCTCGTGAGTAAAGAGCTGCGCCCGCCGATAGGTCGAGAAAGTCACGAAGCGAGGTTGATGCGGAATTTCGACGCGACGCATCTGTTTGCGATGTTGCTCGTCTCTGCCCGCCGCTGGGATCGTCATCGCTCCAGTGTGCGAAAGACCACCACATGTCGCTTCGCTCATGTGGTGGCACCTATGGGGCCATTATCCGCAACGCTCACTCACACTCATCCCCGAACGCGCTCAGGATCGCGTTCAGGTCGGTGAAGTTCACCACGCCGTCGAGGTTGATGTCCGGGGGCAGACCGCCCACGCCGCTCGTCTGACCAAACGCGCTCAGCGCAGCGTTCAGATCAGTGAAGTTCACGACGCGGTCGCCGTTCGTGTCGTTCGGGCAGGCGCCGAGGACCTCCACGAGCGCCGTCGTCGAACCGCCGACACCCCCGCGCCCGTCGGAAGGGGTGACGGTGCACTGCACCATGTCGCCCGCCTGCGCCATTCCCGCCGCCAGAATGTCCGAGTGCGCCGCTGTGGTAACCCGCCGCACCTCCGCGCCGTTGACCTCCCACACATACTCGTAGCGCACAACATCGTAATCCGGATCATCGTTCACGAGATCCACCGTGATCTCGCACGCGATCGCCTCGTCCACCCAGGGCGCACGCCCCGAGAGCGCGCCCGCCGACGAGAGCGCTGCGCTCACATCAGCGGGGTTTCTGTTCAACGATGGATCAACAACGCTCACGACCTCAAACTCGGCGACGAGTTCCCGCTGACCGTTGAAGGATAACTCCATTCGCGCGGTGCCGGTTTGCCCCAGCATCGAGCCGGGAAGCCGCGACCACCACCACCACGACCATGTGTACGCCGGATTATTGTTGAATGTGCCCGATGAGTTCGACGCGATCGATCCATCGGGTCTGTAGAGCACCAGCTGCCAGGATGTTGCCGCTGGCATTTGGTTCACCTGCACCCACAGCGTTATCCGAGGATCGTTGTGGGCGATCTGTCCGGAGCGAGGCAACGACCATGGAAGGCCCGGATGCCCCTCAAGGTTCTCCCCGGTAATCCCCGCATCGAACACCGTCAGCGCGGGGTTCACCGGATCCTGATTGATCCACAAGCTCGAACCGGGCCGGCATGACCCGGCGCTGGGCTCGCGTACGAGCCCGTTCTCATGCACCTCGAAATGCAGGTGGGGATAGGTGCTGTTCCCGCTGCTCGCGGTAAGCCCGATCTGTTGGCCCGCGCGCACCTGCTCGCCGGCCGCCACACTGACGCTCCCGTTCTTGAGGTGATACAAATAACTGACGACGCCCTGGCCATGCGAGAGCACGACGAAGTTCGCGGGCTGCCCTCCCCAGGTCGTGTTCATATCAGGATTGCCGTCGGCAATCCCGAGCACGACGCCGTCGAGCGGCGCGAACACCGGTGTTCCTATCTCCTGCTCGGCGAACGATCGAACCACGGTATCGTGCCCCCCGTGCCCGTTGTATGTGATCGAACCGCAGTTCCAGTCGCGGATCCCCGAGCTGGAATTGAGGTCGACGTAATTCGTCACGATGAGGTCGCGATGGATCCGTCCGGCTTGTGGAAAGAAGGGCATTCGCGGGAACGATGCGCCGCGTAAACCGTCATCCTCAAACTCAAAGTGGGCAGCAACAGCGGCATCGATGGTCGCGCGATCGTCCGGAGAGATGCAATCCTGGGCCGCGCCGGCAGGGGGCTTGATCCGCAACTCACCGCCGCCAAACCCGGGCGATTCCGCGCACGCGAGGGGGGATGACGCAACAAGAACGCACATCAGGAAAGGAACGACATTCATGGCGGGCCTCCGAGGCGAGGGATACCAGGTCTCAAGTGAATCACTCTTCCATACCGGGCCTCGCGCCCTCCACGGTGCGAGAAACCGAGTGTTCACACAAACCACAAGGAAACACCGGTATGACGCGTGGGAAAGCTCCCGACGCCCTCACTCCTTGGACAGCATCCCGATCGCGCGCTCCACCACCGACACCATCTCCGCCTGCTCGAAGTTGGTCCGCTGATCGTTCGCGAAGACCGAGATCGCGAACTGCTTCCCGTCCTCGCGCAGCAGCCAGTAGGTCATGTTCATCACGCCCGGCTCGCTCCCGCCCTTGTACGCGAAGCCCGCCCACACATCGCGGTCCAGCGCGATCCCCGGGTTGATCGACAGCGCGGCCATCACCGGCTCCATGCGCTCGTCGCTTGAACCCAGCCGCGCCAGATCAGCGATGGTCTGGCACAATTCTTCGGCGCTCGCGAACCATTCCAGCGTGGTGATCATGCGCGGCGCAACCCAAAACGACAGCATCGCCAGGTTGGGCGCACCCTCGGCGATCTCTCCGTCGAGCAACTCGCGTCGCCCCTCGGCGTCGGCCTCGAGGTACCGCTGGGGGAGCGTCGCGTCGCTGTTGAGTTTCAGCACGAACAGGTCGCGCGTGGTCAGGAACGGGATGTTCCGCTCCGGCTCCGCGCACCAGCGCGACATCGCCTCTTCCACGCGCTCCCGGCCGACCGTATGAAGAAGATGGTCCGTCGCCGTGTTGTCGCTGATCGAGATCATCATGTTCGCGTAGTGCGACAGCGGGTGCTCCGTCCCGTTCGCTTCGTTCTGCATCGTCCCGCCCGGGAGACTCTTCCACTCCTCGCGCACGGCCAGCGTGTCGTCGAAACGCAGGCGGCCGTCGCGGACCTGATCCGCCAGCGCGGCCAGCACCCACAACTTGAAGGTCGAGCCCGTCGCCAGCGGCGTGCGCTCGTTGAGCATGTGAACCGGCTGCAACGAGCCGTTGTCACGCACCATGTACGCGCCGATCGCCACATCCGACGCGATCTCCTCCAGCGCCGTGTCGATGTCATCCCAGGTCTCGCCTTCCTTGATCCGCTTGGGCAGCGGCCGCATCAGGAAGCCGGTGATCTTGTGGGGCGCTTCATCCGTGGTCGCCACGCTCAGCGCCAGGGGCTGATCGATCTTCGCCGAGTACAGCGTCGCGACCAGCTCCGTGGGCGAGCGCTCGGCGACCGATTCGAGCGTCAGACTTCCCACCTGCATGCGCAGGCCCTTCACCGTCGCGATCATCTGCGTCGTCGGGACCTGTTCGAGGAACTCCGGCGCGAACCGCGCTTCGAGTTCTTCAGCGGTCGGCGGGTTGGTCTCCGTGATCGCGTTAAGGAACCACTTCAGGTGCTCGCCAGCGGGCGTGGCGGGGATCGCGACAACTTCTTCAGCAGCGGCGGCGGGCGTGTCGTCCTGCGCACGCGCGCACGGGCTGAGCGCCGCCCCGAGCATCGCCGACGCCGTCACAAACGCGAGCATCATCGCCCGCAATGACGAACCTTCCGAGCGCAACGCGGCCAGTCTGTGCAGAGATCCCATCACCGTTCCTCCTTTGTTCCCCAACACGGTAGACGCGATCGCCCCGAGGTGCGTCGACGAAAAAGCCGCTCAGGGCCGTGCGTGAACCCTGAGCGGCAAGCGGAAGCCGATGATTCGTGTCGTCGCGTGGAGAGAAGTGCGCTCCGGCTCCGCAGGGACTTCCCCCGGTCGGTCATTCCCGGGGTGTGGTTCCGAAAGTCCACGACCCGGGTTCAACCGGGCCGCGGACGAGAGGTTTCAAGCGATTCGATGACTGATGTCGGTGACGCTTACTCGATCACAATCGGACGCGCGGCGAGGGGCTTCCCGGCGCCGCTTTCGAGAACTTCGCACTCATCGGCCTTCGGCGCCGGTGCGCCGGGGGTGATGTAGTACACCTCGGGGGTGGACTTCACGGCCTTGGGCGCATCGAGCGTGTCGAGCGCCTGACGGAGCGTTGCGCGGCTGCGCAGCTCGTTGTCGATATCGACCTTCGCGCGATCTTCGTAACTCTCACGCGCCACGCCGCTCGCGAGGGCCTGCATGCGCGCCTCCTGCTTCGAGCGGATGTCGCCCAGGCGACCCTTCACCTGATCGAGCGAGGCGGCCTCGTAACGGGTGTGCTTCTCGATGGTCTTCTGGCGGTCCTCGAGGATGTCGAGGAGACGCTCGTTGCGCGCCACCGCGTCAACCTGACGATCGAGCTGGAAGAGCTGCGTCTGGAACTCGGCCTGCTCGCGCTCGAGCGTTCCGAGGATCTCCGTGAGGCGCTCGTCCTGCTGCTGCATGTACGCGAGGTCGCGCTCGGCCTCGTCAACGCGGGCCGCGTAGGCGTCGCGCGTCTGGAGCACCTGATTCGCCTTGCGATACGCGGCCTGGACATCCAGCACGCCGCCGTTGTAGGAGACGCGGACGGTTCGGCCCTGACCCTGCGCGTCTTCGGCGCGGGCGAGCATGTCGCGCAGATCGTGGAGGTCCGCCTCGGCGAGTTCGACGACGCGGTTCGCGATCTGCATGTCGCGCTCGACCTGCTGGGTGTGGTTGCGCAGTTCGGCGAGGTCGCCGCGGACATCCGCGATGCGCTCGGGGTACTGCTCAGAGAGCTTGCGCAACTGAGCGCGGAGCGCGACGGGGTCCTGGATGTGGGAGTCGATGTGCTCGTTGATGTTGCCGCGCATCTGCGAGAGTGCGGCGCCGACGCGGTCGGGGCCGGCGACAAGCAGGGCGGCCCCGCCGGCCAGACCGGCGATCACGCCGAAGCGCATGACGGGCTTGAGGATGCAGACCATGGGGTTTCTCCTGCCACGACTTGCCGTGGCCCATTCGAACTTTCCGGAGAGGCCCGCCGACCCCACCAAGGGTCGCTTAGGAACTGACGGGCGGGCCGGCCCGGGGGGTGTGTCACCGGTCTGGTTGGAGAAGCCGCCCGGCCGATTTCGCGCGGCTTTCACCTCCTCGAAAAAACCTCGGGAGGCCCGAAAATGAACCCGGGCCGGGCGTTGAGGTATCCTTAAAGGAAGAATTGGTCAGGGGGGCGTTCGGACCCCGCGGCTGGATCCGGCCATGAAACCGCGTTCACACTTCCCCCAACCACGCCCTTGACGGGCTTGCGGGCGCCCCGACGCGCGGCATCCTCATAGAGCAGAACGCCGCCAGAAGCCGGGGCACGCGCAAGGGAAGGATCAGGGAACGCCGATGCTCAACCAAATGACCACCAACTTCGTCGCACGCCTCCGCGCGCGGGACGAATCAGCGTGGTACGAACTCTGGGAGATCTTCGGCCCCGTCCTCCGTGCCCAACTCAACAAGTGGGGGGGCGGACGCATCGGCTCCCAGACCGTGCGCGATCTTTCTCAGGAAACACTCGCGGCCCTCTCCGATTCCATCGACCGCTACGACCCCTCGCGCGGCGCACGCTTCTCGACATGGCTGCTCTCCATCGCCAAGCACACGCTGGGCGACGAGATCGACCGCCGCATGGCCCAGAAGCGTGGCCGGGGCCGCCGGGCCGCCTCCCTCGACGAATCCTGGATGGGCGGGTCTTCCGACGCCGTCGCCGCCCGCCCCGACGCGATGTACGAGGCGATGGTCTTCCGCGCCAAGGTCGAGGCGGCCATCCGCCTTGTCCAGCGCGAGGCCGAGTTCATGGACTTCCAGATCTACCGCATGCGCGTGCTGGACAGCATCGAGGGCAAGGAAGTGGCCGTCCAACTGGGCGTCTCCGAGCCCACGGTGAGCCGCCGACTGGCCAAGGTCCGCACGCTTCTGAGGGACCGCCTGCGCGAGGTGATCGCCACTTATTCCTTCACGGAAGACGAGATGGCCGAGGCCGGACGCTTCGGGCTTGAACTGAACCCCTCGAAATCCGACGACGCGCTTTTCGATGAAGCGGTCGCGGAGATCTACCTCAGGCAGATGGAGCTCCGCAGGCAGGATCAGGTCAACTCGATGGAGTAGGCCGCTCTCAAGGCCGGGCCGGTGGGGCCCGACCGTTCCCGATCCTGCCGGATTGAGCACTCCCGGCTTCGGCCGGCCGACCGCTTTCGACGGTTCTCGACGGAGCACGACCGATGACACCCTTTATCGCCTTACTCCTGGTTCTCGGCATCGTCTTCGCGATCGTGGTCTTTATCTACATCCTCGTCCCGCTCATGAAGGGGCTCGGCTGGGTCGTCAAGCACATCTTCGCGTTCATCGGCGGCATGATCGGTTCGTTCCTGCGCGTCATCGGCGGGATCATCACCTCGATCGTCTTCCTCCCGCTGATCCTCCTCAATGTGATCATCGGGCGCTGGTCCGCCGCCGCGCACTTCGGCCGCGGCCTGCAGGACGAGTTCCGCGCGATCGGGACGAATATCTACCGGTTCTGCATCGGGCACCCCGCGCGATTCCTGATGCTCTCCCCGCTCGTCGAGGGCCTGGAGCGCCGCGTGCCCCAGGCCGTCGCGCACGCGCCCACGAGCGATAAGCCGCGCAAGCGCGCGGGCCAGTTCGAGGGCTTCGAGATCGTCGGCTCGCTGAAGGGCGGCGGGTCGGGCGGACGCCTGTACATCGCCAAGCCCGACGAGAAGAAGCGCGCCCAGTTCGCGCGCCGGGGCCACAACGCCGAGACCGTCGTCATCAAGACCTTCTCGCTCGCCGACGGCTCGTCGCTCCCCCAGATCGTGCGCGAGAGCCGCTCGCTCGACGCCGCGAAGAAGCTCGGCCTCGTGCTCGAGCACGAACTCTCCGACACCCGTTTTTACTATGTGATGAAGTATGTTCCGGGCGACACGCTGAGCGTCGTCACCCAGCGCCTGCACGACAAGGCCGGGCCCTCCGGCCTGCGCACCGCCGAACTGCGCGAAGCGCTCGCCTACGCGTGCGACATCACCTCCTCGCTCGACCAGTACCACCGCGGCGGCCTGTGGCACAAGGATGTCAAGCCCGACAACATCATCGTGCACGACGGGCGCGCCCACCTCGTCGACTTCGGGCTCATCACGCCCCTGCGCAGCTCGATGACGCTCACCACCCACGGCACCGAGTACTTCCGCGACCCCGAGATGGTCCGCCTCGCGCTGCGCGGCGTGAAGGTCCACGAGGTCAACGGCGCGAAGTTCGACATCTTCGGATCGGGCGCCGTGCTCTATTCCGTGCTCGAGAACTCGTTCCCCGCGCACGGGGTGCTGTCGCAGATCAACAAGAAGTGCCCGGACGCGCTGAAGTGGATCGTCCGCCGCGCGATGGCCGACTACGACAACCGGTACGAATCCACGGGCCAGATGCTGGCCGATCTTGAGTTCGTGCGCGCCGCGCACGACCCCTTCGCCGTGCGCGTCGCCGACCTTCCCAGCATGAAGGGCGCGCCCAACGAGTCGTTCATCCACGACGCCGCCGTCGCCAGCGCCGAAGAAGAGGCGCAGGCGTTCCAGGCGTCGTACGCGCCGCGTGCGCAGCAGCCGGTCGGCGAGTTCCGCGCGGGATCGCCCGTCCCGCCCGCCGAGCCGAGGGTGGAGGCGCGCTCCGCGCCGAAGTCCGCGCGGCCCAACATCGCGGTCACCAACTGGTGGCGCGGCACATTCCGGGTCGTTGACGACTCGCTCAAGGGTGTTGACGGATCGCTGCGCGAAACAAACCGCATGCTCGAAGACGCCGCCAGGAAGGCCCAGGAGTTCGTCGGTGGGCACAAGCGCGCCAAGGTCGGGGGCGGCGCGGCTCCCTCCGGTCTGTCGGCGGCCGCGCAGGTCGCACGGGCCCGCGCCCGGGCGAAGGCGGCGCAGGACCGCGCGCACAGGCGCATGAAGGGCAACACCCGCGTGCGTGTCTACGGCGCGCAGATCAACACGGGCGTCGGCGTCGCCGTCCTGATCTTCCTGGGCGGCTGCGTCTTCCTCGCGGGCGTCATCGTGCTCAGCGCGATCAAGGGTCAGGACGAGCGGCGCAGCATCACTGTCGACACCCGCGACGCCGACGGCGTGCAGGTCCAGATCGCCAGCGGCGAGGACGGCGCCATCACCATCGACGCCGAGACCGCGCGCATCTTCAGCAAGGCCCTCTCCGACATGAAGATCGAGTGGACGGGCGACCTTTCCAAGATGACCGGCCAGATCAACACGATCGCCGAGCGCTTCCGCGCCGCCGCCCACGAGGCCGCGCGCCAGAGCGTCGAGCACCGCGACATCGGCGTTGACGCGCCGATCGCTCTTCCCCCCGGCTCGCGGATCGTGAGCGCGGGCGGCAACCGCGTGGTCGTCCACAGCGAGGGCCGCGAGACCGTCATCGACCGCGACGCGACCGCCGTCAACCCCGCGCTGCTCTTCGCCGGGTCTTGGGTCGTGCTCGACGACGCGCCGGTCAACGGCGCCGAGCGTGAGCGTGCCGACGCCATCATCGACACCCTGATGGGCGTCGGGGTGCCCCTGCTGACCTCGCGATCGGTCGACACCCGGGACGAACTCGAACTCATCGCGTCGGCCCGCGCGACCGCGGGCGCCACCACCGCCGACGACGCCCCGTCGTCCCAGCGACTCCTGCGCTGGCTGGCCGAGCGCCCGGAAGGCCCCGTCGGCATCCTGCGCATCGCGCGGGGGGACGGCGAGGGCCAGATCCTCTCCGTGGTCGTCAGCAACGCGACCCCGATCGCCGAGGCCATGCGCGAGGCTATCCAGGCCGCCGCCGAGGGCGACCTCACCTCATTCCCCGTCCCGCCGAAGGCCCCCCGCACACCGACCCCGCCCAAGCGGGTCCGCTAACCCGGAACCGGGGCCGGAATGCGCCGTCGCGCCGCGACCGCGCACGGACTGCGTCCTACCCTCTCCTCCCCGCGGCCGCATCGTTTTGCCGCGATCCCCGCACGAGAGACGACTGGGAGAGGACCACCCGTGACGCAGACCAAAGCCACCAATGTTCACTGGCACGAAGGCAACATCACGCGCGACGAGCGCTGGAAGGCCTTGGGCGTTAAGGGCGCAACCCTCTGGTTCACCGGCCTTTCCGCGTCGGGCAAGAGCACCATCGCCGTGGCCCTCGAGCAGGTCCTCGTCCAGATGGGCCAGCCCGCCTACCGCCTCGACGGCGACAACATCCGCATGGGCCTGAACAAGAACCTCGGTTTCTCGGCCGAAGACCGCGCGGAGAACATCCGCCGCATCGGCGAGGTCGCCAAGCTGTTCGCCGACTCCGGCGCGCTGGCCCTCACCTCGTTCATCAGCCCCTACCGCGCCGACCGCGACCTGTGCCGCGAACTCCACAAGGCCGACAACATCGACTTCATCGAGGTCTTCGTTGACGCCCCGATCGAGCTCTGCGAGCAGCGCGACCCCAAGGGCCTCTACAAGAAGGCCCGCGCCGGCCAGATCAAGGGCTTCACCGGCATCGACGACCCCTACGAGGCGCCCAGCAACCCCGAACTCGTCCTCAAGCCCGAGACCATGAGCGTGCAGGACTCCGTCGACGCGTGCGTCGAGATGCTGACCAAGCGTGGGCTCCTGAAGTGAGCGCACCGGATCTGAAGCCCCTCCTCGCCGCCGCCCGCGAGGCCGTCGCCCAGGCTTCGGTCGTCTGCCGCGCGGTCCAGCGCGAACTCTCGACGATCCGCTCCATCACCAAGGACGACAAGAGCCCGGTGACCGTGGCCGACTTCGCCGCGCAGGCCGTCGTCGCCAAGGTGCTCCGCGAGCGGCTCGGCTCGTTCCTGATGGTGGGCGAAGAGGGCTCGGCCACGCTGCGCCAGGACTCGTTCGCCGAGCACTGCAAGGCCGTCGCCGACGCCGCCAACCTTGTGTGGAAGGGCGCCTCGATCGACGAAGTCCTCGACGCCATCGACCTGGGCGATTCGACCTCGCCGGGCGAGAAGGGCGGCTTCTGGACGCTCGATCCCATCGACGGGACCAAGGGCTTCCTGCGCGGCGAGCAGTACGCCGTCTCCCTCGCGTACATCCACGACGGCAAGGTCGTGGTCGGCGCGCTGGGCTGTCCGAACCTGTCGCTCGACTTCTCGCGCCCTTTCAACGACCCCGACCCCAACGGTTCGATCTACCTCGCCGCCCTCGGCGCCGGGGTCTTCGAGACCACCGCCGAACTCGACCACGCCGAGCCCCGCGCGATGAAGCGCCCCGCGTTCGACCCCTCGACCGGCATCCGCTCGTGCGAATCCGTCGAGAGTGCGCACAGCGATCACTCGGCCTCCCACCAGATACTCAAGCACGCGGGCGGCGCCGGCGAACCCGCCCGTCTCGACAGCCAGGCGAAGTACGCCGTGGTGGCGCGCGGCCAGGCCGACGCCTACCTCCGCATGCCGACCAGGAAGGGGTATGTCGAGAAGATCTGGGACCACGCCGCCGGCGCCATCGTCGCCAGCGAAGCCGGATGCGTCGTCACCGACATCACCGGGGCGCCCCTCGACTTCGGGCAGGGCGAGGGCCTGGCGAAGAACCGCGGCATCGTCTGCGCGGCCGCGCCCATTCAGCCGAAGCTGGTCAGCGCCATCCGCGAACTCGATCTCGCCGCCGCCGGCGCCTGATCCGGCCTCAACACCGATTCTTTCCCGAACCCGGCGCTCCCTCGGCCCGATGAACATTGCGGGAGAAGCCGCCGTACGCCAGCGGCGGACCGCATTGCGCCGATCAAGGGAAGACTTATGGGTTTCGACGGCTGGTTCACACTCTTCATCATCGTCGGGATGGTCGCAACGCTGGCGACCAACCGGTTCGGCACGGACATCGTCATCCTCGGCGCGCTCACCACGCTGATGGTCTTCGATCTCGTGACCCCGTACGAGATCCTCTCCCCCAAGGAAGCCATCTCGGGGTTCTCCAACACCGGGGTGCTGACGGTCGCGATGCTCTACATCGTCGCCGCCGGTCTCAAAGAGACCGGGGCGATGCAGGTGCTCACCTCCAAGATGCTCGGGCGCCCGCGCAACACCTTCACGGCGCAGGCGCGCATCATCGCGCCCGTCGGAATCATGAGCGCGTTCGTCAACAACACGCCCATCGTCGCGATGTTCCTGCCCGTGCTCTCCGAGTGGTCGAAACGCTACAACCTCATCGCGAGCAAACTCTTCATGCCGCTCTCGTTCGCGGCCATCCTCGGCGGGCTGTGCACGCTCATCGGCACGAGCACCAACCTCGTCGTCGCAGGCCTGATCGAAGAGCACAACAAGACCGCTCCCGCTGACGCCGTCCACCAGCTCGAACCCTTCACGATGTTCAGCATCACGCCCGTCGGCCTGCCCGTGGCGCTCGCCGGCTTCGTCTACATGCTGTTCCTCGGGCGCAAACTCCTGCCCGACCGCGATCCCAAGCGCGACTCCAGCGGCGCCGTGCGCGAGTATGTCACCGCGATGCGCGTCACACCCGGCGCGGGCATCGTCGGCAAGACCCTCGAACAGGCCGGGCTCCGTCACCTCCCCGGGCTGTACCTCTCGCGCATCGAGCGCGAACGCGAGACCGTCGTCGCCGTGTCCCCCGAAGAGAAACTCGAAGCGAACGACATCCTTCTGTTCGTGGGCGCGCTCGACAGCGTTATCGACCTGCAGAAGATCCGAGGGCTCGACCCCGTGGCCGAGGGCGAGGGCGCAACGGGCATGCGGCAATTGAACCGCCTCGTCGAGGTCGTCGTGTCGCGCGCCTCGCCGCTCATCGGCCGCTCCATCCGCGAGGGCGCATTCCGAACGACTTACAACGCCGTCGTCATCGGCGTGCACCGCCACGGCCACAAGATCAAGGGGAAAATCGGCGACATCGTCCTCCGTCCGGGCGACACGCTCCTCGTCGAAACGCCCAAGGGTTGGGCCGACACCGTGCGCGATTCCGACGCGTTCCACCTCGTGAGCGAACTGCCCGAAGCGGCGGCGCCCCGCCACGACCGCGCGTGGGCCGCGCTCGCGATTCTCGCCGCGACCGTCGCCGCGATGACCATCTTCGACGGCTCGACGATGGTCGTCGCGTTCGCCGCCGCGGGCGCCATGGTGCTCCTGCGCTGCTGCACCGGACCTCAGGCGAGGCGCTCGATCGAGTTTCCCGTGCTGGTTGTCATCGCCGCCGCCTTCGGCATCGGCGCCGCGATGCAGAACTCCGGCCTCGCCGGCTTCATCGCGAACAATGTCCTGGGTTTCGCCGTGGGCATGGGCTCCCTCGGCCTGCTCGCGGCGATCTATCTGACCACGGTGCTGTTCACCTCGCTCATCACCAACAACGCCGCCGCCGTGCTCGTCTTCCCCATCGCGATCTCGCTGGCCGAGAAAGCGGGCATGACCAACTTCACGCCCGTCGCGATCTGCATCGCCATCGGCGCGTCGGCCGAGTTCATCACGCCCATCGGTTACCAGACGAACCTCATGGTCATGGGCCCGGGCCGGTATAAATGGCTCGACTACACCCGCTTCGGCGGGCCCCTCATGCTCATCTGCGGCGCCGTGTGCGTCTTGATGGCCTGGGCCCTGCACAACTAACCGCGACGGTCCCGGTGAAACCACGAGGCCCTTGCCGCGTCGAATGCCCGGGGGTCTGATCCTTCCGTTCCCGGCTCGCAACCGTCAGGAGTCGCACCGCATGCGCACCAATCGTGAAACCGTGTTCCTGTCCCTGCTCGTGGCGCTCGCCGGCGCGCCCGCGGCGGCGCTCGCGCAGAGCGCGATAGAGCAGCAGGGGATAGCCGCCGCTACTGACCTGTCCGCCGCGTTCCGGTTCGCCGCGCAGAAGGTCAAGCCATCCGTTGTGTCCGTGTTCACCCAGCGCGAGACCGATGTCGTGTACCGCGACCGGCGCACCGGACGAACCACGAGGGGCGAGACCACCGGCCTCGGCTCGGGCGTGTTCTACGACACGCTCGGGCATGTGCTGACGAACAACCATGTCGTCGCCGGCGCCGACAAACTGAGCATCAGCACCCCATGGGGCGAGACGGTTGACGCCGTTCTTGTGGCCGCCGACTCGCGGACCGACCTCGCCGTCGTGAAGATCGACCCCGACCTGCTCTCGCGCGAGATCGTGCCGGCCGCGCTCGGCGACTCCGACGCGCTTCAGGTCGGGGACTGGATCATCGCCGTCGGATCGCCCCTCGGGCTCGAGCAGACGGTGACGGCGGGCATCGTCAGCGCGATCGGCCGCGACGAAGACATCCTCGGCGACGACGGCTTCGAGGCCTTCATCCAGACCGACGCCGCCATTAACCCGGGCAACTCGGGCGGGCCGCTCGTGAACCTGCGCGGCGAGGTCGTCGGCATCAACTCCGCCATCCGCACCGCCGGCCCGGCCGGGGGAAGCATCGGGCTCAGTTTCTCCATACCCATGTCGCTCGCGCGGATCGTCGCCGAGCAACTGATCGAAACCGGGTATGTGCGCCGAGGGTTCCTCGGCGTCGGCGGCGACCCCCTCACGCGCGACGCCGCGCTCAAGATCGGGCTGCCCGCGAACACCCGCGGCCTGATCGTCAGCGGCATCGGGGAAGACTCCCCCGCGCAGGAAGTCGGGCTTGCGCCGGGTGATGTGATCACCGCTATCAACGACCAGCCCGTCAAGGACATGTCGAGTCTTCGCCTCGTCGTGACCTCGACCAAGCCGGGCCAACCGCTCGTTCTGGATGTCATACGCCCGGGCGGGAAGCGCGAGCGACTGACCACCACGGCCATCGATCGCGTCTTCGCGTTCTCCGACGGACTTGGGTTTTCTATCACCTATTCAGGTGAGAACGCCGAGCAACTGCTCTCGACCTATGGCGTTCGCGGCGCAATGGTTGCGCATGTTTTCCGTGGCTCGCCCGCGGAGAGCGCCGGTTTGAGGGAGGGTGATGTCATCATCCGCGTCGGCGATCTGCCCATGAGTTCGCCCGAGGAACTGCGCGACTGGTTCGTGTACTGGGCGCCGCGCATGGGTCCGGGCACACAACTGCCGCTCCTGGTCATTGACGCCGAGGGCGCGCCCCATCAGAAAGTTTTGCGGATTCCTCGCAGATAGACCGATAGCCACTACAATCCAAACGATCTCTCTCTCTCCTCCAGCGGGGCGCCGTCCAACGATGGCGCCCTGCTTTCTTTTTGGAGAGCACGAGACCGGGCCTCGATCCAACTGTGAAGAACGCTACGCGGGGTTCCCGCGCGCTCCTATCGGCGATGCCGATGAATCACGATTTCCGGCCGTCGATCAGCGCTGCGCTTTGAGCAAGAGCACGCGACCCTCGATGCCGCGATTCGTCGATCGGAACACCGAAACAATGTCCCCGACGACGCGGGTGATCGCGTCAACCGGCGGCGCCATCCGCGCAGACTCCGGCGCCTGATCGAGAATGAACTCGACATACTCTTCGACCTGATCCTCGGGCATGCCGTAACTCGCCGCCTGTGCGCGCACGACCTGTTCGAGGTTCTCGGCGGTCCACGCGGCGTAGTCGAGCGCGGTCTTCGTGTCGCTCCACCCCAGCGCGATGCCCCCGTCGCCCATCGCGCGGCGGGCCGCGGCGAAGCGGGGATCGTCGGCCAGTTTCGGCGCGTCGGGCTGCGACGCCGCGAGCATCGCCTTCTCGACGGCTTCCACGCCCGTCGTCCCGATGAACACATGGTTCGCGCCCAGCCCGACCGCGATGGGCATGAACTGCGATTCCCAGATCTGCGAGCCCGCGAAATCACGCGGCATGAGCCCGGCCATCCCGCCCACGCTGTTCAGCGTGTTGCGCACCGCGTTCGCGTCCTTCATCGACACCGCGAGGAGCATCCCCGCGCTCTCCGCCGAGAACGGGCGGGTCGTCGTGCCGACCTGGATCACCTCGGGCCCGATCGCGTTGAGCAGTGGCTCGACCATGCCCGCCACCTGCTCGAACTGCATCGTCATGCCGTCGGTCTCGGGGCTTTCGGGGAACGACGCCAGCACCTCGCGCGCGAGCGGGATCACGCCCGCGAAGTTCACGCGGAACACGCCGAGCGAGGTCGCGTCGGGACCGACGAACGCCGGAGGCGTCGCGGGGAGCGGCGCGCCGGTGATGAGCGAGAACACGCCGCGCTGCTCGGTCATGTGCGCGATGAACTGGACCTCGCCGATGGCGTCGCGCGCGTTGCTGACGAACGCCGCCGAGAGCGCGGTCACGCGGTCAAGGCCGAGCGTGCCGATGATCGCGTCCTGCATGCCGTCGGCGCCCAGAAGCATGGGGAGCGGGAGCGTGTCCAGACCACCGTTATCGTCCGCGAACACCTTGGGGAGAACCACCGCGTAGGCGTGGGCGCCCGCCGGGTTCGTGCCGCGCGCATCGACGAACTCGCGGACATCGCCGACGGTCTCGCCGCGTTCGCGGCCCTCGAGCCGGTCGATCGTGTCGCGTGCGACATCGAAACTCGTCGTGTAGATCATGTGCCCGGCCACGCGGGCGACATAGTCGACATCGACCACCTCGACCGTCACGGGCTCGGGCATGTTCTCGTCGGCGTCGGGCGCCTCGGGATCCCAGCGGTCCCACGCCTCGTCGTCCCATTCCTCGATCTCGTAGCGCGTGATCACGCGGAACATCTCCGCGTCGCCGTAGTCCACCTGCTCGAGTTCGATGTCGCCGTCGTCGTCCGCGTTGTCGAGCGCCTCCTCCACGATCTCCCAGAGATCGCGGCCGTCCTCGGCCTCGCCCCCGTCGAGTTCGGCGACGACCAGCACCTGCGTGACGCGCTCGGCGAGGTCGCCCTCCATCGCGCGGCCGTCGATGCCCTGCTTGGGCGCCATGAACAGCGCGGCGCCCAGGGTCGTCCCCAGCGGCGGGAGGTCTTCGAGGTCGATCCCGAGCGAGGAGAAGCGGTCTTCGAGGTCCTCGACGCTCCACCCGAGATCGGTGAAGTTCGCGTGCGCATACGCGCGCACGGACTTGTCGTTCCAGAGGCCCGTGAGACCGTTCTTCTCGAAATCGGCTTTCATCGCGGGCCAGTTGTCAACCGACGCGACGAGGAACGACGCGCGCGGCGCAAGGTCGGCGATGTCCGCGGCCCATGCGGCGCCGGCGAACGAAGACGCGGCCAGGGCGCAGCCCGCCGCACGCGCAAGCATCGAACCGCGCATGGTAGCAACCTTTCGAGTGATTCGGTTCACAGGGAATCCACTTTCGTGTGAGTGTCGCGAGTCTGATCAGCGGGCGTCGGAGTCGTCGAGCGCGGGCGCCACGCCGAAGTCCACGCGCTGGGGCGGGTCGTTGTACGAGTACCCGCTGTTGGGATTGTTCTTGTCGTAGGCGAACGCGTCCCGGTGACGGATGAAGTCGCGCACATAGCGCATGGGGATCGCGAAGCCGAGGCCTTCGCCGAAGGGGATCTTCATGTTCGCCACGCCGATCACTTCGCCCTTCGCGTTGAAGAGCGGGCCTCCGGAATTGCCCGGATTGATCTGCGCGGTGGTCTGGATGTAGGTCACGCCCTCGAAGTTGCGCAGGGTCGTGGCGATCACGCCCTCGGAGAGCGTGCGGTCGAGCCCGAGCGGCGCGCCGATGGCGAACACCGTCTGGCCCGCGCTGAGGTCGTCATCAACATTCAGGGGGACGGTCGGGAACTGCCCGCCCTCGGGGTGGGTGAGCTTGATCAGCGCCAGGTCGAGATGGTTGTTGACGGCGATGATCTCGACCTGCTCCACATCCATGCGGCGCATCGCGCCGGACGACTGGTCAAACACCGTCGCGCGGAGCCGCCGCTCGCCCTGGATCACATGGGCGTTGGTGATCGCGTAACCCTCGGGGTTGATGATGAACCCCGAGCCGAGCGCCCGGGGCGTGCTGATGAGCACAACCGCCCCGCCGACGCGCTGGGACTGTTCTTTGGGGGTTCGCTCCGGCGCATTTCCGGTCGCAACCCGGTAGAGCCGGTCGCGCGTCGCGGGGCTCTCGTCAATCCCGCCCGCGTCCGACGCACGCTCGATGGTCTCGATGCTGGTGCGCGGCGCCTTGAGAATGTCGTACCCCAGATCAAGCCAGACCGCCTCGACGGTCTCCTTCACGATCGGCGCGGTGATCACACGCCCGTCCGTAAAGGTGACCAGATCGGTGCGCCGCGTCTCAAGATCGGTCTCCTGCGCGAAGGCCGGACCGGTCAGAGAAAGGGTGAGACTCGCGATCGCGATGGCTGCTCGTCGTGGCACGGGGCGCTCCGTCATGGTGTCGTGTTCGACGCCGCTGGGGGCCGAAAGGTCCGTCGGCGGGCCGAACCGCCCGCGCACTCATGGATTACAGTAGATGATCGGATGCGGTTCCGCCGCTCCCTCCCCGGACTCTCACCGGTCGCCTCCCGAGGACGACCAGCGCAGGCGCTCAGAATGCTCAAGAACACACTCGTCCGAACCTCACGCCCGCTCCTCCTCGCCATCCTGGCCGCCTCCGGCGCGATCGCGTCGGCCGGTGAGCCCGCCGACGCCGCCTCCGCCGAACAGAACCTCGGGCGGTACTTCGGGTTCGACGAGCCCCGCTTCATCGTCGTCGATCAGGGGTTGGGACCGATCACCACGGGCGACTTCAACGGCGACGGGCGGGTCGATTTCGCGATCGTCAACAACCGCAAGAGCCGCATCGAGATACACCTCCAGCGCGCCGAGAGCCGGCTCGAGAACCCGGAGTCCGTCGCGGCCGGCTCGCGCGCCACGCCCAACGAACTCACCCCCAGCGCCTGGTTTGATCGCATCGACCTCCCGCTCCGCCAGCGGGTCAGCGCCATCGCCGCCCACGATGTCAACGCCGATTCCAAGACCGACCTCCTCTACACCGGCGACGGCGGCGAGTTCGTCGTCCTCCGTCAGACCGACGACGGCGCGTTCCAGGAACTCGCGCGCTCGCGCGTCTTCGGGCTCTCCGCCACGCGCGACGGGCTGAAGATCGCCGATGTCATGGGCGCGCCGGGCGACGGCCCCGAGGTCGTGACCCTCGTGGGCGGGCGCGTGCGGGTCTACCCGATCACCCATCAGGGCCGCCTGGGCGAGCATGTCGAACTCGGCGCCAACGATGGGGCGCGCGAGCAGATCGTCGCGGTGTACACGGCCGACTTCACGGGCGACGGGCTGACCGACATCCTCGCGGCCGTCCCCGAGAACTCGCACCCGATCCGCCTGTGGGCGCAGGAGCAGGATTCGACGGCGGACAGCCGCAGCGGCGCGAAGCGGCGGCTCGGCCCCGAACTGCGCTTCGAGAGCGCGCCCCTGCGCGACGCGCAGCCCGTCGAGTTCGCCAACCGCGCCGGCGCGTCGCTCGCGGTGGTCGAGCGTTCGACCAACCGCGTGATGGTGTACGACTTCGTCACCGAACAGATCGAGCCCGAATCCGCCGCCGCCCGCGTCGCCGAGCGCGATGTGCAGGCGGACATCCTCTCGCTCCCCGGATCGACGCGCTCGGTGGTGGTGGGGGACATCACGGGCAACGGGATGGACGATCTGGTTTCGGTCGATGCGCAGGGCAACGCCACGCTGCTCTTCACCCAGCGCAGGGGCGCTCCGCTGCGCACCCCCGCGCGGTTCAGCACCTTCAAGAACCCCAAGGCCGTGGCCGCCGGCCAATGGGACGGCGCCGGACCGCTCGAGGTCTTCGTGCTCAGCGAGGACGAGAAGACCGTCGGCGTGAGCGCGTTCGACGGAGACCGGCTCTCGTTCCCACGCCCGATCTCGCTCGCGACGGCGGGCGCAACGCCTCAGGCGCTCGCGTATGTGAACCTCGGCGATGCCGAGAACCCGCGGCCCGCGCTCGCGATCGTTGTTGAACTGCGCCGCGATGTTTTCCTCGAACTGCACGAGCCCGCCTCGGCCAACCGCCCGCCGCGCGCCGTGAAACTCGAGGGCGTCCGCCGCCCGCCCAGCAGCGTGGTCCCGGCCGATGTCGATCAGGACGGCGCCATCGACCTCCTTCTCCTCACCCCGGGCGAGCCGATGGTGATGGTCCAGGGCGCCGCGGGCAGCGACGAGTTGACCGTGCTGACCGACAAGCAGATGCCCCAGTTCGGGCTCGTGCAGGCCGCCGGACCCGACAACTCCGCGCTGCTCGACATCGACGGGGACGGCAAGGACGAACTCCTGATCGCCGACGCGAACTTCGTGCGCGCCGCGCGTTTCGACGCCGACGGAGGATGGCGCGTGGTGGAGCAGGTCACCGACCCCGAGCGCCGCGCGTCGTTCACGGCGCTCACCGTGATGGACGACGACAGCGGCGCGGAGCGCCTCGTCGCCGCGGACAAGTCGTCGCGCCGGCTGGTGATGTTCGAGCGCGACGAGACCGGCGCGTGGGATGTCGCGGACCGCGTGCGCGTGTCGGGCGTCGAACCGGCGTCGATCTTCAGCGGCGCGTTCTCGGGCGACGGCCAGCCCAACATCCTCGTGCTCTCGAACGACGCGATGGGCATCGTGCGCCTCGCGGGCGAGCGCATCGCGATGGAGACCATCGGATCGTGGCGCGCCGACAGCGACCGCCGCCTCGACCACGACCTCGAATCGGGCGACCTCAACGGCGACGGGTACACCGACATGGTCGTGCTCGACGCCGGCGAGAAGATGGCGTCGATCCTCACCTTCTCCAAGGAGCGCCAACTGCTGCTCGCCACCGAGTTCGAGGTGTTCCAGACCCGCCTGTTCGAGCAGGAGCGCCAGAGCGACCTCCAGCCCTCGCTCGCGTTCATCGTGGACATGACGGGCGACGGCGCCGACGACCTGGTGCTCGTCGTGCACGACCGCGTGATCGTGTATCCCCAGATGCTCGCGGAATAAATACCGCCCCGTCCGGGCAACCGGCCCCGCGCGCCCGCCGAACCATCTCCCGGATCGCAACCATCCGTGAGAGGAGCGAATGTGGGAAAGCCGGGTTCTCTGTTGTGGGCTGCCGGAGCGGCGATCCTCGCGGCGCCCGCGCACGCCGGCGATCCGATCACCGAGGGCCTCCACCCCGCGGGTTTCGCGGCGAATCACCTCGCCACCTTCGAGATGGCCCTGTCTTCGCGCATCGCGCCGCCGAGCATCGGGTTCGGACGAACCAACAGAGCGCTGGCCGTCGGCGATGTTGACGGCGACGGCCGCGCCGATGTGGTCATGGGATTCGCGGAGTGCGCGTTCGGAGACTGCGACACCCAGAGCGGCGCGACGCGCGCCGGCGTCGTCCGCGCGTTCTCGGGCGCGACCGGCGCGATGCTCGTGGAGATCGTCGGGCCGCAATGGACGACCCCCGCGCAGATCGACGCGTTCGGCGCCGAGATCGCGCTGGCGGATGTCAACGCCGACGGCCGGATGGATTTCGTGATCGCCGCCCCACTCGCGAACGCGGGACGAGGGCGCGTGGATGTGTTCGATTCTTCGGGCTCGTTCGTGCGCACCATCAACGGCCCGGTCGACGCCGAACGATTCGGCAACACGATCATCCGTCTTGGCGACGCCACGCTCGACCAGCGCGACGAGTTCCTCGTTCTCGACAGCAGCGACGCGAGCAGGCAGCCGACACTCTGGTCGTTCAACGGGGACACCGGCGAGATGCTTCACACGCGCACGGTCCTGTCGGATCGCGTCGATGTGCTCGGCGATCTCGACGGCGACGGGGTGGCCGAATACTCGTGCGGCGCCCCGGAATTCGCCATCCCTCAGGAACGGGCCCGCGCGATGCGCGGCGACACGGGCGCGGTCGTCTTCGGTTTCAACGCGGGCGAAGGGTTCCTCACCTGGCTTGGCGACATCGACGGCGACGGGTTCGGCGAGTTCGTGCAGTTCAACATCCTCTTCGAGTTCCGCGCGCCGAGTGTGTACGCCGACGAAGGACCCGTCGGCTTCCCCGAGTTCCCGCCGCCGATCCGCGCGATGCGCGCCGCGGACTTCAGCGGCGACGGCGCGCTCGACGCGGCGATGATCCAGGGCGGGCCTCAGGGATCGTTCGAACCGCTCGACGACGAACTCGATCTTGTCGATTCGATCGCGCGCGAGCCCGGAGCGCGGTTCCTGCCGCGTCACCGCGCGCGGGTGAACGGTGAATGGATGCGCCACGAGATGCGCGGCGCATCGTTCGGGGACATCCTGCTGACTGCGCCGACCAACGCCGACGACATCGCGATCGAGGTGTACCCGCTCGATCCCGAGGGCGGACCCGACGAGGCGGGGTTCGACCGTTTCGTGGTGGTGGTGTACGCGGGACCCTGGCTCCCGGGCGACGCGAACGCCGACGGGCGCGTGGATTTCCACGACCTGAACCTCGTCCTCTCACGGTTCCATCGGTACAGCGACCTGAACCGTTCGGGGGATGTCAACGGGGACGGGACGGTCAATCACGAAGACCTGATGATCGTCGTGGAACGCTTCGGATCGGTCGGTCCGTCGGCGACGCCGCGCCGAGGCGTGCCGGGGTGTGAAGATGGGTTAGGTAAGGAATCTGCCGGGCTCAATGCGCTCGAAAATCGTGAACTCTCGCGTTGATCGCATCCCCGGGACGCTCACGCCCGTAGAAACCCGTGCAAGGGACGCCCCGCGTTCCCCAAGAAGTGAGTAGAGAGCGTTCGCGCCGGTGAGCACAGAATGGCTGGCGCGACAGAAACCTGATCCAAAGGTGGAGGTTCGGATGTCCCTGACCAATGTTTCTACGCACGCCCTGCGTGCGTCGGTTGTCTTGTCGGTTCTTGCGGGCAGCGCGCTCGCGCAGCCCTGCGTCGATGGCGGCGCGGCGAACGCTTCCTTCACCATCACCGTGAACGACCGGATCGCGCCGGGCGTCGTGGTCGGCGACGGCCTGAATCAGGTCGCGGTGGGCGATGTCAACAACGACGGATTCGATGATGTGATCGTGGGCTTCTCCGAGGCCGCCTTCGGCACGGTCGGCGCGGTGAACCGGCGCGGCATCGTCCGCGTGTTCTCGGGCGCCGACGGCTCGATCCTCCGCGAGTTCGTCGGGGCGACCTGGACGACCCCCGCGCAGCTCGACGGCTTCGGGTGGCGCGTCGGCTCGGCCGATGTGAACAACGACGGGTTCGACGATGTCCTCGTGGGCGTCCGCCGTTTCAACAACGGCTCCGGCCGCATCGCCGCGTTCTCGGGCGCCACCGGCGCGCTCCTGTACAACATCAGCGGGTTCGGCGGCGAGTTCGGCAACCAGATGATCGACATCGGGGACATCAACAACGACGGCCGCGCCGATCTGCTGGCCTCGCTCCCCGCGTTCAACCCCAACGGCGATCCCGTTCCCCCTGGCGCCGCCGCCGTCTTCTCCGGGAGCAACGGCGCGCTGATCGACAGCCTCGTGGGCGGCGGACTCAACCCGCGACTCGGCCGCGTGATCGGCCAGCTCGGCGATGTGAACAACGACGATGTGAACGATGTCTTCCTCGCGACGAACCAGTCGATCCTTGTGGTGTCGGCCAACAATCTCGAGGACGGCGTCTGGATCCGCATCGTGGACCAGTTCGGCGGCGGCAGTCTCGCCGCGGCCGCGGTCGGCGACATGAACGACGACGGCGCGGCGGACCTGGCCGTGATCGTCAACGGGATCTACAGCGTGCTCTCGGGCGTGAACGGCGATCCGCTCGTCGAGGGCGTGCCCCTCTACGCCCCGGGCATCGACGCGAGCGCGCAGTCGTTCTCGGACATCAACGGCGACGGCGTGAACGACCTCGTCGTCGCGGTGCGAGGCGTCTCGGGCAACTCCGAAGAATTGATCTATGTTGACGCCGTCTCGGGCGCGATCCTCGCGTCGCGCAAGAGCCCGGTTTACTTCGACGACGATGTGGACGAGAGCGTCACCGGGTACGGCGCCGGCCTCGCCGTCGGCGATGTGAACATGGACGGCAACCTCGATGTCGTCGTGGCGCGGTTGACCTCTCAGTACAACGAAGCGCCGTTCTCCGAGTCGATCACCGCGCTCGTGTACGAGGCCGTCCCTTGCCCGGGCGATGGCAACGCGGACGGCATCGTGAACTTCAGCGACCTCAACGATGTCCTCGCCTCGTTCGGCCAAACGGGCACGGGCGTGGTCGGCGACGGGAACTGCAGTGGGACGGTGGACTTCACCGACCTGAACACGGTCCTGTCGGCTTTCGGCTCGAGCTGCGAGTAAACCCGCTCACAGCGCGCCATCTGCACACCACACGCCGCCGCGAGCGCTCGTCGCCTGCGGCGGTGTTTTTTGTTTACGCCGCGCCGTCGTCGCCCAGCACCTTGGGCACCCGCACGAACGGGGGGAATGCCTCGGGCGCCATCTTCATGAGCGCGTCGGTGTCGAGCGTGGGCCCGACGGCGTCCTCGTCGAGCCGGTTGGTCTGATCGAGCGGGTTGGTGAGGGGCTCGACGGCTTCCAGATTGAGTTCCTGGAGTCGTTCGATGTACCCGAGCGTGGCGCCGAGCCGGGTGGAGAAGGCGCCGACCTGCTCGTCGGAGAGTTCGAGCCGCGCAAGGCGGGCGATCCGGCGGACATCGGCTGGGGAGAGCGAGGGGTCGTGGTCGGCGGGCATGGGAAGATGGTAGGGGATCGGGGGGGCGTTCGGACGCGCCAGAGGCGGAGGACGGCATACACTGATCCGTCGCCGCGCACGGTGTGGGCCGTTGCGACGAGGAGACGAACGATTCGCCAGGTTGCCACAGCCAGGTGCGGGCGGAAGCCCGGCCTTTGGAGATTGCCGCATGCTCCCCAAACCCCCGCCCCGTGAGGGCTCGCTCGGGTTTCTCTTCCTCCCGCCGTACCGCGTCCAGGGCGTGAGCGTGGCCGGGGAATCGACGAGCGTGCAGGTCCCCGAGTTGGATGTGTGTTTCGACATGGGCGAGTGCCCGCGCACGGCGCTGGCGAGCAAGTTCGCGTGCATCAGCCACGGTCACATGGACCACATCGGCGCCCTCGCGTACTGGTGCTCCCAGCGCAACTTCCAGGGGATGGGCCCGGGCACGGTCGTGTGCGATGCGCGGATCGCTCCCTCGATCGACACGATGCTCAAGTCGTTCCACCCGGTGGAGCAGCAGACCACCCCGTTCAACCTGATCGCGCTGGAGCCCGATCAGGAGATCGAGATCAAGAACAGCGTGGTGCTCCGGGGCTTCGAGACCGAGCACACGGCGCCCTCGTTCGGGTACGCGATCGTGGAGAAGCGGAGCAAACTCCGCGAGGAATACGCGGGACTCCCCCAGGAGAAACTCCGCGAATTGAAGGACCGGGGCGAGGAGATCACCCGCATCCTCGAGGTGCCGCTGGTCGCGTATCTCGGAGACACGGCGCCCGGACCGGCGTTGATCCGCCCGGATGTCCTCAACGCGCAGATTGTGATCAGCGAGTGCTCGTTCATCGATGCGGACCACAAGGACCGCGCGAAGATCGGGAAGCATCTCCACATCGACGATGTCGCGGAATGGCTGAGGGTGCTGCGCTGCAAGGACCTGGTGCTGATCCATGTGTCGAGGCGGAGCAACATCGCGCTGGCGCAGAAGCGTCTGCGCGAGGTCGTGAGCCGCGAGCAGGCGGACCGCGTGCACTTCCTGATGGATCACCGGACGAACAAGATGCGATACGAGCGTCAGCTCATGGACGCGGAGCGTCAGGAGCGGATGCGCCAGCGTTCGGGGCCGGGAGTCGGCGCGGCGCAGCCGGCGCCAGGGCGCAACGGGTAAGAAAAGTGCGCGCGGCGTTTGCGGCGTAGGGGCCGCGTTTCAGGCGATTTTCGCGCGGTCGCTCGTTGAAAGGTGTTGACAGCGTGCGCGGCGTTTCGTACTGTCGCCGCACTTGATGGCGTCGCCGGCTTGGTGGGAAATCAGCCGAGACATCCACGCCCAATGGTTCGCCCGCGCAGGACGCGCAGGCGAGAGGCGCAGGACCGTCGACGCGCGCACAACCCGAGACTTCCCCAACGGCGACACGCCGGCGAGGCACACGCATGTCCAGAGGCGAGAAGGCCGTCTGGCTCGATATTTTGTCGCATCTGCGCACGAACCAGACGACCCTGTGCCGTCAGTGGTTTGACGAGATCGAGTCGCTGGGCGTCTCCTCGGGCGTGCTCCTGCTCCGCGTCAATCAGCCGATCCGCAGGTCCTACCTCGAACGCGAGTGCACAAGGGCCTTCGCCGAGTCGGCGCAGGCCGTCACCGGGCATCTCCTGAGCGTCCGGTTCCTCGGCCCCGACGACGAACCGCCCGCCCAGCGGCCGAGCGCGAATGAGCAGGCCAAGGCCACCCCGCCCGCGCCCCAGCGGCACGCGTCCGAAGACCAGCGCGCCGCCGGCGCCGGACACGCGCCCGTGAACGGGCCTCGCCCGGCCCCCGCGTGGGCGGCCAACGGGAATGTCTCCCGCACCGGGTACTCCCACCTCGATCGCCTCCCGCTCAGCCCTGATCACACCTTCGAGAACTTCGTGGTGGGCCCGGGCGCCCGTCTCGCCCACGCCGCCGCACAGGCCGTCGCGGAGAACCCGGGCAACGCGTACAACCCCGTGTTCGTCTACGGCGGGGTCGGGCTGGGGAAGACCCACCTGCTTCAGGCGATCTGTCTCCGGATCCTCGATCGTGCGCCGAACACGGTCATCCACTACACCTCGTGCGCCGATTTCCTGTCCGCGTTCGTCGAGGCCGTGCGCCAGGGCGACATGTCCACCTTCCACCACACCTTCCGCGATGTGGATGTGCTGGTGGTCGACGACATCCACTTCCTGGCCAAGGGAGAGAGCGCGCAGGAGGAGTTCTTCCACACCTTCAACGCCCTCCACCAGCAGCGCAAACAACTGGTCCTCTCGTCGGACGCCCCTCCCGAGGACATCCCCGACCTCGAAGACCGGCTCGTCAGCCGCTTCAAGTGGGGGCTCGTCGCCGAACTCGAACCCCCCAACATGGACACCCGCGCGGCCATCATCCGCCAGAAGGCCCGGATGCGCGGCGTGCCCATGCCAGACGATGTCGCGATGTTCATCGCCGAGCGCGTCAAGAACAACATCCGCGAACTCGAAGGCGCGCTCATCCGCCTCCAGATGCTCGCCCAGGTCGACAACGCCGAAGTCGACCTCGCCCTGGCGCGCGTCGCCGTCGGCGAAGCGCCCGCCAAATCGCGCCCGCCGCTCCCGGTCACCGTCATCATGCAGGCCGTGGGCGAGTTCTACGGCGTGAAGATGTCCGACCTGCAATCCAAGCGCAAGCAGCAGTCCATCGCGCGCCCTCGACAGGTCTGCATGTTCCTAGCGCGCAAGCACACCCGCCACTCCCTCGAGGAGATCGGCGGCTACCTCGGCGGGCGGGATCACACCACTGTGATGCACGCCCTCAAGGCCGTCGAGGCCCGTCTCGAGGTCGAGCCCGTCCTCTCCAGCGAACTGGAGGCGATCGAAGGCAAGCTCTCCGACGCCGAAGTCGAGTCCCCGCGCTCCGCCTGAGCCCCCGATTATCCCTCATAAAAACCGAGCAGACCGGCCCTTCACACCATGAAGAGGTCTTAACCCACCTTCCCACTGGATGTGTGTTGGTTGTGGATAACCCCGGGCCACCCGGAGATCCGCTGGCGCGAGGTTCCGACCCGCGCGAGGGTCCCGCGCGCGGCCCGGCCCGAACCGTGCCCGTCCGCGCCAGCCCGGCCAACAGTGCGCCACCAAAGCGACAGGTTGACCACACCCAACCAAATCGCCTAACCAACGAATATCTAACGACTTATCGTGTCAGATCGATCCGCGGCCCGCATTGCGCCAGCCCATACAACAACGACGACGGAGAGTTCTATCTCTCTCTTGTTCTTGAAGAGATCCAAGCCCCCGCGTCGCCTCCTGCGCTGTCACACACAAAACTGTGTGACACCCCAAGCCCCCATGAACATGTGGACAACCGGTCGATTGATTCGGCCGACGCCCTCTAGCGGACCTGACAGGTCGGGCATGCCACCGTCGTCCGCTGGGCCACGCTGAGACGCTCCAAAGCCCCGCCGCACGCCGCGCAGGCCTGCCCGGACCGGCCATACACCAGGTGCTGAACCTGGAACCACCCCGACTCCCCGGTCGCGCTCCGGTAGTCCCGCAGGGTGCTCCCGCCCGCCTCGATCGCTTCCGCCAGCACCCGGCGAACCTCCGTCGCGAGCCGATCCCATTCCTGCGCAGAGAGTTCCGCGCACGCTTTCAGCGGGTGCACCCTCGCGGCAAACAGCGATTCGTCCGCGTAGATGTTCCCGATCCCCGCCACCGCGGCCTGATCGAGCAATCCCGCCTTCACCGCGCGGATCGAGCGGCCGAGCGCCGCGCCGAGCTGTTCGCCCGTCGCCGTCGCCGCGTCCGGCCCAAGCCGGGCCCACGATCGTTCGTGCATCGCTCGCGCGCTCTCGAATGTCTCCAGGCCCCCGAATCGGCGCGGATCGCGGAACAGCAGTCTGACGGCCTCCACGCCGTCATCGCTCTCACCTTCGAGTCGCCACTGCGCATGGACATGGTCGGTCTGTTTCGCGCGCATCCCGGAGGGCAGACACAGCAGTTGGCCTGTCATTCCCATGTGCACGCCCAGCGCGCGGCCGTCGTCGGAAACGATCCCCAGGTTCTTCCCGTGGCGCACGACCGACGCGATCCGTGCGCCGTCCAGCAGCGCCCTACGACCGGTCTCGCCCTTCACGATGTCCCGACGGGACAGCCGCACCGACACCACCCGACGCCCCACAAGGAACCGCTCGGCGGATCGGCGCACCGTTTCGACTTCCGGGAGTTCGGGCATCGCTCGCGTGAAATCTACGCCCCCCGTGCGCGCCGGGACTGTCCCCGATCCGCGACCGAACCGATGAAAGACGGTTGAACCCGTGCCAGGACCGGGAATCTCCGCGTTCCTGATACGCTGGGCGCTCTCAAGCGAACACGCCAGCCCGTCGCCGCGTCCCAGCGCACGGCCTTCCCCCGAACGACGACCTCCAACCTCAGACGCCGAGGCGCCACCCCACATGTCCGACCAGACCAACGGCTCCCACCTCTCCGAGAACGCCGAGCAGGCCGTCGCCGAAGTCCGCAAGGCCCACGCGACCCTCAAGCACGAGATCCACAAGGCCGTCGTCGGGCAGGAGGCCGTCGTCGACGACCTCCTCATCGCGATGTTCTGTCAGGGACACGCCCTCGTCGTCGGCGTGCCGGGCCTCGCCAAGACGCTGCTCATCTCGACCATCGCCAAGGCGCTCTCCCTCGACTTCTCACGCATCCAGTTCACCCCCGACCTCATGCCATCCGACATCACCGGAACCGAGGTCATCCAGGAAGACAAAGCCACCGGTGAGCGCGGCCTGCGCTTCGTCAAAGGCCCGATCTTCGCCAATGTCATCCTCGCGGACGAGATCAACCGCACACCGCCCAAGACCCAGGCCGCACTCCTCGAAGCCATGCAGGAGCATCAGGTCACCGCGGGCGGCCACCGCTACGCCCTCCCCGAACCCTTCTTCGTCCTCGCCACCCAGAACCCCATCGAGCAGGAAGGCACCTACCCGCTCCCCGAGGCGCAACTCGACCGTTTCCTCTTCAACATCACCGTCGACTATCCGCTCGAGGACGAAGAGGTCGAGATCGTCCGCCGCACCACCGCCGGCTCGATGGAGCAGCCCCAGCCCGTGCTCTCAGGCACGGATGTCTGTCGCGTGCAGGACCTCGTCCGTCAGACGCCCGTCGCCGAGCATGTGATCCGCTACGCGCTGCGCCTCGTGCGCGCCACGCGCATCAAGGACGACGACGCGCCCGGCGCAACGCCAAAGCCCAAGATCGTGCGCGACTACCTCGCCTGGGGCGCCGGCCCGCGCGCTTCCCAGGCCCTCGTGCTCGCCGCCAAGGCCCGCGCGATCCTCAGCGGCTCGTACCATGTCACGCCCCAGCATGTGATGGAGGTCGCCAAGCCCGTCCTTCGCCACCGCATCATCACCAACTTCAACGCCGAGGCCGACGGCGTCACCACCGACGCCGTCATCGACGCGCTCCTCGAAGAGATCCCCATCGAGGACCTCACCGCGAGCGACCGCAAGACCATGGGCACGGTGATGCGGTGAACCCGCGCCGCGCGCACTCGTCCAAACAACAAGGGTGGCATGGTCATGCGAAGCATGACCGTGCTCGCTGTGGTTCATCCACTCCGGGCGCCACCGCCGGATCGCCCGGTCGTGCTACCAATCCTCTCAGTCTTCTACTGTTTCTTGATCTGGTATTCGAACTCCACACCCAGCAGTTGCTCCATCGTGCTCGGGCCGAAGTTCATCATCCCCGCCTGACGCCGCGCCTCGTTCACATCCATGCCCCAGCGCCGCACAAGGTACGCAGCCCACATCTGGCTCGAACGACCGCCGCTCGCGCACTTCAGCAGCGCGCGCTGCTCGTGCCGCGCCAGCGCCTCGGCGAACGCGTCGACCTGCGCAGGAGTGGGGGGGTTGTCCTCACCGCCGATGGGCAATTCCAGATACTCCACGCCGTAACTCACGGTGTACGGCCGCACGAAGCCCGCCTCGTCGAACGGATCAACCTCGCGCTTCTCCAGCCGCTCCATCTCGGACGGCGTGCGCAGGTTCACGATCAGCGTCACGCCCTCGTCCTCGATCAGGTCGGCCAGCGCCAGCGCGTCGGGCTGGCCGGTGATGAACACATCGCCCGCCAGCCACGCGCCGCTCGCGAACTCGCCCACCTCCGGCTCGTACACGATCGGTTTCTGCGCCCGCTCCGCGTTGATGCCCGTGGGCGTGCTGTAGACCCGGCGCTCGTACGCGGCGTCGTTGGGCCCGCCGTCGCTCGTGTCGAAGATGCATCCCGTCAAGCCCCCGAGCGTCGCCAGCGCGCCGCACGAAAGAGCCACCCGAGCCATCGCCGCTGTTGTCGTCTTCTTCCTGTCCATTCCGACCTCCTTTGTCCGCCTGAGACGGAAAAACCCCCTCCGGGTTCCACGCCTTCATGAGCGAAACCCCCGCCAACCAGCCCCCGGCGCCCAAGGCCGCCCCTCTCCCCGAGGCCGACGCCACCCTCTATCTCCACCCCCAGACGCTCGCGCGCCTGGGCACGATGGAGCTGCGCGCCAAGCACATCGTCGAGGGCGTGATGAGCGGCCAGCACCGCTCCCCCTATCAGGGCTTCTCCGTCGAGTTCGCCCAGCACCGCCAGTACACGCCGGGCGACGACACCCGCCACCTCGACTGGAAGGTCTTCGCGCGCACCGACAAACTCCACCTCAAGCAGTACGAGCAGGAGACCAATCTCGATGTGGTCATCCTCGTCGACGCCTCCGGCTCCATGGACTTCGGCAGCCGCTCCTACGCCGAGGCGTCGGGCGTGGGCCGCAAGACCTCCGTTGACGGCCGGACCCACTGGTCCAAGTTCGACCACGCCACCGCCTGCGCCGCCGCCATGGCCTACATGGCGCTTCGACAGGGTGATCGCGCCGGGCTGATCGTCTTCGCCGACAAGATCTACCGCATGCTCGACCGCTCCAGCGCCCAGCGCCAGTGGCGCCAGATCGTCGGCGCGCTCTCCACGCACCCCGTCGAGCACGAGACCGACCTCCCCCGCGCCGTCGATCAGGTCCTCGCCAAACTCAACAACCGATGCCTCATCGTCCTCGTCTCCGACTTCTTCACCGACACCGACAGCCTGCGCAACGCCCTCGCGCGCATCAAGCACAAGCGCCACGACGCCATCCTTTTCCAGGTCCTCGACAAGCGGGAGGAGGACTTCGACTTCAAAGAGACCGTCCCGTTCGACGGCCTCGAGGGCGAGCCCCGTCTCCGCGTGGACCCGCGCGCCATCCGCAAGGCCTACCTCGAAGCGTTCGAGGCCCACCAGACCAAGGTCCGACGCACCGCGCGCTCCTTCAACTTCGATTACCAACTCGTGCGCACCCACGACTGGCTCGGCCCGCCCCTCGCCGCGTTCGTCGCGAGGCGCAACGCGCAACTCAAGAAACTGAAGATGGGCTGATCACGCGATGACCCTCCTGCACCCCATGCTGGCGATCATCGGCGCGTCGCTCATCGCGATCCCGATCCTCATCCACCTGCTCGCGCGCAGGCGGAAGAAGCCCATCAAGTGGGGCGCCATGCGCTTCCTGATGGAGGCCTACAAGAAACAGCGCAAGCGCATGACGCTCGAGCAACTCATCCTGCTCGCCACGCGCTGCCTCATCCTCCTCTTCCTCGCCCTCGCGCTCGGCCGCCCCGCGCTCGAAGCGGCGGGCCTGCTGGGCGAGGGCTCGGGCCGCACGCTCTACCTCCTCGTGGACAACTCGCTCACCGCCCGCGCCCGCGACGGAGAGACCGCCGACTCACCCAGCGCCCTCGACAGACACAAGGCCGCCGCGCGCGACATCCTCGCCGCGCTCGCGCCGGGCGACCGCGCCGGGCTCATCACGCTCGGCGGCCCGTCCGACGCCATCGTCGTCCCTGCCTCCATCGATCCCCTCGCCGTCTCCTCGCTCGTCGATCGCATCCCGCCCACCGACTCGCATGTCGATCTTGAGGGAGCGCTCGCCACCCTCGCAGAACAACTCGAGCGCGACGCGCAGGAAGGCGTCTCGAACGACGCCGTCGTCGTGGTTCTCTCCGACTTCCTCGTCGGTTCCTTCGACTCCGCCGCCCCCGCGCCCTCCCGCGCCGTGTTGCCCGCCGGCGCTCGACTCGCCGCAACCACGCCCGCAACCCAGGGCCTGGGCAATGTGCAGATCCTGTCGATCACGCCCTTGCGCGAGGTCATCATCACCGGGCAGAACGACGCGGATGTCCAGCCCAGCGAGCAAGTGAGCGTCGCCCTCCGCCGTCTCGGCCCCGTCGTCGCCGAACCCGGCGTCACCACGCTCACCGCGCGACTTGTCTCCGCCGCGCCCCGCGCGAGCGTCGATTCCCCCGGCGCGCTCCGCGACCTCGCGCCGCCCACGCGCACCACCGTCCGCTGGGCGCCCGGACAGAGCGAGCAGACCGTCAGCGTTCGTGTTGATGGCTTCGGCGAAGCAGCACGCGCCGGTCGCGCCGCCGCCATCGTCGCGCAGATCGACCGCGACGCCATCGACGCCGACAACACGCTCCGCGCGCCCGTCCGCGTGCGCTCCGCGCTCCGCGTCGCCATCGTCGACCGCCGCCGCTTCACCTCCGCCGCAAGCGTGGCCGACCTCGAACCAGCCGAGTGGCTCCGCCTCGCCCTGCGCCCGAGCGACAACACGCCCCTCGAAACCTCGCTCCTCGCGCCCGCCAGCATCGACGAGCCCTCGCTCGCCGGGCTCGACGCCGTCGTCCTCCCCCGCCCCGACCTCATCGACGCCGACGCGTGGACGCGCCTCCGCGCCTTCGCCGACGCGGGCGGCCTCGTCATCGTCACGCCTCCCACCGATGTCACCGTCCACCTCTGGCCCGACGCCATGGCGCAGGCCTTCGACATCCGCCTCCGCATCGCGCGCGAGCCCGTCGACTTCGAACCGCCCGAGCGCTTCGCCGACGAGCAGCCGCGCACCGCGGTCACGCAACTCATCCGCGCCGAACTCCCCGACCTTCTCCGACCCATCGCCGTCACCCGCGCGCTCCCCGTCGAAGAGGCCGGGCCTTCCGCGCGCCCGCTGCTCACCCTCGCCGACGGCGCGCCGTGGATGATCGAGTTCCGCCCGGGATCCGCCAGCGCCACCGACCGCGCACAGAACGCCGACAACGACTCCGCCGCCCCCCAGCCCGACGCGCCGGGCGCCATCGTCTACATCGCCAGCGCCATCGACCTCGAATGGACCGACCTCCCAGCGCGGCCGCTCATGGTCCCGCTCATGCAGGAACTCGTCCGCCAGGGCGTGGGCGAAGCGGGCGTCGATCTCTCCATCACCGCCGGATCGCCGCTCCACGCGCCCTCGCGCACCGCCGAACTCCGCCCCCTCTCGGGCGACGCCTCCGAGAGCCAGCGCATCGCGCTCCGCGCCGACGAAGCGCCGCCCCCCGCGCGCGACGCACGCCTCCTCCACGCCGTTGACGCGTCCGGCGCCGAGCGCGGCATCGTCGCCGTCAACCCCGACCAGGCCGCCGGGCGCACCGATCCCAACACGCAGGCCGCCGTCCGCGAACGCCTCGCCGCCTTCGCCGCGCCGGGCGCCCCCGAGCCCGTCTTCCTCGATCCCCCGACCATGGCCGCGACCCTCGCCCGCGCTGAAGAGGGATCGCCCATCTCGCTGCCGCTCCTCATCGCCGCCCTCGCGCTCGCCGCGATCGAAACCGTCCTCGCCCGCTTCTTCAGCCACGCGCAGCGCGAACGCGCACCCGCGGCCATTCCCGACACGAGCGAGGCCGCCGCGTGAACCAACTCCTCACCAAACTCCTCGACCTCGACACGCTCGGCGTGCGCGGCCTCGACGGCGTCGAGTTCTCCTTCGAGCGCCCACTCGCCCCCTGGGCCTGGGCCCTGGTCATCGCCGGCGCGCTCGGCCTCGCCTGGTGGTCGTACCGACGACTCACCGGCAGCCGCGTCATGCGCGCGATCCTGTGCCTGCTCCGCGCCGCGCTTCTCGTCGCGCTCGTCGTGCTCATCGCCGGGCCCCGCCTCGTCGAACGAACCGAACGCACCGAGCGCGATTGGGTGCTCATGCTCGTCGATCGCTCGGAATCACTCTCCATCGAGGACGCGCCGGGCGCGTCCGCCGATCGCCGCACACGCGACGCGCAGGCCCGCGCCGCGATCCGCGAGCACTGGTCCTCGCTCCGCGACCTCGCCGACGCGCGCGAACTCGTCTGGCTCGGCTTCGACGCCGGCGTGTTCGATCTCCGCGTCGAGCGCGAGCAGCCTCTCAACCCGCCATCGAATCCCGACTCGCAGGATCAGACTCCTGCGCCGCGCCCCCGACTCGCCAGCGTCGATCTCGGGCAGCCCACGGGCCAGCGCACCGCCATCGGCGCAGCCATCGAACAGGCGCTCCGCCGCGCCGCCGCACGCCCCCTCTCGGGAGTCGTCATTCTCAGCGACGGCCGCTCCGCCGACGAACCCTCGCGCGCCGCGCTCCGCCAACTCCAGGCCGACCGCATCCCCGTCTTCTCGCTCCCGCTGGGTGATCCCTCCGCCGCGGGCGACCTCGCCATCCGCTCCGTGCAAGGCCCGGGCGTCGCGTTCACCGGAGACCTCGCCCCCGTCACCGTCCAACTCGAACGCGTGGGCGGCGACGCCGGCGCGCCCGCTTCACCAGCCACCGTGCGCCTCGTCGACACGAAGACAGGCCTCACCCTCGCCGAGCGCCGCGTCGAACTCGGCGACGAATCCCAGACCATCACCCTCACGACCCGCGCCGACGATCCGGGCGATCAGGACTGGTCCGTCGAGATCGTCGCCGACGACCCCGACCTCATCGAAGCCAACAACGCCCAGGCCCTCACCGTGCGCCTCATCGACGAGCCCATGCGCGTGCTCTACATCGACGGCGGCCCGCGCTGGGAGCAGCGATACCTCAAGAACCTGCTCATCCGCGAACGATCCATCGTCTCGTCCAACCTCATCCTCTCGCCCCAGTTCCGCTACCTGCAGGAAGGCGACGAGGAGATCTCCCGCCTTCCCGAATCGCCCGAGGAATGGGCGAAGTTCGACGCCGTCATCCTGGGCGATGTCTCGCCGGCCGTCTTCACCAGCAGCCAGCTCGAAACCCTGCGCGATCACATCGCGCAGCGCGGCGGCGGTCTCCTCTGGATCGCCGGGCCCTCGTTCGTTCCCAGCGACTGGTTCGGGACGCCCCTCGCCGACCTCATCCCGATCGTCTCCGCCGCAGGACAGGTCGCGCCGTTCAGTTCAGAGATCGTTGTCGCGCCCGCGCCCCTCGCGGAACGCCTCGGTGTGATGCGTCTCGGGCGCTCCGCCGAGGAACCCTGGCCCGCGGAACTCTCCGACCCGCGCACCGGATGGAGCGCACTGCGCTGGGCCCAGCGCATCGACCCCGGACTGCTCAAGCCCGCCGCCGAGCCGCTCGCGTTCGCGCAGCCGCTCGACGGCTCGGGCGAGCGATACCCGCTCGTCGTCACCATGCGCTTCGGCGCAGGCCGCTCCATCTACGCCGCCACCGACGAGATCTGGCGCTGGCGCTACGGCCGCGGCGAGGCGCTCCCCGAACGCTTCTGGCTCCAACTCGTGCGCATGCTCGGCCGCGAATCCCTCGCGCGCTCCGGCCAATCGGCGATCCTCGAAGCGGCGCCCCAGCGCGCCGTGATCGATCAGCCGGTGCGCCTCTCACTGACACTCCTCGACCAGTCGCTCATCGACACCGGCTTCGGCAGCGTCGCCGTCCGCGTCGAACGCACGCCAAGGCCCGGCGAAGAGCCGCCGCCCCCGCTCGAGATCACCCTCGCCCCCGAGTCTTCGGGCGACACGATCCGCAGCGCGGCGCGCTCGTTCGCCACCACATGGCTCCCGAGCGAAGCGGGCAAGTGGAACATCCGGCCCATCGAACCCGGTCTCGCGTCGCTCGGGCTCACCGTGTCCGTGGATGTCTCCCTCCCCGACGACGAGATGCGCACGCCCCAGACCGACCACGCGCTCCTCGAGCGACTCTCCACCGAGACGGGCGGGCGCCTCCTCCAGGCGTCCGACTTCTCACGCCTCGCCGAACTCCTCCCCAACCGACGCGAGCGCCTCATCTCCGAGCGCGCCGAATCGCTCTGGGACAGCCCGCTCGCCCTGATCGTCATCGTCACGCTCCTCACCCTCGAATGGCTCGGACGACGCCTCATCCGCCTCATCTGACCCGAACCCCAGCGACCCAACCCCCCGAACGACCCGTACCACCACTCACGGCGCCCATGGAACACACCCGCGCACAGATCAGACCGGCGATCCGCTGGCTCAAGCGCATCCGCGCCCGCGCCCGCGCCGCGCTCTTCACCCAGCGCGCCGCCCACCTCGCCGCGGGCGTGCTCGCCGCCGTCGTGGCCGCGGGCATGTTCGACTTCATGGTCCGCTTCCCGTCGATCCTGCGCACCCTCGCGCTCGCGATCGGCGTGGCCGTCGTCGCCACGCTCTTCTGGAAGCGCGTCGTCCCCGTGTTCCGATTCAACCCGGGCCTCAGTTCCTTCGCGCTCCGCGCGGAGCGGAAGGAACCGCGACTCAAGGGCGTGTTCGCCGCCGCCGTTGACTTCAGCGACGATCTCGAGGAGCAGACCGCGATATCGCGAGGACTCTCCGACCTCGTCATCGCCGACGCCGCCGCCCGGTTCCAGGAGCACGCGCCGTCGGGCATGGTGAACCCGCGCCCCGCCCTCGCCGCGCTCGGTCAGGCGCTGCTCGCCGTCGTGGTCTGCGCGACGATCTACGCCCAGTCGCCGGCGCTCTTCTCGATCGGCCTCCAGCGCGTCCTCGCCCCGTGGTCGGGCGCCGAGTGGCCCAAGCGCACCGCCGTCGCCGACGCCACCGGGCTCACCGTGCACCCGCGCGGCGCCGCGGTCCCGCTGCGCGCCACGCTCGTAAAGACCCCGCGCGATCCCGAATCGGCAAGCGTCTTCGTCGACTACCGCGCAGTCAGCAACGCGGGCCGCACCGGCGCGACACGCACCGCGCTGCTCACCTATCAGGGATCGTCCGCCGACCTAGGCGCCGCGAATCCCGCACCGCTCTTCGAGCGCCTCGTCGAGGTCGACGCCGGCTCGCTCGAATACCGCTTCCGCACCAGCGACGATCAGACGCCGTGGAGGCGCGTGCGCCTCATCGAGCCGCCCGCCGTCCGCGCCGCGTTCGCCTCGGTCACCCCGCCCGACTACGCCTCCGCCATCGCCGCGCAGACCGACGAATCGCTCGACGCCGCTTCGCTCGCCGTCGCGCGCGAGTCCATCGACCTGGGCGCAGGCCGCGACGAACGCGCGATCGCGCCCCCCGCCCTCGTCGGCTCGCATGTCGAACTCACGCTCTCCCTCAACAAGCCGCTCCCGCCGCCCGAGTCGATCGATCGCGGCTACATCGCAGGCGTCTTCGGCGAGCAACTCGCCTCCATCAACGACGCGCAACTCTCCGTGGACGGCCAGCAGTGGACGCTCTCGTTCACGCTCCCCTCCAGCGTGCGCATCCCCGTGGCCCTGCGCGATGAGTTCGGCATCGAATCGCCCGACCCCGCCGTGTTCCGCTTCGACGCCGTCGACGACCGCGAACCGGGCGTTGCCATCACCGATCCACCCAACGACCTGCATGTTCTTCCCACCGCCACCGTGCCCCTCGTGGTCGAGGCGCGCGACGATGTCGGCCTCTCCGCCGTCTGGGCCACCATGCTCCGCTACGGCTCGGAAGGCGCCTCCGGCCCGGGCGGCGCGATCAAGCCGCTCGGCGAACCGGCCGAACTCGCTCAGATCGACGCCGCGGGCGTGCGCGAAGCGCAGGTGGCCGTTGACATCGACCTCGCCGCGCTCTCCGCGCTCCCGGGAGACGAGTTCGAACTCCTCGGGCTCGCACTCGACATCCGCGCCAGCGCGCTCGGCGCCGCTTCCGGCGCTGCCCCCTCACGCTCTCAGCCCCGGCGCCTGCGCGTCATCTCCGAGTCAGAGTTCATCGAAGAGATCCGCGGCGAACTCGCGTCCGTCCGCGCCGACGCCATCCGCGCCGAACAGCAACAGCGCGAGGTCCAGTCCCAGACACAGGTCCGCGGCAGCGATCGCGTCACCCGCCGGGGCCAGTCCACCGTCGCCGAACGCCTGACCCGCCAGCGCGAGGCCATCCAGCGCCTCAACGACCGCATCCGGCGCAACAACCTCGAAGATCAGCGCATCACCGAACTGCTGGCCGAGGCCGACGCCGGCCTCCAGCGCGCCGGCGAATCCGCGACCGACGCCCAGCAAACCCTCGACCAGGCCGCCCAGCAGCGCCGCGACGAACTCGCCAGCGCGGGCGAAGAGCCCCCGCCCGCGGGCGACGAGAGCGCCGACCTCAACGACGACCAGGCACGCGAAGCCGACGAAGCCCAGCAGGATGTCCGAGACGAACTCTCGGACCTCATCGGCCTGCTCGACGCGGGCGAGGACAACTGGGTCGCGCGCCGATCCCTCGAACAACTCCTTGAGCAGCAGCGCGCGCTCCGCGAAGACACGGCGCGCACCGGCGCCCAGACGGCGGGCGCCGAACTCGATCAACTCTCCCCCGAGCAGCGCGCCTCGCTCCAGGACCTCGCGCAGAGGCAGAGCGAACTCGCCGAGCAGACCGCGCAGACCGCCGAGGAACTCCGCGAGCGCGCCGAACAACTCCAGCAGAAAGACCCGACCGCCGCCGCCGGCATGCGCGAGGCCGCCCGCCGGCTCGAGCAGGCCAAGACCGCCGAAACCCAGCAGCAGGCGGCCCAGAACACCCAGCAGAACCGCACGAACGACGCGAACCAGCAGCAGGACCAGGCCGCGCAGTCCATCCAGGAAGCCCTCGACAACCTCGAGCAGGGCGAGGACGCCCGACGCGATCAGCTCCGCCGCCGCCTCGCGAGCGTCATCGAGTCCCTGCGCGTGCTCGTCGCGCAGCAGGAGCAACTCCTCGCCGCCCTCGAAGCCCGCGGCCCGAACCTCGATCAGGGCATGATCGCGCTCAACCGCAACACGCTGGGCGTGCTCGACCTCGCCAACGCCGGAGGCCGCGAACTCGCGCCCGTCGCTCGAGCCATCGCCCGCGCGAGCGACGCGCAGGCCGCCGCGATCACCGCGCTCCGCGCGCAGCCCGCGCCCGACTTCGACGCCGCCCGCGAGGGCGAGGACCGCAGTCTCGCGTCGCTGCGCGAAGCGCTCGAAGCGGCGGAGAAACTCGAACAGCAGCAGCAGCAGATCGAGAACCGGCGCATGCTCGCGAAACTTCGGCAGCGCTACCGCGCGCTGCTCGAACGCGAGGTCGCGCTCCGCGCCAGCATCGACCAGTTCGCCGCGAAGGACGACCTCACGAGGCGCGAGCGCTTCGAGGTCCGCTCGCTGGGCGAAGAGCAGGTCGCGATCGCCGACGAACTCGCCAGCGTGCGCACCGACACCGAGGAGTTCGAGCAGGCGAAGATTTTCGACTTCGCGCAATCAGCCCTCGAGCGCGACACCGCCGACGCGGCCTCCGCGCTGCGCGACGCGCGCGTGGGCGACGCCATCCCGCCCGTCGACGCCTCCGTCGACACGCTCTCCATGCTCGTGCGCGCCCTCGAAGACGCCGAGCGCCAGAACAACCCCTTCGACGAGGGCGGCGGCGCGCAGGGGGGGGGCGGCGGAGGCGGGGGCGGCCAGCAGCCCGCGATCATGCCCATCCATGAACTCAAATTGCTCCGCGAGATGCAGTCCATCCTGCTCCTCCGCACGCGCGCCGCCGAGAACGCGCGGAATAACGCCGCGTCCCAGCGCATAGCGACGGAACAGGCCGAACTTCACACACTGGGCGCGGAACTCCTTCAGCGCATGCAGAGTCAAAGTCAGGGAGGACCGCCGCAAGTCCCCCCAAACCCCCAGGAAACGCCCGACGATCGAAACCCCGGACCCGGCGCCGCCGAAGATATGGATGAGGCGACCCCAGGCACGGAGGCCACACCCGATGCGCCATAACGCACACAGCACGATCTTGGCACTCGCGATCTCCGCGTGCGCCGTCGCGCAGGCCGCGCCCGCCCCCGAGGCGCCGCCGAAGAAGGACCCGGCGCCCGCGAAGCAGCCCGAGAAGCCCAAGTCGCTCGACGACCTGCTCGGCATCCCGAAACAGAGCGAGACCTCCGATCGCCCCGAGACCGCGCCGCGGCCCGCCGACACCGACGCCGCGCAGGCCCAGCGCGAACTCGAGCGCGCGCTCAAGGGCGAATCCGTGGGCGAGATGTTCGAAGAGGCCGTCATCCTTATGCGCGACGCCGCGTCGCATGTCGATCTGCGCGGCGATGTCGGCGCCTCCACCCAGCGCATGCAGGAAGAGATCATCGCCCGCCTCGACGCCGTCATCGCCAAGGCGCAGCAGCAACAGCAGCAGTCCTCATCCTCCTCGTCGTCGCAGAGCCAGTCGCAGGAACAGCAGCAGCAGCCCGGACAACGGGGCCAGCAGCAACAGCAGCAGCCGACCCAGGGCGAGCCGACCGGCTCGACCGGCGCGGGCAGCGCACAAGACAGCGCGCAGACGCGCGGATGGATCGACTCCGCCGCGCCCACATGGGGCAAACTCCCCGAGCGCCTGCGCGACGCGCTGCTCCAGGGCGCGGGCGATTCCTTCTCATCGCTCTACGAGCGCATGACCGAGGAGTACTACCGGCGCCTCGCCGAGGAAAGGCCGAACCAATGACCCCACGCGCGAAATCCACGCTCGCCGCCTTCGCGTCGCTGTCGTTCGCGTGCTACGCGAGCGCGCAGGAAGCGGCCCCGGCGGAGACCGCGCCCGCGCGCCCGGGCGAATCCGCGGAGAACGCCGCCCTCGAGAACGAGATGACGCCCGAACTGCACGAGGCCATCGATCGCGGCCTCGAATGGCTCGCCGCCAACCAGAACAACGACGGCTCGTGGGACTCCGGCCGCTGGCGGGGGAATGTCGGCATCGTTTCCCTCGCGTGCCTCGCGTTCATGGCCGACGGCCACCTGCCCGGACGCGGCCAGTACGGCGAGAATGTCCGCAAGGGGCTCGAGTTCATCCTCTCGCGCGTCACCGACACCGGATTCATCGCCTCCGAAATGCCCACCCACGGGCCGATGTACGAGCACGGGTTCGCATCGCTCTTCCTGGGCGAGGTCTACGGCATGACCGCCGGCGGACCGGACACCGCGCTCTCGGCGCGCGTACGCGACGCGCTCGTGCGCTCCATACGCGTCATCGTGCAATCCCAGAACGACGAGGGCGGCTGGCGCTACAACCCGGTTCCCTACGACGCCGACCTCTCGGTGACCATCTGCGAGATCATGGCCCTGCGCAGCGCGCGCAACGCGGGCATCGACATCCCGCGCGAGCCCATCGACAAGGCCGTCGAATATGTCCGCCGCGCACAGAACCCCGACGGCGGGTTCATGTACCAGTTATCGGGAGGCCGCTCCCTCTGGCCCCGCTCGGCCGCGGGCGTCGCCTCGCTCTACTACGCCGGCATCTACGAAGACAACGCCATCGACTCCGGCATCGACTATGTGATGAACACCGCGCTCCCGGGCGCCAACCGCGCGCCCGACAGCCATTTTTTCTACGGCCACTACTACGCCGCGCAGGCCATGTACCTCGCGGGCGGCGAGAGCTGGGCCGTCTGGTGGCCCGCCGTCCGAGAAGACATGCTCTCACGACAGTCCAAAAACGACGGTGAGGGGTTCTGGGTCGACACTTCCAATGGCCCGGTGTACGCGACAGCAATGGCCCTCATCGTTCTGCAAATGCCCAAGCGATACCTGCCGATCTTCCAGAAATGATGCGTTCCCCCACGCGAACATTCCGCTCCACCGCCGCCGCGCTCGCCGCGTGCGTCGTCTCGTTCGCGGGGCTCGCGAGCGCATCGCCCTCGATCGTGATCCTCGACGAGAACCTCCAGCCGCGCACCGCCGGGCTCGTCGCGCTGACGGCGGGCGATTCCGGCCGCCGCGCATCCATCATTTTCCTCGACCAGAACCGCGTGCGCCGCGAGGCATCGCCCCGCGCCGGCGCGCAGAGCGCGGTCGCCATCATCCCGCCGCTCGAACCGCTGTGGATCAAGCGCGATCCGCCGCGCGTCTCGCGCAGCGCCGATCAACTCTCGGGCGTGCTCGTGCTCGCCGACGGGCAGCGCTTCCCGGGCCGCTTCGCCGATTCCGCGGCGCCCGACGACTCCGTCGCGTGGTCGCACCCGCGCTTCGGGCTCATCGTTGCGCCCCTCGAACGCATCGCGCACATCGAGCCCATCGACGACCGGAGCGAGTCCGCCGCCGGCGAGGCGTCCACCGAACGCTTCCGCGATCGGCTCTCCCTCACCAACGGGGACGCGCTCGAGGGCTTCGTGCTCTCCCTCGCCGACCCGATGGAGATCGAGACCGACTCGGGCGTCATCGAAGTCCCGCGCTCGCGCGTGTCGCGCGTCGATCTCGCGTCCGACGCGCTCCAGCCCGACGGGCTGATGGTCTGGCTCGACGACGGATCGGTCGCCGCGCTCTCCGACGCGCAGCTCGTGGACGACGAAACACTCCTGCTTACCCTCCGTGACACGGGCGGCGGCGCGCGCTACGCGCTGACCAGCGTCACCTCCGCCGCGCTCGACGCCTCGCGCATCGTCCCGCTCTCGAGCCTGCGCGTCCGCTCCGAAGAACCGCTGGGCGAGCGCACGCTGCTCGACGGCGCGCGCATCGAACTCCCGCGCAACCCGCCGCCCCTCGGCGCCGCGGATGTGCTCTACCCCGAGCCGATGGCCGTCGAATACGACCTGCCCGAGCACGCTTCGCGCTTCGCCGCCGTCGCCGAACTCCCGCGCGACGCCTTCCCCTTCGGGGATTGCGAATTCGTCGTCTCCATCGACGGCGTCGAGGTCCTCCGCGAGCGGCTCAACCCCTCACGCGCCGCCGTCGAGTTCTCTGTGGACGCCCGAGGGTCGGTGCTCCGGATCGCGCTCGAGCCGGGCGAGTACGGCCCGATCAACGACCGCGCCATCCTCCGCCGCGCGCTCATCCTCCTGAGCGAGTGAGGTTTCCCACCTCTCCCCTCCAGGGGAGAGGTCGATCGGCGCAGCCGCTCGGGTGAGGGGCCCTCACCACTTCCCCACGCGTTCGCGCAGCGCCCCGAGCATCATCCCCGTCACCTCATCGGCGTTCCCGCGCGCGTCGATGACCAGGAACTCGTCGGGACGCTCCTTCGCCTGCGCCAGGTACCCCTCGCGCACCTTCTTGTGGAACGCGGCGCCCTTGGCCTCCATGCGATCGAGCAGCGGGTTCAAACGCCGCGCGGCCGTCGCTTCGTCCACATCGAAGACCAGCACCACATCGGGGCGCACCTCGCCGCACGCGACCTGCGCCGCGGCCTCGATCTCGGCGCGCGTCATCCCGCCCGCGGCGCCCTGATACGCCAGCGTGCTCGGCACGAAGCGATCGCCCAGCACCACCTCGCCGCGCGACCGCGCCGGGCGGATCACCTCATCGACCAGTTGCGCCCGGCTGGCCATGAACAGCATGGTCTCGCATCGCACGGCCATCTCGGCGGCGCCGGGAACATGATCCCGACGCTTGAGCAGCACCTCGCGGATCTCCTCCCCGATGAAGGTCCCGCCCGGATCGCGCGCCTCGACGACCTTCAGACCCGCGCGGCGGCACAGCGCGCCCAGCGCCTGCATCTGCGTGCTCTTGCCCGATCCGTCCGGACCCTCGAACACCACGAACCGTCCCGCGAGCCGCGAGAGCCACGACACATCCCCGTGCGCCCGCGCGGCCACGGCCCCGGGCGCCTCGCCCCCGAACAACCCCACACTCTGGTCACGCGCAGTGCTCACGGGAGGAGTGTACGGGAAGAAGGCAATGGGCAATGGGCGCCACGCTCGGTCACCCGTGGCGCCTCCTGACGGATGCGCCACGGCGCCCAGCGCTTCAGAGACTCGCCCTCTTCGTCACCACCGTGCCCTGCGCGGTGTCCTTCACCTCATAGCCCAGCGCCACAAGTTCGTCGCGCAGGCGATCGCTGGCCGCCCAGTCCTTGGACTTCCGCGCCTCGTCGCGCGCGAGACGTAGTTCGTCGGCCTTCGGGTCAACCGAATCGTTCCCGTCGCTGCCGCGAAGCGAGAGCACATCGAGCACCGCGTCCACCTCGCGCATGAGCGCGGCGTCGTCCTTGGTCGGTGATTCCACGCGGTTCATCCACGCGTTGAGCGCGCCGATGGCGCCGGCCGTGTTCAGGTCGTCGGCCATGCTCCGTGCGAACTCGTCGCGCGCGAAGTCGCGCGCTTCCGCATCCCCGCCGGTCGAACCGCTCTCGCCGCGCTCGACGAACCTGCGCCACCGCTCGACCATCTTCTGCGAATCCTGCAGGCCCTGGCTCGTGAAATTCGCGTTGCTCCGGTAGTGCGTCTTGATGAGTTCCAGCCGGATCGCCGCGGGATCGAAGCCCTTGTCGATCAGGTCGCGGATGGTGTAGAAGTTGCCCTTGCTCTTGGACATCTTCTCGCCCTCGACCATGAGGTGGCGCACATGGGCCCACTGGCGCGCGAAGCGATCAGTGTCCCACGCGCAGCGGCTCTGCGCGATCTCGCACTCGTGGTGGGGGAAGATGTTGTCCTCGCCGCCCGTGTGCAGGTCGAGCGTGTGGCGGAACCCTTCGCCCGCGATAGCGCGCACGGACGAATCGGCCATCGCGCTGCACTCGATGTGCCACCCCGGGTATCCGACCATCCCCGCAAGTTGGCCCGCATCATCGCCGAGCATCTCGGGCGCGCCCGGGTCCCACTTCATCACATGGCTCGCGTCCTTCTTCCACAGCAGGAAGTCCGCCGGGTGCCTCTTTTCGCTCTGGTTGGCGCCGCTCACGCGGCCGCCCGCTCCCGCGCGGAGTTTGTCGAGCGTGTTGCCCGACAGTTCGCCGTAGTCGCCGAACTTTTGCGTGTCGAAGTACACCGCGTCGCCGTTCGGTGACACATACGCGTGCCCGTTCTCGATGAGCCGCGCGATGATCGCCAGCATCTCGCGCACATGCTCCGTCGCGCGCGGCATGACGCGCGGATCTTCGTCCCGTTCGCTCGCGACCTTCACACCCAGCAGTTTCGCGTCCTCCAGGAACGCGCCCTCGTAGAACCGCGCGATGTGGTACGGGTTGGTGGGGTCGAAGTCCTTCGGCGCGTCGGCCGGGAGTTTCCCGCTCTTCTTGGCGTCCAGCAGGCGCCTGGCCGCCGCCTCCATCTTGTCCTCGCCCGCGCCGTCGGCCGCCTCGTCGTCGGTCATGTGCCCGACATCGGTGAGGTTCATGACCTGCACGACCCTGCGCGGCCCCGCATGAACCTTCCCGTGCTCGCTCTCGATGGCGCAGAGCGGCGATTCGAGCCACCGGCGCAGGACATCCGCGAAGAGGAACGACCGGAAGTTCCCGATGTGGGCGTAGTCGTAGACCGTCGGGCCGCACGTGTACATCGTCACCAGCGAGGGATCGCCCGCGACGAAGGGGGCGGTCTCCTTGGTGAGCGAGTTGAAGAGCCGAAAGGCCTGCTGATCCATGGACGAGGGTAGGGAGGAAGGGCAGCGGGCAACCGGTAGCGGGCAGCAGGGTGATCAGGCACTGATCTCAAGGACAATGAGCACCCATTGCCCATTGCCCATTGCCCATTGCCCATTGCCTATTGCCCCTGCCCCCGATTCGCTCGGTACACAAGTTCGGGCGCCTTGGCGCGCACGATGTGGCCCGCCGGGACGCTCTGGGTGAGGAACACGGCGCCGTTGATCACGCAATCGTCGCCCACGACGGTGTCGCCGCCCAGGATGACCGCGTCGGCGTAGATCGTGACGCGGCTGCCGATGGTCGGGTGGCGCTTGATGCGCTTGTCGAACGCGCCCGCCTCGTCGCGAGGGAACGCCTTGGCGCCCAGCGTCACGCCCTGATAGATCTTCACGCTGTCGCCGATGACGCTCGTCTCACCGATCACCACGCCCGTGCCGTGGTCGATGAAGCACGATTCCCCGATCTCGGCCCCCGGGTGGATGTCGATGCCCGTTCTCGAATGGGCCTGCTCGGCGATCATCCGAGGGAGCATCGGCACCCCGAGCCGGTACAGCTCGTGGGCGATGCGGTGGGCGAAGATCGCGTCGATGCCGGGATAGCACAGGATGATCTCGTCGGTGTGCGTGGCCGCCGGGTCGCCCTCGAAGGTGGCCTGGACATCCAGCGCGAGGCGCCTGCGGATCTCCGGGAGCGCGTCGAGCAGGCACAACGCCGCATTCCGGGCCTCGGCGCCGCAATCGTGGGGCGTGTTGCGCCGCTTGGGGTCGATGCGATCGACATACCGCAGCGCCTTGGTGATCTGGTCCTCGAGATGGGCTCTGGCGCGGCTCAGGGGGGCGGCAAGGACGGACTCCAGATCCCGATCGCGGATCGACAGTTCGTCGAAGTAGCCCACAAACACAAGCCGCCGCAGGAGTTCCACCAGTTCGCGCACGCTCTCGCGGCTGGGGGGGAGGGTGTCCTCGCCCGAGTCGCCCACGAGATGGGCCAACCCCGGCTCACGCCGCGCAGAGGCCGCGAGGCGGCTCACCAACCCCTCAGAATCGTCGCGCTGAGTCATCGGGCGATCGTATCACCCCCTCGGCCGCGGGAGGTCCGAGAAGCCGGTCGCGTGAATCCGAGGCCGGTTCGCCGTTCGTTCGCATCCGGAAGGTCGAATGGCCGATATGCTCTGGTGCACCCGGCGCCGTCCCGATCTCCCGAAAGAGGGAGTCCGAGGGCGTGCAGCGCCGGGCCACTCGCCGACGAGCGGGCCCGCAGGGAGAGGCGAACGGTTCGCCCCCGCGTTCCGTCGGGTCTGTGGGCCGACCGGTGGCCCGCCAGGAATCACCACGCCGATGGGCGTCAGCACACACGACGGACTCGGGGGCCTTGTCTCCAACGACGAGCCCGCCACAACCGACGGCATACCCCGAAGCAGGCCCCGCTCACGCGCGGGGCTCCTCCATGATGCGCGCGGCGAAGCCGCCTCCCCCAGCGCGGGCGGGCCGGCATGCTGACCGCGCTCATCCTCGTCAGCATCCTGTCGCTCGTCGGTTCGTTCACCTGCTCGATGTGCGAAGCGGCGCTCTACAGCGTCAACGACTCCGCCGTCGCGGGCATGCTCCAGCAGCGCCGCTGGGGATCGCGAACCCTCGCCAAGATCCGCGTGCGCATCGACCGCGCCATCATCGCGATCCTCGTCGTCAACACCATCGCCAACACCGCGGGCGCCGTCGTCGCCGGCTCGATCATCGGCCAGCTCTACGGCAGCACGGCCCTCGCCGCGTTCTCCGCCGCCTTCACCTTCGCGGTCCTTTTCTTCTCCGAGATCATCCCCAAGAGCATCGGCGTCGCGCGGGCGAACTTCCTCGCCCCGCGCATGGCCTGGCTCATCGAGGTCATGATCATCGTCACCTTCCCGATCGTCATGATGGCCGAGCGCGCCACGATCGCGCTCAACAAGGGCGCGAGGAAGGAAGGCCCCTCCGAGCACGAGATCCTCTCGCTCACCCGCATGGCCGTGCGCCTGGGCTCCCTCGAGCCCCACGAGGCGGAACTGGTCTCCAACGCCCTCGAACTCGACGAGTACGAGGTCCGCGAGATCATGACGCCTCGCTCGGTCACTTTCGTCCTGCCCGACGAACTGAAACTCAACGACATCGACCGCCACGCGCAGCACTGGGTGCACTCGCGTCTGCCGGTCGTGCGCCACGACAACCCCAACGAGATCCTCGGCGTCGTCCACCGCCGCGATGTCTTCGACCTGCTCGTGACCGAGCAGGAGAAGGGCAAGTGCGTCCGCGACGCCATGCGCCCGGTCCGCTTCATCGGCGCGTCCGCCGGCGCCGACGAGGCGCTGCGCGAGTTCCTCGCCGGCCGTCAGCACATGTTCGTCGTTGTCGACGAGTACGGCACATGGGTCGGCATCGTCACGCTCGAGGATGTGCTCGAAACGCTGCTCGGCCGCGAGATCGTCGGCGAGCACGACCCCGTCGCCGACATGCAGGACCTCGCGCGTCAGCAGGCAGCGGCCATGGGCATCGAGGTCGACGATCCCGAGGACGAGGACGAGACCGACGACACCGAGGACTGGTCCGACCCGGCGCGCTGGGCCGAAGCGCTCGAACGGCGCGACGAGCGCGACGAGAAGCAGGAGCGCGATGTCGACGCCGAACTCGAACGCCGCCGAAAGGCCGCGGCCGATCAGCGTGACAGCGCGGTGCGCGACGATCAGGACGACGCCGCCGCCGAAGAGCGACGCAGCAACTGATCGGTCAACGAAACAGGCCCGCCGGATCGCTCCGACGGGCCTTGCTTCTTTCCCGGGCTGTTGCCTGCTCCCCGCTGCCTGCTGCCCTCCGATTTACTTCATCGGCCGCAGCGTCTCGGGGTCCTTCAGCGGGATCTCCGTCGAGCGCCCGTCGAAGAACTCCATCATGGTCGCGCGGCCCTCGAGGTCGCCCGCCTTGATGTCGTCCCACTTGCCCACGATCAGCACCGACAGTTTCTCGGGGTCGAGGTGGCGTTGGGCCGCGTTCATCATGTCCTCAGGAGTGACCGCGCGGATCTTCTCGCGGTAGGTCTCCCAGTAGTCGCGCGAGCGGTTGGTCCGCTCGTCGTTGATGAAGGTGTTGACGATCGCCTGGCGGCTCTCGAAAGTGCGCGGGAAGGTCTCGATGAACTGGTTCTTCGCGACATTCAGCTCGGCCTCGCTGATCGGCTCGGTGCGCACGCGCTCGACCTCGTCGAACAGGATCTTCGCGGCGTACGCGACCGTGCGGCTCTTGCTCTGGAAGCCCGCCTGCCACTGGCCGGGGAAGTAGTACGGCGCGATGAGGCTCGAGCCGGCGCCGTAGGCGAGGCCCTCGTCGGAGCGGATGCGCTTCATCAGGCGCGAGGTGAACCCGCCGCCGCCCAGCACATCGTTCATGAGCAGCATCGGGAAGTAGTCGGGATGATCGCGGTTGATCGCGCGCTGACCGATCACCACGCGGCCCTGGGGGATGTCCTTCTCGATGAAGTACACGCCCGGCTCGGGCTGCACGGTGGGGGCGGGGGGCTCGGGGTTCGGCGTGCCGCGCGCCATGTCGGAGGTCGCCTTCTCGAGCATCTGGAGCATCGCGCTCTCTTCGAAGTCGCCCGAGACGCCGATGATCAGGTTCGCGCGGTTGAACACCCTGGCGTGGAACGCGCGCATGTCGTCGATCGTGATCGACTCGATGGATTGACGGGTCGGCTCGCGCGCCTCGTAGTGGTTGTCGCCGTACATCAGCGCGCGCCACTCGCGGCCGCTGATCGAGGCCGCGTTGTCGTTGCGCTGCTTGAGACCCTCGAGAACCTCGGCGCGGTAGATCTCGGTCTTCGCCTTGTCGAAGCCCGGGCGCTTCAGCATGTCCATGAACAGGGCGAACGACTCGTCGAGGTTGCTCGTGAGCGAGTTGAGGTTCGCGCCGCTCGTCTCGCCGCCGCTGAACACGCCCGCGTTGGCGGCGAGGAAGTCGAACTTCTCGTCCATCTCGCTCGCGCTCACGGTTTCCGTGCCGCCCCGGCGCATCATCGCGGCGGTCATCTGCGCGAGGCCTTCCTCGCCCTCGGGCACGAGGTACTCGCCGCCCTTGAACGAGAAGGTGATGTTCACGAGCGGGAGTTCGTTGCTCGGCGCGAGGTACACCACCACGCCGTTGCTCAGTTCGCGGCGGTAGTCCTCGCGGCTGGGCGGATCGAAGCGCAGTTCGCTGAAAACGATCTCTTCGGGCCGGTCGGGGATTTTCGACGCGTTGCGGTTCTTCTGGGCGAACGCCCCGCCCGCGATGCTCGCGACGCACATCGTCGCGATCGTCATTCTCGTCATCTGTCGCATGTATCTGGTCCTCTCAGAGAGGGTGTGTTGTGTGTGTTGATGGGTGATGCCGACCGAACGCTCACTCGCCCTTCAGTTCGGCGATGCGGTTCTCGATCCAGTTCATCATGTAGTCGAAAGCGGGCTTGAACTGCTCGGGGACCTGCGCGGCCTGGCCCTGCATGCCGGCGTAGATCTGATCGAGCTGGGCGACATCCTCGACTGTCTCGAGCTGCGCGAGCTGCTGCTTGACCATGCCGCGCATCTGCGGGTCGAGCGCCATCAGGGCCGGATCCTCGGGCGCCGCGCCCTCCTTGCGGGTGTAGAACCCGATCGCGCGGTTCTCTTTCACGAAGTAGGTGTCCACGACGCGCTGGATGTCCTCGGCCGTCACCTGCTGGAGCCTCGACGGCGCCTCGTTGATGTAGCGCCAGTCGTCGAGGGCTTCGAAGTAGCCAAGTTGGACCATCAGGAAGAAGTTGCTCTGGAGCTGGCGGAACTGATCGGCGACGATCTGGTTGCGCACCTTCTGGAGTTCGTGCTCGCTCACGGGGTTCTCGCGCAGGTCGGCGACCATCGCGTCCCACGAAGCGAGCAGTTGCTCGGGCGTCGCGTCGCCCTTGGTCTCGGCCTCGAACGCGAACGCGCTCGCATACTTCCGCGCGTCGAGTTGGGCGAACGCGCTGCTCGCGATGCCCTCCTCCTCGACCATCTTCTTGTAGAGGCGTCCGGTGCGGCCGTTGAGGATCTCCGCGAGCACGCTCAGCGCGTACGAATCGGCATGCGCGAACGGCGGGGTGTGGTACCACACGCTCGTCTGGGGCTGGCAGTCGCACTCGGCGTACATGCGCATCTCGGCCTTGCTGGGGATCTCCAGCGTCACGACCTTCGGGGGCTCCGGGCCGCGCTCCAGGCGCCCGAAGTACTCCTCGATGACCGGCTTGATCTCGGCCGGGTCGAAGTCGCCCACGATCACGCCCGTGAGGTTGTTCGGCGCGTAGTAGGTCGCGAAGTACTCCTGCGCCTGCTCGTAGGTGTACGAGTTCAGATCGCTGGGCCAGCCGATCACCGGCCAGTTGTACGGGCTGCTCAGCCAGAACATCGACTCGAACTGCTCGTCGAACGGGCCGGTCGGCGTGCTCTCGGTGCGCAGGCGCCGCTCCTCGTACACGACATCGCGCTCGGAGTAGAACTCGCGGAACACGGAGTCCTGGAGGCGGTCGCTCTCCATCCACGCCCACAACTCGAACTTGTTGCTCGGGACCGTGATGAAGTAGAAGGTCAGGTCGTACGAGGTGAACGCGTTCATCGCCGACGCGCCCATGTCGGTGTAGACCTTGTCAAACTCGTCCTTGACGATCACATCGCGGTGCTCCTCGACCAGCGTGCGATATCTCTCGCGCAGCGCGGCCATCTCCGGCGTGTCGTTCGCGGGGTCCCACGGGTCGGCGATCTCGCCCCGGCGCGCGGCGTCGTAGTGTTCGCCCAGCGTGAGGTCGCGCAGCTGCATGCGCACATCCTCGATCTCGCGCAGGAACTCCGCGTCGGCCGCGGCGTCGTCCGTGCCGATCGTCGTCGTCCCCTTGAACATCATGTGCTCGAAGAAGTGGCTGATGCCGGTGATGCCCGGGCGCTCATTCACCGAGCCCACGCGCGCCATCCAGCCGGCGGCGATGTTGTTCGGCTGGTCCTTCCTCGGGACAAGCAGGAACTGCATCCCGTTGTCGAGGTTGAATTCCTCCGCCTTCACCGACTGCGCCGACGCGGTCGAGGCGGCGATGATCGCCGCGGGCACGAGGGGGATAAGCATTGTGCGAACACGCATGAGGTAACTCCACGGGGCGCGACGCGCCCGTCAAAGGGGGCCGTTCGATATTCCGGTCTCTTCACGATACCGCCCGAACGGCGCTTCGGAGGCGCCTTGCTTGCCTGAGTACGCCGTACAAAGGCCGATCGTGATCAGCCGCCGAAGACCGCGCCCACGCCGACCGCGCGGAGGATCTCGTCCTCCATCGCGTGCATGGCCTTGGCGCCGTCGTCGGTCACATCGTCATAACCGGGCACGCAATGCATGGCGCCGTGGACGATGTAGAGCAGCAGTTCGCGCTCGGCGCCGTGCCCGCGCTCGTTCGCCTGGCGGGCCGCTTCGTCGGCGCACACCACGATGTCGGCGTCGATGCGCCCCGCGCGTTCGGCTTCGGGCTCGCCTTCAAGGAGGTCGAAGGTGAGCACATCGGTCGTTTCGGGGATGTCCATCGTCCGCGCGTGCAGGTCGGTCATGGCGGCGTCGCGCACGATGCGCACGCGGACCTCTCCCGTGAGCGCGAAGCGGCGCGCGACTTCGTCCAACGAAAGACGCCCGTGCGTGAGCAGCCACTCGCGCGCGGGCGCCGATGAGAGGTGTTCGAGGCCCTCGATCTCGAGTTCGATCACATCGGGATCCAGACGGATTTGGCGGTGATGACCTCGCACCAGTCCGGGACGGTCAGCGGCGTGGGCGACTTCGCGTGGAAGATGAACCCGCGATACGAGGTCAGATACTGGTGGCTGACCTTGAAGAAGATCTTGTGCTCGTTGATGATGACGAGCGGCGTCTCGGCGCGCGTGAGCACTTCGAGGAACGCCTCGGGCTCGACGCGCACGATCGCGCCGCTGGCCTTGATCGCGTTGGCGATCGCCGCCGCGGCGGCCACGCTTGCGCCCGTTGTGGCTCCCGCCATGGCGCCCGCGCTCATCAGCCGGGCATCTTGTTGGGCATGGCGCCGGTGAACTGTTCCTTGACCTTGTTGAAGGTCGTGGTCACCTCGTCCATCGCGGCGCGGAAGGACGCGCTCGCGTCCTCCCAGCCGTCGGCGCCCGCGTTGCGCACCTTCTCGAGTTCCACCTTCGCCTTGGCGACGGCGTTGTTGAGTTCGTCGCGCATGCGGTTCACCTCGGTCGAGGCGTCGGGCATGTTCTCGCGGGCCTTCGCGATGAACGCGTCGATCTCGGTCTCGAGCGAGTCGAGACCCGACGAGGCCGCGCTGACGAACTTGTTCTTCGCGTCCACGGCGGCGTCGGCGACATCCTGGCCCATGTCCTTGGCCGCGTTCGCCGTGTCGCTCGCGGCGTCGGTGACGGCGGTCTTCGCGTCGTCGCGCGATTCCTGATCGCACGCGGTCATGGTGAGGCCCGCGGCGGCGAAGATCGCCAGAACGGGCACGGCGTTGCGGTTGAGCGTGATCGGCATTGGTCTTGTCCCTTCTGTGCTCGCGGCGCTCGCGCCGGCCCACCCGGCGCAAGATCGCGGCGACTCCCACGATTCCCTGACACCCACCATCCTACGCGATAGCCGCAGACGGCGGGTCAAAGGTGTTTGTGGGAAGTTCGGGCGGGGGATTTCACCCCTTCGCCATCGCGCCGACGGTCATCGTCACGGGCACGAAGGAGGGCTTCACGCGGGCCTCGAACTCATCGCGGTACTTGTTCATGATCGTGCGGATGGCCCAGTTGTTGCCGTCCGCCAGGCCGCAGATCGTCGTGCCGGGCATGGCGCCCATGCTGGTGGCGATCTCGAGGGAGAGGTCGAGGTCCTTGGTCTTCGCGTCGCCCTTCTCGATGCGCTGAAGCAACTTCAGCAGCCACGACGAGCCCTCTCTACAGGGCGTGCATTGGCCGCAGGATTCGTGCGCGAAGAAGCGCGCGATGTTGCGCGCGACGGCCACCATGTCGGTGTCCTCGTCGAAGATCGTGGGGCAGGCGGTGCCCAGCCCGAGCACGCCGTAGTTCTTGCCGATGTCGAAATCCATCGGCGCGTCGAACTGGTCGGGCCCGAGGATGCCGGTCGAGATGCCGCCCGCGATGGCGCCCTTGTACTTCTTGCCGTTGCGCATGCCGAGGCAGTGATCGTTCACGAGCGTGCTGAGCGGGATGCCCAGCTCGCACTCGAACACGCCGGGGCGGTTCACATGGCCCGAGACGCCCATGAGTTTCGTGCCCGCCGAGCCGGGCGTGCCGAACGACTTGAACCACTCGACGCCGTCCTTGCCGCGCTCCAGGATGCTGGGCAGGTGGGCGAGTGTCTCGACATTGTTGATGATGGTCGGGCGTCCCCACAGGCCCTTGATGGCGGGGAACGGCGGCTTGTTGCGCGGCCAGCCGCGCTTGCCTTCGAGCGATTCGAGCAGCGCGGTCTCTTCGCCGCAGATGTACGCGCCGGCGCCGCGGTGCAGGTGGCATTCGACCTTGACGGCCGATCCGGTCCCGGTGGTCGCGCCGTTCATGAGGCCGTTGCCGCCGAACACGCCGTGCTCGTAGGCCTCTTTGATAGCGCGCTCCATCATGCGCGCCTGGTGGTGGTACTCGCCGCGGATGTAGAAGTACGCGACATCGAGTTTGCACGCGTAGCAACAGATGGCGATGCCTTCGAGCACGCTGTGCGGGTCGAAGTCCATGAGGAGGCGGTCTTTGAAGGTGCCCGGCTCGGACTCGTCGGCGTTGATCGCGAGGTAGCGCGGCTCGCCGTCGGGTGGTGGGAGAAAGGTCCACTTGAGCCCGGTGGGGAAGCCCGCGCCGCCCCGGCCGCGGAGACTGCTGTCCTTGACGATCGCGACGACCTCTTCGGGCTTCATCGCGAGGGCGGCCTTGAGCCCCTCGTACCCGCCCGTGCGGGTGTACTCGTCGTAGCCGACATACTTGCGCTCGCGCTCGGCGCCGAAGGGGTAGGTCGGGATGCGCTTGGTGAGGATGCCTTCGGTCATGGGCATGGGAGGGGGAACCTTCGCTGGCGCAGGGGGGCACACGGGGGCAGGCGGGACGGATCGGGCCGGATTGTAGGGTCCGGGGTCGCGGGCCCCAACCCGCCCGGCTCACTGCGCTTTGGTGAAGGCCATGACCTCGGCCCCGCCCGACAGGAAGACGAGCCGGCCACCGCCCGAGCGGACGGAATCGACCCGGGTCAGATCCATCAGGAAGCGGCGTTCGAGTTCCATCGCCTCGGGCGGGCCGGCCATCTTCGTCGAGACGCCCGGCGCGAAGGACGCCTCTCCCGCGAGGCCGACGGCCAGCCGGGTCGTGTAGCGGTTCACGCCCGCGAAGCCCGCGGCGGCGCCGTCGTCGGCGATGACCATGTGGGGGGCGCGGCGGACGCCCATCGCCTCGAGCGCGGCGGCGTCGCCCACCGGCTTGCCGTCGAGCGCGACGAGGTTCCAGTGGCCCTCGATGGCCGCGGTGTTCGCCGGCGCACGGAGTTTGGCGTTGGGCGAAGAGTCGTTCATGGAGCATCCGGAGAGGGGGAGAGTCGAGATCAGCAGGCCGAGTGCGAGAGCGGGAAGAGCGGGGTGCATGGGTGGCGCCTTTCGTGAGCGTTGGACAACCGGCACGCTTGGACGCGGCAGCGATGATCGAGGTTTCGACACCAGATGAAACACAGAAATGTGTCAAAAATATCGGCAGAAACGAAAGAAAATTGGTTGCCCCCCCCCCCCTCTGATTCAGTAGATTACGCGGGTCCGGAAGGAGACGCCGATGCGGATTCATCGAAGGACAGCCCGGGGTGTGAGTCTTGTTGAGGTGCTCGTCACCATCACGGTGATCGGCATTCTCACGGCGATCACGATCCCGGTGCTCCGCTCGATGGCCATGCGCGGCCACGACGCGAAGAACCAGTCGAGTCTCCGCTCGACCCATCAGCACTTCCGGATCTACGCGAACGACAACGACGACTACTTCGTCAACGCGGGCAGGCCCGAACGACCGGGACTTCCCATCGTTGTTGATTTCGGGCCGGGCAACGGCTGGATGGGATTTCCGTATCTGTTGCAGAAATCGCGGTGGCCAGCCGTCTTGGGTAACGCGCTGGGCGAGGCCTTTCCCACTTGGCATAGCACGCATGAAGGCACGATTCGTGACAGAGACGGACGCCCGGGCAATATCACGAACCCGCAGTATGTGTTCGAGACTTCGCTGATCTATTCGCAAGCGATGTTAGCGGATCCTTTCCGGTTCACTTCTGCCGATTCCTTTCACGATTATTCCGCCTATCGGATGGTTCGCTGGTCAGAGGTGTCATTCCCTTCGAGCAAGGGGCTGATGATCGACATGGCCCGCCCCCAGAAGGATCACAATCGTGAAATGCGCAACATCGCATTCGCGGACGGATCTGTTGCGTTGGTGGATCTGCGTGAAGCCGTACCGGCAGACGCGGAGTGGCAGGGCATTCCCATCATTGCGACACCCATGGGGGTGCTCGGCAGAGATGTCGTGAGATAAGAAACACGATCAAGGAAACAACGATGAAGACACTAGCAGCCTGCCTGATGATTGGAGCATGCGCGATTGCCGGCACTGATCGTGGCATCCCGACCCTGACCGTGAAGAGCGAGGCGTGTGTCGATGCGGGAGAAGATCCTTCATGCATCTTTTTGGAATGCGATCACCTCTGGCAGTGGAAGAATGGAGATACCGTTCTCGCCGAGATGTGGTGCCCGCCTGGATATCAGGGTTGGGGATACATCGACATTCATCTTGGTGGATCGAGTCTTGAGGTGCACTGCTGCCCCGAAGGCACCATTGGTTATGCCACTTACTACTTCTTCCCTGATTATGTGACGATCTTTGACACGACCTTAGACTGCAGTTAATGTCGGGAGGGTGTTATGCCACATAAGAAAGTTGTGGTCGCAGCCGCATTATCACTCGCGGTGGTCGGGATGACCGCTGCTGTCGTCTATTTTGCTGGGGCGGCAAAGTCTCCGCATAATGAACAGGCTCTTTCTGGTGAAGATCGCGGAATCGACGCCAACGATGATGCCACAGCATCTCCCCGTGATTTGGGTTCGCCCATGTTTGCCTCCGCTCAGGAAGCTCTGATCGAGTCGGGCTTATCGTCGGGAGTAGCGGCGTCTGCTGCCGAGTCGCTTGATCGATATGTCAGCGGCGCTGGATTCCACGATATTGACCGCTTGGCCTCCCTGGCGGAGGCGCACGGGGCGGAAGTCGAACCGATGCTTTTGGAGACGGTTCAGAAGATGCTCGCGGTTATGCCCGATCACGCGAAGCCCGCGGGGTCGAGCGAATGGAGCGACATCGATGTCTTGCGCAACACGCAGTACAAGAGTAAGTATCGAGTGTGGGACGAGATAGATGCTGACCGCGTAGAAGTGGTTCGTTTCCAAGGCGCCGATGTGCTTGTATCTGAGATCAAGTTCTACCGCATCGGTCCCCAGCCAGGCGGCGGGTATGCGTCGATCCACGCTGTGCCGTTCCGCGTGCGTGATCTTGAGCGCAGACTGCAGCAGGGAGAGGCGGCTGGCGCCGTCGTCACCTTTCCGGTGACCGACGACCACGGAGCGAAGCAGGTTATTTCCGTGTTGCTCGGCGAATACGCGCCGGGAAAGTGGTATCCCGTTCGCCACCGGACGGTGTCGAGCAAGCCGCGTTCGTGATCGCCACCCTCAGGGTGATCGCGCCGCTCACGAACCCTTGTCATCTTCACGCGGCAGGTCGATCTCTTCGATCACCGTGCGCCGGAGCGTGACCTTGCCGCGAGCGGTGTCGAGGGTCTCTTCCTCAACGCTCCGCGAGACCTCGCGGCGCTGCGGCTTGTCGCTCGTCGGTTTGGCCCGGACGCCCGCGCGGATGTGCCCGAAGAACTCGCCGAGCGACCGCGCGAGCGACTTGTCGTTGGGGCCGCGCTGCGCCATGGGCGTGCTCAGTGGTGGTCCGACTTGCCGGACTGCACATCGTCGATGAGTTTGGCCGTCTGGTCGGGCGTGAGGTACTCGTGCAGGGTCTCGTCGAAGAGGGCGGCCGGGGCGCCGCCGCAGGCCCCGAGGCATTCGAGCTCGACGAGGGTGAACTTGGCGTCGTCGGTGGTCTCGCCCACCTCGATGCCGAGTTTCTCGCGGCAGACATCGGTGATGGCGGTGGCGTCGCAGAACTCGCAGGCGATCGAGCGGCAGACCGCGATCACATGCTTGCCCTTGGGCTTGAGCCAGTACTCCTCGTAGAACGAGGCGGTGTCGAGGACCTCGGCGGGGGCGAGCCCGAGGAAGTCGCCTATCTCTTCGAGGGCCTGGGCGGGGAGCCACCCGTGCTCGTGCTGGACGAGATGGAGCACCGAGAGCAGCGCGCCCTGCTTGGTCGCGTACTTCGGGAGGATGTCCTTGCTCGCCTCGTCCTTGAGCGCCTGGGTCAGGTAGGGCTCGGGGCGACGGGCGATCTGGGCAGCGGCGGAGGGCTTTGCGATCCAGGCCATGGCCGATGATAGCCGAAGCAGCACTCCCCTCCCACGAGAGTGGGAGGGGGCGGGGGGAGGGTCTTGTTCACCAGGCAGAAGGCAACAGGCAGCGGGCAGCAGTGCGCTCGCTCCCCCAGCCCTCCCTCAGGAGGGAGGGGTTCAGCATGTCGGTCAGTCGTTCTCGCGCTCGGTCTTTCCCGCGAAGGGTCGTCCGGGGGAGTACGCGGCCGTCCCGACCTTCGCGTGGCTCTCGATCGGGCCGTCGGGGGCGGTGCGCACGAGCGAGCCCTCGCTGGTGCGCGCGGCGACGACGACCCGGAGACACTCTTCCGGAAGGGCGGCGTCCGGGTTCCCCCACACCAGCGCGTCGATGGCCTGCCCGCCAGGGGCGAGCAGCACCACCATCTCGTCGCTGTTGTTCAGGGCCCGGAACCGGGTCGCGTTGTTCATCGAGAAGACCCAGGCGCCCTCGAACTTGTCGTTGCGCTCCCTGGGGGCGTTGGCCGAGTTGCCGTGCGGCCCGGCCACGGCCGTCCTGTACCCGTTGAAGACCACCACGCTCTCGCCCGGCCCGAGGGTGAACTTCGGGAAGACGAAGCGCACGCCGCGCTCGTCTTCGGGCGTGCTGATGACCAGCGCATCGACGATCGAGTATCCAGTGAGGTCGATCGCGCGGTCGTGGGGGTTCACGAGTTCCACGAACTCGTCGCCCACGGGATCGCGCACATTGTCGCGCGAGGGATCGACATCGTTCGTATTCGGAACGGCGGCGAGGACCTCGCTGATCACCGGGTGGGGGAACGGGATGGTCCTGGCTTCGCCCGAGTCGCCCTTCGCCTGGGCGAACGCGAGCGACGAGCACGAGACGGCGAGCGCGAACGGCACGCAAGCGGCGAGACGGTTCATGATCGGATTCCCCTCGAACACGCCCGGCGAGATCACGCATCGCCGGGCGGTGGCCCGCCGCGTCCCGTCGGTCCGTCCGATCGGCGACGCGGCGTGGGCGCGAAGGTACCGATCAAACACCGAAGTGAAAGAGGAAACCCCGCAGAACCGCTGAAATTCCACAGAGTTGTGTCAAACGGGCCAAGAAAGTGCCTGCGCGACACAAGAGTGAGACAGAGTGAACCGCCGCGGAAAACGCACTCTTAGCGATCCAACTCCGCCGCGACGATGTTCAGCGAGCCGATCACCGCCACCGTGTCGGCGAGCATGTGGCCCTCGAGCATCTTGCTCACCAGCGCGAAGTTAATGAAGGACGGCGGGCGGGTCTTGACGCGCCAGGCGCGGGGTCCGCCGTCGGCGACGACGAAGTATCCGAGTTCGCCGTTGGCCGTCTCGTGGGCGCCGTAGGCCTCGGCGATGGGGGCCTGCCAGCCGCGGTTGGTCATGATGAGTTCGAAGTGCTGGATGAGCCCCTCGATGCTGCCGTAGACCTCGCTCTTGCGCGGCTTGGTGACCTTCCCGTCGGCGAAGACATCGATCGGCCCGCCCGGGATGTTGTCGATGAGCTGCTCGATGATGCGCACCGACTGCTTGATCTCTTCGAGGCGGACCATGAACCGCGCGTAGACATCGCCCTCGTCGGAGAGGGGGACGCTGAACTTCACGGCCTCGCCGCCGTCGCCGTCCCAGTTGTCGGCGTAGCAGAGGTAGGGCTCGTCCTTGCGCAGGTCGCGGCGCACGGCCGACGCGCGGGCGATGGGCCCGCTCAGCGACCAGGCGATCGCGTCCTCGCGGCTGATGTGCCCGATGCCCTGCGTGCGGTCGATGAAGATGCGGTTGCGCACGACGAGTTTCTCGAGGTCGCTGATCGCGCCGGGAAGGTCGTCGCGGATGAACGCCTTGACCATGCGCTTGAAGACCTCCTCGTCGGCGAGGTCCTGCATCAGCCCGCCCACGCGGGTGTAGTCCGGGTGGTACCGCTGGCCCGCGACATAATCCATGATGTCGTAGATCTTCTCGCGCGGGTTGAACGCGTAGAGGAAGCCGGTGAGCGCGCCCAGATCGAGCGCCGCGGCGCCGACGCATAGCAGGTGGTCCTGGATGCGCGCCAGTTCCGCGAGGATCGTGCGCAGGGCCTTGCAGCGCGGGGTCAGGTCGATGCCGAAGAGTTTCTCGACCGCGCCGTGCCAGCAGATGTCGTTGGCGACGGGCGAGAGGTAGTTCATGCGGCTGACGATGGTGACATACTGGTTGTAGTCGAGGTGCTCGCCCAGCTTCTCGAAACCCGAGTGCAGGTAGCCGATGTGGGGGGTGCAGCGCGCGACGCGCTCGCCGTCGAGTTCGAGGACGAGACGGAGGGTCGTGTGGGTCGCGGGGTGCTGAGGGCCGAAGTTGAGGACCCAGCGATCGCCCGTGTCGATGTGCTGGTCGAGGTAGTCGGTGTTCTCGATGTCGAGGCCGAACTGTTTGGCGGGCTTCAGGGTGTAGGGCACGGCGGCGGGTCCTTCTGGGCGGATCTGGCTGGTTGGCCGTGAGTATAGGGTTCTTCCCCCGTCGCTTCGGGGGGTCGCGCACGCCCTCTGCGAGGGGGGCCGGGTCCGAATGTCACTGGAGAGGAGCGTCCGAATGAGCGTGCTTTCGAACAAGGTCGTCATCGTCACGGGCGCGTCGAGCGGCATCGGGGAGGCGACGGCCAAGATGCTGGGCGCGAAGGGGGCCAAGGTGGTGCTGGCCGCCCGCCGCGCGGACAAACTGCGATATATCGAGCAGGACATCACGGGCAACGGCGGCGGGGGCCGCGCGCTGGCCGTCGCGTGCGATGTGGCGGACCGGGCGAGCGTGGCCGCCATGGTGGACGAGGCGGTGAGTGTGTTCGGTCCGGTTGACATCCTCATCAACAACGCCGGGGTGATGCCCCTCAGCCCGGTGGAGGCGCTGCGCGAGGACGACTGGGCGCAGATGGTGGATGTGAACATCAACGGCGTGCTGAATTGCACGGCGGCGTGCCTGCCCTTCATGACGAAGGAGGCCGACGGTTCGCCGCGCGGCGGGCACATCGTGAACATCAGCAGCGTCGCGGGGCGGAGGGTGTTCCCCAACGCGGCCGTGTATTGCGGGACCAAATTCTTCGTCCACGCGTTCAGCGAGGGGCTCCGCGCCGAACTGTTCAGGAAGGGCGTGCGCGTGACGGTGGTGGCGCCGGGCATCGTGGAGACGGAGTTGCAGGACCACATCCCGGACGAGGCGATCAAGGCGGCGTTCTTCGAGCGCACCAAGGCCGTGCGCAAACTGCAGGCGCGGGACATCGCCAACGCGATCGTCTACGCGATCGAATCGCCCGAGCATGTGAATGTGAACGAAGTGCTGATCCGCCCGACGGATCAGGAGACCTGAGGAGCCCCTCACCCGCTCGCTCACTGCGTTCGCTCGCGACCTCTCCCCACAGGGGAGAGGTGCTGATGCGCGGCGCTTACTCAGCGATCCCCAACTCTGCTTTCGTGAAGAGCGCGTCGAAGCGCAGCCCGGCTTTCTCGATGTTCTCGCGTGCGCCTTCCTGGCGGTCGATGGTCGCGATCACGCCGACGACTTTCGCGCCGGTCGACTGGATCGCCTCAACCGCTTCGAGCGCCTGGCCGCCCGTGGTGGCGACATCTTCGAGCAGGATGACGGTGTCGCCCGTGCCGACCTTGCCCTCGAGTTGCTTGGCCGTGCCGTAGTCCTTCTTCTGGTTGCGCACGAAGAGGCAGGGCAGGCCGGTTTCCATCGAGGCGACGGTGACGAGGGGGATGCCCCCCAGTTCGGCGCCCGCGAGCCGCGTGGCCTTGGTGTTGGCGTCCTTCTCCATCGCGTGGACGCGCTCGGCGAAGAGCGGGCCCAGGTCGCGCAGGATCTCGGGGCGGGTCGAGAAGAGGTACTTGTCGATGTAGTACGACGAGGTGCGGCCGGATCGGAGCGTGAATGTGCCGCGCAGCACGCAGGCGTCGGCGATCTGGCGGGCGATGTCAGCGCGGGGGGAAGTGGTGGGCATGGGGGAGGGTATTCCCATGACCCCCTCCCCAGCCCTCCCCCACGCTGTGCGTAGGGGAGGGAGCGGGGTGGCGCGTCGGCGCGGGTTGCGCTATGCTCGCGCTTCGGAGAGACCCCCACGATGCCCAAAGCCACGACCAAACCCACCAACGGAAGCGCCGACGCGCGCGCTGAACTGCTCGCGCCGACCTACATCACGGACGACGGGCTTGGGCGCGTGTTCGTGGGCGATTGCCGGGAGGTCGTGCCGCGGATCCCGGAGGCGGCGTCGAAGAGCGTCGATCTGATCTTCGCGGACCCGCCGTTCAACTGGCAGGTGAAGTACGGGGACTGGCACGACGGTTTGCCGCGTGATGAGTACCTGAAGTTCACGGAGAAGTGGCTGGATGTGTGCGTCGATGCGCTGAGCGAGCGCGGGAGTTTCTGGGTGAACATCCCGGACGACACGGCGGCGGAGATCGTCGTGCACCTCAAGAAGCGCGGCATGCACATGGTCAACTGGTGCGTGTGGCATTTCCGGTTCGGCCAGAACCGGATGGGCTCGTTCATCATGAGCAAGGTGCACGCGCTGTACTTCGCGAAGAACAAAGAGGTCGAGGGGCGCATCTGGAACCCCGAGGCGGTGCTCGAGCCGAGCGACCGCGCGACGATCTACAACGACGACCGCACCTTCAACAAGAAGGAGGGCACCGGCCCGTCGGGCATGCGCGTGCCCATGGATGTGTGGTACGGCAAGCACTGGGGGCGCATCCAGGGGAACAACAAGGAGCGGCGCCCGGCGCACGAGAACCAGTTGCCCGAGACCTATCTGGAGCGCGTGATCCGCGCGTGCTCGAACGAGGGGAATGTCGTGCTCGATCCGTTCAACGGGAGCGGCACGACGGCGACCGTGGCGCGCGGGCTCAAGCGCATCGGCATCGGCGTCGAGTACTCGCCCACGCTCGCGAAGAGCGCGTTCGAGCGCATCCAGAAGGGACCGATCCGCCTTGGTGAGGGGCTGAACGAGAGCACGGCGATCTTCGAGAAGCGCAAGAAGGGCGCGAAGAAGGTGGAAGTGGTTGAGGTGAAGGGGAAGTAGGGCGGGCGGGCGCACCCTCACCCGGCCGCTTCGCGGCCACCCTCTCCCACAGGGAGAGGGTGCGGATTACCCCCCGCGTCCGCCGCCGCCGCCTCCGCCCATGCCGCCGCGGCCACCACCGCCGCCGCCCATGCCGCCTCGTCCGCCGCCGCCCCGGCCGCCCATCATCTCGCCGCGCAGGGCGCCTGACTGGGAGTTGCCGGAGCCGAACTGCTCGTTGATGCGGTTGACCATCTCGGCGCGCATCTCTTCCATGCGCTTGGCGCGCTCGGCTTCGCGCTCTTCGGGGGTCATGTTCTCCCAGCGTTCGCGCATCTCTTCCATGCGCTTGCGGTCTTCCTCGGACATCTCGGGGCGCTGGCGCGGGCCGAATTCTGACCAGTCCATCTCCTCGCCGCGTGCGCGCCGGTAGGCCATGTCGTCGAACGACTGCTCGCGGATCGCGCGCATCGCGTCGCGGTTGTTCTCGTCTTCAAAGAGTTTGCGCCGGTCCTCGTCGGAGAGGGACCACAGGACGCGCCGCGCCTCGGCGGTGTACTGCGCGCGGCGCTGGGGGTCCATGTCGTCGAGTTTGCCCGACTGCATGATCGCGAGCGCCTGATCCATGGTGCGCGGCAGGGCGGGGGTGCGGTTGTTCATGTAGGCCCACGCGCCGCCGCCGATCGCGGCCGCGGCGATGACGGCCGCGCACACGCCGACGCCCGCTTTCTTGCGGGGCGACCAGTTGGCGTCGATGGGGCGACGCTTGGGTTCGTTGACGGCGTCATCGAGGTCGAAGCGCTTGTGATCGGACATGGTTGTGCTCGCGGGGTGTGTATCGAGGGTGCGTGTTACTGGCCGCCGATGCTTCCGACATGGCCGTCGACGAAGAGGATCTGGCGCTTGGGATGGAACGGATCGACGAGGACGGTGCCGCCGTCTTCGCGTTCGAAGGTGCCGCCGTCGTAATCGTGGAGGACGGGGGTGTCGGAGGGGGTGAAGCGGAGGAATCGGGCGAAGAAGGTTTCCTCGTAGGCCTGGGCGGAGAGGGCCGCGACATAGGCGAAGCTGGTGCCGCACTCGCGTTCGATGCCCCTGTCGTCGATCCAGGTCTGGTTATGGACGATGCTGTCCGCGGGGCAGACCCAGGCGGAGGTGTTGGGCTCGAGGTATTCCTTGACGGCGGTGGGGAGGTCCTGAGTCTCGTCCTGCCCTGTGAGCCACGGATAGGGCATGTAGCGGGCTTCGGGGAAGACATTGCCGTTGTCTTCGCGGTAGATCTGGATGCCCTGTCCGAGACCGTAAAGCTTTGCGGCGCAGGCGGTTTGCTGCGCCTTATTCCGCGCGATCGAGAGCGTGGGGATGGTGATCCCCAGGATCAGCGCGATGATGGAGATCACCACGAGCAGTTCGATCAGCGAGAATCCGCGGCGGGCGTGCATGGAGGGGTTCCTGAGGGGGAGTCGCATAGGACCGGGGCAACGCTCATGAAGGATCGGCATTGCAGGGGCGCATAAACAAAAACCGCGTCGGAGCCGTGCGGCTGCGACGCGGGGGTGTTTGAGCGAGCGAGACACAAGAGCGAGGAAGACCCTCCCCCTGCCCCCTCCCGCTGCGCAGGAGGGGTGAGGAAGTCACCGGCGACGGCGGAGAGCCACGAGCATCGAGAGCCCGAGGATGCCAGCGGCGCCCGGGGCCGGGAGGATCACGACGCGGTCGAGCCCGAAACCGGCCTCGATGAAGTCCGGCTGCTGCATGAAGGGCGAGAGGTCGTGGCGGAAGAGGATGCGGTCGGAGAACCCGAGGGCTTCTTCGAAGGTCCCGCCGCCGATGATCTGCGTCCAGTTGCCCGGGTCTGTGAAGTCGACGGAGAACTGCTGCCAGTCGTCGGTGGGGTTGAAGCCGATGTTGTACTGCCAGAAGTTGCCGAACGCGAGGCCGATCCCGAAGTGGATCTCGAGCGTGCTGGTGCCGCTCATGTTGCGCAGGTAGAAGGAGACGCCGGTGGCGCCGTCGGCGATCCAGTTGCCCGCGTAGGCGGCGTTGCCCGAGCGGGTCCCCAACTGCGAGGCGCCGAAACCGGCGTTGTTGACATACAGGAAGCCGTCGTTGTCGCCGCCCACGCCGCCCGTGCCCGGGTTGGTGTACGAGAACGATCCGCCGCCCCAGTTGGCGAGGTCGTCGAACGCGGCGAATTCATCGACATGACCGACATCGACAGCGAGCGAGGCGGCGGCGGGGACAAGGCCCGCGGCGGCGACGAGGGCCAGTCGTGCACAACTCATCATGATCTCTCCTCTCGAGGGACAAACTCCTCGCGTACGGCGACCCTGGACGCCGGGGGAAACGCGATAGTTCAATATACCTCCCCAACGCCGGGACAAAAGGGTTTCTTCCCGGATTCCGAGCCCGAGCGAGGCCCGATAAAGGTCAGGGAGCGGCGCAATCGACGCCGAACGCGGCCAGAACCTCGTTGAGGTCGGCGAAATTCACGATGCCGTCGCCGTTCACATCGCCCGGGTTCTCGCCGCTGAGCCCGAAATCGGCGAGGACCGAGTTCAGGTCGGTGAAGTTGACGAGGTAGTCGCGGTTGGCGTCGCCCGGGCATTCGCCGAGAATCTTGATGCGGTCGATCCCCAGCACTCCGGCGATGTCGTCCGGGTTCTGAAAGAACGGGGGAAAATCATGGCGGAAATGGATGCGGTCGGCGAAGCCGAGGCATTCGGCGAATGTGCCGTTCCCGACAATGCGTGTCCATTGCGCGGGGTTGTCGAAGGTGACGATGACGCGCTGCCACTCGCCGTCGGGCACGGTCCCGATGTTGTATTGCCAGAAGTTCTGGGACGATCCGAGCGAGAAGTGGATCTCGAAGTTCGCGCCGCTGATGTTGCGGAGCCAATAGGCGACGCCGGTGGCGCCCGCGACATCCCACTTTCCGAGGTACGGCGCAGAGGCCGATCGCGTGCCGAAGTTGCCGGGGCTGAAGTTCTCGAGCTGGAGGTAGCCGTCGTTGACGCCGCCCACGCCGCCTGTCCCGGGGTTGGAGTGGAAACTCCCGCCGCTGAAGTTCGCGAGGTCTCCCTTGTCGGGGAACTCATCGACATGCCCGACATCGACGGCGAGCGCGGAAGCGGCGCAGAGCGAAAGCGCGAGGGCTGCAGAGAACGAACGGATCGGCATGCGTGGGCTCCTGAGTGGGATCAACAGAGAGACTACCACGCTTGGGAAACGGTGCGCAGGAAAACCCCTCAATTCCCTGTGGACTGTCGGCTTTCCCAGATTCACGCGCGACGGCGACGGGCGACGAGCAGGCCGCCGATCGCGAGCGGTGCGGCGGACACGGGTGCGGGGATGATCGCGATCTCGATGTGGGTCGTCAGCGTCATGTTCAGCGACGGGATGCTGCCGCCGCCGGCGCCGCTGCCCCCGCCGCGCGCTTCGCCGAAGAACTCCAGCCGGTACTCGGCGCCGGTCGCCTCCTCCACCATGTGCTGGAACGGGCCGTCGAACTCCTCGTAGCTGAAGGTGTTGAGCAGCATGTCATTGCGATAGATCCGCGCGGTGACCTGGCCGATGCCCGGCTCGTCGGTGGTGGACATCTCCATGACGCTCCCCGCGTAGACGAAATTCTCGCCCTGCGCGAGGCCGAAGGTCGCGCTGAACGAGAACTCGGCGCGGGCGTTCGCTTCCGACTCGAAGCCGAAGCCGTCGGCGGCGAGGATGGAATCAAGCGTCCACGCTCCACCGGCGCCGCTTACGGTGAGCGATGCGTCTGCGTCGGCAAGATCGACCGGGACCGAACCGTCGAGGCGCTGCGCGAAGGCGGTGGAATTCGCGCTCCCAAAGAACGAGGGGAACGGATCAATGTCTTCGACGACCTGATGGGGATTGCTCGCTGTTCCGGCCCGCGCGAAGGCGCGGGTGTAGGTTTCCCACGCGGACACAAACCCCGGCGCAGAGCCGGCGAGTGCGGGGGTGGCGAGTGACAACAACGCGGTGACAGTGATCAGTTGACGCATATGACTTCCTCCCGATTGCTCGCTCCTACACGAGCGTGATGTGTTGTGTTGGTTCACGCGCGACGGCGACGGGCGACGAGCAAACCGCCGATCGCGAGCGGCGCGGCAGTCATCGGCGCGGGGACAACTTCGATCCGCAGGCCGCCGGTCGCCTGCGCGGTCGAGTTCAATCCGCCCGTTGCGCCGAAGCTGCTCGCTGAGGCGGTGATGCTCATTTCGACGGTGTACATCGCGTTTATGGTCTCGGGAGCGAACACCATGATGATGTCGTTGAGTTCCTCGCCCGCGGACTGGATCGAGTCGACCAGCATGTCCTCGCGGAACACATTGACCAGGAATGACGCTTGCCCGACGGTCTGATCGCTGCCGATCGCCGCGGAGTTGAAGCTCCCGAGGATGTCGAGCACGCGCGTACGGCGGACGAGGAAGGTGCTGCTGTAGAACGCCTCGCCCATGGCGCTCGCGGCGTTCCCGTCGTTGCTGAACGCGCTGGCGTTCGCGGACATCTGGATGCGCCAGCCGCCTCCGAACGAGGTCTGGTCGGTCACGGAGAAGTCTGTGCTCGCTTGGCCGCGGTTGCGCAGCACGCCGTTGTTGAAGAGTTCGACGGTGGCTGCGGAGTTGGTGACGCCGAAGGGCGTGGGGATCGACTGGGGGTCGATCATCGCGTCGGCGTTGACGCTCGCGGTCGAGGTCGTGGTGTTCTCGAAGGCCGACATCGGCGGGCCGCCGGCGAGCGCTGGCGCGGTGATCGCGACGAACGCGTACAGCGTGACAGAACGGTTCATGCGTGTTTCCTCCTGGCGAACGACCCGAACCCCGGGGTTCCCCGCTCCAAGATACTTCACGCCTTGCGGATCCGGAATCCCCCATTTGTGACATTTACACAAAAAAACACCGGCCAATGGGGCCGGCGTCGTGGGTCGATCGGTTGTTCGCGGGATTTACGGGAAGATGCCGCGCATCTGGTAGACCTTCCCGATGTTCTCGAGCGCGCCGATGTAGGCGGCGGTGCGCATGTCGACATCGTACCGCTGGCGCGCGAGCACGGTGCGTCGAGCGGCCATGACCATGTGGCGGTTGAGTTCCTCGTCGACGCGCTCGCCGTCCCAGTACTGGTTCGTGCGGTTCTGCACCCACTCGAAGTAGGAGACGGTGACGCCGCCCGAGTTGCAGAGGATGGCGGGGAGGACCTCGATGCCCTTGGCGAGCAGGGCGCGCTCACCGGCGGGAGTCATCGGGGCGTTGGCGCCCTCGGCGATGACCTTGGCGTTGATGAGTTTCGCGTTCTCCTCGGTGATCATCTGCTCGAGGGCGGCGGGGATGAAGACATCGACGGGTGTCGAGTAGAACTCGTCGGAGGAGATGAGCGTGCCGCCGTGGCCCGGGTTGGGCGCGCCGTTGGAGGCGTGGCCCTGGTGCTTCTCGAAGCCCGCGACGCCGCCGTGGCGTGCGCAGTGCTCGGCGAGGGCGACGGCGTCGAAGCCGTTGTCGTTGCGGATCGCGCCGGTGTGGTCCATGACGGCGACGACCTTGGCGCCGCGCTCAGCGATGAGTCGGCCGGCCCACGAACCGACATTGCCGTAGCCCAGCACGCTGACGCGCGCGCCCTTGAGGTCGAGCCCGAGGGCGGGGGCCATCTCGGCGACGACATCGATGACGCCCTGGCCGGTGGCCTTCTCGCGGCCGACGGAGCCGCCAATTTCGACGGGCTTGCCGGTGACGACGGCCATCGAGTTGGGCTTCTCGCTCATGGCGGTGTAGGTGTCGGCGAACCAGGCCATGACCTGAGAGTTGGTGCCGACATCGGGCGCCGGGATGTCATAGTCGGGGCCGATCATGGGCGAGATGGCGACGGCGAAGCGTCGCGTCACGCGCATGAGTTCTTCTTTGGAGAGGCCGTGGGGGTCGCACTTCACGCCGCCCTTGCCGCCGCCGAAGGGCACGCGGACGAGCGAGCACTTCATGGTCATGAGGAGGGCGAGGGCCTTCACATCGTCGAGCGAGACATGCTCGTGGAAGCGCATGCCGCCCTTGTAGGGGCCGAGCGCGTTGTTGTGCTGAACGCGGTAGCCCTTGAAGAGCGAGTAGCGGCCGTCGTCCATCTTCACGGGGAAGTGGACCATGACCTCGTTCTTGGGCTGCGCGAGGATGAGCTGAAGGTGGTGAGGGAGTTCGAGCACCTCGGCGGCCTGGAGGACCGCGTCGATGGTCTGGAGATAGAGGTTGTGCGGGTCGCGCGCCATGCCCAACTCGTCGTACACTGGGCTCTCGAGAAGCCCGCGCGTGCGGTTTGAGGTCGGGGCGACGATGGTTGCCGTAGCCGGCGTGGATGACATACCAGGTGCTTCCAGCGCGTTGTTGGGCCGCCGGGGACAGAGTCGGCGGGCCTACAAACGGTTGTGCGTTCGAATTCCCACCCTGAGCGTCGCTCTCGCTCTCCCAATCAGCAAAACGAACGACGGATCAAGACGCGATGATAGTCTTCTACGGATCGGACCTCACCTGGGCGGTGAAGATCAAGTCAACGGCCGAAGTGCTCGGAATCCCGGCTCGGCCGGTCCGTTCCATCGACATGCTGGAGGCCCGGCTTGCGGATAGCCCGCCGGAAGACCCGGTCTCGGCCCTGATCGCGGATCTGGCGGAGCCCGAGATCGCGCTCTCGCTCGTCGAGCGGGCGGTGGACGAGAACCGCCGGAGGTCCGAGAAGCGGGAGGAGGAGATCGCCCAGGGCGGCGACCCGGGCGCCACGGCGCTGATCCGGGTGCTGGCGTTCGGGCCGCATGTCGAGGTGGACGCGCTCCAGCGGGCCCGCGATCTGGGCGCGCACGAGGTCATGCCGCGCGGCGCCTTCAGCGCGAACCTGCCGGACATCCTTGTGCGGCTGAACGGGTGAGCGCGATCACTTCAGCAATGCGAACGCCTTTGGCCCCTTGAACACGCGCAGCAGGTAGATCAGCGACGGGATCAGGATCAGCGATCCCACGCCGAGCGCGGCGAGCACGAGGATGTGCATCTCGCGGGTCGCGGCCGCCTGCTCGATGGTGATCTGCCCGATGATCATGTCGGGGAAGAGCGCGGCCGCGAAGCCGACCACCACGAGCGTTGTCTGGATGACCGCGAGTGTGCGCGCCAGCGCGTCGCGTTTGGTCCACAGCGCCCAGAGCGCGGCGAGCGCGACCAGCGACGCGCCGATCACCAGCGGCCACGACCACCAGTCGTCAGAGAGCCGGCTGGCGAACTCAGGAGCGCCGACGGGCGCGTACAGCCGCGCGACCCACGCGAAGACGCCGACGCTTATGCCGCTCGCGATGGCGCGCGTGCGGAAATCGCTCTTGAGCGCGTCGTCTTCGGCCTCGACGGTGAGGAAGACGGCGGCGAGGAAGGCGAACATCGAGAGCGTCATCAGCCCGACGAGCCACGGGAAGACCGCGAGCCACGGCGCGAAGAACCCGCTGGTGTAGACGCCCTCGTCGTTCCACTGAAGGCGCCCGGAGAGGGCGGTCCCGAGCGACACGCCCAGCAGGATCGGCGTGAGGATGCTGGCGATGGAGAAGGTGCGCCCCCACACGACCTCGGCGCGGCCGGGGCTGGCGTCGTAGGCGCGGAACACGAACGCGCTGCCGCGCGCGATGATCCCGAGCAGCATGAGCGTGAGGGGGATGTGGAGCGCGGTGGAGAGCATCGCGAAGGCCCTGGGGAAGCAGACGAACATCACCACGATGACGACGATGAGCCAGATGTGGTTGGCTTCCCAGATGGGTCCGATGGAGCGCTGGATGAGGCTGCGCTGTTCGTTCTTGCGCGGGCCGCGCGCGAGCAGGTCCCAGACGCCCGCGCCGAAGTCCGCGCCGCCGAAGAGCACATACGCGAGGATGGCGACGACGATGACCCACGCGGTGATGTATTCGATGGGGATCATGACTGCGCGTCCTCCCGGCTGAGGCGCATCGCCGCGTGGGGATCGGTCTGGGTCTCCTCGCGCGGGGCGTAGGTGCCCTTCACCTGCTGCGCGAACAGGTACGCGACGATCGCGCCCAGCACGATGTACACGACGGTGAAGGTGATGAACGGGGCGATCAGCCCGGGCATGGGAGTGACGGCGTCCTTCGTGCGCATCACGCCGTGGATGACCCAGGGCTGGCGGCCGACCTCGGTGACGATCCAGCCCAGTTCGATCGCGATGAACCCCGCGGGGATGAGCACGACCAGCGTGCGCAACAGTGCGCGGCCGGCGGGAACGCGTTTCGTGCGCACGAACACGGCGGTAAACCACAGGCCCGTGGCGAGCATGGCCATGCCCAGGCCGACCATCCCGTCGAACGCGTAGTGCACGATGGCGACGGGCGGCCATTCGTCGCGCGGGATGTCGTTCAGCCCGGTGACTGATCCCTTGAAACTGTCGTGGACGAGGAACGAGAGCGCGCCGGGGATCTCGACGCCGTAGCGGAGCGTTCCGGCGTCTTCGTCAACGATCCCCCCGATGGTGAGCGGCGCGGGGTCGGCGGTCTCGAAGAGGGCTTCCATCGCGGCGAGTTTCGCGGGCTGTGATTCGTGAAGGCGCTGCGCGGCGAAGTGCCCGGTGATCGGCTGGAGGACCGCGGCGGGAATGGCGAGGGACATCGCCACGCCCAGCGCACGACGGTGGAAGGTCGAGGAACGGTCGCGCAGGAGCCCGAGCGCGTGGATGCCCGCGACGGCGAACCCGGTGGCCATGAACGCCGCGAGGATCATGTGGATCGCCTGCAGCGCCCAGGCGTCGTTGAACATCGCGGCGATCGGGTCGATGTTCGAGAAGGTGTTGGTCGCGGCGTCGTACTCGAAGCCGGTGGGCGAATTCATCCACCCGTTGACCATGATGATGAAGGCGGCGGACGCGCTGCCCGACACCGCGACGATGACGCCTGCGCCGAGGTGCGCCTTGGCGCTGATCCTGTCCCACGCGTAGAGGTAGATCCCGAGGAAGATCGCTTCGGTGAAGAACGCGAAACCCTCGAGCCCGAAGGGCATGCCGATGATGCCGCCCGCGTGCTCCATGAAGGTGGGCCAGAGCAGGCCGAGTTCGAACGAGAGCACGGTGCCCGAGACGGCGCCGATCGCGAAGAACACCGCCGTGCCCTTGGCCCAGCGCTTCGCGAGGGCTTTGTACTCGTCGTCGCCCGTGCGCAGGTGACGCCACTCGGCGAGGACCATGAGGACGGGCATGGCCATCCCGATCGCCGCGAAAACGATGTGGAAGCCGAGCGAGACGGCCATCTGGAGGCGGGCGAAGAGCAGATCGTCCACGGAGGCCCTTTCTGCAAGACAGTACGAAATACTGTAGGACAGGAAAGAGTGCGGGGTCGTGCCCGCGTTGTACCACGCTCGAAGGGTCGAGGGGTGCGGCGGCGGCGCTCGGCTTCTACGCTTGCGCGATGACGATGGCGGTCGAAGCGGAAATGGTCCCGGCGAACTCGTGGCCCGCGCGCCTTGCGCTGGCCACGGCGGACATCAAGATCGCGCACTCGGTCTTCGCGCTGCCCTTCGCGGTGCTCGGTGTGTTCCTCGCCGAGCGGCTCCCGATCGACTGGCCGCGGCTGCTCGTGCAACTCGCGCTGGTGGTGGGGTGCATGGTGCTCGCGCGGTCATGGGCGATGCTGGTCAACCGCGTCGCCGACCGCGAGTACGACGCGCGGAACCCGCGCACCACGCGACGCGCCGTGGCCCGGGGGGCGCTCCGCGCGAAGGACGCACGGCTGATCGCGCTCTTGTGCGCGGCGGGGTTCATCGGTTTGTGCGCGCTGTTCGGGGCGCTCTTCGCGAACTGGTGGCCGCTGATGCTCAGCGTTCCCACGCTCGCGTGGATCGCGTGGTACTCGTTTACGAAGCGTTTTACGGCCTTTGCGCACCTGTTCCTGGGCGGCGCCCTGGCCGCGAGCCCGATGGCGGCGGCGATCGCGGTCGATCCGTCGTCGCTCGCGCACACGCCCGCGCTGTGGTGGCTGGCGGGGATGGTGATGTTCTGGGTGGCCGGCTTCGATGTGCTCTACGCGTTGCAGGATCTGGACTTCGATCGCGGCGCCGGGTTGAGGAGCATCCCCGCGTGGCTGGGGGCGCGCCGCGCGGTCTGGGTCAGCCGCGTGATGCACGCCGTCGCGTTCGTGGCGCTGCTGCTCGTCTGGGCTGTTGATCCCCGGCTGGGCGCAACCTTCGGCGTGGCCGTGGGATTGGTCGGCGCCGCGCTGGTCGCCGAGCACTGGTGGCTCGCGAAGCACGGGGTGCTGGGGCTGCCGATCGCCTTCGGCGTGCTCAACGGGGTGATCTCGTGTGTCGCGGGCATATTCGGGATCGTCGATGTCCTGCATTGACCGCCGGAGTTGCGACTGCGGCTCAACTGAAAAAAGTTGCCTCGAACGCGTGACGCCGCCCTCAACTTGTGGTAGTGTGTGCTGACTCGGGCGAAAGCCCGCTTCGAACTTCCCGCCCGAAAGGGCGGACCGATGCCCCCGGAAGGGCGGCGTGATTGCCTCTGGCGATCCGCCGCCTTTTTCTTTTTTCCGGGACAGAGCCGCGAGACCCGCCCAACGAAAAACGCCCCGGTCCGTGCCGGGGCGTTGTGTGGTTTTTCAGTCGCGTGGTCGAGGACTCAGAAGGGCGGAATGTTGTCGTCGGGCTGCCCGCCGCGCTGGGGCATCAGGCCCTGGAGCGACTGCGCGATCGAGATGCCCGTCTTGATGACGGGCGCCGGGATGAACGCGTCGAAGCGCATCGAGCCGCCGTCGGCCGAGATGCTCATGCCCACGGGGGGGATCTCCGCCGGGATCGCGGCGGCGTCGAGCGGCTGGCCCATCATCGCGAGGAACGGCGTCGCCTGATCAAGAATCGGGCGCGGCGAGATGTACGCCTCGAAGATCCGCTTGCCCGGGAGGTTCGACTGAACCTGCGAGAGCATGCGGTTGGCGTTGAGCGTGTTCTTCCCCTCCGACGCCGCGAGCGTGATGCTCATCAGCGACTGGTCGGGGGTCGTGGTGACGACCACGCCCGCGCCGGTCTTGGCGATGAACCCGCTCGGGCCGCCCGTCGGGCCGTACATCGCGCCCTCGAGGCCGGCGGCCATTGAGCCGGGCGCCGCCTTCATGCGCAGGGAGTAGCCCGACACGGTCTGCGCGCCGATCTTGGTGCTGTCGGCGTTGAACACGCCGCTGAAGGTCTGCCCGTTGATCGTCTTGCCGTTGAGGTCCGTGACGATCGTGTTGAACTGATTGACGAGCGCGTCGGGCGTGGGCGACGCGTAGTACGCCACGCCGCGCGCCAGAAGCCCGCCCATGAAGCCCGCCGGGTTGGGCATGATCATGCCCGACTGGCCCGAGAGACTGTCGATGAACGCGGCCATCCCGGGGGTGACGGCCGGCATGGGGCCTTCCGTGGTCGCGCGAAGGTTGTTCGTGTTGCCGATGATCGTGCGCGCCACCGGGCTGCTGAGGTCCACGGCGTAGGCGAGCAGGAAAGGCACATCGGGGAGTTTCTTGAGCAGGGGGGTGGAGTCGCCGCCGCCCTCGAAGATCTTCGCGAGTTCCGAGCCCTCCTTGAAGGTGGCCGCAAGACTCGCGGTCAGGCCCATCCCGGTGGCCTTGAGCCCGAGCACGCCGACCTTGGCGTCGCGCACGAAGTTCTGCATCGCCATGTCGAGGGGGCTGTCGGTGAGGCCCTGGGCCATGCCGCCCTGCATCATGGTCAGCGCACCGAGCTGGCCCTTGAGCTGCTCCATGCCCGGCTCGATCATCGGGGCCAGCGCGGGGATGTTCGCAATCAGCGCCGCGTCGGAGTTCTCGACCACGCTCACGCCCATCGCGCCGAGCGCCTTCTCGTGGGCGGCCAGCATGCCGGTGTCGCCCGTGAAGTTCTCGAGCACCGAGCGCATCGGGCTGAGCGCCGCGTACCCGCCGTCGATCTTCTTGATGAACACCGCTTCGCCCGCGGCCGTTCCGGCGGAGATCTTGCCCGTGGTGTCGGCCGCCGAGAGCGAGCCCGCCACCGCCGCGTAATCGCTCACGGGCAGGAGGAGCAGCGCCGGGGGGACATCGCCGCCCATGTTGCCCGCCGTGAGGACGAGCGCGACGGGCTTGGTGGTGTCCACGCCGCGCGACAGACCCACCACCGAAAGCAACTGCGCCGGGGAGGTCACGGTCGGCATCTCGATGGCCGTCAGCAATGCCGCGGCGTTCTTGTCGAGGCGGTCAACGCTGGGCGAGACCACGACCGCGAGCGCGTCGGTCGGCACGCGATCCAGCGCGGCCGGCAGGGCCGCCGACGCCGCCGAAGCGGTCAGGAGGCCTGCGGCAAGGAAACCGGCGCCCAGCGTGTGCTGCGCGCGGCGACGGAGGTAGGCGGTCTTGGTCATCGCTCTCTCTTGGCTCTCAAAGGGGGTTACACCGGCCTTCGTGGCCCACGGCCGGTCTCTGTGCTGGCTGATTCGGCGTTCAGGGATGATACTCGCAGGTCATCGCGGAGTTCCCCACGACCACCGCCCGACGCCCGAGGCGCCGCACCCCCTTCTTCGGCGTTTCTGTTTCCGGCTTTTGCGCCAATCGCCGTTACACCACCCGAACGCCCCGCTCACTCCGGCTTCACGCCCACCGCGCGGGCCGCCCAGACCTGGCTCCCGGGCTTCGAATCCGCCGCGTCGCCGTCCGCCAGCCGCTGGCTCGTCCACATCATCCACCGCCCGTTGGCGCTGAACACGGGGAGCCCGTCGAACCCCGCCGCATGAGTGATGCGCCGGGTCTTCAGATCGTCGCTCGCGCGCGGGCCCGCGTTCGATTCCGACGCGAACACCTCGTAGTTGTGGTGGCCCACCTCGCTCGTCGAGTACACGAGGAACTCGCCGTCGCGCGACCAGTACGGCCCCCAGTTCACATGCCCGTTGGCCGTCACCGGGCGCTCCCACTCGATCCCCGTCGGCGCGCCGCTCTCGTCGAACGCCAGCTTCGCGACGAACACCTGCAACAGGTCGTTGCCCACCCGGTCGCTCCGATAGGTGATGAACTTCCCGTCGCGCGAGAAGAACGGTCCGCCGTCGTACCCGTCAGCAACGACCAGCGCCGTGTGCGCGCCGGTCTTCGTGTCGAAGACGAAGATGTCCCCGTTGTTCGTGCCCTCGGGCACATTCACATAGAGCACGAAGCGCCCGTCGTTCGAGAACGAGCACTCGGCGTCGTACCCCGGCTTCTCGAACACCGGGCGCATGGTCATCTCGCGCGAGGCCGAGGTCGAGTAGCACGAGTCCTTGATCGCCTTGCCGCGCTCGACGGGCGGCGCGCCGGGGAGGCGAACCTCCACGACCTCCATCTCCGCCGGGAATTGCCAGATGTAGTCGCGCGAGTTGCGCTGATACCCGCTCGCGGGTTTCGCGCCCGGCGCGCTGACGGTGCTCCCGAAGAGCACGGTCCACTTGTCGGTCGGGTGGAACCAGCCGCAGGTGTTCGCGCTGCCGTCGGGCGAGACGCGGAGGATGTTGGTGAGCCCGACGGGGAAGCCGCCCTCGCGCTCGATGTCGGCGACATACATCGAGTAATGCTCGCTCGACGCGCCGTGGTCCCAGTCGCCCTTCGGGACCGCCTGGAAGATCACGCGGTCCATCGAGGGGTCGAAGTACGCCTCGCCCGCCTTGGTGAAGAGCGCCGGATCGGTGAGCCGCACATGGTCGCGCAGGGTCTCGCGCTCGGCCGCGCGCCACACGCTTGGGGGATCCAGCGGCGGGGCCGTGCGCGTCGCGGGCTCGTGGGCCAGCGCCAGACCGGAGACGGAAAGAACCGCGGTCAGGGCCGCGCAGCGGGGGAGGGGGCCGTCAATCATGATGGGCGACTCTAGGACGCCGTTCCCGAAGGAAGGGCGCCTCTCCCTCCCATTGCCGATTGCCCATTCCCCAGTGCCCGCCTCCGTCCCCATCCTGCACGCGAGCGACCGCTTCGTCGTCATCGACAAGCCCTCGGGCCTGCTCTCCGTCCCGGGGAAGGGCCCCGACAAGGCCGACTGCGCCGCCTCGCGCGTCCGGGCCATGTTCCCCAGCTCCACAGGCCCGCTCATCGTCCACCGGCTCGACATGGACACCAGCGGCCTCATGGTCCTCGGGCTCGACGAAGACGCCCAGCGCGACCTCTCCCGACAGTTTGAGGCCCGCGCCGTCGAGAAGGCCTACACCGCGCTGCTCGAGACCATCGACCTCGACATCGCGCGCTCGCCCCTCGCGCACGAATCGGGGCTTGTCGACGCGCCGATCCGCGCGGACATCGACAACCGGCCCTTCCAGATCCACGACCCCGTCCGCGGCCGCGCATCGCAAACGCGCTGGTTCATGCTCGCGCGCGAGCCCGACCGCGTGCGCGTGCGCTTCGAACCGATCACCGGCCGCGCGCACCAGCTGCGCGTGCACGCGTCGCTCGCGCCTCCGCTCGGCCTCGGCGCGCCGATCCTGGGCGATGTGCTCTACAACCCCGTCGATCACAAACTCGCGCGCGAAGGAAATGAAAACCCGCCGCGCTCGCCCCGCGGCCGACTCATGCTGCACGCGACCGAGTTGTCGTTCCTCGAGCCCGGAACCAAACGACGCGTGGAGTTCGTGAGCCCGCCGCCGTTTTAGCCCCTCTCCCCTCAAGGGGAGAGGGTGTCTCGCGCAGCGAGACGGGTGAGGGGTTGAATCAGTTCTTCAGATGATCCTCGACCACCCAGATCGCCTTGCTGTCGCTGATCCTGACGAGCCGGACCACAAGAGTCTGCACCTGCGATTCCTTCGGCAAACGCCACGCGCGCACGGGCGGCGTCATGACCCCTCCCTCGCCGAACGACTTCATGCCCGCGAGTTCCTCGGCGCCCATGATGGGGTATCGCTCATCGAGCGAAGCCGTCAGTTCGTTCGCGTGCGCCTCGCTCGTCTGGAAGACCATGCTCAGCCACTTTTCGTCTATACCTGACGACTCTTTGCTCATGACGAGCGTCGAGTCGGGAAGTTCGACACCCAGCAGCGATTGGAGTTCGAGTCGAATCTCGTCCTGATACCAGGGCACATAGCCCTTGATCGTTGTCAGAAAGTCCTCGCGCGTATCAGTGCGGGAGTAGGAGTAGATAGCGTTCCCGATGCAGGTCGCGGCGATGAGAAAGCATCCCGTGATGAAGCCGGCAAAGTAAAGACATGCATCGCGTCGGCGTGAGCGGGATCTTGTCACTGGTTCCATCGCATCGCCCTCGTGCGCGCCTCGTTGCGGTCGTGATCGAGCGTGCATATCACACCTGCCCCATGCGTGCTCACAAACAATCCTCGATGATCCACACCGCCTTGCCGTCGTGAATTCCAACGAGACGCAGAACGAGAATCCACGCCTCATCGTTTCTTGGCAGCATCCATGCGCGTACCGGTTTCTCGATCCTCGCATCATCGAAGACCGACCTCAGCTTGTTTAGCTCCTGATCGCTGATGACCTGCCGGATCTCGTCGAGACGGGCACTGAGTAGGGAGGCGTCTTGCTCGGTTGTCTCGAATTTCGCCCACAACATGCTGTCGATACCGAAGGTTTCATGCATCTGTCTCACAACGGTTGTCTCGGGCAGGTGAACTCCTACGAGGTGCTCAAGGAACAACCGCCGTTGGCGCTGCATTTCCGGTAGCTTCGCGGCGGTTGCCGAGAAGAAATCTTCGTTTTTGCTCATACTGAAGGTGGCGTGAATGCCGTACCCAACACAGGTCGCGAACATCACAAATCCCCCAGTGATCACGCCAGCCAGGAAAATCCAGAACTTCCGCCACTTCCCCTTTGGCTTCGCCGCCCGTGCTTCCGTTCCCACGCTCAGCGCCCCTTTCGCATCCTCCGCGCCCACGCCCCGTAGCGCACGGCCATGCGGATCATCTCGCCGCGCGGCGGGGCGCCCCGGCCGAACGCCGTCTCGTACCGCCATTGCCAGTACGGCCCCTTGAAACGAAAGCCCGTCACGAACCCCAGGCGGAGCAGTTCCAGACTCCCGAAGACCCATTCGCCGGCGCTCATTCGCATCGGTGAAGTCTACCTCATCGGCCCGGGCTTGCCGCGCCTGGCCTTGCGCGCGGCGGGAATCCCGGGCGGATGAATTGCTTTTTCCTCGCCGCTTCATCGGGGCGCAAGGCCGGGACCGCACCTTGTTGTCGTGAGCACGCATTCCGCGTCTCCCTCAGCAAAGGACGACCCCATGGCACAGCAGACCAATAGACCGAACCCCGCCGACAACTCTGGCAACAAGCCCGCCAAGCGGCAGGCCACCCGCGAGGGCGATGAGCCCCAGGACATCCGCGAGGCCAAGCCCGACCACGACCGCCCCGACTCGAAGGACCGCGGCCGCGACCGCAGCCCGGGCGACATGCAGCGCGACGACGACGACGCGCCCTCTGATGTCCGGGGCACGGGCTTCGACGAGTCCGACACCGACCTCGACAGCGAAGCGGGCGATCCCAAGTTCATGGGCGAGGACGAGACCAACGCGTCGGGCGGGAGCCACATCAAGAACCCCAACCCGCGCAACCGCTGAGTTCCCCGTCTGATCACACCATAACACACAAGGAGAACAGTCATGCCGAACCAGAACAAACCCGCCACGAGCAAGAAGGAAGAGCCCAAGGGCAAACCGCAGGGCGCGAAAGCCAAGCCCGCGGCCAAGAGCGACGCCGGCGCGAAGAAGCGCTGAGCGACCCCTCTCCCCCTGATCTCCGGCGCGCCCTCTCTGGGGGTGCGTCGGTCTTGTTATCTGGCGCCGAACGCCGCCGCGAGGATCTCGTCGGCGCCCGCGAGCGTTTCGTCGCGCTCCAGCGCCAGGCGCACCATGCGCTGCGCGTCCGATTCGCTCTGGCCCAGCCGGACGAGCGCGAGGGCCGCCTGCTCCGCCTCGGGCGTCAGCCCGGACATCGCGCCGTTCGACGATTGCTTCGCGCTTCCGCCGCCCGAACCTTTCACCTCGACCTCGCGCGTCCGCGCATCCACGAACGGCGTCGCCTTGCCCTTCAGTTCACGCGAGATGGTCTCCGCGAGTTTCGGGCCGACCTCCGGGAGCGACTTCAGGAACTTCGCGTCCTCGCGCTCGATCGCCAGCGCGATCTGCGCCGTCGGGGCGGCCATCAACCGAAGCACGCGCTTGGCGCCGAGACCCTTCACCTTCGTGAGCAGGTCGAAGAACCGCCGGTCGTCCTCGCTCACGAAGCCGAGCAATCGCGGCGTGATGTTCCCGCCCGAGGCGCCCTGCTCCAGCACCTCGACCGTGTGGAGCGTGACCCGCTCGCCCGCGCGTTCGAGCATCCCCGCCGCCGTGTACGAGGGCAGGAGGACCTCGTAGGCCAGCCCGATGTCGAGCCCGACCACGCACGACGCGCACCCCGATCCACCGGGCGCCCCGGCGTTCGACACCGGCTCCACCCGCTCAAGTTGACCAGCGATCCGCGTCAGCATGCGTGTGTTGTACCCGACGGGCGACCCGCCCGTTCACTTCCCGTAGCGACCCTCGCGCCATTCCAGCGGCGGGGGCGCGTCGTTCAGCGGCCAGCCCGAGACCTTCGCGATCCGCCGGCGCAGGTCTTCCGACACCTCGCGCGCGCCGAGTTTGCTCTCTTTGCCGTAGCGAACAACGGGCAGGAACACCACGCGCGAGCGGCTGGGCCTCCACAGACTCCCCCACGCCGTGCGCGCGAAGGGCGTCCCCTCGATGAACACGGGCAGCACCGGCGCGTGCGTCCGCTTGGCGAACACGCCCACCCCGGCCATGAACGGAAGGATCGCGTGCGACGGCCGCTCGATGCGCCCCTCGGGGAACACGCCCAGCACGCCCCCGTTGCGCAGGTGGTGCATCGCGTCGCTCGCCGCCCGCCGATCGCCCATCCGCCGATCCACGAAGATGATCCGCGCGAAGCGCCAGAAGATGTCCAGCTCGGGCGTCCGCATGTCGTCGGCCATCATCCAGCGGACCTCGAACCGGCACGCCGCCTGGATGAGCAGGGGATCGATCCCCGCCGTGTGGTTCGCGACGATGAGCAGCCCCTCCGGGGGGGGGACCTTGCCGCGCGGCACATGCTCCAGCCCCTCGAACCGCACCCGGTGGACCACCCGCGCGTAGAGCCAGAACAGCAGGATGGCCGTCCCCGTGCCGATGTCGTCCCCCCCGCGCGTCGACCACGCCCGGACCACATGCACAACCCACGCGAACGCGAGCCACGCGGCCAGACCAGCCAGAACCGGGATGAGGACCGAACTCCCGCCCATGCGAGCAATGTTAGCAGGGGCTAGGAAGACGGGGCTACCGATCGCGAACGATTGGCATTCTCAGCGACACCTCGCCCTCCCAATACGAATAATCAGGTTCGACGGTGACGAGGTCGCGGTAGCCCCGCAGCGTTATGTGTCGTGGCGGATCGCCTCGGTTTACATTTCCGAAATGAGGCCATCGCACGCTACATTTGGACTCTGTCCAGTCATCGGTAATGACGAATTCGGTAAGCAGCCATTCTCGTACTTCAGACTCCCGGCCAAACTGATGGCGTATGAAAATCTCGATCGGGATCTTCATGCCCTGCGTGGGCGGCGGTGGGGCACCTGGCTTCTTTTGTATGACTACCGGATGCAGTGATCTTGACAAGTGCGCGCTGATACCCACATTCACTGCCAGCCATTGTGAAAGAGCCTCCGAGTCCATAGACTGCAAATTATTCTCAGGCGCGGTGATTCGTAGGGTTGCCGTTCGGTCGAACTGCCAGATACTGGCGGCGCCGGTACGGGGTATTTGCGTCGAACTCCAAGACATTGTTGCGTCTGGAGTGGGCAGTCCCGAGACCATTGCAGCAACTACCCGGACAGTGACGCTGTCGCCTTCTCGTTTGCCATGCCGAAGAACGAGAGGAAGAGGACGAACATCGCCCACGAGGCTCTCAACTTTCCATTCTCCCCCAACGAACTTTGATGCAAGTGCGGCCCGGCCTGCAGTACGGTACAGCCCAGGCGAGGGAATCATAATGGGAAACGGGGGTGCTTGTATCGCGAATCCCGGACGCGCGCGGCTCGGGCCCCGAAACTCCTGCTCCACCTCCGTTCCATCAATCTCGACCTTGAAGCGTCTCATCGTGCTGCGAATCTCGTGCATAAACATCCAATTCGAAGCTTGAATGAACTGCGATGAGTTGCTCGGCCGGCGTGTACGCATGTGGCGGTACACCCAGTCGTCAGACATTCCTCGCCACTCGGTATGAATCGAGAATGGGATGGCGGAATCTTCGGCAACCGCTTCCGGGAGATCGACATGAACACGCCACGCTCCACCCCAGAAAGTGTCCACTTGCTCCTGTGTTGCGTGTCCATTCATTGCGAGGTGCGCGAAGATGTCGCCCAGCCCGCCCCACGCAATAGTCTGATTCGTTTGCCAGTCCAAGATCCGGTTGAGAAGGCGAGTGGCGGCGTTTCCTCGTATTTCATTAGCCTGCGCTCTTTGCAATAACTCTGCACGGTGAATATAGAGGTTCTGGGCAGAATCGTGTTCCGCTCGTTCGGTGAGCAGCCACAGCGGCATCCACGCCAGCGTGTTCGCGTTGGTCGCCCGCGCGTAGACCTCCACGCCGCCCACCATCGCGCTCAGCACGAGCACCACCGCGCCGAACCACGCCACGCGCCGCCGCGCTGTGCGCCTGCCCCACTTCACCTCGCGCTCGCCCTGCGCAGCGCGGCCGCACTCCGGGCAGGTGACGGGGTACCCCTCGCCCGGCTTCACCTCGCCGATGAACGCGCTCAGGTCGTAGCGGCATCTTCGACGCTTGCAACGCGGCAGCGCGTCGGCCTTCCGCCCGCGCAGGCCGACAACAGCCACCAGCAGCGCCAACGTCCCGACCGCCACCACGATGCGCCAGTCAACTAGTCCCACCGCGCGCCTCCTTCGGGCGCAGTGTACCAGACCCGCCCGTCAGATCACCCGGTTGTATTCCATCGCCACATGGTAATGGGGGTCCTCGCTGATGTTGACCTCCACCAGCCCGCCCGCGCGGTCGAGCAGTTTGCGGCAATCCTCGCTCAGGTGCTTCAGGTGCAGCCGCTTCCCGAGTTTCTGGTACCGCTCGGCCAGCGCGTTGATCGCCTCCAGCCCCGACTGGTCGTACACGCGGCTGTAGAAGAAGTCGATCACCACATCGTCGGGGTCATCCGCGGGCGTGAACAGGTCGCGGAAGCGCGTCACGCTGCCGAAGAACAGCACGCCGTGGAGTTGGTACACCTTGCTGCCGTGCTCGTTGATGTCGCGCGTCGCGATCAGGTGCTTGCTTTTGTTCCACGAGAAGACCAGCGCCGAGAGCGCCACGCCGATCAGCACCGCCGTCGCCAGGTCGTGCATCACCACGGTGTACGCGGCCACCACGATCATGATCAGCACCTCGGGCAACGGGATGCGCCGCCAGGTCTGGAGCGTCGTCCACTCGAAGGTGCCGATCACCACCATGAACATCACGCCCACCAGCGCGGCCATGGGCACCGCCTCGATCAGCGGCGCCAGGAACAGAATAAACAGCAGCAGCGCGATGGCCGCCGTGATGCCCGAGAGTCGGCCGCGCCCGCCCGACTTCACATTGATGAGCGACTGGCCGATCATCGCGCACCCGCCCATGCCGCCGAAGATCCCGCACACGATGTTCGCGATGCCCTGGCCGCGGCACTCGCGGTTGCTCCGCCCGCGCGTCTCGGTGAGTTCGTCGATGAGCGTGAGCGTCATCAGCGATTCGATCAGCCCCACGCCCGCGAGGATCACGGAGAACGGGAGGATGATCCAGAGCGTTTCGAGCGACAGCGGCGGGAGGGTGTAGTCCCACCAGGCCGGTCGGGGCAGCCCGCCCGCGATGCCGACCTCCTCGACATCCACCGACGCGATGGCCGCCTCGATCTCTTCATCAGTCAGCGGCGCCACGGGCCCGGCGTGTTCGGGCAACGCCGCGAGACCCGCCGGAAGCGACGCGTCCGCCGCCGCGATGGCCGCCGCGTCTTTCGCGCGCTGCGCGTCGGCCACGGCCTTGGCGCGCGTGCTGTCCACGAGCATGTCGCCCACCGTCAGCACGGGACGCGCGGCCGGCGATCCGTCGTCGGACTTCGTCGCCGCGCTGTTGATCGCGAACGCGGCCAGCGAGATCACCAGCATCCCGGCCAGCGACGAGGGGATCACGCGGGTGAGGCGCGGGAGGAAGGCGATGATCGCCATCGTCACCGCCACCAGCCCGAGCATCAGCCACAGCCGCCCGCCCGACAGGAACTCGAGCGAGCCCTCGGCGCCGAGCGTTTTGAAACTCCCGAACTGCGCGAGCAGGATCACGATCGCGAGCCCGTTCACGAACCCGAGCATCACCGGGTGGGGCACGATGCGGATGAAGCGTCCGAGTTTCAGCAGGCCCATGGTGAGCTGGATGAGGCCGCACAGCACGACGGCGGGGAAGAGGTACCCGATGCCGTAGTTCGCGACGAGGGCGACCACGACGACGCCCATCGCGCCGGTGGCGCCCGAGATCATGCCCGGCCGCCCGCCGAGGATCGAGGTCAGCAGACAGATGATGAACGCCGCATACAGCCCCACCAGCGGCGGCACGCCCGCGAGCAGCGCGAAGGCCACCGCCTCGGGCACGAGCGCCAGCGCGACGGTCAGCCCGGAGAGGATGTCGGCCTTGGGCGAGCTCCCGCCCTTCTGGCGGAAGGGCACGAGTTCGAGAAGGCGGGAGGTGGTCTGGGTCATGCGGTTCCGAGCGTGGTGCGCGGGGCGATATGGCCGGATCGCATTTGTGGTGCGATTCGCTGGTGTGATTGGCTGTCGAGCCGGCCCCCCTGCGCGAGGCGGCGACTATAGGCGGGGCCATTTTCCCGCCCTCCGCCGCGCTCCCTGCCTACTCTTCGCTTTAGGCCCCGTCGCGCGGGCTCGCGGCCCCGGATTCACCCCCCGGACGCCGCTGGACACCCGCCCCCAAGCCCTTCGATGGGCCGTCTCGGAGCCTCCCCGCCGATGCCGAAACGCACAGATCTGCGCACCATCCTCATCCTCGGTTCGGGCCCCATCGTCATCGGCCAGGGATGCGAGTTCGACTACTCGGGCGTGCAGGCGTGCAAGTCCCTCAAGCAAGAGGGCTACCGCGTTGTGCTGGTGAATTCGAACCCGGCGACGATCATGACCGATCCGGCGTTCTCGGATCGCACCTACATCGAGCCGATCACGCCCGAGGCGGTGCGCAAGATCATCGAGAAAGAACGCGACCTGGGTCAGCCCATCGACGCGATCCTCCCCACGCTGGGCGGGCAGACCGCGCTCAATGTCGCGTGCAACCTCTGGGACTCGGGCGCGCTGACCGAACTGGGCGTCGAGATGATCGGCGCCGACCGGCGCATCATCCACCGCGCGGAAGACCGCGACGAGTTCCGCAAGATCTGCGAAGAGATCGGCCTCAAACTCCCCAAGGCCAAGTCCATCACCACGATGGAGGACGCCCTCGAGTTCCTCGAGGAGATCGGGCTCCCCGCCATCATCCGCCCCGCCTTCACGCTGGGCGGCGCGGGCGGCGGCATCGCCTACAACCGCGAGGAGTTCGAGGACATCATCTCGCGCGGGCTCCGCGCGTCGATGATCGGGCAGGTCCAGATCGACCAGTCCGTCATCGGCTGGAAGGAATACGAACTCGAAGTCGTGCGCGACAAGCACGACAACTGCATCATCGTCTGCGGCATCGAGAACATCGACGCCATGGGCGTCCACACGGGCGACTCCATCACCGTCGCGCCCATCCTCACGCTCACCGACAAGGAATACCAGCGCATGCGCGACGCGGCCTTCGCGATCATGCGCGCGGTCGGCGTCGAGACGGGCGGCAGCAATGTCCAGTTCTGCGTCAACCCCGACGACGGGGAGATGCTCGTCGTCGAGATGAACCCCCGCGTATCGCGCTCCTCAGCGCTCGCGTCGAAAGCCACCGGCTTCCCCATCGCGAAGATCGCCGCCAAGTTGGCCGTCGGGTACTCGCTCGACGAGCTGCGCAACGATGTGACCGGCACGACCAGCGCGTGCTTCGAGCCGTCCATCGATTACTGCGTCGTGAAGATGCCGCGCTGGACCTTCGAGAAGTTCCCCGAGGCCGACGAGACGCTCACCACCCAGATGAAGTCCGTGGGCGAGGCCATGGCCATCGGGCGCACCTTCAAGGAAGCGCTCCAGAAGGCCATCCGCTCGATGGAGGTCAAGCGCTTCGGGCTCGGGCTCGACCGCAACGACCAGTGGTTCATGACGCGCGTCACCAGGCCCGACGAGCGCGACCGCATCCGCAACTCTGACGGCGAGGCGATGCAATGGCCCATCGACGAAGAGAAGCTGACGCGCAAACTCAGCATCCCCTCGCAGGGCCGCCTCTACTATGTGCGCTACGCGATCAAGATGGGCTGGACGCTCGATCGCATCCACGAACTCACGAACATCGACCCGTGGTTCCTCGACCAGATCCGCCAGCTCGTGCACTTCGAGGACAAACTCGCGCAGTACGCGAAACTCGACGAGGTGCCGCAGGCCACGCTGTTCGAGGCCAAGCGGCTCGGCTACTCCGACGCGCAGCTCGCGAACCTGTACTTCCACACGATCAGCAGCGAGACGATCCTCAAGGTCCGCGCGCGGCGTGAGTCGCTGGGCGTCACCCCCGTGTACAAACTCGTCGACACCTGCGCCGCCGAGTTCGAGGCCGCCACGCCGTACTACTACTCCACCTACGAGAAGGGGCGCCTGCACATCGACGAGGCGGGCAAGGTCACCGAGATCCCGGCGGAAGACGAGATCCGCCTGACGGACAAGGAGAAGGTCATCATCCTCGGCGGCGGGCCGAACCGCATCGGGCAGGGCATCGAGTTCGACTATTGCTGCGTTCACGCCGCTTTCGCTGCGCGCGAACTTGGCTTCGAGTCGGTGATGATCAACTCGAACCCCGAGACGGTCTCGACCGACTACGACACGAGCGACCTGCTCTTCTTCGAGCCCCTCACGCTCGAGGATGTGTTGAATGTCGTTGAGCGGCTCAACGGCGGGAAGGGCAAAGTTGCGACTGGCAACGAAGGCCCCGTGAAGGGCGTGATCGTGCAGTTCGGCGGGCAGACGCCCCTCAACCTCGCGCACGGCCTGGTGAAGGCCGGCGCGCCGCTCATCGGCACCTCGCTCGATTCGATCGACCTCGCGGAAGACCGCAAGCGCTTCGACGCGCTGCTCGACAAACTCTCGCTCGAACGGCCCGCGTCGGGCATCGCGCACGCGCTCGACGAGGCCGCGGCCATCGCCGCCCGCGTCGGCTACCCCGTGCTCGTGCGTCCCTCGTATGTGCTGGGCGGCCGAGGCATGGAGATCTGCTCCGACGAGCGCGCGCTCCGTTCGTACATGCAGCGCGCTGTTGATGTCTCCGACCTCACCGACGCGCCCGTGCTCATCGACAAGTTCCTCGACGGCGCCACCGAGGTCGATGTCGATGTCGTCGCCGACTACGACCCCGCGGGCAACAGCCGCTCCGACGCGCAGGCCATCGTCTGCGGCGTGATGGAGCACATCGAGCAGGCGGGCATCCACTCGGGCGACTCGACCTGCGTCGTCCCCTCGTTCGACCTGCACAAGAGCATCGTGCGCCGCATCCGCGAGATCAGCCGCGCGCTGGCGAAGGAACTCCGCGTGTGCGGCCTGATGAATGTGCAGATGGCCGTCAAGGACGACGAGGTCTACCTGCTCGAAGTCAACCCCCGCGCGTCGCGCACGGCGCCCTTCGTGAGCAAGGCCAAGGGCGTGTCGTGGCCCTCGATGGCCGCCAAGGCGATGCTGGGGCACTCGCTCGCGTCACAGGGCGCGCGCGAACTGCCCGACACCGGATACTTCTCGGTGAAGGAGCCGGTCTTCCCGTTCGCGAAGTTCCCGGGCGTTGATGTCGTGCTCGGCCCGGAGATGCGCTCGACGGGCGAGGTCATGGGCATCGACCGCTCGCTGCCCATCGCGTTCGCGAAGGCCCAGATGGCCGCGGGCGTGCACCTGCCCACGAAGGGCAATGTGTTCCTCTCGGTGCGCGAGGACGACAAGCCCCACATCGTCGAGGTCGCGCGCTCCCTGCGCTCGATGGGCTTCGGCGTGTTCACCACGGGCGGCACCGCGGAGTTTCTGCGCACGCACTCGGTGAAGGTCGAGGTGCTCAAGAAGATCGCCGAGGGCGCACGCCCCAATGTGCTCGACCTGCTCAAGAGCGGGGAGATCCACCTGGTCATCAATACCCCGACGCGCACCGGCTGGAACACCGACGAGGGCAAGATCCGCGCGACCGCGACGCGCATGGGCGTGCCGATGATCACGACCGCGAGCGGCGCCAAGGCCGCCGTGCGCGCGATCGAGGCGCTCCGCGCTGGCGACTGGCAGGTCGCGGCGCTCCAGGACTACGCGGATCAGACGGCGACGAGCGCCAACGGCGCGACCACTGTGGGTGTGTGAATCAGAGTTCCTGCCCGAAGTTCGCTAGCACGGTGTTCAGGTCGCCGAAGTTCACCACGCCGTCGCAGTTCACATCGCCTTCCGGTGAATCTCCGGCGCCGCCGAAGCCGGCCAGCACGGCGTTGAGGTCGGCGAAGTTCACGACGCGGTCGCCGTTGGCGTCGCCCCGGCACGAGGCCCTGATGTTCGCGCCCGCGGCGTCCGCGAGCCACCCCGCGATGGTGCGCGTGAGGTCGGTCGCGAAGTCGTAATCGATGTAGTTCGGCGTATTGATGTTGTCGCACGGCTGGTGGTAGCAGCCGAACTGGAAGTAGTTCTGCTCGACGAAGCAGATCGCCGGGATGCCCATCTGCATGAACGGCGCGTGGTCGGAGAAGGTCGCCGCGCCGCCGTAGGTGATGGTCTGCCCGTTGCCGAACTGCTGGCCCGCCGCGATGAGTTCGTTGCGCAGCGCGAGGCCCGCGCCGTTGTCGCCGTAGATCACCTCGGTGTTGTTGCCCACATCGTGCGCGACCATGTCGATCTGCACGACGGCCACGATGTCGTCGCTGGCGAAGCGCTGCGCGTACGAGGTGCTGCCCCGCTTGCCCTGCTCCTCGCGGTCCCACCCGATGTACTTGATGGTGTACGCCGTTTCGTACTGGCTCATCACGCGCGCGATCTCGAGGAACGCCGCCACGCCGGACGCGTCGTCGTCGGCGCCCGGGTTGTTCACGGTGTCGTAGTGCGCGCCGACGATGATGTACGAATCGGGGAACTCCACGCCCACCTGCGTGCCCACGACATTGTTCCAGGTCTGCCCGTTGTACAGGAACGGGTCGAGCACGGCGGTGAGGCCGTAGGACTCGAGCCGGGCCTTGATCGCGTCGCGGCACGGGTCGTGCTCGGCGCCGCCCAAGCCCTTGTTCGCGCCGGCGAAAGTGAAGAGTTCCATGCTGTGGATCTGCGCGTACGACGATTCGGAGATCGCGTCGACGATCTGCTGGGTGTACGCGCTGCCCGTGCCGCCCCGCTCGCCCGTGAACCGCGCATAAACCATGGGCACCTCGCTCGGCGCGGTGAGTTCGTCCGGGTTCGGGCACGCGAAGGAGGCGGCCAGGGCCGGGCAGGCGAACGCGAGCGACACGAAACCGAGGCGGCGGGCGATGGACATAGCGAACTCCGGGATGCGGCGAGCGGGCGAGACAGCGCGGCCCGGGCAGGCCGATCGCCGTCACAGACATGCTACCGCCCGATCGGGTGGACGCGAACAGAAACTCTGCCGAACAGAAGGGGAAAGCGTTCTGTTTTCGGACCCGGCGCGGTACTGTGGGGCCGATCACACTCAGGAGGCGCCCCATGCGAACGCTCGTCCATGCTCTCGTCCTCGCCCTGCTCGCGTCGATCGCGACGGCCGGGCCCGCGGTCTTTCAGACACTCACGCCCGAAGCGGCGGTCGAACTCGCGAAGGAGGACGGCCGCATCGTCGTCATCGACTTCACGGCCGAGTGGTGCGGCCCGTGCAAAACGATGGACCGGATCACATGGTCGAACGATCGCGTGGTGAAGTGGCTGAACGACAACGCCGTGGCGATCCAGGTCGATGTGGATCGGGACAAGAAGAGCGCGGGGAAGTTCCGCGTCACCGCGATGCCGACGGTGGTGGTGATGCGCAACGGGAAGGTCGCCGCGAGGAGCGTCGGCCTCAAGAACGCCGACCAGTTCCTGAACTGGGCGAAGCGTTTCGAGCGGAAGCAGCCGGCGGAGAAGCCCGGCGCGGCTTCGCGCGACAAGGCCCCGAACGCTTCGGGTGCGGACGAGATCGACCCCGCAATCAAGGCGGACATCGAGAGGCGCATCCAGAACGCGAGTCAGACGATCTGCCAGCAACGGTACACGGACGCCGGCGAACAGTGGCTCTGGCTGTGGGACAATGCCGTTGAGATGGATCCGAGCTACCGCAAATACCGCAACGCCATGTTCGCGACCATGATGGGCCAGGTCGTTCCGTTCAACGCGTCGCTTAAGTCAGAACTCGTGATCCGGCGCGATCGCGTCACGCCTCTGATGAGGAAGCGCCCTCTTGATCAGGACGCGCTTGATGAGTGGATCGCGCTGAACCATGCGCTGGGCGACGACGAGTTCACGCTCAAGTTCATCGACTCCCTGCGCGGCCGCCCCGAGATGGCGGCGATGCTCTCGCCCAGCCAGGAGCACCTCGTGGAGATCCTGATCCCGCGCGGAAGGTGGGCGGACGCCGGCGCGATCATCGATCCGGACGAGTTGTTGGCGGGGCTGCGCCGGACTTGGCCGATGGCGTCCATGGTGTCGGAGGACTATCTGCGGAAACTGTCCGTGGACCGCGCCGGCGCGCACTACGCCTCGCTCCTGGCCGCCGGGCGTGACGAGGACGCCGAGAAGTTCGCGGACGGGGTGTTCGGGATCGCTGGGCAGCCCCGATTCGATATTGCGATGGTCGAGCGGGCGATCGAAGTCCGTGAGCCGCGGCAGCATCACCGCGATTGGCTCGCTCAGGCCGCCCGAGAGGGCGCGAATGTGGGCGATGTGAATCGCTCGCTCAGCGCGGCTCTCCGTTCAGCCAACGGACGCTAACCTGACCCCATGCCCGCCGCCTCTCGCAAGCCCGAACTCGACCCGCGCGTCGCCGACGCGTCGCTCGATCGTTTGCGCGGGCACCGGGTGCGCACGCCGCGCGACCTCTCCCTGAGCGATCTGGCGGCCAAGGCGCGCGAGTATCAGCGGGCGTCGAAGAGTCTCGGGGGCGCCGCGAGGGCGTGGGAGGCGGCGTGCCCGCCCGGACTGCTGTCGAAAACGCGGGTCGTAACGCTGAGCCGCGGCGTGCTGACCATCGGCGTGGACGGCTCCTCCACGCGCTACGCGCTCGACCGCGCGATGCGCTCGGGCGGCCTGCTCGCGCTGCGCCAGGCGTCGAACGCGGCGATCTCGAAGGTGAAGTATGTGGAGCGGGGGGGATGAGCGAGATTCCCCCGGCGGCCGAGCTGGCGTCAGCGTCGCGCGCCGACCCCGAACTCGAACGCGCGCTCACGGCGCTGCTTCGTGGGCGGGATATCGCTTGCCCGAACTGCGGGCACAACATGCGCGACGGCAACCCGAGGCGATGTTCGGAGTGCGGAACGTTTGTCGTTCCGACGCTCACACTCTCGCGAGCGGTGCTCGCGCAGAAGAATCAGCGGCTCGTAGGCCGTGATTGGTTGCTTCGGTGCTTTGCATTCGCCCCCGCGGCCGCGCACCTCTGCTTCGGCATCACACTCGGAATCGCGTGCGTGATGATGCTGCGTGCTGGATTTCTTCCGGCGCCCGAAGCGAACGCTCTCCTTATCTTGCATGTTGTCGCGGGAGGTGCGCTCGGGCTGCTCGCGTACTCCTATCTGAGACTTCGCCGGGCGCCGGGCGCGATATCACGGCTGATAGGTTTCACCTCTGGGGTGTTGCTCATCGTCCTTGGCCTGTTGTCCACGATGGCGCCCGTGCTGCTTGATGACTGGGGTCTGTTATGAAGCCCAGTGGAGGTCACCCCTTGGCGCAGACCTCGTCATTCGTCGATGCGTCGGCGTATGCCGCCGCTGGTTACCACGGGCTGTGCCCGGGGTGTGGTGCGCGCGTCGATGTGACCGATGAGCCGTCGTGTCCACGCTGCATGATTCTGCTGGCGGTTGCGCCCGGCGCCCGACTGGTCGAGCTCGCTGTCTTTGTTGCGGTCGTGATCGCATTCGGAGCGGCTGTCGGCGCGTCCTTGCTCTCGGTCTACTTGCTTCAAGAATGGATTGTCGGCGGCGAGCCTAGCGTTGCGTTCTATCCCGTCATGCTGCTCGCTCAGTTCCTGCTCTTCGCGTGCGCGTTCCACGGCATATTGATCGCGATCGGCCTGCTCGAACGCGTCCGTGTGCACATACTGATGAGCATTATCATGGAACTTGCCGGCGCTTGGGGCGCTGCGGCGTTCTTGATCTGGCAAGCGTGGGACCACATCTACTTCGGCCACTAGCTGCGCATCGCCTTCCACACTTCGCGGTAGCGATCGGCGGTGGCGTCGACGGAGACCGGGATGACGCGCGCGTCGGCGACGGTCGTCATGAAGTTCACATCGCCGTGCCAGCGCGGCACGAGGTGCGCGTGCAGGTGCTGGGGCACGCCGGCGCCGGCGGCGCGGCCCTCGTTCACGCCGTAGTTGATTCCCTGGGGCTGGAGCGTGCGCTCCATGAGGTCGGCCGCGATGGCGACGAGGTCCCACAGCGCGGCGCGCTGCTCGGCGGAGTACTCGAGCAGCCGCGCGCGGGGTTCGCCCAGCGCGACGAGCAAATGGCCGCCCGCGTAGGGATAGAGGTTGAGGAGGATCATGCCGCCGCTGCCGTCGGCGTCTTCGAGCGCGCCGCTCGCGTTGGGCACGCGCACGACGACATGGTTCTGCTCGTCCTGTTCGGGGCAGAGCCAGTAATCGCGGAGGAACGAGCCGCTGGGCGAGCGGGATGGCGCGCAGTGGTCGGCCTTCTTGCCTGTTGCGCCGCCCTTGGCGTTCGAGGCCTCTTCGGACATTGAGCGGAGGTAGGCGTCGCGCCACGGCGCTTCGAGATTTCGCGGCTGGTTGGTCATCCGGGCAGTGTACTGGCGGTATCAACGCCTATTCGGCCCCTTCCGGCACGCCTCCGGGGTGCCTCGCGGGGATCGCCTCCCTACGCTCACTGCTCACCTCCCGCGAAGGAATCAAGCATGTTCAAGTCCGTCAGCGTCGCCTCGTCCGCCCCCAAGACCATCGACGCGCTCGTGGTTGGGTTCTTCAAGCCGAAGACGGCGAAGGGCAAACTCGCGCTCGACGAAGCGACGGCCAAGAAACTCGACGCGGCGTCGCTCGCGGCGGTCGAAGCGGCGCTCCAGCGCGCCGAGGCGACGGGCGAAGCGGGGCAGGTGCTCGAGGCGTATCCCGACGCGGGCGGTTCCAAGAGCAAGACGACCAAGTCGCCGCGTGTGCTGGCGCTGGGTCTGGGCGACGCGGATTCGCTCGACGCCGAGACGATGCGCAGCGCGGGCGCCGCGCTGGGCCGCAAGCTTGCCGCGTGCAAGTGCGAGCGTGTGCGCATCGACCTCGCGACTGCGCTGGGCGACGCCTCGGAACTCAAGCCCGATCGCGCGGGCCAGTGCGTGGGCGAGTCGATCGGTCTGCTCTCGTTCGTGTTCGACCACTATCGGGGCACGGTCAACGGCGAGAAGTCGCGGCTGCCTCTGACGCTGTCGTCGTCGAGCGCGGCGTTCGCGAAGGGGATGGACCGCGGGCTCGCGCTCGCGCTGTCCGCGAACTTCTCGCGTTTCCTGTCGAACACTCCCCCGAATGTCGCGACGCCCGGATGGATGGCCGAGCAGGCGAAGGACCTGGCCGCGCACCACAAGAACCTGAAGGTGCGCGTGATCGAGGGCGCCGCGCTCCAGCGTGAGCGGATGACCGGGCTGATGAATGTCGGCATGGCGTCGGTGAACAAGCCGTGCCTGATCCGTATCGAGTACACGCCCGCCAACCCGAAGAAGGGCGCGAAGCCGCTGGTGTTCGTGGGCAAGACCATCACCTACGACACGGGCGGGCTGTCGCTCAAGGTCAACAACGGCATGAAGGGGATGAAGGGCGACAAGGACGGCGGCTGCGCCGTGATGGGCGCCATGCACGCGATCGCGACGGTCGTGAAGCCGAACTTCCCCGTGGTCGCGCTGCTGGCGGCGGCGGAGAACAGCGTGAACGAGAACGCGTACCGCCCCGATGATTGCATCGAGTTCCGCAACGGCGTGACGGTCGAGGTGACGAACACCGACGCCGAGGGCCGTCTGGTGCTGGCCGACGGGCTGATCTGGGCGTGCGAGAAGGAGAACCCCCGCGCGGTGATCGACATGGCGACGCTCACGGGCGGCGTGGTGGTGGCGCTCGGCGCGACCTACGCGGGCATGTGGTGCGATGACGACAAACTGCGCGGCGCCGTCGAGTGCGCCTCGGCGAGCAGCGGCGACCGCGTGTGGCGCCTGCCGCTCCACAAGGAATATCGGGACATGATGAAGAGCCCGATCGCGGATCTTCACAACAGCGCGCCGGTGCGCGAGGCGCACCCGATCCAGGGCGCCGCGTTCCTGTCGTACTTCGTGACCGAGGGCACCCCGTGGTGTCACATCGACATCGCCGGTGTGCACCGCGTGAGCGGCGACAAGGGCCCGTTCGTGAAGGAAACCCCGACGGGCTTCGGCGTGCGCCTGCTCGCTGAACTGTGCGAGACGATGTAGGAAGTGGCAGGAGGGGGCAGGCAGCGGGCAGCAGTCGAGAGGATGGGAGGGGCCAGGGAGGGCCTTCGTGATACACTGCGCCCGAAGGAGGCGCGGTGGGACTGGTCGACTGGCGCATCGTGGTGGCGGTCGGGGTGGTGGGCCTCCTCGTGCTGTTGATCGGTCTGCGCGGCAAGCGTGTGGACCTGCTGCCGCGCTGCAGGCGCCGGTGGTGCCGGTACGACCTGAGCGCGTTCATCGATGCGGAAAGGCCCGACGAGGGGTACCCGGTGACCTGTCCGGAGTGCGGGCATGTGGCGCAGGGCGTGCGCGAGGTGAAGTGGGGGACGCGCAGGGCGCGGAAGCGTGTGGCGTGGTTCGGCGCGGTCGTGCTCGCGCTGAGCGCGATGGTCGGGGGCGTGGAGGTTTACGCGCGGGCGACGAACGCGAACACGCTGGCGTGGATGCCGCTGTGGCTGATCCTCGATCGCGCGGAGCACGACTCACTCGACAACGCGTACGCGCACCAGGTTGAGTTGCTCAACCGGGTTTCCCGGAGGAGGATCGACCGGGGCGGCGCTGATCGCGTGATCGCGCAGATCCTTGAGTGGCAGACCGATGAAGCGGTGCGTTGGGGGCCGCTGGGGGATGTGTTCGCCGCTCTGGTGAGGGACGGGTATGCGACGGAGGCGGATGTCGAGCGGTTCTGGGACAATGTGTGGTTGCTGAGCGTGCAGACGCGCGAGACGGCGGTCGAGGGTGAGTGGGCGCCCGTGATGGTGCACGGTCGCTGGAGGGGGCACATCGCGAACCCGTTGACGCTCGCTGGGGAGGACCCGGTCGCGCTGCCGACGGCCGCAGACGCTCCGGATCAACGCGATGAGTTCGAGTTGAAGGGCACGATCGTGATCACACAGGAAGGTTTGCCGCCGGTGCGATACCCGACCGGCGCGAGGCTGCTGATCATCAAGAATCAGTCGTTCCGGAGCGGGGAATGGGAATACCACTGGGGACTCGAGGGAGATCACTCAGGAGACGGTTGGCTGGCGAATTCCTTCAGGTCCTTCGTCGCGGGTAATGCGGGAGGCGCCGCGAGTGTGGCCGTGGAATGCAGCGTGACGCTGGAGGATGTACGGAAGCGGTACCGGCTGTCGTATGAAGACCCTCCAGACGAACTCGACACCGCTGCGCGGCTGTCGAAGTTGGGCGTCACCGCATCATGGCCCGTGACGGCGCAGCGTCGGATCGAGATCGTGAGCGCTGACCGGGGTGAGGTGCGGCTCGCGCCTGCGCCGGGAGTGCGGGAGCACATTGAGACGACATTGCGCGTTTCCTACCGCGATGCTCGGCCTCACGCCGGCGTTGTGTTCGGGATGCTCTCCATCGATTCGTGGGTCTTCCGGGGCCCCGGCTGGGCGCCGCCGAGCGGGGACGCGCCCCGGTTCTCGCTCGCGCACCGCGTGTTCCTGAGACTCCCGAATGGGGATGAGGTTGCGACGGAGATGACGGTGTTCGCCGACGGGGGCCTTGAGGGGTTTCGAGTGGCGTCCGGTCGGCTGCCGATGGAGTGGTTTGCCGACGAGGACGCGCTTCCGGCGGTGGTGCTGCGCCCCGATCCGGCGGCGGCGCGGACGGTGGTGGGGATGGACGAGATCTGGGACGGCGTGATCGAGTTGCCCATCACGATCAAGGCGCGCGACGAAGAGACGAAGGAGATGTATCGCCGCCTGCTGGAGCGCGAGCAGGAGATGCGTCGATCGCGTTCTTCGGGGGAAAGGCCCGCGCCGTAGCGCGTTCTCGGACTGTCGCTCGTTCCGGTTGCGCGGTCTCGGGGGGAGGCGCCGCGTGGGCGTGCTGGGGAGGGGGTGCGATGGTTGAGGGCGGTGTATCGGGCGGTGGGGTGCGCCGATGAGAGTGTCGGACCTTTCGCCGTCGCGTGTTTTGTGCGCGGCGGTCTCGGAACGCACTCGGAGAGCAGGCCCTCGATGGACAAGGCATCGGTCATTGGTGTGATCATCGCGTTGGTCTGCCTCGGCGTGGTCGGCATGAAGGCCAGCCACGGCGACTGGATGATGTTCTATTCCGACAAGGGCTTCATCATGGTGTTCGGCGGCACCGTCTCCGTGATCTTCATGGCGATGCCGATGTCGAAGATCAAGTGCATCGGCGGGTACTGCAAGAAGTTCTTCGTCTACAAGGTGAAGTCGCCCACCGAGGTCGTGAAACTGATGGGGGAGCTGGGCGAGAAGGCCCGGCGCGACGGGATCCTGTCGCTCGAGAGCGAGGTCGAGAAACTCGACGACGAGTTCCTGAAGGCCGGGCTGAAGGCGGCGATCGACGGCGTGGACCCGGACAACATCGAGATGACGATGCGCATGGAGATCATGGCCATGCAGGACCGCCACTCGGCGGGCAAGAAGTTCTTCGACCTCATCAAGGTGTTCGGGCCGGGCTGGGGTCTGGCGGCGACGCTGGTCGGTCAGGTCGGCATGTTCGCGAACCTGGGCGGATCGATCGAGGTCATGGGCCACATGCTCGCGGTGTCGGTCGTGGCGACGATGTACGCGACGATCCTGGCGAACGCGGTGGCCGGTCCGATGGGCGACAAACTCGCGCTGCGGAGTTCCGAAGAGATCCTGTCGCGCGAGATGGTGCTCCAGGGTCTGCTGAGCATCCAGGCGGGCGACAACCCGCGTGTGACGCTGGACCGCATGTACGCGTTCATCCCTCAGGGCGGGCGTTCGAAGCTGCAGGCGGCGGCGTGATCTGACCCGAGGGACCCACACGCGGAGCGAGCGACGCCATGGCCGAAGAACGCAAAGACAACGAGCATCCCGACGAGCACGGCGGCGGGCACAAGAAGAAGCACAAGTCTCACGGGGGCGGCGGGCACAAGGAGCACCACGAGGAGGGCGCTCCGGAATGGCTGATCTCGTTCGCCGACAATGTGACGCTCATGATGGGCTTCTTCGTGATCATGCTCGCGATGAACATGAACCCTCCGGACACGGGCGGCGTGTCGGGGGGCGAGGGCACGGGCGGCGCGACGGGGACGCCTCACCCGGGGTTTCTCGACGCGGCCATCGCGATCCGCGACGCGTTCAACAACCCGGTTGACATGAACAGCCACGACCCGAACGACCAGTTGCTGGTCCAGCGCATCAAGAAGCGCCAGGAGGATTCGGGGCACGGCCGGCGCACGGGCGTGCAGGGGAATCAGGACCAGGTGCAGGCGATCCGTCCGAGCGATTACTACACCGATGGGGGCGTGGTCGCGTTCAGCAAGGACTCGACCTCGCTGAACGAGGCGGCGCGGCGCGCGTGCAAGACGATCGCGGGCAACCTCAAGGGCCGCAACTTCATCATCGAGGTGCGCGGTCACGCGAGCGCGATCGAGTCGATGCGCGACCCGGTCAAGGCGTATCGGATCTCGTACGAGCGCGCGCTGGCGGTGGCCACGGCGTTGTACGAGGACGGGATCAAGTGGGACCTGATGCGCGTGGTGGGCGCGGGAGATTTCGACCGGATCACGGCCATCGCGTACGACGCGGCGGCGCATTCGACGAATCAGCGTGTGGAGGTCCTGGTGACGCGCGAGCTGCGCCCGGACGATCCGTATCTGAACGACATCGACGCGGCGGAGGCGAACCCGAAGCCCCCGGCGCCCCCGGCGCCCGCGGGCCCCGCGAGGCCGGCGACGCTCGAGCAGTCGGCGCAGGCGCTGGACGACCCGACGGCGGGGCACTGAGCGCACTCCCATCGAACGGAGGGGGTGGTGCCCTGTTCTTGGGGGAATCGCGCCTTATCGGAGCGGCGACAGCGGGTGGTGTGCTGCGCGCGTCACACTGGTGAAACCTGCGTCGCGAGTTTTGCTGCGAATCTAGTAATAGTCCTGAGTCGAATTGCGTGCTCCGTCCGCTATCGTGGCTGTGACCATTGACGCTTGCCGTTGTTTCGGCGAGCGTGGGTTCAGTCACCGAGAGGAGAGGAACATCATGCGCATTCTTATGGCGGCTTCGGCCGCGATTGTCGTGGCCGCGTCCGCGACGGCCGGGACAGTCACGAGCAACTTTGACAACGCGGGCGATGTGATCCTGTCGCCGACGCAGGGCGCGGGTGTCTGGTACACCGATCGCTACGCGCCGGGCGTGTTCGCGTCGGGCCAGAGCGGCGGCAGCCGCACGGGCGTGCTGCAGCACGGTGTTCGCGTCGCAGATGCGGCGGCGAACCGCCCGAACGGCCAGCAGGGCACTTTCTACGACTATCAGGGCCGCAAGTACGACATCGGTCTCAGCGGCGCTGTCCAGCGCGTGGGCATCGACCTGTATGTCGATTCCGGTGCTGGTGTCGGCGTGAACGCGGGCATCTGGGGCACGACCTCGAACTCGAGCAACTCGAACCTGTACTACCCGATCCTCGCGTTCCGTCAGTCCTCGTCGGGCGCGTACGCGACCGGCTTCTACTTCTTCGACACGCTGGGGACCTTCGGCGGCGGCTGGCTCGATGTCATGACCGGCATCGCCGGCCAGTCGTGGAACGAGTTGGAGATCGTGTTCACGGTCGGCGTCGGGTACGAGGTGTTCATCAACGGGATGTCGGAGTTCACCTACGCCGACACGATCTCGGAGAACCTCGAGAACATCATCCTCAATCAGTACAACTTCGGCGTTGATCAGGATGTCTACTGGGACAACTTCGTCGCGACCGACGCTTCGGCGATCCCGCTTCCGACGGCGGGCGCGCTGGGCATGGCGGGTGTGATGGTCCTCGGCGCTCGTCGCCGTCGCCTCGCCTGATCTCTGATCAGTTCAAGAGTCACCACGCGGGCCGCTCCTTCATCGGGGCGGCCCGCTTTCGTTCCGTGGGGAACTACCTGGCTGGGGCGGGGTAGACGATGGTGGCCTGTCCTGCGGTGACGAAGATGTATCCGTCGAGGGCGCCGACGGCGCTGGGTCGTGCGCCGAGGAGCACGCGCTGGGTGGAGAGGAGCGAGCCGTTGAGCGCGTCGAACAGCCGGAGTTTGTGGACATTGAGGTCTTCGCGGACTTCCGACTCGGCCTGTTCGATCGCGACGAGCTTGTCCTGGACGAAGGCGCTGGAGATGGCGGTGTCGGAGTTGAGCGAGGCGTCCTTCCCGACGACCTCGCCGTTCGGCGCGTAGACGATGAGGCCCACGAGCGAGGCGAACGCCGCGCGGTGGTTGAACTCGGCGGTGCGCACCGGCCCGCCGCGCGTGAGTCGCGACTCGTGGTCGAGCGGCTGTGCGCGCATGGAGCCGTCGTCGATGGCGACCTGCCAGAGCCGGTCGCTGGAGTCCATGAGGATGAGGCGGTCGGTGAAGACCCAGGACTCGACGCTCTCGCGCAGCGCGGGGTTGGTGTTGAACCAGCGCTGCTCGCCGCGGAAGGGGTCGAAGCAGGCGACGCCGTCTTCGAAGCCGACGATGGTGCGCGCGGGTCCTGCGGCGCGGATCCACCGGACGGGCCCGGTGTCGGTGCGCATGTCGTGGAGTGTGCGTCCGGTGCGCAGGTCGATGGTGCTGACGGCGGGGATGCGGGGGTCGTTGTTGTTGATGCGGCGCGGCGTGTGCGCGCCGCCGAGGACGAGAACGCCCGCTTCGGCGGCGATGTCGTAGATCTCGGCGGGGAGGTCGTCGCGTGCCCAGAGCATGGCGCCCGACTGCGTGTCGAACGCGGCGCCGCGGCCTGAGCGTTCGACGAGGACCAGGGAACGGTCGTCGAAGTCGACGAGGAGTTCGAGGATCTGTCGGCGGCCGCTGGCGGGCACATCGATAAAGGGCTGCGAGCGCTGGTCGGGGTTGGAGAGGACGCGCGGATCGCGCGCGCCGGCGTTCTCGCCGAAGATGGATCGGAAGGGGGGCGTGGTCCAGACGGGCTCGCCGGTGGCGGTGTCGATGCGGACGATGTAGCGGCCTTCGCCGGTCTCGGTGGTGAAGTAGGCGGCGCGATCGTCGAGGAACACGAGGGCGGCGGAGGGCGCGCGCGGGATCTCCCAGCGTTTGGTGAGTGCGCCGTTCTCGTCGAGCGCGAAGAGCGCGTAGGCGTCGTCGCTGGCGAGCACGGTGTGCTGCCTCGGCTGCGCGACATCGCGCTGGACAAGCGGATCGACGATGGACCAGCCCATGAGCGGAATCGGCTGTTGGTCTTCGTCGATGGGGCCGACGCGTGCGCGGCGGTTGGCCGCGCTGGCCGCGGACGCGAGCGATGCGCGGAGCGACGCGAGGTCGAGCGGTTCGCCAGCGGCGGTGAGGGCGAGGTCGTCGCCGTATTCGGAGAGGATGCGTGAGAGTGTCTGCGCGGCGGCGGTGGGTCGGCCGAGCGTCTGGAGGAGCGTGACGAGGCGGCCGGTGAGTTCGCCGATGGTGGCGCGGTCGGTGACGAGCGCGTCTCGTGCGACGGTGAAGCCGTTCTCGAGGGCGATGGCGGCGCGTTCGGGGTGGCCGAGCCGTTCGTGCGCTTCGGCGGCGAGCATCCACGCGCGGACGGAGGTCGGCGCGACGGGATATCGGCGGGCGAGGTCGCCGTAGTCGGCGGCGTCGCTCCATGCGCCGAGGCGCGCGAGGGCGGTGGCGGCTTCGTCGTCGTAGGGGGCGTAGACGGTGGGCCCGTGGCCGCGCACGAGTGCGCGCAGGCGGCGGGTCGCCTCGTCGGACGCGTTGCGCACGATGCCGACGCCGTGGAGTTGGGCGGCGGCGAGGACGGGGTCGTCGAGGACGCTCTGGTATGCGGCGACGGCGCGGTCGGCGCCGACAAACGCCTGGGCGTGCTCGCCGCGGAGCAGGAGCGCGCTGGCGCGTTCGTCCGGTCGGCTGGCGAGGGTGTCGAGCGCGTCGACGAGACCGGCGCGGATGTCGCGTGAGAGCGGGGTGATCTCGGCGGTGGCTTCGGGCTTGAGCATGCTCACGACCGACGCGAAGAGGCGCTGCCTGGACGCGCGGGAGATCGGCGAGGTCGGGTTGCGATCGAGTGAGCGCTGCGCAAGCCGGACGGCGGGGAGGAGGGTCTGGGGTTTGCCCGCGCGGTAGGCGAGTTCGGCGTACACGACGGCGGGGGTCGGGTCGGAGGGCTCGCCTTCGATGCGGCGGAGGAGTTGGTGCTCGGCGGTTTCCCAGAGGAGGTAGGTGTGGACCTCGATGTCGTCGACGATGACGAGCTGATCGCGCAGCGGGAGGACTGCGCCCGGTCGGTCGAGGTCGAGGCGCTGGATGCGCGGGCGTCCGGAGGCGTCGGGCTCGTCGAGCCGTGCGATGACGATGCCGTCGCGGACGGGGATGACGAGGGCGTCCTGCGCGACGACGACGCGGCCTCTGATCCACGGCCTGGGCGCGGTGAAGATCACGCGTCCCTGGATGGGGATGGGCTGCGCGTCGGGTCGCGGGTCGGTGGGCGCGTCGGGGAGTTGGAGCGAGACGACGGTGGACTCGGAGACGCTGAAGAGGCGGTCGTCCTCGACGAGGAGGTAGCGCGGCGCGCCGATGGCCTGGGTGGTGAACTCGCGGAGCGTTGCGCCGGTCTTGGCGTCGAGTTCAACGAGGAGCGACGCGTCGGGCGACACGACATAGGCGCGATCGTCGATGACGACGGGCAAGTGCGACTCGTAGGGCCAGGATTCGCGGCGTGCGAGGGAGGCGTTGGCGCTGCGCCGGATCCACTCGGGTCGGCCGCTGGCGGCGTCGACGGCGCCGAGGACGCCGAGTTCGTCGGAGCGGATGACGAGGCCGCGCCATTCGATGGCGCCGTCGGAGGAGGAGTTCGCGGAGTTGTACGGGAGCGCGCCGGCGCTGGCGAGGGGAGTGCGCCAGAGCATGCGGCCCGTGGCGAGGTCGAGTCCGACGAGTTGGATGCCTTCGAGTCGGCGCTGGGCGAGTTGGCGGCTGGCGGCGACGATGACGACGCCGCCGTGCACGATGGGGCGGCCGCGGATGATCGCGCTGTCGAGCGCGGGGTCGAGTCTGGCGACATCGACGGACCATGCGATCTCGCCGGTCTGCGCGTCGAGCGCGTGGACGCTGGGATCGCCGAGTCGGCGTCCGCTCGCGGGTGTTCCGGTGACGGCGACGAGCCAGGGGCCGGCGACGACGATGGTGGAGGTGTCGTCGAGGGAGACGCCGCGCGAGGTGTTGCGTCGCGCGATCGCGCGGGCCTGGGCGTTGACGCCGGAGGTCTCGAAGCGTCGTTCGGGCCAGCGGGGGGAGAGGGTGTAGCGGTCGTAGGCGGCGATGAGGTCGCCCGAGTTGATGTAGATGGTGTCGTCGGTGACGGAGGGCATGACGCTGAGGCCCATGCTCGCGACGCGGGGGAGTTCGGCGGGAGTCGGCGCGCTGTTGCGGACGGTCTCGGCGATGTCGGGATCGGAGACGATGGGTGTTGACCAGAGCGGCTTGGAGAGCATCGACTCGAAGGGGATTTCGGAGGCGGTGTCGAAGGGCGAGCGGCTCTCGACGAGGTGGGGGAGCGGCCGCGCTTCGACTGGTTCGAGTTCGACGGTGGATCGGGGGGAGTCGGCGATGGCCTGCGCGACTGCGAGGGCGGCGGGGTCGGCGTTGAGGTACTCGGCTGCGGTCTGGGCGAGGGTGAGGGCGCGCTCGAGTCGCGCGCCGGAGAGGTCGGGGTGCTGCGCGAGCGGTTCGATGAGGCGCAGGGCGGACCAGAACTGGGCGCGCTCGATGCGGCGCTGCGCGACGCGGAGCGCCGCGTCGATTCCGGGCGTGGTGAGCAGTCGGGTGCGCTCGACCTGTTCGAGTGACTGCGCGTCCTTGCGCGCGAGGAGGCGTGCGGCTTCGACGGTTTCGACCGCGCGGTATTCCTCGAGGAGCGCGGGTCGTGCGAGGAGGATCTCGTGGACGCGCGAACGGACGGTGTGGAAGAGGTTGGGGTCGGTTTCGGCGGCGAGGAGTTTCTCGGCGTCTTCGTCGAGGACGCGCTGGAGGACGCGCGATGCCTCGGCGTGGTTGCCCGAGGAGGAGAGTTCGACGGCGCGGACGATGGCCTCGGCGGCGGCGAGGGAGTCGTCGACATAGACGGGGTTGTTCTGTTGCGCGAGGGCGGCGGGGGCGGCGACGGTGAGCGCGAGCGCGATAACCGTCGCGCGCGTGGCGTTCGCGAGTGCTGTCTGGAGTGATGTGTCGGATCTGCGCATCGCGTCCGTGCTCCGCTGGGGGCGCCGGGCGCCGGTGAACGCGTTTGGACGCGTGTGGGTCCGTCCGCGTTTCCGAGGCCCGAAAAAGTCGGCCCGCACACTCTTGTTCGCAGGAAAGGCCCGCGGTGTTCGGGAGGGGGTCGGAGGTTCCGGCGTTGGAGGAACGCCTGCGCCTGCGTCTGGGCCGCGCAGGAGCGACTGTAGCGTCGGAAAGTTCTCGCGTGGCCTTCAGGGAAGGTCCGTGATGGCCGACTTCCCGGGTTGGATATGACGGCCCTTGGTCCGATCCATCACGAGGCCCTGCCTGCTGCGACGCCCGCCCTGAGCGCCGGGCTGTGGGCGAGGGCGGATCGGGGCATCCGCCGGTGGCTGGACCGCGTATCGAGTGACGCCGTGCGTTCCCGTCGTGTGTCTGTGCTGGTTCTTGCGTTCGCCGTTCTGGGCGTGGCGGATCTGGCGCTGACGCTGAGTTACATGGGCGGCATCGGGCTTTTCGAGGGCAACCCCGTGGCGCGTGCGCTGGTCGTGGGCGGCGGCGCGGGGACGCTCGCGAGTTTCAAGTTGCTGACCATCGCGCTGTCCGCGGTGATCCTGATCGGGTTGCGCACGAAGCGCTCGGCGGAACTGGCCGCGTGGCTGTGCGTGGTGGTGATGTCGCTGGTGAGTCTGGAATGGCGGAAGTACGGCGACGCGGCGGACGAGGTGCTGCTGGCGTTGCAGGTGACCGACTCGCCGTTCTGCGTGCGCGACAACTTCGTGACGATCAAGCGCTGAAGAAGTGGTGATGTGTGCTGCGCTGGTGCGCGTGGAGTGGTTGTGCGCGCCCTCACCCGGCGGCTGCGCCGCCACCCTCTCCCAGTGGGAGAGGGTGCGGAAGTGAGGAAGCCGTCACTTCACACAGGAACGAAAGCGGGCCGCGCCCGATGAAGGACGCGGCCCGTGAAGTGTTCAATCGTGCGGCGTGGTCACGCCGTGGTGATTACTTCTCGCTCTGCTCGCCGAAGAGGAAGCCGGGCATAGTGACATTCACTCGGATGTCGTTGAGGTTGGCGATGTACTGCGCGTCGAGCGCCTGCTGGATGCGCGTCTGGCAATCGCTGAGGTGCGCGAGGGTGTAGCGGTCGAGGCGGTTCTTGTTTTCGACGGCCTTGCCGAGCTTGGTGTCGAGTTCGCGGAGCTGGAGCACCGCGAGGGTGGACACGGGCTTGCCTGCGGCGCCGAAGGCGTTCGAGGCGTTGGCGAGGTTGATGAGGCGATCGATGTGCTGGCGCTGCAGGTTGCGGCGGAGCGAGGAGATCATCGAGTCGCGGTTGGTGTAGGACTTGGAAGGCGAGTTGCCGACCTCGTCCCAGACGCCTGCGGCGATGGTGTCCATGATCTCGGCAACGGTGAGGGCGTCCTCATCGCTGGGGATGCGGAACTCGTTGTCATAGGCGCGGCGGAGGGTGGTGGGGTTGAGGATCATGGTGAGCGCCGAGGTCTGGATCGAGTTGATTCGATCGTGGACATCGAGGGTCTGGTCCTGGCCGATGGAGGAGAGGCCTCCCTCATCCCACCACTTGGTGACGGTCATCTTGTAGAGGAGGTCTTCGTTGAGGCCGAAGGCGTCGTCACGGAAGGTGTTCTCGACGACGAACTTGAGCGCGCGGCGCTGCATCTCGGGGTCGATGTCGGTGATGGGCGGGAGGGTGTTGTCCTCGTCCTTCACGGTGCGCGCGATGTGCGTGCCGCCGACCCAGTTGGCGGCGACGCCGACGGCGGTGAGCTGCTGACCGAGGAGGGTGAAGTAGTGGGTGCGGACCTTGGACCACTCTTCGCCGTCATCGACGGCGTTGTCGAGGATCTTGCCGCGCAGGTCCTTGACGAGGCGCATGCGCGAGTCGGCCCAGTCGAGGGGGTTCTTGCCGAAGTCGTAGCGGCGAGCGTAGGGGTCGGGACCGAAGGTGTCTTCGTCGGTCTGGAAACGGTGCTCGGGCTTGGTGTACTCGGCGAGGATGTCCTTGACCTGCTTGTCGTCGGCGTAGCCGTAGCGGATGGCCCAGTGGTCGTAGGGTCCGGGCTCCATCATGGACCAGTCGCCCTGGACGGGGCCGTCGCCGAAGTTGATGTTGATGGGGTTGTAGTCCATGACCGAGGCGGTCTGGGGCTTGCCCTTGATCTCTTCGGTGTTCATCTCCTCGATGGTGTAGAGGGAGGAGGCGACGAAGTTGTGGCGGAGGCCGAGGACATGGCCGACCTCGTGGATGATGACATCCATGATGAGCGGGCCGATGAAGTCTTCGGGGACGCCGTCGATGTCCTGCGAGGAGTTCTCGGCGGCGATGATCATGGACGGGATGGTTTCGAGGCCGAGTCGCATGACGCCGATGTCCATGGACTTGAACTCGCCGTGCATGCAGTAGCCGGACATCTGGGAGACGCGGTTGGAGAGGCCGTCGAACTGGGTGGTTCCGAGCATGTGCTCGGAGGCGTTGAAGGCGGCGTGTCCGGCCATGGGGGCCTGCGTGCCCATCGCGCGCTGCATGTTCTTCTGGGCGATGATGCGCTCGCGATCGGCGGCGGGCTCGAAGGCGATACGCGGGTCGAACTCGGGGTTCTGGTCAAGCCATGCGAGCGTCTCGGGTGCGAAGCCCTCGGTGGCGATGCTCGGGATGATGCGGTCGTACTGGAGGGCGTAGGCGCGGATCCAGCCGTCGTTCATGACGACATCGGCGTCGAGGATCTGTCCGGTGCGCGGGTCGACGCGCGACGGGCCGATCGCGAAGGAAGCGCCGTTGGCGTTCCAGCGGATGAAGTTGTACTTCACATTCTCGGGGTCCTTGTCCATGTGGGCGCCGGATGCGGCGTCCTGCTGGTAGACCTCGACGGCGTTGATGATGCCGACCTGCTCGAAGGCCTTGTTCCAGGACTCGACGCCCTGACGGACCCAGCGGCGGTAGCGGATGGGCGTGGTGTGCTCGATGTAGAACACGATGGGCTCTTTCGGGGGGCTCATCGCGAGTTTGGGGTCGGCCTTCTCAAGGTTCCAGCGGTTGATGTAGCGGGTGTAGGGCTGCTCGGAGGCGGGGTCGCCCAGGTCGAGGAAGGCGGTGGTGAAGTAGCCGACGCGGTTGTCGGCTTCGCGCGGCTTGTAGCCGGTGTTCTCGGGGAGGACCGAGATGGAGTAGTGCATGGTGAGGAGGCGGCCGTCACGGGCGGGGACTTCGAAGCGCAGTTCGATGTTGTCCTCGAAGGCCTTGGTGGCGACGGCGCGGGCGAGCTGCTGCTGCGAGCCGCGGACCATGTTGCCGAAGAAGGTGTCGCCCTTGCCGACGCAGAGCGCGGTGACATCGATGACCGGTCCGCCCTTGGGGGACATGGTGAGGATGGGGATGTCGGTGATCACGCGGTCGGTGAAGAGGACATCGCGCGACATCTGGCTCTGCCTGTCGCCCGTGGAGCGGGTGGCGAGGTTGGGCTCGATGAGTGCGAGGCGCTTGTCGTAGCGGCGCCACTTGGCGTACTGGTCGCCGTACTGAATGCCTGCTGTGGGCATACCGCCCGCGAAGGTGAGGCCGATGAACAGGTTCTGGCGCTCGTAGTTGCGCGGGAGGACGGCGAGGACCTTGCTGGTGTCCTTGTCGACCCAGAGTTCGTAGAGGGTCTCGCCGTTGCTGACCTTCTCGTATCCCTCCATGACCTTGTCGAAGGCGGGGAAGTCGTCCTTCTTTTTGTCGGACGAGTCGCCGCCCGCGCCGCGCGCGGCCGCCATGGCGGCGATCTGCTCGGGCGTGGGCATGGAGGTGGGGTCACCCGCGGATTGCGCGAGCGCGGCTGCGGCGGTCATTCCCGTCGCGAGGGAGAGGATCATCCATTTCGAGGTTCGCATGCGTGCCTCCTGAGCCCGAATGTGGGAGAGGTGGGTGGGGGGATCGATCGATCGCGTCAAAAACGCACAAGAGCGTCGGCGCGGCGCAGGACGACGCCCGTCGCGCTGCGTCGAGCCGACACGCCCTTTATACGGGTAAGGACGCGTGCGGTGGCGGAGATGTTCGTTTGGGGCCCGGAAGTGGTGGCTCGCCGTCATTCGGGGAGTTTCTCGAGATCGCGGTCGAAGCCGGCGATGACGAGGATGTCGGAGGCGTCGAGGCGGCTGCCGGGCATGGGGGTTTCCACGGTGCGCTCGGCGCGGGCCTCCTTGCCGTTGCTGACGGCGGCGGCGCGGCGGATCGCGACGACGGTGATCCGGAATTCTTTGCGCAAGTCGAGTTCGCTCAGGGCCTTGCCGATCCAGGCCGCGGGCGGGGTGCGCTGGACGAGGGCGTATCCGTCGCCCAGTTCGATGTGGTCGATGGTGGTGGGGGCCAGGAGGCGGTGGGTCCAGCGTTCGGCGGATTCGTCCTCGGGGCGGACGACGCCGTCGGCGCCGATGCGGGTGAGGATCTCGGCCTGCATCTGGTTGCCTGCGCGGGAGACGACTCGTTCGACGCCGAGGGACTTGAGGAGAGCGGTGGCGAGGGCGTTGGCTTCGAAGTCCTGGCCGATGCCCACGACGGCGCAGTCGACCTGATCGACGCCCTGGATTTTGAGGGCCTGCTCGTCGGTGGCGTCGAGGGCGATGGCGAGGGTGACCTTGTCGCGGAGGTCCTCGACGATCTGGCGGCTGCGGTCGATGGCGATGACCTCGGCGCCCGCGGCGGCGAGGTTGCCCGCGAGGCGCGAGCCGAAGCGTCCGAGACCGATGACGGCGAAGCGGTTCATGGGAGTGGGCTCAGGGTAGCGAGGGGCGGGGGAGTGTGCGGAGCGGCGCTCATGACATCAGCACGCCTTCGTCGGGGTAGGCGTATTGGGCGCGGTCGGTGCGTCGCACGCTGGTGAGGGCGCCGAGGACGGCGAGGGGGCCGAGTCGTCCGACGAACATGGCGATGATGACGGCGACGCGTCCGGGGTCGGAGAGGCCGCCCGTGGTGCCCATGGAGAGCCCGACGGTGGCGGAGGCGGAGACGGATTCGAAGACGATCTCTTCGAGGGGGAGGTGGCTGTCGCCGCGCGATTCGGTGAGGGAGAGTGTGCCGATGAGGACGGCGCAGGTGGCGAGGCCGAGCGTGATGAGGACGGCGGCCTTGCGGACGAGCGCGTCGGGGATGGTGCGCTTGAACGCTTCGGTCTGCGAGCGGCCTTTGAGCGTGGCGATCACGGTGAGCACGAGCACCGCGGTGGCGACGGTCTTGATGCCTCCGGCGGTGGAGGCGGGTCCGCCTCCGATGAACATCTGGACGACGAGGACGAAGCGGGAGAGGGGGCCCATCTCGCTGGCGGGGATGGTGTTGAAGCCCGCGGTGCGCGAGGCGATGGCCATGAAGTGGGCGTCGATGAGGGAGATCTCGACGGAGTCGAGGCGTTGGAAGTACTCGCTCACGAAGATGAGCACGAGCCCGATGAGGTACACGATGAGCGTGGTGACGAGGGTGAGTTTGGTGTGGAGGGCGATGCGGATGAGTTTGCCCTGCTTGGTGCGCTTGCCGCGCAGGCGCGCGAAGACGACCTGTCGGATGTTGTCGAGGGCGGGGAAACCGATGCCGCCGATGACGACGAGCCCGGCGATGACGACATAGGTGGTCCAGCTCGTTCGGAGTGTTTCGAGGGAGTTGGGCGTGGTGGCGAAGCCGGCGTTGTTGAAGGCGGAGACGGCGAAGAAGGAGGCGTGGAAGGCGCGGTCGCCCGCGGTGGCGATGTTGGGCGCGTACTCCCAGGTTTCGGGCCAGCCGAAGAAGAGCGTGACGGCGCCGATGGCCTCGAAGGAGAGGGTGAAGAGGACGATGGAGGCGAGCATCTTGCGGATGCCCTTGGGTCCGTGGCGTGATTCGAGGGAGGAATCGCCCAGGACGGAGGTGGCGCGCAGGCCGAGCGAGGATCCGACGGCGACGAGCAGGAGTGCGGCGAAGGAGAGGATGCCGAGCCCGCCGAGTTGCATGAGGACCATCAGGACGATCTGCCCGAAGCGTGTGAATGCGGCGGGCGTGTCGAGGACGATGAGTCCGGTGACGCAGGTGGCGCTGGTTGAGGTGAAGAGCGCGTCGAGGAAGCGGATGGAGAAGTCTTCGGGGGTGGCGGCGGGGAGCATGAGCATCCCGGCGCCGGTGAGGATGACGGCGGCGAAGGAGAACAGGAGGACGAGGGCCGCGGAGACGCCGCGTTCGATGAGCAGGAGGAGGACGCGGACGAGGCGTGCGGCGAGGAAGACGCCCGCGGCGAGTGCGGGGGCGGCGGGGAGGGCGACGGCGAGGATGCCGAGGATGCAGGCGACGAGTTCGATGCGTCCCTCGTCGTCGATGGCCTGGAGGCGGGCCTCGCGGGTGGGTGCGCGGGCGGCGCGGAAGACGGCGAGGGAGACGAAGGCGGCGAGGAAGGTGATCTGCGCGCCGATGAGGGCGCCCTCGGGTATGGGCGGGTTGCGGAAGCCGAAGAGGAGGATGGTGGGGATGTTGGCCGCGAGCGCGATCATGACGCGCGCCCAGAACGCGGGCGAGAAGGAAGCGAGGGGCTTCAGGTTGACGAGGACGCGCGTGGGCATGGGCTTCAGCGCGAGGCAGGGTACCGCGTGCGGAGCGCGGGCGTCGGCGTGAGGCCGACGGCGGCCCTGAGGGACTCTCGTTCGAGGGCGCCTGCGGCGGGGGGGTGGAGGTTGAGGGCCTGGGCGGCGTCGGCGCGCGTGACGGGCGGATCGCCCGCGAGGCCGTAGCGGAGGGTGATGAGCCGGCGCGGGGTTTCGTCGAGCGAATCGAGGGAGACGCGGACGCGCGGGTCGGGCTCGAGGAAGCGCGTCCAGGGCGCAGCGTCGAGGGTCCAGTCGACGAGGGGGACGGCGCGATCGGCGCGTCGGCGAGCGCGGGACGAACTGGCGGCGCGGGAGGGCAGGTCGAGTGTGGCGATGGTGGCGGAGAGGGCGTGGGAGAGCGCGACGGCGGAGCGAGCGGCGAGGCGTCCCCGGCGCGCGGGGTCGTAGCGCAGGGCGGCGTCGCACAGCGCGCGCATGGCGGCGAGGTGGAGGACGCGGATGTGTTCGTCGCGGTGTTCGAGGAGGTCGCCGACGCGCTCTTCGAGGGAGGCGAGCGCGATGCGCCGCTGGGTGCGCGCGAGTTTGATGACGAGTCGGCTGGCCCAGCGCAGGTCGGTCTCGACGGCGTCGAGCGCGGCGGCGGAGGGCGAATGCGCGGGGAGGGAGGCGAGGGTTCGCGCGGCGCGGTAGCGAAGGAAGGCGAGGGCGACGGCGAGGGCGGTTTCCTCGCGCGTGTCGATGGCGGGGAGCGCGCGGGCCTCGGCGACGAAGCGGGCGGCGTCGAAGATCGGCGCCGGGAGCAGGCCCGTGCGCACGGGCGCGGGGGCGAGCAGGACCTCGGCGGCGTCGGGGCGCTGGAAGGTTGGCGAGACGGGCGCGCGGAGGTCGTACTCGCGCAGGCGGGTGAGGAGGCGCTCGCCCGCGATGCGCGCGACGGATTCGCGCGTTCGGTTCTTGGCGAGGGCGAGGTCGGCGACGGGCACGCCCCGGCGCGTGGCGCGGAGGATGGCTTCGCGGTCCCGTTCGTCGATGGAGGACCGGTAGACGAAGATGGGCGTGTCGGCGGCGCGGTCGTGGGCGAGCAGCGCGGCGCGCACGGCGTGGGCGGAGCGTCCGGTGCGCAGCGCGATGCGCGCGACGGTCTGGGTGAGCGTCCAGCCGAAGCGCGCGCGGTAGCGTCGCGCACGGGCGACGAAGCGTTCGCGCTCGCGCGGGGTGGTGCGCGCGAAGGCGCCGGCGCGCTCGACCGTGCCCGCGCGGCGTCGCTCGAAGGATTCCACGGCGGGGAGGGTGAAGAGCAGGCGTGCGGCGGCGCCCTCGCCCACGCGTCGCGCGACGAGGCCCTGCCGGCGGTAGCGCTCGATCGTGCGACGCGAGACGCTCCAGCGGGCGGCGAGGTCCTCGACGGAGAGCGCGTCGCCGACCTCGTCCTCGCGCAGGGCGATCTCGACCGAGATGCGCTCGGCGAAGGCGGAGAGTTCGGCGATGAGCGCGTCGCCCGGGAAGATGGCGTCGCGCTCGCTCGCGTCGGGCGTGTAGCCGGTGAGTTCGTGCACGAGCCAGCGCGAGTCGTAGGCGCCCTCGGGCTCGATGCGCTGTGCGAGGGTGTCGAGCGCGGCGAGGGCCTGGAGTGCGTTCTTGCGCGCGGCGAGGCGGAATTCGAGGGCGATGTCGCGCAGCGCGGCGCTGCGCAGGGCGCTCACGCGGGGCATGGCGCGGGGGCGGCGTCGAGCCAGCGTGTGGGGCGGCGCTCGGCGAGCGCGCCGGCGTCGTGGGCGAGGTCGAAGAACCGCTCGATGGCCTCGCGCTCGCGCGGGCCGACCTCGTAGCGCAGGAGGTCGTGCAGGTAGCGCTGCGCGAGGTCGATGGGCCACCCTCGCGCGGGGGCGCGGTGGGTGATCAGCCAGTCGAGGCGCGAGGCGTTGTGCCTGCGCTGGCGGTCGAGGAGGGTGGCGGCGGCGCGGGTGCGCGGCGAATCGGCGTTGGTTTCGAGGCAGGCCCAGACGGCGTAGACGAAGGGGAGGCCGGTGAGCGCCTTCCACGCCTCGCCCAGGTCGAGCTGGTGGGGGTAGCGCACGGCGGGGGGCGAATCGGTGACGACCTTGTCCCCGATGAGGAGCATGGACTCGGGCCACTCGGCGGCGTGGGTGGTGGTGGAGGCGTCGTCGTCGCGCGCGTGGGCGATGCGTTCGCGGGCGTCGAACTCGACGAACTCGGGGGTGAGCCCGAACTGCTGCTTCAGGATGACGCGGACGAGCGCGGCGCCGGTGTGGGATTCGCTGTCGGCGTGGACGCGGGTGATGCGCTCGATGGGCACGGCGCTGTAGAGGCGGACGGTGAGGGTGGGGCCGTCGCACCCGATCATGCCCGCGGGGATGAGGACGACGGGGGCGGGCGATTTCTGGGCGTCGATGATGGAGAGGAGGGCGACCTCGGCGCGGCCCGAGTTGAGGAGATCAACGAGGCGCGCTGGGGGCGCGGGGATGAGGGTTGCGGCGCGGGCCTTGTCGAGACCCTCGATCATGGGCGCGGTGTTGAGGTAGGAGACGCACCCGATGCGGACGGGGTCGGCGTGGTCGGTCGGGGCGGCGGGATGGGGGTCGGCGTCGTTCATGGTGGCGGGAATCGTATGATCCGGGGAAGCGCGGCACGCGGCGCGGCGTCGAACACGGAAGGAGCCGGTGATGGGCGACGGACGGCAGGCATCTGGGTCGATGGGCAGGATCGCGCTGATTGGCGGGGGCGGGCACGCGATGGTGGTGGGTGAGGCGGCGATCGCGCAGGGGTACGAGGTCGTGGGGTTCTACGACGACGACCCGAAGGCGGGCGTGGCGATGCTGACGAAGCACCTGGGGAACTTCTCGGAGTTCGATCGGCTGGGCGATGTGCCGCGGATCATCGCGGTGGGGGACATCGCGGAGCGGAGGAAGTTGATCGACAAGTTGGGCGGCCCGTTCGCGACGGTGGTGCATCCATCGGCGATCGTGTCTCCGTCGGCGGAGTTGGGCGCGGGGGTGTTCGTCGGGCCGCTGGCGGTGCTTCACGCGAGGGCGCGCGTGGGTGCGCACACGATTCTGAACACGGCCTCGGTTGTTGAGCATGACTGCGCGCTGGGAACGAATGTGCATGTGGCGCCGACGGCGGCGCTGGGCGGGAATGTGCGCATCGGCCCGGACACGCTCTTTGGATTGGGCGCGAAGGCGCTGCCGGGCGCGCGCGTGGGTGCGCGGAGCGTTGTTGGCGTTGGTTGTGTGGTGGTGAGCGCGGTGGGCGACGATATGACTGTCGTCGGTGTGCCTGCGCACGACGCGCACGGCGGCCAGTAACGCAAGCAGCCGCGGCACGATCGCCGCGGCTGTGTGTGTAGGGAAGCGCTCCGGAAAGAAGAATCGATAGGCCCCCTGAAGGGCGGAACTTCGCTCGACGAGTGACTGCGCATCTCGTCGCCGATTGCCTCCGCGCCTCTTGGCTTACGCCCCGCCGGGATCGTCGATGTCGGTTCTGATCGCCGTGCCGCGTGCGCGGCGACAGCGTCCGACCCTGCGGCGTAGCGGCGCCGCGGGTCGCGTCCTGATATTGCACACCATGTCGAAACCTCCCTTGCTCCAAACGACGGTCGGGCGTGCGTGCTCAGAACCCCTTGAGAGCAACGCTCGAACGGTTGTCGTCGCGTGGACAAAGTCAGATTCGCGGGGGCGCTATTCGGAGTTCCACACGGAGTCGAGTTTCGCCCGGAAATTCGCAGAAACGCCGCAAATCGAGGGCGTTTCTGCCCCGTTTGGGGGAATTGCAAGGGGGTGAAACGGCCGCCCTCGGTCAGTCTTGCGCGTTCGGTTCGTCTGCCGGTCGGTTCATTGACTCGCGGGCCTCGCGGGCGCGGTCGAGGAGCGCGGACTGGTCGTTGTCTTCGGGGGGAAGGGTGAAGTGCCAGCGGACGATGGTTTCGCGCGTGCCGGGGAGGATCTCGGAGAAGAAGTCGAAGCCGGGCTGATCGTGGAGTTGCGGCTTGGCCTCGGCGGTGGTGATGAGCGGTTCGAAGCCCGGCTTGCTGACGCGGATGTCGTAGACGCCGAACCAGAGGAACTCGGCTTCGAGTGGTGTTTCGCCGAGTTGGACATCGTTGACAAAGACGAGCGCGCCGGCGGGTTCGGAGGTGATGGAGAGCGTGCGCTGGTTTGTGCCGCAGGCGGTGAGGAGGCAGCAGGCAGCGGCCAGCAGGCAAGAGGGGAGGCGGCGCGCGGCCCTCACCCGGTCGCTTCGCGACCACCCTCTCCCACGGGGAGAGGGTGCGGAGTGAGACATGTTCGTTGTCATCTCGTCCCTCCGGGTGCGCGTGCGGGTGCTTTGTGTTCGAGGGGTGTATCGAACTCGTCGCCGCGGAACATGGATCCGATGTAGGCGCGCTTGACGAGGTCGTCGTTGATGAGGGCTTTGGGTGTGCCTTCGCGGAGGACCTTGCCGTCGGAGATGATGTAGGCGCGGTCGCAGACCTTGAGGGTCTGCTGGACATTGTGGTCGGTGATGAGCAGGGCGATGCCCATGCTCTTGAGTTGGAGGAGTTCCTGCTGGAGGTCCTCGATGGCAAGTGGGTCGACGCCCGAGAAGGGCTCGTCGAGGAGGATGAGCGCGGGGTCGGTGACGAGGGCGCGGGCGATCTCGAGTTTGCGGCGCTCGCCGCCCGAGCAGGTGCGCGCGTGGTCGTTGGCCTTGTGGGTGAGTCCGAAGCGGGCGAGGAGTTCGTCGCATCGGTGGGCGCGCTGGCCCTTGGGGAGGCGGGTGACCTCGAGGATGGCCATGAGGTTCTCGCGGACGGTGAGCCGCGAGAAGACGGAGGGTTCCTGGGAGAGGTAGCCCATGCCGAGCCGGGCGCGGCGGTACATGGGGAGTTTGGAGACATCGCGTCGGTTGAAGACGACGCGGCCGCCGTCGGCGTCGATCATGCCGATGGTCATGCGGAAGGATGTTGTTTTGCCGGCGCCGTTGCGTCCGAGGAGTCCGACGATCTCGGCCTTTTCGACATGGAACGAGACGCCGTCGACGACGGTGCGTCCGCCGTAGCGTTTGACCAGGCCGTGGGCTTCGAGGAGTGGCACGGGGGGAGTGTAGTGGGGGGAGGAAGGCGATGGGCGAGTTGCACGCATGCGCTTCCCTCGCCCGGTTCGCCTGCGGCGAACCACCCTCTCCCGCGGGAGAGGGTGCGGAGAAAAGAAGACCCTCCCCTTGAGGGAGAGGTGCTGGGAGGAGGAGGCGTCGAACAAGACCCTCTCCCTGATGGGGAGAGGGTGGCGGCGCCGCCGCCGGGTGAGGGGTCAGAGTCGTGACCGAGCGGTGCGGAGGATGAGTTCGAGCGCCGCGTGTTCGTGCTTCGCGAATTCGCGGGCGGAGATGCGGACCACTTCCAGGCCTTGGGCGCGAAGGGTCGCGTCTCGTGCAGCGTCTTCGGCGCGCGTTCGTCCGTGCTGGTCGCCATCGAGTTCAATGACCAAGCGGGCGTCGGCGCAATAGAAGTCAACAACGAGATGGTTGATCGCTTGCTGGCGGCGGAACTTGAGGCCGCCGAGGCGGCGGTCCCGGAGGCGCGCCCATAGGACGATGTCGGGCGGAGATGATGAGGTGCGGAGTGAGCGTGCGCGTTCAGTTTTCTTGGGGTTGGCGCGTGGGATCCGCATGAGGAAGAAGATACTGAGATGGCCCCTCACCCGCCTCGCTGCGCTCGTCGACCTCTCCCCTTGAGGGGAGAGGTGCTGGGAGGGGAGAGGATGGAGAAGAGGAGATGTTGAGGGATCAGAGCATGCGGATGGTGGCGGGGTAGCGGTAGTACTCGCCGCGTTTGGCGGCCATGGTGGCCTGGATGACGCCGACCACGACGATGATGACGAGGGGAATGTAGAGGACAGCGCCGACGCCGCAGGTGATGATCGCGAGGAGCGGGATGATGCCGATCGAGTAGATGAGTATGGAGATCCAGAAGTTGGTTGCCTCGCGGCCGTGGTCGTCGAGGTATCCGGATTCGTCGCGCTTGGTGACCCACATGATGACGGTGTAGCCGACGGCGAAGAAGGGCGTGCCGAGGACGGCGATGACGCCCGCGAACAGGTGCGTGAGCATGGCCCAGTTGCGATCCTGCTCGGAGGGGGTCGTGATGGCGTAGGAGTCGTTCATCGCTGCCTGGGTACTTGGGAGCGGGCGGGGGCGGGTTTCGCGCGGGGGAGAATCACGGGATCAAACGGGGGGTGTCGGCCGTAGCATCGTGGGATGAGCGGGTCAGGTGAGCAAGTCGGGACTGGGAAGGCGGCTGAGAGGCCGCTGGTGGCGGTGTCGATGGGCGATCCGCTGGGGATCGGGCCTGAACTGGTGGTGAAGGCGCTGGGGGACGCGAAGCGGCGCGCGCGGGCGCGGTTCGTGGTTCTCGGTCTTGATGAGCGGCTGAGGGCGGCGGCGGAGCGGGCGAAGATCGAGCCGTTCTGGGCGACGGCGGACGCGACGAAGGCCCCGGAAGTGTCGTCGAAGGACGCGAAGCGCGATGTGCTGGTGCTGGATGATCCGCGTTTCGCGGAAGCGTCGGCGCTGGCGCGCGCGGGCGAGGCGCGGGCGAGCAAGGAGGGCGGCGCGGCGTCGTTCCAGTGGGTGGAGGACGCGATCGCGCTGACCAAACGAGCGGCGCCCGGCGATGCGTTGCGCGCGGACGCGATCGTGACGGCGCCGATCAGCAAGGAGGCGTGGTCGCTGGCGGGAAAGAGCAAGTACCCGGGCCACACGGAACTGCTGGCGACGAGGTATCAGAGCAAGCGCGCGGCGATGCTGTTCGATTCGCCCGGCCTGCGCGTGGTGCTGGCGACGATCCATGTGCCTCTGTCGAGCGTGAGCGGGATGCTGACGATCGGTCGCGTGTTCGATCCGATCGATCTGGGGAATGATGCGTGCAAGCGGTTGGGCGTGAGCCGGCCGCGGATCGCGGTGTGCGGGCTGAATCCGCACGCGGGCGAGCGCGGGCTGTTCGGCGATGAAGAGGAACGCGTGATCGAGCCGGCGGTGCGTCTTGCGCAGGAGGCGCGCATCGATGCGCGCGGGCCGTTCCCGGGCGACACGGTGTTCAACCGCGCGGTGCGCGGCGAGTTTGATCTGGTCGTCGCGATGTATCACGATCAGGGATTGATCCCGGTGAAACTGCTCGCGTGGGACACGGCGGTGAATGTGACGCTCGGTTTGCCGGTGGTGCGCACGAGCCCGGACCACGGGACTGCGTTCGACATCGCGGGGAAGAACGCGGCGGACGCGGGGAGTTTCGAGCGCGCGGTGGACCTTGCGGTGAGGATGGTTGAAGAGGGGCAATAGGCAATGGGCAATGGGCAATGGGGAAGAGGGAGAAGGGGGGATTCCCTCACCCGGTTCGCCTTCGGCGAACCACCCTCTCCCGCGGGAGAGGGTGCGGAGATTGACCCCCTCCCCGGCCCTCCGCCATCTCGCTCCGCTCGATAGGGGAGGGAGGAAGAGAAACCGGCCTCTCACCCGCGTCGCTGCGCTCCGCGACCGCTCCCCAGAGGGGAGAGGTGCACGAACGGGGGAGCGGAGTCAGATCTCAACGCGGTCGTAGGTCATCGAGTTGAAGTCGAGGTCGTCCTTGAAGGTGACGCCGAGGTGTCGGAGGACATTGAGGGCCTGGGCGCGGTGGTGCATCTCGTGGAGCGCGAGCTGGGTGGCGATGTCGGCGATGGTGGCGGAGACGCGCCAGGTCTTGCCGTCGTCGGTGGTGACGGTGTAGTGGACGGGCGCGTCCCAGTCGGCGATGTTCGCGAGGGTGTCGCGCGTGCGCGCGGCCTGCTCGTTCCAGCGGCATTCGAGTTCGGCAAAGGGCGGCGGGTTCTCGTCGCGGATGGGCCACTGCTCGTAGGGCGGGACATCGCGGCCGAGGATGCGCTCGATGTAGTACCACTCGGAGATGTAGGTGTGGGTGAGGATGGCCGCGAGCGAGCCGGGCCCGATGGGGAAGGGCTGTCGGTATTGCTCGTCGGTGAGTGTGCGGGCGCCGGTGAGGATGATGGCGCGCGAGCGCGTGAGGTAGTCGTAGATTTTGAGGGGCTGCATGGTGGCAGGGTATCGGAGCGATGCGCGGCGGAAGGGCGATGGGCAATGGAGGAGAGGAAGCAGCCCTCACCCGGCGACGAGATGACCCTCACCCCGGGCCTCGCCCAGTGTCCATAGAAAAACCGCTCGGCGCGGTGGGCTGCCGAGCGGTCTAAATGCGCCTGTCCCGGGTCACAGTTGTGGCCGGGGTGCGGACCTTGCTCCCTCTCTGCCCGCCGCGTTTTCGCCTTTCGGCGCCGCCTGCGGGCGTCAACGCCCCAGTAGGGGCAGACGCAGAAGCCTCACGCGGGGCGATGGCCTCGCGCGGGGCGCTGCACAGGCGGAACCAAGGAGTCAGACGGGGAGACCGAGCCGGTGGTGCTGCGGATACGACGACCACGGTTGCCGGCGCGAAAGCGTCGGCGTGCGTGCGGCGTTGGAGTAGCCATGCCGCGAACGATCGTCGGATTTACGCAGTCATTCCTGACTCGTGGACGGGGCGCCTGTGCATTCGCCGGATCGTCCGAAGTCGAGTCTACACGATGCACAAGTTGTTGCAAGACAAAAGCAAAGGTTGCATGAGAGATTGTGTACGGGGTGTCAAAGTGGGGGCCTTGCGTGCGGCGTCGGGGCTGGATGGCCCGGTCATTCCCGTGGGATCTCGACGAGGAAGGAGGTCTGCGGCGCGGGATTCGAGCGGCCGCCGGACTGGGTGAGGAGTTGGCGGCCGTTCATGAGGTTGTAGGGATGGCGGCGCTGGTATTCGGCGAGGACGGGGCCGGGGAGGCCGGTGTCGAGTCCGGCTTCGGAGGCGGAGAAGGCGCCGATGGTGACCATGGAGCGCGAGGGGCCGTGGTAGTAGAAGCCCGGCTCGCCCTCGGCGCGGAGTTGGGCGGCGGCCTGTTCGGCGGCTTTGCGGGCCTCGGCGGGGTTCTTGGATTCGTAGACGGCGATCTGGAGGGTGTAGCGGGCCTGGTTGCCGAACTCGGCGAAGGCGCGGGAGAGGTGGTACTGGGGAGTCGAGCCCGGGTCGGGCTTGCCGGCGGGGGGCGCGAGAAAGGCGGAGGGGAACGGGGTGGCGCCATCGACGGTGACGGCGCGGGCGCGGGCGAGGTCGCGCTGGGCGGCGGCGTCGGAGGGGGAGGTGTAGGAGCCGGAGACGACGGCGGCGCCCCGGCCGCGCTCCTGGGCGCGGATGGAGGGCAGGTCGACGCGGGCTCGGATGGTGCTGGCGGCGGTGACGGCCTGGGCGCGTGCGTCGGGTCCGGAGAATGCGGCGAGGACGATGGTCCATCCTGCGTCGGAGAGCGCGCCGGGCTGGGCGCGGCTGGCGCTGGGCTTGGCGCTCGCGGTGGGGGTGGAGGACGACGATGCGCAGCCGGCGACGGCGAGGAAAAAGGTGAAGGCGAGGGCGGCGAGGGGTCGAAGAAGCATGTTCGTACTTTGATTGGTCATGAGATTGCCCTCCTGATTGGGAGCTGGGCGCGGAAAAGTGCTGAAGTCCGAGGTGAAGTTATCGCTTACAAACCATTGTGAGGCATTGATTTAGAGTTTGTGGGCCGGGGTGAAGAAAGGTTGCAGGGTTTCCGGACTGCTCGACGATAGTGGGAGGGCCAGGGAAGGCAACCGCGGCTGACCAAGAGGTGGAAGGCGAGGCCAGACGAGAAGGCCTCGCACGCCCCCGGTCGCGGGTTCGGCGCAGGGCTGGTGGGCCATGCGTCGCGTCAGGATGACACGGCTCGACGAGAGAACTGTGCACGATCGGAGTGTTGCGACTATGAGTGACTTTGCACCGGTGGATGGGCGTGGGGGTTGGAGCGCGGCGAGTCTCGCCGGCGCGGGGGTTCGCCCTCGCGGCGCGGTTGAGGTCGCCTCGCCCGAGGCGCGCGGGACTTCGGTCGCGCGACGGATCATTGACGAGGTCGAGCTGTCGGACGAGGCGATCCGCGCCCAGCGGTCCGACCGTCCGACGCGCGAGCAGGTCGTGGCATCGGCCCGCGAGCGGATCGCGAGCGGGTATTACGACCAGCCGGGCGTGCTCGACGCGACGATCGAGCGCCTGGGCGGCGATCTGACGGCCTGATCCGGATTCCCACAACACAGAACACACGACGACCCTCCCCGCTCGCGTGATCGGGGAGGGTTGTTGCGTTTGGGGGGTGCGGGCCGGGGATCGGTTCAATCGACGCGGAGTCGGCGGGTCGCGACGATGCGGCGGTCGTCGGGCGTGGTGAACTCGACGCGGAGGGTGGCGGGCGCGTCGCCGAAGATCCAGGCGGGGGCGCCCGGGAGGGGGACGACATAGGTCTGGGTGATGCGGTCGAACTGGCGTGCGCTGCGCGCGGGGTCGGAGAGGTCGAGCGTCCAGTTGAGTTCCTGGGTGGCCGACGCGGGGGCGGACTCGGGGTCGGCGCCGGGGAGGCCTCGGTAGAGTTCGAAGCGGAGGACGCCGACATCGCGGACGACGGCGCCGTAGGAATCGAGGAGCTCGATGTGGGCCTCGATCTGGGGGCCGGGGATTTCGGCCGGGTTCGTGGAGGCGGGGTGATCGACGACGCGCGTCAGAGGATGGATGCGGAGTTCGACGGCGGCGAAGGGGCCCGCGCCCGGGGGGAGTTGGACGCGGGTGGAGCGGGCGGCGTTGGGGTTGCTCCCGGCGCAGCCGGCGAGGGCGAGAACAACGAGCGGGATGGCGAGTGGGGCGCAACGCATGGGGCGGAGGAGTGTAGTGGATGGTTCGCGGGGTCAGGCGGCGCTGGTTGGGGCAGGGGATGAGGCCAGCCGCGCGACGGCGGATTCGAGCGCGGTGATGGCGCGGGTGTTGTCTTTGACGACGGTGAGGAGGGCGTCGAGGTGGGCGCGCGATTCGACGAGGCGGTCGTGGGCCTCGGCGAGTTGTTTCTCGCGGGCGGCGCCGGCGCGGCGTTCGACGAGCCACATGGCGGCGATGAGCCCGGCGACGCCGAACTGGGTGAGCGTGGGGAGGAGATCGGTGGGCATGGTGGAGGAGGCAGGCAGGAGGGAGTGGGCAGCAGGCAGCGGGGAAGAGCGGAGAGGGGCACACGGGAAAGGGGAAAGTGGAAGAGGAGAAAATCACCACCTCCCCGGCCCTCCCCATCCCGCGTTGCTCGATAGGGGAGGGAGCGAGAGAAGAGAGGCGTGTGCCTTGTGCCGTGTCCCGTGTGCCTAGGCCAGGCGGATGTAGTCGGCGGTGTAGGCGAGGGAGATGGTTCGGCCGCGGTCGATGGAGTCGGCGGGCCGGAAGGTGAGGAGCGTCATGTTGGTCCAGGACTGGCCGGTGTTGTCGACGAGCGCGCCGGTGAGTTGCGCTTCGCCCGCGGCCTTGATGGCGTTGATCTGCGCGACGAGGTCGGCGTTGGTGGACGCGATGAGTCGGCCGCTCTGCACGATGTGGAGTTCGATGGGCCCGGTGACATCAACGCCCGACTGGAAGGGATCGAGCGCGAAGGGGGGAAACCAGAGCGAGCCGAGTTTGCGGAAATGGAAGCGGTGCGGCCCGGAGTTGAAGAGGGCCTGGCCTGCGATGGTGGACATGGGCGGCTCACACGCGAGAGGAGTTAGGCGGGGGAAGCGACGGATTCGTTGATGGGGTCGGCGGCGCCGTCGGTGGAGAGGGCGAGGAGCGCGATGCGCTGGCGCGCGGCGGCCTTGCGCGAGAGGTCGTAATCAATGGAGAGCACGACGACGGTGGCGGTGTAGGTGCGGCGCTTGGCGTCGGACGAAGAGGGCGCGGCGGTGAAGCGAAGTTGTCCCTGCGCGCCGGGCGTGAAGGTTGTCGGTTCGTCGCGCGTGAGCGTGCGCGTGACGGCGATGGTGACGCGCTGCTCGGGGACATCGGCGAAGACGAGGTGCGGTCCCAGATCGGTGCGCTCTTCGGTTTGTTTGGAGGAGCGGCGATCGACGGCGATGGCGTCGACATCGGTGAGCGGTGTGTTGAGGAAGGAAACGGATTGTGGATGGAAGGTGAGCATGGGGGGGCAGCAGGCAACAGGGAGCGGGCAACCGGGAAGAAGAGGAGCGGACGGTTCACGCCCGAGTGAGGTGCGCGATGGTGATGTGGCGCTGCGCGTCGGGGGCGCCGTCGTTGTTGAGGTCGAGGTGCGCGGCGAGGCGTCGGCGCGCGTGGTCGAACCGGTCTCGGTGGAGCGCGGCCTTGGTCCAGAGGGTTGAGGTCTCGCCCACGAGCGCGGCGGCGGACGAGAGGATGAGATGGAGCGCGCCGAGGGATTCGACGAGGGCCATGTCGCGCGTGTTGACGACCTGCGACGCGTTCGGCCTCGGGTTGTCTTCGTCGAGCGGCGCGGGGTCGAGGCCGAGCGCCGCGAGGAGTTGCCGGTGGATGATCTCGCGCTGGGGGCCGAAGGTGGCGATGCGCAGGGATGCGCCGGACATCGGGAGCGGCGCGATCGGGTCGTCGGTGATCGCGTCGCGCAGGCGGGAGACGGTGAGTTGTGTGGCGGCGAGGACTTCGGTGACTTCGAGCGGCGCGTCGTCGACGAGCGCGATCATGCCGGGCGTGATGTGCGCGGCGACGAAGTCTGACGATGCGCTGGTGAGCGTGGTTGAGGTGATGGATGCGTCGCTGGCGGTGAGGCGCGTCTGCGCCGACCAGGCGATGTCGCGGAAGAGGTTGGGTTCGAGGGCGAGGAGGTCGCGGTCGGTGGAGAAGGGCATGGGCGATCCGAGGGAGAAGGCAGGAGGGAGTAGGCAGCGGGCAGCAGGGGATGAGGAGCAGAAGAAGAAAGATCCCTCACCCGGTTCGCCTGCGGCGAACCACCCTCTCCCGCGGGAGAGGGTGGAGAGGTTGTGAATCCCGCCGCGACGGGTTGGCGCCGGCGGCGGGAGGCGGGGAGGGAGAGAAGTGAGGCAGCAGGCAACGGGCAGCAGGAAGAGAAGAGGGAGAGCCCCCTCCCCAGCCCTCCCCCATGCTGCGCATAGGGGAGGGAGCATGTGCGCGAGAGATCAGGCGTTGGTGGCGAGGCCGGAGATGACGCCGTGCGCGGATTCGTTGCGCATCTCGAGCGTGTACTCGCCGATGAGCTGGCCGACCTCGGCGTCGCCGGATGACGCGAGGGGCTTGTAGTGGAATGAGCGTCCGGCGAGGGGGAGGACATCGAGGCGCGAGGAGTCGAGCAGCAGCACGGTGTCGGCGGGGACATAGCGCGAGAGCACGACGCGCGCGACGCCGAAGTCGGACTCGTAGACGGCGACCATCTCGCGGTAGCGCGTGTCGGCGGGGGTGTAGCCGATGTTGCCCGCGATGAACGAGTTGATGCGCCGCTTCTGGAAGCCGTTGACGACGATGGTGTCGATGGCGCCCGAAGAGTTCTCCCAGATCTGTTTCATGGCGGCGTTGAGGACGGACTCGTTGAGGATGTCGCTGCCGGCGCCGTCGCCTTCGGGGATGGCGTCAACCCCGGGGACGAAGGTGTTGGTGACGACGGAAGGCAGGATGCCGTTCATCGTGCGGCGGATGCTGGACGAGCCGACCTGGGTTGCGGAGGGCGCGACGCCGTTGATGACGCAGTTCTCGAGGTCGCGGAGGAGTTCGCGGAGGCGGTCCTGCTTCTGGTAGTCGAGTTCGTCGGCGACGCCGATGGACTTGACGGCGAGTTGCGAGCCGGAGACCTCGACCGAGGAGGTGAAGATCTGGGTGTAGTTCGCCTTGCGTGCGCGGTTGGTGAAGCGTGCGGCGGGGCGATCGTCGCCTTCGAGGGCGGCGTTGCCGAGGATGAGCAGGGGCATGTTGTCGGCGAGCGCGACGGGCGTTGTGCCGCCGTAGCCGCGCGCGACGGAGAGGGCGTTGCTCGCGACGAGGGTGACGAGCATGACCTCGGTGGAGTTGGCGGGTTTGACGAGGTCGCCGACGCGGAAGCGGTCGCCGTTGTCCACAGTGATGTTGACGGCGGTGGTGGGCGAGGGCGTGAAGGAGGACTGGTTGATGGCGTCGGTGTTGGGGAGGAGGGAGTCTTCGATCCACTCGTGCACGGTGGAGCGCGCGGCGCGGGCGGGGTCGCCCAGGTGGTCGAGGAGCGGGGTTTCGAAGGGCGAGACGATGCCGATGATGTCGGAGACATCCTCGGCGATTTCGGGGAGTGAAGGTCCAGCGGTGTAGGTGGCTTTGCCGGTGAAGGCCATGGTGTGGAGTCCTGTAGGAAGTAGGCAGAGGGGAAAGGGGAACGGGGGGAGGGAACGCCCTCACCCGGCTCGCTGCGCGAGCCACCCTCTCCCATAGGAGAGGGTGGAAGAGTCACACGCCGCGTCGGAGGCGGAGGTAGCGGAGGAGGGCGGCGCGGTCGCCGCTGGTGGCGGCGAGTTCGAGCGCGGTGTCGAGGTCGTCGAAGGAGGGAGTGGGGTGCGCGGGGGCGGGCGACATCGCGGATCGTGCGGAGGGAGTGCGCGGCGGCGCGTCGTGCGCGAAGAGGAAGGGCTTGGCGCGTTTGAGTTCGGCGATGAGTGCGCGGATGTCGGATGCGCCGTCGTTGGTTGTGCGCGTGTTGACGAGCGCGCGGACGGTCTCGGCGTCGATGGCGCCGGAGTCTGCGAGGAGCGCGTCGAGCGCGTGGGTTTGGGTGAGCGTGTCGAGTTGAGCGCGGGCGTCGGCGAGTTCGGCGGCGAGTTGGTCGCTGAGCGCTTCGGCTTCGAGGGCGCGGCGGCGCCATTCCTGGAGTTCGGTGCTGGGCGCGTCGTCGGTGGTGGTGAGGTCGGGCGTTTCGCCGCCGACGATGGGGTTGTCGATGGGGTCGGGATTGGTTGGGTCGTCGAGTTTGGACATGGGAGAGGGCAATCGGCAATAGGGAATGGGCAATGGGGAGGAGGAGGAGGGAGAGAAGAAGACCCCCACCCCGCCCTCCCCCATCTCGCGTGCGCTCGGTAGGGGAGGGAGCAGAGTGGGCCCCTCACCCGACGACCTGCGGCCGTCGATCTCTCTCCAGGGGGGAGAGGGTGGGGACACTTCAGGTGAGTCCGGGGTCGGTGGGGGCGTAGCCGAGTTCGGCGAGGATGCGCGGCGTGGGCACGCCGAGTTGCGACTTGAGCAGCGCGGTGTTGAGTCGGTCGGTCTCGGACTGTGGGAGGGGGTCGGGCCAGACGATGCGCACGCCGCGATCGCGCGGGTCGGTGCGCAGGAGTCCTGAATCGTTGAAGGCGTGGAGGATGAGGTTGCAGAGTTGCGCGAGGCCGCGGCCGTAGGCGATGTGCTTGCGCTGGGTCTTCGCGAGCAATCCGAGGAGCGTGACGCGGAGGGCGGACTCGGACGAGAGGTTGCCGAGCTTGCTGCGCAGCACGCCGGCGGCGACGGGCGTGACGGAGGAGATCTTGTCGAGCGCTTCGCGGATCTCTTCGATGTGCGAGTCTTCGGAGGGCGAGTGCGCGTCGCCGCCCACGGGGGTGATGGAGGCGTCGGGGTTGTCGGTCGAGTAGACCTGCCCGGGCGCGACGGGTGTCTGGCCGAACGAGTCGATGCCCTTGGCGAGGTACATGCGGAAGGACTGCATGGTGACGCGCGCCGCGCGGTCGGAGAGGCGTGTGTTCAGCTCGTCCTGGAGGGGGATGAGCGGTTCGACCTCGGAGACGCCGTGGTAGTGGAAGGGCTGGGAGATGTTCTGGATGTGCACGACGGGGACGACGCCGAGCGGGTTTGGCGCTTCGTCGATGAGTCGCGCGTCTTCGTAGGACTGGCGGTGGGTCGCGGAGTGGACCTCGACGACCTTGATGTCGGCGCGTGCGGTGTTGCGCGGCGTGTGTCCGAGGCGCTGCGCGAGTGCGGCGAACGCGGCGGAGGGGCGCGAGCGTTCGACCTCGTTCGAGAGGCGCGTGTAGCGCAGGATGAGCGCGTCGAGTTTGCGGTAGTCGGCGCCGGCGACGAGGGGGATGGCGCGGGTTGGGTCGAGGAGTTCGATGCGCGCCAGGTGGGCGTGATCGAGCGCGCGGGTGAGTGTTGCGTCGGAGGACGCGTCGCTCCGGGTGGCGTGGGCGGCGAAGAGGTCGTCGGCGCGGAGCAGGAGATCGACGCTGCCGTATACGCAGGCGAGGAGGGCCATGTCCTGGAGGAGCGCGCCGCCGCCCGAGGATTCGAAGACGGCGTCGAGGAGTTGTTCGACGGCGCGCCGGGTGGAGTCGTCGCGGGCGGTGGACACGATCGAGATGGGTCGGCCGAACATGACATCGACCATGGCGTGGATGCGCCACGCGATGTCGTTCTCGATAACGACCTCTTTGCCGAGCGCGTCGGCGCGGTCGTCGGCGAGGCGCGGGCCGGATGCGCCGGAGAAACGCGAGGGGAGGCCGGACGCCTGCGCGAGTCGGGGCCTGCGGCGGGAATGCGAGGAGCCGGACGACGCCGATGCCAGCGGGTTGGAGGGTTTGTTGAGGGTCGGGTTGCGGTAGTACGCCCAGAGCCGCTGGAGGCCTGGGAGCGTGTCGGACTCGTGCTCCGCGAGGAGATGGAAGAGGAGTGCGTCGTCGAGGTTGATGTCGCGGAAGGGTCCGAGGGAGTAGGGCATGGCGTCGTCCGGTTCGCTCGTGTCAGGATCTGCCGCCGGCGATGTGCGGGCGGCTACCCATGGCGGCGCGGTCGCGTCGGTGCGCACGGGGGCGGTTCGTCCGGGAGTCGCGCGGGATCGCAGGTTCTTGCGGGCTTTGAAGTAAGGAAAATGTCAGGGAATTGTGGGAATGGGGGGCCGAGCGAGCCGCCGTGTGCGCACGGAATAGGTCGGTGCGGCGACTTTCGGTGGCTGGCGGGGAATACTGGGCGACGGATGGCCGTTGGACTGACGGCCTCGTGGGGAGCGCCCTTCTTTTGACACGACCAGAGTTTGAACAGCTCGCGCTTTCTCACCTCGAAGCGATGCACCGCATGGCGTACACGCTCACGCGCAATCCTGATGCTGCGGCCGACCTCGTGCAGGAGGCGTACCTGCTCGCGTTCCGCGCGTGGGAGTCGTTCAGCCAGCGCGACGAGATGACGACGAAGGACGGCGAGTCGGCGGCGTCGGCGTCGATGCGCGCGTGGCTGTTTCGGATCCTGCACAACGCGCACTACACCGCCGGGCGCAAGGCCAGGCGTGCGCCGGTGCTTTCCGAGGCCGTGGAATCCGCGGCCGACCATCACGATCTGCCCACCGACGCGCCGCCCGCGTGGAACCTGCGCGATCTCGACTGGGAGCATGTCGATGATCGTCTGAAGATCGCGATCGATGCGCTCTCGGGCGAGCACCGCGAGGTGCTGCTGCTCTGGGGCGTGGAGGGGATGAAGTACCGGGAGATCGCCGAGGTCCTTGGTGTGCCGCTGGGCACGATCATGAGCCGGCTGCACCGGGCACGAAAGGCGGTCGCGGACGCGTTGTCCTCGTCGACCGCCGACTCCGATGACGACCTCGCGGTGCGCGTGCGCCACGCGGCCGCGTTGACGACCAACCACGACTGACCGACCGAGAGAGACCGCCGTGACGACCAACGAGAACCACAACCCGAACCGCACGCACCGTTCGCCCCTGGGCGAACTGGGCGAGGTCGTTCGTCTGGTCGCCGATGGCGAGGCGACTCGCGAGCAGCGCGCAGCGCTGGAGCGCGCGGCCGCGAGACTCTCGCCCGCGGATCGCGAGGCGCTCGAGGCGACGATCGAGGCCGAGCGTTCTCTGCGCACCGCGACCGATCGCTGCCTGTGCGATGCATGCCCTCCCTGCCCGGCCGATCTGCGCGAGCGCGTGCTGCACGCCGTGCGCGCCGACGATGCGGTTGCGTCGTCGGCTCCTGCCGTTCAGGATGACAACCGCGGCCCGTTCGTGTTCCGCCTGTTCCAGCGGAACTGGCCTCTCGCGGCGGCGGCGGCGATCCTGCTCGCGGCCCTCGTCGGGCTCTTCGTGCTCCCGATCGTTGCGCCCAATTCGCATGTCTGGCCGCCCGATCAGGCGGCGCGGGTGCAGTTGGTCTCGTTCCTCGCGGGCGAGCACAACAACTGCGCGCCGATGACGCGCTACTCGGAACTGAAACTCCCGATCCGCGAGCGGCCCGAGGCCGAGCGGTTCATCGCGCAGTGGACGCCCGACGCGCCGAAGGTGATCAGCATGGCCGGCCCGGACTTCCGCTTCCTGGGCGTGGGTCCGTGCGGCGTGCCGGGCGGCGGGGATTCCCTGCACATGGTCTTTGCGCCGGCCGACGCCGAGCACGCGCCGATCAGCGTGTTCATTCAGGACGCCTCGTCGCGCGATCCCCAGGCCCTGCCGCGCACCATGGCTCAGCTGGGCGAGACGGCCGAGGGGCAATCCGTTCAGGCGTTCCGCCACGGCGAGTGCCTGGTGTATGTCGTTTCCTCGTCGGAGGATGACGCCAGGCGCATCGCGACGAATCTGGGGGAGTGAGAGCGGGGGGCTCATCCGCCCTTCGGCGTCTCGCCTTCCCAGCGCTGGCCAAGACCGTGCTCCACATCGAGCAGGTCCAGCACCCGCGCGACCATGAAGTCCACCATCTCGTCGATCGTCCTGGGCAAGAGATAGAACCCCGGGCTCGCCGGCGCCACGATCCCGCCCGCCAGGGTGATCGTCTCCATCGCGCGGATGTCCATCAGCGTTAACGGCGACTCCCGGTGGAGCAGCACCAGGCGGCGGCGCTCCTTGAGCGTCACGGCCGCGGCCCGGACCAGCAGGTTGTCGCCCAGCCCGGCGCCGACCGCGTTGAGGGTGTGGCTCGAGCACGGGACGATCGCCATCCCGTCGTGGCGGAAACTCCCCGAGGCGATCACCGCGCCGACATCCCGGATGTTGTGCTTGATCAGTCCCCGCTCGGCCGGTTCGGCGTCGGCGGGCAGGCCCCCGAGGAGGCGCAAATCAAATCCGTCGGCCCCGAGTTCATCAACAAGCAGGCGCACGCCGCTGGGCGTGGCGACCACATGGACCTCGTGCCCGAGTTCGAGGAGGTGGCTGACGGTGCGCTGGGCGTAGGCCGCCCCCGACGCGCCGCTGATCCCGATGACGATCCGCTTCTTCATCCACGCTCCTTCGCTGGGATCATCATTGCCGATTCGCCGGCCCGACGCTTCCCCTACACTCCGGGCCTATGGCACGCCCCCTCCAGCCCCACGAGTACCGCATCGGCCAGCGGGTCCGCATCACCCAGCAGATCCCGCGCGCCCAGGACACCTTCACGATCACCATCGAGGGCGTGATCCGCCGCTTCGGCCAGCAGAAGACCGGGTCGTGGTTCGCCCACTCCAAGGACAACAAGGTCTGGCTCGACCGGCTGGAGATCGTCCGCGACGACGGCGAGATCGTGTTCTGCAACCTCGACCAGTACTCGGTCGTCGAACTGCTCACCGAAGCCCCGGAAGCCCCGGAAGCCCCCGCCCCCGCCGCCACGGCCTGATTCGGAAGGCAGCAGGGAACGGGCAGCGGGCAGCAGTCGGAAATGCTCCCTCCCCTACCCCTCCCACAGGTGGGAGGGGTTCAGGGAAGCGAATCCATCCTGCGCATCGGGGAAGGAGAGAAGAGGTGACTCTCCTCTCCCATTGCCCATTGCCTTCCTCCGATATTCCCTTGCCTCACGCCCGACGCGTGGTACCTTGACCTTGGAGCGCGGCACACCGCCGCGCGAGGAACAAGGGGGTTCCCATGCAGACTGTGTCATCGTTCGTCATCGCCGCCGGCCTCGCGGTTGTTGTCGTCTCGCCCGCGCTGGCGCAACCCGAACGCCTCTCGCGCACCGAGGTGCGCGTCGAACGCGACGCGCAGCCCGAGCGACAGGCCGCCTCGCCGCGCGGTCTGCAGTTCCCGCCCGGGTCGATCGTCACCATGCGCGACGAACTCGAGAACTTCCCCGTCGATACCTCGCTGGGCGGCGCGGGCGTGACCGCGCCCGCGACCTCGTTCACCGGGCCTCCGGGATTCGTTTGGCCGCTGAACAATCTGCGCGGTCAGAGCAGCGTCAGTTTCGTTCGGCTCGTCGATCTCTCCGGCGCGCCGGTCACAGGCCCCAACGGCGTGACCAACGGCACGAAGGCCGTGCGCATCTTCACGGCCGTGGCGCAGCCCGCCAACGGGTTCTTCACGGGCGCCAACCTGCGTTTCGGAGGCGGGGGCTTTGAGGAAAGCACGCAGCCGGTGATGCCCATCCCGGGCGTGAACGCGCGCGTGAGCGCCGAACACTGGGTGAGCAGCATCAACAACCTGTACTCGTTCGAAACAGCCGCCGTGATCGCGGGTGTGTTCACCGGGCGCATGCTGTGGGGCGGGGGCTGCATCAACACGGTGCCCGGAGAGTGTGACGCTATCGGGCTCCCGGTAGGGGTTCTGGATTACTTTCTCGTCTTCGCCCCCAACGCGTCGTTCGAGAACTGGGTGCCCGCGCGGTATTGCGAGAACTCGAACGGCAACCCGATTCCCGGCTGCGTTCCCCCGGCGGGCTTCAACATCGGCGACATCGCCCGACCGCCCATCCAGGACTGGTTCCGCCTCGCGGCGGAAACCACCGCCGACGGCCACTTCCGGATACTCGTGGATCATCTCGACGGCTCGGGTGAGGCGGTGATCCTTGACACGGTGCTCACCACCACGAGTCTGATCGACCGCATCGGCTGGAACTCCTCGTTCGAGGCCCAGGGCGGGTTCCTGCTCGTCGACAACATCGAGGCGTCGGGCGCGCTCTACCAGCCCCCGCTGCCGCCCGAGTTCGTCTGTCCCTACCTCGACGACATCGACTGGCTGAATCCCGGCCCTCTCCTCGGCCAGACCTCTCGCTGGTTCGCCGCGCTGAGCGCCGCCGCGCATGTCGTGGACGATGGCTCGGGGAACCGCGCGCTGCGCCAGACCAACAATGTTTCCTCCGACAACGAGTTCAGGCAGGAACTGAACACCGCGCTCCCGGCCTCGTTCTCGCTCCCCGCTGACCCGTGGACGCTGTGCCTCGACGCCGCCACGACGCTGGGAAGCGGCGGGAGCCCCACCGCGCGCGCGTTCGCGATCGACTCCGAAGCGACGAACTTCGTCGTGGGCGGCGTCACCGCGCGTGTCTACCTCGGGATCACCGATCCTCTCACCGGCATGGCCGACTCGATCATCTATGTGCAGACGAATGTCGAGTACAACCCCATCGATGATCCGTTCGGGCAGACGCCGCTCAGCAACTCGCCAGTTGTCGGCGTCGATGTCGTCTCCACCGGAGTTGAATGGCCCGCCGACGGCCAGTTCCGCACGCTGTGCGTCACCGTCGCCAACGACAACGCCATGACCGTCGCCCTTGAGGGCGTGGAGATCTTCTCAGGCACGGCGTTCAGCAACGGGGCGAACCTCCTGCGCATCGAGTCAGAAAACAATGCCTTTGGCGAAGGCGCACGCCTCGACCTCGACAACATCGACTTCGATTGCGACGCCTTGCCCCTTGTCTCGCTCCCCGCGCTGACGACGCCGTACTTCGACAACTTCGCGTGGGGCGTGGACAACATCCCGCCCAACCGGCACATCGACGATCCCACGATTTCGCCCGTCGTGAGCACTCGTTACACCAACGCCAACGGCGTGGTGATGCTGGGCGAGTCGGTCGTGATGCGCAACATCTTCCGCGACACCACGCACTCAGCGCCGCCGAACCCGAACCAGCAAGATGGTTTCATCTTCGCGCAGTTCACCTCGGACACGCCCTCGGTGGCCGTCAGCGATGAAGTCACCTGGCGCATCGAGCTGACCATGACGCTCTCCGACTTCGTCACCTCACGCGGGTTCTCGCCCGCGCAGCTCGCCGATGTCGGCGGCGTGCTCGAGATCGACGGCTACCTCTGGATCTCCGCCGTCGATCAGAAGGTCTACCTCTTCGGCGCCCCCGAGAACGCCCAGCCCGACCATGACCTCCTGGTCATCGACACCGGCTTCACGCTCGACGCGCTGGGCGTGACGCCGAACACGCCGTTCACGGCGAGGGCCGAGTACAACCGCGAGACAGGCCTCATCGACTGGTCGATCAACTCGATCGCGATCGGCTCAACGAACCCCATTGTGGGGACAGACGACCTGGGCAACGCGCGCCTGCACCGCAACCTCGACACCGTGTTCGTCTGGGGCGGCGACGACGACACCGCGCCCGCCTCGCCGCCATTCTCCACGCTCACGCTCAACGAACTCCGCGTGACGGTGTTCAAGCCCTGCCCCTTCGACGCCAACGGCGACAACTTCGTCAACTTCGCCGATCTCAACGCCGTGCTCTCTTCGTTCGGTCAGACGGGCGCCGATCTTCCCGCCGACTTCAACAACGACGGTACGGTCAACTTCATCGATCTCAACGGTGTGCTCTCGGCGTTCGGCTCGACCTGCGACTGACTTTCGCTTTCGCTTTCTGCTCCCCGCTTGCGATGGGCGAAGGGGTCATTCGTCCTCGCTCGGGCCGTCCATGCGTTCGCGTGCGCGTTTCTTCGCGGCGAGGAGGCCCGAGGCAGAACCTTCGTCGCTTTCGTTCCTGGCCTGGGGAGCGGGACGCGTCGGCGTGCTCGGCTGCGCGGCGGAGCGCTGCTGCGCCTGGATAGCGCGGCGGATCGAGCGGCGCCGCTCCGCTTCCTGCTCGGGGTCGAGCGATTGACGGCCGAGTTTGACCGATGACGCCTCGCTCTCCTCGACGCGTTCCTTCGCGCGCTTCAGCGAGCCGGTGACGGTCGCTGCGCGGGATGCCTTGGCGGTGGCCGCGGCTTCGCGGAGTTCGGCGAGCGATTCGCGGGTGATCCAGCGGTCCCACGCGACGCGCCGGGTGGCGACATCGAGCAGGAACACCAGCACCGCGAGCATGAGCAGCGGCCTCCAGATCGGGAGCGACGCGCGGCTGGTGGGCAGGCCCTCGCGCGAGAAGAGCGGCGAGGCCGACGGGTCGTCGATGTCGAGCACGCGGCCGCCGGTGGTGTCGGCGATCTCTTTGAGCAGCCCGACATTCGAGCGCAGCGTGCGCAGTTCCGGGCCGACGGCGCGCGTGGCGCCGCCGAGCACGGGGGAGAGCGCGCGCTCGCCCGAGCGCGGCGTGAGGGCCGCGATGTAGGCGCCGCTCTCGGGCGCGGGGGCGCTGGCTTCGTACAGGCCGGGCCCGGTCTGCGTGAGCGTGATGTCGGTGCGCGTGCCGTCGGGGTTGTAGACCACACCCGGGACGGTGAGCAGATCGATGGGGATGTTGTCGTCGTCGCGCGCGTCGAGGCGCAGGGTCAGCGTGTCGCCCACGATGTCGGACGCGAGGTCGAACCCGCGCGAGGCGGGTGGCCGCGCGATGGTGCGCACCATCTGCGCCCACATCTGCGCGAAACCGGGCCAGGGGAGCCAGTCGCGCGCCCACTCATTGTGCGCGTCGGAGGTGAACGCCGCGACGCGGCCGAGCCCCGCGTTCCAGTGGGCGAGGATCGGCTCGCCGGTGGGAGAATCGATCGCGTACACCGCGCTGGAATCTTCGCGCTTCTGCGTGAGCACATACCCGAAGAGCGGGGGCGTGCGCGCGGACATGCCCGCCGTGATGGGCGAGCCGACGGCGCGCATGACCGGCTCGAAGCGCCCCTCGCGGATCAGCGGCTTGCGCACGACGCGCGTTTCGCGCAGGAAGATGCGCGGCAGGGTGTTCGGATCGATCACGCGGTAGAAGGTCCCGCCGCCCCGCTCGGCGATCCCGCGAAGCGTGTTGGTGTCGGCGCCGTCGCCCACGGCGATCGTGGAAACGGTGATCCCCTGCGCGCGCAGGTTCTCGGCGATGTCGAACCCCTGGGAGGGCGAGCCCTGGGCCATGCCGTCGGAGAGCAGGATGACATGCTTCACCTGGGCCTCGACATCGACGAGGTTGGCGCCGGCTTCGGCGAGCGCGGGGTACATGTTCGTCCCGCCGCCCGGCACGATGCGGCGCACGCGTTCGGCGGAATCGTCGGCGTCGCGGTTCGGGCCGAGGGGAACGACGGTGTTGGTGAAGTTGTTGAACTCGAGCACGCCGACGAGGTCCCGCTCGTCGAGCGAAAGAATCGCGCGGGCGGCGCCTTCGTTCGCGATCGATTGCTGGGAGCGCATCCCGCCGAGCAGGCCGCTGGCCATCGAGCCTGAGGAGTCGAGCACGATCATCATCGCGGCCGGTGGCACGATGAGTTGCTCGGGAAGGTCGAGCGTGACGGGGAGAAGCGGATCGATGGGCGAACCCTTCCAGCCGCCTGCGCCGAAGGAGTCGGGGCCGCCGATCATCACGAGCCCGCCGCCCGATCGCGCGACATAATCGGCGAGCAGGCGCTGCGCGCTGGGCGCGATCTCGTCGGCCGCGACATTCTCAAGGATGATCAGGTCGTAGTTCTGGAGCGACAGCAGATCGGCGGGCGTTTCGAGCGGCGGGACGACGCGCACTTCGAGGCCGCTCTCGGTGAGCGCGCGGACGAGGGTTCGGCCGGCGCCCTGCGATTCGGCGTCCGACACGCCGTCAACGAGCAGGATCGAACCGCGCCCGGGCGAGATCGTGAACGCGCTGGCGCGGTTGTTGGCCAGCACGCGGTCGGCGAGCGGTGCGCCGTCGTCGCCCGTCTCCGGCTCGAACACCGCCTCGAAGCGGTTCACTCGTTTGTCCTCGAGACGGATCTGGAAGACCTCGACCGCGCGGCCGGGCCCGAAGGAGACCGTGCGCGACGACGCGCCGCCCTCATCGCGAACGGGGAGCCCGTCGGAGAGCAGGCGCAGCGTTCCGCGCGTCGGGCCCGTGGCACGGAGCACGACGCGCACGCTGACCAGGGATTCGGATGTGGCGGAAGGCGGCGCATCGACCGCTTCGATGAACGCCTCACCCGTGGCCGCGTACGCGATGGGGAGCACATCGACGGGCGTGCGCGGCGCGCCGGAGCCGGACGCCAGATCGCGGGCGGCGGAGAGCGCGTCGCCCGAGGTCTCGACGCCGTCGGAGATCAGCAGGAATCTGCGCGCGGCGCCGGGCGGGAAGAGCGCGCTGGCGAAGCGCAGGGCGCCCTCGATGTCCGTGCCCTCGCGGAACGAGAGAGACAGGTCGATCTCGCCGGTGTCGCGAGCGGCGGGCGCGAGCAGCGCGGCGCGGCGGCCGTCGAACACCACGACGCCGAAGAGGTCGTCGATCTCGCGATCGTTCTTCGCGCGATCGAGCCATTCGCGGACGGCCTGGGTGTAGGTCGTCGCGGAATCCGCGAACGAGAGTTCGCGCGCCGATTCCGAGATATCGACGACGGCGATGACGGCGAGCCGATCGGTGGTGCGCAGCGCCGCCGCCCCCGCGAGCGCTCCGGCGAGGAGCGTGAGCAACGCGGTGCGCAGGGCGATCGCGGACCAACGACGCACGCGCGCCATGGCGACCATCCAGCGCAGCGCGATGAGCGCCAAGGGCAACGCCAGCAGCGTAAGCAGGAGCCAGAGCGGTTGATTGAGCCCGATGCTCACCCGCCGCCCCGCGAGCCGGGTGCGGGCTGAACATCGGTCGCGTCGGGCGCGGGCGCCGAGCGTTCCACGGCGGCGGGCAATCGCTGGAAGTAGCGGCGGATGATGTCCGAATACCGCGACGGCGCCTGTTGCTCCTCGATCGCGCGCTGGGCGCCTTGCGCGGCCTCGGCGAGTCGTCTCTGCGCATCAACGGCGCCGCGCGACGAGTCGCCTTCGGGTCTGCCCTCGCTCAGCCACTCGGCGATGACACGCCCGGCGTCGTCCTCGGGATCGCTCGGCCTGCGCGCGTCCATGTCGGAGGTGCGCGCGTCGGAGAAATCGTCCGTGTTCGGGCCGCGCTCGCGCGCGATCTGCTCGGCGAGACGGCGGAGTTCCTCGCGCTCCTGCGGCGAGAGATCCTGCATCACGCGCTCGGCTTGCTCGCGCAGGCGGGCCGCCTCCTCGCGGCTCTGCTGCGCCATGCGCTGACGGTCCGCGAGTTCGCGCACCTTGTCCATCGCGCGGCCGACGCCGTCGTTCGATTCGCCCTGGCCCGAGCGTTCGCCCGTGCGCTGGCTCTCGCTCGTCGATGATCCCGGCGCTTCGCTTTCGCTCGGGCGATCCGCGCTCCCGCCCGGGCGGCGCTCCTGGCTTTCCTGCTCGGCGCCCTGACCCTGGGCGTCGCGCGGCGAGGGCTGCGCGCCGTCCGGAGATTGCTCGTTGCTCGGAGAGGCGGCGTCGTCGCCGCTGGAACCGGGCGCGTCGTCGGAACCCTGCTGAGGGTTGCCGTCGGGTCGCTTGGCGTCGTCAACCTGGCGGCCCTGACCTTTCTCGGCGGTGTTGTCGTCGCCCTGATCCGATCCGACATCCTGCGCGGGGCCTTGCTGGGGGTTGCGCTCGGGTGCGCCGGGGTCTTTCTCCGACTCGCTTTGCGATGGGTCGCTCTGGTTCTGCGGGCGCTCTTCGCCCGCGGCGGGCCGGCGCTGGTCGTCAGCGGGCTTGCCGGGTTCGTTGCGCTGCGCGTCATCCGATTCGGGCTTCGACGGATCGCTCGGCGGCTGTTTCGTGGGTGATTGCGGGGGCGGCGTCGGGATGGTCTCGGGATCGCGCGCGTTCTCGGCGGCTTTGTCAACGGCTCTCGCCAGATCGCGCAGGTCGCGGCGCGCCTGCTCGTCGGCGGCGTTGTTCTTGTTCTGCTCCGCGATGCGCTCGGCGAGCCGGTCGGCCTGCTCGGGCGCGAGGTCGCGGTCCTCCAGCGCGCGGCGGATCTCGTCGGCGTCGAGCGAGTCGGCGATCTCGTTCGCCGCATCGTTCGGGACGCCGTGCTCGCGCAGCGTGTCGGCGGCGTCCTGATTCTTCGGCGAGGCGGGCTCGTCGGCGCCCGGCGAGTTCTCGGCGGAGTCGTCCGCGCCATCGCGGGGGGTCGCGGCCTCGTCGAGGGCACGGGCGAGCGAGTCGAGATCGCGTGCGAGTCGCTCGCGTTCGGCGGGCGTGGTCGATGAATCGCTCGCGATCTCGCGGCGAAGGTCTTCGAGCGCCTGCGCGGCGGATTCGAAGTCGTTGCGGCGCAGCGCGTCTTCGAGCGCGGAAGTCGATGAAGGCGCGGACTCTTCGTTGCGCGCGCCGAGGCGTTCGTTCAGCGCGTCGAGCGATCGGTCCTCGCGCTCGGCGCGGTCCTCGAACGACTGCGCAAGGTCTCCAAGGCGTGACGCGGCCTCGGTGCGTGCGTCGTCGGCGTCGATGGCGCCCTCGGCGAGTTCGCGCTCCAGTTCTTCGAGGGCGCGGAGTTGTTCGGGAGTCGCGGCCTCGCCCGATTCGCGCGCGGCCGCGCTGCGCAGTTCTTCCTTGAGTTCTTCGATCGCGGTCGCGGCCTGATCGCGCTGTTCCTGCATCGCGACTTCGGTGATGCGGTGCTCCTCGCGGCCGAAGACATCGAAGACCGGCGTGAAGAGCGCGGCGGCGACGAGGCCCGCGGCGGCGAACGGTGCGGCCGCCCACCAGTTGTCGAAACGGACGGGGATGGCGCGGCGGATCTTCGCGTCGCTGGCGACACGGTCGGCGTCGCGCTGCGCGAGGGTAAGGAATGGGTCGGTGGCTTCCCCGTTGCGCGCGGCGTGTTCGAGCGCGAGCGCCGACGACACGCGGTCGCGCAGCCCCAGCGCGTGATCGAGGACGATCGATGCGTCGCCCGCGCGGCTGCGGGCGCGCGCCGCGTGCGCGATCGCGGCCGCGAGGCCTATCGCGAGGGGCGAGGCGATCAGCGCCCAAACGGGAAGGCCGAGCGCGAAGAGCCGGTCGGTCGCCACGAGACCCAACCCTCCAACTGCGGCGAAGGTGGCGCATCGTCCGGCGGCGCGAATCAGCGACGCGAGCCAGAGGCGTCGATCGGCGGCGTTCGCGATGGCCCGTGCGCTGCTCATACCCCATATGGTACGGCTGACCCGCGTTCCTTGATCGCGCGATCCGAGCCCCGATCGGGTTCTAGGATTCGGGGAGAAGCAACCCACCCCCGAGATCGAAAGGTCAACGATGTCGAGCCACTTCGCGATGTATGTTCTTCCGGGCGCCGTTCTGTCGCGCGGGTACGCCGGGCTTGTCGCTGCCGGCATCGACGACGCGCGGGGGTCGTGCATGCCCGAGGGTGTGAACACGAACCATCCGACCTTCGTGTACGGCCACCTGGCGATCTACCCGGATCGGATCTTCAAGATGCTCGGTCGCGAGGATCTCGCCAAGACCGATGCGCGGTACGAGGAGCTGTTCGCTCCGACGGTGAGTTGCGAGCACGACGGCGACTGCGCGAAGTACCCGCCGCTGAGCGAGGTGTTCGCGCGGTATGCCGAGCGGACCGACGCGCTGATCGAGTTTCTCAAGACGGTGGATGACGCCGCGCTGTCGAAGCCCAACCCGAACGACGCGATGCGGGATCGATTCCCAACGATCGGCGCGATGGCGGCGTTCATGCTCCAGGGTCACACGATGATGCACCTCGGGCAGATCAGCGCGTGGCGCCGCGTGATGGGCATGGGCGAAGCGATGCCCCGCCCTCAGGCGCCGGCGCCCGCGAAGGCTTAAGCCGCGTCGGGTTCGGGGAGATCGCGCAGGAAGTGTGCGAGTTCGTCGATCGAGGGCGGCTTGCGGTTGCGCACATAGAACCCGCTGTTGGCGACGCCCAGCGCGAGGCGCTGCGCGATGGGCAGGTCGAGCGCGAGGCCGAGCGCGTACCCGGCGTTGAAGGTGTCGCCTGCGCCGGTGCTGATCGCGGGCTCGCTCGTGAAGGCGGCGTCGAACGCGAACGACTCGTCCTTGATCGCGGCGGCGGCGCGGCGGCGGGTGTGCAGGCAGATGCCGGTGAGTCCCGTGTGGTCGCGCAGGGCGGCGGCCCGCCTTGCGAGGTCGTTCTCGTCGTCGGGGAGCGTTTTGCCGAGCGCGGCGGCGATGCGTGAAGATTCGCTGAAATTGCAGCCCAGCGTGACGGGGCAGAGCGCGTCGAGTTTGCGCAGGGCGTCGATCGCGTCGCGCAGGTCGGATTCGCTGCGTTTGGCGGGGTCGGCGAGGTCGACGAACATCGCGGGACGCGATGACTCATCGATGCTCGGGAGGACATCGCGCGCGACGGCGCGCCAGATGTCGGTCATCGAGGAGAGCATGGTCCAGTTCATGGGCGCGAAGACGGCTGCGCCGTCGAAGAGCCGTTTGACGCCGTTGATCCCGCCGAGCGCGCCGAGGACGCGATCCCATGTGACGGCGTCCTGGGCGGCGGTTTTCCCGATGATGACCTTCCCGTCGGCGAACTCGCAGGCGTCGGAGAGGGCGGGGCCTGCGACGGCGTAGACCTTGGCGCAGCGCGCGACGAACTCGTCGAAGACGGGGTGGGTGAGGTTGGTGGCGTCGGCGCCGCGCGAGACGGGGGCCTCGGGATCGGCGAGGAGCGCGCCGATGTAGGCGACGGATGCGCCCCAAAGCGTGAAAGGGTTGGCGAAGAGAGGTCCGTTGCCGCCGATCTTCACCTGCTCGACGACGAACTCGATGTTGATGCTTCGTCCGGCCTGCGCGTCGATGCGCTGGGCGAACTGGCGCATGGAGGTCATGGGCGCGAAGGAATCGCGCGAGTCGCGCCGTTCGACGACTCGGATGATGGAGTCGACGGCGCCGTCGAATCCGGCGACGATGCGCAGGGATGGGATATCGGCCGCGCGTTGTTCGAGCGAATCCGCGGCCTGTCGCGCGACGGCGATCCGGTCGGTTGCGCCGCTCTGCGGGCTCACACCGCGCCGACGCCGAGCAGTTCGAGCACGCCATTGACGATGTGCTTGTGGGAGAGGCCGCACATCTCGAGTTCCTCCTCGGGGGTGCGAGCGCTCTTGGGGATGCGCTGGACGAACATCTGCTTGAGGGTGAAGGCGTCGCCCGACTCGGTCATGGCGTCGGCGACGGCGGAGCCGATGGCGCCGCCGTAGTTGTCCTCGAGGGTGACGACATAGCCGCCGTTCTCGTTGGCGAGGTCGAGGAGGGCGTCGGCGTCGAAGGGGAGGGAGTAGAGATCGACGAGGGTTGCGGAGATGCCGGCGCGGTCGAGTCCGTCGAGGGCCTTGTTGGCCTCATGGACCATGTAGCCCGAGGCGACGAGGAGGATGTCGCGGCCCTCGTTGAGGACCTCGAAGCCGCCGAGGTTGAAGATGGTGTCCTCGTTGTAGAGGAACTCGGTGTCCGGGCGGAGGGTGCGCATGTAGCACAGCCCGTCGTGCTCGGTCATGGCTTCGGTGAGTGCGTAGGCGGCGAAGGCGTCGGCGGGCTGGAGGATGTAGCAGCCGGGGTTGCCGTGGTGATCGCGGGTGGTGGAGAGCGAGCGGAACCAGGCGATGTCGGGGAGGGACATCTGGCTGGGGCCATCGGAGGCGAGCGAGATGCCCGCGTGGCTGCCGACGACCTTGAGGTTTGCGCCCGAGTTCATGGCCATCTCGATCTGGTCGTAGGCGCGGGTGACGAACTTCGCGAAGGTCGAGGCGAGGGGGATGTACCCGCCCGCGGAGAGGCCTGCGGCCACGGAGATCATGTTCTGCTCGGCGATCTTGCACTCGATGAAGCGATCGCGGAGTGCGGCGTCCTTCTTGAAGTACTCGGCGAAGGTGGAGTTGGAGACATCGGCGTCGAGGACGACGACGCGGTTGTTGGCGTGTCCGAGGGCGCGGAGCGCGATGCCGTAGGCCTTGCGTGTGGCGAGTTTGCCGGTGTGAAGGACGGACTCCATGTCGTACTTCTTCATCATCGCCGGGAGGGGGTCGAGGTCGTCGGCGCGGAGTTCGCGCGCCGGGGCCTGCGGGGGCGGCTGGATGGTGAAGCGGTCGGAGTCGGCGAGGGCGGAGGTGAGTTCGCCGCGGCGTTCGTCGAGTTCGGCCTTGGCGCGCTCGAGCTGGTTGCCTTCGGCGGGCTTGCCGTGCCATCCGCCGCCCTGCATGGTGGGGGCGCCCCAGCCCTTGACGGTCTTGGCGACGATGGCCATGGGGCGTTCGGCGTCGCCCGGGAGGGCGATGAAGGCGTCGAGGGCGGCCTTGAGTTCTTCGGGGCTGTGGCCGTCGACGACCTTGACATCAAAGCCGGTGGCCTGGAGTTTGGCGGCGATGGTCTCGGCGGACTGCTGGCGGCTGACCTTGTCGGCCTGGCCGTACTGGTTGCAGTTGAAGATCGGGAGGACGCGGGAGAGGCGCTGCTCGACGAGCATGTCGAGGGCCTCGGCGATCTGGCCCTCGCGGGACTCGCCGTCGCCGATGATGCAGTAGATCTTCTTGTCGGAGCCGTCGAGGCGGGCGGCGATGCCGAGCCCGACGGAGACGGAGAGGCCCATGCCCAGGGAGCCGGTGGCGGCGTCGAAGAAGGGGAAGCCCTCTTCGGGGTTGGGGTGGCCGTCGAGGACGGAATCGGCCTCACGGAGGGTGAGGAGGTCCTGAATGGTGAGGGGGCGGCGGTCTTCGGGGTCGTTGCCGACCATGACGCCCAGCTTGGCGCAGGCGGCGTAGACGATGGGGACGGCGTGGCCCTCGGAGAGCACGAGCCGGTCAGAGGTGGGGTAGTCGGGATGCTCAGGGCTCCACCGCATGGTGTGGAACATGAGCATGGTGGTGATATGGCTCAGCGACATCGCCGTGGTCGGGTGGCCGCTACCGGAAGCGGCGCACATGTCGAGCGACAATTTGCAGAGTTCGATGGCCTGGGCGTGTACGGCTGCTTCGAACGACATGCGCGCTCCTTAAGGAACAGTGAGAATCGCGGCCTTGGGGAGGGGCCCACGGGCAAAGGCCGCGGGCATGGCCGGGGTCGGGCGGAGGGGACAGTTTCCCGGCGACGGGGCCGGGTCTGGACAGTAGTCGATGCTCGGGTGAGTATCCGCGATTCCGGGCGAAACCACAAGCAAGTTCCGTACCGGAGCCCGAACGCTGTGGATTGGGTGTGGGATGGCTGGCGGCGCAACCTGTCGGGGGCCGGGGCTCCCCGGAGACGGTACACTCCCCCGTGTGTAGTGGTCGGGATGTCCCCCGGCCCGCGAACCCGAGAGAGGTGCGTCGATGAAGGTCGTCTGCGATCGCCCCGCGCTGCTCGACGCGGTGAACCTGGTCAACAGCGTTGTCGCTTCGCGCACGCCGCGTCCCCAACTCACCTGCGTGAAACTGTCGGCGGCGAAGGGCAAGGAAGCCACGCTCACGCTCAGCGCCACCGACGCCGAGGTCTCCCTGCGCATGTCGACGACGCATGTCGATGTGAAGGAAGAGGGCGAGGCGCTGGTCCCGGCGGCGAAGTTGACGCAGATCATCTCGGCGCAGGAGGGCGACTCGACGATCACGCTCGAGGCCGACGCCGAGGTGTGCCATGTGCGCGGCGCCGACGCGAAGTTCAAGGTCTTCGGGTACCCGCCGAGCGAGTTCCCGCCCGTGCCCGGGTTCGGCGACGCCGCCAGCGCGGCGCGCGACACCTTCGCGATCCACGCGGGCGATCTCCAGACCATCATCGCGCGCACGACCTTCGCCACGGCGCGCGAGACGAGCCGCTACGCGATCAACGGCGTGCTCCTGAAGCGCGACGGCAAGCGCATCGAGATGGTCGCGACCGATGGGCGGCGCCTCGCGCTGGCCAAGGCGTCGCTGACCAACCCGGCGCCCGCGGGCGATCACCCTACCAACTGCATCGTGCCCACCAAGGCCCTGAACCTGGTTCAGAAGCTCATCGACGATGGCGAGGAGGTCATCCGCATCGCGGTGACCGATTCGCAGATCTTCTTCGCGTTCGGCGAGACGGCCGACGGCGAGGCCCGCGCGGTGCTTTCGAGCAACCTCGTGGAGGGCGCGTTCCCTCCGTATCAGGATGTCATCCCGAAGGATCAGGACAAGAAGGCGTCGTTCGATCGCGACACCCTGATGTCGGGCGTCCGTCGCGCGGCCCTGCTGACGAACGAGGAATCGCGCGGCGTGCGTTTGGCGCTGGATGACAAGAAGCTGCGTCTCTCCAGCCGCGCGCCGGAGATGGGCGAGTCGGAGATCGATGTGCCGACGGCGAGTTACGACGGCGAGCCGATCGAGATCGGCTTCAACCCGGTGTTCATCACCGACGCGCTGAAGGTCATCAACGACGACAGCGTGATCATGGAACTGAAGGCGCCGAACAAGCCCGGGCTGATCAAGTCGGGCGGCGACTTCGTGTATGTCGTGATGCCGGTGAACCTGCAATAAGCGATCGGCCTGACGCCGCATGAGCGATTCGATGCAGATTGTCGTTGCGCTCGCGCTCGCCTATCTGGTCGGCTCGATCCCGTTCGGGCTGCTGATGGGGTTCGCGAAGGGCGTCGACATCCGTGCGCACGGGTCGGGCAACATCGGCGCGACCAACGCGATCCGCGTGCTGGGCAAGCCGCTGGGCATCGCTTGCTTCGTGCTCGATGTGCTGAAGGGGTTGCTCCCGACGCTGCTGCTCGGGCTGTGGCTGGGCGTCGCGGGCCATCGTTTCCCCACGACGGGCCAGGCGTTCGCGCATCTCGGGCTGGCCGCCTGCGCGATGCTCGGGCACATCTTCCCGGTGTGGCTGAAGTTCAAGGGGGGCAAGGGCGTGGCGACGGGCTTCGGCGCGATGCTCGGCGTGTGGCCTCAGATGACGATCCCCGCGGTCGGCGCGCTGGTGGTGTGGATCGCGTGCGCACGGATCACGCGGTATGTGAGTCTGTCGTCGATCGTCGCGGGCGTGTGCCTGCCGGTGTTCGTGGTGATCGCGGCGGCGCTGGCTTCGCGCGGCGAGGCGGTGTCGGCGGTCGACGCGATCGTGCGCGCGTGGCCGTATTGGACGGTGGGCGTGCTGCTCGCGCTGCTGGTGATCCTGCGCCATCGCACGAACATTCGGCGCCTGCGTGAGGGGACGGAGCCGAAGATCGGCGCAAAGAAAAACGCCCCGTGACGGGGCGTTGGGTCATGTCGTTGAGGCGGATGTTCAGCGGCGGCGGCGGAAGGCGAGCAGGCCGGCGCCGGCGAGGAGCGCCCCGGCGCCCGGGGCGGGCACGAGCGTCTCGATGTTGAAGTTCAGGACATCGACGACCTCGACCTGCTCGAGGTACTGGTCGACCCAGTCCGAGGCGAGCTGGAAGTCGGCGTCGGAGTCGTAGTCCTCGCGGATGACCTCGAAGCCGCGCAGCGATTCGAACTGGAAGATGATGATCGGGTCGGAAGTGGTGAAGTCGGCGAGGTCGATCGAGCCGGGGAGATCGGTGGAGTCGAGCGCTGTACCGGTGGAGTCGCGGAAGTTCAGCGACATGATCTGGAAGTCGATCTCGCTGGGCGGCGTGAGGCGGACCCAGAGGTTGTCGAGCGCGGGCAGGTCGGGCGCGTTCATGGCGATGTTGGCGTCGGAGAGCAGGTCGATCGAGGTGGTGTCGAACTCGCTGGGGGAGTTGGGGAGCACGAAGGGGTTGTCGAGCGCCTCGAATGAAGTGCTGATGCCGATGCGGTCGCCCGACGATCCGTCGTTGGTGATTGTCACGACGGGGTCGGACTTGCTCACGGTGAACGAGCCGCCGCCGGGGAGCGCGACATCGAGCTCGAAGCCCGTGCCTCTGTAGTTGGTGAAGTTCGAGAACACCCCGGTCGGGTCCGCGTCGGTGTCGTAGGAGAAGCGTCCCGAAACGGTGGGGTTGGTGAACGCGAAGTCCTGTGACGCGGCGCTGGCGTCGAGGAACTCGGGCATGGCGTCGATGTTCGAGGGGAAGAAGGTCTGCCCGTCGATGGTGACGTTGAGCGACGGGAACGCGCGCCCGTTGCGCAGGCTGGCGTCGAACTCGAACATGCGGGGTGCGGCAAACGAGGCGGTCGTGAGGAAACACGACGCCGCGATAACGGCGGTGCGGGTGAGCATCGTTCTCTGACTCCTGTGTGTGTGTCCGGCCGTTGGGCCGGGAAGGTCTGTGCGTCGGCAGGGTAATGGATATCAGCGGGCGGGCAAGGCGTGTATCGCCATATATGCGGACAATTTGCGCTCGAAGGTCCGATATGCCGGCGCGTGTGTGAAAGAGGGTTGTCCGCGACGCCTGCGCCGGCTGGAGCGGCCGCCTCCATCCACCCGGTGAATTCGCGGGGTGATTTGTCCGATGGCATGGAGTCCCAAGTGTGGAGGGGAGACAGCCATGACGCATCTCAAGTACATCGACGCATCGATCTCGCGCAACCAGACCCCGGCAGCGGGCGGCTCGTCGCCGAGTCTTCGCTTTCCCGGCTCTGTCCGCGATGTGCTCAGCCGCCCCGATCCGCGTGTGATGAGTTCCGACGATTTGGTCCGCTCGATCGATCAGACGCTCGACCGGATGCAGGACGCGCTCAGCGCGCTGAGCGAGGACATCGCCGGCTCGTACAAGATGGATGACTTCCGCGCTCGCGGCGGTAGTGGGCCGAACTCGGCCGCCTGATCATCCGGCGAACGCAGCGGGGCCGATCCACAAAACCCAGGCGGTGAGCACCGCGAACGCTCCGGCGCCGAGCTGGAACGGCAGGTCGTGCGTCGCGAGTTCGGTCGGGTCGTCGTACTCGCCGTGCTCGAGGAGCACGATGCTGCGCAGGAGGCAGAAGGTCGCGGGGAGCATGGTGATCCACAGGAGCGGGAACTCGCCCTGGTGGCTGGCTTCCTTCGCCTGCACATACGCCGCGTAGCCCATGAGTGTGGCGACGCCCGTGACGACGACCATCATGCGCAGGAGGTTGTCGGTGTAGACGCGCTGGACGGGCCTGTGCGAGTGCGCGGATCCGGCGGCGTCGGCGCCTGTGGTCAGCGCGGCGACGGCGAGCACTCGGCGTTCGCCCAGACGCTTGCCGAAGGCGAGGAACATCGCGACGAAGAGCGTGACATTGAGCAGCCAGATCGACGGCGCGATCCCGATGGCGGCGCAGCCGCCCATCACGCGGAAGACGAATCCCATCGCGAGGCTCATCACATCGGCGATGACGATGTGCTTGATGCGCATGCTGTAGGCGAAGACATTCGAGGTGTAGAGCGCGAGGGTGAGGAACACCCATGGGCGCACGGGCGCTTCGAGCAGGAATATCCCGGCGAACGCGATGGTGAGGAGTATCGCGGCGAAGACCCACGCGGTCTTGACGGTGACGGCGCCGCACGCGATGGGGCGGAGGCGCTTTCGCGGGTGGAGGCGGTCGGCGTCGCGGTCGGCGATGTCGTTGACGACATAGCACGCGCTGCTGGCGAGGGCGAAGAGGGCGGCGGCGATGAAGGCGGGGACGGCGATGTCGGCGAAGGTGGCGGTCCCGTCGGCCGCGAGGTCCTTCATGCCGTAGAACGGCCCGATGAGCACGAACACGCTCTTGGCCCATTGCTTGGGCCTGGCGAGTTTGAGGAGCGAGAGCGCGAGGGGGCGCTGTCGGGCGGCGATGACGGAATCGATCGGCTCGCTCACGCGCCGCGCTCCGATGCGGCGTTCGTGCTGAGCGCGGCGAAGTACTGGAGGCCTCGGCCGAACATCAGGTTCACGAACGGGGGATAAAGGTTGATGGAGGTGCGCTCGTCGGCGATCGTGAGCCCGTGTTTCGCGTGGCTGGCTCGCCAGCCCTCGACGGTGTTGTAGCGGTAGAGGCACGGCACGCCGTAGGGCGCGTTGGCGGCCCAGTCGATGAGCGAGATGCGCTGCTGCGCGAGCAGGCCGTTGCGCGCGTGGTCCTTGATGATGAGTGTGCGGCCCGCGACCCGGGCGCATTCGGAGAGCAGCCGGTCGGGGTGGTGATCGTGGTGGAGGACATCGGCGAGGATGACGACATCGAAGGTGTCGTCGGCGAGGGGGATGGTCTCGCCGTCGTACTCGGTGACGGGGATCTTCTCGCCGCCGCGTTTGACGCGTTCGAGTCCCTCGACGCGGACGCCCTTCGGGCATCGCGGGTGGGCGGCGATGGCGGCGCCGAGTTCGCCGAAGCCGCATCCGACATCGAGCACCGAGTCGTCTTCGCGCAGGAGGGGGACGATGAGGTCGGTGAGCGCGCGGAGTCGGGCCCGGTAGACGGGTTTGTGCATCGCGGTCATCAGCGGCCCCAGGGGGCCGCGGGCGGTTGCCATCGGTTCGCTCCGTGAGCTCAGGAAGGGGCTGACGCCCCGGCGGATGGGCAGTATGCTACGGAATCGGCAGGACTGCGTTCGGCGTGCAAGGAATCACCAAGAACATCCCGGCGAATCGAGCCCCAGCCAACGCCGCGCTCGGCGGGCTGGCGCTGGCGCTGCTGATGGCGCTGCTGGCGGCGCCGGTCCTGCTCTTTGGCACGGATGTGCTTGTTTTTGACGACGGCGAGACTCGATTCACGACGAGCGAGGCCAGCGACGCGATCAAGTACCACATCCCCGTGATCCGGGAGATGGCTGAGAACTGGCCGGCGGTCGACATCGTCAACTACCGCTCGGCGACCTCTCCCGGATACCACTATGTGCTGGCCGGGGCGATGAGGGCCGGCGTGAGCGAGACGGGGCTGCGCTGGATCAACCTCCTCGCGGGTTGCGCGTTCGTGGGCGTGGTCGGCGCGTTCGCGGGGACCATTGTGGGCTGGCGAGCCGCGGCGCTGTTCGGTTTCCCGCTCGTCGCGAGTTCGTATGTGCTGTGCTCCACGGCGTGGATCACCACCGATAACGCGGCGCTGGCGTGCGTGGCGGTGGCGGTGGGGTGCGCGGCGTTCGGGGGGGGCACGGCCCGCGCGAGCGTGGTGGGGGGGATCGGCGCGACTCTGGCGGTGGCGGTCCGCCAGTTGCACATCTGGCCGATTGCGCCGCTGGCGCTCTCGATGAAGGCGGGGTCGGGGCTGCTTGGATCGATCCCGGGGGTGCGGGATCTCTGCGCCGGGCTGGGCCTTGTCGAGGAACGGCGTGAACTGAACTGGACACGGTTCATCGTCGGCTCGGTCGCGGTGCTCTTGCCCGTCGCGTTGCTCGCGTTCTTCGTGTGGAAGTGGCAGGGGCTGATGCCGCCGGCGTACCGCGAGAAGCACGCGAGCGGGGTGTCGTTGTCGATGCCCGCGTTCTCGCTCTCGCTCGCGGCGATCTTCGGGGGCGCGATGCTCGCGAGCGCGTGGGAGAGTGTGAAAGCGCTGCGTCTGAACGATCCGTATGTGTGGGGCGCCGTCTCGATCGGGCTCTTCGTCTCGGTGGTTCCCCCGACGGGATGGAATGCCGGCGCCGGACGCATGCACGGCTGGATGTGGGAGATCGTGAGGCTCTTTCCGAGCCCCTTCGAATGCTCGCCGGTCTTTGTCGCGTTCGCGCCGATCGGGGCGGTGGCGCTCCTCGTGTACTGGCGCGCGGCGGCGGCGAACGGGCGCAAGCGGGCGGCGACCATCCTGCTCTTTGCGGGGATCTGCTGGTGCGCGGCCCAGATGATGAACGCGCAGGCGTGGCACCGCTACGCCGAGCCGCCTGTGCTCGCGGGGATCGTGTGGCTGGCTTCGCTCGCGTTGCCTTCTCGTGAGGTCCGCGCGAGGTGGCCCGCGCTTGTGCGCGTCGGACTCATCGCCGGCCCGCTCGCGCTGGCCGCGTGGCTCCTGACGGTGTGCGTGGTGACGGTGTACACGCAGGTGCTGTGACGCCGCGAGATCAGATGCGTTCGAACTCGGTCTTGGTGCGCGGATCGTCGGGGCGGTTCCCGGTGTGGAGCGTGGCCGCGGGCTCGAAGAGCATGACAGCGCACTCGCCGCCGATGGTGACGGGGCGGTGATCGACGCCTTTGGGGACGACGATCATCTCGCCCTCGCGGACCTCGACGGAGTGGTCGCGGAACTCCATGCGCATGGCGCCCTTGAGGACGAGGAAGAGTTCGTCCTCATGCTCGTGGTTATGGAAGACGAACTCGCCCTCGATCTTCGCGAGTTTGACCATCTGGCCGTTGAGTTCGGCGATGACGCGCGGCGACCACTGGTCGGAGAACTTCGAGAGTTTGTCGTTGAGATTGATGGGGTGCATGGGCGTGTCCACTGGGATGCAGAGCATCACACATCGCGTTGCTCGTGTGATGGCACCATACCAGCACAAGAAAAAACGGGCGATGGACTCGCCCGTTGTTCGTGAGGCTGGTTGTTGCGGCCCTCTCCCGGCGGGAGAGGGTGCGGGGTCAGGCGTCCTTGCCGTTGACGACGGCGGGGCGTCCGACGGAGTAGTAGGAGAATCCGGCGGCCTTCATGGCCTCGCGGCGGTAGAGGTTGCGGCCGTCGAACACGACGGGGGCGCGCATGATCTCCTTGACGACCTCGAAGTCGGGCGACTTGAAGGCGTCCCAGTCGGTGGAGATGACGAGCGCGTCGGCGCCGCGGATCGCGTCTTCCATGTGGTCGACGAGGTTGACGGCGTCGCCCATTTCCTTGCGGCAGTTGTCCATGGCGACGGGGTCGTAGGCGACGACATTGCCGCCGGCGTCGAGGACATTCTGCATGAGGGACATGGCGGGCGCTTCGCGGATGTCGTCGGTCTCGGGCTTGAAGGCGATGCCCCAGAAGGCGATGGTCTTGCCCTTGAGCCCGCCGCTGCTCGCGAAGTGGCGTTCGATCTTCTTGAAGAATTCCTGGCGCTGCTGCTGGTTCACATCGTGAACGGCCTTGAGCAGTGTGGTCGGGTGGTTGGCGCGGTCGCCCATGGAGATGCACGCGAGGACATCCTTGGGGAAGCACGAGCCGCCGTAGCCGACGCCCGGGTAGAGGAACTGGTTGCCGATGCGCTTGTCGGAGCACATGCCCTCGCGGACGCGCTTGATGTCGGCGCCGTAGTGCTCGCAGAGGTTGGACATCTCGTTGACGAAGGAGATCTTGGTTGCGAGCATGGCGTTGCTGGCGTACTTGACCATCTCGCTGGAGAGGATGTCCATGATGAAGATGGGGTGTCCCTGGCGGACGAAGGGCTCGTAGAGGGCGCGCATGGCGTCGGCGGTCTTCTCGTTGGTGACGCCGCAGACGACGCGGTCGGGCTTGTTGAAGTCGTTGATCGCCGCGCCCTCTTTGAGGAACTCGGGGTTGTTGGCGATGTTGAAGGGGTAGTCGGGACCGATGCGGTCGATGATGCGCTTCTGGACGGCGAGGGAGGTGCCGACGGGGACGGTGGACTTGACGACGACGGTCTTGGGCTTCTGGTCCTTGCCGAGGGACTTGATGACATCGGCGATGTCGTCGGCGGCGGCGAAGACATACTTCAGGTCGGCGTGGCCGGACTCGTCGGAGGGTGTGCCGACGCAGATGAAGATCATGTCGGCGTCTTTGTACGCCTTGGCCTTGTCGGTGGTGAAGACGAGGCGTCCGGCGTCGACATTGCGCTCGATGAGGTCGGTGAGGCCCGGCTCGTAGATGGGGCAGCCGCCCGAGTTGAGGGTGTCGATCTTGGAGGGGTCGACATCGAGGCAGGTGACATGGTTGCCCGTGTTTGAGAAGCAGGTGCCGGTGACGAGACCGACATATCCGGTGCCAACCATGGTCAATCGCATCGCAACTCTCTCCTCGCTCGTGGTTTTCTTCATTCCGGGGTGGGCTTGTTCGGTCAGTCCCGGTGGTTTGTTCGTTGGAAATCGCCCGGCTTGCGCGGGGCGGAGTCTAGCCGCCGGTTTCGGGGTGGAAACCGTGAGAGGGCCTTTGGACCGTGAAGGGTCTGCGAAGGTCCGAGAGCGGTTTGTCGGCTCAACGGCCGATGGACTTGCGGAAGCAGCGAATATCTGCGACAGGTGCGAATCCGAGGGCCGCGTGTGCGTTGAGACTCGCCGGGTTGTCGAGTTCGGCGTCGGAGGCGAATTCGGAGCAGCCCCGTGAGGCAGCCCAGCGCTCTCCGGCCGCGACCAGGGCGGCGCCCACGCCCCTTCGGCGCGCGTGCTCGGCGACGAACCAGCCTTCGAGATAGCCGACCGGGGAGGTCAGGCAGCCCTCGGCGAACTCGCGGATCGAGACCTCCGCGAAGCCGAGCGGTTCGGGAACCGCGTCATCGCGGGCGATGAGCACCGTGTGGGGCAATCCCTGGATCGTGCCGCGCGTGAGGTATTCCTCGACGAGGCCAGAGAAGTCTTCGACGAGCCAGTCCGGGCCGAGGGCGCGGCGCATCGCTTCCCACTGAGGCGCGTCGGCGGCGCGGAGATGGTCGACCGAGATGGGCACTCGCCGGCTCAGTAGTTGGGCGTGGGGGCTCGGTACTGGGACATGTCGATGGTCTTGAACCACTCGATGGTGCGCGCCAGGCCCTCGCGGAGTTGGACGGTGGGCTCCCACCCGCCGAGCCATTTCTGCGCGAGATCGATGACGGGCTGGCGCTGCATCGGGTCGTCGGCGAGGGCCGGACGGAAGACGATCTTCGACGATGTGCCCGAGAGTTCCCGCACGATCTCGGCGAGCTGGAGGATGGTGAACTCGCCCGGGTTGCCGAGGTTCACGGGGCCGTGGAACTCGTCGGGGCCGTTCATCATGCGGAGGATGCCCTCGACGAGGTCATCGCAATAGCAGAAGGAGCGGGTCTGGGACCCGTCGCCGTAGATGGTGATGTCCTCGCCGAGGATGGCCTGCCGGATGAAGTTGGAGACGACGCGGCCGTCGTAGGGGTGCATGCGCGGGCCGAAGGTGTTGAAGATGCGCACGAGCCGGATATTCACCCGGTGCATGCGGTAGTAGTCCATGAAGAGGGTTTCGGCGGCGCGTTTGCCCTCGTCGTAGCACGCGCGGGGTCCCAGCGTGTTGACGGAGCCCTTGTAGGACTCGGGCTGGGGGTGGACTTCCGGGTCGCCGTAGACCTCGCTGGTGGAGGCCTGGAGGACCTTGGCGCGGCAGCGCTTGGCGAGTCCGAGCATGTTGATGGCGCCGACCACGGAGGTCTTCATCGTTTTGATGGGGTTGTACTGGTAATGGCCCGGCGCGGCGGGGCAGGCCATGTTGTAGATCTCGTCGACCTCGAGCCAGACGGGGTTCACGACATCGTGTCGGATGAGTTCGAAGTTCGGGTGTCCGAGCAGGTGCTCGATGTTCGACTTCTGGCTGGTGAAGAAGTTGTCGAGGCAGATGACATCGTGCCCTTGGGCGACGAGGCGATCGCAGATGTGGCTGCCGAGGAATCCGGCGCCGCCGGTGACCAGGATGCGTTTGACGAGGGACACGGCGACTTCCGCTTGGGTGGAGGGACGGGGCCTGAGGTGGCCAGAGGTCCGGGAAGAAAGACGGCGAGAGTCTAGTGGGATTGGCCCGGGGGGCCTACCGGGTGAGTTCTTAGGCGCAGAACTTGAGGGCTCGCCGCTTCGTAGGACGCTGGCCGCGTCGAGGCGAGGAATCGCCCGGCGCGGCGGCGCAGAGTTTACCGGACGCTCACATCCCCACGGGGGTCTCCCCGGGGTGAGCCCGGTCTACGATGCGGGCGTTCATGGAGAAACGGCGGCGGCGGGCGTCCCCCGCCGTCGTCTGAGCAGAGGAGAGGGCGTTGGGCGGGCCGATTCTGGTCTGCGGCGAGGGTGGATCGACCCCGACGGATGGCCGATAAAGCGGCCTCGGCGGGGCGCCAGATACCCCGTCACCCAACGCGTCATTACCGCCGCGATGCGGCATGCACGAAGCAGAGAGGTTTCCCCCATGCGTGTTCTCGTCACCGGATCCAGCGGCCTGATCGGCTCCGAGGCCGTCACCTTCTTTGACAACATGGGCTTCGACATCCACGGCGTCGACAGCAACATGCGCAAGGCCTTCTTCGGGGACAAGGGGGACACCTCCTGGAACCGCGACCGGCTCAAGAGCCAGTGCAAGCGGTTCACCCACCACGAGATGGACATCCGCAACCGCGAGGGCGTCGAGGCGCTGATCCAGCGCGTGAACCCGGAACTGATCATCCACGCCGCCGCCCAGCCCAGCCATGACCTCGCGGCCAAGATGCCCTACGAGGACTTCGACACCAACGCGACGGGCACGGTGAACATGCTCGAGGGCACGCGCCGGCATGCGCCCGAGGCGGTGTTCATCCAGGTGAGCACGAACAAGATCTACGGCGACGCGCCGAACTTCATCAAGATGAAGGAACTCGAGACGCGCTGGGATTACGACGACGCGCGCTACGAGCATGGCATCCCCGAGACCTTCCAGATCGACCGCTGCACGCACTCGCTCTTCGGGGCGAGCAAGCTCGCGGGCGACATCATGGCCCAGGAGTACGGGCGCTACGACTCGATCAAACTGAAGACCGGCGTGTTCCGCGGCGGGTGCCTGACCGGCCCCAGCCACTCGGGCGTCGAACTGCACGGGTTCCTGAACTACCTCGTGATGGTCGCGCTCCGCGAGGGCGATTACACCATCTTCGGGTACAAGGGCAAGCAGGTGCGCGATCAGATCCACTCGTACGATGTGATCAACGCGTTCTGGAATTTCGCGCAGGACCCGCGCCCGGGCGAGGTCTACAACCTCGGCGGCGGGAAGAACAACGCGGCGTCGCTGCTTGAGTGCGTGGACATGATCGAGAAGGTCTCGGGCAAGCGTCCGAACATGACCTACAGCGAGACGAACCGCATCGGCGACCACATCTGCTACTACAGCGACATGCGCAAGTTCAAAGAGCACTACCCCAACTGGGACTGGACCTACTCGCTCGACCGGATCGTCGAGGAGATGGTCGAGGGCGTCTCGTCGCTGCAGCGCGCATAAGGAATCGGCGCCCCGATGCGCGTCACACTCATTAACCAGTTCTACACGCCCGATGTGAGCCCTACGGCGCACCTGTCGGCGTCGCTCGCGGACCATCTCGCCGAGCGGGGCCACACGGTCACCGTGGTCGCGAGCAAGGGCGGCTATGTGCCCGCGTCCAATGCGGACGCGAAGGCGCAGGTCGAGGGCAACCCGAGCGTGCGCCGGATCTGGACGCCGCGATTTGGCAAGGCCACCATCCTCAAGCGCTGCGCGGACTACGCGACCTTCTATCTGGGCGCGATCTGGACCTTGCTCACCTTGCCCAAGCAGGATGTGGTGGTGAGTCTGACCACGCCGCCGTACATCGCGTGGGCGGGGGTGCTCCACTCGTGGATGCACCCGGGCGTGAAGGTCGTGCTGTGGAACATGGATTGTTATCCAGACGCCGCCGAGCGTCTGGGCGTGCTGAAGACGGGCGGGTTCGCGAGCCGCTTCATGCGGTGGATGAACCGGCGGTTGTTCCGGCGCCTCGATCATCTGATCTGCCTCGATACGGCGATGGTCGAGTTGTTGATGAGTCAGTACGGCCCGAAGCCCGAGAAGGGCGAGATGGCGCTGCCCGTCGATGTGATCCCGAACTGGGAGCGGGCGTCGTTCTTCCCCAAGGGCGCCGAGCACGGCGAGTGGGAGGGCGTCGAGAAACTGGGCCTGCGCGACCGGTTCGTGGTGCTGTACCTGGGGAACACCGGGTACGGGCACGAGTTCGAGACCGCGCTGGACGCGGCCGAGGCGTTGAAGGACGAGCCGGCGACCTTCCTGTTCGTGGGGGGCGGTTCGCGCTGGTCGGAGATCGAGGCGGGCGCGAAGAAGCGCGGGCTTTCCAATGTGATGATGCACGGGTATGTTGCCAAGGAGCAGACCCCCGCGCTGATGGCCGGGGCCGACTGCGCGCTGATCACGCTTCGCGATGAGGCGCTGGGCGTCATGAGCCCGAGCAAACTGCACTCGAACCTCGCGATGGGGCTGCCGGTGGTGTATGTCGGGCCTGAGAAGAGCAATGTGGACGACGCGATCGCGCGGTTCGGCTGCGGCGTGAGCGCGCGCATCGGCGAGGTCGATCGTGTGGTGCGCGCCGTCCGCGAGATGATGCACGACACGGTCGAGCATGCGGCGCTGCGCGACCGCGCCCGGGAAGCGTTCGACGGTGCGTATTGCGATGAGCGCACGATGCCCCAGTTCGAGCGAGTGCTGGCCGAGGTCGTGGGCGACAAGCCGCGGCGCGCCGGAGCGGGCGCGCGGGCGGAAGGGGTGTTGTCGTGAGCGAGAACGGAGCGCCAATCCACGGGCCCGAGGACGGTTCGGTCGAGACACCCGCTGCGCCCGTGGCGACGGAGAGCGACTCGGCGCCGTCGGCGTCGGGCCGGCCCGAGCATGGCAAGCGGACGCGCGCGAACATCGAGGTCGTGATCCCGACCTTCAACGAGGAACTGAACCTCGCGCACGCGCTGAACAGCGTGGTGGGCTGGGCGGACTCGGTGTGGGTGGTGGACAGCGAATCGACGGACCGCACGCGGCAGATCGCGGAGGAGCTGGGCGCGCGGGTGGTGACCCAGCCCTGGCTGGGGTACGCGAAACAGAAGAACTGGGCGCTGGAGAACCTGCCGATCGAGTCGGACTGGGTGTTCATCCTGGACGCCGACGAGAGCATCAGCCCGGAGCTGCGCGAAGAGTTGCTCTCGATCGCGCGGAGCCCCGCGGACGATGTGCGCGAGGCGGGGTTCTATGTGAACCGCCTGACCTACTTCATGGGCAAGGCGATCCGGCATTGCGGCTATTTCCCGAGCTACAACCTGCGGTTCTTCAAGCGCGGCCGCGCGTGGTACGAGGACCGCGATGTCCACGAGCACATGGTGGTTTCCGGCGCGACGAAGCGTCTGCGCAACCTGATGCGACACGAGGACCGACGGGGTCTTGAGCACTTCATCGCGAAGCACAACCGGTACTCGACGCTCGAGGCGCGTGAGCAGATGCGCGAGCGCGTGCGCGCGAAGCGGGACCGGGCGAAGGAATTGGAGCGAGGCATCGCGCTGCGCCGCTTCCTGAAGCACCATGTGCAGCCCCGCCTGCCCTTCGCGGGCGTGTGGCGGTTTGTCTACATGTATTTTCTGCGCGCGGGGTTCCTCGACGGGATCACCGGCCTGCGCTTCTGCCTGTTCCTGGCGACCTACGACTTCTTCATCTCGATCAAGTTGCAGGAGATGAAGAACCGCGGCGCGCTGGTGAACTCGGCGATGATCGAGGCGCCCACGGCGCGCGGGCTGGCCGTCCCCGAGGGCGCCAACGCGACGCCCATGGGCAAGGCGAGCGACCATTACTCGGCGAGCAAATCCGGCGCGCCGATCCCGAAGCCCGCGCGGCTGCTGACTCGTCAGTTGACGCCCGACCCGGGAACGCACCTCGGGCAGATGACTCCAGAGAGCAGCCCGTGGACGACGCGCGAGAAGTTGGCCCGCGCGGTGTGGATGGTCCTCGGGAAGCCGGTGTTCCGCCTGTCGTTCCACAACTGGTACGGGTTCCGCGGCGCGTGGCTCCGGCTGTTCGGCGCGCGCATCGGCCGCGATGTGCGCATCCGCCCCAGCGCGCACATCGAGATCCCGTGGCATGTGACCATCGGCGACGATGTGACCATCGGCGATCACGCGATCCTGTACTCGCTCGGGCACATCACGATCGGGGCGCGGACGATCATCAGCCAGTACGCGCACCTGTGCGCGGGCACGCACGACTACACGGACCGCCGCTTCCCGCTCTTGCGTCTGCCGATCGAGATCGGCGAGGACGCGTGGATCTGCGCTGACACCTTCGTCGGCCCGAATGTGCGCATCGGCAAACTGGCCGTGCTCGGCGCGCGATCGAGCACCTACAAGTCGCTGGAGGCGGGCTGGGTGCACTCGGGCAACCCGGCGAAGGCCCTCAAGCCCAGGGAGCTGCGCTGATGGCTTCTGCACGGGACACCGCGCCTGTTGATGCGCCCCAGCAGCGGGCGGAGGTCGATCCGCTCTCGCGGCGGACGAGCCCGTACTCGTTCGGGGAGAAGGTCCGCCGCGCGCTGTGGATGCTGATCGGCCAGCCGACGATGCGGATGAGTTTCCACAACTGGTACGGTTTCCGCGCGACATGGCTGAGGATGTTCGGCGCGAAGGTCGGCGCGCACACGCGCATCCGCCCGACGGTGAAGGTCGAGCAGCCGTGGAACCTGTCGATCGGCGAGAACTCGTCGGTGGGCGATTATGCGGTGCTGTATTGCCTGGGCCCGGTGCGCATCGGGAAGAATGTCAGCGTGAGCCAGTACGCGCACCTGTGCGCGGGGAGCCACGACTACACGCGCGCCGATCTCCCGTTGCTCAAGCCGCCGATCACGATCGAGGACGATGTGTGGATCGCGGCGGACGTGTTCGTGGGCCCGAGCGTGACGATCGGCAAGGGCGCGGTTGTGGGCGCGCGGGCGAGCGTGTTCAAGAACCTCGAGGGCGGCAAGGTGTACGGCGGCGAGCCGGCGCGGCCCCTGCGCGATCGCGTGGGCTGGGAAACGGGCGAGGGAGAGGAAGACCGTGGCGCGTGACTCGTTGAAGCCCCCGATCATCCTGCTCGGGAATGTCCGATCGGGCACGACGATGATGATGCGTTTGTTCGACGCGCACCCGGGCGTTGTGGGCTGGTTCGAGCCGCGCACGATCTGGGTGTACGGCGACCCGTTCCGCGCGCACGACCGGTACGACGCGAGCGACGCCACGCCGCGGGTGAGGGCGTACATCCGCAAGCGGTTCCTGCAGTTCCAGCGGGCGCACGGCGGCCAGAGGGTGATGGAGAAGACGCCTTCGAACATCATGCGCACGCCGTTCGTGGCGGAGGTCTTCCCCGAGTCGAAGTTCCTCTACCTGATCCGGGAGCCGCTGGCGAATGTGAGTTCGTCAGAGTTGTTCTGGCAGAAGACGATCACGATCGCGCGGGCGTGGGAGCGTTTCGTCGAGACGCCGAAGATTCATGCGCCGCGGTACTTCGCGCAGTTCGCCCGCGAGTGGTGGAAGCGGAAGGTGCTGCGCGACAAGCACACGGGGATGTGGGGCGTGCGGTACCCGGGCGTCTACGAGGATCGCGAGCGGATGTCGGTGGAAGAACTGATCGCGAAGCAATGGGTCGAGGGCGCGCGGCAATGCGAGCGCGATCTCGCGCTGCTGCCCCCCGAGCGCGTTATGCGCGTTCGGTACGAGGACTTCGTGAGCGAGCCCGAGGAGCGGTTCGGCGAGATCCTGCGGTTCTTCGGCGAGGAGTTCCCGGCCGAGACGCGCGAGTTCGTGCGCACGACGGTTGATCCTCACCGGCAGACCAAATGGAAGCGGATGGACGCGGGGACGATCCGCAAGATCCTCCCGATCGTGCGCGAGGAGATGCTCGCGCACGGGTACAGCGTGCCGGATGAGGCGGAACTCGACGCGGCCGTCGCTGCGGCGGCGGGCTGAATCAACGGGGAGCGCGACCGTGGCCCGTGCGCCGGTGCTGATCCACCTGCACATCCCGAAGAACGCCGGCACGACGCTGAGCCGCATGCTGAAGATCGGGCTGCTGATGCGCCCGCCCGCGAACATGCTGCGCGAGAAGGTTGCGCTGGGCCTCTACCAGATCGAGCACACGGGCCCGCGTCTGGACGCGATCGAGCGATTGTCGGCGCGTGACGCGCGGCGGGTGCGGTTCTTCGAGGCGCATTGCGGTTTCGGCGTGCACGAGCGGCTGCCTTCGCCCAGCGCGTACATCACGATGCTCCGCGAGCCGAACAAGCGCACGCTCTCGGTGTTCAGGTTTCTGAAGGCGAAGGGCGCGATCGATCCGGCGATGACGCTGGACGAGTTTCTTCGCCGCGAGCCGCACGATCCGGTGTGGGTGGTGGACAACGCGCAGGTGCGTTACCTCGCGGGGGAGCGAGGCGAGTTCGACACGCGGCCGATCGGGTCGTGCACGCCCGACATGCTGGAGAAGGCGATCGAGCGGCTGGAGCGCGACTTCCTGCTCGCCGGGCTGGTGGAGCGGTACGACGAGAGCGCGGCGCTGCTCCTGCGCGAGTTGGGCTGGCGGTTCGGGTTCTCGTTCACCTCGAACGTGACGAAGAAGAAGGGCATCGACGAGGGTGAGGCGTCGAGCGGGGCGATGGAGCGGCTGCGCGAGTTGAACGAACTCGACGCCGCGCTATATGCGCGGGCGAAGGAGTTGTTCGAGGAGCGCGTGCGTGCGGCGGGGCCGGGCTTCGCGCGTGAGGTGGAGCGGTTCAAGAACCGCAGCGCGCGGATCGGCGGCGCGGTCGGGGGCGTGATGGACGCGGCGCTCACGGCGCGGCGGAAGCGCCGCCGGCGCTGAGCGCGATCATTCTTCGATGGGCGGCGGGGGCGGCTTGCGACCGGTGATCTTGCGCAGGCCGCGCAGCGCTTTGCGGCGGGTGTATTCGGTCTTTCCGACGGCGGCGCTGAGCACGAGGCGCAGGTCGGGGGCGGAGGTGACGGCGCCGGTCGGCTCGTAGCCCATGCGGGCCATCTCGTCGCGGAGCGCGTGCTCGACGAGCGCGATCTGCGTGGGCGTGAGTTCGGTGCGCCACTTGTCGATGCTGCCGGTGAACACGGGCTTGAGCGTGTTCTGCATCCAGTCCTTGGAGCGGGGATTGAAGCCCTTGGCCTCGCGCTTGTGGGGGTTGAGCATCTCGTCGCGCATGTCGAGGTCGAGGAAATCGCAGAGCGACTTCACGGTGGGCGCGAGGTCGGTGACGAGGTCCTCGTAGCGCAGGAGGAGGTAGCGCGACGGGCCGAGGCGCTGGGCGTGATCGCGGTGCATGTCGGCGGCCTCGCGCCAGCGGGGGAGTTCGGCGCCGAGCGCGCCGGCGGTGAACCCGGCGCGGATGCGCGAGAGCATGACGGCGCGCGGGTCGCGGATCAGGTGGATGAACTTCGCGTGGGGGAAGGACTCGGACAGGCGGCCGACGAGCGGGGTGTGCGCGGGCGATTTCTCGCCGACGCGCGGGCGCCCCTCGTGGTCGGCGAACGCGGCGAGCACGGCGAGGAGCAGCCCGTCCCATGTGCGGGGGGCGGCGGCGGCGAGTTCGCGGAAACGCGACTCATCGAAGGCGATGCCCTTGCGGCGCTGGTCGTCGATGACGGTGTCGAGCGCGCGGCGGAAAGTCGCCTCGCGGCTGAGATTGCGCAGTGCGGGCGTGTACGCGGGGAACTTCGCGGCGAACTTCGTCTCGGGCGGGATGGCGACATCCGGGTGCGACATGAGCACGGACTGGAGGAGCGTCGTGCCCGATCGGCCGCATCCCACGATGAAGAACAGGCTCTGTTCGACCTGTTCAAGGCGCTGGGATGGTGTAGTGCTGCTGGGGTCTTGTTGCATTTCAGTGTAGTTTGTACCGTATTCAAGAACACGGACGAGGGACGCGCTGAAGAAAAGAGGCCGCAGTGACTGACTCTCCCGGGACATCGGCGGACTATTCGAGGCGGTTCTTTTCCGGCCAAAGAGAGGGCTCAGACCGCTCCGCTCAACGCTTGGTCGGACTGTTAATGGACCTAGTCTCACCTGAAAGTGTGGTCGATGTCGGATGCGGTGTGGGTGCGTGGCTTGCGGCGTTCCGGGACGCCGGAGTCGAGGATGTGCTGGGCCTCGATGGGGATTATGTGCCTCGTGACTTGCTCCAGATCGAGGCAGAACGCTTCCTGGCAGCGAATCTCCAAGACCCGCCCAAACTCGATCGGCGTTTTGACCTGGCGATCTCGCTGGAGGTGGCGGAGCATCTGCCCGAATCGGCATCAGATCGGTTCGTCGAGACGGTCTCTGGGTTGGCGCCGGTGGTTCTGTTCTCGGCCGCGGTGCCGTTGCAGGGCGGTACTGGTCATGTGAACGAGCAGCCGCAGTCGTACTGGGCGGAGAAGTTCGCGCAGTACGGGTATCGTGCGGTTGACGCGGTTCGTCCTGTGGTGTGGGACGACGCTGGCGTGAAGTTCTGGTACCGCCAGAATGCGGTCCTCTATTCGTCGCCCGAGGCGTTGGCGTCGAACAAACGAATGGGTGAGATCGCCGATCGTACGGACACTCGGATGCTGGATGTGATCCATCCGGAGTTACTTGAGCATCGCAACGCGGAGCCGCAGATTACGATGCGCGAGTTCCTGCCGTTTTGGGCGAAGAAAAAGGCGGCGGCGCTCAAGTCGTTGACATGATCTGGACGGCGGATCGCGACGGTTCGGCGGCCGCTTCCTGCGTGTCGTAGCCGAGTTGATCGAGCGGGAGCCCGGTGAGCTGCTGGAGCCGGGCGTTGCTCGCGCGGTAGCGGTCGCCGATCTCAGCGCGGATGAAGCGTCGGAGGCGCTCGTTGGATCGCTTGCGCAGCGCCCCGGGAACGAGCCGGTCGAGTCCTTCGAATCCGTGGACGAGCGAGCGGTTGAGGCGGATGGAGTCGACGATTGCGCCGGGGTTGTTGGAGTCGTAGACGACGAAGCGGTTGACCTGTCGTTTGATGGCGAGGGTGACGCCCGACATGCCTGTGTTGCGGCCATCGACGGGGAACTTCTCGGGGAGGCGTGCGCCGGCGAAGTCGATGATGGCCTTGGCGAATGCGGCGGGGTCCTGCCTGAGTTGCTCGAAGGCGAAGGCGTGGACGCGGTCGGCGCCGAAGAGTTGCTGATAGCGGTCGATGAGCAGGTCGTATTCGAGGTATTCCCAGCGGAAGCGGGGGAGGCGGGCCTGTCCCATCTTGGGCGAGCGGAAGTAGCGTTTGAAGGATTGGGGGCCGCCCGCACGGACATACTGGCCGTAGGACGAGAACGCCATGGAGGCCTGCTCGCGGACGACGGCGAGGATGTGGGCTTCGGGGAAGGTCTGGTGGAGGCGTTCGGCGAGGAGCGCGCTGTCGTATCCTCCGGAGTGCGGGTTGCCGCTTAGGCGTTCGGCGGTGAGAACGGGTATCTCGCCGCGTGCGCGGGTCTGTTCTATGCGGTCGATGAACCGACGGCGGGTGGCGGCTGGGTCGAAGGACATGGGCGCCGGAAGGACGAAGGCGTCGATCAGATCGTCGCGGGATATGGGCCGGAAGAAGACGCAATCGGCGTCGCGGAAGATGACCTGCTGGAGCCAGGTGGTGCCGGTTTTGTGGTATCCGATATGGATGAGGAGCGGGATCGGCGTGGTCACAGAGGCGTTCCTGAAATCCGACGGGCGTGGGGCGCGGGGATGACGCAGCCGTTGTTCGCCGCATGCGGGGTCGGGCGAGGGTGCCGCACGGTGCTGGATTGCACCGGCGGGCTGCTGGGCGATGCGCTGCTGTTGGTGGGCAAAGGGATGGTGGTGGAGGCGTTGGAGCGGGTTCCCGAGGTGGCGGCTCGTCAGCGGGCGATGGTAGTGGAACTGGGTTCCCCTCAGGGGCTTACGCTGACGGAGGGGGACGCGCGGGACGCCCTGAAACGGGTGATCGAAACGGCGGATCTCGAAGGATCGGCCCGTCCGGATGTGGTGTATATCGACCCGATGCATCCGCCGCGCGCGAAGAGTGCGCTCATGAAGAAGGACATGCGCGATCTTCGGGAGGTCGTCGGAAACGACGAGGATGCGGGGGAGTTGCTGGCGCTGGGGATCCTGGCGGCGGGGCGGCGGGTGGTGGTGAAGTGGCCCAGAATCGGCCCGGGGCTGGAGCGGCGGCTGCCTGGGTGGTGGTTCGAGCGGCCCGAAGGCAAGGCGGCGGTCAAGCCCTCGGGGAGCGTTCTCGGACGCGCGACGCGGTGGGATGTGTTCACGCCGAGGCGCTAACGGCCGGTCGAAGGGCCGGTTTCGGCGCGTCCGGGAGAGTACTGCGCCTACCCTCCGCTCCATGGCTCGCGGGATCTCGCGGGCGGTTCGCTTCTGTCTATGTTGAGATGAGAGACACATGCACGGTCTAATCGAGGCGCACGGGAATTCGCTTGTCAATCAGGTCGCGACGGGCGCGAAGCTCGAGGCGCTCAAGAAGGAGGCGGCCTCGCTGCCCCGGATCGACCTCAGCGCGAAGCAGTCGTGCGATCTCGAGATGATCGGCATCGGCGCGTTCAGCCCGCTCACCGGGTTCATGGGCGAGAAGGACTTCAAGAGCGTCTGCACGGACATGAAGCTGGCTTCGGGCGATGTGTGGCCGATCCCGATCCTGCTCTCGGTTGACAAGGCCAAGGCGCCCAAGGCCGGCTCGCGCGTCGCGCTGTACGCCCCGAACGGGGTGCTTCAGGCCGTGATGACCGTGAACGAGGTCTTTGCGCACGACAAGAAACTCGAGATCCCCAATGTGTTCCGCACCGAGGACGAGGCGCACCCGGGCGTCGCGCAGGTCATGAAGGAAGGCGACACCTGCCTGGGCGGCCCCGTCGAGGTCATCGAGACCTGCGTCGATCCGAAGGGCCCCGAGGCGTTCCTCGACTTCCGCCTGACCCCTCACCAGACGCGCGCCGAGTTCGCGAAGCGCGGCTGGAAGACCGTGGCCGCGTTCCAGACGCGCAACCCGATCCACCGCGCGCACGAGTACCTGTGCAAGGTCGCGACCGAGATCTGCGACGGCCTGCTGATCCACCCGCTGGTGGGCGAGACCAAGCAGGGCGACATCCCCGCGGATGTGCGCATGGAGTGCTACCAGGTGCTCATCGAGAAGTACTTTGTGCCCGAGCGCACCGTGCTCTCCGTGATGCCCGCTGCGATGCGTTACGCCGGCCCGCGCGAGGCCGTTCTGCACGCGATCATCCGCAAGAACTACGGCTGCACGCACTTCATCGTTGGCCGCGACCACGCGGGCGTTGGCAACTACTACGGGACCTACGACGCGCAGCAGATCTTCGACGACATTGACATGGGCAATCTGAAGATCATCCCGCTCAAGTTCGAGCACGCCGCCTACAGCAAGATGGCGCAGGGCATGGTCTCGAGCAAGACCTTCCCGAAGATCGAGGGCGACCAGATCTTCCTGTCGGGCACGAAGGTGCGCGACATGCTGGCCGCCGGCGAGCGTCCTCCGATGGAGTTCTCGCGTCCCGAGGTCGCGGATGTGCTGATCCGCTGGGCGACCGGCAAGAACTGAGCGCCGTCCGAGCGCGGAAAGCGTCGACAACGCATGGTGGTTGCGCACTTCCTGAGCAGGATTCGTCTGGAAGACGGCGGCGTCGTCCGCGCGGTGCTGGACATGTGCGAGGCGTTGCCGCGCGCCGGCGTTGATGTGGTGCTGCTCACCTGCGACGACACCGATGTTCCCGACGCGTGGAAGCGCGGCGAGGCGGGGTGTCCGAAGTGTGTGCGTGTCGACGCGCCGGCGCTGCCCGCCGGGCTGTTCAGCAAGGCGCAGGTCGCGAAGATCGGCGAGGCGCTGGAGGGCGCGAGTGTGCTCCACCTGCACGCGATGTGGGCGCCGATGAACGACCAGCTCGCGCGGATGGCCCGGCGCAACGGCCTGCCGTATGTGCTCTCGTTCCACGGGATGCTCGACGAGTGGTCGATGGCGCAGAAGGCGCCCAAGAAGAAGGCGTACCTCGCGCTCATCGGGCGCAAGACGCTGAATCGGGCGGCGGCGCTGCATTGCACGGCCGAGTTCGAGGCGACGCAATCGTCGCGCTGGCACTCGAACGAGCGCGTGCGGGTCGTGCCGCTGGTGTTCGATCTGTCGGCGTTCCGCGACCTGCCGGGCGTCGATGTTGCGAAGCGCGCGTTCCCGGCGCTCGACACGGGCCGGCCCGTCGTGCTTTTTCTGAGCCGCGTGCACCCGAAGAAGCGGCCCGATCTGGTGATCGAGGCGGCCGCGCGCCTTCGCCGCGATGGCGTCGATTGCGAGGTCGCGATCGTCGGTCCGGGCGAGCGGGAGTATCTGAGCGAACTGCGGGGCGTGGCCGAGCGTTTCTCGATGAACGACCGATCGCATTTCCTGGGCATGGTGTCGGGCGATGCGAAGGTGTCGCTGTTCGAATGGGCGCGCGTGTTCGTGCTCCCCACGAGCCAGGAGAACTTCGGCTTCGTGCTGATCGAGGCGCTGGCGGCGGGCACGCCCGTCGTGACGACCAAGGGCGTGGACATCTGGCCGGAACTCGAGCAGACGGGCGCGGCGACGATCGTGGATCCGGTGAGCGTTGACGGGCTGGCCCGCGCGATGCGCGAGATGCTTCAGGGCGACGCGCAGGGTCGAGGCGAGCGCGGCCGCGAATGGGCGCTGGCGGAGTTCGAGGGGGATTCGATCGCGCGGCGGTACGCGGCGCTGTACGACGAGGCGGTGCGCGGATGAGCAGGGGCGCGAAACTCCGACAGAGCAGGACGCTTCGCGCTGGTTCTCACCACGCGACGCTGTGGCTGGGCAGGCACTTCCCGGGCGCCGTCCCGCTGGTGTATGTGATGGGGTATCCCAAGAGCGGGACGACCTGGATGAGCCAACTCGTGGCGGATTACGCGCAGTTGCCGCTGATCCGCTCGACGATCCTGCCCGTCGGGATGCCCGCGGTGATCCACGGCCACCAGACGCTTCGTCCCTCGTTTGCGCCGTGTCTGTACGGGGTGCGCGACGGGCGCGACGCGATGGTGTCGCTCTACTTCTTCCTGGCGAAGCGGCTGCCCGAAGGCGATCGCCCGGCGATGAACAAGCGTCAGCGCCGGAACTTCCCGGGGCTGGTGAACCGTGACCGCGTGCTGGACAACTTCACGCCGTTCGTGCTCCGGCAACTCGAGCGCCCGTTCGCGACAAGCGCGAACTGGGGCGCGCACGCGCGGTCGTACATCAACGCGTCGCGGGACCGGCTCGCGGTTGTGAAGTACGAGGATCTGCTGGCGGACGGCGAGGGGACCTTCGCGAAGGCGCTCACGACGATGTTCGGGGATGAGCCCGACGCCGAGAAGGTGCGCATGTCGGTGGACAAGTACTCGTTCGCGCGGCAGTCCGGGCGGTCGATGGGTCAGGAGGATCGCAAGAGCTTCCTGCGCAAGGGCGGTTCGGGCGACTGGCGGAACCATTTCACGCGCGAAGCGGCCGAAGCGTTCGAAGCGAAGTGCGGCGACATGCTGCGCGCGCTGGGCTACGAGTCGGATGATTCGTGGGTTCAGCGGCGCCCGACGCTGGCCGAGAAGCGCGCCACGGCGGGATGACTCACGCCTGCGGGAGGGCCGAGCCCTCGTGGCCGTACTCGCCGTAAACCGCGTGCTCTTCCCATTCCTGATCTGGCTCGTGCGAGAGCGCGGGCTCGACGCCGGTGTAGGGCGCGAATTGTGTTCGGCGGATGAGCTGGGCCATGATGGCGCTGAAGATGGCCATGAAGATGATGTGGGTGCCGACGCGGGCGACCATGTAGCCCTCGAAGAAGCCGCCCGCGAAGTAGAGGGCGTGGTAGGCGATGGTGAGATCGGCGAGCGAGCGCAGGTGGGGCGGCAGGAGATGGCGGCGGGCGAAGAGTTTGAGGCAGAGGACGCCGCTGACGAGGATGAGGACGCCGATGAGCATGCCCATGCCGATGCCGAAGGCGGAGATGGCGTAGAGGTAGGAGTTCTCGCTCTCGGTCTCGGTAACGCCGACGCCGATGATCGGGCTGGCCATGAACTGCTGCCACTGGGTGCGCCAGGCGCCCTCGCGGGTGTTCTCTGTGGAGACGAGGCGTGAGGTCACGAGTTCGACGCCCTGTCCTGCGAGGAAGAGGTCGTAGAACAGGTAGGCGGCGATGAGCGCGAAGGGGGCGATGAGGACGAGTTTGCCGAATCGGCGATAGAAGGCAAAGCAGGCGCCGACGGCGGCCATGCCCGCGCCGGTGCGCGAGCCGGTCCAGGCGAGGACGATCAACTGCGCGCCGAGCAGCCCGGCCCACAGGAGACGGAATCGCCTCTTGGGGTCGAAGAGGAGAAGCCACGCGGTGACGACGGCGTAGACCGAGAAGGTGACGGCGACATACTGGGGGTTGCCCGAGAGGCCGGTGAAGCGGTTGGCCGGGGGGCGAGTGAGGATCGACCGGTTGATCACGAGCTGCATGAGGCTCGCGGCGAGGTATGCGGCGCTCATGAGGGCGAGCAGCCGGAGCATGGTGATCCACTGGCGTTCGTCGTCGAGGGCCGCCGGGAGGGCGAGGGCGAGCGGCACGACGGTCAGGGAGGCGAAGATGATGGAGGTGCCGCCCTCGACGGGCCCGCCGTGCATCGTTCGGATGAGGGCGGCGAAGTAGGCCATCATGACGATGACGACCATCTGAGGGGCGATGTGGGAGATGTGGATCTTGCCCCAATGGCCGAGGATCCAGGAGTACATGAGAAGCCCGAGGGCGGCGAAGATCTCGGCCCGGTAGAGGGGGATGGGCCAGAGGAAGTTTTTCGCGATGAAGCCGAAGGAGTCGGCGTAGAAGCCGATACTGGCGAAGAAGAGCATGGTGGCGACGAGGAGCATCGCCGCCCGCTTGGACATCAGCAGCACGACCCCGGCGCCCACGCCGAGAATGGCGCACGCCAGCAGAAGCAGCGGGTTGATTTCGGGCATTGAGTTCATGGTCGCGCGAGGTCTCTGCCGTTCCAGATCGTCACAACGGCCGCGAGGATAGAGAAGTTCGGGGAAATCGGACGGAGTATACCGGGAGCGATGGCGACGCCGGCACGGATCGCTAGCATCGGGGCCGCATGGGAACGGGTGATCGTGAGCCAGAGCAGATGAACGGCCCGCCCGGGAGCGGCGGAGGGGGCGGATCGCCCGGTCGGCACCGGCATCGGACCTCGACGCGGCTGCTGCTGTTCGCGGGCTCGTCGTGGGGCCGCATCGGTGCGACATTCTTCGTCACGATCTTCCTGACCAAGCTGCTCTTTGAGCACCTGGGGCTGGAACTCGCGGGGCTGCACTTCCTGTTCGCGTTCATGACGCGGTTCCTCACGCCGCTCCGTGGCGCGCTGGCGAGGGTGATGACGCGCGAGGTGGCCGGGGCGCTGGCGACCAAGGACGACGCCCGCGTGACGCGGGTGTTCTCGAACGCGGTTGTTCTGTCGGGGTGCACCGCGCTGTTCGCGTTCATCGTGGTGGGGACGATGGCGACCTTCGTGGTCGAGATATTCAAGATCCCGAAGGAGTACGCCTCGGTCTCCGTGACCGCGATGTGGTGCGAGGCCGCGATCATCACGAGTTTCCTGTTCTTCACGCCGTGGCTGAACCTGTATGTCGCGAGCCAGCGTGTGCTGTCGGAGAACATCAGCCGCACGATCGAGCGATCGCTGGATCTGATCGCGGCGGTGATCGCGTTCTGGGTGTTCCCGATCGTGCCGTCGCTGGCGGGGACAAACCCGCTGGTGTCGTACTCGGTTTCGCGCGCCGGTCTGAGGGTGGGTCAGCACATCGTGCGTTCCGGGGTCATCGCGCGGGCGATGCCCCAGGCGCGGTTCCATCTGTCGCTCGTGAGCCGCGCGACGCTGAAGGCGCTGACGGGGGAGGGCGGCTGGTCGTTCGGGAACGCGGTGGCGAATGTCGGGTTCTACATCACCGATCAGCCGTTCGTGAATGTCTATTTCGGGCTGGCGTACAACGCGATTTTCGGGGTGGTGACCAAGCTCCAGGGAATGGGCCAGATGCTGGGGAACAATGTCGCGTTCGGGCTCGAGGCGATGGTCGCCGACCACCACGAGATGGGGCGGCACGAGCTGAACAAGCGGATCATGCTCGCGGGGATGCGGGTGACCTCGTCGGTGACGGTGTTCTGCACGATGTGCGTGGTGCTGCTGGCGCCGCGCATCGTGGACCTCTGGCTCGGGAAGGAACTGCGCGCGTCGGAAGCATTGCAGGAGATGGGCTACGAGCACGCGCTCACGCTGATGTGGTCGTTCGCGGCGATCCTGCTGCCCAGCGTGTGGTTCTCGCAGGCGATGCTGGTCTCGACGCGCGTGCTGTACGGGATGGGCCACAACCGGCTGTTCTCGCCGTGGCTTCTGGCGGCGGCGGGGCTGAAGATCGCGCTGGCGTTCGTCGGGCTGCAGTTCTTCAACGCGGGCCCGATGTGGGTGGTGTGGTCGACGGTGATCGCGCAGGTCTGGTGCTTCGGGTGGATCTTCCCGCGTCTCATCAAGAAGGTGTTCGACCTGTCGATGGTGCGAGTCTTCGTTGACACCTACATCCTGCCGCTGCTCTCGACGATCCCGTCGGTGATCGTGCTGTTGCTCGCGATGGAGTATCTGGACGAGTGGTCGGTCGAGAGTCTGATGGGCGTGCTGATGGCCGCGGGCGTGGTGTACGCGCCGTCGTTCCTCTTCGTGGCGCTGCGCTCCGACGAGCGTTCGCGGCTGTTCCATCTGGTGCGGATGGGCCCTCGGGCGGCGATCGGCCAGATGAAGAAGGGCGGGAAGAAGGGGAAGAAGTTCGCTGCTCAGTCCGCGGAGTCGGACGGCGCCTCTGGCGGCGGGGGCGGCGCGGACGACTGAGCGGGCGCGGGGACCGCGAGGTCAACGACGATGGGGCGATGGTCGGAGCGGAACGAGGGGCCGACCCTGCGCGCGAGGTGGGCGATGTCGGGGGAGGTGAAGACATGATCGATCGCGACGCCCAGGGGTCGCGGCCGCGACGCGGGCCATGTGCCGATGGGCTTGATGCGCGAGGTGGTCAGTCCAGATCGCCGCGCGAAGGTGCGGAAGACGCGTCCCGTGGGTGTGGAGTTGAAGTCTCCCGCGATGATGACGGGCATACCCGAATGTTCGCGCGCGTTGCGCAGGAGTTCGGCGTCGCGCTCGACGATGTTGAGCGAGCGGATCCACGCGGGTTTGTTGCGCGGCGAGTACGGATGGAATGCGGTGAAGAGCGCCTCGGCGCCGTTGGGGAGGGCGACGACGACGCTCCGGCGCGCGACGAAACTGGTGGAGAGTTCCTTGCTGTTCGGCGCGAGCGGGGCAGGGCGCAACGGGTATCGGCTGAGGAGCACGATGGGCCAGTGCCAGCCGCGCTGGGGCGAGACCTGATAGGGGTATCGCGACCGGATCTCCTCGGATCGCTGGATGAGCGACGGGGGAGCATCGACGAGCGCGATGAGGTCGGCGTTCTGATCGAGGAGCCAGGCGAGGAAGGCGTCGTCGTTGGCTGAGGCGACATTGAGCGCGTTGAACTCGACGACGCGGAGACGCTGGGCGCCGGGCGGCGCGTTCGTGAGGGTGACGGGCCGATAGGCAAGAAGGATGGTGAGGAGCGCGGCGGCGGCGCATACCGCGCAGGCCGCGGAGGTCTTTCGGAGGCGGAAGGCCGCGGCCAGAGCGAGGAGCGCGACGCACGCGGCGAGGGCGTGAGGGACGAAGTGGGAGACGAGATCGACTCGGTAGGGGCGGATGGACGCCGGGGTCCAGGCGGCGAGAAGCGGGACGAGCGGCGCCGCGAGCCCCAGAATCAGCAGCCGCGCCGCCCAGCGTTTCGTGCGGGATCGGTTCGGGGTCTGGGATGGTGGCGTGGCGTTCAAGGGGCTGTCAAGTCATGATGATGAATGAGATGTCGATCGTACCGTCGGGTTCGGAACGACCGTGGCGACCGGTGAACCATTGAATCGGTCCGAACGCACGGGGTGATGGAGTTCGTAGCATGCGACGAAGAAGCTCACGGTCCGCCCGCGGCAAGCGAGGGCATCGTGCCCGCCCCCGGGTTTGCGGACGCTGGAAGGAGGCGATCGTGGCCACATCCAAGACCTTCGCTGCGGCATTCTCGGTCGCGTCGCTCACGGCGGCGGGGCTTCTCTCGTGCGCTTCGGCGTGTCCGCTGGGCGATTGCGACGGCGAGCATTCGTCGCAGAGTCAGGCGACTCCCGCGGGGATGATGTCTGACGGGCCGCGGATCTACGCGGGCGTGACGGGCAGGTTCGCGGACGATGTGAACTACTCGGGCTCGGTGGTGATCCCCGGGCGCGTGGCGGTCTTCCTCGAGCACCAGTTCGGCCGGTATCCCCGGATCGTGAACGGTCGCGAGGCGAACGGCGGCATCCCTCAGAATGTTGATATGGCGGACCATCTCTCGCGCGTGCGCCGCGATATCGAGAGGGCGCTCCCCGACCCGAACTTCGACGGCTACGCGGTGATTGACTTCGAAGCGTGGAAGCCGGACTGGGCGAGCCCGAAACTCGGCGACGAGTATCGCGAGGCCTCGCGCCGTCGTGTGCGTTTGCGCAACCCGGGTCTGAGCGCTGCGCAGGTCGAGGCCCGCGCGGCCCAGGAATGGAACGACGCCGCCCGCGAGTTTCTTCTCGAGACGCTCACGGAGGCGAAGCGTGTCCGTCCCGACGCCGTGTGGGGGTTCTACGGCTATCTGGGCGATCACGACGATGACACCGGGCTCGAAGAAGGCATGGACTGGCTCTGGGACGAGGTGGACGGGTTCTTCCCGAGCATCTACCAGCGCATGGTGACGGAGCGGAACTGGTCGCGCACGCGCGGCACCGTTTCGATGCAGGAGGCGCGTGATCGCGTGCGATCCAAGATGGACGCGGCGCGGGACATCGCGGACGGGCGCCCGATCGTGCCCTTCGTGTGGCGCCTGTACAAGCCGCAGAACCCGCTGCGCGGCGGGCAGCCGCTCAGCGAGCTGGATTTCGAGATGTCCTTCGCGTATCCGCTGGAACTCGGCGCCGAGGGCCTGATCCTCTGGGACAATGTGAACAGCCGGCAGCAGCAGCGTGCGCTCGAAAGCGCGCTGGATGGCCAGTTGGGCTCGCGTCTTGTGGGTCTCTTCGGCGAGGCCGCCGGCGGCGCTCCGGTCCCGGCCGAGCAGCGCCGGGCGCGGGACTGATCCGCGGCCCACGGGCCGCGACGGGTCCGCTACCATCCGCCCCCTGTGAACCGAGTCGTCTCACGAAATCTCGACGACATTGCGCCCGACCGGCTCCCGCCGCGCACGCGTGAGGGACCGGTGCGGGCGCTTTTCTTGAGCAGCGTGTTCCTGGGCTTCGGCAACTACTATCGGATGCTGCGGGAGTACACGGCGGTCCGCGAGGACATCGACGCGGTGCATGTGGAACTGCACCCGCCGCTCTGGGTGAAGGCGCTGGCGAAGTCGGCGCCCTTCCCGACGCGCGGGTGGGACTTCCACTCGATCCGGCACCTGTGGCTGACGCGGCCGCTGATCCGCTCGTGGATGTTCGGCGCGCTCGATGTCTGCGAGCGTTTCGATGTGATGCATGTGATCACGCAGGGCAACGCGCTGTGGACGCTGGATGTGCGCCGGCGTTGTCCGTCGATGAAGATCGCGATCAATGTGGACGGGACGGCCCGGCAGGATGTGGATGTGTTCGGGTTCTCGAACGCCGCGCGCGCGCCGTTCGTGCGCGAGGAGCGCCGCATGTTCAACGCGGCGGACCTCATCGTGACGCGCAACGCGTGGTGCACGGGGTCGCTCAGAAAGGACTACGGGCTGCCGGATTCGAAGATCCATGTGGCGCGGAGTTCGTTCAAGGCGCCGAGCGCGAGCCGGCTGGACCGGCCGATGACGCCCAGGGGTGAGAAGGTGCGGCTGGTCTTCGTGGGCAACGCGTGGGAGCGCAAGGGCGGGCCGCAGGTCGTGCGTGTGCACCAGCAGCGGCTGGCGGACCGGTGCGAACTGCATGTGTTCTCGCAGGCGGCGCCGAAGGACGCGAGCGCGCGGAATGTGGTTTGGCATGATGTCGTGCCGCGCGAGAAACTGATGAACGAGTTGCTCCCTTCGATGGACATCTTCGTGATGCCCACGAAGGTCGATCAGTTGCCATGGAGCGTGCTGGAGGCGTCGAGCGTGGGGCTGCCCGTGGTGACGACGGCGGTGGGCGCGGTGCCCGAGGTCGCAGTGGACAACGAGACGGGGCTGATCGTGCCGCCCGGGGACGATGATGCGCTGGCGAGCGCGATCGAGCGGCTGATCGACGATCCGGCGCTGCGCGAGCGGCTGGGGCGCAACGGGCGTGCGCGGGTGGAGCGTGACTTCAACCCCGATGTGAACTTCAACGGGCTGATCGATCGCCTGATCGGTCTGGCCGAGGGCGGCGAGCGATGACGCTCCCGAACTACCTCGTGATCGGCGCACAGAAGTGCGCGACCTCGAGCGTGTGCGCGGTGCTGGGACGGCACCCGGATGTGTTCATGTGCGATCCGAAGGAGCCGTACTTCTTCTCGCACGACGAGATCTTCGCGAGGGGCCTGGGGTGGTACGAGTCGCTGTTCGCCGGCGCGGGAGACGCGACGGCGATCGGCGAGGGGAGCACGACCTACACCCAGCCGACGATCTATCCCGACGCGCTGCCGCGTGTGCACGCGCAACTCCCCGACGCGAAACTGATCTACATCGCGCGTGAGCCGCTGGCGCGGATCGTGTCGCACTACCTGCACCTTGCCGGGCGGGGGGGGCGTGAGACGCGGCCGCTGAATCGGGCGGTGCGCGAGGCACCTTGGTACATCGACAACACGCTGTACCACACGCAGGTGTCGATGTATCTGGAGCGGTACCCGCGCGAGCGTGTGCTTGGGCTGTTCTTCGAGGACTTCCAGCGCGACCCCGACGCGGTCGCGCGGCGGTGCTTCGAGTTTCTTGGCGTCGATCCCGATGCCTCGCTTCGGTACGACGGCGAGCGGATGAACACTTCGGAGGGCGCGCGGGTGGACACGGCTCTGACGCGTGCGATCCGGCGTGTTCCCGGGTTTGCGGCGCTGCGCGATCTTGCGCCGAGCGGCGTGCGCGGCGCGGTGCGCGGCGTGTTCAAGAAGAAGGTCGAGCGCAAGCCGGAGTGGGACGACGCGACGAGGAAGTGGGCGCTGGAGCGCGTCGTTGACGACAGCGAGGCGTACTGCGAAATGTGGGGGAAGCCGCGCGATTTCTGGAAGGTGCGGGAGCGGCTTGCGGCGATGGGTGACGGGCAATAGGCAATAGGCAATGGGGAAGAGGGGCAATGGGCAATGGGCAATGGCAAGAGCGCTATACGGCGCGTCGCCTGTGTGGTGGCGCTGGAGTTGGAGTCGGATCGGCCCTCACCCGGTTCGCCTGCGGCGAACCACTCTCTCCCAAGGGGAGAGGGTGCGGAGTCAGAGGCGCGGCTTGAGCCAGTTCCACTGCTGCGCGAGGCCGTCTTCGAACGAGGTCGGCGTCGTGTAGTCGAGTTCGGCCTTGACGCGCGTGAGGTCGGCCCAAGTGCGATCGACATCGCCGGGCTGCACGGGCTTGCGGTCGATGACGGGCGCCTTGCCGACGGTCTTGCCGATGGCGTCGATCATGGCGTCGAGACGGACGGGCCGATCGGAGCCGAGGTTCCAGACGCGGTAGCCGTGCTCGTCGATGCGGTCGATGGAGGCGAGGACGCCGCGCACGATGTCGTCGATGAAGGTGAAGTCGCGGGCCATGGAGCCGTCGCCGAAGACGGGGATGGCGTCGCCCTGCGCGATCATGCGCATGAACTTCATGATGGCCAGGTCGGGGCGCTGGCGCGGGCCGAAGACGGTGAAGAAGCGCAGGGAGGCGACGGGCGTGCCGTAGAGGTGGTGGAAGGTGTGCGCCATGAGTTCGCAGGCGCGTTTGGTTGCGGCGTAGGGCGAGATGGGCCCGTTGACATCGTCGGTCTCGGAGAAGGGTGTCTTCTCGTTGTTGCCGTAGACCGAGGATGACGATGCCATGACGAACTTCTCGACGGCGTGCGTGCGTGCGGCCTCGAAGAGGTTGGTCGTGCCGCGCAGGTTCACATCGGAATAGAGCGCGGGCTGCATGATGGATGGTCGGACGCCCGCGCGGGCGGCGAGGTGGACGACGACGGAGGGTCGCTGCTGCGCGAAGAGTTGGTTGACGGCGTCGGCCTCGCGGATGTCGCCCTTCACGAAGGTGAAGTTGTCGGCGTTGGGGCCGCGCGCGATCTCGTCGAGGTTGGCGCGTTTGAGTGGCTCTGGGTAGAAGGCGTCGAGGTTGTCGAGGGCGACGACGCGGTCGCCGCGCGCGAGGAGAGCCTGCGCGACATGCGAGCCGATGAATCCTGCGGCGCCGGTGATGAGCGCGGTGCGCTGGTGTGTGTCGGTCACTCGGGTTTTCTCGGGATCAGCCGCGTTTGCCCAGGAGCCATCCGACGACGGCGAAGATCACGGCGACGCCGGCGAGGGCGCCGACGACGATCATGAACTTGTCGGCGAGCGGGTTGATGATCGCGGTCGAACCGAGGATGCCCATGACCGAGACGACGAGCGCGAGGGCGAGGACGAGCGTGGTGGCGAGCGCGAGGCCGCCCACGAGTCCGGAGCTGGGGCCGTCGTAGGCCTCGGCGGCGATCATGGCGGGGCCGGCGGAGGCGCCGCCGATGCCGGCTGCGGCGGTGAGCGGCTCGTCGGAGGATGCGCCGGTGGCTTCGAAGAGGCCGGAGGCGCCGATGGTCTCGCTGTTGGCGTGTTCCTCGCCCGCGTAGATGTCGTCCATCAGGTTGGCGCCGAGGGAGGTGTCGTCCTTCTCGCGCGTGAGGTCCATGAGGCCCGAGCCGGACCCGATGGTCTCCATGGCGGCGGAGTCGTCGAGGAGGGCGCCGAAGCCGCCCTGATCGTTCACCTGGGTGACGGCGGAGGGGTCGGCGGTGTCGAGGTCATCGACATCGAAGACGGAGATGCCCGAGCGACCGGCGGAGTCGGCCTTGGACGAAGGCGAGCCGGCTGGCTCGTCGCCCAGATCGAGTCCGAGGTCGCCCGTGCCGGAGTCGTCGTTGAGGGAGAGGGATCCGCCGAATCCGCCGCCCGATGTGGAGTCGTCGGCGAGGTCGAGGCCGAGCCCGGAGTCGGAGGGGGAATCGGGCTCGAGGGAGAGCGCGCCGTCGTCGAAATCCTCGTCGGGTGCGAGGAGATCGACCTGCTCGACCTTGAAGACGAGGTTCTGGCCGTCGCGGAACTCCTGGAGTTGGCCGCTGGAGGCGAGTTCGCGGACTTCGTCCTCGGTCTTGTGGAGGCGCTTTGCCGCCTCTTCGACGGAGTAGAACATCTTGGCCATGGCGGTGGGCTCCGTGATTCCGTGGTTCGGAGGTCGCGGTGGGGGGTGCGGTGGAAGCGGCCGAGGGGCCGTGACTCAGTGGGATGATACGGCCCCAACCGCCGGGGTGTTCAGGGGGGCGGCTGGGGCTTCATGAGGAATGAAAACGCCCCGCGCGGGCGGGGCGTGGTGAAGCGGGGGGATGTGCTCGGGCTTACGGGCAGGACTGGCCGAATCTGGTAAGGACTGCGTTGAGGTCGGCGAAGTTGACGATGCAGTCGCCGTTGTTGTCCACGCATCCAAGGGCGCAGACATGCTCGATGCGGATGCTGTACTGGCCCGTCTCGGCGTGGGCGGCGTCGCGTGCGAAGCCCGTCGTGGAATCGCGGATGCCGTTGAAATTGAAGTCGTCGAAGCCGGTGAGGGCGAATCGGATTCGTCCGTTGGAGTCGGATTGCATGACGAGAGAGGAACGAGGATTCCACGCGCCGCAGCCGACGGAGTTGCAGATGTCGTCGTTGGCGGCGAGGAGTGTTCCCGAGGATGAGAACTGGCCGAGGACGGTGTCGAGCGGGCGCGGGGCGTCGAAGAACGGCTCCCGGTCGTGCACGCCGCTCACGACGCGGACGCTGTAATCGACATTCGGCCGCAGGTTGGTGATTTCGTAGAAGTCGACATCGCCGTTCTCGGACGCGAGGGGATTGACAGCGACATCAAAGTCGAAGGTGTTCCCGGGGACGGGGACATTCCAGAGAAGTTCGTCGTTGGTTCCCTGGAGGACGCCTCGGCGGACTTCCTGGCTGATGAACGCGCCTGCGGTGTCGTAGAAGCGGATGTAGACCTCGACGGGGCCGCGCTCGCTGTGGGCGCCGGTGAATCGCGAGTAGAAGCCCTTGCCCGCGACGCGGATGGGGATGGGGAACCAGTTGCCGGGCGATCCGATCCCGGGGCGCAGGAATGTGAGGGCCGAGCCACCCCACGGCGCGTAGGGCCCGCCGTCGTCGTTGGAGGTGCAGAACTCGAAGGTGATGACGCAGAGGTCGGTGTCGGGCTGGAGGGCGTTGTAGTCGCCCAGGCGCCCGTCGATGGTCGTGCTCCACTTGCAGGCGTCGCTCCCGGTGAGCATGGAGCGCTGCTCGAAGGTGTCGTTGACTTCGAGGTCGTAGACCTCGGGCGCCGCGACTCCCGGCCCGGGCGGGGCGGCGAGGGCTGCGGGGCCAAGGCAGGCGAGCGCGGCGATCGCACGAACGGTTGTTGATCGGAACAAAGGGGCTCTCCTCGTGTTGGCCAGGCCGCGGAATGCGGCGTGGCGGTTCTCCAGCATGTTGAAGCGCAGGGAGAGGGCGAAAGCGGAAAGCCGGCCGGCCGCGAGGAGCGAAAGTCGAGGCGTCTGGGGGGTTGGGCAGGGGCCCGGGCCGCGCTCAGTTGGGGGGGAGGCAGGGGGATCCGAAGAGCACGAGGACGACATTGAGGTCGAAGAACTCGACGGCGCCGTCGTTGTTGATATCGCCTTCGAGGTCTTCGCCTTTCTGGCCGTATTGCGAGAGGATGAGGTTGAGGTCCTCGAAGTTGGTGATGCCGTCGTTGTTGGCGTCGCCGCGGAGGTCGCGGAAGCACTCGGCGTCGCGCGTGAACAGGAAGACGCCTCCTGAGCGGGGGCCGAAGAGTCTTGCGCCGGGATCACCGATCGCGACGCGGCCATCATCGAGATCGATCGCATGTCCGAATGCGACGGTGGTGTCGGAGGGGCGTGTCTGCGTGACGAAAGTCCACGCGTCGTTGACACGCTCGAAGACCTGCAAGGCGCCGGGCGGATTGAGGGTGGAGATCGCCATCATGCCGTCGTGGGCGGCGACATTGTTTCCGAACGACGAGCCGCGTGGGTCAAAGTCGATGGCTTCGGGCAGGATCGTTGCTTCGTGGGTCCAGACGCTATTGATGCGGCGGTAGACGCGCGCTTCGCCCGTGTGGCCGAGCGGGGTCTTGGCCCGCGGCGCGCCGAGGACCATCACATCGTTGTAAGCGTCGAATCGCGCGGCGGGATCGGCGTCGGTCCACGGGATGCGCTGGGTCTGGGTCCATTCGCCCTGGGCGTTCTCGCGGAAAACATACACGGCGGTGTTGAAGTCCGATCCACCGCTCGAGGAGATGAGGAGATCGCCGCTGGTGAACTCCATCTGCCAGCCGAAGACGGGGCCTTCGTTGGGATCGACAGTCAGGCGCTGGTGATGAACCCACTCGGCGCCGTCGAAGCGGTAGATGTGGACCGCGCCGGCGGCGTCGACGCCGTTGATGTCTTCGCGCGGGGAGCCGACGGCGAGGAGGTCGTCGGCGAGGAACTTCACCGCGCCGCCGAAGAAGGGCCGGCCGGGCTGGGTGTTGACGATGATTGGTCCGGGCGCCCACGACTGGCCGTCGGGCGCGAGGCGCATGAGGCGGACATATCCGTAGTGGAACGGCGGGGGGAAATACTTGCCTTCGACTTCGCTGATCTGGTCGTCGGGTGAACCGACCGCGATGACACCGTTGCGGAGATCGGCGGCGAGGCCGAAGTGTCTGGACGCGTGGCCGCCGGGGTTGAACATGCGCGGGCGGGCGACCCAGCCGCCCGTGGTGCGGTCGAAGATCTGGAGGAAGCCGTCGGTGTCGTCGTCGCCCGGGGTGCGGTTTCGTGCGCCGAAGGAGTAGAGGACATCGCCGTCGAGGATGACGGTGCGTCCGTTGTCATAGGACGAAGTGACGGAGACGACGCGGAGGTCGGTCCACGGGTCGTCGGGCCAGACGCCCTGCGCGAGGGTGGCGGAAGAGAGCGCGGCGAGGGTGAGCGCGGCGAGAGTTGTTCGGAACATCGGAAGACCCCTTCGGAAGCCCGGTGCGAGCGGGGGCGGCGGCGATCGTTGGCCCGTCGAATACCAAGATACCGAGGCTGTCAGGAAAGGGATGGGTTTTTCCTGTTTTTTGTCACCGGCCCCGCCCCACGGGCCTGATCACGCTGACGGCGGCGTAGAGCCCGGCGATGTCCTCGCGGGGGAGGGTTCGCGCGGGGAACGCGGGGTTGAGCGGCTGGAGGCGGATGCGTTCGTCGCCCGGGGTCGGGGTCTCGAAGTAGACGCGCTTGAATGTTGTTTCGTTGTCGCGTTCGAGGCGCGCGAAGCAGTCGTCGCCGTCGACGGGCGTGCGCTCGGGGGAGAAGACGACGATGTCGCCTTCCTTGTATTCGGGGAGCATGGACTCGCCCACGACGCGGGCGGCGAAGGCGTCGGGGTCCATGAGGTCGGGGACGGAGATGTATTCGTCGGCGACGCGCGCGGGGTACGCGAGGTCGGTGAACTCCGTGGGATACCCGGCGGCGACGCGGTTGATGAGCGGGACCTGCACGGCGAGGGAGACGGGGACGGCGTTGCGCTTCGCGCGGGCGTCGCCGGGCGCGAGCCCCTCGACGAGCGAGGCGAGTTCTCCTGACGCGTAGAGATCGTCGAGGGAGCGCTCGCGCAGGCGCGAGGAGAGTTGCTCGGTTCGTGCGCGCTGGGCGCGCAGGCCCTGCATTTCGTCGCGCAGGGGTTCGGGGAGCGCGAGGATCGCCGCGTGGTTGGTCAGCGAGCCGGGCGTGAGGCGGAGCGCGCCTTCGAGCCGTTCGAGCAGGTCGCGCGAGCGCGGCGGGGCGCGGTAGCCCGTTTCGATCTGCGAGAGGTAGGACTTGGTGCAGTCCGCGGCGTCGGCGAGTTGCTGGAGCGTGAGCCCGAGTTCCCGCCGCCGCGTTCTGAGGATGGTGGATATCGCCTGCATCGCCCGCCCTTGTGCGCCGTCTTGGGGTGATACCGTACAAAGACCTTGCAAGTCATTGTACACACGCTACAACTCTTGTCATGATGGTTTACTCAAATGTAAACAACTCGGTGTGTGAAACGGAGCGTGGTTCGCACGAATCTGTGTCGAACGGGCTTGGAAAGGCCCGCCGCAAGGCCGTGGGGGCGGTTTCGGAGAAAGCGCGGGAGACCGGTGCATGGTCTGCGGCGCCGTCGGAGCCGCCCAGGGTGGCGTCCCGGGCAAGCGGAGCGGGGGCGCGCCGGCGGGCGGTGGCGATCGACCTGCGGCGGAAGGAGACGCGTGAACTGGGCGAGGTCATCGTGGCCCGCGCGGAGTTCCTCCTGCCCGATGACCGCGCGCTGGTGTGCGCGGTCTTCGGCGAGGGCATGGACTCGGAGCGCGTGGCGCGGCTGCGCGGCGAGACGGCGCGAGGCGTTCGGCGCCGGGTGCGCAAACTCGCGGAGCGCGTGATGTCGCGCGAGTTCGAGGTGGTGGCGGGGCATCGCGACGCCTGGCCGCGTGCGAGGAGGTTGGTGGCGACGGCGTGCGTGCTGCAAGGGCGCACGATGCGCGAGGCGGCGCGGCATCTGAGGATGACGCTCCACGAGGTGCGCCGGCAGATGGACCTGGTGCGCGCTCTGGTGGACGCGGAGGGCGCACGATGAGCGGCGTTGGCACGATGGAGATCGCGTGGCCGAAGGTTCGCGCTGGTGCGCCGACGCGGCGCTCGTGCGAGGCGGCGACCCGGTTCGGGCTGCTGATCGACGAGCATGCGCAGACCGATCCCTCGCGCAAGGCGGTGCGGATCGCGGCGACGCCGGCGGGGATCACGCTGTTCACGGGTCCGAGCGGCGCGGGGAAGAGCACGCTCCTTCGCGAGACAGCGCGGGCGCTCACCGAGCGCGGCGTGCGCGTGGTGCGGCTGGAGGAGGTTCGTCTGCGCGAACGGCCCAGCGTCGATCTGGTGGGCGGATCGGTGGACGAGGCGCTGCGCGCGCTGGCGCGGATCGGGCTGGGCCAGGCGGACTGCTTCCTGCGCAGGCCGAGCGAACTGAGCGACGGTCAGCGGTGGCGATTGCGGCTGGCGGTGGCGCTCGAGATGCTCGCGAAGGCGGAAGGACCGGCGGCGTTGATCGTTGACGAGTGCTGCGCGGCGCTCGATCCCGGTTCGGCGCTGGCGGCGTGCGCGACCCTGCGTCGGGCGGTGGAGCGGTCGTCGGACCTGCGCGTGCTGTGCGCGAGCGCTGATCCGCGGCTGGTCGATGCGCTGAGGCCCGACGAGTTGGTCCGCGTGCAGAGCAACGGTGTCCGCGTGGAGAAGTGTGCGAAGGGCGAAGAGAACACGCCGCAGATTGTCGTCGAGCGCGGGACGATGCGCGACTACGCGGCGCTGGCCTCGACGCACTACCGCAAGGCCCGTCCAGCGCGTCCGGCGTTCGTGCTCGTGGCGCGGCTGCGCGATCCGCAGCGCGTCGGCCACGACGGTTCGGCGGTCGGCGTGCTGGTGGTGTCGTACCCGACGCTGAACTCCGCCGTGCGCGAGGTCGCCTGGCCGGGCCGGTATTCGACGCGCGACCGATCGGCGAACGCGCGGCGATTGAACGACGAGGTGCGCACGCTCTCTCGCGCGGTCGTCGACCCGCGGTTCCGCGGGCTGGGCGTGGCGGTGGAACTGGTTCGCGCGTACCTGCGCGAGCCGTTGACGGCGCGCACCGAGGGCGTGGGCGTGATGCCGGGTGTGAGCAACTTCCTCGAGGCCGCGGGCATGACGAGGCATGAGTTGCCGATCCGGCCGCCGGACGCGCGGCTGCTCGACGCGCTCTCGCACGCCGGACTGGACGAGTGGCGACTCGCGCAGGGAAAGCTGGCGATGACACGCGCGATCGACGGTTCGAGCGCGGCGTTCATCGAGCGCGAACTGCGCCTGTGGGCCAACGCCGGGCGTGCGCACCGGCGGTTCGCGATGGATCCGTTGGACGAACTGTTCATGCGCGCGTGCCGCTTCGTGGCGTGCAGGCCCGTGGGGTACACGCACGAGAGATGACGATGTGCGGCGGTTGGCCGCGTGATGTTCCTGTGTTCACGGCGGGGAGGACTCCTCGAAAGGGAGCCGACCGTGACAGACATGAAACCGACGAACGCGTGCGCGCGGGGTGATCTGCCCCATGCGCTGACCTTCTTCCTGACCTCGGCGCAGCGCACGGCGGCGCTGCGCGCGCTCAAGCGGCGCGACAAGGACCGCGCCGCGGCCCTGCTCAAGGCGCTGCGCATCGACGCGACGAAGGGAGGCGCACGATGAGCGGCCCTGAACGACTCAACGGGACGCACCACGCCGCGCCGGCTCCTGCGCCGCGTGTGAAACCTGAGCCGAAGGAACTCACGCCCGAGGCGCTGGCGAAGGGTTTGTATGCGAAGCGCGGCGAACTGAGCGCGTTTGCGCGGCGGCACGGGATGACGCTGGACGAACTCGCGCGGCGAACCAGCGAGCCGGAGACGAACCGCTCGATCGTGTCGCTCCGCCGCCTGGCCGAGGCGCGGGCCGGGGTGCTGCTCGCGCGGGCGAGGGCGGACGCGACTTCGCTTCTGCTCACGCTTGCGCGTTCGGCGGGATCGGACGAGACCCGCCGCCGCGCGTGCGTTGATCTGCTCAAGACGCCGAGTGCGCCAACCACGCCCGAGGAGCGCGGTGATGACGAAGATGGTCCGATCGACGAAGGGGCCGCGGCGTCGGTGCGCTCGATGCTGGAGCGGCTGGGCGAGATCTCGCGCGATCGTGACGAGGAGGGCGACCGATGAGCGGCGTCCCGATCGTGCTGACGCGAGCGGAGCGTGCGCACCTGCTCGGCGTGCGGCCGTGCACGGCGAATCAGTTGCACGAATGGCTGCGCCTCGCGCTGGATGTCGATGTCCCGCGCGAGGCGTTGCTGGAGGGCGCGTCGGCCCCGTTCGACTATCTGCGCCACGCGTTCTTTGAGGACCGTGTCACGGGCGTTCCTGCTGATTGTGTGGTGTGGGCGTGCCGCGGGGGCGGGAAGACCTTCTACGGCGCCGTCGCGACGCTGCTCGACCTGCTGTTCAAGCCGGGCGTGGAGGTGCGCATCCTGGGCGGGTCGGCGGAGCAATCTCGGCGGATGCACGAGCACCTGCGCCGGTTCTTCGAGCGTCCGGAACTCGCGCGGCTGCTTGACGGCGCGATGACCCAGCGGCGTGTGCGGCTGCGCAACGGATCGCTCGCGGAGATCCTCGGGCAGAGTGAGACGAGCGTGCGCGGGTGCCGGCCGCAGGTGCTGCGGTGCGACGAGGTCGAGTTGTTCGACCCAGAGGTGTGGCGGGCGGCGCAACTCGTGGCGAGGATCGAGGTGTGCGGCGGCACGCTGGTGCGCGGGCGCGTCGAGGCGATGTCCACGATGCATCGCGCGCACGGTTTGATGGCTGATCTGACGAGCGATCCTGCGCGGCGGGTGTTCCGGTGGGGGATGGTCGATGTGCTGGCCCGGTGCGCTCCGGAGCGCGAGTGCGGCCCGTGCGAGTTGCTCCCCGAGTGTGACGGGCGCGCCAAGCGTGCGAGGGGGCATATCGCGATCGAGGATGCGCTGGCGATGAAGCGCCGGAGCGACGCGCAGGGCTGGCGGAGTGAGATGCTGTGTGAGACGCCGCGGCGCGACGATCTGGTGTTCCCGGAGTTCGCGCGCGCGACGCATGTGTTCGGGCACGAATGGCCCGAGATGGTGGAGCCGGTGCGCGAGATGCCGAGGACCGCGTCGGTGGGGGATGGGCCGCTGGCCGAGGCGGGGATCATCGCGCGGCAGAGCGATGAGCGCGGGTTTGATCCGTCGCTGGCGTGGGTGTGCGGGATGGACTTCGGGTTTCGCGCGCCGACGGCGATCCTGTTCGCGGCCGTTGATGCGGGCGGCGTGCTGCGCGTGGTGGATGAGCGAATCGAGAACGCGGCGACGCTGGATGCGCATGTCGATGCGCTGCTGGCTTCGCGCTGGCCGCGCCCGGCGTGGATCGGTGTTGATCCCGCTGGGAATCAGCGGTCATTGCAGACCGGCGCGAGCGATGTGGCGCTGCTGCGCAAGCGCGGGCTGGTTGTGCGCGATCGGCGTGCGTCGGTTGAGGCGGGGCTGCGGCTGGTCCGCGCGCGACTCGCCCCCGCGACGGGCTCGCCCACGCTGTTCATTCACACGCGGTGCGTGAAGTTGATCGAATCGCTGGAGCGGCACCACTACCGGAGCGACAGGCCCGCGAGCGCCGAGCCGGTGAAGGACGGTTCGGACCACGCGGTGGACGCGCTCAGGTATTTGGTGCAGAACTTGGACATGCTGCGCGAGGAGCGGGTGGGGCGGTATGTGTGATCACCCGTACATCGGCATGAGCCACTCGATGACCAGGTACATGCCGATGGCGACGAGGATGATGCCGCCCAGGACCTGCGCGAACATGACGGCGGTGGCGCGGGGGAGGTCGGCGAGTTCGGGGACGCGGACGGCCTTGTACGCGAACGACACCCCGAACACGAGGGGCACGATGAGCAGGAGCCACCACGAATGCGCCGGGAGCGGGTCGAGGAAGGGCGTCCACGCGAGGGTGCTGGTCAGCATCACGCGGCCTCCGGGGAAGGAGTGGGGGCGCTCCCGGGGGCGCCGGGGGCGGCGGGGGCGGCGGGGGCTCGGATGACGCGGACGCGTTTGTCGGGGCGCCACCCGGCGTCGATGACGGCGATGATGTTCATGAGCCCCGCGAGGGCGCAGTAGAGGGCGCCGATCTCGTTGATCTTGCCGAGCGACTTGGTGTAGGCGCCGTTCTCGTCGGGATAGGGGGAGCGCATCTGCCCGGTCTGCTCGTCCTTCACCTTGAGCGACTGGTGGAGGGCGTCGACCCCGAAGGCGACGGGCCCCACGCCCGCCTGGGCGGTGAACCACCAGAAGTCCTCCTTGCGGTCCACGGCGTCGATTCCCCCGACGAGCAGCCCGCCCAGAAACAGGCCCAGGACGCCGGCGCCGATGCAGACGCCGCGTTTCACCTCGCCCAGCGAGGCGTGGCCGGCCCCGGGGAGGAGCAGGGCCAGCACGAGGGCGACGGGCTGGATCCGGTCGTGTTCGCGGGAGTTGTGGGCGTGGGGAGTCGCGGTGCTCAACGGGGGATTCCGTGGTCGGCGTCGTGCGCCGCGCAGGTCCGCGGGGATGGGCGGAATCGGGGTCGCGCGGGGTCGAAAAGGAGTCTGAAAAACGGCCGATCAGGGGATTGACAGACCCCCGACCGGTTGTAGTGTAACCGCCCGTGGCCTGCTCAGGCCGCGACGCTCTCCGGTTCGCGCGTCTGGCGCCCGTGCTGAGCGACTCCAAGCACCTTCGGCGGCGCCCGATTCGCGTCGCCAACCCCGCGGATTTCACGAACGACTCACCCCCACCGGGACCGACGCCGATGCTCGCAACCCTTGACGCTCCGACCGCCGCCCCTCAGGACCTCGATGTGTCCGAGAACGCGTTCACATCCTTCCTGGCCGACATCACCGGCCTCGCCGTCACAACCCTCACCGACGCCAAGGACGAGGAGGAGGACGATGTGGATGACGACGAGGATTGGCTCGATGATGACGACGACGATGACGATTTCGAAGACGACGACGACAGCGTCGACGACGACGAATTCGAGGACGACGATGTCGACGACGACGACGAGGACTTTGCGGACGACGACGATCTCTGATCGAACCGTCTGAACCAGTCGCCCTCGGCCGCTCGCCGTCGAACACACGACGGAGCACGAGCCATGGCCGACCGGCGATCCAGCGAGACCAAGCCCACCACGCAGCCGCGCGGCGAGAACACGCCCAGCGGCTGTTCTTCTTCCGCCGCCGACCGCCCCGAATGGGCGGAGCACAGCGTGGTTGACCGGCGCAGCGGCATCGACCGCCGCGACATGCAGGCCCTGCGCGACTCGCTCGCGCAGACGGGCGCCTCCGCCGGCACGGGCCTCGAACGCCGACGCGGCCCGGGCCGCCGGCGCAGCGACTTCGCGAAGTCCGCCGAGGAAGGCGAGATGACGCGCGAGCAGTTCCTGTTCATCCAGGCCATCGAGGCCTTCAAGCGCGTGAACGAGCGGACCTACCCGACCTGGAGCGATGTGCTTGAGGTCGTGCGCCTGCTCGGGTACCGCAAGACGATGCCCAGCAACCTGAGCCTGCCCCAGTGCGAGGATTGGCGCGAGCCCGCCGATTCACCCGCGGGCTGCGAGTGGAGCCCGTCGAAGAAGTCGCGCGACGCGGCGTGAGCGCTGTCTCATCAGAGCCCGGGGCGCGAGCACCGGGCGCGGCGATCCGGCAGAGCCGTGATCTTGTTCTCGCAAGCGACTTCGACGACGCTTGCGAAACGGTCCATCAACGAACTTCAGCGGTTTGGGCCGCGTGCTCCCGCCCGCGGCTCTGTTATGACGCCGGGCGCCGAGATCCTCGCCGCCTTCGGCACGGCTTGCGAGTGATCTGATCAGAGCTCCCGGGTGGCATGGTCAACCGAAGGTTGACCGTGCTGTGACGGATGAATGCCCACGGACATCGCTGCGCGATGTTCGTGCCACCCCGAACACATCGAGCACAGCGACTGTGGCGTTCTTCCGATCGAATGGCTCGCGAGCATCGCCCTCACCCGGCCGCTCGCGTTGCTCGCGTCCACCCTCTCCCAGCGGGAGAGGGTGCGGAAGCGGGCAGCCCCTCAGGCTTTCTTCGTGTAGTAGTCGATGTTCAGTTGGACATACTGGCGCCACTCGTCGGGGAGGTCTTCCTCGGGGTAGATGGCGCGGACCGGGCACTCATCGACGCACAGGCCGCAGTCGATGCAGGTGTCGGGATCGATGAACAACTGATCGCGCGTCTCGAAGTCGGCCTCGTCCTTGGTGGGGTGGATGCAGTCGACGGGGCAGACCTGGGTGCAGGAGACATCCTTGGTGCCGATGCACGGCTCAGCGATGATGTGGGGCATGGGGGAGACTCGACCTCTTGCGCGGCTGACGGAACGAATGGGTGAGCGGGATGATACGGGAGTCGGCCCGGCTTGGGTTCGGGGGGCCGAGGAAACCCCGGGAGCGCAAAAAACACCGCGGGGCCGACTCGTGGTGAGCCGGCCCCGCTGTATTTCGTCTGGCGCTGCATGCTCCGGCGATCGCTCGCCGGGGTGCTCGTGGGGCTTCACGCCTCATGACACATTTGTCGTGAGGCGCCCCTGAGCGGTTGATCGATCACATCATGGGTTCGATGGGAGCGGCGATGGCGCTGGCCTTCTTGCGGGTCGTCTTGCGACGGGCCTTCTTGCGAGTGGCCTTCTTCTTGCCGGCCTTCTTCGCGGTCTTCTTGCGAGTGGCCTTCTTGCGTGTCGCCTTCTTGCGGGTGGCCTTCTTCGCAGTCTTCTTGCGGGTGGCCTTCTTGCGAGTGGCCTTCTTGCGGGTGGCCTTCTTCGCGGTCTTCTTACGGGTGGCCTTCTTGCGAGTGGCCTTCTTGCGGGTCGCTTTCTTGGCCGCCTTCTTGCGGGTGGCCTTCTTCTTGGCACGTTTCTTAGCCATTGTCGGACTCCTCTTCAGTTTCGGAGCTGAGGATGTGTCGGTCGATGCGCAGCGCCAGAGTTGCGATCGGCCGACGGGTACATGCTACATCGGCTATCGACCCCATGCACATACAACCTGCAAGATTCCTTCAAGCCGATTCTCATCTCCGACCGACCGCGCGACCCCGCCCCCCGCCCGGCGCACTACACTCGCGCGTCCACTCCGCTCGCATCCTTACTCATGAGGCGCACTTCATGCCCGAGATCGTCGTCAAGCAACTCGCCTGCGGCATGCCGCTCATCTGCGAGCGCATGGACGGCGTGAAATCCGTCGGCGTCTCCTGGCTCGTCCCCTTCGGCGCCGTCCACGACCCCGTCCAGCACCTGGGCATGTCCGCCATGTGCTCCCATCTGCTCTTCCGCGGCGCCGGCGCCCTCGACGCCCGCGCGCAGGCCGACGCCCTCGACACCCTGGGCATGGGCCGAGGCGCCGACACGCAGACCTTCCGCATGGGTGTGTCCGCCACGCTGCTGGGCGCCAACCTCATCGACGCGCTCCCGCTGCTCGTCGACGCCGTCCGCGCGCCGCGCTTCGAGCAGGGCGCCATCGACGCCGTCCGAGACCTCTGCGTGCAGGCCATCGAAGGCCTCGACGACGACCCGCAGTCCAAGGTGATGCTCAACCTCCGCGCGTTGCACGCGGCCTCGCCAATCAACCGATCGGGCATGGGAACCGTCGAGGGCATCGAGTCCATCACGCGCGATTCCCTCGTGGAATCGTGGCAAACCCTCGCCGCGCCGGGCGGGTCGGTCCTCGCCATCGCGGGCGATGTTGACCCCGCGCGCGTCGCCGACACGCTCAACAACCTGCTCGACGGGTGGAGCGGCGTCACGCCCGACCCCGAGCCCGAGAAGCACGCCGAGCGCGGCTCGACGCACGAGGAGCAGGAGACCTCGCAGGTGCACATCGCGCTCGCGCACGACGCGCCCGCCGAGAGCGATCCCGACGCGAAACTCGAACGCGTCGTCGTCTCCGCGCTCTCCGGAGGCATGTCCGGGCGCCTCTTCACCGAGGTCCGCGAGAAGCGTTCGCTGTGCTATTCGGTCAACGCGTCGTACGGCACGGACCGCGCCTTCGGCCGCGTCGCCGCGTATGTCGGCACGACGCCCGAGCGCGCCCAGGAAGCCCTCGATGTCCTGTGGAGCGAACTCACGCGCGTCAACGGCGCGAAGCGCGGCGACGGGCTCACCGGCCCGATGGGCGGCGGCATCACCCAGTCCGAGTTCGACCGCGCGATCATCGGCATGACCTCGCGCCTCGTGATGTCGGGCGAGTCGTCATCAGCGCGGGCCGGCGCGCTCGCGCAGGATTTCCGCAAGATCGGCCGCCCGCGCTCGCTCGAGGAACGCGTGAGCGAGATCCAGGCGATCACGCTCAAGGAGGTCAACGACTACCTGCTCCGACGCCGCCTGGGAACCTGCACGGTCGCGACCATCGGCCCCAGCCCGCTCAAGGCCCCCAGGGATCTCCTGGGGTAAACGCCGCCGGATCGCTCCGGGCAACCCTTCGCCCGCGTCGCCGGTACACCCGGGTCCGTGCGGGAAACAGGGGATGATCGGAGTCATCCGTCATGAAGTGTGTGTGCAAATCGTCCACCGCCGCCGTCGCGATCGGCATCGCCGCCGGGTTCGTCTTCCTGATCGGGCTCGTCCTCGGGGCGCCCTGAACAACGCGGCGCGCTCGGAACAGATCATGCCCGCCGCGCGTTGGGCAGAACCAACCTCAGGAGGAAGCCCATGGGACTGTGCTGCAGCCGGAAATCCAACCCGTTCGTCGTCTACGCCGGGGCGTTCGTGGTCTTCGCCGGCGCGATGATCGCCACCAACAGCGACGACGACGCCAACGCCGTCACCACCGCCGAGATGGTCGCCCAGGACGAGCCCACCCGGCTCGCCCTCGTCTGGACCAGCGGCGACCCGGATGTCGCGCACCGCATGGCTCTGATGTTCTCCCACGCGGCCAAGCAGGCCGGCTGGTATGACGAGGTCACGCTCATCGTGTGGGGCCCGTCCCAGCGCCTGCTCGTGGGCGACAAGGACCTCCAGGCCAAGATCGCGAAGATGCGCGACGACGGCGTGATCGTCCGCGCGTGCATCGCCTGCGCGAACTCCTACGGCGTCGCCGAGGACCTCCGCGCGCTGGGGCTTCCCGTCGAGCCCATGGGCAAGCCCCTGGCCGACATGAAGCAGAGCGACGACTGGGATGTGCTGACCTTCTAAAGGAAGGGCGCGGCCCGCGCGCCGGCCCGATACACTGCGCGCGATGGCCAAGGGTGAACTCTACAACCAGAAAGAGATGCGCCGGCTCTGGGGCATTGGCGGCATGGGCCTCGAACTCGCGGGCGCCATCGTCCTGCTCGGGCTCATCGGCTGGTGGATCGACGGCCGCTACGACACCGGCCCGTGGTTCGCCCTCACCGGCGCGCTCATCGGGATGGTCGGCGGCGGGTACAACTTCATCCGCCGCGCGAGGGCCATGAGCCGCGCCGGCGCCTCGCCGCGCAATCGACCGACCTCCGTTTCGCCCGAGCCGCCCGCGAAGGGCCCGGCCGATTACGAGCGCTACCTCGCCGAGGAGCAGGCCCGCGCGAAGCAGGGCGGGGGGGATCAGTGACCGCCCCGCAGACCGAAGGCCCGCCCAACGCCGTCCCGCCGCCGTCCGAAGGCAGGGGGAAGACTCCCGTTGTGATGCCCACCGGGAAACTGCTCGCGGTCACCGCTGCGGGCGCGATCCTCGCCGGGCTGGCCGTGTGGTCGGCGATGTACTTCCTCAGGCCTCCGTCCGCCGGGGGAGTGGTGTTCGGGGTGCTCGCGGGGTTCTTCGGGACGGCCCTCGGGCTGCTCGTGATTCAGCCCTGGAAGGCCCGCCCGATGGTCGCCTGGCCGACCATTCTTTTTGCGGCGCAGGGGGTCTCGTTCTTCGGCGTGATTCTCATTGCCGTAGGGCTATACTCCGCCTCCCGACCGGACCCGGTCGGCCTTCTGGCGGGCGCAGTGGCGTCTTTCCTGTTCGCGAACATCGCGCAGGCGAGCGTCGCGGGCGCCCGGTTGAAGGCCGCTCTCGCCGGCTGAAGGCCCCGGGAGGTCCGTTCTCTGGTGTTTCTCGCGGCCGCGCCACGGTGGGCGTGGCGTCCGCAATCCCACTCCTCTCGCGACACCCGAAAGGGTTGAGTCCCAGCCGATGCTGTCGCCCTCGACTATGCCGACCATCACCCTCGCCGCCGACCCCCTCGGGCACGTCCTTGACAAGACGCTGTTCGACACCGGGACCTTCCTCGGCGCGTTCACCATGCACACCCTCACCCTGCTCGTCGCGGCCGCGCTGACGATCTGGGCGATGACCGTCGCCGCCAAGGCGATCGCCACCGGGCCCGAGTCCGCCGGCAACGACCGGTACCTCACCCGCGGGCGGTTCGGACAGGTGATCGAATCGATCACCGTCTACCTGCGCGACAATGTCGTCATGCCCCAACTGGGCGAGAAGCAGGGCGCCAAGTTCCTGCCCTTCCTGCTGACCCTCTTCTTCTTCATCCTCTTCAACAACATCCTCGGGCTCATCCCCCTCCTCGACCTCCAGCACCTCATCGGCGGCCTGGGCTGGGGCGACACCCACTTCGCATTCCTCGGCGGCACGGCCACCGGGCGCCTCGCCGTCACCGGCGCGCTCGCCACCGTCGTCTTCATCGTCTGGCAGGTCAACGGGCTCCGCGAGAGCGGCCTCAAGGGATGGGCGGCCCACTTCCTCGGCGGCGCGCCGTGGTATGTCGCCCCCATCATGATCCCCGTTGAACTCATGGGCATGTTCGTCAAGCCCTTCGCCCTCGCCCTGCGTCTGTTCGCCAACATGACCGCGGGCCATGTGCTCCTCGCCGTGCTGCTCGGCTTCACCGCCGCCGCGCCCGCCGCCCTCGGCTGGCTCGCCGGCACGCCGGTTATGGCCCTCTCCATCGCGGGCGGCGTGGCGATCTTCTTCCTCGAAATCTTCGTCGGCTTCCTTCAGGCCTTCATCTTCATGTTCCTGACCACCCTCTTCATCGCCCAGTTGGCGCACAGCCACCACGACGACCACGCCCACGGCGAGGACTACAACGGACACGACGGGCACGACCTCGTGCACGACGACGCCGTCCCCGTTACGCAGTAAGCATCGATACCCCCGCGGCTCGTCCAACGCGAGCCGCGTTTCACCGAGCGGGTGAGTCGCCCGCTCGGCCAGAGGATTGCAGATTTCTCATCGCCGACATCGCGGCGATGAGCACCAAGGATTCGGCGCCCAACCTGTCGAGGGCGCGACGAAAGCACGGAGTTCGAGACCCAATGAAGATCGCCACCCTCGTCAAGTTCACCGTCGCCGCCGGCGCCTTCGCCGCGTTCGCTTCCCCCGCCCTCGCGCAGGGTGAAGCCGCCGCCGAGATCGCCGCCAACTCCGCCTCCTGGGGCAAGGGCATCGGCGCCGGTCTCGCTGCCGGCCTCGCCGTCCTCGGCGGCGGCCTGGGCATCGGCAAGATCGGCGGCTCCGCCGTCGAGGCCATCGCCCGTCAGCCCGAGGCCTCGGGCACCATCGGCACCAACATGATCATCGCGGCGGCCCTCGTCGAAGGCGCCACCCTGTTCGCCGTTCTCGGCGGCTTCCTCGCCCTGATCGGCTGATCGACCAATCACCCTCGCGCTCCGGCGCGAGGGCCCGCGCGGTCGCCTCGACCGCTCCGGCCCCCGCGCCTCGATTCGCGGCTTTCTGTTCGACCCACTCAACCCGCGCGGCGCAACGCCTCGCGCACGAGAGCACGACGATGAACCTCGCAACCCGCGCATTCGTCCTTGCATCCCTGGCGATCTCCGCCGTCGCCAACGCCGCCGAGCCCGCGCACGGCGCCGCCGATGGCGATCACGCCGCCGCGTCCAGCGGCCCGATGTCGTTCGAACTGCTCCAGTACTTCGCCACGATCGTCACCTTCCTCATCGTCCTCGCGATCCTCGCGAAGGTCGTGTGGCCGAAGATCCTCGGCGCTCTCGACGACCGCGAGCAGAAGATCCGCGCCGAGATCCAGGCCGCCGAAGACGCGCGCAAGCAGGCCGCCGCCGCCCTCGAGCGCTACGAGAAGTCGCTCGCCGAGGCCAAGGCCGAGGCCCAGCAGATCATCGACAAGACCAAGGCCGAGCAGTCCACCTTCGCCGCCGAACTCCGCGCCAAGGCCGACTCCGAACTCACCCTGCTCCGCGAGCGCGCCGCCCGCGACATCGAGGCCGCCCGCAAGCAGGCCGTCAGCGAGATCTACGCCGAGGCCGCCACCCTCGCGACCGACCTCGCCAGCAAGGTGCTCCAGCGCGAGGTCAACGCCGCCGACCAGCGCCGCATGATCGACGAGTCCATCGGCGCCCTCGAGTCCGCCCGCAACTGATCCACCGTCGGGACACGACCACCCTCACGCGGAACTGACCATGCCCCTGCACGAAGGACAGCCCGACGCCGTCGCCCGCCTCTACGCCGCGAGCCTCTTCGAGGTCGCGAACGCCAAGGGCGGCCAGGCGCACATCGAAGCGATCGGCGCTCAGCTGAGCGAGGTCGTCGAGATGGCCCGCGCCGACGCGCGCTTCTCCGAGTTCCTCTCGTCGCGCATCCTCGCGACCAAGGACCGCGCCAAGTCCATCCACGCCATCCTCGACGGCAAGGCCGACCCCATGGTCGTCAACCTCCTCCTCGTCCTCAACGAGAAGGGCCGCCTCGGGCACCTCGGCGTGATCTCCCTCGCCTACGACGAGATCGTCCAGGAGCGCTTCGGCCGCGTCGAGGTCGATGTCTTCACTCCCATGCCCATCGACGACGACCAGCTCGCCGCCCTCAAGGACCGCCTCCAGGCGCGCCTCGGCAAAGAGCCCGTCATGCACCCCTACATCGACAAGAGCATGATCGGCGGCCTCAAACTCCGCGCGGGCGACCGCCTCTTCGACGCCAGCCTCGAAACCCGACTCCGCCGCATGCGCGAGCGTTTCGGCAGCAGCGGCCGCGCCATCATGAAGACGCGCACCGACATCATCATCGAGGACAAGGGATAACTCCCATGCGCCACGCCACCATCGCCTCCGCGCTCGTTTCGCTCTCCGCGCTGCTCGGCTGCGCGACCAGCGGCCACGCGCAGAGCGAGGGCGGCGATCTGGTCATCCGCGCCGAGAACGATCGCCCCACGATCTCCGTCACCACCCTCGGCCGCGCCTCGGCGCCCGCCGACGAGGCCGTCATCGTGCTCAGCGTCGTCACCGAGACGCAGTCCGTCGAAGACGCCGTGCGCGACAACAACCGCCGCTCGAAGGATGTCGCCGACGCGCTGAACCGCCTCAACCTGGGCGACAACGCCGTCACCACTTCCGGCTTCCGCGTGACCCCCCAGTACCGCTACGACCAGAAGACCGGACGCCAGATCGGCATCACCGGCTACACCGTCACCAACACGGTGCAGGTGAAGACCGCGAAGATCGACCAGGCGGGCAAGGTCGTCGAGTCGGGCGTCAACGCGGGCGCGAACGAGGTCCTCTCGCTGACCTTCGGCCTTCGCAACCCGCAGATCGTCCGTCGCATGGCGATCAAGGACGCCGTCGAGACCGCGAAGTCTGAGGCCGACGCCGCCGCCAACGCCGCGGGCCTCCGCCTCGGCGCCGTCGACGATCTCACCATCCAGCCCGACTTCGGTCGGCCCGTTTACCGCATGGCCGCCTCCCGCATGGAGATGGACGGCGGCGGCGGCGTGGGCGAAACGCCCACCAACCCCGGGCTCATCGAAGTCACCGCGCAGGTCACCATCCAGTACCGCATCGAACAACGCTGATTCACCCGCCTCCCGCCCGGGACAAACCCCGCGGGCGGCTTTCACCAAGGCATCGCCCCTTCAGGACTACGCCATGAAGATCAGAACCGACGAGATCACCAGCATCATCAAGCAGGAGATCGAGCAGTACTCCAGCGAGCTCGAGGTCTCCGATGTCGGACGAGTCGTCTCCATCGGCGACGGCATCGCCCAGATCTACGGCCTGTCCAACGCCATGGCGGGCGAGCTCCTCGAGTTCCAGACCGACAAGGGCTCCGTCATGGGCCAGGTCATGAACATCGAGCTCGACACCATCGGCGCCGTCATTTACGGCGACTACCTCCATGTCAAGGAGGGCAACACCGTCCGCTCCACCGGCCGCCTCCTCGAGGTCCCCGTCGGTGAAGAGATGCTCGGCCGCGTCATCGACCCCCTCGGTCGCGCGATCGACGGCGGTCCCGAGATCCGCGCCAGCCAGACCCGCAAGGTTGACATCATCGCCCCGGGCATCGCCGACCGTCAGCCCGTGAAAGAGCCCCTCCAGACCGGCATCAAGGCCATCGACGCCATGATCCCCATCGGTCGCGGCCAGCGCGAGCTCATCATCGGCGACCGCAAGACCGGCAAGACCGCCGTCGGCATCGACGCCATCATCAACCAGAAGCGCTACTGGGGCACCCCCGAAGCCGTCGTGTGCATCTATGTCGCCGTCGGTCAGAAGGAATCCACCGTCGCGGGCGTCGTCGAGGCCCTGAAGAAGAACGGCGCCATGGAGTACACCGTGGTGGTCTCCGCGGGCGCCTCCGACCCGGCCCCGATGCAGTACATCGCGCCCTACACCGGCACGACCATCGGCGAGTACTTCATGTGGCAGGGCAAAGAGGGCAAGACGCCCAAGCACGCCCTCGTGGTCTACGACGACCTCTCGAAGCAGGCCGTCGCCTACCGCCAGTTGTCGCTGCTCCTCCGCCGCCCCCCCGGCCGCGAGGCCTACCCGGGCGATGTGTTCTACCTGCACTCCCGCCTGCTCGAGCGCGCCACCAAGTTGTCCAACGACAACGGCGCCGGCTCGCTCACCGCGCTGCCCATCATCGAGACGCAGGAAGGCGATGTGTCGGCCTACATCCCGACCAATGTGATCTCGATCACCGACGGCCAGATCTACCTCGAGCCGGAACTCTTCTTCGCCGGTCAGCGCCCCGCCATCAACGCCGGTATCTCGGTGTCGCGCGTCGGTGGCAACGCCCAGATCAAGGCGATGAAGAAGATCGCCGGTTCCTTGCGACTCGACCTCGCGTCGTTCCGCGAACTCGAAGCGTTCGCCCAGCTCGGCACCGAACTCGACAAGGCCACCCAGCGCCAGCTCGACCGCGGCCGCCGCATGGTCGAACTCCTCAAGCAGCCCCAGTACGACCCGATGGATGTGACCGATCAGGTCATCTCGATCTACGCGGGCACCAAGGGCTACCTCGACGATGTCCCCGTGCCCGAGGTCAGCGCCTTCGAGAAGGGCCTGCTCGCCTACTTCCAGGCCGACGGCGTCTCGACGCGCAACGCGCTCGCCGACAAGAAGGAACTGAACGACGAGATCGAGACCGGCCTCAAGAACGGCATCCAGACCTTCAAGAACTCCTGGCTCAGCAAGCGCAAGAAGTAAGCCGCCCGGCCGAATCCTGAACCTCCCGAACCCCGCCCACCCGGCGGGGTTTTTTCTCGGCCACGACATCGCGAACTTCGCCGACCTCAACACCGTTCTGAGCGCGTTCGGGTCGGTGTGCAACTGAACGATCGAGCGGGGTTTATCGTGGCTGTGTGAAGGCAAGCCGCTGTGTCGTGATCAAGCACGGCGCGCGACATGAAGCGTTCTTCACGCGACAGATAGCGGAATTGCCCGGGCCGCTAGAATGTGCAGAGAGCGCTCCGCGGCGCTTCTTCGATCTATCCGCAAACCAGGTCTGTTCCCATGACGATGCCCCGACCGCTTTCCGTCTCCGCAGCCGCGCTCATCGCGAGCGGCGCGCTCGCTGGATCCGATGTCCTCTGGGATGTGCCCCCGCCCCCGGCGACCTTCTACGGCACCGAGTACAGCGTCGTGTACAGCGGCCCGCAAGCCAATCGCGACACCGAAGTCGCCGACGACTTCCAGGCGACCGGGCTCGTCGAGCGAGTCGAGGTTCCCGGGCGCGGCTGCGGGCAATGCTCGCCCGCCGAGGTGCTCGGCGCGTATGTACGCTTCTACGAATGGACGCAGAACGGTCCCGGCGCGCTCCAGCACGAGACCTTCGTCGCGGCCGACAGCGGGAACTACGAGGGAAGCACGACCCAGCCGTTCTCGATCGCGTTGAACCTCGACGAGCCGTTCATGGCCAACGGATGGCACTTCATCTCGGTGCAGGTGGCGTTTGCGAACGGCGGAATCTGGAATTTCAAGCAGTCGAATCGCTTCAACAACATCAACGCGCCCATCCACTTCCGCGACAACCTCGCCGGCGGTGTCTGGGCGCAGCATGTCGACGGCACCGGCAACCTCAGCCACTCCGATTTCGCCATCACGCTCATCGGCCAGGCGGGCGCCACCACGCCCAGCGTGTCCGGCGTGTCGCGCTCCACCGTCACAGGAAGCGACCGAATCATCGTCAGCGGCAGCGACTTCGGCGCGCCCGGCGACGGCCGCCTGCTCGTGGGCGGGCTCGAAGCGCGCGTGATGGAATGGTCCAGCACGCAGGTCATCGGGTATGTGCCCGAGGGCCTCGAGACGGGCGCGGCCGAACTCGTGGTCGAGAACCTCGGCGCGCCCAGCGCCGGCTTCCCCGTCACCATCGTCGAGCGCACGCCCAACGGCCGCATCGACTGGGTGTTCGAGGGTTCGGGGAGTTACATCTCCTTCGCGCCGACCGTCGGCCCCGACGGCACGCTCTATTTCAGCGATGTTGACGGATTCCTCTACGCGATGAGCCCCGACGGCGCGCTGCTCTGGATCGTTGACGCCATGCGCGGCGCGCAGGGCTCCGCCAACGAGGCGCCCGTGCAGGTCGATCCGATCGACGGCACGGTCTATGTCGCGACCGACCCGCTCGGGCTGTCGCTCAAACTCGAAGCGTTCAATCCCGACGGTTCTCACAAGTGGACATCGGTTGTCGAATTCGGATCGACCTGGCAGGCCGGTCCCACGATCGGGCCGGACGGTCGCCTGTACGCCGCGGCCAGCGCCGCCACGCTGCTCGGCGGCGAGTTCGATGTCTTCGCGATCGGGCGCGATGGTGATATCGACTGGACCACCGCCGCAGACCCGTTCGTGTTCGAAGATGCGTCGGGCGGCGCGATGATGATCTTCGGCTCGTCGTCCCCAGGCGGGCCGGTCGACCAGATGATGTTCACCGGCGACCGGAACGGCGACGGGCGCAACTGGGGCTTCGACATCCAGGACGGGTCGCAGAACTTCGCGACCCCGACCGCGGGCGGCAACGATGTCGGCCAGGGGCAACTCGCCAACCGCTACGGCGATGGGCCGTTCTACATGATCGAATTCGGCGGGATCGGCGGCGCGGGCTGGGGGCTCCAGGCGTTCGACCGCGACGGCGACCGGACATGGCGCTTCGATCCCGACATCCGCTCGGGCGCGACAAAGCCGGCGGTCGGACCGGACGGCGCGATCTACTTCGGCTGGGACGGGCTGCGCATGTCGGCGGTTCATCCCGACGGCGATCCGATCTGGACACGCATTCGCGATCAGGGCGCGTACGCGGGGGTGCAGCCCAGTCCGACCTCGCCGATCGTCCTCGCTCTCGGCGGTTCGCCCGGCCAGCCCTGGTTCGCCGAGGCGCGGAGCGCGGCCAACGGCGACCCGCTCTGGGAACAGCCGCTCCGCGACGACGAGGGCGCCGACATCGCCGCAGGGGAGCGCATCAGCGTGTCGCCCGACGGCGCTCGCATGTACTTCGGCGCCAGCGCACAGCCGCTGACTCCCACTTCGGTGTTCAGGGTGTTCGCGGTTCGCACCGCCGAACCGGCCGTCCCTTGCGAGGGTGACACCAACGGCGACAACGAGGTGAACTTCACCGACCTCAACGCCGTCCTCAGCGCCATCGGACAGACCGGCGCCGGCCTCGCCGCCGATGTGGACGGCGACGGCGTCGTGGGGTTCTCGGACCTCAACATGGTGCTCAACGCGTTCGGGACGGGTTGCGATTGACCCTCGATGCATAACCCCGCACAAACCCTTGGGTTCTGCGATCTCGCTCCTCGCTAGACTGATCTGTCCTTAAGGAGGAGAGAGAACCATGCGCACCATCGCCCGCCGTCTGTCTGTCGCGTTTTTCCCCGCACTCATCCTGACCGCCGCCGCCCCCGCGCAGGTCGTGGATGCCCCGTTCGACCAGTTCTATTCGCTCGACGACCTCGGAACGATCGACGGCGTGCCCGGGCCGTACGGCGGGCTGGTCATCAAGGCCGACGACCCCGACACGCTGCTCATCGGCGGGTCCGCGAACCAGGCGGGCGCCGCCATCTACGCCGTTCCGCTCGTCCGCTCGTGCGGCAAGATCATCGGCTTCGCCGGTCCCGGCGTGCTCTTCGCGACCGCGCCGAACATCGACGGCGGGCTCGCCTACGCGCCCAACGGCACGCTCTTCTTCACGCGGTACAGCAACAACGGCCTCGGGCAGATCCTCCCCGGCAGCGCCGAGCCCGATGTCCTCATCAACCTCAACGACTTCGGGATCCCGTCGTCGGTCGGCGCCGTGAACTTCATCCCCGCGGGCTTTCCCAACGCCGGCAATTGCCGCGTCATGACCTACAACTCCGGCGCGTGGAGCGACATTGACCTCACCCCCAACGGGGACGGGACCTACACCGTCACCGGCGGCGGGGTGCGAATCGCCTCCGCGGCCGTCGGCCCCGAGGGATTCGTGTACATCCGCGCCGGCTCGCCCGAGTTTCCGACCAACACGCTCCTCGTCAGCGAATACAGCGCAGGACGAGTGAGCGCCTTCGACATCGACGCCAGCGCCGATCCGATCGCCATGACGCGGCGCACGCTCGTCTCCGGACTCTCAGGCGTCGAGGGCGCCGCCATCGATCCCGAGACGGGCGACTTCCTCTTCTCCACCTTCAACGGCGGCAATCGCGTGATCGTGGTGCGCGGGTTCGACCGGCCCTGCCCGGGCGATGTCAACCGCGACGGATCGGTCAACTTCGCAGACCTGAACACGGTCCTCTCCAATTTCGGCGTCAGCGCCGACCCTGTCGCGGGGGACACGAACGGGGACTGCTTCGTCAACTTCGCCGACCTGAATGTCGTGCTGTCGGCGTTCGGGGAGCAGTGCGACTGATCGCAAAGCGGGTTGTTCGGGGAGAAAAACCTTGCGTCGGTGGTCGGATTGCGCGACAATCCGAGGTGTCGTTCCCGAACTCCGGAGTGATTGCATGAGAGCCCGGGTCCTCGAAGTCCTGATCGCTTCGTTCGCCGCGCTCTGCGCGTCGGCGCACGCGGGCGACGCGTCGCGCGTCTGCACGGTCATCGCCGAGGGCGAGGCGCGTGCGCTCACGCTCGATGGCGCAAGGATCGCGGTCCTGCCGCGCGACGGGTTGGGCGTCGAAGGCGTCGTGACGCGCGCGAACCTCGCCGCCGACGGAATCGAAGTCAGCGCGTTGCCCGGGAGCCGCTGGGCGATCGTTCGCCTCGCCGATTCGACCGAACCCGCGACGATGCGCGCGTTGATCGGCTCGGTCTCGCGGGCGCTGGGCGACGATGGTTTCGTCTCGCCCGTCTTCGTGGGCGACGGCGGCGGTCCGGTGATCCCCACGCGCGATGTGCTGGTCCGGTTCGCCCCCGGGGTTGAGCCCGCCGCGCAGCGCGCCGCGCTCGACGCGAGCGGGTTGGTCGTGCTGAGCGAAGATTGGGCGGGGATGCCGCGCGCGTATCGACTCAGGAGCGCCGCGAGCAACGGTTTCGAAGTCGTCGAGCAGACGATGGCCCTCGCCGCCCACGCTCCGATGGAGTTCGCCGAGCCGGACATGGTGTTCACGGGCTCGTCTGAACTCATCCCACCCGATTTCTACTTCGAGGACCAGTGGGGGCTGCGCAACACGGGGCAGGCCGGCGGGACGATCGGCATCGACATCAACGCGGCGCCCGCGTGGGACATCACACTCGGTTCACCCGAGGTGCGCGTCCTCGTGATCGACACCGGAGTCGACTTCAGCCATAGCGATCTGCTCGTGGCCGGCGGGCAGGATTTCACCAACGATCCCGGCGCGGACGGCGGTCAGCCTGTCAACACCTTCGACAACCACGGGACGCCCGTCGCCGGCTGCATCGCCGCGCTGCTGAACGACAGCGGCGTCGTCGGCGTCGCGCCGAATGTCTCCGTCTACTCGGCGCGGCCGTTCATCGCGACGAACGCGAGCGGCAACTGGACCGGGCAGTCGTCGTGGACCGTCGAGGCCCTCGCGTGGGCCGATTCGCTCGGCGTCCGCGTGACCAACAACAGCAACCGGTACGGTTCGATCGCGTCGGGTTCGATATCCAGCATGTATCAGCACACGCGCGACAACGGGATGGTGCACTTCGCGAGCGGCGGCAACGAGTCGGCGACGCAGATCACCTATCCCGCGAGTCTGAGCAGCGTGAACGGGGTCGCGGCCATCGAGTCTGACGGCACGCGCGCGGCGTTCAGCAACCGGAGCAACCTGCTCGCGTTCAGCGGGCCGGGCGTGGGCGTGCTCTCGACCGACCGCAGCGGTGGGGTCGGGTATATCCCCGGGGACTGGGTGTTCGTCAACGGGACCTCGTTCGCCTCGCCGCACGCGGCCGGCGTCGCCGCGCTCATCCTCTCGGTCCGGCCGGGCCTGTCCGCGCAGGAGGTCGAATGGATCATGCAGTCAACGGCGCTCGACCTCGCGGCGCCCGGCTTCGATGACGAGACCGGATGGGGCATGGTGCGCGCGTACCCGGCGGTCGTGGCCGGCGTCCCTACTCCCGGAGGATTCGTGCGGCTGATCCCCGAGGAGGACGCGTCAGGACGCCCGCGCGATTCGATCACCTTCGGGTGGCAACGCCCCGCGTTCACAGCCGAGTATGAACTGCGCGTCCGGCTCGCCTCGACGGACGAAGTGGTCTTCGAGTCGCTCGGGCTGACCGCCATCGCCGCGATCGTTCCGCTCGATTCGTTCGAGCCGGGTCGCAGGTACCGCTGGCAGGTCATCGCTCGGAACAGCGAGGGATCGACAGCGGCCGTGTCCGGGCCCTCCTCGTTCGCGGTGCGCCCGCTCGGCGATGTCTCCGGGGATTGCGCCGTCAACTTCATCGACCTCAACCAGGTGCTCGCCGTTTTCGGTCAGGACGGCCCGTTCGCCGACTTCGCCGACATCAACGGCGATGGCGTCGTGAACTTCGCCGACCTGAACACGGTCCTCGCTGAATTCGGGCAATCCTGCGAGTGATCGGCTGAGCGCCGCGCGGGGCGGCATATCCTCGGCGATGCACCGTCAGCACCGCTGGTATCCCGGGTACACCGTCGCCGCGGTGACGACCGTCGCGCTCATCGCCACCGCGCCCGGCCAGACATTCATCCTCTCCCAGTTCAACACCTCGCTCCGCGAGGCGTTCGGCATCGGCGAACTCACCCTGAATGTCGCGTACACCGTCGCCACGGTGCTCGCATCGCTCCCGCTTGTCTATGTCGGCGCGATGACCGACCGCATCGGCCCGCGCAGGATGCTCGCGCTGGTAGCGCTGGTCTTCGGCCTCGGGTGCGCCGCCATGGGCATGGCCGTCGGGCCTATCACCGTCTTTATCGGTTTCTTCCTCATGCGCTTCCTGGGCCAGGGCGCGCTCTCGATGGTCGCCCAGCACGCCATGGCCATGTGGTTCCATCGGCGACTCGGCTCGATGCACGGCCTCAAGCAGGTCATCCTCTTCGGGGTCTGGATCCCGTTCCCGTTCCTCGCGGCGACGCTCATCGAACGCGTGGGCTGGCGCCTCGCCTTCGTGGTGATGGGCGCGATCGTCGCGTGCACGGTCATCCCGCTCACCCTCTGGTTCGTCCGCGACAAGCCCGAGGACCTCGGCCTGCGCATCGACAACGACAAGCACCCGCACGAAGGCGACCAAACGACAACGCCCCGCGCGCACGAACCCGAGTACACCCTCCGCGAGGCGCGACGCACCGCCGCCTTCTGGCTCGTCGCCGCGGCGTTCTTCGTCTCACCCCTCGTGGGCACCGCGTTCCTGTTCGATATCCAGCCGCTGCTCGCGCAGCGCGGGATGACCGCCGCGCAGGCGGCCGCCGCCGTCGGCGCATGGACGCTCTCCATGAGCGTCATGGCGCTGCCCTCGGGACTGCTCACCGACCGCTTCCGCCCCTCGGTGCTCATGCCCCTGGGCATGGGCGCAGTCGCGCTGAGTTCGATCCTCCTCTGGGCGGCGTCGTCGCCCTGGCTGGCCTCCGCCGCGCTCGCGATGTTCGGTGTCGGTCAGTCGCTGGTGGCCACGAGCGGCAACGCGACGGTCGCGCGGTACTTCGGGAGGACCAGCCACGGGGCGATCCGCGCGTCGATCACGCGGCTGGCGGTCATCGGAACGGGCATAGGCCCCACGATCACGGGATTGAGCGTGTGGCTCACGGGCCGCTACGGGCTGTCCACCCTCGTCTTCCTGGCCATGACGATCCCGGTGGCGATCGGCTGTGTGGCGCTGCGCCAGCCCGCGCGCGTCGGGCCTGAGAGCGAGCAATCACAGGCAAAGCCGGGTTCGTGACACATTCCAGTGCCGCCGGGGGCCGGGGTCCGTACAATGCCCCTTCATGACCCGCGCGGAGGACACCCAGGACCAGCGATTTGAGTCCGTGTATTCGGGCGCGCGGGTCGTGGTGACGGGCGGAGCGGGGTTCATCGGTTCCCATCTCGTCGACGCGCTCCTCGACTACGGCGCAACGGTCACCGTGCTCGACGATTTCTCGTCGGGCGATCCCGACCGCCTCTTCGCCACGCTCGAGAGCGCGCCGGACAGGGTCCGCGTCGTGCACGGGAGCGTCCTCGACCGCGACGCGCTGGACGACGCGCTCGAACGCTCAAGCGCGGTGTTCCACCTCGCCGCGATGTCCTCGGCCGTCGAATCCGTGAAGTCTCCCGAGCGCTGCTTCGCCGTGAACGCGCAGGGCGTCGTCGAGACCCTGCAAGCCGCGCGAATCGCGCGCGTGCGCCGCTTTGTGCTCGCCAGCACCGCGGCCGTGTACGGGCTGGAGCCGACCACGCCCACGCGCGAGGACGCGATCCTCGCCCCCATCACGCCGTACGGCGCGAGCAAGGCCGCCGCCGAGGCCGCCGTCCGCGCTTGGCCCGCCGCCTTCGACGATGTCGACGCCGTCAGTCTCCGACTGTTCAATGTCTACGGCCCACGCCAGCGCACCGGCGCGGGCGACGAGGGCGCCGTCGTCGCATCGTTCCTCGATGTGCTGGAGCGCGGCGAGCGGCCCACGATCTTCGGCGACGGGAAGCAGACACGCGACTTCGTGTTCGTCGCCGATGTCGTCCGCGCCTTCCTCATGGCCGGCGCTCGCGAGCGCGCCTTCGAGGGCATGGCCATGAACATCGGTTCGGGTGAATCGACGAGCGTGAACCATCTCCTCGAACTCTGCGCCTCCGCGAGCGGCAAGCGCGGCATCACGCCGACGCGCGCCGCGTCGCGCACGGGCGACCCCCGCGCGTCCTGCGCCGATCCGGCACGCGCATCCAGCGAACTCGGCTTCGAGACCGGCATCGCGCTCTCCGACGGCCTCGCCGAGGTCGTCGCGTCTCGCAGGGGCGCGGCGGGCGGCGCCGGCGCGTCGCTTGAAGGCGGCTCCCGCGAACCCAGCGACTCCTCCGACGATCCCGACGACGCGGATCGACGGGTCCGCGGCGAGATCTCGACGGCGCCGTTACGATCGGTCCGATGCGAGGCCACCCTGGACTGATCGAGTCGATCGAACGCCTGCGTGCATACACGCTGCTCGCCACCGTGCCGTACGCGGCGATGTGGGCTAACGCCTTCCTGGCGGAAGACCGCGAGCCCACGGCCGCGCTCATCGTCGCGGCCCACGCCCTCGGCGTCCTGCTCGTCCTGCTGGTTTCCGACCGCATCGACCTCGACCGCGACGGCGTGCGCGGGCTCGCGCTGTGGAAATTCCCGATGGGCGAGGCCGACCGCGGCAGCGAGATCGCCATCCCGATCATCGCGCTGCTCTCCCTGGTGACCTTCGTCGGACTTCTCGCGGCGTCGGCCTGGCTCGGGCTGTGTGCCACCCTGCTCCTGCTGATCGGCTTGTGGCACGCGACGCGGCCGCGCGCACGGAAATACGCGCTGGCCGAAGTGCTCGGCCCGGTCGGTGTTTTGGTTGCGCCCATGGCGCTCGTCGGCGCCTTCGCCCACTCGCCGCTCTCGAGCGCCGAGGTCGGCGCCACAGCGCTGGGCTCGGTGCTCCTCGGCCTCGTGCTCTTACTCTGCGCGATCCGGGATCAGCCCGTCGATGCGCGGCGGGGCTGGTTCACGACCGCCATACGCCTGGGCAGACCCGGCGCGCGGGCGCTGGCGTGGGCGTGGATCATCGCCGCCGTCCTGCTCAGCGCCATGGGCGCCGGCTGGGGCTGGTGGGGTTGGCTCGTGAGCGCCGTCGTGGCGCTGGCCGCGGCGACGAGCGGCGCAGCGTTCGTGCGCGGCGGGTACGAGCGAGCGATCGCCGCGTGGACGATCGCGCTGTGGGTCGCGGGCGTGGTGTTCTTCGTGCAGGCGGTGTGATGGTTGGTTGATCGGCCCTCACCGGCGCGCTGCGCACGCCACCCTCTCCCACGGGGAGAGGGCGGGAGCGATCACCGCTTGGACTTGGGGCGTGAGGCGGCGGCGGTGTTGATCTCCGGCGCGTCGTCCTCTTCTTCCTCGTCCTCTTCTTCTTCCTCAGAATCTTCGAGTTCGGCGTCGTCGTCTTCGTCGGACTCTTCCTCTTCCTCGTCCTCGTCGACATACTCGTATTCGTACTCGTACTCCTCGTCGTCCTCGGGATCTTCCTCTTCGTCCGAGTCTTCGAGCTCTTCCTCGTCGCCTTCTTCTTCTACTTCTTCCTCCTCGTCTTCGTCAACGAGTTCGCCGTCGTCCTCTTCCTCCTCCTCTTCGTCGGAGTCTTCGAGTTCGGCGTCGTCGTCCTCGTCGAGTTCTTCCTCGTCGTCCTCCTCGATCTCGTCAACGGCGTCGTCTTCTTCCTCCTCGTACTCCTCATCCTCGTCGTCGCCGTCGAAGGGCGCGAGTTCGGCCGGGGCGGCGCTCGGGACGGGCGGCTTGCTCCGCGCAGCGTCCACCGGCGCGGGCGACGCGTTGCCCACCCACAGCGTGTCCTCGGCGTCGGCCTCGGCCTGGGCCTTCATCGCGGCCCATTCCTCGCCCGAGATCATCACCTCGCGCGCCACCGAGCCCTTGTGCTCGCCCAGGATGCCGGCCATGCCCATGAGGTCGATGAGACGCGATGCGCGGGTGTAGCCGATCGCGAGCCGGCGCTGGAGCAGCGAGACGCTGCCGCGCTGCGTCTCAAGGATGATCTCGACGGCCTTCTCGAAGAGCGGGTCTTTCTCTGCGGTGTCGCGCCAGTCGTCGTCGCCGCCTTCGGGGTCGTTGGCGGAGCGCAACTGCACGAGTTGACGCTCGAACGACGGCCCGGCGATCGTCTTCATGAACTTGACGACCTTGCGCGCCTCCGAATCGTCCACCAGCGTGCCCTGCGAGCGCATCAGTTTGTGGGTGCGCGGCGAGAGGAAGAGCATGTCGCCCTGACCCAGCAGCAGTTCCGCGCCCTTCTGGTCGAGCACGATGCGCGAGTCCATCGCGCTGGCCACCTTGAACGCCAGACGCCCGGGCATGTTCGACTTGATGAGGCCCGTCACGACATTCGCCTGAGGGCGCTGGGTCGCGAGGATCAGGTGGATGCCCACCGCACGCGCCTTCTGCGCCAGACGCACGATCGAGGTCTCGACCTCCTTGTTGGTCATCATCAGGTCGGCGAGTTCGTCGATGATGAACACCATGCGCGGCAGGCGCTTGGGGATGCGGATCTGCTCTTCCTCGGTGACGGCGCCGAGACGCTCGAACAGGTCCTCGCGCTCCAGCGCGTTGTACCCGTCGATGTCGCGCACGCCCGATTCGGCGAGCAATTCGTACCGCTCGTCCATCTTGGTGACGGCCCACTCGAGGATGGCCGCGGCCTTTCCCATCTCGGTGACGACGGGGCACATCAGATGGGGGATGTCGCGGAACTGGGACATCTCGACCATCTTGGGGTCGACGAGCACGAGTTTCAGTTCGCTGGGCTTCTTCGTGTAGAGGAAGCCCATGATGATGGCGTTCATGCACACCGACTTGCCGGCGCCGGTGGCGCCCGCGATGAGCATGTGGGGCAGGTCGGCCAGGTCAACGATGAGCGGCTCGCCCGACGCGTCTTTCCCGAGGAACAGCGGCAGGCGCATCTTCGACGCCTTGTCGGTGCCCGTCATCAGTTCCTTGAGACGCACACGCTCCTTCTTGAGGTTGGGCGCCTCGATGCCGATGGTGTCGCGGCCCTCGAGGTTGGGGACGATGCGCACATTCACGACCTTGAGCGCGCGGGCGATGTCCTTGCTGACGGTCTCGATCGCGCTGACCTTCGTGCCCGGCGCCAGGCGGACCTCGTACATGGTGATGACGGGCCCGGAGTCGATGCCGACCACCTCGCCGTCGATCTTGTACAAGCGCATCGCGTGCTCGAGCGCCTTGGCCTGCTCGCGGAGGATGGCGTCCATCTCGGCGGAGTAGTCCTCGTCGGGGTCTTCGAGCAGGTCGAGCGGTGGGAACTGGTATCCCTCGATCTCTTCGCCTTCCGCCTGAAGCACCTCGAGGTCGTCGTCGGTGGCCGAGCGGCGCTGCGCGCCGGCGAAGCGCACGGGGAGTTTGGACATCTTCTCGCGGAGTTGTTCGGGATTGAAGACCTGCGGCGCGCCGGGCGCGTCGTCGAGTTCCTCCTCGTCTTCCTCCTCTTCCTCGTACTCGTCCTCGTACTCGGCGTCTTCGAGTTCTTCGTCTTCCTCGTCCTCGGCGGCGGGGCGCTTCTTGCCCGGCTTGACCTCGGCGAGTTCGGCCGCGCGGCGCTGCTTGCTGCGCTTGGCGCGTTCGGCCTCCTCGCGCTCACGCGCGGGAAGCGAATCGTCGTCGTCCAGATCGTTCTCGCGCTGCTTGCGCGCCATCCGTGCGGCGCGGCGCTCGTCGGCGAGATCACGCCGCGTGTTGAGATACTCGGTGAGTTTGTAATGGAGGGCGGCGAAGGCGCGGGCCATCACGCGAGTCAGCCAGCGGGCGGCGGCGGCGGGCCCGACCAGCACGAGGTGGTCGAACGCGACGATCAGCCCCACGACGCCGATGAGCGAGATCCACAGCGCGGCGCCCAGCCCGCCGAAGCGCGAGGCGAGTTCGGAAACACCCACGATGGCGATGAGGCCGCCCGCGCCCTCGGGCGCGCTCGTGAACGAAGGGAAGAACAACGCGTGGTAGCCCGAGGCGGCCAGCGCGATCATCAGCACGCCCAGCGCGCGCACGGCCAGTTGCCCGCGACGCTTGCCGGCGGCCAGCAGGCCCAGTTCCACGGCGAACGCCGCGAGCATCGCCCACGCGCCCCAGCCCAGGAGCAGGAACAGCCGGTCGGAGATCCACGCGCCGACCACGCCCCCCCAGTTGGCCACCGGGGAGTTCAGCGGCGCCACGGCGTGACCCGGAGGGTCGCCCGCGTTGGAGGAGACGAGGGCGGCAGCGACGAAGAGCCAGCACCCGGCGGCGATCAGCCACGCCAGGCGCGGCAGGAGCAGCGCGTGGTCGGGGTGTTCGGCGGGCTTGGCTCGGCGTGCGCGCGAAGATGAGGTCCCGCGTCCTGCGGGCTTGGAGTTGCGTCCGTGCATACCAAAATGGTATCGGCAAGCAGGGGCCGCGCGGCGGAACAATCGCGCGAGAGTTGCGCGTCAACGGGCGATCGCGGGCCTCAGCGAGCGATCAGCCCGCGCAGCTTGTCCCGAAGTTGGCGAGGACGGTGTTCAGGTCGGCGAAGTTCACCACGCCGTCGCCGTTGAGGTCGGCGGGGATGGTCCCCGGCGCGCCGGTCTGGCCGAAGGCGGCGAGGATGGCGTTGAGGTCGGCGAAGTTGACGATGTTGTCCCCGTTGGAGTCGCCCGTGCACGGCTCGTCGTCGACGAGGCCTCGGACGATGAAGGGCTGGAGGGCGGGGTCGAAGATGGTCGAGCCCGTGCCGATCATCACATCGCCGTCGGGCGAGACCCCGCGGATCGGGCCGAAACTGATCCAGTCGCCCACGCCCGGGACCTCCTTCATGAGAAGGAAGTTGCGGAACGACATGATGCCGGTGGTGTCGGTCCAGATGGCGCCGCCGCCCGAATCGCCCACGATGATCGAGCCGTCGGCGTTCACGCCGTAGCCGAAGGACGAGTTGCCCACGACGGTGCCCAGATTCACGAGGCCCGTCTCGGCGGTCCAGCGGAACATCTTGGGCCCGGCGCCGGGGGAGGGAGACTGGGAATAGCCGGTGACGACCGTGCCGTCCGGGCTGACCGCCTCGGCGCGCGAGAAGGTCGCGCCGGGGATCACGCCGAGGTTCTGCATGCCCTCGCCCGCGGTCCAGCGCATCGCGCGGGTCGTGCCCGAGCCGCCAGGATCGAGCGCGAAAATGCCGACGATGGTGTCGGCGGTCGAATCGCACGCCAGGCCCAGCGCGAAGTTCACGCTGAACGGGTTGGGCAGCGCCTCGCCCGTGGGCTGACCGATCACCCAGCGCATCGCGCGGCCGGAACTCTCACCCACGACGATCGTGCCGTCGGCGCTCACGCCGTACGCAGGGCCGCTGCCGCCCGCGAAGAACGGCGGGAGCGCGACCGTTCCGGTGGCTTCCGTCCAATAGAACGCCTTGCCGCCCGACTCACCCACGACCACCGTGCCGTCGTCGTTGATGTCATACGCGAGCGCGAAGGTGAAACCCGCCAGCGGCGGGATCTGCGTGTATCCGCTGCCCGCGCGCCAGATGTACGACTGAATACCCGCCTGCACGATCGCGGCGTTGCCGTCGGGCGTGACGCCGTACGCGATCGCCGAACCATGTCCGGGCGGCAGCCCGAGGTTGACGATCTCGGGAGCGGCGGACACTGCACAAGCGGCCGCGGCGAACGCGGCGAGACAGGCAAACTTCTTCACTGGGGGTCTCTCCTCAAGGCGCCTGATCAGGCGGCGTGAGGAGAATGTATCCGGGAGCGCGGTCGGAAGGAAGAGTCATCCGGCCCGCGGCGCAAAGTCTTTACAGCCAGTCGGTAGCCCGCGACACACTGGGGAATCTGCGCGAGGCCAGCGCGCGAATTACAGCCCCGTTGACCCGAAGCCGCCCGCGCCCCGGACGGCGAAGTGGGGGGCTTCCTCGGGCAGGTCGTCGACCTCCCGGACCTCACAAAGCGAGACCGGCGCAATAACCAATTGGGCGACCCGCATGCCGTGCTCGACGGTGAAGGGTTCGCGGCCCAGGTTGATGAGGGCGACCTTGAGCTCGCCCCGGTAGTCGGCGTCGATGGTGCCCGGCGCGTTGGGCACCGTCACGCCGTGCTTCGTGGAGAGGCCCGACCTCGGTCGGACCTGCCCCTCGTGGCCCTCGGGCACGGCGAGCGCCCACCCGGTCGGGATCAGCGCGATCTCGCCCGGGTTCAGCGTGACCGGCGCATCGAGGCACGCGGGCAGGTCGAGCCCGGCGGCCAGGGGGGTCTGACGCTTGGGCAGGATCGCGTGATCGCGGAGCCGCTTGAACAACGCGGGGGTGACATCATGCATGGAGCGATGGTAGTGGGAAGCGAGGGAGGAGGGGAGGGGGTGGCATGGACATCGCGCAGCGATGTCCGTGCGGTTCGGCGTTCAGCAGCACGGTCAACCTTCGGTTGACCATGCCACCCGGAGTTATGTGTTCTGTCTGATCCGAGCCCTGAGCGCCGGGCGCCACTGGCGGCTTGCCCGCCAGTGCCGTTCAACTGTCCTGTTTCCTCAGCGCGACAGCGCGTACGCGCCGGAAGGGACCTGAACCTCGTACGAGCTCAGCCGGTCGGCGGCGCGTTCGAGCGACTCGATGAGTCGCCGCGTCGAGGCGCAGGCGTTGTCGAGCGACGAGCGTCCGGTGACCGACGCGTAGGCGTCGGCGCGACGCAGGCGCGCGAGGTGACGGTCGGTCTCGGCCTTGGCTTCCTCGAGCGAATCGAGCAGGCGGCGGGCGCGGGACAACGCGTCAACGGTTTCGGCACGGAGCCGGGGAGTGTCGGAAATGTTCATCGCGGGGGGAGATCCGCTACGGAGGAGGTCAGTTCGGACACGGTGGGAGCCGAGATAGATGGGCATCGGACTCATCGGGAACGACGCCGCAAAATTTCACGCTCTCTTCACGCTCAGGTCAAGCGGCGGAGCGGGAATCTTCACTTTGTTGAGCCGGGGTTTGTTCGGGCTCGCCGACGGTCGGGCAGAGGCGTCGAACCACCGCCAGGACGCGCTGGTGGTCGGTTTCGTAGCGGATGTCTTCCAAAAGGGCGATCATCGCGCGGGCGGCCTTGGCGTCGGACTCATCTGGGGGGGCGGCCCACGCCTCCACGCCGGCGGCCGGGGTGGGCCGAAGTTCCTCGCTCGCGTGGGCCAGTTCCTCATGGAGTTTCTCGCCCGGGCGGACGCCCGTGAACACGATGGGCATGGCGCCCGGCCCGCCGCGATCGACGATGTCCCGGCCCTGCTCGGCCAGCACTGGGTCATACCCGTGGAGGCGCACGAAGCGCTCGGCGAGTTCGACGATGCGCACCGGCGTGCCCATGTCGAGCACGAAGACCTCGGCGCCGTTGGCTTCTTCGGCCGACAGCGAGCCGGCCTGGATGACCAGTCCCGCGGCCTCGGGGATGGTCATGAAGAAGCGCGTCATCTCGGGGTGGGTGACGGTCACGGGCCCGCCCTCGGCGAGTTGTTTTTCCCACACGGGGACGACCGATCCCGCCGAGCCCAGCACATTCCCAAAGCGGACGGTGCTGAACTTCGTGGTGTGCTTGTCGGCGATGTCGGTGCGCCGCTTGGCGGCGGGCCGCTTGCCCGCGTGGTTCAGCGAGCGGACATACACCTCGGCCATCCGCTTGGTGGCGCCCATCACCGAGCGCGGGTTGACGGCCTTGTCGGTCGAGATCATCACGAACCGCTCGGCGTTGGCCGCCCGGGCGGCGTCGGCGATCGCCAGCGTGCCGAAGACATTGTTGTTGACGGCGTGGGCCGGGTGGTCCTCCATGATGGGCACATGCTTGTGCGCCGCCGCGTGGAAGACGGTTTGCGGCCTGATGTCGAGCAGCCACGCCATGGTCGCGTCGTAATCGACGACATCGTGGAGCATGGCGCGGCGTTTGACCCGGGGGAAGCGGTCGCGAATCTCGCGGTCGATCTCGAACAGGGCGTTCTCGGAACGCTCCATGAGAATCAGTTCGGAGGGGTCGAGGGCGGCCACCTTGCGGGCCATCTCGCTCCCGATCGATCCGCCGGCGCCCGTGATGAGCACCCGCTTGTTCGTCAGCGCGATCCGCGCCCGGCGTTCGGCGGCGGCGTCGAGGGGGGTCGGCTGGCGCCCGATGAGCAGGGCGGGGTCGATCCCCGAGGAGGAGGTCGGGGAGCGGTCGGCCTGACGGCGCCAGGTGGCCCCGGTGCCCGTGAGCAGGGTTTCGATGCGGTCGAGCGTCGCCCGGTCGGCGCGCACGACGATCTGCTCGGCCGAGGGGAGCCGGACGGAGCCCAGCGCGCTGCCCCCGGCGCCACCGGACAGATTGACGGTCTGATCGTGCGAAGCCACGCTTGGATATCGGCCGTTCGGGGCCGTCAGGTGAGCGTTTCTGGCCACTACACTCCCCCCCATGCCCACGCCCACGCCCAATCTCCCGCCGTCCTATGTCACGACGCCGATTTACTATGTGAACGACAAGCCCCACATCGGGCATGTCTACTCGACGCTGCTGGGGGATGTCCTCGCCCGGTTCCACCGGCTCCAGGGGCGGGATGTCTTCTTCCTGACGGGCACCGACGAGCACGCCGACAAGGTCGTCGAGTCGGCGGCCAAGCACGGGGTCACGCCCATCCAGTGGGCCGACCGCAACGCCGCCGAGTTCCAGACCGTCTTCCGGGAGATGGGCTTCTCGAACGACGACTTCATCCGCACGACCGAGCGGCGGCACATCGAGCGGGTCGAGCGGTACATCGGCCGCCTCAAGGAAACGGGCGACATCTACCTGGGCGACTACGCCGGCTGGTGGGACGCCTCCCAGGAGGAGTATGTCACCGAGTCCACGGCCCGCGAGCACGACTACAAGAGCCCCGTCACGGGACGCGAACTGGTGAAGCGGGTCGAGCAGAACTACTTCTTCCGGCTCAGCAAGTACGCCGACGCGCTCCAGAAGCACATCGAAGCGCACCCGGAGTTCATCCAGCCCGACGCGCGGCGGAACGAGATCCTCGGGCGCATCCGAGCCGAGTTGCAGGATGTCCCCGTCACCCGCGCGATCGAGAATAAGGATGGAGAAGTCTGGGGCATCCGCATGCCGGGCGACCCGAAGCACCGCATCTATGTCTGGATCGACGCGCTCTTCAACTACCTGAGCGCCGTCGACACGCCCGAACGCCGCATGTTCTGGAGCGAGATCCCCCAGTTCGGCGGCGGCTCGCCCGCGACCCACCTCATGGCCAAGGACATCGTGTGGTTCCACGCGGTGATCTGGCCCGCGATGCTCATGGCCATGAACGAGCCGTTGCCGCGCACGGTGCTCGCGCACTCGTACTGGATCCGCGAGGGCCGCAAGATGAGCAAGTCGCTGGGGAACTTCCTCGATCTGGCGACGATCCGCGGGTATTGCAGCGCGTATTCGCGCGATGCGCTGCGCTGGTTCCTGGCCACGCAAGGCCCGCTGGGCGCGACGGACTCGGACTTCGCGCACGCGCGGTTCGTGGAGGTCTACAACGCCGACCTCGCGAACGGCATCGGCAACGCGTTCAGCCGCGTGAGCAACATGATCGCCAAGTACTTCGACGGCGCCATGCCCGACCCGAAGGGCGTGACCTCGCACGCCGGGCACGACTGGGTCGCGCTCTCGCGCGAGTGCGCCGAGCAGACCAACGCCGCCTTTGCGCAGAACAAGCTGAGCGAGGCGCTGAACGCCTCGATGTCGCTCGCGCGCAAGGTGGACGGGTACATCAACGCGACCGAGCCGTTCAAGGTCGCCAAGGACGAATCGCGCAAGGACGAACTCGCGGCGATCCTCTACCACTGCGCCGAGGCGCTGCGCATCGCGTCGCTCGGGCTCTACCCGGCGATGCCCGACAAGATCGCGGAGATGTGGTCGCGCATGGGCGTGCAGATCGAGGCGGGCGACACCTACGACTCGCTCGCGCAGTGGGGCGGTCTCAAGCCCGGCGCGGCGATTGTGAAGGGCGAGGCGCTGTTCCCCCGTGCTGATCCGGCCGCCGAACCCCCGGCGCCCGCGCCGATCATGGACGACGAGGCGTGAGCGACGGTCGCGCGAGCGCGGCGATGCGCGCGTGGCGGAGTTTCCGCCGCGGCGTGCTGCTGTGCGGCGAGATCCCGCACAAGACCGGCCTGGCTATCGACCCGAAGACGGGCGTGGTGGCGATCCCGCTCCCCACGACGCGCATGAACGCCGACCAGTTCGTGCTCTTCATGCCCGACGAGAGCGACGACGCGCTGCAGGTGCTGCTCACGCAACGCGCGGGTGAGGTTGAGGAAGCGCTGCGCGACCGGTGGTTGATGTTGCACCTTGAGCCGCCGCGCGGCGATGTGCGCTGGATCGCGTTCGATCCTGAGAGCGCGCGGTTGCTCTCGGAAGTGATCGACCACGACGAACTCGCGGCGTTCAACCCGCTGGCGTCGATCGAGGCGTCGCTGGTGAAGCGGGCGAATGCGGACCGCGAGTTGCTGCGCGGCGTGTGCCGGAGCGCGACGGGCTCGCTGCTGACCGACCCCGTGTGCGTGGAGGTGAATCCCGCGGGGCTGCTCGTCCGGCACAAACTGGGCGTGACGCTCACGCCCTTCGCCTGCGAGGCGTACGACGAAACCGCCGCGCAGCGCGAGGTCGAGGCAATGCTGGCGCGCGGGTCGCGCTGACACAAACCCCTCCCTCCTGAGGGAGGGGTAGGGGAGGGTTCAAGAGGAAGTCATGATTGAGCGTCCGCCGAATATCTCGCCCTCCCCCTCACCCCTCCCACAAGTGGGAGGGGGGTTCAGAGACGCGCATGTGCACATCCACGCCCACGGGTACGAGTTGTCGTGCGTGCGTCTCGCGGATTGCGATTCATTGGAGGAGTGCCTGCGGCGCATTGCCCGCGCGGCGGAGACCAAGGGGCCCGACGAGTGGATCGAGTGCGTCTGCGCGCGGCCGGAAGGCTGGCGCGAGCAACGCTGGCCCACGGCGAAGGAACTCCACGACGCGGCGGGCGGCCGCCCGTGCGTCGTGCGGAGTTTCGATCACCATTCACTGAGCGCGAGCACCCGCGCGCTGGCGATCGCGCGGATCACTCGAGAAACATCGGACATTCCGGGCGGCGTGATCGAGCGCGACACGAGCGGCGAGCCGTCGGGCGTGCTCCTCGAGAAGGCGTGCGTTCCCGTGTGGGATGCGCCCCCTGCGCCGTCGGATGAGGCGCGGGTCGAACAGGTGCGGCTCGCGCTGGCGGACTTCCGGGCCCGCGGGTTCGTGGAAGTGCACGACATGCTCGCCGAGGCGTGGCTGGGCGACGCGATCGCGGAACTCGTGCGCCGGGGCGACGACGACGCGTGCGCGATGACAGTCTGGCTGTACACGCCGCCCGAGAAACTCGACGGGGTGCTGGCGGCGAGCGAGCGTTGGCCGCGGGACCGCGTCCGCGTGGCCGGCGGAAAGTTGTTCCTCGACGGCACGATCAACAGCCGCACCGCGTGGATGCTCCACGACTTCAAGGAGCCCATCGCCGACCACCCGCGCGGCGTGGCGATGATGACGCGGGCGCAGATCGTGGACGCCATCCGGTTCTGCGACGCGCGCGGCGTGGGCGTCGCGATGCACGCGATCGGGGACGCGGCGGTGCGCGAAGCGCTGGACGCGCTTGAGGAGGCGGATCCGACGATGCTGCGTGCGCCGAAGCACGAGCCGTGGCGGCTGGCGCGCATCGAGCATTGCGAGTTCATCGACGAGGCGGATGTCGATCGGTTCGCGGCGAAGCGCGTGGTGTGCTCGCCGCAGCCATGCCATCTCTTGCCCGATGTCGAGGCGCTGCGCCGGTATCTGCCCCATCGCGTCGATCGGTTGCTGCCGCTGGGCGAGGTGATCGCGTCGATGGAGCGTGCGGGGGTCGATCCCGCGGAGTTGGTGTGGATGGGCAGCGATGCGCCGATCGTGCCGCCGAGCGTCGGGGACAATGTTCAGGCGGCGTCGATGCGTCGACGCGAGGGGATGCGCGAGGAAGAATCGCTGTCGCTCGGGCATTCGATAACCGGCGATCGCGTGCGATCGCTGCACCGGCCGACCGTGGTTGCTTACCAGGAGTTGACCCGCTGATGCCCACCGTGTGTGTGACCAGGCCGTATCCGGGCGAGATGCCCATCCCCGACGCGAACATCGTCGTCGGCCCGAACGAGGGCCTGCGCGAGCCCGGCGCACTCGTCGCGTTCCTGCGCGAGCACAAGCCCGACGCCATCGTGAGCATGTACCACGACCCGATCAACGCGGAGACGCTGGACGCCGCGGGCGATCAGGTGAAGGTGGTGTGCAATTTCGCCGTCGGGTACGACAACATCGACCTCGACGAGTGCGAGCGGCGCGGCATCGTGGTGTGCAACACGCCCGACGCGGTGACCGAGGGAACCGCCGACATCGCGTTCCTCCTCATGCTCGCCGCGGCGCGCCGTTTGAAAGAGGCCGACGACTACGCGCGGAGCGAGGAGTACCCCAGGCACGGGCACCTCGGGATGAGCGACTTCCTCGGCGTGCACCTCGGCGGGCAGACGCTGCTGATCGTGGGCGCCGGGCGCATCGGCCACGCGACGGCGCTGCGCGGCGTCGGATGGGGCATGCGCACGCTGTATGTCGCGCGCAAGCGTCGGGTGGAGTTCGAGCTCTCGCCCCTGGCGGCCGAGCGTGTGGACTTGGACGAGGGCCTCGCCCGCGCGGACTTCGTGAGCATCCACACGCCGCTGACGAAGGAGACTCGCCATCTGATCGACGAGCGTCGGCTGCGCCTGATGAAGCCGACGGCGGTGATCGTGAACACGGCGCGCGGGCCGGTCATCGACGAGGCCGCGCTCGTGAAGGCGCTGCGCGAGGGATGGATCTTCGGCGCCGGGCTCGATGTCTACGAGCACGAACCGCGCCCCGGGGCGGAGTTGATCGCGCTGAAGAATGTGGTGATGACGCCGCACATCGGCAGCGCGTCGCGCAAGCACCGCGAGCTGATGACGACGATGGTCGGCGAGAACATCAGCGCGGCCCTGTCGGGCGTGCGGCCTCCGAACCGGATCAGGTGACGATCACGCCTCGTCGCTGGGCGGGTGGGCGCCCTTGCGGTCGGCGTGGCGCCAGATGTGCGTGATGGCGTCCTCGTCGAACCAGGTCAGCCCGGCGTTGAGCGCCAGCCGCGCGAGTTCGACGCGGTTCGTGACATCCATCTTCGCGCCGAGCGACACGCGGTGCCATTCGATGGTCTTCTTGGACCGGTGCAGGTGATCGGCGATCTCCTGCGTCGAGAGCCCGAGCCCGATGAGCCGCAGGACCTGCATCTCGCGTTCGGTGAGCTTGGTCAGCGGCCCGAGGTCGAGGGATGTCTCGCAGAACGCCTGCTTGGGCCCGGCGAGGTCGGCCATGGTGACCGATTGCGCGAGCGGCGCACAGACGATCAGGGCGCGCTCGGCGCCGGGTGTCCGGTCCATGGCGCGCACCACGATGCGCCGCCACGAACCGTCGGTGGCCCCGAGCCCGATCTGGGGCTGGCCGTCCTCGCACTCGAGCGAGCGGCGGACGAGCGCGAGCCGCGAATCGGCGGAGTGCGCCGGAAGGATGTCATGGAGCCGCTTGCCGATGGGCGCCTCGACCGCATCGCCCCCGACCAGCGCGAGGGCGGTCCGGTTGAGGAAATGGACCGTGCCCACGGGGTCGCAGACGGCGACGGCGCAGCCGGCGTCATCGAGGAACGCGTTGAAGCAGGTTCCCATGTGCGTCTGGGAGAACCCGGCCTTGGCCAGGTCCACGGGGAAGTCGTTCGCGCGCATGTTGTCGTCACCCCGAGCAGGTTGAACGCTTGAACCAGACCAACGGATATCTCTCGTGCGGTAGCGGACTTCGCAATCCTGATGAGCTATCGACATAGGTAAATCCTCTCCTCACGCACGCAGAGGCCTGCCAACCGGGGAAAGCACTAGGGTTTTTCTCCAGTGCCCGTGAAAGCGTGTGCTGCGCGCTCCATTCATTCCATAAAGCGCAGCCGGGCGAGGGGTCCGGAAATCCGACACAAAAAAATGTCAACCCAAAAACACGGAAGCCCCGCCGGTTCAGGGGAGGGGCTTCGGCGCGTCACTGTTGGTTGGAACTGGGGATCTAGGATTTGAACCTAGACTAACTGAACCAGAATCAGCCGTGCTACCGTTACACCAATCCCCAAGGTGTGCGGACATAGTAGCCGCGAGAACGGGGTCGGCAACGGGCGGAACCGCCCGGCGGGGGCTCAGTCAATCAGCGCGCGATCCAGCCGGACGGCGATGTCCGGGGCGATTCGTGCCGCGCTGGCGCCTGGAGCGGCTGGGCCCGGCCCGGCTCGGCGGGTCTGGGCGACGGGGCGGGGGATTCCGTGGCGTCCTCGTCGTCGAGGTGCAGTCGCTTCTCGCGCGCCTGATCGATCGAGCGCTCGAGTTTGCGAAGGATGTCTTTGACCTGGGTGAATGTCTTGTCTGATGTGCTCATTGCCGACTGGCCTCCGTGCTTGTCCGGTTGGGCTATCGGCCTGTCGATCCGGCGCATCCTGTAACAAACACGGCGGGGCCGTGTGGCCCCGCCGTCTGTGCGGTCTGGTCAGTCTGTCCGGTTCGGCCGCGGCTCAGCGTCGGTTGACGACGGGGGCAGCGGGCGCCTCGGGGGTCGGATCGGGGGTGTAGCTGGACGGATCCATCGCCACCACAAGGACGATGCCCAGGTCGAACAAGGCGATCTCGCCGTCGTTGTTCATGTCGTAGCGAGAATCGAAGTGCCCGTCGCCCCGCTTGGCGCCGAAACGCTGGAGGACTTCGCCGACATCGAGCGTGTCAAACTTGCCGTCGCCGTTCACATCGGGAGTGGCGGAGATCGGCACGATGGGCGGCGCGTTCAGGAAGAACTGGAAGCCGCCCGGGGGCGGGAGCCGGACGAGGCCGGGCAGGCGGGAACTCGGGGGCGGCTGCACGACCGTCCCGTCGGTCGCGATGCGAACATCGTCGAGGAACCAGCCCTGGAACTGGGAGATGATCCCGACGCCCAGCGGGGTGTCGGCGCTGAGCGTGAAGCGGATGCGGAAACGAGTCCCGATCTGGGGCGTGAGGTCGTGGGAGCGCGGAGACCAGACATGCGAGTTGCCCGGGTTGGCGCTGCGCAGCTGGGTGACGACCACCGGGTTGTTGACATCGGTGTTCACCACATCAACACGCACGACGGTGTTGGGGTTGTTCGACTCGATCTCGATCATTTCCCAGTAGCTGATCGAGGCGCTCTGCGCGTCGGAGTCGACGAGGTCGATGATGGGCGAGAACAGTTCGTGGTCAAAGTCGGGCGAGTAGGTGCCGTCGAGGTCGGTCACGAAACAGTTGACGCCGCTGTGGGCCGCGTTGAACCCGCGCGTGCGGGGAGGGGTGTCCAGGAGGAACGGGATGAGGTTGCCGTCCGGGTCAAGAACCTCGACGAAGACGAAGTCCTGCGCGGGCGTGCCGCGCTGCCAGTCGCCCGTCGAGAACCAGCTCCGGTCGGTCTCGAAGTTGTCGAAGAGCGCCACATTGCCGTCGCGCTGCGCGGCGAACCCGATCGTGCCGAAGGCATAGTTGAAGTTGTTGTTGTAGGTGAACACGCCGTAGGTCGCGTTGTTGCCGAGCGTCACGGCCAGGTCCTGCGCGGAGCTCATGTCGCCTACCGCGATGACTTGCACGCCCTGCACCGGGAACGCGCCGACGGTGTATTCCACGCCGTCGGTCGGCTTCCACTGCGGGGCGCCCATGCGAACCACGAGGACGCCCGCGTATTCGCCCTTGGGCCCCGTGGGGGGGTTGGTCCAGTCGAGCGAGGTCATGGTCGTGCCCTGATTCACCACGAGATTGGTGACGGGCGCGGGCCATGTCAGCCCGCCGTTGGTGATGGCGTCGAGCGCGGCCTGCACGGCGGCGGGCGCCGAAGCGAACCCGTAGCCGTAGGACTCGCTGTAGCTGCTCGCGGAGTTGAACGGCCTGTTCTCGATCGAGAGCAGGTCGTTGCGGGTGAGGTTCTGGCTCGCGGTGTGCATCAGGAGCCGCTTGAGCTGGGCGGCGTGGAGTTCCGGGTTGACCGACATCGCGAGCGTCGCCACACCCGCCACGATGGGCGAGGAGGCGGAAGTGCCGCCGAAGGTGCTCGTGTAGTCGCCGCCCGCGTCGCTGGCGTTCGTGTTGTACCCGCCGATGCCGGTGACATCGGTGGTGGTGATGCCGCGCGAGCCGAAGTTCGACGGCCCGACAATGTCGGTGCCCAGCCCGTAGTTGGAGTACGGGGAGCGGTCCGCCTCGTTGGTGACGGCGCCGACGCCCATCGTCTCCTCCATCGAGGCGAGCGCGCTGCCGTAGAGCGTGAGCGTGTAGCTGTTGGCGGACGAGAAGAGGAAGAGCATCCCGCGACCGTCGCGAGCGTTGTTCGTGAGGTCGATGATCGTGTCGCTCATCACATCGGGGAGGAAGGTGCCCGGGTTGAAGCCCCAGGAGTTGTTGTGCACCGAAGCGTCGAGCGCCGCGACCGCCGCGAAGTTGTTCGCCTTCTCGAGGGACGATCCGTAGAACGAAGTGGCGATCAGTTTCGCTTCGGGCGCCACGCCGCGTCCGCCGATGCTGTTCGCGGTGGCCACGATAAGACCCGCGACCGCGGTGCCGTGGCTGCCGTCGCCGGTCTCGACGTTGTTGTCGAAGTCGAACTCGTTGTCGCAATCCGCGCACGCGAGGAGGTTGCCCGCATAGTCGGGGTGGATGGGCTGGGTGCCGTCGTCCATGATGCCGACGATCGCGCCCGAGCCGAAGGTGCGCAGCCACGCGTTCTCGACATCGATGTCGATCATGGGCGTCCCGCCGCCCTGCCCGGTGTTCACGAGGTGCCACTGGTCCTCGAACAGCGGGTCCTCGATGTCCCCGCCGCCCATGCCGCTCACGGTTCCGGTGAGCATCGCGGTGAACGGGTTGTCGTCGGCGTCGTTGTTGAGGAACGAGAGTTCGCCCGTGAAGGTGCCCCCGGCGGTTGCGTCGAGCTGCACGACGAACGGCGTGTTGCCGCCGCCCGCCACGGGGCTCGTGGGCTGGGAGGTCACGGTGTACCCGGCCGGGACGGTGACATTCCCGAACACGAGCTCGTCGGCGCCGTCGTTGAAGATCGTGAAAACCTTGACGACGGGCGTCGAGAGCGAGGTCGAGCCGAAGTTGACCGTTCCACCGTTCATGAGGGCGTTGCCGTCAACCGTGACGCGCACGGAGGTCGGGCCCATCGGAGGATCGACCTGACCCATCGCGGTGAAGCCGAAGGGGTTCGCGGCCGAGTTGTTCAGAATAAGGATCGAGCCGCTCTGCGCGCCCGGGGAATCGGCGTCCATCGAGACGATGAACTCGAACGACTCGGCCGGATCGAGGGGATTGACCGGGAAGGTCGACAGGATCGAGAAGCCGGCCGGCGCCGGCGCCGGCGAGATCGTCAGCGGCTGGTCGCCGGTGTTCACGATCGTGAAGGCCACCTCAACAGCGGACCCGACGCTCGTCGTCCCGAAGTCGAACGCGCCGCCGTCCGGGATGACCGTCATGCCCTGACGCATCTCAAGCACCGGGACCAGGCCGACGACCTCGGCGTACATGTCGGGGTGCGCGAAGCGCACGGCGGGGTTGCCGCCGATGAAATCGCCGACCTGGAACGCCTCCAGCGCGGTCGCCGTCTTGACGGTGTAGACATTCTTCAGGAGAGTCTGCTGGCGAACTTCACCGACGAGCCCGTTCTGGCGGAAGAACGCGGTGGCCGCCGCAAGGTCCGTGTCCTGCGTGAAGCCGACGACGAGCAGGTTGACGCCCGACATGGTCACGGGCTGGCCGATCGCCGGCGTGAGCCCGAGCGCGGTGGTCTGGCCGATCGCCTCGCCGTTGGGTGTGACAACGGCGTACTGGGTGCGCTTCCCGCCGCTGCGGTACATCACCGTGCCGGCAAGGTCGGCCTGCGAGGTCGGACGCCCGAGCATCGACTCGGCGAGGATGCCCGGCAGTTCGCTCGGAAGATCGATCGGGACATCAATGGGGGGCGCTTCGCCGATGCCGCCCGGACCGGACTGTCCGGGCGCCCCCGCGCGCATGCGCTGGGCGTGGGCGAGGGGAGAGAAGGCGGCGGTCACGACAGCCAGCGACAGGGCCGCGCATGTCATGAGTCGAGAAGCACCTCGGACCATAATGATTCGCTCCACAGAAGCGCGTTGAAGAAAGCATCCACCGGGCCGCTCATCGACCCTTCCCAAGGGGCCTCGCCCGCTCGTGAGAACAGCGTAGCGAACACACCCCCCGCGCGCCGAGGCCGTCCCCGGGCAGAATCTGGAAAAACACGCAAACAGCGCAGTTCGCGGGGGAGCCGCTACGCGGCCAGCGCACCGACAGTTCCGCAACGCGCCCCGGTTTGTCGCCCCTATCCTTGAGACAAGTGCGCCACCCCCAATCACACATCTTCCAGTTCACCCCCGACACCCTCAAAGAGTGGTGCGCCGCCCGAGGCATGGCCGCCTACCGCGCCGACCAGATCCTCGAATGGGTCTACCAGCGCGGCATCGTCGATCCCGATGAGATGTCCAACCTCTCCAAACGCGACCGCGAGACCCTCGCGCGCGAGATGACCTTCCTCTCCGGAGCGGTCCTCGGGCACCAACTCGCCACCGACGGCACCCAGAAACTCCTCGTCCAGTGGACAGACGCTCCCGCCCTCTCCCCGGAACCTCTCCCCTCCAGGAGAGAGGTCGACGACCGCAGGTCGGCGGGTGAGGGGCCATCGCCGTCCCCCGGCCTCTCCCTCCCCCTCTACCAACCCGAACTTCAACCGGACTCCAGACGCCAGACCGAGACCGTGATGATCCCCACGCCCTCGCGAAAGACGGCGTGCGTCTCCAGCCAGGTCGGGTGCCCCGTCGGGTGCAAGTTCTGCGCCTCGGGGATGTCGGGGCTCGACGGCTCCCTCAACGCGGGACGCATCGTCGAGCAGGTCTGGCGGATGGGCCGCCTCCCCGATGTCGGCCGCGTCACCAATGTCGTCTTCATGGGCATGGGCGAGCCGCTCGCCAACTTCGGCGCCGTCACCCACGCCGTGCGCACCATGTGCGCGCCGTGGGGATTGGGCATCTCCGCGCGCAAGATCACCATCTCGACCGTCGGGCTCCATCAGGCCATCGAGAAGCTCGCCCGCGAGTTCGACCTCCCCGTCACCCTCGCGCTTTCCCTCCACGCCCCCGACGACGACCTCCGCCGCCAACTCATCCCCTGGGCGAACTTCACCAGCATCGACCAACTGCTCAAGGCGTGCTCCGTCTGGTTCCAGAAAACCGGACGAGAGATCACCCTCGAGTACACCCTGCTCCGCGGCGTCAACGACCAGGAAGAGCACGCCCTCCAGCTCGTCAACCTCATCGAGCGCATGCGCAGAGGCGAAGGCACAAGCGGGGGAGGACAGGCCAATGTCAACCTCATCCGCTACAACGAGGTGAAGGGCATGCCCTTCGAGCGCCCCCACACCGCCGATGTCCGCGACTTCCAGGAGATCCTCCGCCGCGCGGGGATCACCGTGCACATCCGCCGCTCACGAGGCCGCGACATCGCCGCCGCCTGCGGCCAACTCCGGCACGAAACCGAAAAAGCCGGCGCTTAACCCCTCCCGAAACGCTTCTCCAGCTCGCGGATCGGCACCCGGATCGTCGTCGGCCGCCCGTGGGGGCAGTTGCTCGACCGCTCGATCCGCTCGCGCAGGGTGAGCAGTTCCGCCAGCTCCGTGTCGCTCATCTTGTCGCCCGCCTTGATGGCCGCCTTGCACGCCATCATGTCGAGCACCTCGTGGAGCGCTTCTTCCTTGCCCGCCGCCAGCCCCCGCGCGTCGGCCTTGTCGAACAATTCGAGCAGGAACTCACCCGGCTCCACGCCCCGGTCGAACAGGAACGACGGGAACGCGCTGACGGCCACGCTCGCGCGCCCGATCGGGCCCGCGTCGACGCCCAGTTTCGTCAGCGTCTCCTGCAATTCGTCCATCTTGCCCATCTGGTGCGCGCCGACCTCAACGACCACCGGCGTGAGCAACCGCTGAGACTCGAGCGCTCCTTTCTCGCCCAGCCGCGCGAGCAGTTTCTCGAACATGGCGCGCTCGTGCAGCGCGTGCTGGTCGATGATGAGCAAGCCGTCCTCGTCCTGCGTCACCAGATACGAGTTGTGCACCTGCAGCACGCGGTCCGCCGGCCGCGCCATGACGGGTTGTCCCTGCGGCTTCGCCTCCACCGGCGGACCCATCGCGGGACCTGTCTCTTCTCTGCTGCCTTCTCCCTCTTCCCCGTTGCCTGATGCCTGCTCCCTGCTGCCTACCTCGTTCGCCGTCAACCACGGCTGCGCCGGCTCCGCATTCTCCCGCTTCTTCCATTCCCAGATCGGCGTCAGGTCCCGCGCGCGCAGCGCATCGCGGCACGCGCGATACACCGTCTGATGCACCGCCGACGAATCCCGGAAGCGCACCTCCGTCTTCGTCGGGTGCACATTCACATCCACGCCCGCCGGGCTCATCTCAACCAGCAGCACCGCCGTCGGATACTTCCCCGGCTCGATCAATCCCCGGTACGCCTCGCTGATCGCGTGCTGGATCGTCCGATCGCGCACCGGCCGCCCGTTCACGAACACATGCTGCGCCCGCGCCGTCGAGCGCGCCACGCCGGGCAATCCGATCAGCCCCCACAGCGCGATGCCCCGCGCGTCATCGAAGGTGTCCGCGTGGATCTCCAGCAATTGCGAGTCGTACTCGCGACCCAGCACCTCCAGCGCCCGCTCGCGCGGCGACTGCCCGGGCGGGTACTCGAACATCGTTCGCGATTCTTCTCCCCTCCCACTCGTGGGAGGGGTAGGGGAGGGTCTGTCCTGCACGATCTTCAGCGTGAACCCCACATGCGCGTGCGCCAGCGCGGCGTTCCGCACCACCTCCGCGCAGCGCGACTGCTCCGTGCCCACCGTCCGCAAAAACTTCCGTCGCGCGGGCGTGTTGAAGAACAAGGTCCGCACGCTCACGCTCGTGCCCAGCGGCGCCGCGCTCGGCGTCGGCTCGCCCAGCTCGTCGCCGCCCGCCTCGATCACCCAGCCGCTCTCCGCGTCGCGCGTGCGGCTGCGCACCGTCATCCTCGACACCGAGCAGATCGACGCCACGGCCTCGCCCCGGAACCCCATCGTCGCGATCGCGTCCAGATCGCCGATCTCGCGCACCTTGCTCGTCGCATGAGGCGCCAGCATGAGCAGCGCCTGCTCCATCGGCACGCCGGCGCCGTCGTCCGTCACGCGAACCAGTTCCACGCCGCCCTGTTCGAGTTCAACCACGATGCGCGTCGCGCCCGCGTCCAGCGCGTTCTCGAGCAACTCCTTCACCACCGACGAAGGCCGCTCGACCACCTCGCCCGCCGCGATCTGGTTCACCACCAGCGTCGGCAGCCGCATGATCTCCTTCGTCGTGTTCGGCTCCGCCGCTCGCATGTTGGGAGTGTACGAGCACCTCTCCCCTGTGGGGAGAGGTCGATCGATGAGCGCAGCGAGTCGAGCGGGTGAGGGGCCCTGTCAGCGTTCTGATCGAACTCGCGCCCCTCACCCGTCGGCATCGCGTCTTCGACGCTCGCCGCCACCCTCTCCCCGAACGGGGAGAGGGGCCCGTATAATGCTGCAACTCGCCGCATTCCGACCCGAAGAGGCCCGCTATGTCCAGCATCAAGCACAACGCCATCGACTCCGCCGACGCCCAGCGCGCCCTCAAGGCCGCCGCCGACTCCGACGGCCTGAACGCCGACGAGATCGACATCGAGTCGATGGTCATCACCCAGCACTGGGACCGCTACTCCGACGAAGACCACGAGGTCTGGAAGATCCTCTACGACAAGCGGATGAAGCAGCTCGAAAAGGACGCCTCCGATGTCTTCCTCAAGGGCCTCGCGATCATCAACCTCAACCGCAACCAGGTCCCCGACCTGCGCGAGGTCAACGCCAACCTCAAGCCCATGACCGGCTGGCAGTCACGCGGCGTGCCGGGCTACCTCCCCGCCAAGTCCTTCTTCGCCTTCCTCGCCCAGCGCCACTTCCCCACGACCATCACCGTCCGACCCAAGACCAGCATGGACTACCTGCCCGAGCCCGACATCATCCACGATGTCTTCGGCCATGTCCCGCTCCACGCCGACCCCGTCTTCGCCGACTTCCTCCAGACCTACGGCCAGGCCGCCCTCCACACCCACGACCCCATGCACACCGAGCGCCTCGCGCGACTCTTCTGGTTCACCGTCGAGTTCGGCCTCATCCGCGAAGACAACCGCGTCAAGCTCTACGGCAGCGGGCTCATCTCCTCCGAGGGCGAAGGCCACCACTCGCTCGAATCACCCGAGGTCGATCGCCGCCCCTTCGACCTCGACATGGTCTGCAACACCTCGTTCGAGATCGACAAGTACCAGCCCATCCTCTATGTGCTCGAGTCGTTCGAACAACTCCGCGACGCGATGAACTCCTACGCCGAGAAGATCCTCAACGAACCCGCGGCGAGATAACTCTCCCACCCTCTCCCCTCTGGGGAGAGGTCGACGCACGAAGTGCGGCGGGTGAGGGGCCAATTCCGCGACTGATCCCGACGGATGAGGCCGATCCCGAGATTCCGTACACTCATGGGATGACCACCACCGGCGGCGAACCAGCGTTCCTCACAGGCCTCAACGACGCCCAGCGCGACGCCGTCCTCCACGATTCCGGCCCCCTCGCCGTCCTCGCCGGTCCCGGAACCGGCAAGACGCGCGTCATCGTCCACCGCGTCGCGCGGGCCGTCGCGCCCGAATCCCAAGGCGGCCTCGGCGCCAAGCCCGAATCCGTCCTCGCCCTCGCGTTCACCATCAAGTCCGCCGAGGAACTGCGCAACCGCCTCGCGCAGATGTTCGCCGACATGGGCCTGCCCCAGGGCTACGCCGAGCGCGTCCGCGCGGGCACCGTGCACTCCTTCGGCAGCAACATCGTCCGCCGCTTCGCCGACCGGCTGAATCTCCCGTCCAACCTCACCGTCATGGACTCCGCGCAGCAGCGCCGCATGCTCCGCGACCTGATCTGGTCGAGCGATCTGTTCAAGCACCTCGCCGCGCAGGGCCGGGAGACCGCCGTCGAGGGCGCCATGCGCTTCATCGCCGCCTGCCGCAACGACGCCGTTACGCCCGAGCGCGCCGCCGAATGGATCAAGCGCCGACGCGACCTCCTCGCGCGCGGCATCGACCCCGAAACCGACAAACCCTTCGACGACGCCGAGCGCGGCAAGCGCCTCCTCGCCGAGCAGCCCACCCACGAAGACCACGCCAAACTCCTCGCGCTCTACGACCAACGCTGCGCGAAGGAAGGCGCCATCACCCTCGACGATTTCATCTCCCTCCCCGCGAAACTCCTCCGCGAGGATTCGGGCGTCGCCGCGATCCTGCGCGACGAGCACCGGCACATCGTGGTTGACGAGTTCCAGGACTGGAATGTCGCGCAGATCGAACTGCTCACGCTCCTCGCGCCCGCCGCGCGCGAGAACAGCAGGCCCAGCGATGTCTGCGTCGTGGGCGACGACGACCAGTCCATCTACGCCTTCCGCGGCGCCGACGACCGCGCATTCGAGCGCTTCGCGAAGCACTATCCAAACTACACGCAGATCGCCCTCACGAAGAACTACCGCTCCGCGCGCGTCATCATCGAGACCGCCAACGAGATCATCGCCAGGGCAGGCACACGCTTCGCGCCCGACAAGGCCATCGAGCCGGGCGACCCCGACAACCCGAAGTTCGCCGCAGCGCACATCGAGGGCGTGACCACCGCCAAGGGCGAGTCCGACGGCGCCGCCATCGCCGCGATGATCCTGCTCGACCGCGCGGAGAACGACTCGCGCAAATGGTCCGACTTCGCGGTGATCGCGCGCTCGGGCACGCACCTCGACCAGATCGGCGCGGAACTTGAACTGCAGGGAATCCCCGTCGCCGTGCGCGACGGCGCCGGAGCCCTCGAGGACGAGTTCGTCGAAGACCTCCGCGCGTGGGAAGAGGCCATCGCCGACCCGCTCTGCGCGGCGGGCGGTTCGCCCCGGCGCATCCTGTGGCGCGCGCCCATCGGCATGCGCATCGAAGATATCCAGCGCTACGAGCGCGAGCACGCCTCGATGCAGCGCGAGAACGAGGAGCCGCGGCCCTACCTCGACTGGCTCGTCGCCGCGCACGCGGGCGATCCCAAGGTCGCGCGCTTCCGCGAGGTCTACGACAAGTGCCGCGCCCACGCCGCCGAGCACAACGCCGACATCGCGCTCGACCTCATCGCGCGCGAGGCCGTGCTCCCCGTCTTCGATGCGCTCGATCCGGACGACCGCCTTCGTTCGGGCCTGTGGCTCGTGAAGTACATCGCCTTCGTGCGCGACAAGCAGGACAACCTCCCCGCGCCGGGCGATCTGCAGGCGTGGCGAGCGTACTGGGACGACCTCGACGACAAGGAGCGATCGCGGCTCGCCCTCGGCGGCGCCGAGCGTGTCGTGCGCACCGGGAACGACGAGGAAGATGCGGACAACGCGGTGCAACTCATCACCGCGCACTCCGCGAAGGGCCTCGAGTTCGACACCGTCTTCCTGCCGCGCGTGCGCCCGGGCATCGGCATGTATCCATCGTCGCTCTCGGGCGACGACGACGCGCTGGCGCCGGATCTCGCGGCACGCGAGGGCACGAGCGCCGGCGACGAGGAACGACGCCTGTTCTATGTCGCGTGCACGCGCGCCGAGCGGCGGCTGGTCGTGCTCGCCAAAGAGAAGAAGAGCAAGAGCGAGGGCAAGTTCGGCGACTACTTCCTCGAACTCACCGAATTCGCCGACCCCGAAACGCGCGTCCCGGTCATCGACGCCGCGCAGTGGATCGAACGCGCCGGCGCCCACATGCACGCGCCCGGCGATGCGCTCGACGCCGCGGGCGGCTCGAACACGCTCGACCGCCTTCTGCGCGACGCGCGCCGCGACGCCGCATCGCTCTTGTTCGCCGCACAATCCGCCGAAACCGAGAAAGACGCGCTGCTCAAAGTCGAGCACGACCTCGCGCACCTTGCGCGGCGGATCGCCGTGCTCGGACGCCTCCGCGCGGGGGGAATCGCGCATATGCCCGCCTTCCTCCGCGACGCCGCCGACAACGACGCGCGCCTGAGAAAGTTCATCGAGCAGGCCTCCTCCGACGCGGGCGTCGTCACGTTCGCGCCGAGGAAGCCGCCCCTCAAACTCTCGTACAGCACCATCACCGACTTCGAGATGTGCGGCCTGTGCTTCTATGTGAAGTATGTGCTCGGGCTCGACGAGCCCAAGACCACCGCCCTCGCCGTCGGAGGCGTCGCGCACCTCGCGCTCGAGAAGTTCTACAAAGAACGCCGCGCCGCCGAGGCCGAGGGCGTTGTCCCGCCCGGCCGCGAGCGTTTGCTCGAACTCGGCGCCGTGGAGTTCGAGCGCCAGTCGCCGCGCGACGCGCAGGGCCGCCGCGAGATGCGCGACAAGATCACCGGGATGCTGGAGCACGCGTACGACGACCTGCACAACGACGCCGACGAAGTGCTCGAGACCGAACTGAGCATCCGGATGCGCTTCCGCCTCCCCGACGAGCCGGATGATGCGCCGGCACACCAGTTCATCGCGAAGATCGATCGCGTGGATCGCACGCCCTCGGGCGGTTTCCGCGTCGTCGATTACAAGACCGGCGCCGCGACCAAGACGAAACTCGAGATCCCCAAGACCGATCTGCAGATGTCGATCTACGCGCTCGCGCTGAGCGTGTGGCTGAACGCCGACATGCCCGCGAACGGCGAGGCGTTCGACGCCGTCCGCCTTGATCAGGTCGAACCCATCGAGGGCGAGGCGCAGTACTGGGTGCTCTCGGAGGGCGAGCGGGGGAGCATCCCGTTCTCGTCGCTCAACCTGGAGAAGGCCGCGGAGAAGGTGCACGCCGCCGCCCGCGCGATGCTCGACGGGAAGTACGAGAAAGGCAAGAACTGCAAGGGTCTGTGCGCGTACATCGGGCGCTGACCGCGGTTCAGATCATCGCGCCCTTGCGCGCCGCGTTGGCCGCGCTGAACAGGTAGACACCGATCAGCACCCACCAGATCCCGCCGCCGATGGGGATGACATTCGCGAGCGAGGCGGCGCCGAGCGCGACGAGGATCGCCGCGAACACCACGCCCACCGTGGCCGCGGCGCGCATCGACCACAACTGCTTGCCGCTCGCGGCCCACAGGATCGCGTGCAGCACGCGGCCGCCGTCGAGCGGGAACGCCGGGATCAGGTTGAACACCAGCAGGATTGCGTTGATGAACCACAGGTAGTACAGGACCGCGATCAGCGCTTCGCTCTGCCCCGTCGTCTTTGCGAGGAACTCGCATCCGAAAAACACCACGCCGAGGATCAGCGTGACCGCCGGGCCGGCCAGCGCGATCGTCGCCTGCGCGCCGGGCGTGCGCGGCGAGGCGTACATGCTCGCGAGCCCGCCGAAGATGTGCAGCGTGATGTCGCCCGTCGGGATGCGCCGCCTGCGCGCCTCGAGCATGTGCCCGACCTCATGGAGCAGGATCGAGCCGAACAGCCCAACGGCGCCGAGGATGCCCATGACCAGATACGCGGTCTCGGAGAACCCCGGCGCCTGCCACGGGAAGGTGAACTGGGAGAGTCGCCAGACGAGCAGCGCGCAGATGATCAGCCAACTGAAGTCGGCGTAGACCGGGAAGCCCAGGATGGTGAAGAGATAGAAGCGTCCGCCGAACATGGGTGGATCGTAGGGCGCCACTCCGCACCCTCTCCCAGCGGGAGCAGGTGCTTGATCACATGTCGAACAGCAGGCGCGCCGGGTCCTCGATGCACTCCTTGATGTGCTTCAGGAAGCCCACGGCCTCGGCGCCGTCCACGATCCGGTGGTCGTACGACAGCGCGAGATACATCATGGGCCGCACGACGACCTCGCCCGACCCCGGCTTGTCGGGGTTCTCGACGGGCCGGCGGATGATGTTGTGCATGCCCAGGATCGCGCTCTGGGGCGGGTTCAGGATGGGCGTGCTCATCATCGAGCCGTAGACGCCGCCGTTGGAGATCGTGAAGGTGCCGCCCTGCATGTCTTCGAGGGCGAGCTTGCCGTCGCGCGCCTTGATCGCGAGTTCCTTGATGCCCGACTCAACGCCCGCGAACGAGCGCGAGCCGCAATCGCGCAGCACCGGAACCACCAGCCCCTTGGGCGTGCCGACGGCCACGGCGATATCGCAATAACTGTGCTTCTCGACTTCCGGGCCCTTCTCGCCGTCCACGATGAACGCGTTGACGAGTTCGAACTTCTGGAGCGCGGAGACCGACGCTTTCACGAAGAACGACATGAATCCGAGCCCGACGCCGTGGCGCTCCGCGAACGCTTCCTTGTGCTTCGAGCGCAGGGCCATCACGCCCGTCATGTCGCACTCGTTGAAGGTCGTGAGCATCGCGGCGGTGTGCTGGGCCTCGACGAGGCGCGCGGCGATGCGCTGGCGGAGCGGCGACATCTTCTCGCGCGTCGCGATGCGCGAGGCGGGCGACGGCGCCGAGCCGGAACTCGCGGGACGCGACCCGGCGTCGCCGTTCTGGTGGGTCTGGATGAACGCGAGCACATCCTGCTCGCGGACGCGGCCTCCCGGGCCGGTCGCCGCGACGGCGTGCATATCGACGCCGCGCTCGTGCGCGATCTTGCGCGCGAGGGGGGTGGCGGCCACATCGTCGTCGCTGATCGGCCCCGCGGGCGCCGGACCGCCGGGCATGTTCAGGACCGGCGCGGGCGTTCCCACCGGGCCGCGGTTCGCGCGGCTGGGGAGCTGCTGCTTCGCCGGATCGGCCGGGGGCGCCTTGCCGCTGGCGGCGGCGGTCGCAGGGCCCGAGGCGCCCTCGGTGGGCTTCGACTCGGCCTTGGCTGCTGCTGCGGCGGCGGGTTCGGTTTTCTTCGGCTCGGACTTCTTGGAGTCGGCTTTCGCCTCGCCCGCGGGCTTGGCGGCCGATTCGTCGATGCCGCCCACGACGGATCCGACCTCGACGGTGTCGCCCTCGGCGGCCTTGTGGGAGACAACCCCCGCGGCGGGCGCGGGCAGTTCCATCGTGATCTTGTCGGTCTCGAGTTCGAGCACGGGCTGATCGCGATCGACATACTCGCCCTCGGCGATGAGCCAGGTGGCGATGACGCCTTCGGTGATCGACTCGCCCAGCGCGGGGATCACGATGTCGGTGGGCATGGCGGTTCCGCGGAGTTGGTCGCGCGAGCGAGGTGGGGGACGCCCCGATGCGCACGCGCGGGGTTGAAGGGGCAGGCGTGCAGTCTAGGTCGAAGCGGCCCCGTTGTGGGCGATCAGCGCCGCTTTCCGGCGACCGTCGGGGCTGGCGTCGCCGGCGACTCGGCGAGTTTCTCCGCGTCGCGGCGATCTTCGGACTCGTCCATCACGCCGTCGGTCTGGGCCGGCGTCTTGGGGTGCTCGGTGTCGGGCTTGGCGCCGATCGCGCCCACCAGGATCGCTTCCTGCTGATCCTTATGGATGTGCTTGGAGCCCACCGCCGGGGTCGCCGAATCGACGCGGCCGATGTAGTTCACGCGCTCAACGCCCATCTTCTCGCGGAGCACCGCCTCCATGAAGCGGTACGCGCCGGCGTTGCGCGGCTCCTCCTGAGACCACACCACCTCGGCGCTGGCCGGGTAGCGGTCCAGCGTCTCGCGGAGCATCGACTCGTGGACCGGATAGAGCTGCTCCACGCGGATCACGGCCACATCCTCGCGGCCCGCGGCGTCGCGGCGCTCGCGCAATTCGTGGAAGAACTTGCCCGTGCACACCACCACGCGCGTGACCGCCTTCCGCGCTTTCGCGCGGCGCTGCTTGTCCGAGTCGTCCTTCGCGAGCGCCGGATCGAACGCCGGGTCGTCGATGATCTCCTGGAAGCGTCCTTCGACGAGGTCGCGCACGGTGCTCGTGTTGACGCGCAGCATCGACTTGGGCGTCATCACGATCAGCGGCTTGCGGAACGAGCGGCGGACCTGACGGCGCAGCAGATGGAAAATCTGCGCCGCGGTCGAGGGGTACACGACCTGCATGTTCTCGTCGCCGCACAACTGAAGGAAGCGCTCGAGGCGCGCGGACGAGTGCTCCGGCCCCTGACCTTCGTAGCCGTGGGGGAGGAGCATCACCAGGCCGCACCAGCGCTGCCATTTGATCTCGGACGACGCGATGAACTGGTCGATCTGGACCTGCGCGCCGTTGGCGAAGTCGCCGAACTGCGCCTCCCAGAGCACGAGCTGGTTCGGGTCGGTGAGCGAGTATCCGTACTCGAACGCGACGCACGCCTCCTCGGAGAGGGGGGAGTCGTAGACGCAGAACCGCGCCTGGCAGGCGGCGTTCTCGGTGCTCAGTTCGCACCCGTTGAGTTCCGCCGTCGGATCGCAGACCTCGCGGATGTGGTTGAGCGGGATGTACTCGATGCCGGTCTGGAAGTCGCGCACCAGCGCGTGGCGGTGGCTGAATGTGCCTCGGCGGCAATCCTGACCGGTCAGGCGGATCGGCGTGCACTCGACCAGCAGCGTGCCGTACGCGAGGATCTCGCCCGTCGCGTAGTCGATCGGGTTGTCGAGCGATTCGGCGACGGCGGCGCGCTGCTCGAACAGTTTCTTGAGTTTGCGGTGGAGCGTGAACTCCGCGGGCGTGGCGCCGAGCGCCTTCGCGACTTCCTGGAGTTCCTCGATGGGAACGGTCGTGTCGACGGGCGCAAACGAGAACGAGCGCCCGAAGCCCTGCCACTTGCGGCTGCCCGGGTCGATCGTCGGGTCGAAGGGCGAGTCCTTCGTCGCGGCCTGCGCCTTGTCAAACGCGGCGTCGATCTCCGCGCGCACGCTGGTCATGTGCTCCTCGGAGATCACACCCTGCGCGAGCAGTCGCTCGGCGTAGGTCTTCATCACCGACGGTTTCTTGTTGATGAGGTCGTACAGCAGGGGCTGGGTGAACGAGGGCTCGTCGCTCTCGTTGTGGCCCCAGCGCCGGTACCCAAGCACATCGATGAAGATGTCCTTGCGGAACCGCTGGCGGTACTCGATCGCGAGCCGCGCGACATGCACGCACGCCTCGGGGTCCTCGCCGTTCACATGGAACACGGGCGCCTGGATGATCTTGCCCATGTCCGTGCAGTAGCGCGACGAGCGGCCGTACTCGGGCGAGGTCGTGAATCCGATCAGGTTGTTGATGACCAGGCGCACCGCGCCGCCCACGAAGTAGCCCGGGAGCTGCGAGAAGTTCAGCGTTTCCGCCACGACGCCCTGGCCGATGGCGGCCGCGTCGCCGTGGAGCACGACGGGGATCACGCGCGTGCGGTCCGTGTCGCCGCGCAGGCGCTGCTTGCCGCGCGTGCGGCCCATGACCACCGGGCCGACGGCCTCAAGGTGGCTGGGGTTGCTCGCCATCGCGAGCCAGACGCGTTTGCCCTTGTGGGACTGGTACTCGCCCGAGTAGCCCCGGTGGTACTTCACATCGCCGCCACCCTCGACGAAGTCCTCTTCCCAGGTGTCCTCGAATTCGGTGAAGATCTGCTCGGGCGTCTTCCCGAGGATGTTGCGCAGGACATTGAGGCGCCCGCGATGGGCCATGCCCATGACGATCTCTTCCGCGCCCTCCTCGCCCGCCTCTTCGATCAGCGCGTGGAGCGTGGGGATGATCGACTCGCTGCCCTCGAGCGAGAAGCGCTTCTCGCCCGGGTAGCGGGTGTGGAGGAACTTCTCGAAGGATTCGGCATCGACAAGTTCCTTGAGGAGCGCGAGTTTCTCGTCCTCAGAAAGGTTCGGGCGGTTGCGCGTCCGCTCGATGCGCTCGGCGAGCCACTGGCGCTCGGCCTCGTCTTCGATGTGCATGTACTCGACGCCGACGGAGCCGCAATAGGTCTCGTCCATCAGCGCGATGATGTCGCGCAGAGGCGCTGGGCCGTCGAACGGGAGGCCGGGGATCTCGAACGAGGTGTCGAGGTCGGCGTCGTTCAGCCCGTGCGCCTGAGGCGAGAGCGTCGCGGGCATCGGGCGCTCGCGGCCGAAGGGGTCGATGGCCGCGGCGATGTGCCCGTACGAGCGGTACTCGCTGATCAGGTCGGCGACGGCTGCGTACTTCTGGCCGCCCGCGGCATGGGTGGGCGTCGAGCCCCCGGATGCAGGGGCCGTGGGTCCGGTCGGCGGCGCGGCGCCGGCGGCCTGGGACCGCGCGAGGTCGAAGCCCTCGAAGAACCAGCGGAGGTCGTCGGTGACCGAACCGGGGTCCTGGAGGTATCGCGCGTACTGGTCATCCAAGTACTGCGCATTCCAACTGTTGAGAGAGCGTCCGACGGCCTTCGGCGTGGAACCCATGGTGTGGGATCGTCGATATGGACGGGCGACGGGCGGACGACGAGTCCTCAGCCCGGCCCGGCGGTTGTCTGGGCGAGCAGCAAGTCTAGTGCTGCATCGGCGCGCCGGCAGGGGGGATCCTGCCCAATTTCCCTGCATCTGATCGACTCTCCCTCGGCCGGTCGGCAAAACCCCCTGCAGGCCTCGCGCCATTCTTCACAGAACCTGAACCGCCCCGCGGGGCAATTGTGAAGATCGCCTCCGTACGCTCTGCTCGTCAATCCAGCGGGTCCGTCGTTCTTCGGGCCCGCTTCGCCTACGCGTGGAGATTCACCAGATGCGCAAGTTCCTGAGCACCGTCGCCGCGATCGGTTTCGCGGCCCTGCCCGCCGTCGCCCAGGTCAAGGTTGACCCGGCTCTCCCGACCTACACCCCCGTTCAGGGCGTGTCCGGGTCGCTCAAGAGCGTGGGTTCCGACACCATGAACAACGAAATGACCCTCTGGGCCGAGGGCTTCCTGTCCTTCTACCCCAATGTCTCGATCGAGATCGAAGGCAAGGGCTCCACCACCGCCCCGACCGCCCTCATCGCCGGGACTTCCCAGTTCGGCCCCATGAGCCGCGAGATGAAGGCCAAGGAAGTCGACGAGTTCGAGGCCAAGTACGGCTACAAGCCCACCCCGCTCGCCACCAGCATCGACATGCTCGCCGTCTATGTCCACAAGGACAACCCCATCGCCCAGAAGGGCCTGACCCTTCAGCAGGTTGACGCGATCTTCTCCAAGTCGCGCAAGGGCGGCAGCAACAGCGATATCCGCACCTGGGGCGACCTGGGCCTCACCGGCGAGTGGGCCAACAAGCCCATCTCCCTCTACGGCCGCAACTCCGCCTCCGGCACCTACGGCTACTTCAAGGATGTCGCCCTCTTCGGCGGCGACTACAAGGACTCCGTCAAGGAGCAGCCCGGCTCGTCGTCCGTCGTCCAGAGCGTCGCCTCTGACAAGTACGGCATCGGCTACTCCGGCATCGGCTACATGACCGCCGATGTCCGCGCCGTCCCGCTCGCCGGAGCCAGCGGCCCCGCCGTCGCCGCCACCCCCGACAACGCCTACTCGGGCGAGTACCCCCTCTCCCGCTTCCTCTATATGTATGTCAACCACCGCCCGGGCTCCCAGCTCGATCCCCTCCGCCGCGAATTCGTCAAGTATGTCTTCTCGCAGCAGGGCCAGAGCGATGTCGTCAAGGACGGCTACTTCCCCGTGACCAAGTTTGTCGCCGACGAGCAGCTCAAGTCGCTCGGCATCCGCTAAAACGGACATGCCGCTTCGGCGGCAAAGCCAGACCATTCAGTCCGCCCCCGACGGAAGTCGGGAGGCGGGCTTTGCGTCAGAACACCGGCGATCCTCCTTCTCCCATCGCCACTCGATGCCGCGACCTCCCCGCATGGCCGACACCGACCAGACCCACCCCACGATCCGCCGACGCAAGACCTCGCTCCGCGTGAAGGTCTCCGATCTGGTGGCGCGCTGGGTCATCGCGATCGGCGGCATCGGCACCATCGCCGCCGTCCTCACCGTCGGGCTCTACCTCGTCTGGGTCGCCGCGCCGCTCTTCTTCCCATCCAAGGTCGAGACCGTCCAGACGCTCGGCGCCGTCGAACACCGCGATCCCACCGGAACCTACCGCCTGGGCGTCAACGATTACGAGACGCTCTCCTGGGTACTTCTCCCCGACGGCCGATTCGATGTCATCCGTCTCGACACGGGTGAGTCCATCGAAACCGTTGACATCGACGGCGACCAGACCCTCACCGCCTTCGGGTACAACGCCCAGCACTCGCAGATCGCCGTCGGATACGACGACGGCTCGATCCGTCTGGGCACGATCGACTTCGAGATGGGATTCGTCGACCTCGACGACGCGCCCGAGCGCGCCCGCACGCTCGCGATGGGCGAGACCGCCGTCGTCGGCCCGCTCCTCTACGAGCGCGTCAACGAGGAGCAGTTGCGCACCCAGCGCTTCGCCGTCGAACTCAACGACCCCGCGCCGCTCAGCCCTGGCAACGCCGTCCGGCTCATCGACATCTCCGTCAGGCCCACCGGCCCGATCATCGCCGCCGTCACCGCCGACGGTTCGCTTCATGTGAAAGTGATCAGCCAGCGGCGCAACATGCTCACCGGGAAGACCACCGTGTCTTTCTCGGGAGGGCAGGCGCCCATCGAGGATTTCGAGACGCTGGGCATGCCCCGCGCGTTGCTCCTCGCCGGTGTCGCCGACAACGCCGCGCTCGTCTGGGCCGACGGCCGTCTCGACCGCTACGACACGCGCGATCCCTCCTCGCCGGTCGTCGTCGAAACCGTCGATGTCGTTCCCGACGCCGGCACGGAACTCACCGCCCTGACAATGATGCTGGGCAAGACCTCGATCGTCGCGGGCGATTCCCACGGCAATGTCGGCGTCTGGTTCCGCATCAAACCCGAAGAGGACACCACCGCCGACGGCTCCACGCTCGTCCGTGCGCACTTCTTCGAGGGCGTCGGCTCCCCGGTCACCGCGCTGGGCGAATCGCTCCGCTCGCGACTGCTGTCGGCGGGCTTCGAGGACGGATCGGCCGCGCTCTATCAGGTCACCGTCGGCCGCGAGGTCGGACGCACGCCCATCGGGGAAAGCGTCGCCGCCGTCCGCGCGATCGTGGTCGCGCCCAAGGAAGGCGCGATGTACGGGCTGAGCGACGAGTCGCTGCTCCGCTGGAACATCGACGCGAAACACCCCTCCGTGACGGTCTCCGCGCTGTTCGGGAAGATCTGGTACGAGGGCTACGAGAACCCCGCGCATGTCTGGCAGTCCTCGTCGGGAACCGACGACTTCGAGGCGAAGTTCGGCCTCATGCCGCTGATCTTCGGCACGGTGAAGGCCACCGTGTACTCGCTGATCTTCGGCGCGCCCCTCGCGCTCCTGGCCGCGATCTACACCAGCGAGTTCCTCCACCCCAAGGCGCGGATGCGCATCAAGCCGCTCATCGAGATGATGGCGAGTCTCCCGAGCGTGGTGCTGGGCTTCCTCGCCGCGCTCATCTTCGCGCCGTTTGTCGAGGACATCCTGCCCCAGACACTCGCGGTGTTCGCGACGCTCCCGCTCACGCTGCTCGCAGGAGCGCACCTCGTGCAGTTGCTCCCCGAGCGCGCGATGCGCATCGCCGAGCGCTACCGCCTCGTCCTGATGATGGCCTGCCTCCCCATCGGTGTCGGCCTCGCCGTCGTCGTGGGACCGATCTTCGAATCGGTCTTCTTCTCGGGCGACATCAAGGCGTGGCTCGACGGGCAGGTCGGCAACGGCGCGGGCGGCTGGCTCCTGCTCCTCATCCCCGTCAGCGCCGTGGTCATCGCGTTCTGCACGGCGCGGTTCGTCCGCCCCGCGCTCCGGGCGAAGGGCGGCGGCTGGTCGAGGCAGAAACTCGCCTTCGCGTCGCTCGCCGTCTTCGTCGGCGCCGTGATCGCGACCTTCGGGCTCGCCACGCTTGTGTCGGAAGGCCTCGCCCTCGTCGACATCGACCCGCGCGGCGGCTTCGTCGGCACCTATGTCCAGCGCAACGCGATGGTCGTCGGCTTCGTCATGGGCTTCGCGATCATCCCGATCATTTACACGCTCGCCGAGGACGCGCTCTCCAGCGTGCCCGAGCACCTCCGCTCGGCCTCGCTCGGCGCCGGCGCAACACAATGGCAGACCGCCACGCGCGTCGTCATCCCCGTCGCGATGTCGGGCCTGTTCTCCGCCCTGATGATCGGCTTCGGCCGCGCCGTCGGCGAAACCATGATCGTCCTCATGGCCGCGGGCAACACTCCCGTGATGGACTGGAACATCTTCAACGGCTTCCGCACGCTCTCGGCCAACATCGCGGTTGAACTCCCCGAGGCCGTGCAGGGAAGTTCGCACTACCGCGTGCTCTTCCTCGCCGCGCTCTGCCTGTTCATCATGACCTTCCTCGTGAACACCGTCGCCGAGGTTGTGCGTCAGCGCTTCCGCAAGAGGGCCTTCCAGCTATGAGCGTTCCCGTGCGAGGCAGGCAGACGGGCGGAACCGACGGCGCGCACGCCCGCGCGCTCGAGATCCGCCGATCCTCCGCGTCCGTGAACTCGATGATCGCGCAAGGCCGCCCGATGGTCTGGCTCACGGGCGGCGCGCTCGCGATCTGCATCGTCATGATCATCGGCCTGCTCGGGCTCGTGATCTACCAGGGCGGCTCGACCTTCTGGCCCGGACGCGTCGCCAAGGTGGACCTGCGCAACGGCGTGTCGTACATGGGCGAGTTCACGCGCAGCGGCTGGTACTCGCCCCGCCCCGAAGAGGTCTCCGCCTACGGCGAGCAGGCCGTCCTCGCCGCCGAAGAATCCTTCGCGAAGCACGACGGAGAAACCTTCCGACGCCTCCTGCGCACCGGCAACTTCGATGTCAGCGGCACGCACTTCCACTGGGTCAGCGACTACCAGATCGCCGAAGAATCCGACCCCGAATGGGCCGTGCTCCTCGAACGCCGCGCGTGGGGCCGCTTCTACGGCCTGCCCGTCGCGTTCATGATCGACGGGGAGCGCGCCGCCGAGACGCCCGCCGAGATCTGGGCGCTCGTCCGCGAGAATCTCGACGAAGTGAAAGAGCGCTACGAAGAGCGCACCCACATCGAGAAGCACGACATCGGGCGCCTCAACACCGCCCAGGAGCGCGCGCGTCTGCGGCTCCGCGAGATCGAACTCAAGCACGGGCGTGATTCGTCGCAGGCCGCCGAGCAACGCGAGAAGGCCGCGAGCGTCGAGGCCCAGGCGGGCGAGAAGTTCGCCGCGTTCCGCGCCCGCATCAACGAACTCAACGCCGAGAACGACCGCTACGCGCTGCTGCTGGCCACCGCCGACGGCCAGGAAGTCGAGATCGAACTCGCCGACATCGTCCGCGGGTTCACGCCCAACCGCCTCTCCTTCACAGACAAACTCGGCGTCTACTTCTCGCGCTGGCTCGAATTCCTTATCGACGACCCGCGCGAGGCCAACAGCGAGGGCGGCGTCTGGCCCGCGATCTTCGGCACGGTCATCATGACCATCCTCATGTCGATCGCCGTGGTTCCCTTCGGCGTTCTGGCCGCGCTCTACCTCCGCGAATACGCCAAGGGCGGCCTCGCCGTCTCCGCCGTGCGCATCGCGGTGAACAACCTCGCGGGCGTTCCCTCGATCGTCTTCGGCGTCTTCGGGCTCGGCTTCTTCTGCTACCTCATGGGCGGGACGATCGACAGCATCTTCTTCCAGGCCAAACTCCCGAGTCCCACCTTCGGCACGGGCGGCATCATGTGGGCCTCGCTCACCCTCGCGCTCCTCACGCTCCCCGTCGTCATCGTCGCGACCGAGGAATCCCTCGCCGCCGTCCCGAGTTCCATGCGCGACGGCTCCTACGGCTGCGGCGCCAGCAAGTGGCAGACGATCCAGCGCATCGTCCTCCCCCGCGCGATGCCCGGCATCATGACCGGCATGATCCTCGCCATGGCGCGCGGCGCCGGCGAGGTCGCGCCCCTCATGCTCGTCGGCGCCGTCAAACTCGCCCCCGAACTCCCGCTCGACGGCGAGTACCCCTTCGTCCACCCCGAGCGCAGTTTCATGCACCTGGGCTTCCACATCTATGACCTCGGCTTCCAGAGCCAGAACTCCGAGGCCGCCAAGCCCATGGTGTTCACCACCACGCTGCTCCTCATCTTCCTCATCGCCGCGCTCAACCTCACCGCCATCGCGCTGCGCGGCCGACTTCGTCGCAAGTTCAAGACCGCCGCGTTCTGATACCCGGAGCACCGGAAGGAATGTCCATCGTGCCCACCCCCGAGCTCGACAGAAAGCCCGATCCCGCCAACGCCGTCGCGGGTGAAGACCATGTCAAGTCGCTCCACGCGGAGGAAGACTTCCTCAAGAGCGAGGAGTCCGTGCTCCACGCCATCCTGCGCGGCGAGAGCCCGGCCCCCGTTGTGCACCAGCCCGCACTCGAGTGCGATCCCGTCGTTGAGATCCGTGATTTCAACCTCTGGTACGGCTCGGCCAAGGCCATCCACGGCATCTCCATGATGATCCCCAGGGGCCAGGTCACCGCCCTCATCGGACCCTCCGGCTGCGGCAAGTCCACGCTCCTCCGATCCGTCAACCGCCTCAACGACCTCATCGACTCCGTGCGCACCGAAGGGCAGATGACCCTCAACGGCGACACGATCTACGGCAAGAACATCGATGTCATCGAACTCCGCAAGCGCATGGGCATGGTCTTCCAGCGCCCCAACCCCTTCCCGATGTCCATCTTCGAGAATGTGGTCTACGCCCTGCGCATCGACGGCGTCCGCGATCGCCGCGTTCTCGAGCAGGTGTGCGAGGAATCCCTCCGCGGCGCCGCGCTCTGGGACGAGGTGAAGGACCGCCTCAAGGACAGCGCGCTCGCCCTCTCGGGCGGCCAGCAGCAGCGCCTGTGCATCGCGCGAGCCATCGCCGCGCGGCCCGAGGTGCTCCTCCTTGACGAGCCCTGCTCCGCGCTCGACCCGATCGCCACCCTGCGCATCGAGGAACTCATCAACGAACTCAAGGGCAAGTACTCGGTCATCATCGTGACCCACAACATGCAGCAGGCCGCCCGCGTGAGCGACTTCACCTCGTTCATGTACCTCGGCCGCATCGTCGAGTACGGCCCCACCGACGAACTGTTCATGCGCCCCAAACTCCGCGACACCAACGACTATGTAACCGGCCGCTTCGGTTGATCCGCCAGTGCGCCTCGCACCATTCACCACGAGAGATCCTGTCATGACACTCAAAGCCATGCCCGCCTTCGCCGCCCTGGTCTGCATCGCGTCCGCGACCGTCGGCTGCCACGCCGAGTCCGATCATTCCGCCAGCGCGCAGAGCGCGACGCTCACCCCGTCCGGTTCGTCCTCGACGACCCGCTCGGCGTCCGCCGCCTCCGGCAAGCACGCCGTCGCGACCGAGTACGCCAAGCCCGGCTTCACCACCTTCGTGGAAGACGGCCGCCTCTGGATCTTCAAGGACGGCTCCAAGGAACTCGCCGCCTTCGAGAAGTCCGGCGAACTCGCCAAGCATGTCGTCATCCCCGGCCAGGGCCCCGACGGCATGACCGTCAAGGCGCCCGATCGCGATGTCGTCCTCGACTACATGTGCGCCAAGCCCGGCTTCATCGCCATGTCGATGGACGGCCGCGTCTGGATCTTCGAAGAGGGCTCCAAGGAGTACGAGCAGTTCCGCAGCCACGGCGAACTGGCCAAGCACATCGTCCGTCCCGGCGTCGGCCCCATGCGCTCCACGCTCCGCGCGCCCGACACCGCGACCCTCGATTCGTGGATGTTCTCCAAGCCCGGCTTCGTCACCATCGTCGAGGACGGCCGCCTGTGGATCTTCCGCGACGGCTCCAAGGAACTCGCCGACTTCCAGAAGAGCGGCGAACTCGCCAAGCACATCGTCCGCCCCGGCGCCGGCCCCAACCGCATGACCGTCAAGGCGCCCGACGCAGCCACCGCAGACGCGTACCTCGCGATGGCCAACTGAGCGAATAACCGCGTTCGGACGCACACGCGCGCCCATCGTGATCGACCTGTGACGCCCCGGCATCGTCCGGGGCGTTCTTTTTGCGCGTCGATCTCGCTCGGCGGAAAACATCCCGCTCGCCGCATGCCCGTCGCTCGCCGATGTATCCTGCGCGTTCTTCCATCCGTTCCGCTCACGAGCACCACGCCATGCGTCACTTCGATCTCGCCGTCATCGGGGCGGGCCCCGCCGGGTCCAAGGCCGCCATCCAGGCCGCCAAACTCGGCAAGTCCGTCTGCATTATCGAGAAGCAGCGTGTGGTGGGCGGCGCCGCGCTGAACACGGGCACCATCCCCAGCAAGTCCCTGCGCGAGGCGATCCTTTCGATCACCGGCGTCGAGCGCATGCCCATCTACCGCGATCCGTTCCGCGCCAGCGCCGACCCGGAGCGCACCGGCCGACTCGCCCGCTTTGAGCACCTGACGGCGTTCTGCCGCAAGGTCATCGCCGTCGAGGTCGATGTGCTCTCCAAGCACCTCATCGCCAACGAGATCACCGTCCTCAACGGCCGCGCGTCGTTTGTCGACACCAAGACCCTCGCCATCACCAACGACGAGGAGCGCACCGAGACCATCACCGCCGAGAAGATCATCATCGCCGTCGGAACGCGCCCCGCGCGGCCGGACCACATCCCCTTCGACGACCGCAACATCGTCGACTCCGACACGCTGCTCACCATGCCCGATGTCCCGCGCTCGCTGATCGTGGTCGGGGGCGGCGTGATCGGCACGGAATACGGCTCGATGATGCAGCGACTCGGCGTGCGCACGACGCTTATCGAGGGCCGCCAGCGCATCGTCGAGTTCCTCGACGACGAGATCGGCGAGGCGCTCCAATACACCCTCCGTCAGACCGGACTCACCCTGCGCATGGGCGAGAAGGTCGTGAAGATCCGCGTGATCGACCCGCCCCCGGGCGCGAAGGTGAATGTCGATCGCATGACCGAGGTCACGCTCGAGTCGGGCAAGACGCTCCACGCCGATTGCGTGCTCTACGCCGTCGGCCGCCAGGGAAACACCGACAAACTGAACCTCGGCGCCGCGGGCATCACCGCCGACGAGCGCGGGCGTGTGAAAGTGGACGAGTGTTTCAAGACCGCCGCCGACAACATCTACGCGATCGGCGATGTGATCGGTTTCCCCGCCCTCGCGAGCACCTCGATGGAGCAGGGGCGCATCTGCGCGCTGCGCATGTTCGGCAAGCGCGTCGAGAGCACGAGCAAACTCTTCCCCTATGGCATCTACGCGATCCCCGAGGTCTCGATGGTCGGGTGGACCGAGCAGCAACTGACCGACGAGGGCATCCCCTACGAGGTGGGCGTGGCGCATTATCGCGAGATCGCGCGCGCGCAGATGATGGGCGACGAGACGGGCATGCTCAAGATGCTTGTCCACCAGGAGAGCCGCACGGTGCTGGGCGTGCACGCCATCGGCGTGGGCGCGACCGAACTGATCCACATCGGGCAGGCGGCGATGGCGTTCAACGCAACGGTCGATTACTTCGTGGACGCGGTCTTCAACTACCCGACGCTGGCCGAGTGCTACAAGGTCGCCGCGTTCAACGCGGTGAACAAGCTCTCCAGCGTGGTGTGAGTCCGGTCTTCGGCCGATGTTGGGGGTTCAGTTCCGGTGCGTGCGTGGTACTCTGAACGCCTCACGCGGAGATCCCTCATGCCTACCCGTTCACGAAGCGTTCTCGCGGCCTGCTCGTTGGTTGCGCTCGGCTGCTGCGCGCACGCGCAGTGGTCGAACGATCCTGGGTCGCCGGTTATCGCCGGGCTTTCGTTGCCGAGCGGCCTTGACCGTCCGGTTCTCGCGCAGGCCGCCGACGGATCGTCGTGGCTCGCGTGGGTGGACAATCAGTGCTTCGGATCGCTGCGCGCGCAGCGCATCGACGCCGCTGGAGATGTGCTCATCGACGGCGGCTTGCTGGTTGAGACGCTGAACGCGTGCGTCTCCACCACGGCGTTGCTCGAGGTGTGCGACGACGGGAGCGCGGTCGTCGCTCGCGCCGACTTTGCTGACGCGGGATCGGGGATGCTGGAGGCCACCATCGCGCGCGTCGGGAGCGACGGGAGTATGGGATGGATCGATCCCATCCTGGCGCCGACGCATCCGACCCCCGCGATCGGCGCGCTGCACGCCCTTCCTGGCGGAGATGTGCTCGTCGCGTGGCGTTCGGGCGCGTCGATCTGGGTGGCGCGGCACGACGCGCTCGGCGCGGCCGTGTGGTCTGCGCCGACGGAGATCCCGACCGTCAACGGTTCGAACATGCGTCTGCTCGGCGTGGCCGACGACAGCGCGGGCGGCGTGTTCGTGGTGTGGGATCACCCGCTTGGACCGTACCTGAGGCGCATCCGTGCCGCGCGGGTGCACGGCGACGGCTCGCTCGCCTGGGATTCAATCTTCGTCGATGTCTCCGGCGCCCCGGAGTCTTCGCGGCACTCGATCCCGGTGTTCGCGCCTGATGGCCAGGGCGGCGTCGCCGTGTTCTACACCGAAGAGCGCGAGAGTTCGGGCACCATCGCCGATCTGCTGTTGCAACGCGTGGCGCCCGACGGCTCGCTCGTGTTCCAGCCCACGGGCGCGCAGGTCTCGCTTGCCGGGACAACCCAGTTCGACCCGCAGATCGCGTTCGATGCGCAGTCCGGCGACTTCATGGTCGCGTGGCGCGACAACATCGGGACGACGAGCACCCTTCGCGCGCAGCGGATGGGCGTGGCGGGCGAACGGCGCTGGGGAGACGCGGGCGTGGAGATCGCCGACCTGGGCGGCCTCGGCGGCGGGATCAGCGGCTACGACACCATCTGGGATGGCGCACGCATGCTCGTGTCGCACGCCGATGCGCCGGGAACGAGCGCGAGCGTCATCGTGCATCGGCTCGACGGGAACGGCGTTGTGTCCGCCGAGCCGTGGGTGATTTCCGAAGCGAGTTCCGCGTCGCGCGTGCGGATTGTGCCGGCCGGGAGCGCGGCGATCGTGTCGTGGATCCGCGACGACGCCGGCATCCCCGACTCGGTGGTGGCGCAGCGCGTCAATCCCAACGGACAGATCGGGCCGCCCTCACTCTTCGCCGATCTCAACGGGGACTGCGTTGTGAATTTCGCCGACCTCAACAATGTGCTCGGAGTGTTCGGAACCGCCTCGCCTTCGGGCGACGCGAACGGCGACGGCGTGGCGGACTTTGCGGACCTCAACCTCGTGCTGTCGAACTTCGGCAGCGCGTGCGGCGATTGATCGTGATCACACCGCTTCCGCGATCTTCTTTGCCAGCGATTTCGCCTTCTCGGCGTCGAGTTTGCCCGCGCCCCAGCGCACGCCCAGCCCCTCGCCCTTGCTCGCGCGGTCGGCCTCGTCGAACTTGGGGATGATGTGGAAGTGCACATGGAACACCGCCTGGTGCGCCATCGGGCCGTTGTTCTGCAGGATGTTGTATTCCGTTGCGCCCGTCGCCTGCATCACCGCGCGGCAGAGGCGCGGCAACACTCGTCCCAGCGCCGCGGCGGACTCGTCGGAAAGTTCGTCCATCGTGGCCGCGGGTTCTTTCGGAATGACCAGCGTGTGGCCCTCGCTGAGCGGGCCGATGTCGAGGAAGGCGAAGACATGCTCGTCCTCGTAGACCTTGTGGCTGGGGATCTCGCCCTTGATGATCTTCGCGAAGATGGTCATGGGGAAGATTAGGCAGCGGGCAATGGGCGGCAGGCGGCAGGATCAGTACCTGCGGGTTCGCGACGAGAGCGAGGCGGGGAACCCGAAGATCGGGATCAGCAGCCGCAGGATCGGTCCCAGAAGCAGGGCGAGGGCGGCGGTGTAGAGAGCCGACCAGAGCCGCACGCCGACCTCGTGGGAGAAGCCGACCATCAGGTCGTCGTACGACGCGCGGACGCGCAGCAGCGTGACGACCACGGCGTTGGCGACGAGCGTGAGCACGAGCGCGATGAACGCGAACGCGAGTGGGTTCTGCTTGATGAGCACGCCGCGCGCCGTGACGGCGGCGTACGCGCCGGTGAGGCATCCCAGCGCGTAGGGCCCGATGACCACGACCGATCCCATGCCTCCGACGACGGCGGGCGGGTGGGTGAGATCGAGCACCGCGCCGACGATGAGCGCGGCGGGGTAGATCACCGCGGGCGGCGCCCACATCGCGATGTACGCGAGCAGGATCATCGCGAACGACGGCGCGATGTGCGATTGACCGAGCGCCAGCGCGGGCTTGAGACCGAGTTCGGCGCCCAGCGCGAGCCACGCGGCGATGGCGAAGGCGATCCAGTTCACGGCGCGCCTCCCTGCTCGCCCGGGCGCGTTTCGTTCGGGATCCACAGGAACAACTGGCTGACGCGCGAGAGGTCGAGTTCCGGGCGCACGGTGATGACGGTGCGCAGGGGCTGGCTCTCCTTCGGCGCGATCTCGACGATCGTTCCGAGCACGAGCATCTGGGCGCTGTCGGGCCAGGTGGAATCGGAGAGGCGCACGGTCTGCCCGACTTCGACGGCGGGGGCGTCGGCGTCGACCTCGCCGCGGAACAGGCCCTGCCCGACGGGCTGGATCTGCGCGCGGGCGAGTTGGGCGAGCGGCGTCGTGCGCGCGGTGTCGCTCGCGGGATTGGCGTCGATGACGACGCTCATCCAGCCGTTCGCGCGGTGAGTGACGGGGATGACATTGCTCGTTCTCGCGCTGACCGACGAGACGCGGCCCACGAGATGCACCCCGACGGACGACGCGGCCGACGACGACGCGACGGCGTTGTTGGTGACGCCCAGATCGCTCCCGCCGCGCACGGTGAGGGTTGAGCTGGTGGGGTCGGTCGATCGCTCGATGACGGGCGCGACGAACGGCGTGTACGGGATGCTGGCGAGCAGCGCGCGGCCGCCCTGGAGGGCATCGACGAGGTTCTCGAGTTCGAGGACGCGCTGTTCGGTGCTCCGCCAGCGGCGCTGGTACTCATCGCGCGCGTTCTCGATCTCGCGCACGGCGGGATCGTCGGCAAGATCGGGGGATCGCGGCGGACGAAGGAAGTCGGCGACGACGGTGAAGACGCGCGACGGTGGCGCGAGCGCGATGCGCGCGGGCTCGGCGGCGTACGAGGAGATCGTCTGGAGGACCGGGAACGACGGGAGCAGCGCAAGGACGAAGAAGATCGCCGCGGCGATGAGGAGAGAGCGTCGGGGGCTGGTGCGGGAGCGGGACATGTCAGGAGGGGCGCAGGGAGCAGGCAGCAGGCAGAAGGGAGAGGAGCCGGCGGATCATGGAGCACTCCGGTCGAGACTGCGTATCAAGCCGGCAAGCAGCCGTTTACTCTCTTCGATTGCGGCGAAGACATCATCGTGGTGCTGCTCGCTCAACATGCGAAGTTCGCTCGCGAAGAGGGCCTGGGTTTCGAGTTCGCAGAGAGAACCCCGGGCGATCTTGAGGAACCGGATGTATTCCACGCGGCTCCCTCTGCTGTATCCCTCGGCAATGTTGCTTGCGATCGAGATTGCCGAACGGCGCATCTGGCTCGTGAGTCCAAACCGCTCACGATCCGGGAAGGAATCGGTGGCGCGATAGATCAGGAGTCCGAGAGAGAACGCTCTTTGCCAAGCCAACAGATCGCGGTAACTTTCGATGCGGGTAGCCATCGAGCACTCCCGATTGTGTTGACCTGCTGCCGGTTGCCTGCTCCCTGCTGCCCTGCTCTTCCGTCACATTTCCATATCTTGCTCGAGGGTGTGCTTCCACTCCTCGAGGTGTTCGAGGTAGATCGCCGTGCCGCGCGCCACGCAGGTGAGCGGGTCGTCGGCGACGCGGACATCCAGCCCGGTGGCGTTATGGATCACCTTGTCGATGCCGCGGAGCAGCGCGCCGCCGCCCGCGAGGCAGATGCCGTTGTCCACGAGGTCGGCCGCGAGTTCGGGCTCGGCCCGTTCGAGCGTGCGGGTGACGGCCTCGATGATCGCGGTCACCGGCTCCTGGAGCGCCTCGCGGATCTCTTCGCTGGTGATGGTGATTTTGCGCGGGAGGCCCGAGACCATGTCGCGGCCGCGGACATCGATGGTCATTTCCTGTTCCAGCGGGAACGCGCTGCCCAGGTCGATCTTCACGCGCTCGGCGGTCTGCTCGCCGACCATGAGGTTGTATGTCTTCTTGAGGTAGCTGATGATCGACTCGTCGAAGTCGTCGCCCGCGACGCGGATGGATTCGCAGGTCGCGATGTCGGCCAGCGACATGATGGCGACCTCGGTCGTGCCGCCGCCGATGTCCACGATCATGCTCGCGGTCGGCTCGACGATGGGGAGCCCGGCGCCGATGCCGGCGGCCATGGGCTCTTCGACGAGGAACACCTTGCGTGCGCCGGCGCGTTCCGCGGAGTCGAGCACGGCGCGCTTCTCAACGGCGGTGATGCCCGAGGGGACGGCGATGACGACGCGCGGGCCGTAGAACCGGGTCTTCCCGTTCACCTTGCGGATGAAGTAGGCCAGCATGGCCTCGGTGATCTCGAAGTCGGAGATCACGCCGTCCTTGAGGGGGCGGACGGCGGTGATGGAGCCCGGGGTCTTGCCGAGCATCTCCTTGGCCATCCAGCCCACGGCGTTGCCGTCGGCGAGGACCTGATTGGAGCCCTTGCGCACGGCGACCACGGAGGGTTCGTTGAGGACGATGCCCTCGCCGCGGACCGCAACAAGGGTGTTGCAGGTGCCGAGGTCGATGCCCATGTCCACGCTGAAAAGACTGAGCAGGGAGTCGAGGAGGGGCACGGAGTGGCGGCTCGCAGGAGGAGTTGAGTGGGGAGGGAAGGAGAGCGCAAGGCCGGGAGAAGCCGGTCTCAGCACAGGTTATCGGAAAGATAGGGTGTCCGCCTGACGCGAAGGGCCGAGAAAAGTGGCCACGCCGACATATCGCGAAGATATCGAGCCCGGAACCCTCGCGGCTTAGCTGCTCGGGAGCGTGATGCGGCCCTCGTCGTGGATCTTCCACGGCTGGCCGTCCGGAGCGAGCTTCTTGCCGTTGATGAACGCCATCGCGCAGGCGGCGAGGAGGGCGACGACCGCGACGAAGAGCAGCCCGGTGTAGACATTGATGGAGGCGGCTCGCTTGGCGCGGGCGCCGGGCATCTGCATGCCGAACTGGCTCATGGTGCGGTCCTCAAGGGGGGCAATAGGGAATCGGCAACGGGCACTGGGGAGGGTTGGCCCTCACCCGGCCGCGAGCGGCCACCCTCTCCCAAGGGGAGAGGGCGAAGAGTTCGTTACTGGATGACGCTGACGACCATGTCGCCTTCGCGGACGTCGAGGGAGGGGCGGCCGAGGAAGTCGACGACGCCGACCGAGAGTTGGGGGTCAACGCGGGTGAGGCGGACCTTGCCGAGGAAGGTGTCGCCTCGAACGAGGGAGAGTTCGTTGTTCGCTCGGAGTTGGTCCCGCGAGCCGGCGTTGATCTCGATGAGCAGTTCGCCGGCGGGGCCGCGACGCACATCGGTGACGCGGGCGCGGATCGGGGTGGCGGCGGCGGCGAAGGAGTTGGTGTCAGCGGATGACCCGCCGCGCTCGACGGTGGCAAGCTGGGTGCGGACCTCGACGAGCTGCTCCTGGAGGGCGCGGTTGTTCTCGAGGGCGACCTCGAGCTGGCCGGTGAGGTCGTTCACGCGGTCGGAGAGCTGGGTCTCGTTGCGTGCGTAGCGGAGTTCGTTGGTGCGCAGGGTGGCGACTTCCTCGCGGTACGAGGCCACGATGCGGGACAGGGTCTCGCTGGTGGCGGCGAGCTGGTCGATCTTGGAGCGGATGGACTGCTCGGCGGCCTCGGCCTGGCGGGCGTCGGTCAGCAGGCGGGCGTTGTTCTGGCGCAGCTGCGAGGCCTCGGCTTCGAGGGCGTCGCGCTGGCGGCCGATCTCGTCGATCTGATTCTGGATGATGCCGACGGTGATGTTGGCGTTGGCGGACGCCTCGGCGGCGCGGGCCTCGGAGGCCTGGGCCCGGAGCACCTGCGCCTGATAGTCCGAGCGGACCCGGTCGGCGTTGGCGGTGTAGGCGATCGTGAGGGCGGAGAGCCCGATCGCGAGAAGCGCGGCAAATACGGCGAGGATCTTCGTGAGAATGTGCACGGGGAAACGGCTCCTGCGTCGTTGCTCGGTCGATCTGGCGCGCGGTGGCGGCGGTGGTGCAGTGGGTCGCCCAGATTCGGCTGGTGGCCGGTCTGGAGCGGGGGACGGCCCGAAGAATGCGGGCGGGCGAACAATATAGGCGACAGAGCGGCGTGTGTCGGGAGCGATGCCTGTGGGATCGCCCGCGAATCCATGCCGCAGTGGACCTCTACGCGAGGATCCGCCGTCGGTTGCCGTCCTTGGCAGAGTGAAACATCGTCGCGAATTCCTCCGTCGCGACGCGGGGGAGGTGATAGCGTGGCGCAGCGCCTGTCGTCAAGCGGGCCGGCCCGTCAACACCCTCATTGAGCGGCCATGCCGACCCGCTCGCCCAGGATCAGAATCGCTGACGCCGCCGAGACTTCCACCGCGATCGAGGGGTCGTCGGTCACCATGGCGTCGAGAATCTGGAGATCCAGAGCCGACCCGGTGTATCCCAGGGTGATCACCGCCTGAGCGCGGATCGCGTCGGCCTCGTTGGTGATGTATTCCAGCGCCACATACCGCCCGTCCGTGTACCCGATCTTGGCGAGCGAGGTCGCGGCGGCCATCCGCAGTTCGGGGGGCATGAGGTATTCCTGAGAACCGCTCACCCGGTCCTCGATGCGGTTGACCAGTTCGGGGGCGCTGCCTCGATCGCGCACCTCGCCGATGATCTGGGCCGCGAAGATCGCCGACTCGATCTCCTCGCTGCTCGAGGGGTACAGCGCCGCGCGGACGGCGTCGATGGCGTCGCGCCACCCCAGTTTGATGAGCGATTCCGCGATCTGCATGCGGAACAGCCGCTGTTCGCCCGGGAGCAGGGCGTCGTTGTTCTCGTCCGCCATGTCGCGCAGCATCGGGACGGCGGATTTGTCGCCGATCTCGCCAAGCACGAGGGCGGCGTTCATGCGCAGGGAGAGATCGGGGCTCGCGAGCATGCGCGCGATGGGCGTGGGATCGACTTTTTCGCCGCAGTTGCGCAGGGCGCAGATCGCCGCGGCGCGCACGGCCGGCTCGGGATCGCGGAGCAAGGGCTGCAGATCGGGCACGGCGGCAGTGAGGCGAAGTTCGGAGGCGGACATCGCGGCGACGAAGCGCACGCCGAGGTTGTCGTCGCGCAGGCCGCGGCGCACGGCCTCCAGCGATCGGTTCGGCACTTTCTGCAACGCCTCGATCGCGTTGGCGCGGATCATCGCCGAGTCCGAGTGCGTCGCTTCCACCAGCGTGCTGATCGCCTTCTCGCGCAGTTCAGAGCGCGAGAGCATCGAACTCACATCGATGTCCGTGCGCGGCGGCTCGGGCAGGCGGCCCGACTGCGCGAACGCGGCGGGGGTGAGCGACGATGCGCCCATCAGCGCGGCGACGAGCGCGGCGCGCGAGGCGCCTGCGAGGGACGCGGGAAACAATTGTGCAAGTTCGGCCATGTTCGTGCGCTCCGGCGGGGATGCTCAGTCGGGGATGGGTTCTACTGCGTTCGGCGCTGGGGCCGGGTTCGCTCGATTCTTGGTCGGGAAGAGGGCCAGAACCGTCAGGCCGCACCCCAGGAGGAACACCGCCCAGCCGACGACATCGCCCGTGCGGCCGTAGAGGGTGATCCCTTCACCGGGAACGACGCGAGCCAGTCGGATCGCCGCCACGCGCGGCGGGCCTTGCAGCCATGTATCGAGTTCCCCGAGAAGCTCGACGCCGCCCTCGTCTTGAGCCAGCGTGACCCGGCCCTTGGCGTCGATGAAGCACGAGGCGCCCGTGTTGGCCGCCCGGACCACGGGCGTCGCGAGTTCCGCCGCCCGCCACCGCGCAAGGACGAGGTGGTCGCGCCGGGCGGAATCGGTCTCTCCGAACCACCCGTCGTTGGTGAGGTTGACGAGGATGTCGGCCTTGCGCTCGCCGCCCTCGAACACGAGTTGGCGGCAGATGTGGTGGATCGTCGCCTCGAAGCAGATCGGGGTCGCGACGCGCACGCCGTTGATGTCGAACCGGAAGAACTCCGTCCCCGCGTCGAGGTCGAACGACATGCCCGGCGCCCCGAACGCGAGGAGTTGCTTCTCGAGCCAGTCGGAGCGCGAGATCAGCGGCATCACCTCCCCGAAGGGCGTGAGGTGGATCTTGTCGTACCGCTCGGCGGCGACCGCGCCGTCCTCAACGAGAAACACGCTGTTGTACAGCCCGTCCTGCGTGAGTCGCACATACCCCTCGTCCTCGGCGGGCACGACGCGCGCGTTCTCCATCGCGACGGCGCCGATGAGCACGGGAGTGCCCATCGACGACTGGAGCGCGAGCAACGCGTCGCGCATGTCGCCCGTCATCGCGAACGAGCCAACGCCCGAGGCGCGCAGAACATCGACGGCCTCGTCGTTGAGCGCCGTTCCCGGGAACATCGTCTCGGGCCACGCGATGAACGCGGGCGGTTCGCCGAAGGCGCGTTGGGAGGCGTCGTTCGCCGCACGCGTCATCTGCGCCGCGTCGATGAACTGCTGGATGCGTTCATCGGGCGTGGCGAACTGCTTGTTGCTCTGGGGGACATTCGTTTGCACGACGGCCACGGGAACGCCGGAGGTGTTGTTGAGCGGCGGGCTGCCCGAGCCGACGGACAACTGGCTGAGGAAGATCAAGCCCACGGGGTACAACAGGACGGGAATGCGAAGGATCCAGCCGTCGCGCTCGTTCTCAGGCGGCACGCGTTGACGCAACGCGTGTGAACACTCAGCAGTCAACGGCAATCCGGCGCCGAGGAGACAGACGATGAGGTTGACGCCATACATCCCGACGAGCGGCGCGAAGGTTGTCGCGAGCGGGTTGTCGATCGAGCGTTCGCCGACGAGGTACCACGGGTACCCGGACATGAACAGGCGTCCGCGGAAGAACTCCACTCCGGCCAGCAGGGTCGCAGCCGCGAGCGCGAACGCCCACGGATTGGAAACCCGTGCTCGCAGCCGCGCGGCGAGGTAGACGAACAGCCCGTAATGTCCGGCGACGACCAGCGCCACGCCGATCATGCCCGGGAAAGTGACATCGACCATCCAGCGATGGCGCCAGAGAAAGAGCGGCATCAGGCACGCCGCGAAGACGAGCGCGGCTCGCATTGGTTTCGAACTCGCAAGGATGGCTGAGTAGACCAATAGGCCCGCAAGCACGACCGACGCGATCAGCGGGGAGAACCAGTGCAGCAAGGAGACGACGCTGAACGCGAGCGCCCCGAGCGCGCTGAAAAAGATGGAGTATTTCTCCTGCAGCGCACGGCGCTTCGCGAGCGCCTCGGCGGGCGAGAGTGCTGTTGGTTTGACGCTCACGCCCCCAGTGTAGAGATCTCCCGGCGTCGCGCACGCGTTCCGCGTTGGTGCAACAATCCCGGTCATGGACTGGACCGGCTTAGGGATCATCCTGCTTCAGGGCCTCGCGGTGGCGATCGTGTTCACCTCGTGGTGGACCGCGCGCCGGATCCGCCGGCCGCCGCGCCGGACCTACGCCACGGCGGTGGCGCGCGGCCAGCCGGGCGATCCCAGCGAACTCCCCTCGCCGCGCGAGTTCACCGAGTGGTCGCTCGAATGGCGAGGCGTCACGCTCCCCGTGTGGGACATCCCGGGGGACGATCCCGAAGGCCCGACCATCATCTGCACGCCCGGCTGGGCCGATTCACGGATCGGCGCCCTGTCGCGATTGCCCGCCGTGCTGCCGCTCGCGTCGCGCGTGGTCGGATGGGACCCGCCCGGCCTGGGCGAGGCGCCCGACTGGCCCAAGGGCCCCTTCGGTGGCTGGCCCATGGGCACGGCCGATGTCGACGCCCTGCGCACGCTCATCGAGCGTGTCGGCGATGCGCGCGTCGCGCTGTTCGGGTGGTCGGCCGGCGCAGGGACGAGCGTCGTCGCGGCGGTGGGGCGGGCCGATGTCGTCGGCGTGATCGCCGAGGCGCCGTACCGCCTGCCGTGGACCCCCGCGCGAAATGTGCTGAAGTTGATGCAGATGCCGTGGCGCGTCGTCGGCCCGCTCGCGTTCGCCACGCTCGGTATTCGCTTCGGCGTCGGCCCGATGTGGAAGGGCAAGGGCGGGTTCGATCGCGCCGCGCACGCGAAGAAGGTCAACTGCCCGCTGCTCGTGCTGCACGGCAGCGACGACGAGGTCTGCCCGCTCACCGACGGCGAGGCTATCGCGCATTCGGCCCCGCGCGGCGAGATCGCGATCATCGACGGCGGCCACCACAACGACCTCTGGACCGACGAACGGCTCGCCGATCGGTGCGCGAACGCGGTGGGGATCTTCTTGAGGGGTGATCGCGCAGTCGACAGGTAAACGCCGTGGCTCTTTCTGCTGCCTGTTGCCTTCTGCCCGCTGCCTTCTTCGTTACATCCGTTCGAGCGCGGTGATGCCCAGCAGCGAGAAGCCGTCCTCGAGGATCTTCCCGGTCAGCGAACACAAGCGCAAACGCGATGCGCGCAGGTCTTCGCTCTCGGCCTGGAGCACGGGGCACGCGGTGAAGAAACTGCTGAACGCGCCGGCGAGTTCGTACAGATAGCCGCACAAGCGGTGGGGCTCGAGCGCCTCGGCCACGCCCTCCACGACCGACGGATAGCGCAGCGCGGCCAGCGCGAGCCGCTTCTCCTCGGGCGTGTCAATATGCAGCGCGGCGTGGCTCCAATCAGGAACGCCCTGCTCGCGCGCCTTGCGCTGGATGCTCTTGATGCGCACCAGCGCGTACTGGAGGTACGGCCCGGTGTCGCCCTCGAACGCGAGCATCCGATCGAACGCGAAGACATAGTCCTTCACGCGATCGCCCGACAGGTCGGCGTACTTGATGGCGCCGATGCCGACCGCCTGCGCGATCTCCAGCATCTCGCCGCTGTCGAGATCGGGGTTGCGCTCGGCCACGGCCCGCGCGGCCCGCTCGACCGCCTCGTCGAGCAGCGACGAGAGTTTCACATTGTCGCCCGAACGCGTCTTGAAGGGCTTGCCGTCCTCGCCCAGGATCGTGCCGAAGGCCGCGTGCTCGAGCCGCGCGACGGTCCCGTCCTGCTTCTTCGTGTACCCGGCCTTGTGCGCGCCGGCGAAGGCTTGTTTGAAGTGCAGGCCCTGCCGCGCATCGACGCAATACACGACTTCGTCGGCGCCCAGTTTCTGCACGCGGCGGCGGATGCCCGCGAGATCGGTCGTCGCGTACAGGAATCCGCCGTCGGACTTGCGGATCAGCAGGGGCTCGGCGATGCCGACATCCGCGAGGTCGATGACGAGCGCGCCCTTGGACTCGGTGGCGACGCCGCGCGATTCGAGGTCGGCGACGATCCCCGCGAGTTCGTCGCGGTACGACGACTCACCCGCCGTGTGCTCGGGGAGCACGATCGCGTTCAGGCGGGCGCAGATGCGCACGCACTCGTCGACGGTGATCTGCGCGATGCGCTCCCAGATCGCGACGGTCTCGGCGTCGCCCGATTGCAGCTTGATGAGCGTCTGCTTGGCCTGCGCGAGCGAGTCCTCGGCGCTGGCGACCTGCTCTTCGAGTTCCGCACGCGCCTTGGGTCCGAGATCGAACTTGTTGACGGCGGCCAGCCCGCGCGCATCCGCCTTGCACGCGCGCTGCGCGGCGCGGTAGTGCGTGTCCAGATCGTCGAGCGTGAGCGAGTCGAGGTTGATCCGCCCCGCCGCCGCCTCGCGCATCACGCGGTCCGTGACCATCGCGATGGGCAGGCCCCAGTCGCCCAGGTGGTTCTGGCGGATCGCCTTATGCCCGAGACGGTCGAAGGTGCGCGCGAGCGAATCGCCGATGACCGTGGCCCGCAGGTGCCCGACATGCATCTGCTTGGCGAGGTTCACGCCGCACAGGTCGACGACGATCGTCTTCGCGGGCGACGCGGGCGTGATGCCCAGCGCGTCCGTATCCATCGCGGCCAGCGCGCCCGACAGCGCGTCCTTCGACAGGAACAGGTTGATGAACCCGGGCCCGGCGATGTTCTGCTCGGTGACGGGCTCGGCCACGCCCGAGACATCGAGGTGCTTCACGATCGCCGCCGCGAGTTCGCGCGGATTCTTCCCGGCGATCTTCGAGAGCGGCATGGCGGCGTTGGACTGGAAGTCGCCCAGTTTGGGCTGGCGTGACGGCGTGAGGATCGGATCGATTGTTTCCGGGGGATCGATGCCCAGCCCGTCCAGGGCGGCGAGGATGGCGTTGGTAAGGCGTTCGCGCAGGATGGCCGCTGGGTCGTGGTTCATTGCGGGCGATAGTAGGGGAGGGGAAGGCTGACTTCGCCGACCTGAACGCGGTGCTGTCGGCGTTCGGGACGAGTTGCGAGTGAGGGAGAGAGGCGCACAAGGAAGACCCTCCCCTGGCCCCTCCCATCTCGCTGCGCTCGATAGGAGGGGGAGCAGAAACAAACACGGGCTGAGCGTGGCTCAACCCGTGGTGGATTCGTGCTTGGTTGTTCGGCCCTCACCCGGCTGCGTTGCAGCCACACTCTCCCAGCGGGAGAGGGTGTGAGACTTAGAGCTTCAGGTCGCCCAGGCCCATGCCGCCGACATTGCCGAGGCCGGACTTGAACTGCTTCTTGTCCTTGCCGTGCTTCCTGGCGGCCTCTTCGCGCAGGCGGCGCAGCGCGGGGGTTTCCTTCTGGATCTCCTGCACGGCGTCGGCGTTCTTGCGGTCGCGATCGGTGACGGGGCGCTCCATCGTCTGCTTCATCGAGAGCGAGACGCGGCGCTTGTCCTTGTCGACCGAGAGCACCATGACCTGCACGACCTCATCAACCTTGACGGCGTCGCCGACCTGATTGATGCGCTTCCAGGAGAGTTCGCTAATGTGCGCGAGGCCTTCGACGCCCGGCGCGACTTCGATCAGCGCGCCGAACTCGAGGATCTTGGTCACGCGACCCGAGACGATCTCGCCTTCCTTCACCTCGCTGATGACGGCGGTGAAGGGGTCGTCCTGCATCTGCTTCATGCCGAGCGAGATGCGGTCCTTGTCCCAGTCGACCTTGAGCACCTTGACGGTGACGGTCTCGCCGGGTTTGACGACCTGCTCGGGGCGGTTGACGCGGTCGTGGGACATGTCGGAGATGTGGACGAGGCCGTCGACGCCGCCGATGTCGACGAAGGCGCCGAAGGGCATGAGTTTCTTGACGACGCCCTGGAGGGTGTCGCCTTCCTTGAGGGTTTCGCGAATCTTGCCGCGCTGCGCTTCGCGTTCCTGGGCGAGGATGTCGCGGCGGGAGAGGACGATGTTGCCCTTGCCCGAGCGGTCGATGCGCTGGATGACGCAGGTGAGTTTCTCACCGACGAAGACCGAGAGGTCGTCGATGCGGTGGACATCGACCTGGCTGGCGGGCATGAACGCCTGGTGGTTGGCGACTTCGAGTTCGAGGCCGCCCTTGTTCATGCCGGTGACGCGCGCTTCGACGGTCTGTCCCGGCTGGAGGAGTTCCCATGCGGCCTTCTGGACCGCGCCGGGGCGCGAGCACATGAAGAGTTGTTCTTCGGCGTTGAATCGGTCGACGACGACTTCGAGTTCGCCGCCCACGGTGGGGAGGTCGGCTTCGTCGGGGTACTGGGTGCGCGCGACGACGCCGAGTTCCTTGGGGCCGAACTCGACGAAGATGTCGGACGGGCCGACGGAGACGACGCGGCCCTTGCGGTGCTCGCGGCCTCCTTCGATGACGCGCGGGCCGCGGATGGCTTTTTTGGGCTCGCCGGTCTGCTGGGGCTTGGCCTTGGCGGGCTCGTCGGCGAAGGCGCCGGACTTCATGGCCTTGTCGAGCTGGGCCTGCATGTCGTCGGAGACTTCGGCCTCTTCGCGGCGGGGCGCGGCGGGCCTGGCCGGTTCGTCCGGCTTGTTGGCCTGGGCGGTCCCCTTGACCGCCTGCTCCATGAGGCGCTGGGTCTGCTCGGAGGATGCGGGGTGCTGCGCGCCCTGGGAGGCGTCGTTGGCCGGCTGCTGGGTCGAGTCCATCGCGAATGCGATCCTTGGGGAGTGCCGCGGGGTCGCCGCGTCGTGTCGTCGGTGGAGCGATCTCGCGCGAACGCCCGTCGCGCATGAGGCCATCGCCCCGATGAATCCGCACCTCAGAGGATGCGGGCCATGAGTGTACCTCACCGGTGCGCAAAAGGTCGTGAAAACCGCGATCGCGTCCGCAGGTTGAGGCGATGATCGGGAGGGCGGGCGGCAGGGGGCAACCCGAGGGCGCACCGATGCGTAGGCAGAAGGAGCGGCCGGCACTCGCCCGGGGCGCGGACGCTATCCTTCCCGTCCCCGCGAGCCCTTTGTTCGGCTCGGCCGCGCAGAGTTTCGCTGCGCGTGGCCGACGAGGTTCGCGGCCCGTGCGAGATCGACCCTTCCCTTTGGCTCACACCGCCGAGGATCCGATATGCCTTCTTCCAATCTTTGCTGGGGAATCGAGATCGGCGCCGGCGCCGTCAAAGCGCTCAAACTGGAGCGTGACGGCGACCGCGTGCAGCTCGTGGATTTCATCGTCATCCCGCATAAGAAGGTCCTGTCGACCCCCGACATGGACCCTGCGGACGCGATCCGCGTGGCTCTGGGCCAGTTGGTCGCCCAGCGGGACCTTTCAGGAGCGATGATCGCGGTCTCGCTGCCCGGCCACCAGTCGTTCGCCCGCTTCGCCAAACTCCCCCCCGTGGAGCCCAAGAAGGCGGCCGATCTGGTCAAGTTCGAGGCCGCCCAGCAGATCCCGTTCCCCATCGATCAGGTGGAATGGGATTATCAGACCTTCGTCAGCGAGGATTCCCCCGAGATCGAGGTGGGCATCTTCGCGGTGACCCGGGACAAGATCAACGAGCGGCTGGCGCTGCTCGAAGAGGTCGGCATATCCCCTGATCTGGTGAATATCGGCCCGGTGGCGGTCTACAACGCCATCGCCTACGACCTGAACTTCACCGAGAAGACCACGGGCACCATCCTCTTAGACATCGGGTCGGTGTCGTCGGACATCATCATCGCCGACGCGGGCCGCGTCTGGATCCGCACCTTCCCGGTCGGCGGCCACACCTTCACCGAGGCGGTGTCGCGGGCGTTCAAGCTCGACTACACCAAGGCGGACAAACTCAAGCGCGACTTCGAGAGCAGCCAGCACAAGAAGCAGGTCTTCCAGGCGATGAAGCCCGCCTTCGAGGACCTCCTGCAGGACATCCAGCGCTCGATCCAGTACTACAAGCAGCTCCACCCGGAGGCCACGCTCAACCGCATGCTGGGCATCGGGGCCACCTTCCAACTCCCGGGCCTGCGCAAGTTCCTCGCGCAGCGCATGGGTCTGGATGTCGTCCGCCTCGACCAGTTCCACAAGATCGGCATCGAGGGCCCCATGAGCGCCGAGTTCGCGTCCACCGCGATGCAGCTCACAACCGCATACGGCCTTGCGTTGCAGGGCCTGGGCATGACCCCGATCAACGCCAACCTGATCCCGCTCGCCGTCGTGCGTCAGAAGATCTGGAAGCGCAAGACCGCGTGGGTCGCGGCGGCGGCGGCGCTCTCGCTCATCGCGGGCGCGGCCACCTTCGTTCGTCCGATCCTCGACGGCGCCGCGGTCGTCCAGCCCAAGCAGGCCGCTCAGGGCGCGGTCAACTCGGCCAGGCAGGCCGGGCAGACCCTCAAGGCCGCGTGGGACGACACCTCCAAAGGCCAGCGCATCGGCGCCGAGGTCCTGAACTACCAGCGCATGTTCCAGGGACGCGAGTACCTGCCCCAACTCATCACCGATGTCGGCGCCATGCTCGCGTCGGCCGATGTGCAGGACGAACTCCTCCGCGGCGACTTCGACTCGATCCCCCCCGGGCAGTGGCGCATCTTCCAGCTCGAGTCGATGCAGGTCGATTCCGTGTCCAGCAACGCCGGACCTCCGTCCTCATCCACGCAAACGCAGGCGTCGGGCCGGGCCGCGGCGTCTCAGGCCGCAGCCCAGCAGAGCGGCCCGCCCAACCGGGGTCGCGGCGGTTCATCGCGCGGGAACACCCGCGGCGGCGCGACCGAGATGACCCCGATGGATGTCACGCTGATCCTCGAATCCACCAACACCGAAGGCATCCCCTTCGTGACGAGGACCATCGGCCAGTGGCTCCAGGCCAACGCCGAGCGTCCGGGCGTGCCGTACAAGTTCGCCCCGTTTGATCCCAACTCGATCGTGCGCACGGAGGTCCAGCGCTCGGCGCGCCCGTCGCAGACGCCCGCCGCCGGCGCAGGGGGCGCCGACAGCGCCGCCGCGCTGCTCGACCCCAACGCCCCGCTCGACGCGCTCGCCCCCATGCCCAGCCGCGTCGCCGAGTTCCCTCCGGGCGCACAAGTGTGGAGATACACCGTGAAATTCCAGGCGATCCCGTTCGCGCCGGGCGACGAGATTCAACCCGAGGACGCCGCGCCTCAGGACTCGCAGGCGAGCACGAACCGGCGCGACGCCGTGATCGCGTCGGCGACGCGCAAGGAGGGTCGCTGAGATGAAGAAGCACATCGAATGGGTGAAGAAGCATCTGGTGTTCGTCATCCTCCTCGCGGTCGCGATCCTCGCGTTCCCGGTGATGTTCGTGATCAGCAGCGGCATGAACGCCAAGGGGCGCAAGGCCGTTGAGAGCGACACGATGCAGTTGTCGCAAACCCTGAACTCGCTCCGCGTCAACTACTCCGTCGAGCCGGTCATGCCCGGTCTCCCGGGGTTCTCGGCGAGCCGCCCGCCCAACGCCGCGACCACCGAAGCGCTGAAGGTGCTCATCGGGCAGAGCATCGAGCAGGTCGACCACGCCCGCGAGCTGGTGACAGAGTTCAACAAGAACGATTTCCACCCGATCGTCGAGGGCCTCTTCCCCAAGCCTGCCGACGCCGAGAGCGTCGCCAAGCGCGACGCGATGGCGCGACGCTGGGTCTCGTGGAACGCGGATTACCTCCGCGACGCCGGCGCCGGCCGCCCTCCTGCCGCGCAGGAAGTCGCGCGGCGCGTCGAAGAGAAGCGGCTGCGCGAAGTAGACCGGCTGCTCGGGCTCAACCCCGACGCCGCCGCGATCACGCCGGAACTCGAGGCCGAGATCCGATCCGCGCTCGTTCAGGAGCGCGTCAACGCGTACAGCAGCCCCGCGCAGCAAAGCATCCTCTTCTACGCCTCGCCCGACGCGCTCGCGAGCGTCGCGCCGTTCTCGGGCGCCAGCGTCCCCGAACTCGAACTCTGCTGGGAATGGCAGTGGGTGTCGTGGGTGAACCAGATGCTCATCGACGCCGTCCGTACGGCCAACGAGTACGACCTCGCGGTCGCGCAGGCGCCCGTGAAGCGCGTGGAGCAGATCCAGATCGAGCCCCTCGCGTACCCCGGCGGATCTGTGAACATCGCGAGCGATCTGACGCAGGAAATCCCGCTGCGCTTTGACGGGTCGCTCTCGGGCCGCGCATACACCCCGGACAATCCCAACGCCCTGTACGACATCCGCTACGCGACGATGCGCATGATCGTTTCCAGCAAGCGCATCCCGGAGATCCTCGACGCGTTCGCTTCGTCGAACCTGATCACCGCGATCGACCTCGACATCGCCGCCGTCGACGACCTGCAGGCGCTCGCCAGCGCGGGCTACCACTTCGGCGGCGAGCATGTCGTGAGAATCCAGATCCGTGTCGAGACGATCTGGCTCCGCGAATGGATGCGCGAGTACATGCCTCCGACCGTTCGGGCGCGCCTCGGCGTCCAGCCGCCCGAGGGCCAGGAGAACACCGATCCCGCCGGCGACGCGCCGCAAGACGACGATCGCAACTCCGGTCGCTCCCGCCAGCCCCAGCGCGGCGGCCCGCGCATGAACTGATCGCCGCGTTCGCTCGATCCCCCGACCCAGCACTCCCGAACCCTCAAGGGCTCATTCCCAGTGAAGACCAAAGGCATCTCCATCTTTGAACGCCACGGCGAGAAGGCCGTTGTCGGCGTCTTCGCCGTGCTCGCCCTCGGCGTCGTCGCATGGCAGTTCGTCGGCTCGGGCAATCGTGTCACGATCGAGGGCAACCAGAAGGTTGAGCCCGATCGCGCCTACGACGCCATCACGCGCAAGGCCCAGACCATCTCGGGACAACTCGCCGATCCGAACCCCGCCTCCGGCATCCCCGACCGCGTGCCCGATGTTTCCTCGCGCGTCACCGAGCGCATGCGTCAGGGCCTGACCCGCGCCGACGAACCGCTGCCCGTCGCGCTGGGGCTCTCGTCCTCCGAGTTCTCCGGACCGGGAGGCCCCGTCGATGACGCGCGCTACGCCGCGGTCGATCTTCCCGACCTGACACCCACGATCGCTGCCCAGTACCTCGTCACGCTCAACCCGATCGTGGTCGCGGATTCCGAGGCGCTCGCCGCGATCGCTCCGGACACGCAGCCCTACGACATCCGCGCGGTCAGCGCGCAGGCCACATTCAGCGGCGGCGAGTTCCGCGCGATGCTGGAGTCCGATCCCGACGGATCGGGCCCGCTCTCCGCGCTCCCGCGCACCTTCTGGCTGAACCGCACGGCGATCTTCGATGTTCGATTCGAACGCCAGGCGATCAACGACGACGGAACCTTCGGCGCTATCGAAGTCGTGCCGCCTTCGCCGCGCGCAGAGTCGTTCGCCGACCTCGTCGCTCCGGGCATGAGCCCGGGCGAGTTTCAGACCATGGTCCGCGACGCCCGGGCCGCGATCGGCGCGGTCGTCCAGCCGATCTTCCCGCCCACCATCGCGGGGGATATCTGGGCGCCTCCCTCGCAGGTCGCCGCAGACGGCGTCGTCGTCGGCCAGAACCCCGAACTCGCACGCTTCCGCAAGCAGCTCCAGGACAAGGAGGCCGAGCGCGACGAGTTCCAGCGCCGACTCGAGGTCGCGACCAACGAGCAGGCGCGGACGACGATCAACGCCCGGCTCACCGGCATTTTGGCCGAGATCGACCGCCTCGAACTGCGCATCCTCGACCTCGACGAGCAGGCCCAGGCCGCCGAAGCCGCAGGCGCGACCACAACGGGCATCCCCGAGCCGCGCAACATCGAATCGGCGAGCGACATCACCATCGTCGCGCATGACCTGACCGCCAAGCCCGGCGCGACCTACCGCTACCGGCTCTCGCTCGGGATGACCAACCCGCTCTTCCCCTGGGCCGCCAACCTCCTCGATGACCAGAAGTCGCTCGCGGAGGATCCGATCGTCTACACCGAGCCCTCGGACTGGTCCGAACCGGTGCGCGTCGCGCCCCAGGCGCAGGTGTTCTTCACCCGCGCCTCGGCCGGGCAGGACGCCAGCGCCGTTGGCGGCTTCCGTGCCGGCGACGCCGCCGCCGAGGTCTTCGGGCTCTACTACGGCCACTGGCGGGGCTCCAGCAGCCGCCTGGCGCCGGGCGACACGCTCTCCGCGACCATCCCGCTCCCCGATGGCCTCAAGATCTACGAGATCGACAACCCCGAGGACGGCCCGCCCGTGGTGACCGGCGAAGTTCCAGCCCCGGCCACGCTCACCGTCGCCCTCGAGGGCGCCATGCTCGTGGATGTGATCGAGAAGTCCGCTGGCGCCGCCCGCCCCGACTTCATCGCCGTCGTGCGGCTCCCTGACGGCCGCCTGGTGCTCCGCGACACGACGGCCGACCAGCAGAGCCGCGCCCTCACGAACGCCCGCCGTTCGTCCGAGGCGGGCCGCACCGCGACCATCCAGAACCCCGCAACGACGGGTCCCAGAAGGCCTCCGGCCCCGCGTTCGACCGGAACGGACGGCGCGCCGGCCCGTCAGCCCGCGAACTTGCCGGGGGGACGGCCCGCGCCGCCTCCTGGCCAGCGCATCGACTGATCGCGTAAAGGCCTTATTTCAAGGCCTTTGCGAGATGCGGAATGTTCAGTATGAAGTTTCCGCGAGAATCTTGAGGCCAGTGGGCTTGACCTTCGAAGACCTCCCGCTAACCTTCCGCCACTCTGCCCGACGGGCGTTTGGGCAGGGGCTGAGCCAGACAACTGGGCAGCCGAACACCTGAGGCCTGTTGGCCGACGGTCGTTCACGCTCTTTGGCATCCGAGAAGCACGCAAGCAGTGCGTTCGTCGTATGGGCCGGTCCTTTGGATCGGGATCATGCGGGGAACGACGCCGAGTGATCGAGAGCAAATGAGAATGCGGGAGACCAAGGCGATCAGCCCGAGTGGACAGCCACGAGGGGGAAGTCGACCTAGGCGGCCCGCGAATCGTTCAACTTTCGTGCTTGCGCAGCGGTTCGTCGGCGACTTCGGTCGGCGTCGGGTCGGTGCGATCAAGTTACGAAGGGCACACGGTGGATGCCTTGGCGTCAAGAGGCGATGAAGGACGTGGATACCTGCGATAAGCCCAAGGGAGCCGGAATCTGGCTGTGATCTTGGGATCTCCGAATGGGGAAACCCGGCCCGCAAGGGTCATCTTGCCCTGAATGTATAGGGGTAAGAAGCGAACCTGGGGAACTGAAACATCTCAGTACTCAGAGGAAAGGAAAGCAACAGCGACTCCGTAAGTAGCGGCGAGCGAAAGCGGATAAACTGGCACGCGTTGTGAACTGTCTGGAAAGACAGGCCGCAGAAGGTGATAGCCCTGTACTAACGCAGCCAGTCAGCCCTCGAGTAGGTTCGGGCTCGTGGAACCCGGACTGAACATGGGGGGACCACCCTCCAAGGCTAAGTACTCCTTGACGACCGATAGTGAATCAGTAAGGCGACTGAAAGGTGAAAACCTCCGCGACGAGCGGAGTGAAAGAGAAGCTGAAACCGTGTGCTTACACAGCGGTCGGAGCCCTCGCAAGGGGGTGACGGCGTGCCTTTTGCATAATGAGCCGGCGAGTTACTCTGTACGGCGAGGCTAAGGACTTACGGTCCGGAGCCGGAGCGAAAGCGAGTCTGAATAGGGCGCAAAGTCGTACGGGGTAGACGCGAAACCTAAGTGATCTACCCATGGCCAGGTTGAAGGGCGGGTAACACCGCCTGGAGGACCGAACCCGTTAACGTTGAAAAGTTATGGGATGAGCTGTGGGGAGGAGTGAAAGTCTAATCAAACTGGGAGATAGCTCGTTCTCCTCGAAATGCCTTTAGGGGCAGCCTCGCGAAGCAACTGTTGGGGGTAGAGCTACTGGATGAAATCGGGGCCCGCAAGGGTACCCATTTCAACCAAACTCCGAATACCAACAGCCAAGCCGCGGGAGTGAGACGGCGAGTGACAATATCCGTCGTCAAAAGGGAAAACAGCCCGAACCACCGGCTAAGGCCCCCAATCTACGCTAAGTTCATAAGGAAGTTGAAGTGCCGTGACATCCAGGATGTTGGCTTAGAAGCAGCCACCATTTAAAGAGTGCGTAACAGCTCACTGGACGAGGACTTTAGCGCCGAAAATGATCGGGAATAAGTGTAGAGCCGAAGCCGTGGACTCGAAAGAGTGGTAGAGGAGCGTTCCTGTCAGCAGCGAAGCGGTCCCGGAAGGGTCCGTGGAGCGTCAGGAAGTGAATATGCCGGCTTGAGTAACGATAAAGCAGGTGAGAATCCTGCTCGCCGAAAGCGCAAGGGTTCCTGGGGAAGGGAAATCCGCCCAGGGTTAGCCGGGTCCTAAGGCGAGGCCGACAGGCGTAGTCGATGGATAGCAGGTGAATATTCCTGCGCCCGTGTGGAGATCAATCCATGGTGCGGCGTTTGCAGCTTTGCAGAAGCACTAGCATGCTGAGGCCTTCGGGCCGTCGCAAGGTGAATTACGTCCTAGAAAAGCCATGGTGGCAAGACACGGCCCGTACCAAAACTGACACAGGTGCGCGTGGCGAATAGCCTCAGGCGCTCGAGATAACGGAAGCGAAGGAACTAGGCAAATTGACCCCGTACGTTCGCAATAAGGGGGCCCTACCCAGCAATGGGAGGGCGCAGAGAAAAGGCTCTGGGAACTGTTTATCAAAAACACAGCTCTGTGCTAACACGCAAGTGGATGTATACAGAGTGACGCTTGCCCGGTGCTGGAATGTCACGGAAGTGGGTTAGCTTCGGCGAAGCTCGCGACCTAAGCACCAGTAAACGGCGGCCGTAACTATGACGGTCCTAAGGTAGCGAAATTCCTTGTCGGGTAAGTTCCGACGCGCATGAATAGCGTAATCACTGGAGCACTGTCTCCGCTTCCGACTCGGTGAAATAGTAGTGGCGGTGAGGATGCCGCCTACCCGCAGCAAGACGGAAAGACCCCGTGGACCTTTACTGTAGGTATTCATTGGTCACGATTCTGAACTGCGTAGCATAGGTGGGAGACGTTGATCCGCCGGTTCCGGCCGGCGGGGAGTCATCGGTGAAATACCACCCTGTTCCGAGTTGTGGCCTAACTCAGACTCCCGTGAATCCGGGCTGAGGACCGTGAGTGCTGGTCAGTTTGACTGGGGCGGTCTCCTCCAAAAAAGTAACGGAGGAGTGCAAAGGTTGGCTCAGCGCGGATGGAAACCGCGTGTCGAGTGCAAGAGCACAAGCCAGCTTTACTGCGAGTGCGACGGCACAAGCAGTCACGAAAGTGGGTTCTAGTGATCCTGCGATCCCGTGTGGAAGGGTCGTAGCTCATCGGATAAAAGGTACCCCGGGGATAACAGGCTGATCGCGCCCGAGCGTCCATAGCGGCGGCGCGGTTTGGCACCTCGATGTCGGCTCTTCGCATCCTGGGGCTGAAGGCGGTCCCAAGGGTTCGGCTGTTCGCCGATTAAAGCGGAACGCGAGCTGGGTTCAGACCGGCGTGAGCCAGGTCGGTCCCTATCTGCTGTGGGCGTTGCAAACTTGAGAGGAGTTCTCCCTAGTACGAGAGGATTGGGAGGGACCTACCCCTGGTGATCCTGTTGGCACGCTCGTGCCATCGCAGGGTAGCTAAGTAGGGCAGGGATAACCGCTGAAAGCATCTAAGCGGGAAGCCCCCCTCAAGATAAGGTTTGCTGGGACTTCGGTCCGAGAGACCCCTGGAAGACTACCAGGTTGATAGGCCGCAAGTGTAAGGGCAGAGATGTCCTCAGCTGAGCGGTACTAACGGTCGAAGACTTGATCGCATCGACCGGACGCCCACCACATCGGTGAGCCTCCGGCGAGCATGATTGTTGAACAACTCATCCTCGATCACATACGCGTGTGGACATTACCCTCGTCCACCGCTCGCTCGCGTGCTTCCGGCAATCCAATTGCCGGGCAGCCATCGAAAGATGTCTGTTCGGTTTGTCGGTGACCATAGGTCTGAGGAAACACCTGTTCCCATCCCGAACACAGAAGTGAAGCTCAGGCCGCCGATGATACTGCTTCGCGGGAAAGTAGGTCGTCGCCGATTTCTTGAGCCCTGTTCAGGCAACACCTGGCAGGGCTCTTTTCATTTTTGAACCGCCTCGCCGCCGCGCGATCACTCGCACGAAAGGCCGAACGAACCCAGCGTCTCGTTCAGGTCCCCGAAGTCCACCGCGCAACTCCCGTCCAGGTCTACGGCAGCGGGGTAGTCATCGTTGCCCGCCTGCGCCCCGAATGAGGCCAGGATCAGGTTCAGGTCCTCGAAGTCCACCACCGAGTCCCCGTTCGTGTCGCCCGGGCAAGGCTTCGCACCTGCAGGAGATCCGAGGAACGCCTCGATCGCCGCCAAGTCGCTCGCGCACAGCGTTCCCTCGAACACCAGCAGGTGCGTCATCTCACCGAGGAAGGTGTACCCGCTGCCGTTGAAGGTCGTTCCGTTGTCGAAGGCCCCAATGGTGAGCGTCGGATTTTCGGGAAGGCTCCACCCCGCACTCCGCGGCACGCCGACAATCTCACCATTCGCGTGCAGGCGGCTCCACCGTGGTGTCGTGATGTGTTCACTTCTGAACACGGTGTGCGTGTCGTCGTACTGCTCGATTCGCCCGTAGGCGGTCGATCCAGACGAAGCGTAGAGCTCCGCGACGAATCCGCCGGTCACATTGTCACGCTGCAGATTGAGGCCGTTCGTCCCGTTCGGCGCGTTCGTGAGGTTGTACGCATAGACGCCGCTGTTCTGCGCCCCGTTCGGGTTCGAGCTGTCGAAGTAACCGGCAAAGAAGATCGTCCACGACCCGCCGCCCGGGTGCGTGAGTTGCGTCTGCAGATGCAGGTCCTCGGGCGCCACGGCCTCCGTGAATACAACCGCCGAACCGGTGTGCGTGATGTTCGTCGCGGCCCCCGCGCCCGCGGCCGTCGCCAGGACGACCTGCGCACCGTTCCCGTCGAGCCCCGCCCAGGAGACGACCCCGCCGTCCTCAACCGTCACGCCGCGCCGCCCGTCGAAGTGCACAACCAGGCGCGCCTGCGTGTCCGGAGTCAGCGCGACCTCCTGAAAGAGACCGCCCCCCGTGTCGCCCGCGATGGCGCCCCCGCACGAACCCGACATCAACACAAGACACAACGCGACTGGAACCGTTTTCATCGTGGCCTCTCTTTCTCACGACAAGCAGTTTGCTGGGCGACAACCATGGTCCCGACAGTGAGTTATCCTGTAACTACCTTACCGCTCGAACGCCCGCGAAAGAATCCCCGAAATCGGGCGTTGCTACAATGTCCGATATCTTCCCGCCTGCTTCGACATGCACGCACTCCCACGCACTTCAGGAGTTTCCGATGCCCTCAGACAGCGCCGCTCCATCCGCTTCCAACCGCATCTACGACGGCGACGGCGACCGTCTCATGTCCTCGCTCGAGGCCGACCGCGTCACCCTCCTGCCCACCGACCCCAAACTCGCCGAGTCGGCCGAGACCATCCGCATCCTCTGGGGTCAGCCCATGCTGGCCGACCTTCAGGCCGGCCGCTACCGCTCCGTAGTCTGCGGCGTGAACTCCAAGGACAACGCGCGCGGCATCGTCGCCCAGATCGCCGAACTCGTCCCCGCGTCTCAGTGGTCCGCCAAGACCATCACAACCCACGCCCGCCTCTTCGCCGAGTCCGTCATCGAGCGCGAAGTGGGTGATTCCGCCGGCGCCGACCGCCAGCCCTATGTCATCAAGTACGACCTCGACTCGATCGAGATCTTCGCCCTTCTGCGCCCCGTCGGCCGCGAGAACTTCACTATCCAGGATCTCTCGCGTGGGTTCACGCAGATCGCGCAGATGGTCGAGGGCCGCAGAGCGCGGCTCCCCATCGCATCGGTCTCCTTCCTCGGCGCGCGGAGCAACAACCTCATCGACCCCGCCACCAACGAAGAGCCCTCCTTCGAGACCGTCCTTCGCACGATGTACGAGGCGGGATTCCGCGGCGACATCTACCCGCCGCCGCACATGTGGCACGCGGGCCATGTCGGTGTCTTCCCGACCTACCCCTTCCCGTCCAACCTCAACCGCATGCGCGAAGGCGGGCACTGACGCTCCTCACCCTCTCCCACCGGGAGAGGGTGGCGGCAACGCCGCCGGATTGAGAGCGGCCCGTCTGACGAAACCACCATGCTCAACGCCCCCGCCCTCATCGCCCGTCTCGACGCGTTCCCCGGCGCGCTCCGCGCGGCGTGTTCCGTCGTCTCCGATGACGACGCGCGCTGGCAACCAGACGAGAACGAGTGGTCCATCGCGCAGGTCGCGCTCCACATGCTCCTCGAAGAACAGCAGGACTTCCGCCCGCGCGTGCTCTCCACGCTCCGCGATCCGACCGCGCCGTGGGCGCCGATCGATCCCGAGCGCGCCGTCGCCGAGAAGTGGGGGACCGTCGGCGTCCCGCTCCCGGTTATCCTCGATGCATTCGCGCGTGAGCGCGCAGACTCGATCGCGCAACTGCGCACGCTCGAGGGCGCCGCGGATTGGTCAGGCGCCTACATCGCGCGCAACGGCCCGCCGCTGACCGCCGGTCAGTTGCTCGCGTGCTGGTGCGCGCACGACGCGCTGCACCTGCGCCAGATATCCAGGCGCCTCCACCAACTCGCCGCGCGCGATGCGCACGGCCTCGACCTCGGCTACGCGGGTGAGTGGTGACGAGCGTCAGCGGTTCCCGATGCCCAGCACCTGCGCGCTGATCTTGGGGTTCCCGAGCGGGCCGTACACGCGGTACGACGCGATCTGGTCGGTGACGGCGCCGATGACCTTGCCGATCACGCCCAGCATCTCCTGCATCTTCTCGAGCGGCCCCGCGTTCACGCGCAGGTCCATCACGCCGTCGTAGGTGATCGTTCCCACCGGATCCGACGCCCCGCGCACCACCGCGAATTGCGTCACGATGTTCGCCTTGTCGATGACTACGCCATTGGGCGCCAGATTGAACTCGATGTCCGCCGTATCGGAGTAGGACCCGGTGTTGCGCCCGCCGATGTTCTTGACCACATTGAAGATGTTCATGAAGCCCGTGACGATCGGGAAGTTCACCAGCCGGCCCTTGCGGATCGCGAGCGTGCCCCAGCCGTCGATCGTCTCTTTCGCGGCAACCGCGTCGACCGAGACCCTCCCCTCGCCGTGCAGGACGCCGGCGAACTTCGGGGGCTGATCGGCCGGCTTGAGCCGCAGCAGGTCCTCGAGGTTGATGTTCTCGATCTTCCAGTTCACATTCGCCGGCATCCTGGCGTCGCGCAGATCGATCGTCCCGCTGGACACGAACATGCGCCCGCCGAGCGTCAGCACCTGCGTGTTGCTCAGGGTTCCGATCCCGTCCTTGAAACTCGCGTCGATGGCCGCGAGATCGATCGGGAAGTTGTACTCATCGCGCGCGAAGTTGAAATCCTCGAGACGGATGCTCGCGGTCAGGTCCATCGAGTCCGGGTCGCGGAGCGGGACGATTCCCCGAAGGTCGAGATCAAACTCGCCGCGCGCGTCGTGCTCGCGCACGAACCGTTGCACCGCGGGCGGGAGCGCCGAATAGACCGTCTCGTCCAGTCTGGTGTCGAGCGACAGACTCCGGATATCGGCGACGAGGTTGTCGATATCGAAGCGGCCGTCGAGCACGAACTTGATCACCGGCGAACGATCCGCCTCGGCGGCAACGGCGTACCACGCGCCCTGCTCGCCCGCTTCGTTCGCCGGCTCGACATCGAGATCCATCGAAAGCCCGTCGAGCTCCATCGGGGGCTCTTCGCCGCGCGGATCGAACACCAACCCGCCGTCGGTCATCACGAGGCGCCTGATCCGGAGCACATTGCTCAGTTTCATCTCCTCGGGGGCGCGTTCCTGCTCCTTCACACGCTGGCGGCGCACGAACGGGACGAGCCCCTTGAACCCGAGGTCCTCGCTCTGGATGAGGTTCACATTCGGGCTCACCAGCGTGACCCGCTCGATCTCCAGCGGCTGGCCCCGCACCGGCGTTTCCGCGAACGCCACGATGATCTCGGCCGCATCGACCACGACCGTCCCGTCGGGCGCTGTCAGGGTGGCCTGTTCCATCGTGAGCGTCCCGGGGGCCTCGTACCGGAACCGCTCGAACTTGATCTCGGGCACGAGGTAGTAGTTCGCGATCCCGACGACCTGCTGCGCGAGCCAGTTGTCCAGGCCCGTGCCGCCCTTCGCGAGCATCACCACGACGGCGCCCGCGGCGATCACCACAAGCAACGCGATCACCGCCACCAGGCGCAGAACGGTCTTCATCGTGCGATCCTCTCCTCTCCATCCATCAGGCAAGCATAGTGCGAAGGGTGGGACGCCCCCCGACTGCGCCGTGTTCGTCCCCGCTCTGAAACTTCACCGACTCACGCTCCGCGGGCTGCAACACACCGACCCGAGCACTACCATCGGGCCATGCCACGCACCACACACGCCGCCGAACCCGTCTCCGCCCCGCGGCTCGCGATGTCCAACGGGCACGCGAGCCAGCCGAGCGTCGAGATCAAGCCCGGAGCGACCGAACCCGTGACCGCCAAACGCCCGCGTGTTCTGACCCCCAAAGCCCGCCGATCGGCCGCCGACGCCGCCGCCCTCGTCGGGAAGAACCCGCCGCTCGCGGCCAGGGCCGACCGCCATGTGCTCTACGAGAACTCGGTCCAGTGCGTGGAATCCGAGATCGACTTCATCGACGACACCTTCAAGGAACTCCGCGGCCGGCGCGCCAAACTCATCCGCGAGGATTTCTGCGGCACCGCGAACACCTCGTGCGAATGGGTCCGCCGCCGCCCGGGCAACCGCGCCATCGGCGTGGACCTCGACGAGTCGGTCCTCGAGTGGGGGCTCAAGAACAAGGTCAACAAACTCAAGCCCGCGCAGCGCAAGCGCGTCGAACTCATCAACGCCGATGTGCTCCGCGTCAAGACCGAGCCGGTCGACGCGATCCTCGCGATGAACTTCTCGTACTGGCTGTTCACCTCGCGCGACGCGCTCCGCGCGTACTTCAGGTCAGTGCGTGACGCCCTCGCGCCGGGCGGGATGTTCTTCCTCGACTGCTACGGCGGGTCCGACGCGCACAAGGAGATGCGCGAGAAGCGCACCATCAAGCACTCCGGCGGCGACTTCACCTATGTCTGGGATCAGCACCGCTTCGACCCCATCTCCCACATGATGGAGTGCTTCATCCACTTTCACTTCCCCGACGGCTCGAAGATGAACCGCGCGTTCACCTACAAGTGGCGCCTCTGGTCCCTCCCCGAACTCCGCGAACTGCTCGCCGAGGCCGGCTTCGCCCGTTCCACGGTGTACTGGGAAGGGTCCGACGACGATACGGATGAAGGCGACGGCAATTTCGAGCCCGCCGAGCGCGGCGAGGCCGACCTGGCCTGGATCTGCTACCTCGTCGCCGAGCGCTAAGCCCGAGCGGCGCGGGCCCGCGAGCGGGTTCGCCGTCGCGTCCAAGGCCCCTGAAGGCCTACCATTGGCCATCCGCGGCAAGTCGAGCGAATGACGGTATCACCCAGCCCCTTCGACGCGTTCCAGCATCTGCTCCAGCCCGAGCATGAGCGTGTCGCCGCGCTGTTGGTGGAGTCCCTCGCCAAGGTGGAGGACCGGTTCGCGAAGCAGATCGAATCCCCCCTTGCGCCCGTCCAGACGCTGTGCCGGCATGTCGAGCGCTACCGGGGCAAGATGCTCCGCCCGACGATGGTCCTGCTCTCCGGGCTGGCCTGCCGCCCCGACGACGACGCCGACACGCCGATCGACCCCTCGACGCTCCGGGTCCGCGACGAGCACATCACCATCGCCGCCGTCGTCGAGATGATCCATGTCGCGACCCTCGTCCACGACGATGTGCTCGACGAGGCCGCCACACGCAGGGGCGGGCCGACGGTGAACAACCTGCGCGGGAACGAGGCCGCCGTGATCCTCGGCGATTACCTCATCTCCAACGCCTTCCACCTGTGCTCCAAACTCGAATCGCAGGCCACCTCGTCGCTCATCGGCGCCGTCACCACGCGCCTGTGTGAGGGCGAGTTGCTCCAACTCTTCCACCGCGAGGACTTCGCCCTCGACGAGAAGACCTACTACGAGATCGTCGAGCGCAAGACGGCCGAACTGATCGGCGTGTCGTGCGACCTGGGCGCCGCGTACGCGGGCGCCTCCGCACGCTCGCGGCGACGCCTGCGCGACTTCGGCGCCCGGCTGGGCGTCGCCTTCCAGATCCAGGACGACCTGCTCGACCTCATGGGTCGCGAGGATGTCGTGGGCAAGTCCGTGGGCAAGGACCTCGAGAAGGGCAAACTCACGCTCCCCCTGATCCACCACCTTGGGGCCGCCGACGCCCAGACCCGGGATCGGACGCTCTCGATGCTCCGCGAGGCCTCCACCGGCGTCCATGACGAGGCTCTCGAGGCCACGCTTCGGGCCGCCCTCGAGGCGACCGGCTCCATCGCCCACGCCCGGTCGGTGGCCGTGCGGTTGGTCGATGAGGCCAAGTCCCTGCTCGACGGCGTCGCCTTCGGACCTGCCGCCTCACTCCTGAGGTCGATGGCCGATTCCGTGGTCGCCCGCTCGAAGTGAGGCCGATTCCGGGGCCCGGGGCGCCCGGCCGTTGCCGACCGACCCCCGGCACGCCTACCCTCACGCTCCCTGTCGCCCGCCGACCAGTCTCGTTCGGCGGGCCCAAAGTCCAAGACGGAGACTCAGAATGAGCCGTTTCTCTCGCTTCGGCGGGCCCTCCACGGGCAACATCGTCAAGAAGTCCGCCAAGGGCAAGGTCTATGTCGACTACAAGGATGTCGACGAACTGCGCCGCATGATGTCCCCCAACGGGAAGATCCTCGGCCGCAAGCGCCTCGGCGCCTCCGCCTACGAGCAGCGCATGATCTCGCAGGCCATCAAGCGCGCCCGCTACATGGGCCTCCTGCCCTACACCTCCGCGACCGTCTGATCGCGCAAGCGGCAACCACCGACCAAGCCACAACGCCCGACCTCGCCTGAGGCCGGGCGTTTCTCGTTTTTGGTCAGTCGCACTCGGTCCCGAACGCGCTGAGCACGGCGTTCAGGTCGGAGAAGTTCACGACCCCGTCGCCGTTCACATCGCCGGGCGCGCCCGCGCCGCTCTGCCCGAAGGCCGAGAGCACCGCGTTGAGGTCGGCAAAGTTCACGAGGTTGTCGCCGTTGGTGTCGCCGACGCATTCGAGGGCTGGCCGCGCGACGCGCAAGCCGACGCCGGCGCCGGTGCTCGATGGCGCGACTTCAGAGAACCCTCGCGTATCGGAGCGAATGGTGGATTCGTTCGTGATGTAATTGCCGCCGCGAAGCACGAGCGTCTCCGGGCTGAGCAGCGTCTCGCTCCACTCCGCCATATTCCCCGCCATGTTGCAGACCCCGTGATAGTTCGGCGCGAAATCCGCGACCGGCGATGGCAAACCGAACACCCGGTTGTAGTTCGCCTCGATACCCTCGACCGGCGTCGTGTTGCTCGAGGTCGGGTACAGCCAGTATCCGTCGTCGTCGCCGCCCTTCGTGCTCGGCTGGTAGTACGCCGCCTTGTACCACTCGTTCTCCGTCGGGATGAAGAACCGCGCATCGGGGCTGCGCGTCTCGCTCAGTCCGTCGGCGATGTCGTACACGCCGCTCTCCGTGTCACCGCTGCCCTGCCCGTTGTGCATCCAGTTCACGAAGCGCATCGCGCGGAAGTAGTCGATGAACGCGACGGGCCACTCCTCACGACCAGAGATCGGCGCGTAGGTGAAGGAGCCGGACGAACCGAACCGCTCGATCCCGCCGCTGACGCCCATCGCCATCTCTGGGGTGTACAGCGCGTGCGGATCGCTCGCGGCAGCGGCGTTCAGGAACTCCGCGTACTGCGCGTTGGTCACCTCCGTCGTCGCGATCCTGTACGGATACTCGACCGCCCCGAACGAAGTCAGCAAGTCGGGGGAGTTCCCGGGGTTCCCGATCGCGGCCCATTCGAAAGCGACCTCGGCTCTCGCGTGGGGCGACGCGGCGAGCGAGAGCGCGGCGAGCGCCACGATGGCGGCGGAGTGAGTGTTGCGCATGGCGTCGTGCTCCTCATCAGGCTTTCGAGGGAGGCGGGTCCCGAGGGTACCCGATTCCCATCGATCGGAGAAGCGGTTTCTTGCAGACCGAGGCGGTGGAGAGCAAAGAACAACGCCCGCCCTCAATCGAAGGCGGGCGCTGAACAATCTCGGAGTGTTGCTCGGACGATCAGTTGCAGTCGTTGCCGAAGTTGGCAAGCACCTCGTTGAGGTCGGTGAAGTTCACGAGGCCGTCATCGTTGACATCGCCCGCGAGACCCATGCCGCTCTGTCCGAATTGCGCGAGCACGGTGTTGAGGTCGGTGAAGTTCACGATGTTGTCGCCGTTGGTGTCGCCCGGGCAGTCGATCATGCCCGCGAGCACCTCGAACGATCCGACGAGCGTGTCGTTGCCGTCGGCGTTGCTGACCGTGATGCTGCGCACGCCGACGGGGGCGAGCGGGTCGATCATGAGCGACAGGCCGGTGACTTCAGTGCCCAGCGCGTTGGGCGTCGGCGTTCCGATGACCGAGACGCCGAATCCCGAGACGGTGAACTCGCCCGCGCTGGCGACATTCTTCAGGTTCACACCGGTGAAGGTGACGGGCACCGTTTCACCTTGCTCGCCGTCGCCGGGGGTGACCGAATCGAGCGAGGTGGTCGCGCCGTACACGGTGACGGTCATCGTGCCCGTGCCGACGCTGTTGAAACTGTCGGTCAGGCGCAGGGTGACCTCGTACACGCCGTTGGACGGGTACGAGAAGGTCGGCTGGCGGACATCGTTGGTCTCGAACACGCCGTCGCCGTCGAGGTCCCAGTCATAGCCCGAGGTGAAGATCGCGGCGGACTGCTGCGTCGCGCGGCTGTTGATATCGCCGAGGAAGAAGCAGGTCGCGTCGGCTTCGATCCGCTTGTTCACGCCCGGGACCGCCACCGGCGCCGTGTTCCCGCCGTTCACACGCACCGTCATGTCGTAGAGCTGAACGAGCTGGTTGCCCGCGAGGTTCGGGCCGATGTCCTTGACGCGGATCGTGTACTGCCCGGCGGGGAGCGAGCCGATCGTGATCGTCTCGGTCGAGCCCGCGGGGGCGGAGGTCGCGTCGGCGATGATCGAGTTGCCGGCGGCGTCGCGCAGTTCGACCGTGAGGTCGCCCGCTTCGCTGGCGCGGATCGTGCTCGTCCCGCCCGAGCAGTTGAACGACTGCTGGCCCGCCGAGTAGATCCCGCCCTGAGGCACGACGCTGATCGTGACGGGCTGCGCCGAGTTGATCTCGAAGCGGAACCAGTCCTCGTCGCTGTTGTCAAAGCCGCTCGAGCCGTTCGTGGACAGGAACAGTTCCGCGACGGACTGGGTGGTCAGGTCGCCCAGGTTGTGGGCGTTCCCGGCCGAGTTGTTGCCCTGGTAGCGGTCGCCGTAGTTGCGCTGCGCGCCGCGGATGTCGTCGATGCGCTGCATGTCCTGGCTCGTGAAGATCGCGGGCTCCATGAGCTTCGTGTTGTTGCAGGGCACGGTGTGGATGAAGCCCGTGCCGTGGCCGTGCTCGTGCGCGACCGTGTTGCGGAAATACCGGAAGTTGCTCGCCGAGCTGTTGAAGGCCGAGCCGATGAAGTAGGCCGAGTTGATGGCCATGTCGCCGCCCGTGATCGGCACGCCCGACGACGGCGCCGGGAACGCGTTGTACGCGAGCACGCCGTTGGTGCCGCCCAGGTTGTACGCGCCGAAACGGATGTCGCCGCGCGTGGGCACGCGGTTGACCGTCTGGTTCTGGGGAACATTGTCGTCGGCGACTTCCTGGTAGGTCAGGCCCGAGTAGTACTGCCATCCCGCGAGCGCCTGGCGCAGCAGTTCGCGGCCGAAGTCGAGCCGATCCGGGTTGCCCTGTCCGATCGAGACCGAGTTGATGAACGACGCGGAGAGGTTGTTCGCGCCCGTCCCGAGGCCGACGGAAGCGATGCCCCACGACACGCCGTCGGCTGGCCACGAGTAGGTCAGATTCGCGCCGCGCGCCAGCGTGGCCGATTGGGTTGTGCCTTCGCCGAACCACACACTGGAAGTCGTGACGAAGCGCCCGGGCATCCAGTCGTCGCCGAAGGCGGCGGGGAGGAGGCCGAAACGATCTTCGAGGTTCCGGAGTTGCTCTTTGGTCAGGTCTTCCGCGTAGCACGCGACCGAGAGACGCGAGAGGTTCATCAGCGATGCGTTGCGCGGCTGGAGCAGCCACTCGCCCGACTCGGCCGGGGTCGCGCGCGCGGAGGCATCCGCGACGAAGCTCGACGCCAGCGCCGGAGCGCCCATCGAGAGGCCGCACGCGGCCATCAGCGTCGAGACCGCCAAGCCGCGCGCACCGCGCCCGGCAGAGAACCGCAGTTCACACTTATTCATCGCGTTGTCTTTCTTTCATGATGGGCAGAGCCGCGACCGAGGGCGGGCCGCACGCACGCTCCGCATCTTTGGGGACTCGGGACCTCCGCCGGAGCGGCGCCTTCATGCCGCTCCCGCATACACAATCTAATCTCTCACCGCCCGGTCGCCAAACCATTCGGGGGAAATCACCCGAAAGTTCCACCCTGTCGAGGGGGAGTTGCCCGCGCAGTTAGCGTCCACAAAGTCCGAGAATGCCTGCGACGGATCTCAGCCCGCTGCGGCGACGCGATCGACCTCATCGAGCGTGGTGTACCCGCGAGCCACCTGCTGCCACCCCGACTGGACCAGCGTGGTGAAGTGGCCCTGCTCGATAATCTTCTTCATCTCCCCGATGCTGGGTTTGCCCAGAACCACATCCCGGAGTTCGTCCGTGACCTCGAGGATCTCGAAGATCGCCCGCCGGCCGCGGTACCCGGTGCGCAGGCACTTCCCGCACCCGGTGGCCTGGAAGATCTCGCTCTTGCCCTCGAGATACTTGCCCATGCGGGTCGCCTGGCCGGGCGTCACGCGCACGGAACGCTTGCAGTTCTCGCACAGCACGCGGACCAGCCGCTGCGCGATGACCAGATCGAGCGAGTTGGCCACGAGGTAGGGCTCGATCCCCAGATCCATCAGGCGGAAGATCGCGCCGATCGTGTCCTTGCTGTGCACGGTGCTGAAGACCACATGCCCGGTCATCGCGGCCTGCATCGCGACGCGCGCGGTTTCCTCGTCGCGGATCTCGCCCACCAGGATCACATCCGGGTCCTGGCGCAGCACGCTCCGGAGGATCGAGCCGAAGGTCGAGCCCGTCCCGATATCGAGCGGGATCTGGGTCACCCGGTCGAGCTGGTACTCCACCGGGTCCTCGATGGTGATCACATTGCGCCGATCGCGGTCGATGTCGCGCAGGGCGTTGTAGAGCGTCGTCGTCTTGCCCGAACCCGTCGGCCCGCACGCCAGCAGCAGGCCCGAGTCCTGCCGGCACACGCGCTTCACGCGCTCGTGCATGTACGGCGGAAGGTGCAGTTCGTCCAGCGAGTGGGGGGCGTCGCGCGAGTCGAGCACGCGGATCACCAACTTCTGCCCGTGCACGCTGGGCGTCAGACTCGCGCGGTAGTCGACTCGGCGATCGGGGAACCTCGCCGCAAAGTGGCCGTCGTGCACGGCGTCGCGACCTGCCGAGCGCATATGGCAGGCGGCCTTGACCACGCCGATCGACAACTCGCCGATCTGGGGCGGGAGGTTCACCACATTGATCATCTGCCCGTCAACGCGGAAGCGCACCGACGCCGACTCGCCCTTGGGCTCGAGGTGCACATCGGTCGCCCGCGCCTTGCTCGCGGCCTGGAGGAGCAGGCGGATCGCGAGCGAACCGCCCGTGTCGCCCGTCAGCGCATCCGAGCCCTTGCCGCGCGCGTCGATCAGGGCGACCCGTTCGAGACCCGTGAGGCCTTCGGAGGAGACCGTCTCGATCAGTTTCACCAGTTCCCGGGTCCACGCCGGCCCGGCGCCCGCGGTGAGCATCGTGGCCGTGGGTTCGGGCCCGTCCGCCGAGTCATCCTGAGCCGCCGCGCGGGCGGCCTTGCGCATCGGTCGTGTCCGCGCGCCTTCCTCGTGGCCGGCCCTGCGCCGTTTCTCGACGGGCGCACCGTCCGCCGGCGTCGATCGCCCCGCGGGGCCGTGAGTTTCGTCCAGCGAGCCCTCGAGCGATCCCGACGCCTCCATGACGAAGACATGCCGCCCGATCTGCACCCGGTCGCCTTGCCGAAGTGGACGGTCCTCGATCGCGGAATCGTTCACGCGCGTCCCGTTCCGAGAGCCAAGGTCCCGGACGCGCCAGTTCCCGGCCGTATCCGGCTCGATCGTGCAATGAAAGCGGCTGGCAAGTTCGTCCTTGATCGGGATGTCATTGTCAGGGTGACGGCCGATGGTGATGGCCTTGGACGCCAGGCGCACCCGCTGCGCCAGCGAGCCACCTGCGTCAAAAACCGCCAGTTCGTTCCTCGACATTCCGATCAGTCCCCCAAGAGGCATGTTTCACGCTCCCCCGGACAGGGTTCAGAGACCGCCGACAAGGGCAATCCGTACTGCAGACTACCAATACGCCGCCCACGGTCAAGAAGTTGGCCCGGACCAGCAATTCACCTTTCCTGGGGGGCCCATCTACTATGTCGGCCCGGCGAGCCCTCTGCCCGCCCGCCCATTCGCACTCAATGGAGAACATCCCATGCGTCTTCTTTCCGCCATCGTCGTGATTTCCGCCGCCGCCCTGACCACCCTCCAGGCTGGCTGCGCCTCCGCTCCCGAACTGCCGCCCCAGGCGCGCACGGGCCTCACCGATATCTCCTCCTCCCTCGCCAACGCCGGCAAGAGCCTCGATTCGGTCGTCGGGTCGCTCCGCAAGCTCGACGACATGCGCGGCGAGGCCTCCGCCCTCATCAACGAGTACACCCGCAACCTCGCCTCCCTCGAGCGCACCGTCGAGGCGACCCGCTCACGCCTCTCCACCGTCCGCGGTCCCGAGAGCTTCTTCGAGGCCTGGAAGAAGGACATCGAATCGATCAGCGACACCCAGCTCCGCCGCGAGGGCGAGGACCGCTACGACGCCACCCGCCGCGCGCTCGACTCGCTCAACGGCCAGATCGACTCGCTCCGCGACTCCTTCGCCCCGATGTACAAGGACATGCAGGACCTCGCCACCTTCCTCAAGAACGACCCCACCGTCTCGGGCATCGAGAGCGCGGGCGAGAGCATCCGCCGCATCCTCGGCCAGCAGCGCACCGTCACCAGCAAGCTCAACGGCGTTCAGAACGCCATCAAGGCCATGCTCTAAGACCGGCGCGCAACACCAAAGCCACCCCGGACGCCCGGCCGCAAGACCGGGCGTTTTTCATTGGCCCTCGGCCTCGAGTTCCACCCGCGCCTCGTCCAGTTTGATCGACTGCGCCTCGTCCACCTTCGGGTACTCGAGATCCAGCGACTGGATCGCGCGAGTCACCACCGCCGCCACCAGCGCGCGGGCGATGAACTTGTGATCCGCCGGGATCACCCACCAGGGCGCCCACTCCGTGCTCGTCGCCGAGATCGCCTCCTCGTAGGCCTCCTGGTATTTGCCCCAGTGCTGACGCTCGGCGAGGTCGCTGAGCGAGAACTTCCAGCGCTTGTCGGGATCGTTCAGCCGCGCCAGCAGGCGCTTGCGCTGCTCGTCCTTCGAGACATGCAGGAAGAACTTCAGCACCACCGTTCCGTTGCGCGCGAGGTGACGCTCGAAGTTGTTGATGTCGTCGTAGCGATCATTCCAGAACTTCTTGCCGCGTTTGCCGTCGGGCAGATTCGCCTTCTCGAGCAGTTCGGGGTGGACCTTCGTGACCAGCACATCCTCGTAGTGGGATCGGTTGAACACCACGATCTTGCCCCGCTCGGGGGTCTGGCGCATCTGGCGCCACAAAAATGTGTGATCCAGTTCCTCGGCCGACGGCGCCTTGAAGGCGCGCACATCGCACCCCTGAGGGTTCACCCCGGACATCACATGCTTGATCGTCCCGTCCTTGCCCGCAGCGTCCATCGCCTGAAGCACCACGAGCACCGAGTGCGTGTCGCTCGCCCACAGGAGCTCCTGCGCCTCGGACAGTTCCTTCAGGTTCCGCTCCAGAAACGCGGCCGCCTTCGACTTCTTCTCCGCCTTGGAGAGATCCTCCAGCTCCGGCATCCCGGTCCATTCGGTCTCGAACCGCTTGAGGCGCACCTCCGAACCCGGTTCGACACGGAACCGCGGCCGGGCGATCTTCTCCAGGTCCCGGGCGTCCATCATCCTCGCGTCTCCCTCGGCGTCACACGCCGAACCGCCTGATCAGGGCTGTGAGCCCATCGGCGTAAAGTCAGTGTTCTGAATCTGAACACGCACGCCCTTGGCCGGCGTCAGCAGTTCCGACTGCTTGATGTACATCTCGCCGCCGTCGAGTTCCCCGATCGTGACATTCATCGTGATCGGTTCGGGGTTCTCGCCCATGGTGGTCACCACCGACATCCCGATCACGGTGTTGGCGCTCGGGTCGATCTCCACCGAGAGCAGGTCGCCCGCCGCGAGATAGTTATGGAAGTCGAGCGCGACGCGCTTGCCGGGCGTGAGCACGCGGGTCTTCGCGTGGCCCGCCTTGTTGCACCGGTCGATCAGCGCGGGGTCCGGGGGCAGGTACCGCTCCACGATCCGCTTCGCGTCGGCGATCGATTCCGCCATCCGCTGGCGCTCCATCGACTGGATGCTCTCCTCGGCGTCGGACTCCCTCCCGTGCTGGCTGCGCGTGACCGAGAGAGGCGACTTCACCAACTCGCCGTCTTCGCCGAAGCGGCATCGCACGACCTGGACCTGCTTCTGCTGTTCCTCCACGACAACCGTCGTGGTCTCGGTCCATTCCATCGTGCGCAGCGCTTTCTCTGACGCGACGACAGACTTCTTGATCGCGGCGATGCTCGCGTCGAGCGATCCCGACGCCGCCGTGCTCGACGGCTGCGCCATCGCCCCGGCCGACAAAAGTACAGACGCAGCCGACGCGCTGAGCAGCGCTCCGACGAGCAGTGAACGAGTGAACGGACGCGTATTCATGGGCGCCTGCCTTGCAAAGGGGTTGGTCGAACCGGATCGGAAGCGGCAACGATGATACACGCGGCGGCCTTATGACTCACCAAGTCTCTCAGTGCGCCGTCACGGGCGCTGGCGACCCGTCATCCTCGGAGCGGTTGGGCTCCGGCGCCTTGGGCGCGCCGAACAGCAGCTCGGTGAACCACTGGATGAGCACATACAGCACCGGGGTGAAGATCAGCCCGAGCATCGTGTTGCCCAGCATCCCGAAGAACACCGCCGTGCCGATCGCCTGACGGCTCGCGGCGCCCGCGCCGGTCGCGATCATCAGCGGCAGCACGCCGAGGATGAAAGAGAACGCCGTCATCAGGATCGCGCGCAGGCGGAGTCGGGACGCCTCGACGGCCGAGTCAATGATGCTCTTGCCTTGCAGGCGGTACGCCCGCGCGAACTCCACGATCAGGATCGCGTTCTTCGCGCCAAGGCCCACGAGGAGCACGAGCCCGACCTGCGTGTAGATGTTGTTGTCCATGCCGCGCAGCATCAGCCCGAGCATCGCGCCCAGCACCGCCAGCGGGATCGACAGGATGACCGCAAGCGGCGTGAACCAACTCTCGTAGAGCGCGGCGAGAATCAGGTACACGATCACCATCGCCATCCCGAACACGATGATCGCCTGATTGCCGACCTGTCTTTCCTGGTACGACAGCGCCGTCCACTCGCTCGTCACACCCGGGGGAAGAACCTCCGCCGTCATGTCGTCCATGATCGTCAGCGCCTCGCCCGACGACACGCCGATCGCCGGCTGGCCCTGGACAACCGCCGACGGGAACAGGTTGTACCGCACGACGCGGTCCGGACCCATGGTTTCGTCAACCTTGACAAACCCGCCGAGCGGGACCATGACCCCGTCGGGCTTGCGAACCTCCAGCGACAGGATGTCCTCCGGGTTCGCGCGGAAACGGCTGTCGGCCGACACATTCACCTGCCAGGTGCGACCGAACAGGTTGAAGTCGTTGACATACGCCGAGCCGAGATACCCCGACATCGTCGCGAAGACATCCTCGAGGGGGATGCCGAGTTTCTTCACCCGCTCGCGATCCACATCGACATACAGCTGCGCCACGCCCGACCGGTACGCGCTGTTCACGCCCGTCAGTTTGCTCTGCGCGTTCCCGTTCGCGACCAGGTTCTGCACGATCTCCTGCATCGCCATGCGCCCGACGCCCGCCCGGTCCTGCACGCGAAGATCGAAGCCCGTCGCGTTGCCCACGCCGTCCACGGCGGGCAACGAATACACGATCACCAGTCCGTCCTGCACGCTCGCCGACCGGGCGCGAATATCCGCCATGATGGTTTCGAAATCGAGCCCCTTGGGGAGGCGCACCGACCAGTCCTCGAGCCCCGCGAAGAACATCGCGTAGTTCGATCCGTTCTGGTTGATGAACGAGTAGCCCGGAAGCACCGTGTAGTTCTCGATCCCGTCGACTTCGCTCAGGATCCTTTCGACCTTCTTGGCCGCCTCAAGCGTGCGCTCCTGCGACGCCGAGTCCGGGAGCCAGACCTCCACAAGCACGAGGCCGCGGTCTTCCTCGGGCACAAAGCCGGTCGGAACGCGCGTGAAGGTGAAGACGGTCAGCACAAGGCACGCCGCAAACCCGAGAAGCGTGAAGCCGATAACTGCCCGGTGGGTCAGAAGTCGGATCAATCGCGCATACCCGCCCGACACGGTGTCGAAGACTCGGTCGAACGAGCGGACGAACCAGTTGCCCTCGTCGCCCGGCTCCCGTGCCTTCAGGATCAGGCCGCACAGCGCGGGGCTGAGCGTGAGGGCGGCCACCGAGCTCAGCCCGGTGCTGACGGCGATCGTGATCGCGAACTGGCGGAACAACTGCCCGCTGATGCCCGGCAGGAACGACGCCGGCACGAAGACGGCCATCATCACCAGCGTGGTGCTGAACACCGGGCCGATCACCTCGCCCATCGCCTTCTCGGTCGCCTCGCGCCTGGGGATGCGCTCGTCGCGCATGATGCGTTCGACATTCTCGACGACAACGATCGCGTCGTCGACGACGATGCCGATCGCCAGCACCAGGCCGAACAGCACCGGCATGTTGATCGAGAAACCGAACAGGCTCGCGAAGAAGAAGGTGCCGATGATCGACACCGGGATCGCGACCATCGGGATGATCGACGCCCGGAGACTCCCGAGGAACACGATCACGACCAGCAGCACCAGCACCAGCGCCTCGACGAAGGTCTGGTACACGCCCTCGATCGCCGAAACGACGAACTCGGCGGTGTTGTAGATCGTGCTGAACTCGAGCCCGGCGGGCAGCGCGTCCCGCTTCGCCTCGAGCAGCTTCTCGACCTCCTCGGAGACCTGCACAGCGTTCCCGCCCGGCGCCTGATACACGATCATGACCGCCGCCGGCACGCCGTTCGAGCGCGCGAGCACATCGTACGACTTGCTCCCCAGTTCCACGCGGGCGACATCCCGGACCCTCGTCAGGCGATCGCCGTCGGCGCGCACGATCACATCCTCGAACTGCTCGACATCGTCGAGGCGCCCGAGCGTGGAGATCGCGTACTGGTAGGCCAGCCCCTGGGGCGCCGGCGCCTGGCCGATCACGCCCGCGGCGACCTGCACATTCTGCTCGCGCAGCGCGCCGATGACATCCATCGTCGTCAGGTTCCGCGCCTTGAGCCGCTCGGGATCGAGCCAGATGCGCATCCCGTAGTCCTTGACCGGGAACACGCTCGCGTCGCCCACCCCCTGGATGCGCCGGACCTCGTCCAGCATGTTGATCGTCATGTAGTTCGACAGGAACAGATCGTCGAACTCTTCCGTGGCCGCCTCATTGACCGGGGCCAGCGAGAACACCGTGATGACCGTCGATGAGACCTTGTCCGTCGTCACGCCGTTGCGCCGCACCTCTTCGGGGAGCTTGGCCTCGGCGATCGAAACGCGGTTCTGCACCAGCACCGACGCGATGTCGATCTCCGTCCCCAGCTCGAAAGTCACCTTCAGCGTGTACGAGCCGTCGCTCGCCGAGGTGCTCTCCATGTAGATCATGCCCGGGACGCCGTTCACCTCCTGCTCGATCGGCGAGGCGACGGTGTCGGCCACCACCTGCGCGTTCGCGCCGGGGTACACCGCCGACACCTGGATCACGGGCGGCGTGATGTCCGGGTACTGCGCTACGGGCATCGTGGGATAGGCCACCACGCCCATCAGGATCACCAGCAGCGCGATCACCGCGGCGAACACCGGACGACGAATGAAGAACACGCTCATCGTTCCGAGTACCTCAGCTCTCTGACTCGGCCGTCATCGGCGTCACTTTCGACCCGGGCCTCGCACGGAGCACCCCGTTCACGATCACCCGATCCGACGCCTTCAGGCCCTTCTTCACGACGCGCAGTGTCCCCTGAAGCACGCCGATCTCCACGCGCTTCAACTCGACGATGTCCTCGTCGCCCACGACCATCGCGTAGCGGCCGAGCTGGTCGCTCAGCAGCGCCGAGTCGGGCACGAGCAGCGCCTCGTACGCCTCTTTCTCGAACCGGACCCGGGCGAACAGGCCGGGGAACAGGTTCTCGTTCTCGTTCGCGTACTCCGTGCGCACCGTCAGCGTGCCGGTCTCCGCGTTCAGTTCCGGCGCGACATAGTTCACCTGCCCGGTCACCGCGAACCCGCGGTCGTCGCCGATCGAGAGTTCGGAGGTCCGCCACACGCCCGGCGAGGTCTGGCCCGGCTCGTACTCGCGCGGGTTCTCCCGCTGGTCGGCGCCGTCTCGGAAACGGATCACATCGTTCTCGTTCACTTCGAGGGAGACATAGATCGGCTGCGCATCCACCACGGTCGCCAGCAGCGTCGCTTCGCCCCGCCCCACGAGGTTGCCCGGGTCAACCAGGTTCTTCGTGATGCGCCCCTCGATGGGCGAATGGATCGTGCAATACTCGAGGTTCAGCCTCGCCTCGGCGAGCGCGGCCTCGGCCTGCGCGACCTCCGCCTCGATCACATCGCGCATCGCCGCCTTGATGATCGCGTCGATCTCCGGGCCGGCCCGCTGATCCGCGAGTTCGCGCGCCAGTTTCGCGTCGTTGTCGGCCCCGAGCAACGCGGCCTCCTTCGCGCGGACCAGCGCCTCGGCCTGCTGGACCTCGGCCTCGTACTCCCGCGGATCGATCTCGAACAGCAGGTCGCCTTCCTTGATCCGCTGCCCGGGCGCGAAGTGCACCTTCTCGAGCACGCCCTGCACGCGCGCACGGATCTCTGAAGTCATCGACGCTTCCATCGTGCCCGTGTAGATGATGTACTCGTGCACCTCTTGCTTGACCGGGTTCGCGACGGTCACCTCGGGAGGCGGGGGCGGCGCATACTCGTTGCCCGAACGGTCACACCCAACACTCCACGCCAGCGCCGTCGAAAGGGCTACCGCGCCAAAAACACGCCTCATTCCCCAGCTCCTTCGGCCGGCGGCATCTCCGTCGGGCGAGGGAACAGACCTCCGCCGCGCTCACTCCAATCTGGATCAAGAATGTCGCCCCAGTCGGTCCGCTCGCGCATCCGCTCGGCGGTCTCGGGATCGACGAACTCGGTGTCCTCCCGGATCTCCCAGCCCCCGCCCAGCGCGCGATACGCCGTCACCGCGCCGATCGCCACGCCCGCGTGCGACACGATCAACTGATCCTGCTGCTCCGCGAGCGCCGTCTGCGCGTCGTTCACCCGGATGAAGTCCACGGCGCCGGCGCGATACTGAATCAGCGAAATCTCCACACTGCGCTGCGCCGCCTCGACGCTCAGCGCGAGATAGCCGGCGCGCTCCTGCGCACGCAGGAAGATCGAGAGCCCGGCCTCCACATCCGCGGCCGCCCTCAAGACCGATTCCTGATACGCGGCCACGGCCTGCTCGTACCTCGCGTCCTGCGCGCGGATCGAGTTCTCGATCCGCCCGTAGTTCAGCACGGGCCACCTCACCTGCAGGCCGAGAAACCCGGTGAAGGAGGACGAATCGAACAGGTCGTTCAGGCCCGAACTCGGCGACTCGGAATAGTCCGCCGCGAGAAAGCCGGTCGCGCCCGCGATCGAGATCGCGGGATACAGGTCGGCGGTCGCCACGCCGATGCGCGCGCTCTGGGCGGCGGCGAAACGCTCCGCGGCGCGAACATCCGGGCGGCGGCGCAGCAGATCCGCGGGCACTCCCGCCGCGATCGTCGGTGGCGCGAGCGGCACGCCGCCCGGCGCATCGTCGGGATGGCCGAGTTCGTCCTCGAGTTCCGACGGCGGCTGACCGAGCAGTACACCCAGCGCGAGTTTGGCCTGTCTCAGTGAGTCCTGGAGTTCGGGGATCGCCGCCTCGGTCGTGTTCAGCGTCGATTTGGCCGTCACCACATCGAGTTCGGAGACCGCGCCGAGCCTGAAGCGCGTGCGCGTCAGGTCGAGCGTCTCGCGCTGGAGTTCCACATTCTGCAGCGTGATCTTGATCCGCTCCTGCAGGGAGCGGGCGACGATGTAGTTCGTCGCGACATCGGCGATGAGCGTGATCAGGGCCGCGTCGTAGTTCGCGACATCGGCCAGCAGCTCGGCGTCGGACGCCTCGATCGCGCGGCGAAACTTGCCCCAGAAATCGAGTTCCCAGGCGGCCTCAAGCCCGATCGAGGCTTCGGAGACCGACTGGCTGTCAATTCCCGGGATTTCATTGCCGCTCAGCCGGCTCTGGGAAAGCGAGCCGAACAGTTCCTGCATCTGGGGGAAGAACTCGCCGACCGCGATGCCTCGCCGCGCCCGGGCTTCGAGGACGCGCAGGCCGGCCGTCCGGAGCGTGAGGTTCTGCGCGATCGCCTTGCGGATGAGCCGATCCATCGCGGGGTCGTTGAATGAGCGCCACCACTCGATCTCGTTCTCGATCTCCACCCGCGGGCCGCTGAGCACCTCTGGAGACTCGGAGGTCTCGAGCCACGAGTCGTTCACGGCGGCCTGGGGCGCTTCGTAGTCAGGGCCGACCATGCACCCGGTGATGACCCCGGCGCTCACGAACACACCGATCGCCGTGATCGTCCGCGTTCGGACGCGTCCGGAACCGAGATGCGTTGGCGAACGGGGTTTCGACATAGCGAGGAGTGTACTCGTTGGACCACAGGAAGGGGCCGCGGGAATCAGAAACCCGTGCGCTCGGCTCGCGGCTTGTAGGCCGGCAGGTGGAAGTCGAGCAGAATGCCGGTCGCCCGGAGCCCGAGCCCGACCACAAACCCCGCCGCCACGGCGACGCCTGCGGGCGCGTTGATCTCAAGAAGCACCACGGTCGTGCCGGCGCCGAAGAGCGCGGCGGTCATGTAGATCTCGCGGTGCAGCACGAGGGGAAGTTCGTTCCTGATGATGTCGCGGAGCACTCCGCCCCCCGTCGCCGTGAGCGCGCCCATCATCACGCAGACGATCGGGCGGGCGCCCTCCTCGGTCGCAATGCTCGCCCCGATGACGGCGAACAGGGCCAGCCCCATCGCGTCGCTCCAGAGCAGGAGCCGCTTGTACGAGCCGATCCGCTCGACCGTGAACCAGGTCAGGGCGGCGGCCGCCACGCACAACCCCATATAGAAGGGCTCACGCGCCCAGAACACGCCCGAGCGATTCAGGAGCACATCGCGCAGGGTTCCCCCACCCACCCCGGTCACGAACCCGAGGAGGATGAACCCGCCGATGTCGAGCCGCTTCTGGGCCGCGGCCAACGCGCCGGTGATCGCAAAAATGAATGTGCCGAGATAATCGCCGAGCTGGATGATGGTGTACATGCGTCCCGGATTGTCGCAACTTCACGCCGGACCACAAGGCGATCGCGGCGTCAGGACTTCGGCCTCGGGGCTTCGGCCGCGCCGGCGAGCATGCCGCCGTCGATGTTGAACTCGGCGCCGGTGGTGTAACCCGACTCATCGGACGCCAGATAGACCGCGAGGGCGGCGACCTCCTCAGGCGTGCCGAACCGATTCAGGGGGGCGTCCTTCGCGTACCGCGCAATGTTGGCTTCGCGTCCATCGCCCGAGCCCAACATCGCGTCCCACATCGGCGTGAGGATTGCGGCGGGCTGGATGGAGTTGCACCGGATCGCCAGGCCTTCCTCGGCGCAATACAACGCGACCGACTTGGTGTGGTGACGCACGGCCGCCTTGCTCGCGGCGTACGCGGCCGCCCGCGGGATGCCGACCACCCCCGAGCGCGACGCGATATTGATGATCGAGCCGCGACCGTTGGGCCGCATGGCGCGGATCGCGTGCTTGCATCCCAGGAACACGCCCTCCAGGTTCGTCGCCATCACCTTCCGCCACTCCTCGAGTTCGGCGTGCTCGGGATCATGCGGCACAGCGGCGTCCTCGAAGCCGGTGACGCCCGCGTTGTTCACCAGCACATCGAGCCGACCATGCGTGCGCTGCACGGCGTCGATCACGCGACGCCAGTCGTCCTCCCGACGAACATCCAGCCGCTGGTGCGAGGCCGACGCGCCGATTCGATCCGCCTCGTTCGTCCCGAGATCGTCGCGGATATCGGTCAGCACGACCGTCGCGCCCTCATCGGCGAAGGATCGGGCGATCGCGAGGCCGATCCCCCGCGCGGCGCCGGTCACCAACGCGACCTTGTCTGAGAGTCGTCCCATGCTCACTCCATCGGAGGCGAGGTCACGCGGCCAGGAATCCGGGGCCGACGCCCGCACGCCGAACTACCCGGTGCGCAGGATCTTCTCCATCTTCTTTCCCTTGGCGAGTTCGTCCACGAGTTTGTCGAGATACCGGACCCGTCGAGTGAGCGGGGTCTCGATCTCTTCAACGCGGTAGCCGCAGATGACACCCGTAATCAAGTGCGCGTTCGGATTGAGCGTGGCGTGCCGAAAGAACTCTTCGAAGGTCGCCTTGTTCTCAAGGTGTTTCTGGAGTTGCTTGTCATCGAAGCCGGTCAACCACTGGATGACCTGATGCAACTCGTCCTTCGTGCGGCCCTTCTTCTCGACCTTCGTCACATAGTGCGGATAGACCGATGACACGGTCATCTTCGCAATCCGTTCATCATGCTCGGGCGTGGTTGTCGGCATCGGGCGACCTCCGCAGGCGTGGGCACAGCGTGTGAGCCAGTTGAACCGTGTCATGATAAAGCGAGACCGATCGATCTGGATCAAGCGCGGCGATCGGCGTTGACACCAGCGGCGCACCACTCGGCCGGACCCATCCCCAGCCACGAGCAATTCGCGGCCGGTGTTCTCGAAAGCGGGCGACCGGAATCGAACCGGCGACATTCAGCTTGGGAAGCTGACGTTCTACCGCTGAACTACGCCCGCGATAGGCGGGGAGTATAGCTGAGGCCCGGGCCGAGTCTGAGTGGGGGAGGCGACTGGCGCGCGAAGGTGTTCGGCCCGGTCCGCGCGATCGCCGCGTTCGGGCCAGACCCCGGGCGTCCCGGATTGGACCTGTCGAGAAGTTGATTGGAGGGGCACGGGCGGTCTAAGTGTCTGCCTCGGGCATGTTTGAGGCTCGGCGCGCCCCGTTTGCTGTGCGAACGAAATGGAGAATGTTGCGTCTCGCTCGTAGGATGGGCCACACGACGGCGATGAGCACCCCGCACGGGGAGCGTCGGTTGGAGACTGAAAGAACAACCGATGTGTCCGCACTCAGCGCTCGCCGCTCTCAATGGAAGGAAAGGATTGACAATGAAAGACATGACCAAGCTCGCCGCCGGCGCCCTCGTCGGCGCTGCGATCCTCTTCAGCGTCGGATGCTCGACCGCCCCGAAGGATGAGATCGATCGCCAGTCGCTCGCCGACCGGTCCGCGTCCACGCGCGACTGGTTCGAGTCCCGCGTCACTGGCCTGAACGCGCAGATCAAGGACAGCGCTGGCTACATCGTGTTCCCCGATGTCGGCTCCGCCGGCTTCATCGTGGGCGGCACCAGCGGCTACGGCGTCCTCTACGACAACCGCGGCCGTCAGCTCGGCTGGAGCCGTCTCAGCTCCGGCTCCATCGGCCTCCAGGCCGGCGTGCGCGGCTTCCGCATGCTCATGGTCCTCGAGGACCAGACCGTCCTCGACCAGTTCCGCGAGAACAAGTGGAACGGCTCCGTGGGCGCCGTCGCCGTCGCCGGCGAGGCCAGCGGCGCCGCCGCCTCCGCGTTCCAGCGCGGCGTGGCGATCTACGAAGGCGCCAGCTCCGGCCTGATGGCCGGCGTCGATATCGGCCTCAACAACATCAAGTATGAGCCCCTCGACGCGCACGACAAGAAGTAATCATTTCTTGAACGAGACACACTCGCGGGCGCCGCGCTCTTCAGAGTGCGGCGCCCGCGTTGTCGTTCCAGCCCCAGCCACTGGCCGGTTGTGAAATTTCGGGCCGGAGTTTCCCAAACACCCTCCTGCCAAGCGACCTTGTGGTACAGTCCCGGGGTTGTGGTCAAGGAGGGGCTTGCTGGTGATTGAATTACTCTTCGAGAACGGCGCCGCGTGGTTCACCGTCCCCGCGTTGACAGCGACGGCGATCTTTACGCTCCAACTCGTGCTGATGCTGATCGGCGCCGATGACGGCGGGCTCGATCTCGACGCCGACATCTCCGCCGACGGGCACCATTCCACCTTCGCCTTCCACATCCTCTCCTTCCAGACCATCGCCGCGTTCGTGATGGGCTTCGGGTGGGGCGGCTTCGCCTCGTACGCCGGGATGGGCTGGGACTACCTCATCAGCGTGATCCTCGGCGCGGCGTGCGGCGCCGGGCTGGTGTGGATGCTGTACCTGATGCTCCGCGCGCTCCACAGCCTGCAATCCAGCGGCAATGTCTCCATCCGCGACACGGTCGGCCGCGAGGGTCAGGTCTATGTCAGCATCCCCGACGGAGGTTCGGGACAGGTGCGCATGGTGATTTCCAACCGTGACCGAACATACACAGCGCGCAGCGCCGCCGGAGCGATCGATCGCGGTCAGCGCGTCCGCGTTATCGCGGTGAACGCCGACAACACCGTCACCGTCGACTGCGCCTGAGCCCTTCTCCGGGGCCGGGGGCCGCGGGGGCGCACAAATCTGGTTCGCACACACCGAGCGCAGCCGCGCCGGGTTCATGAAGAGAGTCCGAGACAACGATGCCGATGACCATCGCACACACGACCTCCGTCTTCACGCTCGCGCAGGACGCGAAGAGCATCCCATGGCTCTGGCTGCTGGTGCCCGCCGCGGCCGTGATGCTGTTCCTGTTCTTCGCGATCTTCGTCGCGAGGCAGTACAAGCGGTGCCCGTCGAACCGGATCCTTGTGATCTACGGCCGAGTGGGCACGAACAAGGCCGCCAAGTGCCTGCACGGCGGCGGCGCGTTCGTCATCCCGCTCATCCAGGATTACTCCTACCTCTCGCTCGAGCCGATCGTCATCGACATCCCGCTCGAAGGCGCGCTCTCGCTCAACAACATCCGCGTGAATGTCCCCAGCACATTCACCGTCGGCGTCTCGACCGACCCGGTGCTGATGAACAACGCGGCGGAGCGACTACTGAACCTGAATGTCGCCGCCGTGCGCGAGCAGGCGCAGGACATCATCCTCGGCCAGCTGCGTCTGGTGATCGCGACCCTGACGATCGAAGAGATCAACAAGGACCGCGAGAAGTTCATGCACCTGATCAACGAGAATGTTGCGCAGGAAGTGAACAAGATCGGCCTTGAGCTGATCAATGTGAATGTCCGTGATATCACGGACGAGAGCGGATACATCAAGGCGATCGGGCAGCGCGCCGCCGCCGAAGCGATCCAGCGCGCCAAGGTCGAGGTCGCCGAGCAGGAGCGCGACGGCGCGACAGGCGTGGCCGTGGCCGACCGCGAGCGGCGCGTGAACATCGCCCGCGAAGCGGCCACCTCGGTCGAGGGCGAGAAGCAAGCCGAACAACGCCAGCGCATCGCGCTGGCCGCGCTCGAGGCGCAGGCCGTCACGGGCGAAGTTGAATCGCAGCGCGACCGGGAGATCGCGACCGCAGAACGCAACGCGGAAACAGTGGCCGCGGCGAAGCGGGCCGAGCAGGAACAGCGCATCCGCGTGGCCGACGCCGAGGCGACCGCCGTCGGGGGCGAGAACACCTCGTCCGCCGAGATCGCCGAGAGCAACGCGAAGTTGGCCGAGGTCCGCGCGGAAGCGAGGCGCCGATCGGATGTCGCCGCCGCCAAGGCCGCGGAAGCGATCCTGATCGCGGAGCGCGAGAAGGAACTCGCGCGCCTCTCGAAGGAGCAGCTCGCGCCCCAGGAGATCGAGAAGAAACGCATCGAGATCGCCGCCGAAGCGGAGGCCGAACGCAACCGCCGCGTGGCGCGCGGCGATGCGGACGCCATCCTCGCCCGCTATCAGGCCGAGGCCGAAGGCACGCAGAAGGTGCTCGAAGCGAAGGCCGAGGGGTATCGCAAACTTATCGAAGCGTGCGCTGAGAACCCGCAGGTCGCGCCGACCCTTCTGCTCATCGAGAAGCTGCCCGACCTCGTGGCCGAGCAGGTCAAGGCCCTCCAGAACATCAAGATCGACAAGATCACGGTGTGGGACTCGGGCGCCAACGGCGCGAAGGACGGAACGCGCGGCGCCACGGCCGATTTCCTGAGCGGGCTCATCGGCTCATTGCCCCAGGTGCACGAACTCGCGCGACAGGCGGGAATCGATATGCCCGCCGCGCTAGGCCAGGTCCGGCGCGACGGCGCGCCGCCCGCCAAGCCCAAGCCGCAAGACGGGCGCGAGCCCGTCGCCGACTGATCGGTCTCGATTGCTGTCCGCACAAAAAACAGCCGCGTCCGGAGATGATTCCGGACGCGGCTTTCGTTCGTGCGACGCTGTGCGCGGCGCGATGTCTATTCAGTTGTGCGTGAGCACCGTTCTGCGAACGGCGCCGGGCTGCCTGTTCAGGCCTTGACCCACTGGCCGCGGCCGATGGCCTTCGCGACGCCGTCACGCTTGAGCATATGGAGCTGCGTGGCGATGCTGACATCGTGGCCGAGCTTCTTGCTGACCTTGGCCTGCAGGTCGGCGGGGCTCTGGGCGGTCGCGGTCAGCGATTCGGCGAGGGCTTCCTTTACGCCCTGCACGCGCTGGCCGCCCGCCTTGAGGCCGCGGCTGCCGCGCTTGGAAGTCTTCTTCTTCGCGGCCTTCTTCTTGGTCTTTCTGCGTGCGCCGGCCTTCTTCTTGGCCGTCTTGCGCGTCGCCTTCTTCTTGTTGCGCGAGCCGCGGGGGCGGCCCGGGCCGCGCTTCCGACCGCCGCTCAGTCCCTCGCTCGTGAGCGTCGCGATGATCGACTCGATCTCTTCGACCGATGCGAGGTGGTGATCACGCTCTTCCTCAAGCTTGCGGATGAGCGACGACAACTGCGCCTGTGTTTCTTGTTTCATTGCGAGGAGGGTATTCAGCACGAGCGACACTTGCCACTGAAATGTGTCATTATCAACCCTGCATATTCGCGGAGTGATAGTTGCCCGCGCCGCGCAGCAATTCGGTTTGGAGAGTGTTCGGAACGATTCCGAACACGAGGACCGACATACGCTTCTGCATGAGCGAGATTCACGATCGTCTTACTTCGCTGCGCACCGCGATGCGCGCCGCTTCACACCAGGGCGGCGCCGGCGTTGACGCGTACATCGTTCCCTCCGCCGACGCGCACCAGAGCGAATACCTGCCCGACGGCTGGAAGCGTCGGGAATTCATTACCGGATTCGACGGATCCGCTGGCGACGCGGTGATCGCGAAGGACTCCGCCGGGTTGTGGACCGACGGGCGCTACTGGTCGCAAGGCGCGGATCAGCTGAAAGGCACCGGGGTTGATCTCTTCAAACTCGGCGCGCACGGCGTGCCGTCCTGGGGCGCGTGGCTCTCGAAGTTCCCCGCCGGGTCCGTCGTGGGCGTCGATCCGCGCACGCTGACGCGCACGGTCTTTGAGTCGCTCGAGCGCGACCTCGCCCGGCGCGAGCTCGCCCTGGTCGGGATCGACGAAAACCTCATCGACTCGATCTGGACCGATCGCCCGGCGATGCCGACCGCCCCGATCCGCGTGCACCCCGCCGAGTTCGCCGGCAAGGACGCGAAGACCAAACTCGCGGACCTGCGCACCGAGATGAAGAAGGCGGGCGCCGAGGCCCACGCGATCACTTCGCTCGACGCCATCGCGTGGCTCTTCAACCTGCGCGGCGCCGATGTCGCGTGCAACCCGGTGTTCGTGTCGTACGCGATCGTCACCCACGACAGCGCGACGCTGTTCGTCGATGGCTCGCGCATGACGCCCGAGGCGATAGCGTCGCTGCAGGGCGTCGCGACCGTCGAGCCCTACGACGCGTTCGCCGACGCGATGCGCGCGATCGCGAGCGCGGGAACGAAGTTCTGGATCGACGAGCACGCGAGCAGCCAGTGGGTCTTCTCGCTCGCCGGTGATCGCGTGGTCGAGCGCTCGCGCAGCCCCGTGTTCACCGCGAAGGGCGTGAAGAACGAGGGCGAACTGCAAGGCATGCGCGACGCGCACCGCCGCGACGGCGCCGCGATGGTCCGCTTCCTCAAGTGGCTCGAAGAGGCCGTCCCGCTGGGCGGGCAGACCGAGGTCTCCATCTCGCGCAACCTGCAATCCCAGCGTTTGATGGACGAGCGGTGCATCGGCATCTCGTTCGAGAGCATCATCGGATTCGGCGGCCACGGCGCGATCATCCACTACCGGCCGACCGAAGAGCACTCGACCCCCGTCTCGGCGGACGATCTGCTGCTCATCGACTCGGGCGGCCAGTATGTCGACGGAACGACGGACATCACACGCACGGTGCATCTGGGCGAGCCGACCGCCGAGCATCGGACGCGGTACACCACGGTGCTCAAGGCGTACATCGCGCTGGCGACCCAGCGATTCCCGCGCGGCGCCAAGGGCGTGGCGCTCGACGCGGTCTGCCGCTCGCGCATGTGGGCCGAGGGTCTGGACTACCAGCACGGCACGGGCCACGGCGTGGGCGCGGCGTTGAATGTGCACGAGGAGCCGCCGCGCATCAATTCGACGCCGAGCGGGTTTATCCCGATCCATCCCGGGATGATCTTCTCGAACGAGCCGGGCTTCTACGCCGAGGGCCGCTTCGGCATCCGCCTTGAGAATCTGGAAGAGGTCGTGCGCGACGAGCGTCCCGCCGAGGGGGACACGGAGTTTCTGAGCGTGAAGTCGCTCACGCTGTGCCCGATGCAACTGAAGATGATCGACGCGTCGATGCTCACCGAGAGCGAGATCGCGTGGCTCGACGCGTACCACGCGCGGGTCCGCGAGGAGTTGACGCCGCTGCTCGAAGGGGATGACGCCGCCTGGCTCGCGGAGGCGACGAGGCCGCTGGGCGAGTTTGTCGCCGCCTGATCAGCGTGTGTTGGAGACGGGCGCGCGGTCGATCAGCCCGACGAGATCGGTCGGCCGTTGGATGACGACATCGGCGCCGGTAGCCGCGAGTTCTTCCGCGTCGCGGAAACCCCACGCGCAGCCGACGACGAACGCGCCGGCGGCGCGTCCCGTGCGCATGTCGGTGTCCGTGTCGCCGACATAGATGGTGCGCGCCGGGGTGGTGCTCGCGTGCTTGATGATGTGGAGCAGCGAGGCCGGGTCGGGCTTGAGCGGGAACCTGCCGTCGTGGCCCATGATCTCGACGAACGGCTCGCGGCCGAAGCGCTTCTCGACCAGCGCGGCGGCCTCGGCGTGCTCCTTATTGCTCAGGATCGCCATCGGGATGTCGCGCTCGAGCAGCCCGGAGAGCATCGAGGTGATCCCCTCGTAAGGGTGGGCGAGGTCCTCGTCGGCCTTCTCGTCGCGCTCCCGGAAGCGGCGCATCAGGTCGGCGATGCGGTCGGCGTCGCCGTCGAACCGGTGGCCCGTGGCGCGCTGGATGAGCGCCGTGGCGCCGTCGCCCGCGAAGCGGCGGTACGCTTCTCTCGAATGAACCGGCAAGCCCGCTTCTTCGAGCACCGCGTTGCACGCCTCGGCGATAGCCGGGAGCGTATCGACCAGCGTTCCGTCGAGGTCGAAGACCACGAGTTCGGGCGCGGACGGCGGGCTGGTCAGTTGAGTGTCATTTGGCATCGCCTCGATCGTAAGCCATCGGGAGGCGTCGTTTGAGCGAGCGCCCACAAAGTTCGGCGAGCGATCCCGTCGTCATCGGCGTCGCCGGGGGCATCGGTTCGGGCAAGTCGGCGGTCGCGGAGTGCTTCGCCCGGCTCGGGTGCGCGGTCATCGATTCCGACAAGGAAGCCCGCGCGCTGCTCCTTCGAGATGATGTGAAGGCCGAACTCGTTTCGTGGTGGGGGAGCGACATCCTCGATGCGCACGGGGAGGTCGATCGCTCGGCCGTCGCGAAGATCGTGTTCGCCGACCCGCGCGAGCGTCGGCGGCTCGAGGGTCTCACCCATCCGCTGCTCAGGACCAACCGCGAGCGGGTGAAGGCGGCGGCGGTCTCGGCGGGGGCGCCGGCGGTGATACTCGACGCGCCGCTGCTCTTTGAGGCCGGTCTGGGCGAGGAATGCGACGCCGTGGTCTTCGTTGACGCCCCTAGGGAGATCCGCCTGAACCGCGTCCGCGAGCACCGGGGGTGGGACGAGGAGGAGCTGGCCAGGCGGGAAAAATCCCAGCTCCCCCTTGAAGAGAAGCGGTCTCGGTCCGATTATGTAGTAAGGAACGACCGGGACGAGGCCTCGCTCCACGAGCGCGTCTCCCGCATCCTCGACGAAATCCTCACCCGCCGCACGAAGGTGTAGCCCCGTGAGTTGTCGGCCTGCCGCGGGCTTTCTCCGCCGGTGGCCAAGACCCAAGTCCCGCGGACGCGGAGTCCGGACGCCCGTCGTGTACCGCGACGATCCGAGCGCCAGACCGCCCGCACGCGGAATCCCGACGGACATCCGATCGCGTCAATCCCGAATGACATTCGGCGGTGCGCGACGGGGCATGCGTTCAACCGACCGACGAAGCACACGCTTGTCGCGGGCGCCCTTTCTGTTCCTTATCCCCTTCCGAGCATGAGCACGATGGCCAAAAGCACCAGCGCTGTTGACGAGCAATCCGCGTCCGAAACGGGCGCCAAGAAACGCCGTACGACAACGACCAAGGCCAAGAAGCCCGCCAGCGCGGCGGCCGACGCCGAGCCCAAGCCCACCAGGAAAGCCCCCGCGTCCAAGCCGGCCGCGAGCAAGTCCGCGGCGTCGTCGTCCGAGCCCGCTCCCAAGCGCGAGCCCCGATCGTTCATGGGCCCCAACCAGCCCACGGGCGGAGGGTCGAGTTCCTCCGGATCGAGCAACAGCGGCGGCGGGGGGTCGGCCTCCACCGGATCGGGCGGAAACGCCCAACGCACTTCTCAAGGCAGCCAGCCCATGCAGCAATCCCAGCAGGCCGAGCAGTCACGCCCCCAGCAGCAGAACCAGGGTTCCGGCGGAAGCGGGAACGGCGGCGGCGGGGGCGGTGGTGGTGGCAACTACCAGGGCGGCGGGGGCGGCTCCGGCGGCGGCCAGCAGCAGGGCCAGATGAGCACCAGCGCCAAGCGCCGCAAGAAGAAAAAGAAGAAGAACCGCACGGGCGGCCCGGGCGGCGGTCCCGGCGGCGGCGGACAGGGCGGCGGGGGCGGCAGCGTCTCCTTCAGCGCCTCGGTCCCGTCCCACTACCTCCCCAACGACGAAGACCTCCAGCGCGAAGCCGCCGAACTCGAACAGCTCGTCGGCACCAAGGAATACAAGACCGCCGAGAAAGAGGCCCTCAACCTCCACGAACTCCGCACGATGAAGATCGCCGACCTGCACAAGGTCGCCGACGGCGAGGGGCTCTCCGACTACCACAAGACCCCGCGTCAGGAACTCATCTTCCAGATCCTCAAGGCCCGCGCCTCCAAGGGCGGCCTGATGTTCGGCGAAGGAACGCTCGACATCGCCTCCGAGGGCTACGGCTTCCTCCGCTCCCCCGAGCAGTCCTACCTCGCCGGCCCCGACGACATCTTCGTCCCGCCGTCGCTTATCCGGAAACTCGGCCTCAAGCGCGGCATGGAGATCCGCGGCGCCATCCGCGCGCCCAAGGAGAACGAGAAGTTCTTCGCGCTCCTGCGCGTCGATTCGGTCAACGGCAAAGACCCCAAGACCATCGCCGAACTCTCGACCTTCGAGGACCTCACGCCCCTCCACCCCGAATCGCGCATCGTGCTTGAGACCGAGCCGACGGCCATCGAGATGCGCATCGTTGATCTGGTCGCGCCCATCGGCAAGGGCCAGCGCGGGCTGATCGTCGCCCCGCCGCGCACCGGCAAGACGGTGCTGCTCCAGAAGATGACGCAGGCCATCAAGAAGAACCACCCCGATGTCCGCGTGATGGTGCTGCTCATCGACGAGCGTCCGGAAGAAGTCACGGACTTCAAGCGCAACACCGACAAGTCGGTCGAGGTGATCGCGTCGACCTTCGACGAGCAGCCGCGCAGGCATGTGCAGGTCGCCGAGATGGTCATCGAGAAGGCCAAGCGCGCCGTCGAGTTCGGCGAGGATGTCGTCATCCTGCTCGACTCGATCACGCGACTCGCCCGCGCGTACAACAACGAGATGCCCCATTCGGGCAAGATCATGTCGGGCGGCATCGACTCGGGCGCGCTCCAGCGTCCCAAGAAGTTCTTCGGCGCCGCCCGCGCCATCGAGGACGGCGGCTCGCTCACCATCCTCGCGACAGCGCTCGTGGACACCGGTTCGAAGGCCGACGAAGTCATCTTCGAAGAGTTCAAGGGCACGGGCAACAGCGAACTGCACCTCGACCGCAAACTCGTGGACAAGCGCGTGTGGCCCGCGATCGACATCGCCGCCTCCGGCACGCGCCGCGAAGAGTTGCTGCTCGACCCGAAGGAACTCGAACTGGTCTACCGCCTGCGCAAGGTGCTCGCCGACATGAATGTCGTCGAAGCGATGGAGCTGATGAAGACGCGTCTGGGCAAGATGAAGACCAACGCCGAGTTCCTGATGAACATGGCGATGGGCGGGTAAGCGACGGGTTACGGCATACGGCACAAGGCAAACGATCCCCGCTCGCAAGAGCGGGGTTTTCGTTGGTCGATTACTATGAGCCAGTGAATGCCGACTCTCCGATGCGCATCACGGGGTACTGGCGCGCGTGGTGGATCGTGTTTTTCTCAACGATCGTCAGCGGTATGCTCGCCTGCGCGTCGCTCTTTACCGTGTCGTCGATTCAGGTGCCTGGACAAGGTCCGCCGGGCTTTGCCGGCGTTGCCCAGATAGCGATGCTCTCGGTTCTGTTTGGTGGGATCGTGGCGGTTCCAGTCGGAGTGCTTTCGGCGACGGCGTGCGCCTTCGTGCTCCAATATACGCCTGTTCGAAGGATTGTCTTGCCGATCCTCCTCACCTCGGTCGTGGTTGGCGTCATCACGGCCCCGGTATTCATTGTTTTCTCCGCGATCGGCGTGTTGATTGCACAGTTCATAGCGTCGGTGCTGATCGGCGGGCAAGAGATGGATCGAGACGGGATCGATCGTATGCAATGCGAGTGCGGCTACTCCCTCCTTGGTCTCGATCGCTCGAAGACGAGCGTTTGCCCCGAGTGCGGTGAACCCATCCGGTCACACGCGTAACATCGCGTTCCTCTGCTCCCTCTCCTGTCGTGCGCAGCACGATGGGAGAGGGCCGGGGTGAGGGCTACCTGTTCTTCTTCTCTTCTTCTTCGTTTTCGGAAGCGAGAACCAGCGCGGCGCCGCCCTCACCCGTCCGCTCGCGATGCTCGCGTCCACCCTCTCCCACAGGGAGAGGGTGCTGATTACCGCTGCTGCTGCTGGTTCATCAACCGCTGCTGCGCCGCCTCGGCGAGGTCAAGGTATTTCGCCGCGTCACCGATGCGCCGGTTGCGCACAAGGAGTTGCGCCGCCGCCGTCGGGGGTTCGGGGTTGTCGGGCTGGAGTTGGATCACCCGGTCCAGCGTCGCCAGCGCGTCATCGACCTTCCCCTGCGCGATCTGCGTCTCCGCGAGGATGCGCAGCGCGAACGCGGGGTCGAGCGTGCGGTGCTCTTCCTTGGTCTTCTCGATCTCGTCGAGCGCCGCGCGCGACTGCGTCTCGGCGTCGGCGTGCCTGCCCATCGCCATCAGCAGGTTCGCGTACTCGATGCGCTGCTGCGCGTCCCACGGGCGTTCCTCGACGCCCTCGGCCATGAGCGAGCCCGCTTCGGCCATGCGGCCGGTCGACGCGAGCCGCCGCGCGAGTTCCACGCGGATGCGCGTCATGCCCGGCTTGAGCGCGAGCGATCGTTGCAGATCGTCGATGGCCGCCTGCCGGTCGCCCCGCAGGTCGTGGAGCGTCGTGAGGGAGAGCGCCAGATCGGGCGTGATCTCGCGGCGATCGAGCAGGCCGTGGATGATCTCGATCGACTTCTCGTAGTCGCCCAGCACGCTGTGCAGCCAGGCGCGGCGGACCTCGATCAGCGGCGTGCTCGCGAGCCCGAAGCCGCCATCCCGGAACGCCGACGCGCTCGTGTAGAGCGAGAGAGCCCGCTCGGTCAGCGCGAGCTGCTCGGCTGGTATCGCGGGCCGGTTCTGGGTGAACACCGCGCTCGCGGGCACGGAGATCTGGTTGTCGAGCAGGGTCGCGCGGAACGACTGCACGCGCGTGAAGCCCGCCTGCGCCGTCGTCGCGATCGTGAGCAGCGCGAGCAGTCCGAACACGACGCCCGCGGGTTTCAGCGCGCCCTTGAGGCGCAGCTGAAAGTTGTGCAGGCGCAGGTTCTTCTTCAGGGCCATCTGCACGAGCATGTGGGCGATGTAGGTCACGCACGCCGCGACGCCCGCGGCCATGAGCAGCGGGACGATGCCGTAGGCGCCGCGCCACGCGAGGAACGACGCCAGAAAGACGAGCGTCAGGAAGATCTCGTAGCCCCACGAGAAATCGGGCTTGTGCCTGCTCGTCCCGACCTGGTCGCCCTTGGGGTCGCGCGACTTCGTGCCCTTTTTCTGGAAGAACCGCAGGCGTGATCCGGGCTTGCCCTTGATGACCGATGGTTTGGCGAAACCGAAGCGCAGCGCGTCGTTGGGGCACACGCTGACACAGTCGAGGCACTTCATGCACCCCTGATCGACGACCATCCCGAAGTCGCGGATCTCTTCGTGGACGCGCACATTGCTCGTGCACACGGCGGTGCAGTGCCCGCAGCCCTCGCACTTGTCGTGATCGACGATGATGCGTCCGGGCGCGAGTTTGTCGAGCGGCGCGAAGAAGCCGCCGTACGGGCAGCCGTAGGTGCAGAACCCCTTGGCGCCGAGGAAGTAGACGATCGCGAAGCCGCAGATGAACAGGAAGGGGATCGCGACCCAGAGCGGCGGGAAGGTCGCCCAGAAGTCCTCGACGATGAGTTCGGACCCCCACGCGAACGGGGGCGACGCGCCGACGAGCGCCTGCACCTGCGGCGACGCGTGCTTCTGCGCGAGCGGGTAGACGATCGTGCGATGCACGACCGGCCACACGAACATGTAGAGCGCGAACACCAGCGGCGCGAACAGCAGCAACCGCGAGCGGAAGGGCTTGGGCCTGATGTGGATCTTCTTGAGCATCCACGAGCAGAGGTCCTGGAGCGCGACGACATGGCATCCCCAGCCGCAGAAGAAGCGGCCGAAGACGATGGTCGAGAGGATCGCGAGCGCGAAGAAGATGAACCCGGCGTTGATGAGGCCGGTGTTCAGGGTCTGCATCGACTCGCTGGGTTCGACGGGGGAGACCGTGCGCCCCATGCGAAGCCAGAGCAGGACATGCACGAGGAAAATCACATGCACGCCGATGAGCACGGCGGCGCGAATGGGTCCAGACCTGCTCTTGCGGATCTGGTTATGGCCGCCGCTGTTCGTCCCGCCTTGGCCGCGATCCATCGAACCGCCGCCCGCGGCCGCCTTGAGCACGGGCAGCGCGACCGACCCGTCGGCCTTGCGGCGAGGGGTGTCCTTGGAATGTTTCGAGAAGCGGGGGAGTGAGGTCATTCGTGGTCGCGCGGTCGGCTGAACAAACTGAGATGCGGAACGCTAGCGGACTCGAGCCCGTGTGCGGAGGGCGATTTCGGGCGATTCGGCCCGAGAACCCATCATTCGGCCCCGAATCCCTCAAAGTTCGGGAAAGATTTGGATCGCGTGGGGAAAACCCCGGCTTATCCTGTAGGAGGTCGAGAGAGTAGAGCGTCCCCGTTGCTGACCGCGGAGGTCGGGTGCGGCGAGGCGCAGCACATCGTCGAGGGCGCGTCCGCGCTCGCGCCGTTCGCACAGGAGATCGTTATGCGTTTGAACAAGAGTGTCGCCCTGGCCGCCGCCGCGTGTGTTGTCGCCGCAGGATCCATCGCTTCCGCCGGCTCGCTCGGCACGCTGACCCGTGAGACCGTCGCGACGGGGTTCTCTCGTCCGGTCCACATGGTCCCTCACCCCACGGTTGGCGACGCGTTCCTCGTCGTCGAGCAGTCGGGCACGATCCGTGTTCTCCAGAACGGCGCCATCACCGGCACCTTCGTGACCGTTCCCGTCGGTTCAAGCAGCGGCGAGCGCGGCCTGTTCAGCATCGCGTTTGATCCGGACTTCGAGACCACCGGCCGGTTCTTCGTGAACCAGACCAACTCCTCCGGCAACACCGTGATCGCGCGTTACACCGTTTCGAGCGATCCGCTCGTCGCCGACGCGACCAGCCGCACCGAGATCCTGACGATCGGCCAGCCCTTCTCGAACCACAACGGCGGATGCATCGCCTTCGGTCCCGACGGCTATCTCTACATCGGCATGGGCGACGGCGGCGGCGCGGGCGACACCGGCAACCGCTCGCAGACCCCGAGCACGCTCCTCGGCAAGATGTTGCGCATCGATGTCAGCGGCCCCGGTCTGTATTCGGTCCCCGCCGACAACCCCTTCCTCCCCGGCAACAACCCGCCCGTAGCCAACGCGCTCCCCGAGATCTGGGCCTTCGGCGTGCGCAACCCCTGGAAGTTCTCCTTCGACGACTTCGGGTACTCCGCGACGAACGGCATGTTCATCGCGGATGTCGGCCAGGGCTCCCTCGAAGAGATCGATTACCAGCCCGCCGGTCAGGGTGGGATGAACTGGGGTTGGCGCGTCCGTGAAGGCACGAACAACTTCAACACCTCGCTCCCGCCCGCGTACACCCCGCTGACCGACCCGATTTACCAGTACGGCCGGTCGCTGGGCTTCTCCATCTCGGGCGGGTACGCCTACCGCGGCGACGCGATGTGCTCCTTCATCGGGCGCTACTTCTACGCGGACTACGGCTCGGGCCGCGTCTGGTCGTTCGAACTCACCGACGCCGGTCTTGCGGCGGGCAACATCGATCACTCGAATGAGCTGTACCCGACTGGGCGCACCACGATCTCGGGATTCGGTCGCGGCCACGACGGCGAGCTCTACATCATCGAGTGGTCGCTCGGCCGCATCAGCAAGATCGTCAGCGATGACTCTCCCGCCCTGGGCGACATCAACCAGGACGGCATCACCGACTTCAGCGATCTGAACATCATCCTCTCCGCGTACGGCGTCGAGTACGACTTCGCTGACCTCAACATGGTCCTGTCCGGCTTCGGTCAGTCGTGCAACGGCAAGTAAGCGACCCGCCGCGCAACATCCGATAACCATCGCAGCGCCCCGTCTTCTGGCGGGGCGTTGTGCTTTTTTCGGGCGATCCTTCAGCCCCGGGGGCGGAGTGTCGATAACGAATGCGGGCAGAGCCGACTTTGGCACGCTTTGTGCGACTGTCGGCCAGAGCCCGCCGAGGAACATCAGAGTTCGCGGCCCGGGATCGCGAAAGGACCAACCATGAAGATCGCCAGCGAGAACGCCGCCCTTGCCTTGTCCCAGGTCAACGCTCCGACGAACGGCGCAGAGAAGCGCCGCGCCAGCGCTGACATTGAGGCGAAGTCCAAGATCGCCGCGAACGAGCGTGCCGTCATCGACACCGTGGAGTTGAGCGAATCCAAGCCGCTCGCGCAGAAGTCGCGCGTCGATGCGCAGATTTCGGCGCCCGCTGCGCCGCTTGCTGAAACACCGGCCACGCCCGCCGACCCGCTCGCCGAACTTCTGAAGTCGTTCGGTCAGCGCGCCGGGGACGAAGGGTTCAAGAGTGAACTCGACGCCAACGGCGACGGCGTGATCAACTTCGCTGACCTCAACGCGGCGCTGAACAAGTCGGGCGGCGAGTCTGCCCCGCCCCAGACCGGAGGCCCGCTCCCGGTCGATGTCGACCCGCTGGCCGCGAACCCCGCGTCGCTCGCCGATGAGCCGGGCGATGCCGCTGTTCCCGCCGACGGCGACACCGAGGCCGGAGCGATCGGTCAGCCCGCGTCCACGACCGACGATGGCGAAGGCCCCGCGTCATTCACCTCGGCCGACATCGATCTGCTGCTCGGATCGTTCGGCGCCCAGGCCGGCAGCGAGGGCTTCAACAGCCAGTACGACTTTGACAACGACGGCGTCATCAACTTCGGTGACCTCAACGAACTCCTGAGCCGTGTCTCGGGCGACGCCAATGTCCAGCAGCAGTCGCTGCTCGATCAGCTCACCGAGCGCATCGGCTCCTCGACGGGCGACGAGCGGTTCAACCCCAGTCTCGACTTCGACAACGACGGCGTGATCAACTTCGGCGATCTCAACACGCTCCTGACCAACCTCGCGCAGAGCCGCGCCGCCAACGACTGACCATCCTCGCGCAGCCGCGCGATTCCGAAACAAACGCCCGGCGCTCTGCAGCGACCGGGCGTTGTTCTTTTTCCGGTGGATTGTCGATGGAGCGCGGAGAATCAGCGGTCGGGGACTTCGGCCTTGATGATGTCGACGCGCTTGGCGTCGATGAGGGGAAGCCCGAGCGAGCTGTCGTCGCGCGACTGACCGACCACCACCCCGACGACCGTGTTGAGCTTGGCCGTCAGGTCGAGTTCGGGTGAGGGCGTGAGGTACGCGATGGTGCGGCCCGAATCGACGGCCTGCACGCGGAACAGCAGGGGGAGGCGCTGGCCGTTATAGACCATGCTCGAGCTGAGCCGCCCCACAAAGCGGTAGACAGGGTTCGCGTCGAGCGTCTGCACATTCTCCTCGACGCGCACCGAGCCGACATCCGCCTCGGCCAGCGCGTCGTTCATGCGCTGCATCGACTCCTGAAGGTCGGCGCGGAGACGGAGCGCGGCGATACGGCCGTTGGCGGCGGCGCGCATCGAGTCCGACCCCGGCGCGTCGGGGAGCGTCTCGATCAGCCGCTGGAACTCGTTGATGAGCGCCGTGTACTCCGCGCCCTCGGTGGGCTGGCGCATGACCTCTTCGAAACTGCGGTTCAGATCGGGATAGGAGGCGACGGGCGCTCGCGCGGGCGTCGCTGCGCCCTCGGGCTGGCCGCCGGCCCGCATCGGCTGGGAAGTGAGAGCCGGCTCGGGCCGCTGCTGAACCGGCGCGTCAGCGGCGGGCGGCGGGAAGCGGTTCACCACGGTCGTTTCGGCGGCGGTCGTCGCCGCGGGCTCGGCGGTGTCGATTTCCACGACCGTCTCGGTCTCTTCGTAGCCCATGAGCCCGTCGTCGTCATCGGCGGTCGGCGTTTCGGCGAGCGCGGTGTCGGCGACTTCATTCGCGAGCGTCTCGGCGGTCTCCGCCGCGACGGCGTGGGTCGGCTCGTCGTTCGGCGCCGGTCGGTTCGCGGGCTCCTTCGCCGCGACCGCCGTGGCGTCATGCGGCGTCGCGAGGAACGCCTGGACTTCGTTCTCGGTCGCCATGCGCACGAGCGTCTCGCTCACGAACCCGCGCGCGCCGCCCGGGGCCGCGACGCGGTATCCGGTGACTTCGCCCGTTGCGCTGGTGAGGGTCTCGATGTGCTGGAGCACCGTGTCGGCGGGGAGCGAGGCGTCGAGGAGTTGGCGCCACGATTCGCTGACGCCGCCCGCGGGATTGTTCGCCTGGAGCTTGCTCTCTCGGATCAGGGTGACGGTGTTCGCGCTCGGATCGAACTCGGCGTCGTTGGCCTTCACGATGGCGCCCATGCCCGCGGGGTACCCGACGCGCAGCCAGCCGAACTCGTGGCCGTCGACGCGCAGGACCTGGCCGGGGCTCACCTTGCCGACGGCGTACCAGACCTGGCCGGCGCCGCAGCGGAGGTTGACATTCGATTCCTTGACGACGACGTAGTACGGATCGACATCGGTCGACTGCGCCATCGCGACCGATGAGGGCGCCGCGAGGGCGATCATCGGCGCAGCGGTTCCGGCGAGGGACAGCAGTGTGGTGGCGAGCATCCCGAGCGTCTTCTTCGAGCGATCCATTCCGGACTCCTCAAGCGTTGGCGGCGTCTTCGCGGACCGAAGCGGGCCCGGCCCTCTCTCCATAGAAGGCGGGCGACCGTTCGTGTCCATAAAGATACGCGATGCGCAAGGCCCGCGTTTCGGGCGCCAGCCGGTTCCGCTTTGCCCCCGTACCACGCGGGGCCTATGTTCACCTCTCGCGTCGCCCGCGAGTGGGAGTCAGCATGCCTGATACTCGATATCGCCCGTTCGTGACCGCGTCCAGCATCGCGCAGGCCGCCGGGGCCGCCGGTTTCGTGCTCACCGCCCTGCTTTCCGGGTGCGCTGAAAGCCCGTTCGAGGATCAGCGAGCCGAATTGCTCGGGCGGCTGTCGGCGGCGGCGGAAGAGCGGGTGGAAGCCCCGTACATCAACAAAACGGTCGAAGTCCGCGAGACGAAGGCGCGCCAGAAAACCGATCTGGGCTTCTCCGAGGAGCGGCTCGCCGAACTGGACGAGATGGCCGGGGCCAGCTCGTACCGGGATATGCGGCCCGACATCGGCCCCGATCTGGTCGGCGACGCCGCGAGCACGGTGAGACTCTCGCTCGAGGACGCCGTTTTCGTGGCGATCGAGAACAACCTCGACCTGCGGAGCGTGTCGTTCCGGCCCGCCATCTCCCAGCAGGCGCTCACAGCCGCCGACGCGGCCTTCGACTGGCTGTTCTTCACCGGCGTGGATTGGCAGAAACTCGATGAGCCCCAGTTGCTCCGCCTGATCGACGACACGCCCGTCGGCGCCGTCGCCCAGGTGAACGAGCAGGCCGAGTGGCTGACGGGCGTCCGCAAGCCGCTCCGGACCGGCGGCGAGTTCGACGCCTCGTTCCGGCTCACCTACCTGAACGACTCCACGCCCTTCAGCAGCCTGTCGCCCGACCCGTCGCGCGCGGCCTCGCTCGACCTCGGGCTCAACCAGCCGCTGCTCCGCGGGTTCGGCCGAGATTCCGCCGAAGCGGAGATCCGCCTCGCCGAGAACCAGACGCTCCGCGCCGCCGAGGAGACGCGCGCCGAACTCCTGACGCTCGTCAGGGAGGTCCACCGCGAGTACTACCTGCTTAACCTCGCGATGGCCCGGCTGATGATCCAGCAACGCCTGCTCGATCGCGGCATCGAGACGCGCGATGTGCTCGCGGGCCGCCTCGACTTCGATGTGCGCCCCGCCGAGTACTCCGACGCGCGGGCCCGTGTGGAAGCCCGCCGCGCCTCCATGATCCGCGCGCAGAAAACACTCCGAGAGCAGTCCGACCGCGTGAAGGCGCTGCTCGACAGCGAGCGGTTCCCCCTCGCCGACGAGACGCTCCTGCTTCCCTCGATGGATCTGGGCGTCATGCCGATCAGTTTCAGTCTGCTCGACGCGATCACCGACGCGCTCAGCACGCGGCCGGAGTTGCAGATCGCGCTGCTGAACATCGACGACGCGGCCGTCCGTCAGAAGTTTGCGCAGAACGCCAAACTGCCGCTGCTCGACCTGAACCTGCGCGCGCAGTTCGGCGCCATCGACGACAGCACCGGCGATGTCTTCGAGAGTCTCGGCGACAACGACTTCGTGAACTACATCGCGGGAATCCAGTTCGAGCAGCCCATCGGGAACCGCGGTCCCGAGGCCGCCTTCAGCCAGCGCCGGCTCGAGCGTCTCCAGAGCATCCTTGATTACGCGGCGGCCGTGCGCAACGCGGTCTTCCAGGTGAAGGACGCCCTGCGCAGCGTGGTCACTGACTACGCGCTGATCGAACAGACCCGCGTCGCGCGGGTCGCGGCGGCGGAGAACCTTCGCACACTGGTCGTCGAAGAGCAGACCCTGCGCGGCCTCACGCCCGACTTCCTCAACCTCAAACTCAACAGGCAGGAAAGTCTCGCGCAGGCCGAACTCGAAGAGGCGGTCGCGGTCTTCGACTACAAGATTTCGCTGGCCGAGTACTACGACGCCATCGGCGTGTCGCTCGAACGACTGGGCATCACGCTGACCATCCCCACGACCAAGCAACTCCTCGACCGCGGCGTGCCGCTCGAGGACGGCCCGAGCGAGCGGTGGAACGATCCGAACTCGCCGCGACCGGGGAGCGCGCCGGCGTCGGGCCGGTGAGCCATGCGCAACCGCGCTGACCACGACGCGATCGACCCTGCCGCCGCCCTCCTGCGCGACGGGCGACTCGTCGCGTTCCCGACCGAGACCGTCTACGGGCTGGGGGCCGACGCTCTGAACGCGAAGGCCGTGTGTGAGGTCTTTCGCCTGAAAGGGCGCCCCGCGACGAACCCGCTCATCGTGCATGTCGCGGACGCCGAAGCGGCCGCCCGTCTGTGCCGGGATTGGCCCCGCGCGGCCGAGATCCTCGCCGAGCGGTTCTGGCCCGGCCCCCTCACGATCGTCGTGCCCCGGGGCGAAGGGATCCCCGACGAGGTCGTTGCTGGAGGAGACACGATCGCGCTGCGCTGTCCCGATCATCCCCTCGCGCTCGCGTTGCTCCGCTCGTTCGGCGGGCCGCTGGTTGGCCCGAGCGCGAATCCGTCGGGACGGGTGAGCCCCACGACGGCCGCGCATGTCCGCGCCGCGTTCGCGGAGCGGGATGTCTTCGTGCTCGACGGCGGTCCGTGCCGCGTGGGCATCGAGTCAACGGTGGTGTCGGTGTCGAGCGATCGCGCAACGGTGCTGCGCGCCGGCGCGATCGACGCCTCGGCCATCGCGGACGCGCTCGGGGAGCCCATCGACGACGACACGGAAGGCCGGGAGCGCGGCGCGGTCGCGATGGCGTCGCCGGGGCGGTTCGCGTCGCACTATGCGCCGCGCGCGCCGGCCGCGCTGCTCTCGCGGGAGGAACTCGTCTCGGCGCTCGATCACGCGCGGATCTCGGGCGAGCACCGGTTCGCGGCGATTGTGCTTGCGCCGGTCGATATCGAGTCGGTCGACGGCCTGTGCGAGATCCTGATGCCGAGCCGCGCCGAGGCGTACGCGCAGCGGCTGTACGCCGCGATGCACGAGGCGGACGAGGGCGCGCCGGAGCGGATCCTCATCGAAGCGCCGGAGTCCAAGGGCCCGATGTGGGACGCGATCCGCGACCGTCTCCGCCGCGCATGCGCTGAGGGCGTGTGATTCAGCGCGAGCGTGTGAGCCGCTTCACTTCACTCCGATCCTGCGATTCGACGAGAACCTCGTCGGCCTCGCGCAGGAACAGCCCGTGCCCGAGCACGCCGTCGATCATCGCGAGCGATGTGTTGAGCGCATCGAGGTCGGTGTTGTCGGGGACGGGCGCGTCGATCACCACGAACCCGTTGTCGGTGTGGTAGTCGTCGCCGCCCTCGCGCGTGCGCAGGGGGCCATCGAGGCCGATGGCCGCGAGTTGCGTGCGAACGCTGGCCAGCGCGAAGGGCAGCACTTCGATGGGCAGGTCGAAGCGTTCGCCGATGCGCTGGACCAGTTTGCTGTCGTCGATCAGGTAAACGCGCTTCGTGGTGGCCTGCGCGACGATCTTCTCGCGTGTCATCGCGCCGCCGCGGCCCTTGAGCATGGCAAGATCGGGCGCGACCTCGTCAGCGCCGTCGAAGAGGTAGTCGACACGCTCCACCTCGGCGAACGGGAGGACCGTCAGCCCGAGTTCCCGCGCCAGTGAGCCGCTGGCCTCGCTCGTCGCGACGCATCGGACCTTCAACGATGCTTCGTTCACACGCTGCGCGAGCGCGTGGATCCCCCGCGTTGCGGCGCGGCCGGTGCCCAGCCCGACGATCATGCCGCTTGTGATGGGTTCGACGGCGAGTCGCGCGAGTTGGTCGGGTGCGTTCATGCGCCGATGCTACCGCGCACGGGTCGCGTGGAGGGCGACGGCCAGCGCGGCGGCGACATTGATCGAATCGGCCCCGGGCGCCATGGGGATCGAGACCCTCGCGTCGGAGGCGCGCATGGCGCGCTGGGTGAGTCCCGGCCCCTCGCTGCCCAGCAGGAGCGCGAGACGCCGATCGGGCGGCAATCCGGCGGCGAATGCGGTGATATCAACGGCGTCGTCGGCTGGAGTGAGGGCCGCGACGGTGAATCCCCGCTCGCGCAGCGATCGGAGGGCGGCGTCGGGCCAGTCGGTCGCATCGAAGCGGCCGAAGGGGAGACGGAGGATGTGCCCCATGGAGGTGCGCACGGATTTGCGGTAGAGCGGGTCGCCGCAGGACGGAGAGAGGAGGACGGCGCCGGCGCCGAAGCCCGCGGCGTTGCGGAACACCGACCCGATGTTGTCGTGATCGACGAGGTTCTCGAGGACCACGAGCGTGCAGGGATGGCCGTTGCGCAGCCGGAGGGCGTCGATGACGGCGATCGCGTCCGGTTCCTCGCCTCGTTCCCCCAGAACGAGCACTCCTTGGTGAAAGCGGAATCCGATGATGGATTCGATGACCTCGGGGGAAGCGACGAAGATCGGGGCCCCGGTCTCCCGCTCGGCGGTGTCGATGCGTGCGAGTGCGTCGTCGAGGCGGCGCTCGTCAACGAGCATGGAGCGAATCGGATAGCGCGCGTCGGGAGCGAGGAGCCGTTCGAGGACGAGCATTCCCTCGCCCAGGAACAGCCCGGATCGTTTGAGGGCGTCGCCGTCGCGTGTCTCGCGGAAGGGCGTCAGGCGGGGGTCGTCGGGATGCTCGACGCGGACGATGCTGGGCACGCGGGCGTTCTAGCATGCCTGCGATGAAGACTTCCACCCGAATCGTGCCCTCCGCCGTGATTCTGGCCGCGGCTGCCGCCCTTGTCGGGGGATGCAAGCCCGAGCGGACCGGGACCACGGACGCGCCCGCCGAGGCGGCCCCCGCGAAGGCGGACATGGCGCCCGCCCCGGCGGCGTCGGACGCTCCCTCGATGAGCATCTCGGCCACCCAGGGGTCAGGCGACCTCGACCCCAACGCCGCGGCGTTCACGGTTGCGGGCATGGAATTCACGCGGCCCGAGGGATGGACGCTGGTCAGCCCGGGACCGATGCGGGCGGCGGAACTCAGGCACGGCGCGATGCCCGAGGGCGCGATCGTGTTCACGCACTTCGGCGAGCGGGGCGCGGGCGCCGTCGCCGACAACCTCACACGCTGGGCGCGCCAGGTCGTGAACGACGCGGGCGAGCCGACCCTTCCCGAGGTCACCGAGGCCAACGGGGGCGGGCGCAAGATCACCTTCGCGCGGTACGAGGGGACCTACCTCTCAGGCACGCCGGGCCAGACACCGACCCCGATGCCCGGCACGCTCCTCATCGGCGCGATCATCGAGGGCGGCCCGAACGGGCCGGTGTACATGCGCGCGTTCGGACCGAGCGACGCGATGGCCGGGCAGGTCGAGGCGATCTTCAACACGCTCCTGTCCACCCCGACCGAGACCGCGCAGTGACGAATCAGGCGACGCCCGATCGCTACGACCTGTACGAGGCGGCGGTGCAGTCGCCCGAGCAGGAGGCGCGTTTCCTGCACGCCGTGCACGGCGGCTCGCCGCGCGTGCTGGGCGAGGATTTCTGCGGCAGCGGGGCGATCTGCCGGTCATGGCTCGATCTGGATGCCGACCATCGCGCGGTCTGTGTGGACAACGACGCAGGCGCGCTGGCCGCGCTCCGCGAGCGGACCACGCCCGAGCAACTCCGGCGCATGACGATTGTGCAGAGCGATGTGCTCGACGCGAGTGAGCCCGTCGATGTGTTGTGCGCGCTCAACTTCCCGGTGGGGTACTGGCACTCGCGCGTTGACCTTGTGAAGTACCTCCGCCGCGCGCACGAGCGGCTGAACGCGGGCGGTGTCTTCGTGTGCGATATCTACGGCGGCGCGAACGCGTTCCTGTGCGGCGATTCGGACGAGGAACTGCGCGGGGGCGTGCGCTACACCTGGGAGCAGCGCTTCGCCGACCCGACCACCGGCCGCGTGGTGAACGCCATGCACTTCGCGCTCCCCGGGGGCGGGGAACTCCGTGACGCGTTCGTGTACGAGTGGCGCCTGTGGTCGATCCCCGAACTCCGCGACGCGATGACCGAGGCCGGATTCGCGAGCGCCGAGGTCCACGATCGGCTGGGCGACGCGATCGACGGCGACGGGAACCTGATGGTCAGGCCCGTCCGCGGGGAGGAACTCGACGATACCTTCGTGGTGTACATCGTCGCGCGGAAGTGACGCGCGGCCCATCGTCGCCTGCCCATGCAAAACCTTGCGCTGACATTCCTCGACCCGCTCACCGGCCTCGTGGTCGCGGGCGCGGCCGTTCCGGCGCTGCTGCTGCTCTACTTCCTGAAACTGCGCCGACGGCCCGTGCGGGTCACGGCGTCGTTCCTGTGGCAGCAGGCGGCGGACGATCTGCAGGTGAACACGCCGTTCCGATGGCTCCGCGTATCGCTGGTCTTGCTGCTTCAACTGCTCGCGCTCCTGCTGCTCTGCGCGGCGATCGCGCGGCCCGCGATGAACGACCTGCCCCCCGCGAGCGGCCGCGTGATCCTGCTTCTCGACGCCAGCGCGTCGATGCGCGCGGACGATGTCACCGGCGGCGGGACGCGGTTCGCGGAGGCGAAACGCCGCGCGACGGAGTTCGTCGGCTCGCTCGAACTCGGGGGCGCCGACGCGGCCGAACGGACCGAGGCGATGGTGATCCTCTTCGCGCACGAACCGCGCGTGCTCGCCAACTTCACGACGGATCAGGCGGAGTTGCTCGGCGCGATCGCGCGGGCCGAGCCGACGGATCAGCCGGGAGACCTTGCGGCGGCGCTCGAACTGGTCGACGCGTTCGCGCGGGCGCCGGCCGAGGGTGACGAGTCGCGGCCGCCGATGCTGGCGCTGTTCACCGACGGCGGGGAGGCACACGGCGCGTCCTCGTTCACTGTGGCCGCCAGCGAGGTGCGCTTCGTTCGCGCAGGTCCGGCGCCGACAGAGGCGAAGTCGAACCTCGGCGTCTCGGCGTTGAGCGTCCGACGCGACGACGCGGACCCGGCGAACATCCGCATCTTCGCGCGGTTGGTCAATGCGTCGGGAGACCCTGTGGGGGTCGCGCCGGCGCTGGAGATCGACGGGCGGGCGATGCGGGCGGAACGAGTGATCATCCCGGGCGCGACCGAGGAAGGCCCGGGAGAAGCGGCGCTCGCCTTCGAGGCGCCCGCGCCCGATCGCGCGATCGTGACCCTCCGCGTTCCCAACGGCGGCGCACTGGCGAGCGACGATTCCGCGTCGCTGGTGATCGACCCGCCGGGCGGAGTCTCGGTGACGATCATCGCGCCGATCGGGACCATTCCCGGGCGCGCGGCGCCCGACATGTTCCTGCGCGAGGCGATCGACGCCCTCCGCCCACGCGTGGTGCGCACGATGACGCTCGCGCAGCACGACGAGGCGATCCGTTCGGGTGATCGCGCACCGGGTTCACTGCTCGCGTCCGATCTGATCATCTACGACCGTGTCGAACCGTCCGTCTTGCTCCCGATTCCGACGCTCTCCTTCGGCGCCGGCCTGCCGATCGAAGGCCTGCGCGTGAGCCCGGCCGCGGAACCGTCGCGGCCCACGCGGTTTCTTTCGTGGAGGCGCACCGACCCGCTGCTCCGTTCGGTGTCGCTCGGCGAGACACTGGTCGCGCGCCCGATGCGGATGACCCTCCCCGAACTCGGAGTGGGCGGGGTGACGAGTGTCGAGCCGCTGGCGTTCGGGGACGGCGGCCCGCTCATCGCGTCGATGACGGTGGGGGGCGCGCCGCACGCGATCGTCGCGTTCGATCTGGCGCAGAGCACCTGGCCGCTGGATGTGGGGTTCGCGGTGTTCATGGCGAACGCGGTGGAGACGCTGGCGCCGCGCGCCGCGATGGTCGCGGGCCGGTCATTCACCACGCGCGAGGCGATGGTGCTTTCGCCTGCGCCGGGCGCTGAACGGGTGATCGCGGAAGGCCCGACGACGCTGGAGGCGCGAGTGACGGGCCGCGGCGCTTCGGGTGTGGTGTCGCTGGGCGTTCCGCCATTCGTGGGGGTGTATTCGGTGCGCGGCGTGGACGACGCGGACTCGGTTGCCCCGGTGAACCTCGCGGATGCCTCTGAATCGGCGATCCGCACGAGCGATTCGCTCCCGATCGCGACGCGCGCCGGCGCTTCGACGGCGGCGGGAGAGGCGGCCCCCCGTGAAGTCTGGCACTGGTTCGTGCTGGCGGCGGTCGGGTTCCTGGCGCTCGAATGGCTGCTGTTCGCGTGGCGGATGCGGCTCTGATCGGGTAGCGTCCGCACCCATGCGAACCATCCCCGCTGCGCTTGTTGCTGTTCTTGCCTGTGCGCCCATCGCTGCGGCGCAGCCCGCCGTGCCGGGCGAGACGCCGCCCGAGCGCCCTCCCGTGCAAGCGCCGGTCGGCCCCGCGACTGTGCTGGACCAGATCTCCGTGCCGCGTGATTTCTGGCAGGTGACCGTCGGCGGCTCGTGGATGTTCGGCGCGGACGGCAAGCAGTCGGGCGACTTCGACCTCGGGCTTCTCGAGGCGGACATCGCGTACAACACCTCGATCAACGACGACCTGCGCCTGCGCATCAACTTCAACACACAGCAGTCGTACTACGACTTCAACGATGTGACGACAATCATCCCCGGGACCGATGACCCGTGGGATCACCTGCAGGCCTACCGGCTCGGTGGTGTGCTGCTCGGGCGCATCGACGAGCAATGGTCGTGGTTCGGCGGGCTGCAGGTCCGGTCGGCGTTCGAGTCGGGCGCGGATCTGAGCGATTCGCTCGAACTGCGCGGCACGGGCGGCGCCGAGTACATCGTGAACGAGAACCTCAAGTTCACCTTCGGCGTCGCGGCGACGGCGCGCCTCGAGGACGATGTGTGGGTGATCCCGCTCGTCGGCGTCGAATGGGACATCAACGAGAAAGCCCGGCTCGCGTCCCAGGGGCTGGGGCTGATCTTCTCCTACGAGGTCATCGAGCACTGGAGCATCGGCGTGTACGGCGCGTACGAGTACCGCGACTGGCGCCTCGACGATTCGCGGAGCGTCAACCCCGGGGGCGTTGCTCGCGAGGAGCGGCTGCTGCTCGGGCTGGAACTGCGCCACCGGCCTTCCAACCGGTTCGAGCTCGCGTTCCAGGGCGGTGTGGTCGCGTGGCAAAAACTCGAAGCGCTCGACGACGGCGGCGACGATGTCGGCAAGCAGGAATTCGACCCTGCGCCGTTCCTCGGCGTGAGCATGATCGTTCGTTTCTGAAGCGGAATCCGCTCAGGCGGCGGCGGTGAGCGACGAGGGCTGCTTGACGGTCTCGACGCGATCGGGATCGATCCCGTCGGGCGCCAGCACATGCCGGTCGGTGAGGCGACGCCAGCGCTGCGCGGTCTGGTGGGCGAAGATCGGCGCGCTGTCGCTGACGACCACGGCGTCGTAATCCTCTTGCAATGCCTGCTCGTTGGTGAGGACGGGGACGCCGTCGCACCAGCGGACGCCGGCGCGCGCAAAGCGGTTGTCCGCTATGGCCGCGACACGGAGCCCGGCCCAGCGTGCGGCCTGGGTGTACATGGGGATGTTCTTCCCGAGCGAGGCGAACAGCACGCGCTCGGCGCCGGCGATCTGCAGGGCGCGCAGCGCGGGGGCCACGGTCGTGAGGGAGAACAGGTCCTCGAAGGCGCACATGGGCAGCGGCTGGCGGGTGCGCAGGGTCGCGGCCGTGTGTGCGGCGAGGATGCCCCGGCGTGCGGCGATGCCCGCGTGTCCGGCGTCGCCCAGCGCGATGTAGCGCTTCGACCAATTGCGGACATACTGGGCGCGCCACTCGCTCGGCAGATACTTGATGGCCTGCGCGATGTTGTTGCGCGCGTCGAGGAAGAGCGTGCGCGCGGGGCGGCGTCCCGCGGCGTGTTTGCGATGGATCGCGGGAAGATCGTGGAAGACTTCGCACGCCCAGCCGGCGGACGCGAGCCGGTAGACGATGTCGTACTCCTCGGCCTGCATGAACAGGCGGCGGTCGTAGCCGCCCGCGGCGAGGAGGGCCTCGCGACGGAATGCGACGGCGGCGCCGACGAAGACGCGCGGGAGCGCGGCGCATTCCCAGGCGCCGCTGGGCAGCCGCACGCCGAACCCTGCGCATGCGAGGGAGGGGCGGGCGGCCATGCGTCGGATCATCTCGGCCCAGACGCGGGGCGAGGCGGGGGCGCAATCGTCGTCGAGGGCGATGACGATGTCGTTGGAGGCGCGTTCGAGGGCGAGTTGCTTGGCGGTCGGCCCGAGGTTGCGCTCGAGACGGATCACCTGCGCGTCGGGCCGGGCGTCGCGGATCGCGTTGGGTGTAAGGTCCGTCGAGGCGTTATCGACGACGATGACTTCGGCGCCCGCGGGGACGGCGCGCAGCGTCTCGCGCAGGGCTGCCGCGCGATTCCGCGTCGCGATGATCACACTGAATGGTCCCATGTGCCTGAACTCCGGTTCAGCCATCGACCGAAACGGGTCGATAACTCCACCGTGAATCATGCTCCAAAGGTCATTTCGATCCCCGAGGCCGCCACAAGGGCCAGAGAGGCCCAGCGGGGGGGCGGCGCCGTGGTGCTCTGCCACGGGTGCTTCGACATCGTGCACCCGGGCCACCTTCGGCATCTGCTGTGGGCCCGTCAGCAGGGCGACCTGCTGGTGGTGTCGGTGTCGGCGGACGAGGTGATCGACAAGGGGCTGGGCAGGCCGCTGGTGCCCGAGCGATTGCGCGCGGAGAACCTCGCCGCGCTCGAGTGCGTGGACATGGTGGTTGTGTCCCCCACCCCGACGGCGGTGGAGACGCTCCAGGCGATCAAGCCGGACCGGTATGTGAAGGGCGCCGAGTACCGCGAATCGCACGACGCGCGGGTCGCGGCCGAGCGCGATGTGGTGCATTCGTACGGCGGGAAGGTGCTGTTCTCGTCGGGCGATGTGGTGTATTCATCGACGCGGCTGATCTCGACGCGGGCGCGCGAATGGGCGCTCAACGCGGACCGTGTCGCGGGGTATGTCCAGCGCCACCACCAGAGCGAGCGGGGGTTGCGGAAGCTGCTCCAGCAGGCCTCAGGGATGAAGTGCCTTGTGGTGGGCGACACGATCGTTGACGAGTACATGCACTGCGATCCGACGCACATCGCGGGCGAATCGCCCATGATGAACGCGACGCTCGTGGGCAAGGAACGGTTCATGGGGGGCGCGGCGATCATCGCGCAGCACCTCCGAGGTCTCGGCGCGCAGGTCACGCTGGCGACGCCCGTGGGCACGGGCCCCGTGAGCGATGAACTCATGCGTCTGTGCGACGATCACGGCGTCGAGGTGATCCCGCTCCGGCACGAGGGACGCCTGCCGCGCAAACGCCGGTACCTCGCGAAGAACCAGAAACTGTTGAAACTCGACGACCCGCCGCCGCCCGCGTTCTCGCGTCAGGCGACGGACGAGTTCGTGCGTGCGATCGACGCCGACGCGAAGGCGTGGGATGTCGTGTCGCTGATCGACTTCGGGTACGGCGCGCTGGCGCAGGACACGCTCGCGCGGTTGATCCAGATGCTTCGGCCGCGCACGCGGGTGATGCTCGGGGACACATCGGGCCCTCGCGCGAACCTGATGGCGCTCAAGGGGTGCGATGTGCTCATGCCCACCGAGGCGGAACTGCGCCACGCGCTGCAGAATCAGACCGAGGGCGTGGCCACGCTGGCGGGTTCGATCGCCGCGCGTGCCAACGCGAAGCATGTGCTGGTGAAACTGGGCGAGGACGGCGCCGTCGCGTTCGACGCGACGCGCAAGGACGCGTCCGGGCGCATGCTGAATGACTTCCTCCCGAGTTTCGCGCACCGCCCGGCCGACCCGCTGGGGTGCGGCGACGCGATGCTGAGCGTCGTCGGGCTGACCCTGGCCGCGGGCGGCGGGCTGTTCGATGCGCTGCTGCTCGGTTCGATCGGCGCGGCCATCGAGGCGGAGGCGCACGGCAATCGTGCGCTGGTGCTGGAGCCGCTGCTTCACCGGTTGAAGGATGAGTTCGCGGACCTGGCGCTGGCGTCGCCGCCGATGGTTGATGACGGCCAGCACGCGGTGGCATGAGTTCTGTCAGAGCCGCGTTCGGAAGAACGCGGTGAGATGGAGTATCGCGCGTGGAGTCTGCTCTGCTGCGCAGGCACAACGGCGGCCAGAGATTGAAGAAGAAGTAGGGGGAGTAGCCCTCACCCTGCCCTCTCCCATTCGGCTGCGCCGAACAGGAGAGGGTGCGGAAGATGTGGCCCCTCACCCGACGATCTGCGATCGTCGACCTCTCCCCTTGAGGGGAGAGGTGCTGGGAGATGAGAGGATGACCCCCTCCCCGGTCCTCCCCCAGCCCCCGTCTTCGATAGGGGAGGGAGCGGAAGAAGACCCTCCCCCTGCCCCCTCCCACGGGTGGGAGGGGATTCAGAAAACGAAACACGGGCTGAGCGTTTGCTCAACCCGTGGGACGCGAATCGTGATTGTGAGCGCCGGTGAGCGCACTGCTCTTACCCGGCGGCTGTGCGCCGCCACCCTCTCCAAGCGGGAGAGGGTGCGGAGGTTCAGGCCATCGCCTTGCCGGCGTTGGCCTTGGCGAACTTCTCCATGAAGGCGACGAAGGCCTTGACGCCCTCGGGGGGGAAGGCGTTGTAGATCGAGGCGCGCATGCCGCCCGTGTTGCGGTGGCCCTTGAGCCCGTCGAAGCCCTCGGCGGCCGCTTCCTTGATGAACTTCTTGTCGAGTTCGGCGGTGGGGAGGCGGAAGGTGACATTCATGAGCGAGCGCGAGGCCTTCTCGGCGTGGGGGATGAAGAAGTCCTGCGCGTCGAGGAATTCGTAGAGTGGCTTGGCCTTCGCTTCGTTGCGCGTCTTCATGCCGCTGGCGCCGCCCATTTCCTTCACCCACTTCAGCACCTCGCCCACGGCGTAGATGGGGAAGACGGGGGGCGTGTTGGGGCGGCTGTCGTTGTTGGCGAACTCGCGGTACTGGAGCAGGGAGGCGATGTCCTTGGCGCCGGTCTCGACGAAGTCCTTGCGCGCGATGACGATGGTGGTGCCCGAGGGGCCGAGGTTCTTCTGTGCGCCGGCGTAGATCAGATGGAACTTGGTGACATCGATCGGGCGCGAGAGGAAATTGCTCGACATGTCGCAGATCACGGGCACGCCCGCGGGCGATTCGGGGATGCGGTCCCACTCGGTGCCGTAGATGGTGTTGTTGGAGCAGTAGTGCATGTAGGCGGCGTTGCTCGTGAACTTGAGCGCGCTCCTGGCGGGGATGTAGGAGTGGTTCTTGTCCTCGCTGGTGCCCGCGAGGTGGATGTTGGCGAGGGACTTGGCCTCGACATAGGCCTTGTTGGCCCAGACGCCGGTGTCGATGTAGTCGGCGGTTTTCCCCTTGGGGATGAAGTTCATGGGGAGCAGGTGGAACTGCGCGCTGGCGCCGCCTGTGAGGAACATGACATCGTACGAGTCGGGGATGCCGACGAGTTCGCGGAGGAGCGACTGGGTGTTCTCGAAGATGCGATCGACGACGGGCCCTCGATGGGAATGCTCGCAGATGCCGATGCCGGTGGAGTCGATGTCCCAGATATCGTTCTGGATGCGCTTCACGACGGTCTCGGGCATCGTGCCGGGGCCTGCGGAGAAGTTGAAGGTCTTGCGCTGCTGCATGGCTCTCTGTTCCTCGTTGCGATCGTGCGGCGTGAAGTGTCTCGGGGTGTGATTCAGACGGCGGCGGGGCGCGGCTTGGGCGAGTTCACGGTGTTCGGGGGCGTGCCCGTCTTCTTGAACTGTTCCACGATGCGCACCGCCTCGGTGGCGATGGCGTCCTGGGCCTGATCGGTGGACGCGCCGACATGGTGCGTGCCGAAGACGCCCGGCTGCTTGAGAAGGTCGTTGGTGAATTCACCGACGCCGCTGCCGGGCTCGTTGTCATAGACATCGAGGGCGCAGCGCACGGACTTGGTCTTGACGGCGTCGAGGAGGGCGGCCTCGTCGACGACGCTCCCCCGGCTGGTGTTGACGAAGATGGCGCCGGGCTTGAGGGCGGCGCAGAACGCGGCGTTGACGAGGTGCTTCGTATCGGTGTTGGCGGCGATGTTCACGCTGACGACATCGCTCTGCTTGGCGACATCGACGGGCGACGCGGCGCGGGTGACGCCGAGGTCCTTCGCCTGCGCGTCGGTGAGGGAGCGCGACCAGGCGACGACCTGCATGCCGAAGGCCTTGCCGACGGCGGCGACTTCCTTGCCGATCGAACCGAGGCCGACGATGCCGAGCGTGCGGCCGCGGAGCCCGCGGGCTTTGCTGTATTCCTTCTTGTTCCACTTGCCGTTGCGCAGTTCGGCGACCTGGTCGGGAACGCGTCGGTCGGCGGAGAGGATGAGGGCCCAGGTGAGTTCGGCGACGGCCGAGGAGTTCATCCCCGGGCAGTTGGCGACGAACACGCCGTGGCTGGTGGCGGCGTCGAGGTCGATGTTGTCGACGCCTGCGCCGGCGCGGATGACGAGGCGGAGCGAGTCGGCCTTGTCGAACGCGGGGGCCTTTACCTTGGTGGAGCGGACGATGAGGATGTCCGGCGCGTGCTCAGCGAGCAGTTCGGGGAGGGTTTCCGCGGTGGCGTCGGGGTTGGAAACGACCTCGAGGCCCATGGCCTGGAGGGCGTCGATGCCCGACTTCTCGAACTTGTCAGCGATCAGCGCCTTCATCATGTCTCCTCGTGGTACTGGCCCCGCGAGGGGCTTGTTTGCTCGAAGGACCGAGATCGGTCAATCAAGCATATGAGCGAGGAGGCCCGGGCGGATTTTCGGCTCGAAACAGGTGCTCTTGGGGGGCATGGTGAGCCCGGCGTCGGCGACGGCGGCCATCTGTTCGAAAGAAGTGGGATGGAGCACGAACGCGACGGCGGCCTCGCCCGAATCGAGCATGCGGTTGGTTTCGTCGAGGGCGTCGGCGCCGCCCACGGTGTTGAGCCGCGGGTCGGCGCGAGGGTCGGTCACGCCGAGGATCGGCCCGAGGACCAGATCGTTGAGGAGCGCGACATCGAGTTGGCGGTCGGGCGACGAGCGGTCGATCAGGTCGGGGCGGAAGGTCGCTCGGCGCCACTGGGGATCGCCCGCGAAACGGATGAGAATGGCCCCTGACGCGGCGGTCTGGGGGGAATCGGCGCTCTCGATCGAGGCGATCTCGGACAGCCGGTCGAGGAACTGCTCAGGGGTGAGCCCGCCCAGATCGGTCAGGGCGCGGTGGAAAGGGAGGATCTTCAGTTCGTTGGAAGGGAAGAGGGCGACGAGGTAGCGGTCGAACTCGTGGGCGCCGCGGGCCTCGATGCCGCGCTCGGCGCGGAACTGCTCGGAGACGCGGGAGGCTGCGGCGGAGCGGTGGTGGCCGTCGGCGATGTAGAGGGCTTCGTGGCGGGCGAACGCGTCAACGAATGGGGATTCGTCGTCGATGCGCCAGACCTCGTGGTGGATGGAGTCCTCGAACTCGTAGAGGGGCTCGGCCTTGGTGGCATTTTCGAGGAGGCCGACGATGCGCTGGTCCTCGTGGAAGGCGAGGAGGACGGGCGCCGTGTGGGCGTGGACGGCGTGGAGGAACGCCACATGGGCTTCCTCTTTGGCCGCGCGGGTCTTCTCGTGCTTTTTGATTCGGCCCTCGTCGTATTCCTGCAGGGAAACGCAGCAGAGCAGGCCGGTCTGGGTGTGGTGCTCCCCGGCGACTATTCCCGACTGGCGGTAGACGAAGACGCGCGGGCGGTCGCCGTGAATGAACACGCCCTCGTCGAGAAAGCGGTTCCAGGCGCGTTGGGCCTGCTCGGGGACGCGGGGATCGGGGTTGGCGAGCGGCGGGGAGACATCGGCCTCGGCATGGCAGACATGCAGGAACGAGACCGGGTTGTCCTTCGAGAGGGCGATCGCCTCCTCCCGGGTTTCGACATCCCGGCGCAGGCCGACGACCTTGCCGACGATCTCAGGGGCGGGTCGGACGGCCAGAAATGGAAAGATCTGAGGCATCGAGTGTTCCAGCCGGAGCCGGCCGTACGGTCGCGACGGGGGGACCGATTCGGGGCATATCCGGTGGGAATGCGAGTGGGGGAGCGGGCTCGGACGGCCAGAGCGTATCGGGCTTGCGGCCCTACCGCCCGGCTGGCGGAGAGGATTGAGGTTCTCGGGCGTTGCCCGCCCCCGGGCGCGGGGGCATGGTTGGGCGTCGAAATGGCGCCGGATACCACGGGAACCGGGCGTTCCCCGGCGCGTCGTACAGGTTTCGACTTCGCGATCTCGATGAGGAGACAGTGCGTGATGAAACGGTCTACCAAGCGTTCTTCTGTCCGCCCAGCGGGCGTGGTCTGGTCGGCGGCCCTCGCGGGCGCCCTCGCGATGAGCGCCCCCGCGCTCGCGCAGCTCGGCGGCGGGAAGAAACCCGACGCTCAGCCCAAGCCCGTCTCCCAGGACGGAATCACCGTTGCGCCCAAGGCCAGCAACCCCAATGTCGAGCCCGTCCGCCGCTCGTCCCCTCCCCTCAGCGCCGAGCCCGGCCGCATCGACATGGGCGTGATGAAGCCCGGCGCCAAGATCGCCGGTTCGGTCACCCTCACCAACACGGGCGATGAAACACTCAAGATCGCGCGCGTGAACTCGTCGTGCTCGTGCACGGTCGCCGATCTTCCCAAGCGCGAGCTCGCGCCGGGCGAGACCGTCGAACTCTCCGCCACGCTCGAAGCGGGCAACTACATCGGCGCGATGCAGCGCCAGGTCCGCGTGTATGTCGAGGGCTACGCGGCGCCGTACGAGGTCTGGGTCGTCGCCGATGTCTCGTACGATGTGAAGGCCGACCCGGTCTACATCGGCGCGTTCCAGGGCGATTCGGGCGAGGTGAAAGTCACCGAAGTGAACGGCGATGCGTTCAAGATCCTCTCGATCAACAGCAACGCGCCCACCTTCAAGGACTTCAATCCCGACGCCGACGCCGCAACCAGCGAGTACACCCTCACATGGACGACCAAGGGCGTCGATCCCAAGGACCTCCCGTACTGGTGGGTGATCGAGACAGACCACCCCGACGCGCCCGTCGTTGACCTGCGCGTGCTGCACCCGGCCGTCATGCCGCGCGTTGATCCGCGCAGAGCGTGGCAGCTCTCCGAAGACCGCGCGCTCATCGGCTACCTCGAACCCGGTGAAGTGAAGAATGTCACCATCGAACTCAAGGAGCGCCGTCGCGCCCAGGAGGAGCTCCCGCTCCCCGAGGTCTCGACCAAGCACGACAACATGAAGGTCGAGGTCGTCAAGCTCGAGAAGAACGGCGAGGGCTACACCCTCGAACTCGCGCTCTCGGGCAGCGCGCCCGCCGACGGCAAGACCCTCATCGTTGAGCCCATCACCATCAAGTGGCGCGACACCGAAGAGACCTACTGGGTCTTCGGGCGCCTCACGAAGCGCCCGGACGGCGGCCACGCCCGCGCCGACTGAGCCCGCTTCATCGAACGATCGCATGCCGGCGTTGAGGGAGACCCAGCGCCGGTATTTTTCTTCCAGCACACCACGCCGTTGACGCGAGCACCACCCATGAGCGACGCCCGAACGAAGGCCCAGCTTCACCAGTCGAGCCAGACCAGGAAGGGCGTCACGATCGTCGCCGCCCTCGCCGTCACGGCGTTCCTCGGGCTGGGCGTCTACGGCAAACTGCTCACCACCAAGCCCGTCGACCAGATCGAACCCATCCCGGGCGAATACCAGGCCGTCTTCGAGGCCGTCGTCGGGCTCGCGCTGCTCGCGCTTCACCGCTGGGGAGTCATGTGGGCGTTCATCGCGCTGCTCTTCAGCGGGTTCAGCGGCGTCACGCTCCACCGCCTGCTCATCGACGCCGAGTCGTGCGGCTGCTTCGGCGGCCTCAAGATCCCCCCGGAGATCACGCTCTCCCTCGACGCCGCCGTCGTCTTCATGAGCGCGTGGCTCGCCCGGGCGTGGGGCCTGCGCCCGTGGGGATTCGCGCTGACTGTGAGCATGATCCCGACCCTCATGATCGCTGGCGCGGTCTACAGCAAGAACGCGACTCCCGACGCCGACGCCGAACTGGACGACATCTTTCGAGCCCCTCCGGCGCAACAGACTCCCGTTGTGCCGGCTGAAGGCGACGCGGCGCCGGTTGAGAAGAAGCCAGCGGAGGTCCTCGACGCACCCGTCGAGACCGGGAAGGTCACGGCGCGCGACGCGCTGCTCCGTCTTCCCGCCGCGTTCGACCGCGGCGCATTCGGCGCCGCCGCGAAGCCGTCGTGGCTCGACGACCTGAGTACGGCGGGCGATCCCGGCGCCGCGCTCCCCTGGCTGATCTATGTATACAACCGCAATTGCGACATCTGCCAGGAGCACCTTCCGGAGTGGAAGGACGCGCGGCAGATCTACGAGGAAGACCTCGCGAACGGCAACGCCGCGATGGGCGTGCTCCTGATCGAGTGGGAGGAACTCATCCCCCTCAAGATCCCCACCTACACATGGGGCGCGCACACGCCGATCACGCTGCTCGTGGATGACGGCAAGATCATCCGCGACTGGCGCGGCGAGGCGCAGCCGCGGATCATCGACATGTATTTCACGACGATGGACAACGGTCTCGAGGCCGCGCTCGAGGCCGCCATCCCGGGCACGAACTGATCACCCGGCGAGCGGGGCGGCATCGTCGGGCGCCTTCTTCGCGCCACGCGCGATGCGCATGTACCCCGTCGCCACGCCCAGCATGAGCAGCCCGACGCCCAGGAAACTCGCGATGCGCCACGCGGGCTCGACCTCCGCAAGGTCGTACATCACGGCCTTGCCCGCCGCCACGCACAACAAGCCAAGCCCGATGTGCCGCACCACCGGGATGGTGCGCACGAACCCGGCGACGATCAGCGCGGTGGCGAACACCGCCCACCACACGGTGAGACTCGCGTACTTCGCGGTCTCGTCGACGAACACGATTGACGCGATCCGTGATGTCTCCGCGGAACTCGCGACGAACACAAGCAGCAGCCCGAACGCGGCGGCGCAATCGCGCAGCACGGCGGCCGGGGTCTGACCCCGCTCGCGCGGCACGGAGAATCGGATCGCGATCACGCCCGCAAACAGCGAGGCGGCCATCAGGAACCCGGTGTCAAGCAGCGGCGGCGCGCCCGATTCATCCCACAGGTGGACCGGCCACGCGACCGCCCACGCCGTCGTTGCCAGCACGATCGCGCCGAAACCTAAAGCGCCAGCGCCGACGCGCCCGAACGGCCTCAGCGCGTAGGCGAACGCCACGCCGCACCCGAGCCACGCCGCAAAGAGTCCTTCGGCGTTCGAGTCCGCGCTCACAAACCCGAGCAGGAGCAGCGCGGCGCCGATTGCGGCGCAGCCGAGGCGTGCGCCCGCTGATCGGGCCGAGCCCGGAAGGGCGGATGCGTCATCAACGCGCGGGCCGGCGGGAACGAGCGCGGCGGAGACGAACCACGCGAGCGCGCCCAGCCCCGCAATCAGGGTCCAGCGCGTGAGCAGCACGCGTCCGATCTCGATCGTCTGCCACCCGCCGAACGCGGGCACGATCGGCACGCTCATCGCGCTCCCGAAATCGATGGCGAGCAGGCGGACGGTCGCGAGCGTCAGCGCGACGGCGCCGTACACGCGGAACGCGCGCATATCGAGCCAGCGCGACGCGAAGATCGCCGCCACACCGAGCGCGAGCCCCGCGATAGATTCCGCGAACCCGGCCATCGCCAGGGCGCCGGCGACGATGAACAACGCGCCGCACTGGGACGCCAGCGCAGCGCCCAGCGCCTCGACGCGGGTGCGCGGCGAGTCGCGGAGCACGCGCAGACCGCCCGCGAACACCAGCCACAGCACACCGGTCGCCACGAACAGCGCGGCCGGGGCGTGCCAGGTCTCCGCCGACAGACCGTGCTTGAGCGTCACCGCGCCAAGGAAACCGGCCATAGCCGTCAGGGAGAAACTGGCGAGCATGGGGCGCACCAGCGGGCTCAGCGCCGCCCGGATGGGTCGGTTGTTGAGATGATCAAAGTCGAATTCGTGTTCGGATTCGTCCGCGCGATCGTCGCGTGCGCACGACCAGATCAACTCGCCGTGGACGAGCGCCCAGAACGCCGCGAGGAAGCCCAGCGCGAGGAAGGGGTGATCGTCCAGGTTGAGCATCGTCCACAGGCCGCCGAGCACGAGGGTTGCCCACCAGGCGATGGTGCGCACGGGTGCGAAGGAATGGCCGAGCCGCGCGCACAGCGCGAGGGCGACGACGAGCATCGCCAGCAGGTGCGCGGGGAGGATGAACGCCGGGCCGCCCGAGTCGTTCAGCACGAAGGGGATCGCGTACCCCGCGATCGTGGAGAGAATCGCGACGGGGAGCCGTTGCGCACGCGCCGAGAGGACGATGCCCAACGCCACGACGCCCGCGAGCAGCGCGAACGCGGCCGGAGCACTCACGAGGTGGTAGAACCCGTACGCGGCGAACGCGCTGGCGTAGACGACGCCGAGCCCGCCCGCGGTCAAACCCATCGACGCCAATCGCCCCCAGCGGCGCAGCGCGAACTCGCCCGCCGCGAGGAGCGCCCCGCCGAACAGCGCCGACAGGACGCACTTCCAGCCGTCGGGGATATTGCCCAGCCAGCCCCGGTCGTACGCGAGTTTCAGGAACAGGGCCGCCGCGATCACCACCGCCGCTGCGCCGAGCACCGCGAAGGTCTTCCCGCCGATCAGCCGCTCGAAGTCGAACGACCGTTCCGCGGTTTCCATTTGCGGCTTCCTGGTGCGCCATTCCCACTCGGGGGTCCGGCGCGGGCCGACCATCGCCGAGGCCGCCGGCTCGATCGGGAGATCGTCAACCGGGCCGGGTTCGACCTTCGGGGAGTCCGCGGCGGCTTGCTCGTGCCGCGACGGCGGGGGCTGCTCCTCAGGCGCCCCCAACACCCGCAGTTCCAGGAATGCCACCCGCGTCGAGAGGTCGCGGAGCCGGCGTTCGATCACGAGATCACTGAGATTGGCCATCGGGGTCTCCCTTCGAACGAGTCCTTCGGCCTTCCAAGCTAGTGATTGCTATCAATATGTCAAGTAAATACTAACTTTTGTCTATAGTCTGATAAGATGCGGATATACGGCGCTGTATCGCCCTTGGAGGCCTCTCGCCGCACTCAGGGCAGACCGGGGTTCTGGTCGAGTCGAGGCCCATCCCGCCCGGCGACCACCACCCAGAATCCACGACCCCGAACCCTGTAAGATTGAACCCTCACCCGCACCGGCCACGACGCCCAACCCCTACGGAGGACTCCCCATGCCCGTCGCATCCCCCATGAACCTCAGGAAGTGGGTCAACGAGCACCGCGACAAGCTGAGGCCGCCCGTCGGCAACCAGTGCATGTACGACGAGGGCGACTTCATCATCATGATCGTCGGCGGCCCGAACGCCCGCCGCGACTACCACATCAACACCACCGAGGAGTTCTTCTACCAGGTCGAGGGCGATATGAACCTCCGCATCCTCGAGAACGGCAAGCCCCGCGATGTCGTCATCCGCGAGGGCGATGTCTTCATGCTCCCGGCCAACATCCCGCACTCCCCCCAGCGCCCCGCGGGCAGCGTGGGCATGGTCGTCGAGCGCAAGCGCCCCGACCGCGCGGTCGACCACCTCCGCTTCAATTGCGAGAAGTGCGGCGCCGTCCTCCACGACGACACCTTCGAGCTCGAGAACATCGTCACCCAGCTCAAGGCCGCCATGGAGAAGTTCTGGAGCAGCGACGACCTGCGCACCTGCAAGAAGTGCGGCCACAAGATGGAGAAGCCCGACGGCCCCATCATGCCCGTTGACTGATCCCGCATGCTCAAGATCGACATCCACACCCACATCCTCCCCGAGACCTGGCCCAACCTCTCCGAGAAGTTCGGCTACGGCGGGTTCGTGCGCCTGGAGCATTGCGGCTCCTGTCGCGCGAAAATGATGGTTGACGACAAGTCGTTCCGCGAGATCGAGTCCAACTGCTGGGACCCGAAGGTCCGCCTCGACGAGTGCGCCTCCTGCTCCGTCGATGTGCAGGCGCTCTCGACCGTGCCCGTCATGTTCGCCTACTGGGCCAAGCCGCGCGACACGCTCGACATCGCACGCATGCTCAACGACCACCTCGCGGGAGTCGTCAACGACTTTCCCGACCGCTTCGTCGGGCTGGGCACCATCCCCATGCAGGCGCCCGACCTCGCCTGCGAGGAACTCGAGCGATGCGTGAAAGACCTCGGTCTCCACGGCGTGCAGATCGGCACGCATGTGAACGGCTGGAACCTCGACGAGCCCGCGCTCTTCCCCGTCTTTGAACTCGCCCAGAAACTCGGCGCCGCCGTCTTTGTCCACCCGTGGGACATGCTCGCCCGCGAGCGCATGCAGCAGTACTGGCTGTCGTGGCTCGTCGGCATGCCCGCCGAGACCACCCTCGCCATCTGCTCGATGATCTTCGGCGGCGTGCTCGAACGGCTCCCCGACCTGCGCGTCTGCTTCGCGCACGGCGCCGGTTCATTCCCCGGAACCTGCGGGCGCATCAAGCACGGCTTCGATGTCCGCCCCGATCTCTGCGCCGTCAACAACGAGCGCGATCCGATGGACTACATGGGCCGCTTCTGGGCCGACTCGCTCGTCCACGACCAGGCGTGCCTCAACCGACTCGTCGACCTCATCGGCGCGAATCGCGTCTGCATGGGGTCGGACTACCCGTTCCCGCTCGGCGAGCACCGTCCGGGTGAATTGATTGAATCCATGGGCGACCTCGACCAGAACACCAAGGCCATGCTCCTCGGCGGCGCGGCCCTCGAGTTCCTCAACACCACCGAAAGCGAACTCCGCGCCAAGGGCGCGGGCAAGATCCGTGAAGCAAAGGGAGTGATCCGTTGACGACGACCGCGGCGAGTGAGTTCGACTCCAAGGCGTTCCTCGCGCAGGTCGACGATTCCGACGAGTGCGCCCGTGCGCTCGATTCCGACGATCCGATCCGCGGCGAGCGCGCGCGCTTCGCCATCCCCAAGGACAAGTCCGGGCGCGATCAGGCGTATTTCTGCGGCAACTCGCTCGGCCTCATGCCGCGCAGCGTCCCCGACGCCATGGCGCAGGAACTGAAGGACTGGGCCGAACTCGCCGTCGAAGCGCACACCGACGCGCGCAACCCGTGGCTCCCGTACCACGAGAACTTCCGCGAGACGGGCGCGCGCCTCGTCGGGGCCGTCCCGGGCGAGGTCGTGATGATGAACTCGCTCACCGTCAACCTTCACCTGCTGATGGCTTCGTTCTACCGCCCGACCGCCGAGCGCTACAAAATCCTCATGGAGCGCGGCGCCTTCCCCAGCGACGAGCACGCCGTCGCCAGCCAGGCCCGCTTCTACGGCTTCGATCCCGACGACGCGGTCATCCATGTCGCGCCGCTCGACGGCGAGGACACGATCCGCGAGGAGGAGATCGAGCGCATCCTGCGCGAACAGGGCGACGAGATCGCGCTGGTCATGCTCGGGGGCGTGAACTACGCGACGGGCCAACTCTTCGACATGGAGCGCATCACGCGCGCGGGTCACGACGCGGGCGCCGTCGTCGGCTTCGACCTGGCGCACGCCGCCGGCAATGTGCCGATGCGCCTGCACGAGTGGGGCGTCGATTTCGCCGCGTGGTGCTCGTACAAGTACCTCAACAGCGGGCCGGGCGCTGTCGCCGGCGCGTTCGTGCACGAGAACCACTGGGACGCCGACTACCCGCGCTACGAGGGCTGGTGGGGCCACGACCCCGCGACACGATTCAAGATGGCGCCCGAGTTCGTCCCCGGGCTCGGCGCCGAGGCGTGGCAGCTCAGCAACCCGCCGATCTTCGCCATGACCCCGCTCAAGGAATCGCTCGCGATCTTCGACCGCGTGGGCATGCACGCGCTGCGCGCCAAGTCGCTCCGCCTTCACGCGTACACGCGTCACCTCGTCGAACAGGTGAGCGAAGAGCGATTCGCGAGCAAACTCTCGATCATCACCCCGCGGCCTGACGCGGCGCACGGCGGGCAGATCTCCATCCGCGTGAACCCCGGCGCGCCGGGAGTCGCCGCGAAGGGCGCCAAGGCGATCCAGCAGGCGCTGCTCGCGAAGGGCGTCGTCGCCGATTTCCGCGAGCCCGACATCGTGCGCATCTCCGCCGTCCCGCTCTACAACACCTTCGAAGACTGCCTGCGCTTCGCCCGCGCCCTCGGCGAGACGGCCGGCGCATGAGCGTGCAGCGACCCGTCATCACCGTCTTCGGCGCCGGGCTGGCCGGAACGCTCTGCGCCGTGCGTTTCGCGCGGCTCGGCTACAAGGTCGAACTGTTCGAGCGCCGCGCCGATCCGCGCGTCGCCGGCGCGGCCGGCGGCCGTTCGATCAACCTCGCGCTCTCCACGCGCGGCATCGAGGCGCTCCGCGAGATGGGCCTCGCCGACGAGGTCCTCGCCGACGGCATCCTCATGCGCGGCCGCGCGATTCATCCGCTCCACGGCGAACTCGCCTTCCAGCCCTACTCCGCCGACGAGAAGAAGGGCATCTACTCCATCTCGCGCGGCGGGCTCAACGAGACGCTCCTCAACGCCGCGAGCAACGAACCCAACATCAACATCACCTTCAGCGCGCGATGCACGGCAGTGGACTTCGACACGATGCACGCGACGGTCGAAGACCTGCGACCCGGCGGCCCGGGCGTGAAGCACACCAAGAAGTGCGAGGTCATCATCGGCGGCGACGGCGCCTTCTCCGCCGTGCGCTCCAGCATGATGAAGCGCGACCGCTTCGACTACCACCAGTACTACCAGACGCACGGGTACAAGGAACTCGAGATCCCGCCCGCCGAGAACGAGTCGGGCCTGTTCGGGAAGTTCCGCATCAATCCCAACGCGCTGCACATCTGGCCGCGACGGTCGTACATGATGATCGCGCTGCCCAACGCCGACGGCTCGTTCACCTGCACGCTCTTCGCGCCCTTCGACGGCGAGCACGGATTCGACCGCGTGAAGACCCGCGATGACGCGCGGCGGTACTTCGAGAAGCGATTCCCCGACGCGATCCAGCACATGCCGACGCTGCTCGACGATTTCGAGCGCAACCCCGTGAGTTCGCTCGTCACCGTCAAGTGTTTCCCTTGGACTCTCGACGGCAGGGTCGCGCTCATCGGAGACGCCGCGCACGCTGTCGTGCCGTTCTACGGGCAGGGCATGAACGCCTCGTTCGAGGATGTGCATGTGCTGGGCGAGTGCGTCGAGAAGCACGGCGCCGGCGCCGATCTCGATGCCGCGTTCGCCGAGTACCAGGCTCGCCGCAAGCCCGCGGGCGACGCGATCGCGGACCTCGCGGTCGACAACTTCGTCGAGATGCGCGACCATGTCGGGTCTCAGACCTTCCGGCGCAAGAAGCAGTTCGAGCACTGGCTGGCGCGCACCTTCCCGAACCGGTACCTGCCGCTCTACGAGATGGTGACCTTCTCGACGATTCCCTACCACGAGGCGGTGAAGCGCGCGAGGTTGCAGGACCGCATCGTGCTCGCCGTGCTCTGCGCGATCGTCGCTCTCGCGATACTTCTCGTGCTCGCGATCATCGTCGCCATCGCCTGGTGATCCCAAGGAATCCTTGATGCTCTACGACATCACCCCGCCGGTCACTCCGAACCTGGGCGTCTGGCCCGGCGACACGCCGATGTCGCGCGAGGTGCTCATGGACCTCGCGAAGGGCGACACGGTCACGCTCTCCACCTTGCGCACGACGGTCCATCTCGGCGCCCATGCCGACGGGCCGAACCATTACGCGAAGGGCGGAGAGGGCATCGGCGAGCGCTCGCTGAGTTACTACCTCGGGCCGTGCCGCGTGATTTCCGCGAAGGTCGCTCGCGGCGAGCGCGTGCGCGATGAAGACCTTGCGATCGACGATCTCGACTCGCTCAACGCGCGGCGCGTGCTCATCAAGACCAACACCTTCCCCGATTCCGAAGCGTGGAACGAGGACTTCGCGGCCCTCGACCCCGCGCTCGTCGACGCGTTTGCTGCAGTGGGCGTCATCACCGTCGGCATCGACACCCCGAGCGTGGATGTGCAGACCAGCAAAGACCTGCCCAGCCACGCGGCGTTCGCGCGCCACGACATGGCGATCCTCGAAGGGCTCCGCCTGAACGATGTCCCCGACGGCGAGTACGAACTCATCGCGCTGCCGCTGAAACTGATGGGTTTCGACGCGAGCCCGGTCCGTGCGGTGCTCCGCGCGATCGAGAGCCCGTACCGCATGCGCGCGGATTAATCGCCTAGATACGCGGTGACCTTGAGTTCCACCGCGATCGGCGTGGGCAGCGCGCCGACCTCGACGGTCGTGCGCGTCGGCCGGTTCTCGCCCTTGAAGTACTCGCCGTACACCGTGTTGAAGGTCGCGAAGTCGCGCTTCATGTCGGTCAGGTAGACGGCCACATCCACGATGTCGTCCCACTTCGCGCCGGCGTCGTCGAGCACCGCCTTGATGTTGCGCATCACAGAGTGAGTCTGTGCGACGATGTCGTGGTCGATCGCCTCGCCGCGATCGTTGAGCGTGACGCCCGGGATGACCTTGCTGCCCCGTTCGCGCGGGCCGATGCCCGAGAGGAAGAGCAGGTCGCCCACCCGCCGCGCGTGGGGGTACGGCCCGACGGGTTCGGCGGCCTTCGTGGATTCGACCGACGATTTCCGGGTATCGCTCATAGTTTCACGCACACATTCTTGGGTTCGGTGAAGAAACGCAGCGCCTCGTCGCCGCCCTCGCGGCCCACGCCCGAGTGCTTCACGCCGCCGAAGGGCGTGCGCAGGTCGCGGAGCATCCAGCAGTTCACCCACACGATGCCCGCCTCGATCCTGGCGGCCACGCGGTGCGCACGCGACAGGTCGTGCGTCCACACCGTGCTGGCCAAACCATACCGCGTGCAATTCGCGAACTCGATCGCCTGCGCCTCGTCGTCGAACGGCGTGATGGTCACAACCGGCCCGAAGATCTCTTCCTGCTGCGTGCGGCAACGCGGGTCGAGCCCGGTGATCACCGTCGGCTCGAAGAACGCGCCGTTCGCGCAGCGGTCGTTGATCTTCGCGGGCGCCGCGCCTCCGAGAAGCACCGTCCCGCCCTCGTCTTTCGCGAGCGCCACATACGACGCGACTTTCGCGCGATGCTCGGCCGACACGAGTGAGCCGAGATCGCTCGACGCGTCGAGCGGATCGCCGACCGTGAGCTGCTTCGCGCGCTCGACGAAACGCTCGACGAAACCGTCGTACGCCGATCGCTCAACAAACACGCGGCTGCCGCACAGGCAGATCTGGCCCTGGTTCGTGAACGCCGCGCGGACGCTCGTTTCGACCGCGTCGTCCATGTCGGCGTCGGCGAACACCAGGTTCGGGTTCTTCCCGCCCAGTTCCAGCGAGAGTTTCTTGAACATCGGGGCGGCCGTCCGGGCGATGGTCTCGCCCGTGCTCGTTCCGCCCGTGAAGGTGACGGCCTTGATGTCCGGATGCTCGACGATCCGCGCGCCGCACGGTGAGCCCCGGCCGTGGAGGATGTTCAGCACGCCCTTGGGGAGGCCCGCCTCGGCGCACAACTTCGCGAGCAGGAACGCCGTCATCGGCGTCACCTCGCTCGGCTTGGCGACGACCGTATTCCCCGTCGCGAGCGCGGGCGCGATCTTCCAGGTGAACAGGTAGAGCGGCAGGTTCCACGGCGAGATGGCGCCGACGACGCCCAGCGGGCGGCGCAGCGTGTAGTTGATCGCGGCCCCATCGGTGTCGTGGAACTCGCTCTTCGTCGAGAGGATCGCGTGGGCGAAGTACCGGAAATTGGCCGCGGCCCGCGGGATGTCCACACGCTTGCACAACGAGAGCGGCTTGCCCGTGTCGTGGCACTCGGCCAGCGCGAGCGCTTCAAGATCGCGGTCGATCAGGTCAGCGATGCGCATCATCACGGTCGAGCGTTGCTCGGCGGTCGCTGATGACCACGCGGGGAACGCGGCCTGCGCGGCGCGCACGGCGTCGTCCACATCGTCGGCGGAAGCATCAGGGATGCGCGCGAGAACCTCGCCCGTCGCGGGGTTCACATCGTCGAGCCACGCGTTCGAGCGCGGCTCGCGGAAGTCGTTGTCGATGAAGTTGAGGATGGTCGTCATGCGTTAGATCGTGGCGGTGCGCCCGCCATCGACGCGGACGGATTCGCCCGTGACATACGAGGCGGCGGGGGAGCAGAGGAAGGCGATCACGGACGCGGTCTCGCGCGGGTCGGCGAAGCGCCCGAGCGGGATCTGGCCCTTCATCTCGGTTTCGACGGCTTCGGTCGTGGTCTCACCCTTGGTGGCTTTGCCCTTGACGAGCGAGTCGAGGCGCTCGGTGGCGGTGAACCCGGGGAGGATGTTGTTCACGGTGATGCCGAACGGGCCGAGCTCCATCGACAGCGTCTTGGCGAGGGAGGCCATCGCGCCGCGGATGGTGTTCGAGACGCCGAGCCCGACGATCGGTTGGCGCACCGAAGTCGAGATGATGTTGACGATGCGCCCGTACTTCGCGGCCTTCATCCCGGGGACGAACGCCTGCACCAGCGCGTGGCTCGCGATGATGTGCGTCTCGAAGGCGCGTCGGAAGTCGTCGGGCTTCGCGTCGATCGCCTGACCGGCGGGCGGGCCGCCCGCGTTGTTCACGAGGATGTGCACCGCGCCATCGACATGCTTGATCTGCTCGATGGCGCGCGTCCGGGCGTCGGCGTTGCTGAGATCCGCGGCCACGCAATCGTGGCCCTGCCCGTTGTGCGCGCAGGGGAGGGGGAGTTCCATGCGGGCTTTCTCGAGCGCGTCGAGGTCGCGCGAGAGGAGCGTGACCGAGGCGCCGAGGGCCGCGAGTTCGATGGCCGCGGCCTTGCCGATGCCCTTGCTGCCGCCGCAGACCAGAGCGCGTCTGCCCGTGAGGTGGAGGTCCATACGGGCAGTGTACGCGCTGGGGGGAGCGTCCTCGGAGAAGGACATTTACCCACCCGGCGGCTGCGTCGCCACCCTCTCCCGCGAGGAGAGGGTGAGAGAATCACTTGATGAGCCGCGTGCGGCCGGCGTCGGGCACGAAGGGCAGTCGGAGCGGGCCGAGCGTCAGCGTCTTGGGGGCTGGCCAGAAGACCACGACGGCCTCGCCCATGAGCATGTCGCCGGGCACCATGCCCACCCGCGCGTCGGTCTGGTCGAGCACCCACGGGTTCACATTGTCCCAGAGCCGGGAATCTCGGCTGCTGCCGCTGTTGTCGCCGGCGGCGAAGAACTCCCACTCCCCGATGTGGGCGATGTGCTCGGGATGGGACGCGAGCCCGGGCGCTCCGGCGCGCGAGCCGCCGAAGTGCATCGCGGGCTGATAGAAAAGGTCACGGTCGATGCCCACGCGGTGGAGCGTCACCGGCCCGCCGCTCGTCTCGATCGAGACCTGCGGCTGGATGTAGATCGAGGGGTTGCGGCTGAGCGTCGTGTCGAGCGGGTTCGCGAGGATCGCGTCGAGTTGCTCATCGGTGAGGCGCGTCGCGTTGCGCAGGCGCTCAAGGGGAGACCAGTCGTAGCTCATGCGGCCGTACATGCGGCCATCGACGCGCACCTCGAGCGACTGATCGACATGGCGCAACTCGACATCGGAGACCTTCCCTTGTGGGAAGCCCGGGAAACCGCCCGCGGCGAGGACGGTCGGTTCGCCGCCGCTGGCGGGCTGCATCGAGTATTCAACCTTCCCCTCCGAAAGCGTGGCGGTGAAGATGTGCTGATTCGCCTCGATTTTGAGCCGCACAATCGCGTCGGGGCCGTCGGGCTCGACGCCCGCGCGGACGCGCAGGTCGCTCGTGGGGTAGACCATCGCGCGGGGGTTGCCCTCGCGGTGGTTCGGCGCCCAGGGCGTGACCTGGTTGTACGCGGTGAAATCGGTGAGCGGCCAGTATTCGGAATCCCAGTTGAGCGTGCTGGAGTCGGCGGATTCCGTGCGGAACTCGCCCTCGCCGCCGCGCGTCCAGCCCGTGCCCTGCCACGGGGAGCGCCAGGGCACGCCGTCGAAGTCCTTCTTGAGCGGCGCGAGTTCGGACGAGTGGATGGTCCACCAGACATCGTCCTGGATGTACGAGGGCTTGCGCGCGATGCTCCAGCCGCTGGAGAGGTCGCCTTTCTCGTTCGTGCCGGGCCGCACGAAGACATCGCCGTCGACCATCCAGAGGTCTTCGTTGGGGAGCCCGACGAGGCGCTTGATGTAGTTCTCGCGCGGGTTCTCGGGCATCTTGAAGACGATGACATCCCAGCGCTTGGGATGATGGATCCAGTTGTATTTGAGCACGGCGATGCGGTCGCCCGAGCGGAGCGGGTAGGCGCCGGGCTGGATCGGCACGCCGGTGACGGGGTCGCTCACGCGGACCGGGTTGCTCGCCGAGCCCTGAGGGTTGGTCGGCACGCCGTTGCTGTCGGTCCAGGGGTTGACGGCCCAGGTGAACCCCGACTGGGGCGAGGTGAACTGCATGTGGGCGCCGCGCAGAGTGGGGGCCATCGAGCCGGTGGGGATGTGGAAGGTCTCGAAGATGAACCCGCGGTAGATCAGGACGACCGCGAAGGAGATCACCAGCCCGATGAGCGCCTCCTTGGGCGTCTCCTTGGCTTTGGCTCGGCTGGGGGCGGTGTTTCCGGTGGCGGCGGCGGTCATGGTTTGGAGGATAGCGGCTCCGGGCCGACGCACCCTCCCCGGGGGTGGGGCAGAGGGCGTCCGGGCGCGAACCTTGCAGCCGCCTCGTGCGTCAGGTGTTCAAGACTCCCGGGGGCCGATGAATCGTGCCGCGACACCAGCGCCCGTCGAGCGTCAGAACCGCTCGCCCGGGTGAGAGATAATTGTTGCCCTGAAACGACGGAGCCCGCCAGCATGAGCGCAACGGCGACGAACAGTGTGGATGTCCGAGAAGTAGCCCGCGAGGTCGAGGCCGCCTCCGGCCCGATCAACGCGCTGGCCGAGCAGGTCTCGCGGGTCGTGGTCGGCCAGCGAGCCATGGTCGACGGCCTGCTCCTCGGCCTGCTGACCGGAGGCCATGTCCTCCTCGAGGGCGTGCCCGGCCTCGCCAAGACCCTGACGGTGACCTCCCTCGCGCGGGCCATGCACGCAAAGTTTGCGCGAATCCAGTTCACGCCCGACCTTCTGCCCGCGGACCTCATCGGCACGCTCATCTACAACCCGCGCGAGCACACCTTCACGCCGCGCAAAGGCCCGGTCTTCGCGAACCTCGTGCTGGCCGACGAGATCAACCGCGCGCCGGCCAAGGTGCAGTCCGCCCTCCTCGAAGCGATGCAGGAGCGCCGCGTCACCATCGGCGACGAGACCCACATCCTCCCCACGCCGTTCCTGGTGCTCGCGACCCAGAACCCCATCGAGCAGGAGGGGACCTACCCGCTCCCCGAGGCGCAGGTCGACCGCTTCATGCTCAAACTCAAGATCGGGCACCCGACCCGTGCCGACGAGCGCGAGATCCTCGACCGCATGGCGTTCACCGCGCCGGACATCGAGATCGAGCCCGTCGTGCAGGTCGACGCGATCATGCACGCCCGGAGCATCGTTGACCGGATCTTCATCGATCCCAAGGTGCGCGACTACATCGTGGACCTCGTGCAGGCCACGCGCACGCCGCGGGAATCGGGGTTGGAGAAACTCGCGCGCTTCATCGAGTTCGGCGCCTCGCCGCGCGCCACGATCAGTCTCGCGCTCGCGTCGCGCGCCCACGCGTTCCTGAAGGGCCGCGGGTATGTGACCCCTCAGGATGTCAAGAGCGTCGCGATGGAGGTCCTGCGCCACCGCGTGCTGCTGACCTACGAGGCCGAGGCCGAGGGCTTCGACGCCGACGCCGTCGTCAAGGAAGTCCTCGACACCGTTCCCACGCCGTAACGCCGGATCCATGCGCACGCAGAAGCATCATCACGGCACGCGCCGGGGGGCGTCGACCCCCGAAGAGCTGATGGCCAAGGTCCGTCGGCTCCGGGTGCTGTCGCTCCGCCTGGTCGACGAACTCTTCGCGGGCGAGTACCACAGCGCGTTCCGCGGCCGCGGCGTCGAGTTCGCCGAGGTCCGCGAGTACCAGCCGGGCGACGACATCCGCACGATCGACTGGAATGTCACCGCCCGCGAGAACAAGCCCTTCGTCAAGCAGTTCGACGAGGAGCGCGAACTCACGATCGTCCTCGCGGTCGATCTCTCGGCCAGCGGCGCATTCGGGAGCGCCGACGAGGCGAAGCGCGAACGGGCGGCCGAGGTCGCCGCTGTCCTCTCGCTCGCCGCCGCGAAGAACGGCGACAAGGTCGGGCTGATGCTCTTCACCGACCGCGCGGAGCTCGTCGTTCCGCCCGAAAAAGGCCTGAAACACTCCACGCGCATCATCCGCGAGGCGCTCGGCTTCGAGCCCCAGGGCGCCGCCACCGATCTCGGCGTCTCCCTTCAGGAACTCGCGCGAACCCTGCGCAAGAAGTCGGTCATCTTCCTGTTCAGCGACTTCCTCGACGAAGCGGAGGGCGAGGACGGCTACTCGCGCCCCCTGCGCGCGCTGGCGAGCCGGCACGATGTGGTCGCCGTCACCGTGCGCGACCCGCGCGAGGGCCAGATCGACAAGGGCGCGATGTTCAGAGTGCGCGATCTGGAGAGCGGCGCCGAGCAGCTGGTCGATCTGACCTCGAAGCGCGGCCGCCGCGCCTATTCGCTCGCGGCCGTCGAACGCGACGCGGCGCTGTCGCGCGTCTTGGCGTCGGCGGGAGTGGACCGCATCGACATCTCGACCGAGGGATCGTACATCGACGCGCTCCTGCGCTTCTTTACCCGTCGCGAGCGGAGGGGGCGCAGATGAGCAATCGTCTTCTCGTCGCCGCCTTGTTCGCGGTGCTGTCCGGCCTCGGCGCGGCACGGACGCACGCGACATCGGCCCCGATGCTGCTGACGGAATCCGCGAGGGCGGAGGGCGTCGTCATCAACGCGGAACTCAGCCCGGTCGCGAGCGTCGCCGATGTGGTGTGGCTCCGCATGGAAACGATCGTTTCCGACGGCGCAACGATCGAGTGGCCTTCGTCGCTCGTGGTGGGTGGCGAAATCGCGGGCATGACGGTCGCCGACATGCGTCTTCGTCCGACGCGCATCGATGAGGCCGGACGGCTTGTTGAACGGCGCGAGTTTGACCTTCAGCCCTTCCTGCCCGGGGAGATCGAGATCGGGCCGTTCGAGTTCGTCATCATCCGCGATGGAGGCGTTCGCGAGCCGTTGACGCTCGAACCAATCACCATGAGTATCACCGGATTGCTTCCGCTCGATGGGCCGGTCGAGTTCGCCGGGCCTAAGGGCGTCGTTGACGCTCCCGAGGAAGCCGCCGACGATCTCACGCTGCTCATCGTCGGTGGATCCGCCGCCGTGGTGCTCTGCGCCGCTGCGGGAACACTCATCGCGCTGCGCTGGCGCGGTTCGGAGAGCACGGAGTCGCCCAGCCGCCGCGCGCTGACGGCGCTCGCGATCCTCGAAACCGCCGTGCGCGGCGAAGGGAATGTCGGCCAGCGTCCGACCAACGAGCGCGCGTACACCGAACTGTCGTCGATCCTGCGCACTTACATTGAGGGCCGCTTCGAGTATCGCGCGACCGCGCGCACCACCGAGGAATTCCTGCGCGACGCGTCGGGCAACCGCGCTGGAGGCCTTCCCGCGGACGCGGCCGAGCAACTCCGCGTGGTGCTTGAGGCGTGCGACGAGGTGAAGTTCGCCGGCGCCGAGCCGGGGATGGCCGCCGCCGGACGCGCGATCGACGAGGTCCGAGGCTTTGTCGAGTCTTTCGGCGACGCCGACGAGGAGGACCAGGCGTGACGCGCTTCGAATCTCCCATCGCGTTGCTCATCCTGCTCGCCCTGCCGCTCTGCTGGTGGCTCTGGCGTCGGCGTGATCGCGCGTCCGTTGTCATGCTCCCGTCGCTCACGCTCGTGCAAGGTGTCGGCAGGTCGTGGCGCACCCGCGCGGTTTCGCTGCTCACGCCGATGCGCGCCCTGGCGTTCGCGGCCGTGGTCGTCGCGTTCGCGCGGCCCCAGGCGGGCGTGGGCAAGACCAGCGTCGTGACCGAGGGCGTCGCGATCATGATGGTCGTCGACCGCTCGGGCAGCATGGGCGAGGAGATGCCCTTCGGCGGGCAGGTGATGTCGCGCCTCGATGTCGTGAAGCGCGTGTTCCGCGAGTTTGTGCTCGGAACCGATGCCACCAAAGAGCAAGACGGCGCTCCGGCGGAACGCTCGGGCGAATCTCTCGCAGGGCGCCCGAACGACCTGCTGGGAATCGTGAGTTTCGCGCGCTACGCCGAGACCGTGTGCCCGCTCGTGCGCGACCCGCAGGCGGTGGCCGCGCTCGTGGACACGCTCGACCTCCCGCTCGTGCGCTCGGAAGACGGCACGGCGATCGGCGACGGGGTGGCGCTCGCCGCCGCGCGTCTCAAAGACGCCGAGGAAGACCTGAAACGGCGCGCGCTCGCCGAGGCGGCCGGGCAGAGCGTCGAGCGGAGCGACGAGAAGATCGCCGTGGAAGCGGGCTTCGTCATCAAGAGCAAGGCCATCGTGCTGCTGACCGACGGCGAGTGGAATGCGGGCGAGGTCAGCCCGATCGACGCGGCGGGCCTCGCGAGAGAGTGGGGCATCCGCGTCTACACCATCGCGGTCGGGGGCGGCGAGCGCGTGGTGCCGACCCCGCTCGGCGCGATGCGCGTGCCCTCGCGCGGCGTGGACGAATCCGTCCTCCGCCGCATGGCCGAGATGACCGACGGGCGCCACTTCAGCGCGAGCGACGCCGAAGGGTTGCGCGGCGTGTACGCCGCGATCGACGCGCTCGAGAAGTCTCGCGTCGAGTCGAGGCAGTACACCGAATACACCGAACTGTTCTGGCCGTTCGCGGCGGCGGGCGCCGGGCTGCTTGCGCTGGAACTGCTGGCCGGCGCCACGATCCTGAGGAGGTCGCCGTGACGATGCTCGAGCACATCAGGTGGCTCGCGCCCGAATGGCTGAACCTGCTCTGGGTCGTCGCGGCGATGTCGATCGTGCTCGCGCTGAGCCTGCGCGCCCAGCGCAGGGCGGCGTGGTCGTTCGCGCGAGGGGCGATGCGCGACTTCGTGGTGCGCGGCGGGCCGTCGTGGAGAAGGGGGCTCCGGGCGGCGCTCATGCTTGTCGCCATCTCGCTGGTCTGTCTCTCGCTCGCGAAGCCCGCCTATGGCGAGAAATCCAGGACGATCACGCGCAGCGGCCGCGATGTGGTGTTCGTGCTCGATGTCTCGCGCAGCATGCTGGCGCAGGACCTCGCGCCCAGCCGTCTCGAACGCGCGAAACTGATGATCCGCGACGCGCTGACGGTGGTCGAGGGCGACCGCGTGGGGCTGGTCGCGTTCGCCGGGAGCGCGAGCGTGCGCTGCCCGCTGACCTATGACCACTCGTTCTTCCGCCTCGCGCTCGACGAACTGTCTCCCCGGAGCGTCTCGCGCGGGGGGACGATGCTCGGCGACGCCCTGCGCGTCACGCTCAACACGCTCTTCGGCGACGACAAGGCCGAGGGCCGCACACGCGACATCATCCTGATTACGGACGGCGAGGACCAGGGCAGTTTCCCGATCGAAGCGGCGCAGCAGGCGGGCGAGGCCGGCGTGCGCGTGATCGCTCTGGGGTTGGGCAGCGACACGGGGTCGCCCGTCCCGGCGGCCACGAGCCGCGGGCCTGATTACATGCGCTACGACGGCGAGGTCGTGCGCAGCACGCTCGACAGCGCAACGCTCGCGAAGATCGCGGAGGCGACACCGGGAGGCGTGTTCCTCAAGGTCGGCACGGGCGTGCTCGACCTCGACACGGTGTATCAGCGCCTCGTGCAATCGGCCGACAAGCGCGAGATGGAATCGCGCGAGGAGACCACCATGATCGAACGCTTCCAATGGTTGCTGCTGCCCGCCATCGGGCTGCTGCTCCTCGAGCCGTTCGTGCGGGAGCGCAAACATGCGTAGATCCACCCTTTCGATCGCGTTGATGGTCCTCGGCGCTTCGGCGCATGCGCAGTCGGCGCGCGAGATGCTGGTCGAGGGCAACCTCGCCGCGGCAGCGGGGGATTGGTCCCGGGCCGCCGAGGTGTACGCGGGGGTCCTCTCGCTCGACGACGCCGCGCTGGCCGCCGAAGCGGCGTACAACCGGGCCCGTGCGTTGCATGGGATGGACCAACTCGACGAAGCGGCGCTGGCGTACCGGGAAGCGGCGCGGCTGGGCGCGGACCGCGCCGACATCGCCTCACGCGCGATGTTCAATCAGGGCGATATCGCGGCGACGAAGGCCGCGGGCCTCGCGGAACAGGATCCCAACGGCGCCATCGCGCAGTACCGGGAAGCCGCGTCGCTCTATCGCGCCGCGCACGGTCTGGACCGCAGCGACGAGGAGGCGGCCAGGAACCTCGAGGCGGCGAATCGACGGATCGCCGAACTCCGCGAGCGCATGGAGCAGCAGCGCAAGATGCAGGAGCAGCTCGAGCAACTCGCGAAGGATCTCGAGGAACTCAACAAGAGCCAGAGCGAACGAGAGGGCGAGCAGAACACCCAGAGCGAGCAGGCGGAACAGCAACAGCAGCAGGAATCCGCCGAGCAATCGCAAGAACAGGAAGGCGAGCAGAACGACGAGATCGCCGAGCAGGCCGAGCAGGCGGCGGAACAGAGCGAGCAACTCGCGGACCAGTTCCAGCAGCAGGCGCAGCAGCGCGGGGGGCAGAGTTCGCCCGCGGCCGACGCGCTGCGCGAGGCGGCCCAGGAACTCCGCGATTCGGCGCAGCAGCGGCGTGAGGCGCAGGGCGCTGAGCAGCAGGGGCGACCGGAAGAGGCCTCCCAACGCCGTGAGCGGTCGGCCGAGCAGTCCAGGCAGGCCGAGCAGATCGTCAAGGAACTGATCGAGCAGGCGCAGAAGCAGCAGCAACAACAGCAGCAGGACGAATCCAACGGGCAGGACCAGCAGCAGGAAGGCGAGCAGGGCGAGGGCCAGCAGGAAGACCAGGCCCGGCGCGAGCAGGGAACCGAGCAGGAGAGCTCGGCGTTCGATCAGGAGAGCGAGCCGCGGACCCTCGCCGAACGCCTGCTCGACCGTGAGAAGCGACAGCGCGAGGCGCGTGAGCGGGCCCGTGAGATGCAGCGCGGCCGCGCACCGGCCGTTGACAAGGACTGGTAAGGAGACCGGCGATGCGACACACCCTCGGAGCGATGTTGACCTCGGCCGTGATCCGGTGCGCAGCGGCCATCGTGCTTGTGACGGCCGCGGGGCCGGCGGTCGCGCAATCGAACGCGGCGGCAGCGCCGGTCCGCGTGACGGCGGAGATCGAGAGCGACCGCGTGTATGTCGGCCAGCCGTTCGAACTGCAGGTCTCCGTCGAGGGCGATACACGGAGCCAGCCACCGGCGATACCGGCGCTCGATGGGTTCCACATCGAGCAGCGCGGCTCATCAACCAACAGCGAGATCGTCTTCGACGGCACCCGGACCGTTGAACGCACGCGCCGCGTGTTCCAGTTCTCGCTGACGCCCACACGCGTGGGCGTGCTGACGATCCCGCCCATCGAGGTGAGCACACGCGAAGGCGTGAAGCGCACCGAACCACTGCGCGTGACCGTGGAACAGCCGGGCGAACTCGACGACTTCAAGCTCCGCCTTGAGGTGAGCGATCAGGATGTGTACGCGGGTCAGCCCGTCACGCTCCGGCTCACCTGGTACATCGGCACGGAGGTCCAGAAGGCGGCGTTCTCGATGCCCGGGCTTCCTGAAGGATTCCGGCTGTACTCTCCCGCCGATCGCGGCCTGACCCCCGCGCACTTCCAGAGCGGACAGTTCTTCGAGGTGAATTTCCTCGGGGAGCGCAGCGTGGCCCGGGCCGGGCGGGCGGAGCTCGACGGCCGCGAGTTCGCGACGCTGACCATCGAGAAACTCGTCGTGCCGAGCGATCCGGGCGAGTACGAGTTCGGCCCGGCGACCGTCGCGTTCTCGCGCGCGACGCGCGGCCGTCAATCGATCTTCGACAGCCCGTTCTTCAACCAGGGCCGCTCGAGGACCGAAGTGGTCGCGAGCGATCCGGTTTCGCTTGTCGTGCTTCCTCTGCCCACCGCCGGGCGCCCGTCGAGTTTCAGCGGGCTCGTGGGCGAGTACTCGGTTGAGGCCAAGGCGGAGCCGATCGAGGTCCGGGTCGGCGATCCCATCACCCTCCGCGTGACGGTGAAGGGGACCGGGCCGGCCGACGAGATTCCGATGCTGGACCTCGCCGGCCAGCCGGGATTTGAGGACGCGTTCAAACTCACGGGCGAGCGGCCGACCGCGGAGTTGGTCCCGGACGGCAAGCGGTTCACGGCGATGATCCGCGCGCGGGACGCGGGTGTTTCGGAGATCCCGCCGCTCGAACTGACCTACTTTGATGCGAGGTCCGGTGAGTACCGGACCGCCGCGAGCGAGCCCATCCCGCTGAGCGTGCAGGCCGCGCAGCGTGTGGAGTTGCCCGGTGACGCCGGAACGGGAGGCGACCTCTGGCGTGACCGTGAGCGCGCCGTGTCGCGCACCGAAGAGGCGTCCGGCCCGCGTGAGATCACGATCGAGGATCTCGTGCCTTCGCGCGAATCGTTGTTCGCGATCGTGCGCGGGCCGATCGGGGTCGCGGTCGTCGCGATCCCGCCGGTCGTGGCGCTGGCGCTCGTGGGCGTGGCCGCCGCGCGCCGCAAGTCGAAGTCTGATCCGGCGCGGCGGCGCAGGATCCGTGCGCTGCGCGACGCGACACGCACGCTCGATCGGCACGAGGGCGCCGAGGGTGTGCTGCTCGCGGTTCGCGCGTTTGCCGCTGATTGGTCGGGCAGGTCGCGCGAAGCGATCACCTCCGACGAGGCGGTGGAGTACTTCGAACGGTACGGGGTGAGCCACGCGCGCGCCGTGCGCGAGGCCGTTGAGGCGTGCGCCGCCGCGGAATTCGGCGGCGCATCGGCCGACGATGTTTCGGGCGCTCGCTCGGCGGTGCGCGAAGCGCTCCCGAAGATCGACCACGACCTTCGCGCGAAAGGTGCGACGCGATGATCCGGCCGCTCGTTGTCCTCATACTCGCGTTTGGCTCGTGCGCGTTCGGGCAGGGGGCGGATGTGCCTCAGGAGCGCGTCCGCGCGTTGCTCGATCGCGGGAACGCGGCCCTCGCGCGGGCCATGAACCCTTCTACCGACGCGGACGCGAAGCAGGCCGCGCTGCGCGAGTCAGCCGCGGCGTACGGCACGGTGCTGGACGGCGGGCTGGACGGCCCCGCGCTGCGCCTGAATCTCGCGGCTGCCGAGGTCCAACTCGGCGACCGGGGACGCGCAGCGCTGCATCTCCGCGCTGCCGGGCGCCTTGCGAGCAAGAACCACGACGATGCGTCGGCCCGCGCGGTGAATGCGGCGTTCGCCGCGCTCCGTCCGGGCGAGGGCGAGGCGTGGCCCCCGATGATGCTGCCTTCCGGTTCGCGGTTTGCGCTGCGCGCGGCGGAGTCTGCGGGCGTCTCAACACTCGCGGGCGTCTTCATCGGCTGCTGGTCGATCGGCTGGCTGCTGCTCGGCGCTCGCGCTGCGCGAATCGCACGCACGCCGCTCCTGGGGATCGCGGCGCTGCTCGTCGCGGGCGCGCTCTCGGGCGGGTTGCTTGTTGGGGCGTTGATCGCCGATGTGCGCGCGGATCATCTGGGCGTGATCGTTCGCGAAGGCGTCACGCCGCGCGCCGGGCCGGGAGAGGCCTTCGATTCCGTCGCCGGCGCCGCGTCCGCTGGGAGCGATGTGCGCATCGTTCGTGATCGTGACGGCTGGGCGAAGGTCGAACTCTCTTCGGGCGTCGAGGCGTGGCTCCCCAACGACGCGATTGCGCGCATTACACATCCCTGAATGCCTTGATTGTGCATGCGTGCGCCGTTGCGGCGTTCGGGAACTGGCCGGAAACGGCCTTTTTTTTGCGGATCTCAGCCATATTCGGCGGGCTCGCGCGTCACGGTTGATTCTCGTGAGTTCACCGTTACGCTCGATACGGGCGAGGAGTGCATTCAGACGCCCAAGGCCCGGATGCGGCTCGTGCGGCGCGCACGCAAGAGGAGATTGCGATGAAGGTATCTGTTCTTTCTTCACGGGTCGGCCGCGTCAGCGCGTCGGTCGCGCTTGTTGCGACCAGCGTGATCTCCGCCGGAGCGTCCGGAGGTTCGCCGTCGGTCGCATGGCGGGTCGAGGTGTCCGGGTTCGTCCTGAACCGTCCTGCGATCGGCCCGAACGGAGAGATCGCCGTCCAGTCGCGCGAGTTGGTCGTGATCGATCATGACGGAACGGTCCGGTGGCGCGACGACACCATCCTCTGGGCGGACGCCGATTCGATCTGCGACATCGACGGTCAGGGGCGTGTGTACGCGAACAGCACCGCCGGTATCCGCGCGTTCACTTCGGAAGGCGATCCGCTCTGGACGCTGCCGCCGCGCGGCGGGGTCTACAGCCAGCGCGCGGGTCCGACCGTCGGTCCCGATGGAAATATCTATTTCATCGATGACGGCTTCGAGGGCTACGGGTTCGGCTCGGTCACGCCTTCGGGCGATCTTCGCTGGGATCTCCCCGGCTTCGGCGATGCCGACTCGGCCTTCCCCAAGCACGAGATCATGTTCTCGAACGGGCTCGCGATTGGCGTGGCGCCGCAGATCCCCGAGAACTGCGGCGGGAACTGCCTCGGTTCCGGCGCGATGGCGTTGCGCATGAACGACGGCGGCGTGGAGTGGGATGCGCAGACCACCGCGCCGTTCGTTCCCGCGATCTCGCCGTCGGGTCGCATCCTGCTCCCGGTCGCTCCGTCGGGGATCAGGAGCATCGATGCGTCGAACGGCTCGCTCGGATCGGTGCAGTTCGCCGGCGGTTCGCTGAGCGCCGGGCCGCGTGTCTCGATCAGGTCGGACGATGTCGGTTTCGGCGTGTCCGCGTTCTCGCGGATCATCCGGATCTCACCGGACGATGTCGCGACGACGCTCAACGACAGTGTCGGCGCAATCATGAGCGCTCCCGAGGTCAGCCCCGACGGATCGGTCGTCGTTGCCGGAACCGCTGACTCGATTCTTCCTTCTCAGGGATTCATCACGGGCATCGACGCCGACACCGGTGAGGTTCTCTGGTCGGTCATGCTCCCTCAGGAAGATGGCGCATTTCCCCAGCCGACGGGGCATCCCCGCTTCTCGCCCGACGGGTCGCGCGTGTACATGGGGGTCATCCTCCAGAACCGTTCGTTTGTCTACGCGATCGACCTCGGGGGCGTCGGTGTGCCGGGCGATACGAACGGAGACGGCGTGGTGAACTTCGCGGACCTGAACGCGGTTCTCGCCGCGTTCGGACAGTCCGGGGAGCCCGGCTTCTCGGGCGCCGACCTCGACGGGGACGGGCAGGTCGGTTTCGCGGATCTGAACCTTGTGCTTACGAACTTCAGCGCAACGCAGGAGTAGCGGGCGCCTCATCGAACGAGTCGGCCAGGTGCTGGAGCGGCGCGTCGGTGATGCGCACAAGCCCCGAGCGGGGGTAGTCGACATCCAGGATGAGCAGCATGACGGCGGCGATCATGAGCACCATGAGCGCCGAGAGGCCCACGCCGCGCCGACCGGACACGCCCAGGTTGAAGGTCGTGAGCGCGATGGCGAGGGCGGCGACGGTGATCAGCATGACGACGACGGGCGTGGGTATCCGGTAGGAGTGCGCGCGCATGCGCAGGGTGTGCGTGTCGATGACATCGTTGATCGACGCGATGGCGAGCGAGTCGCCTGCGTCGTAGCCGTCGGGCGCTGTGGCGCGGATGACGATCCTCCACATCTGCGCGTGCTGGGCTTCCGAGAGCGCGACCCGCCGCGCGAGTTCCTCCTCGGGGATGCCGTGGTTGCCGATGATGCGGTTGAGGGTGTACTCGCGGAGCAGCGGGCGAAGGTCGTACGCCCCCGGGCCGCGCAGCAGGTCGGCGCGAAGGTACGCCGTGCCGATCGCGTTGGCTTCGACGGTGATGAGTTCGCGGCGACTCTCGGCGCGCGACGACACGAACCCGTAGGTGAACGCGAGGAGCAGGCCGAGCAGCCCGAACACGGCGGCCTGCACGGTCCCCACGCCCACGCGGGCGCGGCGCCGATCACGCCTGCGGCTGCGCAGCCCCGCGCGGCGCCCGATCTCGGCGGCGAGGAAGAGCGTGACGACGGTGATGAGGGAGATCGCCCAGAGCGGGAGGGGGTTCATGCAGGTGCTTCCGGCGCATGTGCGAGTGAGGGCCGCGCTGGGTTGTGACGCCGCGCTCCGCGGATGATATCGAACACCGGGGATACCCACGGGCGCGGATCATTGTCCGTCGTGAATACCCAAAGAAACCCTTGTGGCGGCGGGGCGCCGTGGGTAGGGTGGCCGGGCGTCGAGTTGCTCCGGGGTCACATCGAGAGAGGGAGAGCCGATCGTGATGAACCAATCTATCCGCCGAGGCGTCGCCTTGGGCGCTCTGTGCTGCGCCGCCGCGAGCGCGCAGTCGATCAATTCCGTGACGGTCGAGAACACCAGCAGCGCGGAGCAGAGCACCCCGCTCGCGAGTTTCACGACCACCTCCACGCTCTCTCCGGCGTCGCTCGACGGCGCGATCGCGAGCGTGACTCACCGGATGGCCGCCCGGAACCGGCGCAGCGCGATGGGCAACGCCGCGCAGGTGAACAAGAAGAATGTCGTCTTCCAGATGGACTTCACCGTCAGCGACCCGGCCAACCTCGGCTTCCGGCTCAGCGTCGAAAGCATCATCCGCGGGATCTCGGCCGTCGAGCAGAGCGGCGTGCCCGAGGGAACCACCGCGTTCGCGACCGGGCTGGTGTACTCGGTGACCTGGGACGACTCGACCGACGACCCCGACACCTACTCCACGCTCGGGCTGCTCCAAGGGGAGGGCACGCCCATCCTGTACATCGACTCCTCGGAATCGGCCGCCGAACTCCAGGAAGATATCGATGCCGGCAACCTCGGCGTGTATGTGGGCGACACCACCTTCAGTTTCCGCTTCACGAGCGTCACCACGCCCACGACCAACCTGCTCTTCGGGAACTTCGTGATCGGCGAGGGCCTCGTGGAGTACGGCGTCGGCCCGCTCCCCCCGGGGTTCGAGGATGTCACCCCGGCCGACCTCGGGCACTTCCTGACCTTCCGCGCGCTGTTCCTGCTCGCGGGCGACACCAACGCAGACGGCGTGGTGAACTTCGCCGACCTCAACGATGTGCTGGTGCACTTCGGACAGAGCGGCGAGCCGGACTTCGTGGGCGCCGATCAGAACGGCGACGGCGTGGTGAACTTCGCCGACCTGAATGTTGTGCTGGGGAACTTCGGCGCGACGCTGAACTGAGACGATCCGCCGCGCGACAGGATCACTCCGAAGCGGGGTCGGCTTTCGTGCTGTCTGATCGGATGTGGAGATCCCGTTGAGGGAACGGGATTTCTATGCCGGCTTCGCGCAGGGCCTTGAAGATCGCGAACCGTAGATCGCTGCTGACGAGCAGCGAGTTGTCGTAGTTCCAGATGTAGGCGCGCAGCTCGAAATCGAGTGAGCTGGCTCCGAAGCCCGTCCACACGACAAAGGGCGCCGGGGAAGTCATGACCGATGAGTTGTTCGTGGCGCAGTCGAGCAGGATCGTGCGCACCTGTTCGGGATCGGCCGCGTAGGAAACGCCGACGGCCACGCGGACGCGGCCGACCCGGTTCTTGTGGAACCAGTTCTGCACGGCAGAGGTGACCAGGTCGGCATTCGGGACGATGACCGACGCCCGATCGAAGGTCTCGATTTCGGTGGCGCGCGCGCCGATGTGTTTGACATACCCCTCGCCCGAGGAAATCTTGATCCAGTCGCCGATCTTCACCGGGCGCTCGAACAGCAGGATAAGGCCCGAGACGAAGTTGTTCACGACGCCTTGCAAACCGAGCCCGATGCCGACGGACAGGCCGCCGGCCACGATCGCGAGCTTGGAAAGACCCACCCCGGCGATGGCGAACGCGACCAGCACCGCCAGCACGATCCCCGCGTATTTTATGAGCGTCACGATCGAGTTTCGCTCGCCGTCGTCCATCCGCGTGCGCGCCAACACCTTGCTGTCCATGATGCTGGCTGCCCACCGGGTGCCGATGCTGATCACGAGCAGCGCCAGAACGGCGAAGAGGATGTTGCGGAACGACAGCGAGACCGCGCCGATCTCCATATCGGAGTTCAGCATCTCGAACCAGCCGTCCACCTCAAGCCCGCCGTAACTCACAACCAGCAGGAAGAGCGGGACGCCGACCGTCACCAGCGCGATGTCCACCGCCACCCGCAGCCCCAGGCCGAGCCGCCGCTTCTCCTGGTCCTGCTCGGTGGCGTCGGCGGGCGTCGTTGCCAGGAACGGCATCGAGCTCAGCGCCCACAGAACGAGCACGCGAACCGAGTAGAGCAGGATCAGGAACAGCGCGATCAGCGCCAAGCGGTGGTACACAAAGCCCGCCAGCGCGACATAGGCCACCGCCGTCATCGCCACGATCAGGGTCGCCAGCACGCGGCCGGCCGCGAACATGAGATCGCGCCAAGGGTTTCCGTGTTTCGGATTGGATCCAACGCTGAACGCGGGCCCCGCCGTTCCCGGTTTCGCGTCAGGAGCGGCGGGAGACGCGGGTGTCTGGCCTCCGGCGTTCAACTGCCTTTGGCTGATTCCAATGAAGCCCCACAGCATCGCGGCGACGAGCGTTCCAGCGACGGCCGAAAGCGTGAGCTCAAACTGTGGGCCGGCGCCCGCCGCGAGAAACCCGGCGTCGAGGACACGATCGGCGGCGTACACCCAGAAGATCCCGGTGAACAGCCAGAACAGCTGCCGCGCAGCTTTCGAGTCGACACGCACGATTCGCCAACGCTCGTCGCGCGGCGAGAACACATCGCTCGCGAAGTTCCACAGCAGCACCAGGGCCGCGAAGGCGATCCAGATCCGCGAGGCGAAGACATGATTGGTCTCGTTCATGAGACCCACGGACTTGACGGTCGCGTACAGCAGCCCGGCGGCCACGGCGGCGAGGGCGCATCGGCTGACGGCTGAGAATGCCGCTCGGCGTCGTTTGTCCAGCGCCGTCGGCGCGGTCTTCGCGCGCAGCGCCGATTCGAGCGTGCGCCACTGCGACCACCGGGGCGACAGCAGGATGGCGATCACCCCCGCGAGCGCCGCCGCCAGCATCGTCAGGTTCGCGGGCCGCCTCGCGGTTTGCTGAGGATCGTTCCACCAATCGCTCAGGTTTGTCTTGACCGTGTCGATCGCTGGGCCAACCTCGGCGATCGCGTCCGTCCAGAATGCTTTCGTGAACGGCGAGGCGCTCCGCGCGATGAGCTGCGACAGCGAACGCTCGTCGATGAAGTTGCGCAGGCCCCTGATCAGCCCCTCGACCTCGTCCCCCTCGAGCTTCGCCTGCTTGAGCAGCCCCGTCAGTCGGGAGATCTCGTCGTTCAGACTCCTCCTCAGCGCGGCCACATCATCCGATTCGGGCGGGTCGGTTGGTTCGGGGGGCGGCCCGAGCAGATTCAGGCGCCCGGCCGGCCCCTCGATCTGGGCGCTCAGCGTCTCCACCGCGCTCTGGAGCTGGTCTCGGTAGTCGAGCAAGGTGTCGAGATCGGACCTCAGCGATCCGTCGGGCAGCGTGCCCGCTTCCAACTGGGTCGAGATCCGGTCGACCTGCGCCTGGAAGTCGGCCTCGAGCTTCGCGATGTCGGGCGTGCCCGTCTGCGCCCACGCGGCCGCGCTGATGCCGAGGAAGACGATCGTGAGCAGCAGGTGTCGTGGCCAGATCATGCCCGCACCTTACCCGCCCCGGCGCAGGAAGCCTGCGGCGCTTGCGGCGCCACCCTCTCCCGCGGGAGAGGGTGGGGAGATGAATGGAGCGGACCGGGATCGAACCGGCAACCCCTAGCTTGCAAAGCTAGTGCTCTCCCAATTGAGCTACCGCCCCGTGGGTGGCGCGCGGCGGGGAAGCGTCGCTTCCGCCGGGTCGCTCGCCGGGGTCGGCGATGATAGCGTGCGTCGGACGCGATCTTCCTTCCCCTGATCGGAGCGAACAACATGGCTGGGCAGAGCGGCGAAGCGGTGTGCGATGTGGGCATGATGGGTCTGGCCGTCATGGGCAAGAACCTGGCCCTCAACATGGCCGACCACGGGTTCAAGGTCGCGGCCTGGAACCGCACGCACTCGAAGGCGGTGGAGTTCGAGGAGGAAGGCCGCTCCACGCCCGGGGGGGTGGTGGCGTCGGAGGAAGTGGCCGACTTCGTGCGCAGTCTGAAGCGGCCGCGGGTCGTGACGATGCTTGTCAAGGCGGGCGAGGCGACCGACTGGACCATCGATCAGGTGAAGGGCCTGCTTGAGCCGGGGGATGTGATCATCGACGGGGGGAACGCGCACTGGGACGACACGAACCGTCGCGAGCGCGAACTGAAGGAACTGGGCATCCTGTTCGTGGGCAGCGGCGTGTCGGGGGGCGAACTGGGCGCGCGGTTCGGCCCGAGTCTGATGGCGGGCGGCGACGCGCAGGCGTGGGCGGCGATCAAACCCATCTGGGAGGCGATCGCGGCCAAGGTTGACGCGAACGGCCGGGAGATGACGGGCGCCGCGCCGGGCAAGCCGGTGACGGTGGGCACGCCGTGCGCTGCGCACATCGGTCCGGGCGGGGCGGGCCACTATGTGAAGATGGTGCACAACGGGATCGAATACGCGGACATGCAGACGATCTGCGAGGCGTACGACCTGCTGCGCCGGGGCGGGGAGATGGAGCCCGCGGAGTTGTCGGGCGTGTTCAAGACATGGAACACGGGGGAACTCGAGAGTTACCTGATCGAGATCACGGCGGACATCCTGGCACAGCGTGATCCACGCGACAAAAACCGGGCTTTTGTGGATGTTGTGCTCGACGCCGCGCAGCAGAAAGGCACGGGCAAGTGGACGGCGATCTCGGCGTTGGATCTGGGCGTGAGCGCGCCGACGATCGCGGAAGCGGTGTTCGCGCGGTGCATGAGTGCGATGGTGAGCGAGCGGTTGGTGGCGAGCGGTGAGATCGATGGGCCGCAGGCCGAGGAGATGGAGCACGCGACGAAGGCGCATCTCATCGAAGATGCGCACGACGCGCTGCTGTGCGCGAAGATCGTGGCGTACGCGCAGGGGTTTTCGCTGATCGCGGCGGCGGCTGCCGAGCAGGGCTGGACGCCCCCGATGGAGCGCATCGCGAGGATCTGGCGCGGGGGTTGCATCATCCGTGCGCGCCTGCTGAGCCGCATCATGGCGGCCTACGAGCGCGACGGGGACCTCCCGAACCTGCTGCTCGACCCGGAGATCGGCGCCATGGTGTCGAAGGCCCAGCCGGGCTGGCGGCGCACGGTGGCGCGGGCCGCGACGATGGGCATCCCGACCCCGACACTGAGTTCGGCGCTGGCGTACTTCGATTCGATCCGGGCGGCGCGGCTTCCGGCGAGTCTGCTCCAGGCCCAGCGCGACTACTTCGGCGCGCACACCTACGAGCGCGTCGATGAGCCGCGCGGCAAGCGCTTTCATCTGGATTGGCCGGAAAGTGGCCGTCCGGAAGTCCTTGCGTGAAAGGACTTTTAGGAATCGCCGCCCTCGATTGAGGGGGATTGGGTTGCTTGAGGAGCGTGAATGGGTGTACGCTCGTCATCGGTGACGCTGAATATCACCGAAACTGGAACCGTCACGCTTGCACGCGTGGTACCTGCGTCGTACCTTCACATCAACGGCTTGCAAGGGGCCGTTGCGACAGGGGAGAGAAGTCTCACATGACCCGAGCAGTACGACGCGCTACGGCCGAGGGCGATGGTCCCGGCACGACAGCTGCGGCCGCACTTGCCTCGCGCCCCGCGAAGCGTCGAGGCGTTGCCTCGCGAGAAGCGGGTGAGTGCTGGTCCTTGCGGCTCACGCCTGAAGAACGACGAACCCTCGGTGAGGAACTCGATTCCCTCACCGACCGCGAGCGCGAGGTGGCGCTGGCGATCTGCGACGGCGGCTCGAACGAGGCCGTCGCCGAGCGGATGTTCATCGCCCTCCCGACGCTGCGCACCCATCTCATGCGCATCAACCAGAAACTCGGCACGCGGAGCAAGGGGGATGTGGTCCGGCTGATGGTCGGCCGCCTCCTCGAGAGCTACCGCGCGGGCCGGATCGGGCATCCGCCCGAGTCGGCCGCCGGTTCCCCGGCTCACAGCAGTCCACTCAACGGGCGTTCGGCGTCGTTGGCCGAACCCAAGCCCATGTCCGATCGAACCCCGCACGGCGATTTCCAGGGGGAAGCCCCTGGGAACGGCGAGCCAGCCGCCCGGCCAGGCCTGGCTCGTCCAAAAATCATCGGTCTCGATGATGACAACCGCGCGGGGGCAGCGAGAATGGCCGGAAGTTTGTAGGCACTTCCTTGCTAACGACGATGGAAGGGCCGATAGTCCTGCCCCTCACGCTTGAGGGGTTCCCGTGTCGTTGTGTTCCCGACGGTCCGTCGGCCTCGCCTTCGCAGGTGTCGCCGCAGCCAGAGGGGCGCAAGGGTCCGGAAACCCGGAAAGCGAGTGGGGACTTGGAGAAAGCATCGCCGGAGCCGCCGCGGCATCCGGGAATCAGGAGTCAGGAGAATGACACCGCGGCAGTGACAGCACAGGACCGATACGGCCTCGCGTGTGTGACGCGAGGGCTCCGGCGGTCAAACGAAACGCGACACGTGTGTGCAAGCGACGGTTGGAACGCCGTCGTGAGCACTGGATCCATACTGAAGAGCGTGATCCTTTCGTTTCGGAGAAGAAAGGAAAACACCCAGATGAGGCCTCTCATGAACACTCGATTCCGTAGCTTCGGAACTACCGCGGGCCTGTCGGCCGCGGCCCTGTTCCTTGCGGCAGGCACAGCGTTCGGCGCTGATGTCCCGCTCGCCACCCTGAACGGCGGTCCGTCCAGCGACTCCATCCCCGGAGCCAACGACAACCCCGTCGCGTTCTTCGTCGCCCCGCGCGAGATCGTGGACCCGGCGATCGGCAACAACCTGCCCATCGCGGACCTCAACAACAACTCGCTTGATGTCCAGGACAGCGCCGATCCCACCGGCACCGGCGTGCGCAACCGCAGCCGCGCGATCATGGCCGTCTTCGATGTGAACAACGGCACCCCGCCGTTCCTCACGCTTCAGGCCAACCTGAACTTCGACCCCACGGTTGTCGACTCGTACTTCCTGTTCCTCAACGCCGATGACGCCGCCACCATCAACACGATGGGCGAGCTCGACGCGTTCATCACCGGCGGCACCGCCGGCACCGACTTCGTGCAGGTCTTCTTCGACAACGCCGGCTTCACCCAGGGCACCGGCGGCGGCGGCAACTATGTCGACGGCGACATCACCGACGCCACCCTCAATGTCGGCGCGGTCGCGGTTCTCGCGGCCGACTTCCTCAACATCACCCCCGACGGCGGCGGCGCTGTCGGCTCCGCGGTGAGCTTTGAGGTCGCCCTGGTCGTCTGGAGTGACGGCGCCGGCCCCGGCGCTGATATCCCCACCGAGTACATGTGCCTCCGCACCGATCCGACCCGCGTGGCCCCGACCGACGCGGCCCTCGATCCCGCGAACAACCTCATCCGCGTCGTGGCCAGCCAGCCGCTGGTCACCGACGGCGATGACACCGTCGCGACCTACGACACCGACGCCGCCGTCCTCGACGGCGAGGACTTCCGCGTCCGCGTGAACGGCGTCGGCGCTTCGCAGACCCTCCAGGATTTCCTGGGCGCTCTCGACACCCCGCGCACCGTCACCGGCGTCACCATCTCCGGCGATTTCGAGACGATCCTCGAGATCGCGCTCGACGGCGCTGTCGCCGCCGGCGCTGACGAGACCCTCGTCCTCAACTCCACGATCGGTTTCGCCTCCGAGACCGCCCTTGGCAATGTCTACTCCTTCGCCGGCGAAGATCCCAACCCCGATCTCGCCACCTTCCAGTCGATGAACCGCGCCGCGGACCTGGGCTTCATTGACTCGCCGCTGCTCCAGGGCACCGGCCAGTCGGGCTTCGGCAACGGCCTGCTCGAGATCTGGGTCGCCGTTGACTTCGACGACGCCATCAATGTCGTCGGCGATAACGACCAGTTCTCGCTCACCAACGCCGACGGCGATGTCATCGCCGAGAGCATCACCGTTCAGGACACCGTCCCGACCAATGTTCAGGTTCTCGGCATCGACGACCTGAACCTCGACGGCACCGCGACCGACCCGGTCATCGAAGCGGCCAACAACCGCCTCTTCGCCCGCTTCCTCCTCGATGACGGCGACGACTCCATCAACTCCGATGCGACCTGGTCCGACGACGGCCAGGACTCGTTCAACCTCGAGGATCGCGCCGATCGCGAGTCGATGAGCATCATCCTCACCCCGGGCTTCGCGGGCACCACCGCCCAGACGGCCCTCGGCGGCACGATCGACCCCGACTCCGTCGGCTCGATCACCGACCGCGCTCGTCCGACCGCCATCGGGTTCTTCACCCGCGCTGGCGACACCGGCGAGTTCTGCGAGTTCGTTGACTCGCTCGACCTGATCTACGACGAGACGGTCGCCACCAACGCCAACACCACCACCTTCAGCTTCCTCGGCTACAACTCCGGCGAAGAGATCTCCGATCTCACCACCGGCCTCGGCGCCGGCCTGTCGATCCCCACGATCGACATCGTCACCACCGCCGTCGTCAACGACCGTCGCCTGACCCCCGGCTCGGTCGCCCTCGGCACCAACTTCATCAACAACGACACCCTCGCTTTCGGCGCCCCGACCGTCCCGGTTGACGGCACCGCCAACGACGGCACGACCTCCATCCTCACCGGCACCGGCGACGAGGGCTACATCATCGCCCAGCAGGACGCCGCGGTCATGGATGTCACCGGCCTCCTCTCGATCGGCTTCGGCGCCTTCAACGGCAGCGATGAGCTGACCGGCGGGTTCGAGATCGTCGACGACGGCGCGGCCCCCGCGCTCCTCGGCGCCAATGTCGACGACAACCTCGACGACATCACCGCTGGCTTCTCCGAGGATGTCAACTACCCCGGCTTCCTGGACGAGGGCGAGTCGCTCTTCGTCATCATGGAGAACAACCTCGTCGGCCGCCGCGTGAACATCGAGGACTCGTTCCTTGACGGCACCAGCGACAACCTCATCTTCCTTGAACTCGACGAGCCCCTCGACGAGGACTTCTCGCTCGACCCCGGTTACAACCTCTCGGTCTTCAACCCCGGCTTCCCGATCACGGATGACGAGGGCAACGAGTCCGATCCCAACATCACCAAGACCAAGATGATCCTCATCACCCCGCCCGCCGCCGCCTTCAAGGAGAACGGCATCGCGATCCTCGACGAGGATAACGAGAAGGTTGTTGAGATCCGCCTCATGGTCACCGGCCCCGTCGAGCTCAGCGAAGACGGCGACATCGGCGAACTCGCCGAGCGCTTCTTCCTCCGCGGCGACGACTTCGGCTCCAACAACGGTGAGTCGATGGAACTCGGCGGCCTCATCCAGGACATCGAGATCGGCGACGAGCCCGACTCCACTGGCTGCTACACCATCACCCTCTTCCTCATGGACGGCATGCCCTTCCCGCAGGAAGACTTCTATGTCGAGTACGACGACACCAGCGACCTCGAGTCCCCCGCTGACTCGTTCCTCGTGACCCCCGTCGAGTCCGGCGATGTCGAAATCGCCAGCGCCGACATCTATGTCAGCGTCCTCCGTCCGCCGTCGCTCGACGGCTTCGACGAAGGCAACCCCCTCACGATGACCATCGTGGGCACGGTTGACCTCGAAGACGCCAACTCCCTCGGTTCGCTCGTCTCGGCTTGGATCTGGAAGGCCGACGAGGGCGAGGGCGTCATGTCCTTCACCTACAAGGGCGTCGTCCACACCACCACTATCGATGAAGTCTCCGCGGGCGAAGTCCGCTACTTCCACCCGCAGCTCCTGGGTGACGGCCTCGGCGCCGTTGAGCCCATGGGCATCGTCAACCGCAAGCCCGAGCTGGACATCACCGCCACGGTGAACCTGACCCGCAACGGCAACGAGGACGGCAACCCCACCAACATCGAGCAGGAAACGCTCGTCTACCAGAACCTGAACAGCCTCACCGCTCAGGGCATCATCCGTCCGATCGCCATCACCTTCCGTGATGACACCTCCTGCCCCGGCCGCTTCACCTTCACGGGCTCCGGCATCTCCAACGGCACCGTGGTCTACCCCGGTGAGTTCGAAGAAATCGGCGAGACCGTCGTCGTCGGCAATGTCATCGGCGGCGACTCCGACGAGGAGATCGGCCCCCGCTCCTACACCCTCCACACCCGCGGCGAGAAGTCCTTCAACGGCTGCCCCGTCGTGATCGTGGTCAAGCCCGAAGAGTTCTTCGCCCCCGGCCGGGAGCCCTTCCTCGCCAACAACATGCTCTTCCCCGTTGATGTGGCTCCCAACGCCCGCGCCTTCACCTTCAACAGCGACATCAACCGCACGGGCTCCGGCGCCCTCCCGGTGATCTTCAACATCAACTCCGCCAATGTGACCCCCTTCACGCTGAGCGACTACCACGAGGATGACTGGGCGATCCTCCCGATCCCCACCAACCAGGGCGACCGCGGCAGCAACCTGCCCAACCGCGTCTCCTCCAACAACACCCCCGTCACCCAGTCGGGCACTATCCCCACCAACATCTCCGCTCGCGGCGCCTTCGTGGCCCTCGATCTCGACGATTGCGAGCCCTTCGTCCTCGACATCGACCTGGCCCTCGCCCTTGACAACCGCGGCGTGTTCTGCGGCGACATCTGCAACCTCAACCGCGTCGCCTCCGGCTACGCCTACGCCATCGAGTCCGACGACCTCGACAACAGCGACTACCGCTGGTACACCTTCGGCAACCGCTTCGTCAGCCCCGCATCGCTCCAGGTGACCACTTCGAACACCAACGGCGGCTGGAACCTCATTGCCAACCTCCGTCCCATGGGTGTTCTGCCCGTCAACTTCGGCGGTCAGGTCAGCATCACCATGTCCGACTCGGACGGCGTCCGCGTCTGGGCGAACGGGTTCACCGAGACCAACGACCTCCTGCTCATCGAGCGTGACGAGGGCGTCCTCAACAACACGACTGTGAACTTCAACTCCGTCCCCTGATTGAGCTGAACTCGCAAGTCTGAATGCAAGACCCGAAGGCGGGCGTCGAAAGGCGCCCGCCTTTCTTGATGGAACCGGTCGCCGCACCCCTGCGCACTGGTACACTGTTCAGGTCCGCCCGCGCGATCCGAAGGCCTCGCGCACGCCGGCCCCGTGCCGGCCCTTTGTCAGGAGGCGTCGATGTTTCGCTCAACTCGAGCCGCGCTCACGATCGTCATCGGTCTGCTCGCCCTCGCCGGCGCGCAACCCGCGATGGCGCAAGAGTTCTTCATGATCTTCAACGGCCGCGTCACCTCGGCGGGCGGCGTCAATGTCGCCAACGGCGATCGCGTCATCGCCACCGTTGACGGTCAGAGCTATGTCGGTCAGGTCAACCCCAGCGGCGTGTTCGAGGGCCTCACCGTCATCCGCTCCTCCAACGCGCCCACCCCGGTCTCGTTCTCGTTCCGCAAGGGCAGCAGCACCTACGCGCTCGTCCTGGCCGAGGGCGACACTACCCCGATCACCGTCGAGTACGCCGGCTTCAACAACCCTCTGGCCGCCGCGTTCAGCCCCACCACGGTCAACGGCCTCATCGGCCCGCGAACCTCGGGCGGCGGCGACGGGGGCGACGGCGGCGATCCCGGCGGCAACGACGGCGACAGCGCCGATGTCGACGGCGACGGCCTCATCACCACCAACGACGCCAAACTCGTCCTTCGCTTCATCGTGGGCATGCGGCGTGGCGTCACCGACGCGACCATCTTCGATGTCACCGGCGACGGCCGGATCAACACCGACGATGTGGTGGCGATCCTCCGACGCGAGGGCGAGGAGGCCATCGTGCCCGAAGCCCCGGCCGAGGAAGAATCCGAGAGCTGATGGCCGTGCGCTCCCGGGCGTTCACCCTGATCGAACTGGTCATGGTCCTCGCGATTCTCGCGGTTGCGGCCCTCGTCATCGCACCCTCGATGGTCCGTCAGAGTGCGCTGGGCGTGCGGCGAGAGGTCCGGGCCGATACGGCTCAACTCCTCCGCGAGGCCCGGCTGGCGGCCACCCGCTCGGGGGTTCCCATCGAGGTGCGCTACCTCCCGACCGATCGCTCGCTTATCGCCTGGCCCAAGCCCGATTCGGCGTCCGAGGCCTCGTGGCCGCGACCCCTCCTGCTCCCCGACGGCTGGGCCGTCTGGTCGCCCGAACTCAACGCCCACCTTGAGCGGGCCGCGATCCAGGCGCTGGTCGCCGATCCGTTTCCCCTCGTGGTGTTCCACCCGAAGGGGCTCGCGAGCCGCTCGTCGTGGCGCATCCGGGGGCCCGGAGGAGAAGTCGCGGTGGAAACCGACGCGATCGACGGCCTGCGCGTAGAATAATGGTGGAGAAGGCAAGGGAAGGCATATCGGCGGCCCACGAACGAATCACGGCCGCGAACAAGGGGCGGTCTGAACGCGGAATGCTCGCCGCCCCCGGAGCAACCTGATGACGAAGACCTCCCCAGCGATGGATCGCCGGCGGCGCGCATTCACACTTCTCGAACTGATCGTGGTGCTCGGCATCATCTCGCTGCTCGCGGTGCTGATCGCGCCGCGCGTGGTTGGGCGCCTGGGCGAAGCGAAGCCCGTCGTCACCAAGCAGCAGATCGCGAACGCGGTGACCGCCATCGAACTCTTCAAGGTCGATATCGGGCGCTACCCGACGAGCGAGGAAGGCGTCGGCGCGCTCTCCGAGCGTCCGAGCGGCGTGGCCGAAGGAACATGGAAGGGCCCGTACATGGGCCGCAAGGCCTCACCGAAGGACGGCTGGGGCCGCGAACTCCGCTACCGCGCACCATCGCAGAGCGACGGCGCAAAGGACCTTCCCTACGAGGTGTTCTCCTACGGCGCCGACGATCAGCCGGGCGGCGAGGGCGAGAACGCGGACATCTTCAGCTGGGACGAGTGATCGCGTGAGCGCCGTCACCGGATCATCGCCGCGCGAGGTCGAGGTCTTGTCGCACGGGACCACTGCATCGCGCGCCTCGGGACACCACGGAGCGGCCATGACCGCCGACGCGATCGACCGCGCCATCCTGAACGACCTCGTGTCGCGCAAGCGGCTCTCGAGCGAGGACGCCGATCGTCTGATCGAACTGCACCGCTCGCAGGGCCAGCGGCTCGCGCGGTTGCTGATCACCGCGGGCCTGCTCTCGTGGGAGCAACTGCGCGACGAACTCGCCGAGCGTCTCTCGCTCCCGGTGTGGGAGTTCCCGACGGACCTGAACGAACTCGACAAGGAAGCCCCGGCGATTCTGCCCGCGGCGTTCCTGCGGTTCAATCAGGTGCTCCCGGTCGCCGCGACCGAGGACCGCGTCACGCTCGCGATGGCCATGCCCCCCGACGAAGCGCTGGTCGAGAGCGTGCGCCAAGCCGCACAGCGCGAGGTCGTCGTGGTCTGCGCCACGGCGGCGGAACTCGAGAGCGCGCTCGACGCGGCGCTCGCTGACATCGAGGCCGAGGAAGAGCAGGGCGACGACGCGTTGCGCGTGCTCGACGCCGACACGCTCCGCGACCTCGCGTCCGAGGCGCCCGTCATCCAATTCCTGTCGGGAGCGCTCGACCGCGCCGTCTCGCTCGGCGCCAGCGACATCCACTTCGAGAAACTCGAACGCCGCACGCGACTGCGCTACCGCGTCGACGGCGAACTGCTCGATGTCGATTCCCCGCCCGCCTCGCTCTACGCGGGCATCGTGTCGCGCATCAAGATCATGGCCCGCCTCGATGTCGGCGAACGCCGCCTGCCCCAGGACGGGCGCATCCAGATGCACGCGGGCGGCCGCTCCATCGACCTGCGCGTCAGCGTGCTCCCGTCGATGCACGGCGAAGATGTCGTGCTCCGCATCCTCGATCGCGGCGCAGTCTCCCTCGATCTCGACATCCTCGGGCTCTCGGCCTCTCAGCGCGAACACTTCCGCCGCCTGATCCACACGCCCGAGGGCATGCTCCTGCTCACCGGGCCCACCGGCTCGGGCAAGACGACCACGCTCTACTCCGCGCTCCGCGAAGTGTGCAGGCCGGAGTTGAAGGTCGTGACCGTCGAAGATCCCGTCGAGTACCACCTCGACGGCGTGAACCAGATCCAGGTGAAGAGCGAGATCGGCCTCGACTTTGCGCGCTGTCTCCGCTCGATCCTTCGCCACGACCCCGATGTCATCATGGTCGGCGAGATCCGCGACAAGGAGACGGCCGCGATGGCCGTCCAGAGCGCGCTCACGGGCCACCTCGTGCTCAGCACGCTCCACACCAACTCCGCCGCCGCCACCTTCGCGCGGCTCGTGAACATGGGCGTCGAGGACTATCTCATCGCGTCCGCTGTTGTCGGGGTGATGGCCCAGCGCCTCGTGCGCAAGGTGTGCCAGGAGTGCAAGCAGCCCTACACGCCCGACGCGGCGATCCGCGAGAAGCACGGCCTCAGCGCCGACGCCGCGTTCTATCGCGGGAAGGGCTGTCGCGCGTGCCTGAACACCGGGTATCGCGGCCGAACCGTGGTGGGCGAACTCCTCATCGTGGACGAGCCCGTCCAGCGCGCGATCCTCGACGGCAAGAGCAGCGGCGAGATCCATCGCGTCGCGGTTGGCAGCGGCATGGCGTCGCTTTGGACGCACGCGGTCGAGAAGGTCCTCGCGGGCGAAACCACCTACGAGCAGGTCGTCGAGAACATCCAGCAGACCGAGGGCGCCGCGTGAGCGCGCTCTCCACGAAGCCGGGACTGCGCACGGGCGTGAGCGCGTTCGTCTACCGGGGCATGCGCGCCGGAGAGGGCGTCACAACCGGTGAGATCGCGGCGCCCGATGAGCCGGCCGCCCGCAAGGCCCTGCGCGACCGCGGGCTCGTGGTGCTCGACCTTCGACCGGCGGGCGGGAGATCAGCCAAGCGCGCGGGCGCCGCGGCGCCGATCGTCGCCAAGAAGGGGCTGTTCGCCCGCTCCCCGAAGCAGCGCGCTTCGTGGCGCCGTGTTCGCGCGGAGGTCTTCGCGCAACTGGCGCTGCTCATCGACGCCGGGATGGCCCTCGACGCCGCGCTGAACAATGTCACGCCCATCGCGAAGCGCACCGACGACACGGCGTCGCTGGAACGGCTGGCGCGCGATGTCCGCGAGGGCCGCTCCCTCGCCGAGGCGATGCGCGACCAGCCTGACCGCTACGACGAATCGCATGTCGGGCTGGCGCAGGCCGGCCAGGACTCGGGCAAACTGCCCATGGTGCTCCACCAGTTGAACGCGCAGGAAGAGCGTGCCGAGCGTCTGCGCGACCAGCTCGTGTCGAGTCTGATGTACCCGTCGATCCTGCTCTTCGTGCTGCTCCTGACCGTGGGCGGCATCGTGAGTTTCGTCGTGCCGCGCATCTCCGCGATGTTCGAGGAGATGGAGATCCAGATGCCGCTGTTCTCGCGGGTGGTCATCTCGATCGCGCAGTTCTTCGCCGACTACGGCGCCATATTCCTGGTGCTGGCGCTGGTCGGGTCGATCACGCTCCGCGTGCAATGGCGCAAGGAGGACAAGCGGCGCGCGATCGAGCGGCGGCTGCTCTCGATGAAGATCATCGGCCCCATGTGGTGGAAGCACCAGGCGGCGATGTTCAGCGGCGCGATGTCGATGATGCTCCGTTCCGGGCTGCCCATGCTCCGGGCGCTGGAGATCGGGCGCAGCGCGTGGGGGAGCGCCGAGATGAAGGCCCGCCTGGACGGCGCGATGACCGATGTCCGCGAGGGGCTGCGGCTCAGCGAGGCCGCCGAGCGGAACGAGTTGATGCCCGACCGGACGGCGAAACTGCTGGCGGTGGGCGAGGAATCGGGCGGGCTGCCCGAGGTGTTCGACCGTATGGCCGAAGCGTTTGAGAACGAGGTCACCTCGCGTCTCAAGCGTGCTTTGACGCTTGTGGAGCCGATCGCTATCGTCGCGGTCGGCCTGTTGGCGGGAACGCTGGTGATTGCGCTCCTGCTGGCTGTCTTTAGCATGAACGACCTGCAGACCATGTGATGAGCGGGCGGAGGATCCGTCCGCGGCCGATGAGGCCGGAGGTTGCCCAGATGAATCGCGCTGCCCGAAGAATCGTCCGAGCCGCGTCGATCGCCGCCCTTGCCGGCTGCTCAGCCGGGTTTGTCGGCTGCGCCGACGAGGGTGAGGTGAACCCGGCCGACACCGCCATCGCGCGGACCATGCAGAACCCCGGGCTGCCGGGCAGCGGCCTGGCGAGCGACCGGACCGCCGCGATCACATCTCCCGATGTCGCGCTGGGCGGTTCGGGCTCGCTGCGCGCGTCGAGCAAGCGGATCGACCCCGTGGACATCGTGCTCCCGGGCACGCCCGACGCCTCGGGCGGCGAGGTCGCCGTGGGCATCGAGATCCCGGTCCAGCGCGACCTCGATGTCACGCTGAACTTCAAGGCGGCGCCCGTCCAGGAAGTCGTGCGCGAGATCTTCGAGAATGTGCTGAACCTCGACTACGCGATCTCGCCGGCGATCAAGGACCAGGCCGTCTCGTTCGTGCTCGACGGCCGCGTCGGGTACGAGGAACTCTTCCGCACGCTCGACTCGGTGCTCGGGATGTACGGCATCGGGCTTCAGGTCTCCAACGGGCTCGTGCAGGTGCTCCCGGACGAGGCGGCCAAGCGCGGCGTGGCCGGGCCGATCATCCGGGCCATCGACGAGAACACCGTCACCCCGCTCACCGTTGCGACCTACCTCGTCCCGCTGAACAACATCAAGCCCGAGGAAGCGGCCACCACCCTCAAGGACATGCTCACGCCGCGCGGCACGATGATCAAGGGCCCGACGGGCACGAACCTCGTCGTGCTGATCGAGTCGCCCTCGAACGCGGGTCGCATCGTGCAGGTGCTGCGCGAACTCGACAAGCCGTACTTCGCGCGCCGCGCGATGCGCTTGTACACGCCGACGCACATCCCCGCGGATGAACTGGCGCAGGAACTCAACGCCTTCGCGCTGCGCTGGGGCCTTAAGGCGGGCGCCACGGGCGACGATGTCCAGTTCGCCGCCGTCCCGATGAACCGGTCGGGTCAGGTGCTCGTGACGACCACGCTCCCGAGTTTCCTGCCGGCGATCAACGAGCATGTCGAGCGCCTCGATGTGCAGATCGATTCCGAGACCATCCAGCGCTATGTCTACACGGCGCAGCGTCTCGACGCGGAAACGCTCAGCCAGGCCGCCGCCGCCGCGTTCAGCGACCTGCCCGTCGGCGATCAGCCGGTGTTCGTCGTGGTCACCGAATCGGGCGCCAGCGGCGGACAGTCGTCGATCGGCGACGCGGGCTCGACCCCCGCGCGTTCGTCGTCGGCGCAGAGCACGCGCAACACGACGGGCACGAGCGGGCCTCAGGCGGGCAGCGCCGGGTCATCGCAGAACTCGTTCAGCGGCGGCTCAGGCCGCGACAACGGGCGGCTCATCATCAAGGCCAAGCACGGCGTCTACCGCCAGGTGAAGGAACTCCTCGACATCCTCGATGTCCCGCCCCGTCAGGTGTACCTGCAGGTGGTCATCGCGGAAGTCGTGATCACGGGCGATGTGCAGTTCGGCATCGAGCTGTTCACCGAGCAGAGCGTGGGCGATTACGACATCGAGTTGCGCAGCGCCAACAACCTGGTGGATGTCGCCACGGGCTCGGCGTTCGCGATCGGCAAGAACGCGTTCGCGCTCATCGAGGCCGCACAGACGAGGGGCGATGTCCGCGTGCTCGACGCGCCGTACCTCTACACCGTCTCGGGGAGCACCGCGAGTCTGGAAGTGGGCGTCGATCAGCCGATCATCACGCAGTTCATCAGCGGCGGCGTCGACGCGGTCGATCCGACCAGGCAGAGCAACTCGATCGAGTACCGCCAGACCGGCATCGTGCTCAATGTCACCCCCAAGGTGAACGATCGCGGCGAGGTCGAGATCAACCTCAGGCAGGAGGTCTCCAATGTGGAGCAGCCCGCCGCCAACGCCGCCATCCAGAGCCCGGCGTTCCCCAACCGCATCATGCAGACCAGGATCGTCGTTCCCAACGGCGAGACCGCGGTGCTGGGCGGCACGCGCAACGAGCGTGAGGAATACCAGCAGAGCAAGACCCCGTTCCTGGCGGACATCCCCGTCATCGGACTCGCGTTCCAGGGCAAGGATGTGCGTCGTCAGCAATCCGAACTGGTGATCCTCATCACCCCGACGATCGTCGTGCGTCCGTACGACGCTGTCGATCTCAGCAGGCAGATGCTCGATTCGATCGTGAACCTCGACCTCATCGACAAGCTCCTGATCCCGGAGAAGATTGACGATACCGACCTGCTCTGGCGCTGAGCCCGGGCGAGCGAAGTCTCACATGCGTCGAACCCAGTCATCCCGCGATGTCTCTCGAAGGCGGCAGTACTCCCGCCGCGCGGTGAGTCTGCTCGAAACCCTCGTCGCGCTGACGCTCGCGGTCGCGGGCCTCTCGGTGGCGCTGGCGGCGATCTCGCAGAGCATCCGCGCGTCGGCGGTCATCGAGCGCGCGAAGGTCGAGACGGCGCTCGCCCGCTCCCTTATCGAAGAGGCGTTCCTGCGCCTGCCTCAGGACGAGGACCGCGCCGAATCGACCGACACGGCGGATTACTGGCGCGGCGTAAGCCCCGAAGGGATCCCGTGGGAGATCCAGATCCGTTCGACCCTGATCGGCGCGTTCAACGCGAGGTCGGCGGGCTCGGACTACGGCCTCGGGCAGGCGCGCGGGGTCGCGCCGGGCCAGATGGCCGTCGACATGATCATCGTCCGCGCCGGGAACACCGAACTGAGGACGACCCGATGGTGATCCGCGCGGCACATCACGGCGCGCGCCGCGCGAGAGGCCTCACCCTGCTCGAGCTCATGGTGTCGCTCGCGATCGGCACGCTCGTCGCGCTGCTCATCGCGTCGGCGCTGCGCATGGTGATCGGCCGCTTCGCCGACGACACGGGCATCGCGCACGAGTCGGGCCGCGAGGAGCGGGTGCGCACGCTCGTGAGTTCTCAGCTCGCGTGGCTCGAACTCACGCGCGACCAGACGGCGCGGCGATTCATCGGCGCCCGCGACGGCGTGGAGTTCCGCACGATGATGAACGCGGAGTCGCCCAGTGAGCGATCGCCGACGGTGGTCCGTTTCATGGTGGAATCGGTCTCGGGTTCCCCGGCGTCTCAGCGGCTGGTCTACGCGGAACGCGTCATCTCGGCGAACGAACTGGACCGCGAGGAACTCTTCGACCAGGCGGGCGGCGTCGCGGAGACGCGCGGCATCGACGACAAGGTCCGCGCCGTCATCACCGACGCGGCGCGACAGAGTTCGAAGGGCCGTCCCGTCGTGGAGGGCGCGAAGTCGATCGTGTTCGATTACCTGACATTTACGGGCGGGAATCCCGTCTGGGCGCCCGCGTGGAACGACCCGGATTTCCTGCCGCGCGGCGTGCGGGTGACCTTTGAATCGCAGAGCGGGGAGGTGACGACATGGGTTCTGCCCGTCGTGGTTACATTCTGATAGCGGTGCTCTGGGCTCTGGCGCTGGTGGGAACGGTCGCCGCGGCGTACGCGTACGCCACGAGGACGAATGTCGCGCAGGTGCGCGCCGAGCAGGAGCGCACCCAGGCGTACTACGCGGCGCGCGGGGCGTGCATCCAGGCGGTGAAGGACCTGGCGGCCGGCGTTCGTCGTGCGGAATCGACACTCGGCGCGGTGCGCGTCGCGCGCGAGACCAACGCCTCGGTCGATGAACAAACAGGCGGCGTGCAGATCGGCGATCTCCCCGTCTTCCCGGCCGAGATGGCCGGCGCTGGCGGCCTGCTCGGCGCGATCGCCAACAAGATGAACCAGCTCCAGCGACCGGCGAACCCCAACGCCGCGCCCGGGACCGACGGCGACAGCACCGACGGCGGCGGCGGCAGAGGAGGGGGCGCGTACGACTCGGACGGCGAAGACGACGAACCCGCGGGCCCGCTCCTGACGCTCGGGCAGGGCACGATGCGCTTCGCGGGCGCCGAAGTCGAGGTCTGGCTCGAGAGCGAGACGGGCAAACTGAACATCAACCACGCCCCGCGCGTCATGCTTGAACGCCTGTTCGTGGCGACGGGCGACGACCCATCGGTGGCGCGCAGCATGGTGGATCGGATCGAACTGCACAGGATCTCCATGACCGCGGAGAACAGCGCGGAGCGTTCGGCCGGGCTGCGGCGTCTCCCGAACGAGCCGCTGCAAGGCAGGGCGTACCAGTACATCGAGGAACTCGTCGATGTGCCCGGCCTCGATCCGGACAGGCAGGAGCGCCTGATGGGGATGCTGACCGTGTACGGTTCGGGTGAGGTCGATCCGAACTACGCGAGCGAGGAAGTGCTCCGTGCCGTAGGTCTCATCGACAAACAACCCCTCGACTATGTGCGGGCGATGCAGGCCGCGGGCGAGCCGATCACCGTGTCCGGACTGCGGCAGGCGATGAGCCCGAGCGTGTTCGATCGGCTCCGGCACTGGTTCACCTTCGGGGCTTCGCCGGTGTTCACGGCGCGGACCCGAGCGATCGTGGGCGAGAGTTCCGCGCGGTACCTGATCCGCGTGGCGCCCGCGTCGAACACCGGCGGCGGGCCGGGCGGGGGAGGCGTCACGAGATTGCTAGAATCGCGTGAGGATTGGCTTTGACCATGCTTGCTTCACGAGTTGCGACAGGGCTTGGCTTCGCCGGCGATGATCTCGTCGTGGTCGAGGCGTCTCTGCGCGGTGAGCAGGCGAAGTGGTCGAGCGCACGCTACCCGGGCTTCCTGGCCGAGGGCGGCGAGCAGATCCCTCAACGCACAACGAGCGCGTCCAGTCCCGTGACCCTCGTGTGGCCGATCGATCGGTTGCTGCGCCGCGATGTGGCGCTCGGCGAGCAATCCCTCGACGATCTGCGCCTCGCCGTCGCCGAGAGCCCCGACGCGTTCTTTCCCGTCGGCCGCGACGAAGGCATGCTCTGGGACGCGCACGAGTTCACCGACGCCGACGGCGTGCGCCGGGCGATGCTCTTCGGCCTCCGCCTTCCCGAGATCGAGCCCGTGCTCGGCCGCCTGGCGCAAGCCGGAATGACGCCCACGCGGATCGTCCCGTCGGGCGCCGCATGGAGTCTGCTCCGCTTCGTGCACGACGACGCGCCGACGGTGGCGCTCGAGATCGGGCCAAAGGGTTGGGCGGTGTCGGAGTACGACGGGCTCGGGTGGACCGGGCTTCGCTCCGGGTTCGGCGCGGCGCCCGCGGAACTGCGCGAAACCGCACGGCGCGACGGCTGGTCGGTCTGTGATTGGCGCAATGCGCCGGCGCGGGTCGGTGATGCGAGCGTCTGGCGGCCCGATGAACTCACGGCCGAGCACGCGGCGCTCGGGGGCGCGCTGCTCGAACTGTTCCGCAACGACGACGCGAACGCCTCGCGCACACCCTCGGTCAACCTGCTCGGCGCGACAGAGCGGCGGTCGTTCAGCATGGGCTACCTTGGCTGGTTCACGGCCGCGTGCGCCGCTGCGGTGGTCGGCCTGCTCGTCTGGAACGACGCTGCACACGCCCGCGCGCTGCGTGAATCGCGCGAACTCACCTTGGAGGTCGCGAGGCTGGCGCCGGTCGTTGATCGCGTCACGGCGCTGCGCGAGCAATCGACGGCGATCATCACGGCGCACGACCGGCTGGCAACACTCGAATCGACATTCAGACCGATCTCGCTCGCGCTGGCCGAACTCGCCGTCGTCGTGCCTTCGGACTCGTACCTGCCTTCGATCGACTTCGCGGACAGCGGGATCACGGCGTCGGTGGTCACGCCGTCGCGCACGCAGGTCATGCAGGCGATCGAGACTTCGCCCTTGTTCGTCGGGGTGATGCCGATCAACTCGAGCACCCGGCTCCCGGGCGGGAACGAGCAGCTCGGCCTTGGGTTCGGGTACGAAGCGCCCGCGATTCCTCAAACGGAGGGCGGGAGATGAGCGCTATCAGCGATCGACTTCGCGGGAAACTCCCCGCGCCTGTGCGTCCGTTCACGCGCGGCGTGTGGCCGTTCGTGTGGGTCGGCGCGGCCTCTGTTGCCGCATGGTGGCTCATCGGCGGCTCGGCGTTCGAGGAAACACGGGCTGTTCAGGAGCGGATCGACACACAGCGCAGGCTGGTCACCGCGATGCGCGACGCCGCGGCGAGCGAGGAGGCGGAACGGGCGCGGGCCGGCGCGCTGGCGCGCTGGGTGGCCGAGGACGGCCCGTTGCGCGTGATCGCGCCGAGCGTGCAGATCGGCGTATCGCGTCTCCAGGAACGGATCCAGCAGGTCGCGTCGGCGGCCGGTGAAGGCGTGACGGTCCTCCCGAGCGATCCGGGGTCGGCGCAGATCCAGACGGTGCTGGAGACGCTGTCCGACGGGCGTTCGCTCCACCTCGTGCGCCTCCCGCTGCAGGTGCGCACCGAGACGATGCAGTTGATGTCGGATGTGATCGCGTCGATCGAATCGAACGGCGAGGTCTGGCTCCGTCCCGGGAACACCACGATCACGGCCGAGCGTGTGCGCCAGGGGCAGGCGGCGCGGTTGAATATCTCGCAGGTCTGGGCGATCGTCGAAGTTCGACCGGAGGGGACCTGATCATGCCGGCGACCCGCGTGCGAGTCTCGCAGTTCCGCGGCGTGTGGTGGAAGCGCCCGGCGATGGTGGGCGCCGCCGGCGGCGCGGCGCTGCTGGTCGGGCTGGTGCTCGCCGCGTGGGCCGCGCTGGCGCCAAGGCACACGCTCCCCGCGGGCGTCGAGACGGTCCCCGAGGCGATCCCTGACCTGCGTTCGTTCGTCCGCTCTCGAGCGGACGCGCGCACGCTGGCCTCAATCGCGCAGAACAACCCGCTCGCGGCGACGCGCACGGACTTCACCCGCGAGGTCGCGGCCGCCGAGCCCGAGACGGTGCAGGACACCGGGGAGCGCCAGCGTCTGAAGCGTCTCGAGGACGCGAAGAGCGCGCTCTCGACGCTTCGCCTCGTGGCGATACTTCGCGTGAACGGCGAGTGGATCGCGCTGTTCGAGCCATCGGTGCGCAAGGCGGAGGACGATCTGCTGAGCCTGCGCGTCGGGAACGAGTGGCAGGGCTGGAAGATCGCGTCGATCGAACGCAGCGAGGTCAAGTTCGGGTTCGAGGGGCACACCGAGGTGGTGAATCTGAACCCGATGGCCCAGCGGACGAGATCGAAGGACCCGCCGCGCGGCCGACTCCAGGTGGAGACGCGGCCGCTCAAGGGCCACGAGGTGCAACTCGAACCCGCGATCACAAGGACGGAAGCGCGTCAACGGTTGTTGGGCGCAACGCGCAAGGAGAGCGAGCGCGTGCAGAAACTGGCCGAGGAACTCCTCAAGGAACTGGAAAAAGAGAATCAATGATGGCGCGCACTCGATCAATTACGGCGTTCTGGCTGATCTCCGCGGCGATGACATCTGCCGCACTTGTGGGCTGCGACAACCGGAAAGAAGCGGGCGCGGCCGAAGCCGAGAGCGCGGCAACGGCCCCGGCTGTGGAGGCGAAGCCCTTCGTGCCCTCGCGCGACACGCCCGAGAACGCGGCGCACTCGATCCGCGAACTCGCGAAGGCGACCTGGGATCCGACATTCATCGTCGAGTACATCGATCCTTCCCAGAAGTGGGCGGGAGCGGACGGGGCACAGACGGGCGGCGCTCCGGCGCTCGTCGGCCCCGCCCTCATTTACTACGCGCGGCTGCACGACCTGCGCAGCGCGGCGATCGCGAAGTTCGGCGACGAGGCGGGCCCGGCCATCGACGAGTCGGCCAACTTCTTCCAGATCGAGGCGCTCGGGAACGGGCTGCGTGAGATGTTCGGCGCGGCCAAACTCGAGCAGTTGAGCCAGATCGGGCCTCAGGCGTATGTCGCGCCGCTCGACGAAACGAACGAGCAGATCGGCGCATCGATTGTCGTGCGCGAGAATCAGGGCGAGTGGCTCTGGGTCCTGCTCGACGGGAACAAGCCGTGGGACCAGAAGCGCATCGGCTTCCTTGCGGCGTTCCTGACCAAACCCCTCGAAGGGTCGATCGACTACGCGCGCGAGTTTGAGTCGATGGCCGAGCGTGTCCGCGCTGGCGAGTACGGCACGCTGAGCGAACTCATCGAGAGCGTGCGCACGCTGCCCGCGCGCGTCGGCTGATCCCTACAACAGCGCGACGAATCGGGTGAGCGTCGCGAGGGCCGCGGCGATGTCCCAGCGCTGTTGCGCGCGGTCGCCGGTGGCGTTGCTGATCGTTCGTGCTTCGAGGAATCGGACGCCGAGCGTGTTGGCGACGGTCGCGACGGCGGCGCCCTCCATCGCTTCGGCGATCGCGCCCGTCCGATGCGCGATCTCGTCGGCGAGCGCGTCATTAGCGGAGCATGTCGAGACGGTGGCGATCGGGCCGACCATCGCGGCGGTGTCCGCGAGACGCAGCGCATCAAGGAGCGAGGGGTCGGCGTCGACGCCCATCCCGTCGCCGTTATTGTCGGGATCGATCGGGGCGAAACCCATCTGGGCCAGCGTGCGGAAGCCGTCGTCGCCGGGCGTCCGCATGCCTTCATCAGCGAGGACCGCCCGGGACCCCAGAACGAGCGAACCGATCGCCGGTGATTCGTGCGCGGGCAGCGCGCCGGCGATGCCGAGGTTGAGCACGCAGGCGTGGCGCATCGGATCAAGCGTGCGCGCCGTCGCGCCTGCGGCGTTGGATTTGCCGACGCCGCCGACGACGAGGTCGAAACGGTCGTTGAGTTCGTGGCGTGCCCAGTCGGGCGTGTGCGTTGTTTCGGGGAGGCCGAGACCGCGGCGGAGCGCATTGGCCTCGGCGCTCACGGCGACAACGATGAGCGCACGGCGGCCCGAAAGGATGGCGTCGAGCGCGGGCATCAGCGCGGGCCCTTGCGTTTGCTCTTCGGACCATCTCCCTGTCCCCTCGCGCGAGTGGGAGGGGTGGAGCGTCCATCTTCTTTCTTGAAGATCAGGCAGTAGTTGAAGCCGCGCAGGTAGAAGTTCTGCTCGACTGCGGCCTTCTTCCAGTTGCCCTGCTCGAGTTTCCTGTTGTGCCTCACGACCGCGATGATGTCGACGGGCTTGAAGCGCTTGCGGAGCAGCGCGAAGAGTTCGAAACCGATGGGCATGAAGTCGGCGGCGGGGGAGTTGGGCGAGCGCTTCTTGTAGGAATCCGAGATGTAGACGGCGAGGTATCGACCGGGCTTGAGGACTCGGTGCGCCTCTTCAAAAACCTTGTCCATCGCGTGGTAGTAGTTGGCGCCGATGTCGCCCTGTTCGCTCGGCGCACCCGCGTCGAGTCGACCGATGCAGCGAGGGTCGTCGCTGTAGTCGATGTGCGTCGAGTAGGGCGGGTCCATGAACACGAAGTCCGCTGTCTCGTGTTCGAGCGGGAGTTCGCGCGCGTCGGCGCGGAAGATCAAGCCGGGTCGCTGGGAGTCGGGGTTGAGGTCGTACCCGAGCGAGCGGCGCGAGTTCGCGAGTGAGACATCGATGGTGGTGCCGCTGCCCGCGAACGGGTCGATGACGAGGTCGCCCTCACGCGTGTAGCGCTGGAGGAGTTGCCAGATGACCCACGACGGGGTCGCGCCGGTGTACTTCTTTCCCGGCGCGTCGTCGGCGTCGTGGTGCTGGGATGGGTATTCCCAGAGCGTCGTCGTGAAGACGGAGATCGGGGGCTTGGTGTAGCGGGGTTTCTGCTGCGCGGGTCCGGCGGCGCCGCCCCCTGGCTTCCTGCGGATCTGCGCGGGTGTGAGTGGTTTCTTCTTCACTTGAGCTGTTCGGCGATGGCGTTGACGATGGCGTCGCGCGCCTGATCAACGGGGAGTTCGACGCGTGCGCCCGCGGCGCGACGGTGCCCCCCGCCGCCGAAGGTCTGGGCGACGACATTGACATCGACATCGCGCTCGTTGTCGTGGAGGGGCGGCTTGCTGCGCAGGGAGGCCTTGCTGGAGTTCGCGTCGATCTCGGTGATGATGGCCGTGGCTCGGACGGTGGCGACCGAGAGGATGCGGTCGTTGATGGCGCCCGAATCGGAGTTCTCGAGGCCGAGTTCCTGCAGGTCTGAGCGCCGGATCACGAGGGTGGCGATCTGCTTGTTGTCGTCGAGGCGCAGGGACGAGAGCGCGCGGGCGAGGAGCATGACGCGCTGGGGCGGGTCGGACTGCTCGCTGAGGCGCATGAGCCGGTTGTGATCGACGCCCGCGTCGAGCAGGTCGGCGGCGAGGCGCATCGTGCTGCTCCGCGTGTTGCTGTAGCGGAACCATCCGGTGTCGGTGGCGATGCCCAGGTAGAGCGGTTCGGCGACATCGAGCGGCAGGCGCGAGGGCGAATCCACGCGCATGAGTTCCGTGCAGACCTGGGCGACCATCTCTGCGGCGGCGGCGGCGGGCGGATCGATCCAGCGAGTGTCGCCCAGGTGTTCGTCGCCGGAGGCGTGGTGGTCGATGATGATGGTGCGGTCGGCGCGCGCTTCGACCCACGGGCACAGCGCGCCGAGTTGCTGACGCGATCCGGTGTCGACAAGGACGATGGCGTCGGGCTCGCGGTTATGCAGTTTCTCGGAGGGGTCTTCGCCCTCGTTGATGTGCGAGCGAGGTGTTTCGCGGAGCAGCGGGTTGAAGACCTCGATCCACGGGCCGGGGAAGATGGCGAGCGCGTCGTGGTCGAGGTGGCGGAGCGTGCGCACGAGCCCGAGCGTGGAGCCGAGCGCGTCGCCGTCGGCCTTGCGGTGGGTGATGACGAAGACGCTCTTCGCGTGGCGGAGGCGTTCGACGATCTTGTGGGGCGTGGAGTTGTTGGTGTACGGGGTGGCGTCCGTGCTCATGCGCGGGCTCCGGAATGGATGAGTGGTGTGGTGATCGCGCGTGCACGGTCGATGTCGCGCCACATCTGGTCTTTGAGGGCGTCGATGGACTCGAAACGGAGTTGGTCGCGCAGCCAGGAGTCGAAGGTCAGTTCGATCGGCCAGCCGTACTCACGCGTTTCGTCGGGGAAGCCCGACCAATCGAGTATGTGCGCCTCGACGGAGAGTTGGTGCTCGCCGAAGGTCGGGTTCGTGCCCACGCTGATGGCGGCGGGGAAGATCGATCCGTCGGGCAGTGTTGCGCGGCCAGCGTACACGCCCTCGCCCGGAGGCAGGCACGGCGTATTGATGTTCGCGGTCGGCACGCCGAGTTCGCGGCCGCGGCGGGCGCCGCGCACGACCTCACCGGTGATGAAGTACGGCCGCGTGAGCACGGCGGCGGCGTCGGCGACGCGGCCGTGGGAGATCATCCAACGCGCCAGCGTGCTGCTCGCGGGAACCTCGCGCGAGTCGGCGATGCGCACGGTCACTGGCGGGACGACCTCAACGGCGAAGGAGTGACGCTCGCCCAGCGCACGGAGCGTGTCGATGTTGCCCCGGCGCGCCTTGCCGAAGTGGAAGTCGGCGCCCTCGACGATCGCGACGGGCGCGAAATCGCGCAGGAGGGTGTCGACGAACTCCTCGGCGGTGTGTTCGAGGAGGCCCGTCGTCGGGTCGAGCCGCATGACCGCGTCCGCGGCCTCCGCGAGGAGCAACCGCTCGCGGGTCTCGAAGGTCGTGAGCGTCGCGGGTTCGCGGCCCGGCGCCAGCACGCTGAGCGGGTGGGGGGAGAACGCGAGGGCGACGACGCGTGGCCGCTCGTCGTGGGCGTCGGCGATCGCGCGGGCCCGCTCGAGCAAGGCGATATGCCCGGCGTGGACGCCGTCGAAGTTGCCGATCGTGAGGACGGTTCGCTGGTCTGTGCGCAAGGGGAGAGCGTAGGGGCGCAAGGCCGGGTTGGGCCAGTAGGCCAACGCCGGCCGCCAAGGTTGTTCGGGGGCTTGCCGGGTGGGGTATGCTGGAGGGCCAACACCGAGTATCACCCGAAGGGCTTACATGCCGCAGAACATTCGAGCACACCGAGTCTTCATCGCTTCGCCGGGCGGGCTTGAGGATGTTCGCAAGCAGTTTTGTCAAACCTTGCGCGACTGGAACCACGAGCATTCACTTGAACGGGGATTCTCGTTTCATCCCATCGGATGGGAGGACACCCTGCCCGGCATGGGCAGGCCGCAGAGCCTGATCAACAAAGACTTATCTAAATGCGATTACCTCGTACTTGTTCTGTGGGACCGCTGGGGGACGCCTCCGGGTGGCGATGATGAATGGACATCAGGGACAGAAGAAGAGTTTGAACTCGCAAGGGCAGCGATCCCCAACGCCCAACAATCCATGCGGGAAATCGTCGTCTTGTTCAAAGGTCTTGACGCTCGACGACAAACAGACCCCGGGCCACAACTCCGCAAAGTGTTGGAATTCAAGAAAAAACTTGAGGATGAACGCTCACTTCTTTACGGCACGTTCGACACCGTTGGTGAGTTTGAGGTAGCGTTGCTCAAGCAGTTGCGCCGGTGGGCCTCAGCTCCTGGTGAAGAGGAGGGTGACAAGCCACATCCGCCAGCGGGCGGTCCGATCCCCTCCGCGCAACCAAACCAGACTCAATCGGTGAGCATCGAGCTTGATCGTCTATCTCATTCTCCGGAACTCGAGGACATTATCAGGAAAGGGTTGTCGCTCGCTGATCAAGGAAAGACTGTTGAAGCCGAAACAGAATTCTCGCGTGCTATCCTCTCAAAACCGAGTGTTGAGACTTTGCTAGCCTATGCGAAGTTTCTTCATCGCGTTGGGCGACTGCAGCAAGCGGAGGTAATGTGCGTCGAGGCTCAGAAGATTGCGACGAGATCCGGAGATCAATCTGGATTAGCCTATGTATCAATGATTCGTGGAAATCTGCTTGTCTCACGTGGCGACCTCGAAATCGCTGAGGCGATGTATCGCACAGCGCTGGAAGTCTACGAGCGTCTGAAACAGCCGGAGGGCATTGCGACTACGTTTGGCAACCTCGGGATCGTCCTCCAGCTGCGCGGTGACCTCGACGGCGCAGAGGCGATGCATCGCCAAGCGCTGGAGATCGAGGAGCGTCTGGGTCGGTCTGAAGGCATCGCCTGTGACTACGGCAGCCTCGGGAACGTACTAAAGACGCGTGGGGATCTCGACGGCGCGGAAGCTATGTATCGTAAGGCGCTAGAGATCGATGAGCGTCTTGGCAGGTCGGAGGGCATGGCTAATAGCTACGGCAACCTTGGTGTCGTACTGCAGATGCGCGGCGATCTCGACGGCGCGGAGGGGATGCACCGCAAGGCACTGGAGATTGAGCAGCGTCTTGGTCGACCGGAAGGCATAGCCAGTGACTACGGCAACCTTGGGGTTCTTCTGCAGGCGCGAGGCGACCTCGACGGTGCGGAGGCGATGCATCGCAAGGCGCTGGAGATCAACGAGCGTCTAGACCTACCAGAAGGCATGGCGAGCAATTACAGCGGCCTCGGGCTCGTACTGCAGATGCGCGGCGATCTCGACGGCGCGGAGGTGATGCATCGCAGAGCGTTGGAGATCGACGAGCGTTTGGGTAGGCTCGAGGGCATTGCGAGCAGCTGCGGTAACCTCGGAAAGATACAGAAGACGCGCAAGGACTTTGATGGTGCAAATGAACTTTGGTGTCGCGCACGTGACATATTCCAACAACTGGGCGCAAAACACATGGTCGACAAGGTGAAGTTGTCGATCGACTCGCTTCCGAAGCAACCCTGATCACATCTTCCGAATCAACTCTGCCTTGCGGAATCGCTTGCCGAGGATCGCGTTGGGGTCGGCCTTCATCCAGTCCGCCAGCACGCCCGCGTAGACGGAGCGGAAATCGACCGCGTAGCGGAGATCGCCGTCGTCGAGGTTGGTGAGCGAGGGGTGGGCGTTGAGCACGCCCGGGCGGACCATGGGCCCGGCGAGGAAGACCGGGGCGGCGGCGCCGTGGTCGGTGCCGTTGGACGCGTTCTGGGAGACCCGGCGCCCGAACTCGGAGAAGCACATCGTGAGCACGCGGGCGTCGTTGCGCTGGGCCTTGAGCTCGGCGTAGAACGCGGCGAGCGAGTCCCCGAGCTGTTGCATGAGCTGCGCGTGGCGGCCGTTGGACCCGCCCTGCTGCGCGTGGGTGTCGAACCCGCCCATCGAGGTGTAGTAGACGCGCGTGGGCAGACCGGCGGCGATCATCGCGCTGACGAGCTGCAACTGCTGCGCGAGTCCCGAACGCGGCCAGCTCGTGAGCGGCGCGGCGCGGGCGGCCTTGCGGATCGCGTCGGACGAGACCTGCGCGTCGAGCGTGGTGCGCGTGAGGAACGCGAGCGCGGAGTTGTCGGTGGCATTGGCTGGCGCGCCCTCACCCGGCGTGCTTTGCGCGCCACCATCTCCCGCCGGCAGAGGGTGCTCGTGGCCGAGCGACTCGCCGGTCCAGCGGAAGAGTTCGGGCGATTCGAAGGCGACGGGCTGGGTCTGCTTGCCGCGCAGCGCGAGGGGTGATTCGCCGCCCAGCGCGATCGCGGGGCCTTGTTGTTTGGGGGCGTCGCCGTTGCGCGGGCGTGCGCCGGAGCACTCGCTGTCCACATAGCGGCCGAGCCATCCCGGGCCGGTGGCGGAGGGGTCGGCGGTGTGCCAGATGTCCATCGACACGAAGTGCGAGCGGTTGGGGTTTGGGTAGCCGACGCCCTGCACGATGGAGAGCATGCCGTCGTCGTGGAGTTGCTTGAGCCCGGTGAGCCGCGGGTGAAGCCCGACCTGCTCGTTGAGGGCGAGGGCTTCGCGCTCGCCGACGCGGATGCCGGGGCGCGCGTTGTGGTACGCGCGGTCGGAGTAGGGGATCACGGTGTTGAGGCCGTCGTTGCCGCCCGAGAGTTGCACGACGACGAGGATGCGCTCGTCGGGCACGCCCGGGCGCGAACGGAGGGCGTCGGTCGCCTGCGCCATCGCGAGCGCGGAGTTCTCGAGGAATCCCGGCAGACTGCTCGCGGCGGACGCGAGGACGAGGCCCTTCGTGAGGAACGCGCGGCGGGTGAACGGATCGGGCAGGTGCATGTTCATGGCGTCGGGTCCTTCAGCACAACTGGAACTCCGGCAGCGCGGTGAGGGCGATGAGCAGCGCGACGGCGTCGTCCTGCGTGATCCTGCGCGGCAGGGGGGCGGCCGCCTTGACCTCAAAGTGCTCGGAAGCCCACACGGTGAGGTGATCAACGGCGGCGGGCGATTCGACGGCGAGGAGCGAACGCGTTGAAACGGCGGCGAGGTCGCGCGGCGTGCGCGGGTCTTTGAGGAACGGGAGCGCGCCGAGCGCGTCGTAGTCGCGCGAGTCCGCCGGGGGGGGCATCCAGTCGCGCGCCGATTGAGGCGTGACGCCTGTGAGCAGGTAGACGAGCGTGTTCTGGCGTGTGAGCAGGGTGGCGGTGTTGATCCACGAGCGGCCGCCGGCCCAGCCCGCGACGGTGGGGGGGAAGTAGATGTCCTGCCCCATGCGCGCGAGGGCGTCGATGAGCACCCCCAGGTTGCGCGTGGGCGTGCGCAGGGTGCGGATCGAGCCGATCACCAGGTCGATGGGCGCCTTGATGTGCGTGGAACGGGCGCAGGCGTCGTAGAAGTATTCGGAGAGGAAGAGCCGCGTGAGCGCGGGGGTGAGGTCGTAGTTCGCGCGGCGGATGTCGGTGGCCATCTGCGCCACGACGGCGCGGGCGTCGGGCGTTGACTCGTCGAGCGATTCGGGCGCGTCGGCGTCGACGAAGAAGCGGTACAGCTTGTGCGCGATGAACGATGCGCAGGCCGGCTTGCGGAGGATGAGTTCGACGAAATCGTCGCCCGTGAACCGGCCGCGCGAGCCGAGGATGGTCTTCGGGTTGTTGTCGTGCCAACCGTCGCGGAAGACGAACTCGTTGTTGTTGAACGAGTATCCCGTGAGCGCGCGGGCGCCCTCCTTGATGTCGGCCTCGCTGTACTCGCCCGGACCGAGGGCGAACAGCTCCATGATTTCGCGGGCGAGGTTCTCGTTGGGCGAGTCGGCGACACTGGTGTGGTTGTCGAGCCACGCGAGCATCGCGGGATCGCGGATCATCGCGCGGAGCAGATCGGAGAACGGCCCGAGCGCGTGCGTGCGGAACGCGCGGTTCTGCGCGAACATGTGGTAGGAGTTCTCCACCTTCCGCTGGCTGGTCGCGAAGTGGCCGTGCCAGAAGAGCGTCATCTTCTCTTCCAGGGGGCGCGGCGACTCGATCATGCGTGTGAGCCACCAGCGCTGGACATCGACGATCTGGGCGCGATCTCTGCGCTCCATCTGCTCTCGTTCGAGGCGCAGGCGCGCCAGGGCGTTCTCGTCGCGCCGCGCGCGGGCCTGCGCGATGGCGCGGCGGTCGTTCTCGGTGGGTTCACGGACGAGTTCGCCGTCGAAGAGGTCGGCCGAGGTCGGCGAGGGGTCGCGGACCTGCCCGTAGTTCACGAGGAGATCGACGGCGCGCGTCGGGCCGAACTGCGCGAGCGCCTCGGCCTGCTCGGGCGCGCCGCCGAATCCCGCGCGACGGAGCAGCGCGGCGGCCTGCGCGGGGCCGAAGTCCTCGGGTGCGATCGGGCTCAGGTTGGGTTTGGCGTTGCGCGGCATGGACCCTCGACCGGTGAACGACGGTCGCTCCAAGGTATTGCGTCGGTCAACCCAGCGGGGCGGTGTGACGGATAACTACGCGATTTCGCGGCACCCGCCGGTTCGATCAGCGAACAAGACCCTTCCGCAGGTCGGCGATGGGGTAGAAGGTCTCGCGCCACGAGACGCCCCCGGCGCGGATCGTGCGGACGGCCGAGTTCACGCCCGCGAGGAGCACGACCCAGTATCCGAAGGGCGCGAGGACGGCGCCGACGATGCCCCACTTGAATCGCCGCGCGATGAGCGAAGCGGGGACGACCCCCGCGAGGTGCGCGGCGATGCATGCGAGCGCTGCGCCGCGCAGGATCGGGCTCTCTGCGAGGAACGCGATCAGGACCGACGCGATGGGCGCGAGGAGCGAGAGCGTGGCGGCGATGGCGAACAGCGTGGTCATCACGGCGGAGTAGCGCTGGGTGGCGAACGCGTTCTTCGCGAGAAGGCGGATGAACCCGCGCGCCGATCCCGCCCACTCGACCTCGACGAGTTCGGGAGCGAAGGCGGTTCTGGTGCGCGCCCCGGCGCGGTTGGCGAGCAGCGCGAGACGCACATCGTCGAGGATGTCCATGCGGAGGGGTTCGTGCCCGCCGAACGAGCGGTAGGCGTGCGCATCGATGAGGTTGTACGCGCCGACGCCCATGTATCCCGGGAAGTGTCGAGAATGCACGCCCAGCGCGCGCACGGCGAGGAGGCATGTCCCGGCGATCAGCGTGGCGCGCCCCGGGAGCGTGGTGGAGGCCATCGCCGGCGCGAGGCACACATGCCCGGCTTGGTGGCGCTGCGCGAGCGCGATCCCCGCCGAGGCGGCGCCCGGTTCGAGCCAGGTGTCGGCGTCGATGAACAGCAGCCACTCGCCCGTCGCGCGCTTGGCGCCCTCGTGGAGTGCGTGGCACTTGCCGAGCCATCCGTCGGGGAGGGTGTCGATGCGCACGGACACGAAGCGGTCGTTCTCCTCGGCGAGTCGCGCGAGGATCGCGGGTGTGTCGTCGGAGGAGCGGTCGTCTACGGCGATTACCTGGAGGCGCACGCCGCGCTGCGCGAGGGCGCGGCGGACAGTCTGCTCGATGCGCTGCGCCTCGTCGCGCGCCGCGAAGATGATCGAGCACGACGGCTCGTCGTTCGCGTTGTCCGGTTCGCGCGGCGCTTCGCGCATCGAGCGCAGACCCAGAAGTGTGGCAATCGTGAGAAAGAGCCACACAATTGAGACAAGCGCGAGCAGCGAGGTGAGTGCGAGTTCGGGTGTGCTGAGGGTGGTCATCGTGCGATCGGTGGTTCGTGCGAGGGGGCTCGCGGGTGCGATCGTCACGAAATGAAAAAAGGCGGCGGATCGCCAGAGGCAATCACGCCGCCCTTCCGGGGGCACCATCAGTATGCCTGACCGTGCGGGGAAAATCAACCCACTTCGCGCGATGAATTTTGCATATGCATCGGATTCTGAATTGCCGATATGTCCGGCTCCGCGGGAGCCGGGCGTGGACGACGGCTTGCGGTATCCTGCCGCCGTACGCCAGTGACAGCGGAGGTTCTCGAATGATCGGTCGCATCATCGTTGCATATGACGGCTCGGCCCTTTCCCGGGCGGCGTTCGAGCACTCGCTCGGGCTGGCGGCGGCTCTCAGGAGGCCGCTGCGGGCGCTCTACACGCTCGAGCCGGTCGCGCCTCCCCCCGTGCTGGCCGATCCGATGGTGGCCATCGATCCGACGCCCCTGCCGAACTTTCCCTCGAATTTCGACGAGCAGCGCGAGTGGGCCGAGGAGGCGTTCGAGCGGCTCGGCAAGCGTGCCGCCGAGCGCGGCGTGGAGTTCTCGGCCACGATCGAGGACGGCGCGCTGTTGGATGTGCTCGTCGAACTGGCCAACGCGGATGACATCATCGCGCTGGGCAAGAAGGGGCGTTTCCGCGAATCAGGCGTCGGGAGCGCGACCCGGGCCCTTGTGCGCCGCTCGCCATGCCCCGCGCTGGTGGTCAGCGAGGGCCACAACCCGCTCGCGCGGATCGTGACGGTGTACGACGGCACGAGCGAGTGCAAGCGAGCGATCGTATATGCTTCCGATCTTGCATACGGGCTTGGGTGGCCCCTCGAGGTCGTGGCCCTCCCGTGCGACGGCCTGACCGCCGAGGAATCCGCCCAGCGGGCCGAGGCCGCCCTCCCCCCGGAGCACGGGGAGGTGCGCGTCGTGCCTTCGCTCACGAAGGACGATTGTGCCTCGGCCATCACCCACGCCCTCGCCGAGCAGGCCGAGGGCGCCCTCGTGGTCATCGGGGCCTACGGCGAATCCTGGCTCGCGGAACTCCTCTTCGGCTCGACCGCGCCCAAGGTGCTCCGCAAGGTCGACGCACCGATCATCCTCGTGCACTGAGCGGGCGAGGGAGCGGGGAGTAGACATGATTGGGTGCCGTGGTGCACGCGAAGCGGGCGCCACGCAAAACGACCAACAATCGCAATACCCCGATTCCGGATCACGCATGACCCCCGACTCCATCCCCACCTTCGACGAATGGGTCACCTACTGCTTCACGCAGGGACATGCAGATTTCCACGCCGACGATTCGCCACTCGGGGAGGACCGTTGCAAGCGATTCCTGAGCATTCCCGATCCGACGCTCGCCGAGTACTCGTTGCGCCTGTTTTTGTCGCCTTCCTTTATCGCTGACGAGTACACGGATCAGCAGATCGCAGACGGCGTCTGGTTCATCTTCGGCAGAACTTCCGAGTACCCACATCAGTGGTTTTCGGCCGATGTGCCAAAAGAGTTGCAGATCCGCATCATGCAATCTATCGCGATGATGTACACAGGGCTTTTCGACCGGGTCTGTAACGCTCGCGGTGCAAAACCCGACGACGATCTCGACTCTAAGCTGGATATCGCTGTATTTATGATCTGGGACATGGACGGCATCGAATGTCCGGCCATATCTCCGGAGCGACATCCGTACCTCATCGATCCTACCTTCGAGGTTCTTGAAGCCGGACTCTTCCGATGCAGGACCGCGACCTGCAAGCGCAGCGCTCTTCATGGTCTCGGACATCTCATCGACGGACATCCAAAGCGCGTGCGCGCGATGATCGACCGATACTTCGTGCTTCCCAAGCAGCCTAGATCTCTCCGAGACTACGCAAAGGAAGCGCATGCCGGTGAGATTCTTTAGGGCGCCTCACCCCGCCATCTCACTCCCCGAGGGCGCCTCGACCTCGCCCCGATCGGTCATCACCAGCGGGTTCCCCGCGTCCGACAGCCCGAGCAGCGTCCCCTCGATCGGCGACCCGTTCGCGACGGCGATCTTCACCGCTTCGCCCACTCCCGCCAGCGAATCGCGGCCCCGCGCGAGCGTTTTGGCGGGAACCCCGCTGCGCGACGCCGCCAGGAACAGCGCTCGGGCGAGTTGATCGTGCAACGAGTGCAATCCCACCGGCGCGCCGAGTTCCGCCTGGATCGTCGTCGCGCGACTGCGGAGGTCCTCGGGCAGGTCGCGCGTCGAGAAGTTCGCGTTCACGCCCACGCCGATCAGCACATGCGGCTTCTCGTGCGCGCGGAACACCTCCACCAGCACGCCCGCGACCTTCTTCCCGTTGAGCAGCACATCGTTGGGCCACTTGAGCGTCACGCGCGGCGACTTCGGCGACGGCCCGGAATCGCTCCCGCCCAGTTCCGCCGCCAGCGTGCGGCAGGCCTGTTCGATCGTCTCCATCGCCGCCACGCCGATGCGAAGCCCCAATCCCTCGAGCATCGCGGGCAGCGCCTCCGGCTCGACGGGCATCGCGAGCGTCATCCACAGCCCGCCCTTCGGGCTGCTCCAGGCGCGCCCGAAGCGGCCCACGCCGCCCGTCTGTTCCTTGGCCATGAATGAGGTCAGTTCACGGAGCGGCCCGTGCTCGATCGCCCGCCGCGCGTCGAGCATCGTCGAGTCGGTCGTGTCGCGTTCGAGGAAGCGCATCGGGCGTGCTCCGGGGGGGGAATCGGGCGATGTTCGGTGGATCGCCACCGCGAGGGGGTCGATGGTGTGTGGAGGAGTCCCCGCCGGGATATCCGTCGCGGCCACAGCGAGCAATCTAGACTACCACGCCAGTGAACCCGCACAGCACCACCATTGACGCTTCCCGGCCGCCCCGCGCGGCCCGTGTGTTCGTCGGAGGGGCCGGGGGCGCGACCCTCGCGTTCCTCATGCTGGTTCTGTGCGGTGTCAGCGGCGCCGCGGTCATCGACCCTGCGCTGAGCGCCTGGGGGGCGGCCATCACCAGCCGCGCCGAGGGGCTCCGTGCGGCCCGGGCCGTCGCGTGCGAGTCCCGCCTCGCGGGCGTGCACAACGATCGCGAACTGCCCGCGCTGCACCGGCACACCCGCCGCGCGCTGGTTGTCGGCATCGTCGGCGCCGAGTCGCACGCCCGTCCCACCGACGGAATGACGCGCAGCGGCCTGCTGGGGCTCCCGCCCCCGGTCCGCGCCTGAGCGCACACCGCGCAGGCCGCGTCCCTCGACAGACACCCATCCGAATCCCGCTCGCGCACCCGTGACGCGCGAACGCCCGCGCCCGCTGTTCCGGCGGCGCCCGGCGCTCCGACTCACCCCGTCGCGCGTTCCCGATCCTTTCCGAAAGCAGAATCGACCGTTATGGCTACACGCACCAACGCTGACATCCCCGTCATCGGCCCCGTCCTCAAGCTGATCTTCGGATCGCGCAACGAGCGCTTCGTGAAGCGCTACATGCAGCATGTCGAGGCCATCGGCTCGTTCGAGTCCCAGATGCGCACCCTGACCGACGCGCAACTGAAGCAGAAGACCGCCGAACTCCGCGCCAGAGTCGAAGCCGGCACGCGCGCCACCGAGGTCATGGACGAGGCCTTCGCCGTCGCCCGCGAGGCGATGGATCGTCATGTCGGCATCCGCAACATCCTCAACCCGCGATTCGCGGCGCAGTTCGACGAGTCGAAACTCTCCTCCGAGGGCCGTCGGCTGCTGGAGGAAGTGAAGGCCAAGGTCGCGAGCATGGAGCCGGTCGCGCCCGAGGGCGAATTCCTGGGCAACACGCGGCCGATCGAGCCGTGGGAGTTCGTGGAGTTCCCGCCCGCGCTGTACGAGGCGGTCCGGGCGATGCTCCCCGAGAGCAAGCCCCCGTTCCGCTCGCGGCCTTTCGATGTGCAGTTGATCGGCGCCATGGTGCTCAGCCAGGGCAAGATCGCCGAGATGAAGACGGGTGAGGGCAAGACCATCGTCGCGCCGCTGGCCGCGTATCTGGCGTGCATCGAGGGCCAGCGCGTCCATGTCGTCACCGTCAACGACTACCTCGTCCAGCGCGACCGCGACTGGACCTTCCCGTTCTTCCGAGGGCTGGGTCTCACCGTCGGTGCCATCCACCCCCAGCACATGCAGGACGAATCCGAGAAGGCCCGCATGTACGCGTGCGATGTGGTGTACGGCACGACCGCCGAGTTCGGCTTCGACTACCTGCGCGACAACATGAAGCGCAGCGTTGACCAGCAGGTCCAGCGCCGCCGCCAGTTCGCGATCGTTGACGAGGTGGACAGCACGCTCATCGACGAGGCGCGCACGCCGCTGATCATCTCGGGCCCCGCGCACGAGGATCAGCCGCGTTACGAACTCGCCGACCGGCTCGCGCGTCACCTCGTCGAGAAGAACAAGCCGTGGGCCGAGGCCGACGCGAAGGTCGAGGCCTGCAAGCGGCGCATCAAGGGCGTCGAGGGCGACATCCGCAACGCGCGCGACCGCGCCGCCGTCCCCGAACTCCAGAAGAAGATGAAAGACGCGCAGGCCCAGCTCCCCGTCCTCGAGCGTGAGCGCGACAAGTTCACCCAGTACTACGAGGTCGAGATCGACCGCAAGCAGGCCCACCTCACGAACAACGGCGTGCTCGAAGCGCAGAAGCTCGCCGACCTCGGCTCGTTCTATGTCGGCGAGAACATCGACCTCCCTCACCTGCTCGAGAACTCGCTCCGCGCGCACGCCGTCTACCAGCTCGATCGCGACTATGTCATCATGGATGTGCCCGACCGCATGACGGGGCAGACCCAGCCCAGCATCGTGATCGTTGACTCGTTCACCGGCCGCCCGATGATCGGCCGCCAGTGGTCCGACGGGCTCCATCAGGCCGTCGAGGCGAAGGAGGGCGTCCCCATCAAGCAGGAGACGCAGACCGTCGCGACGATCACGATCCAGAACTTCTTCAAGATGTACGAGCGTCTCGCGGGCATGACCGGCACGGCCGACACCGAGGCGCAGGAGTTCCACGACATCTACTCGCTGGATGTCGTCGCGATCCCGACCAACCTGCCCGTCATCCGCCGGGACTTCAACGATGTTGTGTACCTCAGCGCGAAGGACAAGTGGGAGGCGATCGTCGAGGAGATCAAGCACTTCCACGACATCGGCCGCCCGGTGCTCGTGGGCACGACGAGCGTCGAGAAGAGCGAGATGCTCGCCAAGATGCTCGCGCAGAAGCACAATGTGAAGCACGAGGTGCTCAACGCGAAGCAGCACGAGCGCGAGGCGAACATCGTCGAGGACGCGGGCGCGCTCGGCGCCGTGATGATCGCGACCAACATGGCCGGCCGCGGCACGGACATCAAACTCGCGAAGATCTCTCGCGAGACGATCCTCGAGCACTGGCTGCGCACGAACCTCGCCCCGCGCGAGGTGACCACCGACATGCCCGACGAGCAGGTCCGCGAGTTGGTGTTCCGCAAGATCGCCCCGCGCGAGATCGGCGTCTCGAAGGACGAAGCCAAGTCGATGCCCTTCGACGACCTCGAACTCCGCCTCCTGCGCCACTGGGCCGGAAAGTTCACCTGGATGCAGCCCGCCGCGATCGAGAAGGCGTCGGCCAGCGAACTTCGTGAAGCGCTCGACGAGCAGGGCCGCTTCTCCATCCACAACATCGGGTGGACGACCACCATCGAGGAACTCGGCGGCCTGCATGTCATCGGCACCGAGCGCCACGAGAGCCGGCGCATCGACAACCAGTTGCGCGGCCGCTCCGGCCGCCAGGGCGATCGCGGCTCAACGCGATTCTTTGTCTCCCTTGAAGACGACCTGATGAAGATGTTCGCGGGTGAGACCACCATGAAGGCGCTGTCGCGCCTCGGCATGCGCGAGGGCGACGCGATCGAGCACCCCTGGCTCACCAAGTCCATCGAGCGGGCGCAGCGCAAGGTCGAGGAGCGGAACTTCCAGGTCCGCAAGAACATCCTCGAGTACGACGAAGTCATGGAGCACCAGCGTCAATCCTTCTACGGCACGCGTCAGCGCGTGCTCGAAGGACGCGATGTCAAGGATCTCGTGTTCGACTATGTCGGCGACGCCGTCGAAGACTCCGTCGAGACCTACCTTGCCGTCGGGTACGCGGGCGAATGCGCGGCGGAATACGCGCGCCGCCAGCTCAACTGCTCCATCCCCCCCGAGCGGCTCCGCGGCCGCGACGCGGAGGAGATGGACATGCGCATCCGCAAGATCGCCAAGGACGAGTTCCAGCAGATGATCGCGGTCACGCTCGGCGAGTACCTCCATCCGACGGAAGAGGGTCAGGACCCCGTCGAGCGCGAGCCCGTGCTTGAGGACGACCCTTCCAGCCCCATCGCCGACCTCAAGGGGCTGTCGAACTGGGCGCAGCGCGAGTTCGACATCGTGCTCAAGCCCAGCGACCTGCGCGGCATGAAGGCCAAGCAGATCGAGGAACTCCTCCTCGAGGCCGCCGAGCGCAGCGTCGACAACGCGGACCTCTCGGGCATCGGGCAGTACACGGCCGAGGACTACGGCGCCTCCGAACTCTGCAAGTGGATGCACGGCGTGTTCGAGATCAAGGTCGAGCCCGACGAGATCTGGGGCACTCCCGAGAAGCGCGAGGCCGCGCCCGAGTACCTGCTCCAGAAGGTCCGCGAGGCGTACACCAAGCGCGAGATTGAATACCCCGTCGACTTCATCATGGACATGACGATGGGCATGATGCGCTACAACCCGGATCAGGCGCTGAGCGGGCTCGTGCGCTGGGCCAACCAGCGGTACAACCTGGGATGGGACGAGGCCAAGGTGCGCAGCACCATGCCCCCCAAGATCCGTGAAGAGGTCCTTGCGGCGTCTCGCAAGTTCGTCGAGAGCGGTGAGATGGACAAGTCCATCGAGTCGATCGTCGAGGGCGGCGATCCCGAGGTCGTCGAGAAGCGTCTCAAGGAGCGCTTCGGCGCGCGCATGCCCGCGTGGATCAAGGACCTCGAAGGCGACGATCGCATGGCTGCGCTGCGCGGCGCCGCCGAGATGGCGATCCGCGGCGAACTGGCGCAGTTCGAGCGGCTCATCCTCGTCGAGACTCTCGACTCGTCGTGGAAGGATCACCTCTATTCGATGGACCAGCTGCGCGATTCGATCGGCTTCCGCGCGTTCAGCCAGCAGGACCCGCGCATCGAGTACAAGCGCGAAGGCGCCAAGCAGTTCACCGAGATGAACCGGCATGTCCGCGACCGGGTCTGCGAGCAGGTCTTCAAGATGAAGATCTCGCCGACCGCCGCGATCCAGCAGCAGATGGCCGCCATGGCGATGCAGCAGCGAGGCCAGCAGCCCTCGGGCGCTCCCGGCTCGCCTCTGGTGGGCGCCGGCGCCCCGGCCGGTGGGCCTGCCCAGTCTCCCAGACCCGCCTCGGCGGGGGGCTCGATGCCCTTCGGAAGCGGGACCTTCTCGGGTCCGGGAATCCCCATGCCGCCGTCGGCCAGGCCGTCCCAACCCCCGCCCCCGGCCGGGGATGAGGGCGACGCCCGCGGGACGACCTGAACGATTCCCGAGAATTCGGTGGACCATCCCCGGACTTTCCTGTACCTTGCAAGTGCAGGAAGAGAACGACGACGCGGCGCGCAGGGGGCGCGCCGCGTCCGTCGTTTCAGGTCGACCGACCGCCGCGCGGAGCGCGGCATGTGCTTGAGCGAGAGGAGAGAACATGCGCACACTCACCGCTGTCGTTCTTATGGCATGCGCCGGCGTCGCGTCCGCCCAGCCGACCGTCCGCTCCCTGTATGTCACCAACAATGTCGGGAGCCCCGGCTCCGTCGCCGCGTTCGCGGTCGATCCGAGCGGCACGCTCTCCTCGCTTGGCAACGCGCTCGCGGGATTCAACCCCCAGGGGATCGCGCTCACGCCGGACGGTCGATACGCGATCGTGATCAACGGCACCATCAATGATGTCGTCGAAGAGGTCTACGCGCTCCCCCTCAACGCCGACGGCTCGATCGGCACGCCCGCGGCGCCTTCGCTCTACCCCGACGGCAACCTCTCCCTGGAGGTCACCGCGGACGGGTGGATCATCATCCCTTCGGTGGACCTCGACGGCGTGACCTCGTCATTCGTGAACGCGATGGGTCGCGTGCAGGAAGTCGATCGCGAACTCGCCGGGACCTTTCCCACCGCCGCCGAATCGACTCCCGATGGCCGCTTCGTCTATGTGAGCGGCTCTGGGTCGGGGAACCTGCATTCGTTCTCGATCAACCAGGGCACGGGCGATCTGACGCCCATCGGTTCGCCGCAGGGCTCGGTCACGATCTTCGCGCTCGTCGCGCACCCCGAGCTGCCGGTGCTCTACGGCTCGACCGGCCTGCAGAATGTGATCCAGAAGTACGACATCCAGAACGACGGCACGCTTCTCTTCGACGATGGGTATCCCTCCGGCGCGAACAGCGCCGTGGAGTTCACGATCCATCCCGACGGCACATACCTCTATGTGTGCAATGTCGTCAGCGATTCGCTGACTGTTCTGCCCGTCAACCCGGACGGGTCGCTGCTCCCTTCAATCCAGAACATCGTCATCGGGAGCGACATCCGCGATGTCGTCACCGACGGCGAGTTCGTGTATGTCACCGACGAGTCCTCCATCAGCGGGTCGCCCGTCGGCGTGATCATCTACAAGATCAACCCCGACGGGACGCTCGATCAGGTCGGGCCGGCGACGCCCACGGGTGGAGGCCGCCCCCAGTACATGGCGCTCTGGGTCCCGCCCGAGACCGAGTGCCCGGGCGACACCAACGGCGACAACATCGTGAACTTCGCCGATCTGAACACCGTCCTCGCCGACTTCGGGATGACCGGGCAGGGGATCGCCGGCGATGTCAACGGCGACGAGATCGTCAACTTCACCGACCTCAACATCATCCTCGCGAACTTCGGAAACACCTGCGGCTGATCGCCGCGATGAGAAAGAGAGCGTCCGCCCATGATCCGTGCACTCGTTTCGTCCGCCGCACTGTGTTCCGCCCTTGGCGCTGCCGCGCTCGCCAGCCCGGTGAGCGACTTCCGTGACGGGCAGGACGCGTCGTTCGACCTGATCAGCGCGACGATCACCAGCACGGGCGCCGCGACGATCGACGAGGTCATCACCGATGAGCAGGGCGCGCTGTTCTGCGCGCCCAAGGCGCGCGGCACGCTGAATGTCGATATCGATCTCCTGAACCTGGGATTCCCCGGGTCGATCCCCGTCACCCTCGTCGGGACCGAGGTTTCCCCGACGCGCGTGCGCTGGGAGGCGAGCATCGATGTGAACCAGTGCCTCGACACCACCCTCCCCGACGGCACGCCGATCAGCGTGCTGATCCGCGAAGTTGTCGTGCAGCTGACAGGTGAACTCTCGTACACCCCGGTGATCACCGAGGAGTTCTGTGTCGCGCGCCGGGGCGTCCAGATCCAGACCGTCGGCGGGGACGCCGAGAACTTCATCGATGTCACCGCCTACGGGCTCTGCTTCCAGGCATCGTTCACGCGGATCGACATCGATGTGCGCTCCATCGACGCGCAGGGTCTCGGGGGCGACGACCCGTGTCCGGCCGACACCAACAGCGACAATGTCGTGAACTTCGCGGACCTGAACGCCGTGCTCGCGCAGTTCGGCCTGCAATCCGCGCCCGCCGAACTCGTTGGGGATGTGAACCTCGACGGCGCGGTGAACTTCGCGGACCTGAACGCCGTGCTCGCGGCTTTCGGCACGGCGTGCGGGATCTGACCGCCGCATCCGGCGCGCTGCTGCTATAACTGCGGCACATGGACACCCCGCGCACGGACAGCACATCGTCTCGCAACGGCCTCGCGACCGAGCGGCTGCCGATCCGCCCGAACTACGACGATAACCGGTTCCTCGAAGGCCCGCGTTCGCGTCTCGAGGAGGCGATGCGGATCCTGCGCATCGCGAAGGAGTTCGTGTACGGGTTCCGCCATCTGCACTTCGTCGGGCCTTGCGTGACCGTGTTCGGTTCGGCGCGGTTCCTCGAAGACAACGAGCATTACATCCGCGGCGTGGAGGTCGGCGAGTTGCTCGCGAAGGCGGGCTTCACCGTCATGACGGGCGGCGGGCCGGGGATCATGGAGGCCGCGAACCGCGGCGCAAGGAAGGCGGGCGGCCGCTCCGTCGGGTGCAACATCGAACTCCCGTTCGAGCAGCACCCCAACCCGTACCTCGATATGTCGCTGGATTTCCGCTATTTCTTCGTGCGCAAGGTGATGCTCGCGAAGTACTCGTACGCGTTTGTCGCTATGCCCGGGGGGTTCGGCACGCTCGACGAACTGTTCGAGATCGCGACGCTCGTGCAGACGGGGAAGATCCAGCGGTTCCCGATCGTGCTGATCGGGAAGGAGTTCTGGGCGCCGATGCTCGGGTTCCTGCGAGACAGGTTCATCGCGCAAGGAACGATCTCCCCGGGCGACATCGACCTGATGTTCGTGACCGATTCGCCCGAGGAGGCGGTCGAGCACATCCGCAGGGTCGTGCTGTGCGGCCCCGAGGAGAAGCCCACGCGCAAGGCGCCCAAGCCGATCCCCGCGCTGGGCGAGAAGGGCTTCAAGGGCGCCGAGAAGGACATGGAGCGCGTGCGCTGACGCTGAATCCCCGCGTGGTTTGCTACACTTGAGGCATGAGCTGCTGCCCCGGACCTCAACACGGAAAGCCCTTCGATCCCGACAACGAACTGCCCTGTGAGGCGGATATGGAGCGTTTCGGCGACGAAGAGGACGAATCCACCGATCTGTTCGACGACGAACTCGGCGCCGGGTATGGCCGCTCGCCCGACGAGGCCGTGGCGTGGGATTCGCCCAAGAAGGGCGGTTTCGTGCTGGTGGCGAAGGTGCTCGTGGCGACGATGATTCTGCTGGGCTGCGCCAGCGTGATCTGGTTCGCGCGGTAGGCACAGCTCATCTCGGCCGGCCACCGATTCCGGCGGAACCGAAAAAATCTGATTCGTATTTGCTTTTGCCCAAATCGTTGTTGTACTGGGCTGATATCCATTTCATGGGCCTGTCCGGGCCGAGGGGTTTCCGATGCGAATCAGAAGAATGTTCGAGCGTGCCGTAGGCGTCGTGGCCGTTGCAGTGTGCTTCGCGGGCGCCGTTCCCGCTGTCGCAGGCGATCCCTGCGCGCCGGAGTGGGTCCCGACCTTCGGGCCGGCGTCCGGCATCGACGGCGGGTTCACCGTCGGCACGGTGTTCGACGACGGCGACGGGCCGGCGCTGTATGTCGCGGGCGGACTCACCGTCGCCGGCGGATTCGAGGTCAACCACATCGCGCGATGGGACGGCGAGGCGTGGTCTCCGCTTGGGTCAGGGCTGGGGGGAGCGCCCGGCATTCAAGTCAACGCGCTCGCGGTGTTCGATGATGGCTCCGGCCCTGCGCTCTACGCCGCCGGCCTGTTCAGCATGGCGGGCGGGGCGCCCGTGAACAACATCGCGAAGTGGGACGGCGAGTCGTGGGGCGCGCTCGGCGACGGGCTTACGGGATCGATTCCTACGGCCAGTGCGCTGTGCGTGTACGACGACGGAAACGGCCCCGCGCTCTACGCCGGCGGAGACTTCACGGTCGCGGGCGGCGTGCCTGCGCGCAACCTCGCGAAATGGGACGGCGCGCAGTGGTCAGCGGTCGGCGGGAGCGTCAACACCATCGGAGGTGCGGTGCGCGCCCTGACGGTCTTTGACGACGGGGCGGGGCCCGTGCTCGTGATCGGGGGCGGCTTTCAGCGTGTCGGGGGCGTTACCGCGTTGGCCGTCGCCGCGTGGGACGGTGTCGCGTGGGCGCCGCTGGGCGATGGGGTTGGCAACGGATCGAGCGTGTTCTCGATGTACACACAGGAAGAGGGCGGCCAGCAGACGCTCTTCGTCGGCGGCCAGTTCAGCAACGCGGGCGGCGTGAGCGTCGCGAACATCGCGCAGTTCAATGGTGCGGAATGGTCGGCGGTGGGCGCGGGGATCAACACCAGTGTGCGTCAGTTGATCGAGTACGACGGCGCGGTGTTCGCGGTGACCGGATTCCTCGAGATCTTTCGATGGGACGGCAACGCGTGGGCTACGCCTTTCCCCGATTCGCGCACGCCGCGCGGGCGGCTCGCGGTGTTCGACGAGGGCGATGGACCGTCGCTGTTCCTCGGGAACAACGGCGGCATCCTCACGGACACGATCATTGCGCGGGGCATCGCGCGCTGGGACGGCGAGGCGTGGTCGACCGTTGGTGACGGCCTCGGGAGCGGCGTCGGCGGTTTGACCTTCTTCGACGAGGGCGCCGGGCCGCGGCTCTTCGCTGTGGGGGGTCGACCGTTTGTCGATGGGCGGACGCTCGAATTCGCGAGGTGGGACGGCTCCGCATGGAGCGATGTTGGCGGTGGAATCACCGGGAGCATTTACGCCTTGATGCCGTGGAACGACGGCGCGGGTCAGGCGCTGTATCTCGGCGGCAGGTCCCTCAGCGCGGGCAATGTCGAGACGGTCAGCATTCTCCGGTGGGACGGCGCGGCGTGGAGCGATGTCGGGGGAGGAGTAGCCCTGCCGCAAGGTGGTGCGGAGGTGCGCGCGATTGCCAGTTTCGACGACGACGGCGACGGCGCGTCCTCGCTGTTCGTCGGGGGAAGATTCACCGAGATCGGCGGCGTTGAGGCGAGCAGCATTGCGAACTGGGACGGTTCGGAATGGTCTCCGCTCGGCGCGGGCATTGGCATGCTCACTGAACCAATCCCGCAACTCGGTCTCGTCACAGTGATGGAAACCTACGACGATGGCGCCGGCCCGGCGCTGTATGTCGGCGGGTTCTTCCACATGGCCGGCGATGTTGAGGTATCTGGCATCGCGAAGTGGGACGGCGCAGAATGGGCGCCCGTCGGAGACAGGCAGTTCGTCCCAACCGCGATGCAGGTGTTCGACGACGGCGCAGGCGCGGCGTTGTATGTGTCGAACCCGGGCGCAATCCTGCGGTGGGACGGCGTCGCGTGGTCGACCGTGGGTGCACTTTCAGAGCAGGGCCTTGTCCTTGATATGACGGTCTTCGACGACGGCTCCGGTCCGGCGATCTACATCGGCGGCGCGTTCTTTTCGATCGACGGCGTTCCGGTCAACAACCTTGCGAAGTGGGACGGAGCCGCGTGGTCGGCGGTAGATATGACGGATGTTCAGGGTGGTGTTGGCAGCTTCGCGTCGCAGGCCAGCGCTGGCGGAGCGCTCAGCGGGTTGTTCGTCGGAGGGGGGGCCTTCCCTTCGGGTGACGACCACCTCGCGCGCTATGTCGGTTGTGCCGCGTTCTGCCCCGGCGACACCAACGGCGACGGCGTGGTGAATTTCACCGACCTCAACGCCGTTCTCGGCGCGTTCGGCCAGACCGGCGCGAACCTTCCCGGCGATGTCAACGACGACGGCGCGGTCGGGTTCGCTGATCTCAACGAGGTGCTGAGCAATTACGGCGTCGGTTGCCGCTAAGACAGCGACCGCGCGAGCGGCTCAGTGGCGCAGGCGGCCGGGGCTCGCCCGGTGGGCTTCAGTTGTCATGGGTGCCTTGCGGAAGGGAATACGGGCGAAGGGAGTCGAACCCCTAACCTCCTGATCCGTAGTCAGGTGCTCTATCCAATTGAGCTACGCCCGCAAAGTGCGGCGTCCGGGAAGATTCTCCCGGGCGAGCCGGAGGGTATGCGGGGGGTACGGGGCGTGGCAAGCACCGGGGGGATCGGGGCGAAGATTCGGTCAACACCCGAGGGGCCGGGCCGCTTGATCGACCGGGGAGGGGGGCTATCCTTGCTGGCTCGCGACGGGCGGCTTTCCGTCCCGTGAGCAACGCCGACGCGGATCTGGGCTCCGTGCGGCGGGTGGATACGACCCGAATACCCCTAGTTGATGCGGCCGCGACTGTCGTCGCCCGGTCGCAGAGGATCCTGCCTGTATGGCTCACTCAGCCTCCGCCAAGAAGCGCATCCGTCAGAACGAGCAGGCCCGCGCACGCAATCGCTGGCGCAAGCGCGCGATGCGCGACTCCATCAAGGACCTGCTTGAGAAGGTCGCGCACGGCGGGATCGACGAGTCTCAGGAAGCGCTGAAGAAGGCCTGCGCGGTCATCGATCGCACGGCCCAGAAGGGCGTGATCCACAAGAACACTGCGGCACGCTACAAGTCGCGCCTCAACACGCGAGTGAAGGCCAAGAAGGCCGCGGCCTAAGCGACCGCACGCAGCCAGCGTGGCGCGTTTCGCGCCGCACACGATGCGATGAGAGAGAGAACGGCCGGGCCCGTGCCATGAAGCGCGGGCTTTTCCGCTTTTGTGCGCACGGACCGAGTGTTGCGCGAAATCGCCCGCGAAGGCCGATAAGGTCCACGCGATCCGCATGGCGCAAGGAACGGCCACACCCCGACAGCCCTCGACACGGACCCTCCGGACCGGGGGGACTTCGTCGCCGCGCGCCGCGCCGGTGTCGTCGCGCATCCCCTTGGGAGAGCGGCGCTACGCGTGGGTGTCCCAGCGGCCTCTGCATGTGCTGGTCTTCCTGCTCCCGCTGGTGATCGCGTACGAGATCGGCAGCGCGGTCTACCTGCTCGATCCGGTCGCGGGCGGCGAGACGATCCGCGCGCACGAACAACTCTCGCGTGTGCTGGGCGCGTTCGGCGCTTCGAGCGTGTTCCTTCCCGGCATTCTGCTCGGTGTGGTGCTCCTCGCGTGGCACATCCTTTCGAAGGACCCCTGGCGGCTGCGTCCGGCGGTTCTGGGCGGGATGGCGATCGAATCCGCGCTGTGGACCCTGCCGCTGCTCGTGCTCGGCGCGATGGTTCAGCGGGTCTCGAACGAATCGCTCGCGGCGGCGGCGGTGGGCGGCGCCGGGGGCGGTGGGGGGATCAGCCAGGTCCCGATGATGGCCAAGCTCACCCTCGCCGTCGGCGCCGGGCTGTACGAGGAACTGCTCTTCCGGCTCTTTGGCATCGCGGCGGCCCATTTCGTGCTGGCGGACCTGCTGCGCATGAAACCGAAGCCCGCGATGCTCTTCGCCGTGCTGCTCTCCGCCGTCGCTTTCGCGCTGTATCACGACGCCGCGTTCTTCTCGGGAGGAGCGGGGGGTCTCGACGCCCAGCGCTTCGCCTTCCTGACGCTGGCGGGGCTGTATCTGGGCGGTATTTTCGTGTTCCGCGGGTTCGGGATCGTCGTGGCCGCCCACGCGCTGTACGACATCGTGGTTTTCACCATGGCGTCCTAAGAGCCGGCAAGGGCTTATCGGCGGGTGGAATCTGTATTCCACCCGAGCAAACCCTTGGCCTTCCGCCTCCGGTACGGTAGTGTGAGTCCGCAGGGTCCTTGCCTCCCCGGACCCTTCAGGAGTGCCTCATGCCCACCAGCCCGGTTCGTTCTCCCCGTCTCGCCCCCGCGATCGCCCTGGGCGCGGCGGTCTGTCTGCTGACCTCGGCCGCGTCCGCGATCCCGGTCCCGGACGAGTCGGGCGGGCGTCACGATCAGGGCCCTTCCAGCCCCTCGGGCCCCGCGGGCGGTGAGTTTTACCCGGCACATGAAGTCGCGATGCGGAGCCGCCTCCCCCTTCAGGCCTTCGACATGGGCGACGGCGCAGACTGCTGGGGCTACACCAGCCCCACCGGCCGCGAGTACGCCATCATGACCTTCACGGGCGGGCTGTCCTTCATCGAGGTCACCAACCCGTCCAGCCCCGTCATTCTCCAGAACTTCCCGAGCGCCGGCTCGAGTCTCTGGGCCGACGCCAAGGTCATCGGCGAGACCTGCTACTTCATCAAGGACCGCTTCGACACCGGTCTGCAGGTCTACGACCTCACCCAGATCGACAACGGCATCGTGACCAAGACCCTCGAGTTCCGCGGCTCGGGCATCGAATGGGCCCACAATGTCATCGCGCACGAGGAGAGCGAGACGATCTACCTCGCGGGCGCCAACGCGCCGACCGACGGGCTCGTCGCCATCGATGTCAGCAACCCCGCCGCGCCCGTCGTCATCGGGCAGTACAGCGGCGCCTCCTACATCCACGACGCGCAGGTCGTCACCTGGCCCCACCCCGGACCGTGGGAAGGGCGCACCATCGCGTTTTGCTTTGCGGCCAGGCAGGGCATTGACATCGTCGATGTCACCAACCCCGCCGCCATGACCCAACTCACGCGCATCAACTACCCCGGGCTCTCATACTCCCATCAGGGCTGGGTCGATGTCGAGCGCCGGATCCTGTTCCAGAACGATGAACTTGACGAGGTGGAGGGCGAGGTCGCCACGACCACGACGCGCGTCTTCGATGTCTCGAACCTCGAGTCGCCGACGACCATGGGCTCGTTCTCGACGGGTCTGACCACCATTGACCACAACCTGTACATACGCGACGGCTTCGTGTATCAGGCGAACTACCAGAGCGGGATGCGCATCTTCGACATCCGCACCGATCCGGTGAACCCGACCGAGGTCGGCTGGATCGACACCTTCCCCGCCGACGACGCCCTCACCTTCGACGGCGCGTGGAATGTCTTCCCGTACTTCCCCAGCGGCAATGTGCTCATCAGCGACATCAACCGCGGCCTGTTCGTGGTTGACCCCACCCTCGCGATCAGCGGGGGCAGCCCCGCAGCGTTCGAGTTCGTCGGTGATCGGCCTACCCAGGTCTCGCCGCGCGGCCAAGAAGTCACGGTCAGGATCACCAGCCAGAACGGCCGCGTCATCGACCCCGCCACCGCCACGCTGACCTACCACATTCACCCGCGTCCGGGGTCGGGGTTCACCAACGAGTTCCACGCCATCCCGCTCGAAGCGCTGGGCAATGACGAGTTCCTCGGCCGCTTCCCGGCCCTGCCTTGCGGCGAGATGATCCACTACTTCTTCTCCGTCGAGGCCACCGACGGGCTTGAGGTCCGCTGGCCGCTCTCGGCGCCGTACGAGAAGTTCCCCGCCGATGTCGCCGACACCACGATCACCGGGTACACCGACACCTTCGAGACCGACACCGGCTGGACCGTCGGTTCGTTGACCGACACCGCCACCACCGGCGTGTGGGAGCGCGTCGCGCCCGTGTCCACCAACTACGCCCCGGGCGCCGACGCGGACGACGACGGATCGCTCGCCTTCGTCACCGGCAACGGAGTCCCGGGCGGCTCCGACGGCGCGAACGATGTCGACAACGGCGCGACCACGCTCACCTCGCCCGTGATCGACGCCAGCGCGCCGCGATCGCGCGTCAATGTGTCGCTCTGGTTCGACGGGACGATCGACGCCGACGATTCGCTGACCGTTCAGTTTTCCGCCGACAACGGGGGGAACTGGGTCACCGCCGAGCGCATCGGGCAGCCGCTCACCGGCTGGGTCCGCGCCGTGTACCTCCTCGACCTCTACATCCCGCGCAGCGCCGAGACCCGCGTTCGGTTCATCGCGGAAGACGGCGGCGGCGGCTCCCTCGTCGAGGCCGGCGTCGATAATCTCGTCGTCACCTCGAAGGAATGCGACCCGCTCCTTGAAGGCGACGCCAACAACGACGGGATCGTGGACTTCGCCGACCTGAACGCCGTGCTCGGCTCGTACGGCCAGTCGGGCTTCCTTCCCGGCATCGTTCCGGGTGATGTGAACAACGACGGCGTTGTGGACTTCACCGACCTGAACATCACGCTCGCGAACTTCGGGCAGTCGAACTGAAGGTCAGACCTGGAGCACGGCGTGGAGCCGGTCGCCCAGGTTGAGTTTGTCTCGGCCCTGCAGCGCCATCAGTTCGATCAGCACGGCCACGCCGACCAGGTCGCCGCGCATCCCCTCGATGAGGTCGAGGCATGCGCCCATCGTGCCGCCCGTGGCGATCAGGTCGTCGATGAGCAGCACGCGCTGGCCCGGACGCACGGCGTCGGCGTGGACCTCCAGCGTGTCCTTGCCGTACTCGAGGTCGTACGAGCACGACCGCTTGGCGCGCGGGAGTTTCCCCGGCTTGCGGATCGGCGCGAACCCGGCCGACAGCGTCTGCGCGACGGCGATCCCGAAGATGAACCCGCGCGACTCGGCGCCCACCACGATGTCCACCCCTTTCCCTCGGAACGGGTTGGCCATCAGTTCGACGGCCAGCGCCAGCCCGGGCGGGCTGGAGAGCAGTGGGGTGATGTCCTTGAAGGTGATCCCGGGCTTCGGGAAGTCAGGGACATCGACGATCATCGATTGGAGCCGTTCGAGCGGGTCGCGCATGCGTGCAGGATACCGGACGGCGCGGCCCGCGACCGCCCCGCATAGAGTGTTCGCGATGGCGAAATCGCAACCCCGATCGACAGCGAAACTGGAAGTGGTCGAACCGATCGGCCTGCGCGTGCTCATCCGCAAGGACGAGGACAAGAAGCAGACCAAATCGGGCCTCCACCTTCCCGACAAAATCGAGATCCCCACGCTGACGGGCCGGGTCGTGGCCGTGTCCCTGCAGGTCGAGAACGACGCCGACTATCCCATCCGCCAGTACGACCGGGTGCTCTTCAACCCCAAGCATGTGATCCCCGTGGACTTCGAGGGCGACAACCGCCTCTTCGTGGTTCCCGTGGAGGATGTGGTCGCGGTCTTCCGCACCCCCGGGGCGGGTTCCGAGGCGTGAGCGTGCAAGCGGATTCGTTGCCCGATCCGTACCCGTTGCCGACGCTCCGGGTTGGCTCGGGCATCGAATACAACGAGTGGGCGCTGCCGCCGAGCAAGAGCATTATGAACCGCGCGCTCGTGCTCGCCGCGTTGTGCTCCGGAGAATCTCGGATCGGTTCTTGGATTGGCAAATTTGGTGTTTGTTTCGAGGAAAGCATTCTTCCTGACGACACGCTCGTGCTGTTCGACGCGCTGGAAGCGCTCGGGACCACGATCAAGCGGAAGGAAGTATGGCGCGTCGGTGGTGCTGACGGAACACTTCGAGCGCGTCCTCTGCGCGAGCCCATCAACATCCGCGGCGCGGGGACCGCCATGCGCTTCCTCGCCGCCGCCTGCGCTCTTGCCGACGCACCTGTAGCCCTCGACGGCGACGCACGCATGCGCCAGCGCCCGATAGGCGAACTCGCCGACGCCCTCGGCCAACTCGGCGCGCGCGTGGAATACCTCGGCAAACCCGGGTTCCCGCCCATCCGCGTCCACCCCATCCCCCGCGATCAGCGCGAGTCCAGCGAGCCGAAACTCGTCCGCCTCCCCGTCACCGCGTCCAGCCAGTTCGTCAGCGCGCTGCTGCTCATCGGCCCGTGGATCGGGGAAACCCCCGGAGAAGGCGGCATCCGCGTCGTCATCGACGGCGACCCGCCCAGCAAACCCTACATCGACATGACCCTCCGCCTCCTCGAACGACTCGGCGCGCAGGTCTCGCGCAACGATGCGCTCAACGACCTCGTTGTGCGTCCGGCGGAAGGAACAACCGGTCTTGCGCCCTTCGAGATCACGATCGAGCCCGACGCCAGCGCGGCCACCTATTTCCTCGCCGCCGGCGCGGCCATACCCGGAAGCACCGTGCGCATCGAACACCTCGCCGAGGACTCGCTCCAAGGGGATACGAAGTTCCACCAAGTGCTCCGCGCGATGGGGGCGCGCACCGAATGGAAGTCCGAGACGCACAAGATAGGTCTCATCCGCAAACGCCCGTTCATTCATACGTTCCTTCGACTCAAGGCCCCCGACCGCCTGCGCGGCGTGGATGTTGATCTGGCCGACATGCCCGACGCCGCCATGACCCTCGCCGCCCTCGCGGTGCTGGCGGAAGGCACGACCACGATCCGCGGCCTGCGCACCCTGCGCGTGAAAGAGTCCGACCGGCTGGCCGCGCTCAAGACCGAACTGGAGAAGGTCGGCGCCTCGGTCGAGATCTTCGAGCATTCGAGAGACGACGGCACGAGCGACGAGGGCCTGCGCATCACGCCTCCGCCCGGAGGGATTAACCGCTCCGCCACCGCGCCCCGGGTCGAGTTCGACACTTACCGGGATCACCGCATGGCGATGTCGCTCGCCGTGGTCGGGCTCGTGCGGCCCAACTGCTTCGTGCGCGATCCGGGCTGCGTGCGCAAGACCTTCCCGCACTTCTGGGAATGCTGGTCCGACATGACCCGCACGCCCGTGGCCTGACACCGGGGGCTGACCCTCGGGGGCCGACGCCCGTACACTTCGCGTCCGTGTCGAAAGGCAAGCCCACATCCCGCAGCCCGTTCTGGCGCTTCGCACGCGAACTGTTCAGTTCGCCCGGGTACGCCGTCGCCGCGTTCATCGCCGTGGCGTTCTCCGCGCTGGGGCTGGGGGCGGGGCTGACGGCCATCACCCCGGTCGTCAAGCAGCTCCTCGACGACGACGCCAAATCCCTGCGCCAGCTCGCGACCGAGGGCCGCGACCGCGCGCCGGACTGGATCGCCACGAGGATCTCCGACGGGTTCATCGCGGGCCTGCCCGGCGGGCGCTTCGAGACGGTGCTTTGGCTCATCATCGGGCTGTGCGTGCTCACCGTGTTCGGCGCGTTCGCGAACTTCGTCCACGCCTACTGCGCCGAGACGATGGCCAGCCGCGCCTGCTCGTCCGTGCGGCGCGCTGCGTTCCGCGGCGCCGTGAACATGCCCCTGCGCGGCGTGATCCGCGCCCACGCCAGCGACCTCGTGTCGCGCATCGTGAACGACTCCACCCGGCTCCGCGCCGGATTCCTTGTCATCGTGGGGAAAGCCCCAGCGCAGGTGCTCAAGGGGTGCGCGGCGTTGATCGCGGGCATCGTCATCGAGCCCCGCGCGATCGTGCTCGCGCCTTTCGGCCTGGTGATCGGCGTGATCATCAAGCAGATGGGCCGGCGCATCAAGAAGGCCGCCCGCGGCGCGATGCGGGCCCAGGCGGGAATGCTCTCGGCCGCGAACGAGACCCTGCAAGGCCTGCGCGTGGTGAAGGTGCACACCAACGAGCGGTACGAGGTCGGGCGTTTCGGCCGTGTCGATCGCGAGTTCGTCCGTCAGGAACTCCGCGCGAGGACGGCCAAGGCCCTCGCCAGCCCGCTCACCGAGACGCTCGCGCTGTTCGCGCTCGCCGGCGCCGCGCTGCTTGCGGCGAAGTTCATCATCGACGGATCGCTCGACCCCGCTCGCTTCGTCGTGGCGCTGGCGTCGCTCGGCATCGCGGGTTCATCGCTGAAGCCCGTGACGAGCATGGTTCAGGAGATCCAGGGCAGTGCGCCCGCCGCCGAACGCCTCGCGGAACTCGTCGACGCCGACACCGAGTGCGCCATCCCCACGCGCGGCGGGTACCGCAAGATGAAGGTCCGTCGCCCGATGCCCGCGCCGAACCTCGCGCGGCATACGCGCTCTGTCGAGTTCGACGGCGTCTCGGTCCGCTACCCCGACGCCAGCGAGCCCGCGCTGCGCGATGTCTCCCTGCGCGTCGCGCACGGCGAGACCGTCGCGATCGTCGGGCCCAACGGCTCGGGCAAGACCACGCTGCTCTCGCTCCTGCCCCGGCTGTTCGAGCCCGATTCGGGCCGCGTGCTCATCGACGGCGAGAACATCGCCGAGATCCGGCTGCGCTCCCTGCGCAGGCAGATCGGCGTGGTCACCCAAGAGGTTGTGCTGTTCCGCGGGACGATCGCGGACAACATCGCGTACGGCGTGCGCGGCGCCTCTCGCGAGCAGATCGAGCGCGCCGCAGCGCGAGCGCACGCCGACGAGTTCATCAGGCAGAAGCCCGACGGCTACGACACGCATGTGGGCGATGCGGGCGTCACGCTCTCGGGCGGTCAGCGCCAGCGCATCGCCATCGCCCGGGCGATCCTGCGCGATCCGGCGATCCTGCTCCTCGACGAAGCGACCAGCATGATCGACTCGGACAGCGAGGCCAGGATCACCGAGGCGATCTCCGAATTTTCGAAAGGCCGCACGACCTTCGTGATCGCGCACCGGCTGAGCACGGTCATCAACGCCGACCGGATCGTGGTGCTCGACAAGGGCCGCCTGGTCGATGTCGGGACCCATTCCGAGCTCCTGGAACGCTGCGAGGTCTACCGGACGCTGGCGAGCCGCCAGCTCCTCCCGGCGGGTGTCTGAAGGGTTCTTTCGGGAAGTCGGGGGGATCGCCCGGCGCATGCATACGATCCCCGCTATGCCCCTCACGCGAGTCGCCATCGTTGGCCGTCCTAATGTCGGCAAGTCGTCGCTCCTGAACCTGCTGGCCCGCCAGCGGGTGTCGATCGTCGACCCGACCCCGGGCGTGACGCGCGACCGCGTTTCGGCGGTCGTGGACATCGACCTGCGCGAGCCAGAACGGCCGCCGCGCCTGGTCGAGTTCGTCGATACCGGCGGTTACGGCGTCTATACGGCCGAGGGCGCCCGCTTTGACGACGCCGGGCAGGACCTGAGCAAGCTCACCGACCTCATCGAGAGCCAGATCGCCGAGGCCCTGCGCCGGGCCGATCTGGTGCTCTTCGTGATCGACGCGCAGGCCGGCCCGACGGCGGCGGACTACGAGATCGCGCGGATGTTGCGCCAGAAGACCTTCCACCGCAAGGGCATGGCCGGGGCCGACGCCAGCCGGCTGATCAACGAGGATCAGCGGGTCGTGGTCGTGGCCAACAAGGTGGACGGCGAGGGCTGGGAGGCCGACGCCCTCGAGGCCGCGGCTCTGGGGTTCGGCGAGCCGCTGGTGATCTCGACGGCGAGCAACTACCGACGCCGCGACTTCCTGGAGCGTCTCTACGACCTGCTCCCCCCCGAGCGCAACGACGAGGCGCACGCGTCGAACAAGTACGCCGAGATGAAACTCGCGATCATCGGGAAGCGGAACGCGGGCAAGTCGACGCTGGTGAACGCGCTGGCGGGCGAGAGCCGCGTGATCGTGTCGGAAATCGCCGGGGCGACGCGCGATACCGTGGATGTGCGCTTCGAGCGCGACGGCAAGTCGTTCGTGGCCATCGACACCGCGGGCGTTCGCAAGCGCAAGAGCCTGGCCGACCAGATCGAATGGTTCGCGTACTCCCGGGCCAAGGGCGCCATCGAGCGGTGCGATGTCGCGATCTTCATGATCGACGCGACGCTCCCGATCTCGAAGGTGGACAAGCAACTTTCGCTCGAGGTCCAGCGCGCGTACAAGCCGTGCGTGATCGTCGTCAACAAGTGGGACCTGGCCGAGGGCCAGCCCAACCGCCACGGCCGCGAGGTCACGAGCGAGGATTACGGCGAGTACATCGCCAAGGAACTCATCGGGCTGTCGCAATGCCCGATCGTGTTCACCAGCGCACTGGCCGCGACCGAGCACGAGGCGGCGGGCAATGTGTGGTCCGCCGTCGAGGTCGCGTTCGACCTGTTCGAGCAGGCCAAGGTGCGCGTGACCACGGGCGAACTGAACCGCGTGTTCCGCGAGATCGTGGAAGCGCACGGCCCGAAGCACAAACTGGGCAAGCGTCTCAAACTCCTCTATGTGGCGCAGGTCGGCACATTGCCCCCCACGATCGCGCTGGTCGTGAACATCCCCGAGATGATCACGCCTCAGTACGAGCGCTACCTGACCAATCAGGTCCGCGAGCGCTTGCCGTTCGAGGAAGTCCCCGTGCGGCTGCTGATCCGCGGCCGGCGCAGGCCCTCGCTGGCGGAGTTGGCGCAGCGTCGCCGCGCCGAGGGCGCGCAGGTCACGATGCGCGTCGAGGAGATCGACCCCGAAGAGTTCTACGAGGTGGACCTCACCGAGGGCTACGACGAAGAGATCGAAGCGCTGCCCGACGAGGACGACGGGACCGACACCGAGAGTTGAGGTCGGATCGTCCCGCTTACGCGGCCATGCCGCCCGAGCCGCAATCGTCGTCGGGCCAGGCCTCGTCGCTGGTGAATGCGCGGCCGTGGATGCGGACGATGCGGTCGAGCTGCTCGGCGAACAGGCGGCCCACGATCTCCAGCACGCCGTGCGTGTCGGTGGGGTAGGGCGTCATCCGATCGCGGAAGAAAACCATGACCGCGTTGCACTCGTCGTCGTGGCGACAGGGGAGCACGAGCGCGCGGCTGTCGGCGAGCCAGTGGGCGTCATCGCCGATGCGCTTGCTGAGGTCTTCCTCGCCGTCGAACGAACGCAGGCATTCGTCGTTGGCGAAGCGCGGCGCGAGGATGTTCGCGAGCGTGTCGAGCAGGACATCCGCGCTGTCGCGCGGGCAGTCGTAGTTCACATAGGCGCCGAGCGAGAACTCGCCGTGATCGCCCGGGAGGAAGACGGCGGCGTTGGTGGGGCCGGTCTTGGTGAGCAGGTATTCGAGGGTGGTGCGCAGGGCGCTCTCGACATCGAGTTCCTGGCGGATGAGGGCCGCGAACTCCGCGTTGGCCTTCACATGCTGGACCTGCTCGGTGATCTGGTGGTAGGCGTCGGCGAGTTCGTCGCAGAGCGTGCCGACCTGCTTGCTTACATCGTCGCGCGACGAGGTAAGTTCGCGGCAGAGTTTCTTGAGACCCGAGAGCTGTTCGTCGCGCGCCTTGTCGCGGCGGGCGGCGTCGGCGGCGGCGCGGACGCGGGCGCAGACATCCTGCGAATCGAAGGGTGCGCAGAGCAGGTCCATGGCGCCGGCGCGCATGGCGCGCACGGCGTCGTCGAGCCCGGCCTCGTCCTTGATCATCAGCAGGCCCGGGCCGGTCGATTCGGCCGCGAGGTCGCGGGCCAGGTCGAGCGCTTCGTCGCCGTCCTGCTTCATCGCGAGGATGGCGGCGTCGAACTCGCCCTCGGCGAGTTTGGCCCGCGCGGTGCGCATCGAGGAGACGGCCTCGCAGGTCATGCCCGCGTCGCGGAGCGCGACGGAGAGCGCGAGTCGGGTGGCTTTGCAGTGATGCACCACCAGAACGCGGGGCGCCGATGTTTCGGGCCGCGCCGGGGCGGTGTTCTTGGCGACCTCTGTGCCGGCCGGCCTGGGCAAGGATGTCTGCTTGCGAGCCTTCATTGGGGCGTCCCTGCCTCGTCGGTTCGTCGGGAACGGGCTCCGCCGCGGGGGTTGGTGACGCCGGGTTTCCAACGCCGGCCCAACGCTATCGGCAGATCACGCGGCGGACTGGTGTCCTCGTTCGGGGAAGATGCGCGCGATGTCGGCGAAAACCAGCGAGGCGGCCAGCCCGCCCTCGTCGCGGTTCTTCAGCACGATGTCCCCCCCGTTGAGCCCCACCAGACGGCGGGCGCGGGCGAGGCCGAGCCCCTGCTGGCGTCCGGCCTTCTTCTCGGAGAAGAACGGATCGCACGCGTGACGGAGCGCATGGTCGGACAGCCCGGCGCCGTCGTCGTGCACGCTGACGACCAGTCGGCCGTCGGGCGATTCGGTCGAGGCGCGAACGACGATCGTGCTGACGCCGTCGGCTTCGAGCGCGTTGGCGATGAGTTCGGCGACCGCTTCGGTCACCTGCTGCCCGTCGAGCACGGGCATCGAGGGGAGATGCTCAACGAGCACGCGGACCTCGGGGCGCTGCTCGGCGGGGCGCCGGGCGCGCTCGTTCGCGAGTCGCATGGCGCGGTCGAGCGCGTCGCGCATCGCGACCGGCGCTGGCCTGGGCTTGGGCGGGTCGGCGTAGAGGCGCAGCGAGGTGACGAGTTCGCTGAGTTTCCGCGCGGCGCCGTCGATGGCCTCGGCGGCGGCGCGGTCCTTGGGATCGTTGGATGAATGCGCCAACTGCTGTGCGCGCCCCGCGATCACCGTCAGCGGGTTGTTCATCTCGTGGGCGGCGCCTGCGGCGACCTCCGCGAGCCGCGCGAGCGATTCGTTCTCGACGAGTTGCGCCTGCGCGTCGGCCAGGCGGCGGCTCGCGTCGACGAGTTTCTCGCGCAGGGTCGCGTGCTCGTTGCGCTCGGTCTCGGCGTCGAGGAGACTCGACCACCACGCGGCGAGCCCGTCGATCGCGGCCCGGGGGAGTTGTTCGGAGGTCGCGTCGAAGGCCATCCCGGGCGTGTAGACGATGAGCCCGGTGCACCGGCGCGCGAGGATCGGGATCACACGCGCCGCGCCCGGATCGTCCAGGAGCGAGCAGGTCCAGTCGCAGGCCTCGCAATGGAGGGCGAGCGAATCGGCGCGGGCCGAGCGCAGCGAGCGCTGCGCGTCAGCGGCGTCAACCTGCGGGCCGTCGAGGGAGGAGACCTGCGGCGACATGGTGCCGCGCCATCGGGACGCGATCCAGACGGCGTCGGCGCCGTCCTCGTCGCCGTGGTCGAAGTGGGCGATGATGACCTCGCCCGCGCCGAGGGCCATGGCGGCGCTGCGCGCGATGGCGGAGCCCAGCGCGAGTCCCCGGAGTTCGTTCTCCGGCGCCGCGCGGAGCGACGCGACCGACTGGAGCGCCCGCGCGAGCGCGTCGGAGTTGGCGGAGCGCGTGCTCGTGCTCTGGCGTGTTTCGTCGAGCGCGTTGTTCGCGCGGTAGATCGATTCGAGGAGCAGTCGCTCGCAGGGCGTCTCGTCGAGCCCGAGCAGCGCAACCCGATCGGCGACGCGCTCGTGGACCTTGCCCAGGATGCGCTCGATCGCGGACGGGCCTGCGCCGAGCGACGCGCCCATCGGGAGCGGGTCGGGGGGCGGTGTGAAGTCGGCGCTCCAGCCGATGTGCAGGCGGCGCGAGATCGCGATGGCCGCATCGACGAGCGCGATGACGCCGCGATTGCGGTTGTCGACGGCGCCCTCGGCGGGGAGGCCGTGGAGCCAGACGACATCAACGAGCGTCTGGGGGAGGCCCCAGCGTTCGGCGAGCCGGCGGCCGGCGGTGTGGTGGTCGAAGCCGATCACGCTGCGCGAGGCCTCGGCGACGCTGATCCGCTTGCGCTCGGCGAGTTCGACGACGCGCGAGAGCGTCTTGGGGATCACCATGTCCAGGGCGATCAGCCCGATCCCGTGGAGCAGGCCGCAGGTGAACGCTTCGGCGGGCTTGGGCGATCCGGGCTTGCGCGCTTCGGCGGCGAGGAGTTCGGCGGCGCAGGCGACGCTGATGCAGAACCGCCAGTAATCGGCGCGGTCGAACGCGGGCCTCTCGTTGCGCTCATGGGGTTCTGGAGTCTTGCGGGTGTTGAGGAGTTCGAAGACCTCGACGCTGAGCGTCGCGGCGCGGACCGACTCGAACCCGAGCAGGACGACGGCGCGCTCGACGGAGACAACCTGGGACGAGAGCCCCTTGTCGGCGCGCTTGCAGATCGCGAGGATCTTCGCGGTCAGCGCGGGATCGCTCTCGACGATCTGCGCGACATCGCGCATGTCGGAGTTCTCGGAGGTGGACAGCGAGAGGAGGCGCTGCGCCACATTCGAGAGCGTCGGCAGCGAATCGATGCGCTCGATCACGCGTTCGAGTTGGCGGGTCAGCCCCTCGGACGGGCCGGCCCCCCCGTGCGCAGCGGGCCCGAGTCCGGCGTCTGCCGGCGCGGGGTTCCGTCCAACGCGATCTGAAGGATGTGACGCCACGCGTGTTCCTCGTCTTGGAGAATGGTCTGCGGTCGTCGGTCGGGGAGGTCAGAGCTTGAGCAGGCTGGTCACGCTGTTGATGAAGCTCTGGATGTTGAAGGGCTTCTTGATGAACTCGTCGGCGCCGGCGTCGAGGAGTTTGGCGACATCGTCTCGGTTCACAACGCCCGAGATGCAGATGATGCGCGCTGTGTTGAGCGCGTCGTGCTCGCGGATGCGCCGGCACACGATGTCGCCGTTGATGTCCGGGAGCATGAAGTCCAGGACGATGAGGTCGGGGCGGAAGGCCTCGGTGAGCATCCCCGCGTCGTAGCCGGTGGTGGCGGTGCGGATCTCGAAGCGGCCGTCGCGTTCGAGCGTCTCGGCGAGGAGTTCGACGATCTGGGGGTCGTCGTCAACGATGAGCACCCGGCGCTTCTCACCCCCCAGCCGGTCGAGGGGGATGTCGTTCTCCTTCATGAAGCGAAGGAGTTCGGCGCGGGGGATGCGGCGGAACTTGGACCCGGGGACCCGGAATCCGTTGAGGCGGCCGCTGTCGAAGCATCGGATGATGGTCTGCTGGCTGACATTGCAGACTCGCGCCGCCTCGCCCGTGGTGAAGACCTGCTTGCTGCGCAGGTCTTCGTCGGTCGAGGGGCCGCCGCCGCTGTTATTGGTGTTCATGGCCATCTCGGGTCGCCTCCGAACAGACTTGGGGGCGCGACAGTCGCGCAGGCCCGCACGCCGAGGGCATCGGCCCCGATCTTGCCATGCTTGACCATGTTTCCCCAACTGCCCGGTCTCACAAGGACGGACGCGCGGGCTGTAGCCCGAGAAAGCCCCAGCGCGTGGTCACATCCCCGTCAGCGGAGGGTCCGCAAACCGCTGGGAGAGGCCGGTTCGACCTCGACCAGCGAGGGGAGCAGGAACCAGCGGTCGGTGTCCCGGAACGCCTCGCCGCTGACCAGCAGCCGGGCGCCGTCGCCGCGCGAGGCCCAGATCTGTTCGAGCGCTCCGTAGAGGCGGCAGGGGAGCACCGCGGCGCGATCGATGGCGTCGGCGTCGGGGCGCTGGGCGGCCCCGGACTCGAACGCCAGGATCAGGCGCCCGTTGGGCGCGCGGCCGAGGCGGGCGACGCGTCCAGTGAGCAGGCGGATGCCCGGCGTGGAGCCCTCGCCCCCGCCCGCGAAGATCTCTCGGACGCCCTGCCTCTCGGCTTCGCTCGCGCGTTCGATCCGCTCGATGAGTTCCCGGATGGTCGGATCGTCGGGGTTGGAGGTCTCGGCGTCGACCTCCGCCGGCTCGCTCAGGACGGGTTCGTTGTCGGAGTCGGTCTCTTCCAGTTCGAGGACCGTCGCGAACACGGGCAGCAGGTACACGCGGCCTCGATCGACAAGAACGCGCCCGCTGAGCCGAAAGGTCGCCGGGGGAAGGCCCGCTCCCTCGCGCTCCGCGACGACCTCGCGCAGTCGTTCGGATGTCGGGCCGGGCAGCAGACGCAGCACGACGCGCGGCGGGCTCTGTGTGCCGTTGGGTGGGGACACCGGGTCAGCGGCGAAGACCCATCCGCCCGGCGTGTAGGCGATGCGGCCGCGCACATCGATAACGGCGGCGCCCTCGCGCAGTTCCCGGCCGCGCGCGCTGGCCATCGGATCGGGCGCGACGCCGGCGTTCATCTCGGCGCCCGGCCCCCCGACATGGACCTCCGCGATCGCGCTGGGCTTGGCGGGCGCGAATTCACGCGCGGCGCGCTCCAGACGCTCGATCCGCTGCTCGACGGCGTCCTCCTCGGTCGGCGTCGCGGGCTGGGCCAGCGCGATGGGGTTGACGGAGGCGATCGAAATGAGGAGCAACGCGGGGAATCGCATGTGCCGAGGATACCCCGTGCGGGCGGAAGACGCCGGGCAGGGGATCGGCCCGCCTACCATCGTGGCCCCGGAAGCGGACCGCTCCCGGGCGTTTGTTTGGCCGTGTGCCCGAGTGGACAAAGGGAGCGGATTGCAAATCCGTTGAGCTTGCTCATCGTGGGTTCGAATCCCACCGCGGCCTTTTTGGAGATCCTCCGACGCGTTCAGCGCGGGATTTCTCGCCCGTGGGGATCGATGTCCGGCCCGTCGAGGGGGCGAAGACCAAGGTGCTCGAGCCGCTCGGCGGTCTCGTGCACATGGTCCGCCGACACGCCGGCGCGATCGACAAGGTACGACTCCCACAGCCGGTGACGCCGCACGACATCCTTCGCGAGTTCGCGGCCACGGTCAGTGAGTTCCAGATCCTGCGCGAGGCGCTGGACAAGCCCGCGCGACAGGGCGGCATCGAGTGCGCGAGTGGGCAGGGCGCCCGCGAGCGGATCGGGGGATTCCTCGCGTCGGAAGAGCGAGGCGAGGAGGTCGTCGAGCGCGATCGAACGGCGCATCTTCGAACGCTGAACCGCACGCGCCACCACGCCGTGCGAAGGCGAAAACAGCAGCGCAATGATGAGCAACCCACCAGCGGCGATGGTGATCGATCCCGCGGCGTTGACATCGCCCGCGGCGTTCAGGACAGACGGGACCCACGACGCGCCGAAGTACCCGAGGTTGGCCGCAAGAAAGGCCGCGGCGACGCTCACCATGATCTGCGTGAGCAATCGGTCAGTGAGCAGCCGCGCGGTGGCCGCCGGGCAGATGAGCATCGCGATGACGAGGATGGAGCCGACGGCCTCGAACGACGCGACGGTGGCGGCGGCGACGAAGAGCATCAGCGCGTAGTGCATCGCGGTCGCGCTGAACCCTTGGGTGGTCGCGAGCGCAGGATCGAACGCCGCGAGGCGCAGTTCCTTGAAGAACAACGCAACGAACACGACGGCCGCGAGCAGCATGAACGCGAGCGTCGTGACCTGGGGCGGCACGGTGTCGTAGAGCGCGAGGGTTTCGAGTTGGCCGTGGAGCACGCAATCGGCGTCGAGGTCCACGCCGCGCACGGAGGCGTTCTCGATAAGCAAGACGCCCAACGCGAACAGCACGCTGAAGACCACGCCCATGGCCGCGCCCGGCTCGACGCGGCCGAGCCGTTTGACGAGTTCGACGAGGACGACTGTCGCGATCCCCGCGACCCCCGCGCCGAGGAGCATCGCGGCGGACGAGCGCGACGAGGTGATGATGAACGCGATGACCAGCCCGGGGAGGACGGCGTGGGAGATGGCGTCGCCCATGAGGCTGAGGCGGCGCAGGACGAGGAAGTTGCCGAGGAGGCCGCACAGCAGCGCGGACAGCGTGGCCGCGAGCAGCGGGAACAGATCGATGGTGGTGGAGAACGCGAGCGTCACGCGTCGCCCCCGTGGGGGGGGATGGTCACGCCGCGCGCGAGGAGCGCCGCTTCGAGCCGCGCGATGAGTTCTTCGGAGAGCACATGCTCGACCTGATCGACCGACCAGTCGACATGCGTCGGCGCGATGTCGGCGTACTGGATGAGGTATTCCTCCCAGAGCCGGTGATTGCGGCTGACGCGCGCGCCCGACGCGCGTCCGGCGTCGGTGAGCGAGACTGCGCCGTCTGAGACGGTGACGAGTCCGAGGGATCGAGAGGAGCGCAGCACGATCGCACGGATGCCGAAGCGCCACCCGCGCGATGCGGCGAGGCGGTCTATCCCGTCTCGCGCGAGCGTGCCGCCGTGATCGTGTGCGGTCTCGAGGAGGTGGTCGCGCGCGATGCGCAGGCGGAGCGCGAAGCGCCGGAACATCGACGCCAGCACGCCGCGCGAGGGCGCGAGGAACATGCTGAACGCGAAGATGACGCCGCTGGTGAGCACGATGACCGCGCCGGCGGGTTTGCGGGGGAGGAGCGCGGAGATGGTCGCGCCGAAGTAGCCGGAGAGCCCGCCGATCACGCCCGCGATGACGACGAGCAGCCAGAGCCGCTCGGTCCAGAAGCGTGCGGCGACGGGGGGGAGGATGAGCATGGCGATCACGAGGATCAGCCCGACGGCCTGCAAGCCCGCGACGACGACCACCACCACCAGCGCCATCATCACGAGGTCGATGATCGAGACGGGCCAGCCGTCGACCTTCGCGAAGGCGTCGTTGAAGCAGACTACGGCGAACTCTTTGAGGAAGACGATCGCGAGGACGACCGAGCAGGCGGCGATGGCGCCCATGAGCAGCGCGTCGGGCACGCGCATGGCGGCGGTCTGGCCGTAGATGAAGTGGTTGAGGCCCGCGGCGTTGCCGGAGGGCGAGTTCTGAACGACAGAGAGAAGGACAACACCGACGCCGAAGAAGACGCTGAGGACGATGCCGATGGCGGCGTCCTCGCGGAGCCGGCTGAAGCGGAGCAGCGCCTGTACGCAGAGCACGCCGAGGACGCCCGTGATCGCGCCGCCGAGGAGGAGCACGGGAAGCGTGCGGCCCGAGAAACCGAGCGCGACGGCGCCGAGAAACGCGAGCGCCACGCCGGGCAGCGTGGCGTGGCTCAGCGCGTCGGCCATCAACGCGCGCTTGCGCAGGAGCGCGAAGACCCCGACGACGCCGCCCGCGATGCCGAGCAGGGTCACGCCCAGCAGGACGATGGTCGTGTTGTGCCCGGCGCGGAAGGTGAGGACTTCGGCGATCTCGCGCAGGGAGGGGAACGCTTCGGCGTTTGGGGCGAGCGCGGCGAGCATGTCAGAGTCTCACGCCCGCGCGTGCGACGGCCTCGGCGGCCTCGGAGAGGAGCGTCAGCCGCCCGCCGTAGGTCTTGTGGAGGTTGGCGTCGGAGAAGACCTCGTCCACCGGCCCCGACGCGACGACGCGCATGTTCAGGAGCAGCGCGTGGTCGAAGTATTCGCGGACAGTCTGGACATCGTGATGCACGCAGAGCACGGTCTTGCCGCGCTCGCGGAGTTCGCGGAGCACATCGACGATGGCGCGTTCTGTGGCGGCATCGACGCCCGCGAAGGGTTCGTCCATGAAGTACAGATCCGCCTCCTGTGCGAGGGCGCGCGCGAGGAAGACGCGCTGTTGCTGGCCGCCCGAGAGCTGGCTGATCTGTCGGTTGGCGTAGTCGGCCATGCCGACGCGCGCGAGGCATTCGCGGGCGGCGTGCTTGTGGCGCTTCGAGACCGGGCGGCACCAGCCGATGGCGCGGTACCGGCCCATGCTGACCACATCGAGCGCGTTGACGGGGAAGTCCCAGTCAACGGACTCGCGCTGGGGGACATACCCGATGCGCGATCGCGCGGCCCGGAGCGATTGCCCCCAGAACTCGACCTGCCCCGATGCGCGCGGGACGAGCCCGAGCGCGGCCTTGATGAAGGTGCTCTTGCCTGCGCCGTTCGGGCCCACGATGGCGATGAGTTTCCCGGGGGGCGCGTCGTAGTCGACATCCCACAACACGGGCTTGCGGTGGTAGGCGACGGTCATCGCGTGGACGGATAGCGGGCTCTCGGGCGAGTGCTCGGGGCGATGGGCGAGTGCGCTTTCGAGGAGTGCTCGCGCGGCGTTCATTCGGCGAGTTCGCCCTTCATCCCGCGCACCGGGGCGTCGCCTCCGAGCGCGCGGGCGATGGTGGTGACATTGTGGTCGATCATCCCGATGTATGTGCCTTCGTAGGTCCCCGGTGCGCCCATGGCGTCGGAGAAGAGTTGGCCGCCGATCGTGACCGTGTGGCCTCGTGCGCCAGCGCCGTCGATCAGCGCGCGGATGTTGCGCTCGGAGACGGTCGATTCGACGAACACGGCGGGGATGTTGCGCGAGACGAGAAGGTCAACGAGGCGTTCGATGTCGCGCACGCCGGCCTCGGATTCGGTGGACAGCCCCTGGATGCCCACGACCTCGAAGCCGTAGCGGCGGCCGAAGTAGTTGAACGCGTCGTGCGCGGTTACGAGCACGCGGCGGTCGGCGGGGACGGTTCCAAGGATGCGCTCGGAGTACTCATCGAGGGCGTCAATCTCCGCGCGGTAGGCGTCGGCGTTGCTTGTGAAATCGTCGGCGTGCGCGGAGTTCTGCTCGATGAGCACATCGCGGACGACATCGACGGCGCTCGACCAGGCGCGCGGGTCCATCCAGACATGGGGGTCGTAGTGCCCGGCAAACTCGTCGGGTTCGAGAAGCGAGGCCTCGTCGATCCGCTCGGTGACGGCGACGACGGCGCGCCCGGACGACGCGGCGCGGACGAGGGCGTCGGTCATCTTCCCCTCGAGCAGAAGCCCGTTGTAGAAGACGGTGTCGGCGCTCAGGAGTTGCTCGATGTCGGAGCGGGTGGGCTTGTAGAGGTGGGGGTCGATGCCCTGACCCATGAGGGTCTCGACACGGGCGTGGCTCCCGGCGACTTCACGGGCGATGTCGGCGACCATCCCCGTGGTGGCGACGACGGCGGGGGCGTCCGCCCCGGCCGTGTTCCCGGGCGCGGGCTTGCACGCCACGAGCGCGAGGGCGGCGAGGATCGCGGCGAATACGGAAGCACGGCGGGCGTTGGACATCTGACCTTCCTTCGGCATGTAGCCGATGCTACATTAGCGGGATCCGCGATTGGGTCAAGGGATGGGGCTTGGTAGGATGTGCTCAGATGGCGGCTGGATCGGCACAAGGTCGGGAGGGACCGGGACAAAGGCCCCTTGCCGGGCCTGCGGAGGCGTTCCGCCGGGTCCGCAAGGCGCATGCGACCGAACTGGCTGAGGACTATGTCGAGGCCATCGCGGACACGATCGAGGCCGAGGGCGAGTGCCGGGTGAAGCACCTCGCTCGGAAGTTCGGCGTGACGCATGTTACCGTCACAAAGGCGGTTGCGCGGTTGGTCGAGCAGGGGCTCGCGACGACCGAGCGTCAGAGGCCCGTCGAACTGACGGCGGCGGGGAAGAAACTCGCGCGGGAGTCGAAGCGCCGTCACGACATCGTGCTGGCGTTCTTGCACGCGATGGGGGTAAGCGAGGCGACGGCGGAGATCGACGCCGAGGGCATCGAGCACCACATCAGCCCGGAGACCCTCGACCGGATGCGCGAATTCACCGAGCGTCAGGGCTTGGCCGAACCGGGGCGGTGAATGAGCCAGCGGAGTTCCTGCGCCTTGAACGCGAGGGCGAGTCCGGCGAAGGCGGCGCCGCCGACGAGCACGGCAACAACGAGTCGCGCGAGCGCGGCGGTGTGCGTGAGCGCTTCGGCGCCGACATCCGGCGCCGGGTAGAGCGACACGGCTGCGTAGACCGCTGCGGCCATCGCGAGCGTAAACAGCGCGATGCGCGCGAGCGCACGGCGGGTGTCATTGTCGAGGAGCGGCGCGTCAAGGAGTTTCACGCGGGTCAGGCGCGCGAGCCAGATCGTCTGGATGGTGGCGCTGATGGCGGTTGACCACGCGAGCGCGCTCTCGCGCATCCCGGGAATCCAGATCAATGAGAGGTTCAGCGCGAGATTGAGGAACATCGTGCTGACGGCGACCTTGACGGGCGTGAGCGTGTCGCCCTTGGCGTAGAACGCGCGGACGAAGAGTTGGTTCACGCTGTAGGCCCAGACGGCCGGCGCGTACCCGGCAAGCACGAGCGAGGCGCGGCGTGCGCCTTCGACGGAGAAGTTCTCGCCCTGGAGGAGCACGAAGGTGAGGTCGTCGCGCACGAGCAGGAGCCCGGCGCTCGCGGGGAGCCCGATGAAGATGGAGAGGCGCAGCCCTCGACGAAGGGTGTGAGCGAAGTCGATGGGGTTCTTCGCGACGCGGGAAAGCAGGGGAAAGACAGCGGTGGCGACGGCGATGCCGAAGACGCCGAGGGGGAACTGGTAGAGCCGTTGTGTGTACGACAGGATCGCGTTGGAGGCGTCGTCAAGCGGATAGAGGACACCGAAGATGGTCGGCCCGACGAGCACGGGCCACGACGCGATGACGCCGTCGAGGAGCGTGTTGAGCTGGAGCGTGCCGAGCCCGAGCACCCCGGGCACGAAGCGCCGGAGCATGCGGCGTGTGGAGTCGCGCACGGTGTCGTAGCCGCGCTTCCAGCGGACGAAGCGGCGCGCGGCGAGGAGCGTCCACGCGAGTTGGAAGGCGCCGGAGACGACGACGGCGGCGGAGACGAGGTAGGCGGTGTTGATCGCGCTCCAGCCGAGCGGGCCGTAGACGAGCAGCGCGGCGGCGATCATGACGGCGTTGAGGATGACGGGTGCGCTGGCCATCGGCGCGAATCGGCCGTGGACCTGGAGGATGGCGCCGACGGTGGCGACGGCGCAGATGAGCGGCATGTAGGGGAGCATGATGGCCGCGAGCGTGAGCATGAACGCGCGGTCGGGGTCGTCGGGCGAGATGGCGCGGAGGAAGAGCAGCAGCGCGATGCCGACGACGGTGATCGCGCCGGTGACCAGCATGAGCAGGCCGGCGGTGAGCGAGGCGAAGCGGTCGGCGGCGTCGGGGTCGGCGTTGGAGAGTGCGGCGTATTCGGGGAGGAAGGCGGCGGTGAGCGCGCCCTCGCCGAAGAGGCGGCGGAAGAGGTTGGGGATGAGGAAGGCGAAGGCGAACGCGGAGCCGATGGCGGTGTCGCCGAAGATCCGCGCGAGGACGACATCGCGGACAAGCCCGGCGAAGCGAGAGATGAGCGTGAGGAACGCGACGACGCGGACGGCGGCGAAGAAACCGCCGGCGTCGTGGGGTCTGGGCGGCGTGATGTCGGTGTTGGACGCGTCGCTCACGAGGAAGGATCATCGACCGTCGGCGCGGCGCGGCGTTGGCGAATGCGCGCCAGAGCGAGGGCGGCGATGCCCGCGAGCGCGATCCCGGCGAGGTCGGCGAGGATGTCGAGGCCGCTGGTGTGGCGGTTGACGCCCGGGAGCGACTGGGTGAGTTCGTCGATGGGGGCGTAGATCGCGCAGGCGAGCGACGCGCGGGCGATGTTCCGGGTCGAGAGCATCGGCCCGAACAGGGAGGCGGCGATCATGAGGCAATTCAGCAGCCCGAAGGCGCCGACATGCGCGACAAGGTCGGGGCGCTCGATGACATCGATCGGGAGTTCGAGCCGCGGCCAGTGGGTCAGCGTGATGAGCGTGACGGCGTAGAGCGCGAGCGCGACGCGGAGCGCCGTGATGACGCGGCGTCGCTTCATGCGATCGAGGCGCTGGATGCGGCCTGGGGTCGCACGACGACTTCGGGGCTCGCCGCGGGGGCGTTGCGCTTGGCGAGGAAGGCGGCCCATTCGCTGACGATGCGCTGGGCGAGTTCGTCGTAGTCCTGCGCGCCGGGCGCGCCGGGCGCGTACTCGTAGATCGTCTGGCCGAAGGAGGGGGACTCGGCGAGTTTGATGTTGCGCCGGATCGGCGGTCGGTAGACGCGCGCGAAGCGCCAGGGGACCTCCTGATCGCGGGCCTGCTCGAAGAAGGCGTCGAGGTCGGCGACGACTTCCTTGGCGTGGCGTGTGACTTCTTCGTGCATGCAGAGGATGACGCCGCTGATGCGGAGTTTGTTGTTGAGTTGCTGCGCGACGAGGCGGACGGTCTCGAGGAGTTTGCCGACGCCTTGCAGAGCGAGGAAGTGGGCTTGCATGGGGATCATGACTTCGCGGGCGGCGGTGAGCCCGTTGAGCGTGAGCAGCCCGAGGGAGGGCGGGCAATCCATGAGGATGATGTCGTAGGCGGTCGCGGGATCGGACTGGAGGATCGCGATGGCGTCGGCGAGGCGCTGCTGGCGGTCGGGCGCGCCGGCGAGTTCGGATTCCGCGGCGGCGAGGTCGGTCTCGGCGGGGAGGACATCGAGGTTGTCGCGGGCGTGGACGATCGCTGAGGCCACGCTCGAGGGCGTGTGGAGGGCGTCGTAGACGGTTGCGCCCGAGGCGTCGGGCTCGACCCCGAGGTGGAGGGAGGCGTGGGCCTGCGGGTCGAGGTCGATGAGGAGGGTTCGCTTGCCCTGACGCGCGATGCCCGCGGCGAGGTTGACCGCCGTGGTCGTCTTCCCGACGCCGCCTTTCTGGTTCATGAAGGCGATGACGCGCGCGGGGCGCGGCGTGTGGGCGGGGGTGCTCGGTTTGGTCGTGTCGGCCATCGTCGCAAGTGTACCGGAGAGCGCAACGAGTGCGCGGCGAGAGGGCGGTACGATCGTGCCTTGGCCGCGATGATCCGCGAGGACGCGATCGTGCTCCGCCTGTGGGATTTCTCCGAGACATCCCAGACGGCGGCGCTGTTCACGCGCGGGCAGGGCGCGATCCGGTGCCTGGCGAAGGGCAGCAAGCGTCCCAAGGCGAAGTTCAGCGGCGGGTTGGAGCTGGCGACGCGCGGCGAGGGTGTGCTGATCGTCAAGCCGACGGCCGAACTGGCGCAACTCATCGAGTGGGATCTGCGTGAGACGCACTTCGGGCTCAGGCGACGCGTGGATGCGCATCTGGCGGGCATGTGCGCGCTGGATCTGGTGTTTCAGGCCGTGCGCGACCACGATCCTCACGAGCGGCTGTTCGACGCGCTGGCCGGGGCGCTGCGGGACATCGACTCGGCGGCGGATTCGTCGGGGTGCGTGGAGGCGGTGGGTCGCCTCCAGTGGGCGACCCTGAAGGAAGCGGGCTACGAGCCGGTTCTGGACCGGGATGTCCGGACCGGAGCGGGCTTGGGAGAGGCGGAGACGGTGGGCTTCGACACCCGGCTTGGGGGCGTGACGCAGGATCCCGGGCGGAACGATCGCGGCGGGGAGGAGGTCTGGCGTGTGCGGTCCGATACCGTGCGCGCGGTGGGCTGGCTGGCGGCCACGGGCGAAAAAAATTCCGCCGCCGGTCGGCCGGAGCCCGTGGCGGTATTTCGTGCCGCGCGGCTGTTGGGGGCTTGGATCGGGGTGGTGCTGGGGGAAACCCCGGCGGCGCAGGCGGCGTTCTTTGAATGGTTTGCGCGAGCCCGCTGAGCGAAACACATATCTGTGTCTGTCAAGTTTTGCCCCGGCGGCGACGATGAATCACCCCAGCGGAGCCCCTTGACGGGTTGAACACACACCAGTCCGTATACCTCCCGAAAGTGGTGCACAATTGCAAGACCTCGTCATCGAACGAGTACTGTCATCGGCTCGACTTCCGACCCTGCCCGCGGTTGCCCTGCGCGTTATTGAGCTGTCGGCCAAGCCCGATGTGTCGCTCCGCGAGATCGCTGACACCATCCAGAACGATCAGGCGCTGGCCGCCAAGGTTCTCAAGACCGTCAACTCGTCGTACTACGGGCTCTCACGCCGGTGCTCGACGATCAGCCAGGCGATGGTGGCGCTGGGCCTCACGACCGTCAAGACCGTGGCGCTGGGTTTCAGTCTCATCCAGGCGATGGGCAAGGACACCGACGACGGCTTCGATTACGAGTCGTACTGGAAACGGTGCCTGATCGCGGCGACCGGCGCTCGCGCGGCTGCGGAATCGGCCAATCACCCCGACGCCGAGGAGGTCTTCCTCGCAGGCCTGCTCATGGACGCCGGCGCCATCGCGATGCATCGCGCGCTCGGCGACGAGTACAAGTCGGTCGAACAGGCCGCCGACGGGAGCCACCGAGCGCTGTCGGCGCAGGAACAGGAAACATTCGGCGTGAACCACGCCGAGATCGGCGCGCGCCTTGCCGAGCAGTGGCGCCTGCCTCCCTCGCTTGTGGAGCCGATCCGTCACCACCCCGACCCGACCGCCGTAGACGCCGAATACGCCATGACCACCAAGTGCATCGCGCTGGGCGCGCTGGCGGCAGAGACGCTCATGCGCCCCGCCGAGGGCGCCGCGATTCTGGTGTTCCGGTCGAAGGCGAACGAATGGCTCGGCCTCGACGAGAAGCAGGCGGACACGCTGTTCGCGACCATCGAGCGCAACGCTCGGGCGCAGGCGTCGCTGTTCCGCGTGGACATGGACGGCCTCCCCAGCGCGGGCGAGTTGCTCGCCGCCGCGCAGGAACAGCTCGCGGAGATGGCGCTCGACGCGCAGATGAACGCCGATCGACTGACGGCGCAGAACAAGTCGCTCCAGCGGCAGAACGAGGTCGATGCGCTGACGGGTGTCGGGAACAAGCGGTCGCTCCAGGTGGCGTCCGCGCGGCACTTCGAGGTCGCGCAGAAGGAGGGCAAGCCGCTCTCGATCCTCTTCCTCGATCTGGACTTCTTCAAGCAGATCAACGACACCCTCGGCCACATCGCGGGCGATGTGGTCCTGAAGGAAGCGGCGCGCCGGCTCAAGGCGACGCTCGGCCAGCGCGGGGAACTCTTCCGCTTCGGCGGCGAGGAATTCGCCGCGATCATGCCGGGTGTTGACATGAAGAAGGCCGAAGCGGTCGCGGAGATGCTGCGCGTGGCGCTCAACTCGACGCCGGTCGATCTGACCGGCGCGCAGACGACCAAGCCCCAGGTGCGCATCACCACGAGCGTCGGCGTCGCGTCGTACGACAACACTTCACGCGACGCGATCCGCTCAGCCGAGCAGCTCATCAACGCGGCCGATCAGGCGGTGTACGCCGCGAAGAAGTCCGGCCGCGACTGCGTGCGGTCGTTCCGATTCGGCGGCAACTCGACCTCCATCGCGGCCTGAGACGACTCACTCGGCCGCGCGGCTGCCCGGCTTGTCATCCGTACCGCGCTTGTCGAGCGCGCTGCGCAGGCGGCCGACGACATCGCCCGGATACATCGACTCGCAGACGGCTGACGACACCGCGACGCCTTGCGCGCCGGCGGCCACCAGCGCGTCGATGTTGCCCGGGGTGATCCCTCCGATCGCGAGATGGGGAGGGAGTTTCGGCTCGTACTCGAGGTACTTCCTGAGGTACTCGACGCCCGCGATGGCGTCCTTGCGCTTGGTCGTCGAGGGGAACATCGGCCCGACGCCGCAATAGTCCGCGCCTTCGCGCAGCGCGCGGGTGGCGTGGAGGATGTTGGCGGTGGAGACACCGACGAGCAGGCGTGCGCCGGAGAGGCGACGGACATCGGCGACGCCCATGTCCTCCTGCCCGAGGTGCACGCCGTCGGCGCCCGCGAGCATGGCGATGTCGGGGCGATCGTTGATGATGGCGGCCACGCGCGAGCCGGCGGAATGGCACAACTCGACGAGCACGCGGGCCCGGGCGAGGAACTCGGCGTCGGAGATGTCTTTCTCGCGGAGTTGGATGCAGTCGGCGCCCGACTCGATGGCGTCGTTGGCGACATCGAGCCACGAGTGGTGCCTGCACAGGTCTTTGGTGATGATGACGCAGAGTTTCCAGGTGGACCGCTTGGAGGACCCGAGCGCCAGGACGGTGCGCATCTCGGCGTCGTACGCGCGATAGCGGAGGCGCTCGAAGGCGCGCCACGCGGGCTCGGCGGGCTGCGCGAGGGGCGCGGGTTCGCGGTCGTTCATCCCGCCGCGCGCCGGGGCGCGTATCGCGCCGGGGAGGGCCTTGGCGATCTCCTCGATGGAGCGCAGCGCTTCGGTGAGCCGTTTGCCCGCGGCGGAAGCGATGGAGCGGAGGGATTCGCGCTCGCCCTCGGCGACGGTTTTGATGTCCTTGCCCACATCGTGGACGGCGTCGCGGGCGGCGATGAGTTCGAGGTCGTCCACGCCCAGCGTGGTGGCCGCGTCGCGCAGCGCGTGGCGCATGGACTTGAGTTCGCCGCTGAGTTCGCGGTCGTCGAGGGCGAAGCGCGCGATGTCTTCGAGGACGCGCAGGGCCTCGCGTGCGCGGTTGAGGTTGGCGTCGAGGATGCGGGCGGCGGAATGCATGGGGGAAGGATAGGGGAGAGGGCTCGCCGGCTGTGTTTCGGGCGAGGGCGCGCAAGAAACCCCGGGCGTGCCGCGGCTTTCGGGGACGACTGGGAGAGATCGAAGGACGATCGTGCCGTCGTTGCTGATGCCGAAGGCGAGGGCGCCGTTGCGTCCGACGATCGCGCTTATGTCGTTGGCGCCGGCGTGCGGCGCTGCGCGTATCTGCAATCCCAAAATGAAAGTAATGACACGCTCTTCTGTGCACTTTTTCGGGTGCGGTATGCTGTGTCCATGAGCGCAACTCCTGTCAAAGGCCGAACAAATGGATCGAGAGACGATGTGGACGCGCTGGTCCGTTCGGTCGGGGAGCGGCTCAGGGCGTCGATGCGCGGGCTGGTGGGGTCGATGCCCGACGGGGGCTCGTCGCCGACGGAACTGGCGCGCAGTCTCGGCGTGAATCGCGTGATCATGAGCCGACTGCTCAACGCGATGGCGCAGGACGACATGTACGAGTTCCTGCATCGAGTGCCCGGGCCCGAATCGCTGCGCGTGATCGCGTCGGCGTCGCCCGAGCAGGGCGCGCCGGCGGAAGAGGTCGATCGCGCGGTCGCCGCCGTCGAAGAGTTCGCGGGGTTGATCCGCGACGAGTTCGGGACGCGCGGCGCGCTCAACGCGGCGATGCTCTCCGGGCGCGACGATCTGCAACTGCGGTTCGAGCAGACGAGCAGGTACCATGTGTTCAAAGGGATGCGCCAGGTCATGGGCGTCGAGGCGGACACCTGGGTGACGACGATGATCTTCGTGCCCGATCCGACGGACGACGCGAACATCTCGGTCACGACGATCCAGGGCGCGCTGGGCATGCGGCGTTTACGCTCGGACGCCGAGGTGTACTTCACCCTCGGGCCGCCGTTCCGAGATCCGGGCGATGACTCCGACCGCTCGCGCAGCCCGGTGGGCCTGGAAGACCTGTACACGAACGCGCCGGCGGAACTCGAGACGCACACCTCGGGCGGGCAGTTGATCCACCGCTTCGCGAACACATCGCTGGGCAAGCGCGCGACCGTGGACATGGTCGCCGTGAGCCACGACGCGCGGGCCTCGAAACGCTACGCGGCGCCGGGAAAGACGCATCGCGGCATGGTGGTCTTCACCGACATCCCGGTGAAGACGCTCATCTGCGACGCGATCCTGCACAAGAGCGTGTTCCCCGACGCCGAGCCGGAACTGCGCTTCTACAAGCCCGGCACGCGCGGCCCGGCGGACCCGAACGACCCGAGCCGCGACATCGACCGCGTGCATTTCTCGGAGCGCGCGGAATCGCCGGGGATGGCGGAGGACCGCTTCGTTGTGCCAGAGATCCCGCGCTATGGCAAGATGGTGGAGCGCGTGTTCGAGCGCATCGGGCAGGACCCGCGCGAGTTCCGCGTGTGCCGCCTGCGCATGACCTACCCGGTGCCCGGGTACCAGCATGTGATGGCGTTCGCGGCGCCCGAGCGGAAAGAGTAGCCCTCACCCTGCCCTCTCCCATTCGACTTCGTCGAACAGGTGAGGGGGCGGAGACAACTTCCGGAACATGCGCACCCTCTCCCGGCGACTTCGTCGCCACCCTCTCCCGCGGGAGAGGGTGAAGAGTCACGCCGAGGCGAACTTCTTGCTCTTGTCGAGCGCGTTCTCGATGTCGGCGATGAGGTCGTCGACATCCTCGATGCCCACGCTGAGGCGAACGAGCGAGTCGGAGATGCCGAGTTGGGCGCGCATCTCGGGGGGGACGCTGGCGTGGGTCATGATCGCGGGGTGCTCGATGAGCGACTCAACGCCTCCCAGCGATTCGGCGAGGGTGAAGAGGCGCGTGTGCTCGAGGAACTCGCGGGCGCGATCGAGGCCGCCCACGGGGAACATGGTGATCATGCCGCCGAAGCCGGACATCTGCTTCTTCGCGGTTTCGTGCTGGGGGTGGCTGGGCAGCCCGGGGTAGATGACCTTCTCGATGTCGTCGCGGCCTTCGAGCCACTGGGCGATCTTCATCGCGCTCTGGTTGTGGCGCTCCATGCGCACGGCGAGGGTCTTGATGCCGCGCAGCGTCATGTACGAATCGAACGGCCCGAGCACGGCGCCGACGGAGTTCTGGACGAAGCGGATCTTCTCGGCCAGCGCGGGCGTGTTGACGACGAGGATGCCGCCGACAACATCGCTGTGCCCGCCGAGGTACTTCGTCGAGGAGTGCATGACCAGATCGCAGCCCTGTTCGAACGGGCGCTGGTTGATGGGCGTGGCGAAGGTGTTGTCGCACGCGACGAGGATGTTGGGGTTCTTCTTCTTGACGATGTCGCTGATGGCGCGCAGGTCGGCGAGTTTGAGCGTGGGGTTGGTGGGCGTCTCGATCCAGACGAGTTTGGTTTTGTCGGTGATCGCGTTCTCGACATTCTTCGGATCGGAGAGATCGACGAAGGAGAACTTGAGCCCGGCGGAGCGCTCGCGGACCTTGCGGAACAGGCGGTTCGTGCCGCCGTAGAGGTCGTCCATCGCGACGACATGGTCGCCCGTGTCGAGGGTGTCGAGGAGGGTGGCGATGGCGGCCAGACCGGACGCGAAGGCGAACCCGCCGCAGGACGCGTCGGCGGATTCGGGCACGCCCGAACCCTCAAGCCCGGCGATCATGCGCTCGAGCGCGTAGCGCGTGGGGTTGTGCGAGCGCGAGTACTCGAAGCCCGCGTGCGTGCCCGGCGACGACTGCGCGTAGGTGGAGGAGACGGAGATCGCGGGCATCACGGCGCCGGTGACCGGGTCGGGTCGCTGGTTGGCGTGGATGCACTTGGTGGCGATCTTGACACGGGAAGGGTCGATCATGGTGATGCTCAGGAAGGCAAGAGGGAACAGGCAGCGGGCAGCGGGGGAAGGCCAAGGGGAGAAGGCAAACAGGAAGAGCCAGATGAGCCCTCACCCGGTTCGCTTTCAGCGAACCACCCTCTCCCACGGGGCGAGGGTGGAGAAGAAGACTTACGCGAGTTGGGCGCGGAGGAAGTTGATCATGTCGATCTTGGTGATGAGGCCGTGGTAGTGGCCGTCGTCATCGACGACGATGGCGACGCGGTCGGCGCGGAAGATGGGCATGAGTTCCTTGATGGTCGCGGTGGGCTTCACGGTTTCGAGGCGCGTGGTCATGAAGTCGCGCACGGGGCTTTCGAGCGCCTTCGTGTCGCGGTCGAGCGCGAGGAGGATGTCGCTCTCGTCGATGACGCCCACGACATGGTCCTGACCCTTGTGAGTGCGCGAGGGCTCGATGACGGCCATCTGGGATACGCCGTAGAGCATCATGTTCTTGTGCGCCTGGCGGATGGGGTCGAGCGGGTTGAGCGTGTAGTCCTCGCGGAAGGCGTGGCGGCGCGAGATGAGGTCGCGCAGGTCGTTGGACTTCTCGCGGGAGATGAAGCCCTGATCGGTCATCCAGAAGTCGTTGTACATCTTGCTCAGGTACTTGGCGCCCGAGTCGCAGATGAAGGTCACGACGGTCTTGGGTTCTTTCTGCTTGCGGCACCAGACCATGGCCGCGTGGAGCAGCGCGCCGGACGACGAGCCCGCGAGGATGCCCTCCTTGCGCAGCAGTTCGCGCCCCGCGAGGAAGGCGTCTTTGTCGGAGACGGCGACGGCTTCGTCGGCGAGGTCGAGGTGGCACACGGGGGGGACGAAGTCCTCGCCCATGCCCTCGATCATCCACGAGCCGGGCTTCACCTCTTTGCCCTCGTTCACGAGCGGCGCGATGATCGAGCCGTCGGGGTCGCCCACGATGATCTTGATGTCGGGGTTCTTCTCTTTGAGGAACTTGGCGATGCCCGTGAGCGTGCCGCCCGAGCCGACGCCCAGGACGACGGCGTCGACCTTGCCTTCGGTCTGGTCCCAGATCTCGGGGCCGGTGGTGTCGTAGTGGGCGTGCCAGTTGTGGTCGTTGGCGAACTGGTTGATGTAGAACGCGTTGGGGATTTCCTTCGCGAGGCGCTCGGCGACATCCTGGTAGTACTCGGGGTCGCCCTTCACGACATCGGAGCGGGCCATCACGACCTCGGCGCCCATGGCGCGCAGGTTCATGATCTTCTCCTGGCTCATCTTGTCGGGGACGACGACGAGGAGCCGGTAGCCGCGCTGGACGCACATGAGGGCGAGCGCGAGCCCGGTGTTGCCGGCCGTGCCCTCGACGATGGTGGGGCGGGGGTCGGCGTTGGGGTCGATGTGGCCCTCGCGCTCGGCGGCCTCGATCATCCACAGCCCGATGCGGTCCTTGATGGACATCGCGGGGTTGAGGTTCTCCATCTTGACCAACAGGCGGCACTTGCCGACATCGAGCTTGGTCAGCTCGAGCATGGGGGTGTTGCCCACCATGTCGAGGACGGAGGTGTAGAGCGGGGCAAGGGGCTTGTTGACCCGTGCGGGGATCGCTCCCCCGGGGCCGGAGTGGGCGTTGGCCTCGGCGGGGGGGGAATCGGCGTTTGCGGCCATGGATGAGGTCTTTGCGGGAGCGGCGGAGGTTGGTGTGGGCATCGCAGGGGAGTCTACCGCGCGGGGTCGGGGAAAACGAAAACGCCCCGCGTCAAGCGTGGCGAATGGTTTGAAAGTTCGGCGGGAGTTCGCTCACTCCAGCGCGGCGGCGCCGGAGATGATCTCGGTCAGCTCGGTCGTGATCTGGGCCTGACGGGCGCGGTTGAACTTCTGGGTCAGGGCCTTGCCCATCTTGCCCGCGTTGTCCGTGGCGGCCTTCATCGCGACCATGCGGCCGATGTGCTCGCTCACCAGCGCGTCGTTCATGCTCTGGAAGAGCGTGGTCTTGACGGCCTGGGGGAGCAGTTCGGCGAGGAGTTCCTCGGCCGAGGGGGTGAACTCGTACTGGGCGCTCGGGCCGGTCTTGGCGGGGGCGTCCTTGCCGGCGGGTGACTTGAGCGGCAGGAGCTGGAGGACATCCGGGGCCTGCTTGCCCGCCGAGTAGAACCGCATGAAGACGACGCGCACGGCGGAGAACTCGCCCGCGCTGAAGCGGTCCATGTAGTCCTGCGCGATGCGCTCGATCTCTTCGAAAGCGGGCTTGTCGCCCAGCGAGTAGGCCTTGGCGATCGGGACATCGTTGTAGCGGAAGAAGGCGATGCCCTTCTTGCCGATCAGTTCGACCTCGAGGGACTTGCCAGCGGCCTTGGTGGCGCGGATGTGCTTGATCGCGGTGCGGAGGATGTTGCCGTTGTAGGCGCCGCACAGCCCGCGATCGGAGGTGATCACGAGGAGGAGTTCGGGCTTGCTGGCCGACCCCGGGGCGCCGTCGATGAGGGGGCTGGAGATGTTGCCCGCGGTGGCGCCGAGCTCCTGGACGAGCTCGAAGATGCCTTCGGTATAGGGCTTGGTGGCGGTGGCGCGCTGGAGGGCCGCGGCGAACTTGGCCGTGGCGATCATCTGCATCGTCTTGGTGATGCGCCGAATGTTGGCGACTGCCTTGATCCGGAGCTTGATTTCGCGCGTCTTTGCCATGGGCGGGGAGTGTAGGCGGGAGGGTGGAGAAAGGCAGCAGGGAGGAGGCCAGCAGGCAGCAGAAGGATTCCCTCGGAACTTGCCTCAGGGGCTCGTTCTGCCCGCTGCCTGTTGCCCGCTGCCTGTTGCCTGTTCAAGCACCAGCCCGTCGTGGGCGAGGTTGATCCCCTCGGGCAGGTCGGCGTCGGCGTCGGCGTGGGAGACATCGTGGGAGAGGTGGATGAACCAGGTCTGGCGGGCGCCGACCTGCTTGGCCACGCTCTCGGCCTGCCCGATCGTGAAGTGGGTCGGGTGCTTGCGGAAGCGCAGGGCGTCGAGGACGAGGGTGTCGAGGCCGGTCAGCAGGCGCCAGGACTCGGTGGGGATGCCCGAGACATCGGTGCAATACGCGAGGGGGAGGGGGCCGCTGCCCGCTGCCTGCTGCCCGCTGCCCGCCGCCTCTATCCGAAACCCCAGCACGGGCAACTTCCCGTGGAGCAGGGGGATGGGCGTGAAGCGCAGGCCGTGGATCTCGATGTGGCGTTTCGGGTCGATCACCCGGGGGATCAGGTGGGCGACGAACGAGTCGTTCACATTGTTCGCGCGGTCAAAGACATGCTGGTAGACGCGGCGGATGCCCTCGTGGGTGCGCGCGTCGGCCCAGACATCGATGGGCTCGCGCATGACGGCGTTAAAACGGCGGACCTCGTCCAGCCCCCAGGTGTGGTCGACATGGTTGTGGGTGAGGAGGATGGCGTCGCATCGGCTGAGGCCGTGGCGGAGCGACTGCTGGCGCAGATCGGGCCCGGCGTCGAGGAGGACGACGCGTTCCTGACCCGTGGGGTCGGTCCAGCAGACGGCGGCGGCGGTGCGCAGACGGGTGTCGCGCGGGTCTGTGGATGTGCAGACCGCGCAGTCGCACGCGATGGCAGGGATGCCCGCGGAGGTCCCGGTGCCGAGGAAGAGGAAGCGGAGGTTCACCGGGGAAGGGTAGGTTCGTCACGATCGCGCGCCGGGTGCCACTGGCGGCTTGCCCGCCAGTGTTTCTACGATCTCGTGTATGGATCGTCCTCACCGTAAGTCGGTCCGGCATTTTGACCTTCCCAACCACGCGCACGAACTCACCTTCTCAACCTATCGCCGCCTGCCGGTGATGCTCGGACCCGGCATCCCGGAGATCGTTCTCGCGTCGATCGCCCGCATCGACGAGCGGGGCCTCGCGGAGATCCTCGCATTCGTGCTGATGCCCGAGCACCTTCATCTGCTTCTTATGCCAACAGTCCGCGACGGGGCGTCCGTACCCATCGCGTCGATACTCAGCGCGATCAAGAGGCCGTCGTCGCTCAGGATCAAGCGGTTTCTGGCGGCGTCTGAATCGGGGTTACTCAGCGACCTGACGGTCCGTGAGCGTCCCGGCAAGACCGCATTCCGCTTCTGGCAGGAAGGGGGCGGCTACGACCGGAATTTGACGAGCGGAGACGCGGTTGGGGCTTCTATCGAGTACATCCATACGAACCCGGTGCGGCGCGGGCTGTGCGAGCGGCCGTCCGACTGGTCGTGGTCGAGTTGGCGGCAATGGCATGAATATGCGACGGAAACGCCCGAGTGGATGCCGAGGGTGAACCGGCGTTCACTTTGACGAGGGCACTGGCGGACAAGCCGCCAGTGGCACCCGGCGAATGAGCTGGGCTCGCTACCCCACCCTCTCCCTCTTCGGCTCCCGTGCCATCAGCAGCGCGATCGCGTCCAGCGGGTCCATCCCCTCGAACAGCACCGCGTGCACGGCGGCGGCAATCGGCATCTCCACGCCCTTGCGCTGCGCGAGGTCCACCACCGAGCGCGTCGTCGCCACGCCTTCAACCACGCTCTCGGTGCGCGCGAGGTAGGCGTCGAGCGATTCGCCCTTGCCCAGGGCCTCGCCCAGCGAGCGGTTGCGCCCCTCGGGGGAGAAGCAGGTGGTCGCCAGGTCGCCCACGCCGGCGACGCCGAAGAAGGTCTCGCGCTGCGCGCCCATGGCCACGCCCAGCCGCGCGATCTCGGCCAGGCCGCGCGCCAGCAGCGCGGATTTCGCGTTGTAGCCGGCGCCGAGCCCGTCGATGACGCCCGCCGCGATCGCGATGACATTCTTCGTGGCGCCCGCGAGTTCCACGCCCAGCAGGTCGGGGTGGGTGTAGATGCGCAGCCAGTTGGTCGTGAACAGGTCCTGGAGCGTGCGCGCGAAGTCGTCGTGATTGCTCGCCGCCACCATCGTCGCGGGCATGCAATGGGCGAGTTCGGCGGCGATGGTCGGCCCGGAGAGCGACGCCAGCGGCCGCGTGGGCGGCGTCCCGGGCGCGAGTTCGCCCAGCGCGTCGGCGATGATGGCCGTCGGAAGGAGCATCGTGCTGTTCTCGATCCCCTTCGAGAACGAGACCACGCCCGCGTGCTTTGGCACGAGGCGGCCCATCCTCGTGAACACGCCCCGGATGTGCTGGGTCGGGACGGCGCAGACGATCAGATCCGCGCCGTCGAGGGCCGCAGCGTCGTCGGAGACCACATCGACCGACTCGGGAAGCACGAACCCCTTGAGGCGCGAGGAGGTGCGGTTCCCCGCCAGCGCGACGACCTGCTGGGGGGTATGGCCCCACAAGGAGATGCGGGCCGATTCCGCTCGGCCGGCCAGAATTGCCGCGCACACCAGCCCCATCTGTCCGTCGCCGAGGATCGTGATGCGCGAGATGGTCATTCGGGCTCTCCAGCGAGGCGGAAGGTCGGCGGCGCGAACCCTCGGACGGGTTCGGGCGAAGTATCCTGAGTCCCCCGCGACACTACTATACGAACCGCGCACGAACGCCCTCGCGTTCCTCTGCCCCGCGCGGCGGCCGACCGCACAGGCCCAACACCCGATCCCTCCCTCCCGGGTTCGCCCGGGAGCGACCCTTTCCCCCGGAGCGCCACCGCATGTCCCAAGCGGCGATCAGTACCCCGGACTCCCCGTTCGACAACGCCACCCACACCCAGCTCGGCAACGACCAGCGCGGCGAGACCCGTCTCGAGCGCACCATCGTCGTCTATCTGGTGGGAGGCGTACTCGTCCTCACGACGACGCTCGCCAAGCACGGGCTGGGGATCAACCACCTCGCGGCCGACATCCCCGCCGGCATCGGCGCCATCGTGCTGGGCCTCCCGCTCTTCCTGAGCGCCCTGCGCGAACTCATCACGGGCAAGTGGTCAAGCGCCACCCTCGCGTCGCTCGCGATCATCGCGGCCATCGCCATCGGCCGCTACGAGATCGCCGGCTTCCTCGCGTTCGTGCTTCTCATCGCCGATCAGGTCGTCCGCCGCACGGCGTGGGGCGCGCAGCGCGCGATCTCTCAACTCGTCGAACTCACCCCCGACACCGCGCGCACCGTCTCCGAGGACGGCAACGAGCGCGAGGTCGGCCTGTCGCAGGTCTCCAACGGGATGATCGTCCGCGTCTACCCGGGCGAGAACCTCCCCGTCGACGGCATCGTGGTGAAGGGCGAGACCAGCATCAATCAGGCGTCGCTCACGGGTGAAGCCGTCCCCGCCGAGGCCCAGCCCGGCGCCGATGTGTACGCGGGCACCACCAACCTCACCAGCACGATCGACATCCGCGTCACGGGCGTCGGCGCGCAATCGACCATCGGCAAGGTGACGAACCTCATCCGCGAGGCGGAGAACACCCGCTCGCCGAAGCAACTGCTCATCGAGAAGGTCGCGCAGGCGTTCGTGCCCATCGCGATCGCGATCGCCGCGCTCGTGTGGTTCCTCATGGCGCGCTCGACCGACCCGTACACCCAGTCGCGCGCCGCGGAAACCGCGATCACCGTCCTGGTGGTCGTGTGCCCGTCGGCGCTGCTGCTCGCGAGCCCGACCGCCATGGTCGCCGCCTTCGCCGCCGCCGCGCGGCTGGGCATCATGATCAAGCAGACGAACTACCTCGAAGCGGCCGCGACGATCGACACCGTCGTGCTCGACAAGACGGGCACGGTCACCACGGGCCGCTTCGCGGTGTCGCGGCTCTCGCCCGCGGAGGGCGTCGAGGGCGCCGTGCTCCTGCAGGCCGCCGCCGACGCCGAGCAGCAGAGCAACCACCCGCTCGCCAAGTCGATCATCGACACCTCGAAACGCGCCCGGATCACCCCGGGCGAGATCGAGCGCTACGAAGAGGTCCACGGCCGGGGCGTCCGCGCCACCGTGGACGGGGTGGAGATCCTCGCCGGACGCGGCGCCTGGCTCGTCGAACTCAACCCCGCGATCCGTGAGCAACTCGAGGCCGTCGAATCCAAGATCGAGGGCATGTCGGGCGTGCATGTCATGCGCGACGGCAAGTACCTGGGCGCCGTCGGCCTCGAAGACCGCGTGCGCTCCAACGCGAAGGATGTCATCGTCCGCCTGCGCGATCTGGGCGTGAAGACCATCGCCGTGTTCACGGGCGACCGCTTCGGCGTCGCCAAGCGCGTCGGCCAGTCCGTCGGCGTTGACCGCGTGGAGGCCGAGTGCCTGCCCGAAGAGAAGCACGACCTCATCGTCGAGATGCGCAACCAGGGTCGCCGCGTGCTGATGGTCGGCGACGGCATCAACGACGGCCCCTCGCTCGCGACGGCTGATGTCGGCGTGGCCATGGGCCTCTCGGGCTCGGACATCGCCACCAACTCCGCCGGCGTCGCGCTCATGAACGACGACCTGCTCCGCGTCCCGTTCCTCATCGAACTCGCCCGCCGGACGCGCGGCGTGATCATGCAGAACATCGTGATGTCGTTCGTCATCGCGCTGATCGGCCTCGTGCTGGCCGCCACGGGCTTCGTCGCGATCGGCTTCGCCGTGATCTACCACCTCATCGGCGACATCTTCGTCATCGGCAACTCGTTCCGACTCGTGCGCTTCGGCGAGGCCTTCGCCGAGGACGCGGGCGAGCGCCTGCCCACCGACGCTAGCGGCAAGCCCTCGCGCAAGTACGCGATGGGCGCCGCGACCTCGGTCAGTCGCCCGGCGACGGCGGGGTAAGCACGGCCCACGGACCAACGCCAACGAAGAACGCCCCGAGCGCGATGCCCGGGGCGTTTCTCTGTATCCATGTGTTTCGTGCGAGCGATCAGTCCTTCACGGGAACCGCGGCCTGCGCGTCGGACTTCTCGTCCGAGTTCCCGGCGCTGCTCTGCGCGCCATTCTCGGGCCGGCGCGCTGAAGCCGGCGCGGCCGCGCCGTCCGACTTCGAGGTGGGGCCGCCCTCGGGCTTGTCTGTTTCGGTCTTGGCCGGCGCCGCGTTCGCGCCGCCCTGACGGACCATGGCGGGCTGCCCGCCGCGCTGGCCGCGACCCCCCGCCTGCATCGGCATGCCCGAACCGGTGGGGATCCCCAGCGCCTTGGCCTTCTCGGTCAGCGCCGCCAGCGCCTCGGGAGCGATGTCGGTCGAGGTGATCTCGCCCGCCGTCGGTTCGCGGAGCAGCACGCTCTGGCCCTCCTCAAGACCGGCGAGCACCTGCGCGAAGGTGTTCGAACGCTGGCCAACGATCACCGGCGCCTTCTTGAACTGCCCGCCGCTCGGCACATACACGAAGCGCGTCGCGCCCTCGTTGAAGACGGCCTGGATCGGGATCGCGATCGCGTCGTTCACTTTCCCGAGGATGATGTCCGCCTCGGCGCGCATCGCCGGCTTGAGCATCTTCGCTTCTTCGGGAGTGGTGTCCATGGCGATCTTCACGGTGTACTCGCGCAGGTTCGGGTCGCGCCAGCCGCCCGACTCGGCCAGGATGCCGATCGAGGAGACCGTGCCTTCGAACACGCGGCCCTGCGCGGCGTCGATCTTGATGTCCGCCTTCTGGCCCTCGCGGATCCGCCCCGCCAGCGATTCATGCACCCGCACGCTCGCCACCATCCCCGAGGTGTCGGGCAGCACGATCAGCGCCTCGTTGGGGCGCACCGTGTAGCCGACCTGGAGCGGCCCGCTGCCGCCCATCATCATCATGCCGCGCCGCTCGCCCAGGCTGGTCGCGTACACGACCAGGCCCGACTGGGGCGCGAAGATCTTGGTGTTGCGCAGTTGCTCCTCGTCGCCCGCCAGACGATCCTCGCGGATGCGCAGGGAGCGGGTCCGGTTCACGACATCCGCTTGGCGGCTCGCGAGGTTCGACGCGTTGGCCCGCTCGGTCCGCTCCAGTTCGGCGCGGGCCTGCGTGATGTTGCTCTCAAGCGTCTTGATCTGCTTGGGCCGCTCGTACTCCTCGTAGACCTCGAGTTCGAGCTCCGCCTTCGTCACAGCGGCCTTGGCGCGCAGCGCCTCGATCTCGTCTCGCTGCATCTCGTCGCGCGACAGGAACTGGTTGGCGAACAACTCTTGCGAACGCGTGTATTTCTCCTGCGCGCGCTCGTCGTCCTTCTTGCTCGTCGCGATGTTGAGGTGGAGTTCTTCGCGACGCTTCTTGTCGTCGCCCTTGGTCCATTTCTCCCACTCGATCTCCGCGAGTTCGAGCTTGAGCTTCGCGTCGCGCAGCGCCGAATCGTTCGAGTTCTTCTGGATCTCCAGCGTGTTCTCGGCGGCGATCAGGTCGTTCCGCGCCTGCTCCACGCGAAGGGTCTCTTCCTCGATCTCGGTCACGAACGCTTCGGAGGCCAGCTCAACGAGCAGGTCGCCCTTGTTGACGCGTGAGCCCTCGGGCACGATGAACACGATGTCCGCCGGCTTCTCGAGTTCGCTCCGGATCTCCGTCTGCCGCGCGGCCTCGAGTTCGCCGCTGGCGTTGACCGTGATCTCAAACGAATTCACCGACGCGGGGTAGAGCTCCGCGCTCGACGCCGCCGAGGTGTCTCCTCCCCGGGTGACGAGATAGGCCGTCCCCCCGATCGCCGCGCCGGCGACCAGCACGATCGCGAGAGGAACGGCGATGCCGCCTCGCCGCGCAGGGCGGCGGAAGGAGGACGAAGATCGAAGAGCTGAAGGGCTCTGGGTCATGCGCATCGGAGGGTCTCACAAAGTCGAGCGGGGAATCGCGATCGGGAAGCAGGGGATGGCGCCGATCAGGTCGGCCGGTCGGAAAGGAAAACCGGCCAGCGTGGGCCGGGTTTCGTGGGCCGCCCTACCTAATTGACGCGGCGGGCCCGTCTGGGTTCGTCGAAACGGGCTCCGGGTATGCAGATTCGGCGGCTCTGCCCTTATGAAAGGCGCTCTGTGCGCCCGTCGTTAGGGGAGTCGGGCACCGGCACAACATCGTCAAGAAGATCGGGATCTTCCTCGATCTCGGGCGCCTCGGCCGGCTTGCCCATCGCGTCGGGGGCGTCCGCCTCGATGGCTTTGCCGTCCGGGCCGATAATGGCGCCGGGGTCCTCGCCGGGCAGTTTGGGCGCCTCCTCGCCGTAGATCGCCACCATGCCCTGGAGCGGCTGGAGGTTGCCCGCCGGGGTCACGCGCATCTGCCCGGTCGCGAGCAGGTAATTCAGGATCGCGACGCGGTAGTCGCGGACCGCCCGGTCGCGCGAGTTCCGCGAGTCCAGCAGGTCGTTCTGCGCGGTGATGATGTCCAGCGACTGCACGGTGTCGATCTTGAGCGTCAGTTCCTCGACGCGCAGTTCGTTGATGCGGATCGTCTCTTCCTGCTGGAGGATCGAGAACTGCGAGCGATCGATATCGCGCGCCGCCTGGCGGGCGTCGATGATCACATTATTAATAAAGTTGTCCAGTTCACGGATCGCGCGGGCCAGCGTCATGGTCACCGCGCGGAGCGTCAGCCGCTCGATCTGCCGGTCCAGCGGGAGCGAGAACCGCGCCGCGACCGTGTAGTCGCCCTCGTCGGTGCGGAAGTTCGCGCCGCCCACGCGCCGGTCGCTCTGCGTGGGGATCGACACCGCGCCGCTGAGGTTGAAGTCGGGCAGCAGGTTGTTCTTCGCCACCTCGACCGAACGCTGCGCGTCCTCGATCTGGTCGCGCCGGTTCTGGAGGTCCAGCCGGTAGTCCAGCGCGAGCAGCGCCGCGTTCGTCGGCGTGATGTCCGGCTCGGGGAGCGTCAGATCGACCGGCGCCAACTCGATCTCTTCGTCCAGCGGGATGCCGATGCGGTTCTTGAACCGGTCCAGCGCGACGCGATACACCTCTTTCGCGTTCAGCACATTGTTCTCGCCCGTCAGCACACGCTGGCGGAAGTTGTTCACATCGAACGCCGAGCGGCGGCCCGCGCCGAACAACGCGTCCAGACGCTGCTGCTCCGTGCGCACGCTGTTCACCGACGCGATCTGGTTCTCGATGTTCTGACGCAGGAGCAGCAGGTCGAAGTAGCCCGTGCAGATGTCCACGAAGTACTCGCGCCGGAAGCGCTCGAACCGCCGGGCGGCGTACACGACATTCCGCTCCGCCTGGATCAGTTCCTCGCGCGCCACCATGCCCGCGCCGCGGAGCAGCGGGATGTCGGCGTTCAGGATGATGTCGCTCGACGACCTGTAGTCCTCGGTGCTCCCGTTGCGCAGCTCATCGGTCAGCACCGACACGAGCCGGGCCTCGACATTGCCGCCGTAAGGCAGCCGCTGGGTGACCCTCAGCGTGTTGATGATGTCCGCCTCGACGCTGTAGTCACCGCCCTGCGCGTCGAGGTTGAACGCGGTCACCCGCGCCTCGATGTCGTCGAAGAACCGCGGGCCCCACAGGTGGCGCTCCTGCAAGAGCCGGATCGCGTCGAGGAGGTAGTCCTCCTCCGCGTTGACATACTCGCGCGACGACACCTGCGCGATGCGCAGCGCCTCGGTCAGGTCCACGACCTTCGCCTGCTGGGGGATGTCGAGATACTTGTCGAGCCGGTTCAGGCGGGTCTCGGCGTCGGCGGGGGCCCGGGGGTCGAACTGCAGTTCGTCCGCGTCCAGGTTCACCGTCCCCGGGGTTTCCTCGTACGCCGCCTTCCCGGGGTTCACATCGTTCGGGTCGGTGAAGGTGTACTGGGGGGGCGCCGCGTCCTTCCCGAGGTTGTTCGAGCGGTTCTCGACGATCCGCTGGATCTCCTTGTCGAGAGCCGACATGCTCTTGCACCCGGCCAACATCGCTGGCGATGTCATCCCTGCCAATGACGCCAGAACAAGGGGAATCGACAGCCGTCCCGCGCGGCGGCGGAGCGTGCGGCCCGGGTTGACATTGGGTTGGGAAAGAAAGCGGGGCTGGGAGGGCGGCATGGGGCGCGAGTCTACCGAGTTGAACCCGCGCCGTTGCGACCGCGCGAAACGAGTCCTATTCTCGCCCTCGCCCTGCGGCTATTCCGCCCGACATTCGGGCCAGCGCGATCGCAGTCCAACTCCCCGGAACCAGCGATCTCGCTTTCACGCCGCCGACCTCTTTCACTCTCTGGAGCGCGCGTCAACCCATGCCGAGCATCACCTTTGACGGCCAGAGCTTCCTCCTCGACGGACGCAGGCACTGGCTCGTCGCCGCCCAGGTGTGCTACACGACGACGCCCCGCGCGTTGTGGGCCGATCGCCTCCGTGCGGCCAAGCAAGCCGGTTTCAACGCCGTCCTCGTGCCCTGCCCTTGGAATGTCCACGAGGCGCGACCCAATGTCTTCGACTTCAAGGGCGAGCGCGACATCCGCACCTTCGTCGAGACCGCGGGCGAACTCGGCCTGAGCGTCATCCTCCGCGTCGGCCCCGCCATCGGCGACGGCTGGGACCTCTCGGGCATCCCCGCATGGGCCGCGTCGCTCAAGCACCCCGAAAAAACCGAGCCCGATCCCAAGGTCGCGAAACTCCGCGGCGGCGCGCCCGAGTTCCTCGAGGCCGTCTCGCGCTGGTTCTCCAATCTCGCCGCGCAGGTGAAGGGCCTTCAGGTCGCCCAGAGCGGCCCCATCTCCCTCGTGCAGGTCGAGCACCACTGGTTCTGCGGCGACGACGACGCCGCCCACCGCTACCTCGTCGAACTTGGCCGATTCCTCCGGGAGAGCGGCTTCACCGTTCCCCTCGTCAACGCGAACAACCTGTTCCAGCCCGTCGAGGGAGAGATCGACGGTTGGTCGGGCGACGAGCACCTGCTCGCGATGTTCCGCCAGATGCGCGTGGTCTCTCCCCAGAACCCGCGCATCCTCATCGACTTCACCCAGTCGCGCAACCCGGCGTGGGGCGAGCCCATCCCCACAACCGACGCGCTGGCGACCCAGCGCAAACTCGCCGAGGCCGCGGCCGCCGGCGCGCAGTTCGTCGTCGCACGCTTCGCTCCGGGCACCTACCCCGAGTTCTTCTCCGGCCGACGCGCTGGCGATCCCGACGGGTTCATCGCCGCCCACCCGGGCGAGTCGAACTCGATGCTCACCTGCGCCGGCCTGCGCACGCCCGAGTACTTCGTCACCAAGCGGCTCGCGACCTTCTGCTCGCGCTTCGGCCGCGTCCTGGCCGCCCTCGAGCCGGGGTACCAGCCCGTCGGCATCCTCCCGGGCGGCGCGACCACCTCCATCGTTCATGCGTCGGGACAGCGCGGCAGCGTCGCGTTCGTCTTCGCGCCCGCCGAACACAAGCGCGCGCTCGATGTTGATCTTCTTCTGCCCGACGGCCGCGCGATGAGCGTCTCCACCGGCGATCAGAAGTGCGCCTGGTTCCTCTTCGACGCGCACCTCCACGCCCGCTCGACGCTCGACTTCTGCTCGCTCCAGCCATTCGCGCAGGTCGGCAAGGTCTTCGTGTGCTTCGGCCCCGCCGGACAGAAGGGCCTGCTCTCGATCAACGGCGCCGAACTGCCCGTCGAAGTGCCCACCGGCAAGACCCCGTTCATTGAGGAACTCGAGAACACCACCGTCGTCGTGTGCAACGAGGCGATGATCGACGCCGCCTACGCCGCCGACAACGGCGTGTACATCGGCGTCGCCGGGCTCGACGCCGACGACCACCCGGTCGCGCACCCCGACTTCCGCACGCACTTTGTCGTCTCCGCCGAGGGCAAGGTCGACAAGAGCAGCGCCGGCTCGGGCAAGAAGCATGTCACCCCCGACACCCCCTCGCTCGACGAGTGGGAATCCGCCGATCAGATGAAGTACATCGACGGCGACAGCGAGCGCTACGCGACCATCGACGCGCCCGCCTCGCTCCACGAACTCGGCGCGTCCTACGGCTACGGGTGGATGCGCTTCCGCTTCCCGGGCAAGGGACCCAAGAAGGCCCACGCCGGCTTCTTTGATCTGCACGATCGCGCCCACGCCTTCATCGACGGCGAGTTCGCCGATGTCGCGGGCGTCGGCCCCGGCGCGGCCGGATCGATCATCGGCATCCCCCTCAAGAAGAAAAAGCACACGCTCACGCTGCTCATCGACAACCTCGGCCGCGTCGACGGCGGGTCGATGTTCGAGCCGCGCAAGGGCATGCTCGGGCACATCGTTGAGGCCTCGAACCTCAAGCCGGGCAAGGCCGTCATCGAGCAGGGAGAGCCCATCGCGCCGCTCACCTTCCGCACCCCGATGATGGGCATGCGCACGGGCGTGCGCACGCACCCGGACCGCATCACCTGGACCTTCCAGCACCGCCGCAAGTCGCCGATCTTCATGGAGATCGCGCAGTGCCCGGCCCCGACGCTGGTCGTGGTGAACAACACGGTCATGCAGGCCATCGATCCGGGCGAGCGCGCCGTGGTCCGCCTCGAGACCACGAGCGAGGAGTCGCCGTTCAAGGCGGGCAAGAATGTCGTCCAGCTCGCGATCATCGCCGACCCCGTCGCGGGCGGCGGCGATCCGAACGAACTCCTCTCCGAGATCGACAAGGCGACGACCTTCTACGAGGGCGAAGAGATCATCACCGAGAAGGCGGAGATCGCGTTCGCGAAGTGGGAGCCGCCCGCCGACGAGCACTTCCATTCGACGACCAAGACCGCGCTGCGCAAGGCAACCCCCGAGGGTGTGCCCACCTGGTGGCGCACGAGTTTCGTCGTGCGCTCGCTCTCCGAGCCGCTCTTCCTCGACCTCGCCGGGATGACCAAGGGCCAGATCTACCTGAACGGGCGCAACCTCGCGCGGTACTTCGTCGCGACGAAGGACGGCAAGGATGTCGGGCCCGTCACGCGCCAGTGGCTCCCCGAGCCCTGGCTCAAGGTGGGCGAGCCCAATGTCATCACCATCTTCGACGAGCACGGCGCCGCGCCGGGCAAGTGCAAACTCGTGTACGACATTTCCGCCGGCGTGGTGGTGTGATGTCCGCACCCTCTCCCATTGGGAGAGGGTGGTCGGCGCAGCCGACCGGGTGAGGGCTAGTCGTCCAGCCCCTCCCGCATCATCCTCCTCAGCGCCGCGTTCGTTGTTCTCGGGAACATCGCCGCGAAACCGAACGCGACGCGTGTGGGGAAACTCGTCCACACCTCGGGCTTTGGCCGGCGCAGGCACTTCACGATCGCGTCCGCGACGCGATCGGGGCGCTGCATCGCGAAGTTCGGCGTGTTCTTCCTGAGCGTGTCGGCCTCGCTCCGCTCCTTTGCGGTCTCAAAGAACTCCGTCTTCGTGCCGACGGGATGAACGGTCGAGACGCGCACGCCGCGCCCGCGCAACTCGATGTCCATTGCGCGGCCGAGGTGGTGCTGCGCCGCCTTCGTGGCCGTATAGGCCGCGTGAAGGGGCATCGGGAACCGACCCAGGCACGACGAGCAGATCAGCAGGTGCCCGCGGCCTTCGCGGAGCATCACCGGCGCCGCCGCGTCGAGCAGGCGGATCGTCCCGAAGAAGTTCACCTCGAAGATGTCGCGCCAGCGCTGCATTCCCGTCTCAAGCGCCGAGGCCTCGATCCCGTACCCCGCGTTCGCGTACGCGGCATACAGCGGCCCGAACCGCTCAGCGCACAGTTCGATGAGTTTCTCGCACTCGCCGTCCCTCGAGACATCGCACTCGATGGCCGCCGCCCGCCCGCCGAGTGATTCGATCTCGCGCGCGACCTCGTTCAGTTTGTCGATCCGCCGCGCCCCGAGCACCACCGGCATCCCCGCCCGCGCGCACGCGAGCGCGGTCGCGCGGCCGATGCCGCTGCTCGCGCCGGCGATAACGATCGGTTTGCCCGTCAGGTCGATCGCCACTCGCTTATTCCTTGCTCAGCAGACTCTCGCCCGTCATCTCGGGCGGTTTGTCCATGCCGATCATGTCGAGCATGGTCGGCGCGATGTCCGACAGCCGCCCACCCTCGCGAAGGCGACGCCCCTTGAACGCCTCGCCCACCACGATCAGCGGCACGGTGTAGGTCGTGTGCGCGGTGTGGGGCGCCTTGGTTTCCGGGTCCCACATCTGCTCGGCGTTCCCGTGATCCGCCGTCACGATCGCGCTCCCGCCCAGCGCGAGTACCTCCTCGAGGATCGCGCCGACGCACTGATCAACAACCTCGCACGCCTTGATCGCCGCGTCGAGTTTCCCGGTGTGCCCGACCATGTCGCCGTTGGCGAAGTTCACCACGATCACCGGCTCCCCGGGAGGCCCGGACACGCCCTCGTGATCCTTCCACGCGGTGAGCCGCGCAAGCACCTGATCGCGCACCTCGTGCGCGCTCATCTCGGGCTTGAGGTCGTAGGTCGCCACGCGCGGCGACTGGACGATGCTCCGCCGCTCGCCGTCGAACGGCTCATCCCGGTAGTCGTTGAAGAAGAAGGTCACATGCGGGAACTTTTCGGTCTCCGCGCAGCGGAACTGCGCGACGCCGTGGGCGCTGAGCCAGTCGCCCAGGATGTTCGCCATCTTGGGCTGCTTGGGGAACGCGACCTTCACATACGGGCGCAGGTCCTCGGCGTACCCGGTCATGGTCGCGAACTCGAGCGCCATGCGCGGGCCGCGATCGAACCCGCGCTCGCCCGTGTCGGGGGATGGTTTCACCGCGCCGTGGAACTCCGGGAGCACGAACGCGCGGCAGAGTTCACGCGGGCGGTCGCCGCGGTAGTTCACGAAGATCACGCTGTCGTTGTCGGTGATCCTGCGCGACAGCGCGTCGCGCAGGTCGGCGCCGATCATGGTCGGGATGATGAACTCGTCGCCCGCCTGGGAAGCGTTGGTCGGCGCGTCGTAGTACCGCTGGACGGCGTCGTGCCCGGTCGGCGCGACGGGCGTTCCCGCCTCTTTCGCGCCCAGGCCAGTCAGGCAGATGAACGCGCGCTCGACGCGCTCCCACCGGTTGTCCCGGTCCATCGCGTAGTACCGCCCGATGACGCTCGCGATTTCACCCGCGCCGATCTCCGCGCACTTCGCCTCGACCTCCTTGACATACGCCAGCCCGGTGAAGGGGCCGGTGTCGCGGCCGTCGGTGAACAGGTGGATGAACACCCGTTTCTGCTCCATGCGTTTGCACAGTTCCATGCACGCATAGAGGTGCTTGAGCTGCCCGTGCACGCCCGCGTCGCTCGCGATGCAGAACAGGTGGACCGCGCCGCCGGTCTCCTTCGCCTTCTGCACCGTCGCGCGGAGCACGAAGTTGTCGTGAAACTCGCCCGTGCGGATCGCCTTGGTGATGCGCACCGACTCCTGATCGACGATGCGCCCCGCGCCGATGTTCTGGTGGCCGACCTCGCTGTTGCCCATCGTTCCTTCGGGAAGTCCGACATCCTCGCCGCTCGTGCTGATCAGCGTGTTCGGATAGTCGCGCAGGAGCCGATCACCCACCGGCGTTTTCGCGAGCGTGATCGCGTTGAACGCGTCGTGCTCGGAGTGAGGGTTGCGCCCCCAGCCGTCGCGGATGATGAGCACGCACGGGACATTCTTGAGCGTCGGTGGTGTCATCGCGTCGCCTCAGGAGATCGCCGCGAGCAGCGTGTTGTTGTCGATCGCGTCCTTCAGTTCGCGGGTGTTGACCCACTTCACCACGCCGTCGGTCCCGATCACCACGGTCCCGCGCGCGGCGATGTTCAGGGGGGCAAAGTAGAACCCGTACGCGCGGCAGACCTCGCGGTGAAGGTCGGCCAGCAGGTCGATCTTCAGTCCCAGTTGCTCGCTCCACGCCTTGTGCGCCCACGGCGAATCGCAGGACACGCCCAGCACCACGGCGCCCTTGTCCTGGAACTGGCCGACATCCCGGGTGAAGCACCCCATCTCCGTCGAGCAGACGGGGCTGAAATCGAACGGGTAGAACGAAAGCACGACCTCCCTGCCCGAGCGCAGGATGTCGTGGAGGGTGACATCCTCGCGGTTCTGGTTCTGGAGGGTGAAGTCCGGGGCTTTCTCCCCGACCTTGATGTGGCTGTCGCGCGGCGTGAGGTGGTCGTTGGCCATGAGGGTCGTTCGCTCCGGCGAGTGTGGGGTGAGGTCTCGGGGGTGCGGCGACTTTCGGCATCGCCCGCGAGGCACTACGATAGGGTCTGCCCGTCGTCGGATGGTCGCGCAGGAGGCGCGCGGCGACGGGGATGCCTGTTCCCGCGTTCCCGCTCGGCGGCCCGAATCGGCCGCACGCCCGAACGCTCGCGGAGGATTCGCGATGACCACGGACCAGAACCCCGCGACCGATCTGACCCTCGCGCAGCGCTACGCCGCCGTCAAGGAACGGGTGGCCAGGGCCGCGCAGCGCTCCGGCCGCAGGCCCGATGACATCCTGCTTGTGGCGGTCACGAAGTTCGCCGATCCGGGCGACATCCGCGAACTGATCGCGCTGGGGCACCGTGATTTCGGCGAGAATCGCGTCCAGAACATGGTCCAGCGGGTCGCGATGGTCGAGGAGTTCCTGGCCCGTTCCAGAACGCTCTCGGCGGTGGGGGGGTTGTCCGCTCCGAACCTCCCCTCGGCCGACGCGGTGCGCTGGCACATGATCGGCACGCTCCAGCGGAACAAGGTCAAGAAGATTGTTGACAGTTCGCGGATCATCCACAGCGTGGACAATCTCCGCCTCGCGGAAGAGATCCACGCCGTCGCGGTCCGCCGCGAGCGTCCTGTCGAGATCCTCCTTCAGGTGAATTGCTCGGGCGAATCGCAGAAGGGCGGCATCGCGCCCGCGGCCGCCATCGCGCTGGCCGAGCAGATGGAGACGATGGTCAATGTCCGCTTGCGCGGCCTCATGACCATGGCCGCCCTCAGCGACAACCCGGAGGATTCGCGCGGCGCATTCATCCGTCTTCGCGAACTCTTCGAGGAGATGGAGAAGTGCAGTTTCGCCGACGGCCGCTTCAACATCCTCTCGATGGGCATGTCCAACGACTTCGAGGTCGCGATCGAGGAAGGATCGAACCTCGTGCGCGTGGGCACGGCGATCTTCGGCGAGCGCGAGATGGCCGATGAGCCCGACGAAGACTCCGCGAGCGACGCGGAGGATGAGGATGGCCTCCCTTTCGGTGAGGTCGAGATCAAACGCAACGAACGCGCGCCGCGCTGATCACTCTCCGGGAAGCACGCGGATCACGACCTTCGCCGGGTTCCCCTTGCGGTCCGTGTAGGTGTTGATCCAGCCGCTCCCGCCGTAGATCGCGGGGTGATCGGCGGCGAACACATGCTCCACCCCGTCGGGCGGGGTGACATACACCACGAGCCGGTTGTAGGTCGCGGCGACGAGCGTCACGCGACCGTTCTCATCGGTGAGGCCCTCGGCGGTCTTGGGCGGCGAGGGATTGATCGTGCGCGAATAGTCAACGAACACGCGGGCGCCCTCGACGCGTTCGTCGCCGAGCCGTTCCTTCACCTCAACCGTGACCGGCGCGTAGGTGTAGCCGCACGCCCCGAGCGCGAGCGAGACGACAGCGAGCGCAACGGACGCGAGTGCCCGGTTCATCGGATGACCTCCAGCGTGTAGGCGTCCGGCCCGGGGTGATCGATCGCGCGTGAGATCGACGCCGCATGCTCGGTGAGCACGAAACGCTCAAGGATCACCGCGTCTCCGGCGGGTTGCGAACCGGGACCGATCGGCGGAGCAAGCAGTTCCATGACATACGGCACGCGGCCGCGCAGGCGCATCCGGACAACACCCTCGGGGCCGGTCGTCACCGAGCCGACGACGCTCCCCGACGCGAGGATCTCGTCGATCGTGTCGGAAACCAGCGGCAGCGGCGCCGCCCCGGAGTTGAGCGAGATGGCGCGCACATGCACGCCTTCCGCCGGCTGCGCGGTCTGCGCGTCGCGCACCACAAAGTTCACATCGCGCACCGACGAGCAGCCGGCGAGCAGGGCGAGGGCGATCATCGGGAGGAGGAGCCGGTTCATCTCCCTCAGAGGATACAGAATCGCGGGGCGGGCGGCGGCTCCCGGTCAGTCCCCAGCGGTTCACTCTTCCCCGAGCGTCTTTTTCCGCCGCAGGATGTGGTGGTAGTGCTGGGCGAAGCGGTGGGCCTCGTCGCGGATGGCCTGGCAGAGTTTCAGGCCGGCGTTGGTGCGCGCGAGGCGGATCGGCTCGGCCCGCTCCTGGGTGTAGATCAGTTCTTCCTTCTTCGCGAGCGAGATCACCATGGGCGGCTTGATGTCGAGCGAGGCGAACGCCTCCATCGCGGCGTGGAGCTGGCCCAGCCCGCCGTCGATCAGGATCACATCGGGGTACAACTCGTGGCCCTCGCCCGCCTCGCGATACCGGCGCGACACAACCTCGCGGATGGCGGCGTAGTCGTCGTTGTCAACGGTTTTGATCTTGAAGCGCCGGTACTCGTTCTTGAGCGGGCGGCCGTCGACGAAGCAGACCTTGCTGCCCACGGTCTCGCCGCCCTGAAGGTGGGCGATGTCGATGGCTTCGAGGCACCGGATGGGCGTTTCGAGGCCGATGGCCTTCTGGAGCGCGCGGAGGGCTTTCTTCGGGTCGGCGAGGAAGACCTCGGACTCGGGCTGCCACTTGTCTTTCTTCGAGGCGCGCTCCTCAAGGCGTTCGATGGCGTTGATCTGGTCGCGCAGGTTGGCGGCCCGCTCGAAGTTCAGCGTCCGCGACGCGACGGCCATCTCCTCGCGCATCTCGCGGAGCATGACCGAGCGCTTCGATTCGAGGAAGCGCGAGAAGCGGTCGATGTCCGCGCGGTAGGCGTCCTTGCCGATCTTGTCGGCGCAGGGCGCCGTGCACTGGTTGATGTTGTAGAGGATGCACGGGCGGAAGAACCGGTTCTTCTCATCGCCCTCGACGATGTCGAGTTTGCAGGTCCGGAACTTGAAGACGCGCTGGAGCAACGCGACGGCCTCGCGCAGGGCGTAGGCCGAAGTGAAGGGGCCGAAGATGCGCGCGCCCTTGATGTCCGGGTCGGTGGGGTTGCGCGTGACGAAGACGCGCGGGAAGTCCTCGCGCTGGGTGATCGCGAGGTAGGGGAAGGTCTTGTCGTCGGTGAGCCGCACATTGAACCGGGGGTGGATGTCCTTGATGAGCCGGTTCTCGGTGAGCAGGGCCTCCCACTCGGTCTCGCACTCGAGGGTCTCGACATCCTCCACGAGTTCGAGCATGGGGCCCTTGAGGGCGCCGAGTTCGGTCGAGGGGACGAAGTACGACGCGACGCGGTCGCGCAGCCGCGCGGCCTTGCCCACATAGAGCACCACGCCGGCGGCGTCCTTCATCAGGTACACGCCGGGCGAGGCGGGCAGCGCGCGAGCCTTGCGCAGCAGCCGCGCAAGCCGTTCGTCGCGGGGTTCGATCGAGGGAGGCGACGACGGATTCGGGCTGGGGTCGGGTTCGCCTGGGGCGCCGGGGGGCTGACTCACGGGGGATGGTAGGAGACAGCGCGGGCGCAATGATCCGCGCGGCCCTCACCCGGCCGCTGCGCGGCCACCCTCTCCCGGCGGGAGAGGGTGCGGATTCACTGCCGCTTGCCCTTGTCCTTGCGGTCGGAGCGGAAGTCGCCCTTCTTCTTGTCGCGGCTCTTGGAGCGCTTCGAGCGCTTCTGCGCGCCGGTCATGCCCTTGAAGCCCGCGCCCTCGGCCTTCGCGGTCCCGCCGCCCTCTGCGCCGAGTTTCAGGTGGATCTTCTTGTCCTTGCCCGCGTCGCGCGCGTCCGCGTCGGCCACGATGAGTTCCATCTGACGGCGCGCGAGGTCGACCGCCGCGACGGCCACGGTGATGCGGTCGCCCATGCTGTACGAGCGCCCGGTCGATTGCTCGACCAGCCCGCCGGACTTCGCGTCGATGCGCCAGCGGCCGCTGACGATGCGCCCATCGGGGAGTTTCACGGGCAGATCGCTCGCCTTGACGAGCCCTTCGACGAGGTACTTGTTGAGTTGGCAGAACACGCCCGCGGGCGAGACGCCCGTGACGACGCCCTCATAGGGCTCGCCCAGGTGCTCGGAAAGGAGTTGGAGCACGAGGAAGTTGCGCAGCTCGTTCTCGGCGCCCGACGAGTTCACCTCGGTGTTCGAGCAATGGCGCCCGACCTCGATGAGGTCCTGCTCGCTGGGCAGGACTTCGAGGAGTTGCTTGCCGAGTTTCTTCTGCGCGGGCTCGTCCTTGGGGATGTCGTTGCCGTTCTTCGTGCGCGCGAGGTAGGCGGAGATCGCGCGGTGGACCGTGAGGTCCGGGTAGCGGCGGATGGGCGAGGTGAAGTGTGAGTAGGCCTCGCTGGCGAGGGCGAAGTGCCCGATGAGCGCGGGGGAGTACTCGGCCTTGGTGAGCGTGCGCAGGATCGCGAAGTGGATGGCGCGCGCGGACGGCGTGCCGCGCGTGTTCTCAAGGATCTGCTGGAGTTCCTCGCGCGACGGGCTCTTGGGGATGCGCACGCCGGCGACCTGGATCGACTGGCGGAGGTCGTCCATCGCGCCGGGCGCGGGCTCCGGGTGGATGCGCCGGAGCAGCGGGACGCCGAGTCGTTCGAAGAGTCGCGCGGAGGCCTCGTTGGCCTCGACCATGCACATCTCGATGAGCGTGTGGGTGAAGGCGTCGTCCTCGGGCTCGGCGTCGATGACCTTGGCCGCGCGCCCGGGCACATCCTCGAAGATCAGTTCCACCTGGGGGAGTTCGAGCCGGATCATGCCCTGCTTCATGCGCCGGCGCTGGATGGTCTTCGCGAGATCATTCAGCATGTGGAGCGCTTCGATGAGCTGCTCGGTGTAGTTGGGCTCGGTCTTGGCGTGCTTTTTGGCCTCTTCCTTGTCGCCGTCGATCAGGGCCTGGGCTTCGAGGTAGGTGAGCCGCTTGGCGGAGTTGATGCACGCCTGGGAGAAGCCGGAGCGCTGGACATTGCCCTCCTTGTCGTACTCCATGAACGCCGACTTGGTGTAGCGCGGCACGCGCTCCTGCAACGAGCAGATGCCGTTGGAGAGCAGTTCGGGGAGCATCGGGAGCACGACGCGCGGGAGGTAGGTGGAGTTGCCGCGCTCTTTGGCTTCGAGGTCGAGTGGCGAGCCCTCCTCGATGAAGTGCGCGACATCGGCGATGTGCACACCCAGGCGCCACCCGCCGCTCTTGGTGCGCGAGATGGAAAGGGCGTCGTCGAAGTCGCGCGCGCCGGGCGGGTCGATGGTGAGGATGAACTCGTTGGTGAGGTCCTCGCGCCCGCCGCCGCCGAACTTGTCGAAGCCGTGGCCCTGCTTCAGCGCGTAGTCGATCTCCTCGTCGTACTGGGCCGCGGCCTCGCGGGCCTGGCGGAGGCAATCCTCGGGGAACTCCTCCTCGAGGTTGTAGGCGGCGATGACTGCGGCGGTCTCGACATCCGGCGCGCCGGACTTGCCGAGCACATCGGTGATCACGCCCTCGCCCAGCATGTTGCCCTCGGGCGCCTGAAGGAGTTCGAAGACGACCTTGTCGCCCTCGACGGCGTTCTTGGCGCCGACATCCTTCACGGTGATGAGGTCGGTGAGGATCTTGCCGTCGGGCTGGACATAGAACTGCCCGCCGCGCTTGACGAGTTCGCCCGTGAAGGCGGACTGCTTGCGTTCGAGGACCTCGACGATGCTCCCGACGAACGGCGACTGCCCCGGCTGGTTGCGCCCCTTCTGGCGGATGACCTTGGCGCGCACGAGGTCGCCGGTGATGGCGTCGCCGGTCTCGCCCGGGGGGACGAAGAGGTCGCCGTGCTCATTGGCGTTGCGCGGGATGATGAAGCCGAAGCCCTTGGGGTTTTTCTTGAAGAACCCGACGAGTTCGCCCCCGAGCTCGGGGAGCCGGACGCGGCCGTCGTCGCCCACAAGGAGCTGGCCCTCGGCGACGAGGGTCTTGACGGCGTCGCGGAACTCCTCGATCTCCTCCTTGGGGACGGAGAGGTCGTCGGCAAGTTGGTAGACATCCCCCGGCTCGTAGTTGCGGTGGCGGACATGCTGGAGGATCGGTCGCTGGAAATGGAGGGCCATGGAGCGAGTGTAGAGGTTCCGGGTCCGATAGGCGTTGCCTGTGCATGAACGCGTTTTTGTGAAGTTCATCGGGCGCGGCCAGCGCTTGCGACGCCTTGGTGGGTGAGGGTCGCCGACGGAGGCGACGCCGAACCTGTCCTCGCAGCCAAAGAGCGTTCCCATGTTCACGATGCCGACCTCGCGATCCGTTGTTCCCGCCGCTCTGCTCGCCTTCCTTGCCGGCAGCGCGTTGGGCGCCACCCTCAATGTCCCCGGCGACTTCCCGACGATCCATGCGGCCATCGCGGCCGCGCAGGACGGCGACGAGATCGTCGTCGGCCCGGGGACCTACAGCCGGGTGGGCGGCCCGATCTGGACGAGCATCGAATCCGGGGGTCAGACCATCACGGTCCGTTCGAGCGACGGCCCGGAGGTGACCATCCTGGACGGCGGCGGCGGGCGGATCGTCGAACTCTTCATGGGCGAGACGGCGGAGACGCGGCTCGAGGGCTTCACCCTGACCAACGGCGGCTCGCCCGTGAACTACGGCGGGGCGGCGTTCTTCTTCGGGGCGAGCGCGACCGTCGTGGACTGCATCTTTGAGGGCAACAACGCGCGGTACGGCGGCGCGGTCTCGAACTACGAGAACGACGGGACGATCTACATGGGCTGCGTGTTCCGCAACAACACCGCGGAGTTCGGCGGCGCCGCGTGGAACTTCGAATCGGCTTCGAAGTTCTTCGATTGCGTCTTCGAGGAAAACAGCATCGCGTCCGGCTTCTCGAACGAGGGCGGCGCGACATCCGAGCGTTCGGCGGTGACCTTGTACGAGCGGTGCGTGTTCCGAGGCAACACGAACGAGGAGCAGGGCGGCGCGATGTACGCGCGGTTCGAGTCCGACCTCACGCTCATCGATTGCGTGCTCGAGGACAACACCGCGGGCGGTTCGGGCGGAGGCCTGTACGCCACGACGGACACGCGCGTCACCGCGATCAACACGCGGTTCCTCGGGAACACCTGCGGCGCGTTCGGGGGCGGGCTCTACTCCACCTTCAGCGAATCGGTCACGCTCGTCAATTGCGAGTTCAGCGGCAACCGCGCGGGGACGGCGTTCACACGACGGGGGGCCGGCGCCTACCTGCAGGACCTCGCGTCGGTGCAGATCGTGAATTCGTCGTTCGTCGGGAACTACGGCAGTTCCGCGAGCGGGCAGGGCATGGTCGTCGCGAATGTCGCGGATGCGCTCGTGGCCAACTCGATCTTCTGGGGCAACCTCGGCGGCTTCGGGTTCGAGGGGTTCGATCCGACGCGCGACGAGAACGATCAGCTGACCTTCTCCGGTACCGGCATGCTCGATGTGCGCAACCTGATCGTCGATCAGTACAACGCCACGCCGGGCATCATGATGTCGGATGCCGATCCGATGTTCGTCGATGCGTTGGGCGCCGACGGGATCGTGGGCACGGCCGACGACGACCTGCGCGTGATGTCGGGCTCGCCCGCGATCGACGCGGGCGACAACGCGGCGCTGCCCTCGGATGCGTTCGACCTCGACGGCGACGCCGATGTGATGGAAGCGATCCCGTTCGACCTCGACGGGAACAGCCGCGTGTCGGGCATGGCGGCCGTCGTCGATCTCGGCGCATACGAGGTCCAGTCGGGCGTCGAGCCGTGCGTGGGCGACACCAACGGCGACAATGTGGTGAACTTCGCGGACCTGAACGCCGTGCTCAGCGCCTTCGGCCAGACGGGCATGGACCTGCCGGCGGATGTGAACGGCGACGGCACGGTGAACTTCGGTGACCTGAACATCGTGCTCAGCGCGTTCGGCGACGAATGCGTGTGAGTGCAGGAAAAAACACGGGCTGAGCGTGGCTCAACCCGTGCGAGAGTCGTTTGCTGTCAGCGTTCGACGGGTGTGGGCAAGTGAGCCCGCGCCCGTCGTTCGTTGTCACTCCGCCAGCTGCGCTTCGCGGGAGCCTTCGAGGAACCCCGCGAGTTTGCGCGAGCGGACGGGGTGCTGGAGTTTGCGGATGGCTTTCGCTTCGACCTGGCGGACGCGTTCGCGGGTGACCTTGAAGATGCGTCCGACCTCTTCGAGCGTGTAGGTGTAGCCGTCGCCGATGCCGTAGCGGAGTTTGATGATCTCGCGCTCGCGGTAGGTGAGGGTCTTGAGGACCTGCTCGATGCGGTTCTTGAGCATCTCGTTGCCGGCGGTGGAGGAGGGGGCCTCCTGGCGTTCGTCCTCGATGAAGTCGCCGAAGTGCGAGTCTTCGTTCTCGCCCACGGGCCGGTCGAGCGAGACGGGGTGCTTGGAGATCTTGAGGACGCGGCGGACCTCGTCGGTGCTCATCTTGGCGCGGTCGGCCACTTCCTCGATGGTCGGCTCGATGCCGTGCTCCTGAAGGAGCTGCTTCTGGATGCCGCGCAGTTTGGTCATCGTCTCGATCATGTGGACCGGGATGCGGATGGTGCGCGCGTGGTCGGCGATGGCGCGGGTGATGGCCTGGCGGATCCACCAGGTGGCGTAGGTGGAGAACTTGTAGCCGCGCTTGTACTCGTACTTGTCGACGGCGCGCATGAGGCCGGTGTTGCCTTCCTGGATGATGTCGAGGAAGGAGAGCCCGCGGTTGCGGTACTTCTTGGCGATGGACACCACGAGGCGGAGGTTGCCGCCCGAGAGGTCGCGCTTGGCCTGCTCGTATTCCCAGTAGACGGCGTCCACGGCGCGGAGTCGCTCGAGGAGTTCGTCGGGATTGCCCAGCGCGAGCTGGCGCAAACCGGCGAGTTCCTCTTCCATGACGGCGACATCGTCGGCGTCGTGACGACCGATGCCCTTGGCGGCCTTGCCCAGTTCGCGCTGGAGTTCGGCCATCTTCTGTGCGACGCTCTTGAGTTTGCGGTAGATGGGCGTGAGGCGGCTGGTGCGCAGCGTGCACTCTTCGCAGAGCGTGGCGATGCGGCGCCGGCGGGTGGCGATGCGCTCCTCGATCTGCGCGATCGCTTTCTTGGACTTCGGACCGCCGGGGTCCTGGAGGGTTTCCCAGTCCTCGCGGTTGAGGTCGAGGAGTTTGCGGATGGTCGGCGCGTTGGTGGGGATGCGCTTGCCGAGTTTGCCCTTGCTGTCGTCCTCGGCGGTGCTGATGCGCATCGTGCGGTCGAAGGGCAATTCGCCGCGCTCGACCTGGAGCATGGTCTCGAGGGCCTGAGCGGCGCAGTAGTCGAGTTCGAGGACCCGGCGACGGTAGATCATGCGCGTGAGTTCGATCTTCTTGGCGAGACGGACCTCCTCGTCGCGCGTGAGCAGGGGGATGGCGCCCATCTGGGTGAGGTACATGCGCACCGGGTCGTCGATGCGCTTGTTGGCGCCGTCGGCCTCGAGGGCGCGGCGGAGGTCCTCGGCCTCCTCGTCGGTGAGTTCGTCGTTGAGCGACGCCGCGAGGCGTGCGGCCTGCTTGGCGTTCATCGCGGCGGCCTTGGCGGCCTGCGCGTTGCCCTCGGCGGCGGCGTCCAGAGCCTTGGCGGCGCTGTCCTTCGCGAGTTCGCGGAGACGCCACGCGTTGAAGTCTCGGAGGTCTTTGAAGGGAACCGCGAGGCGGTCTGCCTCGAAGAGCACCTCATCGATACGGGTGATATCGCAGAGTTCGTCGGGGATGTCGTCGTTGAGTTCCTCGTACGCGATCCACCCGCGGTCGAGCGAGCGGCGCATGAGGGATTCGAGTTGTTCGCCGAAGATTTCGGGGAGCTTCACTGTGGGCACGAGGGGGACTCCGTTTCTATCCGTGTGGCGGAGCGTGCTTGTGGATGCGTCATCGGGGACGCGTTCGTGACGAGAGAGAGGCGGAGCGAAGTGTTGTTTGGTCGAGCGAAGTCGGGGTTGCGTGAATAGCGCAAGTGCGAATGAGAATCAGGTGGGGGGTGAGAGGGCGGAGGGTCGCGGGAAGGCGACGGGGTTCTTGCCGAGGCGCGCGTGCACGCCGCGCGCGTTCGCAAGACGGTCGTGCGGATCGACGGACGACCTGCGCAGCGCGGCGACATCGAGTTTGACGGCGGCGTCACGCAGGAACGCGAGCAGGCGTTTGCTGTCGCCCTCGCACGCGTGCTCGACCTCGATGGTGAGGGCGCGCATGGCGTTGCGCGAAGGCGTCGAGGGCAGGGCGAGTTCGAGGGTGGACATGGCGCAGGCGTCGCCGTCGTGCAGGAGCGAGAAGAGCGTCTGCGCGACCTGGGCGACGGCGGGGTGGGTGAACTCGTGGGCCTCGAGGGCGCCGATCTCTTCGTCGCGCAGGTCGTGGAAGAGCGAGGGCTGCGCGAGGAGCGCGCCGATGGCCTGCTCGGCCGGGCCGCGCGGGATGGGCTGAGACACGGCGGCCGCCTGGGCGTCGTCGGTGTCCCGGCGGAACGCGCGGGGGGCTGCGCGGCGCATGACGAGTTCGATGTCCTGCTCGGGCACGCCCGCGATCGTCGCCAGCCGGCGGAGCACCTTGCGCTTGCGGATCGGGTCGAGGTTTGAGAAGCCGAGTTCCTGGAGGCGCTGGGCGTCGGCCTCGATGAGTTTGGCGATGCTGGACATGCCTGCGCCGGCGGCGCGTTCCTTCAGCCGCTCGAAGCGGTAGTCGAGGGCGTCCCCGGCGTTGGCGAGGGCCTCGCGGAAGCGTTCGGCGCCGTTCTCCTGCTTGAGGAGTTCGTCGGGGTCTTTGCCGCCCGGGAGGACGCAGATCTTGATGTCGATGGGCGCGCTGAAGAAGACCTCGATGGCGCGATCGGCGGCGCGCTGGCCCGCTTCGTCGGCGTCGAAGAGGAGGATGACCGTGTCGCAGATCCGCTCCAGTTGACGCGCGTGGTCGCGCGTGAGCGCGGTGCCCAGGGCGGCGACGACATTGCGCACGCCGTGCTGGTGGCACGCGATGACATCGGTGTAGCCCTCGGTGACGACGGCGGTCTTGGAATCCTGTATGGCCTTGCGCGCGAGGTGCAGGCCGTAAAGGTTCTTGCCCTTGTCGAACAGCGGGGACTCGGGGCTGTTGAGGTACTTGGGCTCGTCTTCCTCGCGCATTTTGCGGCCGCCGAAGCCGATGACGCGTCCGATCTGGTCGTGGATTGGGAAGATGAGGCGGTGGCGGAGCGCGTCGTAGGAGCCCGATTCGCGCTCGCGCTTCTTGATGAGTCCGAGGGCGAGAAACGGCGCGGGGTCCATGCCGCGCTTGGCGATGGTGCTCTCGAGCCCGTCCCAGCGGTCGGGCGAAGCGCCGACGCCGAACTCCTCGACCATCTCGGGCGCGATGCCGCGGTTGGCGATGATGTCGCGTGCGGCCTTGCCGTGCTCGGCGTGGCGGAGGATCGTGCGGAAGAACTCGTGGGCGAAGGCGGCGGCGTCGAAGAGTTGGGCGCGCGAGGTGCGCGGCTCATCGGGAGCGCCGGCTTCGTGCCCGCCCGAGCCGGTGGCGCCGGCGGGCTTCCACGGGGTGAGTTCGAGGCCCGCGCGGTCGGCGAGGAACTTGAGGGCCTCGCGGAAATCCATCTTGAAGTAGTTGATGGCAAAGTCGAGGGAGTTGCCGCCGGCGCCGCAGGAGAAGCAGTGGTAGATCTGCTTGGCGGGGACGACGAACATGGAGGGCTTGTGGTCGTCGTGGAAGGGGCAGACGCAGACGAACTCTCGGCCCTTGGGGCGCAATTGCACATGCTCCCCGACGAGGCGGACGATGTCCGTCGCGTCGAGCACGCGCTGTCGGTCGTCGTTTGGGAACGATCGGCCCTGGGTCAAAAGACAAGTTTCTCGTACGGGTGCGCGGCGTGAAGACAGGACGACCGGACCTCGCAAAAATTTGCGAAGCCGTCGTCGTCTGATGGCTCGAAGGCCATCCAAGCCGCGTGACGCCGCGCGAGGGGATTGGTGCGCGGGTCCGTGGCCCCATTTGCCCAGTGTGGGAGGATCGCTCGGCGTGCGCGGGCGTCACCCGTCGACGACTCGAGCGCCGTTTGGGCGCAGGAACGACTACGAGAAAGACTATCCCCAACCGGGGGCCGGTCAAACATGGACGCGGGCGGGCGGCACATTCGGCATCAATTCCCGAGATTTCCCGAGAAGGGTTATCCGGACCTCGGGATTCGACGCCTGCGCAGGGTCCCGCAGGCGAGCGCCACGCCCAGCGCCGCTGCGCTCCCCGGGGCGGGGTTGTGGGCGATGGCTGTGAAGGTCCCGGGTCCGCCGGCCCCAAGCGAGATGGGCCCGAGGGCGGTGTTGAGGATCTGTGCGGGGATCCCGGCGCCGTCGGGCATCGGCCCGGCGAGGATGGAGGTGGTGAAGTCGTAGTTGGTCAGATCGGGGGCGACGAAGAGGAAACTCGCGTCGCGAAGGCTTGTCCCGAAGCCGCCGAAGCCGATGTCAACGAACGCGAAGAAGTAGAGGTTGTTGTGGATGTCGAGCGAGCCCGCGCCCTCGACGGTGATGACCATCGAGATCGGCAGGGTGAGGATGAGGCCCTGCGTGGCTGTCTCGGAGGTGATCTCTTCGGTGAGGCCTTTCGCCTGCACGGAGATCGGGACATTCACGAAGGTATGGGGGCCGATGTTGGCGTTGCCCGTGTAGTCGATCGAGAGGAAGACGGGTCCCGCGTGCGCGGGGTTCGCGCAGGCGAGCGCGAACGCGGCCAGAGCGAGGGGTGTGCGTCGATACATGGGGATTGGTGCTCCGTGCGCGCTGCCGTGCGCGGGGAACCACAATACCGGAGAGGCCGGGGTGAGGCGTCACACTTTTGTGTCATGCCGGGATGGCGTTGGGGTGGGGGACCCGGTCTGGTACACTGGGCGCCATGCGGTACGAAGTGTCGTTTCGAGGCAAGGTTCAGGGGGTGGGGTTCCGCGCGACGGCGAAGGACTTCGCGCGGGGGTTCCCGATCAGCGGCTGGGTGCGCAACGAGCCGGACGGCGCGGTCATGCTGGTGGCCGAGGGAAGCGAGGAGGACCTCGACCGGTTCCTCGACGCCCTGCGCCAGGCGATGCACGACAAGATCCGTTCCGAGGAACTCGAGGTCTTCGAGGTCGAGCGCGGCTACTCCGGATTCGAGGTCCGCTGAGCGGGAGCGACCGGGGGCGACCGGGGGCGGTCCGAGAATTCCCCTTGCTCCCCGGCCGCCTTGGGGTACTCTGGAACCATCGCCTGCGGGCGGAGGACCCGGCGGGCGGATTTGTCTCCATTATGCAAGGGGGTTCACTATGAACCGTGTGTTGATGCTCCGCCAGAATGTGGCCGCGTTGTCGGCTGTCGTGTTTGTGAGTTGCGCCGGGGCGGCGATGGCCGCGCCGACGGAAGTGTCCGTTTCGGGGGACATGAAGGCATTGCCCGTCCGGTCGCTGGGGTCGCCCGCTGACCTGTCGTTGAAGATGAGCGACGCCGAGCGCGCCGAGGCCGCCCGCGCGGCGGAGGAATTCGCATCCACCGGACGGGGACTGCTCGGCCCGGTGCTCATGCGTGACAATCTTGAGGGGTACAACATCGGAATCCTGCCCGGTCAGTTCGGGCCGCCTTCGTTCCTGGATCCGCCCGGATTCCCGTGGGGATTGAATGTGCTGGGCGGGTCGCCATCGGTGGGGTACAGCGCGATTGTCGATCTGTCATCTGCGCCCATCGGGGGCAGCAACGGGGTCGTGAACGCGACCAAGGTGATCCGCCTCCGCACGCAGGCGTCGCAAGGGCAGGGCGGTTTTTTCAACGGCGCGAACATGCGCTGGCCGACAACGCTGACGGCCGGGGCCGATCTTCCTTCGGCCGGCTCCGCGGAGTTGTTCATCTCGACGGCGGCTGACACCTACACCTTCGAGCCGGTCAATCAACTGCAGGGCTTCATCACCGCCCGCATGCTCTGGGGCGGGACATGCGTGCCCGTCAACGGCGAGGGATGCGAAGACATCGGGCTGCCCGTCGGGCCGATCCCGAATCTTTACTACCTTGCCACCGACACGACGAGTTTCACGACCGGCGTGTTCAAGCCCGCGCGGTATTGCCTGGATTCGCAAGGCATGGTCATCCCGGGCTGCGTTCCACCTGCGGGCGTGAGCGTGGGCGATGTCGTGCCCGTGCCGACGAACAACTGGGTGCGGATGCGTTGGGAGTTCAGCGCCGACGCGCGGATGGAGGCGTACCTCGACCTCCAGGACGGGTCGGGCCCTGTGCAGATCGTGCGCGACGCCCTGTTTACTTCTCCCGCGATTGATCGAATCGGCTGGAACGCCTCGTTCGAGACTCAGGGCGCGTCGATGCACATCGACAACATCGAGGCATCGGGGTATGTGTTCGAATTCGCGACCCCGCCCGCGTTGGAGTGCCCGTATCTGGACAGCATGGAGTGGCTCAACCCCGGGCCGCTGCTCGGGCAGGGCTTTCGGTGGTTCGCGTCGCTGAGCGGCAGTGTGCTCGTCGTGGACGACGGCGCGCAGGGGCAGGTGCTCCAGCAGACCAACGCCGGGTTCGATTTCTACACAACGAGCGCTGAAACGGTCCTCCCGATCGGCGTCGCCTTCCCGGGCAACCCGTGGTCGGTGTGCTTCGACGCGTACACAACCGGCGAGACAGTCCGCGGGTTCATGATCGACGGGGGGATCCACCCGCCCGCGGCTCGCGTCTTCCTCGGGCGCTACGACGAGAGCGATCCGATGAACCCGTTCTTCGATCCCACGGTCTTCGTGCAGATCAATCCGAACTTCAACCCTGTGAACGACGGCCCACCGGTCGTGGGCGTGGACATCGTTCCGACGGGCTACCAGTGGGCGCCCGGCGCGTACCGCACCATCTGCGTGACGGTCGGCGTCGATGACTCTCTTGATGTGCGCGTCGACGGCGCATCGATCTACACCGGTACGGCGCACTCGACGGTCGGATCGCGCTTCGCGTTCGAATCGGGCAACAACGCGGCGGGCGCCGGCTCGGTCCTGCGCGTGGACAATGTGTTCATGGCGTGCGAGGACCCGAGCGGCTCCGGTCCGCCCGAACTGACGCTGCCGTATTGCGACGACTTCGAGTGGGCGCTGGCCGGCGTTCGCCTCGAAGACAACACCAACGCGTCCGGTCGGTACGGCTCCGCCAACGGCGTGACCGTCGAGTCGGTCGATCTTGCGCCGGGCGGCGTGTCGCAGGTTGTGGCGATGCCCAATGTCTTTGCCGACACCGCGCAGGCGCCCACGCCGGACATCAACAGCTCCACTCCGTTCATCTTCACGCAGTTCTACTCCGATCTTCCCAGCATCGAGGCGGGCCTGTTCGACGGCTGGCGCGTGTCGATGGACCTCGCCATGAACGACTTCACCACCTCGCGTGGGTTCAGCCCGATGCAGATGGACGATGTCGGGAGCGCATTCGAGATCGTCGGGTACCTCTGGTGCCACGCCCCGAACGACCGCTTCTATCTGTTCGCCTCCCCCGATGACGCGATGCTCGGCGCTGACCTCATCACCATCGACACCGGTTTCACTCGGGCGGGGCTCGGGATCACGGCCGACACCACCTTCACCGCCAGCGCCGAGTATGTGCCCGTGACCGGCAAGATCCGCTGGTCGGTCAACGGCGTGGTCATCGGCACGACCAACCCGATCCTTGGGACGGACGATAACGGGGCGCCGCGTTTGCACAAGAACCTCGACGCGGTCTTCGTCTGGAGCGGCGACGACGACACGGCGCCGACAACCCCGCCGTTCTCGACACTGTTTCTAGACAATCTCTGCGTTGTTGACACAATAAGGTGTGAAGGCGACGCGGACGGGGACGGTGTTGTGAACTTCACGGACCTCAACATCGTGCTGAGCCACTTCGGAGAATCCGGGGAAAGTTACTACATCCCCGGCGATGTGGTCCTCGACAGCATCGTCAATTTCCGAGACCTGAACGTCGTGCTCGGCAACTTCGGCGAGTCGTGCGACTGATCGCGCGGTAGACTCGGCGCCATGAGCGGGCCGAGTGAAACAACCTCAGACACAGTTCCAGCCCCCGCCGGCGTTGCGCCCGCGGGGGTTTCTTCGTTCGCCGCCGAGATGCTCCGGCTCACGCTGGTGGAAGGGCTCGGCCCGGTGACGATCGCGCGGGCGCTGCTCGCGTTCGGTTCGCCCGAGGGCGTGACGCGCGCGTCGATCCGCGAACTCGCGCAGTTGCGCGGCGTGGGGGAGCGCAAGGCGGAGCAGATCAGGCGCGGGCTCGACGGTTCTGACGATGCGCTGCGTGGGGAACTCGATCTGGCGCACTCACTGGGCGTGCGCATCGTGGCGCAGGGCGAGCGCGACTACCCGCCGCTGCTCGCGCATGTGCCCAGCGCGCCGGTCGTGCTCTACGCGCGGGGCGTGCTCGATGCGCAGCGCGATCTGTATTCGGTGGGGATCGTCGGTTCGCGACGGGCGACGCACTACGGCGTGGAGCAGACCTCGCGGTTCGCGGTCGCTCTGGCCCAGAGCGGGCTCACGATCGTCAGCGGCGGCGCGCGGGGTGTGGATACCACGGCGCACCGGGCCGCGATGCAGGCGAGTGAGGGTCGCACGGTCGCGGTGCTCGGGTGCGGGCTCGCGAACTGCTACCCGCCCGAGAACGCGGCGCTGTTCGAGGAGATCGTGGCGCGCGGCGGCGCGATCCTGAGCGAGCTTCCCCTGCGCACGGGCCCGAACGCGGAGAACTTCCCGGCGCGCAATCGGATCATCTCGGGCATGTCGCTCGGAGTTCTGGTGATCGAAGCGCCGAGCAGGAGCGGCGCGCTCATCACGGCGCGGTACGCGGCGGAGGATCAGGGCCGCGAGGTGCTGGCGATCCCCGGAAGGGTTGATTCCCCCGCGAGCGAGGGGACGAACGAACTGATTAAGTCCGGGTCGGCGGCGATGGCCACGAGCCCCCGCGATGTGGTCGAGGCGCTCGAGAACGCGGCGCGGCACGCCCACGGAGGGAGCCACGGCGACCGGACCCGCGCGTTCGCGACAACAGCGGAGCACCGCACGGAGGCCAGTGCGACGGCGAGCGTCCGGGGCCTGACCGAGCGGCAGTGTCTCATTTTTGAGGCATTGGATGAGCCGCTCTCGGTGGATTCTTTGGTGGAACGGACGGGCCTGGAGGCGGCGGTGGTGCTGGCCGAAGCGACGATTCTGGAGGTCCGGGGGGTGGTTGCGCGTCGGGGCGATCGGCTCCAGCGCCGGTAAGTGCCAGCGGGCCAGCGAGATGCGTGACGGTCCGTTTGTACGGCATCTTTCTGGATAAAATACCCTACATCTTCCGAAAACAGACTTGCAGACAGGCGTCTGATCGGGTAGACTGCTCCGAACAAAGTCCGAAGCGAGGCGTCGAAAGCCGGAACCATTTCCCGCACAGATGCGGAAGGATGGAAGGCCGCGACCTCGCGGAGGAGAGAGTTGTTGAAGGAGTCGCCGGATTGTCGGCGTTGCAGGAACCGCGGCGGGAGAGGCCGCATCGCACACAAAAGGCAGTCACCGATCCGGGGATTCGGATCGGTCGCCACGCAGCAGTTACGCAGCGGAGGCCCTATGCCCATCCCAACCAACGCGGTGCTTCGATTCGGTCCCGGCGGTTCGTTCACCGACACCTTTGTCGGCTCGGCCGATCGCACGCGGCTCGTGCGTGCGGATCTCTCCGGCGCGGGCGACTCGTTCTCCGAGCACGCCGAGGGCGGCGCCGGGGGCTCGTGGTCGGGTCTTGACGCCGACGATCGACCCGCCGCCGTCTCGCATGAATCGCGAGCGGACTCCGGGGATAGCGACACCGTCTCGGTCTCCGTGGCCGCGTCGCGCGCCTCGGCGGTGCTGCTGGCGCACACGCTGCTCGAGCATCAGGCCGGTGCGCTGTCGCAGATCGTCTCGCCGCTTTTGTCGCTCACCCATCGTTCGTCCGTTCGAATCAACCACGCCGAGACTGCCGCATTCGTCGGCCGCCCGGCGCGCCGTTTTCCTTTCGCCCAGGGCCTGGCCCGCTGGGCCTCAGCACGGGAAGCATCCGCCTATGAACCTCACGCCCAAGCAGTTGAAGATTCTGAAACTGATCCGCGACTGGCGCGTTCGGACCGGCTATTCGCCGACGATGCAGGAGCTCGCCGACGAGCTCGGCGTCAGCAAGGTCACGGTCTTCGAGCACGTCGAAGCGCTTATCCGCAAGGGGGCGCTGCTCCGCGAGCCGAACAAGGCACGCTCTTTGTCGATCGCTGACGGCGTTTCCGTCCCCGACGAAGAGCAGCCTCTGAAGTTTCCGCTCGTCGGCAAGATCGCCGCGGGCTATCCCATCGAGAAGTTCGCCGACAACGACGAACTCGACCTCACCGATGTCTTCGGCCCGCGCGTCGGGCAGAAGGCCGGCTCGTTCGCGCTCCGCGTCGACGGCGACTCCATGCGCGACGAGGGCATCCTCGACGGCGACTATGTCATCATCGAACGCCGCGATGTGGCGCGCAACGGCGACCGCGTCGTCGCGCTCCTGCCCGACGGCCAGACCACGCTGAAGACCTTCTTCAAGGAATCAGACCACATCCGCCTGCAGCCGGCGAACCCGGCGTTCGAGCCGATCCGCGTGAAGGACTGCAAGGTCCAGGGCGTGGTGATGGGTGTGCTGCGACGCTACTGAGCGGCCGTTGCTGGTTCAGAAGCAGTTGGTCCCGTACGACGAGAGCACGGCGTTCAGGTCGTTGAAGTCGATCACGCCGTTGCCGTCGGCGTCGCCCGCAAGGGGCGCGCCGGTCTGGCCGAACGCGCCGAGCACGATGTTCAGGTCGGCGAAGTCGATCACCAGGTCGTCGTTGGCGTCGGCGTCCATCCCAACGCCCGGGCAGGCCGGACGGTTCACCGGCACATACGAAGTCGGCACGGTCCAGTTGGCGTCCTCGCCCGCGAAGGAGTACACCCGGCCGTTGGCCGCCTCCGAAGTGAACCCGATCGTCGCGCTCAGCAGCGTCGGCGCGTCGGCCTTGTCGATGGGCGCGTCGAACAGGATGTCGATGATCTCGCGGCGATCGCCCGAGATGCCGAAGCCGATCGCGTTCCGCGGCGACGAGAGGTTGAGCAGGAACTCCTCGAACGATTGCGACGGGCCGACGCCGCCCGGGATCACCCGGAACGACTGCGCGGTGACCACGGTCGGGTCGGTGTCGTAGTCCACCAGCGTGCGCGCACCGTCGGTGGACAGGGGCATGTCGGCCGTGATGCTGAGCAGCACATCTCCTTCGGAGAGCACCGCGGTCACCGGCGCGACGCGCCTCGGGCTCGTGCGCACGCAGAAGTACTCGGTGGGGATATCCGCGCCAGGGCCGCCGCCGTCGGAGAACACGAGCAGGCCGACCTCAAAGCTGACCGCCGCACCGAGACTGCCGCCGCCCGCGCCCGGCGCTCCGGGGTCGATGTTCAGAAAGTCGTTTGTGCGTATTGCCACGGCGCCGACATTCAGGTTCGCGTCGGTGATGTCCGCGTTGGTGTAGTCCCCTCCGACGCCGCTCCCGTAGGTGAATCCGGGGTTGTTCAGGAAGATCTGCACGAAGTCCACCCCCGCGGCGCCGCCCGCGATAAACGCGTCGAGTTGGCCCATGGTGCTGATGGTCGCCGCGTCGTCCGTGTTCAGGAACACGAAATACGAGGCCGCGACGCTGGGGTTGTAATTCAGGTTCGCCTGCACCTGCAGGTACGGCGGATTGCTGTTGTTCGTATCGAACACGGCCATGACCGCGCGGCCGCGGTTGCGCACGCCGGTGGTTCCCGGCAGCGCCGCGTTCTCCACGAAGAGCGAGCGGTTGTCCAGGTTCACGATCGGAAGCACGGTCGGGATGTCGCTGTTGATCACCTCGCGCGGCGCCACGATGAACGCCACAGGCGAATCGTTGTCATCCGGGGTGGAGTCGCTCGACGGCCCGCCGTTGAGGACACTGAGCGGGACATCGGCGGCGTGCGCGAGCCCCGTCAAGCCGATGGTGAGTCCCGCCGCCGCAATCATCGTCGCCGTACGCATGGTCAGTTCCTTTGTCTTCAGCCCTCCGGGCGCCCCAACCCCGGGGTCGACCGAGCACGGCAAGGATACCAGAACCGACCGTTTCCGCTAGAGCAATTCTCCGGATTGGGTGTGGTCAACCGGCGCCGGCGCGATCTGGTCGGCCTCGCTGTCCCAGCGTGACGCGCGGGGGTGGTTCCACATCGTCCACAGGGTCTGGAGGCGTTCGTCCTCGGGGCCGGCGAAGCGGAGGATGACGCGTTTGCCGTCGTCACGCGTGATCGTCACGCGCGAGTCGCGAGCGGTCTGCCGTTCGCGCGCGAGGACGAGGAGTGAATCGGCAGGAGTGAAAGCGGTGGTGTTGCGCAGCGAGCGCACGACGACGAGGGAGGGCGCCGCGATGATGGAGTCGGCGATCCCCGGGAACCACCGCCCGCGCGCCGGGCTGAACACGCCGTAGAGCCAGATCAGCAGAAAGACGCTTGCAACGATGATGACGCCGGGCCGGAAGACGAAGCCGCCTTGGACGAACTGCGGCACGACAAACAGAAGCAGGTAGACAAGCAGCCCGATCGTGCCCATCGAGAGCGCGCGCGACTTGGCCGCGGCGCCGGAAGCGTGCCGTCCGACATCCTCGGGCTCGAGCAGATCGGGAGAGAACTCGCGCGGGAGCGACTTGAAGCGTTCGGTCGGATCGATCACGAGCGCGCGGGGCGGGGGGAGGTCGAACGCGCGGGCGGCGGTCTGAAGTTCCTCCCACCGCGCTCGGCGGAAGGGTTTCCAGACGGAGCGGACCGCGCCGCTGGCGCGGTCGTGCGCGTTGAGCGACCATTGGCTTCCGCGTTTCTCGATCGCGCGGCGGACGCCCTCGGGTGTCGAAAGCGAGTTCCAGCGGCGGGTGGAGCGGTAGAGCCCGAACCCGACGGCGATCACGACGAGCGCGATCAGAGAGAAGAAGGAGTAGAGAAAGGTGATCTCCTCGTTGATGGCCGTGATCTCACGCAAGACCACGGAGAGCAAGATCGAGAGCACGATGAGGAGGAGCGTGGCCCCGAAGATGGAGATCGTGGCGTGCAGCGACCGCATGGCCCCGACGCCGAACTCGGGCGTGAGCGCGACGGTCCAGATCCCCTTGCGCGGGGCGCCGGGCGTACGCTGTGGGCTGTCGGTGGTTTCTCCCGTTCCGCTCATCATGGGATGCTCAGTATGCCAAGTTCTTCGCCGCTCCGGAACCGTGTCGCGATCATTACGGGCGCCAGCGCCGGGATTGGCGAAGCGACCGCCGTCGAACTCTCATCCCTCGGCGCCGATGTGGTCCTCAACGCGCGGCGGGGGGAGAAACTGCACGCGCTGGCGGGGGAGATCAACAGCCGGGCCGCCAATGGCGACCATGGCAAGGCCGCCGTGGTCGTGGGGGATTGCGTCGAGCACGAGACGATTACGGCGTTGTTCGAGACGGCGGAGCGCGAGTTTCGGCGCCCGGCGGACCTGGTCGTGGTCAACGCGGGGCGCGGCCTGCGCGGCTCGCCGCTGAGTTCGGACGAATCGGCGTGGGAGTCGATGATCCGGCTGAACCTGCTCGGCGCGTCGCGGCTGATCCGCGAGGCGGGGCTGCGCCTGCGCGCCGACGCGGAGTCGAAGAAGGACTGGCCCGGCAAGTCGCGCGACATCGTGGTGCTGTCGAGCAGCGTGGGCAAGCACATCTCGCCGTTCTCCTCGATGTACGGCGGGACGAAGTTCGCGATCACGAGCATCGCGGAAGCGGTCCGCCGCGAGTTGGCACCCGCGGGCGTGCGCGTGAGCGCGATCCATCCGGGCGTGGTGCAGAGCGAGTTTCAGGAGAGCGCGGGGTACGACCCGAAGACCTTCGGCGAGTTCATGGCGTCGATCGGGCCGGTGCTGGATCCGGCGGACATCGCGCGGACGATCGGGTTCATCGCGGGCCAGCCGCCCCATGTGCTGCTGAACGATGTGATGATCCGGTGCACGCGTCAGGAGTATCCGTAAGGGGGGCAATGGGGAGTGGGGAGAGATATTTTCTTCTCTGGGTGCCACGGCTGGCTTGCCCAGCCGTGCTCCGAGATGCATCGCATCACATTCAGGCGTCGTCGTGGTGACTTTCGTTCTGCTCGGCTCAGCGCTGGCGGCGCACAAGCAGGGTAGCTCCGCCGAGAAGAACAGCGCTCGCCCCCGGCGCCGGAATCGCGCTCGCGATGCGAAGCCCGCCCCCGGAAAGCGTGACACCCGCCGAATGGGTGTACCACACGAGATCATGGTCGAGTGAAGACGACCCGGCCGCCGAGCCTTGAACGGCTCTGGAGAAATTGCCGAACCACTCCTCTGTCCACTCATTCGCGCCGCCGGATGCGTCAAGCAGGCCCCACGGAGTCTGCGCGTCCGGGTAGGAGCCGATCGGGATGAACGCTGCAGGGTGCTCCAGACTTCCCACGCCGCCCGCGCTTGTTGCTGCGCCGGGCTTGCCCGGCAGGCCGGGGATCGGCGCATCGTCCTCCCCGTACGGGTAGTCCCACCATCGGCCCTCGCCGGGAAACTCCGGGTCCTGCGCGTCGGGGTCGAAGTGCACCGCCTTCAACCATTCGTCGAGCGAGGGAATCCAGTATCTTGCGTCCGGTGATCGCGTTGTCTGGTCGAGTAGAAGCCCGGTATCGGGATCAACACGGAATGTCGATGTGTCGTACGCCCCGGCGGATACTGCGTTGAGGGAAATGGCCTTGTCGTTGTGGAGCCAGTTGCAATACATCGCCGCCTCGCGCCACGAAATCCCGATCACAGGGACCATCGAAGCGCTGGGGATATCGCGGAGTTGATACTGGCCCGGGTTGAAGGGGACCGATGTCGCGCCCCACGAGACCGGGCGCGCGAAATTGAACGGCTCGCTCATCAGCGGAGAGGCCGCGTTCACGAACTCCATCCACTGCCCGGTCGAGACCTCCAGCCGCGCCATTCGGTACTCGTACGATACGCTCCCGCGGCCTCGCCATGTATTCGCGAACTGTTCACCCTCATACCCGCGGTTGTTCACGGCGCCCACAGTCACGAACTCGAAGCCATAGTCCGGGGGAGGGGACGCGATCGCTGCGGATGGGAGTGCGATCGCGATGATGACACTCGCGGCGAGCCCGGAACGGATGGTGCGCATGGGCAGTTCATCGACGCGCGACGGGCGGTCGAATGAATGCGAAGGAGGTGGGGGGGAAGAGAAGACCCTCCCCTAGCCCCTCCTGCTGCGCAGGAGAGGTTCCGGAGAAGACCCCCTCCCCGGCCCTCCCCCATCTTCGATAGGGGAGGGAGCGGAAGAAAAACCACAACGCCCGCGGCACTGTGCGACCGCGGGCGTTGGCGTAGGTTGCTCTGGGTTCGAGCGGAGGATTTTCGGAAAAGCGGCGTTAGCGCACGATGCGTCAACGCCGCCGCGTGATCAGGATCTATGTCAACCCGGTCGCGGCGTGTCCGCTACGAATCGGGGTTGGATGCGAGAACGGCGGAGCCGCGAAGGCAAGGGACGGCTCCGTTGTTCCCCGTCTCGGGACGCGAACGCCGCGTCCAGGATCGGTAACGAAATCGAATGGCTCGATGCGGGCTGTCGCTCGCCCGAGCCAATCCCCATCACCCGTCGCCGCGAGGTATCGCAGCGGGTTGCGCCCTGCGGGTGTCAGGGCTCCCCGGACCCGTGAAGGGCGGGGAAGTGTCGGACTCCCCGGCGCGGTGAAGGATCGCGCCGTCCGAGTCGCTCTCTCTTCGCGTCGCCGTTTCCACCCCAAAGGGGGTTCGAAGGTGGGTCGCGGGCTCTCTCCCAGCCCCGCGACGGGCGACGCGCTCTCTCTGGATCCTCCCGAGGCGGCGGGGTTCTCATTCGCCGCGGCCGGGGTCCTGTCCGACAGTGATACATAAACAACCCTTGTGCCAAACTCGTGAGGCCGCGTTTGGAGGGCGTGAGAGGAGATTGCGGGCCGGGCTGGCTCCGAGAACGGCCAGAATTATGGCTATTGAGAATCAGAAATGTGAAATCGCAGAGTTGTCATCGATTCTTTGATATGCCACACTTATGGCATGACAGAGCGTGGCAGTCAGTCTGACATCGTGGAGCACATCGGGGTGGGGTTGGCGGTCGTGTCGTCGGCCGGCCGCGTGCAGCGGGTGAATCGGCGGCTGGCGGACCGGCTGGGCGTCCGGGCGGACCAGCTGACCGGGGGGCCGGCGTCGGACCTGTTCGCGGTGGGGGAGGCGATCCTCCAGCGGGCGCGCGAGGCGTTGGCCGAGGGCGCGCAGCGCGCGACGCTCTCGGAGGTGGCGCTGCGCGGCGGGGAGACAGGCATGGCCGAGGCGGTGGTGGATGTGATCGCCGAGCGCACGGGCGAGGGGGAGACGGTACTGACCTTCGTGGACGCGGCCGCGCGGGTGGCGATGCGCGACGAGCTGGACAACCTGCGCGAGCAACTGGCGCGCGCCGAGCGGGCGCGCCAGCGGCTGGGGGCGCTCCAGCGCGCCACGACGGGGGACTTCTCGACGCCTCCGGACATCATCGGGGGCAGCGCGGCGATGCTGCGCGTGTTCGACCAGATCGACCGCGTGGCGGCCACGGACGCGACGGTGCTGATCCACGGCGAGACGGGTTCGGGCAAGGACCTGATCGCGCGCGCGATCCACGCGAAGAGCCGGCGCTCGACCCAGGCGTTCGTCGCGGTGAACTGCGCGGCGTTGCCCGAGACGCTGATCGAGTCGGAGCTGTTCGGCCACGAGCGAGGCGCCTTCACGGGCGCGGACCGCCAGCGGCTCGGCAAGTTCGAATTGGCCGACGGCGGGTCGTTGTTCCTGGACGAGATCGCGGAGCTGTCTCCTGCGGCGCAGGCGAAACTGCTGCGCGTGCTCCAGAACGGGCAGTTCGAGCGAGTGGGAGGCGCCGAAACGATCCGCGTGGATGTGCGCATGATCGCGGCCACGCACCGAGATCTCGCCAAGCAGGTCGAGCGCGGCCGGTTCCGCGAGGACCTGTTCTACCGGCTGAATGTGTTCCGCATTGACGCGCCGCCGCTGCGCGACCGACGGGATGACCTGCGCGCGCTGATCGATTTCCTGCACGAGAAGCACGCGCGGCGGATGGGGCGCACGGTGCTTCCGATCAGCGAGCGCAGCATGCGCCGCGTGCTGGCGTACCGGTGGCCGGGCAATGTGCGCGAGCTGGAGAACTCGATCGAGCGGGCGACACTGCTCGCGGAGGGCGACGAGCTGGAGATCGAGCTTCCCGAGGGCCCTGCGCCGGTGTCGGGCGGGGCGGGAGAGGCGGCGCGGGGCCGACGCGACGACAACCCGCGCGATGTGCTGCTCGACCTGACGAACGAGCAACTGCAACGCCTCCAGATCATGCACGCGCTGGAGAATTGTGGGTACCGCGTGTTCGGCGACGACGGCGCCGGGAAGAAACTGGGGATGAACCCTCAGACGCTGCTCTCACGCATGGAGAAGTTCGGCATTCCCAGGCCAAGGGAGATGCGCAAACGCATGGGAGGGTGAGGCGAGGTGAGCAGAAGTGGGGAATGGGTGGCATGGACAACGCGCAGCGTTGTCCGTGCGTCGTGATCAAAGCCGTACCGGATCGCACTGAAGCGGATGGGACGTATCGATTCTCGATGCGGCGGAACTCCATTGCCATTCCTCAGATCGAGAGCAAAGGCCGCGCCGAATCGGGTTTGCCTCGATGTACTCGATCTCTCGTCTGACCGTGAGCGAGCTTGTCACATTCCGGTCGTAGCCGCCGCCTTGCGCCCAGAATCGATGAGCGGTTCTTCCGGTCGGCCAGCGCACGGTGAGCCGTTCGACCAGAGGCGACCCACAAGAGTGCAGTTCGTTCACGATTCGTCGTGAAGCGGGCTGTTTGATGCTGCGAAGCATCGCGCTCATGGAGTAGTCCTCGCGGGTGGGAAAGAGGAGGAGATGGACATGCTCGGGCATAAACACGAACGCCCAGAGATCGAACCGATGGATGGCTCGCGCGCGGTTGATGGCATCGGCAAGGAACTGACATGAGGAAGAGCGTCTGAGGAGTGGCAGGCGCTGGTGACAGGAAAAGTTGAGCGCGTGCGCATGATGCGGCGTATTGATCCGTCGGCAACGGCGTTCGATCTTCCCGTTCGCGAGTCGCATGAGATTATTGTGAAGAGAGCAGGGAGCACGGTCAAGCTGCGCTTGACCATGCCACCCAAGAGTCACTTCTTGCGCAGTCGTTTCACTCCCTCGGGCACGCGTCGGCGTCGAGGTACCAGCGGAGTTCGCCCGCGAGGGGTCGCACGCCGAGGATCGGCAGTTGGTCGATGACGGCGTTGGTGACCGTGCTCTCGCGCTCGAACGATTGCTGGATCCGCGCGAGCGTGTCGCGCTTCTTCGCGCCCGTCACGAGCACCGCGACGAACCGCGCGGCGTTGATGATCGGCAGCGTCATCGTGATGCGCGGGGGCGGCGTGACCCCCGCGCCCTGATTCATGCGCACGAGCCGGCGCTTCTCGAGCACGGGCGCCGTGCCCGGAAAAAGACTCGCGGTGTGCGCGTCGTCGCCCATCCCGAGCAGGACGAAGTCGAGCCGGTCTTTCTGACGCCCGCGTGCCGAGAGCACGCGCACCAGTTCCGCCTCGTACTCGATATCGGCGTGGTCGTTGATCGGGTCCATGGGGTGCGCATGGTTGCGCGCCATCCCCGAGTGCTCGACGAAGATGTCGCGCAGCGCGCCGAAGTTGCTCCGCTCGTCGTCGAAGGGAACGCGGCGCTCGTCAACGATCCACAGGTGGGCCTTGTCCCAGGGAAGCGCGCGGTGCTGGGGATCGAAGAGCAGTTGCTGGTAGAAGGGGATGGGCGTCGACCCGCCCGACAGCGCCATATGGAACGAGCCGAAGGCGGTGGCGCAGTTGAGGCAATGCATGTGGAAGTCCGCCGCGAGCGCGTCGAACAGGTCCTCGCGCGTCTCGCGCACGATCACCTGACCCGGCAGGCGCGGCGGGGCGGTGTCGGGCTGGAGCGAGAAGGGCTCGTGTTCGCTGCGGGTGTGCGCATCGCTCATTCGTTCGAGTCCTCGGCCATGGGCGCGCCGCGTTTCGGGCGTCGCCCGGCGATGCCTCGGCGGAAGCGGCCCTCGGCGGCGGCGCATTCGACGATGAACGATCGGAAGCGTTCGGCGGCGGGCGCCAGGTCGAGCGACTCGAGCGCGGCCAGGCGGTCTTTCAGCGGCCGCGTGAGCGGGCCCTTGTAGAACGCGCGGTACGCGATGCGGATGTCCTCGCGTTCCTGCGCGGTCAGGTTCGGGTTGCGCCGTATGCCCACGCGGTTCAGTCCCGCGATCTGGTTGAACTCCGTGAGCACGACAAACGGGGGGATGTGCTTGGTGGCGATGGCGCGGCCGCGGAACATCACGCCCTCGCCGACGCGGCAGAACTGGTGGACGCCGCAGAACCCGGACAGGGTCGTGTTGTTGCCGACCTCGGTCCACCCGGCGAGCACGGCGCTGTTCACGAGGATGACCTTGTCGCCCACGAGGGCGTTGTGCCCGGCGTGGCTGTTGGCCATGAACATGCAGCCGTTGCCCACGCGCGTGGGCCGCTCGTCGCCCGTGCTGCGCGAGAGGGTGACCGCCTCGCGGAAGATGTTGTCGTCGCCGATGATCAGGCGCCCGGGCAAGCGCGGGTCGAACGCGCGGTCCTGAGGATCACCACCGAGCACCGCGCCGGGATGAACGGCGTTGTTAGCGCCCATGGTCGTATGCGCGAGCACGGTCGCGTTGTGCATCAGCGTCGTCCCCGGGCCGATGACGCAATGCGGACCGACATGCGCGAAGCGACCGATCGTCACCCCCTCGCCCAACTGTGCGGTGGGGTGGATGAAAGCGGTCGGATCGATCACGCTCCTGCGTGTCGGACGATCCTCGGCGACGGGCGGAGAGGTGCTCACGCCCCGATTCTACGGGCAAACCGTCAGGCGGCCCGGAACCGGCGTTGAGAGGCCGAATCGGGCTTGTTTGCGCCGTCACCCTCCGAGGCGCCCTTCACGGTTCGCGCGAAGACCAGGGCGGTCAGGTCGTCGACCTGATGGAGCGATCCGGCCTGATTGTCCAGGTTGTGCGCGAGGACCTGGAGTGCCGAGTCGAGCCGGCCCATCCCGGGATGGACGAGCCCCGGCCGCCCGCACAGGTGGTTCGGTCGGTCGCCCGCCGCATTGAGCGCTCGTTCGGGGTGGATCGCGGCGTCGTACATCTCGGCGAATCGCTCGAGATAGTTCGTGGTCGGGAGTCGGCGCGAGTGGTTGTCAACATGCTTCTCGGGGAAGGCGGTCTCGAAGCCATCGGAATGGACGACGAGGACCTCGTCGTCGCCGAGCGTGAACGAGGTCTCGCCGTAGACATCGTCGGGGAAGACGCCCAGGAGACTGCCGTCGGCGTTGACTCGGTCGACGCCGTCGGGCTTGAAGAGCAGCACAGGGGGGTGGCCCGCGCTGGCGATGGTGACGCGCATGGTGCTCAGTTCGACGACGCCGTAGACGGCGGTGGCGAAGCGCGGCGTGGGCCCGTGCCTGCGGATCATCTCACGGTTGATGCGCCCGAGCGCCTCGCCCGGCGCGACGAACTCGTCCTCTTCGCCGCGGATCTCGGCGATGTGGAGCGTGCGCGCGAGGGCCATGGTCATGAGCGCGGCGGGGACGCCGTGGCCGACGGCGTCGGCGATGAAGAAGCCGAGGTGATCCTCGCCGAGGCGCTGGACATCGTAGATGTCGCCGCTGACATACCCGCACGGTCTGAAGAAGGCGGCGAGTTCGAGGCCGCTCGCGCGGGGGAGGTCCTTGGGCAGGAAGTCGCGCTGGACCTGGCTCGCGAGCTGGAGTTCCTCGTTCACCTTCTCGATCTGCCCGCGCAGCCCCTGCTGGAAGCGGCGCAGGGCCGCGTTCTCACGAAGGAGTGCGGCGATGGCCGGCTGGCGTTCGGCGAGCGCGAACAGTGATGACGCGACGATCACCGGCGCGGCGCTGGAATCGAGCAGCAACATCTCATCGCCCGCGATGTTCGCCGGGTGCTCCTCGATGCGCGGGACGAGCGCGATCGCGGGGATCATCTGCGACTGGAGCGCATCGGCGAGGGCGTGGATGGTGATGGGCGGCGGTTCGTCGTCGTGGTAGACGGCGAGCACCGCGCACCCGTGGATGTTTTCGGGCTTCTCGAGGGCCTCATCCAGGTGAAGGAGTTGGACCTCGGGCGGGTCGGTGGGTCTGGGCCAGAACGAACAGATGCGGCGCCACACGCGGGCGTGCGCCTCTTCGAGGCGTCCGGGGGCGATGAGCGTGATCGGACGGTCCGGTCTGGTCGCGCGGCTGGTGAGAGGGGTCACGAACACCTTCCATTCGCGAGCCCACACGGTGGTCCGCGAATGTCGCGGATCGTGCGGTCTCTCTCGCTTTGCCGAACGCCCGGTGCGCCTCCCGCGCCGGTGCGTACGCTCGGCCAACCAGCGCGGATCGGCTTACTGCGCCCGGGCCTTGAGGGCTTCAGCGTCGAACTCGATCTTGTCGCCTTCCTTGACCCCCAGAGAAGCCAGCCGCCCCCCAGCCGTTTCAACCGCGAACTGCGCCGGGAATCTGCTGGGATATCGCTTGAGCCGCATCTCGTACTGGAACTCGGACTCGCCCTCGCGGCGGGGCTCTTCGGGGGTCATCTCGTGGAACGCGACCACGCGCCCCGCGGAGTCGAGGAACGCGATGTCGATGGGCGCCGGGCAGTCGCGCATGACGAACTCGTGGCGATCGCTGCGCGGGAAGACGAACAGCATCCCGCCCTTGGGGTCGATCGTCTCGCGTCCCGACAGACCGCGGATGCGCGCCGGCTCGTTCAACGCCAGTTCCATGATGAACCGCTCGCCCTTGACCGTGACCGGCGCCGTCGGCAGCCCGCTCGCCGCGAGTTGTGGCGTCGAAGATTCCGAAGAACACGCGCCGAGCGACGCCGCCGCGATGCCCAGCGTGATCGTTGCCGTCGTGCGTCGAATCATCCGAGTAGCCATTGGTCGTCCTCTCGCGTGAAGACCGCCGCATCGGGCGGCAATCGCTCCAGATTGAAGGCGCGGATGAACTCCGACGCCGACATCGGGGCGCGGCGATCCTGCACGCCGCTCCAGAAGGCGATCAGCCCGATGATGCGCTCCGATTGAACGCCGTGCGCGCGGTAGTGGTCAACGCGCGTGTCGCCGTGGCGTTTGGCGAGGCGGCGGCCGTCCTCGCCCACGACGAGGGGCAGGTGGGTGTATGCGGGTTCGGGCTTGAGCCGCAACGCTCGGTAGAGGAGGAGTTGGCGGGCGGCGGAGTCGAGGAGGTCGTCGCCGCGCACGATGTCGGTGACGCCCTGCCGATGGTCGTCCACAACCACGGCGAGCTGGTACGCGGGCTGGGCGCGCTTGGTCCAGACGACGAAATCGCCGACGGTCTCGGCGGGCGCGATGCGCTGCGCGCCGACGAACGCGTCGGTGAACTCGATGGCGCCGGGGGGGACGGCGAAGCGCCAGTTGGTCTCGGGGTCGTCGAAGTCGCGGGCGTGGATCTCGGGGCGGAGTTCGGGCGGGAAGCGGGATTCGGAAGATTGGGCAATCGGCAATGGGGAACGGGCAATGGGAGGAGAAGAGGAGCCCTCATCCGGCTCGCTTCGCTCGCCAGCCTCTCCCCGGGTGAGAGGGTGGGAAGAAACGGACGCGCTCGTGCCGTGGGGCGCAGAGGCGGCCTGCTCGATCTCCGCGCGGGTCAGCGCGCAGGGGTACGCGAGCGCTTCGGCGGCGAGGGAGCGCATGGCGTCGGTGTAGGGGCTGAGGTCGTGAGACTGGACGAGGGGGCCCTCGTCCCAGTCCATCCCGAGCCACTCAAGGGTGCTGATGGCCGATTCGGCGGAGCCTTCCTTGATGCGCGGGCCGTCGAGATCCTCGATCCGCAGGACGATCCGCCAGCCCGTTCTCCGGGCGATCGCCCAGTTGATGAGGAATGTGCGCGCGTTCCCGAGATGAAGAGCGCCCGTGGGGGAGGGTGCGAGGCGCGTGACGCGTTGTGAGGCGGTATTCTGCATGTTCGGGGGCTGTTGTCCGCCTTGACTGGGGCGGCGCATGCCCGAAGATACCGCTCGTCAACCAAGTGTGTGCCCCGGGCGGGTTGGCCCGTCGCGCGAAGAACGCAGAGAAGGATCGAGAAGTTCCATGCAGAAACTCGAGACGCCGCAGATCGAGGAACGCCTGAAGGGCGTGCCCGAGTGGTCGGAGACCAACGGCGCGATCCAGCGCACGGTGCTCTACAAGGATTTCAAGGGCGCCATGGCGTTCGTGGACAAGGTGGCCGACCTCGCCGAGGCGATGGACCACCACCCGGACATCCTGATCCGCTACAACAAGGTGACGCTGACGCTGTCGACGCACGACGCGAGCGGCATCACCGAGAAGGACTTCAATCTGGCGGAGCAGATCGACAAGGCGGTGTGAACTCACCCCGCTTTATCGAGAATTCCCCATCCCAGCGCTTGCATCACCCGGTTGAGGAAGCGGATCTGCTTCATTTCTTCCTCGGTAACCACACCGTCATCGAGGATTGCGCCGAGGCAGCGGTGGAAGATGCTTGCATGGACGAATCGAGTGCCCGAGGGTTCGAGTTCGTGCTGTGCGGTGAGCGTGCGAATCTCGCCTAGCTCTAGTTGAGTCACAATGCCGTCAGCGATGGCGTCGCTCACAAGGTCGCGGTAGGCGCAAAGGCCGTCCGTCCACACGGGGTTCACGTCCCATTCGGTGTCGACTACCCCGCCGGGAAGTGTGATACGCCTCCGGGGTTCAAACGAGTCGGTCGTCAACTCGACATGATCGAGCCGGTGTGCCATAAAGAATCGCCAGCCCGGCTCGGGTTGGAGTTGGAAGCAGTGGATCAGCAAATCCTGCTTTCCCTGCTTGAAGTGGTAAGGCTCGACAAAGCGCGGTTGCAGCCGGGAGGATGCGACTTTCTTTCGGTAGTGCACCTCAGCAATGCGCTGTGTCTGGGCCGCTTCCACGAGTAAGTCGACCAGTCTTGTATTGGCCATATCTCCCCCGATCGAACTTGCTCAGCCCTCGTACGCCTTCAGCACGATGGTCACATTGTGACCGCCGAAGCCGAAGGTGTTGTTGAGCGCGACGCGGGTCTTGCGCTCTCGCGCCTTGTGGGCGCAGAGGTCGATGTCGAAACCGTCCTCGGGGTTGTCGAGGTTGATCGTGGGCGGCACGAGGCCCTGCTTGATCGCGTTGATGCACGCGAGCATCTCGACGGCGCCCGAGGCGCCGAGCGTGTGGCCGTGCATCGACTTGGTGCTCGACATGATGAGTTTGCCGGACTTGCTCTTGCGCGCGTGGTCGCCGAAGACATTGAAGACGGCGGCGACCTCGGCGGCGTCGCCCAGGGGCGTGCTGGTGCCGTGCGCGTTGATGTAGTCCACATCGGTCGGGTTGAGCCCGGCGTCCTCGAGGGCCCAGGTCATGGAGCGGGTGGCGCCCCGGCCCTCGGCGTCGGGCGCGGTGATGTGGCTGGCGTCGGTGGACATGCCGAAGCCGGCGAGTTCGGCGAGGATCGTCGCGCCGCGCGCCCTGGCGTGCTCTTCGGACTCGAGCACGACGACGGCGGCGCCCTCGGCGAGGACGAAGCCGTCCCGGTCCTTGTCGAAGGGTCGCGAGGCCTTCTCGGGCTCGTCGTTGCGCGTCGAGAGGGCGCGCATGGTCATGAACGCCGCGAGGCAGATCGGGCTGACGGCGCCTTCCGCGCCGCCCGCGAGCATGACATCGGCCTCGCCCCGCCTGATCGTGGCGACGGCGTCGGCGATGCAGTTGCCCGACGAGGCGCATGCGGTGGCGTGCGCGCTGGTGGGGCCCTGCAGGCCGAAGCGGATCGAGATATCGCCCGCGACGGCGTTGATCATCAGCCGCGGGACGGTGAAGGGGCTGATGCGGTCGGGGCCCTTCTCGGCGAGGAGGAGCACGCCCGCCTCGATGGTCTGGATGCCGCCCACGCCCGAGCCGATGACGGCGCCGCATCGGGTGGGGTCTTCCTTGGAGAAGTCGATGCCGCTGCTCTCGACGGCCTCGACGGCGGCGTTGACGCCGAGTTGCGCGAAGCGGTCGAGGCGTCGGGCCTCGCGCTTGTCGATGCGCACGGACGGGTCGAAGTCGTGGATCTGACCCGCGATCTTCACGGCCCAGTCCGTGGCCCAGCGGTCGAAGCCCTCGCCCTGAATGCGCGTGATGCCCGACCGTCCCGAGACCATGGAGTCCCAGGTGGATGCGGCGTCGAGGCCCAGGTTGCTGATGGCCCCCGTCCCGGTGATGACCACTCGGTGCGGGTGCTGGCTGGATCTGGTGTGCTGGGCCATGGGCTCTCGCGCGACAGAGACGGGGGGCGATGGACGCACGGCAGCCGGAGCGGCCTTCGAGGGTGGCGTCAGTAGTGAGGGCGTGCGGTTCGGGCTTGGGTCAGGCCTTCTGAGCCATCGCCGTCTTGATGTAGCTGATGGCGGCGCCGACGGTGCCGATCTTCTCGGCCTCCTCGTCGGGGATGGAGGTGTCGAAGGCGTCCTCGAACTCCATCACAAGCTCGACGGTGTCGAGCGAGTCGGCGTTCAGGTCGTTGACAAAGCTGGTTTCGCGCGTGATTTCGGTCTTTTCGACGCCCATCTGCTCGGCGACGATGTCGATCACTTTCGATTCAATTTCGGCTTCGGTCATGGCATTGCCTCCAGCGAGGTGATGGGCGTTTGGCTGGCCGCGGGTCTCCGGTCGCCCGGTGAAATCCTTGCGGACAGCCCTAAGTATAGATTTGGCGAGCGAATCCGCCAAGAGCGGGTTTCGCACCCTCTGAGCACGATACTCAGCACATGGTGAGGCCGCCGTCCACACAGAGCACCTGCCCTGTGAGGAATCCGGCCTCGTCGGATGTCATATAGGCCACGGCGGCGGCGATGTCCTCGGGGTTCCCGAGTCGGCGGACGGCCATGGCCTCGATCACTTTGTCTTTCACGGAATCCGGGAGCGATTCGGTCATCGAGGTCTGGATGAACCCCGGGGCGACCACATTGGCCGTCACGCCCTTCCCTCCCAGCTCGCGGGCCACGGTCTTGGTGAGCCCGACCAGGCCCGACTTGGCGGCGGCGTAGTTGGCCTGGCCCGCGTTGCCCACGATTCCCGAGGTGCTGGCGATGTTCACGATGCGGCCGAACTTGCCGCGCATCATCGCGCGGGCTGCGGCCCGGGTGGCGACGAACGCGCTCTGCAGGTTCACGCGCAGGACATCCATGAAGTCCTCGTCGGACATGCGCAGGATCAGGCCGTCCTTGGTGATGCCCGCGTTGTTGACGAGCACATCGAGGCGGCCCTCGCGTTCGACGACGCCGTCGATGGCGGCTTGCAGCGCAACGGGATCGCCGACATCCACGGCGACGAAATCGGCCGAGCCCTTGCCGGCGGCCTCGTCGATGCGCGCGGCGACCTCCTTCAGCGGGCCCTCGCTTCGCGAGGCGAGGATGACGCGGCGGCCGTCCTTCGCGAGGCGCAGCGCGATGGCTTCGCCGATGCCGCGGCTTGCGCCGGTGATGAAGGCGACGCGTTTCTGGTTGCTTGCTTCGCTCACGCGAGGGGCTCCGGCGAGAAATCGTGGACGGTGTGAATCACTTGGCGGACGCGTCCGTCGCGGCGACGGCGTTGTCGAGGTCGGCGGCGCGCGGTGCGCGGGTGTCGGGCGACTGCGCCCCGCCGAAGGTCCAGAGATCGCCGCTCGGGACGGCCTTCCAGCCCAGAAGGTAGGCGCCGCGCGGGTCCTGCACCGCGAGGGTCACTGAAGCGGAGTCGGCGTCGGCGGTCAGCGCGACGACGCGGACAACCTCGATGTTCGCGGTCTCGCGGGCCCACGAGCCGTTGGCAACCTGCTCGGCAAGGACCTGCTTGCTCGGACCGTCGAGGAGAGCGGCGAACGCGGCGTCGTCGCCGCTCGCCAGCGCGGACGCGAGATCGGCCACGGCGCGCGCGAGTGACTCGTTGGTCGGCGCCTTGTCCTGAGGGAACTGGACGCGCGGGTCGGAGACGAGCGACTGCGCATCGACCTTCTGCGCGACCTTGCGCGGCGGGGGGGGCGGCGGGGGAGGCGGCTCCTCCTTCTTGCACGCGCTCAGCGACACGCCGCCCGCGAGGAGGGCGACGGCGAGCGCGGCATGGACGCCCAAGCGTGTGGTCGGTCGTGTCATCGCGTCAGTTGCTCGGTTCATCATGAGAGGTCACCTTCGCCGATCGATCGATGCGGCGCATGAGGCCCGCGAGGACCTTCCCGGGCGCGAGTTCGTGCAGATCGCCCTGCAGGTTCGCGATCATCCATTGGCAGGATTGCGACCAGCGCACGGGCGCGGTCAGCTGCTCGACAAGCCGGCGCTTGATCGATTCGACGATGTCCGCGCCCTCGTCGGGGCCGGTCCCGTGGGGGACGCCCGTGACATTGGAGATGACCGGGCAGCGCGGCGTCTGGATCTCGACCTCGTTCAGCGCCTCGGCGAGCCGGTCGGCCGCGGGCTGCATGAGCGGGGAGTGGAAGGCGCCCGCGACGGAGAGGGCTGCGGCGCGGAGGCCCGCGGCGCTCGCGACTTCCACGGCTTTCGCGCAGGCGTCGACGGTTCCGGAGAGGACGATCTGCCCCGGCGCGTTGTAGTTGGCGGGGACGAGGATCTCGCCCCGGCCGAGCGCGGCGAGCGTGTCGTCGCAGACCTTCTGGGCCTGGGCGTCGTCGGCGCCGATCAGGGCGACCATCGAGCCCTTGCTGGCCTCGGCGGCGTCCTGCATGGCCCGCCCGCGCAGCGCCACGAGGGTCAGCGCGTCGGGGAACGACAGGGCGCCCGCGAGGTAGAGCGCGGTGTACTCGCCGAGTGAGAGGCCCGCGGCGGCGGCGATGCAGGTGGGATCCATCCCGCGTGCGACGAGGGCCTGCCAGCAGGCGGCGGAAGAGACGAAGATCGCCGGCTGGGCCACATCGGTGCGGTTGATCTCTTCCTCGGGGCCGCGGAAACAGATGTCCGAGAGCGTGCGGCCCCGGAGGGCGCCCGCGAAACGCTCCTGAGACAGGTGCTGGTCGGCGGCGGCGAAGGTCTGGGCGGCCTCGGGAGCGGCGTCGAACCAGTCCTTGCCCATGCCGACGCGTTGCGCGCCCTGGCCCGGGCAGAGCAGGATCAGCTTTGTGGGGCTTTCTGAGGTCATAAGAGGGGCGACTGTAGCAGGAGAGGCAGCCGGGAGCAGGCGGCGGGCAGCAGAGATGGAATGACGGCGACCGGGCAGGAAACCGTTGCCAGTTGCCTGTTCCCTGCTGCCCGGTGTTTCAGACCCGCCAGAGGGAGGCGGCCCAGGTCAGCCCGCCGCCGAAGGCCACGAACATGACGAGCTGGCCTTCCTGAACGCGTCCGGACTTGCGGAGTTCATCGAAGCAGAGCCCAACGGAGCCGGCGCTGCTGTTCCCGTAGTGGTCGATGTTCACATAAATCTTGTCTTCGGGGAGCCCGAAGCGCTCGCGGGCGGACTCGAGGATCCGCGCGTTGCTTTGGTGGCACACGAAGTGATCGACATCGCCCGCGGTGACGCCGGCCTTCGTAAGGCATTCCTCGATGACCTGGCTGAAGGTGCGCACGGCGAACTTGAAGACCTCGCGGCCGTTCATCTGGAGGCGGCCCAGCCGGTTGTCCGTGACCTCTTCGCCCTCGGGGAAGTCGCGCGCGATGCGCGGCAGGTAAAGGTCCTTCCAGCCCGAACCCTCGGCGTGCGTGCGCTGGGCGAGCATGCCGCGCGAGGTGTCGTCGGTCGCCTTGATGACCGCGGATCCCGCGGCGTCGCCGAACAGGATCGAGACGCGGCGATCGGTGTAGTCGATGACCTTGCTCATGACATCGCACCCGACCACGCCCACGGCGCGGAAGGTCCCGGCGCGGATCAGCGAATGGGCGATGGTCATGGAGTAGACGAAGCCCGAGCAGGCGGCGGTCACATCGAACGCCGCGGCAGTGCCCCCGCCGAGCCGGGCCGAGACCTGGCAAGCGGTCGAGGGGCAGGACATGTCCGGGGTGACGGTGCCGCAGATGATGCAATCGAGTTCATCGGCGCGCATCTTCGCGTCTTCGAGCGCGCGGCCGAGGGCCGTCGAGCAGAAGTGCACGGTGTTCTCGCCCTTCGCGGGGTCGGCGATGCGTCGCTCGCGGATGCCAGTGCGCTGGAAGATCCACTCGTCGGAGGTGTCGACGAGTCGCTCGAAGTCGGCGTTGGTGAGTCTGCGCTCGGGGACGAACGAGCCCGTGCCGCAGATCCGCACGCCGACATTCGCGACGGGCTGGAGGCCGATGGCGTCTGCTTGGGGTGAATGCGTCATTGGGGTTCCTGCGCGGCGACGGCGAACGATTCCCCCTGGGACGGATTGTCCCCGGTCGAGAGCGCGGCCCAGGCCTTGTTGCACTCGTCGAGGCGGCGCGCGATCTCGTCGTTGAGATGCGACGCGATCTGCGCACGGGTGTTGCGGATGGCCGCGGCGATGGTCTGGGGCTTGCTGCTGCCGTGGCAGATCACGCAGACGCCGTTGACGCCCAGCAGGGGGGCGCCGCCGAACTCGTTGTAGTCGAGGCGCTTGCTGAGGGTCTTGGCGACCGCGTCCATCTGCAACGCGAGGTTGGGGTCGGCGTCGAAGATCGCCTGGAAGATGGCTTTGACCACGCTCATCGCCACGCCCTCGGTGAGTTTCAGCGTGGTGTTGCCCACGAACCCGTCGGCGATGATGACATCCGCCGTGCCTTCGAGGATCTCGCGGCCCTCGATGTACCCGATGTAGTTGAGATCGGGCGTGGCGCGCAGGAAGGTGCGGACCTCTTTGATGAGGTCCGTGCCCTTGGCTTCCTCGCTGCCGATGTTGAGCAGGGCGACGCGCGGGCGCTCGATATGGTGGAGCAGGCGGGCCATGGCCTCGGCCATGACGGCGTACTGGGCGAGGTGGAGGGGCCGGGGTTCGGGGTTGGCGCCGCCGTCACACAGGATGAGGGGGCCTGAGAACGATGGGATGGCGACGGCGATTCCCGGGCGGTGGACGCCCGGGAGGCGGCGCATGTGCATCGTGGCGGCCGAGACGCAGGCGCCGGTGTTGCCGGCGGAGATGATGGCGTCGGCCTGGGGCAGGCCCATCTTGGCCGCCTTGGTGGGCGAGCCGAGCATCGACATCTGGACGATGGACGAGTCGGGCTTGGACTTGACCGCCGAGACCGGCGATTCGTCCATCGCGATAATCTGAGGGGCGTGATGAATCTCGAGCCGCTCGTCGGTGACGCGATGCTCGCGCATCGTGTCCTCGATGACATCCCGTGGACCCACGAGGATCAGGCGATCGTCGGGCGCGAGGTGCACGAGCGATGCGAACACGCCCTTAAGAATGGCGTCGGGAGCGTGATCGCCCCCCATCACATCGATGGCAAGCCGCATGGAGCCCTCCAACCGGGGGCGGGGAGTTTGGTGCTCGTCACTCGGCGTCGACGCCGATGCCCAGCTTCCGAACAACGATCTTCAGACCGGGACGGACATAGCCCGACTCTTTGCAGACCCGGTGGTGCTGCTTGGGCATGCCCGAGAGGGGGCACAAGGTGCTGCTGGTCGCGTCGAGCGCGTGATGCGAGCGGCGACGGTTGCGGCGACCCTTGGATACGCGATGGGTAGGTTGCATGGTCTGAGGTCCCCGGTGGTTCGGGTTCGGCACGCCGGGAAACGGCGGGCGAAGGGTGCAATCGACGGCGCTCGAACGACGCTGTTCCGAGCCCATGAGGGTAGGTCGATCCCCGGGGGCGTGTCAACGAACCGCGAAGGGGAGGGGGCTCGACAAGAGGGCGGTGGAGCGTATACTCGGCGTCGATCGTCGTGAGCCCGTGTTCTCGGGCCCCCGCCGACCGCCTCCCTAGCTCAATTGGCAGAGCAGCTGACTCTTAATCAGCGGGTTGAAGGTTCGAGTCCTTCGGGGGGCATTCCATGCGCGGACGCGGAAACGCACGCTTCGGCGTCAAAGCGCATAACACCATCATCGTCCGAGACTTCCGCCAACGATTGCGCCTCGGTGCATTCCGATGCGGACGCACGCTGCGCCGCATTCTGCGCCACTCGTGCGCCGGATTCTGCGCCGCCTGTCGCGTGGGGTGATTCGCCCTTGCTCGCCGCGCGCTCGAAGTCCGCGTCCAACACCGTCAGGTAGTGGGCGTGGGCGATGCCGACGGAATGACCCAGCCAACCGGCCACGACATGCGAGGGGTACTCGTGGGCCAGTTCGATCGCGCGCGATGACCGCAAGTTGTGGAAGGTGCGCGGCCACGGGGCCAGCCCAGCCCCGACGATGATCCGCCGCGCGTGGGTCCGCAGGTTCGCCGATGTCATCCGCCGCCGCTCGAAGACATGCTCGGCGCCCTCGGGGGCGTCCTCGAACGCTCGGAGCAGGTGGGGCTTGATCTCATCGAACAGGGGGATGACGCGCTCGGCGCGGCCAGCGTCCGCCGTCTTCACGCAACGGACCACGATCCGCCCGCGTTCCCAGTTGATGTCCCCCCAGCGCAGGGCGAGCAGTTCCGAGGGGCAGCGCAGACCGCCGAAGCGGGCCAGCGTGAAGATCAGGCGCCACTCGTTCGTCGGGCACGCTTCCAACACCTTGGCGATGTCCTCGCGGGAAACGAAGTGCATCCGATCGCGGTTCGTCTGCGCGCCCGCCTTGATGTCCGTGAAGGGGTTCTCGCTCGTCAGGCGCCAGCGCACCGCGCGGGCGAAGATCGAACGCGCGATGATGATCTTCTTCGAGATCGTCGGACCGGCGTAGCCGTCGGCCTTCAGGTGCGCGCGCCATTCCTCGGCGTCGTGGGGTGTGATCTCGGACAGGGCCTTGTCCTCGCCGAAGTATGCGCGCAGGGCGTCTGTCACCTGTCGGTACTTCGTCAGCGTGGACGCCTTCACCGTGAGCGCCGCTTCCCATCGTTCGAGCAGCGTGGCCAGGGTCGCGTCCTCGGGGCGTTCGCGCGCGGGCACAAGGTCCGTCCGTTCGATCTTGCCGTAGAGCGTGTCGGGGATCTCGCCCAGCCACTCCGCCGTCTTCGCCGGGATCGGGACGCGCGCAGACTTGGCGACGATGATTTCCTCAACATGATGCAGCACCGTGCGCGCCGCCTTCACGGGCAGCGTGCCGAGCCGGATCGTCTTCCGCTCGCCGTCTTCAACACCGACGAACAGGATGCGCCGGGTTCCGTCTTTCTTGTTTGTGCTCAGACTGGCCATTGATCTCTACCGCCTTCCGTTGCGTCATTATGCAGCACCGTGCGCTCAGGCGCAAGTCCGTGCGCGGGATTGTGTGTGTTCTCGTTCGGATTCGATTCCGGTTCCCCTATAGGGGTGTCGCGGATCGGAATCGAATCTGCATCGGCATCGCCCGCCCCAGCGGGCAGCCGGGTGAAGGTGTACGGGTCGCCCTTCACCCCCATGCCTCGGCGTCGCCACTTGTGTTGCTCGGCGCCGTGGTTCAGCAGCCCCCTCAGCCGCCGCAGTCCGATCGTGGGTTCGGCGGGCCATTGCTCGCGGATCGTCTCAGCGTCCAGCCCCAGCCCGTCAGCGGGCAGCAGGTTGAGGATGATCGTCTGTTCGTCCGCCGCGCGCACTTCGGCGCGCTCGCCGATGATCGCGTAGCCGCTCTCGGTCAGTTCGATGACCGTCTCGGGGGGAATCCCATCGAAGCGGCCATACGCCGTGAGCAGCCGCCGCCGATCATGCGAGTCCTCGGCGTTGTGTCGGCGCAGTTCCACGATGACATCGACGAACCCGGGCAGGGCGCCCGAGCCGCGCGTCGCCGTCGCTTCACCCCCGCCGCCCTTGCGCGGGTGCATCACGATCAGCACCGCCGCCCCCGCCTCGCTCAGGTCGCGCAGGGGTCCGATCGCTTCGAGCACTTCGCTCGCGTCGTTCTCGTTCACGGTCGGCCAGACGCTCGGCAGGGTGTCGATGACCACGAGCGCGACATCATGCTCGGCGATGTCCGCGCGCAGCCCCTCGATCAGCCGTCGCCATTCGATCGCGCCTGTGCGCGCGAACGATGGGCGCTGGACGATCAGCACGCGATCGGCGTCCAGCCCGAGGGCGTCGCGCCGCCTTGCCCAGACGCCGGGGGGTTCCTCGGACACGATCAGCACCACGCCGTCGGTGGGGACTTCCACGAGTCCGCCGCCCTTGTGGAGATCGCGGAGCAGGTGGGCGAGCATGGTGGACTTGCCCGCCTTCCACAAGCCGGTCAGCAGGGTGATCGCGTTGCGCGCGATGTAGCCGGGCAGCAGCCAGTCGGGTTGCTCGGACGGGCCGAGATCCCCGAGGGGCACGAGCCGGTACGGGGCATCGTCAGGGGGCGGATTCGATTCTGTTCCGCCTCTCTCTAGGGGGTGAACCGGAATCGAATGGTGGGCCGTGCCGTTGACATGCTCCACGGGCAGCCGTGGGCGGATCTCCGCCGTGTACGGCATGATCTCGTCCAGTTCTTCGATGGTGAAAGGGCGATGGGTCAAGCGCCGCCCCCTTGTGCGCAGCACTCAGCGGCGAATGCGCGGACCGTTTGTAGACGGTGCTCCGCCGCACGCTCCACAAGCTGTGCCTCGCCGAAACGCCCTTGGCGGCAGAGTTCGCGGAGGTGCGCGTCTCTGACGCTCGCGGGGGCCGAGAGAAGACGCCGCCAGCCGATCTTGTCAGCGTCATCGCGTAGGCGCGGGTCATTGCGAAAGGCGGGATGCTCGGTAAACTGAGGGTGCTTGTTTCGATTGCTTTCTGCCCGCTCCACGGTTGCCGCCGTGGGTGGGAGTTTCCCGGGTGGGGAAGAGTGCTTCACCGCTCACCGCCTTGCTCGCGGGACTTCAGCCACTGGGCGAGCGCTTCTGAGCGGTAGAGCCGGGCACGGTTGACAGTGAGTGATGGGATTTCCCCCTTGCGGGTAAGTTCCACGAGCAGCCGCTCGGAGATCCCGAGGGCCTGTGCCGCTTGGCGCGGTCGGAGTGCGAGTGGTTCGGGACGGTGCGTTTGTGGGCTATTCATGCACGCATCTTGCACGCTCGAATCCGCCGCGCGCACGCTTTAGGCGTACTGCCCGGTCAATGCCCGGTCAACGCCCGGTCTGCCCGGTCATTGCCCGGTCTAATCGGGCTCGGATTTCAGGTCGGCGCGATAGCGGAGTACATCATCGACCGAGTATGCCCACTTGTATTTGCCGCCCGGTTGCTCTCGCCGCCTGATGTGTCCTCTCCGACACCAGTCGCGCAGGGTCTCGGCGATGATCCCAAATTCCGCCTCGAACCATTCGGCCCGCTCGAACCGTTCTGGGGTATCGGCCCCATCGCGGGGGGGATTCTGAACTTGCATGTCCCGACGATTTGAAGACAACCCTTGGATGTTCGCATTGACGCGCGCGATCCCCTCTTGAAACCTCGCGTCGAAGTTCATCGCCGCGTGATACCCGGCCTGAATTCGTTCGATCGTCTCGGGATCAATCTTGACCTTGTGTTCCGCCATTCTCTTGAGGCGGGCCTCGCGAAGTTCCTCCGCTGTCGGCTGAGTCTTTGCGAGCAGTATCGGCAGCGCGATCGCGGACGCCAGCGCGATGTTTTCGATGACGCTCACGCGAACCAGCCGAGCGGGTTTGGGATTCGGGTCCGCGCCGGGCCAGGGCGCAAACCCTCGCTGGGCTCGCTCGTAGTCGCTTCCCCGAGGCGGCTGGCCGTCGATGCGATTCATCCAGAATCCGCTGTCGAAATCGAACCATCGCTCTTCGTGCATCGAGGCAAGTGGCCCGGACAGGTCAGACAGAGCGAGAAGATGAACCGCGAGAAGCCAACCCTCCGGCTTTGCGGTTCGATCTGTGCTCACGACAGCCCATTCCAGGTCTGGACAGAGCGTGCCCAGCGCCGACTGGTTGCGCTGGGTACTGAGCAGCCGACCGGCTCGGCTCGCATGGTCGCGGAACGCGTTGAGTGAGGCGTCGTGTCGGCCGGAGTCTGACTCGAAGGCGAGCCGGACTCCGTTCTGCGCGTTTCCTCCTGCCTGAATCAGTCCCGTTTGCATGATTTCTTTGGTCGTTCGGGTCATCGGTCGCAACGCCAGCAAGTTCACTTTCGCGTCGTTGACGGTGAAGCCATACCAACTATCGAGGACACAATCGCCCGAGATCCTCATGAACCCGTCGATGAGGTGCTTCGCGACAGGCCCGCCGATCGGGTCCGATTCAGACTGTTGAGACATCCGTGTACTCCGCCTGTTCTTCCCTGTTATGCACCCTGTTATTCAGGGCGCCGTGTTCACCCCGTCAGGTCGTCGTATGCCTTCAGCACGGCCTCGCCGAGCGTCTCCCCGAAGAGCCCCTCGGCGTGCTTCCCGGCCACCGGGAAGGTGGAGAGCAGGTATTCCGCGTCGTCGCGATTCACGCCGTAGAGGATGAGGTACGCGGCGTCGAGTTCGGCGCGCAGCGCCGCACGCTCGGCGATGCTCCACTTGTGCACGCCGTCGCCGCGCGAGCCCTTGAACTTTGCGGCCTGCGCAAACTCGCGCATGTCGTCGGCGGTGCACGAGAGTTTCAGCACCCGCTCGCTGATCCAGTCGATGAGCCGTTCCTTCTTCGACCACGGGCATGGCTCTTCGTAGCGGTCCGGCGCAAGGATCGGGAGTTGCTCCACGATGAAGAAATTCAGCGTAATCCCGCCGATTTTCTGGCGAGTGGCGTAGTCCAGAACGAACGAGTTCAGGTTGCCGAGCAAGCACGCCGAGAGCCGCGCGTCGGTTGAGGGGCGCAGGAGCGGGAAGTGATTGGTCACGCCAGACGGCGGAATTGCGCTCGCGATCATCGTGCGCGTGTTCGTCGGGCTTGTGATGTCCTTGAATCCAATGAAGTATCCCGGGGTCTTCTCGCCCAGCCGCTTCTCCACCTCGGCGCGGTCCACCCACCAGCGCGGGAGCGCGACAAACTCGGGGTTCTGGTGCTGCGCGTCGCTCGTATCTTCGGTCTGCCCCTGCCTCACCCAGTTCCCCTCGGCGACGACGACGCTGGCGGCCCGGTGGTCGTAGGCCTGGACCATCTTCGCCTCGTAGAGCGGGAGGTATTCCTTCTTGCCCTTCACCCAGCGCGCGCCGTCCAGCGTGCAACCCTGTTTCTTCAGGGCCTTGCCTTCCTTGAAGAGTTCGGCGTCGTTCGTTTGGTGGAACATCGTGAAGAAGTCCACGCCCCACGGGTTCCCGCCATGCTTGCGCGTCCGATCCCAGAGCACGGGGACGCGGCGGTAGATCGCTTTGGTGAGGTCGGCGTCGCGCCGCGAGCGGAAGATCGGGCAGGTCTTCGTGTTGGGGTTGACGAGCGCGATGTCTTTGGCAGTGAGCGCGATATGCCGCTTATCGTCACCGACATCATGCGCGCGGTGGGCGAAGAACAGGAAATCGACGCTCTCGCTGGTGCGTTGAGTACCGCCGAAGATCAGGGCCGAGAACTTGAACCGGCCGTCAACATCGGGAAAGAGTTTCTCGCGGTTCTCGAAATCGAAAAGGGTCGAGAGCCGCTTGGATTTGATGAGGGAATCGAAGTAGCGGCGCGTCGAGTTGTCGGTCGCGATGCCGGAGGGGACGAGCAGTCCGACGACGCCCTTGGGCGCCACGAGCCCCGTCGCGAGTTCGGCGAAGAGGGCGTACAGGTTTATGTCGCCTTTGCCGGTGAGCGGATACCGGCCGGACTTGCGCGCGTAGTTGAGGGCGGCCTCGGCTTTGCGTTGGGCGGCCTCGTACCGCTCAAAGAGCCCGGGCTTGCCCGTGCGGAGTTTCTCGATCTTCTTGCGTCGGGTGGCTGCGCTGACGGCGCTGGCGATGTCCGGCGCGGGCATGGCGAAGAACTCGCGCTCCTGAAGTTTCATCCGCTCCCACGGCGGGTTGCCGACGACGCACTCGAACCCGCGCCGGTCTTCGGGGACATCGGCCCCGAGCACGGCGGGGACCGCCTCCGCCCACTTCATCGCCCGCTCGCTCACGGCGGAGTCGTCGATGAGACTGTCCCCCACGATGATGTTCTTGGAGAGGTTGCTGAGGGTCTTCTTCTCGCGCGCCGAGCGAATCCAGAGGGCGAGTTGGGTGATCTCCACGGCGTCGGCGGAGAGGTCCACGCCGTAGAGATTGTGGGCGAGGATTGTGTCGGGAATGGTCTCGGCCAGGGCGCGGGATTCGGGCAGTTCGTCCAGCCCCGCGATCGCTTCGACGACCTCCGCGTATAGGGCTTCGAGTTCGTCGTAGGCGCGGATGAGGAATGCTCCTGAGCCGCAAGCCGGGTCGAGCACCCGGATCGCGCGCAGGTCCTCGAAGGCGGCCCGCCAGAAGGCGAGGGCCTTCTTGTCCTTGGGCTCGAACTCGCTGTCGGTGTCGATGCCATGGGCCTTGGCGAGAGCGGCCCGGCGCTCCCGGGCGAGGGCGCCGACAGTGCGCTCGACGATGAGCCCGGTGAGTTCGGGCGGGGTGTAGTAGACGCCGCCGCGCTTGCGCTGGGCGGATTTCTTCATCCGAGGCGCGGGGGTGTCTACTTCTTCCTTGGCGCGCTCGACGGCGAAGAGCCCTCCCATGCGGAGGCGTTCGAGTTCGGTGATTGAACGCTCGAAGAGGTGGCCGAGGACATCGACATTCACCTCGTGCTGAAAGTCGTACCGCCCGACCTCGTGGAAGAACATGATCCAGTCGTCGGTGAGGTTGAGGTCGTCCACCTCAGGATCGGGAGCAAACAGCCCGCCGTTGAATGCGTCGATACCGCCGCTCGGGAGCCCCTTGTCCAGCGCGGCGAAGAGCCCGAGGAAATTCTGCCACCGGGGGTTCGTCGCCTTGGGGAATGGGGGGATGTCCTTGTAGGCCTTGGCGAGCGTCTCGGGCGGGATGAGTCCGCGATCCTCACAGAACGCGATGAAGATGATCCGGTCCAGCAGCTTCTGGGTGACACGGATCGCGATGTCGAGGGGTTTGTCTTGCTCCCGGTGGAGGTGGTCGATGAGCCGGAGCCGGTGGCGGTGGTATGCCTCGTAGAGGTCGTCGCCGACGGTGCGCTGGCGCTTGGCGGAGTTGTTGAGGAGCCCGTCGAGTCTGGGAGGTTGCTTGTGGGCCGATTGCAGGAAGGCGCCGCGCTCGAAGAGACAGAGGAAGCGGCGGAGTTCCACCTCGTTGTTCTTGAGGTCTTGGAGCGTGAACTCTTCGTACGCGAGCGGGGTCTTATCGCGGTGGTAGAGCCGGATGGTGGTGAAGTTGCTGAGGATTCCCCATTTGCAGTCAGGCAGGTAATCGAGGTAATCCCAGAGTTGTCGGACCGGGGTCCGGCCCGGGGCGTGGTCGAGGTCAACCTTCGCGCCCTTGAGTTCGATGACTGCGATGGGTTGCTTGCCCGAGCCAAGCGGAAACGCGCCGAGCGCGCCGTCCGCTTGTCCCACCCCTTGTACGGTGAACTGACGATCGAGCGTGAATCGGTCGCCGTCGGTTTGGCCGGTGAACCCGAGAGCCCCGAAGACCTCGCGGAGGAATTCGGCGTCGAGGGAGGTCTCCTTCACCTCCAGACGACCGGCCATTTCCATGTCGGCCCACTTCGAGAGGACCTCGTGAACGGGCGCCGCTCGGTCGTGGATGTAGTGGGCTTGCTGGTAGGCCTCGTCTACGAACTTGGGGAGGAAGAGCGCTCGGCGCCGGCGCGCGGCGAAGGTCTTCAGCGCGTTCCGAGAGAACAGGCGGGCTTGGGCTTGCTTGGAGTTCTTGGCGGCCATCGGTTCCGGAGGTTGTAGCCGGAATCGGGTCGCTAAGCATCCCGATGGCTGCGCCACGACGCCGAAAGGTGCGTCGTGAGGCGGGAGCAGGCGGGAGAACCCGACCCCCCCCGAATTTGTCGGGCGCACACGCAACGGGAACCAGACGGTACGGGGTTCAGCGCGCCATCCTTCGACCCTCCCCCCTTCCCATACGCAGTTCGGAATGGTGGGGGATCGCTGTACCGGTCGCTGCTAGCAGTGCCCGCGCGGGAGAAAGAAAGTCTGTTTCCCCTTGCGGTAGTTCCGTATGGGGAGGGCGGAAACTCACCCGGGGAAGGACCCGCGATACCCCCATTTCAGTTCGGCGCGGGCCGAAACGCGCGGATTCTGGCTCCCCGCGCGCGGTATCGTGTCGGCATGTGTGGCCGCTTCGCCCTCAAAGCCAAAAGCCGGGATATCTGCCGGATCTACGGCCTGCCCCTTGAGGGGGGCGTCGTCCCGTGGGGGGCCTATCGGTGGAACATCGCGCCCAGCCAGCCCGTCCTCACCATCCGCGAGCGTGAGGGCCAGCGGGAAGCCGTCGCCGTGTCGTGGGGCTTCGTGCCGTCGTGGGCCAAGGCGCCTGACGATGGGCCCAGGCCGATCAACGCCCGCGCCGAGACGGTCGCCACTTCGCCCGCGTTCCGCGCCGCCTTCAAGCGCCGCCGGTGCGTGGTCCCCGCGTCGGCGTTCTACGAGTGGCAGCCGGTTGAGGGCGAGAAGCGCAAGCAGCCCTTCGCCATCGTCCCGACCGACGCCGAGGTGTTCAGCATGGCGGGAGTGTGGGAATCGTGGGGCGACGGCCTTGAGACATGCGCGATCATCACCACCACGCCCAACGCCGTGATGAAGCCGATCCACAACAGGATGCCCGCGATTCTGCCGGGGGCTGAGGTCGATCGGTGGCTGGACGATCAGACGGCGCCAGGGGACGCGCACGCGATGCTTCGCCCGTTCGATGGCGCTTTGATGCGCGCGTACCCGGTGTCCACGCTCGTGAACCGACCTGTGAATGACAGTCCGGAATGCCTCGCGCCGCTCGTGTGATCGCAAGCACTCAGGGGCAGGTCAGGCCGAAGTTGGAGAGGACGAGGTTGAGGTCAGTCATATTGACTATGCCGTTGCCGTTAACATCGCCGGCAAGGTCTTCGCCAGACATCCCGAACGCAGTGAGCACGGCGTTAAGGTCGGTGAAGTTGACAATGCCGTCCCCGTTGGTGTCGCCTGGGCATGGTGCGGAATGAACCATGCTGGCGAAGACGAACGCGCTGCCGGAGAGAAAGGCGGCGCTGCTGTCGTCCGGTGCCCCGACGATGAAATCAGCGATTCCGTCGCCGTTGACATCGCCCGCACCGCTGACGGACCTACCGAAGCCCTCCCATTCCGAGTCGCCGTCGAAGGTGTAGAGAACGGCACCGTTTACGCCGGAAAATACCCGTGCACTGCCAGAATTAAACTCGGTGTTGTCGTCTGTGTACGCCCCAACAATTACATCCGCGAATCCATCGCCGTTGACATCGCCCGCACCGCTGACAGAGAAGCCGAACTCATCTCCGGGCGAGTCGCCGTCGAAGGTGTAGAGAACGGAACCGTTTGAGCCGGAAAAGACCCGTGCACGGTCGGAGCGGCTTCCGACAATGAGGTCGTCGAAGCCGTCGTTGTTCACATCACCAGCATCGCTAACAGAGAAGCCGAATCGACCACCGACCGAGTCGCCGTTGAAGGTGCGGAGGATGGCGCCGTTGGCCCCGGAGAAGACACGGGCGCGGCCGGAGTTCAAACCGTTGTTGTCGTCTTGTGGCGCCCCGACAATGAGGTCCGCGAGTCCATCGTTGTTCACATCGCCTGCGCCGCTGACCGAGAAGCCGAAACGGTCATTGGCCGAGTCGCCGTTGAAGGTGAACAGGAGTGCGCCGTTGGAGCCCGAGAAGACTCTGGCGCTGCCGGACTCGGCACCGTTGTTGTCGTCCTGCCACGCCCCCACGACGATATCGTCGAAGCCGTCACCATTGACATCGCCTGCGCCGCTGACTGAGTAGCCAAAGCGATCTTCGGCCGAGTCGCCGTTAAAGGTGTAGAGGATGGCACCGTCTGCGCCTGAAAAGACTCGCGCATTGCCCGTAAGTAACGAGCTGTTGAGACCTGGCGCTCCGACGATGAAGTCAGCGAATCCGTCGTTGTTGACATCGCCTGCGCCGCTGACTGAGTAGCCGAAGTAATCCCCCGCTGAATCCCCGTCAAAGGTGTAGAGGGTCGATCCGTCAACGCCGGAGGAGACGCGAGCGCTTCCAGAGTTGGCGCCGTTGGTGCCATCCAAAAAAGATCCAACGATCAGGTCCGCGAAGCCGTCACCATTGACATCGCCTGCGCCGCTGACAGAGATGCCAAAGCGCTCATCCGCCGAATCGCCGCTTAAGGTGAAGAGCGGGGTATGGATGACCTGCGCCTGCGTGGCTGAGGCCAGAGCGAACAGAACTGCAGCGGCGGTGAGACGGTGATGCATAAGCGGATGTCCTTCGCCCGCTCGCGGCAGGCCAAGAGATCGTGAAACCACGGAACAAGTGAATCCTCGGTCCCGAAGGTATCGCCGTTGCCAACTACTTCAAGTGTAAGTTGTGCGAAAACGGGACTTACGGGTTCACAACAGGGGGTTTGGCTAGGCCCGCGATAGCGTCGGCGTGTGTCTCAGTCCTCGCGGACGATGTTGATGACCAGCCGGGGGCCGTCGTCGGGGTCCGCCTCGCCGGGCATGGCCGACGGGCGCCCGATGGTGTATTCGGCCACGAAGCGCGCCGCCGAGATGTCCCCGCCCTTGGCTCGTTCGAGCAGGGCCGACACCACTTCGGCGATGTCATCCTCGCTCACCGCCGCGAGCAGCCGAGCGCGCAGACGGGACACCTGCCCGCCGTGGGGGTTGCCGGGTCCGCCGGGGCACCCCTTGACGAAGCGGCCACGGGCGTCGCGTCCGCCGTCAGCAAAGGGGGTCAAAGCGTGGTCGATCATCGTGTCGCCTCCACCATGGCGAGGATGCCAGCCCGGACCGCCGGGGGCAGGTCGGGCCATGCGTCCACGAGGGCGCGCAGGTCGGGGGTCAGGGGGTCCGGCGTGGGGTTGCCCGTGGGGGCCTTCGAGCCGGAATCGTCGGAATGTGCGCCGGATTCTGCGCTACCCGTTTCAGGAATCGCCGTATTCCCCGAGGATTCCGGGGCAGGTTCGAGTCCTTCGGGGGGCATTCCATGCGCGGATCGGGGCCGGGCGGCCCGCTGGGTCACTCCGGGCAATCGACGCCAATGTTCGCGAGGACTTCGTTCAGGTCGGCGAAGTTGACGACGCCGTCGAGGTCGATGTCGGCGTCGAGGCCCTGGCCAGACTGACAAAAAGCCGCGAGGATGGCGATGGCCAGCCGGCGCAGGCTGCCTTGAGTGACAAGTCCGGAGCCGCCGTCTTCACGGCTCCGAAGCGTCGTAGCGCGCTCTGTCGTCAACCAAAGCACTACGAAGTTTGGCGTGCGCCCAACCCTGTTTGGGCGCGTTGTCAAGCTGACGAAGCGCCTGATCGACAACCTCGATCGCGGTCGCTCGCGAGCCGGCCTCGTAGTGCGCCCTTGCAAGCCGACGGAGCGCTCGTTCAGGCGGTGATTCGAGTGGCCCGATCGCCTGGGTCATGCGATTCACGGCCTCGGCGGCGCCCATCTCGCCGAGGGCCATGCCAACCTCGCAGATGAGTGCCTCCGCCTCTGCGGCGCCGTGCTGTCCCGAATCCCCCAGCGCGCCGAACTCCGACAACGCGCGAGTGGCCTCCGCTTGGGATGACCGCGCATCGAACGACGAGAGCGCGTCGGCGCGGCGGTAGGTCAGACGCGCGATCGTTAGCCTTATGGAGAAGTCCTGCCGCGCTTCCACGGGAAGTTGGTTGTAGCGTGAGATGGCCTGCTGGAACTGTGCCGCGGCCTGCCGATGATCCTCGGCCGAAGCCGCCGCTGTGCCTCGTGCCTCGGCGATTGCGCCGAGCATCTGCAGGCGGAACGGATCGTTGAGACCGTTCGTCTCGTTCACCAGCCGCTCCGCCTGGTCCAGGTACGGCGCCGCCGCGTCCTTGTTGCCGAGTTCGGCGTGCGCGCTGCCCAGCCGATACTTCGAGCCCATCTCGAGCCGAACACCGGTCTGGCTGTTCGGCGATCCGAGGCGGAAGATTCGGACGGCCTCAATGGTCTCGAGATAGACATCCTTCGCGCCTGTCAGATTCCCGAGATCGCTCTCGGCGTCGCCAAGGCGCTCGAGCGCGACAGCCAGATCGCGTTTGGCTCGCTGGTCGTCGGGATCCAGATCGACGAGGGTCGCCGCGACATCACATCCGGCGCGGAGCGAATCCCGTCGTTTCGTAAGATCCCCGAGCATCCCTTGCGCCTGCGCGATCTGAAGATCGATGATGAAAACATCGCGGCGGGCGCGAAGGTCCTCCTCCCCGGCCTGTTCCTGGAGCGACGAACGAAGCGTGCGAGATCGTGTGTACAGATCGATCGCGCCCGAGGGATCGCCCGCGGCCATCCGGGCGCGCCCGAGGCGAGCCAGACCGATGGCGAGGTCGCGCGTGTTCACCGAATCTGCCGCCGGTCCCCGGGCGAGGCTTTCCCGGATGCGCACCGATTCGGCATACATCGCCTCGCTCTCGGTTCTTCGGCCCATATCCCACATTGTGTCGGCGACGGAGAGCAGCGAAGACGCACGGAGCCGCTTGGCATCGCGGTTGTTCGGCTGTTCCTGCAGGATTGAGGCCGCGATAGCCGCGGATTCCTGATACCGGGCCAGCGCGCCAGGCGTGTCGCCTTTGCCTTGAAGGGCGTCCCCGATCTTGATGGACGCCTTGCCGCTTCCCACCGCCGCCCGCATGTTGTCCGGAGCGTGGAGCGCGTAGATCTCCTTCGACTTCGCGAAACTCACGAGCGCCTCGTCGACCCGGCCAAAGTTGGCGTGCCGGTTGCCGCCCTGGATCTCGCCGATTCGGTCATACGCGTCCGCCAACTCGAGGGCGATGACAGGATCGCGCCGCGCGGTCTCGCCCAGCGACTCCAGCGTTGCGATCGCCGAACTCACGAGCGCATCACCCGTCTTGAGCTGGCCGGCCGTGGTGTCGATCTCGTCGTAGATGGCGAGCATCTCCCCCGAGATTCTCTGGAGTTGTCCCAGCCTGTTGTCGGCGAGACTGCGGAGTCGTTCGGCTTCTCTGAGCGACGACTCGGCGCGGTCACGCTCGCCGATCGCCTGCTGGTGCATGTACGAAGTGCCGGCCATCCCGAGGACCAGCGCGCCCATCACCGCGCCGGCGCCGGCGACGGCGACGCGGTTCCGGCCCACGAACTTCGATGCCCGGTACCCGACCGTGTCGGGTCGGGCGATCACCGGCATCCCGGCGAGATGCCGATCGATGTCGCGCGCCAGGTCTTCCGCCGACTTGTATCTGCGTTGCGGTTCCTTGCGCAGCGCCATCAGCACGATGTTGTCGAGATCGCCGGTCAGCATCCGGCGAAGACGATCAACGCGGCCGTCTCGCGCGTGGCTGACCTCCACCGGGCTGATCCTGCGAGTGGTGAGTTCGCCGGTCCGCGTGCGCGTGCGGATCTCCTCGACGCGCGACAAGGCGGTGCTCGGGCGATCCGGGGCCTGCTCGCAGATGATGCGCTCGAGTTCATCCTGCGTATTGCGTTCGAGGCGATACGGGCGATGACCGGTCAGCAGCTCAAAAAGGATGACTCCCAGCGAGTAGGTGTCGCTTGCTGTGGTGATGGGCTCCTGCCGGACCTGCTCCGGACTCGCGTACTCGGGCGTCATCAGCCGGAAACGCGTCATCGTCGGGGCGTGCTCGATCAGACCGAGATCCGGGTTGATGAGCTTCGCGATGCCGAAGTCCAGAAGCTTCGGGTCGCCCTTCTCGGTCACAAGAATGTTGGCCGGCTTCAGGTCCCGGTGGATAACCAGGTTCTGGTGCGCGAAGTGCACCGCGTCGCAGACTTTGGTGAAGATGCGCAGCCGGTCCTCGATGTTGAGGCGATGGCGATCGCAATAGGTATCGATCGGCTGGCCCTCGATGTACTCCATGACGAGGTACGGCGAACCATCCTCCGCCATGCCGCCGTCGAGCAACCGCGCGATGGCGGGGTGGTGCATCGCCCCGAGGATGCGGCGCTCCGTTTTGAACCGGGCGACCACCTGCTCGTTGTCCAGCCCCGCTCGAACACATTTGACAGCAACCCGGCTTGCGAACTCGCTCCCTTCCCGCACGCCGAGATACACCTCCCCCATGCCGCCCGAGCCGAGTCGCCCGAGAATGCGGTACGGGCCGACTCGCTCCGGCAGAGGCGATCTGATCGCGGAGGCCGTCGTGGCCTCTTCTTCAGGTGGACGACCCGCTGTGGGCAGTTCACTGGGGTCGATCGGCGCCTTCGGAGGGATCGACTCCGGGTTTTCTGAATCGCGCATGTTCACTGGCCTCGCCGGGGTGCAGCGGATCGTGCCGACATTGTGAAGTGAGGAAAGCACGGCGGCCGAAATTCCCCGATCACTCACAATAGCCACACATCCACGAGTCGAAACCGGGGTAATTCCCAGTTTCGCTCAGATGATGTTTCTCTACAGTGACGGTGCATTGTGGCTGCAGCTCCAGTGCTCGCGGATCCCACACCGTGTGCGCTCCGTGCGATATCGATCGGTCCGGACTCGCGGTTGCGACGGCGAATCGGTCATCTCTTCGGTAGAGGGCTCCATGAGTACGGCAGTGTTCCAAGACCGCCTGCGTCGCGCAGACGCGTTGTTCGTCCTGGCCATCGCGCTGAGCGCGCACGCTTCCGCCGGAGGCTCGGCAGACCTCGCTCCCTCGGATCCGGCGCTCCTGAACACAACCGGGGCCGCCGATGCAGGCTCTGATCAGAGCCCGGCGATCGCCACGACCTCGGACGGTGTGGCTGTCGCTGTCTGGGACACGAACGACACCTTCGGGGGCACGATCCCGGTCACCGGCAATGGCCGGAACATCGCGATCGCACGGAGCAGCGACGACGGCGAGACATGGACTGCGCCGTTTGCGCTGACCACCAGCGGTTCTCGTCAGAGTTCGAGCCCTTCGATCGCGACCGACGGCGAGGGAGTATGGGTGATCGTCTTCGCGTCGCGCATCGCGACGGGATCGGACGGCATCAGGCAGGACATCTTCTATTCATTGTCTGTCGATGACGCGATCACATGGTCGAGCCCCGAACCACTCGATGCTGCATACGCCGCGTCCAGCACCGGCGAAGAGCAGGCGCCGTCGATCGTCAGCCTGGGAGACGGGGAATGGGTCGTGGCCTGGGAGAGCGAGAGCGACCTCAACATCAACGGCGTGCTCATCGGGCCGGACTCTGACATTCTGATATCCAGGAGCGAGGACGATGCAGGATCATGGTCGTCGCCCACACCCCTGCGATTGGGCTATGCGGCCGGCGACAACGGGGACGACAGCGCGGTGCACCTTGCGACAGACGGGCAGGGGCGGATCGTTGCGGTGTGGTCATCCACCGACACGCTCGCACGCTTTAACGAGACGAACCTTGGAACCGACAGCGATGTGCTCGTCGCGCGGAGTTCAAGCCGCGGCATCAATTGGTCGTTCCCGTCCCCCCTCAACTCGTACGCAGCGATCGATCCCAATAGTGACACGGCGCCCGCGATCGCCACCGACCTGATGGGCGCGTGGATCGCCGTGTGGCAATCCGCGTACGGAGGCCCGGGGAATGTCTACGGTCAGGACCTCGATCTCTGGACCTCGGTCAGTGTGAAAGAGGGTGACCTGTGGTCGGAGTCCAGCCCGCTTGTCCCGTCGTACGCGCAAACCAGCGCGAATGACACCGCCCCGGCGCTCGGGACCGATACGCTCGGCAACTGGGTGGTCGTCTGGGCGTCGCGCAACCCGCTGGGCGTGAACGGCCAGCCGGCGATCGGCGAAGACGACGATGTCCTTGTCTCCTTTTCCAACACCGCGGGCGTGGTGTGGTCTGATCCGGCCCCGCTGAACACGAACGCGGGTTCCGATGGGCTGGCATCCGACGACGCGACGGCCATCGGCGTCGACCGCAGCGGCCGATGGATCGTTCCCTGGGTCAGCGACAACCCGACCTTCGGAGGCTCAGACAACGATCTGCTCTATTCGCGATTCCTCAGCCCTGTGGTTGAGGTGTTCTGGCAGACGCCCTCGGGTGGGGTGTTCGGTGAGGAATCGAACTGGGACGCTGGCCGCGTGCCCGGCCCGTTTGATCGCGCCGCATTCGATGACACCGCCGTGCCTCAATCTCTGAATCAGTCGTACACGGTTGTGGTCAATCAGGAGGTTGTCACCGGCCGACTTGTCGTGCGGACCGGCCAGGTCTCGTTGAACCTTCAGGAGTCGTATTTCCTCGACGCCGCAGCATCCGAGGCGTCGCAGCCGCCGCTGCTGGTCGGTGAGATCCCGGAACTCCCGCCGGTGTCGCTGAGGATCTTCAATTCCATCGGAACGACCGGTGACGGCACATCGCTGATGACAGAGGCTGCGGCGGTGGCGCGCCAGCTGGGATCGACCGCGACTCTGGAAGCGGACGGCGCCGGTGTTCAGCTCGACATCACGGCCGGACCAACCGTCGTGGGCGAACGCGGCCAAGGCACATTGCGCGCGCTCGACTCGGCCCGGCTCACCACCAGCGGCGACATCGTGCTCGGACAGTTCTCCGGCAGTTCGGGACGGATCGAACTGCGAGACACCGGAACGCTGATGGGATTCGGAGGCGAGAGCGGCAAACCGGCGCGCATCATCGTCGGCCAGGAGGGTGAAGGCGCGTGGGTCATCGGCAATCCCGCCGAACCCGCACGCAGGCCTCAGGCGCTGCAGGCTCCGGGCGCGCCGATCGAGGAGATCCTCATCGCCGAATCATCCGGAGCGACCGGCATGCTCCAGATCGCTGGAAGCCAGTCTCTGCTGAGCACATCGGCGATGCGCTTCATCGTCGGATCCCACGGCGTCGGCACGCTGACCATCGAGCAGGGAGGAATGCTCGACACCAACTCGCTTGAGCTTGTCGGCCTCGCCGAACACGAAGGATCGAGCGCGCGTGTTGACATCCGTGACGCAGGCTCTCGATGGTTTGAAACCTCGCAAGCGATCAATGTCGGATTGCAGGGCTCGGCGGTTCTGACGGTCGCCGACGGCGCAACTATTCGGACGAACAGCAGCGTGAATGTGTTGCGCAACGGCACATTTGTTGGCGATGGACGCGTCGTGGGTCAATTGCAGAACACAGGCGTTGTACGCCCGGGCGCGCCCTTGCCCGGCGTCGCCGTTGCGGGTGACTTCGGCGTGCTGACCGTTGAGGGTCGTTACACGCAACTCGGCCAGGCGCTCTCCGGGTTGGCCAACTCCGGATCGCTCGTGCTCCGTATCGGCGGTCCCGAACGCGGGACAGAATACGACGCGCTCGATGTCGTCGGGGACGCGTCCCTGGGCGGCGGGCTCTTCGTCACGATCGATCCCGGCTACGCGTCGCAGGGCGGTCCTGCAATCGGTGAGCAGTTCACGCTCCTGAGCGCGACCCAGCGCGACCCGAATCAGGCGATTTTCGATGTCGCTGCTGTGCCGGGCTTCGCCGACAACAGGCTCCTGCGGGTCGACTATGTGGGCGGCGAGGTTCTCCTCGAAGTCTCCACGCTCGGACGGGTGCTCGGTTTCGCGGAGCCGGAAGATCCGCAAGCGATCGACGGTGCGCCTGCCGGGGTGGTCATCGCGAATTTCGATCGGGATCCTCAGGGGCTGCCCGATCTTGTCGTTCCCGTTGTCGGCGCGACCAACACGCTCTATGTTCTGGTGAACCGCGGCAATGACGCGAAGACCAACGAATGGCTCGGCTTTGAGGTGCGCACGCAGGCGCTGAACCCGGCGGACGGTGCCCCGATCGGTCTGGTCGTAGGCGACTTCTCGCAGAACGGGTTCGCTGACGATCTGGCGATCGCGTTTGACAATGGCGACAGCGGGCGGGTTCGGTTCTTCTCAAATCTCGACGCTCAACCGGGCTTGTTTCAGTCAACGGTCACCGTGTACCCGATCCCGGCAACGCCCCGTGATCTCGCGGCCGGCGATCTGAACAACGACGGGCTCGTGGATGTCGCGATCGTGTCATACAACGACAGTCGCGGCGATGAAGACCCGGGAGTCGATCGCCTGCTCGCGCAGCCCCTGGCCGTCCATCAGATGGCCCCTCGCATCGTTCTGCCCAGCGCCGGCCGTCCCGAGAGCGTGGATATCGATGACCTTGACAACGACAAGGACCTCCTGCTCGGTCCGATCGCTGAAGCGGACATCGTCATCGGGGACGGCGGCCTCGGAGCATTCGTGGTGCTCCGGAATGACGGCGTCGGCGGCTTCGGTGGTGAGCCGATCATCCTCGACGCTGGCGGCGCCGACATCAACGAGTCCACTCTGGCCGATCTCAACGACGACGGGTTCATTGACATCGTCGGGCTTTCGGAAGCGCAGGGAATCGCCGTGATCGTCATCAATCGTCCGACACCCGGCGAGTTTGCTCCGGCGGTGCCGCTCACGATCGGCGTCAACGCTCGATCCCTCATCGTCGCTGACCTCGGCGGCTCCGAAGCCGTCGATCTCGCGGCCATCACGGACGCCGAGACGCCGGGAATGCGCGTCATCCGCACGCTGCGCGGCGACACGAGTGCAGACGCCATCACATTCAGCACGGGCCCCGAATACGCGGCGGACTCCAACGCGCTGCTCCTGGGCGTGGCCGATGTCAACGGGGGAGAAGGCGCGGACCTCGTCGTCCTCGGCGGTCCCGACAACCTCCGTGGGCTCGGATCAGCGAGCACCTTGCTGAATGCCGAATGCGCGGGCGACGCCAACGGCGACGGTGAGGTGGGCTTCTCGGATCTCAACGCCGTGCTCTCAAACTTCGGGCAGTCGGGCGCGAGTGTTTTCGGAGATGTCAATCTCAGCGGCGCAGTGGATTTCTCAGATCTGAACGCGGTGCTTGGGAACTATGGGAGGCGTTGTCGATAAGGACCAGCCCGCGTGTGAACCATCCGTGAGGTATGAGCCTGTTCACCACCCTCACTGATGGCCGACGCGGACATCGGGCACGCGATGCCTCCCCCGTTCGATGATGCGGCGACGCGCGGCCGGCGCCCACGCGCGTGAGCCGCCCGGCCAACGACAGCCCGGAATGCCTTGTGCCGCTCGGATGGTCTCAAGGTCAGGAGCCGCCCGATCCGGGAAAAGCCACGCCTCGTGGTTGTAGTCACTTGATTATTGCGCACTTGTTTCCAATCGCCGGGATAGTCATACTCATTCCGTGAATCCACTCGCCAACCCCGGGGTCAGAGTTGCTGTGTATTCAGCGATCAGCGTTGTCGCTGCAGTCGCGTGTGGAGCGATAGCAATCGCCAAGGTGCAGGTGGTGGGGCCGCAGTCAGTCGGTTGGATCTATTGGTCGATCGCCTCGATCTCGATGGCTGCGATGTTCGCAGCCGTTATCGAGTGCGTCCGTACGCCGGCGGGGCCGGACGCCGCTTGAGAAGCGGATGTGGGGGAAGCGTGGGGATACACATACTCAGCACCGTCGGAGGTCTGGCCCGCCGTGGCCGACTGCTGCGCGCATCCTTTGTTGTTGTTCAACGAGCCCGCGACTGCTTTGAGCCGCAGCGACAGATTGTGATGGGCAAGCCCCTGACCCCGCAGTTTGATGGGTTGACTTCCCTGTGGCGCGCCGAGTGGACCACCCGCGACGCCGTGGAAGTGCACTTCCCTGCTATTCGCAAGTTCCCGGTCGGCGACGACTACCTGCTCATGCACGACGGGGCCGTATGCGGGTTCGCGACGGTAGCGAATCCGAGCAACCTTGGACCGCACTTTCTGGTGATGCCCGACGACGCTCGATACCTGTCCTACATCTTCGTCAGCCCCAAGGCGCGCGGCCTCGGGTTCCGTGGCGCTCTTTGTTCCCTGCTCGATGAGGTCTATGCCAGGGGAGGACGATGGATGGTCCTGAACACGAATGACTGGAACGAGAAGATGCTGATCGCCTGCGACCGAGCCGGGTTCCACCGCCTCGGCGTCGGGCGCAGACTCGCCGATGGGAGCAGGCGCTACAGGGCCGCCAAAGCGATGCATTGGGGTCCGGCAAGTGAATCGGGGGATGCCGAGGCCGTCGCCGTCATCATCACAATGCAGGATGACCGCGCCGTCGCAACCGGGATGCCGCTCAGCCCGAGCGGACGATCTTGATGATCAGCCGGAAGACGTCGTCGGAGTCGATGTCTCGCAGGAGATGGCCGAAGCGTGTGTGTGGGTCTCGCCTGTCAGGGGCAGCTCGCGCCGAAGTTCGCGAGGACTTCGTTCAGATCAGCGAAGTTGACGACGCCGTCGCCGTTGAAATCGCCGGGAAGGCCGACTCCTGACTCACCGAACGACGCGAGCACGGCATTGAGGTCGGCGAAGTTCACGATGTTGTCGCCGTTGGCGTCGCCAAGGCATGGTTCTGGCGCGACGCAAATAAGGCTGGCGCTTGCGGCTGGCTCGTAGACACCGTCGCCGTCCGTATCCGTCGAGAGCATGAGCGTTGTCATGCCCAAGACATCGATTTCTTGGAATGACACATTCAGTTGGAGCTCAAAGGACTCGCCGACAGGGACGAAGGCGTCGCCAAGGAGTGCGTTGCCCGGTTGGTCACCATCGATGGAAAGGGTCCGAGTGGGCAGCCCGTCTGGCCCGATCGCATCCACGCGCCACGCGAACTGACCCGTGTCGATCCCTGCGTTTGCAAATGACAGGTTCACGTTCCCGATGTTGCCGAGCGGCAGCGGCTGGGCAATCGTCGCCGGGCCGTTGCTGCAAAGGATGTCGGGACGATTCACGATGACCCCTTGGGCGTACAGGAACGGAATGGGAAATGGGACGGAGCCCGACGGAGCGATCAGGAACAAGGCGGCATAGCAGGCTTGGTCACCCAGGATCATGCCGGGGGGCTGGACTGCATTCGCTCCAACCCACACCCAGCTCGCCGGGCCCATAGTCATGCTGCCGATATAGACGGGTAAGTTGGACGGTGTGAACGGGCAAAGCGCGGGGAAGAATCCGCCGGAAAGCGCGACGGTGTTTGGCGTGAAGTTGAACAGATGAGCCCCGATTGGCGTCGTTAGCCCGTCAGCACAGAAGATTGTCGGAGGGTACGGCTGAACAAACAGTTTGCACTTGCCGACAGCCCCTGCGTCGTAGATCGATCCGATCTCGCTTGGCGCGAGCGACCGGCGGAAGACTTCGACCTCATCGATGCCTCCCCAGAAGAATCCCGACGGTGCAGTCGATCTCGCCCCGACAGTGAACGGGCCTACATTCGAGAGGCTTCCTTGCCTCGTGGTCGGGTCAAAGGCGCCAGCGGGCGCACCATCGATGTAGAATGTTCCACCGATCGGGTCGTCGCGATCGACCGTGACCGCAACATGAGTCCATCCACCTAAAGGCAAGGACTGAGTCGAGACCCAGTTGGTGTGTTGCCCGTCGGCCAGTTGAAACCCGAGACGGTACGATGTTCCATCATGCACTAGGAACATGTGGTACCCGACCGTCGAGTTGAAGCCGCTTTCGATCCGCTTGTCAACAATGACGGACACGCCGGGCTGGATGCCTTCGGTGAAGACCCATGCGTCGACGGTCAGGTCGCCGTCCGTGATGTTCACCAAAGAATGGTTCTGGACCCGTACATAGTCGTCGAGTCCGTCGAAAAAGAGTGAGTTGTGGACGAACCCGCCCGGGGCTGGCTGTGACCCGCTCCCCAGGGGAAGCAACACGCCATTGTACCCGCTGATGACATTCCGCGTCACTCCCGGAGACGATACCGCGTCGAACGGCAACCACAGCGCCATGGTGCTCGGCGGGGGCGCGCAGGGGCAACAGGTGATGACGGCTTCGCGGCTTCGGGTCGTGCCGCACGGGCCGGTGACCTCGCAGAACACGCGGGCTCCACAGTGTTCGGAGAGCGTCGTAAAGGTCAAGGTTGGCGAATTCGAGCCCTGATACGGGAAGAACGGGATCGGTCCGGTTTGTCCCAGAGGTATCCAGAACCAGCGGTACTGCAAGCCGGTTCCCATTCCGGAGACGGAGAAGGTCGCAATGTCGGGCGGACAGACCGAGATGTCGGCCGGCTGGGTCACGAGGGGAGGCGGGATGGTGTCGACGATCGCGCCGTTGCTCCGCGCTATGCCGCAATCGTTGTACGCCTCGAAGCGGAAGGTCTTGGTGCGGAACTGCTGCATCGCAGCCGGAGAGAGCGTGAGATTGGGCGTCGTGACACCGGAGAACAGCGAATTGTTCGCGAGCACGGTCGGGGCAGCGTAGCAGTCGTCGCAGATCCACCGATACCGCACACCGCACTGGCCCGAGGCTTCACCGGACAGCGTCGCCGGATCGCCGCAAGGCACGGTCTCATGCTGCGGCTGCGTCACAATCATCGGCGCCGCCGTGCATTCGCACGAGACGGAAACGGCGTCAATGTAGTAGTAAGCGGTCCGCTCATTCCCTTGGACACCGGGATTGTTGCCGACCGCCAGCCCGGCGTCGGGGCTGAAATTCCCGATGGTGATGTGATCCTCGCCGCCCGCGGCGACGAAGGCGCCGGTGATCAATGTCCAGTTGGTGTCATCGCACAGCAAGCCGGACGTGTTCTGGATTTGCGGCGTCAAGGGGATCGCGAGAGAGTTATACGCGGCCGGGGTTGGGCCGACCGAGAGGTAGGCGCCAATTGATGAGACACAGTGCCGGGCCTTGTCGGCGAGGGAGACATAAAAAGAGATGCGGTACCGCTGGTCGCGAACGAGCGGGGCAATCAGTGGCGCCTCGATGTACTCACGGTACTCACCGTCCCTTGTGTAGGCGAAAAAGCCCGCGTATCCGGTGCCGCTGAGGGGCCACTGGCCGCCCATCATATTGTTGGGCACACGCATGTCCCACAACCTCCCTATGTTCGTGCCGAGTAAGCCCGGTGAGGCCGTGCCGCAGACATTGAACACATCAGCCGTCCCTGTGTGGCAGCCAGGCAATTTCCAAGGCGGCGCGTCGCCCGCAGACGCGGGATACGCGGGAATGCCGCACCCGACATAGTGCCCGATATTGCTGAAGTAGACCGGGCAGGTCTGCGGATTGTCAAAGCTCGGGTTCGGGACGAGATTGATCGATTGGGCCGTGGCCGGAAGGGATGCCGCGAACAACGCTGAGATCAGAAACCCCGCGCGTTGAGTCAACACGAATCGTGTGGACGGAGGCATGACATCTCCTTCTCGAATAGCGAAACGAAGCAGAGCCGCGAACGTCGCGCTACCCCAGAGGACGAGTCAGCAATAAGTGGGCCCTGATTCCTTCAATGGCGTATTCTACAGCGGCCCAGATGAATCACAAGACAAGAAAGTCCGCATGGTGAAATCCGGTACTTACGCTGGGGAGACGATCCCAGGTGCTCCGACTCTCCTGAGATCGGGCTGTCATGTTGCGCTCCCAGTCCGTACCTCTTAGAATGTCGGCGCAGAATCAAAACGCTCGCGGACGATGTTGATGACCAGCCAGGCGCCGTCCTCGGGGTCGCTGTCGCCAGAGACGGCCGCGCGGCTGGCGCCGCTCGCAACGCTTATGGACAGGTTGCGCCGAACGCGGCGAGGACTTCGTTCAGATCAGCGAAGTTGACGACCTGGTCGCCGTTGACATCGCCGGGGAGGTCTGCGCCCGATTGGCCAAACTCAGCGAGCACGGCGTTGAGGTCGGCGAAGTTCACGATGTTGTCGCCGTTCGCGTCGCCAAGGCAGGGCGCCGGAATGGACGAGAAGCCGACGGTGACAGAAAGCCGCTCGATCTCTCCGCCGCTCGTGCCCAGCGTGGTGTGGGTTTGGAGGTCGCCATCGATCACATTGACCGCGGTCTCCGGGTACGACTCGGCGCCGCCGGCGGTGAAGGTCTTGAGCACATCGGCGCGGAGGACCGAGCCATCAGCGAACACCAGATCCACAGCCGCGATGTTGTGCCCGCCGCCAAAGTTGTCCAGGTACACGGCGTCCACGGTGATGCAGAAGCCGTTGGCGTTCGGGCTGGCGTCGGCGTTGGAGTAGTACAGATCGTACGACTCGTTCGGTGTGCCGAAAAAATCGCGCGAACCGGCGTTGAGCGTTGCCAGTCGGGTCGTGACCTGAGCCGAACCGGCGCCGAAGACAAACGCTGTTGGCGCGACGCCTCCGGTCCGCTCCCAGACACGCACCGACGCAAGGTCGGGCGTATCGATGAGGCCCGCGTGAACCGTTGCCGATGCGAGTGCGAGCGCCGCCGCTATGGTTGTTGAACGCATCCGCAGGTCTCCTCTCGAGCCAAATGAAGCCGGATTGATGAATGCCACGGCGAGGCCGCCGATGACCGCAACCACCGTAGCGATTCTCGTGTTCGACGCAATGAAATCGGCGCGCATTCCCGCTGGGCAATCGCCCGGTGGTTCCCCGGGTCATTTGTGCGATGCTCGGTGTATCTTCGGAAGCATCGGCGATGGGCGTGGGCCGGGAATCGCCTCGGAATCGTCCTCAGGCCTGTGATGGCTGAGTCGGCGCCGCGCTCGCGTCGTTCGCCGCCGTGTCGGCGCTCTCCTGCGCAATCGCGGCCTTGAAGGCCTTGTGCGCCGTCCGCGAGATGACCACCATCACCACGATCGCGACGATCAGGCCTGCGCCGACCACGATGTCGTGTGTCGTGATCCCCTTCGTGTCGCTCGCGGCCCGGTCCATGTAATGCCGCCCGGCGTACCCAAAATACACATCGATCAGCAGCGAGGGCAGCTCGCCCACATACGCGAGGCAATACCCCGAGAATCGAACGCCGGCGGCCCCGAACAGGTAACTGGTGAGCGCGGGGCTCAGCGGCGTGAGGCGCACGAGCGTCTGCATGCGGATCTGGCGTTCGTGCACCGCGTGCTCAACGGCGACAAGCGCGGGCTTCTTCGACGCCCAGCGCACGACGCGCTCGCGCAGGAAGCGACGCGCGACGATGTACTGGATGCACGCGCCGGCCATCGCGCCCGCGACCGCCGCCGCGGTTCCCCATCCCAGCCCGAAGAGCGCGCCGCCGATCATCGCGAGCGGCGTGAAGGGGATGAAGAGCGACGACAACAGCGCGAAGAGCCCGATGTAGACGACCACGCCCCACGGGCCGATCTTGTGCAGCCAGCCCTCGACCGCGCCGATGTGTCGATGGACCTCTTCACCGGCCCAGATGACGGCGACCGCGACGAGCACGACCAGGGCCGCGTAGCCGATCGCCGCCCGGAGACTCACTCGTTGAAGGAGCCGCGACAGCGCGACTCGGGCGTGGGAGGACATGGAGAGAGTGTCCCGGCTTGGTTCGATCGACGCAAGCGGCCAAGGATCAGAGCAGGCGCATCTTCCTGAAGAGCCAGAGCACGACGAGCGTCAGCGCCACGAGGATGACGCACACGATGGCGAATGCCCACTCGTTCTGCGTCCCGGGCAAGCCGCCGACATTGATCCCGAGCAGGCCGGTCAGCAGTCCCAGCGGGAGGAAAATGCCCGCGACGATCGAGAGCACATACATGTTCTTGTTCATCTGGTCCGAGATGCGGCCGCCGAGTTCCTCCTGCGTGACGGTGGCGCGGTCGCGTGCCGAGTCGAGTTCTTCGATGTAGCGTGTGAGGCGGTCGGTGATTTCGCGGAGGTGGCCCCGCTCCGACTCGCCGAAGATCCCGGTGCGGTCGGCGTGCAGGCGGGTGAAGACCTCGCGTTGGGGAGAGAGGAAGCGGCGCAGACTGATCGCCTGACGGCGCAGGCGGCTGAGTTTGGAACGCAGTTCGTGGCCCGGCGCATCGAGGACATCCTCTTCCACCTGATCGACCGCATCGTTCAGGTCGTCGAGCGCGGCCCCCATGCGGTCGATCATGAACCCGGCGATCTCGACGAGCAGCGCGCCTGGGGAGGACGGGACCTCACCTCGTTCGATGTTGTCGCGGACATCCTGCACAGCCATGAGTCTGCGGTGGCGCAGCGAGATGACGCGTTTCTCGTCGATCCAGAGCCGGATGGAGACCATGTCTTCGGGATCGGCGCCGACATTGAGGTTCACGCCGCGGAGGATGACCAGCAAGCCGTTGCCGATCGAGACGCACCTCGGGCGCGTCTCTTCCTGGAGGAGCGCCTCGATGGCGAGTTCGTCGAGATTGGCCGCGTCGCGCAGCCACGGCTCGGTCTCTTCGCTCGTGCGGTCGAGGTGCACCCAGTGCCAGCCGTCATCTTCGCGCCAGGCGCCGAGGGCCGCGCCGTCGAGGGCGGTCGCGACGCCGGATGAATCGAATCCGTACGCGCATATGAGGGCCTTACTCAGCGGCATGCGAAGCTCCGAGCGGACGACGGGTGTCAGAAGTTGATGAAGAGGCGCAGGCCGAGGACGACGGCGGGATCGGTGTCCTCGACGACGCCTTCGACGACCTGAACATCGAAGGTGAGTTCGGCCGCCCGCGTGACGGCGAGTGTGTAGAAGGCCTCAAATCCCTGCGTGTTGTCGGCCAGGGCCGCGGCGCTCGAGAGCCGGCCTGCGTCGATGCTCGAATAGAAGTAGCCCACGCCGAAGCGGTCGTAGTCGCGACCGGGCAGGACGCCCTGGCCGCCGATGCCGCCGCTGATCGACCATTCGATGGGGTTGGTGTCGTTGTCGGCGAAGCCCGCGCGGGCGAACAGGCCGATGCCCTGGATGTTCGGGGGGCCGCCGTCGAGGTTGATCGGCCCCTTCTGCTGTTCCTCGGTGAAGAGGTATTGCCAGCCGCTCCACATCACGGCCCAGGAGTCATCGTCGCTCGGGGGCACAATGCCCTGCCCGGGCTCGAAGGAGAATCGCCCGTCGATCTTGAAGTAGTCGTTGTCGCCCGCGATGATCGCTGTGACATTCTGTCCGCCCGGGAGTTCCGCGAGCGCGTACTGGAAGTTCGCCTCGGTCGCCCAGGTCCACCCATCTCCGAAGTTCTGGAAGCCGGTCGTGGTCGACGCGTCGGCCGTGTTCATCAGCGTGCTGGTGATGGAGATGTTGGGTGAGAGGTTCACGAACACGCCGGCGGCGAGCGTGCTGTAGGGCACGGTCATCACCGCGACGCTGTTGAACACGAAGTTCTGGTTCATGAACTGCTGATTGCCGCGGCCCGACGCGAAGGGGTTGAGGTCGCTGCTCAGCGTGTCGATCTTGCCCAGGAAGACGCCGAAGGACTCCGAGAAGAACTGGTAGTAGGTGAGGTCGGAGATGGTGATCGGGATGTCGTCGTCGGAGAGCGGGAAGAAACTATCGGTGCTGACGGGCGAGATGAGCCCGGTCATGTCGTTGACGGTGTCGCCGTAGCGCGTCTCGGCGCGCAGCACGACGACGCCCCCGGGGACGAGGCCCATCTTGTCGAGGTCGAAGTCCACGATGTAGTCGAGCGACCCGCCGTAGCGTGTGCCGCGCTTGTTGCCGCCATCGACGACGGACTGCACGGTCTGCACCCAGTCGAGTTTGATCTGGATGCCCTTGTCGGCGAGTTGCGTGCGTGCGCCGTTCCAGTCGCCGGTCAGGAATTCGCGGTCCCAGAAATCGCCCGCGTAGGTCGGGATCGGGAGGATCCCTTCGCCCAGCACATGCGCGGGGGGCGTGTCGGCGTGGGCGGCGGCGTCGGCGGGCGCCGTCGCGTCCTGCTTTGCCCGGTCGTCCTGCGCAAGAACTGCCGAGGCGAGCGTCAGCGACACGATGACCGGCGTTGCGGCCGTGTTGGTGATGAAGCGTGGCATGGAGTGTCTCATCTGTGTGTCAAGTCGATGCGGGTGGGACGGGTGTACGGTGCTCCATCAGCGTACCGGGAAGGCAGAGGCCGGGCGTGGTTCGGACGGTGGTCGGCCCGGCGGGTTGCGACCTCGGAGTCGCCGCGGGTAGTTTGAGGGAGGCAGTCCGTTCGATTGGCGAGCGCCTGAGCAATCCCGGCGCGATCGTTCGGCAGGAACAGGAGATTGATCATGGGTCTTGGAACGGTTGGAATCGGCCGCGTGGGTCGGCTGGCGCTTGCCGCCGCCGCGGCGATGTCGGTGATGAGCACGGCGAACGCGCAGCGCCAGCGGACGACGCAAACGAATGCGCAGTCCGGCAAACCGAACATTCTTTTCATCGTCTCGGACGACACCGGCTGGGGAGACCTGGGCCCGTACGGTGGCGGCGAGGGGCGCGGCATGCCGACCCCGAGCATCGACCGCCTCGCTGACGAGGGGATGACCTTCTTCTCGTTCTACGCGCAGCCCAGCTGCACGCCCGGCCGCGCGGCGATGCAGACGGGGCGCATCCCCAACCGCAGCGGCATGACGACCGTCGCGTTTCAGGGACAGGGCGGCGGTCTGCCCGCGGCGGAATGGACGCTCGGCTCGGTGCTGAAGCATGCGGGGTACAAGACCTACTTCACCGGCAAGTGGCACCTGGGTGAGTCGGACTACGCGCTTCCCAACGCCCACGGTTACGATGTGATGGAGCACTGCTTCCTCTACCACTGCAACGCGTACACCTACGGCGACGCCGAGTGGTTCCCCGACATGGACCCGAAGACCCGCGCTATGTTCGACAAGGTGACCAAGGGGTCGCTCTCGGGCAATGCGGGCGAGCCGGCCAAGCAGGACTGGAAGGTGAACGGCGAGTATGTGAACACGCCCGAGAAGGGCGTCGTGGGCATCCCGTTCCTGGATGAGTACATCGAGAAGTCGGGACTGAGCTTCCTTGAGGACGCCGCGAAGAACCCCGACCAGCCGTTCTTCATCAACATCAACTTCATGAAGGTGCACCAGCCGAATCTTCCTGCGCCCGAGTTCAAGCACAAGTCGATCTCGAAGACGAAGTACGCGGACTCGGTTGTGGAACTGGACACGCGCATCGGCCGCGTGATGGACAAGCTTCGTGAACTGGGCCTCGACAAGAACACGCTCGTGTTCTACACGACGGACAACGGCGCGTGGCAGGATGTGTACCCCGACGCGGGATACACGCCGTTCCGCGGCACGAAGGGCACCGTGCGTGAAGGCGGCAACCGCGTTCCCGCGATCGCGGTGTGGCCCGGCAAGGTGAAGCCCGGCGTGCGCAACCACGACATCCTGGGCGGCCTCGACCTCATGGCGACCTTCGCCTCGGTCGCGGGCGTGGACCTTCCCACGAAGGACCGCGAGGGCGAGCCGATGATGTTCGACAGCTACGACATGACCCCCGTGCTCACGGGCAAGGGGAAGAGCGACCGCACTTCGTGGTTCTACTTCACCGAAGACGAGCTCACTCCGGGCGCCGCGCGCGTGGGCAACTACAAGGCGGTGTTCAACCTTCGCGGCGACGACGGCGCGTCCACCGGCGCGCTCTCCGTGGACTCGAACCTGGGCTGGAAGGGCGCGAGCAAGTATGTCGCGACCGTGCCGCAGGTCTTTGATCTCTTGCAGGATCCGCAGGAGCGGTACGATGTGTTCATGAACAACTTCACCGAGCACACCTGGACCGCGGTGACCTTCAACCCGGCGATCCAGGAACTCATGAAGACCTACCTGAAGTACCCGCCGCGCAAGATGCAGAGCGAGACCTACACCGGCCCGATCACGATCTCGGAGTACCAGAGGTTCCAGTACATCCGCGAGTCGCTGGAAAAGGACGGGGTGCACATCCCGCTGCCCACGGGCAACTGATCGCCGCCGCCAATCTTGTGATATTGATGAGCACGGGCGGCGCGGTGAGCGTCGCCCGTGTTCGTTTTTCGTTCCCGAGCGGGCGCAGCGGGCCGGGGCCGCTACACTCGCCGCCCATGCTCTCCCGGCTGCCCATCAAGGTTTCCGCGCCGCTGCTCGTTGGTGTGCCCGTGCTTGTGGTCGGCCTGCTGGTGACGGGGATGTGGAACGGTCAATCGCGGCGTGCGGTGCGTGAACTGGCGGACCGGAACATCGAGCAGATCCACGAGCTGGCGTCGAACAAAGTGGCGGAGGTCCTCTCCGTGCCCGTGCGGCTCTGCGAGGTGAACGCGCACCTCGTCGAGTCGGGCGCGCTGGATGTCGCCGACCTCGCCGCGTGGCGCGAGACGATGGTTCGCCAGTCGTCGGCGTTCGACATGCTGAGTTCGGTGGTGTGGGGCGGCGCCGACGGGCGCGCGGCCTGGGTGACGCGCTACGCCGACGGCGCGCAGTTCTGGGCCCTCAAAGACGATCCGAACGCGGCGACGATGCTCGAGTGGCGCATCGACGCGCAGGGCGGCATCGCGCCGGGCGAGGGGTCGTCGTTCGCGTTCGACCTGTTCGCACGGCCGTGGTTCACGACGGTGCGCGACGCCGGGGCCGCCGCATGGAGCGAGCCGTATGTGTGGGTGGGCGGCGACGAGGGCGCCGCGGCGACGCTCGGTGTGTCGTACGGCGTGCCGATCTTTGACGACAGCGGCGCGTTCGTCGGCGTGATCGACGCGGACTACTCGCTCGACGATCTGTCGAGTTTCCTGAGAGCGATCGAGGTGGGATCGACGGGCGTGGCGGCGCTCATCGGGCGCGACGGCGCGCTCCTGGCGACTTCGAACGAAGCGCCGGTCACCACGCGCGATGGCGAGCGGATCGCGGCGAGAGAGTCAACCGATGCGCGCATCGCGGCGGCGTCGGCGCACCTGCACGCCGAGCAACTCGTCGCGGATGAGCACGCGGAGTTGATCGTCGGCGGCGAGCCCCACCTCACGCTGGCGTCGCCCGTGGGCAGCGAGGTCGGGCTCGACTGGACGCTCATCACGGTTGTTCCCGAGAGGGACTTCACGGCGGCGCTGGACGCGGGCTTCCGGCGCAGTTTCGTCGCGAGCGCGATCGCGGTGGGGCTGGCGGTGCTGCTCGGCGTCCTTGCCGCGCGCTGGCTCGTGTCGCCCCTGCTCACGGTGGTGACGGCGGTTCGGCGCATCGGGCAGGGCGACCTCGACACGGTGGTGAAGATCAGGCACGCGCCGGAGTACGAGCGGCTGGCCGAAGAGATCAACAGCATGACGCTCGGCCTGCAGGACCGGATGCGGATGCGCGAGTCGCTCTCGCTGGCGATGGAAGTGCAGCGCAACCTGCTGCCCTCCGGGTCACCGTCTGTGCGCGGGCTCGATATCGCCGGGCACAGCACCTATTGCGACGAGACCGGCGGCGATTACTACGACTTCCTCGATGTGTCGGACGCGAACGAGGACGCGGCCGTGGTCGCCATCGGCGATGTCATGGGCCACGGCGTTGCGGCGGCGATGCTGATGGCGACGGCGCGCGGCATCCTGCGCAGCCGCGCGTCGATCCCGGGGTCGCTCGCGGATTTCCTCGATCACTTGAACGAGATGCTCGTCGGCGACACGCAGGGCATGCGGTTCATGACGATGCTGCTGCTGACGATCGACGCGACGCGCCGCGAGATCCGCTGGGCGTCGGCGGGGCACGGCCAGCCGATCGTGTATGACCCCACGACGGGCGACTTCCCGGTGTACGACGGGTGGGGGCTGCCTCTGGGCATCATGGCGGGCGAGTTGTACGAGGAACGCGTCGAGCGTGACATCGCGCCGGGATCGATCATCCTCGCCGCGACGGACGGGCTGTGGGAGACCAAGGGCGAGGACAAGGAACTCTTCGGGATGGACCGGCTCCGGGATCTCCTGCGCGAGAACGCGCACCGTCCGGCGGCCGAGATCAGCGACCTGATCCGCGACTCGCTCGCGCAGCACCGTGGCGCGATCGCGCAGGACGACGACCTGACCTTCGTGGTGATCCGGGTCGAGTGAGAGCCCGGCGCTCAGCTCGCGACATCGATGGTGAGTTCGGGCGCGTTGAGGTCGGATGAGGCATCCTGCAGGCGCATCCCGATGAGGGTGCGGAGCGTGATGTAACTCCGTTTGCTCGCGTGGTCGGTGCGGTCGATGTAGAACCACCAGCCCTCGTATGGGATCGCGACGCTGGCGTCGCGGGGGCGGTTGCGCGACGAAAGGATGCGCAGGGAGCCCGAGTCATGGAAGCCCGCCTCGACGATGCCGCGCTTCAAATGATCATCGGGGATCTCGATCGTGCGGCCGGCCTCGATGATGAGGTCGAAGACGGATCGGAACTCGATGTTGAGGTGCTCGCCGTCCGCTCGGCCGAGCGATGCGCGGATGGGGATGCGCAGGTCGTCGCCGTCGGCGGAGTACGAGGTGAGCCCGAGGAGCCGCAGATACTCCTTGACGAGCGCGGTGTCGTTGTCGGCGTAGTCGTAGATGAGCACCGCGTACTGGGGCTTGTCGTCTTCGAGCCACGCGACGGTGGACATCTTCCGGCGCGAGACGAGGTCCTGAACGATCGTCAGGACGCGCTCGAAGGCCTCGTCGGAGGTCGATTCGAGTTTCACGGGGTTGTCGAGCCCGTTCACGCGGCTCACGAGCGTGCGCAGGAGGAGTTGCTGGCCCGGCGCGGCGCGGCTGATGAGGAAGGCCTGCGTGAGCGAAAGCGGGGTGAGCAGGTCGATGACGAAACTCTCGCCGCCGAGCGGGATGTAGGAGATCGTCGGGTTTTCTTCGTAGGCGCCCTCGATGCCCAGCGGAACGAGGTTGCCCGCGAAGCTCTCGTCGGGCCCGATGCCGAAGTTGCCCGAGATGGTCGCGGCGGCGCGGATGTTCGCGGTCACGCTGGCGACGGAGAGCATCCCGAAGGTCTCGCCGTAACGCAGGCGGACGATCATGTTGAGGACCTGCTCGTCCTCGGTGCGGTTGATGACCTCGTTGTAGACGCCGCGGCCCGCGGAGAGCGAGGCGGGGCCGACCGGGTTGCATCCGACCATGCCCAGTGCGGCAACAGCGCCGGCGGCGAGGGGGAGGAATCCGGGAATGCTGAAGCGCCGTCTGGTCCGGATCATGCGAGCGTCTCCGACCGTGTCGCGGGAGAGAGAGTTCGCGCGGAGTGTACCAGATCACGCGCCGGTGGGCATGTCAAACGGCAGTATCAATCGGAGCAGGTTGCGCCGAAGTTCGCGAGGACCTCGTTGAGGTCAGTGAAGTTGACGACGCCGTCATCGTTCAGGTCGGCGGCGAGGCCGGCGCCCGTTTGACCGAACGCGGCGAGCACGGCGTTGAGGTCGGCGAAGTTGACGATGTTGTCGCCGTTGGTGTCGCCCGGGCATGGGGCGGCCTTGCCGTCGTCGCTCAGGACCACGGTCACGGAGCCGGGAAGGCCGTCCTCCTCGGGCGCGCCGAGGACGAGATCGGGGTGCGAATCGCCGTTGAGGTCGCCGCCGTAGGCGATGGTCTGGCCGAACAGTTCGCCGCGGTCGCCGCCGCCGACGAATGTGTAGAGGACGGACCAATCGCTGCCGGAAAAGACGACGACGCGTCCCGGGTTGGATGATGATGTGGTGAACGGCGCCCCGACCATGACATCGGCGAACCCGTCGTCGTTCACATCGCCGGCGGTGCTGACCGTCCGGCCGAAGCGGCTGCTGTTCGATGTGCCTTCCAACTGCTGGAGCTGGAATCCGGTCGCGCCCGAGTAGACATAGGCGTCCCCGCGATCCGTGCCGCTGCCGACCGCACCGATGATGACATCGGGCACGCCGTCGTTGTTGACATCGCCCGCGCTGGCGATGGCGCCCCCGTATTGCTGGCCCGGTTCCGGCGCGAAGTAGGTGCGGAGCAAGGAACCGTCGAAGCCCGAGTACAACTCGGCGCTGCCGAATCCCATTCCGTTGAACCGCGCGCCGGGGGATCCGATAAGCAAGTCATCGAAGCCGTCGTTGTTCATATCGCCCGCGGCCGCGATGGCGAAGCCGAAACTGTGGCCCGCGTGCTCTCCGTCCATCGTGTAGAGCACGGAGCCGTCCGCGCCGGAGAACACGCGGACCTGCCCCGAAGTTCCCCCATTCGGATCGGCGAACGGGGCGTTCACGATGACATCATCGAACCCGTCGTTGTTCACATCGCCCGCGGCGGCGACGGCGAACCCGAATTGGTCGTTCGCGAGGAGGCCGTACCAGTCGTGGAGGACGGCGCCGTCCGCGCCTGAGTACACCCTGACGGCGCCCGCGTTGTTTGCGGTGGTGTCGTCGAAGGGTCTCCCGGCGACGATGTCGGCGAACCCGTCGTTGTTCACATCGGCCAGGGCGACGGAGTAGCCATGTCCCAAAGCGAAGGCCTCGCCTTCGATGGTGCGCAGGATCGAGCTGTCGCGGCCGGAGTAGACAAGGATCGCTCCCGTGTTCGATCCGCCTGGCAAGAGGTTATTGAGAACACCGATGACGAAGTCGTCGTACCCGTCGTTGTTCACATCGCGGCCGGACGCGACGGAGAAGCCGAAGGCTTCGTCCGGCACGCTGCCTTGCAGCGGGGTTTGTGGAACAAGGGTGACCTGCGCGAGGGTGCTCGATCCTGCGGCGAGCAGGATGGTGGCGGCCACGGAAAAAACGGATTGCATGGTGTGCTCCGGGATGCTCGGGACGGAATTGGGGAGCCCGCGGCAAGAACCGGGCCCACACGGATGCGCAGCGACTCCAAAGTACAGGCAGCGAGGGCGAGCGCCAAGCTTTTTTGGTGAACAACTATCGAGTTTCACACGCGAACACCCGCTTCGCCAGGGTCACCACGCCCAGCACGACCGCTCCGAGGGCGATGCCCACGGCGCCGTTAAAGAGCATCTCTGCGATGGTGCTCCATGGCTGGGCGAGGCCGTGGGTGAGGGATTCGCTGGCGTGGTGGAGGGGCCCGACGCCGTGGACGAGGATGCCGCCTCCCACGAGGAACATGGCGGTGGTGCCGAGGACCGAGATGCCGCGCATGAGCCAGGGGGCGGCGGCAAGGATCGCGCGGCCGAGGGCTTTCGATGCGGCGGATGTGCGCTCGGTGAGCGCGAGCCCGACATCGTCGATCTTCACGATGGCGGCGACGAGGCCGTAGACGGCGACGGTGATGAGCAGCGCGATGGCGATGAGCACGCCGACGCGCGTGGCGAAGGGTTTGTCGGCGACTATGCCCAGGGTGATGACGACGATCTCGGCGGAGAGGATGAAGTCGGTGCGGATGGCGCCGCGGATCTTGGTCTTCTCGGTGGCGATGCGCTTCGCGAGGTCGGCGGCGGCGCGCTGCTCGGCGTCGGCGAGTTCCGTGGGGGTTGCGTTCTTTCCGGGCGGTTTGGGGGGGTGGTCTTTGTGGAAGAACTTGTGCGTGACTTTCTCGACGCCCTCGTAGCAGAGGTAGGCGCCTCCGGCGATGAGCAGGGGGGTGATGGCCCACGGGATGAGCGCGCTGATCGCGAGGGCGGCGGGGACGAGGATGGCCTTGTTGAGGAGCGAGCCCTTGGCGACGGCCCAGACGACGGGGAGTTCGCGGCTGGGGCGCACGCCCGAGACCTGCTGGGCGTTGAGGGCGAGGTCGTCGCCCAGGACTCCCGCGGTTTTTTTGGCGGCGACCTTGGTGAGGACGGAGACATCGTCGAGGATGCTGGCGATGTCGTCGAGCAGGATGAGCAGTGAGGAGGCCATGGGTGGAGAGTGTACAAGCGGCGCCGCTTGCGGCGGGGCGCGAAGCGTGTCACGCTGTGAGCGTGGCCGCTGTCGCACAAACCCGACGCTCGCGCAAGGCGCTGGGGGCGTGGTACACGCCTTCGGCGCTGGTGGAGCGGCTGCTGGACTTCGCGCTGGATCCGGCGATCGAGGCGGCGAGCGGGTCGGACGATCCGCGGGGCGCGTTGCTCGCGCTGCGCGTGCTGGATCCGTCGTGCGGCGACGGCGCGTTCCTCGTTCCGGCCGCGAAGCGCATCATCGAGGCGCTCGAGCGAGTAGGGGAGACGAACTCGGCGCGGCAGGTGATCGAGCGGTGCGTGGTGGGCGTGGACATTGACGAGGCCGCCGCGTGCGTGTGCGAGAGTGCGCTGCGCGAGTTAGCGCCCGGCGCTTCGCCGCGTGTGATGGTTGCTGATGCGCTGCGCGCCGGCCCGGCGCTGTTCGATGATGAGCGGTTCGATGCCGTCGTGGGCAACCCGCCGTACCTGAATCAACTCGCGCGAGAGACGGCGAGTTCGCGCGAGGTCGCCGCAAGGGTGCGCGAGTGGTCGGGCGGGCTCGTCAAGGGGTACGCCGACGCCGCGGGCGCGTTCTGGCTGCTCTCGACGAACCTGCTGCGAGAGGGCGGCCGGTGCGCGCTAGTGCTCCCGAGGGCGATCCTCTCGACGCGCGACGCCTCCGCGGTTCGTGCGCACATCGCCGGTCGGTGCGCGATCGACGCGATCTGGTTCGACGACGAGCCGGTGTTCGACGCAAGCATCCGTGTGTGCGCACCGATGGTGCGCCTGGGAAAACCCCGGCGCGAAACCGCGCGCGAGATATCGCTCGATTTTCGACCGATATCGAACGAAAACACTCCTCGCGGCGAGTTCTGGCGCGCGCTCATTCCCGGTGTTGCGGAGATACCTGACTGCGCCGTGCGCACGGATCGCGTGATCGGGGACATTGCGCGGGCGACCGCCGACTTCCGCGACCAGTACTACGGGCTCGCGGGGAGCATCGTGGAGGACGCGCATGCGCGCGGTTTGTGCGCACCGGACGAGTTGGAAGCGAGATACCCGCGGCTCATCACTTCGGGGCTGATCGACCGCGATCGCTCGCTCTGGGGCGAGCGCCCGACGCGGATCCTGAAGCAGAAATGGCTGGCGCCGCGCGTGGACCGCGAGCGCATCGAGCGCGACACGGCGCTCGGCGACTGGCTCCGCGCGCGCCTCGTGCCGAAGATCCTCCTCGCCACCCAGACGCGCGTGCTTGAGCCGCTCCTCGACATCCGCGGCGAATTGCTCCCGTGCGTTCCCGTCATCACCATCACGCCGCCGCCGGACGACCCCCACCCGCTCGACACGCTCCGCGCCGCGCACGCGTCGCTGCTCTCGCCCGTCTCCACCGCCTTCGCCGCACGCGAGTTCGCCGGCGCCGCGCTCTCCCCCGACGCGATCAAACTCAGCGCGACGCAGACCCGCGCGCTCCCGCTCGTCGATGAATCCAACGAACCTTCGCCAGAACTGCTCGACTGGTTCGCTCGGCGGCTCACGCGCTGATATCGTCCTCGCATGGCCAAAGGACAGCACCTCAGCAAATACCAGAAGGGCATCGTCAACCGCTACTACGAGCACAAGGACACGATCAACGCGACCAAACTCGCCGAGGCCGTCTCCGAGATCTACCTCGCGGACGATCCCAAGAAGGCCGCCAAACTCTGGAAGACCGCCGAACTCGCGCTCACCAACCTGGGCGTCAAGCCGGCGCAGATCGCGCCGATCATCGCGAACAAGGACATCAAGGCCCTCGCCGAGCTGGCGCAGAAGGCCGCACGCTGATCACTTGATGCCGAAGAACGGCAGCGCGATCGACACCGCGATCAGCGCCACGATCACCACTTCAAGCACTTCCATCCGCTTGGCCGACAGGAACCCCGCGATCTTGTCGTGGATGCTCTCCGCCGTCGCGAGTTTGCGCAGCACCGCCGCGTCCCAGTCGGGAAGGTGCAGTTTCTCCGCCGCCACCCGGTACACACGCGCCAGGTACTGATCGCCGAACAGTTTCAGCGCGTTGTTCACGCCCTCGAACATCAGCGAGCTGTCCGTCTGCAGTTCCGCGAGGGTCTGCAGGTCCCGCGCGCTCGGTCCCAGCGGCCAATACATCCGCCGGCTCTGCGCGCTGAGGAGCGCGCCCGCCCGTTCCAGCAGGCCGTCCAGCTGCGCGTCGAGCACACGCATCTCCAGCAACTCGACATTCGCGTGCTCGAGCAGCACCAGCACATCGTCCGGCTCCGGGTCGAAGAGCACCGCCGCGTTCCAGTCGATGATCGCCGCGTCGCTCGGCGTGTACGACAGCCGCGAGCGCAACAGATCAGCCGTCATCCCGGCGCTCAGCGGCGTTTCGTCGCCCTGCAACACTTGCGTGAGCGGCATCGCGTTCGCGATCACCAGATCCTCGAGCATCCATCCCTCGGGCATCGTCCATTCGCGCAGCGCGAACACCGCGTAGTCCTCCACCAGCGACGAGATGGCGGGCTTCCCGATCGCGCCGGCGATATCCGCCGACAGCCGCTCGGCCAGCGTGCGCGCCTGCTCGCGGAAGGTGGTGTTCTCATCGAGCGCCGCCGACAGCGCGATCAGGTCGTCCAGCGTGCCCTCGATCGGGAGCCGGTAGACGACCGACGCCGCGCCGAAGTCGTAGATCGTGCACTCCACCACCGGCTCGGTCCGCCGCCCTCGGATCTCCACGGGCGCCGACTCGCGCACGACCCGCAGGGGCGCCGGCTCGTACTCGAACCATTCGGGCGCCGGCGCGCGGCCCGGCCGCCGCACCGCCTTGCGCTGGGCCGAGTCGCGGAGCATCCGCCCGGCCGCCTCAAGGTCGATGGTCAACCCCAGGTCGAAGGCGAACATCACGAACACCTCGCCTTTCACGGTCGGGGAGGCGTTGTCGGCGGCGGAGGAGGGGGCGGGGGTCGCCTGGTTCATGGTGAGGTTCACGCGCAAGGGGCTCAGTCGCGGGACGCCCGCGACCGATACCTATTGTTCGGCCGTTCGACCGTCCAAGCCCCCGCTTTGTCCCGACTGGACTCCGTGAAAACCCAGCTCGACCTCCAGATCCTCGCTCAGCCCGACGACACGACCTGCGGCCCAACCTGCCTGCAGGCCGTCTATTCCTATTTCGACGACGAACTCCCGCTCGAGCAGGTCATCAGCGAGATCACCCGCCTCGAAGACGGCGGCACCCTCGCCGTCCTCCTCGCGTGCCACGCGCTGAAGCGCGGCTATCGCGCCACCATCTACACCTACAACCTGAATGTCTTCGACCCCACCTGGTTCGACGGCGACGACGACGAGTGCCACCGCCAACTCCCGGGCAAACTCCAGGCCCAGGCCGACGCCAAGGTCGGGGGCAAGCGCACCATCGCCACTGAGGGCTACCTCCAGTTCCTCGAACTGGGAGGCAAGGTGCGCTTCCAGGACCTCACGCCGGGACTCATCCGCAAGTTCCTCAAACGCAAGGTGCCGATCCTCACCGGGTTGTCGTCGACATACCTGTACCACTGCGCTCGCGAGCGCGACCTCGGCGACAACAAGAGCGCCTACGACGACATCGCCGGATTCCCCATGGGTCACTTCGTCGTGCTGTGCGGGCTGGACAAACACTCGCGCGCCGTCGAGGTCGCCGACCCCCTCCACGAGAACCCGGGCTACGGCGGCCACCGCTACACCGTCACCATCGACCGCCTCGTCGGAGCGATCATGCTCGGCGTGCTGACCTACGACGCCAACATGCTCGTCATCGAGCCCGCGGCGGGCTCGCCGCGCCCGCAGCAGGCGCGCAGCAGACCGCAGGGCGCCATCACGAGAAAGAAACGCGCGTGATCTCCCTGATCGTGCTCGACAACCCGAAGAAATTCCCCCTCGAACTCCCCGAGGACGCGAACGCCAACATCGAGGTCGTCTCCGCGTCCGACTATGTCACGCACAGCAAGTACAGCGTGATGCGCCGCGCGAAGGTGTACAACCTCTGCCGCTCCTACAAGTATCAGACCCTCGGGTACTATGTCTCGCTGCTCGCGCAGGCGCGCGGCCACCGCCCCCTGCCGTCGATCAAGACCATCCAGGACCTCCGGCTCCAGCCGATCATCCGCATCGCCGCGCAGGACGCCGAGAAACTCCTCAAGACCGCGTTCAAGGGCATCCGCTCGGATCACTTCGACCTGAGCATCTACTTCGGCCGCAACATGGCCAAGCGTTACGACCGCCTCGCGACCGCGCTGTTCAACCAGTTCCCGGCGCCGTTCCTCCGCGCGACCTTCCGAAGGCACGACGCGGAATCCTGGGAGCTCGAATCCCTGCGCGTCATCGCGCTCTCGGACATACCCGAGCCCCATCGGCCCTTCGCCGCCGAGATGGCGCAGCGATACTTCGCGAATCCCACCCGCGCGCCGCGCTCGCCCAAGCCGTCCAAGTACGACATGGCCATCCTCGTTGACCCCGAGGAGCAACTCCCCCCCAGCGACCCCGGCGCGATCGAGAAGTTCGTCGAGGCCGCCGAGGAGCAGAGCTTCCGCGTCGAACTGATCGAGCGCGAAGACTTCGGCCGCGTCGCCGAGTTCGACGCGCTCTTCATCCGCGTCACGACGGGTGTGAACCACTTCTCGTACCGTTTCGCCCGCCGCGCCGCTGCCGAGGGATTGGTCGTCATCGACGACCCCGACTCCATCGTGCGATGCACGAACAAGGTCTTTCTCGCCGAACTGCTCGAGCGCACCCGGCTCCGTGCGCCGAAGACCGTCATCTTTGCTGAGCAGAACGCGGGACTCGTCGCCGAGCGCATCGGGTTCCCGTGCGTCGTGAAGCAGCCCGACGGCTCCTTCAGCACGGGCGTCAAGAAGTTCGAGACCCACGAGGCCTTCGACAAGGGCGCCGCAGAACTCTTCGAGCAATCCGAACTCCTCCTCGCGCAGGAGTTCGTGCCCACGCCCTTCGACTGGCGCGTCGGTGTGCTCGACGGCGAACCGCTCTATGTCTGCAAGTACCACATGGCCCGAGCGCACTGGCAGATCATCAAGCACGACAACAACGGCGGCGCCGCCCTCGAGGGCATGGTCGACACCTTCCCCGTCGCCGACGCGCCCGAGCAGGTCGTCCAGCTCGCCGTCCGCGCCGCGCGCGCCATCGGCGGCGGGCTCTACGGCGTGGACATCAAGGAAGTCCGCGGCCGACCCATGGTGATCGAGATCAACGACAACCCCTCCATCGACCGCGGCTTCGAAGACCGCGTCCTCGGCGACGAGCTCTACCGAAAGATCATCTCCTTCTTCGTCAAACGACTCGAAGAACGCCGCGCCTCCGCGCGATAAACGCGCACACCCCCGCCCCCCGAAAGGACCGCCCAGTGGGCCGCCCATACCCGTTCGACATCGGACTCTTCGAGAAGCTCGGCGTCGAACTCGAGTACATGATCGTCGACGCCGAGTCGCTCGACATCCGACCGATCACCGACACGCTGCTCCGCGAGATCAGCGGCGACAACTCGGGCGACGCCTACCCCGACGGCGAGGACGCGCTCGTCTCGTGGTCCAACGAACTCGTCCTCCATGTCGTCGAACTCAAGACCACCGAGCCCACCGACGACCTGCCCCGCGCCGCGACGGTCTTTCAGGATCACGCCCAGCGCATCAACGCCATGCTGAGCCAGCACAACGCCCTGCTCATGCCCGGCGCCATGCACCCGTGGATGGAGCCCCACGGCGAGATGCGGCTCTGGCCCCACGCCTTCGGCGCCGTGTACGCGGCGTACGACCGCATCTTCAAGTGCACCGGGCACGGCTGGGCGAATCTTCAGTCCACGCACATCAATCTTCCGTTCAAGAGCGACGAAGAGTTCGGCCGCCTCCACGCCGCGATCCGACTGATCCTCCCCCTGATCCCCGGGCTCGCCGCGAGTTCGCCGATCATGGACGGCCGCGTCACCGGATTGCTCGATAATCGCCTTGAGGTGTACCGCAACAACTCGAAGCGCGTCCCGCTCGTCGCCGCAAAGGTGATCCCCGAGCCCGTGTTCACCCGCGACGAGTACGAGAACTCGCTCCTCCGCTCGATCTACGACCAGATCGCCCCCCTCGATCCCGAGGGCACGCTCCAGCACGAATGGCTCAACTCGCGCGGCGCCATCGCCCGCTTCGACCGAGGCTCCATCGAGATCCGCGTCGTCGATATCCAGGAATGCCCCCTCGCCGACTGCGCCATCGTCGCGCTCGTCACCGCCGCCATCCGCGCGCTCTGCGATGAACAGTGGTCCACCACCATCGACCAGCGCGCCGTCGAGGTCGAGCCGCTCCACGACATGCTCCTCCGTTGCATCCGCGACGGCGATCGCGGCATCATCGACCACACCCCGCTGCTCCGTGCGCTCGGCATCGAGGCCGACGCCATCACCGCGGGCGAACTGTGGCGCGAACTCTCCTCGCGCGTCATCGATCCCGCGTCGCCCTGGCACGCGCCGCTCTCGACGATCTTTGCCGCCGGCACGCTCTCGCGCCGCATCCTCGCGCAAACGGGCAACACTCCCTCGAAGACGCGCGTCCACGAGGTCTACCGCCAGCTCTGCGCGTGCCTCAACGAGGGCCGGATGTTCGTCGCATGAGCCGCGCGTTCGGCCACACCGTCGTCACCTGCGAGCACGCGACCAGCCGCGTCCCCGACGATCTCGTCGCGCTGTTCAGGCCCCACCGCGCGATCCTCAAGACACACCGGGGCTACGACCAGGGCGCGCTCGCCGTTGCCGAGCACCTCGCCGGAACGCTCGCCGCGCCACTGTTCATCGGCGAGGTCTCGCGCCTCGTCGTCGAACTCAACCGCTCGCCCGATTCTCCGTCGCTCTTCAGCGCCGTCACGCGCGACCTCGACGACAGCGCCAAACACGCGATCATCGGGCGTTACTACACGCCCTGGCGCGCCGCTGTGCGCGAGCACATCGCCCGCGTCCCCGCGCCGGTCCTGCACCTTTCCGTGCATTCGTTCACCCCCGTGCTCGACGGCAAGCAACGCGAACTCGAGGTCGGCCTGCTGTTCGATCCCCGCCGCCCGCGCGAGAAGTCAATCTGCGAACGCTGGCGCCGCGCGATCAATGCCGATCCCGACGCCGCCGAACTCCGCGTGAAGATGAACCTGCCGTACCGGGGCACTTCCGACGGGCACACCACCGCGCTCCGCGCCGTCTTCCCAGCCTCGCGCTACCTCGGCGTCGAGATCGAAGTGAACAACGCGCTCCTGCGCACGCCGCGCGGTCAGGAACACATCGGCGCCGTCCTCGCACGCACGCTTCGTACGCTTCTCTGAACCTCTCCCCTCTGGGGAGAGGTCGACGACTCGCAGAGTCGGCGGGTGAGGGGCCAAAGATCATCTTCTCTTGCTCCCTCCCCTATCGAAGATGGGGGAGGGCCGGGGAGGCGGTCATCTCTCCTTTCTCTATCCCACCCGCCGCATCGGCTGCCGCTTCCAGTAGGTCAGCGACCTCCACAGCCACTCCAGCGGCCCGAAGCGGAACCGCTTCAGCCACCACGGGCTCCACAGCAACTGCGCGATCCAGATCAGCGCGACGATGCCCCACAATCCCGCGCGGCTCACCTCGCCCCACAGGCCGAATCCGTAGCCGTAGAACAGCAGCGCACAGATAACCGAGTGCGCGATGTAGTTCGTGAACGCCATCTGCCCGACCGACATGAGCCGGTCCATCACGCGGCGCAGAGCGCCCGTCTTCACGATGAGCGCCAGCAGCGCGATGTGCCCCGAGGCCACGAACAGCGAACCGAAGTAGTTCGCGTTCATCACCTTGAAGAACATCAGCACATCGAAGCCGCTCCCGACCCAGATCTTCGCGCCGATTCCGACAAGCGGGATGCCGACGAGATACCCGACGCCCATCATCCACAGGTAGAACTTCTGCGACCGGTGGCCGGTCAGGATCCCGAGTTTCAGCGCGGCCATGCCGAACAGCATGACGCCGAAGATGCGGCCGAAGAACATCATCGGGAAGAACACGAACTGCCATTCCGCCGCGGCCTGGCGGCGCTGATGGAACAGATCCATGTATCCGCCCGTGAACGCGGCCCGCTCTTCCGCCAGGGCTTCCTCCGTCGGCGAGAAGTCCGCGATCGCGTCCGGGTACGAGTCCGCAAAGCCCTGCTGCCAGCCCGGGATCTCCTCGCCCGCCTGCACCGCCTCGTACGCGTTCTGCGCCGTCGTGAAGTACCACGACGAGATCGCGTTGAACGCCGGCATGTGCAGGATGGTCAGCAGGCCGAGCACGATCAGCCAGCGCGGCCGCCATGTCCGGAACAGGAACGCCGCGGCGCCCGCGACCGCGTACATAAAGAGGATGTCGCCCTCCCATATCAGGTACGCGTGGATCAGGCCGAACAGGAACAGCCACCCGATGCGCCGGTAGAAGAGACCCGCGCACCGCCCGGTCTTCTCCCTGGACCTGGCCGCGAACACCACGATCCCCGCGCCGAACAGCGCCGTGAAGATCGTCATCATCTTGAACTCAAAGAAGACATGCCCGAACAGCCACGCCAGGAAGTTGACGCCCTCGAAACCGCCCTGGATGCTGGGATTGAAGAACTGGTAGGTATAGAACGCGAAGATGGGAATGTTCATGGGCAGGATGCCCAGCAGCGCGAACCCGCGCAGCGCGTCGAGCAACTCGATTCGATCCTTCCCCAGCACTGGGGCGGCGTGCGGCGAATCCGGGGTGCGCGGGGCTTCATCCATCGTCGATGCTCCTGACCAAGGGGACGCACAGGATACCGGAACCCGCCGCTGTCGCCCAACTCACGGCGCCCGGATCGGGTATCCTCTCCGCCCCGGTTCATCGTTCATTTTCTCCGGTGTTTGAGATCGGCGGATCGCATGCTGCTCGGTTCGGTGGGCATTCTGGCCATACTCGCGGCGTTGGCGCCGATGCTGCACCGCGCGCTCGGGCCGGCGCGTCGCTGGAGCGGCGTGCTGTTCGCGATCGTCCCGGCAGCGCTCGCGGTCTGGATCGCCACCACTCAGGGCGCGTCTGTTCTCGCGGGCGAAGCGCTCAACGAGACACGCCCGTGGGTCGAAGGCCTTTCCGTTGCGCTCGCCGCACGGCTCGACGGGCTTTCGCTCCTGTTCGCCATGCTTGTGCTGGGCGTCGGCGCGTTCGTCCTTGCGTACGCCAGCGAATACCTCGAGGGGAATCGCCAACTCGGCCGCTTCTACGCGACGCTGATCGCGTTCATGGCGGCGATGCTGGGCCTCGTGCTCGCCGACAACATCGTCCTGCTGTTCATCTTCTGGGAACTCACCAGCATCACCTCGTACCTCCTGATCGGTTTCGATCACGAGCGCGAGAAGGCGCGCAAGGCGGCGCTCCAGGCGCTGCTCGTCACCGGGCTGGGCGGTCTCGCGCTCCTCGCGGGCCTCATCATGCTCGGAACGCGCGCCGGGACCTGGTCGATCTCGGAGCTCCTCGCCGCCGACCATTCGTGGATGACCGCCGACGCGTGGATCCCGTGGATCGTCGGTCTGGTGTTGCTCGGCGCGTTCACGAAGAGCGCCGTCTTCCCGTTCCACTTCTGGCTCCCGGGCGCGATGGAAGCGCCGACCCCCGTCAGCGCGTACCTGCACTCGTCCACGATGGTGAAGGCGGGCGTTTACCTCGCCGCCCGGATGTCGCCGGCGTTCGTGGGCGTGGCGTGGTGGGGCGACGCGCTCGTGCTCTTCGGCGGCTTCACCACCGCGTTCGCCGCGTACCTCGCCACCCGGGAGACCTACGCGAAGCGCATCCTTGCGTACACCACCGTGTCGTCGCTGGGCGCGATGCTCATGCTGATCGGGCTCGGCGCCGCCGAGGCCGCGATGGTGTACCTCCTCGCGCACGCGCTGTTCAAGGGAACGCTCTTCCTCGTCGCCGGCAGTCTCGACCATGGCGCGCGCATCAAGGACCTTGAGCAGGGGGGAGGGCTCGCGCGGAAGATGCCCGTCACCGCCGCCTGCGCCGCACTGGCGGCCCTGTCGATGGCCGGATTCCCCGCGACGCTCGGCTTCGCGGGCAAGGAACTCTTCCTCAAGGCCGCGACGCACGCCGAGTGGGCGCTGTGGTTCGTCGTCGGTGTCTCGTGCCTCTCGGGGTTCTTCATGGTGACGGCGGCCTGGCTGGTCGGCTGGCGCGCGTTCTTCGGCCGCATGACCGACGAGAATGCCCACGAGCGCGCCGACGAAGCGCACGAGAGCGGATGGCGCATCCTCGTCGGCCCCGTCGTGCTCGCGCTGCTGGGCATTATCGCCGCACTCACGCCCGCGTTGTTCGCCGCGCCGCTCTCGCGCGCCGCGGCGGGCGCTGTCGCCGGCCTTCCCGAAGACCTGTGGCCCGAACTGCACCTCGACCTCGCGTACCTGCTGAAGCCCAGCGTCGCTCTGGGCATCAGCATCGGCGCTCTCACGCTCGGCTCCGCGCTGTACTTCATCCGTGGGGCATGGCGCCGCGTGACCGCGCCCGCGCAGGCGCTCGAACGCGTCGGGCCCCAGCGCGCCTACACCGTGATCCTCGAGGGCGTGCTGGCCTTCGGCAGGTTCTCGACGCGCACGCTCCAGAACGGCTCGCTCAGCGTCTACATCAAGACCGTCGTCGTTACGCTGATCGCGCTGGCCGGCTGGGCGATCTGGCGGAGCGGCGCGAAGATCCCCGCGAGCGACCTGCAGCTCTCGCTCAACCCGGTTGACACCATCGAGGTCGCCACCCTCGCGCTCATGATCGGCGGGGCGGCCCTCTCCGCGCTCACGCGCTCACGCCTCGCCGCCGTCGCCGCCCTCGGCGCCATCGGCTACGGCATCGCGATGCTGTTCGTTCTGTACGGCGCGCCCGACCTCGCGATGACCCAGTTCGCGGTCGACACGCTCACCGTCATCATCTTCGTGCTCGTCGTCTACCACCTCCCGCGCTTCGGCCAGCTCAGCGGCGTCCCGATGAAGCTCAGCGATCTTGCGCTCTCCCTCGCCTTCGGGACGCTGATGGCTTACACGCTGCTGGTGTCGCGCGGCGTCCGGGTCGGCGCGCCCGTCTCCGACGCGATCGTCGAACGCGCGTACACCGAGGGCTATGGACGCAACATCGTCAACGTCATCCTTGTTGACTTCCGCGCGCTCGACACCCTCGGCGAGATCAGCGTCCTCGGGATCGCCGCTATCGGCGTCTACACGCTGATGCGTCTGCGGACCGATCCGCCGAACACGGAGGACGCGCGATGAACTCCATCATCCTCATCGCCGCCACGCGGCTCATCTTCCCGCTCCTGCTCATGTTTTCGGTCATCGTGACCCTCAACGGGCACAACCTCCCCGGGGGCGGGTTTGTCGGCGGGCTGATGGCGGCCTCCGCGTTCGCGCTCCACTCCATGGCCTTCGACACCGAATCGACGCGCCGCCTGCTCCGCGTCTCGCCGATGTCGCTCATCGGCGTCGGTCTTTCTCTCGCGCTGATCAGCGCGCTGATCTCGCTCTGCGCGCCGGCGTTTGGCGGCCCGGACCACGCGTTCATGACGGCGCTGTGGGCCTCGTTCAACGCGCCGGGCATCGGGCCGCTCAAGATCGGCACGCCGCTGCTCTTCGACATCGGCGTCTACTTCACCGTGCTGGGCGTCACCCTGGTCATGGTCCTCACGCTTGAGGAGCCATCCCCGTGACGCTGCTCCTTTCCATCACGGTTGGGGCGCTCTTCGCCGCGGGTCTCTACATGATGCTCCGGCGCAGCGCGATGAAACTCATCGTCGGTCTCGTGCTCATCGGGCACGGGTCCAACCTGCTGATCTTCAGCGCGGGCCGGCGCGTGCGCGGCGGCGCGCCCCTTATCGACAAGGGCGCAACCCAGCCCGACGGGGCCTTCACCGATCCGCTTCCGCTCGCGCTCATCCTCACCGCCATTGTCATCAGTTTCGCCATTGTCTCGTACACGATCGTCCTCCTGCGCCGGACCTACGACGAGGTCCGCACCGACGACCTCGACCGGCTCACCACCACCGACCGATGAACGCGCTCCTCATCAGCCCGATCGCGATCCCGCTGCTCGGCTTCATCGCCTGCGTTGCCGCGTGGAGGAGCGTGCGCGTCCAGCGCGTCGTTGCGCTGCTCTGCACTTCGGTCGCGCTCGTCGCCGCCGTCACGCTGCTGTGGAAGGTCAAGGACGGCGATGTGCTGGTGACGCGCATCGGCGGGTGGGCCGCGCCGTTCGGCATCACGATCGCCGCGGACATCCTCTCCGCGATCATGGCCCTGCTCGGCGCCGTCGTCGGGCTCGCGACCGTCGTGTACTCGTTCGGGAGCGTGGACGAGCGCCGCGAACGCTTCGGCTATTACGCGCTCGTGCTGGCGCTGCTTGCCGGGGTCTCCGGCGCGTTCCTCAGCGCCGACCTCTTCAACATCTATGTGTGGTTCGAAGTCCTGCTGATGTCCTCGTTCGTCCTGCTCACGCTGGGCGGCGATCGGGGACAGCTCGAGGGCGCCATCAAGTATGTCACCCTCAACCTGCTCTCTTCGACGCTCTTTCTCGCGGCCACCGGGCTGGTCTACGGCATGGTCGGAACGCTGAACCTCGCCGACATCGCCGAACGCATTGCGCTCGTCGAGAATCGCGGGCTGGTCACCGCCGTCTCGATCCTGTTCCTCGTCGCGTTCGGCATCAAGGCCGCCGTGTTCCCGTTCTTCTTCTGGCTGCCCGCCAGTTACCACACGCCGCCGCCCGCGGTGTCGGCGCTCTTCGCGGGTCTGCTCACCAAGGTCGGCGTGTACGCGCTCATCCGCGTCTTCACGCTCGTGTTCGTGCAAGAGCCCTCGGTGACGGGCGAAATCTTCCTCTGGATCGCCGGGTTCACCATGATCACCGGCGTGCTCGGCGCCGCCGTCCAGCACGAGGTGCGGCGGATCCTGTCGTTCCACATCATCAGCCAGATCGGCTACATGCTGATGGGCCTGGGTGTCGCGCTGGTCGCGGGCGCCGAAGCGACGCGTCTCGAACTGGCGGGAGGCGATCCCGCGCTCGTCGCGGGGCTCCGCGCCGCGGCCACGCTCTCCCTCGCCGGCTCGGTGTTCTACATCTTCCACCACATCATCGTGAAGACCAACCTGTTCTTCATCGCGGGCGTCATCCAGACGCTGCGCAGGACGGGCGAGTTGTCGCGTGTGGGCGGCCTGTACAAAGAGCGCCCCTGGCTGAGCGTCTGGTTCCTCGTCTCGGCGCTCTCCCTTGCCGGGATCCCGCCGCTCTCGGGATTCTGGGCCAAGTTCATGCTCGTCAAGGGCGGCATCGAGGCCCACCAGTGGTGGATTGTCGCGGCGGCGCTCGCGGTGAGTCTGCTCACGCTCTACTCGATGACCAAGATCTGGGCCGAGGGCTTCTGGACGCCTGACCCGCGTGAGGACTCCACGCGCGACCTCGCGACGATCCCCTCACGCGGCCGCCTCGCGTTCATCTACGCGCCGATCGTCGCGATGGCGCTCATCACGCTCACGATCGGCGCAGGCGCTGGTTTCGCCTTCGTTCTCGCGGAACGCGCCGCCGAGCAACTCATCGACACTTCCGCCTACCGCGATGCGGTGCTGGGCCGCGGCCCCGATCGGATGGAGGTCGCGCCGTGATCCAGCACCTCCTGATCAATCTGCTGCTCGCGCTGCTCTGGGCGTCGACGATCGGGCCGTTCACCCCGTCGAATGTCGGGGTCGGCATGGTGGTCGGGTTCATCGTGCTGCGCATCGCCTCGCCGCGCGGGTCGCGCGACAGTTATTCGCGGAAACTGCTCGCGGCGGCGCGGTTCGTCGTGTACCTCGTCTGGGAACTCGTCCGCGCGAATCTGCTCGTCGCGTGGTGGACGATCTCGCCGCTCAGGCGGCTCAAGCCCGCCGTCATCCTTGTTCCGATCGCTGAGGGCATGACGGACGGCGAGATCGCCACCCTCGCGAATGTCATCACGCTCACGCCCGGGACGCTCACGCTCGATGTGACGCCCGATCGTCGGGCGCTGCTCGTCCATTGCATGCACGCCCCCGATCACGACGCCGCACGCCGGGAGATCCGCGAAGGGTTCGAGCGGCGGTTGCTGGAGGTGACACGATGAGCCCGCTGTACACGCTCGCGACGATCGAGTCGGGCCACTACGAACTCGACATGCCCGACGAACTCGTGGCGTTGTTCCTGCTCGCGGGCGCCGCGCTGGCGGTAGCGCTGCTGTGCGCGCTCGTCCGGCTCGTGCGCGGGCCGCAACTCCCCGATCGCGTGGTCGCGCTCGACCTCATGGGGAACTTCGCTGTCGCGCTCATCTGCGTGCTGGCGGTAGTCTTCGAGACGCCGGCGCTGCTGGCGGTGGGCATCGTGATGGCGCTCATCCTGTTCCTCGGCACCGTCGCGTTCGCGGTGTACCTGGATCGCCGCGTGCGGGGCGTCTGGAGCGGCAGGTCATGACGAGTCTTTCCTCGATCCTCGTCACCGCGCTCCTGCTCCTGGGCGTGATGTTCAGTCTGCTCGCGGGGGTCGGCGTGCTGCGCATGCCCGACGCCTACATGCGGATGCAGGCGGCCACGAAGGCCGGCACGCTGGGCGTCGCGTGCGTCGCGCTCGCCGCGGCCGTCCAGTTCGGGAATCTCGCGATCGCCGTCGAAGCGATCCTGATCGTCGCGTTCTTCTTTCTGACCGCGCCCGTGGCGGCGCATCTCATCGCCCGCGCGGGGTTCGCCGCGAGGGTGAAGATGTGGGACCGCACACTTGTCGAGCGGGAGGACGGCACGATGGGGGCGCCGCCGACGCGCGACGAACCGGAGCCTCCCAAGGGCGGCTGAGCAGGCGGGCTTCAGTCGAACACGGATGACCCGAAGTTCGACAGCACCGCGTTGAGGTCGGTGAAATCAACGAACCCGTCGAGGGTCACATCGCCCGCCAGTGAGCCGTCGTTGGCGCCTGACGCGCCGAAGTTCGAGAGCAGGATATTGAGGTCGGCAAAGTCCACCCGCGCGTCGTTGTTCGCGTCGCCCGGCCAGCGGGCTGCGGTCTTGAGCACATCCAGCGTCGCGTTCGCGATGGCCCTGTTTCCGCGTGCGGTGAGATGATTTCCGGCCACGAACGCGCCGTCGATGGCGCCGTCGAAGAACGATCCCGTCAGCGGATGGTCGAACACGGTCAGGCCGGGAACGCCTGAGGCCTTGGCGTTCTCCAGGATGTATCGGTGCCAACTCTCGTGGGTGTCGCCGTCCTCGAACTCCACGCAGCCGACCCAGGCGATCTGCGTCGTCGGCGAGGCCTGCGCGATAGTCTGGCGCATCCGCTCCATGCTGGACGCGTTGGATTGCTGATGCGCGATGTACTCGAGCCAGAGATCGGGCTCGGCCGCAGCGATCCACTTGTGATGGGAGGAGTCGAACGACGAGTCGAGCTGCGCGTCGTAGCCGCGTCCGGACCACCCGGCGGGCGCAAACGCGAAGCCGCCGTCGTCGGGGTTGAAGGCGTCATACGCGAAGATCACGAGCGCCGAACGGTTCGCGTCGCTGGTCCGAGTGAGTTCAAGGCCGCGCCATTCGAACCCCGCAATCGCGGGCCCGTGGGTGTGCTCCACCGTCCTGATCCCGACGGGGCCGAAGCGCATCGTCGAACCAACTTCGAAGGCAAAGTCGTGCGCGATCTCCAACACGATGCGCGTCCTTGCCGTGTCCGATTCGTAGCGGACGCTCTGGACGATCGACACGGAGCCGCGTGAGCCGGACGAGTACAGCGTGCAACCCATCCCGGGGGCGAGCGGGGTTGGCCCGGCCGTCAGGTTGCCCGGGACCAGAAACTCCGTGTCCGAGTCCACGGCTGAGACGACCGAATCGAGGGAGGGGATCGCGGTGTTCAGGTCAACCGTTCCGACGACCGTCTGAGCGCCGGGCTCGCTCTGGTTGTGTCCGGCGTCTGCGGCGATCTGCACCGTGGGCGCGTTGGGATACTCAAGCACATATGCGCGCACGGTCAGGGGTCGATCGGCGGTGAGTCGGGAGCCGGGCTCGGGCTGGCAGCGCAGGCCGTAGTACGAGCCTGTCTGGATCAGCGTGATCCCGGTGCCAGGCCCCTCGGCGTTCGTGGTCGGCCCGCCCGTGAACAGGCGCGCGAGGTTGGTGAGCTCGATGGGAAGGGCATCGGGCGAGCGGCGGGGTTGGAAGTCCGCGCCGGAGGAAGTGCGCAGCCCGAAATATGGGCCGACATTCGAGATCCGCACCGGGCGGAGGAAGATGCCGGCGTTGTCCTCGAAGGTTGCGAGCGTAAACCCGTGCGCGAAGCCGCCCGCCTGACCGGTCCCGTCCTGTTGGCGCACGCCGCGGCTGTTGGCGCTCACCACGACGCGGATCGGTGGGCCGCTCGTCGGAGGAGCGCGCTCCGCGAGCCGGCGCGCCATCGGGGCGATGGCCGGGACGGGGTCGGTGCTGAAGTCCGCGCTGAACTCGGGGAGCCGTCGAACGAAGAAGCCTGGATCTCGCTCGAACGGGGAGCGGTAGGTCATCGAGGCGACCTCCGTCACCGGGCGTACAACGCGGAATGAGGTCGGAAAGATGCTCGTCATCCGGGTGTAGACATGGAAATCGGTCGTGCGCGCGGGCTCGTCCATCTTCGCCGCGAGCTGGGCGGCCGTCAGCCCGAAGACGCCGGTGCCGTTCCACGGCTCGATGAACACGCCGTGGTTGATCATCCACCGCGCACCCGAGATGCCGTTCATCCGTCCGCCCTCGGTGAGGGTGTCCCTCTCGTACGGCCCGAAGTGATGGCGCAGCGCGAAGAGGCCCTGCGCATCGGCGAGCGTCACGGAGTGGTTGCGCACGACGACGATCCCGAACACGCCGCGCATCGACGAATAGCCGCCGAAGGAGCCCACGGTTGCGTCGCCCGACACGGGGCCCGCGCTGAAAGGTCCGCCCGCCTGGACGACATGGGAGCGCATGCCGAGAGAAGTCGATTCGACCGCGAGCATGGCTTCGCCCGTCGGCTCATCGATCGAGATGGTGACCAGCGACCATTCGTTCTCCGGGATCGCGTCGGTGACGAAAGTCTGGAGCGTCTGTGGCCGTCCCTCGACGAGATACGAGATCGTCGCGATGGCGTCGCCGTCGGAACTGGTGAGGAGACTGATCGCGCCGGGGATCTCGAGGATCGAGCGCGTGCCCGTCGCGGGCTCGCGGTAGATCCAGAGGAACACGGTGTTCGAGTCGCCGGCGAACGCGAATGCCGGCGCGGGCAGCGCGACGCGCGCGGTGTCGGCGGTGGCTTCGACGGCGCCGCGTGCGGCCGAGATCGAGAGCGATGCGCCGAGCACGACGGCAACAACGGCGCGAAGAAGACAGACAGTTCCGGACGATGGGAGCCTCACGCCTAGATGATGAGGCATCCGCACGAGAGAGCAAGACCTGTTTTGGCTTCGCGCATGAAAAAGCCCGGCGGAACGCCGGGCTTGAGGGGTGTGTTTGGGTTATCCGACCGACTGGGAGGTCAATTGCACTCTGAGCCGAAGTTGGCCAGGACGATGTTGAGGTCGGTGAAGTTGACCGTGCCGTCGTTGTTCACATCGCCGGGGAGCATCGCTCCGGCCTGTCCGAAGTTGGCGAGGACGGTGTTGAGGTCGGCGAAGTTCACGACCCCGTCGCCGTTGGAGTCGCCTTCGCAACCCGCGAGCGGGACGAGCGCCGAGATGACGACATCGTCGATGTTCCAGCCGTGGTAGGTGAGGGAGACATCGGTCGTGCCCATGACCCAGCGGAGGTAGACCGTGGGCTGGTTATCGGCGATGTTCGAGATGTCGAACTCCTGCAAGGACCAGGAGAGTTCGTTGAGCGTGGTGCTCTGGGAGTTGGTGAAGAGGGTGGTCCAGTTCGTGCCGTCGTTGGAGACCTGGAAGCGGGCGAAGTCGTACTGACTGCGCTCGACGCCCAGCCAGCGGCGGAACGACACGGTGACATCGTTGAGGTCGGTGCAATCGAAGGGTGTGGAGGTGAGGTTGAAGGCGGGCATGTTGTTCACATAGTCGCCCGCGAGGTTGTAGCCGTAGACGAAGTTGCCGGTGAATCCGGAGGTCGGATCGCCGTCGTTGCCCAGGGGCTGGCCGAAGGCCCACTGGCCCTCGGTGGTCCAACCCGGATCGGTGTCGAAGTTCTCGACATAGACGGGTGTGACGCCGCCGACGCTGAGGGAGATCGTGCCGATGTTCGACGGGCCGCCGTCGGGGGCGGCGCCGCCGTCGTTGAGCGAGTAGGTGAAGGCGTCGGGGCCGACATAGTTGAAGTTGGGGCGATAGTTGACGGTGCTTCCGACGATCACGACGGGCGCCGAGGTGATCTCGGTGCTGGTGGAATCGAAGAGGCGGCCGTTGGTCGGGAGCGACTCGATGCTGAAGACGAGCATGCCCGGCGCGGGGAGCCCGTCGTCGAAGCCGGGGAGGTCGATGTCGAGAGGGGTGTTGGCGGCGGTCTGGAAGTCAGCGCTGCCTGCGAACGGCGGGCGCGGGCCGCAGGCGCCGAGCGAGGTGAGGTCGATGGCCTGGAAACCGACGGGCGTGCCGCCGCCGGGGGAGAGGCCGACGAGGCCGTCGTTGGCGATCATGTCGACATAGCTCAGGGAGATCGTCCCGTCGAAGCCGATCTTGACCTGGAAGTTCAGGTTCGTGCCGCTGGAGAAGTTGTCCTCGACATTGTCCCAGGTGACGACCACGGCGTCGTCGGTCTGCTTCCAGGAGACGGTGCCTGCGCCCGAGTTGAGGCCGTCGTAGAACGCGGAGATGCGGATCTGGTCGAAGTGGTCGCTGATGCTCTCGGTGGAGTCGCTGTCGGGGGAATCAAAGGTGATGTTGCCCGGGGCGTTGACCCAGAAGCCGGTGTAGGACTCGCCGTAGAGACTGACGGTCTTGCCGCCCGTGAGGTCGACGCGCGCGGAGTCGTTCGTTGTCAGGGCGAGGACCGTTCCGCCCGAGGGATCGACATCGAAGCCGCCGATGGCCTCGGCGCATCCGGCGTAGAAGTCGATGTTGCCCGCCTCGGGTGTGAAGGTGAGGCGGATATCGGAGAGATCGGGCGAGTTCGAGGTGTTGAACTGCTCGACGAAGTAGGTGGGGATGTCGGTGGTGGTGAAGGAGAGGCACGAGCCCATGCCGTCGGCGACGGCGACATTGCCGGCGTCGTCGATGGCGGTGATGGTGTAGGCGTACGAAGTCCCGTCGGTCAGGCCGCCGAGGGTGATGGCGTGCGCGGTGTTGCGCGGGCCGCCGACGGTGGTGTCGAGGGAGCCGCACGACAGGCCGTAATCGAGAAGCACGCTGGCGTTCTCGTCGGTGTCGAAGGTGATGGCCGCGTCGAAGGCGTCGGGGTTCACGGCGATGTTGCTGATGATCGGCGCGACGCAGTCGAAGGTCGCCGAGTCGGTGACGGTGACATTCATGTTGCCGAAGCCGTCGTCGGCGTCGACATAGGCGACGGCCACGATGTCGCCGTCGTTGGCGCCGAGGACGCCGGCGGAACCCGAGGCGGCGGTCTGGATCGTGGCGCGGAAGTCGGCCGTGAGCGGGCCGGTTTCGGTGAGCGTCACGAACTCGCCGGCGGGGTCGGAGTCGGAAGTGATGTGGACGACGACGGTCTCGATGACATTGTCGTCGGTGTTCAGATCGCAGTCAGAGACGCGGATCGTGATGTCGGAGCCGCAGGCGTAGACCTCGCGGTCGAGCGAGACGAAACCGGCGGTCGAGCAGTTGATGAGCAGGGGAGAGGCGGCCAGCGAGACGGTCTGGGGGCCGACGGGCACATTCGTGCCGACGACGGAGACCTGCCACACGCCCGGCGCGGGATCGACCACATGGACCTGCTCCATGTTGTCGAGCGTGTTGGGCTGGGTGCGGACGGCGTTCCCGCCCGGGTTCGCCGGGTTGAGGGTCCAGGGATACTGGCGCACGCCGTTGGGGTCGATGACGACGAGGTCGAGGTCATTGACGAGCGTGGGGGACGCGAACACCGAAGCGGGCGCGTCGTCCCAGGCGATGGTGGCCTTGAACTCGGGGTCGCCCGGCGCGACATAGACGAGGACGGAGTAGGCGCCGCCCTGAGTGACTTCGCTCTGCGCGAAATTGCCCGAGCGCATGAAATCGATGGTGTCCTGGATGCGGACCGAGCCGTATCCGGTCTGGTTGTCCGGGCCGGGCTGGGCGACATCCGCGGCGTTGTGGGCGAGCAGCGTCTTGACGGTGGAGGGCAGCGGATCGGGCTCGCCCGAGAACTGGAGGCGCCAATCCTGGAGGAGCAGGGCGACGCAGCCGGCGACGGTGGGCGAGGCCATCGAGGTGCCGCACTTGGTGTTGTAGGTCGTGTTGGACGCCGAGCCGGAGGAGGTCACGCCGTTGTCGTTGGGGCCTTCGGAGTCGGCGCCGTTCTGGCAGCCGGGCGCCGAGATGTCCGGGCGCATGCGGCCGGCGTCGTCCGGTCCCCACGAGGTGAAACCGGTGACCGAATCGTCGTTGGAGTTGAGCGCGCCAACGGTGATGTGGTTCTTCGCGTTCCCGGGGGGCGCGGTCGTGCCGTAGGTGGCGCCGCATCGCTGGGATCCCTGGCGCTCGTTGCCAGCGGCCCAGATCATGATCATGTTGCGCCCGAGCGAGCCGCGCGCGACGGTGTCGATGAGGGCGGCGGTGTTGCCGTAGTTGCCTTCCCAATCGCAGGGGAACCCGTTCGGCGCGGTGTTCGATCCGATCGAGGCGTTGGAGAGATGGGCGCCGAAGACATTGATGGCCTCGGTGTAGTCGTTCGACAGGTCGCCCGGGTTGGTGTAGAGGAAGCCGGCGCTGAGGGGCGAGCCGTCGGTGTTCTCGAAGCCGTAGGAGAGGATCATGGCGTCGGGGGCCATGCCTCGATGGTTGCCCGTGCCCGGCTGGCCGCGGCCGGCGACCGTTCCTGCGACATGGGTCGCGTGGTCGGAGACGCCGTCGGTGTCGCCGATGATGACGCGCTGGCCGGCGTCGCCGCGGAAGGACTCGTGGTTCATGTTGATGGTGCCGCCGTCGTACACCATGACATTGACGCCGGCGCCGGTGAGCCCGTAGGGCGCGGCGTTGACGGCGTTGACCTGCGTGCGCTCGCGGTTCGAGTTATTGAGCTCGGACCACGCGGGTTCTGCGGGCTCGACCCACATGACCTCGTCGCGCTGGACGAGTTCGCGGATCTGGGAGAGCCGCGCGTGCGCCACGACCATGTTGGTGGGCTCGATGTACGAACGGGCGTCGATCTTCATCCCGCTCAGGATCGCGCGGGCCTCGCGCGAGAGCGAGACATCGGAGTGGAAGTTGATGTACACCGCGACGAGGGGATTGGACTTCTCGTCGGCGACGCGGGGGATCTCGATTTCGTTCTGGTCGCCCGCGTCATCGATGATCGTCCAGTCGGGGGGCGTGCCCTGCGCGAGCGCGATGTCGAGTTTCCACTGGGGGTTCATCTCGCGGAGGTTGGTGAGGGCGGAGGTGGCCGCGAGCGCGCGGGTGTTCGCGCCGGCGGTGACCGAAGCGATCCAGTTGTTGCCGCCGAGGTAGGTCAGCAGGCGCAGGCCTTCTTCGGCGAGGTCGACTTTTTCGGAATCGAGCAGCGGTCGGTCGAACGACACGACCACGCGGGTCTTGTCGGCCTTCGACGCGGCCGTTTGGGCGGCGGCGTTCAGTTCAGCGCGGGACATCACCTTGAAGGTGTCGTCGGTGGTGGAACGGAACGAGACCTGCGCCGAAGCGGCGGCGCCGACGGCGACGAGCAGCGCGGCGGCGAACATGCCGCGCGCAGCGCGAGACGAGGGATACGAGGGGGTTCGGGACATCTTGCGGGCTCCGGCAACTGTCGCACAGGGGAGAACGAATACAACCGGGGACGACGGGGCACAGCCCGTCGCACGGGTGTAAGGGAGTGCGCGTGAGAATCACGCGCGGCGCACGAAAGCCGATCCGCGACGCGGCGAGGCGTCGTGGCGGACTGGGGTCGGGCCGCGCATGCGATACAGGCCGCTCAGCGAGCGGCATGACCGTACAACACGACTTCGGAGGGGACCTCCGCGTTCCGACCCTTCACTTCTTGAACATACAGCAAGGGGGGGGCCGGCGGAAGTCCCGGTTTCAGGAAAACTCCCGCCGGGGGCTTTTTCGGACTTGGTGACAAGCCTCGCCGGTCGCGGGTCTTGCCCGCGCGCTTCAATCCGGGCATGAGCGTTTCACATTGGAGAAGACAGGCGGCCTCCCACGGACTGGTCCCCGGGCGCGACCTCCCCAAGACCGCGGACCTGGTGATCTTGGGCGGGGGGGTGGCGGGGGTCTCGGCGGCGCTGGAGGCCGAGCGACTCGGCATGCGCGTGCTCGTCCTCGAACGCAACGCGCTCGCGAGCGGCGCCAGCGGGCGCAACGCGGGCTTCCTGATGCGCGGCATGGCGGAGAACTACGAAGTCGCGATCGCGCAATACGGCCGCGAACGCGCGAAGGCCGCGTGGCGGCTCAGCGAGGACAACCTCAAGGACCTCACCGAGTTGGGCATCGAAGAACTGCGCTCGTTCCAGCGCATTCCCAGCGTGCTGCTGGCGCTGGAGGAGAAGGAGGAATCACAACTCCGCGCGAGCATGGACCTTATGCGCGAGGACGGCTTCGACACGCTCTGGGTTGATGACGGCGCCGACGCCGCGTGGTCGAGCGGCATCGCGCTCGGGGGGCTCGTGAATCCTCACGACGGCGCGGTGAATCCCGTTGAGTTGATGGCGTGGCTCGCGGCGAAGTTGAAGACCCCGATCTGCGAGGGCGTCGAGGCGGCGGAGATCGTTCCGGCCGAGAGCGGCGTGACCGTGCGCACGAACGCGGGCGATGTTCACGCCCCGCGCGTGATGGTGTGCACCAACGCGTATGCAGGGGAGATGCTCCCCGCGCTGCGCGGCGTGGTCTCCCCGAAGCGCGGGCAGATGCTCGCGCTGCGTTTGAAGGGCGTCGATGACGCGCCGTGGAGGCGCCTCGACGCGTCGTACTACATCAACTTTGGGCACGAGTACATCCGCCAGACCTTTGACGGCACGGTGGTCGTGGGCGGCTTCCGCTGGAAGCAGGCCGAGCGCGAGGTCGGGTACGAGGATCACCCGTCGGCGGATCTGCAGGCGGCGCTGGAAGGGCTGGCCGCGCGGATCTTCTGCGGTGAGGACGAGTCGCCGCGCGACGCGTTCGAGGTCGTGGCCCGGTGGTCGGGGGTGATGGGCTTCTCGCCCGACGGGATGCCGATCGTCGGGGCGATTCCCGAGCCGTGGAACGCGGGCGGAGCCGTCTGGTTCTGCGGCGGGTTCACCGGTCACGGCATGTCGCTCGGGCACAGGACGGCCACGCTCGCGGTTCGTGCGATGGTTCAGGACGGGCCGAACCCGTTCCCGATCGACCGGCTTTAGGCCCAGCGACGCCCGATGGGCGGGCGCAGCGCGGTCAGGCGGGAGCCGTCCACCGAGGCGGGCACGAGCCCGACGGGCAGGGCGCGGGCGGTGAACTCGTCGGCGTCCGAGTGGGCCCCATGGTCTTCGCTCGCGGCGGGCCATACCCGTTGATCCGCGAGGAAGCGGTGGAAGAGGGCCGACCAGAGGGACGCGTCGTCGATCGAAGTGTGGTTGGCGGCGGGATGGTTGAGAGAATGCGCGTCCATGGCGTCCGGTATCGACGCGAGCCGCGCGCAACTTTCGTCGCGTACGATCCGTTCACGGAAATCGCACTCATCGGGACACCCGTTCCCGACATCAACCGTTCGCGCGAGAGGACTCCCCATGACGACCGCGCCCGCACGCTCCGCCGCTTCCACCCTCGCGATCGACGGCGGCACGCCCGTCCGTCCGGCGGGGAAGAAGATCCCGCTCATCTCCGCCAAACTCGATCGCACGGACATCGACGCGGCCATCGGCGTGCTCGAGAGCGGCATGCTCCGGGCCGGCCCCAAGGCGGCCGAGTTCGAGAAGCAGTTCGCCGCCAAGACCGGCGCCGCCCGCGCCCTGACCTGCGCCAACGGCACCTGCGCGCTCCAACTCGCGTATCTGGCAGCCCTTGGGCTCCCCGCCCAGGGCGCACGCGACGGCCAGGAAGTCATCGTTCCGTCCTGGACCTACATCGCGACCGCCTCCATGCTGGTCGCCTGCGGCCTGACCCCGGTTTTCTGCGAGTGCGACCCCGAGACGTACACCATCGACCCCGACGACGCCGCCCGGCGGGTCACCAAGAACACCGTGGGCATCGCCGCGACCCACCTCTACGGCAACCCGGTCGATATCGACGGGGTCCAGCGGCTCGCCGGCTCCCTCGGGCTCAAGGTTGTCTATGACGCCGCCCAGAGCCACTTCGCGACCTGGAAGGGCAAGGGGATCGGCGCGTTCGGCGACGCCGTGACCTACTCGTTCTACGCGACCAAGAACCTCGCGACGGGCGAGGGCGGCATGGTCACCACCAACGACGAGACGATCGCCCGCTCCATGGGCCTGCTCCGCTCGCACGGCGAGACGGAGAAGTACCTGCACGAGTCGGTCGGCTTCAACTACCGCATGACCGACATCGAGGCGGCCATCGGGCTCAGCCAGCTCCAGCGGGCCGACGACTTCACCGGCGCCCGGCGCGACAACGCCACCAAACTCGACGCGATCGTGAACGAGATCGACGGGCTCGACGCCCCCAAGACCACCCCGGGCGGCGAGCACGCCTTCCACCTGTATCAGATCCGCATGGACCGCGGCGCGTTCACCTGCACGCGCGACGAGTTCATCAAGGCCCTCGAGGCCGAGGGCGTGAACTGCGGCGTCCACTATCCCAAGCCCCTGCACTTCCAGCCCGCGTTCAAGCAGTACGCGAGCGAGAAACTGCCGATCAGCGAGCGGCTGGCGGAAGAACTCTTCTGCGTGGCGGTGCACCCCGCGCTGACGGAATCGGACATCGCCGATCTGGGCGAGGCGCTGCGCAAGGTCGCCGACGCGTACCGGCGGTGAACGCGCATTCGCAGGGCGCAACTGGCGGCTTGCCCGCCAGTGCTGCCAGCCCTTCTTTTCTTCCTCACTTGGCTGAGCGTTGCACGGGTGGCATGGACATCGCGCAGCGATTTCCGTGGGCATTCATCCGTCACAGCACGGTCAACCTTCGGTTGACCATGCCACCCCGACCTGTTCCGATCAGAGCCCTTCGCGCGAGCGGAGGGCGCGGACGCGTGTTCAGTTCCCACGATTCAGGAATTGCGGCGTCGCCGCGCCCGGTGCTCGCGCCCCGGGCTCTGATGAGACAGCGTTCTCGCCGGGTTTAGAACAGCATCCCGGTGACGCGGGACTCGAAGACGATCTTGTCGTCGACGATGCCCTGCACATCCGCCACGAAGCGGCGCATGGAGAACTTCACCTCGCGCGTGACGAGGTAGAGCGTGTCGCCCGGGACGACCATGCCGCGGAAGGCCGTGTCCTCGATGCGCGTGAAGCCGGCGAACTTGTCGGTCTTGACGCGCGCGTAGTACATGATGGAGGCGAGCTGGGCGCCCGACTCGACCATAAGAACGCCCGGGAGGATGGGTCGCCCGGGGATGTGGCCTTTGCACCAGAATTCGTCGTCGCGGATCTTCTTGACGGCGACGGCGAGGGTGAAATCGTCGGCGTGCCAGACCACGCCGTCGAGCATGAACATCACATCGCGGTGGGGGAGGAGCTTCTGAATCGCCTCGGGGCTCATCATCATCCCGTTGAGGTCGATGGTGGAGAGGTCGACGAAGGGCTCCACGCGTCCCCCGGCGCCGCCCGCGCCGTTGGCCGCCTGGGCGGCGCGTGAGGCGTCCGCCTGCGTTGAGCGCGGGATGGTGTGGATCGGGCTGTCGTGGTGAGTCTGGCTCACGACGGGTTCCCAATGGGGCGCTGGTGCGCCCGGTGCTTATTCGCCGTCGGTCCGGAGTTCCAGGATCTTCTTCCGGATGTCCTGCGCGAGGTTCTTGATGTCCTGCATCGTCTTGCGGGCACGCGTGCCGGCGGCCTTGTTTCCGCCTTCGGCCTTGTGAATGTCTTCTTCAGCCTCTTGGATCATCTGCTTAAGCGTCTCGAATTCCTGCACGGGAGTTCACTCCGAAGGGATTGGTGAAGAGTTGGCGGTGGGCGTTGTCGAGGGAGGCACGCGCCCCACATCGGGCATCATCATGCGGGGTCGGTCCTTGAATCGCAAGCCCCCGTCGGGGCCTGTCAGGTTCCTCGCCGCCCGGAGAGTCTAGTGACTCCGGCGCGATTGCGGGGGCGGGTGACGCCCCGCCGGGGCAGGAATCGGCATAATTACCGATCGTTATCCAAACAAAGTCAGCGTTCGAGGCAGGCTTTGGACCCCGGACCCAGGGTGATGACGCTCTTTCCGGCCGCCTTGGACTGGAAAGCGAGTTCGTCGGCCCGAGCGACGAGGGTGGATGCGTCGGCCGCGTCCCAGGGGAAGGTCGCCAGACCGCCCGAGACGCTGAGTTTGCCCGGGGCGTCGTGTCCGAGTTTCGGGAATCGCTTCTCGCAGACCACGCGCTGGATGCGCGCCGCGACCTTGCCGAGCGAGAGCCGCGTTTCGCCCGCTTGCGCGCCGCCGGTCGCGGGCTCGCGCGGGCCCTCGGGCTCGAAGAAGATGACCGCGAACTCGTCGCCGCCGATGCGGCAGACCTTGTCGCCCGGGCGAACGACGGACTTCAGCATCCGCACGGTCTCGATGAGGATGTCGTCGCCGGCCTGATGGCCGAACCGGTCGTTGTACTGCTTGAAGTCGTCGATATCGATCAGCAGGAGGTGCGCTTCGAGGCGACGGGCGCGCGCCTGCTCGATCACATTCGGCAGGTAGCGGTCGTAGAAGCGCCGGTTGTGCGCGCCGGTGAGGGGATCGGTCAGGGCCGCCTCGCGCAGTTGGCGCATCTGCTCGGCCAGCGCCAGGCGCGGCGAGAGCCATGCGGCGGCCTCGCGCATCGCGTTTCCGTCGAGACGCGCGGAACTGAGCACGCCGAACGCCGCGCCGCGACGCTCGACGCGCACGCGGCTGGTGTTGGTTCTGGGGATGTTCTCGTCCTGCTCGGCGAGGCGGAGGGTGGGGTCGCCGTAGCGGCGGCGGAGGGTCTCAAGGAACGCCTCGCGGGCGTCGGCGCCCGTGAGCAGGGCTTCGAGGTCCGCCGCGTCGCCGTCGGCGAAGTCCGCGATCGCCGCATCATGCTCGGGGGCGATGGGGGCCGCGGGGGGTTCGGCGCGGTGGGGCTCGGAGGGTGGGATGGCCTGTGCGCGCGTCGAGAGCGAGCCGTGGGTCAGCGGGCCCGCCACCACGCCGTCAAAGCCGTTCGCCAGCCCGTTGACGGGCGCGGAGTCGTCGCGTCGCCACAGCAGGAGCACGGCGGTCGGGTCAGCCTCGCGGGCCGCGGCGATGAATCGGAGCGCATCGCCCGGGTTGATCGCGCCTTCCGCCAGCGCGAGCACGCGCGGGTTGGTCGCGTGGTCAGGGTCGCCGGGGGCGGCCAATTCGGCGATGGCGTCCATCGCGGAGCGCAGGCGGACGAGTTCGACGCGCTCGTCGGCGCGCAGGGCCCGCGAGGGCTCGGCGCCCACGAGGAGCACGCGCGTCGGGATGGTCTGGTCGTTCGTGTCGCGCATCAGGCGTTCAGGTCATCCAGGTCGTCGGCAAGGAGCATCGCGAGTTCTTCCTCGCTGAGCAGCGCCGAGGGTGGTTCTTCCGATCGCGATTCAGGAGCGGCGGGTGTTTCGGTGAGCCGGAGTTGGGGCGGCACGCTCGGCCGTTGGGGGGCGGGTCTGCCACGAGGAGATACGACGACGCGGGCCTCCCCGTTCGTTGCCCCGTTCGATTGCTCGGCATGGTCCGAGAACACCGCGGCGGAGAGCGAACGCAGGGGCGGTTGGGCGTTCCCGTCGAATCGCCACAGCGCCACACCGGGCTGCCGCCTGCGCACGACACGGACCAGATCTTCGAGCGCGCCGGTGTTCTGGGCGGAGGGTTCCACCACGATCAACGCCGGCTGGCGGTGCTCATCCGCGTTTCCCGCCTTGGCGATCAGCGCCATCGCTCGGAAGGCGTCGTCCGTCGCGACGGGCGTCACCCGCCTCTTTTCGAGCGCCGTGACGAGGATCTCGGGAGGGGGCTGGCCCGGCGCGCACAGCACGACCGCGTGCGTGCGCAGCGGTTCACCCTGTCGCCGAGCGTCGTTGGTCGGGCGGGCCATGGCTCCGGATGAAGTCTACATCATGCTCGGCGGAGAAACGCTCGATTCCCCGGGGAATCACGGAAAGATCGCGTTCCCGGACCCGCCTCACCGGCCTTCGACCAAGGCCATCCCCGGGGAAGAGGGCAGCCCGAAGCGCCTGAGCAGTTCCGCCGGCGCGCCGATGTCCGCCACGATCACCTCGCCCAGATAGGGGCGGGCGGCGTCTGCGAAGAATCCGACCTTCACCCCCGCGAAGGTGACGGTTGTGCTCGCGCGGATCGCATCACCCCCCAGAGGCGCTCCCGAGTCGCAATCGAGCCCGGTCGGGATGTCCGCCGCGATTACCTTTGCGCCGGCCCGCCGGGCAAAGGCGTTGATCCATTCGACGGCGGCCGCGAAGGGCTCGCTCAGCGCCCGCGTCAAGCCGGTGCCCAGCATCGCATCGACGACCACCGAAGGCGCGCCGAACGAATCGACCAGCCCGTCGAGGGTCCGGGCGAGTGAGGCCGATTCGTGGGTGTGCACGACGCGGATCTCGGCGGCCGGGTCGCGCATCGCGCGGAGCGTGCGGAGGTTGCTCGCCGCATCGCCGCTCTGGTCGCCCGGTTCGCCCAGCGCAACGACGGCGATGGGCACGCCCGCGTTGAGGAGCCGCCGCGCGCAGGCGTACCCGTCGCCGCCGTTGTTCCCCGGGCCGCAGAGCACGAGGGTGTGCGCGTCGGGGTCTGCGCCCGTGCGGGCCTCGAAGCACACGCGCGCCAGCGAGGCGGCCGCGTTCTCCATCAGCGCCATCCCCAACAGCCCGAACTCGTCGAGGGCGGCGCGGTCAACGCTCCGAACCCCCGCGCGGTCGAACACGGCCAGCGCCGGGGAGATCCCGGCCGACGACATCGTGCGCACCCGCAATGGGGAGGTCGGCGTCATGCCCGAAGTCTAGCGATCGCGTACCCTCACCACGCATGACGATGGTCGAACACATCATCGGTGGCGTGCTGATGGTCATGAGCATCGGGTGCGCCTCCTACTGGAGCGTCGGGATCTGCAAGATCTTGCGCGGGCTGTTCGGGGGGTTCTCCGCGCGCCGGGGCCTGGCGCTGCCCATCCCGACCGACGAGACCGGCGCATCGCCCCTGGTTCGCGTTGTCGTTCCCTGCTTCAACGAAGCGCACGCTGTCGGGCCGCTCGTGCGCTCGCTCCTCGCCCAGGACTACCCGAATCTGCGGTTCGTCTTCGCCCTCGACCGGTGCACCGACGGCACGCGGGGCGTCATCGAGCGCGAAGCGCAGGGCGATGACCGCGTCGAGTTCGTCGAGATCACCGAGTGCCCGGACGGCTGGGCGGGCAAGGTCCACGCGATGCACCGCGCGGTTCGCCAGTCCCCGCCGATGGGCAACGACGACTACCTCCTCTTCATCGATGCGGATTGCGAGCTGGAGCCGAGATGCATCCGCGCCACCGTCGCGATCGCCCATGATCGAACGCTCGACCTGCTGAGTCTGTGGAGCACCCTCGCGCGCAAGCACTGGTTCGAGAAAGTCGTTCAGCCCTCGACGACGATGGAGCTCATCCGCCAGTACCCGCTCAAGGCCGCCAACCGCGACGCGAACCGCCGTTCGATGGCCAACGGCCAGTTCATGCTCTTCCGTCGCGAGGGCTACGACGCCGTGGGAGGCATCGAGTCCGTACGGCACTTCGTGCTCGAGGACATCGAGATCGCGCGCAAGATCAAGCACGCCTCCCGGCGTTCAGGCGTGCTGCTCGCCAAGGACCTGCTGGTGTGCCGGATGTACGACGACTTCGCCTCCTACCGGCGCGGCTGGGAGCGCATCTTCATCGAGTGCGCCCGCCGCCGATCGCCGCGGCTCCGCGCATTCGCCCAACGCAAGTTGCTCGTGCATCTCGCGCTGCCCGGGAGCGCCCTCGCGGCGCTCGTGTGGGGGAGCGTGCTGCTCGCGCAGGGCATGCCGTTCTTCCCGAGCCCGGCCGTGCTCGTCATCTCGGGCGGCGCCGGCTCGCTCGCGTATTGGGGGAGCATGAGCGTGCTCTACGGCGCACAGGGACTGCTCCTGTACCTCCCGACGCTCCCTGTCGGCAACGCGATGACGATCTGGATCATGTTCGCGGCGTCGAAGCGACTGCGCGAGGGCGGCACGATCCGCTGGGGCGGCCGCGAGTATCAGCTCATCGATCAGGGCCGCAAACGCAAGGGTTCCAGCGTTCGGCCGGCGACGAGCGTGAGCGTCGAGCATGCCGTGCCGCGCACGGAATAAGCCACATCGAGGGCGTGCGAGGTTTACTCGGCGTCGGCGGGCGTGAACACCTTGCCGCTGTCGGGGTCCATCATGGCCCAGCCGAGTTCGCGACGAAGCCGCGCGAGCACGGGCCACGCGACATCCGACTCGTTGATCGCGACGAGGAATTGCTTGACCTCTTCGCGCTCGTCGCCGTGCATCGGGAACTGGGCGATGAATCCGGGCCCGAACGCGAGCGATCTGGTCTCGGGGGAGCCGTCGGGCGCGGTGTTGTACGCCGACAGGGTCCGCATGATCTCTCGCTGCGTGCCCAGAGGCTGACCCCTCGCCTTCGACGGGTCGGACATCACCACGAGCTGACGGATCTTCGCCACTGCTGCGCTCCTGCGTTCGTGCGGATGTTACGGCGACTGGCTCGCCGAGGGGCCGGCATCGGGGTTGTCGGTTTCGATTGCGTCAGAATCTTCGCTGACGACGGCCTGAGCCGCCGAAGGTTTGGATTGTCGCTTCGACGCGAGATCGGCCGCGTCTTGTTCGCTCCGCGTCACGAGACGCTCCACGCGTTCTGGCGTCATCCAAGGCAGGGTCTCGATCTTCTCGCGGAGCCGCTTGGGGAACGGCTTGCCCGCCAGCTCGTGAGGAGGCCTCGCCTTCCAGTACCGGTGCATCCACAGATACTGCTGGGGGCAGGAGATCACCATCCGTTCGATCGCGTTGCGGTACCGCGCGGTGATGTAGAACAGCGGGTCCGGCTGATCGGCCCAGTCTTCGGGGAGGATGATGTCCTCGACATGCACGCGGTAGCGGAAGGCCTGATCATCGAGAGAGCCGGGCACATCGGGGCCGTGTTTCCCGATGCGCACGGCGTGGCCGCACACCACCGGCGCGTTGTACTGCATCGCGAGCAGCCCGATCGACTTGTAGGTCGAGGTCAGGCGGTCGAAGAACGGGACGAACATCCCGCGTGCACCGGCGTTCTGGTCGGCGGTGAACGCGAGCATCTCGCCGCGCGCCATGATCCCGGGGGCCTGGCGCATCGCGCCGAACTTGTCGAGCAGGAAGAGCCCGCGTGCGCCGCGCACCTCGCGCACCCACCGATCCGCCGCGCGCATGTCCAGCGGCCGGTACACCGCGTGCACGCGGAACCCCAGCAGGCCCAGCGCAAAGCCGATGACTTCCCAGTTGCCCGAGTGCGCCGTGACCAGGACGCACGGGGGGCGATCGAGCATCACGCGCAGCGCGTCGCGCACCTGCCCGAGTTCGATGTAGTGGGCCCAGTTCTCCGCCGTGATCCGCGATGGCGTGGCGATCGCTTCGGCGGCGAGCGAGAACAGGTGCTTGTAGGCGTCCACCGAGGCCCGCTCGACCTGCTCATCGGTCCACTGGGGGAAGCACCACCGCAGGTTCTCGCGGGCCCGCTCGATGCGGTTGCGGTTGAACCGCGAGTGCGCAAAGAGCACCGCGAGGCGGCGCATCAGCGCCATGTTGGCGCCCACGGGAAGCGCGCCAAGCGTGCCGACCACCCCACGGATAGCCGCGTAGGTCGCGGCGTCGCCGAGCGTCCACTGATCTGCGCCGCGATCGCGCTTCGGGAGGATGGTGGTGTCGATCACGGAGCGCTCAGCGGCGCGAGTACAGGCCCGTGAGCGTGTACAGGCGGTTCTGGTTCAGGACCGGGATCCCCGTCTGCTGCGCAACCTCGAACAGGCGGTCGTACTCGCGGCTCGCACGCTCCAGACGCGCGTATTCCTGCACGACCGCGTACGGCGCGTCGATCGGGGGCTGCGGCGGGACGGCGGGGCGGTCGCCCAGCACGAGGAAGTCGGTGTCGCCCACGATGTCGTCCTGCACGACGCCGCCCCAGTTGCGCACGATCGCGCGGATGTTCTCCGCCTCGCGCTGGGTGGGAACGCCGTCGCGGTCGGTGTCGAACGCGCCGAACACGACGAACTTGTACGACTTCTTGGGGTCGTACACCGCGTTCGCCAGCACATCGCCGCCCACGACGGGGTTGCCGCGGCTCGTGCGGATCAGACGCACGACCGAGGAGGTGTCGCCCACGCGGATCACCTCGCCCGTCGCCTTGCCCCGGGGGTACGCGCCGCTCTCGTCGGCGCGGATCTGGCTCGCGTTGTCGTAGATCTCGAACGACATGCCCAGCACCACCCGGTCGCTGGTCGTCAGGTCGATGAACACCTCGTTCGCGGCCGAGTTCACGCTCACCACGCGGCCGTCGATCAGCGACGACTCGTCCTGCGGGCGGAGCAGGTCCTGGCTGCGCTCCGCGCGGAGCGAATCGACCTGCCCCTTGAGGATCAGCGACTCCTCGCGGGACCGCTCGAGCTGGTCGGCGAGCAGCGCGGTGCGATCGGCCGCGTCGCGGCGGATCTCCTCCACCCGCTCGTTGTTCGCCGAGATCGTCGAGGTCATGTTCCCGCGGTACGACTCGACCTCGGCCTGATACTGGCCCAGTTCCGCGTTGGCCGCGGCGAGCGACTGCTCGAACTGCTGCTGGGCCCGCTGGCGGGCCTCGACCTCATTGGTCAGGTCGGCCTGGGCGCGCTCGGCGGCGGCGCGGGCCTGGTCACGCTCGCGCGTCAGCCCGCCGATCTTGTTCTGCATGTTCGTGAGGACCGTCAGCACCGGGCTCGTGTCGGCGCCTTCGAAGGCCGCGAGCTGCTGGTTCAGCTGCTCGAGCGTCGCGCGTTCGGAACCGACGACCCGGCGCATCGTCTCGCCCATCTGCTCGTTCAGCAGGCCCACGAGCGTGGTGCGCTTGTTCTGCGCCTGCTTGATGCTGGCTTCGAACTGCGCCCGCTGGTCGGGGCTGATCACGAACTGCTGGTCGGTCCGGGCCGCGGCGAGCTCGTTGGTCAGGCGGTTGGTCTTCGCGAAGAAGACCACGCTGGTGACGAAAAGCCCGACGGTCGCGACGCCGAGGAGCCCGACGAACACGAGCGTGCCGGTATTGGCTGAGGTCTTGGAGGCCATGCGGTGGGGGGTCCTGAAGGCGTTCCAACACCCGCCCAGAGCCGGGCGAGCGCGTCAATGAGGTGATTCAGCGGCGAGGCCGGACCGGAGAACGGTACGGTACGGCTCGAAAGAAAGCGGGGTTGCATCGCCTCAGAGCCCAATCGGGCCCTCTTGCGATCGAAAGGGGCTGCGGAGTGTCGCGGTCCGGGCGGAAAGAGTCAACCTCACCGCCCGCGTTGGGCCGTGGTTCTCCCCACTTCGGGCCGTTCGGCGGAGGTCAGCGGCGGGGAGAGTGCTTCTCGACCCACCCGTCACGCATGACGGCGTACAGGTCGCCGTCCACCGGCGCGCTCATCACCATCCGGAAGACATTCCCCAGCGTGACCGATTCGACCGTCTCTCCCCGGTCCTCGTCGAGGAGCACCGCCCGCTCGCCGTCCCAGGTCAGGATGCGGCCGTGCACCTTGCCCAGGGCCCGGCCCCCGACGCCCTTGGCCTGCCACAACATTGTGCCGGAGCCCGCGGCGTACTGGGTCATGCCCTGCCCGGGGATATTCACATAGAGCTTCCCGTCGATGAACGCCGGCTGATCGACGATCGGCTGGGGCGTGCGCACCCGCCAGACCTCGCGGCCGTTGTTGGGGTTGAACGCGTAGATCGACTGGTCGGTGCTGGCGACGAAGAACAGCCCGTCGCCCTCGACCGGGTTGTTGACCAGCCCGGAGAAGATCTCGCCGATGCCCGTCGATTGGCCGTTGGCCGGGTTCAAGAACACGATCTCGCCGCGCTGGCTCACCGTGCCCACCACGCCCGTCACTTCGACGGGCCGGGAGGTGATGACGCCGTTCAGCTGATAGCCCCACTGCTTGTAGGTGCTGTGCAGGTTGTGCCCGAGCACCTCGCCCGAGGAGCCGCCGAAGATCGCGATGTTGTCGATGATGAGCGGGCCGGTGTTGCAGACGATCGCCAGATCGTGGCGCTGCACCAGATTCCCGGTCTTGATGTCGAGCTCGAAGAGTTCGTTGTCGGACGCGCTGTAGACCGTGTTGCCCACCCGGGAGTTGCCGATGAACCGCGCCGTGGGGTTGTCGATCTCGCTCGCCCAGATGTTCCGCCCCGTGCCGGCGTCCATCACCGTCATGGTGTTGCCCGTGTCCTGGAAGACCACGCGGTCGCCGAAGACATCCGCGAACTTGGGCGACTCACGCCGAGAGACCACGGGCAGGCCCTTCCACTGGATGCGGTAGCCCAGCCGCTCGTACGGCCCGAGGTCGATGTCGCTCTCCCTGACGAGCGGGCGGTACTCGCCGTCGCGGGTCGAATCGGCGTCGGCCGAGCCCGAAGACTTGCAGCCGACCGTGGCCGCCGCGAACAGCGTCGCCGCCGTCAGGATCCCGGGAATCACGAGGGCGTTTCGCATCGTCTGAGACATCTCGGTACATCCGTTCGGTGAAAGGTCGTGGTCGCCGGTCCGTGCCCGGAGGGGTTGGAGTATCAAGCACCTCGCGCAGACGGTCAAGCGAGGGAGATCGGGCTCTCTCGCAGGAGGCGCTCCCTCGTCCCGCGCGAAGACGCCGGCAACACGGCGCCGCTGTCCGACCTCAACGCCGTGCTCTCCAACTTCGGCGTGCCTTGCGACTGAGCCCGGCGCTCGTCCCCCCTCAGTTCAGCACCTCGCCCTCGGCGTGAAACGCCTGCGAGTCGGTCGTCCCGCGGATCCCCGTGTAGACGCTCCCCTTGGGGTACCAGGGCGTCGCGTCGGTCCGGGCCTGCACCTCGTCCATCGAGCCGATGTGCCCGTCGAAGTACGCGGCGTGGATCTTGCCGTTGTGACGGAAACTCAGCCGCTCGTTGTGGGGGTACACGCTGCGCGGCAGGACGCGCTCGGCGGTCTGTCCACCCGGGAACTCCACCTGGCTCGGGTCCTGCCCGTAGGCGGTCGAGCCCACATAGATCGGCCCGCTGGTCGTGAACGAGCCGTAGAAGAACGGCCGGGGGTTCACATCAAAGTCGAGCACATCCGGCGCCGCGACATACCGCGTGCCGTCGGCCACCCAGATCTTCAGCGCGGGTGATCCGATCCTGCTGGCGCGCGGCTTATACCCGGGAGGCGTCGTCACCGGCCCGCGATACGGATAATGCCACCCGCCGCTCGACGACGACCACGGGCTGCCCCCCGATTCGCGCTTGCCCAGCAGGTGGAACGACGCTGGCGAGAGGTAACTGATCTGCCGGAAGCCCGTCGTGCTCTGGATCGCGTCGAAGTCCGCGTAATCGGGCACGCCCGCCGGCCCCCACAGCGCGGTGTTCATCGTGCCGGCCTCCGGGCAGCCGAGTTTTTCGAAGATCTCCGCCGTGCGCTGCGCGCGGTTGGCGCTGAAGCCCATCGAGTTGCCGAGGATCGGGCTGATCCAGTCGAACACGCTGGTGGGAGTGGTGGGGGAGGTGTCGCCGCACAACTCGGCCATGGTCGAGTGGCTGAGGTAGCGCTTGCCCGTGGTGTTGAGCCCGGGGAGTTCGTCCTTGTTGCTGACGGCCCACGCGAAGGTCTCGTTGTGGAGCGTCTTCTGCTGGGTGAGACACTTCGCCGTGCGCGCCGCGCCCCTCGCCGCGCCGATCATCGGGAGCAGCACGCCCATCAGCAGCGCGATCACCGCGATAACGACGAGCGCTTCGACCATGGTGAAGCCGCCCCGACCGCCGCGAGTGGAGGAACGAACCGGAACGCCCCCGGGCGTGGATGTCGTGCCCATGCGGGGAAACCTACCGGTCGCGGGGGCGGCGTAAAACCGACCAAACACAGAACACATGAACATGTGTCGGCCCACACTGTTTTGAGACGCCCGCCGTTTGACCGCCGCCCTCCGATCGCCCACGATGCGCCCGATGCCCCATCAACCGGTCGCGACCCATCCCGAGCCCTGCGTGCTGGTGATCTTCGGCGCCTCGGGCGACCTCACCGAACGCAAACTCATCCCGTCCCTCTTCGACATGTTCAGCGACGGCTCGCTCCCCGAGTCCTTCGCGGTCGTCGGCTGCTCGCGCACCCCCTTCAGCGACGCGGAGTTCCGCGAGCGTCTCCTCAAGGGCGCCAAAGAGCACGCGAGCGCATTCGAGGACGCCAAGTGGGACCGCTTCTCCAGGCGTCTGCACTACCAGCCCCTCGACGCCGCCAAGGCCGAGGACTTCCGCGCTCTGGAGGAGCGCGTCGAGCAGCTCGCCCTCCAGCACGACATCCGGGGCGGGGTCAACGCGGCGTCCGCCCAGCCGAATGTTCTGTTCTACCTGTCGGTTGCGCCCTCGCTCTACAAGCCCATCGTCTCCCACCTCTCGGAAGAGGGATTGGTCGGCGAGAGCAAGCGCTGGTGCGCGGTCGATCGCACGGCGGCGCCGTGGCGTCGGATCATCGTCGAGAAGCCCTTCGGCTATGACCTTGAGTCGGCGCGCTCGCTGAACCGCGCCCTCGGCCGCGCATTCGACGAGGATGCGATCTACCGCATCGACCACTACATGGGCAAGGAACTCGTGCGCAATGTGCTCGTGTTCCGCTTCGGCAACCGGATCTTCGAGCCGATCTGGAACCGCGATTGCGTGGACCATGTGCAGATCACCGCCGCCGAGTCGATCGGCGTGGAGGACCGCGCCTCGTACTACGACGAGTCGGGCGCGCTGCGCGACATGCTGCAGAGCCACCTCGTGCAGGTCATGACGCTCGTCGCGATGGAGGCGCCCAGCGCGGCCCACGCCGACGCGCTGGCCCGCGAGCGCATCAAGGTGCTCGAATCAGCGCGGCGGATCCGCCCCGACGAGGCGCAGTTGTACGCCGCCATCGGCCGCTACGGCGCGCACGGCGACGAGCCGGCGTATGTCAACGAGAAGGGCGTCGATCCCGCGCGGCACACCGACACCTTCTGCGCGATGAAGTGCCACATCGACAACTGGCGCTGGGCGGGCGTGCCGTTCTATCTCCGCTCCGGGAAGCGCATGGCGCGCAAACTCACCGAGATCGTGGTCCAGTTCAAGCAACCCCCGGACTGGCTCTTCAAGGCCGACGAGCCCTTCGCCAAGGGCGGGACCAGGCCCCCCAACCGCATCATCATCAACATCGCTCCCGATGAGGGCATCTCCCTCCGCTTCGAGACCAAGGTCCCCGGCGCGCGGTTCCGCATCGAGAGCGCCAAGATGGACATGGACTATTCCGAGGCCTTCGGCGCCAAGCCCGTCGAGGCCTACGGCCCGCTCATCCTCGACGCCATGCGCGGCGACCGCTTCCTCTTTAAGCACCGCGAGGAGGTCGAGGGCGCCTGGGAAGTCTGCCAGCCGCTCCTCGAGAGCGAGGCTCTCCGCGACGGCATCGAGACCTACGAGCCCGGCTCGTGGGGGCCTCAGAGCAGCGACGAACTCCTCGCGCGCGACGGGCGCATCTGGCACAACCCCGTCACGGGCGAACGCCGATAGTCACACCGACGCACCCCTCGCCGCACCTTCTGCGTATCGCGACGGTACCCTCTGCCCGTCTCGTTGAAACGCCGCCCATTCCCGCCCGAACCGCCGGGCGCCATTCCGGATCGGAGCCGCTCCTTTGCATTCGCCGGTGACCATCGCTCTCACGCTCGCGCAGGACGCGCCCGCCGATGCGGCAGGGGGGACCAGCATCTGGTCGCTCTTCTCGCAGTCCTTCGACCTGTTCACGATCCTCATCGTGCTCGGCTCGATCGTCGCGCTCGCGATCATCGTCCGCTCGCTCATCACTCTCCGCGCGAGCGTCGTGCTGCCGGCGGACGCCACCGAGATCATCCAGGGCGCCGTCGCCGAGCGCCGCTGGGCCGATCTTCAGCAGTTCGTCAACGAGGACGACTCGTTCATGAGCCGCGTGCTCCGAGAGAGTCTCCCCAAACTGCGCACCAACCCGCTGGGCATCCACGAGTCCACCGAGATGGCCGCCGACAACGAGACCGCGCGCCGGTTCAAGGAGATCGAACTCCTCGGCGTGATCGGCAACCTCGGGCCGCTGCTGGGCCTCGTCGGCACCGTCTGGGGCATGATCATCGCCTTCACCGCCATCGGCGAGACCGGCGGGCAGGCCGCCGCCGCCCAACTCTCGACGGGCATCTCCAAGGCGCTCTTCCACACCTTTCTCGGGCTCATGCTCGCGATCCCCGCGCTGCTCGCGTACGGCCTGTTCCGCGAGAAACTCGACCGCCTCTGCGCCAAGGGCTCCATGCTCAGCACCGATGTCATGGACCAGATCTCCGCGATCGCCATGCAATCGCCCGGCGCGATGAATCAGCCCCAGCAGCCCGCGCCGCGCCCGCAGAACGCGCCCAACCCGGCGGGGAACAACTGACCAGTGCCCCGACGCCGCCTGCGTCATCACGGTCACAGCGATACGGGCCATGTCAATGTCGTGCCGCTCATCGACATCGTCATGGTGCTCATCATTTTCTACCTCATGGTCGGCTCGTTCCTCAACGACGACTACGAGGCGGTCCCGCTCCCGCTCAGCGTCGCCGGTGAGCCCACCGCGGGCGCCGAGGTGCTGACCATCAACGCCGTCGCCAGCGCCGACGGCTCCGGCCGCGCGTCGTACCGCGTGCAGAGCCAGGACATCGACGAGGCGGGCATCCGCCGGCTCGTCGAGCGCATGCGCGCCAAAGACCCCGAGATCGTCGTGCAACTCCGCGCCTCGCGAGAACTGACCTACGGCGCCGTCGAGCCCGCCGTGCGCGCCGTCTCCCTCGCGGGCGTCGCGCGGCTCCGCCTGGTCACGGAGTCGGCGCAATGAGCGCGCGACGCAGCCGCCGGTACCGCAGACGCGGCGCCATCGGGCTCAACATGACCCCGATGGTCGATGTCGTGCTCGTCATCCTGATCTTCTTCATGGGCGCGATGGGCCTCGCCGCCGCCGAGCAGTTCCTTGGAACCGGCACGCCCCCGCCCGAGACCACGAACACAAGTCCGTCGTCGTCTTCGCTGAACAACCCCAACCCGCCCGAACCCACGCAGGGCGCGCCCGCCTCGCGCGCATTCCTTCGGCTGACGGTCGGCGCCGGCGGGCGCACCGTCGTCAACGGGCTGGGGCTCGTGAATGTCTCCATCGCCGAGGTCGCCCAGCGGCTCGACGACCTCGTCAAGGCGGGGTTCGACTCGTCGGTGATCGTCGTCGTCGCGCCGGCGCGCGATGTCCCGTATCAGGATGTCGTGCTCGTCCACGACGCCGCCGCCCGCGCCGGGATCTCCAACATCCGCCTGGGCGTTTCGTCCGAAGCGACGCAGTAGACGGCAAGAGGCCTTCCTCTCGGTTCATGTCTGCTGCCTCTCGCCCGCTCCCTGTTGCCCTCCGTCCGCTACCATCCGCGCCGGATGTACCAGTCACTCCTCACACGACGCTACCTGACCAGCAAGGTGATGCCGCTCCTCGCGGTCCTCGCCGTCTGTCTGTGCACCGCGATGGTCCTCATCGTCTGGAGCGTCATGGGCGGGTTCCTCTCGATGCTCCTCCGCTCGGGCGGCACGCTGTTCGGCGATGTCTCCATCGCCGGGCCCGTCAGCGGGTTCGCGTACTACCAGGAACTCATCGAGGACCTCGAGACCGACCCGCGCATCGCCGCCGCGACTCCAGTGCTCGAATCCCCCGCGTTGCTCGCGACCCCGCGCGACAACCTCACGCACCTCATCCGCGTGATCGGCGTCGAGCCCGAGTCGTACGACGCCGTCACCGGGTACGACTCCACCATCTACTGGAAGCCCCTCGAAGGCGCGCCCAAACCCATCGACGACGACGGCGTCGTCCGTTTCTCGCCCGACGACGACCCGCGCCTCCATGTCAACCCCGAGTTGTACGACGAGGCCAAGACGCTCACGACCACCAGTCTCGACACGGGCAAACCCGTCGCCGCCGCCGTGCTGGGCATGTTCGTCGCCGACCTCGTGCACTGGAACGCCGAGGGACAGTTCTATGAGCCCACGCGATGGCTCTACATCGGGTCCGACAGCGTGACGATCAGCGTGCTGCCCATCTCTCAGCGCGGCGCCGCGATCGATGTGCAGGCCCGCGCGTTCCCCGTCGTCAACCAGTTCCAAAGCGGGCTCCACGACATCGACTCGGGAACCGTGCTCGTCCGGCTCGACGCGCTCCAGGAAATGCTGCGCATGGGCAAGGCGGCGCGCGTGGAACCTCCGGCCGACGAGCCGTGGGCGGTCGTTGACGAACCGGAGATCATCGGAGACGATCCGCCGCGCGTGTCGAGCGTGATGATCAAGGCCGCCGACGGCGTGGATGCGCAGGAGGCCAAACGCGCCGCGCAGGACATCTACGGCGCGTTCGCCGAGAGCAGGCAGGGGCAGGTCCCGCCGTTCCCGAGCATCAAGACCTGGGACGAGCGCCCGGGCATCGCGTCGTTCATCGCGGCCGTCAAGAAGGAAATCTCCCTCGTCCTTACGCTGTTTGCGTTCATCTCGCTGACCGCGGTTTTCCTTGTGTTCGCGATCTTCTGGTCGATCGTCAGCGAGAAGACCAAGGACATCGGCGTGCTCCGCGCCGTCGGCGCGACGCGCCGGGGCGTGGCCGGGCTGTTCCTGCTCTACGGCGCCGCGATCGGCGTGATCGGCGCGATCCTGGGCGGCTCGCTCGCCGCGCTCATCGTGCTGAACATCAACCCGATCCACGAGTGGCTGGGCAAGGCGTTCGGGATTTATGTCTGGGACCCTGCGATCTACCACTTCCCCAAGATTCCCAGCGAACTCGACACGACCAAGGTCGTGATCGTGCTAGTGTCGGGAGTGCTGGCCAGCGTGCTCGGCGCGCTCATCCCGGCGCTCAAGGCCGCCAACATGGACCCCGTGCGCTCGCTGAGGTTCGAATGAGCAGCGCCACCATCACCGCCACCGACACCCTCCTCGCCGCGCGCGATGTCCACAAGACCTATCGCCTGGGACGCGTCGATGTGCCCGTGCTGCGCGGCGCCAGCATCGACATCAAGCCGGGCGAGTGGGTCGCCGTCCTCGGCGCTTCGGGTTCGGGCAAGTCCACGCTCCTCCATCTGCTCGGCGGGCTCGACCGCCCCGACAAGCGCAAGGGCGACATCCTCTTCAAAGGAACGCCGCTCTCGACCATGAGCCGGCTCGAACTCGACCGTTTCCGCGCGCGGCAGGTCGGGTTCGTCTTCCAGTTCTACCACCTGCTCCCCGAACTCACGGTCCTCGACAATGTGATCATCGCCGCGATGGCCGCCAAGGCGGACATGCCCGCGGCGCGCACCCGCGCCGCAGAATTGCTCGACGCGTTCGGGCTGGGCAACCGCCTGCGCCACCGCCCCGTGGAACTGTCGGGAGGCGAACGCCAGCGCGTCGCCATCGCCCGGGCGCTGATCAACCAGCCCGCCGCGCTCCTCGCCGACGAACCCACGGGCAACCTCGACCGCACCACGGGCGAGTCGATCCTCGACGCCATCGTGGGCCTTCGTGAGACGCTCAATCAGGCCATCGTGATGGTCACCCATGACGAGCGCGTCGCCGAACGCGCCGACCGGGTCGTCCGCCTCGCCGACGGCCTCGTCGAAGCGGGTTGAGGCGGCCCCCTCGTAGGGTGCCGTGGTGCACGCGAAGCGGGCGCCACGCGCAGGCACATGGCGCCTCCTTCGGATGCACCATGCCACCCGACCTCTTGCGGCGGGCATTTCCGGGCCTATCTTCCCCCATGCCAGACCTTGTCCCCATCCGCCGCGCCCTCGTCTCGGTCTCCGACAAGACCGACCTCATCCCCTTCGTGAAGGCCCTCGCGGCCCGGGGGGTCGAGATCATCTCCACGGGCGGCACGGCCAAGGCCCTCGCCGAGGCGGGCATTCAGGTGATCCCCATCGATCAGGTCACGGGCTTCCCCGAGATCATGGACGGCCGCGTGAAGACGCTCCATCCCAAGGTTCACGGCGGGCTGCTCGCCGTCCGCGACGACCCGGCCCACGCCGAGGCCATGACCAAGCACGGGATCGCGCCCATCGACCTCGTGTGCGTGAACCTGTATCCCTTCGAGCGCGTCGCCTCCGACCCGAGCAAGAGTCAGAGCGAAGCGATCGAGAACATCGACATCGGCGGGCCCAGCATGCTCCGCTCGGCCGCCAAGAACTTCCAGTATGTCACCGTCGTGCCCAACCCCAGGCACTACGACCGCGTGATCAACGCGCTCGACGCGCACGACGGCGCGACGCCGCTCAACCTCCGCGCCGAACTCGCCGCCGCCGTCTTCGCGCGCACCGCCGAATACGACGCCGCCATCGCCGCGTTCCTCGGACGCCGCGCGCCGGGCGGTTTCCCCGACGCGCTGCGCATGGCCTACACCAAGGTCGAGGACCTGCGCTACGGCGAGAATCCGCATCAGGACGCCGCGCTCTACCGCGACCCGAGCAGCACCGGTCCGACCGTCGTCAACGCGCGGCAACTCCACGGCAAGGCGCTCTCGTACAACAACATCGCCGACGCGTCCGCCGCGCTCGAACTCGTCAAAGACCTGCGCCGCCTCGATGACACACGCGTCGGCGCCGCGATCATCAAGCACAAGAACCCGTGCGGCGCCGGCGCCGCCAACACGCCCGCCGACGCCGTCGAACTGGCGCTCAAGGGCGACCCGATCGCGGCCTACGGCGGCATCCTCGCGCTCAACCGCGCGATGGACGAGAAGGCCGCAGAGTTCCTCGTGAACGAAGCGGTCTTCCTCGAGGTGATCGTCGCCGCCGAGTTCGACGACCGCGCCCTCGCGATTCTGCGCGAGAAATGGGCGAATGTCCGGCTGCTCGCCACGGGCGAGCGCAGCGGCAGCGCGGCGCGCAAGGTGAACTACACCTCCATCCCGGGCGGCATGCTCGTGCAGGACCGCGACATCCGCATGGCCTCGCCCGAGCAGTGGACCCACGCCGCCGGGCCCGAGCCGGGCGCCGATCGTCTCGCGCAGGCGGCGGTGGTGTGGACGATCTGCAAGCACCTCGCGAGCAACGCCGTCGCGATCGGCGGCGTCGAGGTCGATCGCCCGCGTTTCGCGCGCCTCTTCGGCGCCGGCGCAGGGCAGATGGACCGCATGACCTCGTGCCGCGTCGCCGTCGAGAAAGCGGGCGACCTCGCGCAGGGCGCCATCGGCTGCTCCGACGCCTTCTTCCCCTTCAAGGACGGCCCCGAGATCCTCATCAACGCGGGCGTGACCATGCTCATCCACCCGGGCGGCAGCAAGCGCGACGACGAGACCTTCGCCCTCTGCGCCGAGCGCGGCGTCACCTGCATGACCACCGGCGTGCGCCACTTCAGGCACTGAGACCAACCCCCATGTTCACCGGACTCGTCCAGGCCGTCGGCCGCATCGCGGCGATCGAGGAACGCCCCTTCGGCGTGCGCCTCGTCGTCGACGCCAACCGCTGGGATCACACGCCCGAGCCGGGCGAGTCCATCAGCGTCAGCGGCGTGTGCCTCACCCTCGCCGAGCCGATGAAACGCGGCGAGCCGATGCGCTTCGATGTCATCGTCGAGACGCTCAAGAAAACCAAACTCGGCGCGTTGAGTGTCGGCAGCGGCGTGAACCTCGAACGCGCGTGCCGCCCGAACGATCTCCTCGGCGGGCACATCGTGCAGGGCCATGTTGATGGCGTCGCCACTGTCACGACCGTCTCAGACAACCCCGAAGACTGGCGCCTGCGCGTCGAGCCGCCCGCCGATCTCATGGAGTTCACCGCGCCCAAGGGCTCGATCTGCATCGACGGCGTGTCGCTCACCATCGCCGCGCTCACCCCCGCGCATGTCGAGGTGGCGCTGATCCCGACCACGCTCGAGAAGACCACGCTCCACGCCCTGCGCGAGGGCGACAGCGTCAATCTCGAGATGGACGCCGTCGGCAAGCAGGTCGTGCACTGGTTGAAGAACTACGGCAGTAGGCAGTAGGTAATGCGCAATGGGCAATGGGGACAGAACTGAACCCCTCCCACCTGTGGGAGGGGCAGGGGAGGGCGACGCTCTTCACCACACGATGTTGTTCGCGACCAGCGCGGCGCCGTCCGTGGGCGCGAGCGTGCGCAGGGAATGACGCATCGCGTCGCGCGTCTTCTGATCCTTCAGCAGCGCGCCGAGCGTGGTGCGCAGCGCGATCACATTCTTGTCCGTGTCGATGTTGTCGGTGAGGATCACCGCGCCGCCCGCCGCCGCCAGGTGCTGCGCGTTCTTGCGCTGGTGCTCGTCTTTGTGGTACGGGTACGGCATGAAGATCGCCGGCGTGGAGGTGCCCAGCACTTCGGCCACGGTCCCGGCGCCGCTGCGGCAGAGCGCGAGGTCCGCCGCGTTCCAGGCGTGTCCCATCGCGTCGCAGAACGGCACGACCTTCGCCGGGATCCCTGCGCTCGCGTACGCATCGCGCAGTGGGGCGATGTGCGATTCGTCGCCGCCTCTCCCCGGACCGGCCTGATGGAACACCTGCCATCCCTTGAAGAGATCGCCGTGCGTCTGGACCAGCGAGGCCATCGCCTCGTTGATGCTCCCGGCGCCTTGCGAACCGCCCGAGACGAACAGCGTGCGCAGGTTCGCGTCGAGCCCCAGAGCGGCGCGCGACTTGGCGTGCGTTGACTTTACGAGGATGCTCTTGCGCAGGATCGGGCCCACGCGCGCCCAGTTGCGCGGCACGGCCGGGCCGTCAGCAGTCGTGAACACCGCCGCGGCGAACCGATCGACGAATTTGTTGGCTTTGCCCGGCTCGGCGTCGAGGTTCACCAGCGTCACGGGCACGCGGAGTTTGCGGGCCGCCAGCGTGGCGGGGGGGCAGACGAACCCGCCCATGGCGACCATCGCCACGGCCCCGCGCGACGCGCGGCGTTCGATCGTTTCCTTTGCCGCGCGGAACGATCCCGCGAACGACGACACGAACGAGAACGCGCGTTTCGGGCTTATTCCCGGTGGCGTGGCGCTCAGCGGGACGAACTCGACGGCGGCTTTGCGCAGGATCTCGGCGTCGAGCGGTCGCGAGGAGCAGAGAAACACGGCGCCGACATCGTCGGGCAGGCGTTCCATGATGGCCAGCGCGGGGTAGAGGTGCCCGCCCGTGCCGCCGCCCGCGAAGATCACCGTGCGGTGCTCGGGAAAGCCGCTCACGACGCCGCCTTGTGGCGGGTGGGCTCAACGCGACGGATCGTGATGAGCGGCGCGTCGTCGTTGTACGCGGCTAGTCCATCCCCGTCACCCCTCCCATTGCGTGGGAGGGAAGTCGCTCCCCCGATCTCTGCGCCCTTCGCGGTCTCTGCGGTGAACATGACCGGCTCGGTGGTGTCGTACGCGACGCGTCGGTCGAGCGCGATGAGCAGCCCCAGGCACGACGCGGTGAGGATCCACCCCGTCCCGCCCGCGCTGAGCAAGGGGAGGGCGATGCCCTTCGTCGGCGCGACGCCCGTGACCACGGCGATGTTGATCGCCGCCTGCACGCAGATGGTCATCAGGATGCCCAGCGTCAGCAGCCGCGCAGCGGCGCCCTCGGGGGTCGCGCGGGGGAGGCGCTTCATGATCGACAGCCCCGACCACAGGATCGCGATGTAGAGCGAGACGATGAGCACGGCGCCCACGATGCCCAGTTCCTCGCAGATCACCGCGAAGAGGAAGTCGGTGCGCTGCTCGGGGAGGTACCCGAACTTCTGGAGGCCGAAGCCCAGCCCTCGGCCGAAGCCCTCGCCGCCCGCGACCGTGACCATCGACTGGATCATGTGGTAGCCGGCGCCCTGAGGGTCGGCGTACGGATCGAGGAAGGTAAGCAGGCGGGTCACGCGGTACGGGCTGGTGATGAGCGCGAAACCGAGCCCGGCCAGCGCCGGGGGGACGAACAGCATCAGATGCCAGATCCGCGCGCCCGCTGCGAGGAGCATCGTCCCCGCGACGACGAGCATCAGCACGCCCGTGCCCATGTCCTCAAGGATCACGAGCCCGGCCAGCAGCCCGATCGGCACGAGCGTGACCATCAGCCGGGGGAACGAGCGGATGCGCGGGCCTTGCCACGCGAGGTGGATCGCGAGCAGGACCACCAAGCCCCACTTGGCGAACTCGGAGGGCTGGGCGCTGCCGAAGACAGGCATCTTGATCCAGCGGTGGCTGCCGTTGGCCTCGCGGCCGATGCCCGGCACATAGACGAGCGCCAGCACGCCGACCAACGCGATGGTCAGGAGCACCGCGACGCGGTGCATCGGGAAGCCCCACGGCGCCCCGACGCGCGAGATGGGCAGCAACCGCTCGATGGGCAGCAGGGCGCAGATCGCCATGCACGCCAGCGCGACGAGCATGTGCTTCGCGGAAACGCTGGTCGCGATCGACCCGAAAGTCACGGCGGCATCGGAGCGCACCGACATCTCGGCCGACTTGACCATAACCGCGCCCAGACAGAGCAGGCACAGGGTGGCGATCGCGATGACATGGCCCGAGCGCAACATTCCGTGCAGGGACTATCGGCAATTCCGGCCGAATCCGATCAGAGCCGTTCCGGTCAGAGCCCGGGGCGCAAGCACGGGACTCGGCGACGAGGCGCTTCCGGTTGCTCCCATTCCACCGGACGCGTTCCGATCAGAGCCCGGGGCGCAAGCACCGGGCGCGGCGGCGCTCAATCTGGCACAATCCGTCGATGAGCAACCCGCGGGCCTTCCTGCTCACCTGGACCACCTACGGGACATGGCTCCACGGCGACGAGCGCGGCTCCGCCGACGACCACCACAACGCCTTCGGGACGCAGCCGATCGCGCCGGACCGATTCCAACGCGCACGATTGGACGGCCGGCTTCTGGAGCCGCCCCTGGCGCTCGACCAACCGATGCGCGACGCGGTCGACGCCATCATCCGGAGGCATTGTGAGGTGCGGGCTTGGCCGCTGGTCGCGCTGAATGTCCGGTCAAACCACATCCATTGCGTTGTTGGATGGCGCAACGCCGAGCCAGAGCGGGTGATGCACGAACTGAAGTCATGGGCCACGCGCGCACTCCGGTCGTTCCCGGAACTTGAAACGCGTCAACGATTCTGGACGCATCACGGGAGCACGCGTTACCTGTGGGACGACCGTTCGGTCCACGATGCAGCGAGGTATGTGCTGTTTGGTCAGTGAGGCGCGTCCGCGCCCGGTGCTTGCGCCCCGGGCTCTGATCAGATCGGACCGGCTCAGATCGGCAGATCGCCCGCGTCGTCCCACGGGTCGACATCCGGCCCGCCGCCGTTGCGCTCGTCGCCCGCCGGGCCTTGGTCCGACGACGCCGGGATGTACCCGGCCATCCCCCCCTTGGGCTTCGATTCGATCGCGTGCTGGTTGGTGAACTGATCGGCGCTCCCGCCCCCGGCGCCGCCGTGGGAACCGTTGCGGTGTTCGGCCGGGGAAGTGGGGGAGTACCCGTTGTCGTACCCGCCCGAGTAGTTCTTGAATCGCGTGGTGGCCGCCTCCCACTCCATGCGCGCCACGCCCGTCGGGCCGTTGCGCTGCTTCGCGATGATCAGTTCCGCGAGGTTCTCCTTGTCCTCGTTTTCTTCCATCCACGCCGGGTCGGCCTGGTGGTAGTACGCCTCGCGGTGGAGGAGCATGATGACATCGGCGTCCTGCTCGATCGAGCCCGATTCGCGCAGGTCGCTCATGCGCGGGCGGTGGCCCTCGCGCTGCTCGGCGCCGCGGTTCAACTGCGCCAGGCACACGACGGGGATATCCAGTTCGCGCGCCAGCGCCTTCACGCCGCGCGAGATGGTGGAGACCTCGACCTGCCTGCTCTCGCGGGCGGCGCCCGGTGAGGTCATCAACTGGAGGTAGTCGATCATCACGCACTTCACGCCGTGCTGGGCGACGAGCCGCCGCGCGCGGGAGCGCATCTGGAGGATCGTCATCGCGGGGGTGTCGTCGATGTAGATGGGCGCCTCGGCCAGTTCGCCGCAGGCCCGCACGATCTGGCGGTAGTGCTCCTCGTGGAGTTGCCCGGTGCGCAGGCGGTGGGAATCGACGCCCGAGCGCGCCGCGATGAGTCGCTGGGTCACGCTCTGCTTGCTCATTTCCATCGAGAAGACCGCGACCGGGCAGGGCTTGCCGTTGTCGCCGCTCATCGCGATGCCCTCGGCAAGGTTGAGCGCGAGGGCGGTCTTTCCCATGGAGGGGCGGGCGGCGATGATGATCATCTCGCCGCGCTGGAACCCGCTGAGCATGTTGTCGAGCTCGTGGAAGCCCGTTCCCACGCCCGTGACGCCCACGCCCTGGTTGGCTTCGAGGATCTCCATCGCCTCGTGGAGGAGTTCGCTCAGCCGCTGGGGATCGGTGGAGTCGTTCGACTGGGCGATCTCGAAAATCTGCTGCTCTGCGACATCGAGCACCTCGCGGGCGCCGTCCGGCCCGAGTTCACCCGCGTGGTAGGCGTCGTAGAGGATCTGGCTGGCGGCGTCGATGAGGTCGCGGAGTTTCGCCTTGTCGGCCACGATCTTGGCGTAATACGGCGCGTTGACGGCGGAGGGGACGCTCTCGGCGAGTTGGACGAGGTACTCGACCCCGCCCACCTGCTCGAGCACGCCCGCGTCTTTCAGCGCCTCGGCGAGTTGGACCAGGTCGCCCGCGTCGTGACGGTCGTAAGCGGCCAGAAGGGCGTCGAAAATGGCCCCGTGGGCGTCCGCGTAGAACGCGCGGCCGGAGGTGACGAGGTGGAGAATGTCCCCTGTGACCTTGGGATCGAGGATGATCGACCCGAGAAGGGCCATTTCGGCCTCGGCCGACTGGGGCGGCTGTCGGTCGAAGAGCTTGCCCACGGACTGGCGCGCGGCGTCCTGACGCCTCGCCTTGCGTGCGCGATCGGTTCCGATTCCGTTCGTCTCTGATCCGAGCATTCGGTCTCCGCCTCGTCGTGTGGGGCGGGGATCATGGCGTCGAGCGTCCGTGCGTCGAGTGATGCGCCAGGATTTTCACATCCTACCTGATGGTGCAAGGCGGCTGAGACCGTGCGAACGCGGTTCTACGATGACGCAATGAGCACACTCGCGCCGACCAATCCCGGGAACGAAGACGCCGTCCGCAAGTGGCTCACCGAGCCGCTGCCCGCTGATCCGCTCCCCGCGCTCGAGGAATGGATCGCGGAGGCGGCCGCGAAGAACCTCCAGCCCAACCCCAACGCGATGACCCTGGCGACGGTGGACGCCGACGGGCGGCCCGGCGCGCGGATCGTGCTGTGCCGCGGGGTGGATCTCGCCGCGGGGTATGTCGAGTTCTTCACCAACACGCGCAGCCGCAAGGGAGACGCGCTGGCCGCCCACCCGTACGCGGCGTTGCTGTTTCACTGGGACGACATGGACCGACAGATCCGGATCGAGGGCCCGGTGAGTCGCGTGCCCGACGCGCGCGCCGACGAGTACTACGCCAGCCGTCACCCACTGTCGCGCATCGGCGCGTGGGCGAGCGACCAGAGCCGGCCGATCGAGTCGCGCGATGCGCTGGAGAACAAGGTGGTGGATGTGATCGCGCGATTCGGGATCGATCTCGACGCGATGACGCAATCGCGCGCCTTCGATCTGCCGCGCCCGCCGCACTGGGGCGGGTACCGGGTGTACGCCGAACGCGCCGAGTTATGGATCGGGCGCGACGGGCGCATCCACGACCGCGCGTTGTGGACGCGTGAACTGACTCCGACGGGCAAGGATGACATCGCGTTCAGGGGCGGCGCGTGGAGCGCGCAGCGCTTGCAGCCGTAGTTCGTAACCTGTCCGCATGGGGTGTTTCCCCTGATTTATCGTTGCGTGTGTGCGAGAGTAATTTCGCGCGTTGGCGCAACGCCTGAGCCGTGCGAGCGATGCACGATTACACCGGGAAAGCAAGGGGTTTCACCCCCGTGCAATTCTCTGTTGAATGTTGTGTAAAGGACGATACTTTCCCATATGGCGTCACTGCCGAGGCCGCGCGTGAGGCGCGGCGACCGGGTGACGCTTGGGCGTGGAGGGCGGTGCGCTCGTGGAGGCGGCAACGCCGCATGCGCGCAGGGAGGATGGAGCGATCTCCCGCCTTATTCCTCGGTGCGCGTCGCGCATGCGCGCCGAGGGCTTCGGATTGAGACGGATACCCGACACGCGAATGTCGCAAGGCGTCGGGATCCGCACACAGCTCGTGGGTCGCACACCCCGCGGGTCAAGGAGTTCGAGAGATGAATACAACACTGCTTTCCTCGGCTGTCGCATGCGCTGCGCTCGCCACCCCGGCGCTCGCGGGGATGCCCATGGGCAATCCCATCCTCGAGATCGGCGGCGGAACCGACATGACCTTCACACAGGCGATGCAGAACGGGCTCATCCGCCCGTGGGACCCCGCGACCGTTTCGGGCATCGCGCAGGACTTCTACGCGACCCAAGGGACCACCGCGTTCGTCGCGGCGGCGCTCACGCCTGATCTCGATGTGACGCTGGGCGGCGTGAACCACCCCGGCTCGCTGGTCATGCAATGGAACCCGCTCATGCAGGGCGAGAATCTCGCGGTCGCCGCGTTCGACCTCGATCTGACGCAGGCGACGGGCCGCACGAACGGGCTCGACCTGCGCGGCGGATCGGTTCACTTCTGGGTCGGCGCGCCGACCGGCGTGTGGGACCTCTCCATCGAACTCCTTGACAAGAACGGCAACTGGCGCGGGTGGTTCCTCATGGGGCCTCCCACCGACTGGTCGCAGCAATGGATCAACTTTGACGAGACGGACCAGAACGGCTGGATGTTCTACGAGGATCCGGGCTTCGATCTGTGGAGCGTCGTTGGCATCCGCTTCGATGAGGCGGGCTCGACCTCGATGACCTTCCCCACGCCGCCCCCCGGCGCCCAGCCCGACTTCTGGGACTGGAACGCGTTCAACCACATCACCCTCGTTCCCACGCCAGGCACGGCGATCCTCCCGGCCCTCGCGGGGAGTCTCCTCGCCATCCGTCGCCGTCGCTGAGTGCGGCGGAGTTCTCTCGGTATGGAGAGAGAGGACAACGACACTCCCCAAGCGCACCCGGCGCGCCGTTCACGCGGCGCAGCCGGGGTTCTCTTTTGAGCGGCGAGGGCGCCAACAATCCCCCGTGCTCGGGACTCCCCTCCAGATCGGCCCGGTTCGGCTCGAATCGAACCTCATGCTCGCGCCCATCGCGGGGTATTGCGATCTCGCGTTCCGGCTCGTGACCCGCGCGTGGGGCGGCGTCGGGCTCGCGTGCACCGATCTGCTCTCGCCCCAGGGCTTGCTGCGCGGCACGGCCACATCCCTCGACCTCGCGCGCACCACCGACGAGGACAAGCCCGTCGGGATGCAGTTGTACGGCGGCGACGGGGACATCCTCGCCGAGGGCGCACGCTGGGCCATCCGGCACGGCGCGACCGTCGTGGACATCAACATGGGCTGCCCCGTCGACAAGGTGACGAAGAAGGACGGCGGGTCGAAACTCCTGTGCGATCCGTGCAACACCCTGCGCATCGTCGAGAAGGTCGCCCGCGCTGTTGAGGAAGAATCCTCGGGCCGCGTGCCCCTGACCGCGAAGGTGCGGCTCGGGTGGTTCATGGGCGTGGATGTCGCGCCGTCGCTTGCGCCCCGGTTGATCGAAGCGGGATGCGTCGCCGTCACCGTGCACGGGCGGTACACCGAGCAGAAGTTCCGCGACTCGTGCCATCTCGACGGCATCGCCCGCGTGGTGGAGGCGGTGAACGGGAAGGCGCCGGTCATCGGCAACGGCGATGTGAAAACCCCCGACGATTGCCTGCGCATGATGCGCGAGACGGGCTGCGCCGGAGTGATGATCGGTCGCGGCGCGCTCTCGGCGCCGTGGTTGTTCAGGGATTGCTGGCACGCGCAGCGCGCGGCGGCGGGCATGACGATGGATCCTGCGCCCGACGAGCCGAGCGAGGCCGAGAAGATCGACACGGTGCGCAGGTACTTCGAACTGATGCGCGTCTTCCGGGACGACAGTTACGCGATGAAGCAGATCAGCCGGCGGATCACCTGGTTCGGGAAGCGACTCGGCCCGTGCAAGCCCATGAAGGAGCGGGTGCGCACGGCGAAGGAGCCGCACGAGGTCCACGCCGCGCTGGACGAATTCCTCGCGGGCGGCCTGCGCTTCATGGCCAGCGCCGACGGCGCGCCCGCGCTCGACGACGAGCGCGACGAAGTCGCGGCGTAACGATTAATGAAAGCGCCCCGGCTTTCACCGGGGCGCGTGGGGGTCTGTTCAAGAAGGAGTGGGGCGGTCAGGTCGTGCCGGCGCTGGCCTTGGAGGCCTTGCCGTTCGACGAATCCTCGGGCTCCTCGGCGTTCGCGATGGTCTCGAAGGAGAGGTGCTCCTTGTCCTCCTTGCGCGTCACCTTGACGGTGCTCTTGTCCTTGAGGTCGCCCATGAGCAACTGCTCGGAGAGCGGGTCCTCGATGTACTGACCGATGGCGCGACGCAGGGGGCGGGCGCCGAAGTCGGGGTTGAACCCCTTGTCGATCAGGAACTCCTTGGCGGGCTGATCGAGGTCGAGCGAGATGCTGTGCGTCGCCTCGAGGCGCTTGGACACCTTGCCCACTTCGAGTTCGATGATGTGGGTGAGGTCGTCGCGGCTCAGCGGACGGAAGACGATCACCTCGTCGAGGCGGTTGATGAACTCGGGGCGGAAGTAGCGCTCGATCTCCTTCGAGAGCACCGACTTGATGCTGTCGAAGTTCTGCTGATCGTCGCGCTTGCCGAAGCCGAACCCGCCGCCGCCGCCCTTGATGAGGTCAGCGCCGATGTTGCTGGTCATCACGATGACGGTGTTGCGGAAATCGACATGGCGTCCGAACGAGTCGGTGAGGCGGCCCTCTTCCATGATCTGGAGGAGCATGTTAAAAACATCGGGGTGCGCCTTCTCGATCTCGTCGAGGAGGACCACGGAGTAGGGGCGACGGCGGACGCGCTCGGTGAGCTGGCCGCCCTCTTCGTAGCCGACATATCCGGGAGGCGCGCCGATGAGGCGGCTCACATTGTGCTTCTCCATGTACTCGGACATGTCGAGGTGGATGAGGGCTTCCTCGTCACCGAACATGAACTCGGCCAGCGCCTTGGAGAGCAGGGTCTTGCCGACGCCCGAGGGGCCGACGAAGATGAACGAGCCCATGGGGCGCTTGGGGTCCTTCAGGCCGGCGCGGGCGCGGCGAAGGGCCTTGGAGATCGCCTTGACGGCGTCGTCCTGGCTGATGACCTTCTTGTGCAACTCGGCCTCGAGCTGCATGAGGCGCTGGGCCTCCTCGCTCTCGAGACGGGTGAGCGGCACGCCGGTCATCTTGCTGACGACCTCGGCGATGACTTCCTCATCGACCGTGCCATCAACCTCGCGGGCGCGCTCCTCGCGCCACGAGCGCTGCATCTCTTCCTTCTGCTTGCGCAGCTGCTCGGCCTTGTCACGGAGTTCCGCGGCGCGCTCGTAGTCGGCGCCCTTGACGGCCTCGTCCTTCTCGATGGACAGACGCTCGATCTGCTCCTCGAGGTCGGAGAGGTCCGGCGGCTTGCTCATCGAGCGCAGTCGGACGCGCGCGCCGGCCTCGTCGATGACATCGATCGACTTGTCGGGCTGGACGCGGCCCGTGATGTAGCGAGCGGAGAGTTCGACGGCGGCCTTGAGCGCCTCGTCGGTGATGTGCACGCGGTGGTGCGCTTCGTACTTGTCGCGCAGGCCCTTGAGGATCTCGACGGTCTGCGACGGGTTGGGCTGATCGACGGTGATGGGCTGGAAGCGGCGTGACAGCGCGGCGTCCTTCTCGATGTACTTGCGGTACTCGTCGAAGGTGGTGGCGCCGATGCACTGGATCTCGCCGCGTGCGAGCGCGGGCTTGAGCACATTGCTGGCGTCGATGGCGCCCTCGGCGCCGCCCGCGCCGACGAGGGTGTGGAGTTCGTCGATGAACAGGATGATGTTCTTGGCGCGGCGGACCTCGTTCATGACCGCCTTGATGCGCTCCTCGAACTGGCCGCGGTACTTCGTGCCGGCGACCATCATCGCCAGGTCGAGCACGACGAGGCGCTTCTCGGCGAGGATCTCGGGGACCTCGTTGCTGACGATGAGCTGCGCCAGGCCCTCGACGATGGCGGACTTGCCGACGCCGGCCTCGCCCAGCAGGACGGGGTTGTTCTTCGTGCGGCGGCAGAGGATCTGCACGACGCGCTCGATCTCGTTAGCGCGGCCGATGACGGGGTCGAGCTGGCCTTCCTTCGCGAGCTCGGTGAGATCGCGGCCGAAGGAGTCGAGCGCGGGGGTCTTGGAGCGACCGCGCCGGCCCTCGGGGGAACCGCCGCCGCCGCCGCCGACCGCTTCGCCGGGATCACCGGACGACGGGCCTCCCTTGACGGAGTCGGCATCGTCGGCGTCCATGCCTGCGCCGAGGAGGTTGAGGACTTCCTCGCGGACTTCCTCGAGCTTGAGGCCGAGGTTCATGAGCACCTGGGCGGCGACGCCGTCGTGCTCGCGCAGCAGGCCGAGCAGGAGGTGCTCGGTGCCGACATAGTTGTGGTTGAGGTTGCGCGCTTCCTCGATGGCGTACTCGATGACCTTCTTGGCGCGCGGGGTCTGAGGGAGCTTGCCCATGGTCACCATCTCGGGACCGGGCTTGACGAGCTTCTCGACCTCAAGGCGGACCTTGCGGAGATCGACATCGAGGTTCTTGAGGACATTGGCGCCGACGCCCGAGCCCTCCTTGACGAGGCCGAGGAGGATGTGCTCGGTGCCGATGTATTCGTGGTTGAACCGCTGCGCTTCCTGGTTGGCCAGAGCCATGACCTTGCGTGCGCGATCGGTGAAGCGTTCGAACATCTCTGCTCTCCCTATGCGGGGGCGATGCGGCGCGAGGGGTGCATTCCTCGCGTCGGGGAAGGAAGGGGATCGTCCGGGAAGACGAGCCTCATGACAGTAGGGTTCGCGTCGCGGGGCTATCGGGATGCCGAACGACGGAGGAGCCCTTGGGTGACCTCTATATCGAAGCGAGAACGGCGCCGGACTTTGGCGCCGCCTCCGAGGGGTCAAATCGGCGATTCCGCGCCGCGGAGTGAGTCGGAACGGCGGGTCGTTGCCCGAGATATGGCGGCCGCTGCCAAATCGGCGGTCAACAACCCCAGGTCCGGTATTCATGAATATTGCACGGCCCTGCCCGGATCGGGTGGCGTAAAGCCCAGTTTATGCATGCGTTGAGGCCGAACAGGCCCGAAAAACCCGATCAAAACACTACCGGAATATGCAAGAAGTTTTGCCGTCGGGCTGAAAGTTTGGTCTTGCGGTGGGCCCGCCTTGAAGTAGCATGTGCAAGGCCCCGGGAAAGGCGCGGGGCGTCCGTTTGTACCTTGGAACTGAAGGATCCAGATCATGAAAAATCGCTTTCTTGCCGGCCTGAGCGCCGCGGGTGTCGCCGCGTTCGCTTGCGGCTTCGCGTCCGCTGATTCGAAATCCACCACCCCGACCCCGTCGATCCTTGAGGATCTGGCCGGCGCTCTTGAGCATGATCCTTCGGATGTCGCGACGCGTCTGCGTCTGGCGTCGATGCTCCAGAACCTCGGCCAGACCGCCGAGGCGCAGGCCGTGCTCGACGAGGCGATGGCCCTCAGCCCCGAAGTCATGGACGCGCTCGTCCCCGGCGCGCAGATCGCCGCCGGTGATTGCGTCGGCTGCGAGCTGGGCAACAGCGGCCCCGATGTCATCGTGGGCGACCTGAACGGCGTCGGGTACTACGGCGCCACGACTTACAACGGCGAGACCTGGCGCGCCTACTCCGTGGGCACCACCTCGTGCAATGTCGGCACGCAGCAGCTCCTGTGGACCGCCAACAACAACAACCACCCCGTCATCGGGCAGAACATCTACAAGTACGACGGTCGCTCGTTCAACCAGATCGGCGTCGGCCACCTGAAGCACGGCTTCTGCGCTCTCCAGCAGGGCCTCTGCGCCACCCCCGGCAATCCCTGTCAGCCCGCCGCCTCCGGCTGCCCGCAGGTCCTCGGCATCTTCTGCTCCGATCCCTACACCGCCTCGCTCAACGGTTCCCAGGGCGGCCTTGGCCCGCGCTGGCAGGTCAACCCCTATAGCGGTTTCTATCCCTACCCCTTCCAGGGCGGAACGATCACCAACGGCACCATCGGTCGCCGCGTTGCGGTCCGCGACGCTGACCTCACCACCGACCCCAGCGTCCGTTACTTCACCGAGGGCATGTATGTGCACCCCGATGACGCGGCGGCCGGCAACGGCGGCAACAACGCGTCCTACCGCGAGGCCCGTTACTTCTCCAACGGTCAGTTCGGGTTCGTCGGCAGCACGCAGCGCACTCGGCCCGCCATCCAGGCGTGGGCCGACATCGACGACGAGGTCCTGATTGAGATCGTCGAGCCCGCGGGCGACGGCCGCTTCTATGTCGCGTCCCGCGCATACGACAACGGCGACGGCACCTGGGAGTACCAGTACGCCATCTACAACCACAACAACGACGCGGCCGGTCGCTCCTTCTCGGTGCCCACCGGCTCCGCGCAGGTCTCCAACATGACCTTCGACGGCGTTGAGTACCACTCCGGCGACGGCGTCGGCGGCGTCACTCAGGACCTCACCGATTGGTCTGCCACCGACCGCGGCGTTGACATGTTCTGGGAGGTCGTCGATCTCGGCGCGAACTCCAACGCGCTCCGCTGGGGCACGACCTACAACTACTCCTTCGTGTCCAACGCTGCCCCCGAAGAGGTCGACGCCACCATCGAGTTCTTCAAGACCTCGGGCTCGATCACCGCTCGCGTTGTCGCTCCCGCCGGCTGCACGCTGACGGCCGACACCAACGGCGACAACATCGTCAACTTCTCCGACCTCAACGCCGTCCTCGGCGCGTTCGGTCAGACCGGCGCGGGCAACCCCGCCGATGTGAACGGCGACGAAGTCGTCAACTTCTCCGACCTCAACGCCGTCCTGGCCGAGTTCGGCGCCGACTGCAACTGAGTCGGATCATGTAAGGTTCCAAGCTACGCCCCGCTCACCCCAACGGGTGACGCGGGGCATTCCGTTTTACTGTCTGTGTACACCGTCGCGTTTCCGGGGTCGTGAATAAAGGGAGTTTGTTCCATGCGTATTGCGTTCCATGCGGCCGCTGGCCTTGCCATCGCGCTCTCCGCCAGCGCCCTCGCCGACACGCCCGCCGTGGTTGTCGACGACATCAAGGCGGCGCTCGTCGAGTCCGACGCCGACACCTCGACGCTCACCCGGCTGGTGATGATGCTCCGCGAGATGGGCGACCACGCCCAGGCCGACGCGCTCATCGCCGACCTCGCGAAGTCGGGCATCGAGATCGATCTGGTTCACGACTTCGCCAACGGCAACCGCCTCCCGGGTTATGAGGGCGAGCGGGGCGGCGTCGGCCCCGATGTCATCGTCGGCGACCTCACCGGCCCCTCGTCGTACGGCGTGTCGGGCGGCATTGCCGCCTACGCGATCGGCACCACCTCGTGCAACATCGGCGATTTCCGTCTGCTCTGGGTTTCGAACACGAACCAGCACCCGGTGATCGGGCAGAACTTTTACCGTCTCAAGGACGGCGTCTTCCAGCAGATCGGCATGTCCCACCTCAAGCACGGCTTCCTCGCGCTGACGGGCAGCCTGTGCTCCCCTTGCATGGGTCCGGGCGGCTCGCAGCTCAGCCCCGGCTGCTCCGACCCCTACAGCTCGGGTCTGAACGGCTCGCAGGGCGGTCTGGGCCCGAAGTGGCAGGTCAACGCACACACCGGCTTCTTCAACTACCCCTTCGCGAACGTCCCCCACGGGAACAACACCATCGGCCGCCGCCTGCAGGTGAATGTTGACGATGTCAACCCCGCGCTGAACGCGGGCGCCGTGTACTGGTCCGAGGGCCACTATGTCACCCCCGACGACGCCGCCGCGGGCAACCAGAACAACAACGCGTCGTACCGCCGCGTGCAGTTCTCGAGCAACTCGTCGTTCTCGGCCTCGTTCATCGGTTCGACCGTCCGCCAGATGCCCGCGATCCGCGCGTGGCAGGACTTCGATCCCACCGTCAACGAGCAGGATGTTCAGGTCCCCGACGAAGGCCTCTTCATCGTGTCGTCCAAGGCGACCGACAACGGTGACGGCACCTGGACCTACGCCTACGCGATCCACAACCTGAACAGCGATCGCTCCGGTCAGTCCCTGAGCGTCCCCACGGGCGGCGCCACGCTGACCGATGTCGGTTTCCACAGCCCCTTCTATCACTCGGGCGACGGCATCAACAGCAACACCTACCCCAACACCGATTGGGACTTCTCTGACGCCGGCGGCGCCGCCACCTGGTCGTCCGAGACCTTCGAGGACAACGAGAACGCCAACGCGCTGCGCTGGGGCACGACCTACTCGTTCTGGTTCACTTCCGACGCCGCGCCCGAGACGGCGACCGCGTCGATGAACCTCTTCAAGCCCGGCACGCCGACGGATGTCACCTTCGAGGTCATCGCTCCCGCCGGCTGCTCGCTCACCGCCGACACCAACGGCGACAACATCGTCAACTTCGTCGACCTCAACGCCGTGCTTGGCGCCTTCGGCCAGACCGGCGCGGGCAACCCCGCCGATGTGAACGGCGACGAAGTAGTCAACTTCTCCGACCTCAACGCCGTCTTGGCCGAGTTCGGCGCCGACTGCAACTGAGTCGGGCGGTATCAATCTCCGCCCCGCTCACCTCAACGGGTGACGCGGGGCATTCCGTGTCGCTTTCCCGCACTGTGTCTCTTCCGGGCGCATGATTACAACAAAGGGAGTTTTTCCATGCGTATTGCGTTCCATGCCGCCGCCGGCCTCGCGCTGGCGATCTCGTCCGTCGCGCTCGCCGAGACGCCTGTCAATGTGGTGGAAGACATTCAGGGCGCCCTCCTCGAGTCCGACGCCGACACCTCGACGCTCACCCGGCTGGTGATGGTGCTGCGCGAGATGGGCGAGCACGACAAGGCCAACGAACTCCTCGCCGACCTCGCGAAGTCCGGCATCGAGATCGACTCGTTCCACGATTTCGCGAAGGGCGCCAGTCTGACCGGATACGAAGGCGAGCGGGGCGGCATCGGCCCCGATGTCATCGTGGGCGACCTCACCGGCCCGGGCACCTACGGCGTGTCGGGCGGCATCGCCGCGTATTCGATCGGCACGACCTCGTGCAACATCGGCGACGCCGAACTCCTCTGGATCTCGGGCAACAACCAGCACCCTGTCATCGGGCAGAACTTCTACCGCCTCAAGGACGGCGTCTTCCAGCAGATCGGCATGTCCCACCTGAAGCACGGCTTCACCGCGCTCCAGGGAAGCCTCTGCGCCACGGCACAGAACCCGTGCTTCTCATCGGGCACAGGATCGCGTCTGGGTGTCGGCTGCTCCGACCCGTACTCTTCCAGTCTGAACGGCGGGCAAAGCCGACTCGGCCCGAAGTGGCAGGTGAATGCGCACACCGGCTTCTATCCGTACCCCTTCACGAGCCCGGGCGCAGCGGCCACCATCGGCCGTCGCCTGCAGGTGAATGTTGACGATGTCAACCCTGCGCTGAACGCGGGCGCCGTGTACTGGTCCGAGGGCCACTATGTGACTCCCGACGACGCCGCTGCGGGCAATCAGGACAACAACGCGTCCTATCGGCGCGTGCAGTTCTCGAGCAACTCGTCGTTCTCGGCCTCGTTCATCGGTTCCACCGTTCGCCAGATGCCCGCGATCCGCGCGTGGCAGGACTTCGATCCCACCGTCAACGAGCAGGATGTTCAGGTCCCCGACGAAGGCCTCTTCATCGTGTCGTCCAAGGCGACCGACAACGGTGACGGCACCTGGACCTACGCCTACGCGATCCACAACCTGAACAGCGATCGCTCCGGTCAGTCCCTGAGCGTCCCCACGGGCGGCGCCACGCTGACCGATGTCGGTTTCCACAGCCCCTTCTATCACTCGGGCGACGGCATCAACAGCAACACCTACCCCAACACCGATTGGGACTTCTCTGACGCCGGCGGCGCCGCCACCTGGTCGTCCGAGACCTTCGAGGACAACGAGAACGCCAACGCGCTGCGCTGGGGCACGACCTACTCGTTCTGGTTCACTTCCGACGCCGCGCCCGAGACGGCGACCGCGTCGATGAACCTCTTCAAGCCCGGCACGCCGACGGATGTCACCTTCGAGGTCATCGCTCCCGCCGGCTGCTCGCTCACCGCCGACACCAACGGCGACAACATCGTCAACTTCGTCGACCTCAACGCCGTGCTGGGCGCCTTCGGCCAGACCGGCGCGGGCAACCCCGCCGATGTCAACGGCGACGAAGTCGTCAACTTCTCCGACCTCAACGCCGTCCTGGCCGAGTTCGGCGCCGACTGCAACTGATACGGATCACACTTCGCCCGCCGCGCCGGACACGGCGCAGCGGGCTTTCCCATCCGCTGGCGCCTTGACGCGTCCTTTCGCGCACTCACTGGAATCAGGAGATCGGCACATGGCACGGCACACTCGGTTCGTCTCCGCGATCGGACTCCTCGCGTTGTCATCGGTCGGCGTTGCGGGCGGCCCCGACGCGATCGTCGGAGAGATCTATGCGGGCAACCTGTACGGGCAGGCCGACGGGAAGGCCGCGTACGCCTTCGGATACGCGACCTGCAACATCGGCGATGCTGCGATCGTCTTCGAAGCCAACACGAACGACCACCCGCTCTGGACGCAGAACCTGTACCGCCTGAAGGGCGGCGTGTTCCAGCAGCTCGGCATGTCGCATGTCGTGCACGGGTTCTTCTCGCTCGAGTCGAATCTGTGCGGCTCGTGTTCTCCGGTGGGATTCGGAGACATGGGGCCCGGCTGTTCTGACACGAACAGCGCCGGACTCGCGGGCAGCCAGGCTCAGCTCGGGCCGCGCTGGCAAGTCAACGCCTACACGGGCGTCTTCCCCTTCCCGTTCAGCGGCGCCACGCCGATCGCGCCGACCATCGGCCGCAGGCTCCAGGCCCCGGTCAGCGATGTCGATCCCGCGCAGAACGCCGGCGCGACCTACTGGGTAGAAGTCGAGACGCTCTCTCCGGGCGACGCGGCGTCGGGGAATGGGATGAACAACGCGTCCTCGCGGATGGTCCAGTTCAGCCCGACACTCCAGGCCCAACTGGTCGGGGGCACCAACCGCGAGAGTTCCGCGATCGAGGCGTGGGCCGCCATGGACGACCAGGTTGTCCTCGGCGCCATCGAGTCGGAGAACGACGGTCGGTTTGTTGTCGCATCCCGCGCGTACGACAACGGCGACGGGACATGGCTCTATGTCTACGCGATCCATAACCTCAACAACGATCGCTCGGCCCGCGCGTTCGAGTTCGATATCGGCTCGGGCGTCGTCACCGATCCCGGCTTCCACAGCCCGGCGTATCACTCGGGCGACGGCATCAACGGCGTGAACTTCTCGAACGATCCGTGGGCCTATTCGTTCGTGAACGAGAAGGTGCGATGGGAGACCTCGACCTTCGACGAGAACCCAAACGCCAACGCGCTGCGTTGGGGCACCGTCTACTCGTTCTGGTTCACTTCCACGCGTATGCCGCTTCATTCCAGCGCCGACATCACGCTCTTCAAGCCCGGCGCGGGCAGCGACATCCGGAGCGCCGCGATCGTCAAGCCCCGCCCGTGCCTCGGCGATGTAGACAACGGCGCCAATGTGAATTTCACTGACCTCAACCATGTGCTCGCCGGCTTCGGGCAGACCGGTGAGGGTCTGGTCGCGGACACCAACGGCGACGGCGTCGTGAACTTTATCGATCTCAACAATGTTCTCTCCGAGTTCGGCCGCCAGAACTGCAACTGATCAGCGCCCGCGGCTCAGATCTCTCTGACACTTTCAACGCCCGGCGCTCCAGAGCGTCGGGCGTTTGTGTTGGTGCGCGGTGTAGACTGAACGAGCGTCCGATTGTCCAAAGCCGTCGAAGAGCCCCGCGTGAACACCGACTCGCGACACTCGATTCTGGTGACAGGGCTGGGCGCCGTCAGCCCGATCGGTGTGGGCGTCCGGGCCTACACCCGAGCGCTTCGCGATGGGAAGAGCGGCGTGCGGGCGACTCCGTTCGATGATGAGCGAGTCGTCTCGACCGCCGTGGCCGCGTGCGTTGGCTTTGATCCTTCGAGCGTCCTGGCCGAGAGTGAGTTGAAGCGGCTGCCCCGGCTCGTCCCGATGGGGTTGCTCGCCGCGCGCGAAGCGTGCGCGATGGCGGGGCTGCCCGATCTCGCAGCGGACGAGTCGCTGATCCCTGCGGCGCGGCGGGTCGGGCTTGTGCTGGGAACGGGCGGCGGGGGCATCGACTTCACGCTTGAGCAGGCGGGCAAGACGCGCGAAGGCGGGCGACCTTCGTTGTGGAGTCTCACGAACGCGACGCACGGGAACCTCGCGGGGGAGTTGTCGATCCTTCTCGGTTTGCGCGGGCCGAGTCTGTGCGTCTCGACCGGGTGCGCGAGTTCGAGCGACGCGATCGGGGTCGCGATGGAGTTGCTGCGGTCGGAGAATCCATCCTCGCCCGACGCGGTGGTGGTCGTGGGCGCCGACGCGCACCTCCGCGCCGATGTGCTGCGCAGCATGGAGTTGCTGGGCGTGATCTCTCCGACGAGTCGATCGCGGCCGTTCGATGCGAACCGTGACGGCTTCGTGCTGGGGGAGGGGGCGTGGGCGCTGGTGCTGGAGCGCGAAACTCGTGCGCGGGCGCGCGGGGCGGCGCCGCTCGCGCGCATGCTCGGGTACGCGGCGACCTGCGACGCGCACCACCGCGTTCGGCCCGCGGCGGACATGGCGGAGTCGGCGCGGGCGATGGCGCTGGCTCTTGAGGACGCGCGGCTCGCGCCGAGCGACATCGAGGTCGTTCATTACCACGGCACGGGGACGAAACTGAACGATGAACTGGAGACGCGCGCCGTGAAACTCGCGCTGGGCGAGGTTCACGCGCGGCGGGTGGCGGGGACGAGCGTGAAGTCGATGATCGGGCACCCTCAGGGCGCGTGCGGGGCCGCGGCCGTGGTGGCGACGATCGCCGCGCTCGGGAATCTCGATGGGGGCGCCGGCGCGTTCGTGCCTCCCACGATCAATCTTGCGAGCGCGGACCCGGCGTGCGATCTGGACTACACGCCGAACACGGCGCGCAAGACGGACGCGAAGGCGGCGCTGGTGAACTGTCTGGCGTTCGGCGCGAAGAACAGTGCGCTGGTGGTGCGTGTTGAGTAGTCTTGGGCGCCCTCACCCGGCGACGGCGCTTCGCTTGTCGCCACCCTCTCCCACGGGAGAGGGTGCGGAACATCAGCGGGTGGTGATCGCGTTGACGGCGTCGCCGACGGTGGTCGCGGTCGCCGGGTCGAGCAGCCATCCCTGGAGCGCGTAGGCGAGCCCGAGGAAGGTGAGGAAACTCAGCGAGTCGGTGAGCATGGTCAGGAAGATCGTGCTCGCGGTCGCGGGGTCGAACCCGAACCTGCGCATCAAGAGGGGGATCGAGGCGCCGGCGAGGCATCCGACCGTGAGCGCGCCGACCATGGCGATCCAGGCGACGGCGCCGAGTTTGTAGTTCACGCCCTCGACGAGCCCGAGGTAGCCGATGATCGCGGCGCCGGTGAAGACGAGCAGGCCGTTGACGAGCCCGGAGATGGTTCCGACGATCGTCTCGCGCAGGAGGAGCATGCCCGATCGTCCCTCGCGGACTTCGCCGAGCACGATGCCGCGCAGCGTGACGGCGAGGGATTGCTGACCGGCGTTGCCCGCCTGATTGGCGATGACGGGCATGATGACGGCGAGGAGGGCGAGTTGAGAGATGAGCGCGTCGAAGTTGAGCACGACGATGGCGCTGACGGTGCTGGTGAAGAGGTTGACGATGAGCCAGGGCGAGCGGCCCCGGAGTTTGCGCGGGACGGTGCTGGATGTGCTCTCGCCGACGCCGACACCGACCTGCTTCTGCGCGTCTTCGGTGGCCTCGGCCTCGATGATGTCGAGCACATCGTCGACGGTCACGACGCCCAGCAGGCGCGTGTCCTCGTCGATGACCGGGAGCGTGATGTGGTCGTACTTGCTGAACTCGCGCGCGACTTCCTCTCGGTCGAGGTCGGGCCTGATGGCGTCGATCTCGCGCTCCATGAGGTCTTCGACGCGCTCGCCCGGCTGCGCGAGGAGGAGTTGGCGGAGGGAGAGCCATCCGACGAGGCGTTGGTGCTCGTCGAGGCAATAGAGGTCCTCGATGGTGTTGTCGGGATCGCGAAAGATGTGGTCGTTGCGCAGGAAGTCGATGGCGCGCTGGACGGTGAGCCCGGGCGGGAGGAAGAGGACATCGGTGTTCATCAGCCCGCCCGCGGATTCGGGCGGGTACTGTGCGAGTTTGCCGAGGTGGGCGGCGAGGCGGCGCGGCATGTGGCGCAGCACCTCGGCCGACTGCGCGCGGGAGAGCGCCTGGAGCAGGTCGACCGCGTCGTCGGGGTCCATGAACTCGAGGAATTCCGCGGCCTCCTGCGGGTCGAGGTCCATGATCACGGTCTTCGCGAGCGCGAGGTCCATGTGCGCCAGCGCGTCGGCGGCGGCCTCCTCCTCCATGCGGCGCAGCACTTCGGCGGACTCGCCCTTGTCGAGTCTGGAGAGGGACTCGGCGGCGTCGGCGGGCTCCTGATCCTCGATGAGCAGGGCGAGCGCGTCGGGCGTGGCCGAATCGGAGTCGATGAGTTCGTCGATGCGGTCGTTGGCTTCGCGGTCGTCGCCGGCGCCGTAGATCACGGTGCAGGCGTCGGGCGTCTCGTCGGCGTCGGATTCCTCGCTGGGCGCGTCGGCGAGCGGATCGCGCGCAAACTCGCCGCGATCGTCGTCGCGGGGATCGCGCTGCGTGATGTCGTCGCGCTCGTCCATAGTGGGGATGATCGTGCGTGGGTGAGGGTGTGTCCAGTCACACGCTGGGTTCGGGCGCGCGGCCGAGCCGATCGACATATCGGGCGCGGACGGCGTTGGCGACCTCGGCGACGAACTTGTTGACCTGCCTGGGCGCAAGCCCAACATACTGGGTCGGGTCCATGGCGGCGTCGAGATCGATGCCCTCCATGAGCGGCTCGGTGCGCAGGCGGTCGATCAGGTCGTTGGGGAGCCCTTCGTTCTTCACGCGGTTGCCCGAGGCCTGCGCGTGCTTGCGGATCGCCTCGTGCACTTCCTGGCGATCGCGGTGGTGCTTGTGGACCGCCTCCATCATCAGGTTCTCGGTGGCCATGAACGGGAGTTCGGCCATGAGGTTGGCGCGGATGGTCGCCGGGTGGACATCGAGCCCCGCGCACACATTGTGCATCAGGTCGAGGGCGCCGTCGATGGCGAGGAACGCCTCCGAAAGCGAGAGGCGCCGGTTGGCGGAGTCGTCGAGCGTGCGTTCGAGCCACTGGGTGGCGGCGGTGTCGTAGGCGTTGCCGGCCATGTTGATGACGAAGCGTGAGAGGGCGGTGGCGCGCTCGCATCGCATCGGGTTGCGCTTGTAGGGCATGGCGGACGAGCCGATCTGCGACTCGCCGAAGGGCTCGTCGATCTCTTTGCGGCTGGACATGAGGCGGATGTCGTTGCAGATCTTGTGGATGACCGCCGCGAGCGACGCGAGTTCGGAGAGCGCGAAGGCGTCCACGACGCGCGGGTAGGTCTGCCCGGTGAGGATGTAGACGGCGTCGTCGTCGAAGCCGAGTTTCTCGGCGACGAGGGCCTCGAGTTCGGAGACCTTGTACGGGTCGTCGTTGAAGAGGGCGAGGTAGGAGGCCTGGGTGCCGGTGGCGCCGCGCATGCCGCGCAGTTTGATCTCGTCTTCCGTGCGCTCAATGCGTTCGAGGCAGAGGAAGAGGTCGTAGGCCCAGGTGGCGGCGCGCTTGCCGAGCGTGGTGGGCTGCGCGGGCTGGTAGTGGGTGAAGGCGAGGACGGGGAGGTCGCGCCACTCTTCGGCGAAGGTTGTGAGGGCGTCGATGACGCGCGCGACTTTCACGCTGACGAGGTCGAGCGCGTCGCGAAGCATGGGGAGTTCCGCGTTGCAGTTCACATCTTGCGAGGTGGCGCCCAGGTGGATGATGGGTCGCGCGGCGGGAGCGACATCGCCCAGCGCGTGGACATGGGACATCACATCGTGGCGCAGTCGGCGCTCGTGTTCGACGGCGCGAACGATGTCGGCGTCGGTGACCGTCTGGTGCGCACGGAGTTGGTCGATCTGCTCGTCGGTGATCGGGAGGCCGAGTTCCTTCTGGGCCTCGGCGAGCGCGAGCCAGAGGCGGCGCCATGCGGAGAACTTGCGGCGGGGCGACCAGATGGCCTGCATCTCGGGCGAGGCGTTGCGCGAGGCCAGCGGGGAAACATAGCGGTCGAAGAATTCGTGGTGGGAGGAGGTCATGGGCGGTCGCCTTGTGTCGCCTGGTCATGGGCCGCGAACAGGGCCGAAGACAGGTTGCGTGCGCCTTCGGGGAGTCCCGAGGGCCGTATTCTGCGAACGGAGTTGGTACGATCGGCCCTGAAGTGGTCCGAGCGGGCCTCACCGAGCCGATGGTATCGCCTGCGAGGGGAAGGAGACCGGCGCGAGTCGCCCGACGGAATGGCCCAGCGATCCCAGCACAATTCTGACGAGGCGCCCGAGACGCCCGATCCGGCGGACCGCGCCAAGCAGGAGCAGGACGCGGCGTCGGCGCGGCGGGCGGAGCTGGACGCCCTGCTGATCGACCGGATCCGGGCGACGAAGTCCGGGGCGGACCGTCAGGCGGCCTGGGCGGAACTGCTCCAATCGCACGAGGACCGCATTTTCGCGACCTGTTTGCGCATGGTCCGGGATTACGACACCGCTCGGGACCTGACGCAGGATTCGATGGTGAAGGTGATCCAGGGGCTGGACTCGTTCGACAACCGGGCCCGGTTCAGCACCTGGCTGACGCGGGTCTCGATGAATGTCTGCATCAGCTACATGCGCAAGCGGAAGCTCCGCCGGCATGCGTCCCTCGATGCGCCGATGGGGGGGGAAAGCGCCGATACACGGGGGAGATCATTTTCGGACGCCCTCGAAGCGGCCCCGGAACCTTCCGGGCAGGACCGCGTCGAACACGCTGAGGACCGCGACATGCTCTTGGCAGCCCTCGATTCGCTTGATCCGGACCACCGCGCCGTGCTCGTTCTCCGAGACGGTCAGGACTTGGATTATCAGCAGATCGGGGATGTGCTGGGCGTGCCGATCGGGACGGTGAAGAGCCGGCTGTTCAGGGCCCGCGCGGCGTTGCGCGAGGTCATCGAGAAGCAGCAGTCGGGGCTCTCTGAGGGTTTCGCGGATCCGTCCGACGACTGAGTCGGGCCAACCGATCGAAGAAGGCAGCAAGGCGATGAACCGGCGAATCAGCGACGACGAACTTCTGGGATTCATCGAAGGCGACCTTCCCGCCCAGCGGATGCTTGAGATCGAACGCGCCCTTCGCGCCGACGGCGGCCTGGCCGGAACGCTGGACGCCATGCGTCGCGACCGGGTGATGCTTCGCGCCGAGTTCGCGGACATGTTCGCTCGTGCGGGCGGCAAAGCGCCCCACCGGACAGTGCAGGAGGCCATCGAGGCCGCCGAACGCGAGGCGATCCTTGCGGATGTCGGCACGACGCGTTCGACCGGCGTGCTGGCGCGCATCGGCCGAAGCCGCGGTCTGGCGATCGCGGCGTCTACCGCGCTGCTCCTGACCGCGGGCGGCCTGATCTGGAACACGACGCGTCCGACCCCGCCCCGCCAGATCGGCGCGGATCAGGCGGCGCAGATGGTGGGGGCCGAGTCGGCCGTGATCGCGATGAACGACGGCGCCTCGGACCTGATGGACGAGCGCGCGCCCGAGATCACCCCCGAGAACATTCAGAACGCCATCACGCTCGCCCGCGAGAGCGAGGCCCAGCGCGAGGAGTTGCGATCCAACTCCCGCGGCGTGGCGTCGGCCGTGCCCGCCTCGATGCGATCGTGGAACGATCTGCACAGCGAAGCGCTGGTGCTCCCCACCCGCGGGCCGCTCCAGTTGGCCAACGATCTTCCGCTCGCGGCGGTGGTTCAGGCGCTCGACCGGGCACGCATCGACTGGTCGCAATGGGACAACGAGGTGCTGACGCTGGCGGTCGCCGGCCGGGACCGCTCGTTCACCCGCGCCCGATACGAGGAACTTCCCGAGGCGTCGCCCGCGTCGTATGAAGATGCGCTGCGCCTTGCGGCGTCGAACCGGCTCTCGCTCCGCGTGGTCGCGGACGATCCGCACGCCGTCGAACAGGCACTCTTCCGGCTCGCCGAGCGCGGCGGGATGCGGGTGAACCTGAACAACCGAGGCGACGCGTGCGGCGCGCTGGAGTACAGCATCGAGATGCCGCGCACCAAGGGCGATATGGAAGCGTTGATCGACGCCGTCTGCGGCTGCGACGCGGGCCAGACCACCTCGCCCGAGCGGCAGACCTATTTCGATGTGAGCCTGCTCCCGAGCAACGCGACCCCTCGTTCGGGGCAGGTCGCTTCGGCCGTCACCGGCGGATCGCCCCGCGTGAGCGTCCCGGTGCTGATCGAGCGGCGCGTCGAGCGCTGACCGCTGATTGCTGCCCCGTGGGCTCGTGGCGACGGGCAAGGGCTTCGGTTTCGGCGGTGGGGGTGGGCATCACCCGAATATCCCGCACGGCGATAGGCGTGGCCTCGGTCTGGGCTGCGGCCTGCGCGATCTGACGCGATCGGCGCGCCAGGGCGCGGTGCACGCGGTTGCGACGATCGGTCTCGAAAGCGGCCAGGGTGAGCAGGGGGAGGGCCAGCATGGCCAGAACACCCAAGAGGAGCCATGTCGACGCGTTGCGCACGCTCTCGGGGTCGAGCATGGCCCAGAGAGTGACGCCTCCGGCGATCATCGAGGCCAGCGAAACAAGACAGAGCGCCGGGCGGCGAGCGCCGGCGAGAAATTTCGACATGTCGCATCCTTGCTCGGGCTGGTGCGCCGCAAAATGCGGGGCGGGATGTAGGCGATCTCTCTCTCGCACGCGACGCGTCAGGGCGCGGCCGGCGAGGAATGGGTCGGAGCGTACCCGCTGATCGGTCCGTTTCGCAAGGGAGGCGCCGAGATTCGGCGCGCAAGTTCCGACTCCGGGCGAGTTGTAGATCGTCGAGTGGGCAAGTATCGTCCCGGGCTTGTGACTGATCGGCCCGACCCTCTCTCCACATCGATCTTCACCGCCCGGACGAACGCCCGGCGGGTGTCCTGTCGGCGGTGGGGGATTGCCGGGCTGTGCGCGGCGTCGGCGCTTCAGTCCGCCGCCTTCGCGCAGGAATCGCCCGCTCCGGCCCCCGGCCCCGTTGAGGAGCAGGTGGAGTTCGTCGCCGAGGTCGAGTCGCCGTACGAGTTCCGCCCGATCCGCGTGATCCGGACCGAGGGGCTCGAGCGCGTGAACGAGCAACTGATCTTCAATCAGATCCGTTCGAGCGAGGGCCAGCCGTACCGGGACGCGGTCGCGAAAGAGGATGTGCGCCGGCTGTTCCGCATCGGTCAGTTCCGGACGCTCGACGCGGTCGTGGAGCCGAACCCCGACGGCTCGGTCGACCTGATCTTCCGCGTCGAGGAAGCGCCGATCGTGCAGGATGTGCAGGTCGTGGGCAACCGGAGCATCCCTGACAAGGACCTGGCCGCGGTCGTGCGCATCGACCCGGGCGTGCCGATCGACGAGTACGAACTGGGCCGCGCGGAGCGCGCGATCGAGGAGCTGTACCGCAAGCGCGGGTACTACCTGGTCGATGTCACCGTCGATCGCGAGGAACTGGAGCGCGACAATGTTGTGCTGTTCCTGATCCGCGAGGGCGGGCGCATCAGCGTGACCGACATCCGGTTCGAGGGCAATGTCTCGTTCGCGCCGCGCGAACTGCGCCCGGAGATCACCACGAAGGTGCGCGGCATCTTCAACCGCGGGCCGCTCGACAACGAGATCCTCGACGCCGATGTCAACGCGCTCGTGAAGTTCTACCGCGACCGGGGGTACCTCGATGTGCGCGCGGACCGGCGGATCACCCCGAGCCCCAACGGCCGCGAGGCGATCGTCACCTACCTGATCGAGGAAGGCCCGCTCTACTCGCTCCGGTCGCTCATCATGGTGACGCCCGGCATCCCCGAGGGGCAGTCCGCGAGCATCTCGAAGGATCAGGCCATCGGCCTGATGAAGGTGAAGCCGGGCGATGTGTACTCGGTGCGCGACATCCAGGCCTCGATCTTGTCCATCCGTGAGGCCTACTGGGAACTCGGGCATCCCGAGGCGCAGGTGAACGCGCAGGAACTCCGCGTCCCGGGCGAACGCCCCGAGGTGGACCTGATGCTCACGGTCCGTGAGGGCCCGAGCGTCCTCGTGGGCGAGGTCATCATCCAGGGCAACAACATCACCAAGCAGCGCGTGATCAGGCGCCAGCTTCAGGCGGCGGACATCCGCCCCGAGCGGCCGCTCAATCAGGGCGCGCTGGACCTCGCGGAGCGCCGGCTCAACTCCCTCCGGCTCTTTGATCCGGCCGAGCCGGCGCGCGTGGTCGTGCAGCGCGCCGAGGCTGACGGCCAGGGATACCGCGATGTGCTGACCGAGGTCGCCGAGACGGACACCGGGTCGGTGACCTTCCTCGCTGCGATCGGCTCGGACTCGGGCGTCATCGGATCGATCTCGATCGGTCAGCGCAACTTCGATATCGCCCGCACGCCCGAGTCGCTCGACGAACTGCTCTCGAACCAGGCGTTCCGCGGCGCGGGCCAGGACTTCAACCTCACGCTCGCGCCGGGAACCGAGGTCCAGACCTACTCGATCTCGCTCACCGAGCCGTACCTCTTCGACAAGCCGATCTCGCTGGGCGGCACGCTGTTCCTCCGCGATCGCGTGTACGACCAGTACGACGAGGGGCGGTACGGCGTCCGCGCCCGGCTGAGCCGCCGGTTCGGGGATCTGTGGACGGCCGGGCTCGTTGGGCGCGTGGAATCGGTCGAGCTGTCGGACATCGCCGCGGACGCCCCGGTCGATTTCTTTGAGGCCAAGGGGCCGAACCTCCTCCTCGGCCTCGCGCTGAACCTCACGCGCACGACCGTGCCGTTCGCAGAACGCACCTCGCCGACGCGCGGCACGCGGCTTGAGATGAGTCTCGAACAGATCGGCGGCGATTACACCTTCACGAAGATGGAGGCCGAGCACACGGTCTGGGCCCCGGTCATGGAGGACTACCTGGGGCGCCGGAGCGTGCTGTCGATGCGGACCCGAGTCGGGTACATCCCTCAGGAGGGCGAAGCGCCGACCTACGAACGCTACTACATGGGCGGCCGCGATTTCCGCGGTTTCGAGTTCCGAACGATCTCCCCGCGCAGCGTCCAGCGTGACGGGCAGCCGTCGAACGACCCGGTGGGCGGCGACTGGCTGTTCTTCTGGGGCCTCGAGTTCGAGCAGCCGCTCTGGCAGAACATCCTCTCGGGCGTGGTGTTCATGGACACGGGCACGGTCACCAACGAGCCGGGCTTTGAGGACTATCGAGTGTCCGTCGGCGCGGGCATCCGCCTCAGGATCGCCGCACTCTCCAACGCGCCGCTGGCGTTCGATTTCGGCTTCCCGATCAAGAAGCAGGACGGCGACGAGGAGAGCGTCTTCTCCTTCTCGATCGATGTGCCGTTCTGAGCCGCAGGAGGCCTTCGGAACGGCCTGACGCGGCCCGGGCGCGGGTCGGTCGGTATGATTGACCGACTCGGGACCGGTCCGGCCCCGAGACCGGCGGACGGCTTCACCGAGAAGCCCCGTCCCGGGTCGCCGCTCCTTCTAGCCGACGAGCCATCACGCTTATGAACGCATCCAACCGCCGCCGTTCGCTCCTGCCTCTGGTCCTGTGCTGCGCGTGCCTCGCGATGACCGCGTTCGCGTTCCGCGCGGGCGCTTCGGCTGTTCAGTCTGCCAAGCCCGTCACGCTCGGGCTGATCAACATCGAGAAGGTCATCAACACCCTCGATGAACTGAAGGATCTCCAGAACCGCGTGGACAGTCTGGTCGCCACCCGCCGCAAGGTCGTGGACGACATGTCGGCGCAGGTCGAGAAGTTGCAGAGCGAACTGCGTCTCGCGCCCGAGGGCTCGGCGCAGCGCATCGCCAAGTCGCGTGAACTCCAGGAACTGACCTACAAACTGCGCGTCGAGACCGAGGTCGCCGTCGCGATCATCGACGGCGAGAAGGGCGCCATCTACGCCGACCTCTTCCGCAAGATCACCGAGTCGTCCCAGCGGTTCGCGGAGCGCAACGGCTTCGAGATGATCCTGAGCAGCGACGCGATCGCCGAGACGCCGCGCGGCGGCACCGAGGCGCAGATCAAGGGCTTCATCGTCTCGCGCCGCGTGATCTACAACTCCAACTCGATCGATGTCACCGATCAGCTCATCACCATGATGAACAACGAGTACAAGTCGGGCGCGAACGGCCGTCCGAACGCGGGCGGAGCCGCGAACGCGAACGGCAAGAACCCCTGAGTCGCTTCGAAGCATGCAGAGCCCCGCGCAGCGTGACAGCAGAATCCACGGCGAAGCCGACGCCAGTTCGGCCGCGCATCCCGCACGCACGAACGGCGTGACGCACGGCTGGACCACGGGCCAGCTCGCACAGATCCTCGAGGCCGAACTCGTCGGCCCTTCGGGCATCCGCATCGCGCGTATCAGCGCGATCGACCACGCCGACCGCGAGAGCGTGACCTTCGTGCGCGACGCGAAACGCGCCGCGCAATGGCCTTCATCCGGCGCGTGCGCCGCCATCGTGACGCGCGGCGTGGAGGTCGAGCCGGGCGAGGGCCGCGCGCTGCTCATCGTGGACGACGCCGACCGCGCCACGATCACCGTGCTGGAAACGCTCACGCCCGAGACGCACACCCCGCGCGAGGGCGCGCACCCGACCGCCGTGATCGATCCCTCGGCGCACATCGACCCGACGGCGGCGATCGGCCCGTTCGTTGTGGTTGGCCCGCGAACCGTCGTCGGCGCGCACGCGGTCCTTCACCCGGGCGTCTCGCTCGGCGCGGATGTGCGCATCGGTTCGGATTGCGAACTGCGATCGGGCGTGGTCATCGAGGACCGCTGCACGCTAGGCGCGCGCGTTCGTCTGCACGCGAATGTGGTGATCGGCGCCGACGGGTTCGGGTACAGGCCCAGCGCCGACGGCAAGTCGCTCGTGAAGATCCCGCACGCGGGCAATGTCGAGATCGGCGACGATGTCGAGGTCGGCGCCAACACGACCATCGACCGGGGCAAGTTCGGCCCGACGACGGTGGGGGCGGGCGCGAAGATCGACAACCTCGTGCAGATCGGCCACAACTGCCGCATCGGCCGGGGAGTGATCATCTGCGGCGCCGCGGCCCTCGCGGGCTCCGTGACCGTGGGCGACGGAGCGATCCTCGGAGGCGGGACCGGCATCGCCGACAATCTCTCGATCGGCGCAGGGGCGAAGGTTGCGGCCCGTTCGGGCGTGATGTTCCCGATCCCGGCCGGAGAGACCTGGGGCGGCTATCCGGCGCGCCCGATGAGCGAAACCATGCGGATCGTGGCGGCAACGGCGAAACTTCCCGATCTCATGAAGCAAGTGAAGCGACTTATGCGGGGATCGCGCGAAGAATGACGGCGTCGATGCCTCCGTCGCTCAAAGCCACAGCCACACAGAGCCAGCGAACCCTCGCCCATGAAGCACGCGTTGAGGGTGTCGGCTTGTTCACGGCCCAGCAGGCCACCGCGACGATCAAGCCCGCCGAGCCCGACACCGGGGTGGTCTTCCGTCGGGTGGATCTTCCCGGCCAGCCGACGACCGCTGCGCGCATCGAGAATGTCGTCGATCGCCCCCGCCGCACCGCCCTCAGGGCCACGGGAGAGCCGGTCGAGAGCAGCGAGGCCCTCATCGAGACCGTGGAGCACCTTCTCTCGGCGCTCGCTGGACTGGGCATCGACAACGCCGTCATCGACCTCGACGGCCCCGAGGTGCCCATCGGCGACGGCTCGGCCCGCCCCTTCGTGGAGGCCATCCAGGCCGCCGGCATCGCTATTCAGGATTCCCCGCGCCGCCCGCTGGTCATCAGCGAGGCCGTCACCGTCCGTGCCCCGGCCGGGCCCGACGGCGGCGAAGCGATCCTCGTGGCCCTCCCGGGCGACAGCGACTCCCTCGAACTGTTCTACGACCTCGATTACGGGGACACCACGCCCATCGGCCGTCAGGTGGCCGCATTCACGCTCTCGGCGGCTTCCGATCGCCAGACGGCGGAGGAGGCGGTTCAGGCCGCGCATCCGGGCGTCCTGAAGAACGGGGCGATCGGGGCCAGCGCGTACGCCCGGACGATCGCCCCGGCGCGGACCTTCGCCATGCTCGCCGAGGCCGAGGCCATGCGGGCCCGGGGCCTGTTCACCCACCTCAACCCCGCCGACATGCTCGTGCTGGGTCCTGACGGCCCCGTGGACAACACCCTCCGTTTTCCCGACGAGCCCGTTCGGCACAAGTTATTGGACCTTCTGGGCGACCTCTACCTCGCGGGGCGCCCGATCGTCGGTCGGATCATCGCCAGCCGCTCGGGCCACGCCCTCAACCAGCAACTCGTTCGGGCCCTGATCGAGCAGGCCCGCAAGCGCGAGGCAGGCCTCCGCCGAGGCGAAAAAACCTCGCTGGCTGGCCCGGAACGGCCCCCGGCGTTCGATATCAAGCGGATCCTGACCCTCCTGCCGCACCGCTATCCCATGGTGCTGGTCGATCGGGTGATCGAACTCGACGGCGACCGCAGGGCCGTGGGCATCAAGAACGTCACGATAAACGAGCCCTTCTTCCAGGGTCACTACCCCTCCGAGCCGATCATGCCTGGGGTTCTCATCGTCGAGGCGATGAGCCAACTCGCCGGCCTCATGCTGAGCCAGAAGCTCGAGCGAACGGGTAAGATCGCTGTGCTTCTCAGCATGGATCGAGTCAAACTCCGCAGACCGGTCGTCCCGGGCGACCAGCTGGTGATGGAGACGGAAGCAGTGAAGGCATCGGAGCGATTTGGTGATGTGCAGTGCGTGGCGCGCGTGGACGGGCGCACCGTCGCCGAGGCCCGCGTGAAGTTCATGATGGTCGACGCGGAGCCCTCCCGATGAGTCAGCACGCTTCCTCCATCACCTCGCACGCCCACCCCGCGCTCCGCCTCGGCCGCGACAACGACCACGACGAGATCCAGATCCCGCAGCACGAGGTCAAGCCCCTGCCCAGCGAGGTCTTGGAAGCGCGCCCCGAAGTGCACCCGACAGCCGTGGTCGACGCGTCCGCGCACCTCGAACCGGGCGTCATCGTCGGCGCGTACGCCGTCGTCGGCCCGCGATGCGTCGTCGGCGCAGGCACCGTCCTGCACCACCACGCCGTGGTCGAGCAGGACACCACCCTCGGCGTCGGCAACCAGGTCTACCCCTTCGCCACGCTGGGCACCGATCCTCAGGACCTCAAGTACCAGGGCGAGCGCACCACGCTCGTCATCGGCGACCACAACAACTTCCGCGAGCACTCCACCGTCCACCGCGGCACCTCCGTCGGCGGCGGGATCACCCGCGTCGGTTCGCGCTCCCTCATCATGGTCGGCGCGCACATCGCCCACGATTGCGTCGTCGACGACGAGGTCGTCCTCGCCAACCAGGTCATGCTCGGGGGCCACTCCCACATCGCCACCGGCGCAGTCATCGCCGGGGGCGCGGGCGTTCACCACTTCGCCACCGTCGGCAAGTTCGCCTTCGTCGGCGGGCTGGCGCGCATCGGCAAGGATGTCCCGCCCTTCCTCGTCGTCGAGGGCAGCCCCGCAGAGCCGCGCAAGGTCAACACCGTCGCCCTCGCGCGCCGGGGGTTCACCGACCGCGAGATCGACGCGCTCAAACTCGCCTACAAGACGCTCTTCCGCGACCACGAGGCGCCCATGAGCGTCCTCGTCCGCCAACTCCTCGACGATCCCAAGCAGCCCGCCTGCGTCCACGAACTCTGCGATTCCCTCGACCGCGTCCGCCTCGGCGTGCACGGCCGCTGGCGCGAATCGCTCCGGGACACCCACGCCGCGCCGCGGCGGTAGCCGGAACTGCAAGAAAATCGGTTGACGAGGCCTGCCCCCCCCCTTGGTATTTTGAAGTGCCGATAGGGGAATCGCCATGAGAACCGACGAATTGGTTCACAAGGCATCTCGGGGAGTTCGAACCATCATCCGGCTGGCGCTCGGCGCATTATTCGTCTATTCCGGATGGGTGAAATTGCGTCAGCCCGAGCCCGCGGCGGATTTCCTCGCGAGCGTTCTCTATACCGATGTCGCGTGGGCGATCCCGATTGTCGCCGCCATTGAACTGGCGCTCGGGCTGTGGTTGTTTTTAGGGGTGCGAGTCGATCGGTCGGCGACCGCGGCGTTCGGGATGTTCCTCTGTTTCGGCGTGCTGCATGCGTTCGCACTCGTGACGCCAACATCGACCCCACCCTGCGGTTGTTTGGGACAAGTCGAAGCTGTTCGGAATTGGCCTGTTGGGGTATGGCTTGCGCTCAATGGAGTCCTGGCTCTCGTTGCGGGAATCCTCGCTATGACATCGGTGAGGTCTCGTGCCGGGATGCGAATGGTCATTCATGAGCCAAAGGGAGGCGGCCGTGAAGCGAAGTTGTCGTGACATCTCGTTGCAGCGGGGTGTGACGCTCATCGAACTCCTTGTCGTTGCGGCGACGGTCATACTGCTGCTTGGCGTGACCATCCCAATCGTGCGACAGATCAAGGTTCATAACGACGACTTGATCAACCTTAACAATCTCGGCGCATCAGCGACGGACTTCACCGTGTGGTCCCTCGATAACAACGGAGTTGCCGTTAATCCCGGGCTTCCCGAGCATGCGAACGGGAACAGATTCTACGAGGAGATGGCTCCCGGTCTTGACCCGATCTGGCAGTATCGAAATCTACTAGTCGATTGGCCGAGTGTGTTGTATTTCAGTGGTTTCAAACCATCGCCCCATTGGCAGGCAACGAGCGGTCCGGAAGGCAGCCAGACCTGGCAAGATGTCCGCGATGCTCCAGAATCGTATCGCTACGCGCTGGTCGGAACACGCTATCGCTATCCAGATCCAATGTGGACTGACGCGAGCATCTGGACTAATCCGGGTTCAGGTCCGATGAGCGTCGAAGAATACGCCGCGTTCTACAAGAGAGTTCGGCTCGATCAGGTGAAGACCCCATCGCGCAAAGGGCTGCTCGTCTACGAGCAGAGTCTCGACGGCGATGACTCGCATGTTTCCGTATCCTTCATCGACGGTCACGCTTTGCGGCATGCCCGCTCAATTGCCGCGCTGGCTGCGGTTCATCCGCTATCGAGTCACGAGAATGCGGGGCGCGTCGTCTACGCGACACTGAACGGATATGAAGGCGTTGATTTCTGACCCTCTGTCGCAACTGCGAGAGCATCATTAAGAAACATCGACTTGCAGCTATTGTTTGCATCGCGCCGTCCATATTGCTTGCTGGGGCTGGCGCCGGGATCTGCCCATGTCATGCCGATGCCGGCCCTACGAAAGGAACAAAGATCGTTGTGGGCGGTCCAGGCGGCGTGCTGGTCGAAGAGCGCTGGCAAGCGCCGGAATATTGCGATGTGAAACCGGGATTGTTTCCCACTCCGTGTGAGATTCTTGCGAAGATCCGTTCGAAGGCTGGTTCGCTTGCCGCGTAGGTTGGGAGAATAACCCCATACCGGGCTGTGATGCCTCCCGGCATTGTTTGAGCATCTGTTGTGACATCACACCGCAAATTCGATGGGAGGTTCGTTGGGGTTGCGGCGGCGTCGGGGCCTACTACCTGAGATGCCCGTGAGCGAGTGTGCGGTGGACTCGGGCACGCATACCCTCACGCGTGCCGCTCCTCTCCTGCACCAACATCAAGAAGTCCTACGGCACCCGGGTCATCCTGGGCGGGGTCTCCATGTCCCTCGAAGCCGGCGAACGCATCGGCCTCGTCGGACGCAACGGGCAGGGCAAGTCCACGCTCCTGCGCATCCTCGCGGGCGTCGATAAGCCCGACGAGGGCGACACCGCCCTCGCGAAGGGCCGCCGCACGGGCTACCTCCACCAGGACCCCAAACTCGACCCCGACGAAACGCTCCGCGGCGCCGCCGAGGCCGCCTTCGCCGAACTCCACGAACTCCACGGGCGCCTCAACGCCACCTACGACCAGATGGGCGAGGCCAGCGCCGACCTCGACAGACTCCTCAAGCAGCAGGCCGAACTCGAGAAGCGCATCGAGGCGCTCGGCGGCTACGCCATCGACCACAAGATCGACGCCGCGCTCCACGGCGTGGGCTTCGAGGACGCGCAGTTCCCCATCAAGGTCGGCAAACTCTCGGGAGGTCAGAAGGGCCGGCTCTCGCTCGCCAACCTGCTCCTCGAAGAGCCCGACATCCTCCTGCTCGACGAGCCGACCAACCACCTCGACATCCGCGCGCGGCTGTGGCTTGAGGACTTCCTGCGCAACGAGTTCAAGGGCGCAGTCGTCCTCGTCAGCCACGACCGACGACTCCTCGACCATGTGGTGACGCGCATCGTCGAGGTCGAGCACGGGCGACTCATCGACTACCCGGGCAACTACGAGAAGTTCCGCGAACTGCGCGTCTTCCGCCGCACGACGCAACTGCGCGAGTACGAGAAGCAGCAGACGCGCTTCAAGCAGGAAGAAGAGTTCATCCGCAAGTACAAGGCGGGCCAGCGCGCCAAGCAGGCGCAAGGCCGACTCTCACGCCTCGATCGCGAAAAGGAGGGCGCCCTCGAGCGCCCCATGGAGATCAGTTCGCTCCGGCTCGAACTCCCGCCCGCCCCGCGCACGGGCGACATGGTCGTCTCGGTGCGCGGCCTCTCGAAGCGCTACACCAACGACGAAGGGCTCGAGAAAGTCCTCTTCCACGACTTCGACCTCACCATCTCGCGCGGCGAGCGCTGGGCCATCCTCGGACCCAACGGCGCCGGCAAGACCACGATGGTGAGGACCATGCTCGGCGAGATCAAAGCCGATTCGGGCGCCGTGCGTTTGGGCACGAACCTGCGCCCGGGATACTTCAAGCAGGAGCACTCCCACCTGCCCATGGAGACCTCGGTGTATCGCTACCTCCAGCAGGTGGCGCGCGAGGAGAACGAGGGCCGCGAGATGTCCGAGCAGGCGGCGCGCGACCTCGCGGGGGCCTTCCTGTTCTCCGGAGGCCAGCAGGACCGCCCGCTCGGCGAACTCTCGGGCGGCGAGCGCTCCCGCGCCGTCCTCGCGGGGCTGTTGGCGAGCGCCAAGAACCTGCTCATCCTCGACGAACCGACCAACCACCTCGACATCCCCAGCGCCGAGCGCCTCGAAGAAGTGCTCTCGGAAGAGGGCGGATACGAGGGCACGCTGATCCTTATCAGCCACGACCGCGCCCTCATCGACGCGACCTGCGACAACCTCATCGTGCTCGACGGCGCCGGCAACGCCGAGATTTTCTCGGGCAACTACACCGAGTGGCATCGCAAGCAGTCGGAACGCGCTCGCGCGAAGAACGAAGCGGAAGAGGCGAAGAAGGCCGAGCGCGACAGGCAGGAGCGCGCCCGCCGCGCCGCCGAGGAAGCGAAGCAACACCAGCAGCGCGCCAAGACGCAGGCCAGGTCCAACGGCGATGTTGTGTGGGTCACGCTCAACGGACGCAAGCACCGCGTCGACCGCATCACCATGGAAGAGATCGAGGCGCTGATCGAGCAGCACGAGACGCGCATCCGCGCCATCGACGCGGAACTCGGCGATCCCGCCGTGTGGAAAGACGCCGCGAAATCCGCGACGCTCGCTTCGGAGCGCGAGGAGCATGTCGCCGCCCTCGAACCCCTCGAGATGGAGTGGGGGAGAAGGGCGGAGATGTGAACCTGCATCTTCTCTGCACCTCTCCCCTCAAGGGGAGAGGTCGACGCGCAGCGGCCGGGTGAGGGCTCATTTCGCTCCCTCCCTTATCGAGCAAGGCGAGATGGGGGAGGGCAGGGGAGGGGGTCATGTCGCGTCGAGTGGCGAACCTCGTCACGCCTTGAGCGTCTTCCCCATCCGCTCCCGCTTCTTCCTCGCGAACTCCATGTGGTGTTCGAGGTGCCACGAGTACATGTCGACGAGTTTCCCGAGCGTCACGATTCCGACCTCGTTGTGCACGCCCTCGCGCGCGAACGCTTCATCAGGAAGCGCCCGGAGCATCTGCGCCATCAGTCGGCGCGTTGACTCGAACACATCGCACACGAGGTTCAGGTCCAGCGCGTTGTAGGGCAGGACCTCGATGTACGCGTTCTCGTCGTACGCGAGCAGCAGCGGCTTGTGCATCCCCGCGATCCGGCGCATCCGGTCGTGCACGACCAGATCGCTGTCGAGCACATGGATGACCAGTTCGCGGATGCTCCACGCGCCGGGGCCGGGCTTGGCGCGCATGTCGTCCTCGGAGAGCCCTTCGATCGCGGTGCGCAGGGTCGCGCCGCCGCGCTCGAAACGGTCGATGAGTGTTCTGTCCATGCGTCAGCGTACGGCGGGCCGGCGATCCGGGTTCAGGGGTTCGCGCCGGCGGCTCCGGCGGCGGCGACGGCGCCGAACACCAGCACCATCAGCACCCAGATGGCGAGGCCGATGAGGGTCAGGGCCACGCTCACGATGCCGAGGATCTTCCCGGCCAGCGTCATCCCACGCCCTTCGGAGTCCATAAGCCCGGCGTCCATGTCCTTGAGGTCGGAGCTGCCCATCACCCAGGCCACGATCCCGAGCGGGAAGCACGAGATCACGATGCTCAGGATGCCGAAAACAAGGATCAGCACGCCGCGGTGGGGGCGCATCATGGATCCGCCTTGGTGTTCGCTCATGGCCGTTGGCTCCGGGGGCCCCCAGGATGGGGACAGGGCGACCGTGACCCACGGCCGAGCCAAGAACCTACCAGCGTGCGTACACCCACGCAAGCCCTTCCAAGGTCATTTCGCCTCGGCGAGGAGTTCCTTGACTGCCTCCAGAACCTCCTCGGCGTGGGTGTCCACCTTCACCTTGTCCCAGCGCTGCGCGACCTTCCCGTCCGGGCCGATGAGATAGGTCACACGCGCGGCGCCCATGTACTTCTTCCCGTACATGCTCTTCTCCTGCCACACCCCGTACTTCTCGCACACGGGCGGCACGCCGTCGTCGCCCGGCGCATCCGCGAGGATCGGGAAGTTGAGACCCAGTTTGGCCGCGAACTTCGCCTTGCTCTTCACATCCTGAGGAGAGACGCCCAGCACGACCGCGCCGGCCTTGTCGTACTTCTTCTTCTCATCGCGGAAGCCGCACGCTTCCTTCGTGCACCCCGAGGTGTCGTCCTTGGGATAGAAGTAGAGCACCACCGGCTTGCCCGCGTACTGGGAGAGTCTGTGCTTCTCGCCGTCCTGATCCGCGAGCGTGAACGCGGGGGCCTTCTTGCCGATCTCAACCAATGGCATAGTGCTCTTCCATTCCGGTGTGCTGTATGTGGTAACGAGGGGTGCGTTCATCCGCGGCCTCGGTGTTCGTGTACGACGCGCCCGTTCGGGCCGCGATCCATCGACTCCGCCACTACATGAGTTCGTCGTGGGAAGGGCCGTGTATTCACCCTCTCGGGGAAATCGGCCCGCGTCGGATCAACCGATCCAGTTCATCACGCCGAGCAACAGCGCCGCGGCCAGCATCAGCGCCGCCGCGATCTGAAGCAGCGCGATCGCCCCGTTCTCCGGGAGAAGCCGGCGGGGGGCGCGAAGGGGAGCGTGCGCCGCGGTCTCGGAAGACAGACCCGCGTGTCCGGATTCGATCTCGCCCCGCCGCGCACGGTCCTGGACGACCGCAATAACCAGCTGCGCGTCGAAGTCGCGCACGCCCAGCATCCGTGCGATGCGCACGGCCCGGGCGCGGTGTTCGGGGGTCAGGATCGCCGCCCGACCACCCTGAATCAGTTCGGTCACCCGCGCGGTCAGGATCTCGCGCGCCTCGCTCGGGGTGAGCGCCGCCGCCTGACGGTTCTCACGCACGATCTCGCGCGTCGCCGCCCGGACGCGCTTGGCGGGCGCCGGAGCCGCGACTTCGATCGCAGATTCGTAGAGCGACGGCTCGGCCCGGTCGGCCGCGGGCGCGCCGGGATACCCCGGTGGATACACCAGTCTGAGGACCGGCCTGAATGGGGGTGTCGCCGCCGTCATCGTTGAGGTTCTACGCGAAGTGTGCATCCTGGGAAACCGGACACCATCCGAATCGTCAAAAACTCGCCCATCCGCGGGCCCGGAACGCCCGAAGGAACCACAAGGGGCGGTTTTTTGGGTATCGTCGGGATGCTCGAACCCCGGGGACTGGGCCGCAAGCCGCCGAAAGTGGTCCGAACTCAGCCGCTTCGGGCGACGAAAGGACAGTTGTTGGCAGACACAGGGACCGAGACTCGAAACGACGCTGCCGCCGCGCCCGCCGGGCTTGGCGCTGTCTCGTTGGTCTCGCCCAAGTCCCCCCGCGCCGCGATCGACGCGTGCGAGGCGCTCGCCCGCGCCGGAAAGCTCCCCGGCTTCCACCGCCTCGCGCCGACCTCATGCTCCTCGCGGATCTTCGGCCAGCCCTTCGACCGCGACCTCATCGTCGAAGCCAGCGAGGCCCCGATCGGCAGCGTCGTGCGCCTCCACACCCGCCTGCGCCGCAAGTTCCCCGCGATCTTCATCCTTGTGGCGATCTTCACCGTCTGGCCCGGCGTCTGGCTGACCGATTCCCTCATCCAGACCTATTTCACCGGCGCCTCGTCTTGGATCATCAAGACCTGGATGTGGTACCTCCCGCTCTCGATCATCCCGCTCCCATTCGCGGCCAAGTCGATGTGGCGCAAGAGCCAGCACGCCGCCGCCGAGCACTTCGCCGAAGTGCAGGAGCGCATCGCGCAGGCCGTCGGCGCTTCGCGGGACGCTTCCCAGTCGTCGTCAAGCGCGACGCCCCCCGGCTCGACCCGCTTCCCCGCGGCCGTCAGCGCTTCGGCGTGAGGATGCCCACCGTCCTGGGCATGAACGGGTAGGCCTTCCACACTTCGCGAAGATCGTCGAGCGTCACGCCGTTGATGCGCGCCAACTCGTCCTCGAGCGTCATGTGCTCGCGCAGGTAGGTCCAGCGCCGACCGATGCGCTGCATCCGCCCGCCCGGGCGCTCGCCCGCGAGCGTCACGCCCGTCGCCACCTTGTTGCGCAGTTTGTCGAGGTCGTTCTGGGTGAGCGAGCCCACCAGCCCCGTGATCTCACGGTCGATCACGCCGCGCACCTCGTCGAGCCGTTCGGGATCGCACGACGCGTACACGAAGTAATCGCCGCACCCGTCGTGGGGGTCGTACGCGACCTGCGCTTCCTCGGCGAGTCCCGGATCGATCAGCGCCCAGTGCAAGCGGCTGTTGTCCGCGCCGCCCAGCACCTCGGCCAGCATCGACGCCGCGTACCGCCGATCATCCCCGAACGCCGGCCCGGGCGAGAGCATCAGGTAGTACGCGCGGTTCACCGTGTCGTCTTCGACCGACACCTCGCGGATGTCCGTCTTCGGCTCCGCGTTGTCGCGCAGGGGTTTCGTGCTCTGCCACCCGCCGCACAAGTTCTCGATCTGACGGACCGCCTTGTCGAAGTCCACCTGTCCCGCCAGCGCCACCACCGTGTTGTCCGCCGAGTACCGCGCGGCGAAGTACTCGCGCATCTGCGCGGCCTGCATCGCGTTGATCGTGTCGTTCGTGCCCAGCACGCGGTGCCCGAGCGTGTGACCCTTGTACCGCTCCTCGGCGACCTGCTCGTACAGCACCCAGAACGGATTGTCCTTGTACATCGCGATCTCTTCGAGGATCACGCCCTTCTCCGCCGCAAAGTCCTCCTCGCGCAGCGCGGGACGAAGGATGTCCCCAAGGATGTCCGTCGCGCGCTCGGTGTATTCCGGGAGTGTCTGCGCGTAGAAGCAGGTCATCTCCGTCGAGGTGTAGGCGTTGTGCTGCGCGCCGATCTCGTCGAACTCGCGGTTCACATCGTCCGCCGAACGCTTCGCCGTCCCCTTGAACATCATGTGCTCCAGGAAGTGCGAAACGCCCATCAGGGGGGGCGCCTCGTCGCGCGCCCCGGCCCTCACAAAGAACCCGACGGCGGAGGAATGGGCGTGGGGCACGACCTCGGCGATCACGGTCAGCCCGTTGGGAAGCACGGCTTTCTCGAAAGTGACACTCATAGCCCGAGTGTATCGGACCGGCCCCGCCCAGCGCGGCCACGCCGGTTTTCTCGCTCCCCGGAGCGTTGCAAACCCGTCCGAACCCCCCGCGCCTTCACGGAACTCTCACGGCGCGGGTTTGTTTGTTCCGATTTTCTCGTGTAAGGTTCTTTGCCTGCATCGGGTTCCCGCAGCAGGATGCGGCGGGTCCGTGGCAGCGCGGAGCACGGTATGTCCACTCGACCCACTCGAGGAAGACGCGGTTCTCGCGCGGCGTCCAGCGCCCGGGGCGCCCGTCGCCCATCTCCGGAGGGCGACACACCCGGCGCGCCCGCACTCGCGGTTGAACGGAGCCTGCTCACCGCGGATTCCGCGGCCTCGGTCATGCTCGGCGGCGGACTCGACGCGAAAGTCCTCGTCCTCAACCGTTTCTACATGGCCATCCGGGTGATCTCCGCCAAGCGCGCCTTCGCCATGCTCGCGCGCGACGCCGCCGAAGTGATCCATGTCGATGAGGGCAAGCACCACGCCTATTCCTTCTCGTCGTGGACGGATATCAGCGACCTCCAACGCCGCCTCGAACCAGAGAAGCACGACTGGGTGCGCACCGTCCACTTCGAGATCGCCGTGCCCAAGGTCATCCGCCTGCTCGGCTACGACCGTCTCCCCGCCCAGACCGTCAAACTCAACCGGCGCAACCTCTTCGCGCGTGACCGCAATCGTTGCCAGTATTGCGGCAACGCGTTCCCGACCAGCGAACTCTCCATCGACCATGTCAACCCGCGCACCCAGGGCGGGCTCGACACCTGGGAGAACCTCGTCTGCGCCTGCGTCCGATGCAACGCTCGCAAGGGCGGACGCACACCCGAGCAGGCGCACATGAAACTGATCGGCAAGCCGGTCAGGCCCAAGCGGAACCCCGCGATCGTCGTCCGCCTCGGTCAGCAGAAGTACGAATCGTGGCGCGCGTTCCTCGACGAGGCCTACTGGTCCGTCGAACTCGGCTGACCCGGCGCACACCGATCGCTCCCGGGCTCGTATACTCGCGTCGCATGGCCAAAGGTGTGCCGAGTGTGCGTTCAGTTGGGTCGGGGTTGTCAGACCACGCCGACGCTGTCGCTGCCGCCGAGATCGCCTGCGATCGCGTCCGCTCCGAACTGGGCGACGGGCACGACCCCGACCTCGTTCTCGTCTTCGCGAGCCAGCACCACGCGCAGTTGATGGGCGCCATCGGCGATGTCGTCCACCGGCGCATGGCCCCGGGCGCCATGCTCGCCAGTTCCGCCGAGGCCGTCATCGGAGGCCAGACCGAACTCGAAGGCAAGCCGGGCGTCACCGTCCTCGCGGCACGGATGCCCAACGCCACCATCAAGACCTTCACGAGCGAAGACTTCCCCACCCTGTCCGACGAGGACGACCCGACCATCGGCGAGCAGTTCGCCGAATCGCTCGAACTCGACGAATCCCTCCGGGGGATGCTCCTCTTCGCCGACCCCTTCAGCGTCCCCATGGTCCGCCTCCTGCCCGCGCTCTCGAGCATGTGCTCCGACACGCTCGGCCTCCGCCGCGCGCCGATCATCGGCGGCCTCGCCAGCGCGGGAAGCGCCCCGGGCGCCAACGGGCTTGTCATCAACAAACGCCTCTCGCGCACGGGCGCCGTCGGATGCACGATCAGCGGCGATGTCGGCATCGACTTCATCGTCTCGCAAGGGTGCCGAGCCGTCGGCCAGCCCTGGATCGTCACCGAAGCCAAGCGCAACATCATCTTCCGCCTCGGCGGCCGCAAGGCCCTCGATGTCATCCACGAGACGATCGAGACGCTCTCGCCCGACGACCGCCAGTTGCTCGAACGCGGGCTGTTCGTCGGCCGCGTCGTCAACGAGTACAAGCCCCGATTCGGCCGCGGCGACTTCCTCATCCGCAATGTCATGGGCATCGAGCAGGAGCGCGGCGCCGTCGCCGTCGCCGACATGGTCCGTGTCGGGCAGACCATCCAGTTCCATGTCCGCGACGCCCGCTCCGCCAGCGAGGATCTCCAACTCCTCCTCAGCGCCCAGCACCTCCACGGGCCGGCCAACGGCGCCCTGCTGATTTCCTGCAACGGCCGCGGCACCCGCCTCTTCCCGACCGTGCATCACGACGCCCGCGCCGTCGCCAACGCCGTCAAGGGCCCCGACGGCGAGCCGGCCCCCGTCGCCGGCTTCTTCGCGGGCGGCGAGATCGGACCCGTCGGCGACCAGGTCTTCCTCCACGGCCACACCGCCAGCGTCGCCATTTTGCGCGATCGGCCCTCGATCGAACTCGACGAGGGCTGAGCCACGCCGTCCTCCGGTCAACACCCACGCCCCGTGTGGTCGATACCACTGGGGATGGGATCGTTCCTGTGCTGTCTCCGTGCGCCCGTGCAACTCCTCGCCGCGATCGCTGCGCTCGCGACGACCGCGGTGACCGCCGCCCAATCGGCCAACGCCCCCGCGATGACCTCCCAGCGGGTGATCCACGCCTTCGATTTCGAAGAGCAGGCGTACAACGCCGAGGAAGTCCCGCAGTACTGGGTCCGCGCCCAGCACTATCTCCCCGATCGAAACCGCCCCGGCTACCCCGAGTGGAACAAGGCCGGCTTCGACGACTCGAAAGCCGTCAGCGGCATCTACTCCGTCAAGGCGCCGATACGGGGAGGCAGCGTCTCGCTCCGCCTCGCGCCGGGCGTCATCGCCGCCATCCCCGGCGCTGACTATGTCGTCACCGGAAAGATCACCACCGAGGGCCTCTCCCGCGCGGGCGCTCGCGTCGTCGCACGATTCCTCGACGCCCGGCGCAACCCCATCCCCGGGAGCGAGGTTTCCTCCCAGATCATTCGCACGGGCGACGAGTGGATCGAAGTGCGCAGCGAACTCCGCGGCGTGCACGACCGCGCCGCGTGGATCCAGATCGACCTTGAAGTCCTCCAGCCCCGCGAACTCGACCGCGCCCGCCGCATCGAACTCGGCTACGAAGCGCCCGACGAGAACGACCCCGTCGTCTCGAACAAGGTCTGGCTCGAGGATGTCGACGGCGCCGCCTGGTTCGACGACATCATCGTCTACCAGTTGCCCCGCATCGAACTCGCCACGACTTCCCCGGCCAACATCGTCGCGGCGCCCGATTCGCCTCACATCGTCGCGAAGGTCCGCGATCTCACGAGCGAATCGCTCCGCGCCCAACTCCGCATCTACGACCTTGACGGCGCCGTCACCGCCCGGCTCGACGAAACACTCCCCCCCGGGGGGCGCACCATCGACTGGTCGCCCCGGCTCCCCGGATTCGGATGGAACCGCGCCGTCCTCGAACTCCGCTCTCCCGAGGGAGAACTCGTCGCGCGGTCCGCCACCGATTTCATCTGGACGCCCCCGATCCTCCAGAGCCGGGCGCCCGAATCCCACCGATTCGCCCTCATCGCCGAGAACGCGCCGCGCGACCTCTTCGACACCATCCCCGAACTCATGCGCCGTATCGGTGTCGGCGCCGCCCAACTCTCCGTCCTCGATTCCAAGATCACTTCCACACAGGTCCGCTCCTTCGCCCGGCGCATCGACCCCGTCGTGCAATCCCTGCTCGATCGCGGCATCGACCTCACCTTCACCGTCACGGGCGTCCCCGACGAACTCGCCGAGATCCTGCAGATCGATGTCCGCGAACCGATGGAGCTCCTCGGGTGGGTCACACCCTTCGGCGCCATCCCGCCGTGGACGCTCTACCTCAACGCGATCCTCGACCGATTCGGCCAGCGCGTCGCGCGCTGGCAGGTCGGCCGAACGGGAGAGGCCAACCCGTTCTGGCGCCCGCACCTCGGGGGCGAACTCGACACCGTGAAGCGCGAACTCTCGCGCCTCGTGCCCAGCGTCGAGGTCGCCGTCCCCTGGCGCGCCGAGCAGGCCATCGACGACCGCATCGCGGGCAAGGGCGCCATCACCGTCTCGCTCCCGACCGCTATCCCCCTCGACGCCATCGGGGGGTATGTCCGCTACTGGGCCGCACGCGTCGAGTCCACCGTCGTCATCGAGACGCCCGATCAATCGGTCTACGGCCGACGCGCAGCCGTGATCGAACTCGTCAAACGCGCCGCCGAGGCGTGGCGCGCCGACGCGCAGCGCATCGCCATCGACGCCGTCTGGGCGCCGACCGAGCGCTACGGCGCGCCGTCGCCCGAGTGCACCCTTGCTGTCTTCCGCCAACTCGTCGAACGCTTCGGCGGCCGGCGCATCGTCGCCGAACTGCCCCTGCCCTCAGGAATGACCGCGCTCATCCTGCGCAGCGCGACGCCCGGATCGCGCGAGGGCGGGCTGCTCGCCTGGAACGATTCGGCGCCCGCCGATCAGGCCTTCATCAGGACCTATCTCAGCGGCCAGCCCGTCCGCGTGGTCGATCCCTTCGGGAACACCTCGCGCGTCGAACTCATCGACGGCGCCCACACCATCCCGCTCACCGAAACGCCCGTGTTCATCGAGGGCGTCGATGTGGACCTCGCGCTCTTCCGAGCGGGCTTCGCGGTCGAACCCAGTTTCGTCCCCGCCGAGGCCACCGTCCACCAACTCGATGTCGTGCTGCGCAACCCGTACCCGGCCGGGATCAGTGGCCGCCTGCGCATCGCCGAGCCATCGTTCGACCGCTGGAAGATCGAGCCGCGCCTCTTCGCGTTCAGCATCCCCCCGGGCGGCGAGCAGCGCCTCCCCATCGAGGTCTCGTTCGGGCTCGCGGAAGAAGCGGGCGTGCGCACCGTCGTCGCCGAGGTCGAACTCAACGCGATCCGCGAGTACCCCGTGCTCCGCGTCGAGGCGCCCCTCGAGATCGGCCTCTCCACCCTCCAGATGACGCCCACCTACACATTCGTGCGCAACGCCGACGGCGTGCTCGCCGACCTCGTCGTGAATGTGTCGATCATCAATCAGGGCGATCGCGCAACCACCCTCCGCGCGTTCGCCGTCGCCCCCGGGTACGCCCGCGAGCAGGCGCCCGTCAGCGAACTCGGTCCCGGACAGTCCACCGTCCTGCGTTTCACCTACCGCGACGGCGTGCAGCGTCTGCGCGGCGAGCGCATCCGTGTCGGCCTCATCGAGGTCGACGGCGCTGGCCGTCTGAACAAGAGCGTCACCATCGAGTGATCAGGCCTGCGCGGCGGCGGAGAGCGCCGCCTCGGGCTTCATGATCTCGCGCAGCACCACCGTCGCGTACGACCCCGCGGGAAGTTCGAACGCCACGCGCACATACTCGCCGTGTTCGTCGGCGCCGCCCTCGACATCCGGATCGAGCAGCGGAATGCGCAGGGGCCTCCGGGCGCCTGGCGCAGGCGCCCTCGTCCGTTTCTCCCATGCCGCGATGTCGTCGGTGGTCACGCCCGTCGCCGCGAGCGCATCGACTTCAATCTGATCCACCGCGCCGCCCGCACGCGTCATCTTCGGGCCCCAGATCGGCCCCGACGGGCTGATCTCAAGACTCGCCGCACGCGCACGCGTCGCAGGATCCGCCGAGGTCGCGTCATCGACCGCGAACACCGCGCCGTTGTCGTGCTTCCAGGCGAGATCTCCCGGAACGATCGCGCCGAGCGTTCCCGAGGCGAGCCGGTCGGACACCACCGCGTTGAACACGAACGACTGGAACGCGTTCATCCAGAACTGACGGTCCCGCGAAGGGATCGCGCGGACCGCTTTGTTCGCATTCCCGCCCTTCACGAGCGTTCGCAACGCGGCGGACTCTGCCTCGAAGTGTCTGGGCGTCTGCGCCAGCGCCTCGGCATAGTCGCCGCGCGCGTACGCATCCCTCGCCCCGCGCAGGCGGTCGTCGCCCGGGTCCGACTCGCCCGGTCCGAGCAGCGTGTCGAGCATCTCGCCGTGCTTGTTGAGCGCATCGAGCCGCGCGAGTTCGTGGTTGTTCGCCCGCGCGCCGAACCGTTGTTCGCCCAGCAGGTTCGGCACGCCTTCGCGCTCCAGCCGATCAACAACGCGCAGCGCGGCCCGCGCATCGACCGCGCGCACTCCGCGGATCCTGATCGAGAACCGGTTGCCGCGCAGGTGCCCGACGCGCAGTTTGTTCGTGTGCATGTCGGCCCACAGCACCGACATGTGCTCGTCGCCGAAGTCCGGAAAGTCCTCGAACGACTTGCCGGGCGTGTGCACGCTGAACACCTGACGGGTGATGGCCCGCGTGTCTTTCAGTCCCGCGTACCCGACCGCGCGCCGCTCCACCCCGAAGTGTTTCGCCAGCGCGTCGACCGCCTGATGCGTCGACCGCCCGCGTTTCTCGACAAGCAGGTAGATGTGCTCGCCCTCGCCGCACGGCTGGTACAGCGGCTCTTCATCGACGAGGAAGTCCTCGATCCGCGCGCGGATCTCACCGCCGATCGGCGGCACATCGCCGGTCAGGTAGCCGGGCCGAACGCCTGGGATGATCTCGGTCGGGTCGTTCACGCCGGAAGGGTAGGGGAGCCGCCGAAGGCGGCGTGTCAGGCGTCCTTGACGGCCGACTCCAGCACATGGTCGGCCACGAAGATCGGCACATCGGCGGCGATGCCCAGCGCGATGGCGTCGCTCGGCCGCGAGTCGACCCTCAGGGTCTTCCCGTTCTGCCTGATGTTGAGCTGCGCGAAGAAGGTGTGCTCGGACAGGTCGTTGATCGTGATCGACTCGAGCGTGCCCCCGAGTTCCTCGATCATGTTCGCCAGCAGGTCGTGCGTCTGAGGCCGCTTGATCTCGATGCCCTTGAGGCGACGGTCGATCGCCTGCGCCTCGGGCAGACCGATGACGATGGGGAAGGTCCGATCCCCCTCGATTTCGCGCAGTTCAATGATCTGGTAGTCATTCAACTCGCGGATCAGGATTCTGGAGAGCGCCATCTCCACGGCCATCGCGTCGTGCTCCGTCTGCTCGGCTTTCCGGGCGTCGCCGGCCGCGCCCGCTGGGGTTCAGGTATACCGCTTTGACGCTCAGTCCGCCACGGAGGATCCCGGCCGCCCCCTGTAATGGTCCCGTGTGGCGGCCGCCAACTCCCGCAGGGACATGGGCCTGACGCCCGCAGCCCGGCGGGCTGCCCCGATCCGGTACAGCGTCGCCCACTGCCTGAGCAGCACGCCGTACGCCCACCAGACCGGCTTCCCGGGGTCGTAGAGGTTGGTCGATTCGCTCATCGTCCCGTTGAGTTCGATGATCTTGAACGCCCCGCCCGCCTTCAGATCGTCGTCCGAGCTGTATCGCAGGTCGAAGCGGCCGAAGTCCAGCCCGCCGTGCTCAAAGGACATCGCGATCTGGTTCACGGCGTTCTCAAACGCGGGCGTGACCAGATCGGCCCCGTCGACGAACATCGTCCCCTGGCAATGGTTCCCGGCGATCGCGAGGCGCATCGTCTCACCCTTCGCCAGCACGCGGTCCCGCTCCGAGTCGTAACGCTTCAGGAACAGGTCCGCCTGCATCCGGTACCGAGGGTGCGACCAGATGAGCCGCTCCAGCGTCCGCTTGCCGTCGCCCGTGATGACAGGGAACACCTTGCGCGTGACCGAGAAGATGCGCCCGACCGGCTCGCTCGGCTCGCGCTTCCACAGCACGCCGATCTCCAGCGGCCCGGGGTGATACTCCTGGAGCAGCGCGTCGCGCGTCATCGTGTCGAAGTAACGCTTCGCCTCTTCGCGATTGCGCACGACCTTGAACCCGTGGCCGCGCTGCGCCTCGTTGGGCTTGAGGATCAGCGGGTATCCGGCCAGCGACGGGTCCTCGTTCGCCAGCCGCTCGACCTCGTCGGCTCGTTCGTCGGCGGCGCGGCTCGCCGCGATGAACGCCGTGCCCACCACACGCTCGGGCGCCGCGTCGAGTTTGCGCAGGATCTCGATCTTCGATTCGCCCACCACGCCGCCGCCGTGCGCGATCCCGGGGTTCACGCAGGTGAAGGTCATCGGCCCGCGATACCTCAGCGCGAGGTACGCGACCCAGGGCACGAGCGGGATGTAGAAGATCCACGAAGGCCAGAACTCGGGCTTGCCGATCACCAGCACATCCGCCAGCAGACGCCTGCGCCCAGTCCATGTGAACGCGTAGGTGACGATGCGGTACAGGATCAGCAGCAGGACGATCGACACCACGACCGCGATGGGGCCGCTCACGACGCTCCCGATCGCGTCGAGCACACGCGGCCCGAGCACGATCACGAACGCGAGCAGCAGCGGCGTCCAGATCATGATCGCCAGCGCCGCCCAGAGCAGGAACCCGTGCGCGCGCTTGCTGAGCAGGCCCGCGGCGAAGTAGGTCGGCACGCGCGTCCCCGGGAACGCCCGCGCGAGGAACACCGCCGCGATCGAATGACGATCGAACCAGCGCCCCCAGCGATCGAGCGACGCCGCCGGCACCCACGCGCGGATCACGGGCCAGCGCATCGCGCGGCGGCCGACCACGCGGCCGAGCAGCCACAGCCCGCCGTCGCCGAGCAGGATGCCCATGAAGCACCCGACCAGCCCAACGAACGGGTCGATCCGTCCGTGCGCAATCGCGAGGCCGACCGCGATCACCGTCGCGTCCTCGCTGACAAAGGTCGCGAGGATGATGAGCAGGATCACCAGCGCCCAGTGCAGTTTCCCGGAGATCTCGAACGCGCCGAAGTCCGTCACGCCCGACTGCGCCACCGGCGCGAAGTCCACCGCGCCGACGAGCGGCGGGGCGCTGGGGTCGTCGTGCCGCGAGAGGAACGGTTCGAGATACGCCGCGGTCTCGTGCGCCTGCCCGAAGGGCTCCTTCATCGGGAGGAAGTGCCCGTGCTCGGTCATGACCAGCCGGGATTCGGGCATCAGGGAGTGGTGGTATTCCGCGCCCCAGGCGGCCATCAGAATGTCGTTGCGCCCGTGCAGGATCAGCGTCGGCGTGTCGAGGCGCTCCAGCACCTCGCGCATCGGGCGGAAGTCCGTGTCCCAGAAGTTCCGAATGAACGCGTGCCGTGATTCGAGCGTGCTGAACAAGCCGAAGTGCGGGATGAGTTCCGGCGCGACGACCACCGCCGCGTACCCCAGCGCGTACTTCGTCCGTTCGAAGTAGCGATCGCCGGTGCCCTCCGCCTCCTGCGTCACCGTCGCCGCGAGCAGCGTGATCGACGCGACCCGCTCGGGCTCGTCGTCGGCCATCCACGCGACCACCGCGCCCGCCCATGACCACCCGACAAGGTGCGCCCGCTCGATGCCGATGCTGCTGAGGGCGAACTCGAGTTCGCGCGCAGTGGCCCGCGCGCCGAACGATTCCACCCAGCCCTGCGATCGGCCCATCCCCGGCATGTCGAACGCGAGCACCTCGCGGCCGGACTGCTCGTTCAGGATCTCGCCCAGGCGCGTCATGCCCGCGGCGTCGCCCGGGCTCCCGTGAAGGAGCACCACCGGCGCGCTGGTGAACCCCTCCTGCGCGGGCCAGTGGAAGTACGACAGCCGGATCGGGTCTTCCGCGACGCGATCGCCGCGATGGTCAAACTCGGGGACGAGCACGAACTTCCGCGTGCCCCCGTCGAACACCGAGGGCGCGACATACGGGGGGCTCGTCGTGAGCCGGACAGCCCACGACGCGCACAGCAGGATCGCCCACACGATCAGAAACTTGTGCCAGAACCGGAGCCGGCGCGGCGGCTTGAACTCGACCCCGGCTTTGCGGGCCTCCCGCCGCTGCCGCGCGAGCGCGCGGAGCCGTTGCATCCGGCTCACTGGGTCCTCCGCGCCGCCTGCTCGATGAGCGTTTCGTGGACGGGATCAAGCGCGAGCCGCGTGACCGTCTCACCATCGTCGCCGATATACCGCATCGTCGTCTGACGCCCGGCGTGGACATCCACGATCGTTCTCGAGACCGTCCTCGCGTCTTCGCGATCCATGAAGACGCTGGCGCGCAGGTCGTCCGCCCAGCGGTGCGTGTGGAACGCGTCCTGCGACTCGGGCGTCGCGCCGGCTTCGACGACCAACTCGGCAAAGAGCGGGTGACGGCGCTGCACGATCTCGTCGCCCAGCCCGCTCGACACCCAGCAACTCGGCGCGATGGGCCGCCGTTGAAGCGACAACTCCTCGCCGGCCCACCACGCCTCAACGATCGTGCGGCCGTCGCACATCACAAGACGGAACGGCGCGAGCCGTTCGAGCGGGAGGTTCTCGGTCAGCGAGAGCGCGCCCGTGATGCTCGGGGCCGCGGCGATCATGGGGATGATCAGCCCGCGCGAGACGAGCCGCTCGCGAGGGGGCAGCGCGGGCATCGGCCTCGGGTTGCCGTTGAGCACGGTGAACGCCAGCCCCGCGTCGGTCGCCGCGACCCAGGTCCCGCCCGCCAGGGGGTCGGTCGGCGCGATGGCGCGGCGATCGCCGAAGTCGCGGGCGCTGGGCGCGATGGCCGCGGGGCGCGAACGCTGCTCGTCGCGGTTGGTCGCGAGCCGGAAGCCCTCACGCGTCTGGATGATCGTGACGGTGCACATCGCGCTGGATCAGGCCTTTGCCCCGGTGGTCGATTCGTGGTTGAGCGTCGAGGGCGCCTTCCCGAAGCCCTGAGGGACCGACATCCCGTGCGCGAAGGCGATGGCGGCCATCATCGCGTGGTGATGCAGGGCGTGGTGGGCGGCGAACGCGAGTTCCCGGGCCAGGGTGCTGCGCAGTTGCGCTTCGTCGCCGCCGACGGTGAGCATCATCCGCACCGCGACGGGCCGGTCGTTGCGCCCCGTCGTGCGGAGCGCGCTGAGACGCGCGCGTAACTCGTCGATGACGGCGATGGCCGCATCGGGATCGGTCTCGACGGGCGTGCCGCGTGCGCGGTGGTCGTAGTCGATGGGGGAGTCGTCGTCGGCGGCGTTGATCGCGGCGCCGAAGTGATCGAGGTTGTGCCTCAGGTGCGCGCCGATCGTGCCGTTCATCATCGCCGCGCACGGTGCGGTGTAACCCTCGCGGGCGAGTTCCACGAAGTCGCGGGACTGCGCGAGCAGCGAGTCGGCGCACGCCGCGATCCGGCGCAGATCGCCCTCCGCGGGCTTCGTCTCGGTAAGGGACGGAGTGGTTGCCTGTGCCGTGGTCATCGTGGTGCTCGTCCTTGCGCTTCGTACGGAGCCGTCGGGGGCCCGCACTACCTTATCGCCCCAAAGTGGTTCGTGATCCGTGCGGCCGGGTTTCAACGAGAAATGCCCGCGAGGGGGAGGTCATTCCGCCAGATTCCCCGCGAGGTCCCCGCGCACGCCCGCCGCGGCCCGCACCTCGTCGATGATGTCCCGGTGGTTCGCGCACCGCGGGCACTTGTGCTGACCCCCGAGTTTGCCCTTCTTCGCCAGCCAGTCATGGAACGAGCCGGAGGGCAGCGGCGTGACGGTGGGGGGCGCCATCCCCAGATCGTCCTTGCGCTTGGTGGTGTAGTCCACATTCTGCGCCTTGAGGATCGCGTCGAACTCCCGCGCGAAACGCTCGAGCGAATCGCGGCCTGATTCCCATTCGATCGCCAGTTCGAGCCCGGCGCGGCGGCCCGTCGCGGGATCCGGATACACCGGCGCCGCGGTGAACTCGCCGATCCGTGCGCCCGTCGAGACCGCCGCCTTGCTCACGGCCGTCTCAACATGCTCAACGATCAGATTCTCACCGAACGCGTTGATGAAGTGCTTGTGCCTTCCCACGATCCGAACGCGCGGCGGCCCGTCGGGCGGGATCGAATCGAACTCGACCACATCGCCCAGCACATACCGCCACAGGCCCGCGCAGGTCGAGAGCACAACGACATACCGCTGGCCCTTCTCGACCTCGTCGCACAGGAACGCGCGAGGCTGCGCGGCGCCGATTTCGTCGAGCGGCACGAACTCGTACACCACGCCGCTGTCGATATTCAGGCGCATCGCCGGCTCGCCCGCCTCGTCCTGCACGGCCACGAACGCCTCGCTCGCGGCGTAGACCTCGATGCGGTCGGGGATGTCGTCGCCGTCCGCAGCGCCGCTCCATAGTGCACGAACCTTGGCGTCGAACGGCGCGTACCGCGTCCCGCCGTGGATCAGCAGCCCGAAGTTCGGCCACACATCGCGGATGGTCTCGACCTTGCGGCCCCGCTCGTTCGCGAGCTGGATCACACGCTCGAACAGCACCGTCGTCCACGAGGGCATCCCGCTGAGCGCTCGTACATCGGCGTCAACCGCGCCCTGCGCCATCGCCTCGATCTTCTGCGTCCAGTCGTTCATCAGCGCGACCTGCTTGCCGGGCAGGTACACGCTCGAGAGCGGCCAGCGGATGAGTTGCGTCACGATCCCGGAGAGGTCGCCCGTGCGCACGCCCAGATCGTTTTCCTGCAAGTCGGTCGAGCCGCCCAGGAACATGATCTTCCCACCGAAAAGCGAGGGGAGCGACATCCCCCGGCGCAGCGCGTGGGCGTAAATGTCGAGCGCGGAACGAAGGTTGTGCCTGAGCAGGTCCTTGCTGACCGGGATGTACTTGTCACCCGCCGTTGTGCCGCTCGTCTGCGCCCAGTCGCGCACCACGCCGGGCCAGCAATGATCAGGGAGCGCTCCCGTGCGCATCGGTTCGAGCCATTCGTCGCGCAGCGCGAGGTACTCGCTCACGGGCACGGCGGCGCGGAATGCGTCGAGCATGCCCTCGTCGCTGCTGATCGCGTTGATCCGCTGGAACCCGTGGCGCTGGCCGAACTTTGTGTCCTTCGCGCGGAGCAGCAGCGATCGCAGTTCCGCGCGCTGGATACCCCCCGCGTTGTGCGCCCAGTAGGCGCGATCACTCAGCAGCCGCGCACGGCGGGACAGATAGGCCTTGAGACCGACCCCAACGACCGAAGTCCAGGACGCCATCGCTTACGCGACCTCCTGCCGACCCTCTGCGTCGTCCCCGGTGGAAGTCGCGGAGCCCCCGTTCGACGCCGCCGATTCGATCTGGTCGAGGAACAGCCGGACCTCGCGCGCGAACCGCTCGGGGCATTCGATCATCGGCGCGTGCCCGCACTCCTCGATCCAGACGAGCCGCGAATCGTCGATCAGGTCGTGGAATTCCTCGGCCACCATCGGGGGCGTGACATTGTCCTGTCGGCCCCAAAGAAGCAGCGTGGGTGTGCGCAAGCGCTCCAGCCGCGCGCCCATGTAGTCGTTCTTCGCGCTCTTGCCGAGTTTCACCATCGCCCGCGCGCCGTGGCGCTTGCTCAGTTCCTCGAACGCGAGTTCGACGCAGTTGTGCGGCACCTTCGACTTGTCGTAGAACAGGTCGTTGATCTTCTTCTCGAGCCAGTCGCGGCTCGGACGGTGCTGGACATTCTTCTCCAGCGTCCGCTCGAACAACCCCGACGATCCCGCGAGCACAAGGCCGGAGACCAGTTCGGGTCTCGACAGCGCGATCTTCTGCGCCACATGCCCGCCCAGCGAGTTGCCCACGAGGACCGCCGGCTGGCCTTCGAGCACACGCTCGATCGTGGCGGCGATCAACGAGGTCACGCCGTCGACCGAGCACAGGTCGCCGCGCAGTTCAAGAAGGGGCGCCTCGATCATCAGGCAGCGCGAGCGGTCGCTCAGCGCGTTCGCCATCGGGCGCCAGTGTTCGTTCAGGCCGAGCAGCCCGTGGAGGAAGACCAGCGGGGGATCGCCCGATCCCAGCTCATCGACCCTGACCGGCGAGGCGGGGGGATGCGCGGCGTCCAACGAGTCATAGACCTCGCTCGACAGCAGTCGCGTCGTCAGGCTGGTGGCAGCGATCGACAAGGCCTTTAGCAACTCCGCCGTCCCCAACGCACATGCGTCGGATTCCCGTGACCCACCCGGGACCGACCAGGCCGCAGGCGAACGGATTAAGTATGCGAATAATAACCTCGGAACCGGCGGCACGGGGCGCGAGATCGGGACTTTGGCGAGAATCGCCTCGAGCCCTCCCCGCATATCGCCACGAAGCCCCCTTCAGGGATCCTCTCATTCTTTCGAAGCAGGGTCCTTTGCCGGGCGCAAGTCCGCGCCCAGCAACGCGATCCGGTCCCGCGCAGACACGACCACTCCCCCCGGCCTCTCGACCGTGATTGCGAACATCGTGGGCCGGGAAACCGCGATCTTGGGGTCCACGGCGACCATGACATCGCCATCCGCACCTGCCGGGATATCGAAGACCCCGCCGTCGATGGGATGGTTCTGGTCCTCATCGAAGATCCACAACTGGTATTGGAAGTCCCCCGGGTCGTTCGCGGCCAGCCCGGACAGCCGCATCACCCCCGTTTGATCGTCGGTGCACCACACGATGTCGCCCGTGGCGGACGCGGCCGTCGGATCGGGCTCCTCCAGAGGGCTCCACGAGGCCAGAATCACATCCCCCGGGCGCTCGAGCAATTCGCCGCGCATTCGGGCGAGTTGCGCCATCGTTGCCTCGCCTGTTCCGGGGGTTGTGCCCTGTCTTGTGAGCGGCATCCACATCACCCCGGCAAGAGCCAGGCACGCCGCCGCCGCGATCCAGCCCGCCCACGCCGTGAGTCGCATCGGTCCCGAAGCCGCGCCCTTGGTCGCGCCATCCTGAACGCTGGCAGCCGTCTGGTTCCGCGCAGGGCGGCCTTCGGGTTCGCCGGCCCAGTTCGCGGCAGTATCGGAGAGCGCCGCGCGAACCGACCCGGGCATCGGCTCGGCGTCGCGAGGGAAGTAAGCCACCGTCGCCGCAGCCGCCACCAATTCCAGCGAGTCCGCCACGCGCCGCCCGTCGGCATCGAGCAGGAGCCGCTCGACTTCCATTTCTTCACCGGGTTCGAGGGCGCCCAGCGCGTACGCCGCCAGCAGTTCCAGTTCGCGCTCGTCACGGCCGAAACCGCCGCTCGACCGGTCATCACGAGGACGATCGCTCATCGCGACGCCTCCTTCCGCGCGTCGTCGCCCGAGGGGGTGTCGCCGTGCTCTGCCTGCAACGCCTCGCGCATCCGAAGCAGCCCGCGCCGCGCGTGGGTCTTGACCGTGCCCAGCGGGAGGCCCGTCGCCTCGCTGATCCGTTGATGCGAATGGCCGTATTGAAGAGAGAGTTGCAGCACCCGCTGCTGATCCGCAGACAGGAGGCCGAACGCGTTCCGGGCCTTGGCCGCGTCATCGCCGAGCTCGAGCCGGTCCAGACTCGGCTCACGCCGGTCTTCGTACATCTCCGCCGCCGCCGGCGCCGAGACCTCAACGGGCCGACGGCCCTGTCGCCGCCTGCGGTCGATCAGCCGCCGCCGCGCGATCATCGCGATAAAGGTCGCTTCCGACGCGATCGCCGGGTCGTAACGACCGGCGCTGCGCCACACATCGACGAAGATCTCCTGCACCGCGTCCTCGGCGTCCGTCTGACTCCCGCTCAACCGTCGCGCGAGCGACCACACGAGGTTCCCGAACCGGTCGATGCATTCCTGCACCGCCGATTGGTCGCCCTGCCCGATCCGTTCGAGCGTCGTGGGTTCTTCAGTAGCCAAGCGGGGGAAAGCCTCCATGTCGGAGTGGGGACGGCCGTTCGCGGGTCGCGATTCGCGAACCGGACGCACCTCCACAATACCCGACATGGAAGCGGAGAGTGTGATCATCCTGACTCCAGACCTCCGGGTCGGTTTCCCGCCCCGCGAGGGCCTCGCGAGTTCATTACTCGGGCAGAATGACCGCGTCGATCACATGGATCACGCCGTTGGTCGCGTTGATGTCCGTCTTGAGCACCTTCGCGTTGTCAATCTTCACGCCGGACTTCGTGGAGATATCCACCGTCGAGCCCTGAAGCGTCTTGGCGCTGGTGAGCGTCATCACATCTTCGCTGTACACGCGGCCCGCAACGACATGGTAGAGGAGGATCGACTTCAGACGGTCGCGATTCTCCGGCTTCAACAGCGTCTCGACCGTTCCCGCGGGCAGTTTCGCGAACGCCTCATCGGTCGGCGCGAAGACGGTGAACGGTCCGTCGCCTTCCAGCGCCGAGAGAAGCCCCGCCGCCTCCAGCGCGGCCGCGAGGGTCTTGAACGAACCGGCCCCGACCGCCGTCTCCACGATGTTCTTGTCGCTGGGCAGGATCACCGAATCGATCACATGAATCACGCCGTTGCTCGCGGCGATATCAGTCTTCACGACCGTTGCGCCGTCAACCATGACCTTGCCGCCCGACGCGTTCACACGCACGCGCTGACCGTTCACGGTCTCCGCCCCGTTCAGGCCAACCACCTGCTCGGCCATCACCTTGCCTGGAACGACATGGTAAGTAAGGACAGAGATCAGCAGGTTCTTGTTCTCAGGCCTCAGAAGCATCTCGACCGTACCGGCCGGCAGTTTCGCGAACGCCTCATCGGTCGGCGCAAAGACGGTGAAAGGTCCGTCGCCCTTGAGCGTGTCCACCAGCCCGGCCGCCTTCAGGGCCGCGGCCAGCGTGTTGAAAGACCCCGCCGAAACCGCGGTGTCCACGATGTCCTTCTTCGCGCTCCACGACTGGTCGCCGCCGTTCCACGACGCGGGCTGCGCGACGGCTTGCTGCGCCGTCGTCGTGGCGCAGTCGCCCGAAGCCATCGCTTCACCGCAGCCGCCGCCCGCGATCGCGGAAGAGGCGAGTCCGGTCCAGAGAACGAATGCGCAGATATTGACAGACTTGTTCATGGCAGTCTCTCCGATGCGGCTCTCACCGCGGGTTGTGTTGCAGGAAATACGCGGAGCCGGACGCGGCTCCAACCGAAGGGCGGCGAGGGCCTCTTCCGCCGCACCGCGCAGGGATTCGATCGCCTCCGTCACGCGGATTCGATCTTCTTCACTCGGTCTCGCGGACAAACGCCTCCGTCAATCCGTATTGACGAAACCGCATCCGACCGCCATGCTGCGCACACCGATGCTGAAGGTTCACGATCTCCAGAAGCGCTACGGCAGCAGGTTCGCCGTCAACGGTCTCTCCTTCGAGTTGAACGCGGGGGAGGTCTACGGGCTGCTCGGACCCAACGGCGCCGGGAAGACGACCACGATCTCGTGCATCGTCGGCCTCCTCGAACCCGACGCCGGCTCGGTCACCATCGAGAACCTCGGCAGCCCAACCACGCCGTCCGTGCGCGCGCGCATCGGCATCGCGCCCCAGTCGCTCGCTCTCTATGACGACCTCTCCGCCGCCGAGAACCTCTCGCTCTTCGCATCGCTCTACGGCGTGACGGGCGCCGCGCGCACGATCCGGGTCCGTGAGCTCCTCAACTTCACCCACCTTGTCGACCGGGCCCACTCGCGCGTCTCGACCTTCTCGGGCGGGATGAAGCGCCGGCTCAACCTCGCCGTCGCGCTCATCCACGACCCGCCGCTGTTGCTGCTCGACGAGCCGACGGTCGGCGTCGATCCCCAGTCTCGCAACGCGATCTTCGACGCCATCCTCGCGCTCAAAGAGCGGGGGAAGACCGTCATCTACACCACCCACTACATGGAGGAAGCCCAGCGCCTCTGCGACCGCGTCGGCGTGATCGACAAGGGCAAACTCCTCGCCGAGGGAACCGTGCGCAATCTCATCGATTCGCACGGGGGGCATAGCGTCATGACCGTCCAGCGCGCCGAGGGCGAGGAACGAATCGACACCGACCGACCCGTCGACAAACTCCCCGAACTGCTCGCGAAGGGCGATGTCCTCGGCGTCCACATCGAGCGCCCCAGTCTCGAGACGGTCTTCCTCACGCTCACGGGAAGGAGTCTCCGCGACTGATGCGCCAGATCCTCGCGCTAACAGCCAAAGACCTGCGGCTCCTCCTCCGCGATCGCGTGGGAGCGTTCTTCACATTCGTCTTCCCGCTCATCATCGGGATCTTCTTCGGGTTTGTGTTCACCGGGCCCAAGTCGGGCGATTCGTCCTCGCAGATCCGCATCCTGCTTGCCGATCTCGACAACACCGAGCAGTCGCGCGACCTCGCGCTGCGCCTCGAAGCGCACGATCTCATCACGATCGAACCGATTGACACCGAAGAGGCCGCGAAAGCCGCCGTCCTCGCGGGCAGGCGCGCCGCCGCGATCATCGTCCCGAGTGGCTTCGGGGAGAAGAGCGGCAACCTGTTCGTCGGCCAGTCACCGACGATCCGGCTCGCCGTCGATCCCTCCCGATCCGCCGAGAGCGCGATGCTCAACGGCGTGCTCATGGAAGTCGCGTTCACCTCGATGCAGTCCGACTTCCAGCATCCCGAGCGCATGCGCGAACGCGCAGCCCAGGCCCGCGCCGCAATGGAGTCAGCGCACCTCGCGCCGCCCCTGCGCGCCGCGTTCGAAACGCTCCTCAACTCGTCCGTCGGCCTCGCCGAGCAGATCGACATGCAGAACGATCCCGCGGTGCAATCCCCCGAGAGCGACGCGACCGATGATGGATCAGCCGCCGCCGCGTGGTCGCCCATCACCGTCGAGAAGGTCGAACTCCGCCGCCAGCGCGCCAACCGCCCCCAGAACGCGTTCGAGGTCACATTCCCCCAGGCCATGATCTGGGGCATCCTCGGCTCGTGCTACGGCTTCGCCATGTCCCTCGTCACCGAACGGACCAAGGGCACGCTCACTCGTCTGCGCGTCGCGCCCGTCTCGACCGCGACACTCCTGTTCTCCAAGGCCCTCGCGTGCTTCGTCACCATGCTCGCGGTGATGGCCATGCTCCTGGTCGTCGGCGAAGTGTTTTTCGGCGTCAGCCCTCAGTCAGCGCTGCTGCTCGCCGTCGCGATCCTCTCGGCGGCAGCATGCTTCTGCGGCATGATGATGCTCCTTGCCGTGCTCGCTCGCACCGAAGCCGCCGCCAGCGGATTCGGCTGGGCGATCCTGCTCATCCTCGCCATGATCGGCGGCGGCATGATCCCGCTCTTCATCATGCCCGGATGGATGCAACGCGTCAGCGGCGTCAGCCCCGTCAACTGGGCGATCCGCGCGATGGAGGGCGCCATCTGGCGCGACTTCAGCGCGCAGCAGATGCTCGCGCCCTGCGCCATGCTCGTCGTGTTCGGCGCTGTCTGCTTCGCGATCGGCGTGATCGGATTCAAGCGCCTCGAACGGCCGTGAGTCCGCTTAGTCGGGCTTGATATCGACGGCAATCGGCATGTGGTCCGACGCGTACCCGACCGGGGGCGGCGTCGTGCGCCAGTCCGCGTCGCTCGGCAGCAACGGCGTCGCGAACACGAACGCGCTGTTCTCGACGAGCGCCTTCTGCATCGCGCCGTTGACCAGAATAAAGTCAATGCCGCGCTCGCTCGCGTGCGTCAGCGTTTCCTTGCTCCGCTCGGCCCAGTGGAACAGATCCGCGAGTCCGGCCTCGCGGTACACGCGGAGCGTGTCGTCGTTCATCTGCGCGTTGAAGTCGCCCAGCACCGCGACCCGCGCGCCGGGGTCGTCACGCTCGATGTCGCGCGCGATCTCGACGAACTTCTTCGCCTCGGCCGCCCGCCAATACTCGTTCCATCGCCCGCTCTTGTGGTGGACGACGATCAGCGTCATCTCGAACGGCTCTCCGCGTCCGCCGAACGCGCTCGCCGGGACCTCGACCGTCGCCACCAGCGGCGAGCGACGGCCCATCAGCGGCTCGCCCGCGTGCCAATTCTCCTGGTTCCCGTACTTCTCCGGATGCACGCCGCCCAGCGGAAGATGCGGGAACACCTCCGCGCTCGTGATCGGGAAGCGGCTCAGCACCGCCTGCTCGATGCCGCGCGCGTCGCCCGAATCCAGCGACGCGACATGCTCGTACCCCGCGTCCTTCAGGTATTCGTCGCGGAACCACAGGAGCGCTTCGAGCGAGCCGACTTCCTGAAGCGCCACGATGTCCGCGTCGATCGCGCGGATCGCGTTCGCGACCTCGCGCTTGTGCTCGGCGGGCTTGTTCGGCATCGCGTCCTTCTCGACGCCCGGTTTCACGCCGCCCGCGCGCTCGTCGAACAGGTTCTCGATGTTGTAGGTCGCGAGCCGGATCGCGCCGAGCGACTTCGGCCGTGCCGTTTCCTGACCCACGCGCTTCACGCCCGCGGGCGCGGCTGTCGGCGTCTGCTGCGCGCACGCGGCCGTGGCCACGAGCATCGAACCGATCGAGAACATCGCCGCAAACCGCATGGCCTTCATCGCGTCAATCCTTCCTGGAATTCGGGGGCCGGACATCGACATAGACAGGGAAATGATCGCTCGGGAAGATCGGCAGCCACCACGGATCGTTCGGGCTCGCTTCTCGTGCGGCTCGGCCCTGAGGCGATTCCTCGCGCACCGTGCCGAAGCCCACGACCTCGAATCCCACGCCGGGCAGCGCGTAGTCGGCGCGCAGGCCGAAGGTCGCGGTGTCCGTCGGTTCAATCGGTCGGCGCAGTTGAGAGCCGTCGGGTCGCTTCGAGATCGACGCGAACTCGCCAGTGGCGGTCGGCTCGTTCTTCTGCACGCGCGGGTGGTCGAGCAGTTGACCGATCGCGTTCCTGACGCCGTCGCCGTCGTTCGGGTCGGCGTTGAGGTCGCCCACGATCACGAACAAAGCGTCGTCAGCGAGCCCGCCGCGCACGCCGTTGTCATCGACGATGTAGTTCGCTCGCTCGCCGCCCGCGATGTAGTCCGCCCACAGGCGGATCTCGTCGTGGTTTCGCCGCCCGTTGCGGTCCTCGTCGCCATCGAACCCCGGAGGCGTCGGGTGGCTCGCGAGGATGTGCACGACCGTGCCGTCCTTCAAACGAACGGGGATATCCCAGTGGCTCTTGCTCGAGAGGCGGAACACCGCGAGTTCCTCGTCGGCATACCACCCCTCGGGGATCATCGCGCCGGGCATGTCCTTCCACAGGAATTTCCGGAAGGCGCGCACCTTGTCGCGATCGATCGTCCCGATCCGCTCATCAACGAACAGCGCCATCCCGTACTGGCCCGGATACTCGCCGTAGCCGAAGCAGTCGTCGCCGTAGCCGCGCGAGCCGGGTTTGGTGACGACCTCGCCATCGTTGTTGAGGTCGAACCCGCTGGGAACGCCCGTGTTCACCTCGGCGGCGAAGACCTCGTACTGTGTCCGGGAAGATTGATACACGCGGCCGACCTGCGCGGCGAGCCAGTCCGCATAGACCGTGACGCCCCCGGGTTCGGTCGCGATCTCGTTGATCAGCACCACATCGGCGTTGAGCGTGCGGATGACCTCGCCTAGGCGCGGCTCACGCGACGCATCCGCGCGGGACTTCGGACCGACATCCCACACATTGAAGGTCGCGACGCGCAGCGCGCCCTCGGGCTTCGCGGGCGACCAGGGCGTCTCGCCTTGCGCGAACGATGCCGCGCCCGCGATCGCGAGCGCCGCCGCCGCGAGTTGCTGTCGGGTGCTCAGCATCCGCTTCCGAAGTTGGCGAGCACCTCATTGAGATCGGTGAAGTTCACCACGCCGTCGCCGTTCACATCGCCCGCCAGGCCCGCGGCGCTCATGCCGAAGTCGGCGAGCACCGTGTTGAGGTCCGCGAAGTTCACGAGGTTGTCGCCGTTGGTGTCGCCCGGGCAGTTCGCGACGGGCGCGGCCTCGAGGAGGACATCGAACACCACCGGACGGTGGTCCGACGCGAAGCTCGTCGCGCTCGTCGAGCCGTTCGAGAGCGACGGGTCTTCCTGCGAGTAGTACACGAAGCCCATCGAATTGATCTCGTCCTGATCGAACTGCTGATCGCCGTTCGTGTCGAACCGCGCCGCGAGTTCTTCATCGAGGCAGATGTAGTCCAGTCGTGAACTGCTCCCGGGGAAGGTCGCAGTGCGCGGCGAGCCGCCGATATCGCGGCCGGCCAGCGTCTCGACGGGCAGGTTGAGCAGCCCGGTCGGCTGACTGTTCACGATGTTCGTGAACAGCCCGTCGAGCGTGCCGTCGAAGTTGTTGTTGCTGTTCAGATCGCCCAGATAGATCTGGTTGCCGATGGGCGTCTCGCGCGTGAAGTTGTCGTCGAGATCCAGTCCCTGATTCCTGTCTCGCCACACCTCGATGCCCGATTCCTGCGCGTTCGCGCGGCGCTGGGCCTGGCTGCCCGAATCGCTGAACGCCTTGAAGTGCGAGTTGTAGAGCGTCAGCGTCTTGGCGGCGCCCGGGATCTCCACGGTGATGCGCAGCATCGGGCGCGGCCCGCCGATCGCGTACGAGTCTTCGTCGAGGATGACGAAGTCGGGGTTCACAAAGAACGCCTGGAAGTTCCCGCCAGCGTCGCCGAAACTCACGCGGACCATCTGGTAGCCGGGCAGAAACGAGTCGCGGAACGCGTTGAGGTTGTCGGTCGAGCGGCACTCCTGGAGCGCCACGATGTCGGGGTTGAGGCCCATGTTCGGACCGGCGCCGTCGGCGTCGTTGGTGGTCAGGAACAGACCGGTCTGCTGGGCGGTGAAGTCGCCCGGCGCGCCGATGCCCTCGAGCACATTGAGCGTGACGATGCGCACCGGGATGGTGTCTCCCGCGAGCGCGATCGAGGATGTGAGCGCGGCGAGAATCGACAGGAGTGTTCTGGGGCAGCGCATCGGGCTTGTTCCTCTGTTGCTGGCGCGTCCAGCGGCGCGAGACGGGTGATCGATCCCGGAACGAAGATCGGGCGGGGGCTTTCGCCCACGCCCGAGGAGTGTTGAATCGGTCCCGCGCGAGCGCGGGGTCGGCCCGCGTGATTACGGGCAGGGCTGTCCGAAGGCCGAGAGGACGGCGTTCAGATCGGCGAAGTTGATGATGTTGTCGTTGTTGCCGTCGATGCAGGCGATCGAAGCGTCGGACGCGCCGAAGTTCGACAGGATGGTGTTGAGGTCGGCGAAGTTGACGATGCCGTCACCGTTGGTGTCGCTCGGGCACGAGCGGGTGAAGTCGCCCAGGGTGAGGACGACCATGCCGCGGACCGAGGCCTCGTTGGCGAGGCCGGGGCGCAGGGTGCCGCCCTTGTCGAGCAGGCCGTCGGTGTCGCGATCGAGGCCGCCCTCGTCGGAGTTGTTGCGGAAAGTGAGGGCGATGTGGCCGCCGAAATCGGAGAGACCGGCGCCGGTGAAGCCGTCGCTGGCCTGATCGACGGGGAAGATGCCGAGCGAGAGTTCGGCGCCGGTGTTGCTGGTGAAGATGTCGCCGTTCTGGCCGCCTTGAAGGACGCTGTGGAGCGAGCCGGTGCAGGGCTCCCAGACCATCACATCGTTGGTGGAGTTCTGAAGACGGAACTGTCCCGGACCGGCGGGGACTTCGATCTTCTCGGTGACGGCGGTGAACGCGACGCGGCCGGCCTCGTCGATGGCGACGCCGCCGAAGGGCACGAGGAAGATCGGGCCGGCGGGGGCGCCGCCGACGGTCTGGAGTTCCTCGACGATGCCGTCCTGGCCCGAGCGGGCGACGGTGACGGGCGCCGAGTAGCCGATGATGCGATCGCCGGCGGTGGAGAAGATCGGGTTGAAGAGGCGGACCTCGTAGACGCGCGGGGTGACGCCGCGATCCTCGTAGAGCGCCGCGATCTGGCCTCGCGAGTTCATGTCGAACTGGCGGCCGACGAACGGGGACGGGCCGCCGCCCGTGGCCTGGTGGTCGATGAAGCGCACGCCGGGGTTGGCGATGTTGAGGTCGTTGTCGCCGTCGGCGTCGATGAAGGCGAAGCCGTCGCCGAAGCCGCCCGCGGTGACTTCATCGACGATGAAGTAGAGAGGACGCGCGGAGCCGCTCGAGTAGGGCGTGCCCGAGCCGCCCTCGCTGATGCCCATGCCGAACGCGGTGTACAGCGCCTGCGTGCCGTTGGGCAGGTTCACGGTCTGGAGGGTGGGGGCGGTCTGGCGGACCTCACCGACATCGGGGGTCGGGCCGGGGAGGGTGGGCAGGGGGCAATCGTCCTGGAGCCACAACGCGACGGGCGCGAGCGGATCGTTGCCGAGGTTCTTGTAGATGTTCACGCCGTTGGCGATGGCGGCGGTGCCGCCGTTGAAGTTGGTGTTGCCCGTGTAGAGGTCCATCTCGAAGCGCTCAGCGCCCGGGGTGCTGAGGAAGGTGCTGCCGCCGGCGATGCCGTCGATGCCCGGGAACGCGCCGAAGACGCGGTCGGGGCTGGAGCCGGTGATCGAGCCGCCCGGGGTGTTCATGGGCCACATGATCTGGCGGACTTCGAGGTTGTTCTGGGGGACCGACGAGTTGAAGTTCGCGCGGTAGACGAGCGTGCCGTCGCGCACGAGTTGGCCGACGGTGTTGCTCGCGGTGATGGCGCCCTCGGAGAGGAAGACATCGTTCGAGCCGCCGCCCGGGTTGCTGGCGTCGGTCGTGCCGAACGCGCCGACGACCTTGACCGGGGGCGAGCCCGCGGTGCTGCTGAAGGTGGTCCAGGCGCCGAACGGGGTGTTGTTGAGGGCGGGGTTGTTCTGCACGCCCGGGCTGTTCAGCAGGCCGTCGTCCTCGTCGAGGATGATGGGCACATACACGCGGGACGGGGCGAACGAGCCGCCTGCGCCGCCCACGAGCATCGCGGGGCGGAGCGAATCGAACCGGCCGGCCTGGCCGGTGGGGTCGTAGTCAACGGCGAACGCGGTGCCGGCGGTCGCGGCGAGCGCGAGGGCCACAATGGTGCTCTTCGTGCGAATCATCTCTCTCACCTCTCTCCAAAGGGAACGGATCGTTGCACAGGATCGAAACAAGCCCGCGTGCGCCGAGCGGCGCCGCGAGCGTTGGGCTGGATCAGTTGATGGCCTGGCCTTCTTGGTAGAAGTTGAACGCGTCTTCGTGGGCTTGCTCGCCGTTGAAAATGGATCCCGAGGGGAACCAAGGCGTGGGATCGCGAGATTCTGTCTCGGTCAACACGCCGACATGGCCGTCGAAGAACGCTGCGCTGATCTTGCCTCCGTGCCGGTAGGTCACCGATCGGGCTCGCACGAACGCACCGCTATTGTTGTAAGTAGGCGTTGAATGGGCAAAGGAGCCGTAATCCTGACCTGCTTGATATGTGACTTCAGTGTTCACCAAGCCGGTCGTATCCCGGAATCGGGTCGCGTCCGAGAGGCCCGCCTTGAGCGCCGGTGACCCGATCTGGTTGAGGTTGTATTTGTAGGAGCTGGGGATCTCAGCCGGGGTGGTATGCTTCCGCCCGTATTCGGTGATCGAATAGTTCGGGAATGAGCCGGTTTGTCTGTCGCCTTCCCGGCCTGACCACTGAAAGTACACGGACATCATGTAGCTCACGCCGTAGACGTCCTGCTCGGTTCGATCAATCAGATCGCGAACCTCGCTTGTCCCCGGACCGCCAGACCACACCGGCGCATGCTGTTGTTCGGGACAGCGATAGGTGTTCAACATGTACAGGAATCGCTGCGCGCGGTTGGCGGGGATATCTTCACCCTTGAGCGATGCCGACATCCAATCGGTGCTCTGCACGGGCGCGCTCGGATCGCGATTGAGATACTCCTGCCAGTCCGGACGGTTGCTCGCGTCAACCCAGGTGCCGTTCAGACCGGGGATGCGTTGCTTGTTCTCCCCAGACCAGAGCAGCATGCCCTGCATGAGGCCGCGCTGCGTCGTGCCGCACACAACCTGGCGGGCGGTCTGAACCGCCTGTCCGAGGGTGGGCAGGAGGATGCCGATGAGGAGCGCGATGATCGAGACCACGACGAGGAGTTCGATCAGCGTGAAGCCGGTCGGCCGCCGCCGCGGAGAGTTATCAAGACGACTCATGCGTGTGTCCATTCATCGCGTCCTTGCCTATGTGGCGAATGAAACCGAGTGCGAGAATCAGATAAAGCATCACCATGCCGACCCGAGCCGCGGTTACGGGGCCTCGGGGCTGGCGAATGTCGAAACATCAATCTTGAGCCGGGAATCGTCAGAGAACTCGTCCAGCAAGCCCGCCCGGTATCGCTCGCCGATGACCCAGCCCCCGTCGCGTTTCTCGATGGGAAACAGGCTGTACTCGCCAGCCTCGCCCTTGCCCGGGACCATCCGCAGACGCGGGTCGCCCGTCTTGATCCACATGGCGTCGCCGGTAAGGACATCGACCACCGCGATGCGACTGGCCATGCCGGTGCCGTCGTCGCTCCCCATCAGGCGCCAGGCGATGAGCCCGATGCCAACCACGAGCCCCACCACGATCACCGCAATCTTTGCTGCCTTGGGCATACTTGTTTGACACCATCCGTCGTCGGCGCTGGCCGCGACATTGAAGAACACATCTCAGAAGGGCGGCATCGTCGTCGCTCGGCCTGGTTCCCGGCTCGTCGCCCTCTCTCTTGGCGATCAAACCGGCGGCCACGAAGTCGGAGTTGACCCGGAAGAGACCGCCGCGGTCGCGGCCACCCTCTTCGGGCAGAAACGATAGATTGGCCGCCCCTCAGCGAATGTTCAGTTCTCGTGAATACGACTCTCGGCTGCACCGCGCCTTCCATGACGCGCTGAAGATCCGACTCGCGCACACCAGGCATCCATGCGACCAGCAAATATAGCCCAACAAGCCCTCCTCGTCGCGCTCCTCGCGATCCTTGGCGCATTCCTCATCGTGCCGGTCTGGCTGACGGTGCGCGGCGGGTTCGTCGTGGACCCGGTAAGCGGGGACGGGTTCACCCTCCGCCACATCGCGCTGGTCTTCCGCGACCCCATCCTTCGCGAGGGGTTGTTCAACGCCCTCGCCCTCGCGGTCGTCACGACCACCCTCAGCGTGCTTATCGGGGCGCCGCTTGCGTTCCTCTCGGTTCGGTACACCTTCCCGTTCCGCAAGGCGTGGAACGCCGCCGTGCTTGTGCCCCTCATCATGCCCCCGTTTGTGGGGGCGATCGGGCTGAAGGCGATCCTCGGCCGCTTCGGCGCGCTAAACACCGCTTTGGGAACCGAGTGGGATATCCTCGGGGCCGCGCCGTTCTGGGGGGTGGCCATCGCGCTGGCGCTGCACCTGTACCCGATCATCTACCTCAATGTGACCGCCACGCTGGCGAACATCGACCCCGCCCTCGACGAGGCCGCCAGCATCGCGGGTGGTTCGTTCTACCAGAGGATTGTGCGCATCCTCCTGCCGCTGCTCCGGCCCGGGCTGTTCGCGGGAGGGGCGATCGTATTCATCTGGTCGTTCACCGAACTGGGCACGCCCCTGATTTTCGACTACTACGCGATCACCAGCGTGCAGATCTTCCGCGGCATCAAGGAGATCAACGCCTCCGCCCAGCCCTACGCCCTGACGGCGGTGATGCTCATCCTCTCCGTGCTGTTCTACGCGCTGGGCAAGTTCGCGCTGGGCAGGGCGGGCCACGCAACGAGCGGCCGGGCCGCCCGCGCTGCCGAGGACAAGCGGCTCTCCCCGGTCATGGCCGGGCTGACAACGCTCGCGTTCGCGTTCGTGACGGTTCTCGCGCTCATGCCGCACATCGGGGTGATCCTCGTCGCGTTCTCGGAGCCGGGATCGTGGTACCGGTCGGTCCTGCCGCGCGAGTTCACCGTCGAGCACTTCGCCAACGCCTTCGGGCACCCGCTGGCGTTCGGGTCGATGGCCAACTCGTTCAAACTTTCGCTCGCGGCGGCCCTGCTCGACATCGGGATCGGCATCGGCGTTGCGTACCTGATCGTGCGCACGAAGGTGCGCGGCCGGACGCTCCTGGACTCGATGGTCATGGCGCCCCTGGCCGTCCCCGGGCTGGTCCTCGCCTTCGGGTATGTCGCGATGTCCCTCAACTGGCCCTTCCGCGATGGGGATCCGCTCGACTTCCTCAACATCAGCATCCTGGGCGAGGACCCCAACCCCTTCCCGCTGCTCATCATCGCCTACGCGATCCGCCGACTGCCCTATGTCGTGCGCGCCGCGGTCAGCGGCCTCGAACAGATCCATGTCGAACTCGAAGAGGCGGCGCGCATCTTCAACGCCGGGACCGTGCGCATCTTCACGCGCATCATCATCCCGCTGATCAGCGCGAATCTGATCGCGGGCGGGCTGCTCGCGTTCTCCTTCGCGATGCTCGAGGTCTCCGATTCGCTCATCCTCGCGCAGCAGGAACGCCACTACCCGCTGACCAAGGCGATCTACACCTTCTCGTTCCGGCTCGGCGACGGGCTGAACATCGCCAGCGCCCTGGGCGTCTGGGGCATGGCGCTGCTCGCGGCCACGCTCATCGGCGCCTCCCTGCTCATGGGCAAGCGGCTGGGGTCGGTGTTCAGGGCGTAATCACCCGTTCCGGCTGAGCCAGTCCTCCGCCATCCGCTCCACTTTCTCGTACTGCTCGCGGAAGAACCGCGTGTACGCGATGCGGTGCTCGGCCGCGCGATCGGCGTCGCGCCAGTCCTCGCGGATCGTGCGGTACTGCTCCTCAGACAGCAGCACGCGCGTGCCGTCGGGCAGTTCGTGCATGGGCATCAGGAAGAACTCGCGCTCCAGTTCCTCGATGACAGCAGTGGGGGCGCCGGCGTCCTTCGTCTTCCCGATCGCGTGCCAGGCCGCCGCTTGCTCCGCGTGGATGTCGATGCTCGACGCCGACATGATCGGCGCGATCAGACTGCGCCACCCCTTCACCGGGGTCTTGGTCACGACCTCGAAGGGCCGCAGGTCCTTGTCGATGAATTGCGCGCGATGCTCCTCGTAGAACGCGGGCCGCGCGGGCATGCGCCGGAGTTCGTGCTCGACCGGCCCCAGCCCGTCGGCGGTCGCCGCGTCGCCCATCCGCTTGCGCGACGGGAATTGCCACAGTGCCTGCCCCTCGTCGCGCAGCGTGAACTCCACGAAGCGGCGCGCCATCGTCGGGTTCGGCCCGCCGCGGATGATCGAGATCGGGTCCGAGTCGATGTAGGTCATCCCGGGCGGATCGATGAACCCCACGCGCGATTCCTCGGGCGATGCGCCGGGGGGCGCCACCGCCTGGCTCTGGAATCGCCCGTAAAAGCCGATCGAAAGGCCCGCGGCCGCCTCGCCCATGCTGACCTCGATCGGCGCCTTCTGGGACGAATCCGCGAACGAGTGCGCGTTGGCGCACATCGCGCGCAGCACCCGCCAGCCCTTGTCGAACCCGTAGTGCGAGAGGATCGCGTCGTAGGTCGTCGTCACGCTGCCGCTCTGTCGGGGGTCCGTCAACGCGAGCCAGCCCTCGTAGCGATGGTCCGTGAGCGCTTCCCAGTCGGTCGGGTCGGGCAGTCCCTTCGCGCGCAGGAGGTCGCGGTTGTAGACGATCCCGAAACTCGTGAGCGCCGAGCCGATCCAGAACTGTTCGGGATCCGCGATCGGACCGGGGCCGATGACATTGTCGCCGAACCACTCCGTCATGTGCGCGTCGCTGAACCCCGCCGGCTCGCTGATCGCGATGGTGACCCGTTCGCCGTCGGGGAGAACCACTTCGGCCCCTCGCTTCAACAGATCGTGCTCGTACGACCCGCCGCCGAAGAGCAGGTCGTACGACATGGCCCCCGGGGTCGCCGCACCGTCCGAGCCGATCTTCCCGTCCCGCGCCGCCGCCTTGAACTCCGCGCGGAGCAGGTTCTGGATCTCCGATGTGCCCCCCGGCGCACGGAAATCGACGAACACCGGCTCGCCGTGCTCACGCTCGTGCCATTCGGAGAACGCGCGTCCGAACTCCGCACGGATCTGCTCGCTGTGGGGCGTAATCACGATCAACCTCGCCGTGCCCGCGTCGGGCTCGACAACCTTCGCCGGGCGCAGCGCCAGAGGCACGCCGAGCAACGCCGCGAACACCGCCAGAATGACCAGTCGTGCGAGCATGCGACAACTGTAGTGCGCCCTTCCTCTACAATGCCCGCCCGTCACCCGCCTCTCGGAAACTGAACAGTGCTCGCCGATGTCCTCCTGCTCATCCTTTCGCTCGTCCTCCTGACCGCAGGAGCGGAGGTCCTCGTCCGTGGAGCGGTCGTCCTCGCCCTCCGGCTCGGGGTCTCCTCGTTCTTCATCGGGCTCACCATCGTCGGCTTCGGCACCTCGGCGCCCGAACTCGCCACCGGCATCGCCGCCGGGCTCGACGGCAAGCCCGACATCATCATGGGCAATGTCGTCGGCTCCAACATCCTCAACATCGCGCTCATCCTCGGTGTGGCGTCGCTCATCAGGCCGACGCCCGTCAAAACCCACCTCGTGAAGTTCGAGGTACTCGCCGTCATCGCGATCTCCTTCGTGGTCGGGATCCTGGCCTACACGGGAGGGGGCATGACGCGCGTCGAGGGCGCCGCGCTCTTCGCCATCCTGATCCTCTTCCTCGTCCGCGGCTACATCGTCGGCCGGCGCGAGGGCGCCGATGTCGATCCCGTCGTCGAGAGTATCGCGCACACGGCCGATGACCCGATCCCCGCGCAGCCGACGATCCGCCAGCGCCTCAACAGGTCGCCGCTCTTCAACCTCGCGCTCGTGCTCGCCGGGCTGGTGATCCTCACGGTCTCCTCGCGGCTCCTCGTCGACTCGGCTTCGTCCATCGCGAGGACGCTCGGCGTCTCCGAACTCGTCATCGCCCTCACCATCGTCGCGGGCGGCACCTCGATGCCCGAACTCGCGACTTCCATGATGGCCGCCATCCGCAAGCAGTCCGACATCGCCGTGGGCAACATCCTCGGGAGCAACATCTTCAACCTGTGCTGCATCCTGGGCATCGTGTCGATGATCGCGCCGCCCACGGTGAGCGAGCAGATTCTCTGGCTCGACGCGCCCGTCATGCTCGTCCTCTCGATCGCGCTCCTGCCCATCCTCTTCACCGGCTCACGGATCTCGCGCGGCGAGGGCCTCGCGCTCCTCGCGGTCGCTGTCCTGTACACCGTGACGCTCTTCACCCTCGCCCCGAAGTGGTTCCCGACCCCGGTTCCAGCCCCCGAAGCGCCGGTTGCGATCGCTACGGGACAGTGTCTATATTGATTCTCCGGAATCCGCCGCTTCGGGGCGCCATCGTGGGGCGCACTGACATCGCAGGAGACACATCCATGTCTGCACCCCGCCGATTCACCAGGGTCGCCGCGCTCGGCCTGTTCGTTTCACTCTGCGCGCTCGCGCCAGAACCCGCGGAGCAGCCCGACATCACGCCCGACGCGATCCACTCCCTCGAAGCGACCCACCTGCACAATGTGATCCGCTATGGGACGGGCGTCGTCGGGGGCTCGGCGCCCGACAGCGTGGCGCAGTTCGACGCGCTCGCCGCCATGGGCGTGAAGACGATCCTCTCCGTCGACGGCGCAACGCCGATGGTCGAACTCGCCGAGGCGCGCGGCATCCGCTACATCCATGTCCCCACCCAATACGCGGGCGTGGGGACCAAGGAATCCCTGCAACTCACCAAAGCCCTGCGCGACGCGCCGCGCCCCATCTATGTGCATTGCCACCACGGCAAGCATCGCGGCCCCGCCGCCGCCGCCCTCGCGCTCGTTCAACTCGGCGAGATCGACAACGAAGCCGCGCTGCAACTCCTCGTTGACGCCGGAACCTCGCCCTCGTACCCCGGGCTCTACGCGTGCGTGCGCGAGGCCAGGCCCGTCACCGCGGCAACGCTGAACGACACCGAGATCACGCTCCCGAGCGTCGCATCCGTGTCGGGCATGGTCGGGCACATGGCCGCCATCGACCGCCACTTTGACAACATCAAACTGCTGCGCACAACCAACTGGGCCGTGCCCAGGTCCCACCCCGATCTCGTGCCCGCCGCCGAAGCGGGCGTGGTCGAGAACCACCTCCGGTCGCTCCTGAGCGACAAGTCGATGCTGGAATACGACGACGCGTTCGTCAGCGAGATGCAGGAGTCGCAGATCCTCGCGCAACTCCTCGAAGACGCGCTGGCGCAGGGCGATCTGACGCAAGCCACCACCCACTACACGCGGCTCGTCGCGTCCTGCTCGCGCTGTCACGATGTCTACCGCAATGAGGTCGCCGTCGACTGAACAGACCGGTCAGTCACGAAGCGACGCAAGGAATTTCGCGGCGCTCTCGCCTCGATCGATGGATTCGATCAGCGCCGAGCCAACGATCGCGCCGTCGCACACGCCGCGCAGCGCGTCAACCTGCTCCTTGGAGCGGATGCCGAACCCCGCGCACACCGGCGCTTCGCCAAGATCCTTCAGCGAGCGCAGATACTGCATCGGGTCCGCTTGGGTGGATGCCTTCGCGCCCCCCGTCACGCCGGTCGTCGTCACCGCATAGAGAAACCCGGCCGTGGTCATCGCCAGTTCGCGCGTGCGCTCGGTGGGGGTGACAGGCGTCACCATGTTCACCAGCGCGACACCCTGCGCGTCGAGAGTCCGGCGCGCAGCGCCGCTCTCTTCCAACGGAAGGTCCGGGATAATCAACCCCGCCACGCCCGCCTCTTTCGCGGCCGGCGCGAACCCGTCGATCCCGAAACGCACGAACGGGTTCAGGTAGCCCATCAGCACGATGGGCGCCGTCACCTCGCCGCGCACCGCGCCCAGTTCGTCGAGAATCCAGCGCAGACTCACTCCCTGCTCGAGCGCGACGCGCGACGCGTTCTGGATCGTCACGCCGTCGGCCATCGGGTCGGAGAACGGGACTCCGACCTCGACGACATCCGCCTCGCTCGCGACCTCGCGCAAGAGATCACGGAACGCGCGTTTGGTGGGGTGCCCGGCGCAGATGTACGCAACGAGCCCGACGCCGCGCGCATCACGGGCCGTGCGCACGGCATTCTCGATGTTCGTTGCGCCGCTCATCGGCGGTCCCCCTTCGGCGGGTGTTTCGCGAGGATCGGCATGTCCTTGTCGCCTCGGCCGGAGAGCAGCACGCACAGGCGTGATCCGGGCCGCTCACGCGCGAGTCTTATCGCCGCCGCCAGGGTGTGGCTCGGCTCGAGCGCGGGGAGAATCCCCTCCAAACGGCAACACGCGTCGAGCGCGTCCAGCGCTTCGGAATCGGTGGCGCTCATGTACTCCACGCGCCCGCACCAGCGCAGGAACGCGTGCTCGGGACCGACGCCAGGGTAGTCCAGCCCCGCGCTGACCGAATGGCTGTCGAACACCTGCCCGTTTTCATCCTGAAGAAGCAGCGAGTAGCACCCGTGCAGCACGCCGGGCGTCCCCGTCGCGATCGTCGCGCTGTTGTCGCCCGGACTGGGGCCGCGGCCGCCCGCTTCAACACCCACGATGCGCACCGATTCATCCGCAAGAAAGCCGTGGAACATGCCGATCGCGTTGCTTCCACCGCCCACGCACGCGAGCACGGCGTCCGGCAGCGCGCCCGCATCTGCAAGCATCTGTTCACGAGACTCACGCCCGATCACGCTCTGGAGCGTGCGCACGATCCACGGGAACGGGTGAGGCCCGACGGCCGAACCCAGCAGGTAGTGCGTGCGCTCGGGATCGCTCACCCAGTCGCGCAGCGCCTCGTCGATTGCGGCGCGAAGCGTGCGATCCCCGCTCTCGACAGGCCGGACCTCCGCGCCGAGCCGCTTCATGCGCATCACATTCGGCGCCTGCCGCTCGACATCTTCGGCGCCCATGTACACGACGCACGGCAAACCAACACGCGCACACGCCGCCGCGGACGCCACGCCGTGCTGGCCGGCGCCCGTCTCGGCGATGATCCGCGTCGCGCCGATCCGCTTCGCGAGCAGCGCCTGCCCCAGCGCGTTGTTGATCTTGTGCGCGCCCGTGTGCGCGAGGTCCTCGCGCTTGATCCAGATGTCCGCGCCCCACGCCTCACTGAGATTCGGCGCGAAACACATCGGGGTGGGCCGGCCGATCCATGCGCGGCCTTGCGCGGCGATCTCCTCGAGAAACCGCGGATCGGCGAACGCCTCGTGCGCTGCGGCTTCGAGCCGGGTGATCGCGGGCATCAGCGTTTCGGGCACGAAGCGGCCACCGAACGGGCCATAGCGGCCGTTGGCGTCTGGGTACGCGCCGTCGAGAAGGCGTTGCAGTTCTGCGCGGCCGTCCGGGGGTGGCGCGAGTTCCTTCGCGAGAGTCATAGTCATGGCAGGGTTTGCTCCGCCTCGCGCACGGCGCGCAGGAATTGGTGAATGAGTCTCGGGTCCTTCTCGCCGCGCGAGCGCTCGACGCCGCTGGACACATCGACGCCGTAGGGTTGGATAGTCGTGATGACCCCTGCGATATTCGCAGGATCGAGCCCGCCCGCGAGGATGACTCGCGATCGGAGTTCTTCGGGTAATCCGGCGAGCGCGCCGAGCGAGACCTGCTCGCCCGCGCCGGAACGCGGCCCCTCCACGAGGATCGTTCGCGATGACTGAAGCGCATCATGAACTCGCCTTTCAAGGCCGTCGCCCTCGCGAATCACGGGCAGTCGCATCGCTTCGGGAACGCACGCGGCGCCGTCGTCAAAGTCCTGGGCGTCGGTCTGCACGAGATCGAGCGGGAGCGAGTCGAGCGCATCGATGACATCTTCTTCCGTCGGATGCCTGAACACGCCGACTCTTGCGACAAACGCGGGAACCCGCGCGAGCAATCGCGCGGCGTCGTCGATGCTCACACGCCTGGGAGACTCGGCGAAGACGAATCCCACGGCGTCGGCGCCGGCGTTGATGGCCGCATCGACGGCCTCGGCGGTTCGCAGGCCGCACACTTTCACACGGACGACGCTCATTGCTGTGCTCCCTGGCGTTCGGCGACGCCGAGTTCCCCGGCGACCAGCATGGCGCTCGCGAGTTCTTCGGCGTCGCCCGCGCGCATCAGCGCCGTGCCGACGAGGGCCATGTCGTAGCCCATCGCGCCGGCGCGGCGAGCGTCTTCCGCGGTTCGCAGGCCGGACTCCGCGACCCGCCGCCGACCACGCGGGAGTTGGTCAACGAGTGAGGCGAGCCGGTCTTCGCGCACATCGAGGGTCGAGAGATCACGAGTGTTGACTCCGACCATCACCTCGGGCGTTTCGCCTCGACCGTCGAGCGCATCACGGGTCCGTTCGCAATCGCGCTCGTTGAAGCATTCGAGAAGCAGGAACAACCCGAGCGAGGCGGCCTCGTCGAGCATCCGCGGCAGCGTGTCATCGTCGAGCATCCTGGCGATGAGCAGGGCGCCCGACGCCCCGTACGCGCGGGCCTCGAGGAGTTGGATCGGATCGACGAGAAAGTCCTTGCGCATCGCCGGTGTCGCGACGGCATCGCTGGCCGCAGCGAGCAGAGCGAGCGAACCGCCGAACGCGTCCGGCTCGGTCAGCACGCTGATTGCGGACGCATCCGCTGCCGCGTATCGCTGCGCCTGCTCGATGACCCGGGCGGCGTCGTCGTCCCCGTGCGCTATGCGCCCTTCGCTCGGCGACGCGAGTTTGATCTCCGCGATCAGACCGAACGCAGAATCTGGGATCAGCTTCGGCGCGGGCCGCCCCGCGATCATGGCGCGCAGTTCCGCCTCTGGCAGCGCGGCCGCGGCGCGCTGGAGCGAGGATGCGCTCATCTCGGCGAGGAAGTCGCGGGCGCTCATGCCGACCGCTCCTTCTCGCAGATCGCGCGCAAGTGTTCAAGCAGCGCGGTTGCTCGCCCGTCGTCGATCGTGTCGCTTGCCCTACTCAACCCGTCCGCGAGGGACGCCGCCACGCCGCTGACCTCGAGCGCGAGCGCACAGGAAAGACAGAGCGCGTCGCGGTGGGGCGACCGCTCGCCCGCAAACACGCTCACGAGCGCAGCGGTGTTCTGGGCAGGATCGCCGCCGCGCAGCGCCTCGGGAGCGCATCGTGAGAGCCCGTAGTCCTCGGGGTCGCGCACCTCGTGGCGCACGCTGTCCGGGCGGACATCGAAGAGGTGGAAGGGCCCCACGGGCGTTGGTTCGTCCCAGGCGGGGGCGCCGTGGACGACGAAGACCCGCTCGATGTCCAGGCCCCTGATCGCGTCGGCCATGAGCCGCGCGGCGTCGAGCGAGTACGCGCCCAGCACTCCAAACGGCGGCTGTGCCGGGTTCGTGAGCGGGCCGAGGATATTGAAGATCGTGCGCACGCCGAGCGTTCTGCGGACCGGCGCGACATTCGCCGCCGCCGGGTGATAATCGGGCGCGAACAGGAAGCAGAAGCCGGTCGCTTCGAGTGAACGGGCCAGCGACTGGGACGAGCCGTCGCCGCGCACGCCGAGGTGCGTCAGCAGGTCGGCCGCGCCGCTGCGCGATGAGATGGAGCGATTCCCGTGCTTGACGATCGGCAGCCCGCACGCCGCGGCGAGGAGCGCCGCGCCGGTGCTGATGTTGAAGGTATGCGAACCGTCGCCGCCCGTTCCGACGAGATCGCACGCGCGGGACCGGATCGCCTCGGGCAACGCCGGGCGCACGGCGAGGTCACGCATGGCTCGTGCGAAACCGCGCACTTCGTCCGCCGACTCGCCCTTCATGCGCAGCGCGATCAGCAGGGCGCCAGCGAGAACGGGGTCGGTGTCGCCGTTTCCGAGTTCGCGCGCGGCGTCGCATGCCTGAGACTCGCTCAGGCCCTCGCCGCGGAGGAGTTGATCCAGGGCGCCTTTCAGCATCGGAGGAAGTTCTCCAGCATGCGTTTGCCCATCGGCGTCAGCACACTCTCGGGATGAAACTGCACGCCCTCGATGGGTAGCGTGGCGTGTCGAACGCCCATGAGTTCGCCGTCGTCCGAGCGCGAGGTGACGACCAGTGTCGCCGGCAGTTCGTCTTCGAATGCGGCGAGCGAGTGGTAGCGCCCGACCTCGATGTCGCTGGGTAATCCCGCGTAGACGCCCTCGCCGTCGTGGACGATGCGCGAGGGCTTGCCGTGCATCAGCCGCTTGGCGTGCCTGACCGGCGCGCCGAAGTGTTCGCAGATCGCCTGATGACCGAGGCAAACGCCCAGGATGGGCGCCTTCCCGGCGAAGGCGTCGATGATGGCCATGCTTTGGCCCGCGTTGCGCGGGTGGCCCGGCCCGGGCGAGACGACGACATGCGTCGGCGCCAGGGCGGTGCATTGTTCAACGGTGAGTTCGTCGTTGCGCACGACGATGAGTTCTGCGCCGGTCTCGCGCATCATCTGCACGAGGTTGAAGGTGAACGAGTCGTAATTGTCGATCATCAGCACGCGCGGTTTCACAGGCCGGCCTCCGCCAGCCGCAGCGCGGCCTCCAGCGCTCCGACCTTCGCGCGGACCTCGTCGTGCTCGGCGCTGGGGATCGAATCGGCGACGATCCCCGCTCCCGCCTGATACGCGTAGCGTCCGTTGTCGAACACGACGGTGCGGATGCAGATCGCCTGATCCATGTCGCCCGACTTCGAGAAGTAGCCGACCGTCCCGCCGTAGAGCCCGCGTCGGACGGGTTCGAGCCCGTCGATGATCTCCATCGCGCGGACTTTCGGCGCTCCGACGAGCGTGCCCGCGGGGAACGCGGCGGCGAAGAGGTCGAACATGTCTTTGCCGGCTTCGAGTTCGCCCGCGACGCCCGAGACCAGGTGCATCACATGGCTGTACCGCTCGATCACGCGGAAGGGATCGACGAGGATCGTGCCCGGCTTCGCGACGCGGCCCAGATCGTTGCGCGCGAGATCCACGAGCATGACATGCTCCGCCGCCTCTTTCGGGTCGGCGAGCAGTTCGGCTTCGAGCGAGTCGTCCTGCGCGTCGTTCTCGCCGCGCGGCCGGGTGCCCGCGATCGGCCGCAGGTGCGCCACGCCCGATTGCAGTTTCACCAGCGCCTCGGGAGACGAGCCCACGATGCTCAGGGGCCGATCGTGCGAGTTGGGCAGGTCGAGGAAGTACATGTACGACGAAGGGTTGAGCAGGCGCAGCGCGCGGTACACCTCGAACGGGTCGGAGCGGTGCTCGCCCTCGAAACAGATGCTGAGCACGAGTTGGAAGACATCGCCGTCGACGATGTGCGTCTTGATGGTGTCGACGCGCTCGAGAAACTCCTCGCGCGAGAGCGACGGGGTGGGGGGCGCGTGGCCCGTGCGCACGGGCGAGGCGGGCATGGCGCCGCGCAGCGCGTGGATGATCTCGCGTCGGAGCGACTCGCGTTCCCATTCCTCGCCCGCGTGGAGCAGCGCGACGCGGCGGGTGAAATGGTCGAAGACGAGCAGCGAGCGCGGCGCGACATACGAGGCCCAGAGCGCGTCGTCTTCGGCGCCGGCGGAATCCGGCAGCCGCTCGAAGCGGCGCACGATGTCGTACCCGCTGGCGCCGACGAGACCGCCTGTGAACGGCAGCCCGGTGTCGGTCGGTGCGAGCAGGGGGGCAAGGTTGAGCGCCTCTCGCAACGCGCCGAGCAGAGCGTCCCGAGAATCAGGCGCCGGGCGAGTCTCCCCGTTGAGCGTGAGGGTGCGCTCGGTGAGCGTGAGCGACACGGCGCGGCCGAGCCCGAGAAAGGAATACCGCGCCAGCCGGGCGCCGCCCTCGACGCTCTCTAAGAGGAAGGAGGGCTCGTACCCCGCCGCCTGGAGTTTGCGGAACGCCGACACCGGGGTGTCGAGGTCGGCGGCGATGTCAAAGGGGGGCTTCATGACGGGGAGGTTCGTGTGGGCTTCGTGCATCGGGGTTCGTGAGATTCGCGACGGGTGGGGGAGGAGCGCCGGGAAACGAACCGCCTGGGCCCGTTCCCGATAGTCGGTCGGAAGGGCCCTGATCGGCGAAGATCAGATGTTCGAGGGATAACCCGAGGCCGCTTCCTTACGGAGCGCGCCACCACCAGCCGAGGACAGAGTGGATACGGGTCATTGCGGGGTCATTCTGACCTCGCGCGCCCGGGTGTCAAGCGTTTTTCCCGATCCTGAATACAGCGGCGCTCCCGAGCGTTGTCCATCCGTCCATCACCCCCGCCATAGCGAGCGTCGCCGGCGTGTGGTCACCATCGGGTTTCGCAACCTAGGGGATCGTCTTGACCGTCAACGAGGATGCTGAACGAAGCCGACACTCTGTTGCCGCCCCGGGCCGGGCGGCGACGATCGTCTCGTGGGTGCTGCAGATCATCGCGGCCGCGATTCTCGGGCAGACGCTGTTCTTCAAGTTCACGGGCGCCCCGGAAGCGCAGCACATCTTCGAGACCCTTGGCGTCGAGCCGTGGGGCAGGTACATGACGGGCGGCCTCGAGCTGCTCGCCGTCGTCCTCCTGCTGATCCCGCGGACGGTCGTCTTCGGGGCCGCTCTTGCCATCGGGTTGATGCTCGGCGCAATCGGGAGCCACCTCGGCCCGTTGGGCATCGTGGTTCTTGATGATGGCGGCACGCTCTTCGGGCTGGCCATTCTCACCTTTCTTGCTTCGACAGGAGTCCTGATCCTCCGAAGGCGACAGATTGCCCAGATTATCAAGTTGCCGCGAAAGCAAGCCTAAACGCCTTCTTTTCAGTGGAATACGCGATGTGGCCCCAGGCGGCCCCGATCGTTCGAAAGGCCAACTCGAGGGATCCGACGCCGGTGTGGGGTTTTTTGGGAGCCGACCGAACAAGGGTCTTGCATCCGAGGCAGTTCCGTGTAAAGTGCCTATGGATCGCCCCCTTAGGAAGGGGTGATCCATGTTGGTGTCAGGGAAGGAACGCGTCACCTCCGACCCCTGAAATCAGCACTGGTGGGCAACCGTTCTGCGCGGGTTGCGTGAGCGGGGTTTCAGTAGGTTCGTGCATGCAAGCACTGCATGCGCATGGGTTTGAACCCAGGAGAGAAGATATCATGACCAAGATTCTTGCAACGGCTGCCGGTCTCGCCCTCGCCGCTGGCGCGATGGCCAACCCCGCCCTGTCGGGCAACATGAATGGCACCTCGAACGGCTCCAACAGCCTTCGCGGTCTCACCAGCGCCATCGTCAACATCGACATCTCGGGCATCGAGACCTGGGATCCCATCACGGTTCCCTACAACGGCGTCAACCCCGTTCTCGAAGTCGACCTCGCCGCCGCCCTCGGCTACGCCTCCGGCACCTCCATCACCATGACCAGCATCGGCTGGGACACGAACCAGACCTCCTTCGGCGGTTCGTTCCTGTCCGAAATGCAGATCTACTTCGACGACAACATCGCCCCCGACGGCACCGGCCTCTTCCTGCGCCCCGGCGTTGCTGATGCCTTCCCCGGCAGCGGCAGCTACAGCTCTGGCGGCCAGATCGATCTGTCCGACAACGCGATCGCCAACGTCGTCTTCGCCAACGGTATCCTGCGCCTCGAATTCGGCGAGACCTTCGACGATTTCCCCGGCGCTGCTGACGGCATCTTCGATGTCGGCTCGTTCCTCCGCATCGGCACCCTGGAAGCGGAAGTTCCCGCTCCCGGCGCCGCCGCTGTTCTCGGCCTCGCGGGCCTCGCCGGCCTCCGTCGCCGCCGCTAATTAGGCGTTCCCCAAGTTTGTTTCCAGACGATTCACGGGAGCCCCGGACTGTCACCGGGGCTCCTGTCTTTTTTCATGATCGCTTCACATCCATTCTCTACGCTTCGTGTGGTCAGTTTCGCGGCGGTGCTCATTCCAACACCTCATCAGAGGAGCACTCAGGCCATGATCACCCGCAATCACCTGCGAGAACTCGCGCAGATACACGCAAACCCGCTCATCTCGATCTATCTGCCAACCCACTCCGCGGCCCGCGAGATCCGGCAGGATCCCATCCGTCTGAAGAATCTCTGCGACGACGCCGAACGCCGGCTCGTCGCGCGCGGCACGCGCCGGGACGAGGCCCAACGCCTGCTAGAGCCCGCGAGGTCGCTCGTCTCGGACGGCTTGTTCTGGAGGAATCAGAGCGCCGGGCTCGCCCTGCTCCTCGGCCACGACCCGATGCGCATCCTCAGAGCGCCGGTCGCTTTCGACGAACATGTCTTCATCGGCGATCGTTTCGCGATCCGCCCCCTGGTCGCCGCGATCGAGGATCCGACATCGTTCTTCATCCTCGCGATCCATCAGAAGTCTGTCCGACTCCTCCATTGCACGCGCGAGCATGCGCGACAGATCGATCGGCATGACATACCCAACTCGCTCGCGGATGTCGTGGGCTACGACTGGGAGCAGGAGTCGCTCCAGTTCCATACCCGTGCGCAGAAAGTCGGTTCCGAATCGAGCCACGGGGCCGCAACCGCCGTCGGTCAGCGCACCGGTGTCAACCGTGCGGCGATGTTCCACGGCCAGGGCGCAGGCGGCGACGCCGATGTGCGCGCCGACGAAATCGATCAGTTCCTCAAGCGCGTCGACGCGGGCGTCACACGACTCCTGAACGAGCAGCGCGATCCGCTGGTGCTTGCTGCAGCGGAGCCGATCCGATCCCAGTTCCGGAAGATCGCCACACATCCCCGCCTGCTCGACGCGGATATCGAAGGGAACACCGAACACCTCGCCGTGAACGAACTGCACCGCAAGGGGCTTGAGGTAATGGCGCCTCGATTCAAGGCGCCGGCTCGCGATGCCGTGGAACGGTTCATCGAGATCAAGGCCAGCGAGCGTGCGGTCGAGGGGATCCACGATGTCCTCTCGATGATCAACGAGAGCCGCGCGGACACCCTCCTCGCGAATCCGAGGCGACCGGTCTGGGGCGCTCCGAAGGACGACCCGAACTCTCAGGACGCCGAGCGCGGCGATGACCTGCTCGATCTCGCGATCCATCAGGCGATCGCGTGCGGCGCCACGATCCATCCGTTCGATGACGAAGAATCGCCCACCGATGAGCCGGTCGCGGCGACGCTCCGTTACTGACCGACGGGTGCGTCGCGCGACGGCGCGCCGACCAGCGATTCCACCGCGCCGCGCACAACGCGCACCGCGCGGAGGTAGTCGTCGATCGGCAGTCGCTCATCGGGCGTGTGATCCATGGCGCTGTCGCCCGGTCCGTACGCGACGATCGGACATCCCCACCTGACCGCCAGCGTGTTCATGTCCGCCGTCCCGGTCTTCACCACGGGGCGGGCGCGAGCGCCTTCGTCGGCGATGGCGCCGGCCAGCGCGAGCGCCGGCTCACATGACCGGTCTTCCCGGTGCGCGGGCGTGTGTCCGAACGCTCGGAGCGTCGTGACTTCCGTTGACAGCCCGCGGGCCTTGCGTTCGGCGTCTTCCGCCGAAAGCCACATGGGGAGCCGGAACCCCACCAGCATCAGCGCGCGGTCGATGAGGCCGTCGCTCTCCGTGCGCACGCTCTGGATCGTCGCCTGCACGCGCTCGAACGGACCCTCGCGCTCGCCGCTCATGCGCTCGGCCCAGGCGCGGACCGCGTCCCACCACGCGCAGGCCCGCTCCGCGACGCCTTCCTCGGGTCCTGCCGAGTGGCCGCACGGCTGCGCGAACTCCGCCTCGACCAGCAATCGCCCCTTGTATCCGATCGTGAAGCGGTCCCAGCCGCTCGGTTCGCCGATGATCACGCACGAGGGCTCGCGCATCGTATCGCGCACGAAGCACGCGCCGGGAGAGGACGCCGTTTCCTCGCCGACTGCGCCGACCACGATCACGCGCACATCGTCGGGAATCGCCGCTTGCGCCACGCCGCACACGAACGCGCACAACGGTCCCTTCGCGTCCACGCTGCCGCGCCCCCAGAGTTCGCCCGCCTCCTCGCGCACTTCGATCCACCCGCTCACCGTGTCGATGTGACCAAGGAGCATGACTTCTCGCGCATCGGGCGCATCGCTGCCCATCTCGCCCACGGCGTTGCCCGCCGCGTCCACGCGCGCCCGAAAGCCCATCGAACGCATGCGCTCAACGAGAAGCCCGATCGCGGCCGCCTCGTCGCCCGACACGCTCGGCGTGGCCACAAGGTCGCGCAGCAGCGAGACCGCTTCGATATCGCTCACGCGACGCATGTGCCTCGCCCTTCCATCGCACGCGCGATCGGCGAGGACACCCGGCCGTCCGCGAGGATCACCCGCCGCACGCCGCCGTTCGCGGCCTCCTGCGCCGCGAGCACCTTCTTCTTCATGCGCCCGCCGGCGAGATCGATCGCCTCCTCCAACTCGGAGTGCGCCAGGGTGTGCACGAGCGTGGATTCATCGGGGAACGCACGGAGCAGCCCAGGAACATTCGAGAGGATGATCAGCGAGTCGGCGCCCAGCGCCGCTGCGGTGCGCGCCGCGGCACGGTCGGCGTCAACATTGATCGCCTCGCCGTCCTCGCTGAGCCCGGGCGGGGAAAGCACGGGCGTAAAGCCGCCGTCGAGCAGGCGGTGCAGCAGATCGGCGTTGACGGATTCCACGGTGCCCGTGTAGTCATCGCGCAGCACCTTGGTCACGCCGTCCTCGATGATGCGGATCGCGCTCTTGCGCTTGCCCATCCACAGCGCGCCGTCGAGGCCGCTGAGCCCGACGGCGTTGATCCCGCGCCGCTGCAGTTCGAGCACGATGCGCTTGTTGATGCGCCCGACGCACGCCATCTGGAAGATCTCCAGCGTGCGCGCGTCGGTCCTCCTGCTCGTGTGCCCGCTGGGCGAGGTCACGAACTGCGGCGGATGCCCGAGTTGTTCCGCAAGCGTGTTGGTCTCGTGCGAACCCCCGTGCACGAGCACGACGCGCTCACCCGAAGCGATGAGCCGGGCGGCGTCCTCGCACACACCCTCGTATCCGACGCCCTCAGCGCCGCCGATCTTGACAACAATCATCGTGAGCTCCGCTCGTTGGTGAATCAGCAGGGGTGCACGCCGGGGAACCAGAGCCCCGCACGCTCGTCAAGCCCGCACATCAGGTTCATGCTCTGCACCGCGCTGCCCGCGGCGCCCTTCCCGAGGTTGTCGATCGCGCAGAGCGAGACCACGCGATTGGTCCCTGTCTGCGCCGCGTACCCGACATCCGCGAAGTTCGTTCCAGCGACGATCCGCGGGTCGGGGAACCGGTGCAGCCCGCGCCGCTCCTTCACCACGCGCACGAACGGCTCCTCGCCGTAGGCGTCCTGGTAGATCGGCCAGAGTTCGCGGTCGGTTAGCGGCCGCTTGGTGAACACATGGCAAGTTGCGAGCACTCCGCGCACCATCTCCACGGTGGTCGCCGTGAAATGCAGGTCGAAATCGTCGCCGAGCAACTGGCGGACCTCGGCCTCGTGTCGGTGCGTCGTCGGCGCGAAGGTGCGGAGCGAGCGGGCCCGCTCGGGATGGTGGCTCGACGCGCCGGGCTCTGCGCCCGCCTCCGACGATCCGACCTTCACATCCGCAATGACGCGTTCGATCAGCCCGGCGCGAGCCAGCGGGAGCAGCGCGAGATTGACTGAGGTCGCGTTGCAGCCCACGCCGCTCACATACGCCGCGCCGCGCAGACGATCGCGATCGCCTTCGGGGAGGCCGTACGCGAACTTCCCGAGCCAGTCGGGCGACGCGTGCGCCTCGCCGTAGGTCTCCTCGTAGCGCTGCGCGTCACGCAGGCGGAAGTCGGCCGACAGGTCGATCACCCGCTCCCCGAGGGCGGCGTACTTCTCGACATTCCCCGCCGTCTCGCCGTGGGGCAGGCAGAGGAAGACGACATCAACTCGCTCGGCGTCGTCGGGCGCGATGAAGTTAAGGTCGAGGAACCCGCGCAGCGCCGGATGAACGCTCGAAACCGTCCAGCCCGCCTTGCCGCGCGAGGTCGCCCAGGCGACCTCGGCGTTGGGATGCAGCGCGAGGATGCGCATCAGTTCGCCGCCCGTGTATCCCGTCGCGCCGACGATGCCGACGCGGATCCTCCCTGACCCTTCACTCACGCGACACCCCCGACGACCGGGCTCGATTGCGCAGAGCCGGGAAGGGGGGTGTTCGCGCGAGCGAGTGCGTACTCGACCACGAGCGCGGGGATGTCAACCCCCGTCGGCGCGACCGAGTTCCGGAATTCCATCGTCGAGTTCACCTCGTTGACGATCAGCCCGTGCTCAGGGTGCTCGAGCAGGTCCACCGCGAGCGCCCCGCCGCCGACGGCGTTCGCCGCACGCACGCAGAGATCGTTCATCTCGTCGGTGACGGTCACGGCGTGGGTCGTCGCGCCGCGCGCCGTGTTGGTGATCCAGTGCTCGCTGCTCCGGCCGATCGCGCAGATCGTTCGATCACCCACCACGAACGCGCGGATGTCGCGGCCCGGCTTTTCCACGAACTCCTGAAAGTAGAGCACGCCGTGCTGTATCCCGCCGAGCGTGGTCTTGTGCTCAATGATCGCGTCCAGCGCGTCGCGGTCGTTGATGCGCGAGACCATGCGGCCCCACGATCCCACGGTCGGCTTGAGCACGAGCGGGTACCCGAGCCGTTCGGCCGCGACGACGGCCTGCTCGGGGCTGAACGCCGCGAAGGTGCGCGGGCTGGGCACGCCCGCCGCCGTCAGCGCGATCGTGGTGCGCAGCTTGTCGCCGCACACATCGACCACATGCGGGCGGTTGACGCAGATCGCGCCGCGCGCTTCAAGCGCCTGCAGGATCGCGAGCGCCTTCGTGTGGCTCAGGCAACGATCGATGACGACCGTGCCCGGCTCGACCACTCCCAGGTCCCCGGTGAGGTCGAGAAGCATCTCGTCGGCGTGCAGGAGATCGACCTCGATCCCCCGACGCTCCAGTTCGTCGAGCAGCATCCGCTCCTCGACTCGAATCCTTGTGTGCAGCAACGCGACGCGCATGGCGTGAAACTCCGTGGGTGTTCTCTCACTCGTCCCTGTGTGTGGTCGTGGTCAGTGATTCGACAGATCGATCACTCGCCCCAGTCTTCCTCGACCTCGGGGGCGAGTTCGAGCGTGAGCGGCTCGATCGCGGACACCTCGAGTTCGGCGCCGCACGCGGTGCAGCGGCAGACCTCATGGCGGCGGGGGGCGCGGCCGAAGGTGACCTCGGCCTCGCACTCGGGGCAGGCGGCGGCGGCGACGATGGTGGAAGTGGTCTGGCTCATGATTCGAATCTCCGTTCAGTGTTTGTGAGGCTGTGCGATGGGTGCAAAAACAACAAGGCCCGCTGGAGGTCTCCGGCGGGCCAGACAGTGATTGGTCTGGTGGGGGGTGATCACGCCTTGCTGGAGCGCGATCGTCGCCGGGGCCTCAGAGGGCTTTTTTCGCTTTGCCGAGTTTGAGGGTCGCGACCGCACGCGCAGCGACGCCCGCCGCAGGGGCGAGGGCGTCGAGCTGGTTGGTGAGTGCGTTTCGCATGGGCGTCTCGAACAGTGGAGTACATCGGCCCGGGAAAGTCAAGCCCTTGAGCCAACTTTTGAGCGGGTCATCCCCGCGGACCGGGGGCAGCCCGGGGGCGGGTTGAGGCCGCGGCCCGTACCATCCCCTATGAACAGAACCGCCACCGCGTTCCTGGCTCTGCTCACCGCTCTGCTTGCCCTCCCCGGGTGCGTGGTGTGGGAGATCCGCGACGAGATGCGCGGCGTGAACTCGCGCCTCGATGTCGTGGACACATCGCTCAACGAAGTGAACGACGAACTCACCGACATCGAAGTCCAGATGGGCGATGTCCGCGCGTCGATCGATCGCACCAACACCTATCTCGAGACGGTGTACGGCGGTCTCGATGACACCAACACATCGCTCGCCGACATGCAGGAACGCCTGGTCCTGCTCCGCTCGGTCCAGACATCGCTGACGCAGATCGATGCGCACCTCGCGTCGCTCCGCAAGACAATCAACCGCATCGACGGCGCCATCCCGTTCCTTTCGCTCGGCGGCGACGAAGTGATCGAATCCCCCGCGACTCCGGACCCGGGCGCGGCGGGTGCGCAGGAGGATGGCGAAGCAGGAGAGGGCGAAACCAACGCGTCGCCTCAGCCGGCGCGGCCGCGCATCAGTCCGCTCGTCGGAGTCTGGATGAGCGTGCAGCCCTCCGACGGCTCGACGCTCGTGCTCCAGCCCGGGAACGAGTACATGCTCTCGCGCACCGACGAACTCGGCGCAACCGTTCGCGAGCGAGGGAAGTGGGTGCGCGCCGGATCGATGGTCACGCTGACGCCCACCGAGGGCCCGACCAAGTCATGGACGATTGTGCTCCAGACCACGCGCTCGCTCACCGTCGACAACGGCGAGCAGATCCGCGTGTTCGTGAAGCCCTGACCACGCATCGTTCTAGGAATCAAGCCCCGGGCGCATCGTCGGGGAGAGGGCGAAGCGGATCGTCATTCTCGTACTCGCGCGGCGGCTCGACCTTCTGCGGCGGCGGGAAGATGACCCAGTCGCCGTCGCCGATCGACGGCGCGCGATAGCCGCGGCTCGTGTTCTTGATCGTCTCAGGGTCGCGCGCCTTCGCGAGCGCGATGCGACGCTCGGCTTCTTCCCGCGCGATCCAGCGCGATGACGCGTGTTCCGCCGCTGCGCGGCCGCCGTCGTCGAGGTAGTCGTTGCCGATGCTGTACACGATGAACGAATCGCCTTCGACGCGGTACTTCAGCGGGTCACCGTCGAACATATCGATCGGGATGGTCGGCAGGTAGCGCGGCGTCAACTCGCTCAGGGCGCCTGGCAGGCGGTCTTCGGCGCGACGGAAGAGTTCGACCGCGATAACCACCAACGCGGCGTTGCGCCGCTGATCGAACTGTTCACCCTGCCTCAGCGCACGACCGAGCGCGGGTGTCAGCACGCTCGGGAGCGCGTAACGCACGCGGCCCACGGGGGTGTCGATGCGTTCGAACGGATCGTCGAGCACGGGGCGTTTCCAAGCAGGTGTTCGGATCCACGCTTCGGCCGAATCGAGATACTCGCCGTGGAAACGCAGCGTTTCCTTCCGATCCGCGATGACCGCAGCGGCGATGGGTCCGGCGAGATTCAGGGTCACAGTGTCGGAGGGAACTTCCCCGCTCATGCTTTCAAGTTCCGCGAGCGCGCCGGCCACGATCACGCCGTTCCCATCCGAATTCAGCGAATAGAGCCGCTGTATCGCGTCTTCGAAGAAGACGCGTTCGCCTTCCAGCCGCGTGAGCGGTTCGCCGTCGCCGGGGAATCCGGCGAGCAGGTGCGCGAATTCACGAAGGGCGTCGTCGGAGAACAGTTCGGGCTGCGCGTCGAGGACCCGCAGCATCTCTTCGGCCGCGTGCCACGCGATCGCGATGGCGACAAGATCGTTGATGAGAAACGGGATCTCGCGCGACTGCTGCGCCATACGGATCGCGGCGATGAGGTCCTGCGCGGCGCGTTCGCCGTCGCCTTCGGACGCGGCCAGCCGCGCGTCGGCGACGAGCAACCCCGCGATCGACCGGGTGGATCCGAGGTGGGGGAGGAGGACCTCGATCATGGAGCCGGCCATCATCCCGCCTTCGGTCGGGATGTTCGCCAGATCAGGCCAGAGTTCGAGGTCTTCGTCGGAGATGCGCAGGGCCGGGATGTAGCCGAGCCCTTCGAGTGATGCGCCCTGTCGGAATCGTTCGAGCGTCGGCTGGTGTGCGCGGAGATGAGCCGCAAGGACGGGCCAGTCGCGCCATCCCGGACGGGAGTCCGGGACCACGCGCATGTCCTGGGACAGGATGTTCGAATCGATGAGCGCCCGCCGGTAGACGGGCCAGGCGCGCTGCGCTTCGGGGACCGCTGCCGCTCGTGCCGCGATCGCGGGGACATAATCGACGATCGGTCCGCGCTCGGCGCCGATGTATCGCACCGCGAGGACCGCGTAGGCGAGCACCAGCACGAGCAGGAGTGCGCCGAGCGACTTGAGCGCGAGCATCGTCGCCTTGAGCGGGAGCGAGCGGTCGCGCTTCTTCGCGCGACGGATAAGCCGGGCGGCGGTCCGAGGATCGCCGAAGGCGCCGACCAGCGCGTCGGAACTGTTGCCCGCTTCGAGCCCGTCGCGGAAGTGCGTGATGAGTTCGGAGGCGACTTCCGATCTCTCGATCCTGAGAAGCCGCGTGCGGCGCACGGTCTGGCGGATGATGCCGTGCAGCGTCGCGGGCAGTTCGGCGTCGCGCATGAGGATGTCAATGCTGAGACGCCCCGTCACGCGCCCCCGGAGAAGGTCGCGGAACGGCGTGGCGCCGACGCGATCGAGCGCCGTCACTCTTTCGGAATTGTTTGCCCCGTTCATGCCAGTGCCCCCTGGGTATGAAGATTCGTGGAAATCACGCCGAGCGCCGACATCGCCTGCGCGACGGCCGACCATTGTTTCTCGTCAGAGACGAGGCGTTTGCGGCCCTTGGCGGTCAGCGTGTAGTACTTGCGACGGCGCCCGGAATCGGCGTCGCGCCACACGCTCTTCACGAGGCCCTTGGCCTCGAGGTTGTAGAGCATCGGGTACAGGGTGGACTGGCCCATCGCCAGCACGCCCTCGCTGCGCTTCTCGAGGGCGTCGACGAGTTCGTACCCGTACATCTCGCCGCGTTCGAGGAGTTTGAGGACGGCCACCGGCCCGGCGCCGCGCATGAGTTCGGTTTCGATTCGCATGGGTCCCTCCCGCCGCGGCGTCTTGGTCCGCGTGGCATACTATGGTACACATAGTATATCGTCGAAAAGAGAGCCGCGGTTCCGACAACCACGAAAAAACACGCTCAGGGATCCGCAGTGAAGCTGTTCACCGTCGAATCGGTGGTCGTCGAACTCCCGACCGCGAACGAATACCCAAGGGAGTCCGGCCCGTTGATCGCGGGCACGACGACCGCGAACGCGTCGCCGGCGGAGTCGGTCGTGGTGGTGAAGGTTGTGGAGCCGTCATCGAAGGTCGCGTTCGCATTGGTCAGCGTGAAGGTCACCGACACTCCCGAGGCCCCCGTCCATGCCGACGCGGTCGTGGGCGGGAAACCAGGCCCGGCGCCGCTCGGCCTTGTCTCGTTCCGGGTCCTGACGCGGTAGGTGATGCGTGTTTCACCGTCGATGACCGCCGGGAACGGTGTGGGGCTGGAGACCGCGCCGCTGTAGGCCGCGTGGGTCACGGTTGGGGGGCCGCCGCGCGTCCAGAACATCACCCCGATGATGATGGCGCCGATGACGGCGGCGACTCCGATGACGACCCAGAGTATCGCGACGCCGCGGCGTTGAGGGAAGGGCGTGAACATGGCACAGTTCTCCGGTTCGGGGGTGCGCGCCGTGAGCGGCGGGGTTGAGGTCCCTCCGGCTTCACCATGGCGATATCCGCGTGGGAAGCAACGCGATACTTGCCCCTGCGCGCACTTCTGGGGGTTGCATCGGCGCGTCGGCGCGAGCCCTCCCTTCGCGCAAGTCCAGAGTGGGGTGGTACATTGCGCCCATGAAGACGGTGCTGATCGTGCTCGCCGAGCGGGCGCTCTCCTCTATCCCGCTGGCCGCTGAAATCGCCAGAACGGTCGGCCAGCCGCTGGCGTTGATCTGCGCCACGAAAGACTCGGATCGCCGCTTCGAGGCCATGACCGAACCCGACGAGGACTCGCCCGAACTGGTGAAGCAGGCGCTGGCCGCGTGCAGTGAGCGCGGTCTTGATCACGCCGAGGTGTACGACAGCCGCGCGCCCAAACTGCGACGCGCGGTCCTCGACGGCGCGCTCGAACTCGACGCGTCGCAGCTGATCCTCCCGATGGGATTGGACGGCCGTTCGTCACCTCTGCGATCCATCACGCGTCGGCTGGCGAAGGCCGCTCCGTTCGATCTTCTCGCGGTCGATTCCGGCGGGGCGGGTTTGCCCGCGCGGATCGTCACGCCGCAGATCGACGGCGGCGGCGCCGTCGCGATCAGTTACGCGGCCCGAATGTTCGCGAACGAGTCGCGCCGGGTGGTCGCCGTCGCCGACCCCGAGGAGCAAACTCGGTCGGGGCGTGTGTTCAAGAAGGCGAAGGATCGAATCGCGGACAACAAGCGGGAATGGCTGACGCAGGCGCCCATCGGCGCTTCGTTGGAGGCGTCCCTCAAGGAGATCGTCCGAGCGGGCGACCTCGTGCTGCTCAGCCCCGAGCGGCCGGTGCGAATCAAACGGGTGCTTGGAACGCTCGGCGCGCTGCGCGGCGAGTCTGAAGGGGGGGAGGTCTCGATCGCCATCGTGCGCGACGCGCACGCGGCGGGGCCTGGCCGCGTCGCTCGCGCGTACGAACGGCTCCGCCAGTACGCGCCGCCCCTCTCGCGCGATCAGCGGCGGGACATCTGCGAACGGCTCGACAACGGCGGGCGCGTGTCGTTCGAGTTCGTAGTGATGCTGATGCTGAGTTCGGCGATCGCCACGCTCGGGCTGATCCAGTCTTCGGCGGCGGTGGTCATCGGCGCGATGCTGGTCGCGCCGCTCATGACGCCGCTCGTCGCGATGGGCCTCGCGCTGGTGCAGGCGAACCAGCCGATGTTTGCGCGCGCAAGCCGTGCGATGGGCATCGGCATTGCCGGCGCGCTGCTCGCGTCGATGAGCATCGGTCTCCTGAGCCCGTGGAACGAACTCTCGACGGAGGTCATGGCGCGCGGATCGCCCAATGTGTTCGACCTCGGGATCGCGCTGCTCTCGGGGTTCGCGGCGGCGTTCGCGCTCGCGCGCCCCGGATTGATGGGCACGCTCGTCGGGGTGGCGATCGCCGTCGCGCTCGTCCCGCCGCTCGCGTCTGTGGGCATCGCGACGGTGAAGCGCGATTTCCATGTCGCGTTCGGCGCCGCGGTCCTCTTCACCACCAACCTGTTCGCGATTATCGCGGGCGCGGCGCTGGTGTTCCGATTCTTCGGGCTCGACGCGTCGCGCGGCGGCTCGCGCGCCCCGAGGTGGGTCCGCGCGGTGTCGCTCTCGATCGTGCTCGGCATTATCCCGGTTTCGGCCGTGCTCGTGCACAACCTCGACCGGCAGGTCCACGAGGGCGTGAGCCGCCCGTACGCCAAACCGCTCCCCCCCAGCGTGCGAAGGGCGATCAACGAGCGCGTCGCGGCAGAGGAAGGCGTTGAACTCATCATGATGTCCCAGTCAGACGGGCAGCACGACGGCGGGATCCGCGTGCTGCTCGCTTGCACCGGGCCGGTGAACCCGGCGCTCGAGCGCGACATCCTCGAGATCGTGCGCACGATGCACGAATCGCGGACTCCTTCACATGTGTACTACCTGCAGGCGGGCGTGGCTCGCGAGGAATGAAAGCCGCCGCGGGACCCGATGAAGTCCAGCGGCGGCGGAAGTTCGAAACCCGGCCGATGCCGGCGCGGGATTCAGGTCATCGTGGTGTCATTCGCTGGACTTGTTGTTCCGCATCGCGCCCTCAAGCTTCTTGATGTCGGCGGGCGACAGCTGGGGCCGGTCCACCTTCAGCGTGAGGCGGTTGAGTTTCGCGGTCAGCGCGAACGGCGGCTTGTAGTCGGCGTCGTTCACGCCCGTGAGCGTGTCGGAGCCGATGTCGAAGGACTCGTCCCACTGGAGAATCATGGGGAGCGTCTTGTCCATCTTCTTGGTCTCGACGACCTTCCCGTTGACCTTGAGCGTGCCCGTTCCGGGACGACCGAGGCCGCTCATGTTGTTGTACAGGAGCGTCCCGACGCCGAGGCCGTCGTACTTGAAGTCGAACTCGATGGTGTGGCGGCCGGGCGAGAGCGCGGCGGGGCCTTCCCACTTGATGCGTTCGAGGTCAACCAGATTCCAGAGGAAGACCGGGCGGCCTTCGAGCAGGTAGAAGCCGTACCCGCCGAAGCGGCCGCCCGAGGTGAGGATCATGCCCTCGGCGCCGCCTTCGGGGACGGTGATGTCCGCGGTGATGGTGTACGAACTGTTGAGGATCGCGGGCGAATCTCCCTGGGGCAGTCCGATCATCGGGTGGGTGTAGACGAACTCGGTGCGTCCGGCGGTGATGTTCGGACGAGGCGCAACGATCCGGGCGGCGACCGATGCGTCGAGGGGGAAGACCTGGTACTTGTTGGCTTCCTCGATGAAGATCTTCTTCAGCTCTTCCACTTTCTCGGGGTGGCGGTCGGCGATGTTCTGCGACTGGCTGAAGTCCGTGTTGAGGTCGTAGAGCTCAAGGACCTGGTTGTTGAGCGGGTCAGGATTCGCTGCGCCGGTGATTTCCCACGGTGCGCGGTTGACCTTGGTGCTGAGCAGCCAGCCCTCGTGATAGAGGGCCCACTGGCCGAACATCTCGAAGTACTGGGTCTTGTGGCGGGAGGGCGCCTTGGCGTTGGCGCGATCGAAGGTGTAGGCGAAACTCGTGCCCTCGATGGGCGCCTGGGGGATGCCGTTCACGCTCTCGGGCGCGGGGATGCCGGTGACCTCAAGGATCGTGGGGACGACATCGATGACATGCATGAACTGGTCGCGGAGCGCGCCCTTGTCCTTGATCCGCGCGGGCCAGGAGACGGCCATGTTCTGGCGGATGCCGCCGAGTTTGGAGGCGTTCTGCTTGAACCAGGTGAAGGGCGTGTCGAAGGCCCAGGACCAGCCGGCGGCCATGTGGTTGTAGGTGTGTTCGGTGCCCCAGACATCGTACCACTTCATCTGGGTTTCAACGGGGATCATGTTGATGCCGTTGAAGAACGCGACCTCGTTGGGCGTGCCGAGCGGGCCGCCCTCGGCGCTGGTGCCGTTGTCGCCGTTGATGTAGATGATGAGCGTGTTGTCGAGTTTGCCCATCTCCTCGATGGTGTCGATGACGCGGCCGATCTCGTGGTCGCTGTAGGCGGCGTAGGCGGCGAACACCTCGACCTGCTTGATGAAGAGTTTCTGGGCTTCGGGGGTGAGGTCGTCCCAGTTCTTGAGCACATCGGTGGGCCAGGGCTCGAGTTTGGTGTCGGCGGGGATGACGCCGAGTCGCTTCTGATTGGCGAAGATCTGCTCGCGGAGTTTGTTCCAGCCCTCGTCGAAGAGGTGAAGGTTCTCGATCTTCTCGACCCATTCCTTGGTCGGGTGGTGGGGCGCGTGGGTTGCGCCGGGCGCGTACTTGATGAAGAAGGGCTTGCTGGGCATCGTCTGGTTGACGCGGTTCAGGTAGTCGATCGCGTCGTCGGCCATGCCCGTGATGAGGTTCCAGCCGGGCTTGCCCTCGAACGGGAAGATCTGCGTCGTGTTGCGGAAGAGGTTGGGCTGCCACTGGTTGGCGTCGCCGCCAACGAAGCCGTAGAAGTACTCGAAGCCCATGCCGGTGGGCCACTGGTTGAAGGGGCCGACCTGGCTCGCGGCGAAGGCGGGGGTGTTGTGGTTCTTGCCGAACCATGAGGTGGCGTAGCCGTTGTCGAGAAGGATGCGCCCGATGGTGGCCTTGTCCTCGGCGATGATGCTGTCGTAGCCAGGGAAGCCGGTGGACTGCTCGGAGATGACGCCGAAACCGGCGGAGTGGTGGTTGCGCCCGGTGATGAGCGCGGCGCGCGTGGGTGAGCAGAGCGCGGTGGAGTGGATGTTGTTGTAGCGCAGCCCGTTGTTGGCCACTCGGTCCATCGTGGGCGTGGGGATGACGCCGCCGAAGGTGCTGGGGACGGCGAAGCCGGCGTCATCGGTGATGATCAGCAGGATGTTGGGCGCTTCGGCAGGGGGGACGATGCGCGGCGCCCACCAGGGCTTGGATGACAGCGCGTCGTGCTCGATCTTGCCGCCGAACTCGGGCTCGGGGGCGGGCAACTGCTTGCCGCTGATCGTGGTGGTCGCGCTGGGGCTTCCAACGACGCCGGTCGTCTCGACCCGGGCGTCCTTTTTGGGCGAGGAATGATGGCTCGCGCAGCCGGCGACAAGCAGCGCGCTCGACAGCATCGCCAGGGGAAGAGAAGCATGCAATTCTGGCACGGTGTTTTCCTTGACTGGTTGGACCTTCGATTCCGGACGCTTCCTCACGCCGAACGGATGGAGAGAGTGTAGTGCGGAGCCCTCCGACTCGCGCCGCAGTGACCCGGGGGCGCCGGGGCCTCTTCCCGGCTCCGGGAGGCGCGGTCAACACCCGGGAGGCCGGCCGGATTTTCCCGAAAGTTCTTGCTGGTTTCGTCTGGGTTCCGGTACGCTGGGGCGTCGCGCGGGCGTTCCCGCCGCGGCGCGGAGTGACTCGGTTTGCGCACTCACCACGGATCCGAAAGAGAGAGGACTTCCAGATGATGCAGTCATATCGAACCGGCGGACGGCGGGGGATGGTTGGTTCGCTCGCGGCCTGCGCCGGAGCGGCACTGGCGTGTTCGACGGCGCTCGCGGGGGGGCCGGTCGAGGTGATCTACACCAAGATCGTCTCGCACCCGAGTTCTGTCGTGCCCGACGCGCGCGACCTCAGCGGCGATCCGGCGACGACAAACTGGCGTGCGCTCGAAGACATCATCCTGTCGCCCGACGGGTCTCGGTGGATCCTCAAGGGAAGGACGCAACTGGGCTCCGATCTCGAGAACATCATGCTGCTGGGCGCGGGCAATGGCGCGCAGGTCGCCAACTTTGCGCAGGAAGGCCAGCCGATCCCAGACGGCGCCGCGGGCGAACTCTACGACTTCTTCGGGTCGGGGCTCGGGAAGTTCAACGACATGAACCAGTTCGCGTACTCCGCCCGCGCCAGGGGCGGCGTGTCCTCCGTATTCCAGAAGGTGCTGGTGTACAGCGGTGGGTTGGTCCCGTCCCCCGCGGACTTTGATCTCGTAACGCAGATGGGCGACCTGTACACGGGGCTGGTCGATGCTGCGCCGAACCCTTCGGGCGACGAGACGGTCGGCAACTCCATCGGCTCGATCCACATCCTGAACGACGGCACGATCGGCGCGCAGGACTCGTCGATTCAGAACATCAGTTCGCTGCGCAGGCCCGCGATTTTCTACGATAATGACGCGCTGCTCCAGCGCGGCTGGAGCACGGTGATCGGCCTCGACGGGTCGAGCGTGTTCTCCGTGAAGACGCTCAGCAGCAACGGGTTCTACTCCGCTCCTGACGGGACCTCGTGGATCGCGCGGGGTCAGATCGAGACGGGCAGCACAGCGAACGACGATGTGCTGCTGCTGGACGGCCGGGTCGTCCTCCAGGAGGGCTCCGCGATCGGCGCCTCGGGGGTGATTGTCGGCACGATCGTCGTCGCAGACATCACCTCGAGCGGCGACTGGTACGCGCGCGGCGCGATCCAGGGCGGCGGCGTCTGGGCCGCGATCAACGGCGAGGTCGTCGCACGAACCGGCGATCCGCTCCCCGGACGCGGGGGCGAGAACTGGGGAGACGGTTTCCTGTCGTTCAGCGTGAACAACAACGGCGACTGGCTGCTCGTCGGGACCACCGACAACACCGATCCGGCCTTCGACACCGTCATGGTCCTGAACGGCGAGCGCGTGCTCGTGCGCGAGGGTGACGAGGTCGCGTTGCCCGGCTTCGAGGGCGATGTCCAGATCGGACGCGGCAACCTGACCTCCGGCGCGTTCGAGCCCAACGACTCCATCCTCACCGACGACCTCGTGGTCTACTTTCTCGCGAGTCTGCACGACGGCGCGGGGAACGACTACAACTCGGATCCGGCGTTCGGCGCGCCGCAGGCCTTCATGCTGATCGATGCGGGTGAGGGCGCCCCGTGCACGGGCGACACCAACGGCGACAACACCGTCAACTTCGCCGACCTCAACGCCGTGCTCAGCAGTTTCGGTCAGATGGGCATGGGTTTGGCGGGCGATGTGAACGGCGACGATGTGGTCAACTTCGAGGACCTCAACATCGTGCTGACCAACTTCGGCACGGTGTGCGAGTGACGCGCAGGGCGCACTGACGCCGACAGCGATTCGTTCACCATGTCCGGCACAGCGCGGCCCGTCTCTGTGCTCTCTCTCGCCTGCGGGCGTGCGGAGGGCTCGGGGGCGGGCCGCGGTTCGTTCTACGCGATCTGCCCGACCTGGGCGGCGCGCTCGAGTCGGGAGCGCTCGGGCGCGGCGAGCGCTTCGTGGAGCCCCAGCGCCTCGTAGGTGTCGAGCCGCGATCGCGCGTCGAGGCCGGCGTACGCGGCGTCGGTGTCGACGATGCGCCGGCCCATGATCTCCTCGAGTTGCTCGCGCGTGTACTCGGGGCGTTGCGCCGCGGTCGAGGATGTGCCGTACTGGTTCAGGTTCGACGCGAAGATGCCCGCGGCGCTGACGGGGAGGAAGTCCTCGTAGCGCTGGCCCTCGCGGCGAACGAACCCGAGGCGCGCGAGCTCCTGCATATCGGTGGCCGCGATCGTGCCGCGTGCGGCGATGCCTTCGCTCGTCGGCGCCCAGACGGCGTACACGAGCCCCCGCGCGAGCAGGTCGTTGAGCGTCTTGGGGAACTGCGCGAAGCACTCCATTTGGAGGCGCTGGAACGCTTCCTCGTCGCGCTTGGCGAGCGAGGGGTCTTTCGCGCGGGCCTCCTCGAAGGCGGCGAGGCACTGGTCGTACAACGCGCGGCCCGCGGGGGTCGTCGCGTAGAAGCGCTGCTCGATCTCGCCGAACCGCGCGGTGTGCTCGGACTTGACCTCGCTCCCGTCGGGCTCGGTGAACACCACCGGCTCGGTGAGCGCCTTGTACGCGTCCTGGCGGAGCAGCACGGGCGTGTCGGCGGCGGGGCCTTCGGTGAAGTCCTTGAACCCCGCGTGGGGGAGATCGGTCAGGCGCAGCGCGGGTGTGCTCAGGCGTTCGGCGAGCGCGGCGACGCTTGAGGCAAGTGTCGCGTCGGACACCTTCGCGTCCCCGAAACTCTCGATGGCGTCGAGGTCGAGTTGCTTGAAATGAAGGGCCAGCCAGTCGGTCCCGCTCATTGAGAGCGTGCGTTTGAGCGCGCGGGTTGCGCGGCGTTCGAAGGTTGCGCGGTCGGACTCGCCCATGCAGAACTTCATGGCCGCGGTGTACAGGTCCATGCACAGGGTGTTGGGCGTGAGGTGGTTGAGGTGGTGGCGCTCGAAGCAGGCGATGTCGGCGGCGATTTTGAAGCCGCCGTCGCAGAGTTCCTTGTAGAACGCGTGATCGCGTGCGCGGCCGGTCCACTTGAAGATGCGCCCGGTCGCCTCGGCGATGAGCGCGTCCGCGTCGTTCTGCGACAGGCCGCCGTCGCGCTCGCACTTCTCGATGAGACGCACGGCGTCGTCGGAGAAGACCTGTCTCTGCGCAAGGAGCGCTTCGAGGCGCTCGCGGGTCGCGTTGTCGAAGTAGTCGGTCATGAGCAGCGAGGTGAAGACGCGGTGCTCGGGCCGATGCGCTGAGCGGAAGGCCGTCGCGATCACCGGCTGGCTCTTGGCGCCGATGGCGGTCATGTCGTAGAAGTTGTGGGGCTCCATCGCGAAGCACGCGAAGAACCGCGCGATCAGGCGGTACTCGTCGGGGCGGCCGATGCGGATGGCGCCGTGGCGCTCGCCGCTGGTGCGCAGCAGGAGTTCGTCCGAGACGGCGAAGCCCGGGTGGCGCTGCGCGAGCAGGTCGCAGACCTCGCGGTTGCACTCGAAGTTGACGGCCAAGGCCTTGTCGTACAGCGGCACTTCGCTCCCGAACATCGCCGAGAGCTCGGCGAAGAGGCGGTTCTGCATGTCGATACGGTCGGCGAACGCGGCGGCCATTCTCGGATCCTCTCTCTGCGCAGGGAACTGCGGTATCCCCTTATCCTATCGCCCGGTTGCAGGGTTCGGTTCGGGGAAGCGAGGGCGTTCAGGGCGCATCGGGACCGGCGGGCTTGTCAGCGACGAGCCGTTCCCGGGCGGGCCGGAGACTCCACAGTTTGAGGACCGCGAGCTTGTCCATGATCTCGCGCTCGAGCGGGGCCTGATCGGCCATCATCGCGTGGGTCTCGTCGGGGTTGAGGTAGAAGTCCCGGACGGCGGGGGGGTGGTGAATCGCGATGTTGGCGTGGCGAACGCGCTTCTGGTGAACGAGCGCGTCGCCGCGCTGCATGTTGACGCAGGCGGGCGTCAAGAGCATGAGGAGGAGGCGCCATGCGGCCGCGGCTCGCTCGGGCTTTCGCGGTCGCAGGGCACGGCGGCATGGCTAGGCATTTACTACACTTGCGGGCATCATGCCAGACGCGGGAACATTCATCGGTCCGTACGAGATTCTCCGCGAGCTTGGCCGCGGGGGGATGGGGGTGGTGTACCTCGCGCGGGACACCCGTCTTGACCGCGATGTGGCGATCAAGGCGATCTCCGAGGGGATGGCGATGAACGCGGCCCGGCTCGATCGCTTCGAGCGCGAGGGCAAGGCGCTGGCGCAACTCCACCACCCGAACATCGCGGGTATCTACGGCGTCGAGGAATCGGACGGCTGCCGGTATCTGGTGCTCGAGTTCGTCGAGGGGATGACGCTCGGTGAGCGGCTGGAGCGTGGGCCGCTCAGCGTGGAGGAGTCCATCGAACTCGCGCTCGGGATCGCGGCCGGTCTCGAAGCGGCGCACGAAGTGGGGATCATCCACCGCGACCTGAAGCCAGACAACATCAAGATCACGCCCGAGGGCGTGGTCAAGGTGCTCGACTTCGGCCTCGCGAAAACCAGCGAGGCGACGAGCGCGAGCGACCTCAATCTCTCGGCGTCGCCAACGGTGAGTGTGCCGCGCAGCCCGACCATCCCCGGTGCGGTGATGGGGACCGCGGCGTACATGAGCCCGGAGCAGGCGCGTGGTCAGCGCGTGGACAGGCGGACTGACATCTGGTCGTTTGGCGTGGTGCTGTATGAGATGCTGACGGGCGCTTCGCCGTTCGTTGGAGAGACGGCCTCCGACTCGATCGGCGCGGTGCTGCACAAGGGCATAGATCTCACGGGATTGCCTTCGGGGGCGCCCGAGCCGCTGCGCCGGCTCATCCGGCGCTGCCTTGAGCGCGACAAGACACGGCGGTTGCAATCGATCGGCGACGCGCGCGTCGAACTGCTGGAGATGGCCGAGAAGGGGTCGGCGCCTGAGGATGCGTCTTCGCCGCGCGAAGCAGCGCGCTGGCCGTGGATGGTCGCGGTCGGGGCGGTGGCGCTCATGGGGGGAGCGCTCGCGGCTTGGATGATGATGTCGAAGCCGATGAGCACGAACAATGGGGGACTCGGCGCGATCACGGGCATCGTTCAGGTGCTCGAATCGAGCAAGTTGGGCGACCACGAGATCTCCGTTTCGCCCGACGGTCGAACCGTTCTGTACAGCGCCGAAGACGGGGACGATCTGGACATCTTCGCGATCCGCATCGGCGGCGAGAACCCGATCAATCTCACACCGAACTCTCCGGGCGACGACATCGACCCCGCGTGGAGCCCGGACGGGGAACGCATCGCCTTCGCCTCGTCCGGCGAGTCGGGCGGCATCTTTGTGATGGGCGCGACGGGTGAGAACCCTCAGCGCATGACGAGCACGGGCTTCGCGCCGTCGTGGTCGCCCGACGGCGGCAAACTCGTCTACACGAGCGAGGATGTCGATGACGCCTACGACCGCGCCACCCGCGCGACGCTCTCGGTTGTCGATGTGCGCACGCGCGTTTCCGAGCTTCTGGAAACGGGGGGACGCTCCGCCGAGGAGGCCCCGGACGCCGTTGCGCCGTCGTGGTCGCCCGACGGTCGATGGATCGCGTTCTGGGCGGTGACGGGTGGGATACGCGATCTCTTTGTTGTGCCTACGCAGGGCGGTGAGCGGATCGCGATCACCAACGACTCCGCGACGGACTGGAATCCGGTCTGGGGTTCGGCGTCGGACCGCCTGTTCTTTGTGAGCGATCGGCTCGGCACGGGAGGCCTCTGGGTCATCGAGATCGACTCGAACACCGGAGCGCCCGCGAGTGAGCCGGAGCCGGTGCTGCTCGGGCCGATGGATCTGAGCACATTCAGTCTGTCGGGCGATGGGCGGCGCCTCGTGCTTCGCACGGAGGCCCAGCGTGTGACGATCGAGCGCGCCGGTTTTGACAGGCAGGCCGTGCGCATCACGGGGACCCCGAAACTCCTGCACGCGACCGACGCGGACATCGGACAGGTCCGCGTGACCGACGACGGCTCGTGGATCTCGTACGGGACGGCGACGCCCTACGAGGACATCGTGGTGATGCGCGGGGACGGCACGGCGCAGCGGCGCATCACCAACGATCCTCACCGTGACCGCGGGGCGGCGTGGTCGCCCGATCGCGGCGACCTGCTCATGTATTCCAACAGGGGCGGACGGTACGAAATCTGGCGCGTCAACCGTGACGGGACCGGTCTGCGAATGGTCGGTTCGGACCCGGACGCCGCATTCATCCTTCCGAGTTACTCGCCCGACGGGAAGGTTGTTTCCGTGTTGCGGTCCGATGAGGCCGGCGCGGCGACGGTGCTGTTGGATGTCCGCGACGACGGCACGCTTGCGCCGCGGCCGGAGCGCATCGGGGGTTTCGGCGGTCTTGTCTGGTCACCCGACGGGCGCGCCATCGCCGGCTTCTCACGCGATGCCGGCGGCGTCACCCGGGTCGCCGTGTGCGACCCTGCGACGGGCGAGGTGAATGTCCTCCGCGATGATGTCAGCGGTGAAGCCCTCCAGATGACGCACCCTCCGTGCTGGCTCGACAACGACCGATTCATGTTCTGGGATGGCCGACGCGAAGCGGTGGCGGTGGTCTCCGCGTCCAGCGGCAGCGTGTCGTATGTCGAGGATGAAGCTGTCGACGCGGCGTACCTGGTGTTGATCCCTTCGAAGCCCGAGGTCCTGATCCAGCGGCGGAGCAACGAGAGCGCTGTGTGGATGGTGGAGTTCGGATCGCGCTGATGCTCGCGTGCTTTCACGCAGGAAGGTGGAGGCCGCCTGCATCATCGGGCCAAGCGGTCTCCCAGGCCTTCGCGGTTCCCTGATCTAGGGGAACTGCTGGGGCCTGTCCCGGGCGATCGGAGGTATGGTGGAAAATCGCCCGGCCACGTCACCGGGACGGTTTCCTGTGCATGCGGGTCAACCGCCGCAATTCTGAGAAGAGGGAAAAGACAATGTTCAAGAATTCCATGAAGCTTGGTCTCTGCGCCACCGGCGCCGCCGCCGTCCTCGTTTCCGGCGCGCAGGCCGACGACCTTCTGCTGGTCGACCTCACGGTCTTGAACCAGATCACCATCACCTCAACGGCCGGCCTCTCCGCCGTGACCGTGTCGGGCAGCGACGGCATCGGCGTGTATCTGGAGAACTTCTACAGCGGCCCCCGCGCGAGCGGCGTGACCGACACGCTCGTCTTCGGCGACCTGACGAATGTCGGCGCCCCGTCGGACGGCTCGCCGAACCTGTTCACCTTCGGCCTGACCGACCCCGGTCTGAACATCTTCAGCTGGTCCAACGACGCCACCGTGACCTTCACCGCCGGCACGCAGGCCTTCCAGGGTTCTGCCACTTGGACCCTCGCCGCGGACGACTACGCAGAGATGCTCGCGGGCAACACCAGCGGCAACCTGTACTTCCCGGCTGACGACCTCAGCGACCTGCCCAACGCGATGATCATCGGCACCTACCGCGTGATCCCGACCCCCGGCGCAGCCGCTCTCCTGGGCCTCGGCGGCCTCGCCGCGATCCGTCGCCGTCGCTAAGCCCGACCGGTTCGGACAAACTTGTTTCATCAAAGCCGGCCTCCTCACGGGGGCCGGCTTTCTTTGTGGGCGAACAACCGGCAGGCGTTGCGCATGAAAAAAGCCCGATGAGCATCGGGCTGTGTGGACACGGGATTGTTTCGACGAGCGGGAAGAGGACGCTCCGTCGATCAGGGGTGCTTACTTGCGCCGACGACGGGTGAGACCGAGCGCACCGCACGCTGCGAGCAGGGTCATCGAGGCGGGGGCGGGGACCGCGACGCGGATAAATGCGTCACCGATGTTGTTGCCGTTCAGGTCGTCGAGCTGAACCATGAGGTACGCCCAGCCGTCGTCGCTGAGCATGATGTCGAAGGCGTTGAACTCATCGACGATGGCGGGCGCGAGGCCGGCGCCCTGATCGAACATGATCATGTCGCCTTCGGAGAGGAGCAGGTGGCTGCCGTTGTAGACGAGGATCTCGTCGGCGGCGGTGTCGGGATTCTCGGTATCCCAGACCCAGAGGTAGTCGCCGTTGGCGTTCCCGACGATGTTGGGGATGTTGCCGTACGCGAACCCGTTGGGGGCGATATCGCCTTCCTTCGCGAGCAGTTCGCCGTTCTTGAGCGCGACATAGGTGCCGTCGGTGAGGTCGCCGCTGGCGTACCAGTCGCCGTTGTTGGCGAGCGAGAGGTGGAAGGTGTCGTCATACACGCCGCCAGCGATAGCGGTGCCGTTCTCGTGGAGCACCACCGTTCCGGCGGTCCCGACCGTTCCGTAGACAACGATGTCGTCCTTGTTGGTGTCGGCGTCGTCGGTGTCGCCGCGGAACAAGAAGTGCTGCCCGTCCGGGGTCACATAGAAGCCGCTCTGGTCGATGGTTTCGAGCGTGGCGCCGACATAGGGGGTGACGCCCTTCTGAGGCCCGGCCATCGTGCCGTTGGCGAAGAGGGCGATTTCGTCGGTCGCGACGCCGCCGCCACCGGTGGTGTTTGCCGCGAAGAAGGCGACCGTTCCGTCCTCCATCATGTTGGGTGAGTGCATGAAGTTGCCGTAGAAGGTCCCGGGGGCAGCGGGGATCTCGGCGCCTTCACCGGCGATGATCGCGAGCGACGAACCGTCGTAGGTGTAGACGAACTCGTTGGGCTCGCCCGACACGGTGTTGCCGGTCGTCCCGGCAACATGGCCGTTGTTGTTGATCGAGGTCTCGAAGGTCGAGCTGTTGTACTCGAAGAACCCGGTCACGCCCGGGAACGAGGGGAGCGCGGTGACGCCCTCCTGATAGATGACATCGGTCCACGAGGCGCCCTGGCCGCGCAGGTCGATGTTGTTCGTCGATCCGGCGCCGTCAAGGCCCAGACTCACGGACCACCACTGCCCGTTGGCGCTCAGACTAAAGCTGCTCATTGAGGTGATGGATCGACCGGCGATCCCGACATCTGAGGTGGGGCCCACCTCGGACAGGATGACCTCCACGGTTCCGGCCTGGGCGGCCGCCGCAAGTGCCAACGCGCTGATCAACGAAGCATTCTTGTACATCGGTATTCCTCCCTCGAGCCAGGAGTGCCCTGGCGGTCCATTGGGTCTGCCACGCCGCGACCGGCGCGAAACAACTGCACCGAACGCCGAGCCACAACGGAGAACAAGGCCGTGTGTGTGCGCTCGGAGGATCCACGAAGCACTCATGGCTCCGCGCCCCTTTCGTGAATTCACGGGCCATTGTCGTCTCCGCAAACAGTTTGTCAAGATGTTTTCAGAAACATTCTGGTTGAAGAAAGCCCGCTGTGAGCTATGCTGGGACCATGGCGCAATCCGTGTTTCATCCAGAGGTTGAGCAGGCGTTCCGCGAGCTCCGCGGCGCTATTCGGAGCGTTATGGGGAGCGTGGGGGCCGATCCCCGCCGCCCTCAGGCGGTCCATCGCCGCTTCGACCTCGACCGCGGGCTGGGCTGGAAGCTCTCGCGCATTGTCCGTGCCGAGATCCCCGACGAGGCGCTCCAGTACCTTCCCGGGACCGAGGGCTTCGACATCTTCCTCGACGGCATGAAGTCCGGCGGTGCGGATGAGCACGCCATCAATCAGGCCCGCGACGCGATGAGGGCGATCGTCAAGACCATTGAGCGCCATGTCGGCGATCGTTCCACGCTCCAGCTCGTCCTCGACGGCGCCGCCAAGAGCAAGGAGCAGCTCAGTCTGAGCCGCAAACTGGCGTTCCGCGGCAACTCAGGCATCCTCGGTGTGCAGGCGCGCGCGCGCGTGCACACCATCGTCCTGGCGCCAAATGCGGGCGATGATGCGCTCGTTGACACCACGACCGTCGCGGGATGGGTCGGTTTCCGTCGCATCCGTCTCAACGCGCCGTTCCGCGTCTTCCGCCGGCATTACATCGGCGGCGACATGCCGCGCGAGAATGTGCTCCCGATCGACCCGACCGAAACGCCCGGCGGGTCGATGCTCATCAAGGAGTTCTGCGACAACCTCCCGACCCTGGAGACGCAGGTCGAAGACGGCTTCACGCACTACGAGATCGGGCGGACTCCCGCGGGCGATTCGGGCGCGTTCACGATCTTCTCGGGTTTCATCCAGCGCGCTCACGGGCCTCGCCGCGCGGAAGGTCCGCACAAGGCCGCCGAATTCTCGGCGCACATCCTCGCGCCGGTCGAGCAGTTGATGTTCGACTTCATCTTCCACCGGTCGATGGCGGCGTTCGCGTCGGACGCGACGGTCGATCTCTACAGCACCGCGTTCAACAACGGCTCCGAGCGCACGCGATTCACGCGGCTTCCCATCGAGTGCAACCGTGAGGACCTCGGGCTCCCCCCCGTGTTCGCGAGCGATGTCTTCCCGACGGCGCCGAAACTGGTCGAGCGAATCATGGAGCGCGGCGGATGGAACCTGGACGAGTTCTACGGGATCCGGTTCCAGGTCGATTACCCGCCGTACCCGTGCGTGGCGTTCCTGAGCGTCCCGCTTGAGTAGTCGATTCACTCTCGCGGCTTGAGCATGACCGCGACCGCCCGGAAGGGCGATTCGGCACTCGCGCTGAGTTCGATCCGTCCAGGTTCACACCAGCGAGTGTCGCCCGGTTTCAGCGTCGTGGCGCCTTTGACAGTGGTCACGACTCCGGCCGTCTCGGCGACGATCACTGTCGGCGTGGGGCTGTCGAACCAAACGGGCTGGGCTCGCGCCGCATGGACGCGCGCAAGGCGCGCTTTCGCGTTCTCGAGGAGTGTCTCTCCCGCGTCGGGGAGTTGCGCGTGGGCGTCCGGCGGCTGCAGACTGAATATCTCGACCGTGACAACGCGAGCGGTCTCGCGGCCGATGTTCGCGGTCTTGTGCACGATGGCCGAATCTCCGAACGCGACCGCGCCCGCCACGACGCTTTCTTCCTTCGCTGAGCCGTCGTCCTGAATGATCCGGAACTGCCCGTCGGTCAGAAAGACCACCGCCGACTCGATGGGGTGCGAATGCAGGAGCGTTTCCTCTCCCGGCTCCAGACGCGTTTCCATGACGCGCACATACCCGTTCTGGAAGCGCAGGTGGTGATGCGATTCAAGAGAACCGGGCAAGGACGAGTGGTGCGCGGCGCACGCCGCGAGCGCCAGCGTTGTGAGCAGGAGGGCGATCCCGCGGGGGCGAGTGTGTCGTCCGTGTGCCGGTGTGTTGCGCATCATGCCGGGGCCTTCTTCGATGGAGTTGATCAGCGCGAATCGGAGTCCGCTCGGCGCCCAAGGTAGTAGATCAGATCACGGCGTTTCGCGCGGCGATGCCCGATATTTCTATGGACGCAACTTCCACCCACAACGACCGCCGAAGCCCAATGAGTGCGGGGCAATGAAGTCAGGCCTTGCCGGCCACGCGATCCCAGAATTCTGCGCGGTCATTGGAGCGAGGAAACGGGTCAGATGGTACGGGTACGTCCAGGAAGTCGCAGAGCGGCTCCCAACCTTCGCGGACCTCGTAAACAAGCAATTGACTGCTGGGGATCGTCTTCTGCACCGCTTCATTGTGAGCCAGGAACGCCTTGATCAGGCCGTCGCGATCAAGACCAGCGGGAAACCCCGTCTTCGCGATCACGCCGCTGGCCATTTCCAGCCACGCCTTCATTTCGGGCGGCGCCTGATCGTCGTTGGAGATCAAAGTGTGGATCGTCGAACCGAAACTGTCCGCCCAGCTCTCGGGACTGCGGTGCGTCAACACGAACTTGGCTGATGGATAGGTCTGGTACAACTCGCGGAAGAAGCCGGCAGTGGGCCAATCAACTGCGCTCGCATACCCGCGGTAGATCGCTTGCCAATCGGGGCGTCCATTCAATGCCGATGACCAGAGAGGGACCTGTGCCGGCATGTTGTGCAGGACTTCTTCCATGTGATGGGTCGGACCTGCGCCAAGCCGCTCGATAGCGAGCTTGAGCGAGTAGGTTCCAGTGCGACCGACACCAGTGCCAATCACATGCATGGTCATCTTCGGTGTTTCCTCATATGAGTTTGACCGCGCGGCCCACAACTCGCGGACGGTTCGATCAGACTTCCTGCCGACATGCCATCATACCAGTGGGCGATGAGCGCTGCTCCGAGGGCACTGTGTCGGTGAAGTCCCGTCTGCCACGAAGGGAATTGTCCTGACACAACCGTGATGAACGCATGCCGCCCCTGTGAGCACACCGAGCGTCGCACGCGCCGTTGAGAGACTGGCTGGAGCGCCCATCGCCGCGGGCGCCTGACTTGGATCGCTGTTTGCCAGCAACAGCCCAGGGACGACCCGCGCCCGGCCAGAGCGCACTCTGGAGCGCGCGCGCACTTTGGTCTTCGGCTAGATTGAGGCTCTCCGCAATAGCAACAAGCCCCTGCGTTGCAGGGGCTTATGAAACGAGGCGGACGGGATTCGAGGCCCCGGGATCTGCGAGCGCCGGCGAGGTGGAGGCGTCCTTCACGACGGTGATCGGAGTTTGTCGACCGCGAGAACAGAATAGTTCGGACACGGCATTGCCGAGCGCCCAGCGTGCACAGCGTCACGATCACATGTGATGCGCAGCGGCGACAGCGGACTTCGCGATCCTCTGGCCGCGCGCCGCGCGAACAGTGGACCGTTGAAAGGGGAGCGTCAACTGAACGACGCATCCCTCGCCTTTGCGAGACCGGATCGTCGCGACGCCCCCGAGGTCGATCATCCGCTCGGTGACGCTGAAGAGGCCGAATCCGCCCGCATCGTTGGCTTTCCCGTTCGAAGCGCCCGGATCGAAACCAACGCCGTCGTCCTCGATCGTGATGCGGATCGAATCGGCGTCGCCGCTGAGCCGGACCACGACCTTCGACGCGTGCGCGTGCTTGATGACATTGGTGAGCAGCTCTCGCACATTCCGAAAGAGGATGGCGCGCGTGTTCTCGTCGAGCGACTCGCGTGCTGTGGATGTGCATTCGTCGATCACCTCCATGGAGAGGCTGGCGGTTCGCGCCAGACGATCGCCCATCCAGTCTTCGATGGCCGCGGCGAGCCCAACCGACCCCATGGACGGTGTCGAGAGGTCCGCGATAAGCCTGCGCGTCTCCTGCGACGCGACGAGGAGCGTCTCGGAGACATCCTTGATGGCGAGTGTGCGATTGTTGTCATCACCGTTCTGCGCGGCGAGCTGGATCCGCGCAAGCGCAAGCGGTTGGCCGATCTGGTCGTGAAGTTCGGCCGCGAGTCGGCGCCGCTCCCGTTCTTCGGCGACGGTGAGATCGGAGGCCAGCGATCGAAGCCGCTCACTCGCCGACGCCAGTTCGGCGGTCCGGATCCGCACTCGGCGGGCGAGTTGTCGGTTCCACATCACCGCCAGCAGCACCAAAAGGAGCGCGGCCCCGCCGATGAGCGCGGTCCAACGGAAGATGTCTGTGGAAGTGACGCCGTGCTCGTAGCGAACACCCAGGTTCTTGGTGCGAATCGCCGCGTGCTCTGCGGTGGAGAGCGACGCCAACGCCTTGTCGATGATGCTGCGGAGTTCGGGCCAATCGGGGCGCAATCCGAAGGAGAACGCCCTGCGCTCGAACGGGCTCGGTGCAGCGACCTTGAGGTTCGCGAGGCCAAGTTTCTGGATCACATCCGAACCGATGAGCAGATCGCCTATGTAGGCGTCAACCTGTCCCCGGGCGAGGGCCCGGAGCCCGTCGCCGTCTTGCTCGACGGTGACAAGTTCGAACGCGTGGTCGGCCGCGGCTCGCGTCAGATATGCCGCCGGGCCTTCCTGGGCCGCGACCTTGCGCCCCTGCAGATCCTCGACGCCGCCGACGAACGGGGCGTTCGTCTGAGTGAAAATAACTATCTCTGTCGAGATGTAGGGCGTCGAAAACTCGAGGGGGCGGATCGTGTTGCGCAGCGTGCAGGGCATGAGATCCGGCCCCTGGCTTGCCAACATCGAGTCGAGCGCCTCCGGATACGAAACGAGCCGCCTTTCGAACACGAACTCGACGCCCGTGCGGGCGCTGATCTCTCGCAGGTAGTCGAGGGAGATGCCGCTCGCCTCGCCCTCTGGTGAGATAGATACATACGGCGGGAAGGGGCCAAGCGCCACAACGACTTGATGCCCGGCGGCCAGCCACGCTTGCTCGGCCTCGGTGAGCTGGATCGTCGGGGATGCTCCCGCGACACCCGCTGGCCAGGCCGGAACGAGTCTCTCGGCTCCCGCTCTCGAGGGGAGCAGCGTGGCCGTCATCAGCGCGGCAATTAGCCCGATAGTGGAGACAAGGTGCGCGATCATCGCGATCTCAAGGCGCTTTCGGCGAATGTTGTGAGTTCTTCGACATCCTCAACCCCCAGCCGCACGACCAGCTCGTCGATGGTCCGCTCGACAGCGATCCGCGTCGTCCGCAACTCATCGGCAAGATTCTGCGCAGAATACCCCTCGGCCAGGAGCCTGAGCAGTGTGCGATGATCTTCGGACAGCGGCGCCGGCGTCTCTGCTCTGGCTGACGCTGCCACGAATCGTGAGACGACGCTCTTCGTCACACTCGGGCTCAGGTAGATGTCGCCCCTCGCCACCGCTCGGATGGCGGTGACGAGTTCCTCCGGCGCAGACTCCTTCAGCACATAGCCACGCGCTCCGGCGCGGAGCATGTCCCCGACGAACCTCTGCCCGGCGTGGACAGACAACGCGACGACTTTCGTTTCGGGCAGTTCCGAAACAAGTTGTTTCGTCGCCTCGACGCCGTTCATCCCCGGCATGCTGATATCCATGACAACGACGGCGGGCTTGAAGGAGCGAACAAGCTCCATCGCGTCCGATCCGTCGTTGGCCTCGCTCATGACATGAAGGTCGGGCTCCGAATCGAGCAGCATGCGGAGTCCGCGACGCAGCATGATGTGGTCATCGACGAGAACAATCGTGGTGGGAGCACGAGGCCCGGGCGGGCTCGCGCCTGACGGTGTGTCGGTACGGGTCGCGGCGCCTTCGAAGCGTGGAACATAGCTCCCCTTCGGCAGGACAATCCGGACCGCGTCGCCAACCCCTTCGGTCAGCGCATACATCTCCAGGGCTCGACGCAGCCGACCCGCCACGACCCGCACGACGGGATCAATGCGCGGATCAAAGTCTTCGTCACGCCCGAGCGCCTCAACCGCGATCGATGCCTCGCTTATCGCGTCTTGATCCCCGTCAAGCGTTCGCTCCACCACGAAGGTCAGGAAGCGTACGAGATGGCCCGAGCGCCGAATCTGCTCGAACTCGAGGCATTGCCCAAGGGTCTGTCTGACCTGATCGGCGTTCATCGAAGGCCACGAGCCCTTTCTTACCCAAGAGAGGAGGCCGCCATTCTAGCAGTGCCGCAATGGCGCTGGAACGGAGGCGGCCGCCACGGCGAATGTAAAGAACGTCGGTAATGCACTTGTTCGCCGCCCGGGCCGCAGGCACACTGCGCGCCGTTGGCCGCCGTGGCGCGGCCTGAAGCATAAAGGCGACCCGGTTGATCCAAGAGAGCCAAATCCGCGAGGAGCTGGCCGAGCGCATCGCCGCCCGGGTGTCGCTCACCAGCCAGGAGGTGACGCGGATGCTCTCGAGAGACTCCACCCTCGGCGAGATCTGGGGAGACTACTTTCTGTGTCGCGAGACCATCGATCGTTTCCGTGCCGCGCAGAGCACGGGTGGTGCGAGAGTCGCCGAGTACGAATCACACGCCGCATCGCTCGAGGAAGAGCTCATGCGGCGAGTTCAGGAGCTTCGATGATGAGCAGGTACGGGATCGCGCGGAACGGGTCGGGCGTGCGAGAGGAAGCGCGGGAACTGCGGCGCCACGCCTTCGCTTGTGTCCGCGCGGCGGTTGTTGCCTGCCTTGCGTGGACACTGATCCTCCTCCCGTTCGCGGCCTCGCCGAGCGTTGAGGCCGAGACCGCGCCGACGGGGCTGACGGATATCGCGGAGGAGGCATACCTCTACGGGTTCCCGATGATCGTCGGCTACAAGGTCATGTACGACTACAACATCGACCGCGACTCGGGGCAGTTCAAGGCGCCCTTCAATGTCATCGCGAACGAGGCGCGTGTCTACACCCCGGCCGACACCGCCATCAGCACCCCCAACAGCGACACGCCCTACTCGATGGCGCAGCTCGATCTGCGCGCCGAGCCGGTGGTTATCTGCGTGCCCGAGATCGAAAAGAGTCGGTATTACGATGTTCAGCTCGTAGACCTGTACACGAACAACTACGCGTACCTCGGGAGCCGAACAACCGGAAATGGCGCTGGCTGTTACATGGTCGCCGGTCCGGATTGGAACGGCGACGCGCCGCGCGGCGTCGACAAGGTGATCCGTTGCGAAACCCAGTTCAGTTTCGTGATCTTCCGCACGCAGTTGTTCGATCGGGGCGACATCGACAATGTCAAGCGGATTCAGGCGGGCTACAAAGTGCAGCCGCTCTCGGCGTTCCTGGGACAGCCCGCCCCCGCGTCGGCGCCCGCCATCGACTGGCCCAAGTTCGACAACGCCGCGTTTGGCGCACGCTTCCCGGAATTCCTCGGGTTCCTGCTCGAGCACTGCCCGCCCGTCGGGACCGCTGCCGTGGAGAGGCCCATGCGCGAGCGGTTCGCCAAGCTCGGTATCGGCGCCGGTGCGCATGTCGCGTCCAGCCCTGAACTCGCGCAGGCCCTCGGCGCGGGAATCCAACGCGCATCGGCGAAGATTCAGGAAACCTGTGATCATGTCGGCACGGTTGTGAACGGGTGGCAGATCGGCGCCGCCGCGGGAAGTCGTGAGTTCTACGACGGGAACTGGGCGTTGCGGGCCGCGGCCGCGAAACTCGGCATTTACGGGAACAGCGAAGCCGAGGCTGTGTATCCGTTCACACACAGCGATGTTCACGGAATCCCCGTCGACGGCAGCAAGCACAACTACTCGATGACATTCCCCGCTGACAGGCTGCCCCCCGTCAACGCGTTCTGGTCGATCACGATGTACGACGGACGCACGCAACTGCTCATCGACAATCCGATCGACCGCTACCTGATCAACAGCCCGATGTTGTCCGACCTTCGCAAGAACCCGGACGGTTCACTCACGATCTACATCCAGCGCGATTCGCCCGGGAAAGAACGCGAGTCGAACTGGCTGCCCGCACCCGACGGGCCCGCGTTCATCGTTATGCGTCTCTACTGGCCCAAGACCGACAAGCCTTCGGTGTACCCGCTCGGGAAGGGCGAATGGCAACCGCCGCCGATCGTCCCGACGAGGAACCTGAACGCGATCGGCGTGAGGCGCCCCGGTGACAAATCGGTCGAGAACATCGTTCGAACGGACGAGCGCTACGGGCGCGACGGCCTGTTCCAGGGGCCGCGGGGGTGGGCGTACTGGAATCATCTGGAGTACCCGCGCCCGATCCAGAACCCGAACCTCTGGCCGGACACGCAGTCCACATACTTCATCGGCAGGTTCTCGATGCCTGCCGGCGCAAGCCTGACGCTCCAGTTCAAGTATCCCAGAGCAAGGTACTTTCAGTTCGCGCTCTACAAAGCGGAGAAGGGCACCTTCGTCTCGATCGGCGAAGCGTTGTCCGGCGCGAACATCGAGCCCGATCCGGGATCAACCAACCCCTTCCGCGTCGGGGCCGATCGCCTGTCGGACAACCGGGACTTCACACTGCGCGTCCTCGCGAAAGACGCGCCGTCCGACCCGGCGCGACGCGAGCGGAACGCGCTGTATGTCGGATCGGAGGGCGCGGAGCTCGAGGGTGTGATCCGCATCTATCTCGCCGACCGGGGAAGCGACGGGGCCGGATGGGGGCCCGATTCCCAAGCGGCCCGAGGAAGCGGGATGGTCACCTACGAGGCAACGCTTGCCGACGGGACGAAACTCTCCCGGGATGAGGTGGTCACCCAGTTTGCGCGTCCATACACCGGCGCCACGAAGCAGCCGATCAGCGCGGAGCAATGGGTCCAACTGGTGCACGGCAAGGACAACGATCCGTCGCTCGATCCCGCGACATCGCCCGCTCGCGCCAAGCCCGAATGGCAGAAGTATTGGAACTTCCGATACTCGATCGTCGGGGACTTCAAAGCGCCCGAGGACCGCGCCAAGATTCCGTACGCGGGCGCCATGGATGGCGGCGGAGACCCGACCACGCAGTATTTCTACACGGTGCTCTCGCGACAGTACGGTCCGGTGTATGTCATGCAGGGAAAGATGCCGACCTTCCCGGACACTTACGAGGGCGCGGGGGGCCGTGGGCTTGAGGTCAAGCCCGACGCGCAGACGCAGTACTGGTCGCTCGTGAGCTGCGAGGCCGCGCCCTCCGGCCAGATCGTCGACGGCCTGACCGACATGCAGGTGCCTCTCGACGAGGACGGCAACTACACCATTGTCTACAGCCGCGCAGAAGACCGCCCGAAGAACGCGACCGCCGAGAACGGTGTCGCGTGGATCGAATGGAGCCCGCGCGGCGAGGGAATCGACGGCCCGCACAACCGCACCGACTTTGGCATGCTCATGCTGCGCATCATGGCGACCAACCCGACCTGGACACAGCGTCCCGACAAGGTCACCGAACCCGGGATGGAGGAGGCCGTCATGGGGCCGTACCTTCCCCAGGGGTATTACACGACCAAGCAAGCGTTCGAGACACAAGGCCATCGCGCGCGCTGAGCGCCGTCGAAAGTCTCTGAAGGGAACCAGAATGATCGATGCACTGAAGATCGCCGCAACCTGCGTGACCCTCCTCGGCACGGCGGGGTTGATACACGCCCAGACCGACAACGAGAAGGCCGCCAACGGCCCTTTCCCCGGTGATGTGAGCCTGTATGAGCAGGAGTTGGCGACCGCGACCGCGCACACCTCTCCCGGCTATTTCCCCTCGCTGAATGCCGCGGAGATCGCGGACTCGGAACGCAGCGGGTTCTTTCCTGCCGCTTCATTCACGGGTTCGTTCGACGGCCCGAACACGGTGTTCGCCTGGCGCAGCGCCGACAAATACCAGGGATTGACATACATCTGCAATCGGCGACCCGGTGAACTCTACCTCGTAGGCGGGGACTACCCGCCGAACGAGGGGCCGACGCCGCCCGGCCCGTACATCGCCAAGGCCGACGCCACCACCGGCAAGCAGATCTGGCGCACCTATGTCGATAACGCGAACATCTCGGGGCGATGGATCGGCAACGCCAATCTCAACATCCTCCCGAACGGCAACATTCCCTTCGCGTGGTCGAACCAGATCGTGCTCCTCGACGGCGACACCGGAGAGATCATGAAACACGGCACGCTCCCCGCGGGAGAGGCGCCGGCGACCGATGTCAACTACAAGCACCTCACGATCGCGCCTGATGGCACGCTCATCCTCAAGTGCCAGACGCGACCTGTCGGCGAAACATCGCAAGGAACGATGGCGATCTTCAGGGGCCTCATGAAGGGCCTGAAGCAGCCGAACTCGCACCTGTGCGCGGTGGATCCCGACACGCTCGAGGTGCTGCACGACATCCCGCTGCCGGAGCCGGCATCGGCGCCGCACATCATCACCGAGCACCACGGGCGCATCGCGATCTACATTCCGGTCGACAGCGGGCTCATCCGGTGCTTCTGGGACCCCGCCGCGAAGCGGCTCGCGATCGACAGTGACTGGCAGGTCAGCCCGATGAAGAGGGGGCAAACCGCGGCAACGGCTGCGACGGTCGTGGGGGAATGGATCGCCGTTCAGACGAACGGCCTGGGGAGTGACACCGTCGCGTCGAGCATCGTCGTCGCCCACCGCGACGACGCGAGCCGCATGCATGTGATCTTTCCCTTCGGGGATCTGAAAGCCGGCGAGTGGAGTTTCGCGCCCCCGAAGGCCGGCGCGGACCCCGAGAACAACATGATCTATTCGGCCGACATGGGAGTCGGCAAAGTCGCAGGAATCACGATCGACCCGAGCACGGGGGAACTCGACCTCGCCTTCGTCATCGAGAACGCGACGACGACCTTCCAGCCTGTGATCGGTCCGAAGAACAGGCGCGTGCTCCTACTCACCAACGCCAGGAAGAACACGCCGAATCAGCCGATGAAGCAGGTGGTGTTCGGCGGCAACTACACCGAACAGCTGACATGGAGAGATGCCGCCACGGGCCGGCTTCTCGCTGCCTCCGACTACTTTGAGCCGCTCACGATCAACTCGCTGACAACGCCGGGATTCGGCGGCCGCGTCTACTTTCCCACCATCGAAGACTTCATCGTGCTCCAGGCGATCCCGACACGGAACTGAACGGCCCGTCCCGACACAAGGAACGCCATGACACACACTATGGAAACATCGGTCGCGTGCGGTCTCCCGGCAGGGTCGGTGCGCGCGACAGGCGCCCGGTTCGCGTGGTTGTCCGCCGCGCTCGTTCTGCTGCTCGTCGGGGTCGGCTGCTCCTCACGCACGTATCTGATGCCAACCCCGAACATCTACACGCAAGCAGATTGGAACCCGTTCGCTGATGTGCCGCCGAGCCTCCAGTCGGACGAAGTCTCGGTCCTGTACATGACCGACCGGGCGCCGACTGCGAGCGACTCGGACGCCTGGGAGTACGGCGATGGTCGATCCCGGTCGCCGGCGTTCGGGGAGGCGACGGTTCAGATCGGTGGCGATCTGAGTTGGAGCGAGGTTGTCGAGGCGAGTCGATCCGCCAAGCGCGATACGGAGCTCGAACTGTTGATGACGACGGTCAACGAACTCTCGCGATTCGCCAAGACTCCGCCTCAGCTCGTGATCACCGATGCGCAGTTTGCGACGACGGGTCGGCCGTCGCCCGATCGGACTCAGGCCGACGCCGAGCGTCGCTTCGTCGACGAGCTCACGCGTCGACTGGCCGAGACGCCACGCAAGGAGGTGTTCATTTATGTGCACGGCTTCAACAACTCGTTTGAAGACGCCGTGCTGACAACCGCCGAACTGTGGCACTTCCTCGGTCGTGAGGGCGTCCCGATCTGCTATACCTGGCCGGCGGGGCAGGGCGGGGTCCGCGCGTACGAGTACACGCTCGCATCCACGCAGTTCACCATCTACCACTTCAAGCAGGCTCTGCGACTCATCGCGTCCTGCCCGGAAGTGGAGCGCGTGAACATTCTCGCGCACAGCCGCGGCACCGAGGTTACCGCCGATACGGTGCGCGAACTCTATCTGGAGCTTCGGGCCACTGCCGACGCGCAGAAGGAACTGAAGCTGGGCACGGTCGTCCTCGCGGCGGCGGACATCGATCTCGATGTCGCGATCGCGCGGAACGCGACGGAGCGCATCGGTCGCGCCGTGGAGCGCAGCGCGCTCTACATCTCGAACAAGGACGGGGCGCTCGGGTTCTCCGGCTGGCTCTTCGGCGGCACGAAACGCGTGGGCAATTTCGACCCCGAACTGTTCGACGAGTCCGAACTCGAGACGCTTCGCCACTCACAGCGCTTTCAGATCATCGACGCCCGGGTCAAGAACCGCGGCGCGTTCGGTCACGGCTACTTCCACGCGAATCCGGCCGTCAGCTCCGACCTTATCCTTCTTATGAGATACCGCCTGCCTCCCGGCGCGGATCACGGACGACCGCTCGGGGTCTCGGACACCGGCCTGTGGATGGTTGACGACCGGTATCCCGGGTCGGGGTGGGCGCCCCCCGAAGGCTCGAGGGAGAACTAGAGCATGGCCCCGGATCAACGCGCCGCGCCCGGAGGCTCCGGGCTGGGGAGGCTCATCCTGAAAGGGCTGGGTATCGTGGTTGTCGGCCTGCTCGTGGCGGGCATGACCGCGTGGGGAACGCTCTTTCTGTGGCTCTCGAACATTCCGTTCGCGCCCGTTCGGGCCGCGATGGCCGGGCTCTTCGCGATCGGGACGGTTGCCGCGTTCGCTTTCGCAAAGCGTCGTCGGCGCCCCCTCGTGGCGTTCCTGATCGTCTTTGCTGCGCTCGTGGGTTGGTACCACCTGATCCGTCCATCCAACGATCGTCTCTGGGCGCCCGAGGTTTCGGTGCTTCCCGAGGCGACCGTCAGCGGCAATCTCGTGGAGATCAGGAACATCCGCAACTTCGACTATCGAACGGCGAACGACTTCACGCCGCGGTACTACGACAAGACATTCGACCTCGACAAACTGCGTTCGGGGGATCTCGTCAGCGTGCACTGGGGCAGCCCGGCGATCGCGCATGTCTTCGTCAGTTTCGGTTTTGAGGGCGACGACTTCGTGGCCTTCTCCATCGAGATGCGCAAGGAGCAGGGGGAGGCGGGCTCCATGCTGCGGAGTTTCTTCCGCAAGTACGAGCTGATCTACATCGCTGCGGACGAGCGCGATGTGATCCGCGTGCGCACCAACTACCGAGAACCCCGCGAGCAGGTGTACATCTACCGCACGCGAGTTCCGACCGAGGATCTGAGGAAGCTGTTTCTCAGTTACGCGATGAAGATCGACCAGTTGACCCGTCGTCCGGAGTGGTACAACACGATTGAGGACAACTGCACCACGGGCGTGCTCTCACGCGCCCGCTCGGCCTATAAAGGGCGGGGACGCTACAACTGGAAGGTGCTCCTCAGCGGATACGCGGCCGAGTACGCCTACGGGCTGGGCATGTTCGACACAGGCATGTCGTTCGACGAACTCCGCGAGCGGGGTCATGTCAACGCCCGGGCGGAGCACGCCGATCAGGTTGACGACTTCTCCCTGGTGATCCGGGAGGGGATCCCCCAGCCTGCTCCCCACACACTTGAAGAGTTCGAGAGCCATCCGCGAGGGGGCGATCGATGAGCGTCGGTGTCGCCAGGCGTATGGCCGCTCGACCCAGGGATATCGCGTTTGCAGGCTGGCAGAATCAGGCATACGGAGCGATGTGATGAAGACCGTCCGATCGATGTTGATATGTGTTCTGGTCCTTCTGTGTGCCGGAGCGCCGGCGCCGAGTGCCGCGGCCCAGTCGGCGCCGTCGGCGCAGCCCCAGCCGAGCGAGCAGAGCCTGGACACGCTGCTCGCCCCGATCGCGCTGTACCCCGACGCGCTTGTCGTGCAGATCCTGCAGTGCGCGACAAGCCCGTATCAGGTCAAGCAGGTCCACGACTGGCTCCAGCAGAATCCGGGTCTCAAAGGCACGGCCGCTCAGGAGGCGGCGCAGAAGCAGGGCTTCGACGCCAGTTTCGTCGCCATCGTCATCTTTCCTGATGTGCTCAAGACGCTCGCGGACAAGCCGGACTGGACGAAGCAACTCGGCCAGGCATTCACGACCAACCGTGACGATGTCCTCGGCGCGGTGCAGCGACTCCGCAAGGAGGCGATGTCGGCGGGCAACCTCAAGACCACACAGCAGCAGTCTGTGCAGACCGTCAATGCCGATGGCAAGCAGGTCATCGTCATCGAGCCCGCGAATCCGCAAGTGGTCTATGTGCCCCAATACAACCCGCAGACCGTGTACACGCAGCCCGCGTCGTCCTCCGACAACACGGCAGCGGCTGCGGTCATCGGGTTTGCCGCGGGCGTGATCGTCGGCGCCGCCGCCGACAACGACGATGACCACTACTACTACGCATCGGGTGGATGGGGCTATCCAAGGCCGATCTGCTACCCGGGCGGGTACAACGACTGGTACGACCATCGCGAGAACATGGCGAACGATTACTACGACTACCGGACGGATATGGCTGACCAGCGAGGCGACAATCAGCAAGCCCGTCGAGACGACTGGAACCAGGGGCAGGACGATCGTCAGACGACGCGATCGGACGCCCAGTCGAGCCGGCAGGATCAGCGAGGCCAGAACCAGACGACGCGATCGGACGCCCAGTCGAGCCGGCAGGATCAGCGAGGTCAGAACCAGACGACTCGACAGGACACGAGGTCGCAGGGAGAGCAGTCACGACAGGATGCGCGGTCGAGCTCGCAGCAGAGTTGGGAATCGCGCGGATCGACCTCCTCTCGCGGGGCGCAGCAGTCCGCGAATCGTCAGGCCGCCAATCGAACCGGCACAAGCTCGGGCGCCTTCTCCGGCTATCAGCGCGGTTCGACCGAGCGTGCGTCGAGCCAGCGCGGCCGCAGCAGTCTCGAGGGCCGCGGTGGCGGGCGAAGCGGTGGCGGTCGCCGCAGGTAATCACATGCACCCAATGCCGAACACGCAACATGCCAACGGAGCGCTCACATGACTCGCTCGTATCCACGCCTCAGTCAGATTGCATTTGTCGTTGTCGCCGCGACGCTCAGCGGCTGCGCCTCCCAGCCCTCATTCGATCAGGGCCAGGCGATCTTCCAGAGCCCGGAACGCGCCGCGCAGGCGCTCGCCACCGCGGCTCGGACTGACGATGTCCTGCGCCTCCGAGAGATCTTCGGCCCGCATGGGGAGGAGGTGCTCGCTTCCGGAGATCGCGTCGCTGACGGCAACAGTCGCGAAGTCTTCGCCGTCGCCATGGAACAGGGCTGGACGATCGATCGCGTCGATAGCGCCACCCGCGAGCTGATCGTCGGTCATGAAGCGTGGCCCTTCCCGATCCCGCTCGTGAGAGACAGCCGCGGATGGCGGTTTGACACCGAGGCGGGCAAGTTCGAGATCCTCGCGAGGCGGATCGGTCGGAACGAACTCGCCGCGATCGGCGTCCTCCGAACATATGTGTTGGCGCAGGAGGAGTACGCGCGAGTGGGCCACGATGGCTCTGTGCCGGGGATCTTTGCGCAGCAGGTCAGGAGCGACCCGGGCAGGCACAACGGTCTCTACTGGCCGGTTGTGAGCCCGACAGACCAGCCCAGTCCGCTCGGTGAGTTCGCCGCAGAGGCCGCGAAGGAGGGGTACACGGGCGACGCAGAGGCGGGCAGCCGTCCCTATCACGGGTATTACTACCGGATCCTCAAGGGGCAGGGTTCCTCAGCGCCCGGTGGCGCGTTGAACTACATCGTCGATGGGGAGATGACAGAAGGATTCGCGATGATCGCGTATCCCGCTGAGTACATGAACAGCGGCGTGATGACATTCATCGTCGGCCCCGACGGCGTTGTGTACGAGGCGGATCTCGGCCAGGACACCCTCACGATCGCCAGCACGATCTCGACCTACGATCCGGACACCTCGTGGCGTGTCGTCGAGTGAGCGGTTGCTCGACGAGCGGTTCGGCCGTGCCTGATTGATTCGTTTCGTGAGTCCGCGTCCTGGGCGCCTGATGATGAAGCATACCACCGTCGCTTTCCGGAACAGCCTGCGCGGGCGACTGCTCGTGTTTCTCGCACTCCCGGCGGCGCTCGTCTTCGTCGGCACGGGGACATATTGGGCGATCACTTCGTTCTCCGCGCTCCGGGAGCAGGCGCTCAGCCGCATCGCCAACCTCGCGGATCAGGTTGCGCTTGAGGTGGAGCGCGGGAATACGCGTGCGGTCTCCGTCGCGAAGACGATGGCCCTGGCTCAGGAAGAGTCGCTCTTCGGCGATCGGGTCGCCTCGATCGACTTTGCGCGTCGTGTACTCACGGAGCACCCCGAGTTCACTGGGGCGTACTTCGGGTACGAGCCAGAGGAGGCCGACCGGTCCGGCAGGACCGACGAGGTCCCTCAGGATGCGATGAACGAGGATGGCAGGTTCATCCCGTACTGGTTCCGCGATGAAGGCGCAGGCGGCGCGATCACTCTCACGCCGCTTGTGGATATGGAGACCAGCCTCTACTACGACGGGGCGCGACGACGGCTGGCCGAGACCGGACGCTCGTCCCCCATGGTCACCGAGCCCTATGTCTACCAGGGCAAGATGATCGTTGAGCAGACCTACCCGATCGTCATTGACGGGCAATTCCGGGGCGTCGCGGGAGTCGATCGGTCGTTGTCCGACATCGCCGCCTTTCTCGACGAGATCGCGCAGCGTCACGGGGTGGATCTCTTTCTGATCAGCAGCCGTGGTCGCTTCATCGCGTCAACCACCAGCGGAGGGGAGCTTCTCACGAAGGAGCTCGAGGAGACGCCGTACGCGGAGTTGTTTACACCGCTGTTCCAGAGCCGCCGGCGCAACGAGGCCGCGGCGCGCATCGATCCGGTAGACACCGAGCGCTGCTATTTCGCGACCGCGCATGTGCCAACCGGGGACTGGCTGGTGGTTGTGCGGAAACCGGAACAGGCCGTCATGGGTCCGTTGAGGGCGGAGGTGCGTCGCACGGGGACCATCGGATTCGGCGCGCTGATCGTGCTATCGGGATTTGCCTGGTGGTGGTCGTCGTCGGCGTCGCGGCGCATCCGATCGGCGATGGACGCCGCGGATAGGCTGGCTTCGGGCGATGTATCAGTGCGGCTTGACGCCAAGGACCAGAGCGCCGACGAGATCGGCGTCATGTTCCGGAGCTTCAATCGTGTTGCGGAGTCCTATCGGACGGTCGCGCAGGTGTGCGGAGCGATCGCGCGTGGCGATTTCTCTCAGCGCGTGCCGGTTCGAGGCGACGACGACGAGCTGGCCAAGGCGATCAATCTGATGGCCGAACGCCGCGAGGAGGCCGAGCGAGAAGTTCGTGAGCACAACACCCGGCTCGCGAACCAGACCGAGGAACTGCAGCGCGTCAGTGAGGAACTTCGCGAACGGGCCGCTGTCGAGTCCGCGTTGTCGGCGCTGAACACACATCTGCAAGGCGACCAAGGCGTCACCGAAGCCGCGACGCGGGGGCTCACCGATGTCCTCGAGTTCCTTGGAGCGCCGGCCGGGGCGGTGTTCCTCAAGGGCGAGGACGACCGATTGCGGCGCATCGCCGCCCAGGCGTATCCAGAAGGGGAGGATGCGCGGCGATCCTTCCGGATGGGCGAAGGCGTGGTCGGGAGGGCGGCGGTGAACGCGTCGATCGTCGAGAGCGAGCCGGGCGCGTCGGCGCTTCGTGTTCTTTTCGGGTTCGGCGACATCGTGCCGGAGCGTGTGGTCGCCTACCCGCTGGTCGCTGGTGGCGATCTTGTCGGCGTGCTCGAGCTGTGCCTCCACAAGGCACTCTCGACGAAGCAGCTCGCCTGGCTGGAAGGCGCGGCCGAACCCCTCGCCAACGCCCTGCGGTTTGCGGTCGAGAGCGAGGAGCGACTCAACGCCGAGCGTGCGCTCCGGGAGAGTCAGCAGCAGCTCCAGACGCTCGTGGACAGCATCCGCTCGGTGATCTTCATGAAGGATCGCGACGGACGGCACCTGATGGTGAACGCGTTCTACGAGGAGGCCACGGGGATCAATCGCGACGCGATCGTCGGAAAGACCGACCATGAGATGATGCCGAACGATGTCGCCGACGCCATCGTCGCGCAAGACCGCAAGGTCATGGAAACCGCGGAGCCGATCACCTTTGAAGAGACCGTCCCCAAAGGAGACGAACCGCCTCGACACTACCTGACGACGAAGGTTCCCCTGTTTGATTCTGCGGGGCATGTCTACGGGATCTGCGGCATCGCGACCGACATCACCGAGCGCAAGCAGGCTGAGGTCGAGGTGCTCGAAGCAAAGAAGAGAGCCGAGGAGGCCACGGTCGCCAAGAGCGCGTTCCTGGCGAATATGAGCCATGAGATCCGGACGCCCATGAACGGCATCATGGGCATGACGGAGCTTGCCCTGGACACGGATCTGACGGCGGAGCAGCGCGATTACCTCACGACGGTCAAGTCCTCGGCCGATGCGCTGCTGTCCCTGATCAACGACATTCTTGATTTCTCCAAGATCGAGGCGGGCCGGATCGAGCTCGATCCCGTGGAGTTCCTGCTCCGAGACTCGATCAGCGACACGCTCAGCCCTCTCGCGCTGCGAGCGGCGACGAAGGGTGTTGAACTTGCCTATGACATCGACCCGCATGTTCCCGATGCGCTGATCGGCGATGTGTATCGGCTGCGTCAGGTCGTGGTGAATCTCGTCGGCAACGCGATCAAGTTCACCGAGAAGGGCGAGGTCGTCGTAGGGGTCGGTCTTCAATCTCGGGACGAGAAGTTCGTCGAACTCCGGGTCTTCGTCCGCGACACCGGCATCGGGATCTCTGCGGAGGCCGCCGGGCGTCTCTTTCAGGCGTTCGAGCAGGCGGAGGCGTCCACCACGCGCAAGTACGGCGGCACCGGGCTTGGCCTCGCGATCTCGAAGCAACTTGTCGAACTCATGGGGGGCAAGATCGGTCTCGAGAGCACTCCCGGGGTCGGGAGCACATTCCACTTCACGGTTCGATTCGGCATCGGCACGGCGAGGCCGTCGGTAAGCCCGGACGATGCGGCCCGCGTGCTCGGCGGCAAGACCGTGCTGATCGTGGACGACAACGAGACCAATCTCAGGATTCTCGGCACGATGGTTGGTCACTGGGGCCTGCAGGTGATTAAGGCGGATTCCGGACCGGCCGCGCTCGCGGCGCTCGACCGGGCGGCGAGCGCAGGAAAGTCGGTGTCGCTCGTGATCACGGATCTTCACATGCCGCGCATGGACGGATTCGAGCTGGCTGGCAAGATTCGCGCCCACCCGTCCTTCGGGTCATTGCCGGTGATGCTGCTCACCTCGTCGGCGTCGAAGGGCGATCAGGCGCGCGCGGAGGAGCTCGGCGTGGCCGCGCGTCTGCTCAAGCCCGCGAAGCAGTCGCTGCTCCTCGACAACATCATGCGCGTGCTGGGCTCGGCAGATCGCAGCCGATCGGTGGCTGCGGCTCCGATCCCGGGCGACGAACAGCCGGCGCAGGAACTGGGATCGCTGCGTGTGTTGCTCGCCGAGGATAATCCCGTGAACCAGAAGTTCGCGGTCCGCGTGCTCGAAGGGGCCGGCCACACCGTTGTCGTCGCGAACAATGGGCGTGAGGCCGTGGATTACTCCGAGCCCGGCGGCTTTGACCTGATCCTCATGGATGTTCAGATGCCCGAACTGGACGGTCTCGACGCGACGCGAGAGATCCGCCGGCGTGAGGCCGGTGGGCACGGGCGCATCCCCATCATCGCGATGACCGCCAACGCGATGGCCGGGGATCGCGAGATGTGCCTCGGAGCGGGCATGGACGGCTATGTCCCGAAGCCGGTAAAGCGGGCAGTGCTCTTTGCGGAGATCGAGCGCATCCTCTCGGAGATGAACCGTGGCGAGAATGTTTGACGAAAGCGCGTTGGTGGAGCAGGTCGACGGGGACATGGAGTTCCTCGCCGACACTGTGGGAATGCTCGCCGATGACGGGCCGGAGCTGATCGCGCAACTCCGAGTCGCCATCGATGCCGGGGACGCGGCGGGCGTTGGACGCATCGCCCACACGCTGAAAGGCATGATCTCAAATTTCTGTGCGCACGAGACGCAGTCGATCGCGTTCGAGCTTGAGAAGGCGGGCAAGGCGAACGATCTGAGTGCGGCCGCCGGACTGATCGAGCGATTGGCGCAACAGGTTGACGCCTTGATCGCGGAGCTCACCGAATTCATCAGGACTCGGGCGTGATGCGAGTATTGATCGCCGAAGATGAGCGGATCACACGCACGACCCTTGCGCGGCAACTCGCGCGTTGGGGGCACGAGGTTGTTGTCGCCGAGAACGGGATGGAGGCCTGGAAGACCTTCTGTGACGGACGATTCGACATCGTCCTCACGGACTGGGAGATGCCCGAACTCTCCGGCGTGGAGCTCGTCCAGCGGATCAGAGATCGGGAGTCTCCCGAGTATGTATACCTGGTTCTGCTCACCAGTCGCAGCGACAAGAGCGATGTCATCAGCGGGATCGAGGCCGGCGCGGACGACTTTGTCTCCAAGCCGTTCGATCACGGGGAGCTTCGCGTCCGTCTGTTGGCGGGTGAGCGCGTGGTGCGTCTGGAGCGTGCGCTCAAGCGGCAGAACCTCGAACTGCGCGAGTCTGAAGATCGTCTGCGCCGCGATCTCCGAGCGGCGTCTCGAGTCCAGCGCGCGATGCTTCCAACAGAGAGCTTTGCGGGCCCCTCCGCCCGCGCGTGCTTCGAGTATGTTCCGACGGACGAACTCGGGGGCGACGGACTCGGATTCCACATGATCGAGAATCGATTCTTGATCTCTTATGTTGTGGATGTGACCGGCCACGGTGTTCCGGCGGCGTTGCTGGCGGTCACCGCGATGCACGCGCTCTCTCCGGAGGCGGGTGGGCTCGTATCGACGGATGCTCTTCGCGACGGCTGGCTGGATCCGGCCTCTGTCGTTGCGGAACTGAATCGTCGGTTCTGCGCCAGCGGGAACGACGGTCGCTTCCTCACGATGATTCTTTGTGTTCTCGACATGCAGACCGGACGCTTTCGCTTTTCGCGAGCGGGTCACCCGCTCCCGATCATTTCAAGGAACGGGCACGCGATCGCGGTCGACGAGAAGGGCGGGCTCCCGCTGGGGATCGTCGCCGATGAGACATTCGAGTCTGTGGAGACCCGGCTGGAGCCCGGCGACCGAATCTTCCTGTACTCAGACGGCTTTGCAGAGCAGGCGGCGGTTGATTCCGGGGCGCAGTTCGGGGAGGCGCGGCTTCGCGAATTGGTGCTCGCAGGCTCCGAGCGATCGATCGGCGAGGTCGCTGCCCATGTTGTTTCGACGCTGGCCGACTGGGCGGGCTCGCGACGATTCACGGACGATGTCTCGTTCGTGTCGCTGGAGTGGACTGGAGGCTGAGATATGCGATCGGAACACGAATCCCTGTTCGGTGACAGCGCGGCGAGGCAGGGCCGTTCTTCTCGTTGACCAACCTGCGTTCATGTACGGAGCGAGATCGGCCCATCGTCGCTTGATCGCGTGACCGATTCCTGCGACGACTCGACCCTTGTGCGGCTGGAGGATTCCTGAATTGAACAAAGTCCTCATGGCGATACTCTCGCTCCTGACGATGCTTGCCGCGCTCGGGTACGGAAGCGGAGCGAGCGCTGCCGTTCAGCAGGACCCTTCGCTGGGCGCGCTCTCGCCGCCGGCGGACCCCCGCCCCTTGGTTGTCGAGGTTCGCTTTGATCTCCACGACATCAATCGCATTGATGACGAAGCCGAGACTTTCGAGTTTTCCGGCGTCATGACCTCGGTCTGGCGCGACCCGCGCCTGGCGTTCGATCCTGCGGTTGAAGGGGTGAGCGAGAAGATCTTTCAGGGAGCGTACCAGTTCAATGAGATATCTCCCGGCTGGTATCCGCAGATCGTGCTCGTGAATGTCGCGGGGCTGTACGACATGAGCGGGGTGCTGCTCCGCGTCTTGCAGGATGGCACCTCGATCCTCGTCGAGACGATCAACGCCGTCGCCGAGGTGGACCTGGACATGCGCAGGTATCCGTTTGACAACCAGCGGCTGGAAGCGGTCTTCGAGGTCCTCGGGTTCGGCAGCGACGAGGTGATCCTGCGGCCCGCGACGGATGCAGTTCGGGATCATGAGGGTGTGATCGAGGTCCCGCAATGGTCTGTCGCCGGCGTGGACATGATTCAGCGTGAGCGACGAGTGAGTTACGCCGGTGAGCGTGGGGTGTCTTCGTCGCTGGCCCTCGTCGTCGATGTGCGCCGAGACTCGTTCTATGTCCGGCGACTTATTGTGATCCCACTGGCGTGCATCGTGCTGCTCTCGTTCTCGGTCTTCTGGATGGATCGTTCATCGCTCGGAGATCGAATCAGCGTCTCGTTCATCGGCATCCTCACCGGGGTGGCGTACCAGATGGTGATGAGTCAGGACATCCCGCGAATCTCGTATTTCACGCTCATGCATGGTTTCCTCAATCTCAGTTTCCTCACGATGTGCGCAACGGTCGTGATCAACATTCTGGTTGGATCGATGGACAAGCGGGGCAAACCGGAGATCGGCGACCGGATCGACCGGAGGTGCAGGTGGATCTTCCCGCTCGCCTACTTTGGTCTGATTGGCCTGCTCGTCGCGGCCGTGTTCGCTACCACATAATCAGGTTGCGCGCGTCAGCGAGCGGGGCAGGCTGATCGATGAGGGACGGGACGGGCGTCGTACACATCACCGGTCTCGCGCGGAACTGAGGATGGTCGTCAAAAAAAAGAGCCCCGCGAATGCAGGGCTCCTGAAGCGAGGCGGACGGGACTCGAACCCGCAACCACCGGATCGACAGTCCGGTACTCTAACCAATTGAGCTACCGCCCCTTATGCGTTTGTCGCCCCACGACGGCCGGGCCGCGTGGGGCCGAGTCGGCGCGGGACGCGGAAACATAGCCCCCGGGGGGCGAGTGTCAAGACTCGACGAGGGCTGATCGGGCGCCTGGGGCTCGGTTTGAGCGACGATCTGGGGTTGCGGGCGGGGTCGGGGCGGGCCCGGGTGGCCGCGCCGGTCGGCGGGGAGAGGGCCGGGGGGTCATTTGCCCTCGAACCAGTTCTTCGCGATCGATGCGTCCGCCTTGAGGGGGACGCGCAGTTGCATTGCGCTTTCCATGCGATCGACGACGAGCGCGAGGGTGTCTTCGGCGCGTTCTTCCGGCGCTTCGAACACCAGTTCGTCGTGGATCTGCAGGAGCATCTTCACATCGGGGATGGCGGGATCGCGGGGCATGCCTTTGGCTTCGCGCAGGTGGGGCGCGTGCGCGCTGAGGCGGGTGTGCAGGTCGAGCATGGCGAGTTTGATGAGGTCGGCGGCGGAGCCCTGCACGACGGAGTTGATCGCCATGCGTTCGCCCAGGGCGCGCTCGTTGGGGCGCTTCGACTCGATCTGCGGGATCGGTCGGCGTCGGCCGAGCATGGTCTCGGCGTAGCCGTGGCGCTCGGTGAACGCGACGCACTCTTCGAGGAAAGTGGTGATGCCCGCGAAGCGCTGCTTGTACTGCGCGATGATCTCGGCGGCCTGCTCGTTGGAGAAGTCCTTGCCGAGGCGCCGCGCGAGGCCGAAGGCGGTGATGCCGTAGACGATGCCGAAGTTGACCATCTTGGCGGCGTCGCGCTGCTCGCGTGTGACTTCGTCGATGGCGACGGCGTTGATCTGGGCGGCGACGGCGCGGTGGATGTCCTGGCCCTGCTTGAAGGCGTCGATGAGGGCGGGGTCTTGCGAGAGGTGCGCGAGGATGCGGAGTTCGATCTGCGAGTAGTCGGCGGAGACGAGGGAGCGGCCCTCGGGCGCGTAGAAGGCGCGGCGGATCTCGCGGCCGACATCGGTGCGGATCGGGATGTTCTGGAGGTTGGGGTCGGACGACGAGAGGCGCCCGGTCGCGGCGACGGTCTGGTTGAAGGAGGCGTGGATGCGCTTCGTGCTCGGGTTGATGGCTTCCTTGAGCGCGACGAGGTAGGTGCTGACGAGTTTGGTGAGTTGCCGGTACTCGACGATGAGCGCGGGGACGGGCGAATCGACGATCGGGTCGGCGGCGAGCTTCTCGAGGACCTCGATGTCGGTGGAGAAGCCGGTCTTGGTTTTCTTGACGGGCTTGATGCCCAGCCCGGGGTTCTCGGCGTCGGGCTTGTTGAAGAGGACCTCGGAGAGTTGCTTGGGCGAGTCGGGGTTAAAGGGGCGGGGCGCGTGCTCCTCGATCTGCGCGCGGAGTTCGTCGATGCGCGTGGCGAGTCGCGCGGCCTGTCGGTCGAGTTCGTCGGGATCGCAGGCGATGCCGTTCCACTCGAGTTCGGCGAGGACCTCAACGAGCGGCGTTTCGAGGTCGGCCATGAGCGCTTCGAGTTTCATCTCGCGCACTTGCGGCAGGAGTTCGCTGCGCAGGCGGAGGGAGACATCGGCGTCTTCGGCGGCGTAGGCGGCGGCGATATCGAGCGGCACGGTGTCGAAGGTGCGCTGGTTTTTCCCGCTGCCGATCAGGTCGGCGATGGGGATGCACGCGTGCTTGAGGAGGTCGAGGGCGAGGAAGTCGAGTTTGTGGGAGGAGCGCGAGGGATCGACGAGGTAGGAGGCGACCATGGAATCGAAGGCGACGCCGCGGAGTTCGACTCCCCCGGCGCCGGCGTTGCGCAGGACGAGGAGGTCGTACTTGAGGTTGTGGCCGCACTTCGTGATCGCGGGGTTTTCGAGGACTGGGCGGAGCGCGTCGAGGACGGTCTGCTCGTCGAGGTGTTTCGATGGTTCGGGCGAGCGGGTGGGGATGTAGACGGCGTCGCCCGGCGTTGCGCAGATGCTGATGCCGCAGAGCTCGCATTCGAGGGGGGAGAGGCCTGTGGTCTCGGTGTCGATGGCGAAGCAGTCGTCGAGGTTGCTCAGTTGCTTGATGAGCGCGTCGAGGTCTTTCTTGGTGGTGATGGCGCGGTAGTTGTCGCGCGGGAGCGTGCTCGGGGCGGCGGGCTCGTGCGCAGGCGCGCCGAAGAGGGTGTCCTCGAAGAGGCCGCCTTCGTTCTTGACGCGTTTCTTGGGCGCGGCGGCGGGCTGATCAGAGGGTTCGCCGAGGAGTTGTTTGACCTCGTCCTGGTAGCGGTTGAAGCCGAGTTCGGCGAGGATGGGGAGGAAGGCGGGGAGGTCGATGTTGGTGGTGCGCGCGTCGTCGAGGGAGAGATCGACATCGACATCGCGGACGAGGGTAACGAGCTTGCGCGAGAGGGCGAGCCGATCGGCGGCGGCGCGGATCTTCTCGCCGCGTTTGCCCTTGATCTCGTCGGCGTGGGCGAGGAGGTTGTCGAGCGTGCCGTATTTCACGATGAGGTCGGAGGCGGTCTTGGGTCCGACGCCCTCGACGCCGGGCACATTGTCCACGGTGTCGCCCATGAGCGCGAGCATGTCGATCACCTGCTCGGGGGTGATCTTCTTCTCGTCGAGGAGGCGCGCGACATCGAAAAGTTCGTCGGTGTGGATGTCGTACATCTCGACGCGGCCTTCGTCGAGGAGTTGCTGGAGGTCTTTGTCCTTGCTGACGAGGCGGATCTTGAGGGGCTCGCCGTCGTTGTCTTTGGTGATGCGCGTGGCGAGGGTGGCGAGGACATCGTCGGCCTCGACGCCCGCGACGCCGAGCACGGGGATCTTGAGTGCGCGGAGGATGCGCTCGCATCGCTCGATCTGGGGCGGGAGGTCTTGCGGCGCGGGCGGGCGCGTGGCTTTGTATTCGGGGTAGAGCTCGGAGCGGAAGGTTTCGCGATCGCCGGCGACATCGAAGACGACGGCGAGGTAGTCGGGCTTGTTCTGGCGAAGGAGTTTGAGGAGCATCCCGACGAACGCGAAAGTCGCGTTGGTGGGTTCGCGGGTGACGGGCGACGACATGGGGTTGCGGATCGCGTGGAACCCGCGGAACATCTGGGCGTGGCCGTCGATGAGGTAGAGGGTCTTCATGGGAGAGGGCAATGGGGAATGGGCAATAGGCAATGGGGATAAGGCAAAGGGGAAGATGAGGAAGAGAAGCAGCGAAGGAAGGTCAGGGGTCCCCTCACCCGGTTCGCCTTCGGCGAACCACCCTCTCCCGCGGGAGAGGGTGCGGAGTTACCGTTCTTGCGCGCGTTCGGCGTCGTGGAGTGATTTCAACTGCGCGGTGTAGTCGTCGGTGGGCGTGGTGTTGCGGCGTTGCATGACGGCGCGGGCGACATCGAGGAACTTGTCGAAGCGGTAGAGGGAATCGCGATCGTCGGTGATCCAACGGAAGCGGCCGGTGGATTTCATGACGCCTTGCGATGCGGCGATCATGGAGCCGGTCCCGATGACGGCGCCGGTCATGATGCGGGTGTTGATGGCGAACTTGGCGTGGTCGCCGATGATCGAGCCGAGGTAGCGGATGCCGGTGCGTTCGTTGGGGTGTCGGGGCGAGATGCGGGTGATGACTTCGTCGTAGGTGTTGAGGAGGTTGGAGTTGGTTGTGCCTGCGCCGAGGTTGGCCCACTCGCCGACGAAGGAGTCGCCGAGGTGGCCGTCGTGGACCTTGTTGGCGAGGGCCTGGAAGATCGTGCCGCCGACCTCGCCGCCGACTTTGCAGGTTGGGCCGAGGACGGTGTTGGGTTTGATGAGGGAGCACGGGGCGACGACGCAATGGTCGTGGATGACGACGGGTCCGATGATGACGCTGTTGGGCTGGACCTCGGAGTGGCCGACGACGATGGCGCCCGCGCGGGTGTCGAAGACGACGCCCGGGGCGATGTGGGCCTCGGGGTGGACGCGGAGGAGGGACGGGTCGCCGTCGACGGTGAATGTTCGCTGCGCGTGCGTTGCGTTGGGAAGCAATTGCGCGAGGTCGTGGGCGATGCAGGCGTCGCGGAAGCGGATGACATCCCAGGGCCGGTGGAGGAGGGCGGGGGCGTCGTGGGCGACGGCGTCGTGCGCATCGGGGGAGGGATCGAACGCGGCGCCCGGCTGAATGCGCGCGGCGATGACCGTGTTCGTGCGCGCCTCGACGAGGGCCTGACCCGGCGCGAGGGAGTACGCGGCGTCGGGGAGAAGGGGGCATCGCGCGTTGATGAAGTAGACAGGTCTGTCTACTTCAAGATCATCAACGAGCGTGATTCGCGCGTCGGCGGCGTGGCGCTCGCGCGTGGTGTGGGCGCCGGTGCGGATGTCGGCGGCGGCGCGGAGATCGGTGAGGGGCGCAAGATTCGCCCACTCGGTGGAGCCGGCGGGCGCGTCGTCGAAGAGGATGGCGGGGATCGGCGCGGGCATGTGGGGAGTGTACGGGAAGGGGGGAAGCGGAGGGCAATCGGCAATGGGCAATAGACAATGGGGAAGAGGGACACGAAGCGTCCTCCCCCAGCGGGAGAGGGCGGGGAATACCCTCTCCTCATGCGCGCGATCATCTTCGATATGGACGGTGTGTTGGTCGATTCCGAGCGGATGCACGAGGCGGCGATCCGCGCCGCGTGCGAGGAGGCGGGCGCCCCGCCGCCGCTGCCCGACTGGCAGGAGTATGTCGGGCTGGGCGATCGCGAGGTCTTCGCGAAGGTGTATGTGGACGCCGGCCGCGAGGGCGATTTCACCGAGGCGACGCGCGACCGCATGATGGCCGAGAAGGAGCGCCAGACCACGCGGATGATCGCGACGGGGGAGTCATGGAGCGCGCAACCCGGGGCCGCGGAACTGGTTCGGGCCGCGGCGACGCGCGGGCCGACGGCGGTGTGTTCGGGCTCGCGCGCGTTCGAGGTGCTCGCGATGCTCGACGCCATGCGCGTCCTGCGCATGCTCCACGAGACGGTCACGGCGGACATCTGCGCGCGCACGAAACCGGACCCGCTTCCCTACCTCCTAGCTGCGGAGAAACTGGGCGTGGCGCCGGGCGAGTGCGTCGTGATCGAAGACACGGCCATCGGCATCCGCGCGGCGAAGGGCGCGGGCATGGCCTGCGTGGCGGTGGAGCACACCTCGCCGCGCGAGAAACTGCTGGCGGCGGGCGCCGATACAACCATCGCGCGGATCGCGGATCTGAGTGTCGCGAGGTTGCAGGAGATCTGGGAGCAGAGTGTTGGCGTGAGGTGATCGGTGGATCGGCCCTCACCCGATCGTCTGCGCCGATCGACCTCTCTCCGCGGGAGAGGTGGCGGACATCAGCGGCCGACGAACTTCCACGCGACGGGCAGCAGCGACGCCGCGAGCAGCGTCTTGAGCGCGCCGCCCGGGAGGAAGATCGCGAAGCCCGTGACGAAGGCGTTCTCGGTCGGGAAGACGAGCGAGATCCAGAGGGCGCCCATCGAGAGGATGAGCAGGGTGCCCACGCCCATCGAGAGCGCTGCCCGAGCGAAGGTGCGCGTCAGGCCGAGTTGCGCGAGGTATCCGACCAGCGCCGCGGCAATCGGGAACGCGAAGAGGTATCCGGCGGTGGGACCGACGAACTTGTGCGCGCCGCCCGTGAAGTGGGCGAAGACGGGAAGGCCCAACGCGCCCTCGAGCAGGTAGAGCGCCACGGCGGCGAAGCCGAGCCGCGCGCCGAGCGTCGCGCCGACGAGCAGCACCGCGAAAGTTTGCATGGTGGCAGGGGCCGGCCACATCGGGACGGCGACCTGCGCGCTGGCCGCGATGAGCAGCGAGCCGAGCACGGCGAGGATCGGCGCGTTCAGCGCACGGTCCCGGGAGAGTCCCAGCCGATCGAGGGCGACGGAGGCGAGGGTGAGATTCGCGGCGAGCGGGGCGGTGGTCATAGGTGGAGAGGGTCGGACCCCCGGGCCGCGTTGTCAAGCGCGAATCGGGAACGCCGACCCCGACGAATGTGTGCCTGAGGACTCCCCGGAGGGGTTCCCGCGTGCGCTAGAGTTACCCACGCAAGGCACTACTGGCTCGAAAGGCGGTCACGGCGCATGGGGAAAGTCGAGCGGACGGGCGGCTCGCGAGCGATCGCCGTCGGAATCCGGATCGTTGCCGGCCTGCTGGCGCTCGCTCTGGGCATCGGGTTCTTCGCGACGCTCGTGGCGACGAAGCCCGAGGCGCCGCGCAAGCCCAGGACCGACACACCCATTCCGGTGGAATTCATCACCGCCCGGTCGCTCGCGGTCGGTCGGCCGTGGGACGGCTTCGGCACGGCCCGCGCGATGCAGGTCGCCGATCTCCGCTCCGAGGTCTCCGGGCTCGTGGTGAACCGCCCGCTCTCGATCGAGCCGGGCGTCGATGTCCGCGCCGGGGAGGTCATTCTCGAGATCGACCCGACCGACTACGAGTCGGCCGTCGCGCGGCTCGAAGCGGTGCTTGCTTCGCTCCAGGCGCAGGTCGAGTCGCTGGCCATCGAGGAGTCGTCCCTGCGCGAGCAGGTCGCCCTCGCCAGCCAGGCCAGCGAACTGGCCGAGCGTGATGTCGAGCGGGCGCGCGAGGCGGCGCGCGGCGGGGCGGCCATCGAGCGTGAGATCGACACGCTGCTCTCCACCCTTACCAGAACCAAGCGCGAAGAGGCCCAACTCTCGCGGTCACTCGCGGAGATCCCGTCGCGTCGCGCGTCGCTCATGGCGCAGATCGACGCCGAGCGCGCCAACCTTCGCCGCGCGAGCGAGGACCTGCGCCGGACGCGCATCGTCGCGCCGTTCGCGGGCACGCTCCAGAGCGTGGGCTATCGCGAGGGCGAGCGCGTGAATGTCGGCGACGCCGTCGCGCGGCTCGTCTCCCTCGCGCGAATCGAAACACCCCTGCGCGTTCCCGTGTCGGCGCTGGCCGACCTCCGCGTGGGCGGGGCGGCGACCATCACCAGCGAGGGTCAGATCCAGCGATCGTGGGACGCGACGATCGAGCGCATCAGCCCGGAGGCCGACCCGCGTTCGCGCACCATGACCGTCTTCGCGGTGGTCGAGCAGGACCCGCTGGACGACGATTCGACCCTCCTCTTCCCCGGGCAGTTCGTGCGCGGCGAGTTGGCGTCACTCGCGCCGAGCGAGCGCGTTCTCGTGCCGCGCGTCGCCGTGCAGAACGACCGAGTGATGGTTATCGACGCCGATGGGCGAGCACAATTCCGTCCCGTGCGCGTCGGCTTCTATCTGACGGGCGAGCAACCGGGGATCGATCCCGGCGAGCGTGAGTGGGCGGCGATCGAAGAGGGGATCAGCAGCGGGGATCGCGTGGTGATCTCGAACCTCGACGACCTCGTGCCCGGTTCGCCCGTGCACGCCATCGACGCCGCCACGGGCGAGTCCGCCGGGTTCGCGACGGGCAACGGGCGATCCGCGGGCGAGGACGGGGGCCCCAAGTGAGCCCGGTCGAGTTCGGCGTAAAGAAGCCGGTCGCGGCCAACCTTCTGATGCTCGCGATCGTGGGCGCCGGGCTTGTCCTGGGGCTGAACCTGCGCAAGGAGTTCTTCCCCGAGACCAGGCCCAACGAGGTGCTGGTGGTTGCGCCGTATCCGGGCGCCGCGCCCGACGAGGTCGAGCGGTCCCTCGCGATCAAGATCGAGGACCGGGTCGCGGACATCGAGGATGTGAAGGAGGTCAACACCACGATCGTCGAGGGCGCCGCGACCGTCCGCGTCGAGTTCAAGTCCGGTGTGGAGATCGGCGACGCGACCGCGCGCGTGAAGCGCGAGGTCGATGCGCTCCAGGACCTGCCCCCGCTCAGCGAGCGCATCACCGTCGCGGACTTTGAGCCCAAGATCCCGGTCATCGACCTCACGCTCTTCGGCGATGCGGACGAGCGCACGATGAAGGAGGCCGTCAAGCGCATGCGCGACGACCTCCGCACGCTCCCTGGGATGGGCGATGTGACCATCGGGGGCACGCGCGTCGACGAGATCAGCGTCGAACTCGACCCCACGCGGTTGCTCGAACACGATCTCGGGCTGCTCGCCGTCACCGACCGGATCAGGGCCGCGATGGGCGAGAGCCCGGGCGGGACGGTGCGATCCGCGAGCGCCAATGTCGCCGTGCGCACGCGCGGCGCCGACGATGTCGCCAGCGCCGTCCGCGACATCATCGTGAAATCCACCGACGACGGCGCCATCGTGCGCGTCAGCGACCTCGGGACGGTCACCGACGATTTCGCGGATGTCGATGTCCGCCTGCGCTTCAACGGCAAGCCCGCGGCCTCGCTCACGGTCTACGCGCAGAAGAAGCAGGACATCGTGCAGATCGCCGGGATGGTGAAGGCCTACGCCGCCGGTCGGCTTGGCGAGGAGATCCATCTGTCGGGCGCCGAGCGCTCCGCGATCCAGCGCGCCGAGAACGGGCAGGGGGTTGTGCCCCCGCGCTGGCAGGCGTACATGCTCGGACAATCGCACGACGACCCGCCCCCGGGCGAACTCGCGAGCGGGCAGGACCTCTCGCGCTTCGTGACGGGCCGGCTGGAACTCCTCAGCCGCAACGCGCTGACGGGCATGATCGTGGTGCTCATCGCGCTCGTGATCTTCCTTCCGCCAACGGTCGCGTTCTGGGTCACGGCGGGGCTGGTCATCAGCGTGCTCGGGACGCTGGCCACGATGTCGGTGTTCGACATCACGCTGAACCTGCTGACGATGTTCGGGTTGATCGTCGTGCTCGGCCTTCTCGTGGACGACGCCATCGTGGTCGCGGAGAACATCGTGGCGCGGCACGAGACGGGGGAGGGCGCGTACGAGGCCGCGATCCGCGGCGGGAAACAGGTCTTCTGGCCCGTGGTGGTGACGGTCACGACGACGATCGCCGCCTTCGCGCCGCTCCGGCTCATCGAGGGCCGCATCGGCGACCTGATGGGCAGTCTGCCGATCGTCGTCGCGATCGCGCTGCTGGTCTCGCTCGTCGAGGCGCTCATCATCCTGCCAAGCCACATGGCCCACACGCTCCGGCGCATGGAGAAACGCGGGCCGGGCGGCGGGCCGATCAAGCGCTTCGGGGACTGGGCCGAGCGGAAGCGTGACTGGTTCTTCCACGGGTGGCTCGCCAGGCCGTACTCGAAACTGCTCGACGCCGCGCTCCGCGCGCGCTATCTCACGCTCGCGATCTTCGCCGGCGCGCTGATCGCGTGTTTCGGGCTCGTCGCGGGCGGCCGCGTCCCCTTCGATTTCCTCGCGTCGGCCGACAGCGAAACGCTGCTCGTGAACCTGAAGATGCCCGTCGGCACGCCCGCTCATCGGACGAACGCCGTGGTCGAGCGCGTCGAGCGCGTCGCGCTCGATCTTCCGGAAGTGAAGTCCGTGCAGGCGTTCGTCGGCGCCAGCAACGACATCAACGACGGCACCTCGACGGCGCAGAGCAACCGCGGGCAACTCTTCATCCAGCTCATCCCGGTCGAGGATCGCGACCGCAGCAGCCAGGACCTGCGCGTCGCGATGCAGCTCGCGCTGGGCGAGATTCCCGGGATCAAGAGTCTGCGCTTCGAGGAGATCCAGGGCGGTCCGGGCGGCCCGCCCCTGAGCTACACGATCCTTGGCGACGATGTCGAACTTATGCAGGGCGCCGTCGAGACGCTGAAGAACGCGCTCGACGAGTACACCGGTGTGTTCGGCGTGGCCGACGACGCCGACTCGGGCCAGCGCGAACTGCGCATCGAACTCCTCCCCGGTGCACGCGAACTCGGCTTCACGACCGACATCGTTGCGCGGCAGGTCCGCGGCGCCGTCTTCGGCCTCGAAGCGCGCACCTTCGCGGGCGACCGCGAGGACATCGATGTCCGCGTGAAGTACGACGAGGACCACCGGCGCACGCTCGCGTCCATCGAGCGCATGTATGTGTTCACGCCGGAGGGAGCGTCCGCGCCGCTCCGCGAGGTCGCGCGCGTCACCGAAGGCCGGGGATACGCGTCGATCAACAGGCTGAACCGGCAGCGCGCGATCAATGTTTCGGCCGATGTCGATCGCGCGTTCGTGACACCAGAGCAGGTCTCCGCCGAACTCGGCCCGGTCTTCCGCGGGATCGAGCGCGACTACCCGGGCGTGCGCATCGTCCCGCGCGGCCGCCAGGAGGACATGGCCGATTCGTTCCGCTCGCTCCCGCTCGGCTTCGCCGCCGCGATGATGATGATCTACATCCTGCTCGCGTGGCTGTTCGGCAGTTACACCCAGCCGTTCGCGATCCTCATCGCCGTGCCGTTCTCCGCCGTGGGCGCGATCCTCGGGCACATGATCCTCGGCTTCGAGATGACGATCCTCTCGCTCATCGGGTTCGTCGCGCTGACGGGCATTGTCGTGAACGACGGGATCGTGCTCGTCGAGTTCTACAACGAGAAACGGCGCGAGGGCATGGAGACCACCGCCGCCCTTCTCAGCGCGGGGCGTTCGCGCCTTCGCGCGATCATTCTCACCACGGTCACGACCGTCGGCGGGCTGGCGCCGCTGATGCTCGAGCAGAGTTTCCAGGCGCGCTTCCTCATCCCGATGGCGATCACCATCTCGTTCGGGCTGATGGCGGCGACCGTCGTGACGCTCGTGCTGCTCCCGTGCCTGATCGCGATCGTCACCGACGGCCGCCGCGCCGTGCGTTGGGCGTGGACCGGAGGCGCCGCGAAGTGGAGCGAGCCCCTCGCCGCCGCGGGGACTGTGGACTGAATCGCGCAGTCGCGCGCGGATTCGGGTAATTTCCATGTGCTCGGCCGGGCGCCCGGCCGCACCCTCGCTCACGGACTGTTGAGGTGAACCTTGGCCGACGCTGACACCCAGAAACTCCTGCTCGTGATCATCGCGATCCTCCTGCCCCCGCTCGCCGTCGGGCTGAAGGCGGGAATCGGCGGCGCATTTATTCTCAACCTGATCCTGACGCTGATCTTCTGGCTTCCCGGCGTTCTGCACGCGCTGTATGTGGTTCTCGCGAGCTGAAAGCCGGCGCAGCGCGACAGCCACGATCCGCTTCTTGTGTATTCCCCGTTGATCGACCACCCCGATTGTGGTAGTTGTATGCCACACGAGGCGGGCGCTCGGCTCGCCTCTCAGATGGAGAGACCGCCATGGCGAATTATCCGATCGAAGATATCGAGGGAATCGGCGAGGTGTTTGGCGCCAAACTCCGCGAAGCGGGCGTGAAGGACACGGACACGCTGCTCGCGAAGGCCAAGACCCCGAAAGACCGCGAGACGCTTGCTGCGGGCAGCGGCATCGAGCCCAAGCGCATCCTGAAGTTCGCGAACATGGCCGACCTGTACCGCGTGAAGGGCATCGGTTCGGAGTACTCGGAACTGCTCGAGGCCGCGGGTGTTGACACCGTGGTCGAGTTGTCGACGAGGTCGCCAGCGAATCTGGCCGCGAAACTCGCCGAAGTGAACGACGCGAAGAAACTCACCCGTCGCGTGCCCGACGAGGCGATGTGCACCGACTGGGTCGCGCATGCCAAGACCCTGCCCCGTGCGCTCGAGTATTAAACCTCGTCCAGAATGACACAAACCATGCGGGCGCGCGTCTGATGACGCGCGTCTTTTTTTGTCCCCCCGCGCCGAAGGAGCGAGCCGTGGCCGAACTCTTTGAACCGCTGACCGTGCGATCGATCACGCTCCGCAACCGCGTCGGCGTTTCGCCGATGTGCATGTACTCGAGCGACGACGGCATGGCGACCGACTTTCACCTCGCGCATCTGGGCAAGTTCGCGCTCGGGGGCGCGGGATTGGTGATCACCGAAGCGACCGCCGTCTCGCCGGACGGCCGCATCACGCCGCGTTGCGCGGGCATCTGGAGCGACGCGCATATCGAAGGGTGGGCGCGCACGGCCCGTTTCGTGAAAGAGCATGGCGCGGTGTGCGGCGTGCAGATCGCCCACGCGGGGCGCAAGGCGGGCATGGGGCCGCCGCACTCGTGGGGAGAGGGGATGCGCGAGGCGGTCCCGGTCGAGCGGGGCGGTTGGACGCCGATCGCGCCGACCGACGCGCCGTTCGATGCGCGCCATCCCACGCCGCGCAGGATGGATCGCGCGGACATCGACCGGGTGCGCGGCGACTTCGTGAGCGCGACGAGGCGTGCGCTCGACGCGGGGTTCGAGTGGATCGAACTGCACTACGCGCACGGGTATCTGGCGCACGAGTTCTACTCGCCGCTCGTGAATGATCGCGACGACGACTACGGCGGATCGTTTGAGAACCGGATCAGGTTCGCGGTCGAGACGGCGCGGGAGGTGCGTCGGGTCTGGCCCGAGCGGCTGCCGCTGGCGGCGCGGCTGAGTTGTTCGGATTGGGTCGAGGGGGGCTGGGACATCGAGCAGTCCGTGGAGTTGGCTCGGCGTTTGAAGGCCGAGGGGGTGGATGTCATTGATTGCAGCAGCGGATTCGCCGCGCCGGGGGTTGAGTACCCGATGGCGCCCGGCTGGCAGGTCGCGTTCGCCGATCGGATCCGCCGGGAGGCCGGATTGCTGACGGCGGCTGTGGGGGACATCACCACACCGCGCCAGGCGGCGGCGATCGTGGAGAGCGGAGAGGCCGACATCGTCCTCCTGGGACGGGAGATGCTCCGCGACCCGTTCTTCGCGTTCCGGGCATGGCGGGAACTGGGCGGCGAGGGCGCAGGACCGGTCGCGACGGCGTACAGCTGGGCGGTGTGACCATTGGCGCGCGTTGGCGGGCCCACACTGATCACGATCGGCGCGTCGAACACATAGGGCGCAACGACCACTCCGGAGAGTTCGACTTCTGCCCCCGTCGAAGGATTCGTTGGCGGGCCGCGGTCAGCGAGGTTCGAAGGGCGCATACACTTCGCGCACGAAGGGGGAGAGCCCCCGCGCTGGTGAGGTGGCCGAGCGGTTGATGGCGCCGGTCTTGAAAACCGGTAGACCCGTCAGGGTCTCGCGGGTTCGAATCCCGCCCTCACCGCTTCTTTGCGGATTGCTTGTTCGCGACGCTGGGCCCGCCCTCAAATTGCTTGAGGAACTCGGGCCCGGGGTGGCCGAAGCGTTCACCCTTTTTCCAGGCGCTGCTCTGATTCCCGTGCGCCGGGATGCCGCCGTTGTCGCGGAGCATCCGGGCCGTGTGCATCAGGTTCCAGGCCATGAAGGTGACATTGCGGTTGGTGAAGTCGTTGTCCGGTCCGCCCGAATCCTCGTCGCGGTACGACGGGCCGGGCCCGGCGGGACCCATCCACGCGGCGTCGGCCTGAGGGGGGATCGTGAACCCGATGTGCTGGAGCGAGTAGAGCAGGTTCATCGCGCAGTGCTTGGCCCCGTCCTCGTTGCCTGTGATGAGGCAGCCCCCGACGCGGCCGTAGTAGATGTACTGGCCCCGGTCATTCGTCTGGCCCGAGTTGGAGTAGAGCCGTTCGACGACGCGCCGGCACACGGAGGACGGATCGCCGAGCCAGATCGGCGTGGCCAGCACGACGATGTCGGCGCGCATGACGCGATCGAACATCGCGGGCCAGTCGTCGCGATCGAAGCCGTGCTCGGTCATGTCGGCCTGAACGCCCGGCGCGAGATCGGCGTCAACCGGCCGCAGAGCATCGACCTCGACGCCGTTCTTCTCCATGATGATGCGCGACGCCTCGATGAGCGCGTCGGTGTGCGACCGCTCGGGCGAGCGCTTCAGCGTGCAGTTGAGGAAGAGCGCGCGCAGTGGTTTGGTGTCTTCCTCGGGCATTGGTCTCAGTCCTCTGTCTCGAGCAGGCACAGCGCGAACCAGCCGCGGTCGTCGGTCCAGTGCTCGACGACGCGCATGCCGGCGGCGGAGGCCTCGCGCTCGATCGATTCGCGGGTGAACTTGTGGGACATCTCGGTGCGCATGCGCTCGCCCTCGGCGAAGCGGAAGGGCACACCGGCGAGTTCGCCCTCGTGGTCGCGCGTGCTCGCGATCGACATCTCGATGCGCGAGGCGTCTTCGTTCCACCGTGCGTCGTACCGGAACGCTGAAGCGTCGAGCCCTTCGCCCAGTTCGCGGCGGATGCGGTCCAGGACATTCAGCGCGAACGCGGCGGAGATGCCTTCGCGGTCGTCGTAGGCGGCGCGGAGCGCCTCGCGGTCCTTCACGAGGTCGAAGCCGATGAGCACGCGGCCGTTGGGGCCTACGAAGCGGGCGAACGAGCGGAGCAGGGCGGCGCGGTCCTCGGCGGGCATATTCCCGATGGTCGAGCCGGGGAAGAAGATCGCGCGGGGCTCGTCGGGGAGGTCGGTGAGCATGTCGAGCCCGGTGTGGAACTCGGCGCACACCGGATGGACCTGGAGGTCGGGGAAGCGCTCGGCGATGCGCGCCGAGGATTCGTTCAGCGGCGCCGCGCTGATCTCGACCGGCGCGAACGCCGCCGGGCTGTCGAGCGCTTCGAGGATGGGCTCGACCTTCTGCGCGCTCCCCGAGCCGGGCTCGGCGAGGATGAGGCCCGGGCCGAGGGCGGAGACGATCTCGTCGATGCGGTCGCGCACGATCGAGGATTCGACTTGCGGGATGTAGTACTCGTCGGCGTCGCAGATGCGGTCGAAGAGTTCGCTGCCTCGCGCGTCGTAGAGATGCTTGGGCGCTATGGCCTTGGCGCCGACGGGCTGCGCGATGGTTTCGAGGATGTCTTCGCGGAAGGTGTCGCGGATGGTCCCGTCGACGAGCGCCTTGCGAAGGTTCGATTGCTTGGTAATGGCTTCGATGTCATCTACTCCGTGGATCGATCCGAAGAACTCCGCGCGAGGCGGACGCCCGCGAACTGCCATCGCAGGTTGGGCGGGAAGAAATTGCGATAGGTCGAGCGTGCATGGTCGCGCGGCGTGGCGCACGATCCGCCGCGAAGCACATACGACCCGGACATGAACTTGCCGTTGTATTCGCCGACCGCGCCCCGGGGCGGCGCGTAGCCCGGATAGGGCTCGTGCGCGGAGCGCGTCCATTCCCACGCGTGGCCCGCGAGTTCTCGGAGCCCGTCGATGTCGGATGCGCCCGAGGCGGGGACCAGGCCGTCGGGGTCGAGGAACTGGCCGTGTTCGGCGGCACGGTCCCAGCGCGGCGCGGCGGCGTGCTCCCATTCGACTTCGGTGGGCAGGCGCGCGTTCGACCAGCGCGCGAAGGCGTCGGCCTCGAAGAAACTCAGGTGTGCGACCGGCGCGTCGGGATCGAGCGCCCGCATGCCGAGCATCGTGAACTCGCGCCAGGGCGCATCGTCGCTCTCGCGTTCCCAGTAGAGCGGCGCGGACCACCGGCCCTGCTGGACGGCGTTCCATCCTTCGTCGAGCCACAGGGAAGGACTTCGGTACCCGCCGTCTTCGATGAACCGCGCGTATTCGGCGTTGGTCGTCAGCCGTGAGGCGAGTTCGTAGGGCTCGAGGAACCGGCGGTGCGACGGGCCCTCATTGTCGTACGCGAAATCGCCGGGCGCGTTGGAGTGTTGGCGGCCGATGGTGACCACGCCCCCTTCGAATCCGACCCATCGGAGTTCGGACGACGCCGCGCACGGCTGCGCGCCGGGTTCGCCGACGCGGTACGAGGGGCGGAGCGGGCTCGCGTGGAAGAGGAGTTTGATGTCGGTGAGCAGGAGTTCCTGGTGCTGCTGCTCGTGCTGGATGCCCAGTTCGATGAGTTCCGCGACGGCGGGGTAGTCGGCGCTGCGAAGTGTGGGGAGCAGTTTGCGCAGCCGATCATCGACGCTGTCGCGGTACGCGAGGACTTCGCCAACGCCGGGGCGCGTGAGCAGGCCGCGGCACGCGCGTGGGTGACGATCGCCGAGCGTCGTGTAATAACTGTTGAACAGCACGCGGAACGCGGGGTCGTACGGCGCGAACGCGCGCTCGTGGTGTTCGAGGATGAAGGTCTCGAAGAACCAGGTGGTGTGCGCGAGGTGCCACTTGGTGGGGCTGGCCTCGATGCTCACCTGGGCCGTCATGTCCTCGGCGGAGAGCGACTCGGCGAGGCGCACGCTGGTGCGGCGCGCGGCATCGAATCGCGCGGCGAGGGTCTCTCGGTCCTGACGGGCGTTGGTCTGGATGCGAAGGGTCATTGGTGACCTTCGATGTCTCGAGAGGCGGGGTCCTGTGAAAAGACCCCCGCGTGGCGCGGCGCGCTGTCGCAGGGGTCATCGTGGTGGATAAGTGTACCGGGTGATCAGGAGTCATGCGCGTCGCGCATCGCGCGAACCTGGTCGTGGCGCGACTTCACCGCGGCGTATTGCGCCAGAAGCACGCTGTTGAGCGGATTCCCGGCGGTTTCCTTCATCACATCCTCGTAGCGGGCCTTGATGGCGTCCTCGCCGCGTTCGGCCTCCGCGAGCACCGCGTGCTCGTCGCCGCGCTGGACCGTGCCGCGCAGTTCGAGCCACCAGCGGTGGACCGTCCCCTTCGCGGTGCCCGAGTCCTTGGGCTCGGTCGCGTTGAGCGAGACATACCGGGAGAGATCTCGGGCGAACCCGTCGCGCTCGGTAGAGCATTCTCTGAAGAATGACGCGACGCGCTGGTCCTCGATCTTGTCGGCTGCGGCCTTGAAGCCCTTGCTGCTGTCGATGTTGATCTCGATGAGATCCTGCAGGCCGTGGATGGTGTCTTTGTTCAGATTGGCGGTGGATTCCATGGGATGGTTCCTTTCGCAGGGTTGAGTAGGAATACGGGCGCGACGGGCGTCGCGCGGGATTAGTCGATGGCGTCGTCGATGGCGTCGCCGGCGTCGTCGGCGGCGTCTTCGATCGCGTCGGCGGTTTCGTCGACCGGGTCATCCTCGCAGCCCATGGCGAAGCCGGTGAAGGCGGCGCTCGTGGCCAGGAGCGAGAGCGCGGCGAAACGACGGAAGCGGTTGGTGGTGTTCATGGCGATGTTCCTTGTGGTGAAATGTTGAAGTATGTGGAGTCGCGGGTCAGACGGTCTTGCCGCGCACGAGCCCCGCGATCAGCGAGAGCAGGAAGAGCACGACGAAGACAAAGAAGAGAACCTTCGCGATCGTGGCGGCTCCCGCGGCGATGCCTGTGAAGCCGAAGACGGCGGCGATGACGGCGATGATGAAGAACGCGAGTGCCCAGCCAAGCATGGTGTTTTCCTTTCGGTTTCGTGTTGATCGACCCATCGGTGCGCGGTGGGGCGATGCGTGTATGTTCGGTGGAGAGTGTTGGAAGGGGGTGAACGGCGTCTGAATCGCCGCTCATTCGTGAATGTTGGTCAGTCCTTGGCGTCGCGGGCGGTGTCGGAGATGGCGTCGCCGGCGGCTTCGATGTCCTCGCCGACGCCCTGGGTCGTGTTGCACGCCGTCAGGGCGAGGGCGCTCAGGCCGAGGAATGCGGCGAATGTGAAGGTGATCCAGAGTCGGGGGAGTGTGGGGGAGCGGCGCATCGGGGTATCCTCAAGTGGGGTTGGGGGCGGTGAGCGGAAGACTCCGCCCGTTGACTGTTGGACTTTCGCCTGGCGGTATGGCGCCGCGCTGAACCCCGCCTAAAAGGGATTTCATCTTTTGAACATCCGGCGCCTCCACCGGGCATTGCGGACCGAATCGCAGTAGAATTCACCCCATCGGGAGCAATGGAGGACCGAGCGCGATGCGGATTCTGATTGTCGAAGACAACCCGAAGATGGCCGGCGCGATCCAGCGCGGGCTGCGCGAACACGGGTATGCCGTCGAGGTGTCGCACAGCGGCTTCGAGGGCGAGGACCTCGCTGCGGTCGAGAACTTCGATCTGATCCTGCTGGACCTGATGCTCCCGGACCGCGACGGGGTGGATGTCTGCCGCAACCTGCGGCGGCGGTGCGTGAGCGCGCCGATCCTGATGCTGACGGCGCTCTCGGGAACGAGCGACAAGGTGGCTGGGTTGGACGCGGGCGCGGACGACTACCTCACCAAGCCGTTCGAGTTCGAGGAGTTGCTGGCGCGCATCCGTTCGTTGCTGCGTCGCGGCGAGGCGAGCGAGGGCCGCTTCCTGCGTTGCGAGGATCTGGAACTCGACCTGTACACGAGGAAGGCGACGCGCGGGGAACTGGAGCATGAACTCTCCAACAAGGAGTTCGCGCTGCTCGAGTACCTGATGCGGAACCCCAACCGTGTTCTCTCGCGGACCCAGATCGCCGAGAGCGTGTGGGACATGAACTTCGAGCCCGAGAGCAATGTGATCGATGTGTATGTGTCGTCGCTTCGCAAGAAGCTGGACCGCGACTTCGAGCACGGGTTGATCCACACGATCAAGGGCGCCGGGTACCGCTTCGGCGTGATGGACTAAGCCAGGTGCCGCGGGACTACCTGGCGAGGCCGCGCTCGTCGATGCGGCTGCGGCTCACCCTCTGGGTGGTGGTGATTTTCTCGGTCATCCAGTGGTCGTCGGGCGCGGTGTTCTGGCTGTACCAGTCGGCGTCTCTGAACCGTCTGTTCGAAGAGCAACTGGCGATGCGGGCCGCGGAGATCGCGGACGAGATCGAGCCGTGGCTGCCGAACATCGACGAGCAGCGACTGACGAGCATCGCGATCGGCAAATCGCGGTTCTTTCAGTTCGATTCCGCGTTCATCGAGGTGTTCAAAGCAGACGGAACGAATGTGATCGAAGGCCGTGAGGGTCTGATCCGCAACGAAGGGAAGCGTGTGGCGGTCGCGGCGGCGCAGTCGATGCCCGTGGTTGCGCAGGTGCAACTCCCCCTGTCCACCGGGGGGGAAACCCCGACGATGGTGAGCGCGCGGGCGGTGTTTGTCGGACTGAGCACGGACGGCCGGGGGGAATTCGTGGTCGCGCTGGCGCGCAGCGACGCGTTCGTGCGCCGTCAGTTGGCGCTGCTCCGCAATGTGCTGCTGCTCGCGGGCCTGATCGGCCCGGTCGCCGCGGCGGTGGCGGGCTGGTTCATCGGCGGCATCGCGGTGGCGCCGTACGAGCGATTGCAGGCGATCGCGAAGAACCTGCGGCCCGAGTCCATCGGGCACGGTTTCCAGATGGACAGTTCGAACTCCGAAGTGGCGCGGCTCGCGGAAGAACTGGATCAGGCGCGTCAGCGCATCCTGGAAGGGTTCGCCGCGCAGGAGCGGTTCCTGTCGAATGTTTCCCACGAGATCAAGACGCCGATCGCGGTGATGCTGATGGAGGCGCAGACCCTCGACACATCCGAGGCGGCGCAGCCGGTGCGGGATTTCGTGGATTCTGCCTCCGAGGAGATGCTCCGCCTGGGGCGGCTCGTCGAGAGTTTCCTGACGCTGACGCGCGTGCGCGACGGGAAGGGGCTGGCGGAGGTCAAGATCTACGCCGTCAACGATCTGGTGATCGACAGCGCCGAGCACTGCTCGGCCATGGCGCGTCAGTACCATGTGCGCCTGGCTCCGAAACTGCTCTCCGACGAGGCGACGATGGACTACGCCGTCGCCGGAGAGCCGGAACTGCTGCGCACGATGCTCGACAATCTGGTGCGCAACGCGATCCGGTTCTCACCCATGGACAAGCGCGTGGAGATCGACGCGAGCATCGACGGCGCGGACGCGAACATCCGGGTGCGCGATTACGGGCCGGGCATCCCCGAAGCGCAGCTCAAGACGATCTTTGACCGCTTCGCGCAGGCGCCGGAGGAACAGCGCAAGGGGCGGGGCCATGGTCTCGGGCTGGCGATCGCGCAGGGCATCGCGGAGTTGCACGGCGGGTCGATCGGCGTGGAGAACTGCGCCGACGGGGGGTGCACCTTCATCGTGATTCTGCCCTGTCGGAAGCCGGGCGCCCCTGACGGGGATACGGCTACAGGAAGCGGAACATCCCATTGATGTAGCGGGGCTGCCCGTCGATGGGCGGCTCGGGAGTGGCCGAGAGTCGGACGCTGCGGTCGGGCTGGCTCACGAGCGCGCCCTCGAAGTCGAGGGACTTGCCGGTGGCGAGGGCCTCGCTGACCACGGTTTGGAAGCGAGCCGCATCGTCGGGGGTGAGGATGTCGGTGAAGGATTGCAGGGCCGCCGGGGCTTCCACGCCGCGCTGACGGCACGCCTCGGAGTAGCCGATCTCCCAGTCGATGTGGCCCGTGTCGCCGTCCCAGCGGCAGGCGACGCACTTCGAGGCGGCGAACGCCGTGGAGATGCGGCGGATGCGCTGGGTCATCTCGGAGGTGCGCTTCTCGAGTGTGTCGCGCGCGCTCATGAGTTCCTCACGGGCGAGCGATTCGCGGGTGAGGGCTGACTTGAGGTCGGTGTTGGCGGCGCGGAGGCCCGGGAGGTTGAGCAGCGAGGGGAGCGCGCGGATGAGCACGAGGGCGGTGGCGACGGAGATGACGGCGGTGATGGCCTTGGCCAGGCCGCTGAGCCGGTAGACGGGCTTCCAGAAGATCATCGCCTCGATGAGGTGGGTCGTGCCGCACGCGAGGATGAAGGCGGTGAACAGGGCGAGAAGATAACTGAACGGGAAGTCTCGCCGCCTGAAGGCCACGACCGCGAGGGACGCGGGGATCGCGAAGTAGGCGGCGAAGATGAGGATGTCCGAGGTGATATGAAGCCAGCCGAGTTCCGACGTCCACTGGCCGCAGTTCCAGCGTGCTGGGAAGTCCGAGGTGTCGAGCAGTTTCTGAAAGAAGTTCATCGAAGAAACCCCTCAAAGGTGTGGCCGCTCACGCGAACACCGCGATTCGAACGATAGCGATTCTTCCCCGAAAGGGAAGATGAGAGTGTCTTCATCTAATCTCTCATGCTGGATTCATCCGGAAGGCCAAGGGTTCATGTGCCCATGACTCCTGTCGCCGTATTGTGTGTCTGTGTTGCGCTCGCGATTTTCTCGGGAATGCTGAGGTTTCAGTACTCGGCCGCGACGGCCCCGCCGGCGTTGGACGCCTTGTTTTTGGTCTCTGCCGCGTGTGCGGTCGTGTCGGTGTTATGGGTTTTGGCTCGAAAGGCCAGACACTGGGCGGACCGTGAGACGGTCCGAGCCGAGGACGCCGGCGACGGCGCTGACGACCGGGAGCAGGTCGCACAAGGGCGGAAATAATAACAGGCGCCCGATCGGTGAAGACCGGGCGCCCGTGCGGAAACTCTTTCAATCGTCCCGAGATCGGGGGCTTTAGTAGGGACGCGTGCCGGGGTTCTTCTTGTCCTTCATCGCGTCGTTGTTGTTGGCGCTATCGCGCATCGGCGTGGTGTCGCTGGCGCGGCGGTCCATCGCGGGGGCTTCCTGGCCGTACACGCGGTAGACCTCGGTGATGCGACCGCGAGAAGTGAAGGGGAGCAGATCGCCGTCGAACTCGGGCGCGGCGAGGACCTGCTGCTTGGTAGCGTCGATGCGCATCTCGCTGGCGTCGACATTCCAGCTGGCGATGCCGAAGGGCGCCATGCGGAGGGTGTCGGCGATGCCGAGGAAGTTTTCGTCGGGGTCGATGACGAGGTAGACGACGCGGCCGGTGTGCACCTCGATGATGGTGTCTTCGACCTCGCCGCAGGTCTCGGTCAGGCAGTTCAGGTCCTGACCGACAACGGTGCTGAGGAGGATGCCGCGGTCGGCGCCGTAGGGGCCGCCGTGGACGGCGTTGTTCGGATTCGTGCGGTCCTTACCGATGCGGTCGTACTGGTTGATGTTGTCGAGCGGCAGATCGCCGGCGGTCTTGCGGTCGAAGTCGGGGAGCGCGTCGATGGCGTTCTTCGCCATGGTGGTCTCGATGCGGTCCTTGCCGGCGTTCCACGACAGGGTGTTGTAGGGAACGCGGACTTCCTTGCCGCCCACGCCGAGGATGGCGCCGGTGTTCAGAAGCACGCTGTCGATCTGGCCGGTGCGACGGCTGACGACGAAGTCGGCGACGCTGCCGACCTTCTCGCCGCGCGAGTCGTACAGGTCCGACCCGGTCATATCGGAGGAACGATCGAGCATGAGCTCGAAGGTTGCCGTCCGGGTGATGGTGTCGGGGTTGCGGTCCTGGTTTCTGTCCTGCGTCTGCTGACGCTGGGGCTGGCGCTGGTCGTTCTTCTGCTGCTGGGCAACGGCGAACGGGGCGCCCGCGAAAGCGGTGATGGCGGAGGCGCAAACAAGGGTCTTCAGGGTGGTGTTCATGATAAACTCCTTCGATTCAAGATCGTGTGTACTCTTCTGTTGAAGAGCCGCGATTCGGGTGCGGCCCTGTGCTCGATGCACACGAGTACTTTCGCGGTTGGGTCTGAAGCCCCAGTAAAACGCGCATGAAACTGACCTCAGATTGAACTTTCGCCCGCCTACCGCCCGCCGAACGAGGCCGCGGCGACCGTTGGGGCGATGTCGCGTGCGAACGCGAGGGCCGCGAGGATGACATCGCGCCCGGTGCGTGCGTCGTCCACGCGTCTGGCGAGCGCGATCCGGGCCGCGGCGGCGGCGTCGTGGTCAAACGACTCTCCCGGGGACGACGCGCTCGCGCGCCGTTCGAGCGCGGTGCGGGCGTCGAGGAAGATCGCGTCGAGGCGCGCCGATGATTCGCCGTGCAACGCGAGGAGGCGCTGCAGGCGAAGGATCATCAACTGATCGGCGGCGAGCGTGCGCAGCGCGCGGGAGATCAGTTCGACATCGCGCGGGGTGAGCGCGGGCGTCTCGCCTTCCAGTTTGTGCAGGATGGCTTCGAGGTCGGAGTCGGTGGGGTGAAGAGGGGTGTTCACGGGCGTGTCTCACTTGGAAGGGTGAAGTAGATCGGAAAGGAGGCGTTCGGCGGCGGCGCGCTGCGCGGGGTCGTCGATGCGTTCGAGCACCGCGGCCCGCCAGAGTTCGAGCGCTGCCTCGCGCGAGGCGGCCGAGAGATCGACCGACGCGCCCGCGGCTTCGGAGAGCGAGGCGTTGTCGGCGAGCGCCTCGCCAAACAATGACGCCGTATCGAGTGCGCGGGCGTCGAGCGCGGCGAGAACGGATTGGTTCGCGTCGCGCCGTGCGATGACCTCTGGCAACGCGAGCAGGGGGGCTCGGCGGATGTCGGCCGGGGCTCCGGCGCGCACGAGCACTGCGTATTCCACGAGCCACGGCGGCGCGCCGGCGGGCGGGTGCGCGTGCTCGTCGAGGGTGTCGGCGATGAGTCCGTGCTCGATGTCGGTCAGCGTTCGCTCGATGCGCGCGTCGAGAACCACCGAGGCAAGCGAGCGAAGGGCGGCGAGGTCCTCGGCCGAGGTCTGTTCGAGGCGCACGATGGCTTCGCGCTGCTGGGCGAGCACGGGACCGGTGGCCGCGCTGTCCACGCACGCGGGCAGAGCGAGCGCAACGAACGCGAACGCGGGGAGGATGAGCGATGGGGTGGGGAGGTGTCGCATGGAAGTCTCCGTAGGGGGTTGGACGGAGACGATCGCACGGCGCCGCGGGATTGCAAGCACGAAATGCGTGCAGTGACGCCATCGGTGCGCGCGCATTCGCGCAACGACCGTGGTGGTGCGCACGAACGCGGTGGTGCGGGTGTTTACGCGATCGCTTCGGCGGGCTCGGCGTAGAACTCATCGAGCACGGCGCGCCAGTCCGCCTGCGAGTTCACGCTGATGAAGCGCTTGCGGACCTCTTCACCCCGTGGGTGGTGCTCGGCGAAGCGGATCCCGAACTTGCGCATGAGGCGGCCGGCGAGGTTCTCCCCGTTGACCGCGACGGAGAGGTCGAAGTGCGTCAGGAGGGCGTCGCGCTGTTCAAGGATCGACGGCGCCCGCGGGGGAAGCCCGGCCATCATGTCGCGCGCCTGGCGGAAAATCCATGGGTTGCCGATGCACCCTCGCGCCACGGAGGCCGCGTGGACGCCCGTGTACGAGAGCATGCGGAAGATGTCCTGCGCATCCCAGATGTCGCCCGAGCCGAGGATGACGCGGTCGGGCCGCGCACGGACGAGGTCGCGCAGGAAGGTCCAGCGCGAGGGCCCGATGTACTTCTGCTGAACCGTGCGCGCGTGCACGGTGGCCCAGGAATATCCCAGTTCGTAGGCGGCGTCGAAGATCCGGAAGAACGCGCGCTCGAACTCGGGCGGCTCGTCGTACCCGCGGCGCATCTTGACGGTGGTGACGATCTCTGGGGGGAGCGCGTCGCGCACGGCGCGCAGGATGTCGATGGCGCCATCGGGGTGCGCGAGCCAGTGCCCGCCGCGCGCCTTCTTGCTGATCTTCTTCACCGGGCACGCGAGGTTGATGTCGATGGCGCTGAAGGAATCCGCGCGCGGAGCCTCGCTCGTTCCGGCGGCGCCGGTGCTGTAGGCCATCGTGCGGTAATGCGCGGGCGGTCGCGAGCCCTGCTCGATCATCTTCAGCGCGGCGGCGGCCATCTCGTCGGGGTCGGATCCCATGATCTGCCCGACAAGCGGGTGGTCTTCCGCGCCGCCCGGGACATTGTCGTGCAACTCGCCGAGGTCGGCCTTCGCGAACCCTCGTCCGCCCGCGAGCAGGGTGCGGTCGAGCAACGCCTCGGTCACGCACAGCGGGCACCCGTGCCGTCGCGCGACGATGCGCATGGCGGCGTCAGAGTACCCCGCAAGCCCGGCCTGCACGAACGGCGCGTCGAACCCGGGGATGGCCCCCGCGAGGCGCGGATCGGTCGTGTGCCCCGCGGCGAACGCGGCCGGGTCGATCGCTTCCACGCCCGGCGCAAGTCCGGGCGAAGGCGGCGTGGCGTTATGGCTGTTGCTCTCGCAGCCCATGCAGGCGACTATAGGGAGATGCCCATGTCTCCCCGCCGTCGTCGCGTGCTTCGAGTTCTCGGAACCGCCGTGGTCTGCGCCCCGGTGATCCTCGCCGCAGGGTGCCAGACCTGGAGCGATGTCGAGTACGCCCGCGAGTTCCCTTCCAACGCCGTGATAGGCAAGACGCTCGCGATCCAACTCATCCGCGACGGCACGGAGATCATCATCACCAACACGACCGCCAACGACATCCCGCCGACCACGCTCTGGCTCAACAAGTGGTTCTCGCGGCCCATCGACGAGATCAAAGTGGGGGAGACCGTGCGCTTCGGGCTCCGCGAGTTCCGAGACGAGTTCTCGGAGCCGTTCCCATCGGGCGGGTTCTGGTCAACCGGGCCGGGCGATCCGCTGGTCTCGGCGCATATCGAGACGGGCAGCGTGTTCGAGGCCCTGATCGTGGTTACTCGCCGGGGCGGCTGATCGGCGTTCCGAGTGCGCCAGGGGCCCTCGGCGGTCGTCCCATGAGAAAACCCGTAGCGCCCTGGGGGGGGGCGCCACGGGTTAGGAGGGAAGAAACACGTCAAGAGCAGTATACGCCTTTTTCCGTGCGCCGGAAACCTCAAAATGCGGGGTTCTCCGGGTTTTTTCCCGGCGTGGCCCGGGTCGGGATCCTGCTTGGAAGCGGCGAAGAACGCCGGATTTAGGCCGATCGGCCCTCGCTGGCTCACCGGCTGAGGCGGCTCGTGTGGGAAGCGTCAGGCGGCGATGGCGACGAGGGCGCCGGCTGGTGTCGGGGCCCGTTCGGGGGGTGGAGCGGGGGTCCGAATCGTCCGATCACCGGGCGGAGGGCCTCGCTTCTCGCCCTCATCCGCTCCCGCCTCCCGAAGGACCGTTCCGATGAATGTGCTGCTTGTGGAAGACTCGCGCGCCATGCGCACCTTGCAACGCTCGGTCGTCGCCCAGTTCGGCGATCACATGGTCGAGGAGTCGCGCGACGCCCCCGGAGCGCTCCGCGCGATCGAGAAACACGCGCCGGACCTGATGATCCTCGATCGCGATATCCCGGGCCTGGACGCGCTGACGCTGGTGAAGTCGTGCCTCGAACGCCGAGCGTCCACGCGGATCCTCGTCCTCACGAGCGACCTGGACGACTCCTTCGTCGAGGCGGCCCTCGACGCGGGCGCCAGCGCGGTCATCGAGAAGCCCTTCACCCCCGACCTGCTCAGCCAGCGCATCGACGAATCGGCGCGGCGAGCGTCTCCCTCGGCGGCGTGAGGCGACTTTCGAGGGCGCCCGGGGCCTCGTCCGGCAACCCCGCGGCGTTTCGGGCGTATCGGGGTGCATCACTGGACAACCACCACCACTCCGGCGGATGATGCAGGCGGTGTCACACGACCAGAGACATTCCGGACCAAGGGGCCTTGCCGTCGCCTGCGCGGGCGCCGCGCTCGCCGCGTTGCTCACGATCGGCCTGATCGCCCCGGCTCCCGCCCACGGCCAGGAGAAGGACACGACCCGCGCCGTCTCGCTGGTCGTCGACCCCACCATCAATATGGAGGTCGTCGTCGTGCTCCGCAACGGCTCCCGCGTTGACGGCACCCTGACCACCATCAACCCCGAGCGGGTCACGATCAAGCACGGCGACGCGCTCCGCGACATCGCCCGGGCCGACATCGCCCGCCTCGAATACGACATCGTGCTCGTCATGCGCGACGGCCACCGCCTGGTGGGCAGGCGCGTGGACCAGAACCGCGAATGGATCACCCTGCGCATCGCCGGGGTCGAGGCGCGGGTGCCGACCGAGAGCGTCGAGCGCGTCGAACTCCAGCCGCCCCTGCGCGAGCGGTACGAGCGCATGCGCTCGCTCATCGACGACGGCGATGTCGAGCGGCTGCTGCTCGTCGCCGAGTGGCTCCAGAATGTCGGCATGTACGAGGAAGCGATCCTCGAACTGGACCACATCCTGAAGGTCGATCAGTTCAGCGATCGCGGCCGGCAGCTCCGCGAACTGGTGAGCAGGCAGATCGAGATGCGCGAACGCCGCGCGTTGCGCGACGCCGAGAACGCGAACCTGCCGAAGCGCGCCGAGGCGCCGTCCGCCGATCCGATGCGGGACTCCGAGGAGTTTCTCGACGACGACGACGAGGACATCGCGCAGGGCCCGGCCGTCCCGCTGGGACATTCGCGCGATTTCCCGCTGCTGACTCCCGGGCAGGTCAACCTGATGAAGGTCTACGAACTGGACCTGCGCTCGCCCCCCAGACTGCTCATCGACCGCACGACCATCGACAAACTCATCCAGCGCTACGCGGGCAGCCCGCTCGTGCCCTCAACGCGCGTCGAACGCGACCGCTTCTATCGCAAGAACCCGGCCGAGATCCTCGACATCATGTTCCAGTTGCAGGCCCGCGACCTCTACTCCGAGGTGCGCGTCCTTGAGGGCGTGAAATCGATGGAGAAGTTCCGCGACGAGATCCAGACGACCTGGCTCCTCCAGAACTGCGCCACTTCGGCCTGCCACGGCGGCGCGAACCCGAGCGGGCTTACTTTCTACCGCCGCAGGCCGGGCGCCGAGCAGAGCGTGTACACCAACTTCGTGATCATCGATCAGTACCGCACGGACGACGGCCTGCCCCTCATCAACTGGCAGACCCCGGACCGCTCGCTGCTCTTGCAGATGGGGTTGAACCGCGACAACGCGTTCAGGCCTCATCCCGAAGTCAGAGGGTGGAGGCCCGTCTTCCGCAACTCGTCGGAGCGCAGGTTCCGCGAGGGCATCGAGTGGATCGAATCCATGTACCGCCCGCGCTCTGAGTCGGTCATCGAGTACGATCCCCCGGGCGAGGCCGCGCGCGGCGCGGTCGCTCATCCCGGCAAGGACTGACACGCGGCGGAGCGCACCGAATGGCGCAATCGAACGAAAGCAGTGGGGAGCCCGCGGAGCAGGCACGCACCCCCGCGCCCGCCATCAAGATCGCGGTGCTCGCGACCGATTTCTCGCCCGCCGCCCTGGGCGCAGCGAACGCGGCCGCGTTCGTCCGCGACGCGCTGGGCGCGAAGATCGTGGTGCTCACGGTCCTCGAGCCGTCGAACCAGGCGAACCCGCAGGTCGAGCAGGACGCCAAGGCGTGGCGCGCGCGCATCGAGCAGGACGCCCGCGCGTACCTCGACACGCACGGGCTGGCCGGCGCGGCGTTCGAGATCGCCGAGGGCGACTCGGCCATGCAGATCCTCGAGGTCGTCAAGAAGCACAAGGCCGATCTGGTCATCGTCGGCCGCAGGGGATCCCACGCCGACAACCACGGCGGGCTGGGGGGCACCGCGCGCCGTCTGGTGCGCAAGAGCCCGGTGAGCGTGCTGATCGCGCGGCGCGAGTTCGACGGCACCGTGCAGCGCGTCGGCGTCTCGACCGATTTCTCGCCCGCCGCCGATCTCGCCCTCCGCCGCGCCGACGCCATCGCGGCGGCGCTCCGGCTCCCCGCCGTGGAAGTCCTCCATTCCGTCGAGGAAACACCCGGCGCCTTCGCGGCTCTCAGCAAGGACGAGTTCCTGAAGGAGCGACAGGCGACCGCGCAAGCGCATGTCGAGCGCCACGCCGCCGCCATCCGCCTCGACGGCGGCCCGACCCTCCGGCTCACGATGGGGGAGGGGCAGGCCTCGACCGCCATCACCGATCTGGCTGGCGCCCTCCGCCTCGATCTGCTGTGCATGGGCAGCCACGGTTCGGGAAGGACCTCGCTGTTGCTCGGCAGCACCGCCGAACGAGTGCTGGACCTCACCCCGTGCTCGATCTGGCTCGAAAAGACCCGCGAGACCCAGCGACGCCTGATCGAGCGGCTGGCGGCCCTGATCGAATAGCCAGCCCCCGCCGCCCGGGAACCGTGCACGCGAGCGGGGCGTACGGTCGCGCCGGGGCGGCTTGCTACACTCCCGACCCCGTGCACGCGGGCCGTCCCAACCAACCCGCCGCGCCCGATGCGAGACCCGAGACGCAGCATGACGACCACGACCAACCGGCCAACATCTTCCTTTCCCCGCCGCCTCGCGCTGATCGCCGTCGCCGGGCTCGCCATCGCCGCCGGCTGCGACGAGAGCGGGACCTCCGAACAGATCACCAGCGCGCAGGCCAAACTGCTCTCCGTGACCGCCGGGGGCGTTTCGGCGCCCGCCGAGTCACGCAGGAAGACCTACCAGGCCGTCGTGAGCGATCTCCAGAGCGCGTCGAGCGAGTACGAGGGCGTCGCCCGTGAGACCGCCGCCTCGCTGATGGGCGAGGCCCAGACCGGGCTCGCGCAGCTCGAGCTTTCCGAGGCCCTCACCCCCGCAGGCGAGGTCGCCACGCTGCTCGCCAGCGCACGCGTCGCCGCCGCCGAGTTCGCCAGCCAGTCCGCCATCGCCGCCGTCATGCGCAGCGGCGACTCGGGCGCCGACCTCGACCGCATCGCCGGCGAGTCCGAGCGCGTCGCGCAGGAGATGGAAGAGTCCCGTCTGAACCGCGAGGGTCTCGTCGGCCAGGTGGCGCAACTCAACGCCCGCCAGCAGGAGCAGCGCGAGCAGGCCACGACGATCCGCCAGCAGGAGGCCGCGCTGCGCCAGCAGGCCATCCGCGCCAGCGCGTCGGAACGCGCCGAACTGACCGAGCAGGCGTACCGCCTCGCCCGCCGCGCAGCCGAGTTTGAGCGGGCCGCGTCGGACCTGCAGGCCCAGGCCGATGTGCTGCTCCCCGAGGTGCGCAACGCCGAGATCCGCGAGCAGCAACTCAAGACGCTCGGCGCGCAACTCCAGGCGACGAGGAAGAGCATCGAGGACGAGCGCGCCCGCCGCCTCGAAAACTCGAGCACCGCCCAGCGCGTCGCCGACGCCGCCGGCGCGCGCGCCGAGGAACTCCTCGGGCAGATCGAGACCGCGCTCTCCGAGCGGTTCACGCCCGCCGTCGATCAGGCGATCAGCGCCTACGGCCGCGCGGTCGCGACCCTCCGTCCCGCGAAGAACGGGCTCGCGCTCGCCGCCGCTCAGCAGGGCCTGGCCGACACCTACCGCCTTCGCGCCTCGACGCTCGGGCAGGCGGTCTCCACGCTGAACCACATCGCCTCGCTGGACTCGGCGCCGACCATTGCTGATCGCGCGGGCGGCCTTGCCGCCGAACTCACCGAGACCATCGAAACCGCCGAGGAATCCGCCGCCAAGGCCTACGCCGACGCCGCGAGCAGTCTCCGCAACGGCGCTTCCCGTGTCTCGGGCGACACTCGCACGCGCGTCAACGAAGCGGTCGCCTCCCTCGAAGCCCTCGCGGCGTCGATCCGCGGCGAGGATGTCGCCGCACCTGAAGGCGCCGACGACCCCGCGATGAACGACGGCTGAGCGCCCATCCGATCAGAGCCCTCCGATCAGAGCCGCGTTCGGAAGAACGCGGAGCGAACCGCTCAAAGTTCATTGATGGTTCGTCGCGCACGCGTCGCTGAAGTCGCTTGCGATGCTGTGATCGTTCGTGTGCCGGATCTCCTGCCTCGTGCTTCCGCCCGAGGCTCTGATCGAGATGGATGAACCGAGCCGTTCATCCTCTAATTCGTCGGGAGGCCCTTGCGCTTCCACGCCGCGCGGAGGTCTTCGGGGTTCGTCGGCATCAGGATCGCACCGTCGGGCATCTGGCCCCGCGCGAGTTCGCCCTTGTTTTCGAGGAAGTACAGCCGCGGCGCCGCGCCTTCGCTGACCTCCGTGCTGAGTTTCCACGCCGCGTTGCCGGCCGCGTCCGGATCGTCGACACGCGTGAGTTGCTCGCGGCGGAGTTTCATCTCGTTCAGCGACGAGGAGTACGCGTAGAACGCCATGTCCGCCTGTGCGCCGGCCCGGGCCAGCAGGCGGGGGATCAGGTGCGTCTCGGCCTGCGAGATGTACCCCTCCTCCGGGATGCGCCAGCGCTTCTCGACCGGCTGGAGGCCCGGCGCGTTCACGGTGACGGTCAGGTGGTCGCCCAGCCGCGCGCCGACCTCGGTGTACACCGCTTCCTCGCCCGACTCCTTGAGGATCATGCGCATCGACCACGATTCTTCGCCGCGGCCGCTCTCGTCGAGTTTCATCCAGTAGATGGCCTGGCTGTCCACGACCTGTCTGGTGGGGTTCTCGACCGGACCGAGCACGGCCCGCGCCTCGATCTTCACAAGGATGCCGTCCTCGAGTTCGGTCTGGTTCCACCGGGAGGAGGGCTTCTGGGGATTGAGTTCGCCGCGCTTGCCCGTGCGCATCTCGACGCGCTGGTAACCGACCTCGCGCACGCCGTCGGGCGACTCCGGGTTGGGCGCAACCGTCCGGTACCAGCGGACGGCGTCCTCGGGCAGGGCCGCGAGGTACTCGCTCGCCGGGAGCGTGTTGAGGAAACTCTGCCCGGTCTTGATCGCGGCCGACCGCTGGGCGGCCATGTCCATCGGGTTGCGCAGTTCGACGCCCTCGATCAGCCGCTCATAGAGGTCGATAGCCACCCCCGCGTGCTCGACCGTCGTGTCGAGCTGGAAGATCACGAACCGTCCCGGCTCCACCAGCGCGATGGTGTAGCCCGCGACGACCGGCTGGTTCGAACTCGAGATGAACCCCGCGTAGAACTGGGCGGCGGGGGAGTCGGAGATCATCATGTCGGGCGTGCCCAGGTCGATGCTCACGCCCGAGCCGGTCCGCCCGGTGTTGGGGTCAACCTGCTGACGCGACGCCCGGAGTTCCTGCATCAACTCCATCGCCACCTCGTCCGGGGTCAGCCCGACATCCCGAGAGCGCCGGTCGAGGATGCGGATCGCCCAACGGCGGTCGGCGGCGACGAGCGAGAGCGACTGACGGTCGGTGCCCAGTTCGTTGCTCTGGAGCGTCGCGTTCTCCGGGAGCCGCAGGGCCACCCCTAAAGCGGGGAAGTTGGACAGGTTCAGTTGGAGCGGGAAGGCCTCACGGGAGGCCTGCCGATCGGCCGGGGCCGGGTCGGGCTGGGCGGGCGGGGGCGCGCTGCGCGAACCTTGCGCGACGGCGGGCTGCGTCAGCGCGGCGGCGAGCGCGACCGGGGCGACGAGGGCGAGCGAGCGGGCAAAGCGGGGGAGTGTTGTGCGTTGCATAGTTGTCCAATGATTCGGCGTCGAGGCGGCCGAGACCCGCCCGGCTTCGCGAAATCTTCGTCCCATCACCACCGTCGGCTTGACCCGTCGGCGAGGGGGTCTACCCTTCGCGGCTCGCGAGGCGCTGGTGGGCGTCCCCGAGAGCCCGTTCCCACATGCCGGACACCGCTCGACGGTATCCGACGCGTTGAACGCGTCGGACCGACGAGGCAGCAGATCGCTGCGGTATGTGCCTATCGGCGGGCATCGCGGGTTCTCGGCCCGGTTCCACCACTGTCTCGCATTCGCGAGTTTCTTGATTCGGATCACTCATCGGCAGGACGACGCATGACTGGCGGCAAGATCAGAATCCGGATGGAGGCCTACGACCACCAGGCCCTCGATTCGTCGGCGAAAGAAATCGTCGACCACGCCAAGCGCACGAACGCTCGCGTTGCCGGGCCCGTGCCCCTTCCCACGCGCATCGAGCGCTACACGGTTCTCCGCTCGCCCTTCATCGACAAGAAGTCGCGTGAGCAGTTCGAGATCCGCACCCACAAGCGCATCATCGACATTACCGAGGCCAACGCCCGCACCGTCGAGGCCCTCAACCGCCTCGTCGTTCCCGCCGGCGTCTTCATCAAGATCAAGGCCTGACCTTCCCGAGGCCGGCGCTCCGCGAACCACGCGTGAGACCGGCCTCAACGCGTTTCTTCACCGGCTCACTCCGAGCCACTCGACCCCAAGACCTCTGGATACAACGCCATGTCGCTCACGCTACTCGGTCGAAAGATGGGCATGACCCGCTACTTCATGGAAGACGGGACCAATGTCCCTGTCACCGTGATCGAAGTCGGTCCCTGCATCGTCACCCAGCTCCGCACCGCCGAGAACGACGGCTACTCCGCCGTCCAGATCGGCTACGGCGAGGCCAAGGCCCGCGTCACCCCGATGCCCATGATCGGCCACGACGCCAAGGCCGGGACCACCCCCAAGCGTGCGCACCTCGAGTTCCGCGTCGATGAGAAGGGCCTCGCCGAGTACGAACTCGGTCAGTCGCTCACCGTCGAGGCGCTCGGCTCGACCGCCTTCGTCGATGTCATCGGCGAGAGCAAGGGCAAGGGCTTCCAGGGCACCATCAAGCGCTGGAACTTCAAGGGCCAGCAGGCGACCCACGGCGTCGAGCGCAAGCACCGCTCGCCCGGCTCCATCGGCGGCCACGGCTCGAACCGCGGTCTCGGCGGCGGCCTCCGCAAGGGCAAGAAGATGTCCGGCCAGCTCGGTGCCGAGCGCATCACCGTCCGCTCCATCCCCGTCGTCAAGATCGACGCCGAGCGGAACCTCCTCCTCGTGAAGGGGCCCGTCCCCGGCGCGAACAAGAGCGAAGTGCGGGTCCGCATCCCGACCCGCCTCTACAAGAGCAAGGCCCGCAAGCAGGCCGAAGCCCTCAAGGGCTGAACGAATCAATGACCCGGTCCGTTTCGGACCGGTCGGTTAGCAAGGCCCACCGCATCGCGCGGCAAGGGCAGGACAGGAACCCGGGTCGGCCGCCACAAGTTCGGCAGCGGCCGACCGGCTCGCAAGGTCTCTTCGGAGAAACCGGCGGGCATAGACACAACGGGCAGTACGCCGAGTCACCGGTCGGACGAGTCAGCGCTTGCGAGCGCATCGCCCGGCCAAGGCGAACGGAAAGCCGTGAGGAGAACTCTCTCCGAGCGGACTCACAAAGGCGATCGGGCGAGGATTTCAATGGACATCCCCGTTCTCAACATACAGGGCACGCAGGTCGGGACCTTCGCGATCGACGAGCAGACGCTCGGCGGCGAAGTCAACCCCGCCCTCATCAAGCAGGCGTATGTTCGCTACCACGCGAACAGGCGCCAGGGCTCTGCACGAACCAAATCACGCGGCATGGTGGAGGGCTCCACCCGGAAGCTCTACCGCCAGAAGGGCACGGGCAACGCCCGAGTCGGCCCCGCACGCAACCCGATGCGCAAGGGCGGCGGCGTGACATTCGCGAAGACCAAGACTCGCGAAGAGTACCGCCTCGACATGCCCGTCAAGATGCGCCGCAAGGCCAACCGCAACGCGCTGCTCGCCAAGCTCCTCGACGGCGAGGTCCGCGTGGTCGACACCCTCGCCTTCGGCGAGCCCAAGACCCGCGCGTTCAAGGACCTGCTCAGCGCGTTCAAGATCGACCGCACCTGCCTGGTCGCGCTCGCTCCCGACAACGACAATGTCCGCAAGTCGGCGTCGAACATCGAGGGCGTCACCACAGTCCCCGTCGAGCAGCTCACCTGCTTCGAGATGCTCAACCACCGCTACATGGTCATCGCCAAGAGCGACCTTGAGGCCTGGTTGAACGGCGCGAGCAGCAAGATGGACAAGACGGCCAAGAACATCCGCACCCGCGCTGTTACGGAGGCCGCGTAATGGAAGCCCACTACATCATCAAGCGCCCTCTCCTCACCGAGAAGGCGACGACCCAGGCCGCCGAGCACAACCGCTACCTCTTCGAGGTCGCGCGCACCGCTCGCAAGGACGACATCCGCAAGGCGATCCAGTCGCTCTACGATGTCCGCGTCGTCGGGGTCGCCACGCACAACCACGAGTCCAAGCTCCGTCGCACGCGCTTCGGGTATGTCCCCGGACGCACGACCAAGAAGGCCTATGTCAAGCTCCATCCCGAAGACCGGATCGAGCTCTTCTAAGCACCGGCGGCCCGACTTTCCCACGAGCGATTCCCCGCGGCCAGGCCGCGACTGACTGACGAGAAGACCCAATGCCCATTCGCGTCTACAACCCGACCAGCGCAGGCCGGCGCAACTCGTCGGTGAACCTCCACGCCGAGGTCACCAAGAAGCGCCCCGAGAAGTCGCTCCTCGTGCCCAAGCCCAAGACCGGCGGGCGCAACTCGCACGGCGTGATCACCTCGCGCGGTCGCGGCGGCGGTCACAAGCAGATGTACCGCAAGATCGACTTCAAGCGCGCCGACCGCAACGGCATCGTCGGCACGGTCGCGGGCATCGAGTACGACCCCAACCGCACCTGCCACATCGCGCTCATCGAGTACACCGACGGCGTGAAGCGATACATCCTGGCGCCGCTCGGCCTCAAGGACGGCGACACCGTCCTCGCCGACGACAAGTTCGTCGAGCCCAAGGCCGGCAACTGCATGCCGATGAAGTTCATCCCCACCGGCCTCAATGTGCACTGCATCGAGATGGCCCCGGGCAAGGGCGGCCAGATGTGCCGCGCCGCCGGCATGTACGCACGCCTGACCAACCGCGAAGCGGGCATGGCCACCCTCGTGCTCCCCTCCGGCGAAATCCGCAAGGTCTCCGTCGAGTGCCGCGCCACCATCGGCCATGTCGGCAACCCCGACCACCAGAACGTCCGCTGGGGCAAGGCCGGTCGCTCCCGGTATCGCGGCATCCGCCCGATCACCCGCGCGATCGTCCGCAACCACAACGACCACCCGATCGGCGGCGGCGACGCGAAGTCCAAGACCGGCCGTCCCCCCGTCAGCCCCACCGGCGTCTTCGCCAAGGGCGGGCCGACGCGTGCGAAGAAGAAGGCATCCAACGACCTGATCATCCGTCGCCGTCGCAGCCGGCGCTACGGCCAGCTGACTCTCTAACGGCGACGAGGAAAAGACCCTATGGCACGATCGCTGAAAAAAGGCCCGTTTGTCGTCGAGTCGGTCTACCGCAAGGTGGAGAAACTCGCCGCCCAGAATCGCCGCGAGCCCATCAAGACCTGGGCCCGCAAGTGCACCATCGTCCCGGAGTTCGTGGGCTACACCTTCAAGGTCCACAACGGGCGCATGTTCCACGATGTCTTCGTCACCGAGGACATGGTCGGCCACAAGCTGGGCGAGTTCAGCCCGACCCGCTCCTTCCGCGGGCACACGAACAAGAAGGAAGGCATCAGGGCCGGCTGATCGCCGACCGCGTGCATCGATACACCCCGCGCTTCGACCGTGAAGCGCATCGCGTCAAAGCAGGAACGACCCAGTGGTCATCAACCCCGACAAACTGAAGCGGCTCGCCGACAAGGCCGGTGTCTCACGCGACGAACTCGCGCACGCCGTCGAAGCCACAGGCATGGCCCACCGCGACGCGCACTCCGCCGTCAACAACTGGCTCGCGGCTCGCAACCACCCGCGCCTCAAGGTCCGCCATGTTCAGGCGATCGCCCAGGCCGTCGGCGCCGAGCCCTCGCAATTCGTCCGGTTCACCAGCCAGGCGGACTTCGTTCGCGGCTCGGCCCGCAAGGCCCGACTCGTCGCCGACATGATCCGCGGCATGCCCGTCGAGCGAGCGCTCTCCGTCCTGCAGTTCAGCCCCAAGCGCGCCGCCGTCGATGTCCGCAAGACCCTCAGCGCCGCCATCGCCGACGCCGAGCAGGGCAACGCCGACCTCGGCGCACTCATCGTCGCCGAATCACGAATCGACGGCGGACCAACCATCAAGCGGTTCCACCCCAAGGACCGCGGTCGCGCTCACACCATCCGCAAGCGTCTGTCGCACATCGTCGTCGGCGTGGAGGAACGCTAAGCACATGGGACAGAAGACACACCCATACGGCCTCCGAGTCGGCATCACCGAGCCCCACAAGAGCCGGTGGTACGCGCCCAAGGCCCTCTTCGGCGAGCTCCTCGTCGAGGACTACAAGATTCGCGAGTTCCTCGACCGGCGCCTCAACCGCACCCCGCCCTTCGCGGCCGTGTCGGACATCAACATCGAGCGCACCCGCGAAGAACTCAAGATCATCGTCAAGACCGCCCGCCCGGGCCTGGTCATCGGCCCCAAGGGCGCCGAGGTCGAGCGCCTGACCGAAGAGCTCCAGTACATGACGGGCCGCAAGGTCTCGATGAGCATCATCGAGATCAAGAACCCCGACCTGAACGCGCAGCTCATCGCCGAAGGCATCGCCGAGCAGCTCAAGAAGCGCGCCTCCTTCCGCCGCATCGTCAAGATGCGCGCCGAGGGCGCGCTCCAGACCGGCGCCAAGGGCGTGCGCATCCGCATCTCCGGCCGCCTGGGCGGCGCGGAAATGTCCCGCAGCCTCGATGTCCGCCTCGGCTCGCTGCCCCTGTCCACCCTCCAGGCCCGCATCGACTACGGCTTCGCCGAGTCGCTCACGACCGCCGGCATGATCGGCGTCAAGGTCTGGGTCTACACCGGCCTCTACGGCGATGTGCCCGAGGATCCGTCCGAGTCCGAGTCCAAGGCCGCTGGCGCCCGCGCCCGCGCCCGAGGCCGTCGCTAAACGAAACGATTGACCGAAAGCCCCGCGCGGCGAACGACCCGCGCGTCTTCAGGAGTCCCGTCCGATGCCCCGGATGCCCAAGAGAGTCAAGTTCCGCAAGGAGATGCGTCGCGTCCGCGACCGTAAGGCGACGAAGGGCAACTATGTCGCCTTCGGAGACTTCGGTCTCCAGTCGCTCGACGGCGCGTGGGTCACCGCGCGTCAGCTCGAGGCCGGACGCATCGCGGCCCAGCACTTCATGAAGCGCGAAGGCCAGATGTACATCCGCGTCTTCCCCGACAAGCCCATCTCCAAGAAGCCCCTCGAAACCCGAATGGGCAAGGGCAAGGCCGATGTGGACTACTGGGCCGCACGCGTGAAGCCCGGGACGATCCTGTACGAGATCGGCGGAGTCCCCGAAGAGATCGCGAAGAAGGCGCTCGTGCGCGTCGCGATGAAGATGCCCGTCAAGTGTCGGTTTGTGCTCCGCCGCGTGAGCGCGTGAGTCTGAGGAAAGGCAACGAGGCCCACCATGGCGAAGAAGACCGCTGAACTTGCCGCCGAAGTGCGGAAGATGAAGGAAGCCGAGCTCGGCATCGAGCTCAAGCGGTTGCGCGAGCGTCTCTACGAGCTCCGCACCCAGGCCGTCACCGAGAAGATCGAAGACCCCTCGCAGTTCACCAAGGTCCGCCGGCAGATCGCCCGGCTCGCGACCGAGCAGAACGCACGCAACCAGAAGGCGACCGCATGAGCGCAGCGCAGGCCACCAGCAATGTCACCGAGACCGGCAAGGTCAAGGGTTCGCAGATCGGGGTCATCGAATCCGATCGCAACGCCAAGACCCGTCGCGTGGTCATCGAGTTCATGTCCAAGCACCCCAAGTACGGCAAGTACATCAAGAACCGCACCGCCGTGCAGGCGCATGACGAGACCAACGAGTCACGCCTCGGCGACCGCGTCGAAATCGCCCCGTGCCGCCGTATGAGCAAGAGCAAGACCTGGCAGGTGATCCGCATCGTCGAAGCGGCCCCCCGGGACTGAGTGTCCGACCGATAGCCCCACCGCCCCGGCCCCAGACGCCGGCGTCGCGGAAAGTGAAGTGAAACCATGATTCAAGCTGAATCCAGGTGTGAAGTCGCGGATAACTCGGGCGCCAAGATCGCCTACGTCATCCGTGTGCTCGGCGGCTCCACCGGCCGCGGACAGTTCACCCGCCGCACCGCGCGTGTCGGCGATCGTGTGGTCTGCTCCGTCAAGAAGGCGCTCCCCGGCGCGGACATCAAGGCCGGCGACATCGTCAAGGCCGTCGTCGTCCGCACCTCCTACCCCACCAAGCGCTCCGACGGCTCCTATGTCCGCTTCGACGAGAACGCCGTCGTCCTCATCAACCCCGAGGGCAACCCTCGCGGCACTCGCATCTTCGGCGCCGTCGCCCGAGAGCTCCGCGAGAAGAACTACATGAAGATCGTTTCTCTCGCTTCGGAGGTCGTCTAACCATGCCACGCCATGTCCGTAAAGGCGACTCCGTCGTCGTCACCGCCGGGAACTTCCGCGGCGCCCAGGGCGAGATCGTCAGCGTCGACGCCGACAGCGAGCGCGTCATCGTCAAGTTCCCGCCCGCCGCGTTCGACGGTGTGAAGCGCAAGCCCCTCGTCAAGACCCTCAAGCCCACCCGCGCGAACCCGCAGGGCGGCCAGGTCGCGATCGACCGCTCCTTCCACATGTCCAATGTCAGCCCCGCCGTCGACGGCAAGCCGACCCGCGTCCGCTTCCCCGTGAAGAAGGACGGGAGCAAGTCCCGCGTCGCCGTTGTCGGCGGCAAGGAACTCTCCTCCGTCCGCGGGCCGCGCGCCAAGAAGTCCTGAACAGCCGACCCACCGATCCGATCCGCAACACGCCGCACAGCCGCGAGCGTCAAGAAGAGCACGAGCTATGGCCAAGAACAAACCACACAAGGGCGACCACGCCGAGGCCGACGCAGGCCCCGCCGTCCCCCCGCGCCTGCGTGAGATGTACACGAACGAGATCCGCTCCGCCCTGATGAGCGAGTTCGGTGTCACCAACCCCATGGCCGCGCCCAAGCTCGACAAGATCGTGATCAATGTCAACATGGGCCGCCACATCGACGGGATCAAGCTCCCCCCGAATGTGCGCTCGACGGTCATCGACACGCTCACGACGATCAGCGGCCAGAAGCCCATCGTCGTGAAGGCCAAGAAGTCGGTCGCGAACTTCAAGGTCCGTGAGGGCACCGAGACCTCCGCCATGGTGACGCTCCGCCGCGAGCGCATGTGGTACTTCCTCGATCGCTTCATCAACCTCGCCGCCCCGCGCATCAAGGACTTCCGCGGCGTCCCCGACAAGTCGTTCGACAAGAACGGCAACTACGCCGTGGGCGTCAACGAGCAGGGCGTGTTCCCCGAGGTCGACATGACCAAGACCAATTTCACGCACGGCATGAACATCAACATCTGCTTCAAGAACTCCGACCCCAAGAAGACCCGCTTCGTTCTTGAGAAGCTGGGTATGCCCTTCCGCAAGCCCGACGAGCAGCGCTAACACGCACTCACCCGAGAGAGACCCAAGGAAGCTTTATGACCACCAAGGCCCAGATGGCCCGAAGCAAGCGGACCCCCAAGTACTCGACGCGCATCGTGCGTCGTTGCGAGATCACCGGGCGATCCCGCGGGGTCTATCGCAAGTTCCGTATCAGCCGAATCATGCTCCGCAAACTCGCCCTCGAGGGCAAGATCCCGGGCATGCGCAAGGCATCGTGGTGATCTGAACGGCGCCCGACGCGCCGACACCGTTCTCTGACCGATCTGACAGCACTCGACGACGAGCAACCCCGGCCGAGCCCTTTACTCCTCGGCCGCCACCCAAGCGGGAATCGACAATGGCCCTGAGCGACCCCATCGCTGACATGCTGACCCGCATCCGCAACGGACTGCGCGGACGCAAGAAGACCGTGATGTGCCTGAACTCCAAGGTCAACCGCGGCATCGCGGATGTCCTGCGCGAGGAGGGGTACATCCTCGGCTACGATGTGATCGAGAACACGCACCAGGGAGAGATCCGCGTGAAGCTCAAGTACGGCCCGCTCGGCGAGACCGTCTTGAACTCGCTGACCCGCGAATCCAAGCCCGGTCGTCGCGTCTATCGCGGAGCCGAGGAACTCCCCAAGCCCCTCCAGGGCCTGGGCATCTGCATCGTCAGCACCTCCCAGGGCGTGCTGTCAGACCGCATGTGCCGCGAGAAGCGCATCGGCGGCGAAGTCCTCTGCGTCGTCGTCTGATCGCCCCACCAGTCAACACCCGCTACCCCCGAGCACGCAAGCAAGTCCGGACCGTCAGGAGTTCACCATGAGCCGCATCGGCAAAAAGCCCGTCGCCATCCCCTCCGGGGTGACCGTCAAGGTCGACGCTGACCGCAAGGTCGTCGTCGAGGCGTCCGGCAAGAAGCTTGAGATGACCCACCGCCCGGAGGTCTCCGTCGTCATCGACGACGACGCCAAGAAGGTGATGGTCAACATCGACGAGAAGGACAACGGCAACCGCGCCGTCCGCGCCTTCTGGGGCTCGACCCGCGCCCACATCAGCAACATGGTCGAGGGCGTGACCAAGGGCTACGAGAAGACCCTCGAGGTCAACGGCGTCGGCTGGGGCGCCACCCTTGCCGGCAACAAGATCAACCTCAAGCTCGGCTTCGCGAATGTGATCACCAAGGACATCCCGAGCGGCGTCAGCGTCGCCGTCGAGAAGAACCAGATCAAGATCACAGGCACCGACAAGCAGGCGGTCGGCCAGTTCGCCGCCGAAGTCCGCGCCCTCCGCAAGCCCGAGCCCTACAACGGCAAGGGCATCAAGTACCTCGAAGAGGTCATCCGTCGCAAGGAAGGCAAGGCCTTCGGCTCCTGAGTCCCGCACGATTCTTTACGCCCCGCGTTCGATCGCGGCGGCTTCACGAGGCAGACCGATGAACGCGAACAAGGCAAAGACTCTCCGCAGGACTCGTCGCCGTATGGGCATGCGCAAGCGCATCCGCGGCACGGCCGCTCGCCCGCGCCTGAGCATCTTCAAGTCCCTGAACCACATCTATGTCCAGGTGATCGACGACCTCGCGGGCGCCACCGTCGCCGCCGCGTCCAGCGCCGATCTCAAGGACGGCAAGACCGGCAACACCGAGGCATCCAAGGCCGTCGGCAAGCTGATCGCCGAGCGCGCCAAGGCCGCCGGCGTTTCCGATGTCGTCTTCGACCGCGGCGGCTTCCGCTACCACGGCCGCGTCAAGGCCCTGGCCGACGCCGCCCGCGAGGGCGGGCTCAAGTTCTAACCACCGTTCGAATGTAGTTTCCGCGCCGAACCACACCCCCGGCGCTTGTGAACGATCGAGACCAAGCACGATTCACCGGCAACCACGCCGACTCAACCGACAGGCAGACCTATGGCCGAGCTGCTCGACGAAGCATCCCATCTTGAAAGCACCACCATCAATGTCTCGCGCACCGCGGCGACAGTGAAGGGCGGTCGACGGTTCTCCTTCAACGCGCTCGTCGTCGTCGGCGATCGTCGCGGTCGCGTCGGCTTCGGCTACGGCAAGGCCAACGAGGTCCCGCCCGCCATCGAGAAGGCGCAGAAGGAAGCCAAGAAGAGCATGCAGAAGGTCGAGCTCTTCGGCGGCACGATCCCGCACCTGGTCCAGGGCCGCTACGGCGCGTCGAATGTCCGCCTGATCCCGGCCGCGCCGGGCACGGGTGTCGTCGCCGGCGCCGCCGTCCGCGCCGTGCTCGAGATGGTCGGCGTCACCGACTGCCTGACCAAGTCCTTCGGCTCGGCCAACCCCCAGAACATCATCAAGGCCACCTTCGCGGCCCTCGAGCAGCTCCAGCCCAAAGAGAAGTTCGCCGCCCTCCGCGGCGTCGAACTGGGCGACACCGAAGTCGAAGAGCGCGTCGCCAAGGGCAAGGCCTTCATGCGCACCTCTTCCTTCGGCGAAGGCGAGAAGGCCAAGGCCCCCGTCAACACCGTGGGCCAGGACCGTCGCGGCGGACCGGGCGGCGGTCGCGGTGGTCGAGGCGGTCGTGGCGGCGGCGGCGGTGGTCGCGGTCGCGGCGGCGCCCCCTCGGGCGGCGGCGAAGCACCGGCGCCCGCAAGCAACTGATTCCCATCGCCCGCGTCATCGCGGGCGTCAACTTCCCAATCTTTGAACGCATCGTCGTCGCGGCGACAAGACTCGAAAGCGAAAGCGAGTCGCGACGGCCCTGATCGCTCGAAACCGAGCGAAGAAACTGCGAGACACTCGCCATGATGATCCACGAGATCACCGCCCTGGTCGGCAAGTACAAGGCGCGCAAGCGCATCGGTCGCGGTCCCGGCTCGGGAACCGGCAAGACCTCGGGCCGCGGCCACAAGGGCGCCGGCTCCCGTCGCGGCTACTCGCGTCGCGCTGCCCACGAAGGCGGCCAGATGCCCTACTTCCGTCGCATCCCCAAGCGCGGCTTCTCCAACTTCAACTACACGACCGAGTTCTGGATCGTCAACATCGGCGACATCGTCGCGCACGAGAACTTCGCCAAGGGCGGCACGGTCGACGCCACTTCCCTCGTCAAGGCGGGCCTCATCCGCGACGAGAAGCGTCCCCTCAAGATCCTCGGCGATCTGGGCAAGGACGAGAAGCTCTCCGTCAAACTCACCGTGAACGCCAACCGCGTCACCAAGTCCGCCCGTGCGCACATCGAGGGCGCCGGCGGCTCCGTGACCGAGACCGGCACCCGCCGTGACCGCGTCCGCGGCATCGATCGCGAGAGCGATGACCTGACCCCCAAGAACCTCACCAAGAAGCTCAAGCGCGGCAAGAACAAGAAGAAGAAGCCCGCCGCCCCCGCAGCTTCGTCCGACGAGTAAGCAACCCCGGCGACGGATTTCGCCGCGATGATCGCGTAGCAGGAAGCGCACCGAACGATGCTCCAGGCCTTTATCAACATCTGGAAGATCCCGGATCTGCGCAACAAGATCCTGTTCACCCTCGGGATGTTGGTGGTCTATCGCATCGGCTTCTGGATCCCCGTGCCGGGCGTCGATCAGTCCGCGCTGTCGGACTTCATCACCACCCAGCAGGCCGCGGGCGGCGCCGTCGGACGGCTCGCGTCGTTCGTGGGCATCTTCTCGGGCGGTTCGTTCAGCCAGTCCACGATCTTCGGTCTGGGCGTCATGCCCTACATCACGGCGTCGATCATCTTCCAGCTCTTCGGCTCGGTCTCTGACAAGATCAAGCAGCTCCAGCAGGAAGGCCCGACCGGCCGCCAGAAGATCATGGAGTGGACGCGCTACCTCACCGTCGGGCTGTGCATCGTGCAGGCGATCGGCTGGCTCTCGTTCCTCACCCAGTCGGGCAACGGCCTGGTCTATCCCGGGTGGGCCAACAACCCGCTCTGGTGGGTCACCAGCATCACCGCGATGACCGCGGGCACCGTCTTCCTGATGTGGCTCGGCGAGCAGATCGACAAGCACGGCATCGGCAACGGCGTCTCGCTCATCATCACCGCGGGCATCCTCGCGGGCATGCCCAACGCCATCAACTGGGTCATCGCCAACTTTGATCCGCAGGAGCAGGGCAAGCTCGGCTGGATGGGCCTCTTCGCGCTTCTCGGCGGGTTCATCTTCGTCGTCGCCGGCGCCATCCTCATCACCGTCGCCCAGCGCCGCATCCCCGTGCAGGCCGCCAAGCACACCCGCGGCCGCAAGGTCTTCGGCGGGCAGCGCTCCTACCTCCCCCTCAAGATCAACCACGGCGGCGTCATGCCGCTGATCTTCGCCTCTTCGCTGATGATCTTCCCGTCGGTGATCTTCGGCTACCTGGCCGACACCGCCCGCGCCATGCAGGCGCCCGGCTGGTGGACCGACACCGTGGGCTTCCTCTCGCGCAACTTCCAGATCGGTGAATACCCCTATGTGGTGTTCGAGGTCGCCCTGATCTTCTTCTTCTCGTACTTCTGGACGACCGTCCAGTTCAACCCCGAGGAGATGTCCAAGCAGCTGCGCGACTCGGGCACCTTCATCCCGGGCATCCGCCCCGGCCCGCGCACGGCGGAGTACCTCGAGACGGTCATGGAGCGCGTCACCTATGTCGGCGCCGCCTTCCTCTCGATCATCGCCGTCATCCCGATCATGGTCATGACCTCCCTGAATGTGCCGTTCTTTGTGGCGGCCTTCCTGGGCGGCACGGGCCTCCTGATCGTGGTCGCGGTGGGTCTGGACCTGATCCAGCGGATCGAGGCCAACCTCCTGATGCGGAACTATTCGGGCTTCCTGGGGGGCGACGACGGCAAGGGCCCCAAGATCCGCGGAGCCCGATTCGGATAATCCTTCATCCCCCGAGGCCGCCCGGCAGGAAGCCGGGGCAGTTTCGGGCCTACACTGACCGGCTCGCAGGGACGCGGATCGCGTCCCCGGACAGACCAGGGCGGGTCTGACGGAATGCGAACATTGATTTGAGACCGATCGAAAGGAATTCGCCCGTCACGGCGTGGGCCGCGACGAGGCAGAGACGACATGCCGAAGCAGGACGACAAACTGACACTCGAGGCCGAAGTGGTCGAGGCGCTCCCGAACGCGATGTTCAAGGTGCGTCTGCCCAACGAGGTCGAGGTGCTCGCGTACGTTTCAGGGAAGATGCGGCAGCACTACATCCGCATCCTCCCGGGCGACCGGGTGACCGTCGAGTTGAGCCCGTACGACCTGACCAAGGCGCGCATCACCTACAGGCACTGATCGAGATCGAGAGACAGCCATGAAAGTCAAGTCAAGCGTGAAGCGGATCTGTGCATCGTGCAAGGTCGTCCGCCGCAAGGGCAAAGTGCGAGTGATCTGCAGCGCGGATCCCAAGCACAAGCAGGCCCAGGGCTGAGAATCACAGAAGCAAGTTTTACCCGCTGGAGCAGCGCGAATGCCCCGTATCGCCGGTGTTGACATCCCCGACCGCAAGCAGATCAAGTACTCCTTGCGCTATATCCACGGCATCGGCCCCAAGTTCGCCGACGCCATCATCGAGACCCTGCAGCTCGACCCGACCAAGAAGGCCGGCGACCTCGACGAGCAGGAAGTCTCCGCGATCGCGGGCCTGATCGACCAGGAATATGTGGTCGAGGGCGCCCTGCGCCGTCAGGTCCAGCAGAACATCCAGCGGCTCAAAGAGATCCGCTCGTACCGCGGCGACCGTCACCGCCGGGGCCTGCCCGTCAACGGGCAGCGCACCAAGACCAATGCGCGCACCCGCAAGGGCCGCCGCAAGACCGTCGCCGGCAAGAAGGGCGTCAAGGCCAAGTAAGCAACACCCCGCGTCGTGCGGCATGTGCGCACGACGCTCTCAGAGCCCCCGAAGGGTCAGTACGCAATGGCGAAGAAGGCGAAGAAAGTCCGTCGCAATGTGGTCCGCGGCATCGCGCACATCAAGGCGACCTTCAACAACACGATCGTGATGATCACCGACACCAACGGCGAGGCTCTCGCGTGGGACTCGGCCGGGACCATCGGGTTCAAGGGCGCTCGCAAGAGCACCCCCTTCGCCGCGACCCGCGCCGCCGAGACCGTCGCCGGCAAGGTCCGCAAGATGGGCATGCAGGAACTCGAGGTCCGCATCAAGGGCGCCGGTTCGGGTCGCGAAGCGGCCGTCAACGGCCTCTCGGGCTCCGGGCTCCGCGTCACCGCGATGGAGGATCACACCGCTGTTCCTCACAACGGCTGCCGCCCGCGCAAGAAGCGCCGCGTCTGATCGCTTGAACTTCCCCGCGTCTGCGCGACAGCGCCGGCGCGGTCTTTCGTTTCAGAGTTTCCGCCCCCGCGACAGAGAAGGGGCCCGCCGGGCAGTTGGCGTCCCGGCGAGAGCGCCCGATGAGCCGCGGGTCGGTTCGATTCACGGACCCACGCCAACACCGAAGGAGAGTTGCACGCATGCGAGTACGCTGGCGTGGCCTTGAGCTTCCTGCCCGTGTCGTCCGCGACGCGAAGTTGGACCACCCGAACTTCGGGCGCTTTGTCATTGAGCCCTTCGAACGCGGCTTCGGCACGACGATCGGCAACTCCCTCCGCCGCGTCCTCCTCTCGAGCATCGAGGGCGCCGCCATCACCTCCGTGAAGATCAAGGGCGCCGAGCACGAGTTCACCGCGCTCCGCGGCGTGATGGAGGATGTCACCGACATAATCCTGAATGTCAAGGATCTGGTCGTCTCGCTCGAGAGCGACGAGCCCAAGACCATGCGCCTGGCCGCCACCGGCCCGGGCGAGGTCACCGCCGACCTCATCGAGGCCGACACCTCGATCACGGTCCTCAACAAGAACCATGTCATCGCCACCCTCACCGACGAGGTGGACTTCGAGATGGAGTTCACCGTCGCCAAGGGCCGCGGCTATGTCCCCGCTTCCGAGCAGTACGCCAGCCAGGAAGAGCAGGAGATCGGGCGCATCCCGCTCGACGCGCTCTACTCCCCGGTCCAGCGCGTCCGCTTCAAGACCGAGGACACCCGCGTCGGTCAGCGCACCAACTACGACAAGCTCATCCTCGACATCTGGACCGACGGCACCATCTCCCCCGAGATGTCGCTCGTCGAGGCCAGCAAGATCCTGCGCAAGCACCTCAACCCGTTCGTGCAGTACTTCGACCTTGGCGCCGAGCGCGTCTCGGAAGAGGCCGCCGCCGCCGCCGCGGTCGACGAGGAACTGATCCGCAAGCTGAGCATGCCCGTCACCGATCTGGAACTCTCCGTCCGCGCGAGCAACTGCCTCGAGTCGGCGAAGATCAACACCGTCGGCGAGCTCGTCACCAAGACCGAGGCCGACCTCCTCAAGGTCCGCTCGTTCGGCAAGACCTCGCTCCGCGAAGTCAAGCGCAAGCTCGGCGACCTGAGCATGGACCTGGGCATGGAGCTCCCCGAGGGCGTGACCGTCGGCTCCGGCTCCTGATTCATTGAACTGATTCGCTGGTATCAAGCAACCCCGAAGCACCCGCGCGACACGCGTCGCGAGACAGAAGACGAAGGACTAGGCCATGCGCCACCGCAAAGCCGGCTACAAACTCAACCGCACCTGGTCTCACCGCCAGGCGATGCTCCGCAACATGGCCGCCAGCCTGTTCGAGCACGGTCAGATCACCACCACCGTGCCCAAGGCCAAGGCGCTCCAGCCCTTCGTCGAGAAGATCATCACCACCGCCAAGCGCGGCGATGTTCACTCGCGTCGTCTGATCAACGCCAAGCTCGGCCACGACCGCATCATGGCCGACACGGAAGAGAATGTGACGCGCAACCGCTACGGCGAGCTCAAGAAGGGCCCCAAGCTCGTCAAGCACATCGTTGACGAGGTCGCGCCCAGGTTCGCCGACCGCGCCGGCGGCTACACCCGCATCGTCCGCCTCGGCGTCAACCGCCTGGGCGACCAGGCCGAACTGTGCATCATCCAGTTCGTCGGCAACGAGGACGGCCCTGAGATCGGGGGCGCTCCCAGCACCCGTCGTCGCATGGCCGACCGCCGCACCGCCTTCGCCGCCAAGGTCCGCAAGGAAGGCGCGAAGAAGGAAGAGGCCGCGGCCTGATCCGTCTCGATATCCTCTGAACGCACGCAAGGCCCGCGAGATTCATTTCGCGGGCCTTGTTCATTGTGTGCGCCCCGGGCTGAGACAAGCTGGCTCGCGCCGTACACTCACCACCATGGCATTCATCGAGCAACTCGACCAGATCGAACGCGACGGGCTCTCGTCGCTCGCCGCCGTCACCGACGCCGACGGGCTGGAGAAGTGGCGCATCGAGTTCATCGGCGCCAAGGGCAAGGCCAGGCAGGCCGCCGCCGGGCTGAAGGCGGTCGCGCCGGGCGACAAGCCCGCCGCGGGCAAGCGGCTCAACGAAGTGAACAAGGCGCTCCAGACCGCGTTCGACGAGAAGAAGGGGAGCGTCGGCGAGGTCAGGAAGCCCTCCGGAAGCGGCCCAGTGCTCGATATGACCGAGCCGGGCCTCCCGCCCGCGATCGGGCGCAAGCACATCCTCACGCGCACCGTCGAGGACCTCGTCGAGGTGTTCGGGCGCATGGGCTTCGATGTGGCCGAGGGTCTCGAACTCGAGGACGACGACCACAACTTCGTCAAACTCAACATCCCCGCCGATCATCCGGCGCGCGACCCCATCGATAACTTTTATGTGGACGATCCGCGCACGGCGGAGCGGCCGCGCATGCTGCGCTCGCAGACCAGCACCGTCCAGGTGCGCGTGATGCAGGCCGTGAAGCCGCCCATCAAGATCATCGCGCCCGGGCGCGTCTACCGGCCCGACACCGTTGATGCGACGCACTCGTTCATGTTCCACCAGCTCGAAGGGCTGTATGTGGACAAGAAGGTCACGCTGGCCGACCTGAAGACGACGCTCTTCCAGTTCGCTCGCGCGTACTTCGGGGAAGACGCCGAGATCCGCCTCGTGCCGTCGTACTTCCCGTTCACCGAGCCCAGCGCCGAGTTCTACATGAAGATCCGCCTGCGCCCAGACGAGCCGCCCAAGTGGGTCGAACTCGGTGGCTGCGGCATGGTCGATCCCGCCGTTTTCGAACTCGTCGGCTACGACCCGGAAGAGTGGTCGGGCTTCGCGTTCGGCTTCGGCATCGAGCGCATCGCCATGGGCAAGTACGGCATCCCGGACATCCGGATGCTCTACGAGAACGACCTGCGCTTCCTCAAGCAGATCTGAATCACCCTGACAACCCCTGAAATCCGGGGCCGCAAAATCGGATATGTTGGCAAGGTATCGCCGCGCGCACGCTCGGCGGGAAGGAAGCAAGAGCAGGAGTCGAGACCATGATGAACGAATATGACCAGGGCGCCGACACGCACGATCACGACGATTGGAGCGAGCCGCCCAAGTGGCCCAAGGTTGTGGGCATCATCAGCATCGTGTGGGGCGTGCTGGGGATCGTGTGCAACGGGTTTGGCATCGTTGGCACGGTCCTCGGGCCGCGATTCATCACGATGGCCGAGGGCCAGGAAGGGTTCGAGGGCGGCTTTCCTCCGTCGATGACGCAGGTGAACATGCTGATCCTCGGGATCTCCGTGGTGAGCGTGCTGGTCGGCATCGCGTTGCTGATGGCGGGTATTTTCACCGTGAACCGCCGGCCGCAGGGCCGCACACTCCACCTCGGAGTGGCGGTCGCTTCGCTGATCATCCTCGTGCTGGCCATCGGGTATCAGTGGCACAACATGTCGCAGATCGGCGAGTGGGTGACGGCCAACCCCGACGCGAGCTTCTCACAAACCTACAGCCCGATCGGGAGCATGATCGGCATGGCCGTCGGCGTCGTGATCGGCGGCGCCTGGCCGGTGTTCTGCCTGATCTGGTTCGGCGCGCTCAAGAAGCGTCCCGAGATCGGCGCTCCCGAAGTGCTCTGATCGGCACGAACGAACTTTGACGCAACACCTTCGCCCCTTGCGCCAACGCGTGAGGGGCGCTTTCTTTCCGGTGCGTGCTGCCTGCTGCCTGCTTCTCAACTGATCTCGCGCGTCTGGAAGAGCATCACGCCCAGCGAGAGCAGCACGACGAGGTGGCTGGCGGCGTACCCCGTCGCGAGGACGAGGTACCGCGTGGTGATCGGGTGATTCTGGGTCACCGCATCGACGAGCCAGAAGAACTGGACATTCGGCACCACCGACCACGCGACCCGGGCCGGCCAGTTCACCGTCGTTGGCGCCGCGAACACATAGTCGCCCACGCGCGGCGGGCGGCCGACCTGCAAACCCCCGACATTCCTGAGGGTGAGGGTCTTGAATCCCTGCACGCGTTCGAGGGCGAGCGCGGGGCCCGTCTCCGGTTCGAGTGTCGCCGTCTCGACGGTCAGATCCCCGGTGAAGGGGTTGTACTCGGGGACCACGATCTCGATGCCGCCCGGATCGGCGCCGTAGTAGATGGGCGTGGTGGGCGTGAGCAGGATCGGGACCTCCGCCGCGAGCCGGATGGTCCAGCGGTCGCCGGCGTCGCGGAAGTCCCCGTTGCGGTCGGTGTCGGGGGTGACCTCGACCACCCGGCCGATGAGTTCGTTCTGGAAGGCACGGCGGCCCACGAGGTGGTTGCTCAGCAGACTGAACACGAACACGCCCAGGCACACGACGATCGTCATCACCTGACCGAGCCGGGTGCTGGCGGCGACGGCGACGGCGGTCAAAACCAGCATCGAGAGCATCACCGCGGCGCACGCGATCATGATCTGGGGCTTGAAGTCCTCGCCCACGAAGTGCAGGCGCCAGGTCCCGTCGACGAACAGGGCGATCACATACCCGATCACGAGCAGGGGGAACATGACGAGCACGGCCGTGGACCCGAACACCCAGTTGTAGAAGTAATTGCCCCACAGCGCGATGCCCATCGCGATGAAGACGGACGAAAGCGCGAGGACGACCGCGGGCCAGTTGCGATCCGTGTAGGTGGCGGTCATCACGCCGCGTTCGAGCGTGAAGAGGAAGAACAGGAGCATGACCGTCGTGCCCAGCACGATGGCGCCCGCGATCCCGAGGTACTTCCCGAGGACGAAGAGGGGGCGCCCGACGGGCTTGCTGATGACGGTGAGCGCGGTTTTCTGCTCGATCTCGCGAGAGATCACCGAGGTGGCCAGGAAGGCCGAGAGCAGCGTGGCGCAGACGAGGACGGTGGCCAGCCCGATGTCGAGCAGCATTTTGTTGTCGCCCGAGACCTCGGCCGAGTCGGAATAGCCCATCGAATAGGCGGAGAAGTAGTTGTTCGCGAGCTGCATGAGCCCGCTCGCCATCACGAGGATGAAGAACACCGGCTGGCGGATGCTCTCGATGAGCGTGTTCTTCGCGATGGCGAGGAGTTGTCCGAGCATGGGGGGTTCGGAGGGCGCCGGGCGGGAGGTCGGAGGGCCGGTGGGGGAGGGGTCGGCGGAAGTTGCGCGGCTGACCGTTCGCCGCACACGCCTGAGGAAAGCCATCGGAGAGGCCAGAACATACGGCCCGGTCAACCGTACATCAATCGGGCGCGGTCGGTTCGATCCCCACGATCCGTCGCGCTCCAGACCTTCCTCGCACGATCGGCGTCTGCCCGCCGACCGGCCGCCGCTTCGCACGCTATCCTCAAGCCCTCCCGATTCTGCCTCTGGGAAGCCCCCGCCGTGTTCGATGGCCTCCGGATCCCCGTTCGCCCAGTTCCCGGCCCCCGGGGCGCAGCCCCTCCGAGCGACGCATGCGCACTGACCACCTGACTTATCGCCGGGCAACCTCCATCAGCGTCTTCGGGCTGCTTCTGCAGTTGGCGCTGGGTGTTGCGCTGCTTCTCTACGGCCTGTTCGGCGCAGACCAATCCGCCGTCAGCGGCGCGATCCTCGTGCTCCTCGGCTCGCTCGTCTGGCTCGGCCTCGCGCTGATCTTCCACCAGCACGCGCTCGAGCGCATCGAGGCCTTCGAGACCGAGACGCTCGAGTCGCAAGGCGCGTTCGACTCCTCCGTCTTCGAGGGTTCGCGCGAGGAGATCCGCGTCGCAGCCCGCCGGCTCGAGTGGATGCACCGCTTCCTGATCCCCGCGATCAGTCTGATCTACGCGGCGTCGCTCATCACCGTCGGCGTCCTCCGCTTCCTCTCCCAGCGTTTCGCGCTCAACCCCGAGATCTCGCCCGACCCCAAGTTCGCGGGCTGGGCGATCGCCATCGGTGTTGGCATCGCGGCCGCGGGCTTCGTGTTCGCGCGGTTCGTCGCCGGGATGGCCAAGCAGAAGGAATGGGCCAACCTCCGATCGGGCGCCGCCGTCTCCGTGGGCGCGTCGATCGTCGGCCTGCTCGTCGCGATCGCGCACTTCCTCGAGTTCCTCGACGCGCCCGTCGCCTTCCGCTACCTCCATGTCGTCCTGCCAGCCGTCATGGTCGTGCTGGGCGTCGAGGTCGTCCTCAACTTCATCCTGAATCTCTACCGCCCTCGTCGGAAGGGTGAATCGCCCAAGCCGGCGTTCGAATCGCGGATCCTCACTTTCTTCGCCGCCCCCGACCGCCTCGCCGAGAGCGTGGGCGAGGCGATCAGTTATCAGTTCGGTTTCGATGTCACCGAGAGCTGGTTCTACCGGCTCCTGAGCAGAACGCTCGGCCTGCTGTTCGTCTGCGGCGGGCTGGTTCTCTGGGGCCTCTCCGCCGTGGCGATCGTCGAGCCCAACGAGCAGGGACTCGTGCTCCGCTTCGGCTCCCTCCAGCGCGAGGTCGGGCCCGGCGCACACTTCAAGTACCCCTGGCCCGTCGAGACCCTCGAGACCTACCCCGCCACGAGCGTGACGGAACTGGAAGTCGGCTCCCACCCGCCGCACGGCAACGAGCCCATCCTCTGGACCAACGAGCACCTCGGCGCGGGACACCGCGAAGCGTTCTTCATCGTGCAGCCGACTGCCGATGGCTCGGACCTCGGCCCGCGCGACCTGTCGCTGGTGGCCGTCGAGGCGCCGGTGTACTACATCGTCGAGGACCTGACGAAATACGACGCGCTCGCCGAGCCGGGATCGCGCCAGAAACTCCTGGAATCGGTGGCCGAGCGCACGGTGATGGAGTTCATCGGCTCGCGCACCATCGACGAGATCCTCGGGAGTCAGCGTTCGCAGGTCAGCGACGAACTGAGCGTGCGCGTCCAGCAGGCCTTCAACGACCTTGACGCGGGCGTCCGTGTGCTCTTCGCGGGCATCGTCGGCGCGCACCCGCCCCAGAACGCGGATGTCGCCAAGGCCTACGAGCGCGTGACCGCCAGCGAGCAGCGCCGGGAGAAGGCGATCGAGGACGCGCGGACCAGGCGCATCCGCATCCTGACCCGTGTCGTCGCGTCCGTCGAGCGCTCCGAAGCGATCGTCCGCGAACTCGACAAACTCGAGGCGATGCAGCAGCGCGGCGCCACCGAGAACGCGATCGCCGCCCAGGAGATCACCATCGAGACCCTCGTCCGCGAGGCCGGGGGCGAGGCGGCTCAACTCATCCTCGCCGCTCGCGCCGAGCGCTGGCGCCTGCACATGAACGAGCGTTCGCGCGTCGCGCGCCAGGACGGCCGGGCCGCGCTCTACCGCGCCGCGCCGCAGGTGTACCTCGCGAATCAATGGTTCGAAGCGCTCAGGGAGATGCTCTCCGAGAGCCGCGTCTATGTCACGACCTTTGACAGTCCGCGTGTGCGGGTGAATGTGGAAGACGAAGCCGCCCTCGGCGGCGCGCCCACCGTCCCCAACGCGCCCAAGGAATAATCAAGGAGCACCCTCGCCGTGCGATCCACTTTCTTGCTGACGATGACGGGCCTGATCGTTCTGGGCTTCGTCCTGTTCATGGTCACCTATTCGGTGCGCTTCACCGAGGCCGCCGTTGTCACCACCTTCGGGAAGGCGACGGAGAACGCGGTCAAGAACCGCGACGGCGACGAGGCGGGCCTGTACTTCAAGTGGCCATACCCCGTCCAGAGCGTGACCAAGTACGACCGCCGCGTGCGCATCCTTGAGTCGCGCAGCGAGACCCGGGAAACAGCGGACAACCGCCCGATCATCATCGAGGCGTTCCTCACCTGGCGCGTGACCGACCCGCTCGTCTTCTACCAGCGCTTCAGCAACGCGGGTCCCGAGGCGCGCGATCACTACAACGAGGCGCAGCGCAGCATCGATGCGCTCCTGCGCAGCGCCATGGCCGAGACCGCCCGGTACCGCATGGGCGAACTCTTCGCGTCCTCCGGTCAGCCGACGCGGCTTCCCGAACTCGAAGCGTCGGTGCTCGAACGCCTCCAGCGCAGCGACGCGGGCGAAGACGGCCGTCTCACCGATTACGGCATCGACATCGGCATGGTCGGCATCCGCCGCATCGTGCTGCCCGAAGAGACCACCAAGGATGTCTACGAGCGCATGAAGGCCACGCGCGACAAGCTCGCCGCCGAGGCCCGAGCGCAGGGCGAGGCCATCGCCAGCACCATCACCAACGAGGCCGAGAGCCAGGCCGAGCGCATCCTCGCGTTCGCGCGCCGTCTCGCGGCCGAGATCCGCAACCGCGGCGACATCGAGGCCGCACGCTGGCTCGAACAACTCGACGAGGCCCCCGAACTCGCCGTCTTCCTCCAGAATGTCGAACTCCTCAAGCAGGGCTTCGGGAAGCAGGTCACCCTCGTCGTGCCCACCAACTTCCCTGGCATGCAGCTGCTCGATCCCTCGAACCTGCGCGACGCCGCCAGCGGCCGCCTGCCCGGCTTCACATCGCCTGACACCGACACGCAGGACCGCCCCACACCCCGCTCGGAGGGCGCCCCGCGATGAGCGATCCCATCGACCCGATCGAAGGGTTCGGCGAGGACGCCCCGCAGGAGGCGGCCCCGCGCCGCGCCGCCAGCGCGACCTTCGCGCCCCAGCGCGACCGCGCTTCCGAGGTGATCTCGCTCGACCCGGCGCAGCAGTCGCTCGCCGAGGCCCTGCGCATCACCTTCTTCATCCTGCGCCTCGGCATCGGTGTGCTCATCGTGCTCTTCCTCTTCAGCGGCGCCAAGCAGGTCAAGGAGTCGGAACGCGGCGTGCGTCTCACCTTCGGTGAGGTCGTCGAGCAGGATGTCCCCCCCGGCCTCCACATCGGCTGGCCATACCCCATCGGCGAGTTCGTCACCGTCGAAACCGGTCAGGAAACCCTCGACCTGCGCGACTCGTTCTACCCCTTGCTCCAGGGCGGCCTGCGCGCCCAGCCGCTCGACCAACTCGGGTCCGTCGCGCAGATGGGCCTCGTGCCCGGGCGCGACGGCTCGCTCATCACCGCGGACGGGAACATCGTGCATGTGCGCCCGACGGTGGTCTACCACAGGCAGCGCCCGGGCGAGTATGTCCGCAATGTGCTCCCGGGGACCGAGCCCCAACTCGTGCGCACCGCCGTCGAGCGCGCCGTGACCACGGTCTTCGCCAGCCTCACGCTGGATCAGGCGCTCAGGCAGGGCGCAACGGCCGCCGGGCAGTCGCGACAGCCCGACGATTCGGGTTTCCACTACGAGGGCGACGGGCACGACCATTCCGCCGACGAGGCGCTCCCGCCCGCGCCGGTCGAGACGGAAGAAGCGGAGCTCGCCGCCGACGACGAGCCGGTGGTCCTCGATGTCGTCGCCGGGCCCTCGAGCACGATCGCCACGCGCGTGCGTCTGCTCGCGCAGGCGACGCTCGACGAGATCGAGACGGGCATCGTCATCGAAGAGGTTGCGCTGCGCGACATCACCCCGCCGCTCTCCATCCGGCGCAACTTCGCGCAGGTGCAGTCGGCGCAGAGCGACGCCGAGCAGGCGCGCGAGCGGGCGGACCGTCAGCGCCGTGAGCGGCTCAGTCAGGTCGCTGGTCAGGCCGCCGACCTCATCCTTCGCCAGATCGACGCCTACGAGAACGCCCTCGAACTGGACGACCCCGATTCCGAGCAGATCCTCGCCAACATCGATTCGCTGCTGCAAGGCGAAGCCGTCGAGATCGACGGTCAGCGTCATGTCGCGCTGATCTCGGGCGAAGTGACGAGCCAGATCAACTCCGCGCGGCGCTACCGCACGGAGATCGAATCTCGCTACCGTTCGTTCTCCCAGACCTTCGCCGCCAAACTCGAGCAGTACCGCACCAACCCGGGCCTGCTGGTGACGCGCGAATGGACCGAGGCGCTCTCGCAGTTCTTCGCGCGGCAGGAGGTTGAGGTGAACTTCCTGCCTCCCGCGGCGATCGCGGAACTGCTCATCAACCGCGATCCGGAGATCGCCCGCGCCCGCGAGACCGCGCGCAATCTCGAGCAGTTGACCGGGACGCTCGAAGGCCGCGAGGAGCAGTTCAACCGGATCCAGCGCGCCCGCGAGCGGCAGCGTGACATCGCCGAGGGCGTGAATTGACACAGGCCTCCACGCAATCGCTCGTCTTCCCGCGCTCGGGCGGCCAGTTGGCCCAGCCCGTCATCGCGTGCCAGCAGTTGACGAAGGTTTTCAAGGACTTCTGGATGCGCTCGCGCGTCCGCGCCGTCGACACGCTCGATCTGGAAGTGCAGAAGGGCGAGGTCTTCGGTCTGCTCGGCCCCAACGGCTCGGGCAAGAGCACGACCATCAAAATCCTGCTGGGCCTGCTCCACAAGAGCGGCGGCCGCGTCGCGGTGTTCGGGAAACTCCCGTCCGATGTGAACATCAAGAAGCGCATCGGGTACCTCCCCGAGGAAACGCATCTCTACCCCTTCCTCAACGCGCGGGAGACGCTCGACTACTACGCCAAACTGTTCGAGATCGATTACGCAACCCGGCGCAAGCGCATCGACGAGCTGATCGAGATGGTCGGGCTCGGCGCCGCTCAGCACCGCCCCGTCCGCGAGTACTCCAAGGGCATGGCGCGGCGCATCGGTCTCGCGCAGGCGCTGATCAACGACCCCGAACTGCTCATCCTCGACGAGCCCACCAGCGGCCTCGACCCGATCGGCTCCCGGCAGGTCAAGGACCTCATCATCGAACTCGGGCGGCGCGGCAAGACCGTCCTGCTCTCGAGCCACCTCCTGGGCGATGTCGAGGACTGCGTCGATCGCCTCGTGATCCTCTACGGCGGCAAGAAGCGCGCCGAAGGGACCCCCGACCAACTCCTCGAATCGGGCGAACGCACCATCATCGAGTCCGAATCGCTCGACGACGCGACGATCGCCGAGATCGAACGCGTCATCCGTGCGCACACCGGGCACGCCATCGAGCGCGTCGGAAAGCCCCGCCAGCGCCTCGAGGACCTTTTCCTCGACATCGTCGATCGCGCCAAGGCCGAGCGCGTCGTCACGGGCGGCGCGCAGTCGGGAGGCGCCACGGCGTCGTTCCTCCGCGCCGACGAGGGCGAAGGGGATGACCTCATCGGTCGCCTGGTCGAGGGCGACGACGAGCCCCAGCCGGCCGTGGTCGAAGAGACGACCGAGCCCGCGAAGGGGGCGACCGCGCAGGAGCAACGCGACGAGGTCGTCGACGAGTTGCTCGACGGCATCTACGGCGAGGACGACGCGCCGCCCGCCACGAAAGCCCCTGAGCCGAAGCGGCCTTCCGACAAACCCCGCCGCGCCCCGGCCGAGGATGTCGATTCCTCCATTATCGATTCTCTGCTCGACGACGACGACAAGGGGAGCGGGCGGTGAGTTCACCGATCCGTGACCGGCTGCGCGCCCTGCTGGTTCTCCAGCGCACGACGCGGTTCAAGGTCGTCGCCTCGATCGTCATCGGCGTCCTCGCCGCGCTGGTTCTGAGCGCGTGGCTGGTGCTGGCGTACGCGCCGGACACGGCCGAGGCCGCCCAGCAGGCCGCCAGCGCCGCGACCGCCGAGCAGGCGGTTTCCGTTCGCGCTGTGACCGGCGCAACCGCGGTGCGCGACCTCCTCGGCGCGGCGAGCCCCGTGCTGGCGATCGTCGTGCTGATCGTTGCGCTGGCCGCCGTGCTGCTCATCGTGACATGGCTCGGGGTGCTGCTCACCTACCTCGCGCTGGGGGCGATCGCGCTCGGGGTGGTCGCGCCGCTCTGGCTCGTGCCTCCCGCGCGTGAGTTTGCCCTCGTTCTGGGCGGGGCCATCGCGCTGACGGGCTCGTTCGCCGCTCTGCTCCAGGGCGTGCGTGCGTTGCTCGGGTTCCGCACGCCGATCTGCGCTGTCGCCCAGACCGTGCTGGCCGAGGCCGTGCGGATGAAGATCAGCATCGTTTTCATCGTGATGCTGGTGTTCCTGCTCGCGGCGCTGCCCGCGTACCTCGACGCCACGCGACCCCTGCGCTACCGGGTGCAGACCTTCCTCCAGTGGGGCACCTCGGGCGCCTACTGGCTGCTGCTGCTGCTCACCCTGTTCTTCTCGATCGCCACCGTCGCGTTCGAGCAGCGCGACAAGGTGATCTGGCAGACGATGACCAAGCCGGTCCGCCCGATCGAGTACCTCGTGGGCAAGTGGCTGGGCGTGGTGTCGCTCAACGCCACGCTCCTGCTCGCGACCGCCTCGGGTGTCTTCCTGTTCACCGAGTACCTGCGCAACCAGCCCGCGCACGGCGAGATCCGACCGTATGTCGCCCGGGCCAGCGAGGGCGAGGTCTCCACCGACCGGCGCCTCCTCGAGACCCAGGTGCTCACGGCGCGGCGCGTGATCGAGCCGACCGTCGATGAACTCTTGACCGACGAGCAGTTCAAGCAGCTCGTGGACGCCCAGATCGAAGAGGTCCAGCGCCGCGAGCCAGACATCGCGCTCACCGCCGGCGGGCGTCAGGACATCGAGGCCGAGGTCCGCGCCCTCGTCGAGCGTCAGTACCGCACGATCGCGCCGATGGATGTCCGCCAGTTCGCGTTCGAGGGCCTCGCGCGCGAGCGCGAACGCGGCGACCCGCTCACCTTTCAGTTCAAGGTGAATTCGGGATCCAACCTGCCCTCCGCGCTCTACGAGATCTCGTTCATCTTCGGCGGGAAGTACTTCGTGCCCCGCCAGACATCGCTCGATGCGGCCCAGACGATGCAGATCCCCGCCGACGCGATCAGCGAGAACGGGATACTCATCATCGACATCGTCAACGGGAACCCGCAGACGCAGATGACCAATCGCCTCTCGATCGCGTTCGAGCCCGGGTCGCTCCAGGTGCTCGCCAACGCGGGCACATTCGAGAGCAACTATGTGCGCGTCATCGCGGTGCTGTGGCTCAAACTGTGCTTCATCGCCGCGGTCGGCGTGGCGTCGGCCACCTTCCTGAGTTTCCCCGTCGCGTGCCTCACCGCGTTCGTGATCCTGCTGGCGGCGGAGAGTTCCCCGTTTCTCAACGAGGCGCTCGACCAGTACTCGGCGCGCACGCTCGAGGGCGAACTCGACTTCTTCGCGGTCGCGATCCGCGCCGTGGCCGTCCCGATCGCGTGGGTCTTCAAGTGGTACGGGGAACTGCGGCCGACCTCCGACCTTGTGGATGGTCGGATCATCCCGTGGATCACGCTCCTGAAAGGCGCGGGATCGCTCACCATCAGTTCTGCGGCGATGCTGTTCGGTGGCTGGCTGATTTTCCGGAAGCGCGAACTCGCGACCTATTCAGGCAAGTAAGGAAGTACGAGCGTCGGCGGGCATCACCGCCACGCGGAGCACGGCATTGGACCAGGCAAGACGCATCCAGATCATCGCGGGACTCGTGGCGGCGGGCGGGCTGGCCGGTTCGGGCGTGCTCACCACCGCGCTGTCCGCTGAAGCGGGGCGCGCCCAGCTCGTCTACGCCGATCGCGCCACCGACGGCGATCCTCCCGAGGTCGCGGTTGGCATCGCGCTGGGCGCATTCCGCGGCGTGTTCGCGAACATCCTCTGGATCCGCGCGCAGAAACTGAAGGAGGAGGGGCGGTTCTACGAGTCGATGGATCTCGCGCAGGCGATCACTCGCCTGCAGCCGCGCTTCCCGCGCGTGTGGATCTTCCACGCCTGGAACATGGCGTACAACATCTCGGTCGCGACCGATACCGCCGAGGAACGGTGGATGTGGGTGAAGGCGGGCATCGACCTGCTCCGCGACGAGGCGATCGCGAAGAACCCCAACGACCCGCTGCTCCACAAGGAACTCGCGTGGATCTTCAACCACAAGATCCAGGCCGTCTACGACGACGCCAACCAGTACTACAAGCGGAAACTCGCGGAGGAATGGACCATCGCGCTCGGTCCGCCCCCCAAGCAAGGCCGCACCTTCGAGGAGCGCACGCAGGAGCGGGTGAGGTGGCTCCAGAAGTTCGCCACAGCGCCCGATTCGATCGCGGCGGCGGAGAAGCAGGTCCCCGCGATCACGACGCTGGTTCAGCGCCTGAAGGACGAGGCGGGTCTCGATCCGAACGCGGAACTGCTGCGCAGCATCGAGGTGTATCTGACGGTGGCGGAGTCACCCGGCGCGCGGGCCGCGGGGCTGGGCCTGAACCAGGAGGCGCGCAACGACGCGCTGGCAGCGCTGATGCGCGACCCGGAGTTCCGCGAGGCGTGGCCGCTGCTCATCGTCACGATCCGCAAGGGCATCCTGGTCCGGGATTACAAGATGGAAATCGGGCGGATGATCCGGTACACGGAGAAGTTCGGCCCGCTCGACTGGCGCCATCCGTCCACGCACGCGCTGTACTGGTCGCTGCGCGGCGACGAGACGGCCACTCAGCGCGAGAACATCGCCGACTTCGACCTGACCAACACGAACCGCATCGCGCTCCACGCCGTGCAGGAACTCCGCCGCTCGGGCGATCTCTACTACAACATCTACTCCGACTCCTACACCGCGCTGCCCAACCTCGATTTCATCAGGGTCTACGGCGATCTGCTCGAGGAGATGCGCGAGAAGGCCAGCGAGCGTGAGGATGTGTTCCTGACCGAAGGTCGGGTGTACACCAGTTTCGGCGCGGGGTACGAGAACTTCATGGCCGATTCGGTGCGCCTGCTCTACCGAGTGGGCCGGATCGAGGAGGCGCAGTACTGGTATGACAGGCTGCGCACCTTCGAAGGGCTGAACATCTACGACTCGGTCGCGCTCGAGGACCGCCTCACCAAGCCCCTCGCGGAGTTTGTGGAGGCCGAATTGCAGGACGCGATCACCACGCCGTATGTCGCGACCGAAGAGACGACGGGCGCCCTCAGGCAGGCGTTCATCAAGGGGCTCCTCGCCGGCAGCCAGGAGGTCTTCCGCTCGAACTACGACTACGCGCGGCGTGTCCACGCGATGTACATGGACGAGAACCTCCGCCGCACGATGGCCGACGACCAGACCGAGCGGATGGAGGTCATGCCCCGCAGGTTCGAGACGATGGCGGCGATGATGCTGCTCCGCCTGATCGTGGGCGGCGAGCTGGGTCTCGACGATCAGACGATCCTCTGGCGCGGGGCGCCGCTCGTCATCCGTCAGTTCACCTACGACGCGCTGCGCGACGAGATCGTGCGCGACGCTGAGAACCCCGAGCAGGTCGCGATCATGGACCGGCTCTTCCCCGAGCCGGAGAACATGGCCGCGTTCCGCGCCTCGCTCGACTACGCCGATTCGCTCTCCGATCAGGCGCGCAAGGCCCAGATGGGCACCCGGCAGCAGTGAGCGTGCGGCTACACTCGCGGCCATGGCCTACGACCTGATCCCCGTCGACCCGAAGCGCGGCGCCCTCATGGCTGTCCGCGTGCCGGGCGTTCCCTCGGGAGAGATCCCGCTCACCTGCGTGCTGGGCATCGGGCGCAACTACGCCGAGCACGCCAAAGAGCGCGGCGCCGAGGCGCCGACGCGGCCCATGGTGTTCCTGAAGTACCCCGGCTCGCTCACCATGAGCGGCAGGCCGATCGTCATCCCCGCCGCGTGCGAGGATCCCGACACGGGCGGCGCCATGAGCGCGAGCGGGCAAGTGGATTTTGAGGGCGAACTCGCGGTCGTGATCGGGGAGCCGGCCCGCGATGTGCCCGTCGAGCGCGCGATGGATGTCGTGCTCGGGTACTGCTGCGCGAACGATGTGTCGGCGCGGTGGTGGCAGAAGGAGGGCGCGGGCGGGCAGTTCAGCCGCGGCAAGTCGTTCGACTCGTTCTGCCCCCTCGGGCCGAAGGTGACGCCCGCGGGCGAGGTCACGGACCCCCAGGCGCTGCGCCTGACCACCATGGTCGCTGGCGAGGTGATGCAGGACGGGACCACGGCGGACATGCTGTTCCCGGTCGCCGCCCTCATCGCCGAACTCTCGCGCGGGACGACCCTCCTGCCCGGGACGGTGATCCTCACGGGCACGCCCTCGGGCGTGGGCGCCGGGCGGAATCCGCGGCGGTTCCTGAGGGCGGGCGACGAGGTGCGGGTCTCGATAACCGGTGATTCCGTGGACCTCGGGACGCTCGTGAACGCCGTGAAGACGGGGTGAGCGGACGCCCGATCCCGAAAGGGTGAAGGCGGGGGCGTCTACAATCGCGGCCATGCCCTCGAACACCCATTCGGTCAACACGGTTCGCAAGCAATTCATCGATTTCTTCGTCGAGAAGCACGCCCACCGCTTCACGCCGTCGTCGCCGGTTGTCCCTCACAACGACCCAACGCTGCTCTTCACCAACGCGGGGATGAACCAGTTCAAGCCGATCTTCCTCGGGCAGATCGAGCCCGGGTCGGAGTTCGACGGGCTGAAGCGGGCGGCGAACAGCCAGAAGTGCATCCGCGCGGGCGGGAAGCACAACGACCTCGAGGATGTCGGCCGCGACACCTACCACCACACCTTCTTCGAGATGCTGGGCAACTGGTCGTTCGGCGACTACTTCAAGGCCGAGGCCATCGAGTGGGCGTGGGAACTGCTCACGAAGGTGTGGAACCTCGACCCCGAGCGGCTCTACGCGAGTTACTTCAAGGGCGACAAGGCGGCCGGGCTTGAGCCGGACCGCGAGGCGTTCGATCTTTGGAAGCGCTACCTGCCCGAATCGCGCATCCTTCCCTTCGGGATGAAGGAGAACTTCTGGGAGATGGGCGAGACCGGCCCGTGCGGCCCGTGCTCCGAGATCCATTACGACGGCCGCTCCGACGCCGACCGCGCGAAAGAGCCGGGCTACAAGTTCGTCAACGCCGACGACCCGCGCGTCATCGAGATCTGGAACCTCGTGTTCATCCAGTTCAACCGCTCCGAGACGGGCCTGCGTCCGCTCCCGGCGAAGCATGTTGACACCGGGATGGGCCTCGAGCGCATCACGCGCGTGCTCCAGGGCGCGGACAGCAACTACGACACGGACGCGTTCTCGCCGCTGTTCGAGGCGACCGCGAAGATCACCGGCGCGCCGAAATACGAGGGTTCGATGGAGGGCGCGCGCGACATCGCGTACCGCGTGGTGGCCGACCACATCCGCACGCTGACCTTCGCGATCACGGACGGCGCCGTCCCGAGCAACGAGGGCCGGGGGTATGTGCTGAGGCGCATCCTCCGCCGCGCGGCGGTGCAGGGCGCGCAGCACCTCAGCGCGAAGCCCGGCTTCCTCGCGGATCTTGTGCCCACGGTGGTCGCTCACATGAGCGGCGCGTTCCCGGAACTGAAGAAGAACCCCGATCGCGTGATGGATGTGATCCGCGAGGAGGAGGAGAGTTTCGGGCGGACGCTGGATCGCGGCATCGCGATGTTCGGCGATGCGGCGACGCGTGCAGACAACAAGCGCATCGCTGCGGGCGACGCGTTCATGCTCCACGACACCTACGGCTTCCCCATCGACCTCACGCAGGTCATGGCGCGCGAGCGCGGTATGAGCGTGGACATCGAGGGCTACGAGAAGCTGATGGCCGAGGCGCGTGAGCGCAGCCGCGCGGGAGGCAAGGCCGACGGCGAGAAACCCATCGCACTTTCGGGCGACGAGACCGCCAAACTCAAGCACCTTTCGGTGAAGCCGACCAACGACTCGTTCAAGTACGAGATGAAGCCCATCCGCGCGACGGTCCGCGCGATCTGGAACGGCACGGACTTCGACGAGGACATCGTCGCGAGCGGCACGAGGCTCGAGGACCGCTTCGGGCTCGTGCTCGACAAGACCAACTTCTACGCCGAGAGCGGCGGGCAGGTGGGGGACACGGGCGCGATCCGCAAGTTCGGCGCCGGGAACACGCGCTTCGAGGTCGAGGACACGCAGGCGTTCGGTGGGTATGTGCTGCACATCGGCCGCCTGCGCGCGGGGACGCTGAAGGTCGGCGACGGCGTGGAATGCGACCCCGACGAGGCCCTGCGCGCTCCCACGATGGCCAACCACACCGCGACCCACCTGCTCAACCTCGCCCTGCGCGAGGTGCTGGGCGGCGAGGTCGATCAGAAGGGATCGCTCGTTTCGCCCGAGCGGCTGCGCTTCGACTTCACCGCGAGCGGCGCGCTGACCGAGGAGCAGGTCGAGCGGGCCGAGGCGCTGGTGCGCGAGCGGATCGAGCGGGACATGCCGGTGCACGCGGGCGTGGCGCCGCTGGCCGACGCGAAGGCGATCGGCGGGCTCCGCGCGGTGTTCGGCGAGAAGTACCCCGACCCGGTGCGCGTCGTGAGCGTGGGCGCGTCCATCGAGCAGTTGCTCGACGATCCGTCCAATGCGCAGTGGCGCGAGATGTCGATCGAGTTCTGCGGCGGATCGCACCTTTCGCGAACGGGCGAGGCCAAGGCGTTCGCGATCACCGCGGAAGAGGCCGTCGCCAAGGGCGTGCGGCGCATCCAGGCGGTGACGGGCGCCGAGGCCGAGGCGGCGATCGAGGCGGGGCATCGCTTGCTCGACCGCGCGAAGGCGGCGAAGGTCGCGGACGAATCGTCGCTGGTGGATGAGGTGGCGCAGTTGCAGGCGCAGATGGAAGCGATGACGCTGCCGTATGTCCTGCGGCGCAAGGCCCAGCGCGCGATCGCGGATCTTCAGGAGATCGTGAAGAAGGCGCGGAAGCAGGAGGCGGCCGCGGGGCGGGGCGACGCGGTCGAGATGGCGAAGAAGGTGGCGGCGGATTCCTCGGGCGAGGTGATCGTGGCCGAGATCCCGGCGGGGTCCGACCGCGAGGCGTTGCTGGCGGCCATGGACGCGGTGCAGGCGAAGCACGGCGGGGCGGCGATCATGCTGCTCAGCGCCGACGCGGCCGAGGGCAAGGTCACGATCGTGGCCAAGGTGGCCCAGCCGCTGATCGCGAGGGGTCTCAAGGCGGGCGATTGGGTCCGCGAGGTCTCGGCGGTGGTGGGGGGCAAGGGCGGCGGGCGGCCCGACGGGGCCCAGGGCGGCGGCACAGATCCGTCAAAGGTGGTTGACGCGGCCGCGACTGCCCGTACATTCGCGTCATCGAAACTCGGCTGAGTGACCGGGGCGGCCCGAAACCGCGACAGAAGCGGGGGTGTCGGGCGTCCTTTCAGGAACGAAAGGCGGACGATGCGCGGCATGAAGCAACTCGGAGCGTGCGTGCTGGCGGCGGGCCTTGTGCTCGGCGCGATGGCCCCCTCGGCGAGCGCGCAGCGTTCGCGGAACACGCGGCCTCAGACGAACCAGCCCAACGGCGACATCTCCAGCCAGCTTCGCTCGTTCAGAACAAAGCAGTACGAGGTGTTCACCAACCTGCCCGATTCGGTCGCGAAGCCGCTGGCGCAGCACATGGACCGCGTGTTCACCGAGTACGCGGACCGGCTCCGGGCCTTCAAGGCGAAAGACAGCAAGCCGGTCCGGCTGTATTTGTTTGATACGGTTGAGAACTACCACGCCGCGCTCGCGCAGAAGGGATTCAACGCGCGGAACACGGGCGGCGTGTTCTTCCGCACGAACAACGAGACGGCGCTGGCGACCTTCCTTGAGGGGCAGGACCGTCGGCGGATGATCCACACGCTCCAGCACGAGGGATTCCACCAGTTCGCGCACCAGCGCATCGGCGACACGATGCCCCAGTGGGCGAACGAAGGGCTGGCGGAGTACTTCGGCGAGGGGCTGATGATCGGTCGCACGATGCAGACCGGTCTCGCGCCCAAGTCACGGCTCGATCGGATCCGTGAGGCGATCCGCAACGACGATGTGTTCCCCTTCGGCGAGATGCTCACGATGAGCAACGCGCAGTGGAACCAGCGCCTGTCGGGCGGGGATCGCCGGGCGGCGCTCATGTACGACCAGGCGTGGGCGATGGCGCACTTCCTCGTGCACGCGAACCGTGGGAGATACGCGGGGCCGTTCGAGGATTATCTCGGCGCCCTCGCGCAGGGTTTGCAGCCCGAGCAGGCGTTCGAGCGCGCGTTCAAGACCAAGGACTTCAAGGCGTTCGAGAAACTCTGGACCGAGTACATGCTCGAGGAGATCGACCCCGACGCGCTCTCGACGGCCGAGGAGCGGCTCGAGTTCATGGGGCACGGCATCGGCGCGCTCCACGCGGAGAAGGTCCCGATCGGCTCGGTCGGCGCGCTCCAGGAGGACATGAAGCGGCGCGGGTTCGTGCTCACGATGACCAGCGAGCACGGGTCGGTGACCGAGATGCGCGCGGACGACGATGAGTTGTTCCGTGCGCCGCCGCCGGATCGCGGGCGCGGGCAGTCGTCGATCTCGATGGTGCGTCCGAGGGACAACTCGGAGCCGCCCGGCGTGATCGTGAAGGGGCTCCGCGCGACGGCGGAACTGGTGTGGGAGCGGGACGCGAAGGGCGAATGGATTTTCGACATCGTGTTCTATTGATCGTGCGCGGGGATTGCGCGACGCGACATCGGACCGCGTAGGGGCAAGGATTCACGATGCGAACAGGCGTGCGGCGGATCGCGATCATCTCGGCGTGTGCGGCGGCGGCCATCGGCGCCGGGTGCGCGAAGTGGGAATGGCGCGATCGCGCGCTCGCGGATTCGTCGTCGGCGACGCGGCTCGATTCGAACATAGACGGATGGGAGCGCCCGGGTCGCATACCTCCCCCGGAAGCGTCGGGGGACCTTGAGGTGTGGCTCCGCGATTCGGTGCAATCGCTCGAGCCGATGGAAGCGGAGATCGTGCGCGACGACACGGGCGGCGAGTTCGCGTTCCTGCTCAAGGGGACGCGCGAGTCGTCGCCGATGGAGTTGATCCTGCGCAACGACCGCGGCGCGCTGTTCCTCACCGAGCGCGGCGAGCGGTCGCCCTCGTGGAGCGAATCGCTTGTGGGCGAGCGGATGTTCTATGTGAGCCGGCGCCAGGACCTGCCCGAAGAACAGATCCACGAGCGCGGGCCGCTGGGATTCATCACCTACATGATCCTCGCGCGGCCGACGCTTGAACCGGGCGAGACGGCTCGCGGCATCGCGCTGTATTGCACGGGGATGCTCGGGCTGACGCGCGAGGAATACGCGATGGCGGCCGCGATGCGCGACGACGGGTGGGCCCTGCTCATCGTGCAGCCGCCCTGGGGGGTGTTCCAGTCGGGCAAGGCGCTGCTCGGCGGGCGGAAGGTGCTGCTCGACAAGGTGGACGGCGATCCGCGCGAGGCGGGGGAACTGCTCGCGACGATCGCGGACGACGGGTTCATCGAGTGGAGCGACGCGGTGCGTGCGGCGCTGACGCACGCGAAGGGTTCGTGGAGCGATGTGCCCGAGCGGCCGCGCGTGCTGGTGGCGTCGAGTCTGGGCGCGATCGCGGCGCCGGGGCTGGCGCGCGGGCTGCGCGAGCCGGACGAACCGCGCGCGTTCGACGCGGCGGTGCTGATCGGCGGGGGCGGCGACCTGATGACGGTCGCGCGGCGGAGCGGGATGTTTCGCGGCTTGCGCCTCATTAAGGCGCAGGGCACGCCGCACGACTCGTGGGATCACTCGGACGCCGCGGATGAAGCGACCGAGGCGTATGTGCGCGCGTCGCGGCTCGATCCGCTCAGCGCGGCGGGCGAGTTGCGCGGCACGCCCACGCTGATGGTGCAGGCGACGCTCGACGACATTGTCCCGACGGCGACGGGCGAGACGCTCTGGCGCGCCCTGGGGCGGCCTTCGCGGCTGCAACTGCTGACGGGCCATGTGCTGATGTTCACCATGCTGCCCGGCGATCGGTTCGAGCCGATTCTCGAGTGGATCGATGCGCAGGCGGCGCCGGACTGATCACATCTTCTTCTCGGCCTCGGCGAGCATGGGCGGCGCGTTGCGGAGGCACCGCATGGATTCGGCGTGGTAGCCGTCCGCCGCGGCGGACCAGGATCGGTTGATCTGGCGTTCGGCTGCGGCGAAGCGGTCCATGAGTTCCGCGTAGCCGCCCATCCCGAGTTTGGCGATGAGGCGCGGGCGGGCGTCAACGAACGCGGCGAGGTGATTCTTCTGCGCATCGCCCAGGCGTTCGACGATCGCGTCGAGTTGCTGCTTCTCGGTTCCCATGGAGGGGAGATCGCGGAGGAGTTCCTCGCAGGCGATGCGGGTCTGCGCGAGCGCGTAGGCGGGGTCGCCCTCCTTGTGCTCGCCCTCGACGCCCGGGGAGAGCGCGCTGTCGGCGAGTTCTTTCTTGGTGGCGGTGCGCACGAGCATGGCGCCCGCGAAGAGGCCGAGGGCGGAGACCGCGAAGAGCCACGCGAAGGGCCAGCGCATCACGGAGAACTCCTGGACCTTCACGAAGCGCGCGGTCGGCGCGCCGGTGTCGTCCATGGTGCGCATCTGCTCGACCTGCTCGGCGGTGATGGACTCGCCCGCGGTGACGAGAGGGACGAGCGCGTCGCGCTGGCGGGTGTACTGCTCGGCGGTGATCTTGCCCGATTCGAGGTCGCCGCGGAGTTGCGCGAGTTCTTCGTCGGTTTTCTCGCGTGCGCCGGCCGGTGCGGTCTGCGTGAGGTCGACGACGGCCTGCGTGGGGCGCGGGCGGTAGGCGGTGGCCATCGAGAGGCAGCCGCTGATGAGGCAGACGACCATGAGAAGGTTGCCGAGGGATTTCATGGGTTGGTCTCTTGAAGGGTGGCGGCTTGCCTGATCACTGTGCCTGAACGAGAACGATGAGGTTGACGCCGAGCGCGAGGATCGCGTCGCCAACGATGAATCCTGCGGCGACGGGGACGCCCCATTCCTCGGCCCATGTGCGGCCCTTGGTTTTGGCGACGAGCATGTTGATGACGCAGCCCACGCCGTAGGTCGCGATGTAGAACATCGGGAGGTACATGGAGAGGCCGACCAGCACGCCGAGGCCGGCGAAGGCGCCGAGCCCGAGGATGGCGCCCATGATCGCGCCTCCTGCGTAGAGCAGGTAGGGCATGTCGCCGCCCTGCACGCCGGTGATGATGGCTTGCAGCGCTTGCGCCTGGGGGGCGGTGGTGTCGGTGCCGGCGCCCATGGGGATGCCGAACTTGGCCATGTTGGCCTGCGCGATGAGCAGGAGCGTGAACATGGACACGAACGGGCCGATGGCGCCCATGAACATCTCGACGGCCTGCTGGCGTTTCGGTTGCGCGCCGACGATGTAGCCGGTCTTTAGATCGGCCATCATGTCGGAAGCAAGCGTGATCGCGACGCACAGCGCCACGCCGATGATGAGCGCGCCGATGATGTCTGCCCGTCCGGCGAGGACGAGCACCAGCACAATGGTTATGAGCGCCATGCCTGATATGGGCGACCAATCGGTCATGCCCGTGCATTGCGCGATGATGATGCCCGCGAACCAGATCCACGCGGCGCCGATGATCGCGATGAGGGCGGCCCGGAGGTGGGGGTTCATCCATCCCAGCACGCCGGGCTTATCGGCCTTGCGTGTGAGGAGGTAGTCGTTCTGTTGCTGCTCTGTCCAGGTGTTCAGGTAGGTGTCGGCCGTCTCCTGCGAGGCGAAACCGATCGTGTAGCCGTTGGCGTCTATCTTGACGGCGGCGTGATCGAAGACCTCCGCGGTGACGGGGTCCTTCGAGTTGATGGGCGCCTTGTGGGCGAAGTCGGCCGCGAGGAAGAGGACGATGAAGGAGGCGATGCCGGCCGCGAGAATGACCTTGAAGCCCAGTTCGTCGGAGCCGCCGCCCACGGAGGAGGATCGCGCGGCGATGATGGAGCGCAACGCCTCGCGGATCGCGGGCAGGGAAGACAGCACGCCCATCATCGCGCCGCCGAGGAGCAGGCCGATGCCGAGCGGACGATTGATGTTGAGGAACCCGTATCCTGGCGCGTCGTACGCGGAAACGGTTTCGGGCATCCACCCGAGGGAGAAGATGGTGGGGGTGAGGATGAGGTAGGCGAGGATGCCGCCCGCGAGGACATAGAGCCCGGCGCGGCCGGTGAGGTACCCGGCGCCGAGCGCGAAGGGCGCAATGGCGAACACGAGTTGCATCTGGGGCGGGAGCCCGAGCATGCGGCCGACATCGATGCGGTCGTCGGTGACGAGCAGGTCGCCGCGGCCGTTGCGGTCGTAGTCGACCGAGCGTGCGAGGACGGGGTCGTCGTTCTCGCCCGGTGTCACGCCGTCGTAGGCGTAGTCAACGGGCGGGACGGTTTCGTCGGTCTTGCGCGAGGCGCGGATGTTCAGGTCGGAGTAGCCCCACAGCGGCGCGGTGGCCCAGCCCGCCTTGCGCGAGCGGAGGTCTTCCCACTGATATCCCGGGGCATCGCCGTCGGGCTTGACGGAGACGCCGCGTGCGGCGGAGTACGCGCGGATCGCCAGGTCGTTCTTGTAGTCGGACACGAAGTACGGGCCGTCGGCGGTCTCGCTCGCGAGTTGCGTGAGCGCGTGGCCCTTGCGTTCGTCGGCGGTGACCTTGGCCTCTTCGTACGCACGCTCGAGGGCCTTGTTGTCTGAGGCCTCGGGGTCCGCCTCACGCGCCTTGTCGAGCGCGGCCTTGGCTTCGGAGACGGCGTAGAGCGCCTCGCCGTGCGCGATGACCTCGGAGGGCGCGGACTGGGCGTCGATCCAGCCGGCGATCATGCGCGTGCGCAGCGCGTCCTCGTACGAGATCTTCTCGTCGTGGACGAGTTCGTCGAGTTTGTTGAGCGAGGCTTCGAAGCGGATCTGCGGCATGACGGCGGGCGCGTTGAGCAGCGCCGCGATGACGATCGAGATGACGAGGATGATGGACTTCTTCGCGCCGGCGCCCGGGGACTTCAGGATCGCGCCGACGGCGGTGGCGCTGGGGAAGCGGAGGCGTTCGATGTCGATCATCTGCTTGCGCAGGGGGATGATGAACGCGACGCCCAGGATGGCGCCCGCGACGGCGGAGATCGTGAGCAGCCAGAAGGTGGTGTTGGGCGCCCCCGACTCGGTGACGAGCGGGATGCCCAGGAGGAAGAGCACGGGGACGGTGAAGATGACGCCCGAGCACGGGCCGTTGATGCCCGAGGCGATGGTCTGCCCGACATTGACCTCGAGGATGGTGCCCTTGCGGAGCATGCCGCGGAGCACGCCGAAGCCGAGGACGGCGGCGATGGCGCTGCCGACGATCGTGAACCCGATCTTGAGGCCCGCGTAGGTGATGGCGGCGTTCATCACGATGCCGACGATGACGCCGAAGATGATCGTGGAGAGGGAGACCTCGGGGTAGTCGCGCTGGAAGAGGTCGGCGAAGAAGCCGCGCTTCTGGCTGGGCGGCGGGGGAGGCATCGAGTCGGCCATTGGGGAGAACTCCGGGTCCGAGATGGGGCCGTGGATCGTTCAGCGGGTCATTGGAAGGGGCATCGTTGCGGATTTTGAAGAATTGAGCAAGGGGGAGGGGTTGTTCGTCCTCAATCAGAGCCCTCCGCGCGAACCGAGGGCGCGGACGCGTGGTCAGAACGAGAGATTCTGCATGATCAGTCGCCGCCGCGCCGCGTTCTGCCGAACGCGGCTCTGAGGGAGCGGCCGAGTCAGCGCTGTCCGGCGAGGAGCGCCTCGGCGAGGGCGGCGGCCTCGTCGTCGCCCTTGTCATCGGTGGGCGACGGTTTCTGAGCGCCCAACGCGAGGATGCGCTGCTGGAGATCCCCGACATAGGCGATGCGGACGCCGAAGTTCTCGCCCACCTTGACGGCCAGCCCGGTGCCCACGGTCTTGTTGTTGACGAGGATCTCGAGTTCGTCCTCGGCGGGCTTGGGGAGTTCGATGATGGCCCCCGGCGCGAGCGAGGTGACCTGGGAAACGGTCATCCGACGCCGTCCGATCTCGACGATCAGGGGGACTTCGAGCTTCATGATGGCCTTGAGTTCGGAGGGCATCGCTGTAGTGCTATCGGGAATCTGTGGCGGTACGCTGCAACGCGAAGGAGCGCGGCGGATGTTCGACCCATCGGTGACAGGGGCGTGGATCGTCGGCCACGGGGTGGACCTCGCGGATGTCGCGCGCGTGGGCAGGTCGATCGAGGAGCAGGGGGAGCGGTTCCTTGAGCGCGTGTTCACGGCCGGGGAGCGGGCGTACGCAGACGCGGGGGGGAAGCGGCGCTTCGAGCGGTACGCGGCCCGTTTTGCCGCGAAAGAGGCGGCGTTCAAGGCCGTGGGCACGGGCTGGCGGAGCGGGATCGCGTGGACCGACGCCGAGGTGGGGGCCCTGCCCAGCGGCGCGCCGACGCTGACGGTGCGCGGCGAATTGGCGCGGTTCGCGGCCGAGCGCTGCGCGCAAGCGGGGGGCGCCGAGGCGGTGTGGATGGTTTCGTTGAGTCACACCGATACGACCGCGATCGCCTCGGTGATTTTGATGACCCGGTAGTGGGGATTCGCAGGAACTCTCGGGGTCGAGTTGGCAAGAGGGCAGGAAGAACCGATAATGGGGGTCATGGCGCGAAAGCGGCGAGGCCCGACATTGCTGGAGTTGATCCGCGAACCTCCCCCCGGGGGGGCGTTCCGAACCGGCCCCGGCTCGTCCGGGTCCGGCACGGATGGCGCCCGGGCGGCGTACTCGGCGAAGGCGCCGGGGTCGGGCGGGCTCTCGTGGTGGCAGATGGGCTCCCGGACGCTCCGCATCCCGGTGGGGTATGTCATCATCGCGGTGGGGCTGGCGTTCGTGCTGGCGGTCGTCGGCTACCTCGTCGGGTACAACCGACGCGACGCGATCGCCAAGGCGGACCAGGAGCGTCAACGGATCAACAACGCGCAACTCGACATGGTCGACCCCCTGAACGCCCCCACGGGCGGGCCGGTCGGAACCAAGGCCGCGTCGACGAATCCGCCCGTCCAGCCCGTGACGAGGCCCCCCCAGCAGGCGGCTCCGCCCAGGCAGGCGACGGGCGGCCAGCAGGAGGTCCCCGCGGGCCTCGACCGGGACCCACGCGTCGTGGGCATGAACTACTGGGTCATCGCCCGGCTCGGCCCCGACGAGGCCAGGCGGGCGGCGGCCTTTCTGATGGCCAACGGCGTGACCGTCGCCATCGTGGAGACCAACAGCGAGCGATTCCGCGAGATCATCGCCGCGGCAGGCTTTGAGGGCTCGGGGAACTCCCCCGAGGCCGCGCGGCTGAAGTCGCGCGTGCTCGAACTCGGGCGCCTGTACCGGGTGCAGGAGAAGGGCCCGACCGATTTCTCGGACATGTACGCGCGAAAGTATTCCGGGCGCTGATCGCTCGACGCCCGCTCGCGGGGCCGCGCCTACTATGCGGACCCCTCTGAGGGGCTCCCGCACGCGGTCGGCCGCTTTCGGCCCGGGCGGCTACCTGAAGATCCTGATTGGAGCTCGGCGATGAGTCTGCACTCAAGTTTGAAGACCGGCGGCAACCTGTCGTCGCACCGCAATGTTCTCACCCGCACGGAGCGCATCGAGCGCCTCAAGGCCACCAAGGGCTTCGATCCCAAGGTCAAGCCCGTGATCGGGATGCAGAAGACCGGCAACCGCCGCGGCAAGGTCGGCTGAGCCGACGGCGCCGATCTGTCGCGCTCATGACGCGCGACGCCCATTCGAAACTTCACACGCCCGCGAGCCGTTCGCGGGCGTTGTCTTTCCCGCGCTGCGCGCGAGGTCTGCAAGGGAGCGGGTCCGATGGATATCGAGGCGCTGATCAGTGATCGTGCGAAGGGCATCGACGCGTCGGGCATCCGCCGCGTCTTCGAGCTCGGCGCGAAACTCAAGAACCCGATCAATCTCTCGATCGGTCAGCCCGACTTCGCCGTCCCCGAACCCATCAAGCGCGCGGCGATCGAGGCCATCGAGCAGGACAAGAACGGGTACACCCTGACCCAGGGCATCCCCCCGCTGCTCGAGAAGATCCGCGACGACGCGCACACGCACCTCGGCTGGCCCGCGCGTACCGACGGCGCCGGTCCGATGATCGCCGACGGCTACGGCGCGATCGTGACGGCGGGAACCAGCGGCGCGCTCATGCTCAGCGCCATGGCGCTCCTCGACGGGGGTGACGAGTACATCGTCGCCGACCCGTACTTCGTGCTCTATCCCAACAAGGGCAAGTTCATCGGCGCCAAGGCCGTCTTCGCCGACACTTACCCGGACTTCAAACTCACCGCCGAGCGCGTCGAGCCGCTCATCAACAAGCGCACCAAGTTCGTGCTCTCGTGCTCGCCCGGGAACCCGACCGGCGTGACGATGACCCAGCAGGAATGCGACGACCTCGCCGATCTGTGCGCGCGCAAGAATGTGCTGCTCATCAGCGACGAGATCTACGACGGGTTCGTGTTCCCGAAGGTGGGGGAGAGCGAACTCCCCGGCCGCGCGCCGAGCGCCGCCCGCGTGCGCGAGGGCTTCAGCAAGCCCTGGGAGAATGTGCTCGTCATCCGCGGGTTCGGGAAGAACTACGGCGCCACGGGCTGGCGCATGGGCTACGCGATGGGCCCTTCGGCGCTCATCGAGCACATGGCCAAGATGCAGCAGTACACCTATGTGTGCGCGCCGAGCATGGCCCAGTGGGGATGCGTCGCCGCCTTCGACGCCGACATCAGCGACATCATCAAGGGGTATGTGCGCCGGCGCGACATGGTGGTGAGCGCGCTGGGCGATCTCACCGAACTCGCCACGCCCACCGGCGCGTTCTACGCGTTCGTGAAGGTCCCGCCCGCGCTGGGCATGACCGGAACCCAGTTCGTCGAGAAGGCGATCGAGCGCGGCGTGCTCATCATCCCGGGAGGCGTCTTCAGCCGCAAGGACACGCACTTCCGCCTGTCGTTCGCGGCTCCCGAAGAGAAACTGACCGCCGGGCTCGAGATCATCGCGGAGTTGATGAGGGGTTGAGGGGAGGGCCTGATCCGCACCCTCTCCCGCTGGGAGAGGGTGGTCGCGCAGCGACCGGGTGAGGGCGATCTTTTTGCACGGTTACTTCAAGTGTTCCACCCCGCCGCAATTCCTGAGCAAGAGTTCCTGCGCGAGTGCGAGAATACTGGCGCGATGCTCGTGCACACACCGTCGGGTGTTGGGCATCAGCTTTCTGATCACGCGAACGATGCACACCGCAGGCGGGCCGTCTGGCGCCTTCGCCTGCACCTCGCCGCAACGATCCGAACACGCTTCGACTATGCGCAGTCTCGTGACGAATGGTGGCGTGATCCGGACGATCCGAGTCGATTGCGCGGCGATCTTGCGAAGCACCGAGACTTTCCCGCGTTCACGGTGCGAGCGCTCGACGCGATGGAGTTCCGGGAGTGGCGACTCAAAGGTGCAGCCGGGGCTTTGGGCGTGCGCCCGTGGTGTCTGCATCGCGTGCTCAGCACGCATCCGGTGGTCCTGCGTGAGATCAACAGGGGTAGAGCCGATCGAGGACTCAGGCCGCTTCGCGCGAGTCGGTAGTCCTCTCTTGGTCTAAGCCGCCCTCACCCGGCTGCTCGCCGCGCTCGCATCCACCCTCTCCCAGCGGGAGAGGGTGCGGAACGTCAATTCCCCCGCAGCGCCGCGTACTTCTTGAGCGCGATCTCGCTGACGCGCTTCAGCCCGTGCGCCCACCCCTCGTGCACGCCTTCCGCGTGGTCGTCGGGGATCATGCCCAGCGCGCGGTGGTTGAGCGTGAGCAGCGTGCCGCCCGCCTTGGGCGTGAGCCGGTACTGCACATGCGACGAGACCGGGTACGACATGAACATCGGGCCGCAGATCTCCAGCAGGGTGGGGGGCTTGATCACCTGTACATGCCCCCACAGGTGGCCCTTGTTGTCACCCAGGTCGCGGAACCAGCGGCCTCCGGGCCAAGGTTCGAACTGCATCGGGAAGGCCGTGCCGTCGGGCATCTCGCTCCCCGGCCCGAGTTCGGCGAGGATCGATTCAAACACCACCTCGGTCGGGGCCTCGATGGTGACCTCCTGCTCCACATGGAACGACCGAATCTCGCTGGCAACGCTCTGCATGGCTCTCTCCTTGACGGTTATTTCTTCGCACGCTCAGCGCGACGCTTGATGCGATCGAGCTTGTGCGACCAGAACTTCTCGAACTCGGCCACCCACGCGTGCACGGGCTTGAGCGCCTCGGCCTTCAGCCGGTAGACGCGCAGCCGCCCGCGCGGCTCGACATCCACCAGCCCGACTTCGCGAAGCACGGCGAGGTGCTTGCTGACGGCCGGCTGGGGAATCGCCAACGCGTCCACCAGTTCGGTGACGGTCATCTCGCCGTCCCGGGCCAGGATCTCCACGATCGTCCGGCGCTTGGGCTCGGCCAGGGCGGTGAAGACATCGCTGGTGACGGCGGCTGGGGGCATGCCCATAAGATATTCGATTATGGGAATAAGTCAAGCCCCGGCGCGCCCGCCCGGGCAATCCGGGAACGCTCCCGGCGTTCAGCAATAGACTTTCCGCCCGCTCGAGCGTGATCGGGCGCCCTGGAGGAACAGAGATGAACCGACCGCTCTCGCTCGCCGTGCTGTGCGCTGTCCTTTCGCCCGTCGTCGTCGCGCAGGGGGCCGCGGCGCCCAAGCCGATGCCCTTCGGGCAGGTCGTGAATCTGCCCCTGCTCTGGCCGAGCGAGGCGACCATCAACACCAACCTGTCCGACGGCACGAACGACATCAAGGCGGGCGATGTGGTGAGGGTCCACAGTCTCGAAGCGGGCGGCGTGGTGATCTACATGCCCGCCGACCAGAGTCTGATGATGCTCCAGCCCGACTGGACGGATGTGGGCGAGCGGGCGGCCAGGGTTGCCGAGTCGCTTCCCGAGGACATGCGCACGCTCACCCGCGCCGACCTCGCCAAGCGCGACGACCTGTTCCCGGAGCGCGTCGCGCTCACGACGGTCGTCTCCTACGACAACGGCGTCTCCCACCCCGTCGGGACCGAGTTCATCCCCGGGCGCATCGTCGCCACGCGCAACGGCGCCACGATGTTCGGCATGTACGCCGCCATCCCCGAGAGCGGGCCGGTCGAGCGCTCGTACTTCGATATCTCGTTCACCGACTTCGTCGACCGTGTCCGCGACCGCGTGCTGAACCATCCCGACGAGATCGGCACGCGATTCGTCGGCGCGATGCAAGGCAACCTCGTCAACGCGAAGGGCGAGCCGGTCGAGGTGAAGGACTCGACCGAGTACTTCCTCGTTCTCCACGCGGCGGGCTGGTGCGGCTGGTGCCACAAACTCATGCCCGATGTGAAGAAGTTCTACGAGGACAACGCGGCCAGCCGCGACCGCTTCGAGGTTGTGTATGTCAGCGCGGACAAGAGCCGGGACGAGATGTACGAGTACATGCGCACGGCGGAGATGCCCTGGCCCGCGCTCGACTACGACAAGCGCGGCGCGACCGCGTCGATCATCGCCATGACCGACGGCGCGACGCCCCACATGATGCTCGTCGCTCGCGACGGCCGCCTGCTGAACCACGGCGAGCCCATCGGCGGCAAGGGCGCCGCCGCCTGCATGCAGGCGCTCAAGCGCGAGCTGGCGAAGTAAGAGGGCAATGGGTAGTCGGCAATAGGCAATGGGTCGGAAGCCCCTCCCACTCGTGGGAGGGGTAGGGTGGGGCTACTCTGTCTTCTTCTTCTTCTTCTTCT